>JAAVUU010000019.1 GCA_018449595.1 Rhizobiales bacterium dw_265
CCTGATGACGCTGGGCCTGGCCCGCGTTCCGCGCCGGACGCTGCTGGTGGGCCTGATGGGAATCTTCACTCTCGGCAACCTCCTGTCCGCCATCGCCGGCAGTTATGAGGCGCTGATGGCCGCGCGCATCATCACCTCCCTGAACCACGGCGCCTTCTTCGGTGTCGGGTCAGTGGTGGCGGCCGGCGTCGTCCCGCCAGAGCGTCGCGCGGCCGCGGTGGCGGCCATGTTCTCCGGCCTCACCATCGCGACCATCGGCGGTGTGCCGCTGGCGGCCTGGATCGGGGAGGTACTGGGTTGGCGCGCGGCTTTCTGGGGCATCGCCGGCGTGGGCGCGATCGCCATGCTGTCGCTGCGTCTGGCCTTGCCGCCCCTGCGGGTCGAAGGGGCGGACATCGCGTCGGAACTGCGCGTCCTGCGGCGCGGATCCGTGCTGGGGGCACTCGCGCTCACCGTGCTGGGCGCCAGCGCGATGTTCACCGTCTTCACCTATATCGTGCCGATCCTGAAGTTGCAGACGCAGGCCTCCGCGGTCTTCGTCACCGCGATGCTGGTGCTTTATGGCGTCGGACTTACGGTGGG
>JAAVUU010000020.1 GCA_018449595.1 Rhizobiales bacterium dw_265
CGGCCCCACGCCGTGGTGATGCCGTTTGTGCCATCACTGGGATAGCCGAAACCGCGATGTACGCCTCAAGCGGCAATCCGCCCGAGAATGAAATCGCCAACGGTCTTGGACATGAAAACACCGTGCTGTCAGGGCTGGCCGTCGCCGCCCGATGAACCATAAATCTGGCCGTTGGCGTAACTGGCATCGCTGGCCGCCAGTTGGACATAGATCGACGCCAGTTCGGCAGGCTGACCGGGGCGGCCCAGCGGCGTCTGGCCGCCGAACGTCTCCAGCTTCTCCATGCTGGCGCCGCCCGACACCTGCAGCGGCGTCCAGATCGGCCCGGGCGCCACACCATTGACGCGGATGCCCTTGGGGCCCAGTTGCTTGGCCAGCGATTTCACGTAATTCATGGTGGCGGCCTTGGTCTGGGCATAATCGTAAAGCTCGGGCGACGGGTCATAGGCCTGCTCCGACGTGGTGGCGATGATCACCGAACCCGGCTTGAGATGGGGCAGCGCCGTCCGGATGATCCAGAAGGGTGCATAGATGTTGGTCTTGATGGTGGCGTCGAA
>JAAVUU010000021.1 GCA_018449595.1 Rhizobiales bacterium dw_265
ATGGGTGTGAAATTCGCCAAGGCGCTGGGCGCCCATGTGGTGATGATCACCACCTCGCCGGAAAAGGGCAAGGACGCCAAGCGGCTGGGCGCCGACGAAGTGCTGCTGTCCCGCGATACGGACGCCATGGCGGCACATGCGCTGAGCTTCGATTTCCTGCTGAACACGATTCCGGTCGGCCATGACGTCAATCCCTATCTGGCGCTGTTGAAGCGCGACAGCACCATGGTGATGGTGGGCGTGCTGACGGCGATCGAGCCGCCCGTCACCGGCGTCAGCCTGATCGGCGGCCGCAAGAACCTGACCGGCTCGGGCATCGGCGGCATGGCGGAAACCCAGGAGATGATCGATTTCTGCGCCGAACACGGCATCGTCAGCGATATCGAGATGATCCCGATCCAGGCCGTCAACCAGGCCTATGAGCGGGTTCTGAAAAACGACGTCAAATATCGCTTCGTCATCGACATCGCTTCGCTTCGCGACGCGGCCTGAA
>JAAVUU010000003.1 GCA_018449595.1 Rhizobiales bacterium dw_265
CTCTACTTCCCGCCGGATGAAAGATGGGGCTCAGGTCACAGCGGTTGAAGGAACTGGCCTCGGAACGGCGGCGGTTCGGCTACCGGCGTCTGTTCCTGCTGCTACGCCGGGAAACGGGCGCAGTGTGCACAGTTTGTGCACGGTTTCACTTCACACCCAATAAGGCGTTGTACCCCGGAAATCGTCGCGCAGATCCAGGACAAGTGATTGAGCATTCGTTCGCCCAGGGCGCAAGCTCCGACCAATGCTGGATAATAAAGGATCTGAATGAAGGCGCGCCGGATCTGATGAAACAGGTTGTTGTGGTAGGAGAGGATCGAGAAGGGGGCTGACTTAATGGCAATAAAGTTGGCTACTTTCTGTTGGTGAAAGGCTTCTCCAAACTCCAGCTTCAGATCATGTTCGACCGCGGCTTTGTTCTTCTCCCAAAGCGCCTTAATTTTATCTTCCCAGTCGGGCTGAATTTCCATTTCCAGAATGATTGCGCGGGTATCAAAATCAGCCCCATAACTCAGGAAGCGGCGCCGCCCGGCATCGGCAATCTTGGCGGTCCATTCGTTGACAGGGTCCGTGCGTCTGACGTCGTTGATGGTTTGCCGGGGTATGGTCATTAGCAATTTCAGCGTCGGTCGGTCAGTACTGCCAGCAGGGCAGGATTGATAAAGAGCTTCTCGCGTCCGCTTTTGTGTTCTTCCAGCACGCCGATCTCGCACAGCACCTTAAGATACAACGACACGGTCTGTCGCTGGCCGATCCCGGCATCCACCAGATTGCCGATGCGTGAATAAGGTTGGGCGAAGATCGCTTCCACCAGCTCTCTGGAATAGATCCGCGGCAGTTTCTGGCGGATGGTCTCGCCAGTCTGATTCAGAAGGTCGCGGATCGCGGTGATCTTGGCGGTGGTCCAGGTCGCGGTCTCCCGTACAGCTTCCAGGATGTATAGAACCCAGTCTTCCCAGCTCTGGGACACCGTCACATTGAGGAGAAGGTCGTAATAGCGGGCCCGGTTCTTGATGATGTAGCGGCTGAGATAAAGAACGGGGATCTCCAGCAGCTTCTGGTCCACCAGGTAAAGTAGGTTGAGGACACGGCCGGTTCGACCATTGCCATCGATGAAGGGATGGATGGCCTCGAATTGGTAATGCCCCACAGCCATGCGTATCAGCGGATCGATACCTTCGGCGCCATGCAGGAACTGCTCCCAATTGGCGAGCAGGTCGCGCAGGAGCTTTTCGCCTTCCGGCGGTGTGTAGATCACCGCGCCAGTCTTCTGATTAACCAGGGCGATGCCGGGCGTGGTGCGCACGTCCAATTCCGCCCCCTTGATCAGGCTGCAGATGGTGGCCGCCATGGTGGTGTTCAGCGGCCGGCGTTGCAGGAGCCGGGCGCCGATATAGAGCGCGCTGCGATACTTCAGGGCTTCCTTGGTGGCCGGGTCTGCTTGCGCATCCCCATCTGTGGCCGCCTGGAAGAGTTGGTCGGCGGTGGTGACGATATTTTCGATTTCCGAACTGGCCTGGGCTTCCAGAGTCGGTATGCTGTTGATCAGCATGGTCTGGTTGGGAATGAGGCTGCCGGCCATGTTGAGCTCCGCCAGTGCGGTGCGGGCGGCCACGCAGGCCTTCAAGGTGCGCCGGGTTTCGATCTCCGACGCCGGCGGCAGCGGCGGGAGGTCGTTGTACGGCTTGGCTGGGTCAAAACTCATGAAGCGCCATTAACATGTTTCGACATATCACATTGATAGGTATTGATATTCGACACTACTCCACAATGCGTCGAAACAGCCAGTTATATTTGCTTTTTCGGCAGAAAATGAGCTCGAGTGGCCGCCTATGTCAAAATTCTTGATATTAGACATTGTCTAATGTAGTGGTTTCGCCACGGAGATGGCAGAATGACCGAAAAGCGCACTAGACAGGATTTCATCGAGTTTCTCGATTGGCTCGCCGATCGGGGGATCATGCCCAAAGCTACGGTCGCGGCACGCAAGGCGGCCGTGAACCGGGTGCTGGGCATTCTCAGCGACGAAGAAGCCCAGGACGTGACCAAGCTCGACTTGGACACGGTTATGCGTCGCTTCACCAACTTGGAAGGCAAGGGCTATACGCCGGGCAGTCTCAACACCTATCTCAGTCGCCTGCGCTCGGCGTTGGAGGACTTCACCTCCTATCTCGACAACCCGCTCGGCTTCCGGCCCAGCGCCCAAACCCGCGACCGCAAGCCTGCGCCCAAAAAGGACGCGGCGCCGCGCGCCGGCGCGCCGGAGGTTTCGGAAGTGGTCGCGCCGCGTCCGTCCGCCAACACGCTGTCCATTCCTATCCGGCCTGACACCACCATCATGGTGGCGGGTTTGCCCTACGACCTGACCGAAGCGGAAGCGGGCAAGATCGCCAACGTTATCCGCGCCATGGCGACGCCCACCGCGTGACGTCCAGCGGACCATAGGAGCCATCAGTGGCAACGGAACGTTGGCGCGAATTCGAGACGGAAGTGGGTGACTTCTTCACCCAGGCCGGTTTTCGCGTCGAGATGAATTCCAAGGCGGCCAAGCCGCGCCAGACCGACGCCTATGCCCATGACCATGACGACACCCTCCATATCCTGATTGAGGCCAAAGCGCGCAGGCTCTCAACATCGATATCGACGATGTTGAGAGCCTGCGCGCGCCTTCCTGCGTACACGGGCAAAGGAAGTCGGATGGGACAAGATGGTAGTACCCTTCTTCCGCACGGTGTGGCCGCGCGAACGCCAATTCCAGACGGCCCATACCGCCCGCACCTTGGTGCTGTTCCTGGAAGAATTGGACGCCAGGTTTCCGGCCGGCCTGAAGCTGGTGGCGGACTTCCTGGTAGCTTCGCCGGAAACCGACATTTTTGTCTTCCAGTTCGGTAATGAAGGCGAACGAGGCCATGCCGACCTCACTAGGCGCTACCCACCAGACACCCTGATGCTGATGGATAAGATCGTCGAGGACAGCGCGCAACGACCGCCCCATGGTCTGGCCGAGGTGCTGACGCGAATTGCCGAGGCCGCGCCGGAACTGCGCCAAGACGCCCGGTGGCAGCGCCTGCATCGTCTGGCCCTCTAGCCGCCGGCGTGCAGCAGAGCAGGTGCTTTGACATGCGGTCGATCTCAACTGGATCGTTATTGCACTTCTCTAGTGCGAGGCGCTTCTCGCATGCTCCCCGCAGTGCTTTGCAGTTTGATGCGTCCCGCCGCCGCTGACGCGACTCCACGAGATAGGAAAATGCGCTGGAGTACAGGAGAGAAAACGAACGAAAAGCAGCAGAAACGCGAACGGCGAGTGTGCACACCGTGTGCACGAAATTTGTTAAATGCTTGGAAATAAAGGATTTATCGTCCAGTCCATCATGGGGGCGACGGCGAATTTGTGATTCAGCACTTTGTTTTACTTCATTATTTCAACGTTCCTGTTTGTCCCGGATATGGGCCGACACAAGTTCCCGACTTGCATCACCCAGGAAAAACAGGACCACAGATAGCCTTTCCCGGACGAAAATCCATCGAAATTGGGGGCCGCCGCACGGTTGCCGATGGATGGAACGCACATCACGACCGGCTCGCGGTGGCCCGGACCTGTTTGAGGACCAGGTTCCGAAACCAGGCATGCGCGGGATCGGCGTCGAAGCGCGGATGCCAGGACAGGCGCATGGTGAATTTCGGCGGGGGAAAAGGCAGCGCCGCCGAACCGCAAAAGGCACTGGCCTCGGGGGTTTCGGCGAAGCGGGACGGCACCGCCGCGACGATGTCGCTGCCGGCCAGCAGGCGCGGCAAACTCGCGAACTTGGAGACCGACAGCATGACGCGCCGGGCGAGGCCGAGCGTTTTGAGCGCGTCGTCAACAGGCCCGCGCAGGCCGACGCCCTGCGGCGAGACAAGCGCATGGTCCATCGCGGCGAACGCCGCCGCCGTCAGGCGTTTGGTCAGGGCCGGGTGGCCGTGGCGCGCCAGAAGCACGAAATGCTCTTCGTACAGGGCTTCCTCGATAAAGCCGGGCGGCGGCGCGATGCCGGAGATAATCAGGTGAATGCGGCCCTCGCGCACCTCATCGCCCATCAGCGGGGCGCTCTCGACCGAACGCAGCGCCAGCGTGACATGCGGGGCCATCCGCCGCATGGCCGATACCACCGGCGGAAGCAGCGCGCATTCCGCGAAATCGTTGCTCGCCAGCGCGAAATCTCGCTTTTGCGTGGCCGGATTGAACTCCAGCGGCTGAAACAGGCCGCGCGTGGCCTCCATCCAGCTCTCCAGTTTGCCCGAGAGCGCCGCCGCGCGCGCGGTGGGCGCCATCCGTCCATTCGTGCGCACGAACAGCGGATCTTCGAACAGGGCGCGGGCGCGCGCCAGCGTCTGCGACACGGCGGGCTGGGTCAGGTTGAGGCGCTTGGCGGCGCGGGTCACCGAGCCCTCCGCCAGTATGGCGTCAAGCACGACCAGGATCTGCAGTTCGGCGGGGCGGATGCTCATGCAATCTGCTTATACCGCAAATAAGAACATATCATTCTGCTTATGCCCTCACTGTCACACATTTCGGGCAAATCCGCTGGCGTTGCGTTTGCGGTCTTCCTGACGGGACCGCCCACATCAGAAAGCGGGTTTCGCCATGGTCTCGAAGACGGCTTTATGCCTTTCTTCCGCGCTTGTCTTCGTTCTGCCCCTGTCCGCGAAGGCGCAGGACGCCCCGGCGGCGGCCTCCCAGGCCGATGCATCGGGCGCTGTCGAAACCGTGATGGTGACGGCCACGGGCCGCGCCGAGCGTTCGAACGACGTGCCGGTTTCGCTGCTGGCGGTGACCGGCGAACAACTGCAGCAGCAGGAGATCGTGAGCCTGGAGTCTTTCGCCATCCGCCAGCCCGGCTTCCGCATTTCCGAGTCTCCCGCGTCCGACTATATCGCCATTCGCGGCATCGGTTCTTCGGCGAACATCGGCTTTGAGCAGTCGGTGGGGACGTTCGTGGACGGCCTTTACCGCGGGCGGTCGCGCGACGTGCGCATGGCGCTGTTCGACGACGATCATATCGAAGTGCTGCGCGGGCCCCAGACGACCTTTTTCGGCAACAACACCATCGGCGGCGCGCTCAACATCGCGACGCGCAAGCCCGGCAGCGAATTCGGCGTCGACCTCGACGCCTACTATTCCCCGTCCTATGGCGAGTATTCGTTTCAGGGCGGCGCCGATCTTCCGGTCAGCGACGATCTGCGGTTTCGCGTCGCGGTTCGCCAGTCCGGTTCCAACGGCTATGTGAACGACGCGAATACGGGCCAGAAAGGGCCCGCCCTCGACGACACCATCGGCCGCGTGGCCGCGCAATGGACGCCGTCCTCGGCGGTCACCATCGATGCCCGCATAGACCTGGGCCGCATGCGCGACAAGGGCACGTTCAACACCGAATTGCTCAACTGTCCGCCGCCCGCGGCCTTCGGCCCCGCGGCGGGCGCCTGCGGACGTTACCTGGCGGCCAATGGCGGCGCCATCGACAACAAGCTGGACTGGAACAGCGCCGCCAATACGTCCTACTTCAACTATGATTTCGGCGAAGGCGAACTGAAGGCCAACATCGCGCTGGGCGACAACACCCTGACTTCGACCACGGGCTATTTCGCCCGCCATTATGACCTGCTCAACGATCCGATCGCCGTGCCCGGCAACGGGGGCGGCAGCGTCGTGGGCACTTCCACCGCATTGCCGCTCGCCCTTGGCGAGGAATACCACCAGGTCAGCCAGGAACTGCGGTTCGCGTCACGCGACGACCTGCCGCTCAGCTATATGGCGGGCCTGTACTACCAGCATGGTTCCTTGTCCGACAATCTCTACCAGGGCTTCTATTTCGCGCCGCTGGCCGCCGGGACCGGCGGCCTTGTCCCGGCGACCACGCCGGTGGCCGGCCTGGTGGCCGTGACCGAACGCAGCGATGAATATTCCGGCTTCGTCGCCACCACCTGGCGCCCGGCTGAGCGCCTGCGGATCAATCTCGGCGCGCGCTACACCCTGGTGGACAAGGACGACCACCGCAGCGCGACCATGGGTTCGTCGGCGTCAATCCCCAGCGCCGCGAACTTCACGCCCTTCTCCGCGCCCGCCCAGGCGCTTCTGTTCGGACCCGCGGGCATTGACGCGGGCGATTTCACGCCCAGCCATCGCTCGGACAATGCCTTCCTGCCTTCGGCCGGGGCGCAGTACGACCTGGCGCAGGACGTGATGCTCTATGGGTCGTACAGCAAGGGCTTCAAGGCGGGCGGCTTTTCCATCGGCACGACCAAATCCCTGTTCGACCCCGAGCATGTCAACGCCTATGAGACCGGCATCAAGGCGTCGCTTCTCGATGATCGCGTCAACCTGACGCTTGCGGGCTTCTATGACGATTATCGCAATCTGCAGGAGACCGCGACCGTCCTGTCCGGCGCGACATCGCGCCAGATCGTGACCAATGCGGCCCAGTCCAATGCCCGCGGCTTCGAGCTTGGGCTCAGCTACCGGCTCTTGCCGGAACTGACGCTTTCCACCAACGCCACCTATCTGGAGGCGCGCTACCAGGACTATCCGAACGCCCCCTGCACCACGCTGCAGCAGGCGGTCACGCCGGCCGGGTGTACGCAGGACCTGTCCGGCAAGGACCGCGCCTTCGCGCCGCATTGGAGCGGTAATGTCGGTGCGGAATATGTCCACGACCTCGGCGATGGCCTGACCCTGGATGCGGCGATCACGCCTTACTTCTCCAGTTCCTATTTCGTTGTCCCGACCGCCGACTCGCGGCTGTCGCAGGCGGGATTCGCCAAGCTCGACGCCAGGATCTCGCTTGTCAGCGAGAACGGCGGCTGGGAGGCGGCCTTGATCGGGCGCAACCTGACCAATGCGATCACCGCCAGCTACCAGCAAGTGGTCCCCAGCGCCGCCGGTGTCACCTCCGCCCTGGCCGATCCGCCTGCGTCGGTCGGCTTTCAGTTGCGCTATCATTTCCATTGAGGCGGGATTCATGACACGCACCCAGGGAATACGGATCGTCGTTGCGGCCCTGCTGTCCTGCCTTGCTGCAACCTCGCGCGCGCAGCCTCCTGATGCCCGCTTCACCGTCGCGGTGATCCCGGACACGCAAAACTATATCGACTTCCACAACCAGCGCGCCGAGGGCTTTCCCTTCGACGCCAGGGAAATCTTCTTCGGCCAGATGGGTTATGTGGAACGCCACCTGCGCGTGAACGGCGGCGCCATCGCCTTTGTTTCGGCCGTGGGCGATGTCTGGCAGCATTCGCCGGACGACAAGCCCGACCCGCAAAGCGCCGCGCGCGGCTTGCGGGCGGTGGCCAGCCCCATCCTGGAGCAGGCGGCGTCCCCGGCCTTGAAGGACCAGGTGCTGAATGTCGAACTGCCCGCGGCGGTGGCGGGATATCGCATGATTGCCGGCAAGACGCCGCTGTCCCTGGTTCCGGGCAACCATGACTATGATTCCGTCTGGACGGATGCACGATTCCCGCCCGATCCTGCTGCACAGATTGGCGCCGGCCGGCCTAGCGGGCTTGGCGTCATTCTGGTGGGCGGCCTGGATTTGTGGCGGCGGTCTTTCGGCAGCGAGAGCCAGTTCTTCAAGGGCCAGCGCTGGTATGTGTCGTCATTCCGGCAGGGCGCCGACAGCGCCGTCGTCTTCGCGGCCGGCGGGCGCCGGTTCCTGCATCTGGGATTTGAGATGCAGCCCGACGACGCCACGCTTGCCTGGGCGCAAGGCGTCATCGCGCGGTTCAAGGGACTGCCGACCATCGTCACCCTGCATCAATATCTGAAGCCCGACGCGACGCGGGGCGCCGATCCGATGCTGCAACTTTCCGTCGCAGAGCCCTGGCGCAACGATCCGCAGGCCCTTTGGACCAAATTCATCTCGGCCAACGACCAGATATTTCTTGTCCTGAACGGGCATGAGGAAGGCGCGGCGCGGCGGGTCGACCTCAACCGCTACGGCCACAAGGTCTACCAGCTTCTGTCCGACTATCAGGAACGGCGCCAGTCCTTTCGGGATGTGGCGCCGGGGGACCCGCGAACCGGCCATTTCCCCGGCGTCGGCGATGGCTGGATGCGGTTGATGGACTTCGACCTGACGCCTGGCCGCGAGCAGGTTCATGTCCGCACCTATTCGACCCATTATCATGCCGAAGCGCGCGACCTGCCGCAGTATGCGCGCTGGTACAAGAGCCTTGAGCATCCGGAAATGACGGACGATCAGTTCCTGGACCAGGACGATTTCACGATAGCCCTGGACGATTTCGCCAAACGGTTCGCCCTTGCACCGCGATAGCGGCGGTTGCGATCCTGGACCGTTCGCGATGCGTGAAATCCAGTCGCAATAGCGGTGCGTCGTGCTCCCATGCCGGGGGCATTGTCCAATATCCAGCTATTGACAGCACCGGGTTGCGGTCCAGGCCGCGCCTGCGGCTGTAAAATGGACTGCCCGTCCTGCTATATGTCATGCTGGGTGGGACATGATGAAGACTTGGCGCATCCTGGGGCGCATCCTGGCTGGCATGGGGTTCCTGCTCTGCGCGGGCGCGGCGCGGGCGGAGATCGCGGTTTCCGCCAATGACGGCAAGCAGCTTTTGTCCGGCGATGCCGGCGTTATCCCCGACAGCGTCACCGTTCTCGACATCGGCCCCGGCAACGTGAAAGTCGTGGGGTCGCTCGCCGTGCCCGCGGCGATGATCGGCCCGCCCCGGGCGGTCGCCGTGGCGGCGGACGGCAAGCTCGCCATCGTGACCGCCTGCCAGTCGCTGGTGGACGGGGCGCTGGCGCCGGCCGATACCGTGTCGGTGCTGGACCTGTCGGCGCCCGCCCATCCCCGGCTGCTGCAAAGCCTGCATGCCGGTCCCGGCGCCAGCGGCGTCTCGATCAGCCCCAACGGCCGGCTGGCGCTGGTCGCCAATGCCGAGGACAATTCCATCAGCATCTTCTCCATCGCCGGCAAGCGGCTGCGCAATGAAGGCAAGGTGGCGCTGGGCGACAAGACCGGGCCGACCGATGTGCTGTTCACGCGCGACGGCAAGTCCGCCATCGCCGTGGAGCATGGCGCCGTCTCCCGGCTTGCCTTCCTGTCGGTGGAGGGTTCGCATGTCGCGCTGACCGGCAAGGCCATCGCCGCGGGGCGCCTGCCCTATGGCGCGGTGGTGACGCGCGACAACCGCTATGTCATCAACACCAATGTCGGCGGTGCAATGCCGCTGCCGGGTGAAGCCAAAAGCAGGTCGCGCACCAGCACTGTCGTCATGACCGACATCGCGTCCGGCGCGGCCGTTGCCTCGGTGGACGTGGGGCCGGTGTCCGAGCACGTCACCCTGTCGGCGGACGGGAAATACGCCCTGGTGGTGGTGGCCAATGGCGCGGCGACGGTGCGTTCCGATCCCAAATATGATCGCGTCCTGGGGCTGCTGGAGATCTATGCGGTGGGCGACGGCACCCTGACGGAAGTGGCGCGCGCCGACACCTGCCACTGGTCGCAAGGCGCAACCTTCAGCCGGGACGGCAAGACCATCCTGCTGCAATGCGCCACCGAGCGGGAGATCGAGGTGTTCCATTTCGACGGCGCCGCGCTCACCCGGGACAAGGGGGCCACGATGGTCTTCGCGGCGCGGCCGGGGTCCATCGCCACTGCATCCAGCCGCTGACTATGATAGTTTCGCAGCCATGAATGTCTTCGCCAACACCTTCCTGCTGGTCTATGCGGCGCTGTTTCCCATCGTCAATCCGGTCGGCAGCGCGCCGCTGTTCCTGGGTCTGACGCCTTTCAGCAGCGACGCCCATCGCAACGGCCTGGCGCTGCGCGTCGCCATCAACAGTTTCTGCCTCCTGGTCGGTTCGCTGTTCGTGGGTTCGCATGTGCTGGAATTCTTCGGCATCAGCCTGCCGGTGCTGCGCATCGGCGGCGGCTTGGTGGTGGCGATGTTCGGCTGGAAGATGCTGAACTCCGATGCCTCGCCCGACGGCAGCCACGCCGCCGCCGCCGAGGCCGAAGTGGTGCCCGATGCGTTCTATCCATTGACCATGCCCTTGACGGTGGGGCCGGGTTCGATCTCGGTGGCGGTCACCCTGGGCACCCAGCGCCCGGAGGCGAACCTGGCGCATCTCGCCGTGATGGGAAGCGCCGCCGTGGCGGGCATCCTGGCGATCACGGCGACGATCTATCTTTGCTACCGCTTCGCCCAGACCATCGTGTCGGTGCTGGGCAAGGCCGGTACCGCCGTGGTGGTGCGGCTGTCGGCCTTCATTCTTTTGTGCATCGGCATCCAGATCGTCTGGGGCGGCTGGAGCGGGTTGATGGCGCTGAAACCCTAATAGCCCAGCTTCAGCATGGCGGCGGACTGGCCGTTGACGGTGCCCTTTTCCAGCCATTCCCGCGAGGCGGCGAACAGCAGCAGGTGGTTCTTCTCCCACATCGCCATATGCGAGGAACAGCCCAAGTCCACGAACACCTTTTGGGTGCTGCCGATATCGGCATAGAAATCGCGCACCCGCTGGGGATCGACCTGCTTGTCGTTGACGCCGCTGACCATCAGGGTCGGCGTGGTCATCGCCTTGACCTTTTCCCGCGTCCAGCCGAAGCCGGAAGACGAGATCGCGGCGCGTCGCACCGCCGGCGACCAGGCGGCGCCTATCGCGTCGGATTTGAGCATGTCCGCCCAGACGGCATCGGCGGCGGCCTTGTCAACCTGGCCGGGGCAGGGCGCCTGGCGGTCCCAGTTGGCGATGAATTCGTCATGGCTCTGGGTGTTGAACACCGGCCCCGGCACCGGCAGCGGCGGTGTGTCCGCCTTTGTCTCGCGATTGTAGGCGGGCGCCAGCAGCACCAGCCGCGCCACCTTGCCGGGATGATTGGCCGTCCAGCCGCCGGCGCGCGGGCCGCCCTGCGACCAGCCGACCAGGTCGATCTTTTTCACATGGCGCAGCCGGGCGATGAAATCCACCGCCGCGGAAATGTCGTTCCAGTCCGAGGTGATGTTGGTCAGGTTGCCGGGATAGCTTTGCGGGCAGTTGACGCCGAAGCCCTTCTGCTGGTCCGGCGACAGGTTGCATTTGTCGTTCATCGGCGCGGGGCGCGCCGAGCCGCCATAGCCGGTCATGTCCACCGAGAACACGTCAAAGCCGGCGGCGGCGAGATAGGCCATCCAGCTGTAATCCTGGTAGGCGACATCGAAGCTGACTTCCGCCGGCGTGCCCGCGCCATGGACGAACAGCACCACCTTGCCGCCGGCGCCGTGCTTCAGGACCTGGGGCGTGGCGCGCTCGCGGACATAGAGCGTGCTCTTGCGTCCGGCGATGACCGGCACGGTCGAGGTCACGCTGACCGTGTGATCGCGGGTGACGGTCTCCTCAGCCATCGCCGGCGTCGCCAGCAGCAGCAAAGCCATTCCAAGCCGGACCATCCGCCCCTCCCTTGTTTTGGGAGAGTATGATCCCACCGGCCGGCTGTGAGCAACCGGCCGGTGGGGGCTACTTGTGGCGCTGCAACCGTGTGTTCACGAGCTGGAAGAACACCGGCACGAAGAAGATCGCCAGCACGGTGGCGGTGATCATGCCGCCCACCACGCCGGTACCGATGTCGTTCTGGCTGCCCGCGCCCGCCCCGTTCGCCAGCGCCAGCGGCGTGACGCCGGCGATGAAGGCGATGGAGGTCATCAGGATGGGGCGCAGGCGCAGCCGGGCGGCTTCCATCGCCGCGTCATAGGCGCTCATGCCCTTCTTCTCGGCATCCACCGCGAACTCCACGATCAGGATGGCGTTCTTGGCGGAAAGACCGATGGTGGTGAGCAGGCCGACCTGGAAATAGATGTCGTTGAACAGCCCGCGCAGGGTCGCCGCCAGCAGCGCGCCGATCACGCCCAAGGGAATGACCATCATCACCGACAGCGGGATCGCCCAGCTTTCATACAGCGCCGCCAGGCAGAGATAGATCACCAGGACGGACAGCGCGTACAGGGCCGGGGCCTGCGCGCCGCTGGCTTCTTCCTGGAACGACAGTCCGGTCGGTTCATAGCCGATATTCTTGTTGCCGACCTTCTGGAACAGCTTGGCCATTTCCTTCAGCGCCGTGCCGGTGGAAACGCCGGGCGCGCCCTGGCCCTGCAGTTCGATGGCCGGCAAGCCGTTGTAGCGGGTCAGCGAGGCCGGGCCGATGACCCAGGACGAGGTGGCGAAGGACGAGAAAGGCGCCATGTCGCCGGTGGTGCTGCGCACATACCAGCGGTCCAGGTCCTGCGGCTGCATGCGGTAGGGCGCATCGCCCTGCATATAGACGCGCTTGACGCGGCCCCGGTCGGTGAAGTCGTTGATGAAGCTGGAACCCCAGGCGGCGCTGAGGGTGGAGTTGATGTCGGCCAGCGACACGCCCTGGGCGCTGGCCTTGGCCTGGTCGATGTCCACATGCAGTTGCGGCGTGTCGTCCAGGCTGTTGGGCCGCACGCCCAGCAGCAGCGGGTCCTTGGCCGCCATGCCCAGCACCTGGTTGCGGGCGTCGATCAGGCCTTGATGGCCGACATTGCCGCGGTCTTCCATCCACAGGTCGAAGCCCACGGCATTGCCCAGTTCCTGCACCGAAGGCGGGATGATGGCATAGACTTGGGCTTCCTTCATCGGGAAGAAGGCGCCCATGGCGCGGCCGGCGATGGAGGCCGAGGTGTTCCTGGCGCCCTTGCGTTCGCTCCAGTCCCTCAGATGGGTGAAGGCCATGCCGGTATTCTCGCCCGAGCCGGCGAAGGAAAAGCCCGCCACGGCAAAGATGAAGTCCACATTGTCCTTTTCCTTGCTGAGATAATATTTCGCCACATTCTGGGCGACCTTCAGCGTTTCCGGCTGGGTCGAGCCGGCGGGCAGGGTGATCAGGTTGAAGATGAAGCCCTGGTCCTCGTCGGGCAGGAAGCCGGTGGGCAGGCGGACGAACAGGAACACCAGCACCGCGACGATGCCGGCATAGGCGATCATGGTGAGGCCGGTATGGTGCAGGAAGCCGCTGGCGCGCTTCTGGTACCAGTCGCGGAAGGCGTCGAAGTTGCGGTTGAACCAGGTGAAGAAGCGGCCCTGCTCCTGTTCTTCCTCTGCGCGCGGCTTGAGCAGGGTGGCGCAGAGCGACGGGGTCAGGATCAGCGCCACCAGGATGGACAGCGTCATGGCCGAGACGATGGTGACGGAGAACTGGCGGTAGATGATGCCGGTCGAGCCGCCGAAAAATGCCATGGGCAGGAATACCGCCGTCAGCACCAGGCCGATGCCGATCAGGGCGCCGGTGATTTCCGCCATGCTCTTGAGGGTGGCGTCGCGCGGGGCGAGCTTTTCCTCGTCCATGATGCGCTCGACATTCTCCACCACCACGATGGCGTCGTCCACCAGGAGGCCGATCACCAGCACCAGCGCGAACAGGGTCAGGGTGTTGATGGAATAATGGAACACCGCCAGCACGCCGAAGGTGCCCAGCAGCACCACCGGCACCGCGATGGCCGGAATCAGGGTGGCGCGCCAGTTCTGCAGGAAGATGAACATCACCAGCACGACCAGGGCGATGGCCTCGATCAGGGTCACCACCACGTCATGGATGGACAGCCGGATGAAGGTGGTGTTGTCCACCGGATAGACCAGCTTCATGCCCGGCGGCAGCGAGGCTTCCAGTTCCTTGGCCTTGGCCTTGACCGCGTCCACGGTCTTCAGCGCATTGGCGCCGGGCGCCAGGTTGATGGGAATGCCGGCGGCGGGATAGCCGTTGAAAAGGCTGGCGATGGAATAGGTTTCCGCCCCCAGTTCGACGCGGGCGACATCGCGCAGCCGCACCACCGCGCCGCTGGTCGCGGTCTTGAGGATGATGTTGCGGAACTGCTCGGGGGTCTGCAGCCGCGACTGGGCGGTGACGGTGGCGTTGAGCGACTGGCCCTGCACGGCGGGCGCCGCCCCGATATGGCCGGCCGAGACCTGGACGTTCTGGATCTGGATGGCGTCGTTCACGTCCGACGGCTGCAGGCCGTAATTGTGCAGCTTGAAGGGGTCCAGCCAGATGCGCATGGCATACTGGCCGCCGAACACCTGGGTGGAACCGACGCCGGGCACGCGGCTCAGCGGGTCCTGCATCTTGCTGGTGATGAAGTCGGAGATGTCTATGTTGTTCCAGCGGCCGGTATCGTCATAGACGCCGATCACCACGATGAAGTTGGGCGTGTTCTTGGCCACCACCACGCCCAGCTGCTGCACCTGCTCGGGCAGCAGCGGCACCGCGGCCTGCACCTTGTTCTGCACCTGCACCTGGGCGATGTCGGGATTGGTGCCCGCCGCGAAGGTGGCGGTGATCTGCACCGTGCCGTCGGCGTTGGACTGCGACGAGAAGTAAAGCAGGTTGTCCAGGCCGGTCAGCTGCTGCTCGATCACCTGGGTGACGGAGTTCTGCAGGCTGTCGGAATCCGCGCCCGGATAGGTGGCGTTGATCACCACCGAGGGCGGGGCGATGGTGGGATATTGCTCGATCGGCAGGGTGAAGGCGGCGATGCCGCCCGCCAGCATGATGACGATGGCGATGACCCAGGCGAAGACCGGCCGGTCGATGAAGACGCGCGAGAGTGACATTAGTGAGCCGCCTGCTGGGGTGCCTGACTTGCTGTCTGCCCGGCGGGTTGCGGCGAAACCGGCATGTCGGGCTGGATCTTGGCCAGGCCCTCGGTGATGAGCTTGTCGCCCGCCTTGAGGCCGTCCAGCACCTGCCAGTCATTGCCGATGGCGCGGCCGGTCTTGAGCAGGCGCAGGCGGGCGATGTTCTTGTCGTCCACCACCAACGCGGTGGGATTGCCCTTCTGGTCATGGGCGACCGCGCCCTGCGGCGCCAGGATGCCATGCGGGTCCACGCCCTGGGTGACGGTGCCGCGCACATACAGGCCCGGCAGCAGCACGCCGTCGGGATTGGGGAAGATGGCGCGCAGCCGCACCGCGCCGGTGGCGGGGTCCACCGTCACATCGGTGAACTGCAGCTTGCCCTTCAGCGGATAGATGCTGCCGTCATCCAGCTTCAGGCTCACTTCGGCGGTGAGGGGCCCGCCGGAATTGACATTGCCCGAGGCCACGGCGCGGCGCAGCGCCAGCAGCTCGGCGCTGGACTGGTCCACGTCCACATAGATGGGGTCGAGGGTGGAGACGGTGGTCAGCGCCGTCGCCTGCTGGGCGGCGACCAGCGCGCCTTCGGTGACGGTGGAGGCGCCGATGCGTCCGCTGATCGGGGAGATGATCTTGGTCCAGTTCAGGTTGATGCGCGCGGAATCGGCATTGGCCTTGGCCAGCAGCCATGCCGCCTTGGCGTCATCGGCATCCTGGGGCGCGATGGCGGCCTGGGTCAGCAGCTGCTGATAGCGTTCCCATTTGGCCTTGGCGGTGCCCAGGGTCGCCAGGGTGTTGTCGTAAGCGGCTTTGTAAGGCGCGGGATCGATCTGGTAGAGCGCCTGGCCGATCTTGACGTTGGAGCCTTCCACGAACAGCCGCTTCAGCACGATGCCGTTGATCTGGGGCCGGATCTCCGACACCGCGAACGGGCTGGTGCGGCCCGGCAGTTCGGTGATCAGGTTCACCGCCTGTTCCTGGATGGTGATGTATCCCACCCCCGGCGGCGGCATCTGCATCTGCGGGGGCTTGCCGCAGGCAGTCAGGGCAAGGCCGCAAGCCAAGGCCAGCAAAGCAATACGCGACATGCAATCCCCCAAAACGATAACTGGTCTAAAGTCGTGCGGCCGACAGCGGCGCGGACACGGGCAGGCAATGAATTTCCCCCGGCGCGGTGGTGCGCCAGCGCCCCTACATATGTGCAGGTGCGAGAATTGAAAGGGCGGAATTGGACCAAAGTGCGGCCAATGCCGTTTCCACGCCAATCGCGTGGTCAATTTGACACAAGCGGGCCCTGGCGGCGCGCCGGATGCGCGGATCGGCAGGACACAAAGCCTGTTCGACATACCAGCCCAGATGTTTGCGGAATATTTTCAGGCCCAAGGCATCGCCATAGAATCGGAGGGTATCGGAGAAGTGCGACAGCGCGATGCCCAATCGGGAGGCAATGTCCGGCTCTGACATTTCACCGCCCGAGTCCAAAGCACGATCTATCGCCGCCGCCACCCAGGGCCGGCCATAGGCGCCGCGTCCGATCATCACGCCATCGGCGCCCGATTGCGCCAGCGCCTGGCGCGCGCTGATAACATCACAAATGTCACCATTGACGATCACCGGAATCGAAACAGCCTTCTTCACATCGGCCACCGCGCCCCAGTCGGCGCTGCCGCCATAGAATTGCTGGCGGGTGCGGCCATGCACGGTGATCGCCTTCACCCCCAGCCGTTCGGCCAGGGCGGCGATCTGCGGCGCATTGCGGCTGTTGTCGTCCCAGCCCAGGCGCATCTTCAGGGTCACCGGCCGCGCGGTGGCATTCACCGCCGCGCCGATCAGTTGCGCCGCCAGTTCCGGTTCGCGCATCAGGGCCGAGCCCGACAGAGCGCCGGTCACTTCCTTGGCCGGGCAGCCCATGTTGAAGTCGATGATGTCGGCGCCGGCTTCCTCTGCCAGCCTGGCGCCTTTGGCGATCCATTCGGGCGAACGCCCCACCAGTTGAATGATGGTGAGCGGCAGGCCATCGCCCACCGCCGCGCGGCGCACCACATCGGGGCGGCCCCTCGCGAAGCTGTCACAGGCCACCATCTCGGTCGCGACATAGGCCGCGCCGCAGGCCGAGGCGATGCGGCGGAACGGCAGGTCGGAGACGCCGGTCATGGGCGCGGTCAGCACCCGGCCGGGAATGGTGACGTCACCGATCTGCAGGGTGCTGGGCATGGGGTTGGCCATTGGGGGCGGGACATAATCCCGCCCGCCGCCTTTGTCGAATCAGCTGCCGCCCGCGACATTGTGGATGCGGCCCGAACCGGCGATATGGGTCTCCAGCCGCTTGGGATTGGCGTGCAGGAAGACATCGCCCGAGCCCGCGATATGGATGTCGGCTTCATCGCTGGGCGCGATGTTGGTGTCGCCGCTGCCGGCGATATGCACTTCCACCACCTTGGATTCCACCTTGCCCAGGTCGGCATCGCCGGAGCCGGCGATATGGATTTCGGCATGCTCGACCTTGCCGTCGGCCTTCATGTTGCCCGCGCCCGCGATGGACAGTTTCAGCATCGCCTGGTCCAGCTTTTCCATCGCCAGGTTGCCGCTGCCGGCAATGCTGAATTTCTTGAACTGCTGGCCGGGCAGGGTGACCTGCAGGTTCTGCGACAGGCTGTGGAAGATGCCGCCGCTGCAGTCCATTTCGATATTGCCGTTGCGTATCCGGATATGCGCCAGGGCCTGGGGATCGCCGCTGACATGCACCTTGTTGTCGCTGCCCGGCGTGTAATGCGCCTGGCCGCCCACCGACAGGCCGACATGGTCGCTGCCGTCCCAGTCCAGGTCGCGGCTGGTGGCGGTGGCGCCGGCAACGGCCTGGCAGCGCGGCCGGTCGCCGAACATGGAGAAATCCAGGCCGTCGGCGAAGCCCTTGCCGCCGTTCTGGTTGGCTTCGATGGCTGCGCCCGCGCCCAGGCAGACGGCGGACAAGGTGATGCCGGCGACGGCGATCAAGGCGAGTTTGTGAACCATGGCGTTCTCCTCAGACAGAAGCGTTGGCAGAATCGAACAGGCGGAAGTGCAGCCGCGCATAGCGGATCAACAGCTTGGCGATGATGTCCATCAGCAGCAGCAACAGCGCGCCGCCGCCGACCGCGCCGCTGATCAGGCCCAGCCCGATCAGCGCCTGTGCCCCGGGATTGCCCATCACCCCGCCCCACAACAGGCTGACCAGCAGGAAGGCGCCGCCGACGATGCAGCCCAGGCAAGCCACCGCCAGGCCGAAGAACAGCGCCGCGAGGCCGCAGAGCAATGGCAGCAGAATGATGAGATCAAGCGTCGCCAGCCCCAGCAGCGCCAGCATCACGCCCAGGAAATTTCCCGGGCTGCGGTTCTGCTCCCAGCGCTTGAAGCCGACCTCGGCGCGCAACTCGCGCGCCAGCCGCGCCGGATCGCCCAGGGCGGCGGCGACTTCTTCCTCGGTGCGGCCGTCGGCGGCGCCGTCGGCGAAATGGCGCTCATAGTCGGTGACGATGTCGCCGATATCGACGTGGT
The DNA here is from genome assembly GCA_018449595.1 of Rhizobiales bacterium dw_265. Classification (GTDB taxonomy): domain Bacteria; phylum Pseudomonadota; class Alphaproteobacteria; order Micropepsales; family Micropepsaceae; genus Rhizomicrobium. The sequence goes on from JAAVUU010000003.1 coordinate 18,155, forward strand.
GCAGGCCCGACAGGCCGTCGCGAAGCTGCGCCATGAAATGTGCGCGGTTCATGTTGCGTCTCCCAGGATTTTGCGCACGGCCTGCTCGAAGGCGATCCAGTCGCCGATCTGTGCCTTCAGCGCCAGCGCGCCGCTTTTGGTCAGCTTGTAGTATTTGCGCGGCGGGCCGCTGTCGGATTCCTGCAGATAGGTCGAAACCAGCCCTTCATTCTGCATCCGGCGCATCAGGGGATAGATGGTGCCTTCGCCCATGCCCACGGCCTCGGCCATGCGGCTGGCGATCTCGTAGGCGTAATTGTCGCCGCGGCTGAGGAGGGCCAGGACGCACATTTCCAGGACGCCTTTCTTGAGTTGGATTTGGAGTGACTCTGCCATGAGCTATTACCTATCACACGATACCTTGCCTTACAAGGTACTATTTCTGTTTTCCGACCTTTAAGGCTTTGGGCGCTAGAAAGCCGGGATGAACCTCGCGATTCGCCTCACCAGCCTGATGGCCCGCAAGCTGCCGGTAAAGCCGATCCGGCTGGCGGGGCAGCGGCCGGTGGCCAGCATCAGCTTTGACGATTTCCCCAGGAATGCCTGGACCCTGGGCGGCCCGGTGATGGCCCGGCATGGGGTGCGGGGCACTTATTATACGGCGGGTGGCTTTTGCGGCCGCACCGTGGATGGGACCGAATTCTATGATGCCGAAGACCTGACGGCGCTGGCGGCGGCAGGCCATGAAATCGCCTGTCACGGCTTTGCCCATCAGCCGACGCCCAGCCTGACCACCGCCGAATTGGCCGCCGATGCCGCGCGCAACGGCGAATTCCTGAAGCCTTTCCTGGGCGGCGCGGCGCCGGTCAGCTATGCCTTTCCCTATGGCCGGGTGTCGCCCCGCACCAAGCGTTTCATGGCGCCGCGCTTTTCCTCCGTGCGCGGGGTGCATCCCGGCGTCAATGTCGGGCGCGTGGACCTGGCCCAGCTCAACACCATCTCGCTGGAAGCCCGCTGCTGGGACGAGGAAGCGATCGAAGCCGCGATCCAGCGCGTGCGGCAGGATCGCGGCTGGTTGATCCTTTATACCCATGATGTGCAGGAAAATCCGTCGCCTTACGGCTCCACGCCCAAGATGCTGGACTGGGCGCTGGGCCGCGTCGCCGCCGCTGGCATCACGATGCTGCCGGTGCGCGAGGCGCTGCCTGTGGCTTTAGGCGCCTAGCGCCTTTTTGCGGATCGCGTTCAAGGTGGTGGTCGGCGAAATGCCGTCGCCGTCGAACTTGACGTGAATGACGGACGGCAGCCCCGACTTTTCCGCCGCGAGGAAGGCCGCCGCGAAATCTTCCGTCTTTTCCACCGTGGCGCCGAAGCCGCCAAAGGCCCGCGCCATGGCGGCGAAGTCGGGGTTTTTCAAAGTGGTGGCGCTGATGCGGCCGGGATATTCGCGTTCCTGATGCATGCGGATGGTGCCCAGCATGGCATTGTCCAGCACCACCGCGATGATCGGCAGCCCATACTGGACCGCAGTGGCGAATTCCTGGCCGTTCATCAGGAAATCGCCATCGCCATTGACCGCCAGCACGGTGCGTTCGGGATACAGCGCCTTCATCGCCACGGCGGCGGGCATGCCATAGCCCATGAAGCCGCAGATCGTGCCCATCTGGGTGTTGAATGTACGGAAGCGGTAGAAGCGGTGAATCCAGCCGGCATAATTGCCCGCGCCGTTGCAGATCATGGCGTCGGCGGGCAAATGGCCGCGCAGCCAGATCATGATTTGCGACAGGTTCACCGCGCCGGGCTGCGGCATCGGCGCTTCCGAGAAATCCAGATAGCTTTGATGTTCCGTCGTCACGTCATGCGTGTGCGCCGGCGTCAGCGTGTCCAGCGCGGCGGCGAAAGCCTGGGGGCTGGCGTGAATGGCGAGATGGGGATGATAGACCCGGCCCAGTTCCTCGGCGCCGGGATAGGCATGCACCAGCTTCATCCGCGGCACCGGAATGTCGAACAGGGTATAGCCTTGGCTGGTCAGTTCGTTCAGCCGCGCCCCCGCCGCGATCACCAGGTCGGATGCCTTGACCCGCGCCACCAGTTTGGGATTGCAGGCCAGGCCCAGGTCGCCGGCATAATTGGGATGCAGGGGATCGAAATGATGCTGGCGGCGGAAGCTGGTCGCCACGGGAATGCCGAAGCGTTCGGCGAAGCGCGCCATTTGCGCCAACGCCGCCGCGCTCCAGCGGCTGCCGCCCAGGATCAGGAAGGGACGTTCGGCCTGGGCCAGCAACGCTTCCAGCGCCGCCATCTGCTCCGCGCCCGGCGCGGTCTCGATGCTTTCGATCCTGCCGCCATCCGGCGAGCGCGACGCCATCGGCAGCACGTCATGCGGCAAGGACAGTACCACCGGACCCGGCCGCCCGGCCATGGCGGTGGCGAAGGCGCGGCCCACCATCTCGGCCATGCGGTCGGGCTCGTCGACCTCGGCCACCCATTTGGCCAGGCCGCCGAAGAAGGCGCGATAGTCCATTTCCTGGAAGGCGTCGCGGCCCCTGTTCTCACTCTCCACCTGCCCCACAAAAAGGATCATGGGGGTGGAATCCTGTTGCGCGATATGGATGCCGCCCGAGCCGTTGGTGGCGCCGGGGCCGCGGGTGACGAAACAGATGCCGGGCCGCCCGGTCTGCTTGCCATAGGCTTCCGCCATCATGGAGGCGCCGCCTTCGTTGCGGCAGGTGATGACGGCGATGCCGCTGTCATGCAGCGCGTCCAGCACCGGCAGATAGGATTCGCCCGGCACGCAGAAGACATGGCGCACGCCTTGGATACGCAACTGGTCCACCAGAACCTGTGCGGCGGTGCGGCTGGCGACTTGGGTGTGAAGGGTCATCCGAAAATCACTTTCTCGGTATAGGCGAGGTCGCCCAGTATAGGCCGCCAGGGGCCCTTGAAATAGCGCGGTTCCTTGCCGTCCACATAATGCGCGATCCCAGGCTGGCGGCCGTCAATCAGGAAGCCCAAGCGCCCGCGCGGCAGGAAATATTTCGCCAGGGCCGGGGCGCAGCGGCGCAAATCCTCCGGTCCCCGGCAGAACATCACGTCCATCACTGGCGCAGGCGGCTTGTCCAGCCGGCGCGGCTTGAGCACAAAGGGCGAAACCAGGCCGTCTTTTTCCACCACCAGGCTGGTCCAGCCCATGGCGCGGTGATCGCGCAGCAATTGCGCCTCGGGCAGGTCGTCGGGGATCGCTGCGCGGACAGCGCCACGGCCGGGCAGGGCGAACACCGCGCTGCGGCCGAAATTGTAGGGCTCGAAGCCCTGGGCCTGCAGGGTGCGCCAGGTGTGCGGCGCGGGCGAGGCATTCAGGTAAGTGACATGCCTCAGCCTGGTCGCCAGCGAGATCAGCAAAGTGGAATGGGCGCGCCACTGTGGTTCGACATACCAGCTCGACAGGTTGGAGATGATGTGGCCGTCACGTTGCGACGAGATCAGCAGGATCACGCCCACTGGCCCCAGGCCGCCATCCAGCACGTAGCCATAGCGCGGCACGCCTTCGACCACGGGCAGGTTGCGCCATTGCGCGAAGCCGTCGGTCCAGTATTGCCGCCGCGCGGCCGGGAAGCCGCGCGTCAGCAGGTCGGCCAGTCCGTCCAGATCGGCATCGGCAATGGGACGGCAGCGCACCCGCGCGGCCGCCTGCGGTTCCACGGTCATGACGCTTTATGGAGCAGGCGCCATTAGCCAATCGTTAAAGCTGATCCGGCTAGATTGGCGCGGATTTCCGCGAGGCCCCCATGAGTGTCGAGACTATCGTTCGCGCCGAATTCGAAACCGTGGCCCGCGAGCAGGAAAAGACCCTGACGGGCCTTAGCGACGACACGGTGCTGCTGGAATCCGGGCTGGATTCCCTGTGCTTCGCCATCATCGTGGCGCGGCTGGAAGACCAGTTGGGCGTGGACCCTTTCACCGCCTCGGAAGACGTCTATTTCCCCGTGACCATGGGCGACTTCATCAAATTCTACCAAGATGCAGCGGCCTGAATCCCTGCGGGCCGCGATTGCGGGTTCGCATGCCGACCTGTTGGGGCGGCACCTCCACGTTAATCTTGCAGAAATGGGCCGCGTACTCACCGCCGATCTCACCGGCGCGCGCGTGCTGCTGCGGACCTCCGACCAGTTGTTCGCCGCCCTGGCCCTGATCGAATTGGACGGTGTCGCCGCCCGCATCGTGATCTGCCCGCCCGACGTGAAGCCCGATCATCTGCCGTCGGTGATCGAACGCGCCGCGATTGACGTGGTGGTGGGCGAGGACCCGGCGCTGGCGCTGGAGGGCATGCGGTTCGAGGAATTGCATCCGCCCGTACCCGGCGCTGCTGTCGCGGTGTCGCGCAAGACAGAATGGGTCTTGTTCACCTCCGGCACCACCGGCGCGCCCAAGATGGTGGCGCACACCCTGGAAGGGCTGACCGGCGCGATCCGGCCCGCTACGGCAGACGATGTTGTGTGGGGCACCTTCTATGACATCCGCCGCTATGGCGGCTTGCAGATCCTGTTGCGCGCGTTGCTGGGCCATGCCTCGCTGATCCTGTCGGATGCGAACGAAGACGTGGCCGGCTTCCTGGCCCGCCTGGCGCCCGTCACCCATCTGACCGGCACGCCGTCGCACTGGCGGCGCGCCCTGATGAGCCCCGCCAATGCCAGGGTCAACCCGCGCTATGTCCGCCTGTCGGGCGAGATCGCCGACCAGGCCGTGCTGGACAGCCTGAAGGCGCGCTTTCCCGAGGCGGCGATAGGCCATGCCTATGCCTCGACCGAAGCCGGGGTGGGCTTTGAAGTCACCGATGGCCTGGAAGGCTTTCCGGCCAGCTTTATCGGCCGCCCCGGCGCCGTCGAGATGAAAGTCGAAAACGGCACCCTGCACATCCGCTCGCCGCGCACGGCGTCGGAATATGTCGGCGGAGGCGCGTTGCTGAACGATGGCTGGGTGGACACCACCGATATGGTGGAACAGCGTGGCGCGCGCTTTTATTTCGTGGGCCGCACCGGCGGCATCATCAATGTCGGCGGCCTGAAGATCAACCCCGAGGAAGTGGAAGCGGTCATCAACCGCCATCCCGATGTGCGCGCCAGCCGCGTTTCGGGGCGCAAGAATCCCATCACCGGGGCCATCGTGGTGGCCGATATCGTCGCCAACGACAATGCCACTTTAAAAGAAGAAATCCTGGCGCTGTGCCGCGAGAAGCTGCCCGCCTTCAAGGTGCCGGCCATGCTGCGCGTGGTGCCGGCGCTGGAACTGACGGCCGGAGGGAAGATCAGCCGTGCGTAATGTCCTGGTCAGTGGCGGCACCCGCGGCGTCGGGCTGGCGATTGCCCGCAAGCTGGCGGCGGACGGCTATGCCGTCTTCGCCCTGGGCCGCAAGGAGAGCGATGCCCTGTCGGCGGCCATCGCGGAATTTCCCGCAGGCGTGATGAACTTCGTGCCTTTCGACCTGGCCAATATCGATGTGATCCCCGACCTGATCCGCGAGATGAAGGTCGCGCACGGCCCGCTTTACGGCCTGGTCAACAATGCGGCCCTGGGCACCGAAGGCCTGCTGTCCAACATGCACAATTCCGATATCGAGAAGCTGGTGAAGCTCAATACCGTCTCGCCCATCGTGCTGACCAAATATGCCGTGCGCGCCATGATGACCAGGGGCGAGGGCCGCATCGTCAATATCAGCTCCATCATCGGCTTTACGGGTTACAGCGGCCTGTCGGTCTATGGCGCCACCAAGGCCGCGATGCTGGGCTTCACCCGCAGCCTGGCGCGGGAAGTCGGGCGGCTGGGCGTGACGGTCAATGCCGTGGCGCCGGGCTTCATGGATACCGAAATGACCGCCGGCATGACGGACGACCAGCGCGGCAAGATCGCGGCGCGCGCCGCGCTGAAGCGGCTGGTGGACGTGGATGACGTTGCCGCCAGCGTCGCTTTCCTGATGAGCGATGCGGCGAAAAACATCACCGGCACGGTGATGACCGTGGACGCCGGCAACACCGCCTAGGCGTTCTGCACCCGCAGGGACGAGACCGGGTCGCTGGCCGGAAAGGTGCCTTCCAGCGCCCCATCCAGAATCACGTCGAGTTCGCGTTCCAGATCAAAGGCTTCCTGGGCCAGGCGCGGCTGGGCCGTCACGGGGCGGAAATTCCTGTCGAAAAAGGCCATGGCATTCTCCTTTCCCGACATGTGGGAAGCAAATGGCGTGCGCAAAGGCCCAGCGGCGATTTTTACAGCCGCAGCGCCTGCCGCACCCCGGCGGGCCAATCGGCGATTTTCGCGCCATGGGTGACGAAAAGCGCCACGGCCAGCCGGTCCATGCCGAAAGCGACACAGCCGGTATGCAGAACCTGGCCGGCTGCGTTGTGCAGGCCCCAGACTTCGCCGAAATGTTCCTTGTGGTAATTGAAGCTCATGCAGGCGGTGGGGCTTTGCGCCGACCGCACCGGCACCAGCAGTTCGAACTTCAGCGCATCCTCGCGCTGCTGGTTGGCCATCATCGTGCCGACCCGGCCGAAGAAGGGATCGTTGGCGACTTCCACGATGTAGCTCAGGCCGATGGCGTCGGCGATGCCCTTGGCGCGTTCCACCCAGGGTTCACGGAAGTCCTGGATCTGCTGCGGCGTGCCGATGCGGACATATTCGCGCATGCGGAAGCTCTGGAAGCGGTCGACATGCCGCGACGGCTCGTGGCGGAAACAGTCGGCGGCCACGTCGAAGACATAGCCTTCATCCGGCACGATGCCGCGCCCGGCGGCGATGGGGTAAATCGGATAACAGGCGGCGGGGGCCAGCACCAGGTCGGACGGCTTGAGGTCTTCGGTCCAGTCGCCGCCATTTTCATATTTGGCGGCGGACTTGCTGATGTCGCGGTCGCTGCCGGTCAGGGTGGAGACGGCGCCGATCAGTTGCGGGAAACTGTTGAGATAGCCCTGCTTCTCCAGGCTGGCGCGCGGCATCACCGGCGCGAAGCGGAACACTTCGGCGTCCTGGGGGCGGTGGCTGGAAATCAGCGCCGCCAGGGCCTCGATCACGCTTTCATAGGCGCCGGTGCGGCCATAGACGCCGTCCACGCCCGACGGCTTGAACAGTTGCGACACGGTGGCGTGCAGATGCTCCGGCTCGAAACTGTGATCGCAGCAGGCGTGCGAAATCGGCGTGGCGATGTTCATGGCTCAATCCCGGATGGAGGTGGGAATATCGGACAGGATGGTCGAACTGGTCAGGCTGGACAGGATGCGGTCGTTGTTGATCATGATGGGCGAGGACAGCACGTCGCGCAGCGCCCGGCCCACCGACACCTCGGTATCGTTGCGATAACCGGACAAGCCGGTGGCGCGCATGGCGTTCATCACCGTCTCCACCGCCAGTTCGCTGGCATCCACCTTCAGCAGGCTGACGGCGGTCTGGAAATCGATCGCGGTCAGCGCCCTGGCGTCGCCCTGGATGGCTTCATAGCGTGACAACAGCGCCCCAATAAGCGCCCGCAGCTGGCGCAGGTTGGCCAGCGCCTTGGTGAAGTGCGGCACGCCGGGCGGCAGGTCGCCGCCGGCGCGCGCCGCCTTGCGCATGAACTTGCGGGCGCGGTCCACCGCGCCCGCGGCGATGCCGGCCCAGTTGGCCGCCCACATCAGATGGGCGCTGGGCACCATGGTCTGGCTGTGAATGATGCTGTAGGGGCCCGGCATGATCTGGTCCGGGCTGCCGACGGCTTTCAAGGTGAAACCGGCGGAACAAGTGCCGCGCATGCCCAGCGTGTCCCAGCCCATGGTTTTTTCCAGCGAATAATTCTTGCGTTCGAACACCACCAGCACCTGGTCGCTGGCGTCGGACTGCGCCGTGCGCCGCGCCGTGGTCACCACCGCGTCGGCTTCCACGCCATAGGAGATCACGCTGGCGTCGCGCACCAGCACGATGCGGCCATCGGCCTGTTCCACCGGCGCTTCGGAGGCGCGCACATTGCCGCCGCCCTTGCCTTCGGTGGTGGAGGAGGCCAGCAGCAGCTGGCCGGCGGTCATGCGGGTCATGAAATCGCGGTGCCAGGCGCTGTCCATGCCGTGATGGACGATGCAGGCGGCCTTCACCTGGTGCATCGCATAGATCATGCCGGTGGAGGAACAGGCGCGGCCCAGGGTATAGCAGACATCCACCACATCGGCGACGCCGGCGTCCTCGCCGCCCAGCGATGCGGGCACCAGGATGCCCAGCAGGTTTTCGGCTTTCAGCGCGTCCATGGCCTCCTGCGGGAAGCGGCCCCGCGCGTCCACATCGTCGGCATGTTGCGCGGCGATCGCGGCGGCGCGCGCGGCGCGGGCGGCGGTGCCCTCGGGGATGGAACGGGAGGCGAGGGTGTTGGCGGTTTGCGGCATCGCACGCTCTTTTCGGGTCAGGCGCCGAACGATAAGGCGTAAACCTGAAGCAAGGGTGAACTCGGCGGCGCATGGTAATCAAAGCGTTAATGCGCCCGCCGGCGTTGGGGGCAACCAATGGTTTACGCATGGCGGGTAGATTGCGGGCTTCAGGAGTTCCGCCATGTCCTCGCCGCGTGACCGCATCACCGCCATCGCTTCCCGCATGCTGTTCAAGCGCGGCGTCACCGCCATTCCGGGTTCCGGCGACAACCTGCGCGAGGCGGGGCTGACCTCGCTGGACATGGTCAACCTGATGCTGGCCATCGAGGGCGAATTCGACATCGAGATTCCGCAAAGCGCCATGACGCCCGACAATTTCGACACCGTCGCGGCGATCGAGGCCCTGGTTTCGGTCACCGCCAAGGCGGCCTGATGCTTCGCCAGAAGCATCCTAAGAAAGAGTAGCGATGCCGCTGGACCGCCATGCCCGCCGCTTCCTGGAAATGCTGGCCGCCGCCGGCCAGGCCAAGGGCCGCTATGACGATGTCGCGGAGCGCCGCGCCGCCCTGGCCAACCTGGCCGACATGGTCGATCCCCCCGGCACGGTGGAGATCGGCGGGGTGCGCGAACACCTGATGCCGGTTCATGACGGCCATATTTCCCTGCGCATCTATTCGCCGCTGGGCTTGCCGGCGCGCGTGCTGCCCGGCATGCTGTTCTTTCATGGCGGCGGCTGGGTGGCGGGCAGCCTGGAAACCCATGACGGCTTGTGCCGCCGCCTGTCCAACGAGACCGGCTGCCGAGTCATCGCGGTGGATTACCGCCTGGCGCCGGAACATCCTTTTCCCTACGGCCTGGCCGACGCCATCGCGGCGCTGAATTTCGTGGTGAAATATCCCAAAGCCTTCGGCGTGGACCCGCAGCGGCTGGGCATTGCGGGCGACAGCGCTGGCGCCACCCTGGCGGCCGTGGTGTGCCGCATCGCCCGCGATGCGGGAGGCCCGGCGATTGCCTTCCAGTTGCTGGTCTGCCCCATCCTCGACATCCATGGCGAATCCGCGGCGCGGCGCGAACTCAGCGAAGGCTATTTCCTGGACAGCGAAACCCTGACGCGCGACCTGGAACTGTATGTGCCCGGCGATATCGAACGCGCGGACCTGCGCCTGTCGCCGCTGTGCGCCGAGGAATTCGCCGGCCTGCCGCCCGCCTTCATCCATACCGCCCAGTTCGATCCCTTCAGCGACGAGGGCGAGGAATATGCCCAGAAGCTGGGCGGCTTCGGCGTGCCGGTGCATGGCCGCGCCCATCCCGGCATGATCCATTATTTCTATTGCATGCCGCGCATGATCCCTTACGCCGACGAGGCGATGCGCATCATCGGCACCGAAATCCGCTATGCGGTGAAACTGCCCCAGTTGGAGCGCCGCGTTCAGAGGCGGATCAGGCCCGAACTGATCCGGGCATAGAGCGCCGCATCCAGCGGCTCCCAGCCGGCGCCGCAATCCACATACAGCGGGTCGGCGGTGGCGGCGGGATCGAAACCGTCCCGCGCCAGGGCATGCTTCTTCTGCTTGAAGGTCTCGGTGACCGCCAGGCTTTCGACGATGCGCACAAAGATCGGCCGGGCATAGGCGGGCAAACGAAGGGCGCAATGGGCGCGGAACCCGTCCAGCCGGAAATCGTCGCCGACTTCCAGCGCCGCCATGCCGGCCTTGCCGTCCTGGCCGGGCACGGCGACGCCATAGATATTGGCGGCTTTCACCCCGGGGGCGCGGGCGGCGACGGCGGCGACTTCGGTGGTGGCGACATTCTCGCCCTTCCAGCGGAAGGTGTCGCCGACGCGGTCCACGAAATAGAAGAAGCCCTGCGCGTCCTGGCGCATCAGGTCGCCCGAGCGCACCCAGGCGTCGCCGGGCGTGAAGACATCGCGCAGGATTTTCTTTTCGCTGGCGGCCGGGTCGGTATAGCCCTCGAACCGCGCCGCGCCGCCGGCGATCTTGCCGATGGCCTCGCCGCTTTCGCCGCGCGCCACCGCGATGCACAGTCCGTCGGGTCCGCGCGCGGGAACGCCCAGCGCATCATCGAACTTCACAATGGCGGTGGGGAAGCGATGCGCCAGAAAAGGGGGGATGCGGCCGATGGAGCCCGGACGGCCTTCCGCATTGTAGAGCGAGAAATTGCCTTCGGTGGCGGCATAGAATTCCAGCACCTGCGGAATGGCGAAGCGGTCCTGGAACGCCTCCCACACATCGCCCGACAGGCCGTTGCCCACCGCCAGCCGCAACTTGTGCGGCGGGGCTTCCATGTTGGACGCCAGCAGATAGCGGCACAATTCGCCGATATACTGAAAGATGGTCGCGTCATTGTCGGCCACATCGCGCCAGAAAGCGCGGGCGGAGAATTTCTCGCGCAATATCACCGATCCGCCCGCCAGCAGCACCGCGCCCGAGGCCACCACGCCGCCGACGCTGTGATACATGGGCAGGCAATTGTAGAGCCGGTCATCGGCGCGCGCGCCGGTCATGCCGGCGAACCAGTGGGTCCAGCTCATCACCCGGCGATGGCTGACATAGGCGGCCTTGGGCAGGCCGGTGGTGCCGGAGGTGTAGATCAGCAAGGCGCGGTCGTTCAGCGTCACCTCGGGCCTTTCGGCATCGGTCAACGGCGCGCCGGAAAAACCGTCCAGCATCAGGTTGAACGCCGCGCCATGCCACCAGCGCCGCGCCCGCCCGTTCAAGGGATCGAGGTTCGCGCCCACGATGATGTGCCTGGGCGCGGCGACGCGGATGCAGTGCCCCAGCGCCTCGCCTTTCAGGTTGGTGTTGAGCAGCGCCACCACGCCGCCGATGCGGGTGATGCCCAGCCAGACCGCCAGATAGTCGGGGCAGTTGGACATCAGCAGCGCCACCACGTCGCCCTTGCCGATGCCCTCCGACAGCGCCCAGCGCGCCACTTTGTTGGCGCGGGCAGCGAGTGCGGCATGGCTGAGGGTTTCGTGCAGCCCGATCAGCGCGGGGGCATCGCCGAAGCGCGCGCCCAGTTCCTCGATCACGGCCGGGAAGATGCGCGACGGCGCGTCCTCGATCCTGGCGGTCATCTCCAGCGCGCGCAGCCACGCTTTCGATGCCGATGGGTCTTTTTTCGCCAGGGGCGCGGCGGCCGTCATGCCAATTCCGTTATCCATGTCCCGAAATGAAACGGCCGCGCAAACACGCGCCGCGCGCAAAAATAGCGCGCTTTGCGTGCAAGCTCCGTTAACGCCAGGCCCCGTGTGTCGGCTATTGCGCCCAAGGTTTGTTAATCCGTGCAGCGTTAGATTTCGCCGATCCGCGGTCTTTCCAGGATTTTCATGCGCGCTGAAACTCTCGCTTTGCACGCTGGCTTCGACGCCGATCCCGCCACCAAAGCGGTGGCGGTGCCGATCTACCAGACGGCGGCCTATCAGTTCGACACCGCCGACCAGGGCGCGGCGCTGTTCAACCTGGAAGAAGAAGGCTATCGCTACAGCCGCATCGCCAATCCCACCGTGGCGGTGCTGGAAGCCCGCGTCGCGGCGCTGGAAGGCGCGGCCGGCGCGCTGGCGACGGCGAGCGGACAGGCGGCGCTCTATTATGCTTTCGCCAATGTGGCCCATTCTTGTGGGAAGGGGGCCGGCCGGAACATCATCGCCACGCCGCAGCTTTACGGCACCACGCATACCTTGCTGCACAGCGTGTTGCCGGGGCAGGGCATCACCGGCCGCTTCGCCGCCGGCGACGGCCCCGAAGCCATCGCCAATTGCATCGATGAAAACACCGCCGCGGTGTTCTGCGAGACGGTGGGCAATCCCGCTGGCAATGTCTGCGACATCGAGGCCATCGCCCGGGTGGCGCACGACCATGGCGTGCCGCTGATCGTGGACAATACCGTGGCGACGCCGGTGCTGCTGAAGCCGGCCGATTATGGCGCCGACATCATCGTGCATTCCCTGACCAAGTTCATGGGCGGCCATGGCAGCGCCATGGGCGGCATTGTGGTGGATGCGGGCAATTTCGACTGGATGGCCAATTCCGACCGCTTCCCGCAATTCACCACGCCGGACCATTCCTATCACGGCCTGGTCTATGCCGAACGCTTCGGCAGGACCGCCTTCATCGCCCGCGCCCGCAGCGTCTACCAGCGCACCATGGGCGCCATCCTGTCGCCGATGAGCGCCTTCCTGCTGCTGCAAGGCATCGAGACGGTGGCGCTGCGCGTCGAGCGCCATGTCGAGAACGGCCGCCGGGTGGCGGAATTCCTGCGCGGCGATGCGCGGGTGGCCTGGGTGAATTATGCCGGCTTCGCCGAGAGCCCCTATCACGCCCTGGCCAACAAATATCTGGGCGGCCGTCCCGCTTCGCTGCTGACTTTTGGCGTCAAGGGCGGCTTCCAGGCGGGCAAGGATTTCTACGATGCACTGGGACTTATCAAGCGGCTGGTCAATATCGGCGACGCCAAGTCGCTGGCCTGCCATCCCGCCTCCACCACCCATCGCCAGATGCCGCAGGCCGAGCAGCGCAAGGCCGGGGTGACGCCGGAAACCATCCGCCTGTCCGTCGGCATCGAACACAGCGACGACATCATTGCCGATCTCGATCAGGCGCTCGCCGCCGCCATGCGCGCCCAGATCAAGGTGGCGCGATGAGCCGGGTGGAGCAGTTCCTGCTGGGCGGCGGCCGCTTCGGAAAAGAAGTGATGGGCCGCAGCGCCATCCATGTCGGGCTGGTCAACAACATGCCCGATGCGGCGCTGCGCCCCACCGAACTGCAATTCGCCCGTTTGCTGAAAGAAGCCTCGGGTTCGCTGGATGTGCGCCTGCGGCTGTTTTCGCTGCGCGGCATTGCCCGCGGCGAACAGGCGCTCTCGCGCATGGCGGGCTTCTATGACGATGCCGGTTTCCTGCAGGGTTCCAACCTGGATGCCCTGATCGTCACCGGCGCCGAGCCCAAAAGCGGCGACCTGCGCCAGGAGCCTTACTGGCCGGAACTGGCGCATCTGATCGACTGGGCCGAGATCGGCACCATCTCGACCTTGTTTTCCTGCCTTGCCGCCCACGCCGCCGTGCAGCATCTGGACGGCATCGCGCGCCGCCCGCTGGCCGGCAAATTGTCCGGTGTGTTCGAAAGCCGCCGCATCGAGGACGATCCGCTGTTCTTCAGCACCGCGCCGGTGACGATGATGCCGCATTCGCGCAGGAACGACATTCCCGCCGCCAGCCTGGAGGCCGGGGGCTATCGCGTGCTGGCGCGTCTCGCCAATGGCCAGGTGGATATTTTCACCCGCGAGCCGCCGGGCCACAGCCGCTTTGTCTTTTTCCAGGGCCATCCCGAATACGATCCGGCGACACTGGGCCGGGAATATCTGCGTGACATCGGCCGCTTTCTGCGCGGCGAGGGTCCGGCCCCCGCCATCCCGGAAAATTACTTCGACCGCGCCACCGAGGACCGGCTGGCCGAGATCGGCGGCGATGATGAAAGCGCATTGCCGCATTATGCGCAGATCGTGAACGGCGCCCTGCCGCGGCAGAACTGGCGCGCCAACACCGTGCGGCTGTTCGCCAACTGGCTGACCCTGGTGGCGGCCGCCAAGGCACGCCGCCAGTCCTCGCGCAGCGTCCACACGCGGCGGCGCGCGTCTTAGGTTTGGCCTCATTCACCGGCAGGAAATTCAATAATTGTCATGGCCCGCCGGAGAGCGGGCCACCCAGTTGGGCGTAGAGCACCCTCGCTTCCGGATTGAATATCGAACCAAATTGTTAGACTTGCGCCGGTGTCACCTGGGTGGCCCGCATTCGCGGGCCATGACAATCTAAGTCCAGATTTTCCAATCGAATACAAACCTAAAGCGGAATCACATCGAAGGCGATCGTCGTGCGCGCGGTCGCATCGCGGAACGGCACCGTGCCGTGCCACATATAGGAGGGAAACAGCACCAGCCGCCCCGGCGCCGGCTGGATGGCGCGGCGGATCGGGTCTTTCAGCGCCACGTCATAGGTCGGCTCGCCGAACTTGATCCAGCCCTGGCGCTGCTGTTCGTCCTTCACCGCCTGCGGCACCGCGACATAGTAGCAGGAACTGATCCAGCCTTCGGGATGGATGTGGTTGACGTGGAAACCGCGATCCTGCAGCCGCGACGACCAGGAGCCGGCATAGCCGAAATCGCCTCGCCGCCGCGACAGCAAGGGATGGGCGTCATCCTGTTTCAGCGCCGCGATATGGCGGCCCACCGCTTCGTCGATCCGCAGCTTGAGGCGTTCCACCAGGGCATGGCCGGCGCCGAACAACTGATAAGGCGTCTGCGAACCGCCGCGCAGCGACTGGTTGAGATATTCCCGCGTGCCGGGATGGGCCGTCTCCAGCCAGCCATTCAGTTCGGCGTTGAAATCCGCCATGCTGGAAAAGCCCTGCGGCGGCTCCAGTTCATATATCTGGATCAGGCTGTCATAGCCGTTCAGCGCCTCGTCGCGTTCATCCTGCATCAGGCGCAGCGCGATGCTCATGTTGGACAGGGTGGCCTGGTCATACGGCGCCAGCTTCAGGGCGCGTTCGCACAGCGCCAGCGCCTTTTGCGGATCGCCCGACTGGATGGCGGATTCGGCGGCACAACTCAGCAGTTCCGGCGCCTCGCCATGCCGCGCCATCACCGCCTCAAACGCCTGCGCCGCCTCGCGGTGGCGCTTCAGCATGTTCAGCGCCATGGCGGCGCCGGCGGCGGCGATCCTGTTATCGGGCTCCAGCGCCAGGGCCTCGCGATAGGCGGCATGGGCCTCTTCGCCGCGCTTCTGGTGGCCCAGGAAATAGGCCTTGCCCAGCAGCAGTTCGGCGGTGCGCGGAGCGCGGTCATAGGATTTGAGATAATCCGCGCCGTCCAGGCGATACAGAAGATCGTTGTAGAGATGATGCCAGCGCGGGTTGGCGGGCTCGCGCGCCACCAGCCCGGCCAGCAAGGCGGCGGACTCCTGAGGACGCTGCAGATCCTGCAGCAGTTCGGCGCGCTGGATATCGGCCTCGGGCTGGGTGGGGTCCAGCGCCTTGGCCTGTTCGAAAACCGCCAGCGCCTCTTGATTACGGCGCTGGCGGCGCAGGGCATGGCCCAGATTGTCGTGCAACAGCGCCGACAGGCGCGGGTCGGTGGAATCCGCGATGCCCTGGCGCAGCGGGGCTTCGGCTTCGTCAGGCCTGCCCCGCGTCAGCAACAGCCCGCCCAGCGCCAGCCGGGCGCGCGGATCGCCGGGCAGGGCGGCGGCCCATTGGCGATAGACCGCTTCGGCTTCGTCCGTCCGGCCCAGGGTCTGCAGGGTGCGGCCCAGTTCATGATAACCCTCCGCATAGTCGGGCTTCAGCCGGATGACCTCGCGGAAGGCGTCGGCCGCCGCCGCATGCTGTTCCAGCCATTGCAGGGCATTGCCATGGCTGAAAGCCAGGGCGGCGGCGCGCGGATCGGCCAGCCGGGCCCGGCCGAACAGCGCGGCGGCCTCGGCATGGCGCTGCTGGTGCATGCGAAGCGCCCCGGTGATGTGGAGCAGGGCTGGATCGCCGCTGGAGGGAACTTCGGCCAGGATCTGCTCGGCCCCGGCAAGATCGCCCGCCCGCAGGCACTGGCTGGCCCGGGTTATGGCCTGGCGCAGGGTGGGATCGGCTTGGAGGATGGCCATGCGTATACCGTATAGGAGGGCTCCATCACCTGTCAGGTGTGAAAAGATGACCCTGCGTCACGATTAAATCGCGAAGTTTCAAGCCATTGGCAAAAAGGCGACAAGTTTTCTATTTGTCGCAAATTGTCACCTGAAGCCCCTTCCCCCCTCGAATATCCGGATTTAATAAGTATCTGGGGCGGGGAATCCCAGCGCGTGACCATGCAATCGCTATTCACAGATACAGGGTGGGTTCTGGCCGCAGTGGCGCTGGCCGGCGCCAGCTACGCCTTCCTCTCCACCGTGCTGGTCGGGCGCTTCATGCGCGGCGAGCAGAACAACACCCCCCACAACCCCAGCGTCACCATCCTCAAGCCGCTGTATCGCGCCGAGCCGGGGCTGTTCGAAAATCTCGAAACCTTCTTCACCCAGGCCTATGACGGCCAGGTGCAGATCGTGTTCGGCGTGCATGACGAAAGCGATCCGGCCATGGATGTGGTGCTGGCGCTGCAGGCGAAATACCCGCAGGCCGACACCGCCATCGTGGCCGACGCCGCGCTGTATGGCGCCAATGCCAAGGTCTCCAACCTGATCAACATGCTGCCCAGCGCCCGGCACGATACCCTGGTGCTGTCGGACAGCGATATCGCCGTGGGCAAGCAATGGCTGACCCAGGTGACCGCCGCATTGGCGCGCCCCGGCGTCGGCATCGTCACCTGTCTCTATACCGGCGAGCCGTCGAAAGACGGCCATCGGTTGTGGTCGGCGCTGTCGGCGATGGGCACGTCTTACGGCTTCCTGCCCAATGCGGTGACCGGCACCTCGCTGGGGCTGGCGACGCCCTGCTTCGGCTCCACCATCGCCATGCGCCGCCAGACCCTGGATGAAGTCGGGGGCTTCGCGGCTTTCGCCGACCAATTGGCCGATGACTATGAGATGGGCCGGGCGGTGCGGGCGCGGGGCTATACCCTGGCGATCCCCGCCATGGGCGTGGGCCATACCGCCACGGAAGATACGGTGGCCGGCCTGTTCCGCCACGAACTGCGCTGGACCCGCACCATCCGCATGGTGAATCCGGCCGGCCATCTCGGCTCCATCGTCACCCATGGTTTTGCCTTCGCGCTGATGAGCGCGCTATTGCTGGATTTTAACGCTGCCAGCATGGCCGTCCTGGCCCTGACCCTGGCCACGCGGCTGGTCCTGAAAGCCCGGATCGACGGGCTGTTCGGCACCTATGCGGGGCCCTATTGGCTGATGCCGGTGCGCGACCTGCTCAGTTTCGTGGTGTTCGTGGCCTCGCTGTTCGGCGAAACCGTGCATTGGCGCGGGACGCACTTTGCGGTAGAGGCTAGCGGCGCAATGTCCCAGGTCTGAAAGACCTGAAGAGTTCCAGACAGTTCCCGCAGATGCGGGCGTGAGGTTTGACGATGATGAAATCCCTATTCCTGCAGGCGCCGTCCTTCGACGGCTATGACGGCGGCGCCGGCGCGCGCTACCAGATGAAGCGGGAAGTGAAGTCGTTCTGGTTCCCCACCTGGCTGGCCCAGGCGGCCGCGATGGTGCCCGGCTCCAAGCTGATCGACGCCCCGCCGCACAACCTGTCCTTCAAGGACATCGAAGCCGATGTGAAGGCGCATGAACTGATCGTCATCCATACCTCCACGCCCAGCTTCAAGTCCGACTGCAAGACCGCCCAGATGGTGCGCGAGATCAACCCCACCGCCAGGATCGGTTTCATCGGCGCCAAGGTGGCGGTCGAGCCGGTCGAGAGCATGGAAGCCTGCGCCGCGCTCGATTTCGTCGCCCGCAACGAATACGATTTCACCATCAAGGAACTGGCGGAAGGCGCGGACTGGGCCACCATCAAGGGGCTGACGTACCGCAACGCCAACCGCGAAATCATCTCCAACCCGGAACGCGAGATCCTGGTGGACATGGACAAGCTGCCCTCGGTGCTGCCGCTCTACAAGCAACTGGATGTGAAGCAGTATTTCGGCGGCTACCTGCTGCACCCCTATATGTCCTGGTACACTGGCCGCGGCTGCAAGTCGCGCTGCACCTTCTGCCTGTGGCCCCAGACCATCGGCGGCCACAAGTATCGCTTCATGTCCACCGAACGCGTCGTTCGCGACGTGCAGTACGTCAAGGACAACTTCCCGGAAGTGAAGGAAATCTTCTTCGACGACGACACCCTGACCGACAATCACGACCGGGTGGAGGAACTGGCCAAGGCGCTGGGCCCGCTGAAGGTGACCTGGTCGTGCAACGCCAAGGCCAATGTGCCGCGCAAGACCCTGGAAGTGATGAAGGCGAACGGCCTTCGCCTGCTGCTGGTCGGTTATGAATCCGGCAACCAGCAGATCCTGCACAACATCAAGAAGGGTCTTCTGGTGGATGTGGCCCGCCGCTTCTCCAAGGACTGCCGCGAACTGGGCATCGTCGTCCATGGCACCTTCATCCTGGGCCTGCCAGGGGAGACCCGCGAGACCATCCAGGAGACGCTGAAGTTCGCCAAGGAAGTGAACCCGCACACCATCCAGGTGTCGCTGGCCGCGCCCTATCCCGGCACCTTCCTCTACAAGCAGGCCAAGGAGAATGGCTGGTTCGCCTCGGACGTGGACCTGCTGACCGATGACGGCACCCAGATCGCGCCGCTGAACTATCCCCATCTCGGCCACACCGAAATCTTCGATTCGGTGGAGGACTTCTACAAGAAGTTCTATTTCCGCCCCTCCAAGATCATGGAGATCGTGGCGGAGATGCTGACCAGCCGCGACATGCTGGTGCGCCGCCTGCGCGAGGGCGTGGAGTTCTTCCAGTTCCTCAAGAACCGCGAAGACATGATCGTTTCGTGATCCTTCTCCCAATGTCATGGCCCGCCGGAGAGCGGGCCACCCAGTTGGGGAGGAACGCCGAACCGGAGACATGGATCGCAGCGCAAATGGTTGATGCCAGCGCGGCGTCACCTGGGTGGCCCGCATTTGCGGGCCATGACAAGTTGTGAAAAACCTCATCATCACCGCCGACGACTTCGGCGCCGCCGTCGCGGTCAACGAAGCGGTCGCGCGCGCCCATCAGGGCGGCATCCTCTCCGCCGCCAGCCTGATGGTGGCGGGCGATGCCGCGGGCGACGCCGTGACGCGCGCCAAAGCCATGCCGTCGCTGCGCGTCGGCCTGCATCTGGTGCTGGTCGAAGGCCGCCCCGTCCTGCCGGCCGCCGCCGTGCCCGACCTGGTGGACTCCACCGGGCATTTCCGCACCGACATGGCGCGGGCCGGGGCGGCGATGTTCTTCCGGCCGAAGGTGCGCGCGCAACTCGCCGCCGAGATCGAGGCCCAGTTCGCCGCCTTTGCCGCCACGGGCCTGAAACTCGATCACGTCAATGCCCACAAGCATTTCCACCTGCATCCCACCATCGCGGCGCTGATCGTCAGGATCGGTGCCGCCCATGGCGCGCGCGGCGCGCGGGTGCCGCTGGAGCCGCAGGCCATACTGGGCCGGATCGAGAACCACAAACCGTCCGGCGTGGTGGCCTTGACCGCGCCCTTCGCCCGGGCGCTGCGCCGCCGTTTCCGCCGCGCCGGCATCGCCGCGCCCGACCAGGTGTTCGGCCTGGCCTGGTCGGGGGCGATGACAGCGGCGCGATTGGGCGGTTTGATCCAGAACATGCCGGACGGACTGACGGAGATCTATATGCATCCGGCTACCGGCGCGTATCCGGGCTCGGCGCCGGGTTACCTGTACCGGGAGGAGTTGGCGGCGTTGACGGATTCTCAGTTTCCCGCCCTGCTGGCCCGCCTGGGCATCGAAACCGGCGGCTTCAGCGACTTTTCCCACTAGGAATATCAAGGGCTTAGGCCCCAGTGCGCGGGGTGCATTTTGGGGTTCAATTGCCCCCGCCAAAGGGGTATTGCAATAGCGAATTGGAGAGTCATGTGAGTGCTTTCGCCATTCCCCCCGACCTGACCCGCGACACCGGCACCTGGCCGGGCGGCGGCCCGATCAAGTTCGGCAGCGACGAACACAAGCGGCTGTTCTGCAAGACCCTGCTGGACACCCACGATCCCTACAGGCCGGCGGTGCTGGACTGGCCGCGCCTGGGCGAAGAGGCCGAGAAGCGCATCACCGCCCTGCCGATCTGGGACATCGCGGTGCAGACCGAAAACCGCGCCGGGCTGAATGTCTGCACCTATGGCGAAGGCGTGCCCGACCCGCTGCTGCGCAAGGCCATCGAACTGAACGGTTTTGAAGAACGCCGCCACCGCCATGTGCTGGCCAACCTGGTCGAGGCTTACGGCATCAAGCTGGCGCCGGAGCCGGTGTATGAAAAGCCCAAGAACCCGGAATGGGCCTTCCTGGTCACCGGCTATTCGGAATGTATCGACTCCTTTTTCGCCTTCGGCCTGTTCAAGGCGGCCAAGGACACCGGCTATTTCCCGCCCGAACTGATCCAGACCTTCGATCCGGTGGTGAATGAAGAGGCGCGCCACATCCTGTTCTTCGTCAACTGGGTCGCCTGGCATCGCCGCAACATGCCGTTGTGGCGGCGGCCCTATTTCGAACTGAAGGTGCTGGCGGTCTGGCTGTTCCTGATCTATGAGCGCATGGGCATCGCCGGCGATATGTCGAACGGCCAGCAGGACAACAATTTCACCGTCAATGGCGCCAGCCAGTTGGGCTCCGACATCGATGTCGGCGAACTGATCGCGATCTGCGTGGCGGAGAACGACCGCCGCCTCAAGCCCTATGACAACCGCCTCAAGCGCCCGCGTTTCGTGCCCGCCATGGCGCGCATCGCATTGAAATTCATCGGCCCGAAGAAGGCGGTTACAGCATGAAGATCGGCTCGCCGGAACATCGCGACACCTTCTGCAAACATTTCATGCAGACCTATACCGAGTTCGATCCCGACACCTTGCCCTGGCCGGAGCTGGATGCCGAGGCGCTGCAGCGCCTGAAATCGGTGCCGTTCTGGGAAGAGGTCTTCTATACCGAACGCCGCGCCGGGGCGATCGTCGCGGCGTTCGTGAAAACCATCGACGATCCGGTGATGCATGAAGCCGTGGCGCTGCAGGGTTTCGAGGAAGCCCGCCACGCCAAGCTGATCCGCGTCATGATCGAAAAATACGGCATCGACGCCGCCGAACGGCCGCTGGAAGACGTCAGCGACAATGTCGAAACCCGCTTCAAGGATTTCGGCTTCGGCGAATGCATGGACTCATTCCTGGGCTTCGGCGTCTTCAAGATCGCCATGGCCAACCAGTTCCTGCCCAAGGAGATGTTCGCCATCTTCGAGACCCTGATGTACGAGGAAACCCGCCATATCGTCTTCTTCGTCAACTGGATGGCCTATACCCAGGCGCGCCGGGGCTTTTTCTCCCGCCTGATGCTGCCCCTGACCTCGTTCCGCTATTACATGCGCGCCCTGGGCCGCATGATCGGCACCGCCAAGCGCGGCGCCGAACTCAATGACGGCAAGGAATTCTCCACCACCCAGGCCAGCGTCTTCCTGGACGGCTTCACCTTCCGCCGCTTCCTGGAAGACTGCTATTCGGAAAACCGCCGCCGCATGGGTGCGTTCGAACCCGAACTGCTGCGCCCCAGCTTCCTGCCGCAACTGGCGGAAACCGCGCTGGGGGCGATGCGCCTCTGGAGCTTCCGCGCCAAGCCGCTTCCTGTGTGATGAAGAGGGCCGCCTGACCATGAAATGGGGCGTCGCCACGGCGTTGCTCGCGGGCGTGGTCGCGGCCGTCTATCTGGTTTGGAAGATCGGCTTTGACGCCATCTTTGCCTCCATCGCCCAGGCCGGCTTCGGCGGCCTGGCGCTGTTGTGTCTCTATGCGCTGCTGGTCTTCGCCAGCCTGGCTTTTGCCTGGTTCTTTTTGCTGCCGCCCACGGAACGCCGCCCTGTCCGCGAACTCTATGTCGCCCGGCTGGTGCGCGATTCCATTGCCGAGATTTCGCCTTTCTCGCCGGTCGGCGGCATGGTGGCCGCGGCGCGGCTGATGATCCTGAAGGGCATGAGCCCGGCCTATGCCGCCGCCTCCGTCGCCGCCGACGCCACCACCGAGGCGATGGCGCAGGTGGTATTCCTGGCCTTCGGGCTGGGGCTGGGCTTCACCCAGTTTCGCCATCTGCAAGGCTCCGGCCCGCTCACGCTGTGGATGCTGGCGGTGCTGCTGCTGGCGGTGCCGGGCATCGCCCTGCTGATCTTCCTGCAGAAAAAGGGCGCGGGCTTTGCCGAAAAGATCGCGGCGCGGTTTTTCCCGCAGGCGAGCGGGGGCGTCTCCTTCCGCGCGGCGATCGAGGCCTTGTACGATTCCAAATCGCGGCTGGCCTTGTCGGCGGCGTTCCATCTGCTGTCCTGGGTCGGGGCGGGGGTGGGCACCTTCATCGCATTTCGCCTGGTGGGCGGGCGCATCGGTTTTCTCAACGCCGTCGCGCTGGAAGCCCTGCTCTCCACGCTGCGCAGCATCGCCGCGCCGGTGCCCGCCGCCATCGGGGTGCAGGAATGGGGCTATGCCATGCTGGCGCCGCTGTTCGGCCTGCCGGCCGAGATGGGCGTGGCGGTGTCGCTGCTCAAGCGGGCGCGCGAGATCGTGCTGGGTGTGCCGGCCTTGCTCTATTGGCAGACGGTTGAAGGCCGCAAGGCATTTTCGGCGCCGGAGGTCCGCAATGTCTGACGTGGTGCTGGTCACCGGCGCATCGGGTTTTGTCGGGTCCGCCGTGGCCCGCGCCCTGGTGGCGCGCGGACTGCATGTGAAGGTGCTGATGCGCCCCGGCAGCAACCGGCTGAACATCGCCAAGCTGCATTGCGAGCCGGTGACCGGCGACATGCGCGACGAAGACTCCATGACCGCCGCCATGGACGGCGCGCGCTACCTGTTTCACGTCGCCGCCGATTACCGGCTGTGGGCGAAGAATCCGCATGAGATCGTGCGCAACAATCTCAAGGGCGTGCAGGCCACCCTGGCGGCGGCCCGCAAGATCCAGGTGGAGAAGATCGTCTACACCTCCAGCGTCGCGGCCCTGAAGCCGGGCGTCGGCATCGCGGTGGATGAAACCTCGCGCCACACGCCGGGTAGCGTGATCGGCGCTTACAAGCGCAGCAAGCTGATGGCCGAACGCGAGGTCGAGCGCGCCATCCAGGACTACAAGTTGCCCATCGTCCTGGTGTCGCCCTCGACCCCCATCGGGCCGCGCGACGTCAAGCCCACGCCCACCGGCCGGGTGATCGTGGAAGCCGCGACCGGGCGCATGCCCGCCTTCCTGGATACCGGCCTGAACCTGGTGCATGTGGATGACGTGGCCCAGGGCCATCTGCTGGCGCTGGACAAGGGCCGGATAGGACAGAACTATATCCTGGGCGGTACCGATGTGCCGCTGCAGACCATGCTGGGCGACATCGCCTTCCTGTCGGGCCGCCGCGCCCCCACCATCAAGCTGCCGCGCGCGCCGCTGTTCCCGCTGGCCTATGCCGCCGAGGCGCTGGCCCGCATCACCGGCAAGGAGCCGTTCCTCACCGCCGATGCGCTGCGCATGTCGCGCTATCACATGTTCTTTTCGTCGGAAAAAGCGAAACGCGAACTGGGCTATACGGCGCGGCCTTATCGTGAGGGGTTGCACGATGCGTTGAGCTGGTTCCGCGACAACGGCTATTTGGCATGATCGCGGGCATCCTGTTCGGCTTTGTGCCGCTGGCGATCTGGCTGTACCTGCTGCTGCTGCGCGACGGCTTCTGGCGGTTGCGCGAACGCGACACCTTGCCGGTCGGCGAACCGGCGGCGTGGCCGTCGGTGGTGGCGGTGGTGCCGGCCCGCAACGAGGCCGATGTGATCCAGCGCAGCATCGCCAGCCTGGCGGCGCAGGATTATCCGGGCAGCTTCCACATCGTGCTGGTGGATGACCAGTCCGACGACGGCACCGGCGACCTGGCGCGCGGTCTTCTTTCCAACAATCAGGGCTCCGGCCGCCTGACGGTGCTGGGCGGCGCGCCGCGCCCGCCCGGCTGGACGGGGAAATTGTGGGCCCTGCAGCAGGGCAGCGATCATGCCCGCCTGCGCGCACCGGACTTCCTGTGGTTCACCGATGCCGACATCGCCCACAGTCCCGGCAATCTGCGCGCCCTGGTGGCGCGGGCCGGCGGCGACAAGGTGCTGGTGTCGCTGATGGCGCGGCTGCCGTGCAAGACCGCCGCCGAGCATTTTCTGATTCCGGCCTTCGTGTTTTTCTTCGACATGCTGTTTCCCTTCGGCGCGGTCAACGACCCCAAAAGCCGTGTCGCGGCGGCGGCGGGCGGCTGCATGCTGGCGCGGCGCGACGCCCTGGAGCGCGCCGGCGGCATCGCCGCCATCCGCCACAACATCATCGACGATTGCGCCCTGGGCCGGGCGATGAAGGCGCAAGGCCCCATCTGGCTGGGCCTGACCGACCGCGCCGTGTCGCTTCGGCCCTATGAGCATATCTCCGATATCCGCCACATGGTGACGCGCTCGGCCTATGCCCAGCTGGGCTATTCGCCGCTGGTGCTGGCGGGCACATTGCTGGGGCTGGGGCTGGTCTATCTGGCGCCGGTGATGACGGCCTTGTTCGCCTGGGGCATTTCGCAGCTGGCCGGCTGGGTCGCCTGGGCGATCATGGCGCTGATGTTCCAGCCGATCCTGCGCTTCTATCGCCTGTCGCCGCTGTGGGGCCTGGCCTTGCCGCTGATCGGCGTCTTCTATGCCGCCTTCACGCTGGAATCGGCGATCCTGCACTGGCGGGGCAAGGGCGGCATGTGGAAAGGTCGCGTCCAGGCGGACATAAGCGCGGAACAGAAGGCATGAGCAGTGTCGCCGAACTCCAGTCCGGCAAGGGTCATAGCGACGAGAATTTTCCCGTCGCCTCTTTCCTGATCGCGCCCAGGCACCGCCCGCCGGTGATGGCCTTCTACAAATTCGTCCGCGCCGCCGACGATGTCGCCGACAGTCCGGCCGCTTCTGCGGATGACAAGCTGGCGCTGCTGGAACAGATGCGCGCCAGCCTGATGGGGGAAAGCGACGCCGTGCCGGAAGGCATGCGCCTGCGCGAGACCCTCGCCGCGCACGGCCTGGCCCCGGCCCATGCGCTGGACCTGCTGGAAGCCTTCCGCCGCGACTGCACCAAACTGCGCTATCGCGACTGGGACGAGCTGATCGATTATTGCCGCTATTCCGCCATGCCGGTGGGGCGGTTTGTGCTGGACGTGCATGGTGAAAGCCGCGATCTGTGGCCGGCCAATGATGCGCTGTGCGCGGCGCTGCAGGTCATCAACCACCTGCAGGATTGCGCCAAGGATTATTGCGAACTGAACCGCGTCTACATCCCCGAGCCGCTGCTGGCGGCGGCCGGTGTCGGCGTCGAGGCCCTGGCCGGGGACAAGGCCAATCCGGCGCTGGCCGGGGTGATAGCCGGCCTGGCCCGCCGCAATGCCGGGCTTCTGGACACCGCGCGGCCCCTGGCCCGGGCCGTCCGCGACGGCAGGCTTGCCTTGGAAGTGGATCTCATTCAAACCCTGGCCGACGATCTCAACACCCTCCTGATCCGCCGCGATCCCTTGTCCCAGCCGGTGCATCATTCCAAGATGGATGTCGCGGCCCTGTTCCTGAAACGCTTTCCCGCCTTTGCGCTGATGCGCCTCACCCGCCCCAGACTGAGCCCCGCATGACCAACGCAGAACATCTCGGCGCCCCCCAGGCGCGCGCCGTGCAGAAGAAAGCCAGCGGCAGTTCCTTCTATGCCGCGATGAAGCTGTTGCCGGTGGAAGAACGCGACGCCATGTTCGCGATCTATGCCTTCTGCCGCCGGGTGGACGACATCGCCGATGACGGCATCGGCACCCGCGCCGAACGCCATGAAAAGATGGAGCAATGGCGCAGCGACCTGCGCGCGCTGTATGACGGCGCGCCGCCGCAGCCGGTGCGCTTCCTGGCGCCGGCGGTGAAGCAGTATGGCCTGCGGCTGCAGGATTTCCTCACCATCCTGGACGGCATGGACATGGATGTGGCGGAAGACATTGTCGCGCCCAGCCTTGAGATGCTGGATCTGTATTGCGACCGGGTCGCCAGCGCGGTGGGGCGGCTGTCGATCAAGGTGTTCGGCATGGACGAGGGCCCCGGCTTCGAACTGGCGCATCACCTGGGCCGGGCGCTGCAGCTGACCAACATCCTGCGCGACATCGACGAGGACGCCGCCATCGGCCGCCTCTACCTGCCGCGCGAATATCTGGAGGCGATGGACTGCTGCCGCCGGCTCGATCCCAAGGCCGTCATCGCCCAGCCGGAGATCGACGGGGTGTGCCGCAAGGTCAGCGAAATGGCGCATGCCCATTACGACAAGGCGCTGGCGATCCTGGCGGCGCGGCCCAAGGGCCGCATCCGCGCCCCCTGGCTGATGGGCGCGGTCTATTCGGAAATCCTCACCGCCACCGAAGCCGCGGGCTTCAAGCCGCCGCGGCAGCG
Source organism: Rhizobiales bacterium dw_265 (assembly GCA_018449595.1). Classification (GTDB taxonomy): domain Bacteria; phylum Pseudomonadota; class Alphaproteobacteria; order Micropepsales; family Micropepsaceae; genus Rhizomicrobium. The sequence continues at coordinate 44,644 of JAAVUU010000003.1, forward strand.
CGTCTCGCTCAGCACCAGCAAGAAGCTGTCGCTGGTGCTGCGTTCCGCTTTCCTGTGACCGCAAGGGTTACGGTCGTCGGCGCGGGACTGGCGGGCCTGTCGGCGGCCACCATCCTGGCGGGGCGCGGCGTGCAGGTCACCTTGCTGGAAGGCGCGCCCCAGGCCGGCGGCCGCTGCCGCTCCTATTTCGATCCGGCGATGGGCGCGGTGATCGACAATGGCAATCACCTGGTGCTGTCGGGCAATCGCGCGGTGCGCGATTACCTGGCGCGCATCGGCGCGAAGGATGCGCTGGCGGGACCGCCGCGGGCAGAGTTCGATTTCGTGGATTTGCGTGATGGCTCGCGCTGGCGGCTGACGCCCAATGAGGGCCGCGTGCCGTATTGGGTAGCGCGCCCGGGCCGCCGGGTGCCGGGAACCCGCGCCGCCGACTATGCCGGATACGCGCCGCTGCTGTGGGCCGACGCCAAGACGCGCATCGGGGATGTGGTGACGGCGCGCGGCCCACTGTGGGAAAAATTGATGCAGCCCTTCCTGCTGGCGGCGCTGAACACCGAACCGGCGGACTCGTCGGCGGCGCTGGCGGGCGCGGTGCTGCGCGAGACCCTGGCCAAGGGCGGGCGCTTCTATCGTCCGCGCATCGCCCATCCCACCCTGGCGGCGGCCTTCATTGATCCGGCGCTGGCATATCTGGCGGGCAAGCAGGCGGTGGTGCAACTGGGCACCCGCCTGCGCGCCCTGGCAATGGGGCCCTGTGTGCTGGCGCTGGAAACCCCCGACGCCACCTTGCCGGTATCGGCGCAAGACGCGGTGATCCTGGCGGTGCCGCCCTGGATCGCGGCCGACCTGCTGCCGGGGCTGGTGGTGCCCAATGATTTCCGCGCCATCGTCAACGCGCACTTCAAGATTGCGGCGCCTGCCGGCAGCCCGCCCATATTGGGCGTGATCGGCGGCACGGCGGAATGGATATTCGCCTTTGACGACCGCATCTCGGTCACCGTGTCGGGAGCCGACGTCCTCGTGGACCGGGACCGTGAAGACCTGGCCCGCACGCTCTGGGCCGATGTCGCCAGGGCGCTGAATATCACGGATGCCATGCCAGCCTGGCAGATCGTCAAGGAAAAGCGCGCCACCTTCGCCGCCACCCCGGCCCAGGACGCCAGACGCCCGCCCGCCCGGACGCAATGGAAGAACCTGTTCCTGGCCGGCGACTGGACGGCGACCGGATTGCCCGCAACCATCGAGGGGGCTTTGCGCTCCGGCGAGACGGCGGCGGCTTTGGCGCTGCGGCATCTGTCTTTATAGTGCCCCCATGAACCAGTTGAATCCGGGCGATTTCATTGATGTCGAAGGCGCGGTCAGCGCCGCCACGGATGCGATCCTGGCGCAGCAGAAGCCGGACGGCCACTGGGTCTACGAACTGGAGGCCGACGCCACCATTCCGGCGGAATATGTCCTGCTGGTGCATTACCTGGCCGAGACGCCCAACCTGGAACTGGAACGCAAGATCGGCGTCTATCTGCGCCGCATCCAGGGCGCGCACGGCGGCTGGCCGCTGTATCACGAGGGCGCCTTCGACATCAGCGCCACGGTGAAGGCCTATTTCGCGCTCAAGATGATCGGTGACGATATCGGCGCGCCGCACATGGTGCGCGCCCGCGAAGCGATCCATGCCCGCGGCGGCGCCATCAAGGCCAATGTCTTCACCCGCATCCTCTTGTGCCTGTATGGCGAGGCGTCGTGGAACGATGTGCCCACGGTGCCGCCGGAACTGATCCTGCTGCCGCGCTGGTTTCCGGTGCATCTGTCCAAGATGAGCTATTGGGCGCGCACCGTGATCGTGCCGCTGCTGGTGCTGTGCGCGATGAAGCCGCTGGCCCGCAATCCGCGCGGCATCCATATTGCCGAACTGTTCGTGCCGGGCGTGGGCGCGGCCAACCCGCGCGCCCCGCATCAAAATCGCTATTGGTCGGCCTTTTTCGGCGTGCTCGACCGGGTGCTCAAAGTCGTGCCCTGGCCCAGGGGATTGCGCGCGAAGGCCATCGAAAGATGCCGCGCCTGGACCGCCGAACGGCTGAACGGCGAGGACGGGCTGGGCGCGATCTATCCCGCCATGGCCAACAGCGTGATGATGTACGACGTGCTGGGTTATCCCCCGGCACATCCCGACCGCGCCATCGCGCGGCTGTCGGTGGAAAAGCTGCTGGTGGTCAAGGACGAGGAAGCCTATTGCCAGCCCTGCGTCTCGCCGGTGTGGGACACGGCATTGGTGGCCCATGCACTTTTTGAATCGCGCGATGAACGCGCGCACGCTGCGGCACTGCGCGGGCTGGACTGGCTGAAGCCGCTGCAGGTGCTGGACGTGAAAGGCGATTGGGCCGAGGAAAAGCCCCAAGTGCGGCCCGGCGGCTGGGCCTTTCAGTATCGCAACGATTACTACCCCGATTTGGACGATACCGCCGTGGTGGTGATGGCGATGGATCGCGCCGGGATGGCCCGTGACGGCGTCGCCATCGCGCGCGGCCGCGAATGGGTGGAAGGCTTGCAAAGCCGCGATGGCGGCTGGGGCGCTTTCGACGCCGACAATTCCTATTATTATCTCAACAATATTCCCTTTGCCGATCACGGCGCGCTGCTGGACCCGCCGACCGAGGATGTGTCGGGTCGCTGCGTCGGCATGCTGGCGCAACTGGGCGAGGGCGGAAAGCCGCTGGCCGACGGCATCGCATACCTGCGCAAGACCCAGCGCGAGGATGGCTCCTGGTGGGGCCGCTGGGGCGTCAATTACATCTATGGCACCTGGTCGGCGCTGGCCGGGCTGAACGGCGCGGGCCTGACGCCCGATGACGCGACGATGAAGAAGGGCGCCGATTGGCTGGTGGCGATCCAGAACACGGACGGCGGCTGGGGCGAGAATTGCGACAGCTACAGGCTGGATTACAAGGGTTACCAGCCCGCGCCTTCCACCGCGTCGCAGACCGCCTGGGCGCTGCTGGGCCTGATGGCGGCGGGCGAGGTCGATCATCCGGCGGTGGCGCGCGGCGTCAATTACCTGAAGGCGACACAGGAAACGGACGGCTTGTGGAGCCAGGCGCATTATACCGGCGGCGGCTTTCCGCGGGTGTTCTACCTGAACTATCACGGCTATCCGAAATTCTTCCCGCTCTGGGCGTTGGCGCGCTACCGCAACCTCAAGGCGGGAAACAGCCGCCGCGTGGAGTTCGGGCTGTGAACTCTCCCCTCCGTCATCCCCGGCGACTGCCGCGCGCCAGCGCGGCAGGAGGGAAGGGGACCCAGGCTCCATCCACCGCGCCTGTTTTTGACAGCCTGGGTTCCCTTCCCCTCACGCCGCTGTCGCGGCGTTCGGCCGGGAATGACAGGAGTGCTGCATGACCATCCTCGCCGTCACCGGCATGACCAGGGAAGCCGAGATCGTCGGCACCGCCGGCGTGATCGCGGTGGCGGGCGGCGGCGATGCCGATGGTCTTGCCGCCAAGCTCAACGCCCTGCATGGCGATATTGCCGGGGTGATTTCCATCGGCCTGGCGGGGGCGCTGTCGCCGCTGCTGAAGGCCGGCGATGTGGTGATCGCCGAGAAGATCATCACCGGCGCGGAAGACTGGGAGTGCCATGCCGGCTGGCGCAACCGCCTGGCCTCGCGCCTGCCGCAGGCCCATCACGGGACGCAGTTCGGCAGCGATGTGATTATCCAGAACGCCGAAACAAAGTCCGGTCTTTACGACGCCACCGGCGCGCTGGCGGTGGACATGGAAAGCCAGGTCGCCGCCCGCTTTGCCGCCGCCCGCAACCTGCCGCTGGCCGCCTTGCGCGTGATCTCCGACGACGCGACGCACGTGCTGCCGCCCGCCGCTTTGGTGGCGATGCAGCCGGACGGCGGCATCAGCATCCGCCGCGTGCTGTGGTCGCTGGCGAAGAAGCCGCAGCAACTGCCGGCGCTGATCCGCACCGGCCGCGCCTCGGGCAAGGCCTTCGCGGCGCTACTCCGCTGCCGCGATCTCTGTGGTGTTGGAATTGCCGGCCTTGATCTGTGACATCTTGTGCTCGACATGGCGCGAGAAGGTGAACTCGGCGGGCCGCTGCTTTGACAGGTCGATCTCCGGCGCGAACGGGCCTTTGGTCTTGATGCCATTCATCAGGATGGGCAGCATCTTGAGCGGATGCTTGATCGCGTCGGTGGCGGCGGTGCCTTCGAAGCCGCAATGCACCATGCAGTTGGCGCATTTCTCATACTTGCCGACGCCGTATTTCTCCCACTCGGTGCCTTCCATCAGCTCCTTGAAGGTCTTCACATAGCCTTCGCCCAACAGGTAGCAGGGCTTCTGCCAGCCGAACACGGTCAAGAGCGGCATCGACCAGGGGGTGCATTCATAGGTCTGGTTGCCGGCCAGGAAATCCATGAACAGGATGGAGTTGGTGAACTCCCAGTTCTTGCCGCCATTGCCGCGCGCCAGGATGTCCCGGAACATGGTCTTGGTGCGCTCGCGGTTCAGGAAATGCTGCTGGTCGGGGGCGCGCTCATAGGCATAGCCCGGCGACACGGTGATGCCGTCCAGCCCCAGTTCCATCATGTGATCGAAGAAGGCGGCGGTGCGTTCGGGGTCGGCGCCGTCGAACAGCGTGCAGTTGATCTGGGTGCGGAAGCCCTTGGACTTGGCCAGCTTGATCGCGGCCACGGCCTTTTCATAGGTGCCGTCCAGGCAGACCGACTTGTCGTGCATCGCCTTGTCGCCGTCCAGGTGGATCGACCAGGTGAAGTTCGGGTGCGGCTTGTACTGGTCGATCTTCTTGGCCAGCAGCAGCGCGTTGGTACACAGGATGACGAACTTGTCCTTGGCGATATAGCCCTCGACGATCCTGGCCATGTCGCGGTGGAGCAGCGGCTCGCCGCCGGCGATGGAGACGGCGGGCGCGCCGCATTCGTCGATCGCCTCCATGCACTGCTCATAGCTCAGGCGCTGGTTCAGGATCGGATCGGGATAATCGATCTTGCCGCAGCCGGAACAGGCCAGGTTGCAGCGGAACAGCGGCTCCAGCATCAGCACCAGCGGGTATTTCTTGCCCGACAACTGCTGCTTGACCACATAGGCGCCGATCTTGGCGGCCTGGCGAAACGGGAGACCCATGATTTAAGCCCTCAACTCTGCCGGCAGGCGGAACTCGATATGTTCCTTCTTGCCGTCCATCTGTTCCACGGTGACGTCTTCGATCTCGCCCAGGGCTTCGATCACATGCTTGACCAACTCTTCCGGCGCCGACGCACCGGCGGTCAGTCCGACCACCTTCTTGCCCCGGACCCATTCGGCGCGCAGTTCGCTGCCGTCATTGATGAGATAGGAGGGAATGCCCTCCTCGATGCCGATCTCGCGCAGGCGGTTGGAGTTGGACGAATTGGCCGCCCCCACCACCAGGATCACGTCCGCGACCTTGGCCAGCTCGCGCACGCTGGTCTGGCGGTTCTGGGTGGCATAGCAGATGTCGCTGGTTTCCGGCCCGACGATGTCGGTGAAGCGGTTCTTCAGCGCCTGGATGATGCCCTTGGTGTCGTCGATGGAAAGCGTGGTCTGGGTGATATAGGCGACCGGGGTCGCGGTGGGGATTTCCAGGTCTTCGACATCGGCTTCGTTCTGCACCAGGGTCACCGGCGCGCCGACCTGGCCCATGGTGCCTTCGACCTCGGGATGACCGGCATGGCCGATCAGGATCAGCGTGCGGCCATGGCTGACATAACGCTTGCCCTGGTTGTGGACCTTGGAAACCAGCGGGCAGGTGGCGTCCAGCACCGGCAGGCCGCGCGACTGGGCGGTCTTGACCACCGACTGGGGCACGCCATGGGCGGAGAAAACCGTGACGGCGCCTTCGGGCACTTCGTCCAGTTCCTCGACAAAGCGCGCGCCCTTGTTCTTCAGCGTGTCCACGACATGCTTGTTGTGCACGATCTCATGGCGCACATAGACGGGCTCGCCATACTTATCGAGCGCCTTTTCGACGATATCGATGGCGCGCACGACGCCGGCACAGAAGCCGCGCGGCTGGGCAAGGATGACTCGCATATCAGACCCTATATAGGCAGACACCCGGCAGGCCAGAGGCCGCCCGGCTTACGGCGCTGCAACATAGTCATTTTCCTGTATCGGGATAGGGGGTGCAACCCCTTCGGTCGCATGGGTAACCAGCGGACGGCGCGGGCTGCAGAAATGTCACTGGCAACTCCCGCTGCGGGGCTGGCAAAGGCCGAGGATTCAGGGCTAAAAGCGGCGCGAACCGGCCACCCGAGCCGCCGAAGGACCATTGGGGCGTAAAACTGTGTCAGATAACGTGAATCAGGCCGGGCTGCCGCAAGCCATCGCCGCCAGCGCCAGGCTGGTGGATGCGACCCTGGATGCGGTGCTGCCGCCGCCCGCCGGCCGCCAGGCCCGGGTGCAGGAGGCCATGCGCTATGCCATCCAGGCCGGGGGCAAGCGGCTGCGCCCCTTCCTGGTGCTGCATTCCGCCCGGCTGTTCGGGGTGGATGATTCGCGGTCGCTGCGGGTGGGCGCCGCCATCGAGGCGATGCACACCTACAGCCTGGTGCATGACGACCTGCCCTGCATGGATGACGACGACCTGCGCCGTGGCCGCCCCACCACCCATATCGCCTTTGACGAGATGACGGCGGTGCTGGCGGGTGACGCGCTGCTGACCATCAGCTTCGAGATCCTGGCCGATGCCCGCACCCATCCGTCCGCCGAGGTGCGCTGCGCCCTGATTGCGCGCCTGGCCGAGGCAGGCGGCCACAGCGGCATGATCGGTGGCCAGATCATCGACATGCTGGCCGATGCGAGTTTCGGCGTGGAAGACGTGATCGAACTGCAGCGCAAGAAGACCGGCCAGTTGTTCGAATTCTCCTGCGAGGCGGGACCGATCCTGGGCCAGGCGTCCGCCGAAGACCGCGCCCGCCTCAAGGCCTATGCCGAGGAGATGGGGGTGGTGTTCCAGATCACCGACGACCTGCTGGATGTGACCAGCACAGCCGAAAAGACCGGCAAGGCGGTGGGCAAGGATGCCGACATGGGCAAGCAGACCCTGGTGACCCTGCTGGGCGTTGCGGGGGCGCGGGCGGAAGCCGAAAAGCGCGCCCGGGCCGCGGTGGCGGCGCTGGGGCCTTATGCGGCCAAGGCGCCGGAACTGTCGGCGCTGCCATTTTTTCTATTAGATCGGGACGCCTGATCGCTCCCGATTTTTACCATACTTGCACACCATTTTCCGGTTTTGCGCGTTATGCGCGAGCAAAGGAGAGCTTTCATGAACCGTGTTTTGAAATCCGTTTCCCTTGTTCTGTTCTGGGCCCTGATGCTGGCCGCACCGCCTGCCACCCTGGTGCTGCAAACCGCGCCCGTCCAGGCCCAAAGCGCCGATCCCGCCGTCGCCCAGGTGCAGGGCTTTTATGACGCGCTGCTGGCTGCGATGAAGTCGGGCGGCACCGCCAAGTCGCGCTATGACAAGCTCAAGCCCGCCGTCGAGAAGGCCTTCGACCTTCCGGCCAATACCGCCACCGCTGTCGGCCCCACCTTTGCCGCCATGGCGCCTGCCGACCAGAAGGCGCTGATTGACGCCTTCAGCCGCATGACCGTCGCCGATTACGCCAGGAACTTCGACAGCTTCAGCGGCGAGAAATTCACCGTCGAGCCCGCCTCGATCGCCCGCGGCAGCGACCATTTCGTCAAGAGCAGCCTGAACACCGGCAAGGAAACCATCGCCTTCAACTATCGCATGCATCAGGCGGGCGGCGACTGGAAGATCACCGACATCTATCTGGCGGGCAACATCAGCCAGATGGCGCAGAAGCGTTCCGATTTCGCGTCCACGCTCGCCTCGGGCGGCGCGCAGGGCCTGGCGAAAAAGATCAACCAGATCGCGGATAAGTCGTTGAATTAGGCATTTCCTTCATCGTCATGGCCCGGCCCTTCTTTAATTAGAAGGGGGCGGGCCATCCAGTTTGTTGCGGCTGTAAAACTGGATGGCCCGCATAAAGCGGGCCATGACGGTTTAGGGAAGGGTCTCAAACTTCAGGATCGTGCATCCGAAGCGTGTGCTGCGGCTCGCCCAGCAGGGCCGGCGACAGGAACAGCGTCGTCACCAGGGTCCAGCCCAGCGAGATCATCAGTAGTTCGCCCATGCTGGCGGTGCCGGGATGGATCGAAAGCCACAGCGTGCCGAAGCCGGACGCCGTGGTCAGCGCCGAAAAGATCACCGCCCGCGTCAGGCTGGAGGCCAGGAAACAGCGCTGGCCGTGCCGCCACGCCACCACGAAATAGATGTTGAAGGCCACCCCGATGCCCAGCAGCAGCGGCAAAGCGATGACATTGGCGAAATTCAGCCGCAGCCCCAGCACCACGCTGGTCGCAAGCGTCAGCAAGCCCGCCAGCACCAGCGGCGCCAGGGTCATCAGCACATCGTGGAAACTCTTCAGCACCAGCGCCAGCAGGATGATGATGACGAAGAAGGACAGCACGCCCGCCTCGGCGAAGGCGCCGACAATGGTGCGGCCGGATTCGCGGATCGAGATCGGCGCGCCGGTGGCCTGGGGCGCCACGCTCAGCACCTGGTCGGAAAAGGCCGACAGCGCCTTGGGATCGTTGCTGGTGTCCTTGGGGAAGACCTGGATGCGGGCGGTGCCGTCGGCGGCGACCCAGTCCGCGCGCAGTTCGGCGGGCATGGACTGCACCGTCACCGGCGCGGCCTTCAGCGACTCCGAGACCTGGCCCAGCATGGTCTTGAGCCCCGGCACCAGCGCCTCGGTGGCCCGGGCGCGGGCGGCGGGACCGGCCTTGACCACGGCGTCCAACGCATCGGCCAGGCGGCGGGCATCCTTCGCGGCCTGATCCTGCGCGGTGCCGGCGGCGGCGCGCAATTTCGCCGCCGTGGCGGTCATGGCGGCCACAGTCTGGGCATCGCTGGGCGGCGCGGCCACGTCAAAGGGATTGATGGTGGCGTCCAGCAGCGAATTGGCGTCGGCGATCAGCGCCAGTTTTTCCGTCTGCCGGTCGGGCACGAAGCTCGACAAAGTAAGGGCCTGGGCCACCAGCGATTCCTGGCTGATGCGGGCGGCGACGGCATCCGCATCGGTCAGCGACAGCGCCGGCACGTCGATGGTGTTGGGCGAGGTCTGGGGATTTTTCATCAGGTCGAACAAAGTGGAGACCGATTCCACCTTGGGGCTGCGCAGGTCCAGCGGATTGGAATCGAACTGCACGAAGGCCATCAGGCCCAGCGACACCACCCCCGCGCCGATGGCGATGCGCACCACATTGCGGCGGTGGCGGGTCATGAAGTCGTCCAGCCGGGCCAGCGACTTGAAACCGATATCCTCATTTTCGCCCGGCGGGTCCAGCACCATCAGCAGCGCCGGCAGCATGGTGATGGCCAGAGCAAACGCCACGATCATGCCGATGCCCGCCACCTTCCCCAGTTCGGCGACGCCGGTATAGGTGGTGGGCAGGAAGGAGAAAAATCCGGCGGCGGTGGCGGCGGCGGCCAGCGCCAAGGGAATGCCGACGCCGCGGCCGGAAGCGGCCAGCGCCCGCGCCAGGTTCTCGTCGCGATGGCGTTCGCTGCGATAGCGCACCGAGAACTGGATGCCGAAATCGACGCCAAGACCGACAAACAGCGCGATGAAGGCGATGGAGATGATGTTGAAGACGCCCACCGCCATCAGCCCCAGCCCCATGGTGATGGCCAGGCCCACGAACAGCGTCACCAGGATGGCGAAGATGATCTTGAAGCTGCGCAGCGCCAGCCACAGGGTGAGCAGCACCCCGCCCATCATGGCGCCCACCATCAGCCATATCCGGTCGGTCAGGGTGGCGAACTCCTCGTCCGACAGCGGCACCGGGCCGGTCAGGCGCAGCCGCACGCCATGGTCCGGCGCGATGTCCAGCGATCTGGCGGCGGCGCGGATGGCGTCATCGGCTTCCAGCCCAGGCTCCAGGGCATCGAAGTTCAACTTGGGCTTGATCTCGATGAAGCGGCGGATTTCTTCCGGCTTGGGCGGCGCGCCGGTAATCAGCGATCGCCAGGACAGGTAATCCGTGCGGCCCCCTCGGGCATCACCGGCGGCGGCGGCCAGGGTGTCGGCGAACCGCGCCATCGGCTTGCCGATGTCGGCCAGCTTGGCCTGGCCGTTGGAGACGCCCAGCAGCACGGTGTTCAGCACCGTCATGATGCCGCGCAGGCTGGGATCGGCGGCCAGCCCGCCCAGGAAGGGCTGCGCCTTGATGAGCTGCCGGGTGGTGTCTTTCACCTCGTTCAGCGACAGGAACAGCATGCCGTTCTGGTTGAAGAACGCACCGCCATCGGGGCGGCTGACATGGGTGAAGTGGCGGGTATCGGCCGACAGTTTTTCGGTCAGCCGGGCGGCGGCGGATTCCGCCAGTTCGGGCGTGGCGCCGTCAATCACCGCCAGGGTCAGGTTGCTCTGCTGCGGGAAATCGGCGTCGAACCGCGCCTGGCGCATGCGCCAGCCCACCTTGGCGTCGATCAGCTGCTCGCTGTCGGTGTTCATGGCGAAATTCTGCCGGACATAAGTGCCCGCCCCCACCGCCAGCAGCAGCGATGCGGCGACCACGGCCCAGGGCCAGCGGCAGCAGAAGGCGACGATGCGTTCAATAGTTGTCATGCTCGTCCGGCAAAGCGCCAATAGGCCGCGCTGCGATGGGTTGGCGGGCGGCATCGCGGCGCGGCCCTGAATAAGGTCCGGTTTAGAACATCCCGCCGCGCGTTAAAAGCCGCACTAAAAATCCGGTAATTCGGCGGTCTGGACGGACTTGTCCTCGATCTGGCGGGCGCGGCGCTGCAGGTAATAGGTCCGCAGGGTGGCGTAATAATCCACGCTGGCCCGCTCGATATCGCGATAGGTCACGATATTGGCGGAGCGGTTGTCCATCGAGCCCAGGGTGGAGCGGAACCAGCCGACATATTCATGGCCGTCATAATGTATATAGCGCAGCGGCGTGGCGTAACCGTCCAGATAGTTGCCGGCGAAATCGCGCACATCGGTCGAGCCGCGCAGCGGCAGCACCAGATAGGGCCCCGGCGGCACGCCATAGCTTCCCATGGTCTCGCCGAAGTCGCGCGGCCGCCCCGGCAGGCCCCAGTCGGTGGCGACGTCGAAAATGCCCGCCACCCCCACCGTGCTGTTGACCAGGAAGCGGGCCGCGGCGGTCCCGGCATAGTCGAACTGCAATTGCAGGATGTCGTTGGCGCAGGCGACCGGCCCGCCCAGATTCTCCACCACATTGTGCAGGGTGGTGCGTACCCGCTCCGGCACATGGTCGTGATAGGCGGTGGCGGCGGGCAGGGCGGCGTGGCGGTCCAGCCGCTGGTTGAGATCGAAGAAGAAGCGGTTCATCGGCTCCAGCGGGTCCATCGCCAGGGTGGCGTCGGCCGCTTGCTCGGTGTCGGTGGCGCAGCCCGCCGTGACCAGGCCCAGCGCCAGCGCCGCGATAATGCGCAATCTTGTCATGCCCCTCCCTGCCGGCCGCTTTTCGCGGTCCCGCAGGCCCCACCAATGCGGCTCCAGCTAATCATCACAGCCCGGTCGGCGGGAAGGGGCTTTTGACCCGCTGTTCACCTTGTTGGAGAATAAATCCCCGGCCGGAACTTTCTTGGCGTCGGCGCGGGCCTGGCTTAAACAAGGTCCGGGGCGCCAAGACGTACAAACTGACAAGAAATCGGAAAAGAGACATGAGCCATCCGGACCTCCAGCGCCTGCGCAACAGCATCGACAATATCGATGCTGCCCTGATTCACATGCTGGCCGAGCGTTTCAAATGCACCCAGGCGGTGGGCGAGTACAAGGCGACCCACAGCCTGCCGCCGGCCGATCCGGCGCGCGAGGCGGCCCAGATCGCGCGGCTGCGCGGCCTGGCGCAGGAGGCCAGGCTGGACCCGGACTTCGCGGAGAAGTTCCTGAACTTCATCGTGAAGGAAGTCATTCGCCATCATGAGGCTATTGCGAAGAGCAAAGGCTGACGCGGTGATGCCTACCCTCCCCTTGAGGGAGGGTCGAAAAATCCGAGCGTAGCGAGCGATTTTTCGGGGAGGGGTACTGCGCCGAGAGCGGCGCCATGACCCCTCCCCGAAATTGTTTTCGCGCCGCGCGCGAATCCAATTTCGACCCTCCCTCAAGGGGAGGGTCGAAACCTGGCCTAAAACGCCAGCGGCTTGGCGTGCTTCACATGGGGCAGCTTCGCCACGGCGGCGGCGACCGCTTCCGGCACCGCACCATCCACCTCGATCAGGCAGATGGCGTCCTGGCCCGGGGCGCTGCGGCCCAGGGTGAAGTTGGCGATATTGACCTTGGCGTCGCCCAGCATGGTGCCCAGCTGGCCGATGAAGCCCGGCTTGTCCTCGTTGACGATGTAGAACATATGGGCTGCGAATTCGGCGTCCAGGTTGATGTCCTTGATCTGGATCAGGCGCGGGCGGCCGTCGCTGAACACGGTGCCGGCGACGCGGCGGGTGGTGCCGTCGTCCATCCCGACCACGATCTTGATATAGCCTTCATAGATGCCCTGCGCGTCGCGGCGGGTCTCGCTGATCTTGACGCCGCGCTCCTTGGCCACCACCGGGGCGTTGACCATGTTGACGTCCGGCAGGAAGGGGCGCAGCAGCCCGGTCAGCGCCGACTGGGTCATGGCGCGGGTGTTGAGCAGCGACGGCGTGCCTTCATAGACGATCTCCACCCCGGTCAGGCTGGTGCCGGTAAGCTGGCCCGCGAACGAGCCCAGCTTTTCCGCCAGCGTCAGCCAGGGGCGCACCTTCTGCGCTTCGCTGGCCGAGATCGAGGGCATGTTCAGCGCATTGGTGATGGCGCCGGTCAGCAGGTAGTCGCTGATCTGTTCGGCCACCTGCAGGGCGACATTCTCCTGCGCCTCGGTGGTGGAAGCGCCCAGGTGCGGCGTCGCCACCAGCTTTTCGTTGCCGAACAGGATGTTTTCCTTGGCCGGCTCGACCTCGAACACGTCCAGCGCCGCGCCCGCGACATGGCCGTTGTCCAGCGCCGCCTTCAGGGCATGTTCGTCAATCAGCCCGCCACGGGCGCAGTTGATGATGCGCACGCCCTTCTTGGTCTTGGCGATGGCATCTGCCGACAGGATATTCTTGGTTTCCGGCGTCATCGGCACATGCAAAGTGATGAAATCGGCCCGCGCCAGCAGGTCGTTCAGTTCGACCTTCTCGATGCCCAGGTCGCCCGCGCGTTCCTGCGACAGGAAGGGATCATAGGCGATGACCCGCATGTGCAGGCCCTTGGCGCGGTCGGCGACGATGCTGCCGATATTGCCCGCGCCGATCAGCCCCAGCACCTTGCCGGTGATTTCCACGCCCATGAAGCGGTTCTTCTCCCACTTGCCGGCCTGGGTGGAAGCATTGGCGGCGGGCAGTTCGCGCGCCAGGGCCAGCATCAGCGAGATCGCATGTTCGGCGGTGGTGATGGAGTTGCCGAACGGCGTGTTCATCACGATCACGCCGGCGGCGGTGGCGGCGGGAATGTCCACATTGTCCACGCCGATGCCGGCGCGGCCGATCACCTTCAGATTCTTGGCATGCTTGAGCACATCGGCGGTCAGCTTGGTGGCCGAGCGGATGGCGATGCCGTCATACTGATCCACGATCTTGATCAGTTCCTCCTTGGTCAGTCCGGTCTTGACGTCGGCGTCGACGCCGCGCTCCTTGAAGATGGCGACGGCGGCGGGCGACAGCTTGTCGGCGATAAGAACCTTGGGCATGGGATTTTCCTTCCAGATCAGTTGAGCAGGCCGGGCGCCGGTTTGGCGTCGCGGTCGTAAAAGGGCGGCACGGAAAGCAGGGCCTGGGTCAGGCTGGTGGGGCTGGCGCGCACCACGCGCTGTATGTCGAACACCATGCCGGGCACACGGGCTTCGGCGGCGGCATTGATGGCCTGCACCAGTGCCAGCCAGTCGCCCGCCGTTTCGATGCTGACCAGCGGATGCGGTTCCTTCGCCCGGTCGGCAAAAGTCACCTGGATCATCCAGGCGGCGGCGACCTGGGGCCGGGCGGCGAACAGCGCCGTCAGCGCCTCCACCAGTCCGGGCGGAAAATCCACTTCGCCGATCGCCCGCATGGGTTCGCCCTGAGGCTGAAGATGGGGCTTGGGATCGAGCAATTGCGCGATCTGCGCCGGGGTGAATTCGCGGCCATAGTCGGAGGCGGGATTGAGGATCACCGGCGCGCCGCGCGTGACTTCCAGCAAGGTGCGGGTGTTGAGGGTGAGATAGCGCATTTCCCGTTGCAGATAAGCCTGCAACCGGGTCACCGAGGTAAAGGCCGGCAGAAAGCGCTGGCCGTCCTTGATGCCCGGGATCAAGTCGAGCTTGCTGTCGGGCGACAAGGTGAACGGCGCATCGGACTGTTCGTGGCCCCGCACGGTGCCGGGCACCAGCAGGTTCGATTCCAGCAGCAGGCGATAGAAGTCCGGCGCGGCGGCGGAATCTTCCACCGCCGCGACCAGGGCTTCTTCCAGCTTGTTTTCCGGTTTGAACGCCATGGATTGCTCCTTCGCGTGCGATCAGCCCCTGATCTTCAGGATCTGACCTGGCTCCAGGCCCAGTCGAGCCAGGGCGTCAACGCTTCAAGATCGCTGGCCTCCACCGTGGCGCCGCACCAGATGCGCAGGCCCGGCGGCGCGGCGCGATAGCCGGCGATGTCGAACGCCACGCCTTCCTTGTCGAGCAGCGAAGTCAGCTTCTTCAACTTGTCCTGCTTGGCGTCATCGGCCAGCGCCACAAAGGCGGGATCGGTGACGGCGATGCAGACGCTGGTGTTGGAGCGGATGGTGGCATCCTTGGCCAGGAAGCCTGCCCAGTCCGAGCCCGCGACCCATTTTTCCAGCACCTGCAGGTTGGTGTTGGAACGCTGGATCAGGCCCTTCAGGCCGCCCACGCTCTCAGCCCAGGTCAGTGCATCGAGATAATCTTCCAGCGCCACCATCGAGGGCGTGTTGATGGTCTCGCCTTCGAAGATGCCCTCGACGATCTTGCCGCCCTTGGTCATGCGGAAGATCTTGGGCAGCGGCCAGTGCGGCGTATAGGCCTCAAGCCGCGCCACCGCATTGGGCGACAGGATCAGCATGCCGTGCGCGGCCTCGCCGCCCAGCACCTTCTGCCAGGAGAAGGTGGTGACATCCAGTTTGTCCCAGGGCAGGTCCATGGCGAACACCGCGCTGGTGGCGTCGCAGATGGTCAGCCCGTCGCGGTCGGTGGGAATCCAGTCGCCATTGGGCACCTTCACGCCGCTGGTGGTGCCGTTCCACAGGAACACGGTGTCGCGATTCTTGCGCGCCTGAAGAGCGGGCAATTCGCCATACGGCGCCTTGTGTGTTTCGGCTTTCAGCTTCAACTGCTTGACGGTGTCGGTGACCCAGTCCTCGCCGAAGCTTTCCCAGGCGTAAATGTCGATTTCCAGCGGCCCCAGCAGCGACCACATCGCCATTTCCACGGCGCCGGTGTCGGAGGCGGGCACAATGGCGATGCGGTAATCGGCGGGGATGCCCAGGATCTGGCGGGTGCGTTCGATCGCATCCTTAAGCCTGGCCTTGCCGGGTTTGGAGCGGTGGGAACGTCCCACCAGCGCGTTTTTCAGAACTTCGGGGGTCCATCCGGGGCGCTTGGCGCAGGGGCCGGACGAAAAAAAAGGCCGCGCGGGACGCACAGCCGGACGAGCATGGGATACTTCAGTCATCGCGGTTCATTCCTTCCAGAATGATAGCACCTCGTTGGGGAGGTGTGGCCCGCCGCCGATATAGGCAGATGCAGCGATGGCGTCAATGCGGGAATTGTGAAATTCTTGGCGGGAACAGCTTGTGTGCCCCGGGCGTTTCACCAGATGCCGCAAATGTCAGGACAAAACATGGCTTCCATCCCCGCGCTCAATCTGCCGCTCGACAAGCTGGCCTTCATTATCGAGAAGGCGCGCGAATATGACGTGAAGGAAGGCGACAGCGACCCCGACGAAGGATCGAACCCCACCGATGACGGCAACGCCGACGTGCTGGAAGACCAGGCGGGCGATCCGGTGCGCGAGGAACTGGTCGGCGCGATTCGCGAATTGAATGACGATGAACGCATGCGGCTGGTGGCATTGGCCTGGCTGGGCCGCGGCACCTATGACCTGGAGGAATGGAAGGAAGCCGTCGCCACCGCCCGCAGCGAACATTCCCGCCGCGCGGCGGAATATCTGCTGACCCTGCCGCTGCTGGGCGATTACCTGGAAGACGGACTTGCCATGTTCGACGAAGGCATCGTCGACAGCGACGACACGCGCGAAGGGCTCAACAGCGAAGACGAACCGCTGGGCAACATGCCGGACGAGCCCGAGCGCCAGTAGCATCACTGTCATGGCCCGCTTCATGCGGGCCATCCAGTTTATTGCCGCGAAACTGGATGGCCCGGACAAGCCGGGCCATGACGATTTAAGTAATCAGACCTCGATCTCACCCGTCAGATACAGCGCGCAATCGCCCTGCAGCACCGTGCGTTCGCCTTCATAGGTGCAGAGCAGGTCGCCGCCGCGCGCCGATGCCTGGCGGGCCTTGAGCTGTTTCTTGCCCAGCCGTTTCGACCAGAACGGCGTCAGCGCGGCATGGGCCGAACCCGTCACCGGGTCTTCCGGCACGCCGTAATAGGGTGCGAAGAAGCGCGAGACCATGTCGTATGGCGCGCCACCACCCGCCGCCGTTGCCAGCAGCGAACCGGCCTGGACCTGCATCAGCACATCCGAAAGATCGGCGGCGGGATTAAGCGCCTTCACCTGTTCCGGCGTTTCCCACACCGCGATCAGGGCGCGGGCGCCGGCGCCGCCCTTGGCGCTGATGTGCAATTCCTTCGGCGCGGGGCCATGCAGGCTTGCGGCCAGCGCATCCGCGAATCCGGCAGGCGGCGTGAAGGCTTCGGACTCCGCCGATGGCAGCGACATAACATTTCCACCTTCGCCGCGCGTCACGACAAGTTCGCCCGAGCGGGTCATGAACCGCACTTCGTTCAGCGCCGTGTCGGTCTTGTTGAACAGAATCCAGGCGCTGGCCAGGGTGGCATGGCCGCACAAATCCACTTCGCGGCCGGGCGCGAACCAGCGCAGGTCATAGGCACCGGGTCCGGTCTTCACGAAGAAGGCGGTTTCCGCGACATTGTTCTCGGCCGCGATGGCCTGCATCAGGCTCGCGTCCAGCCAGCCTTCCAGCGGCACGATGGCGGCGGGATTGCCGCCCAGCGGCCTGCTGGCGAACGCATCCACCTGCCACATCTTGAACTTCATGACGATTCCTCCCGGCTCCGTTGTCATTCCCGCGCAAGCGGGAATCCATCTGCGCCATAAGCCGGATGCCCGCTTTCGCGGGCATGACAAGAAGGAAGTGTACTTGCCGAAGGTGACGCCACAAACAACGTCAGTGCATGCTGGCTATGCCGGGGCCGGGAGTGCCGCGGTCTGCATCGCGGTTTTCATGCCTCGCTGCAGCTTTTCGAACGCCCGCACTTCTATCTGGCGCACGCGCTCGCGCGACACGCCGTATTTCTGCGACAGTTCTTCCAGGGTCGCCGGCTCGTCCTGCAGGCGGCGTGCCTGGAGGATGTCGCGCTCGCGGTCGGTCAGGTCCTTCATCGCGCCCACCAGCAGTTCGTGGCGGTCGCCCATCTCCTCGCGCTCGGCCAGGCGGGTTTCCTGGTCGATGGTCTCGTCGGCCAGCCAGTCCTGCCACTCGCTTTCGCCGTCGCTGCGCAGGGGCGCGTTCAGCGAGGCGTCGCCGCCGGACAGGCGGCGGTTCATGTCGGTCACTTCGGTGGCGGTGACGCCCAGCTGGTCCGACAGGGTCGCCAGGTGTTCGGGCGTCAGGTCGCCTTCCTCGATCGCGCCGATATTGTTCTTGGCCTTGCGCAGGTTGAAGAACAGCTTCTTCTGGGCCGCCGTGGTGCCCATCTTCACCATGCTCCACGACCGCAGGACATATTCCTGGATCGAGGCCCTGATCCACCACATGGCATAGGTCGCCAGGCGGAAGCCGCGATCGGGATCGAAGCGCTTGACCGCCTGCATCAGGCCGACATTGCCTTCGGAGACGATTTCGGAAACCGGCAAGCCATAGCCGCGATAGCCCATGGCGATCTTGGCGACCAGGCGAAGGTGCGATGTCACCAGGCGGCGCGCCGCCTCCGGGTCTTCATGCTCCTTCCAGCGCTTGGCGAGCATGAATTCGTCTTCGGGCGCCAACAGCGGAAATTTGCGAATCTCGGTGAGATACCGCGACAGGCCTGCTTCGCCCGACAGTGCGGGAAGACCCCGGCCGCTCATGAGCGGCCATCCAATAAAAGTCTACTCATACCAACCCCCTTGGTGCCGGGCAGAGCCACAGCGTATTGGGAAATAAGCTTGTACCTTAGTTATTCAATCCCCGCAGGGCGGTTACAAGTTCCGCGAAGTCCGCAGGCCAGGGGCTCTCGAAACGCATGGTCTTGTGCAGGCCAGGGTGCTGGAATCCCAGCACAAAAGCGTGCAGCGCCTGGCGCGGAAAATCGGCGGCCAGTGTAAACGCGGCGACCTCGGCGTCGGATTTGCCGCGCGGCGGGGTGCGGGCGCGGCCATAGGCGGGGTCGCCGATCAGGGGATGGCCCAGATGGGTCAGGTGCACCCGGATCTGGTGGGTGCGCCCGGTTTCCAGCCGGCATTCGATCAGGCTGGCGAAAGGGCGTTCGACCGGCCCGAATTTCTCCAGCACCTTGTAGCGGGTGCGCGCGCTCTTGCCGCCCGAACGCAGCACCGCCATGCGCTTGCGGTCGAACTGGCTCCTGCCGATCTGGCTTTCGATCAGGCCGGACGAGTCGCGCGGGGCGCCCCATACCACGGCGTTATAGGCGCGCTCGATGGTGTGGTTGGCGAACTGCTTGGCCAGGCTGGCCATGGCGCGTTCGGTCTTGGCGGCCACCAGAAGGCCCGATGTGTCCTTGTCCAGCCGGTGCACGATGCCCGGCCGGGCTTCGCCGCCGATGCTGAGTTTGCCGCAATGGGCGATCAGGGCATTGACCAGGGTGCCGTCGGGATTGCCCGCCGCCGGATGCACCACCAGCCCCGCCGGCTTGTCGATCACGATCAGGTCCTTGTCTTCGTAAACGACAGACAGCGGGATATCCTGGCCTTGCGGAATGGCGGGCGCGGTGGGGGGCACCGTGACCGTATAGGCCTCGCCCGGTTTGACCCTGTGATTGCCGTCTTTTACGGTGGCCGCGCCGGACGTCACCGCGCCTTCCGCCAGCAACTGCTGGAGCCGCGAGCGGGAAAAGTCGGGCAAGGCGGCGGCCAGGAAACGGTCCAGCCGCCAGCCGGCATGTTCGGGTCCGGCAAGCGCCGCGCGGCTATCCAGGGAGTTCTCAATGTCCGACATGCCGCCACCCTATAGGACGCCGATTCCGGAAAACCAAATTCCAGAAAACCAGACTGGCGCCTACAAGGCGGCGCGGCTGGCGGTGATCGTGCTGTCTGTGCTGATCGTGCTGGCGGTGATCGCCCTGGTGGTGGGCGGCATCCGGGGGGCGCGCAAAAAGGCTGCCTATGCGGGCGCCACCGCCACCTTCCAGCTGCCGCCGGGGGCGCGCATTGTCGAGATGCAGAGCCAGCCGGGGCGGCTGATCCTGCGGGTCCGCGACGGCGCGGGCGAGGAGATCGACCTGCTCGACACCCAGGACGGCCATCTGGTGGGGCAGGTGAAGGCGACTGTTTCAGAGAGGGGCAGTGACAAATCGCATTGAACTGCCGCCGGAACTGGCCGCCGCAATAAAGGCCCAGGCCGGGGCAGCGCAGCCGCGCGAATGTTGCGGATTGCTGGAGGGGGTCTGGGAAGGCGATGTGGCGCGGGTGCTGGCGCTGTATCCGGCGCGCAACCTGGCCGAAGCCGCCGACCGCTTTGAAATCGCGCCGCAAGACCATATCGCGGCCCAGAAAGCCGCCCGCGCCAACGGGCATGTCCTCATCGGCTGCTACCATTCCCATCCCGGCGGGCGGGCGGAACCGTCGCAAACCGACCGGGAAGACGCGGGGCAGGACGATTTTCTCTGGCTGATCGCGGCGGGCGAAACCCTGGCGGCGTTCGTCTATCTGGACGGCCGGTTCGCGGCGGCGGAACTTGCGGTTTGCGCGCCCCAGCCGCTATAAGCGCCGTCCCTGGCTTGGCTCCCATCGTCTAGCGGTCAGGACGCGGCCCTCTCAAGGCTGAAACCCGGGTTCGATTCCCGGTGGGAGCACCAATTAAATCAATGGCTTAGTTGGCGGGATGCAATCCGTGTCCAAGGAATATCCAATAGCCGGAAATGCACGCTCCGTTCCTAAGCGTCAGCAACGCGCCAGCAGTGGCGTTCCATTGGCCTGGATTGGGGCGAGGGCCGCGAGGGGAAACAGCCCCAGCACGCATTCTAGCGAGTTGGCGAGGCCCTTAAAACATCGGCGGATGTTTGGGCTTCGGCATCAGTTCGAGAAGGCGCTTCAGATGATCCAGCGTCGGCTTCCGTTGATAGCTGGCGGCGGCGAATGAGATCGCCCGCTCATGGGCTTTGCGATTTTGTTTGGGCTTCGTTTTGCGCGGCATGGAATATCCTTCCTGATCCGCACGGGCCGTTTCCAATGGCCGTGCTCAATCAATTGCGGACTTTCCACTCGCAGTTCAAGACGATCGTTCAGCGCCGTTAATGTGGAAGGAATTGCCGAACGACGGCAACAACACTTGTTACGCCAGAGCAGACGGCGAGAACCAGTCCGGGCCGGAAGCGCACGGCAATCGTCGCGCGCAACATGCCTTTGCTAATCGTCAGTTGGAATTTCGGTGTGGGGGGAGTCGGGGGCTGGCCGCGTTTCGGGGACATTGGGCGCAAAAATCCATTTAAGAATCTCGCGCCCCCTTCGGGGTGGATGGAGATCATCTTTTTGGGGTCGCCGTCAAGGTGGCGTTGTAAATCGCACAACTGTAACAATGTTCTTGTTATGTTTCCCGCTATATCATGTACTGGGCAAGCAGCGAACACTAGATATAGACCAGTGATGGACCATGGCTTGACCGAAAAGGACAGTCGCTGTTCTTCGTTAATGCTCCGCGACGCAACTGGACCGTCGAACGAACCCACGATATCCGATCCTAATAGTCTATTTTGAACCCGGCTGTTTATCGGTGGGCGGCGTCTTTCCATCCAAGACGTTAGATTTAGACTTCATGTCTAACTCTTTCTTGGTAAGTGAAAAACTGATCTCCGTCTGATCAGGCATTTGCGCGGCGCAATCTCGAGTGCCGTAACTCTTTACGGTTTCCCACGGTATGCCAACTAAAGTGTGGGATCTTTTAATCGGGGTAATCAATAGTTCTTTTTGAAGAGTGGCAACCAGTTCTCCCGCAATTTGACCTCCGTCTTTATCAGCGATCAATATGGTGGAGGGGCATCTACGCCGCGCATCGCCTGCAAAAACTCCTACAGAAGAAGCGCAAATAAGAAGCGCAATGCCCACAGCGCCCCACACTTTGGCTCGCTTCTTTTTTCGTTGAGAATTCTGATTACCGATCCGCATAGCAGTCTTTCGGCTGTGCAACTGAGTTGCCGTCAGATAAATTAGGCAAATGCCCAACACCATTATCGAAAAACCAAGAACCATTTTCTCGGCATTCTGAAGCCAGCCGAGGTAAATTGATTTGATGGCCACAGTGCCACCGAACGACACGCAGAATAATCCTATCACCACAGCGACAACCGGATGCGCTAACAACCGGTGAAGCGGTGTCACCCGGATTACTACAGAAAATAGAGCCGCAGAAATGGTGAGCGGAAGCCAAGCGGCAATCGCAAGTACCGAGCCATCAACATAATCAGCAAGCGCAAGATGTGTAACGGCTTGCGGCCAACCTCTGGAAAGCAAATACGAGAATTGGAATACAACACTGATTAACAGCGAGGTTGCACTGCCGGCCGCAATCATTTCAGCAACGCTGCCAAACAACTTATTTGGCAGGTCTTGTTCGGTATCATTTTCCATTTGCCGCTCCCCAGCTAGCGAGTCGCACTATACCACACAGTTGGGGCCGGGCGTCGGATGCCACCCGGCCCCTCTGCGTCAGCGGCTACCGGCAATGGCATGCCGATAGGAAAAATGCCTGCGTCGCAGATTTCAAACCGCGTCGGCCTGTGCAGCCAGTTCGATTTCCGACGCGCGCTGGAAGTCAATCATTTCGGCAACGCTGCTCAACATTTCCGCTTTGAATTGTTCGGCGTACCCAACAAAAAGAAGAAGTCTGAGCATGGCCAAAAAGACCGGCAAGGGTCCCAAACAGGTTACGGCGCTGACCCATGAGGAGGCGAAGCGTAAGAATATTCCCACCGCCGAAATGCAGTCGCTGGCCGAACGGGTGGAAGAAATGCGGCCTGTGCCGCCCGCCCACTAAGGCCGACTACTCCACCTCGTCTGGCGGAGTGCAGGTCGACTTGGCCGATATTCAAGGGACCGGAAACGGCGCTGGATTAGAAGTCTTTGACGACGGTTTGGGAGGGCACGATCTTCTTATAGGTATTGAAGAGATAGACCTGGCCTGCACCCGGTTCAGTTGACACGCACTTAAGCTAATCCAGCCTTCATCTCGAAGTCCATTGGGCTCTTATATCCGATTGTCGAATGCCGCCGCTTCGGGTTGTAGAGGCGTTCGATGTAGTCGAACACATCGGCCCTGGCAGCGTCTCGTGTCCGATAGGTCTTGCGCGCCGTGCGCTCGGTCTTCAGCGAGGAGAAGAAGCTCTCCATGGCCGCATTGTCCCAGCGATTGCCGAACCGGCTCATGGAACAGATGACGCCATGATCGGCCATCAGCCGCTGGAACTGCTCGCTGGTGTACTGGCTGCCGCGATCCGAGTGGTGCAACGGAGCGCGGGGCTTTCCCCGACGCCAGATCGCCATCACCAGTTGGGCAGTCATGCTCGCGCTCATGGACCAAGTGATTGCGCGCGAATCCATCAAAAATCTCTTCGATCTCGCAGAAAAGAAAATGCAATGGAAGAAACACAGCCCGAAAATGCGGAGAACCGCAATGATGTTTCTGTTATCTTTGTTGGCATGAAACAAATCCATCTGCGCCTCGTGTCTGGGAAACGCAATAAGTCGGGATTTCCCGTCGCTCACGGCGAATTTACGGCGCGCTGTTGGACAAAAGGATAGCGGATATAAGCCGAGAATTTGTGCAAGTGACCGATTAACAGACGGCGTGTGCACAAAAACGTTTCAGCGCGCAGGGGCGCGTTGCCAGGACGCAAGTTTCTTTGAGAAAGTTCATGAGCAGTTTTGGGGTTCAGAATTTCGGTCGTGTCGGGAGGGGGCATAGCCTTGGTGGGCAGCGCCATCGTCCTGATGATGGCAAGCACGGCCCACGTGCGGCAGTCGGCGCAGGCAACGTGGCCCGCCGATGTCGAAACCGTGCAGGTTGCCGCACCCGCGTGGTGCATGACGGCTATGGCGCGCCGGACCCTGGTCGCCGTGGTCTCGGGTCCGAGCAGGTCGAAGCCCGCGCGCTACGGAACCTGGCCGATTCGTCAACAAATTTCCCAACTTCATCGGCAGGTTCGCGGTCCCATGGCCTGGCCGGTGTCAACGCGCTGAACCTGCGTTCGCTGGGCGTCAATCGCACGCTGATCCAGGCCAATATCGAACTGGTCGGCATGCCCAAATGGACGCCAGATGAGCGGGCGTCCACCAAGCATGTGCAGGAAGCGCTCGGCCGCAAGGTCGAGCCGCTGCTCGACAAGGTCGATCCTGTGCGCGGCGATCGTGAGGAACTCGTTCCCACCGGCGGCGGCTCCGATGATATCGGCGACATAATGTGGACGGTGCCGGCCATCACCATCCGGTTCCAATTGAACATTCCCAACATGATCGGTCACAGCGTCACGTCGGCCATCGCCATGGCGCCCCCCATCGCGCACATGGGCGCGGTGGCCGGCGCCAAGGCCGTGGCGCTTACGGTGCTGGACTTGATGACCTCGCCCGAAGATCTGGCCAAGGCCAAAAAATTCTTCAATGAGGACCTGCAGAAATACGATCGCTGCAAGCCCTTTCTGGCCGCCACCGACGTGTCGGCTATTCACATCAACGACGATTACATGAGGACCTGCCGTCCGCCGATGGAGCCCTATTACTATGACTCCACCAAGTACCCATCCTATCTGGACCGGCTGGGCATCAAGTTTCCGAGTGGCCCGACGGGACCGATCCGCAAGATCGTTCCGCCCAAGCAGTTCACAACTCCGACGGATGCGACGTCCAGCGGCGGCGGCTGATTTCACCTGGCTTCAAACAGAGTAGGCATTTTGGCGAATTCTGAGCGTCCGTCCGGGCGCTTTCAACAATCAACAATAAGGGGTTTTTAATGCGTAAATCTGGCTTATTCCTGGCTTCTTCCTTTCTGGCTCTTGCCGCCGCCGGCAATGCCTTCGCGCAAGATCAAAGCAACGTCGAACAGGTCGAGGTCAGTGCCTCGCGTATTACCGTGGCCGGCTATACTCAACCGACCCCGGTGACGGTCGTGGGCGAAGCAGAACTTGAGCGCGCCGCGAAGCCCGATATCGGCGACGCCATTCGCGACCTGCCTGCGGTGGGCAGTTCTTATTCTGCCAGCAATGGGCAGGGCGCCGGTAACATCGCCAGCGGCTGGTCCGGTCTGGATACCGTCAATCTGCGCAACCTGGGCACCAACCGCACCCTGGTGCTGTTCGATGGCCAGCGCGTGGTTTCCTCCATCCTCCTGGGCTGGACCGATCTCTCGACGATCCCCACCTCGCTGGTGAAGCGCGTAGACGTGGTGACCGGCGGTGCCTCGGCGGTTTGGGGTTCCGATGCCGTCGCC
This sequence comes from Rhizobiales bacterium dw_265, assembly GCA_018449595.1. Taxonomy (GTDB): domain Bacteria; phylum Pseudomonadota; class Alphaproteobacteria; order Micropepsales; family Micropepsaceae; genus Rhizomicrobium. The sequence continues at coordinate 69,572 of JAAVUU010000003.1, forward strand.
GGCGTGGTCAACCTGGTTCTCGACAAGGACTTTACCGGCTTCAAAGCCAATGTTCAGGGCGGTACCAACTTCAATTATCAAACCAGCAACTACAAATACGAAGGCTCCTTCGGGACCGACTTTGACGGTGGTCGCGGTCATTTCATCCTCAGCGGCGCCTACAATGCGAGCCCCGATGTTTACTTCCAGCGCCAGTCCGACTGGTATGGGCAATATGCCCTGTTTAACAACCCGGCCTATGCGGCGGGCAACGGCCAGCCAAGGCTCATCACGCGGCTGGCAACGCTGCCGGCTACCCCGGGCGGCGTGATCACCTCGAGCGCTGCCGGTCCTGGCGCTGCCGCCAATGCCTTCCGCGGGATTCAGTTTACCGGCTCAGGCACGCCTGCGCCGTTCAATTTCGGCACGACCTCCGGTCAGGTTTCGTATGGCGGTGACGGTTCGACCTCCTACGCCGACGTCGCGGGCCTGACGAGCGGCAACTGGAACGCCACGGTGTTTGGCTATGGCAGCTACAAGATCACCCCAGCCATCAAGGCCAGCATCCAGCTGAACTATGGCCGGAGCTATGCCGTCAACAATACCATTCCCTTCGGCAAGTTCGGCACCACTCAGACCATGCAGGCAGACAATGCCTTTCTTAATCCCACGATCGCGGCCCAGATGCAGACCGCCGGGGTCAAGACCTTCACGCTGGCCACGACCGGCATGTTTGGCTACCCTTATAACAACTACAGCAACCTCAGCATAAGCGCCCAAGAGGGCTCTTTGATCCCGGTCGGTGTACAGAGGCGCCAACTAACGCGTGGCGTCTTTACCCTGGAAGGGACGCTCGGCAACGACTGGTCCTGGAATACCTATTACCAGCACGGCGAGACGCGCATCGACGTCAAAACCGTCAACAACATCATTCTTTCCAACTATAACAAGGCCATCGATGCGGTCCAAGTGACGGCAGCCAACAGGGGTACATCAGGCTTGCCGATCGGCTCCATCGCCTGCCGCACGACGCTCACCAGCCCCGGCAACGGGTGCCAGCCGCTCGATCTGTTCGGCGACAATGCGCCTTCCGCCGCGAGCATGAACTATGTCAAGCAAGGTTCCAACAGCAACTGGGAGGACACCGTCCTGAACGAGGATGTTGTGGAAGGCTCCATGCAGGGTACGCTGCCGTGGGAACTGCCCGCCGGTAAGGTCGCTGTGGCGTTCGGCGCCGGCTACCGCAAGGAAGGCGGACGCACAAGGGTTGATGCGCTTTCGATGCAGGGGTTCACCACCGGCGTTTCGCAATATCCGGTCGGCAACTTCTCGCCCTTCGCCGGTCAGTACAACGTCGAAGAAGGCTTCCTGGAAGTGGACGCGCCGCTGCTCAAGGACACCTTCGTCCAGTCTTTGGATTTGAATATGGCGGGTCGCATGACCAGCTATTCCACGAGCGGTCTGGTGGAGACCTATAAGTTGGGCCTGACAAGCCAGGTGATCGACGATGTCCGTCTGCGCTTCACCTACTCAAGCGACATTCGTGCGCCCAACCTGAGCGAACTGTTCAGCCAGGGCTCCACCATCGCCAATACCTTCGCCGATCCTTACCATCCCGGTCAGTCTCTGCAAGGTTACACCACCTCCCGTGGCAATCCCAACCTGCAGCCCGAAGTGGCGACCACCTTGTCGGGCGGCGTTGTCTATACCCCGGCATGGATTGACGGTTTGAGCGTGTCGCTCGACTGGTATTCGATCCTGATCCACAATGCCATCTACACGCCGGGCACGGCAGCGGTCTCTCAACAGTGCGCGATGGGCAATGCGGTCTTCTGTTCCTTGATCTATGTGGGAACGGGCGCCGGTGACGCCACCCTTACGGCAACCAGTCTCAATGCCGCAGCGGAAACCACTTCCGGTCTGGATTTCCAGGCCGACTACGCCACTCCCTTCTTACAGGGCGATCTGGCGTTCCGCGTTGTTGGCAACTACACCGACGAGCAGACGCGCCGTGCATTGGGTGTCCTGGCTGACGGTGCCAACAGTCTGGACTCGACGGACAGTGTCGCCGGATTCGGCGGCGCGCCCAAGTTCAGGGCGACGCTGGAGGGTACATATAGCGAAGGTCCCTACTCGTTTACGGTCCAGACCCGTCTCATCGGTTCCGCGCATCTGGTCAATACCTGGACGAGCGGCGTAGACGTAGACAACAATGACATACCGTTCTTCGCCTATCTGGATCTGCGCGGTTCCTATAAGTTCAACGATGACTTCAACTTCTACGGCGCGGTCGACAATGTTGCCAACACGGCCCCGCCGTTCGTGCCGGTCACCGGGTCCAGCAACTCGCAGACCACGTACTTTTTCCCGCCAACCGCCGGCAGTTACTATAGCAACCTGGGCCGCCAGTATCGTATCGGCCTCCGCTTCAACTATTAACGAGGCGGCGGCTTGATGGCGTAACTCTTGCCCTTGACTGACTGGCGCCAAGGGCAAGATAGTTTTTTAGGGCTACCCCGATAAAGGAGACAACGAATGGAACACACACGTAGGGATACACTGGGCCTGATTGGCGGGGCGGCGGCAGTGGCGACGCTTGCCTCATCAGGCGCGGCCAAGGCGCAGGAGCATCTTCTGGGCAGTTCCAGCAAGACGCTGTTCTGGGTTGCATCGCTGACGCCGTGCGACAAGAACCTCAAATTTGATCCCGCCGCCTTCAAGGACATGCTGGCTTTCTTCAAGCACAATGGCGCTGACGGCATCGTGGTGCTGGGCACCACCGGCGAGTTCCCCTCCTTCACCAAGGAAGAGCGCAAGCAGGTCCTGGAAGTCGCCACCAAGAACAAGGACGGGATGAACATCATCGTCAATCCGGGCACGCCGAATTTCCCCGACACGCTGGAACTGGCGAAACATGCCGCCGCCAATGGCGCCGACGGCCTGCTGGTGATCCCGCCCTTCTATTACAAGAATCCGCCGCTGTCGGGCCTGATCCGTTATTATTCGATGCTGATGGATCAGGTTCATCTGCCCACCAACCTCTATCACATCCCCCGCACCAGCGGCGTGGGCATCAGCGACGATCTGCTGAGCGCGCTGCGCCACTATCCGCACCTGGCCGGCATCAAGGACTCCAACGGCGATCCGGCGGAATATGTGGATTACGTCACCAAGTTCCCCGACCTGAACATGCGTACGGGCACCGGCAACAACCTGGAATATGCGCTGGATCACGGCATGGGCGCGATCCTGGCCGAAGGCAATGTGTTTACCAAGCTCCATGCCGACGTCTTCGCCGCCTTCCGCGCCGGGCAGGACTATCACGCGCCTCTGGCCAAGGTCCGTGAAGCTATGAAGATGATGCGGGATGGCCATGTGGGGTCCTACGGCCCCATGAAATATGCTCTCAGCCTGGAAATGGGCACCCCGCAAACCTACCAGCGGCCGCCGAATGCCGATGTGACCGACGCCGAGAAGGCCACGATCAAGTCGGCGCTCGAGCAGATCAAGGGCATGGGTTGAGTCCGCTTGGAATAGGCTGGGCCCGCTCCCATCTCGCTGGGGGCGGGCGCCGGCCCTCTTTACGTGTATTTTCGATACTCCAACTGGATTTGGAATCATGATTCGTACTGGAAAGAAGCTTGTTCTGGGTGCCAGCGCCGCTGTGCTGATGGGTGTGGTGGCGGCCGCCGCGCAAACCGGCGGGGCCAATGTCGATTGGCCCACTTACACGGGCGATATCACGGGCAGCAAATACAAGCCCCTGGACCAGATCAACGCCTCCAACTTCTCCAAGCTGGAAGTCGCCTGGCGCTTCAAGACCGACAACATCGGCAACCGGCCCGAATTCAAGCTGGAAGGCACCCCGCTCGAAGTGGGCGGCGTGATCTATGCGACCGCCGGTTCGCGCCGCGGCGTGGTCGCGCTGGATGCGGTCACCGGCGAACTCTTGTGGGTCCATGGCGAAAAGGAAGGCGCGCGCGGCGGCGCCGCGCCGCGACAGCTCTCCGGTCGCGGCGTTTCTTACTGGACCGACGGCAACAGCGCGCGCATCCTCTATGTGACGCCGGGCTATCAACTGATCGCCCTCGACGCCAAGACCGGCCAGCGCATCGCCGACTTCGGCAACAATGGCGCGGTAGACCTGAAGGCGGACAGCGACCAGCACATCATCCCCGACCTCACCACCGGCGAGATCGGCTGGCAGTCGGCCCCCACCGTGGCGGGCAACAAGGTGCTGATCGGGTCGGCTTTCCGCGAAGGCTTCACCCCCACCTCCTCCAACAACAACAAGGGCACGGCGCGCGCCTATGATGTGCTCACCGGCAAGAAGGTCTGGGAATTCCATACCATTCCGCGCAAGGGCGAGCCGGGCTATGAAACCTGGATGGACGGCTCGGCCGAGCGTACCGGCAATGTCGGCGTCTGGACCGAGATGACCGCCGATACGGATGCGGGACTGGTCTATCTGCCCGTCGAATCCCCGACCAGCGACTTCTATGGCGGCAAGCATCCCGGCACCAATCTCTATGCCAACAGCCTGGTGGCGGTGGACATCAACACCGGCAAGATGAAGTGGTTCTACCAAGTCATCCATCACGAGGTCTGGGACTATGACATGTCCTCGGCCCCGCTGCTCATGGACATCACCGTCGGCGGCAAGAAGATCAAGGCCGTGGCCGAGCCCAGCAAGATGGGCTATCTCTATGTGTTCGACCGCATCACCGGAAAGCCGGTGTGGCCGATCAACGAGAAGCCCGCGCCCAAGGGCGATGTGCCCGGCGAATGGTATTCGCCCACCCAGCCCATCCCGTCCAAGCCCGTCGCCTATGCCCGTACCGGCGTCGACGAGAGCGTGCTGATCGACTTCACGCCGGAACTGCACAAGAAGGCGCTGGAAGCGGTCAAGGACTACAAGATGGGGCCGATCTATACCCCGCCGGTCCTGTCCAAGCCGGGTGAGCTGGCAACCTTGATGCTGGGCCCGGCGAGCGGCGGCACCAACTGGCCGGGCGGCTCCTTCAATCCGGAGAACCACACGGTTTACGTCTATGCCTGTAACTCCTGCCTCTCCTCCACCGGCCTGGTTCCGCCGCCTCCCGGCATGTCGGACCTGCCCTATGTGGTGGGCACCTATGGCCAGAGGGTGGTCATGATCAACGCCGCCGGCGCCAACGAAGGTGCCGACGCGCCGAAGGAGAAGAAGAGCGCCGCGCCTGCCGGCGGTGGCGGCGGTGCCCGCCGCCTGGCGGTGGATGGCCTGCCGCTGATCAAGCCGCCATACGGCACCATCAGCGCCATCAACCTGGATACCGGCAAGATCGAATGGCAGATCGCCCATGGCGAAACGCCCGATTACATCCGCGATTCTCCGGCGCTGAAGGGCCTCAATATCCCGCGCACCGGCCAGACCGGATACAACATCGGCACTTTGCTGACCAAGGATCTGGTGATCGCGGGCGATGCCTCGGTGACCACCACGCCGGATCATCCGCGTGGCGCGATGCTGCGGGCCTATGACCAGAAGACGGGCAAGGAAGTCGGCAATGTGTTGATGCCGGCCGGCCAGTCCGGCTCGCCCATGACGTATATGGTCAATGGCAAGCAGTATATCGTCGTGGCCATCAGCGGCGGCGATTACTCCGGCGAGTACATTGCCTATTCGCTGCCGGACAACGACTAAACGCCAAGGATGGTATTCGACATGCGTAAGAAGCCCGCGTTTTCGATGGCGGTCATGATCGGCGCCGTGGTTTTTGCCACGGCCGCCGGCATCGGGGCCCGGGCACAGACCACTGCCTCGGTATGGGATGGCGTCTATACCGAGGCGCAGGCCACGCGCGGCCAGGCGGCTTTCGCCACGTCCTGCGCGGTCTGTCATGGCGGCAATCTGGCCGGCACGGGCGAAGCCCCGGCGCTGGCGGGCGGGCAGTTCCAGGGCGACTTCAATGGCGAAACGGTGGGCGATATCTTCGACCGCGTCCGCACCACCATGCCGATGGACAATCCGGGCAGCCTTAGCCGCGACCAGTATGCCGACATCTTGGCCTTCATCCTGAAGTCCAACGGCTTCCCTGCCGGGGCCAAGGAACTTGACCGCCGCAGCGAATATCTGAAGGCCATCAAGTTCCAGAGCGCCAATCCGCACGGCGCGGCCCCGGCCGCGCCCGCGGGGGCCGCCGGTGCGGCGGCGGGCGGGCGGGCGCGCCCGGCCATGTTCCCGCCGTCGGACATGGCGGCATTGGACGCGGCCGACAAGGCGTCCGGCGTGCTCTCGCCCACGGCGGGCGATCCGCGCAACGCGCCCAACGCCCAGCCCAATCCCTATGTTGCCGATACCGCTTTCTTCAAGCTGCCGGCCGGCCGCAAGATGGGATCGACCAGTTCGGTGGCGGTGGACTCCAAAGGCCATATCTGGATCGCGGAACGCTGCGGGACCAATGATTGCGCCAAAAGCAGCCTCGATCCGATCATGGAATTCGACGCCAAGGGCAATTTCATCAAGGCCTTTGGCAGCGGCCAGATTCTCTTTCCGCACGGCTTCCTGATCGACGCCAAGGACAACATCTGGGTCACCGACGGCCATGTCGGCGACGGCAAGGGCGATGTCGTGCTGGAGTATGACCAGACCGGCAAGCTGCTGCGCACCTTGGGAAAGCCCGGCGTCTCGGGCAATGACCAGGCCACGTTCCACGAGCCCAATGCGGTGCTGATCGCCCCCGATGGCAGTATCTTCGTCACCGACGGCCATAATGCCGGCCCGCGTTCCAACGCCCGCGTCGTCAAGTTCGACAAGGACGGCGCTTTCGTGAAGCAGTGGGGCGTGCATGGCATCCAGGGTGGGCAATTCGAGGTCCCGCACTGCATGGCGATGGACAGCAAGGGCCTTCTTTATGTTTGCGACCGCTGGAACAACCGCATCCAGGTGTTCGACCAGGACGGCAAGCTGCTGCAGATCCTCACCCAGTTCGGGCGTCCTAGCGGCATCTATATCGACAAGCACGATATCCTTTATTCGTCCGACTCGGAGTCGCGCGAGCCGTTCGGCTATGGCTATCATCCGGGCTGGAAGCGCGGCATCCGTATCGGCAGCGTCAAGGACGGCATCGTCACCGCTTTTATTCCCGACACCGATCCTCATCCCGAGGCCGGCGCCACCAGCGGCGCGGAAGGCATCTGGGTCGATAATAAAGGCGTGGTCTATGGCGCCCAGGTCGAGCAGCAGGACGTCGTCCGGTATGTCAGGAAATAGCAACAGAGCCCGTCGCGCCGCAGCGCCGGGGCCATTGAGGATCGCAAACCAGGGCGCAGGATCATGGGGCAATATTTTCGGGCGGCCATCAGGGCGGGCATCGCGGCCGGATGTTTCTGGAGTATGGCGACGCTTCACGCCCAGGCCGGCGATTGGCTGGACAAACGCAATGCCGCATTCGCCCAATGGCAGGCGGCCAACCCCAACATCGCCGCGCAGATCGAAGACTTGAAAGCCAAGACGGCCGCAATGGCCGCCGCTTCCGCGCGCCCGAAACCGGCCGAAGCCACACGCGATCCATCGGCACAGGAAGATACCGCCGTCGGCCAACCTTCCATGACCTGGCGCGTCCAAGGCGCGCCCACGCAAATCTGGGACAGCCCAGAAGCGCCGCTCCTCAGCGTCATTCCGGCCGGAGAGTATGCCATGGGATCGCCGGTCTCGGAGCCGAACCGTTACGACAATGAAGGTTCCCGTCACCGGGTGCGGGTCGGCTATCCGTTCGCGACCGGCATAAACGACGTTACCCGCGCCGAATATGCCGCCTTCATCAACGACACCCATTACGTATCCAGGGACGAGGCGGGCTGCGACTGGGAGCATCCGGGGTTCACGGAAGGCGGCGACGATCCGGTGGTATGCGTGAGCTTGGGCGACGCCAATGCCTATGCCGCGTGGCTCAGCCGCAAGACCGGGCATACATACCGGCTGCTCAGTGAGGCGGAGTGGGAATATGGCGCGCGCGCCGGTACCGCCACGGCTTACTATTGGGGACAGCAAGTGGGCACAGGCAACGCCAACTGCGACGGTTGCGGCGGCGCCTGGGACAATAAGGGGCCCTCGCCGGTGGGGTCGTTGCCCGCCAATCCCTTCGGCCTCGCCGATATGGCCGGCAACGTCTGGCAATGGACAAATGACTGCTGGGACAGGAACTATGCGGGCGCGCCCGCGGACGGAAGCACCCGGCAATCGGGTGATTGCGGCTTCCGCATGCTGCGCGGCGGATCATGGTTCAATTTTGCCGGGGTCGCACGCGCCGCCAGCCGCACCTGGTTGGGCGCATCGGGGCGAAGCGCCATCGTCGGGTTTCGCGTGGCCCGAACGCTGTAATCGGTTGAAGATTTTTTCGGCGGGTTTTGTCTCTCGTTGACTCAAAATCCGTTTCTTGCGCTACTGACTTATTCGCTGGGACAAGGGGACTTCAGATGTCGGATAATATCGAAGCCAACAGGCGGCAAATTCTTGCAGGTGTCGGCATGGGCTCGGTCGCGCTGATGATGCAGCAGGCAAGCGCCCAGGCGAAGGGCCGCGCCGTCGTATTCACCCATGTCTCCGTGGTGAATCCGGACGGTACGCAAGACGATGTGGCGCTTGCCGTGCAAGGCAACAGGATCGCCGCCATCGGCCCCACCGCGACGGTGGTGCCTGCCTATCCAGGGGCGGATATTTACGACGGTCGCGGCAAGGCGCTCATCTCGGGACTGGTCAATTGCCACGCCCATTTGTCGGCGACGCTCGAGCGTGGCTTCAACGAGGATTTCGGGTTTCCCAACGCCCTGAAACTGCCCGTCCGGCCCGCCAGCTTGCTGAGTGGCGAGGAAAGGACGCTGATGATCATGATCGGCGCCTTGGAAGCGATCAAGACCGGCACCACCTCGCTGGTTCAGTTCGAAGGCAACATCGCCCCCTATGCCGGGCCGCTGACGAAGTCGGGCCTGCGCATGATCCTGATGGAATCGATCGCCGACAACGACTCGGTTGCCGGCGCGCTCTCGCCGGACGGGGCCGCGCATCTGCCGGCGCCGGTCTGGTCTCCCAAGCGCCGCGACGAAGGCATGCAGCGCATTCACGATTTGTATTCCGCATGGCACGGCAAGAACAACGGCCGCGTCATGGTCTTTCCGGCCGCATCCCTCGCTGAAACCAGTTCGCCGGAACTGCTCAAGGCCGTGCGCGGCTTCGCCGATGCCCACGAGCTGGGCTACTCGATCCATCTGTCGCAAAGCCATGCCGAAGTGGATTACATGGTCAAGCATTTGGGCCTGCGCCCGCCAGCCTTCCTGGACAAGTCGGAGTTTCTGGGGCCGCGGTTGTTCGCCGCCCACTGCCGCTACATGGACGATAACGATATCGCCCTTTTGGGCCGCACCAAGACCATGATTTCCCATCAGGCCAACATGGCGGCGTGCCGCGGCGTGATTCCGCCCATTCCGGCCTTGCGGGCAGCGGGTTCCCCGATCGCCCTGGGCACCGACAACAACACCAACGACCTGATGTCGGTGATGCGCACCGCGCTGCTGACCGAGCGGATCAAGCGCGACGATCCCTTCCCGGGCACGCTGCCGCAGCCGGAGGACTCGCTCGAAGACGCCACGCTGGGCGGCGCCAGGGCTCTGGTCAAGGAAAAGGAACTGGGCACGCTTGAGGTCGGCAAGATCGCGGACCTCATCGTCGTCGACACCATGCGTCCTTATCTGGTGCCCGCGGGCCGTTTCATTTCGGCCTGGATACACAATGGCCAACCCTCGGACGTCGAATCGGTGATGGTGGACGGCGAGTTCATCATGCGCGACCGCAAGGTTCTGACGCTGGACGAAGCCGCCCTGCTCGCCGAGGCCGACAAGGTCGGCAAGCGTGTCTGGAATAAGGTCAAGGCAGCCGGCCCCATTCCCATTCCCCGCGTGATCCGCGCGTAATCCGCCAGGTTGCACGCCGCGCGATAATCGGAAAGACGCCTCGTAAAGGCGGATCGCCGCCTATTTTGGTGCCTTTGCCTGCAAAGATATTGCAGCATGGCCCGTGCTTGGTGCGTGCAGCCTCCCCGACAATGATCGATATTCACATCGGTAGAAGCGCGATTGATAGAAAACAGCCGCTTACCGGCATCGAATTAACAGCTTTGTGCGCAGACCGGAAGCAGCGGGAAGATTTGCACGGGCTGACCACTGATCCGAAGACCGGAAAAGCCAAAGTTCTTGAACTCGGTCCAAAGGCATCGTCCACAGATTTGAAAACATCTGTCGCTGAAAACTCGACGCTTAATCCGCCAGATTTTCCCTCGCATCTATTTGATGATAATAACTATTTCATATGAAATTCATACTATCGGCCGTGGTTGGAATCCTGAAAAAGCCGGATTTCCCAGTTCTCGTTTCCTTCCTCTAGGGCGCACCATTCTTTATCGCTCACGCCGGTCATGCTTCGCATCACGGCTCCGCGGCGGACAACCGCCGGGGCGCGGTCGCGCCCTTGTGTAACCGGGTTCCCAGTTTCATCCTGCCGGCCGCGCCATTTCTCTTGTTGCGGCGCGGCGCACGCCTTCCCATATCGGGAGTGATCCAGGAGAAACGCCATGACCAAGCCCGTGAAAATCCCCGGCCCCGACCATCCCATCGCCATCGCCCCCACCGCCGGGCGTGTCGTCGTGCGGCTGGGCGATGTGGTGATCGCCGATACCCGCGCCGCGCTGACCCTGCAGGAGGCGCATTATCCCCCGGTGCAATATATTCCGCGCCGGGATGCCGACATGACGAAGCTGGAACGCACCGACCATGCCACCTATTGCCCCTACAAGGGCGACTGCAGCTATTTCACCATCGCCGCCGGGGACATGCGGGCGGAAAATGCCGTATGGAGCTATGAACAGCCTTATGAAGCGGTGGCCGTGATCCAGGGCCATCTGGCCTTCTACCCCAACCGCGTCACAATCGAACTATTGCCGGACTGACCGATGCACGAGATCGCCCACCTCATCGCCGCCTATGGCCTGCTGGCGATCTTCGTCAATGTGCTGCTGGACGAGGGCGGCCTGCCGCTGCCCTCCTATCCGCTGCTGGCGGTGGCGGGGGCGCTGACGGTGACGACGCGCCTGAGCCTGCCCGAAGTCATGGCGGCGGCGCTGGCGGGGTCGGCCATCGCCGACAACAGCTGGTACTGGGCCTCGCGGCGCTATGGCCGCCGCGTGCTGTCCCTGTTGTGCAAGGTGTCGCTGTCGCCGGATTCCTGCGTGCGCCAGACCGAGACGGTCTTCACCCGCATCGGGCCGCCCGCCTTGCTGTTCGCCAAGTTCGTGCCGGGGCTGGGCAATATCGCGGTGGCGCTGTGCGGCATCACCCGCGTCTCGCCCGTGCTGTTCATGCCGCTGCAGGTCGTGGGCGCGGCCATTTATCTGGGCCTGCCGGTGCTGCTGGGGCGGCTGTTCTACAATGCGGTGGACGACATCCTCAGAACCCTGGCGGCCTGGGGCGAAATCGGCGCCGGTGTGATCGTGGTGGCGCTGCTGGGCTGGCTGGGCCTGCGCTGGTGGCAGCGCGCGGCCTTCATCCGCCAATTGCGCATGGACCGCATATCGGTCGAGGAACTGGCGGCGCTGCTGGACGATGACAAGACCCGGCCGCTGCTGCTGGATGTGCGCTCGGCGGAATCGCGGCGGCGCGACGGCATCATTCCCGGCGCCATCGCGGCGCATCCCCAAGATATGAATAAGGACATGCATCCGCTGCTGAAGGATCACAGCCGCGACGCCGAGATCGTGATCTATTGCGCCTGTCCCAACGAGGCGACCGCGGCGCTGGCCGCCAAGCATCTGCGCCGCGCCGGCTTCCGCCGCATCCGCCCGCTGCTGGGCGGGATCGACGCCTGGGAAAAGTCAGGCCGCGCGCTGCATTTCGCGCACTAGGGGCTGTACGTAAAAGTTGTCATGGCCCGCCTGAGAGCGGGCCACCCAGTTGGTGCGCATAGGATGCCGGCATGGGAGTCTGCGTCACCTGGGTGGCCCGCAGTCGCGGGCCATGACAAGTTGTTGATTTGATTGTCGGCGATGGAGTCCGGCCCTGCTAATCCGCCTTCATCAGCTTGGCGGCGGGGTTCACCGTCACGCTCTGGAACGCGATCTTGCCGCCGCGCACCACGAAGACATCATAGCCGCTGACTTCCTGCGTCGTGCCCTGAAACTGCACCCAGTGCATGATGGCGGTATCGGGCGCCACGCTGTCATAGCGCGTCTTCATGGTCTTGTTGCCCGGCACATGATCCTTGTCGGTCAGGACGCGGAACAGCTTGCTTGTGTCCTTGCCGACAAAGACGCCGCTGCCCGGAGCGGCCATGCCCGGCGGCGTCACCACCACGGCATCGGGCGCATAGTCCGACAGCACGCCCTCGGTATTGCCGCTTTTCATGTTGGCGACGTGATGGTCCATGATCTGGGTGACGGCATCGGCCCAGGCTGGCGTTATGGCTGGAGCAGTGCCCATCAGGGCCAACAGCATTGCGGCATGCAGTATCTTCGGCATAGCGTTTCCCCATAAATTATCTTGGCGAAGGCTAGATCAGGCCATCAAGAGCCGCAACGGCCCGGTTAAAAGGGAGATAAAGCCTTGAATCGCCGCTGGACCGTGCTGATGCCGGTCGTCTTCGTCACCTACAGCCTGGCCTATCTGGACCGCGCCAATTTCAGTTTCGGCGCTGCGGCGGGCATGGCGGCCGACCTGCATATCTCGCCCGCCCAGTCGTCGCTGCTGGGGTCGCTGTTCTTCCTGGGCTATTTCCTGTTCCAGATTCCGGGCGCGGTCTATGCCCAGAACCGCAGCGTCAGGAAACTGATCTTCGCCGGCCTGATCGGCTGGGGCCTGCTGGCGGCTTCGATGGGGCTGATAAGCGACATCCGGTTTCTCTATGCCACGCGCTTTTTGCTGGGGGTGGTGGAAAGCGCGGTGCTGCCGGCGCTGCTGATCCTGCAGGCGCGCTGGTTCACCCGCCCCGAGCGGGCCCGCGCCAATGCCCTGCTGGTGATGGGCAATCCCGCCACGCTGTTGTGGATGTCGGTGCTGTCGGGCTATCTCGCCGCCGGGCTGGGCTGGCGCCTGATGTTCGTGATCGAGGGCCTGCCGCCGATCATCTGGGCCTTTGTCTGGTGGCGGCTGGTGGCCGACCGGCCCGGCGAGGCGCGCTGGCTGGCCCCCGCCGACCGCACGGTGCTGGAAGACCGGCTGGCGCAAGAGCAGGGCGCCATCGCGCCGGTGAAGAATTATGCCGCCGCCTTCCGCAGCCCGCGCGTCATCGCTTTGTCGCTGCAGTATTTCCTGTGGAGCCTGGGGCTGTACGGCTTTGTGATCTGGCTGCCGTCCATGCTCAAGACGCATGCGATGGGCCTGGTGACCCTGGGCTGGCTGGCGGCGGCGCCCTATCTGGCGGCGCTGGCGGCGGAGTTCGGCAATGCCGCCTGGTCGGATCGGGTGGGACGCCGCTGCATCGCCATCTGGCCCTGGCTGGCGCTGGGAGCGCTGGCTTTTTATGGCTCCTATCTTTTGGGCCCGTCGCATTTCGGCATCGGCCTGGCGCTGCTGATCCTGGCGGGCGCGGCGATGTATGCGCCCTATGGGCCCTTCTTCGCCTATATCGCCGAAACCCTGCCGGGCAATGTCGCGGGCGGCGCCATCGCCCTGATCAACAGCATGGGCGCGCTGGGCAGCTTTGTCGGCGCCTATGCCGTGGGTCTTCTGAACGGCGCGACCGGCAATCCCGGCATGTCGTACCTGCTGATGGCGGCGGCGCTGCTGGCCGCCGCCGCCATCACGCTTTTCCTGCCGGAGAAGCAGCTTCCTCCCCCGCGCGCGCTTTAGCGCGCTCGCATAGGGGGAGGTGGTCGTAGCTGGGCCTCGGCCCAGCGAAGACCGGAGGGGGCTACTTCTTGACTTCAGCCTGGGTCGCGGTCAGCGGACAGTCCATGAAGATGGCGATGGTGGCGTCGCCTGTCGCGGGCTTGGCGCCGTCATAATGCACGCCATTGACCAGGTCGGTGATCACCGAGCCCTTGGGAAAAGGCACGGTGTTGTTGTCGGGGTCATAGACATTGGAGGTCGAGACCCACCAGGTGCCTTCCATCACCACGCCATAGCGGGCATGGGGATGCGAATGGGGATGGCTGAAATGGCCGGGATGCCATTTGATCAGTTCCAGGCAGGCGCCCGGCTTGTCCTTGTCGCCGATCGGCCAGGCCTGGTCGCTGGCCTCGCTCTTCTGCCACTGGATCTGGTCCGGGGTCAGCGCGACGGCGTGGGTGGGATCTATGGCGGCGGCGGCGAAGGCCGGTGACGCCATCAGCATGGACGCGGCAAGCAGATGTCGAAGCATGTCTTTTTCTCCCTGATTTTTGGTCCTGTTTGTTGTTATTTCAGTTCCAGCATGATGGCGCTTTGCGTTCCCTTGACCAGTTCCTCGGAATGGGCGCGGCCCGCCGGATTGTCGGCGATGTCGCCGGTGCCGCGATGGCTCACCGTGCTTTTGCCGTCGGGCGTGACGTTGCGGATGTCGCCGTCGCCGCGATAGGCCACCAGCACCTCGGTATTGTGGAAATGCATGTTGGTGGGCTGATCCAGGGTCCAGGCATAGTTCCACACGATGACGCGGTCGGTTTCCAGGATTTTCCTGCCGCCCTGGCGCGGAAAGGCGTTGGGCAGGCCGCTGGTGTTGGGCAGCGTGCTGGAGGGCGCATCCTTCAGTTCGACCACGATCTCGCGCGCGGGACCGTCCAGCGCGGTATCGCTGGTGGCGCCGCCATGCCCGGCAAGGGCATCGCCCGCGGGATGACCGGCGGTCTTGCCGTCGCCGCCGCGGATGCGTCCGCCATCGAAGTAGAGCACCACATAGTCGCCGGCATGGCTGATGGCCGGGCCGGGCACGCCCTTCTCCAGATGCACGTCGCGCACGGTGACGCGCGCATTGTCCACCACCGGGGCGGGAGCCTGCGCCAGCGCCCCTGTTGAGACAAGGGCAGCGGCGAGGATGGCGGCGGCGAGACAATAAAGCGGGCGGGTCATGGCGGCGTTTCCTTGTTTTATGGCCAAACTCTAGCAGAATCGGGCGTTTGGGCCAGACCGCGGGCGGCTTGTTTGGCGCCGCCGCGCCCTGTAGTTTCCCACCGATTTCCCACGAGTATGCCCATGCCGTTGCTGCGGTTCATCCCCGAGACGACCAATGTCAATTTCGTCAAATGGCGCTATGTCGCCTTCACGATCGACGGCTTGCTGCTGCTGGTCTCGGTCGTCTCGATCCTGTGGCACGGCTTCAACCTGGGCATCGATTTCACCGGCGGCGTGCTGATGGAAGTCAAGCAGGCACAGGTGATCGACGTGAGCAGGCTGCGCGGCGAGATCATCGGCCTGGGCTTCAACGATCCGGTGGTGCAGACCTTCGGCGGCGGCGTCTGCGACACCCCGGCCGGCAGCTGCGCCATGATCCGCGTCCAGCCCAAGGCCGCGGCCCCCGGCGCCGACCAGAACAATGCCGACCAGGCGGTGGTGCGCCTGATCAAGGGCAAGCTGGGCGGGGCCTATGAATACCGCCGTACCGAGGTGGTGGGGCCCAAGGTCTCGGGCGAACTGCTGAATGACGGCATCCTGGCCACCATCCTGGCGGTGGCGATGATCTCGATCTATGTCGCGGTGCGCTTCGAATGGCAGTATGGCGTCGGCGCCCTGATCGCCACCGGCCATGACGTGTTCGTCACCGCCGGCTTCTTCTCGGTGCTGGGACTGGATTTCAACATCAACACCGTGGCCTCGCTGCTGCTGCTGGCGGGCTATTCGATCAACGATACGGTGGTGGTGTTCGACCGCATCCGCGAGAACCGGCGTAAATACAAGCGCATGTCGCTGATCGACATGATAAACCTCTCCACCAACCAGATCGCCACCCGCACCACGCTGGTGTCGGCGGCGACCGCTTTGTCGGTGATCCCGCTGCTGTTCGGCGGGCCGGTGCTGCTGAATTTCTCCATCGCCATCCTGTTCGGCATCGTGGTGGGCACCTTCTCGTCCACCTATGTCGCGGCGATGCTGCTGCTCTACATGCCGGCGGTCGGCGGCGGCGGCGCGGTCGAAGGCAAGGCCGAAGAAGCCACGGCTTAAAGCGGAAACCAGTCGCGCTTGTCGGTATAGACCTGATACTGCGCGTTGACGCCGGCGCGCAGGCCGATGCCGGTGCGCATCGGCGCCAGCGTCACGCCGCCCGAGCGCTGGTAATTGATCCCCAGCCCCGCCACCAGATAGAAGCTGCCTTCCACCGCCGGGAAGCGCTGGAACAGGCGGCGGTCTTCGCGCAGGTCGTAGATCAGGGTGAAGCATTTGGAGGCGTTGCCGCCGACATCGAACCCCACCGACGGCCCGCGCCAAAAGACCTGCAGCGGCTCGCGCGTCTTGCGCACCAGCCAGCCCGAACCGTATTTGAGGCCCACCACGAAAGCGCCGGAGCCTTCGTCGCCCTTGATATAGGCATCGGGCTCGCCCAGGTCGCCGAACACATGCTGCACGCCCTTGGCCATCGTCTCGGTGGCGATGCCGAAGAAATCCGCGCCCGCCTGGGTGATCTCGTTGGCGGTGTATTTGGCGTCCTTGGAGAAATGGCTTTCATGCTCGTCGCTGTCGGCGGCGCGGGCCGGCAGCGCGCCGACCAGGGTTCCCATGGCGGCGGGCGTCGCGCCCAGGGCCATCAGGCCGGTGATGAACTTTTTGCGGTCCATGGCGTTTGCTCCTTCACGACGAATCACATGCCCACCCGTGCGGAATCTTGAAGCAGATTGGGGCTTTTTTACATGCGGAATGAGATTAGAGTCGGTTCGGGAATGGAAACGCCGCAGGACAAAGGGAACAACAAGCTCACCGCCGCCGGCTGGCTGGCGCTGGCCGTGCTGCTGGGATTTTTCGGCGTGTCGCTCTGGTATGCGGTGAAGGTGTGGTCCGCGATGGCCGGCACCCATATGAGCGGTTTCGGCTGGCTGTTCCTGGTGCTGGGCGTGGTGGTCACCATCGGGCTCGGTGCGGGCCTGATGTTCCTGGTTTTCTATTCCAGCCGCCACGACATGGATCAGTAGCGCCCTCTGGCGATGCCTACTTGCCCCTGGCGATAAAAGGCCCGTTGCGGAAGTCCGGTTTGCCGTAAAGGAACGGCGTGCCGTCCCAGTTGGTGACGCTGCCGCCCGCGGCCGCCAGCACGGCATGGCCGGCGGCGGTATCCCATTCCATGGTGGTCCCGGCGCGGGGATAGATGTCGGCCTCGCCCGCCGCCACCAGGCAGAATTTCAGCGACGACCCGGCATTGGTATGGCCCTTGACGGTCAAGGTCTTGAGCAGTTCGTCGGTGCGCGCATCGGGATGGGAACGGCTGGACACCGCCACCAGGCCGTCGGGGGCGGGGGCGCGAACAGCGATCGGCCGAACACTGTTCACGGAAAGCTCGAACGCGCCATGGCCCGCCTGGCCCACGAACAGCCGTCCGATGGCCGGCGCGAAAACCACGCCGCTGACCGGGCGGCCATCGACGATCTCGCCGATGTTCACGGTGAACTCGCCGCCGCGCTTGACGAATTCCTTGGTGCCGTCCACCGGGTCCACCAGGAAGAAGCGCCCAGCCACCTTGGCGATGCGGCCCGCCGCGGCCTCTTCCTCCGCCACCACCGGCACATCGGGGAAAGCCGTGGCCAGTTCCGCCAGGATCAGCCGTTCGGCCTCCTCATCGGCGTCGGTGACGGGCGAGCGGTCGGCCTTCATGCGGGCGTCGCACCCCGCCTCATAGTGGTGCATCACCACCACGCCGGCGGCGCGCGCGATCCGCACCAGGGTTTGCATATGCGAGGTGAGCGTTGCGCTCATGTTAAGAATTCCTTAAGACCGCTGCGCAAATTAACCAATTGCTAACCAGTAAGGCCGCATTCAGACGCCATGAACGAGATCGAATTCGCCGCTTTGCTGGTCAGCCGCGTGTGTCACGACCTTGTCGGGCCTTTGGGGGCCGTGGTCAACGGCATGGAAGTGCTGGAGGACGAACGCGACCCCGCCATGCGCGCCGACGCCATCAAGCTGGTGACCATGAGCGCCGACCAGGCCCTGGCCCGCATCCAGTTCATGCGCATCGCTTTTGGGGCTGCCGGCTCCGCCGGCGCCGAGTTGGATTTGGGCGAGATCGGCCGGCTGATGGCGGGCCTCCTGGACGGCGGCAAGGTCCGGCTGGAATGGAACGTGCCGCGCGCCTATTGGCCCAAGGACTGGGCCAAGCTGATCATGAATGCAACCTTGCTGGCCGCCGACTGCCTGCCGCGCGGCGGCCTGGTGACGGTGGAGGCGGGCGCCGACCCGGCCGCCCCGTCCTTCCATATCCGCGCCGCCGGCCTCAACGCCCGCGTCACCGAGGAGATGGACCGGGCGCTGCGCGGCGAGGCGCTGAACGTGGATGCCCGCCATGTGCAGCCCTTCCTGACCCACAAGCTGTCGCGCACGGTCAATGCCGCGCTGACCATCGCGCCGCTGGAAGGCGCCGTCGAAATCATCGGCGGGTAAGAGGCTGTTTACCCTGTTGGCCTAGAGTAACCATGCAAGGCCGCCGCTTCCGGGGGCCTGCCCAGGGGTGCCATGAAACATTGCCTGATCGTGGATGACAGCCGCGTGATCCGCACGGTCGCGCGCAAGATCATGGAAGACCTGCACTATGCCGTGGACGAAGCCGAAGACGGCATGGGCGCGCTGCGCCAGTTGCGCGAAAAGATGCCCGACCTGATCTTCCTGGACTGGAACCTGCCCAGCATGAAGGGCGTGGAATTCGTGCGCAGCGTGCGCGGCCAGCAGGATGGCGGCCGTCCCGTGATCCTGTTCGCGACCACCGAAAGCGACGCCGGCGACATCGCCAACGCCATGGCGGCCGGTGCCAACGAATATGTCATGAAGCCGTTCGACGCCCCGGCGGTGCGCGCCAAGCTGGCCGATATCGGCGTCACCGTCTGAGCGCCATGGCGCCCGACGATTTCGCGTTCCTTGCCCGCCTGCTGCGCCGCCGCTCCGGCCTGCAGCTTCCCCTGGAGAAGCGCGCCCTGATCGAGCGCCGCCTGGCCCCGGTGATGCGCCGGTTCGATTTCCGCGACCTGGAAGGGCTGCTGCGGGAACTGCGTCTGGGCCGCGAGGCGCTGGCCGAGGCGGTGACCGAAGTCATGACCGTCAACGAGTCCAGCTTTTTCCGCGACCCCGCCCTGTTCGCCGCCTTCGAAAGCCGCGTGCTGCCGCGCCTGCTGGCGGCGCGCGACAGGCGGCTGCGCATCTGGTCGGCGGCCTGCGCCTGCGGCCAGGAAGCCTATTCCATCGCCATCCTGCTGGCGCAAATGGGCCTGGCGCGCCAGGGCTGGAGCATCGAACTGGTCGCCACCGATCTTTCGGCCGACGCCATCGCCCGCGCCGAGGCCGGGCGCTATGCCGCGTGCGAGATCGCGCGCGGGCTAAATGCCCATGCCCTGCGCTGGTTCCGCCGCGACGGGACGGAGTGGGTGGCCGATGACGCGCTGCGCCGCATGGTGAGCTTTCGCCGCTTCAACCTGCTGGATTCCTATGGCTGGCTGGACGATCTGGACATCGTCTTCTGCCGCAATGTCCTGATGTATTTCGATCCGTCCACCCGGATGGACGTGCTGGCGCGCATGGCCGACGCCATGGCGCCCGACGGCGTGCTGCTGCTGGGCGAAACGGAAATGCCGGAAGGCGCGGTGTTCCAGCCCAGCGGCGATGGCGAGGGCATTTACACCAGGGGCCGCGCCGCGTTGGCGCGGGCTTCCTAAGCCACGCTTTCGCCGCGCAGCCGTTCCAGCACCTTGATCGGCGCCTTCGCGGGGTCGGCCATCTGCCCGACATCGAGATGGAACGTCTGCTCCAGGGCGAATTCCCCGCCCAGCGCCGCGTGCAGCACCACATCGGTAAAGACCAGCCAGCAGCTTCCCGGCGGAAAGCTGATGGCGTCCTGCGGGCTGGTCTGTTGGAACGCATCGTCGCGCTTGGCCGCGTCATGCAGCGACAGCATGGTCTCGTCATAGCGCGAGCGCCTGCCGCGGGTGACGCCCAGCTTGTCGTACAGCCAGGACCGGCCGGGCGGATGCGGGGTGAGGCGCGGCAGGAAGGCCCGCGCGAAATCCTCGAAGGGTTCGCCGACATGCCAGTGGCGTGGGCTGTCCGGCGCGACATTGGCGAAGAAGCGCAGGATGCGCCGCCCGTCCCGCATCGGCCGCGACGGAAAGGCATCGACATGCAGCAGCCGGTCGTCGCTGATCTTCGAGTAACTGCGGCCCTTCACCTGCACCGGGCGGAACGAGGTGCGGGCGCGTTCGACCTCGCGGTACGGCAGCAGATCGCGCACCAGCGACGCGGCGCCCGCGCCGAAGCGTTCGATCATCGCCGCCAGCGCCTGCGCCTTGTCGCCGGTCAGCGACGAGGCCTGCATCCTGCCGGTCGTATGGTCGAGCGAGATGTTCTTGGCCTTGCCGTCGGCGACACCGGCGGTCAGGAATTGGGTTTCGGAATTCAGCAGCCGGAACGGCAGGCGGGGGAAGAACAGCACCGCGCCGGATTCCAGCGCCGCCACGGCGCGCGCCTTCGTGTCCGCGTCATACGGGCCTTTCCATTGCGTCAGCGGCAGTTCTTCAAGCATAGCTTTGCGTCATCGCGCCATAGATCAGCGTCCGCAGGTCGCGCCGCAGCCGCACCCGCCGCGCCGTATCGGTAATCACCTGGGTCATGAACACCACCGCCATGTCTTCCCGGGGATCGACAATGAAGGCGGTGGAGGCCATGCCGCCCCAGGCGAATTCTCCCGCCGTGCCGGGAATGCCGGTGCGCGCCGGGTCCAGCGTCACCGCCACGCCCAGGCCGAAGCCGACGCCGCGATAGCCGCTTTCATTGAAGGCATCGGCGGCGGGCGACAAGTCCGCGATCTCCTTGCCGTCCGGCAGCTGGTTCGCCGTCATCAGCGCCACGGTCTTGGGCGACAGCAGCCGCACGTCTTCCAACGCGCCCCCGTTCAGCAGCATGCGGCAGAAGCGCAAATAATCGGAGGCGGTGCCCGCCAGGCCGCCGCCGCCGGATTCCAGCTTGGGGGCCGCGAAGTATTTCTCGTTGGGATAGGCGGTGAATAATTCCAAACCGCCCCCTGCATTGGCCGGTTGCTGCAGGTAACAGGCGGCGAAGCGGTCGCGCTTGCCGTCGGGCACCAGGAAATCGGTGTCGGTCATCTTCAGCGGCGCCAGAATCCTCTGGCGCACGAAATCAGCATAGGACTGGCCGGCAATGATCTGGATCAAATAGCCCGCCACATCGGTCGCCACCGAATAGATCCAGGCTTCGCCCGGCGCATATTCCAGCGGCAGTTTCTGCAGTTGCGCGATCATCGCCGGCAAGCCGCCTTCGGTATCCATCTCCGAAATGCGCTGGGCGCGATATTGGGCATCCACCGGCGTGCGGTTGTGGAAACCATAGGTCAGCCCGGAGGTATGACGCAGCAGGTCCAGCACGGTCATGGGTCGGGTCTGCGGCTTCAGGTCGGAAAAACCGGGGATGAATTTCGCCACCGGATCGTCCAGCGCGACGCGGCCTTCCTCCAGCAGCATCAGCAGCGCCACCGTGGTGACCGGCTTGGTCATGGAATAGAGGCGGAAGATCGTGTCGGCCTGCATCGGGGCCTGGCGCGCGATGTCGCGCACACCGGCCAGGCTCAGATGCGCGACCCTGCCGCGCCGCCAGATCAGGGTCAGCGCCCCGGGCAGCGCCCCCGCCGCGACCTGGCCTTCCAGGAAGCGGGGGATACGCGCCAGTCTTTCGCCGGAAAATCCCGATTGCTCATCCATGGCGTGGGTTATACTCGCTGCACCATGAATGACAAAAGCTGGCCTGTGCTGTCCCTTGCCGACGCCCATGCGCGCCTGACCGCGCCGGGGGCGCCGTTCGAGACTGTTCCCGCGACGGTGCGCGGCGTGCCCATGCTGGTGTGGAAGCATGTCCCCGCCACGGCGGCGGCGGTGTTCGCCCAGGCGCGGGCCCATGGCGCACGCGAATTCCTGGTGCATGAAGACGAGCGCGTCACCTATGAGGGCTTCTGCCGCGCCGCTGCCCATGTCGCGGCAATGCTGACCGAACGGGGCCTGCGCAAAGGCGACCGGGTTGCGCTGGCGATGCGCAACCTGCCGGAATGGCCGGTGGTGTTCATGGGCGCTCTGCTGGCGGGCGCGATCGCGGTGCCGCTGAACGCCTGGTGGAGCGCCGCCGAACTGGCCTATGGCGTCCGCGATTGCGGGGCGCGCTTTGTCTTTGCCGATGCCGAGCGGCTGGCGCGGCTGAAGGATATGCCGCCGCCGGTGGAACAGGTCTTCGTCACCCGTGGCGGCGGCGCGGCGGCGCTGGAAGATATCATCGGCGCGCCGGCGCAATGGCGGGATCTGCCCGATGTCGCGTTGCCGGATGTGGCGCTGGAGCCCGAAGACGACGCCACCATCTTCTACACCTCCGGCACCACCGGCGCGCCGCGCGGGGCGCTGGGCACGCACCGTTCGCTGACCACCAACATCTTCGCCGCGCCGTTCGTCGTGGCGCGCAACGCCCTGCGCCGGGGCGCGGAGCCGCCGCCGCCGGGCAAGCAACGCGTTACGTTGCTGGCCGTGCCCTTCTTCCATGTCATCGGCAGTCTCTCGGTGCTGCTGCCCAACATGGCGGCGGGCGGCAAGCTGGTGCTGATGCGCAAGTTCGATCCCGCCGCCGCCGCCCGGCTGATCGCGGCGGAAAAAGTCACGGTGGCGGGCGGCGTGCCGGCCATCCCGCTGTCCCTGCTGGAACAGGAGGGCGATTTCTCCTCGTTGGAACTCATCACCTTTGGCGGCGCGCCGTCGCCGCCGTCGCTGGCGGCGCGCGTCCGCGACCGGCTGGGCGCGATGCCGGGCCAGGGCTGGGGCATGACCGAAACCTCGGCCACCTGCACCACCCATTCGGCCGAGGATTACCTGCACCGCCCGCACAGTTGCGGCCCGGCGCTGCCGGTCAGCCGCATCAAGGTCATGAAGGACGGCGTCGAAGCGCCGCCCGGCATGGTGGGCGAGTTGTGGGCCTTCGGTCCCAATATCGCCAAGGGCTATTGGAACCGGCCCGGCGCCGCGAGCCTTGTCGACGGCTGGCTGAAGACCGGCGACCTGGCCAGCCTGGACACCGAAGGCTTCTGCACCATCCTGGACCGCGCCCATGACATGCTGATCCGCGGCGGCGAGAACATCTATTGCATCGAGGTCGAGAATGTCCTGATCCAGCATCCCGGCGTCGCCGATGCGGCGCTGGTGGGGCTGCCGCATCCCCGGCTGGGAGAGGTGCCCGCCGCCCTGGTGCAGGCGCGGCTGGGCGCCGCCGTGACGCCGCAGATGCTGCGCGCCTTTGTGGGCGAGCGGCTGGCGGCCTTCAAGGTGCCGGTCGAAATCCTGGTGTCGGACCTGCCGCTGGCCCGCAATGCCGGCGGCAAGCTGGTGAAAAGCGAGTTGCGCAAGGCGTTCGGCGCATGAGCGGCGCTTTTGTCGAACCGCTGGTCGTCAACGACCGCATCGCGATTCCGCAAAGCGAGCTGGAAGAAAGCTTCATCCGCAGCTCCGGCCCCGGCGGGCAGAATGTCAACAAGGTCGCCAGCGCCGTGCAGTTGCGTTTCAACGTCCTGACCTCGGCCAGCCTGACCGACTGGGCGCGCGAGATGCTGCTGCGCGGCGGGCGGCTGACCAATGACGGGGTGCTGGTGATCACCGCCCAGCGCTTCCGCGAGCAGGAGCGCAACCGCGCCGATGCCCGCGCCCGGCTGGTGGCGATCGTGGCCGCCGCCGCCAAGCCGAGGGTCCAGCGCCGCCCCACCAAAGTGCCCAGGGCCAGCAAGAAGAAGCGGCTGGACACCAAGAAGCACCGCGCCGAGATCAAGCGCGGCCGCACCCGCCCGGACTGAGGCCGCACGTCCCGGCCGTTAACCTTTAGGTAGGTTGTTTACTGCAATTATACTCGTATAAGTTGCAGGAGCGGCTATGCGGGTACAAAGGATTTTGGGGGGCATCTGGGCGGCCGGGTTGCTGGCCGGCTGTCCGGCCTGGGCCGGCACCGCCACCACCACCTTCAATGTCACCGCCACGGTGCTGCAAAGCTGCGCCGTCAGCGCCAGCGACCTGGCCTTCGGCAGCTATGATGCCGGTTCGGGCGCGCCGGTCACCGCCACCACCATCCTGCAGGTCACCTGCACCAATGCCCTGGCCTATGCCGTGGCGCTGGATGGCGGCACGACCACCCACGATCCGGTCAACCGCGCCATGAGCGACGGCACCCACAACCTGACCTACGGCCTCTACACCACCAGCGGCTATGGCACGATCTGGGGCGATGCCTCGGCGGGCACCTCCACTGTGTCGGGCAACGGCAGCGGCATGGCCCAGCCGCTGACGGTCTATGGCCGCATCCCCACCGCGCAATTCGTGACGCCCGGCAGTTACGCCGACCGCGTCACCGTCACCGTCACATATTAGAGGCAAGGATGAACCGGGGACATCTGCTGGCACTGCTTCTGGCGGCCTCGCCGGTTATGGTTAGCGAAGCGTCAACCACCGCCATGGATGTCGCGCCGACCACCCTGGAGCTCAAGCCCGGCGCCGCCGGTCTGTTCTATGTGACCAATCACGGCGCCAATCCGGTGACGGTGCAGATCGAGGCCGCCGACTGGACCCAGGACCAGGGCCGCGACGTGCTGACCCCCAGCAGCGAATTCTTCGCCAGCCCGCCTTTCGCCAAACTCGCGCCCGGCGCGCGCCAGACCGTGCGGGTGATGGCCAGGCCATCGGGCGGCGGCGAGCATGCCTATCGCCTGCTGGTCAGCGAACTGCCCGACGATACGGGCGGCGACGGCGTGCATGTGATGCTGCAATTTTCCGTGCCGGTGTTCGTGCGCGTCACGCCGCCCGCGCCGCCGTCGCTGTCCTGGTCGGCGCGGGGCGGGGTGCTCAGCGCCACCAACAGCGGCGGCGAGACCGTCAAGCTCAACGGCGTCAGCCTGGACGGCAGGACGCGGGAAACCGGCCTGGTTTACCTGCTGCCGGGCGCGATGCATGCCTTCGGCGCGGCGCCGCCGGCCCCGGCGCATGTCAGCGCCCGCGATGCCCGCAGCGGGCGCGATCTTGCCGCCGATGTCGCGCCGTGACATGCGCGCGCTCCTGCTGGGCCTCGTCATGACCTGCCTTTTCATGACCTCTTTGGCCGGGGCCCAGGCCGTCGCGGCGGCGCGGCTGCTGGAAGCCAGCGTCAACGGCCGGGACAGCGGCATCGTCATTCCCGTCACGGCGGAAGCCGATCACCTGTTCATCGCCGCCGGGGATTTGCGCAAACTCCCTCTTGCCGTCACGGCGCGCGCGGATGCGGACGGCCGCATCGACCTGGCGCATGCCGGCGGCCTCAGCGCCCATGTCGACGAGGCGGGCCAGCGGCTGCTGCTGACTCTCGCCGCCGCCGCGCTGCCGCGCCAGGTTTACGACCTGGGCGCGGGCGCGGCGATGCCGGCGGCGCGTTCCGACAGCGGCGCGATCTTTCACTATGATCTGTCCGCCACGGCAGGCGACGCACAAGTCTTGGGCCGCAGCCTGTCGGGCGGGGCTTCGCTGGGGCTGGATGTTTTCACGCCTGACGCCCGCATCGCCAACAGCGGCTTTGTCACCGGCAACAGCAGCGGCTGGCGCGGCGTGCGGCTGGACAGTGCGGTGATCCTGGATCGTCCCGACAGCCTGACGCATCTCATCCTGGGCGATGCCATCAGCGTCACGCCCGACTGGGGCCGCGCCGTGCGCTTCGGCGGCGTGGAATGGGCCAGCGATTTCGGCCTGCGCCCGGGCCTGGTGACCCAGCCGCTGCCCGCCTTCTTCGGCCAGAGCGAAGTCCCCGCCACGGTGGATGTGTTCAGCGGCGCGGCCAAACTGTATCAGCAGGATGTCGCGCCCGGACCTTTCGAGTTGCGCGACCTGCCCATCGTCACCGGCGGCGGCAGCGCCACCGTGGTGACCCATGACGTGCTGGGCCGCGAAACCACCCAGACCATCGCGCTCTATACCGATGCGGGGCTGCTGGCGCCGGGGCTGGAGTCCTATGCCCTGGATGCGGGCTTCCTGCGCCGTGGCTATGGCCAGAACTCCCTGGGCTATGACACGCCGCTGCTGTCGGCCAACTGGCGGCACGGCTTTACCGACACGCTGACGGTCGAGGCGCATGGCGAGGCCGCGCCCGGTCTGGCATTGCTGGGCGGCGGCGCGGAGTGGGGCTTCGGCTTCGGCTCCCTGACCGCCGACCTGGCCGGCAGTGGCGGCGACCATGAAGGCAATATGGCGTCCTTCTCGGCCCATGCCGTGGCGGGTGCCTTCAACCTGTACGGCCAGGGCTGGTTCGCCAGCAGCGGCTGGCGCGACCTGGCCAGCCTCGATGGCGGCGGCGTGGCGCCGGCGCGGCAGCGCTGGCAGGGCGGCATCACCGCCGACCTGGCGCCGTTCGGATTCCAGGACGGCGGCACCCTGGGCGTAAGCTGGATCAGCAGCAAATATGCCGGCCAGCCGGCGACGGCGCTGCTGTCGGCCTCCTGGACCCTGCCTTTGCCCGATGGCGCCTTCGCGGCCCTGAGCGGCTTGCGCGATTTCCAGACCGGGTCGTTGAGCGGGCAATTCTCCTTCAACATTCCGCTGGGCCCGCATGGCCTGGCCGGGGTGTCCGCCACCAACGACTCGGCGCTGGCGCTATACGACAGCCCCGCCGACCCCGATGGCGGCTTCGGCTACCGGCTGGCCAGCGGCTGGCAGGATGGCGGCCGCTTCCAGGGCGAGGCCGACTGGATCGGCCCGCGCGTCGCGCTGGACGGCGCGGTGTCGGTGGAGCAGGGCATCGCCAGCCTGCGCACCGATGCCTCCGGCGCGCTGGTCTGGCTGCGCGGCAGCCTTTTTGCCGCCCACGATCCGGGGGGCGCGGTGGCGCTGGTGCAGACCGGCGAGAAGGATATTCACATCTATCGCGAGAACCGCCCGGTGGCGGTGAGCGACGATGCGGGCGAGGCGCTGCTGACCGGGCTGGATGCCTGGTCGCCCAACCATATCGCGGTGGAATCGCGCGACTATGCCTTCGACACCCTGGTGGAAAAGACCGACGACATCGTGGTGCCGCGCGCCTCAAGCGGCGTGGTGGTGGATCTCAAACCCCGCGCCCATCATCCGCTGCTGGCGATGGTGACGCTGGGGGCTTCGCCGCCGCCGCCCGGCGCGCGGGTGCTGCTGGATGGCGAGCCCCAGGCGATGCCGCTCGGCCGCGACGGCCAGTTGTTCATTGCCGAACTGGACCATCCGCGCGGCGCGGTGATCGAAAGCGGCGGCCTGCGCTGCCGCGTCTTCATCGAGCCGCGGAAACCGGGCGGCCAGCCGCTGCTTTGTCTGCGCGAGGCCAAGGGTGCGTATTAAGGTTACGCTCGTGACGCTGTTGCTGGCGCCGTCGCCCGCCTTCGCGCTTCTGTGCGGCACCATATTGGACCCCATGTCGGTCAGCGCCACGCCCCTGATGTTTGGCAGCTATACGCCCGCCAGCGCCAGCGCCTCCAGCACCAGCATCGCGATATCCTGCGGCCTGCTGGGGCTGGACCTGTTGCCCGACTTCGCGGTTTCCCTGTCGGCGGGCAACGCGGCGACCCCGTCGGGCCGCTATCTGGCGATGTCCGGCAGCCATCTTGGCTATAATATCTATACCGGCGCGGGTTACGCGACCGTCTGGGGCGACGGCAGCAACGGGTCCGTGACCCAGAGCTTCAACAGCATTCTCTCGCTGGGCAGCATCGGCTTTACCGGCTATGGCCGCATCCCGGCGGGCCAGTATGTCGCCGCTGGACCGTATACGGACAGAATAACCGTCACGGTAAGCTACTAAACGCGTTACCCAACCGTCGCAATCGCGGCTAATATAGTCCGATGGTGGAATCGCTCGGACGGCTGCGCGCCACGGCCTGGCCCCTGGTCATCGGGAGCATCGCGGGCGGCGCTATCGTGCTGTTCGGCGGGCCGGGATTGTTCTGGGCGCTGGTGGCCTTCGCCCTGGCGGCGATGCTGATCGCCCAGTTCGTCAATTTCCAGGAACCCATCCTGCGCCCCGCCGAACAGGCGGCCGACGATCCCCTGGCGGCGCTGCCGCCCATGACGCGGGTGCTGATGGACCAGCTTCCCATTCCCGTGATGCTGCTGGACGATGACGAGCGGGTGCTGTTCGTCAACCGCTCGATGCGCGACGTGCTGGGGCCGGGGCTGGACCGCAAGCGCGCGTCCAGCGTGCTGCGCAACCCTGACGTGCTGGCGGTGATCGCCGAGGCCGCCCAGGGTGTCAGCGCCAATGTCCCCTTCAGCCTGCCGGTGCCGATCGAACGCCACTTCCAGGCCTATGCCGCGCGCATCAGCATGTCGCCCCCGGTCACCGCGCTGTTGCTGCACGACCTGACCCTGGTGCGCCGCAGCGAGCAGATGCGCGCCGACTTCATCGCCAATGCCAGCCACGAGTTGCGCACGCCCCTGGCGGCGGTGTCGGGGTTCATCGAGACCCTGCGCGGCCATGCCAAGGCCGACGAGGCGGCGCGCGAGCAGTTCCTCGACATCATGGCGACCGAAGCCGCGCGCATGCGCCGGCTGATCGAGGATCTGCTGTCGCTCAGCCGCATCGAGATGAACGAGCATGTCAAGCCGGAGGGGCGTATCGCCCTGGAAGGCGTGGTGCGCCAGGCCGCCGCCGCCCTCAAGCCGCTGGCGGCGCAAGACGGCATCACCGTGACGATCGAGGCGGCGCCGGGCCTGCCGGTGGTGATCGGCGAGCATGACGAACTGGTGCAACTGTTCCAGAACCTGGTCCAGAACGCGATCAAGTATGGCCGGGAGAACGGCAAGGTGCAGGTCGCCATCGCCGCCCGCGACGGCCAGATCGTCACCACGGTGAAGGATGACGGCGAAGGCATCGCGCCCGGCGCCATCCCCCGCCTGACCGAGCGTTTCTACCGGGTGGACGTCAAGCGCTCGCGCGAACGCGGCGGCACCGGGCTGGGGCTGGCCATCGTCAAGCACATCGTCAGCCGCCACCAGGGCCGGCTGAGCATCGAGAGCAAGCTGGGCGAGGGCAGCACTTTCACCGTCCTGCTGCCCGTCGCGCCGGGGGAAATCACACCGAAAACGTCCCAGCCGGAGCCTGTCACGGAAATGTTATAAAACAGTCGCATAGGATTGGTGCGAACCGCCTAGCTAGGGTTCTGACCAGATTGGAAACCGCGCGATGAATGACCATACCGTCAAATCCTTTGGGGAGCAGCTTGACGCCCTTGCCGCGCTGGTGGCCCAGATGGGCGGCCTGGCGGAAGCCCAGTTCGCGGCCGCCGTCGAGGCCATTGCCCGCCGCGATTCGACCGCGGCGGAACGCGCCGTGGGCGGCGACATCCGCATCGACGAGATTCAGCAGGACATCGAGGACCGCGCCCTGAAGCTGCTGGCGCTGCGCCAGCCCATGGCGGTGGACCTGCGCGAGACCCTGGCCGCGATCAAGACCGCCGCCGAACTGGAGCGCATCGGCGACCTGGCCAAGAATATCGCCAAGCGCGCCATGGTGCTGAACCGCGAACCGCCGATCCGCCTGACCCAGAGCCTCGCCCGCATGGGCAAGGCGGCGCAGATCCAGCTCAAGCAGGTGCTGGACGCCTTTTCCAGCCGCAATGCGGAGGAAGCCGAAGCGGTGTGGAACCGCGATGGCGAGATCGACGAAATCTACAACAGCCTGTTCCGCGAACTGCTGACCTACATGATGGAAGACCCGCGCACCATCGGCCTGTGTACCCATCTTCTGTTCGTCGCCAAGAACATCGAGCGTTGCGGCGACCATTGCACCAACATCGCCGAGGTGGTGTACCACATGGTGCGCGCCGGCCATCTCGCCAACAACCGCCCCAAGGCGGACACCACCAGCGAAACCGCCGTGCCCTACGAGAATCACGCCAAATGAGCAAGCCGACTGTTTTGGTCGCCGAGGACGAAAGCGCCCTGGTCACCCTGCTGCGCTACAATCTGGAACGCGAAGGCTATCGGGTGCTGGAAGCGCGCGACGGCGAGGAAGCCCTGCTGGTCGCCGCCGAGGAACAGCCCGACCTGGTGGTGCTCGACTGGATGCTGCCGCAACTCAGCGGCATCGAGGTCTGCCGCCGCCTGCGCGGCCGCCAGGAAACCCGCAACGTCCCCATCATCATGCTCACCGCGCGCGGCGAGGAATCCGACCGCATCCGCGGGTTGGACACCGGCGCCGACGATTACCTGACCAAGCCCTTCTCGATGACCGAGCTTCTGGCGCGCCTGCGCGCCGTGCTGCGCCGCATCCGCC
Organism: Rhizobiales bacterium dw_265; assembly: GCA_018449595.1. Classification (GTDB taxonomy): domain Bacteria; phylum Pseudomonadota; class Alphaproteobacteria; order Micropepsales; family Micropepsaceae; genus Rhizomicrobium. The sequence continues at coordinate 100,019 of JAAVUU010000003.1, forward strand.
CGTCGCTGGCGGAAGACGTGGTGCAGGTGGGCGATATCGAAATGGACCGCGCCGCCCACCGGGTGCGCCGCGCCGGCACCGAAGTGCATCTGGGCCCGACCGAATACCGCCTGCTGGATCACCTGATCCAGCATCCCGGCCGCGTCTTCAGCCGCGAACAGTTGCTGGATGCGGTATGGGGCAGCGATGTCTATGTCGAGGCCCGCACCGTGGACGTGCATGTCGGCCGCTTGCGCAAGGCGCTGAACATCGAAGGCGCCGCCGACCCGATCCGCACCGTGCGCTCGGCCGGCTATTCGCTGGACAGCGCCAGCGTCGGTTCCAGCACCGCCGCCTGATTCAGACACCGTCTGTCATGGCCCGCCGGAGAGCGGGCCACCCAGTTGGTGTGCATACGATGTCGGCATGGGAGTCTGCGTCACCTGGGTGGCCCGCTTTCGCGGGCCATGACAGTTTTATTTTGAATTTCAATTGTGTGCAGACCCTAAAGCAGCTTCAACACCGGCGCTTCCAGCTCTTCCGGCTTGGTCTGGGGCGCGTGGCGCGATACTGGCTCGCCGTCGCGGCCGATCAGGAATTTGGTGAAATTCCACTTGATCGCCTCGGTGCCCAAAAAGCCCGGCTTGGCTCCGGTCAGGTATTTGAACAGCGGATGGGCATTCGCGCCGTTGACATCCACCTTGGCGAACATCGGGAAGGTCACGCCGTAATTCTTCTGGCAGAAGGCGCCGATCTCGATTTCGCTGCCCGGTTCCTGGCCGCCGAACTGGTTGCAGGGAAAGCCCAGCACCGTCAGGCCCTTCGGCTCCAGCTTTTCGTACAGCGCCTCCAGCCCGGCATATTGCGGGGTGAAGCCGCAGGCGCTGGCGGTGTTGACCACCAGCAGCACCCGCCCGCGCCAGTCGCCCAGCGATTCGTCATGGCCGCCCAAACGGGCGGCGGAAAAGTCGTAGATGCTCATGCGGAGAGATTGGCATGCGATCCGTGACAGACGCTAGTGCCACCTGCCGCTCGCGGCGTTGGATGGTCTGGCCTCGATTTCTGCCAATAAATCCAAAATTTGTCATGGCCTGCAAATGCGGGCCACCCAGGTGACACCGGCAAAAATCCAGCAATTTGGTCGATATTCAATTCGGAAGCGGGGTGCTTTACGCCCAACTGGGTGGCCGTTCGCACGCTGTCGCTACGAACCCGGCGGGCCATGACAACAATGGACGGGTCGCAACTCACCCCGCCATCCGGCCCTTATGGTCGCTGCGCCGCGCCTGCTGCGGCTGATAGGCCTTGCGGGCATGGGCCTCGCAATAGGGCGATCCCGCCTTGGGGCTGTGGCCGCAGAAGTGGAACTCGGTGGCGGCGGGATCGCCGATCGGCCAGCGGCACATCCGGTCGCTGATGGTCAGCACGGTGGCATGGCTGCCGTCTTCCAGCTGCAGGGGATCTTCCTCCACCACTGGGGCAGCGGGAACATGGCTCCTCACGCTGGGCACCTTGGGCGCCATGGGCAGGCGCGGGCGTTCCGAGCGCGACGGGCTGGCGCGGCCCGCCAGGCCCAGCCGGTGCACCTTGCCGATCACGGCATTGCGGGTGACGCCGCCCAGGGCGCGGGCGATCTGGCTGGCGGAAAGGCCCTCCGTCCATAATGTCTTGAGCTGTTCAACCCGGTCGTCGGACCAGTTCATCGCTGTCATGGCTGTCGCTCCTAGGCTGGTGGGCCGTCGTTAACCCCCCGGTTACCAAATACAGTAGCGCGACGGTTGCGGCACACAAGCATTACGGGATAGCCCCCACGCCTTGTCCACATGATTCGAGGGCCTACTCGCAAGGCCGCGATGCGCCGCCGGGGGTAGTCAAACCGCCACGGAAAGCCGATAAACAGGTTTTCCAGCACCAGCTTGTAATTTTGTTTCGTGAAGGAGTGCGTCGTGTCCGCTTCGGCTTTGTTTCCCACCTATAACCGGGCGGACATCGCGTTCGTCCGTGGCGAAGGTTCCTACCTTTTCGCCGAGGATGGGAAGCGATACCTGGACCTGGGGGCCGGCATCGCGGTCAACGCCTTCGGCCATGCCAATCCCACCCTGGTCGCGGCCCTGACCGAGCAGGCCGGCAAGCTGTGGCATGTCTCCAACCTTTACACCGTGCCCGGCCAGGAAAGCCTGTCGAAGAAGCTGGCCGAGAACAGCTTCGCCGACGTCGCCTTCTTCACCAATTCCGGCGCGGAAGCCATCGAACTCGCCATCAAGACGGCGCGGCGCTACCAGTTCGTCAGCGGCCATCCCGAACGTTTCCACATCATCACCTTTGAAGGCGCCTTCCATGGCCGCACCTATGGCGCGGTGAATGCGACGGGAAACGAAAAATATCTCGAAGGCTTCGGCCCCAAGATGGAAGGCTTCGACCATATTCCGGTCGAGGACATCGACGCCCTGAACAAGGCGGTGGGGCCGCAGACCGCCGCCATCCTGATCGAGCCGGTGCAGGGCGAGGGCGGGGTGCATGCGGTGGCGCCCGACTTCCTGCGCCATCTGCGCAAGCTGTGCGATGAAAAGGGGTTGCTGCTGATCCTGGATGAAGTCCAGACCGGCATCGGCCGCACCGGCAAGCTGTTCGCGCATGAGTGGGCGGGCATCACGCCCGACATCATGACCGTGGCCAAGGGCATCGGCGGCGGCTTTCCGCTGGGCGCGGTGCTGGCGACGCGCGAAGCCGCCAAGGGCATGACCGCGGGCACCCATGGCACCACCTATGGCGGCAATCCGCTGGCCATGGCGGTGGGCAATGCCGCGCTCGACCTGGCGCTGGCGCCGGGCTTCCTGGATCATGTCAACAAAGCCGCCAATTACCTGCACCAGCAACTGGGCGCGCTGGTGGCGAGCCATCCCGGCGTGTTCGAAAGCGTGCGCGGGCAGGGGCTGATGGTGGGGCTGAAGGCCAAGGTGGCCAATACCGACTTCATCAAGGCGGCGCGGGCCAACGGCCTGGTGGTGCTGCCGGCCGGCGACAATGTCGTGCGGCTGCTGCCGCCTTTGACCATCACCCTGGAGGAATTGCGCGAAGGCATCGCGCTGCTCGACAAGACCGCCTCCGACATGGAAATGCAGAAAGCCGCCGCCCAATGAACGCCCCCGTCACAGTGAAGCCGAAACATTTCCTCGACCTGTCGGACCATGACAGCGCCACCCTGAAGGCGATGATCGCCGACGCCAAGGCGCGCAAGGCGGCGCGCGCCGGCCGCTCCAAGGGGGCGCTGGACGACGACCGCCCGCTGGACGGCAAGGTGCTGGCGATGATCTTCGACAAGCAGAGCACCCGCACGCGCATCTCCTTCGACATGGCGGCGCGGCAGCTTGGCGGCTCGGCCCTGATGCTGACCGGCAACGAGATGCAGCTGGCGCGCGAGGAAACCATCGCCGATACCGCCCGCGTGATCTCGCGCTATGTCGATGCGGTGATGATCCGCCTTTTGGATCACGAGATGATCGAGGAACTGGCGGCCAACGCCACCATTCCCGTCATCAACGGCCTGACCAAATGGTCCCATCCCTGCCAGGTGATGGCGGATGTGCTGACTTTCGAGGAACATCGCGGCTCCATCGCCGGGGCCACCGTGTGCTGGTCGGGCGACGGCAACAATGTGCTGACCAGCTGGGTGCATGCGGCGGTCAAGTTCGGCTTCAAGCTGAACGTCGCCAGCCCCCGCGAACTGATCGTGGACCAGGAAACCCGCGACTGGGCCGCCGGCAATCCGCTGGTGAGTTTCACCACCGATGCCGAAGCCGCCGCCGCGGGCGCGGATTGCGTGGTGTCGGATGCCTGGGTCTCGATGGGCGACGACAACGCCACCAAGCGCCACAACCTGCTCAAGCCCTATCAGGTCAACAAGCACCTGATGGGCCTGGCCAAGAAGGACGCCATCTTCATGCACTGTCTCCCCGCCCACAGGGGCGAGGAAGTGACCGACGACGTGATCGACGGCCCGCAATCGGTGGTGTTCGACGAGGCGGAAAACCGCCTGCATGCCCAGAAGGCGATCCTGGCCTGGGCGCTTTCTTGAAAGTGGGCGCCTAAAGGCCATATTGTCGGGCATGCCTGACAAACTGGAACAGCCCGCGCCCTATGGCGACTTCGTCCTGCCGTTCGACATCGCCCAGGCGGGCGTGCGCGGGCGGCTGGTCCGGCTGGATGCCGCCTCGGCCCGGGCGCTGGGCGCCCATGCCCTGCCGGAACCCGCCGCCCGGGTGGCGGGCGAGGTGGTGGCGCTGGGCGCGCTCTTGGGAACCGCGCTGAAGCTGGACGGGCGGCTGACCATCCAGACCAAGGGCGACGGCCCGCTGGACCTGGTGACCGCCGACTATTACGGCGCCGACGAGAACCGCCATCGCGGCGTGCGCGGCTATGCCCGGGTGGATGCCGAACGCTTCGGGGCGCTGGAGGGCCGGGAATTCGACAAGCTGGCGGGCAAGGGCGCGCTGGCCATCACCATCGAGCCGCAGCGCGGCGGCAAGACCTACCAGGGCATTGTCGAACTGTCGCCCGACGGCATCGCCGCCAGCGCCGAGACCTATTTCGCCCAGTCCGAACAGTTGCCCACCGTGATCCGGCTGGCCGCCGCGCCGCTGTACCTGGCCGGGGAGAAGGAGCCGCACTGGCGCGCCGGCGGCATCATGCTGCAGATGACGCCCGATGCCGCCAGAGAGGGCGTCGAAAGCAAATCCGACGACTGGGAGCGGCTGTCGCTGCTGCTGAAGACGGTGGAAGACCTGGAACTGGTGGACACCACCCTGGCGCCGGAAACCCTGCTGTGGCGGCTGTTCCATGAAGACGAAGTGCGGGTGCAGCCGCCCGAGCCGGTGATCTTCCGCTGCGATTGCAATGCCGACCGCATCATCACGGTGTTGAAAAGCTACGCCCCGGAAGACCGCGCCGGCCTGGCCGATCCCGACGGCGTGATTAGAGCTAGGTGTGAATTCTGCGGGAAGACGCATGAAATTGGACCTGACAGTTTGGCGTAGGTTGCTGCGTTGCCGCTCGCTTTGGCTCGCGGCGTTCGGCGCTCAAATCGGTCCACTGGACCGATTTGCCCCTCCGGGTCGCGCCTCACTCTGCGGCAAGACCCATGAGATCGGGCCGGAGTCGCTGACATGAAAGCGGAGCGCGCCGTCGCGCATTTCGCCGCCCGCCGCATCGCGCCGCGCCTGCTGGGCCGCCTGGGCCTGCGGTTCCTGCCGGGCGGGCTGGTGGCGATGCTGCTGGCGGAAGGCCTGCTGCTGGCCTGGCGCGAGTTGCGCAAGCGGCCCGACCTCAGGAAGCGGTTGTTGGGCCAACTTGTGAGGTCTTTTTAATTGTCATGGCCCGCAAATGCGGGCCACCCAGGTGACACCGGCGCAAATCTAACAATTTGGTTCGATATTTGCTTCGGAAGCAGGGTGCTTCATGCCCAACTGGGTGGCCCGCTCTCCGGCGGGCCATGACATTTATGTTGAAGCCTTCGCGATCACCTTGCGCAAAAACGCCTCGCAGGCTTCCAACTCGCTCAACGCGCAGAACTCGTCGGGCCGGTGCGCCTGTTCGATGGAGCCGGGGCCGCAGATCACCGCCGGAATGCCGTAGTTCTGGAAATGCCCCGCCTCGGTGCCATAAGCCACCGCCTCGACCTGGTTGGCGCCGGTCAGTTCGCGCGCCAGGCGGATGGCGGGCGAGTCTTCGTCCATCACCAGGCCGGGATAATGCGCATGCAGGGCGGTGTTGAACGCGGCCTCGGCGGCGCGGCGCTGGTATTTGGGCAGTACTTCGGCAGCGGCGCGATCTTTCACCCGCGCCACGATCCTGGCCGGATCGCGGTCGGGCAGGTAGCGGTATTCCCAGGTCACTTCGGCTTCCTTCGCCAGGATGTTCACCGCCGTGCCGCCATGCACCACCGTCGCCTGCACCGTGGAAAAGGGCGGATCGAAACGCGCATCGGTGTCGGGCCGCAACTCGTCCTGCACGCTTTCCAGCAGGGCCATGAATTCGCCCGCCATCATCACGGCATTGGCGCCCTTGTCCGGCGCGCTGGAATGGCCTTCCTTGCCGCAGCAGGTGGTGACCAGCTTGGCCCCGCCCTTGTGGGCGCCGACGATCTTCATCAGCGTCGGCTCGCCGATGATCGCCAGCGCCGGCTTGATGTTTTCGGCTTTGAGATCGTCCAGCAGGCACTTGACGCCGACACAGCCGACTTCCTCGTCGTAAGACAAGGCGAAATGGATCGGCCGCGCCAGCTTCGCCCCGGCGATCTGCGGCAGAAGATGCAGCGCGGTGCCGACAAAGCCCTTCATGTCGCAAGCGCCGCGCCCATACAGCAAGCCGCCGCGCACTTCCGGCTTGAACGGATCGCTCGACCAGTCCTGCCCGTCCACCGGCACCACATCGGTATGGCCCGACAGCACAAAGCCGCCATCGCCGTCGGGGCCGAGAGTGGCGAACAGGTTGGCTTTTTTGCCCGTCGCGTCATACGAACGCCGGCAGCGCGCCCCCGCCTGTTCCAGCAGCGCCTGGGCGTAATCGATCAGCGCCAGGTTCGAGCCGCGGCTGGTGGTGTCGAACGCGATCAGTTCCTTCACCAGGTCGAGCGCGGCCATCTCAGCGGTCTTCGCGGCTGGCGGGATTGCCGATGAAGCGCAGGAATTCGCGCCGCGTGTCGGAATTCTCGCGGAAGGCCCCCAGCATGGATGACGTGACCATGGTGACGCCGGTCTTGTGGACGCCGCGCGTGGTCATGCACTGGTGCGCCGCCTCGATCACCACCGCCACGCCCTTGGGCTGCAGGATCTTGTCAATCGTGTTGGCGATCTGGGCATTGAGCTTTTCCTGCACCTGCAGCCGCCGGGCATAGGCTTCCACCACCCGCGCCAGCTTGGAGATACCCACCACCCGCTTGGTCGGCAGATAGCCGACATGGGCGCGCCCGATGATGGGGGCCAGGTGATGCTCGCAATGGCTTTCGAAGCGGATGTCCTTCAGCACCACCATGTCGTCATAGCCTTCGATCTCCTCGAAGGTGCGGGTGAGATATTCCTCGGGGTCCTGACTGTAGCCGCTGAACCAGTCCTCGAAAGCGCGGGCGACGCGGGCGGGCGTGTCGGTCAGGCCCTCGCGGGCGGGATCGTCGCCGGCCCAGCGCAACAGGGTATGGACGGCCTGTTCGGCCTCTTGGCGGCTTGGCTTGGTCATGGGAAAGTTTCGCGCGGCCGGAGGCGCGTTTCAACCACTATAGGTTAGTGGATTTGGCGGCGTTCATAGGGGCTTTCCAGCAGGAAAGCCGGGATTTCCGCCTCGAAGCTTTCGCCCGACGCGCTCATCATCTGGTAGCGGCCGCTCATCGTGCCCGAGGCGGTCTCCAGCGGGCAGCCCGAGGTGTACTGGAAACTTTCGCCCGGCGCGATCACCGGCTGGACGCCGACCACGCCGGCGCTGCGCACTTCCTGCACCCGGCCGACGCCGTCGATGATGCTCCAATAGCGCGACAGAAGCTGCACCGGCTCTGGGCCCTTGTTCTCGATGGTGACGGTGTAGGACCAGACATAGCGGTCGTCTTCCGGGTCCGACTGGTCGTCGAGATAGGCCGGCTTCACCGCGACGCGGATGCGGCGCGTTTCCAGTTCATACTGGTGCGCGGACTTGGCGGTGAAGGGGATCTGGTCGGGCTCGTACATCGGCCGAGTATCGGGCCGCCTCCGGTTCCATGCAAGCGACAATGTGGCGCAATGGACTTTGTTGATTAACCCCTCCGCCCTTCGCAGCGCAAGCGCGTTCATACGCTGCCGCTATGAACCGGGCGCCTCCCCTTTTATGCGTGCTTGCGCACGCAAAAGGGGAGGGCTTAGCGCGGCTCGACGGAAATGTCAGTCTTCACAGAATTGGCGATGAAGCAGGCTTCATGCGCCAGATGATGGATATGCGCCAAGGTCTGCGCATCGGCGCCGCAATCCACCCTGGGCCGCAGGATCACCTTGGTGATCCAGAGTTTTTCGCCGTCATTTTCCAGAAAGCCTGTGGCATCATCCTGGTAAGATTTCACCGTCACCTTCTTCTTGGTGCAGATGGCGAGGAAACTCAGCATGTGACAGGACGACAGCGCCGCCACCAGCATGTCTTCGGGGTCCACATGCTTGCCGTCGCCCTTGTAGGCGGGCGCGGCGCTGGCCGTCACGGTTTGCCGGCCGTCCTTGAAAACGATCTCATGCTCGCGCGGATAGGCCTCATAGGTGAAGGGCTTGCCGCCGTCATGCCAGGTCAGCTTGATCTTGTGCTCGGCCATTATGCGACCTTGAGCGCCTGATCCAGGTCTTCGCAAAGATCATCGGCGTCTTCCAGACCGACCGAAATCCGTAGGGTTCCCGATGTGATGCCCAGGCTGGCGCGCGCTTCCGGCGCCACCTTGGAATGGGTGGTGGTTTCGGGATGGGTCATCAGCGACTTGGAGTCGCCCAGATTGTTGGAGATGTCTATCAGCTTCAGCGCATCGGCCAGGCGGAAGGCGGCCGCCTTGCCGCCGCTGACATCGAAGGTCACCACGCCGCCGCCGCCGTCCATCTGCGCCCTGGCCAGGTTGTGTTGCGGATGATCGGGGCGGAACGGATACAGCACCCGCGTCACCTTCTTGTGACCGGCCAGGAAGCCGGCCACCCGCAGCGCATTCTCGCAATGCTGGCGCATGCGCAGGTCCAGGGTCTCCAGGCTTTTCAGATGCAGCCAGGCATTGAACGGGCTGATCGAAGGCCCGGTGTTGCGCAGGAAGACCTGCAGATGGTCTTCCAGGAAATCCTCATGGCACAGCACCACGCCGCCCAGCGCCCGGCCCTGGCCGTCAATATACTTGGTCGAGGAATGGATCACGATATGGGCGCCGAACTCCATCGGCCGCTGCAGTGCGGGCGTCGCGAAGGCATTGTCCACCGCCAGCCGCGCGCCGCCTTTTTCCGCGATCTTCGCCACCGCGGCGATGTCCACCAGCGACAAGGTGGGATTGGACGGCGTTTCCAGGAACAGCAGCCGCGTCTCGGGCCGCATCGCCGCTTCCCATTGCGCGGTATCGGCGCCGTCCACCAGGGTATGGGTGATGCCGAAGCGCGGCAGGATCTGCTCCACCACATGCAGGCACGAGCCGAACATCGCCCTGGCGGCCACCACATGGTCGCCGGTCTTCAGCGAGGACAGGAACACCGCCGACACCGCCGCCATGCCGGTGGCGGTGGCGCGCGCCACGGGCGCGCCTTCCAGGAGCGCCATGCGCTCCTCGAACATCGAAATGGTGGGATTGCCGAAGCGGGAATATTGATAGCCGCCGATCTCGCCCTTGAAGCGGGCCTCGGCTTCCTCCGCCGCCTCATAGGCATAGCCGGAGGTGAGATAGAGGGCCTCGGATGTTTCCTGGAACGGCGAGCGCACCTGGCCGCCGCGCACCGCCAGGGTGCGCTTCCTCCAGTTGCCGGGTTTCTTGTTCGTCGCCATTAACGCCTTGCCTTTTAACGATGTTTTTGTCGCGCGGTTGCCCCCTCGCGGTCAAGAACATAAGCTTTATGCGGAATTCGCAAGGCCAAATGCCTGATGAAGCGCCTGTTTCTGCTCCGACATTCCAAGGCCCAGCCGGCCGACGGCGGCATCGAGGATTTTGGTCGCACCCTGATGCTGTCGGGCATGCAGGACGGCGCGGGCGTCGCGCGCTGGCTGCGCAAGAACGACTATCGGCCCGACCTGATCCTGTGCTCGGCGTCGGCCCGCACCACCCAGACCGCCGAACTGGTGCTGCAGGAGATGGATTGCGAGATCGTCTATCGCGACACTCTCTACCTGGCCGAGGCGCCCAGGATCGTCGCCGCGGTGCGCGGTGCCCCGGCCAAGGTCGCGGGCCTGATGGTGGTGGGCCACAATCCGGGACTGGAAGCCGCCGCCACCCAGCTGGCGCGCGAGCCGGTGCGGCGCAAGGAACGCGCCCGGCACGAGGCGCTGGAAGAGAAATTCCCCACCAGCGCGCTGGCCATCCTGGATTTCGACGTCAACCGCTGGCGCGACGTGGCGCTGGGAAGCGGCAAGCTGGTGGATTTCGTGCGACCGAAGGACTTATGAGCAAGATCAACCTGGACGACAAATTTTCCCTGTTCCACGAGCATTGGCGGCCAAAGGTGATCGCCGCGCTCAATGGGCAGGAGATCAAGCTGATCAAGGTCGAAGGCGAATTCCCCTGGCACAGCCATGCCACGGAAGACGAATTCTTCCTGGTGTGGAAGGGCCGCTTTCGCGTCGAATATCGTGACCGGATCGTGGAAATGGGGCCGGGCGAATGTTGCGTCGTGCCGCGCGGGGTGGAACACCGCACCGCCGCCGATGCCGAAGCGGAAATCCTGTGCTTCGAGCCCGCCGGCGTGCGCAATACCGGCGATGTCGAGGATGCGGCCTTCACCGCGCCGCAGGGCGTGGTCCTTTAGGGAACCCGGTTCAACAAAGCGCAAAATCTTTTTAAAAACGCGATGCGCCCGCCAACCGATGCTTTCCATTTGCGCCCCTAGGCTTGGGCCATGGTCAGGGACGAACATATCGAGCGGGTTCTGCGCTGCCGCAAATGCTATCGCAGCGGCATGGCGACCTGGGAAACCACGCCGACCGGGGCGCGGGCGCTGCTGGCGCTGTCGCAAGGCTTTCACCGCCGTGGGCGCATTCCCCTCAGCCTGCCGCCGCAAATCGTCTGCGATTGCGGCCAGGCGCAGCCGGATCACGACTGACCCTCAGGATTGGGTGGTCCGCGTCTGCTTTTTCGTCGCCAGCCGCTTCCAGCCGAAGCCGACCTCCGGCGTCAGCTCGCCCATCAGCCGGGTGGTACGGGTGGCGACGCGCCGTCCGCCCATCGCCTCATAGAAGAAACAGGCATTGTTTTTCGCATGCGCCCAGATCAGGCAGGAGCGCAGCTTGCGATCCTTGAAGACCTCGAACGCGCCGGCCAGCAGGGTGCGCCCGGTGCCGCGCCCCAGGAAAGCCGGGTCCACATAGAGGGTATAGATTTCGCCGTCGAAGCCCAGCCCGCCGTCGCGCACCGCGCCCAGGCTGCACAGGCCGATGGCGCCATGGGTCGCGTCCTCCGCCACCAGCACCGCGCCGCGGTCATTGCCCTTGATGGCGGCCTGCCAGCGCGCGGTATGGCCCTTGAGCGACATGGCGGCCAGCAGCGCATGGGAAATGGTGCCCGCGTAGGTGTCCTGCCAGGATTCAATATAGATGCGCGCAAGGTCTGCGGCGTCTTCAGGCCGCGCAAGCCGGACGCTCAGCGCGAGGTCGTTCATGACTGCAAGCGTGCGGCAGTTCGTGCTGCGCCGCAAGAGTCATTTCGTCATAAAAGGAAAAAATTGTGACGCGGTGTTACGCGTCAGCCGAGCAACGGCTTTTCCTGCGTGCGGGCCAGGAATTTCGCGCTCTGTTCACCACCCTGGCTGTAATGCTTGGTGCTCTCCCAATCCGCGATCTGCGCGAAATGCGCCGCGATATCGTCGGCGGTCGCGCCATGGCCCAGGTTGACGCCGTCCGTCTCCACCATCCGGGCGGCGGCGAACACGCCGGCCGCCGCCGTCAGGATCATGCCGGTGGGCGCGTCCTCGCTGGCCAGATAGGCGACGGCGGGCGAGACGAATTCCGGCTTGAGCATCTCGATGATCGCCGGCGGCAGCAGGGCCTGCGTCATGCGGGTGGCGGCGACCGGACACACCGCATTGACCTTGATATTGTCCTTGGCGCCTTCCAGCTTCAGCGACTGCATGAAGCCGACCAGCGAGGCCTTCGCCGCGCCATAATTGGTCTGGCCGAAATTGCCGTACAGGCCGGTGGAGGAGGTGGTGACCACGATCCGGCCATAGCCCTGCGCCTTCATGATCTCCCACACCGCCTTGGCCGGCTTGACCGTGCCCATCAGGTGCACATCCACCACGGCGGCGAAATCCTTCAACTCCATCTTGCCGAAGCTCTTGTCGCGCAGGATGCCCGCGTTGGCGACCAGCACGTCGATGCGGCCATACGCATCCATGGTCTGCTTGACCAGGTGCGCGACGCCTGCGTCATCGCTGACCGAGGCGCCATTGGCTATTGCCGAGCCCCCCGCCGCGACGATTTCCGCCACCACGCTCTCTGCCGCCGCCGAATTGCCGCCGCTGCCGTCCAGCGAACCGCCCAGGTCGTTGATCACGACTTTCGCGCCCAGCCTGGCCAGGTGCAGGGCGTGCGCCCGGCCCAACCCGCCACCCGCGCCTGTGACGATGACGACCCTGTCCTGGAAGGAAATGGCCATGGCGAAGCTCCCTGATTTTTCTTAAGCTGCGCTCAGGATGGCGTCGGGATGCCGCGCGGGTCAAGGCGGCGTCCGAACCAGGCGCGCAAGGCTGCCGCCGCCGGCAGTTCGATGCATGTTGCCAGCAATCCGCCCCACAGCACGCAGACCGTCACCAGGCCCAGGGGTTCCAGCCACCAGATCAGGGTGGAAAAGCGCAGGCCCAGCACCATGGCATCGGGCGCGGGATAAAACCGCTGCTCCAGGAAGCGGATCGCCAGCAGCCAGGCGGTCTGGCCCAGATAGACGGCATAGGACCATTCGCCCAGCACCTGCGGCAGGCGCATCTGCAGGCCCCGCGCGACGATGCCGCGGTCGAAGGCCAGCGCGAACACCAGCGCCATCAGCGGCAGCACGGTGAAGATGTCCATGCCGGTGTGCGACCAGCCGGTATGCATCACCACATAACCCAGCAGCGCCAGCAGCATCAGCTGCAGCGCCGAATGCAGCCATTCCGGCAGCCGGTCGCGCGGCTTGATGCGGCGGAACAGCACCGCCATGCCGATGCCGATCGAGAAATCGGCGCATCCCCGCAGCACGCCATTGTGAAAGGTGATGTCCAGGCCATGTTTCGAGGAGAGCAGCAGCGCCACCAGCCCGGCCAGCCCCGCCGCCATCATCGCCAAACCCCGCCACGGCTTTCCCTCCGCCAGCCACAGCAGCGGGGGAAACAGCAGGCACAGCGCGAACTCGACACTGACGAACCAGGACACGCCGTTCCAGGTCAGCGTGTTCATGGTGTTCCAGGCCTGCACCAGCACCAGGCTGAGCCAGAAGCCCTTGGCGCTGACATCCTGGTGATAGCGGGCATCGAAGATCGAGAGATAGCCGCCCTTCGCCGCCAGGAAGCGCAGCACCATCACCATCGCCAGCAGCCACAACAGCATGAACAGATGCAGCGGATAGAGCCGGATCAGGCGGGCGCGCAGGAAGGCCAGATAGCCGCCCGGCTTCAACAGGTCGCGCAACCGCGCCCAATAGGCGTAGGTGAGAATGAAGCCCGACAGCACGAAGAAGAACTCGACCCACAGGTAACCGCGGGTGGCGAGGAAATCCAGCGGCCGCCAGCCGCTGTAATGATGGCCTTCGCTGAAGTGGAACATCACCACCATCAGGGGCGGAAAGGCGCGGGCCCCCGCCAGCGCCCCGATCGTGCCTGCCTTGGTATGCTGGGCCGGTTTGCCGGTCATCTTTTTCCTCTGTAGCCGAGTCTATCCGAAGCCGCGTCCTTCTGTCATGCCGCGGCCAAAGAGGGAAATCAGGATAGAAAAGGGGGGGAAATCGTGTAGCGTCCCTGCCGGGGTTCCTGGCCGGGTTTGCATGTCCGAGGTGTTGCCGCATCTGCAATCGCTGCTGGGCATTTGTGTCATCATCGCCGCCGCCTGGGCCCTGTCCGAGGACCGCCGCGCCTTTTCCTGGCGCATCGCGGCGGGCTCGCTGCTGCTGCAGGCCGCCATCGCGCTGCTGCTGCTCAAGGTGCCGATGATCCGCGACGCGCTGTTCAGCCTCAACAGCGTGGTGGGGGCGCTGACCACCGCCACCAACGCCGGCACCACCTTCATCTTCGGTTACCTGGGCGGCGGGCCCGCGCCCTTCACCGTCACCCATCCCGCCAACATGATAAACCTGGCCTTCTCGATCCTGCCGCTGGTGATGGTGATCAGCGCGCTTTCGGCGATGCTGTGGCACTGGCATGTGCTGCCCATGATCGTGAACGCCATGGCGGCGGTGCTGAAAAGGACCCTGGGGCTGGGCGGCGCCGTCGGCCTGGGCGCGGCCGCCACGGTGTTCCTGGGCAATATCGAGGGCCAGCTGGTGATCCGGCCCTATCTGGCGCGGCTGAACCGCACCGAGATCTTCATCCTGATGACGGTGGGCCTGTCGGTGATCGCGGGCACGGTGTTCGTGCTCTATGCCACCATATTGAAGGACGTGCTGCCCGGGGCGCTGGCGCATATCCTGGTGGCCTCGATGATGTCGCTGCCGGCGGGCATCCTGATCGCGCGCATCATGGTGCCGGGCCATCCCGACACCGACATCACCGAACAGCAGGGCAGCGTGCATTACCGCTCCACCATGGATGCGATGGCGCAGGGCACCGAGGACGGCCTGAAAATCTATCTCCAGATCATCGCCATGCTGGTGGTGACGACCTCGCTGGTGGCGCTGGCCAATGTCATCCTGGCGCAGTTTCCGCACCTGTGGGGCACGCCTGTAACCCTGGAGCGGATGCTGGGCTGGATCTTCGCGCCCTTTGTCTGGCTGTTGGGCGTGCCGGCGGCGCAGGCGGGGGCGGCGGGCTCGCTGATGGGGATCAAGATCGTGCTGACCGAACTGATCGCCTATCTGCGGCTGGCGGCGTCGCCGCCGGGCATGCTGGACCCGCGCAGCACCCAGATCATGGTCTATGCCATGTGCGGTTTCGCCAATCTCGCCAGTGTCGGCATCCTGATCGCGGGCATGAGCGCCCTGATGCCGGAGCGGCGGGGCGAGGTGGTGTCCCTGGCGCTGAAGGCGCTGGTGGCGGGGACCATGGCCAGCGGGCTTTCCGGGGCGATGATCGGGTTGCTGCCGTTCTGAGGGGGATTTACAGTTCCGCCATGGTGGATTTCTGGATGCCGGACGAATCCTCGGGCGAGATCGTGGCCTTCGACCGGCTGGAGGCCCAAAGCGTGCGCGCCGGCATGATGCGCTGGCTGGCCGAAAAAGGCCCGCGGCGCATTCCCCAATCGCCCGATACCGTGTTGGCGGCGGGCAATGCCGTGCTGATCGAGGTGCTGGACGGCGGCAACGACTATCACTATCGCAGCGTCGGCCCGGCCTTGCAGGGCAGCTTCGGCGAGGATTTTTCCGGCCGCCGCCTCAGCGACATCGTCGCCACCACGCCGCGCTTCGGCATCGGGCTGCGCATGCTCTATGACATGGTGCGGACATCGGGCGAGCCGCTGTTCTATCGCGGCTGGGTGGGACAGGATTTGCCGGACGCGCAATTCGTCTATCACGAGAGCGCCATTCTCCCCTTCGGGCTTGAGGAGGTGGACCATATCATCGTGGTCAGCGCGCTGGTGCCGCGCGACCGGCATTATCCCCCCACGGCGCAACCGCCTCAGCAGGTGTGATGCGTGTCGTCTGCGCCCTGCTGCTGGCCATGTTCGCGGCATCCTGTGCGCCCACGCTGGCGCCCGCCGGGGCGATGCGCGTGACACCGGCGCTGGCCGGCGATGCCATCGTGGCGCGCGACGGCACGCGCCTGCCGCTGCGCCGCTGGGATGCGGACGGCGGTGCGCCTCGCGCGGTGATCGTGGCGCTGCACGGCATGAGCGATTATTCCAACGCCTTCGCCATGCCCGGCGCGGTGTGGGCGAAAGCCGGCATCACCACCCTGGCCTATGACCAGCGCGGCTTCGGCAACAGCGACAATCCCGGCCTGTGGGCGGGGGCCGATGTCATGCGCGCCGACCTGCGGGACGCGGTGGCGGCGGCCAGGGCGCGCTATCCCGGCGTGCCGGTGTTCGCGCTGGGCGAAAGCATGGGCGGGGCGGTGCTGCTGACGGCGCTGGCGTCGGACAACCCGCCCGTCCTGGACGGCGCGATATTGGTCGCGCCCGCCGTCTGGTCGCGCGCCGACATGCCGCTCAGCTATCGCGTGGCGCTGTTTTTGGGGGCGCATCTGCTGCCCGGCATGATCCTGTCCAACAGCGCCGCCAGCCATGTCGTGACCATCACGCCGTCGGACAATGTGCCCATGCTGCGGGCGCTGGGGCGCGATCCCCTGTTCCAGAAAAACACGCGCACCGACGCGGTGTTCGGGCTGGTGAACCTGATGGACGAAGCGCGCCGGGCGGTGCCGCCGCAGCCGCCGCCGATCCTGTTTCTGTATGGGGCCAACGACCAGATCATCCCCGCCAAACCCACCCAGGCGGTGATCGCGGCGCTGGGGTCCAGGGCAACCGCCCATCGCTATGCGCGGGGCTATCACATGCTGCTGCGCGACCTGGAGGGCGAGGCGGTCGATCGCGACGTGGCGGACTGGGTTCTGAAACTCTCCGGCTCCCAAGTCGTTACCGCTCCCGAACACAGTCAGGAGACGATCATGGCCGATATCAAGAAGCACGACCTGCGCGACGGAAATCCGGGCGAAGACGCCAACACCAATGCCACGCTGGCCGGTCACACCGCCCAGAGCATGCCGACATCGGCCCAGGACGAAAATCTCGTCAATCCGGGCATCGGCAGCAAGGGCGGCGTCGCCGAGGGCCAGGTCACCAAGTCGAACTGACCGGGGCGGGGCGGTCTTTTAAACAGACGGTTTTGCGGGCATAACGGGCGCGATTTCAGCGGATCGCGCCATGAGTCTCGCCTCTCCCAAAGTGGTCAATGTCAAGGATTTGCGCCGCCTGGCGCGCGCCCGGCTGCCCGACGCGGTGTTCGACTATCTCGACGGCGGCGCCGACGACGAGGTGACACTGAAGGACAGCGAGCGCGCCTTCCGCGAAGTGCTGTTCAAGCCGCGCTTCGCGGTGGCGACGCCGGCCTGCGAGCTGTCGGTGACGGTGCTGGGGCAGAAACTCGACCTGCCGTTCCTGCTCGCCCCCATCGGCTATTCGCGGCTGATGCATCCGCGCGGCGAACTGGCGGCCAGCGCGGCGGCGGGGCGGCACGGCACCGCCTATATCCTGTCCACCATGTCGGGCCACACCATCGAAAATGTGAAGGCGCAGTCGCCGGGCCCGACCTTCTATCAATTGTATCTGGCGGGCGGACGCGGCGCGGCGGAGGCTGCTATCGCGCGCGCGAAGAAGGCCGGATACAAGGCGCTGTTCGTCACCATCGACACGCCGGTGGCGGGCAACCGCGAAAAGGACTTCCGCAACGGGATGAAGGCATTGATGGGCCCCAACCCCTTCGCCAAGCTGCCCTATCTGCCCAACATCCTGGCGCACCCGCGCTGGCTGGCAGGCTTCATCGCCGACGGCATGACACGGCCTTTCCCCAATATCGTGGTGCCCGGTTCTGGTCCGCTGGCGGCGGTGGATGTGGCGGCGGCGCTGGAATCGGCCCAGGTGTCGTGGACCGACCTCAAATGGATTCGCGAGATCTGGGACGGGCCTATCGTCATGAAAGGTGTCATGACCGCCGACGACGCGCGCCGCGCGGTGGACGAGGGGGCGCAGGGCATCGTCGTCTCCAGCCATGCCGGCCGCCAGCTGGACGGCGTCGCGGCCCCGCTGCGCGTGCTGCCGGGGATTGTGGAAGCGGTGGGCAACAGGACCGAGGTGCTGTTCGACGGCGGCATCCGCCGCGGCGCCGACATGGTGCGCGCCATGGCGCTGGGCGCCAAAGCCGTGCTGCTGGGACGCGGCTATGCCTACGGCATGGCGGCGGCGGGCGACGCCGGGATCGAGCGCGCCATCGAGATTTTCCGGGCCGATATCGTGCGCACTTTGAAGCTGCTGGGTTGCGCGCGGATCGCAGACGTCAGCGCCGACCATGTGGCGCTACGTCCGGGATTCCGGGTGGACTAACCCCATTGTCATGGCCCGCCGGAGAGCGGGCCACCCAGTTGGGCGTAAAACGCGGTTTCAATGAATGGAATATCGACCGAAGCTGCGCATGCCGATGTGATGTCACCTGGGTGGCCCGCTTTTGCGGGCCATGACATCGGAGTTTGATCTACCAGCCGCCATCGCCGAAATGCGCCTTATAAAGCGGTCCAGCCTCGGCGACGATTTCCGCGCCCAGCTTCAGGCCCAGCGTGTGGGCGATGGCCGTGGCGTCGCCGCCCAGCGCCACCGTCTCATGTCGCCGCCAGCGATGCTTGCCGTCCGGCGTCAGCACTTCGCCCAAAAAAGAGAGCACGCCGTTTTCGATCCGCGCCAGCGCCGCGATGGGCGTGCGGCAGGAGCCATCCAGCGCCTGCAGGAAAGCGCGTTCCGCCGTGGTGGCGATGGCATGTTCGGCGATATTCAGCGATGTCAGCAATGCCAGCGTCTTTTCATCGCCGGCCCGCGCGGTGATCGCCAGCGCGCCCTGCGCCGGGGCGGGCGGCATGGCCTCGGCATCCACCACCGAGGCGGCATGCTGTTCCAGTCCCAGCCGCTTCAGGCCCGCCAGCGCCAGATAGGTGGCATCGAACACGCCGCTTTCGATTTTCGCCAGCCGCGTCTCGACCCGGCCGCGCAGCAGTTCCACCTTCAAATCCGGGCGCAGGTGCAAGGTCTGGGCCTGGCGGCGCAGCGATGCCGTGCCCACCGTCGCACCCGCAGGCAATTCCATCAGCGTCCTGGCGCGCAACGCGATGAAGCCGTCGCGCGGGTCTTCGCGGGCAGGCACCGCCGCCAGCGCGATGCCAGCCGGCATCCGCGTCGGCAGGTCTTTCATGGAATGCACGGCGCAATCGATGCGGCCGTCCAGCAGCGCCTCGTCCAGTTCGCGGGTGAACAGGCCCTTGCCGCCCTGGTCCTGCAGGCGGCCCTGAATTTTGTCGCCGCTGGTGACGAAGGTACGGATGGCGCTGTCGTCCAGCCCCAACAGCCCGGCCACGAAACGCGCCTGCACCAGCGCCAGCGGCGAACCGCGCGAACCAATTTTCATTTCCATTCCGCAACCGGCGGCATGGACGACAATATGGCTTCGATATTGCCGCCGACCTTCAGCCCGAAGGTGGTGCCGCGGTCATAGAGCAGATTGAACTCGACATAGCGGCCGCGCCATTTGGCCTGTTCGTCGCGTTCTTCCGGCGTCCAGCGTTCGGCCATGCGGCGGCGGATGATCTGCGGCTGGATGTCGAGAAACGCCTTGCCGACCTCCTGGGTGAAGGCGAAGTCCCGCTCCCAGTCGCCGCTGTCATGCTGGTCGTAGAAGATGCCGCCGACGCCGCGCGGCTCGCCGCGATGCGGCAGCCAGAAATAGGTGTCGGCCCATTTCTTGTATTTGGGAAACCAGTCGGTATTGAAACCGTCGCACGCCTTCTTCAGCCGCGCATGGAAATCCACCGTGTCGGGATGGCGCGGGCTGCGCGAGAATTCCAGCGTCGGATTGAGGTCGGCGCCGCCGCCGAACCAGCTTTGCGTGGTCACGATCATGCGGGTGTTCATGTGCACCGCCGGCACGCGCGGATTCTTCATATGGGCGATCAGGCTGATGCCGCTGGCCCAGAAGCGCGGATTGTCCCTGGCGCCGGGCATCTGCCTGGCGAACTCCTCCGAGAAGCTGCCGTACACCGTGGAGGTATGGACGCCCACCTTCTCGAACAGCCGGCCGCGCATCATGCCCATCACGCCGCCGCCTTCGTCCTCGCCGCGGCTCCAGGGCGTCTTGACGAAACGCCCCGCCGCGCCGGGATAGAGATCGGCCGGGGCGTCGTCCTCCAGCCTTTCGAAGGCCGACACGATTCCGTCACGCAGGCTTTCGAACCAGGCGCGGGCCCGGGCCTTGCGGTCTTCCAGCAACTGAAGGGCTTGGGTCATGCCCGCGGCTTTTAGCCCGTCCGCCGCGGCCGCACCATTGTTTTTGGGGTCGCGCCCCGCCATCATTGATCCAAAATAATAAGGGAAGCGCCATGGAAAATATGACACGCCGCGCCGCGATGGCGACGGGCCTGGCGCTTGCCGCCGCCCCGGCCCTGGCCAAGGACGCCAAGGTCGGCTTCGCCGTGCCCGACGGCGCCGCCGATTGCCATCACCATATCTACGATCCGCGCTTTGCCTACCAGCCCGGCGCCAAGCTGAAGCCGCCTTTCGCCACCGTCGCCGACTACCGCAAACTGCAGCACCGGCTGGGCACCAGCCGCAATGTCATGGTGCAGCCCTCCACCTATGGCACCGACAACAGTTGCCTGCTGGATGTGCTGGTCCAGATGGGCGAGAACAGCCGCGCCGTCTGCGTGGTCAACAGCCATGTAACCGATGCGGAACTGAAAAAGCTGCACGCCGCCGGGGTGCGGGGCGTGCGGGTGCAGTTCGGCCTGGGCAATCCGGTCGCCGCCGGCGAGGTGCTGCCGCTGGCGCGGCGCATCCATGACCTGGGCTGGCACATGCAGTTCAACATGCCGCCGGAAGACCTGGTGAAGATGGAGGCGCTGCTGCTGTCCCTGCCGGTGCCGGTGATCATCGACCATTTGGGCCGGGCGGTGGACACCACGGGGCCGCAATATGTCACCGTGCGCCGGCTGCTCGACAGCGGCCACGGCTGGGTGAAACTGTCCGGCGCCTACCTTTATGGCAAGGAGGGCCCGCCCGGCTATGCCGATGCCGGCGCGGCGGCGATGGGCTATCTCAAGGCGGCGCCGGAGCGTTGCGTGTGGGGCAGCGACTGGCCGCATCCCGACGCCACCTCGGGCCGGGTGGCGATGCCCGACGATGCGATCCTGCTGAATTTGCTGGCGAAGTGGGCGCCCGATGCGGGCCTGCGCCATCGCATCCTGGTGGAGAATCCGGAAAAGTTTTACGGCTTCGACGCGGCAAAACGGCCCAAGCCATTGTAGGCACCGTACGCGATGGAACAAATCCCGCGTTCCGTGCTTAAATAAGCGGAGCGGCATTTGATCGGCAGGTATTTCATGCGGAAGTTTCTTCTCGGCGCGGCGGCGGTCGCGGCACTCACCGGCATCGCCGTTCCGGCGGCCGACGCGCAACTCATCAACGGCGTCTACACCAGCGACCAGCAGGCGATGCTGCTGCCGGTGCAGCTCTTTGTCTTTGGCGGCCGCAATTACTGCTGGTACGACGATGGCTGGCACGGTCCCGGCTATTACTGGTGCGGCTATCGCTATCGCCGCGGCTTCGGCTGGGGCGGCGGCTATGGCTGGAACGGCTGGAGCGGCGGGCATCGCGGCGGCGGCTTCCACGGCGGCGGTCATGGCGGTTTCCATGGCGGCGGACATGGCGGCGGCGGCTTTCATGGCGGTGGCCATGGCGGCGGTCACGGCGGCGGCGGTCACGGTGGCGGTGGTCATGCCGGCGGCGGCGGTCATGCCGGCGGTGGCGGTGGTCATGCCGGCGGTGGCCATGGCGGCGGCGGCGGGCACCACTAAATCTTCAGCATCGCTTCATAGGCGGCTTCGATATTCGCGGTGAAGCGGGCGCTGTCATACAGCGGCGTTGTCGTGCGATTGCGCTGGAGCTTGTCGCGCGTGGCCTTGAGCAGCGCCGGGTCGCGCGCCAGTTCCAGCGCCAGCGCCTCATAGGCCTGGGGCGTCGCGGTCACCAGTTCGGGCAGGTCCATCGCCTTGAGCAGGCTGGCGGCGACGCGGCCCGCGAAGGATTTGCCGATGCAGGTGACCAGCGGCAGCCCCGCCCACAGCGCGTCGCTGGCGGTGGTGTGGGCATTGTAGGGCAGGGTATCCAGGAACAGGCCGGCCAGCCGGTGGCGCGCCAGGTGCGCGTCCGGTGGCGCCCGCCTGGCAAAGACAAGCCGGCCCGCCGCCAGGCCGCGCGCCGCCGCTTCGCCGCGCAGTGTTTCGGCATGCGGCCCGTCCAGCAGCCACAACAGGCTGCCGGGCACCCGCGCCAGCAGCCGCATCCAGATGTCGAAGACATCGCGCGTGATCTTCCAGCCATTGTTGAAGCAGCAGAAGACAAAGCCCTCCGGCGGCAGGCCGGCCTCGGCGCGTGACGGCGCGGCGCCCACGCGGCTGGTGGCGTCATTGGCCTGATAGCAGTCGGGCAGGTACGCGATGGTCTCGCTGAAGAAAGGCTGCTGGTCCGGCGGCAGCACCACCCGGTCGGCCAGCACGAAATCCATGTAGGGCGCGCCGGTGGTGCCGGGATAGACCAGGTAATTCACCTGCACCGGCGCGGGCCGCCAGGCCAGGATGCCGGGGCGCGCATCCTGGGTGTGGCCGTTCAGATCCACCGCGATATCCACTTCCATTTCGCGCAGCAGGCGGGCGACTTCATGATCGCTCCTGCCCCGCACATCCAGGAAGTGGTCGAACGCCTTTTGCATCCGCGCCCGCATCGGGCTTTTGTCGTCGGGGCCGAAGGCGACCGCCGTCACCTCGAAACGGCTGCGGTCATGGCGCTCGAACAGTTCCGCCATCAGTTGCGCCGTGGGATGCTGGTGGAAATCCGCCGACAGATAGGCCAGCCGAATCCTGTCGTGACCATATCGCCCGCGATCCGACAAGGGCGGGCGCGGCGGCGCGATGCGATGCACATAGTTTGCGGCGCAGCGCCGCAGCAAGGCGGCATCGTCGCTATAGCCCAGCATCACGAAGGGCTGGATCAGGCTTTTGCCCGCGGCGATGTCGTCCTTCAGCCGGGGCGTCAGCGCCGCCACCAGATTCCAGTCGCACAGCACGCCCGCCATCTGGGCCACGCCGTTCAGGGCATAGGGATGGTCCGGGGCCGCCGCCAGGGTGCGCCGGTAGCTGTCCAGCGCCTCGCGCGGGCGGCCCAGGTCGCGCAGCGTGTTGGCCCGCACATACAGCGCCTCGGCGAAATCGGGCTTCCTGGCCAGCACGCGGTCGCTCTCGGCCAGCGCCGCCTCGAAGCGTTTCAGATCCCACAGCACGATGGCGCGGTTGGTCATGGCGTTGAGATGGTTCGGGTCCAGCGCCGCGGCGCGCTCGAAACTGACCAACGCCGCCTCCAGCCGCTGCAACTGGCGCAAGGCGGTGCCGCGATTGTTCCATACGCTGGGCAGGTCCTGGCGCAAGGTCAGCACCCGCTCATAACTGGCCAGGGCGTCGTCGGGGCGGCGGACTTCCAGCAACACATTGCCGCGGTTGAACCAGGCTTCCACGAACTGGGGCCTGACCGCCAATGCCTGGTCATACAGGCCCAGCGCCTCGTCATGCCGCCGCTGGCGCGCCAGGATATTGCCCAGGTTGACCAGCGCCTCGGGCGCCGGCGCCAGCGCCAGGGCGTGGCGGTAGAGCCGTTCGGCCTCGGCCAGGTTGCCGCTTTGCTGCGCGGCGGCGGCCTGGTCGTGGAGTTGCTGCGGATTCATCGTCCGCCATTATACCGCGCGGCGGCGGGGGCGCCATCGGCTGCGGCGTTGCCGGGCTGGAAAGGCGCGGCCGGGGTTGTAAACTCGTGCCATGACGCAGAACTCCTCCATGGCCTCCGTCGTGATCGTGGGTGGCGGGTTTTCCGGCGCCCTGTTCGGGCTGAAGCTGCACCGCGCCCGGCCCGGCTGGCGCATCACCGTGGTGGAGCCCAAAAAGAAGCTGGGACGCGGCATCGCCTATGGCGCCTGCGGGCCCAACCATCTGCTCAATGTGCCGGTGTCGCGCATGGAGGTGGGGCTGACGCCCGGCTTCGCGCAATGGCTGGAGCCCGCCGCCATCGCCGAGGCGCTGGTGGAAAGCGATCTCGACCTGGCGGACGCTTTCGTGCCGCGCCGGCTGTTCGGTGATTACATGGAGGAGCGCGTCAGCGAGGCCCTGTCGCTGAAAAGCCGCAGCGGCTTCACCGCCGTGCGCGGCGAGGCGGTGCGGCTGGTGGAGGACGGCCATGGCGTGCTGTTGACCGATGGCCGCGAAATCCGCGCCGACAGGGTGGTGCTGGCGATGGGCAACCTGCCGCCGCGCCCGCCCGGCGGGCCCGACCGCTGGCTGTATGACACCGGCTTCTTCATTCCCGATCCCTGGGCGCCCGACGCTTTCAGCGACGTGGACAAGGGCGAGCCGCTGCTGCTGATCGGCGCCGGCCTGACCACGGTGGACGTGGCGCTGCGCCTGACGCAGGAAGGCCATCGCGGCCCCATCCTGGCGGTGTCGCGGCGTGGCCTGCAGCCGCGCCAGCACAGGGCGGGCGGCGCCTGGGCGGAATTCCTGCATGACAGGATACCGGCCTCGCCGCTCACGCTGCTGCGGCTGATGCGGTCGGAGATCGCCCGTGCCGCGGCCCAGGACATTCCCTGGCAGCGGGTGTTCGACGCCGCCCGCCCCGCCGTGGCGGCGGTATGGGAAGGCTGGAGCGACCGCCATCGCCGCCAGTTCCTGCGCCATCTGCGGCCGCGCTGGGACGTGCATCGCCACCGCACCGCGCCGCGCATCGGCACGGCGCTGGAAAAACTGGTCCAGGAAGGCCGGCTGGAAACCGTATCGGGGCGGATCGGCGGCTATGCCGAAGCCGGCGACCATGTGAACGTGACCATCCGGCTGCGCGGCGGCGGCACGCGGGCGTTCCGCGCCGGCCATATCGTCAACTGCACCGGCCCCGGCGCGGACTTCGACAAGATCGCCATTCCCCTGATCGCGGACATGCGCGAGCGGCGGCTGGCGGTGCCCGATCCGCTGGGCCTGGGGTTCGAGACCCGCGACTGCGCCGTGGTGGATGCGGCGGGCAAGCCATCGTCCTGGCTGTTCGCGCTGGGGCCGCTGACCAAGCCGGCCTGGTGGGAGATTGTGGCGGTGCCCGAGATCAACCTGCAGGTCGAACGGCTGGTGGCGCAGATCACCAGCGAAAAGCCGCCGGAACGGCTGACCACCGCCGATTTCCTGGGCATGGGCGAGGGCATCTGAAATGTCCATAAAGGCCGCTTGACCGTTTTCGCCATGCGGCAAAGACTGTCATACCCTCTTTCTAACATTCCGCCCGCATAGTCCCGACAAGGAGAATTCCCCATGCCCTTCGTGACCGCACAGGACGGCGTCGATATCTTCTACAAGGACTGGGGCACCGGCCAGCCCATCGTGTTCAGCCATGGCTGGCCGCTGTCGGCCGATGACTGGGACAACCAGCTGCTGTTTTTCCTGGGCCTGGGCTATCGCGTCATCGCCCATGACCGGCGCGGCCATGGCCGTTCCAGCCAGGGCGCCGAGGGCCATGATATCGCCCATTACGCCGCCGACCTGGCGGTGCTGGCCGAGGCGCTGGACCTGAAAGACGCCATCCATGTCGGCCATTCCACCGGCGGCGGCGAAGTCGCGGCCTATGTCGCGCGCCATGGCGAGCCGCAGGGCCGCGTCGCCAAGGCGGCGCTGATCAGCGCCGTTCCGCCCCTGATGGTCAAGACCGAGGCCAATCCGCTGGGCCTGCCCAAGGAGGCGTTCGACGGCCTGCAGGCGCAACTGGCCGCCAACCGCTCCAAATTCTACCGCGACCTGCCGGAAGGGCCCTTCTATGGCTACAACCGGCCGGGTGCCAAGCCAATCGAAGCGGTGATCGCCAACTGGTGGCGCCAGGGCATGATGGGCGGGGCCAAGGCGCATTACGACGGCATCGTCGCCTTCTCCCAGACCGACTTCACCGGCGACCTGCAGAAGATCACCGTGCCGACCCTGGTGATGCACAGCGAGGACGACCAGATCGTGCCCTATGTCGCGGCCGGCCCGCTCAGCGCCAAGCTGCTGAAGAACGGCAGGCTGATCACCTACAAGGATTTCCCCCACGGCATGCCCACCACCCATGCCGATGCGATCAACGCCGACCTGCTGGCCTTCATCAAGGAATGATCGGCCGCGTCCTGCTTGCGCTGCCGGTTCTGCTGGCGCTGGCCGCGCCGGCGCGGGCGGCGGAAGACGCGCTCGGCCCGGCGGCCAACACCGCCTTCCTGGCGGCCAATGCCAAAAAGCCCGGCACCGTGCTGCGGCCCAGCGGGCTGCAGTACCGGGTGCTGCATGCCGGTTTCGGCCGCCGGGTGGGCGCCGACGATGTGGCGCAGCTTTCCTATAGCGTCAGCCTGGTCAACGGGACGGTGGTGGAAAAGACTCCGGCTGTGCTGCCCACCAGCCTGGGGGTCAGCACCATCGCCATGGCCGGGCTTGCCGAGGCGCTGCCCCTGATGCGCGAGGGCGACCGCTGGCTGCTGGCGGTGCCGGCCAACCTGGCCTTCGGCACCAAGGCGGCGATGAACGGCGCGGTGCCGCCGGGCCAGACGCTGGTGTTCGACCTGACGGTGATCGCCACCGCGCCGCCCCAGCCCGGCAAGGCGGTGCCGGACAATCCTTTGTCGGTGTGGAGCAACGGCCGCGAGGCCGGCGGGGCGATCACCATTCGCCCATGAGCAGCCCCGATGACGATCCGGACGACGAAGACGCCCGCCAGCGCGGCAACCTGATCGCGCTGGGCTTTGTCGTGGCGCTGGTGGTGGGCGCGGTGTGGCTGATCCACGCCTATAAGAAGAACCGCGACGATATGGATTGTTTCCTGTCCGGGCGCAGGAACTGTCCCGCCGCCCGGATAAACCAGTAGGCAGCCGGACTTGACGGGCTATCGGCCCCCCCTTATAGGCTGCGCCCCTCCGCCAGCCCTCCCGGGGCCGCAGGCGGGCGCGTAGCTCAGCGGGAGAGCACTCCCTTCACACGGGAGGGGTCACAGGTTCAATCCCTGTCGCGCCCACCATTGTAAGCAACGCGAAGGCGTTGCTTACGATGGTGCCGAGTGGGCCGCGCGCCAGCGACTTGAGGCCCGCGAGGCCCACCCTTCGCGGAAGGGTGCCGGCCAATTGCACTTTCATATTCTTGATAGACCGGAAACCGGCCCCGCGAAGGTGCGCTCCGGGATTGAACTTTGTTTTTGCGCCGCATGCGCGGCGCATTAAGTATAATGTCCCCAGAATCAAGAGCGACTGCACGGGACGCCCCAATGGGGCAAACATACAATACCAGATGGCGCGTATTGGTAGTCCATCCGTATCGCAGCGTCGATGGCGCGTCGTGCAGTTACCGCACTCATCGCAAGTCCCAAAATACCTATCATGACGATGAAAAGAATTTCTGAACTTCGCGACGATCGCATCGATCGAGCGACCGACACCAACCCCACGAAGCCGATAAGTTGGAAAAACAAAGGACCGAGCAGATAAGTCGCCTTATCGACATGCCTACCGGAGTCCGGCTCAGCAAAATGCAGAAAGCTCGCGTAGTCCGGCGTTGCAATGTAGGCCGCGGCATCGACATAAGCTGTTGCGCCAACGGCGAGGATGTATACGCTGAACGCCGCGACAAGTACTATTGCACTTCGCAGCCTTGGTTTTATGGGCATGGTTTGAGCAGGGAATAAAACTGATCGAGGGCTGCTTCCGAAAACGTGCTGTTAGACCCCATCGCGGCAATTGGGGTGTTCGGCTTAAACACCGCCAGATATGCAAGTCCAAATTCCTGTGCCGTGGTCGGCCAGAACCCCTTGACCGGACCAGAGACGCCTTCAATATAACCAAGCGGTGGCACCCACCCCTTGTAATCGGCGCTCCATGGAACATCCTCAAGAGTGCCCGCAGCATTATACCCAAATTTATAGCAGCGCGCGCGAACCTCTGCTAAGGGGCGAAATAGGACCTCCGATGGAATTCCAGCTGCGCTATAATATTGTTTCTCGGCAGCCGCTTTCGGCGCGAAAAGCTCTTGTGCATCTTTGGGAGCGCGATTTCCCAGCATTCTCAACATCGAAGAATTCGTATTGTGCAGAACTACGAGGGAATTTGGTAAAACTGTCCGGTCCTTTGCTGTCATAAATATGAAACTCGCACATGCTGACGCGCAAGCCTTTGATACAACTAATTTCAAATTGCGCACTCTTATCTCTCTTCCGATTGTCATTGCGGCAACGGCGTCGCCCCCTGCGGAGGTGATAACCACGGCGCGAACATCGGGAGCTAGAAGTCTCGAAAATTGCTTTGCAGTTGAATCTACAAGATCGCCTCGAATGATGATGATGTCACCATGACGCCTCACGTCGGACTGAGCGGCGCCTTCTCTTTGCACATCTGTGCTCATCGATTGCGCATGTAGCAGCTGAACACAAAAGGTTGATAAGACAACTGAATGACAGATAGCTTTTCTGAGACTCATGGAGACCTCCAAGCCGATATTGAGAGCATAAATTCCGGGGACACTAATAAATTCCCTAATAAATTCCGGGGACACTATAATTCCGGGGACACTATACTTAATTGACACGTGCGATTGGCTGTATCAGTGTCGGGCATGGCGCGGATGGCAAGAGTGGTAGCGGCTGGGGTGCCGCATCATGTGACGCAGCGGGGCAACCGCCGCCAGCCGGTGTTTTTCTCGGAGGCCGACTACGGCACCTACAAGGCTTTGCTTGCGGAAAGCTGCGCCGCCGCCCGCGTGGCGGTATGGGCCTATTGCCTGATGCCCAACCATGTCCACCTGATCTTGGTGCCGCGCGACGAGGATGGCCTGCGCGCTGCACTGGCGGACGCGCATCGCCGCTATTCGCGCGGAGTCAATTTCCGCGAAGGCTGGCGGGGCTATCTGTGGCAGGGCCGCTTCGCCTCTTTTCCGATGGACGACAATTACCTGTTGGCCTGCGCTCGCTATGTCGAACTCAATCCCGTGCGCGCCCGGCTTGCGGAACGCGTGCGCGAATGGCGGTGGTCCAGTGCGCGGGCGCATCTCGATGGCCGGGACGACGGGTTGGTCAGCACTGCACCGTTGCTGGAGCGGGTCGGCGACTGGAAAAGCTTTCTGGGCGAAGGACTGGACGACGCGACGCGCGAGGCAATCCGCACGGCGGAACGGACTGGCAGGCCGCTGGGCGCATCCGCTTTCGTCCGCAAGCTGGAGAAGCGCCTGGATCGCCCGCTGGCGCGACGCAAGCCGGGACCGAAGCCTCGCGGCGGGGACAGCGAGCAGCCGAAGCTGCTATAATGGCGCGGTGAATTAAGTATAGTGTCCCTGGAATTCCGAAGCCTCGCGGCGGGGACAGCGAGCAGCCGAAGCTGCTATAATGGCGCGGTGAATTAAGTATAGTGTCCCTGGAATTCCTAGTGTCCCTGGAATTCCCTCCTCTGGAATTCCCTGGAATTCCAAACATCCCTTACAGCCGCCCCGGAAGCATCACGGCCAACAGCACCGACAAAACCTGCAGGGCAATTCCCCCGGCCAGCATTTTCGCGCCCAGCATCGGGCCAGGTCCGCGCCAGGAAGAAATTGGAACCTTGCCGGTGCCGTCACGCGCGGCCCGGGCGTTTCCGCGCACGAAATACCAGCCGAAGACCGCGACCCCGATCAGAGCCAGGGCGAGCCCGCCGAATTTGAGCACCCCGACCGATAGCCATGCCAGGTTGAGAAACAACGCCATCAGGCAGTCCTAGCATGGCTGGTTCGCCCGGCAGCCTGCCACTTTCCCGTCAACCGCGATACACCGCCGGCTGCCGCATTGGCGATCTTGCGCTTATTTTTCGGCATCCGGATGGGCGCGCGCTTCATCCATGCGCATCTCTTTGCTCAGGGTTGCAAGCCGTTCCGCGAAGTGATGGTTCCTCTCCGGCCGTGCCGCCGGTACGAACCATTGGTCAGTGGATTGCCGGGTCCGAGGGCTGCATATCCGGATTTTGGCGCTGCGCCCCGAGGTCCTCTTTGCCAGGATTGTCTATCGGGTCGGCGTTCATGATATCGCGGTTCACCCGGCCTTGATTGTACTGGGCCGAACGATGGGGAATTTCGTAATGCTCCAGCGCCGCCCGGTGTGCTTCAAAAGCCTGTTCGTCCGCCGGCGTCCGTTTATCGCAACGCGCTGCGGGCAGCCTGGCCTGCTCCTGACACCATAAGTCGAAATTCATGGTCGCGCCGTCGCGGACGGGTTGGGCCGAGGATGCCGTGACCGCGGCGACAAACAGACCGCAAACGATAATGCCGGTTTTGAATTTCTGATTTCGCATTGTTCTATAACGCACAGGGATGGGCGGGATTGGCGGGACACTTCGCCACTTCCGGCACTATAATTGAATTCTGTACGGAACCATACCAATATCCGGGGGTTCCCTAGCGTCGGAAGGCCCACTTCCAGGTGATCGCTGACGTGCGCGTCGCTTCGAAGACGGCAATTCCCCCCATGCCAATCCCGT
Organism: Rhizobiales bacterium dw_265; assembly: GCA_018449595.1. Classification (GTDB taxonomy): domain Bacteria; phylum Pseudomonadota; class Alphaproteobacteria; order Micropepsales; family Micropepsaceae; genus Rhizomicrobium. Next base: position 130,128 of record JAAVUU010000003.1, read on the forward strand.
GAGAACAAAGCCGATGGCCCTGCATAAAGTCGTCGTCATCACAGGTGGATCATCGGGTATCGGCCGCAGCACCGCGGCTTTGTTCGCGCATCATGGCTGGCGGATCGGCCTTATCGCGCGGGGTCGGCAGGGACTGGAAGAGTCCGCCCGGGACATCGCCGCCACCGGGTCCCTGGTGGCAACCGCCCAGGCAGATGTGTCTGACAGCATCGCGTTGTCGGATGCCGTTCTCTCGATCACAAATCAGCTCGGTCCTGTGGATGTCTGGGTGAATTGCGCTGGAAACGGTGTGTATGGCCGGTTTGGCGATGTGCCGGAAACAGACTTTCACCGGATCACCGAAGTAACCTATCACGGCACCGTCAATGGAACGCGCATCGCATTGGCCCATATGCGCGAAAGAGGTCAGGGGACGATAATCAACATCTGTTCCGCCGCCGCTTTTCACGGACTGCCGCTGATGTCCTCCTATTCCGGGGCGAAGGCGGCGGTGCGCGCTTTCGGGCAAGCGGTCCGGGGGGAATTGAAGCTGGAAAACAGTCCAATCCGGCTGCGCTCCATTTTTCCGCCGGCCGTCAACACGCCCTTTTTCAGCCACGCGATAAGCCACATGGGATGGCCCGCGCGACCCGTCGGCCCGGTATACCAGCCGCAAGTCATCGCCCAGGGAATCTGGCTGGCGGCCAAACAGGGAAATTCCGATACGGTCGTAAGCGGCACCGCCGCGCTCTTCTCACTGGCCTGCCGGATTTCCCCCACGCTCATCGGATGGTGCATGGGACGGTTGAAATTCGAACGCCAGACAACGCACAGCGAGAGCGCCTATGCGTGTCTGGAACCGACCGTGCATGCGGCCTCAACGCAATCGCTCGGCACTCGCGGTCCATTTGGCGCCTTGGCAAGAAACTGGAGCGCGCATCTTTGGCTGAAAGCCCGTTTGTCGGCCCCGGCCGATGTCATCGCGCATCGCGGGTCGCCGCTATCAGCCCCTGCGTTGCAGTCCAAACCCGATCCACAAGCACCGCATCAAGAGCGAGCGGATTTGGCGCTGCAATCAAGCGATTCTTGATATACACGCCGGTTACTTCGGACATCCGGGGTGACAGTGCGGCGAACAGCGCCGATGCCGCGCCTTGCTCGCTTGTCAGCGCAAACGGCGCCAGGCAGCGCCATGCCAGGCCTATCGCCCCCCTTGCCTTCACCAGCCCGGTCGCCACCAGGCCAGGGTGAACGACATTGGCCACCATGCCGGTGCCCCTGGTGCGATTGGAAATCGCAAAAGTGGCCATCATCAACGCCAGCTTTGACTGTGCATAGGCACGCCGCATCGACCAGGAATCGCCAAGCTCCAGATGCTCCGGGTCGATCCGGGCCCTGTCGGACGTGGACGATCCAATGTTGACGATGCGTGACGGCGCTCCAGCCGCCAGCGCCGGAAGAAGCATCTGTGAAAGCAAAACCGGCGAAAGCAGGTTTGTCGCCAGCACACGCTCCCGCTTCTCGGGCGTCAGGATTCGCCTTGTATCGAACATCCCGGCATTGTTGATAAGCAGGGACAGGTTGGCATGACGCGAAAGGATGGCCTCTCCCAGGGCGCGGGTGGAAGACATCAAGGAAAGATCCGCCACGGCTGTCTCTATGCTCGCCGATGGCAAGGCATCCAGTATCCATTGCCGGGCTGTTTGCGCGCGCGACCGATCGCGCCCAACCAAGATCACATGATGCCCCGCCTGCGCAATCCCGCGCGCGATCCACAGACCGATCCCGCCTGTCGCGCCGGTGACGACGGCCGCGGACGACTTGTCTCGATGGTGAAGCGGGGCAAACCGTTCTTGCATGAGAACAAACAGAGGGCTATTTCCGCCCGGAGTCCAGCCGCAGGTTTGCTGTGGTTTGACCTGGTCCTCGACGTCCTGCGGCATGCTATCAAGACCATCAACCTCTGTGGCCGCCCCGGGAGACTTTCTTGTCTGATGCCAATAGTTCGTCCGATCCGCGTCTCTCCGCGGTCAAGCGTCTTGTTCCCTGGCTGGTCGCGGTCGCCTTCTTCATGGAATCGCTCGACACCACCATCCTGAACACCGCGGTCCCCGCCATTTCCAAGGCCCTTTCGGTCACGCCGCTGAGCATGAAATCCGTGCTGGCGAGTTATACCCTCAGCCTCGCCGTCTTCATTCCCATCAGCGGCTGGATGGCGGACAGGTTCGGGACCCGGCGGGTTTTCGCCGCCGCCATCGGGCTTTTCACCCTTGGCTCGGTCCTGTGCGGACTGTCCGGCAATATCCACCTGCTGGTTGCCTGCCGGGTCCTGCAAGGCTGCGGCGGCGCCATGATGGTGCCCGTGGGGCGGCTCACTTTGGTTCGCACCTTCGCCAAATCCGAATTGATCCGCGCCATGAGCTTTGTCGCCATACCAAGCCTGATCGGCCCGATGCTGGGCCCGCTCGCGGGCGGCTTCATCGTCGCCTATCTCCACTGGCGCGCGATTTTCTTCGTCAACCTGCCCATCGGCATCCTGGGGCTGTGCCTGGTCTATTGGCGCCTGCCGGATTATCGCGAAAATAACGTCCAGCCGATGGACGTGCAGGGGCTGATCCTGTTCGGCTCCGGCATCGCCCTGCTTTCCTATGTGCTGGAGATATTCGGCGAGCATGCCCTGGGCACCACCGAAGTGCTGGGCCTGCTGGCGGTCTCGCTGATACTTCTGTTCGGCTATGGGCTTCACGCCGTCCAGACGGATTTCCCGCTGCTGGACATGACGCTGTTCCGAATCCGCACCTTCGCGGCTTCGGTCAGCGGCAGCTTTTTCACCCGGCTGGGCATTGGCGGCGTGCCGTTCCTGCTGCCGCTTCTCTACCAGGTCGGCCTGGGCTATACGCCGATCCAGTCGGGGCTTCTGATCATGCCGCAGGCCTTCGCCGCCATGAGCACCAAGGCCATCCTGCCGAAGGTGCTGGCGAAGGCGGGGTACCGCACGGTGCTGGTTACGAACACGGTCGCGATCGGCGTCGTCCTGATGCTGTTCGCCACCATCACGCCGTCCACGCCCTTATGGCTGATCGTCATCCAGGCCCTGTCCTTCGGCGCCCTGACCTCCCTGCAATATACCAGCATGAATACGCTGGTATATGCCGATGTCCCGGCGACACGCACCAGCGGCGCAAGCTCGCTGGCCAGCACCACGCAGCAGCTTTCCATCAGTTTCGGCGTCGCGGCCGCGGGCCTGATCGCCGTGTTTTTCGTGCCGGACGCCTTGCGCAACAGCCCCGCCCGGATGCTGGGCGGGCTTCATCTTGCGTTCCTGGTGCTTGGCGGCTTCACGATCCTGTCCACCGTCATCTTCGCCACCCTGAGGCGCAACGATGGGGCGGACGAAGCCCGGCCCAAAACCTCGATGCTGGCGGAATCGCCGACGTTGGTGACCGCCGAGCCCGGCGCGGCGGTCACACAACAGCCGTGACTTATTGTTTTCGGCGGCGCCGCATCAGAAGGTCTCGCCGACCATCGCTTCGCTTTTCGCCCACAGCGCCTTGGCGTGTTCGCCGTCCAGCGCATAAGGCCGCACGCCGGGGCTGGTGGGGCCGATCAGGGCCTCCGTCACCTGCGACACCTGGCAGTTCTCGCAATAGCGCCCGCCCACCGCATCGGCGGAGGCGACGAAACCGGCCCACACCGAAGTGGCGGCGCCCTGCGGGATTGTCTTGAACTGGAAGGGCGGCTGGCCGCTGGCGGCCAGCTGGTCATTGATATGGGCGACCATCGCCTCCAGTTCGCCGGGCTGCATATGGCGGCCCAGCTCGGTCTGGATGCCGCCGGGATGCAGCGCCGTGGCGCGCACCCCATGCTCCCGGTGGCGGCGATCGAATTCCACCGCGAACAGGATGTTCGCCGTCTTGGAGCGGCCATAGGCGACCATCGGGTCATAGGGCGTGTGTTCGAACCCCGGATCGTCCAGGTCCACATCGGAATAGCGGTGGCCGGAGGACGCCACATTCACCAGCCGTCCGCCGGGCGCGATCAGCGACGCGATGCGGTTGACCAGCACGAAATGGCCCAGGTGATTGGTGCCGAACTGGGTTTCAAAACCGTCGGCGGTGTGGCCGAAAGGCGTGCGCATGACGCCGGCATTGGCGATCACCACGTCAAAGGGCCGCCCGTCGGCCAGCAGGGCATCGGCGCAGGCGCGCACGCTTTTCAGCGAGGCCAGGTCCAGTTCCACCAGCGAAAGCCCGCCGCCGTTGGCGGCCTGTTCGCGGACTTCGGCGGTGGCCCGTTCGGCCTTGGCGAGATCGCGGGCCGCGCCCACCACCTGCGCCCCATGCGCGGCCAGGGCGCGGGCCGTCTCCACCCCCAGTCCGGCCGAGACGCCGGTGACGAGCACACGCTTGCCCTTGAGATCGATGCCCTGCAGGACGTCGTCGGTGGTGGATGTGGCGCCAAAAGATGCGGTCATGACAAACTCCTTGTTGCAGAATGGGTGCACCGCTCCCCGCGCGCCGGTTGTTCGCCGGCCCGCCGTGGCGTAAGAGGAGGATGCCTCCAGTTATATACGGAGGAGCCCTCCGCTTTCAAGGGTGCTGTGACCGAGAAAACCAGACCCGTCCGCAAGGCCCGCGCCGATGCCCAGCGCAACCGCGCCCTGTTGCTGGATGCCGCCAAGGCGGTGTTCGCCGCAAAAGGCGCCGCCGCCAGCCTGGAGGAGATCGCGCGGGCCGCGGGCGTGGGTATCGGCACGCTCTACCGCCATTTCCCCACCCGCGACGCGCTGGTCGCGGCGGTCTATCGCAACGAGACCGGGCGGCTTGCCGCCGCCGCCGCGCGCCTGGCCAAGCGCCATCCGCCGGTCAAGGCGCTGCGCGAATGGCTGCTGGTGTTCGTGGACTATCTGGCCGCCAAGCGCGGCATGGCGGAGGTGCTGGGCTCGATTTCCGGCGGCGCCTCGGCGCTCTATGCCGAATCCGGGGCGCAGATGAAGGACGCCATCGCGCGACTGGTGGCGCGCGCCGCCGAAAGCGGCGAGCTTCACCTCGACATGGAGCCGCTGGACCTGCTGCGCGCCATTTCCAGCGTTACCGGCGCGGAGCCCGAAAGCAAACGCGCCGCCAAAAGCCTGGTGGATATCCTGATCGCCGGAATGCGGGCGCGGTAGATTACGGCCTGGACTGGGTGGGGAATTCCAGCGCCCCGGCATAGCCCAGTTCCTTGATCTGCCGGGTCAGCCTTTCCACCAGCGCCGCCGCGGGATGGGGATCGCGGGTGTAGAGATTGACCGCCTTCATGTCGGCATTGGCGAAGATCGCCCAGCCCTCGGCATGATCCAGCACCCAGAATTCGCGGCTCACCGGAATGCCCAGGAAGATATGATAGGTGGCATCGACCTTGGTGTTCTGTCCGGGGTTGAGGATTTTCAAAGACCCGGTCAGCACCTCTTCCTTGCCGTCCGGGGTCTTGTCGCGGCAGGCGTCGCGCTCGGACAGCGCGCCATCCCTGGTCAGGAAATCGGTGGTGCCGGCGACGCAGCCGTCGCTGAAGCTTTTGGGCGTGCGGCCGATTTCGTACCAGCGCCCGGCATAGAAACTGGCCGCGTCAACCGGCCTGGCGGGCTCGGGCGCCTTGGGGGCGTCGGCGGCGGAGGCGATGCCGCCGGTCAGGAGGAGGGCGATCAGGGCGGGGGCTTTCATGTCATGTCTCCGCTGGCGGGAACGAAAGCGTCGCTGAAAGCCGCGACGTCCCATTCAAACCATGCCATAGCGGTTACACAACAAGGAAGGCGTCGGTTTCGCCCGCCAACAGGCCGCGCTACTTGCCCGGCTCGCGCAGCAGCAGGCCGAGCGGCCAGAGCGGGCCGACGGGAATAAGTTCAAACACCATCATGCCCCTCTGGCCCAGCGGCAGCGCCTCGAGCAGCCTGTGGGCCTCGGCCGGATCGGTCACATTCATCAGGAAAACCGCGCCCGAGCCGTCGGTCTTGGCGAACCATTGATCGATCTTGCCGTCCAGCATCAGACGCATGGTGTCGCGCGCCTCGAACGGCATGACGGGGGTCCGGGCCTCGGGCGTGGCCTTGGCCGTCCAGCTGCCGATCGCCAACACCTTGGTGGTCAGGGCCTTGGCCGCATTCATCTCGGCCTCGCCGGTCGTGGATCTTTCATGCGGCATGGCCATCGAATCCTTGTTGGGTCGGGTTTCCTGGGCCAGGACGGCTCCGGGGATAATCACCAGGGCGGCCGCGAGACAAGGACCGGCAAGGCCGAAGAGAGTTTTCATGACAGCAATTCCCTTGCGACCAGTTCCGGCTCGTCGGATTGCAGCCAATGTCCCGCCGGAACGGGATGAAAGCTTCCATGCTTGAAACGGGAGGCGCGTTCCCTGCCCAGGGCCGGGCCGAGATAGGGGTCATATTCACCCCACACCACCTTGACCCGCATGTTCAGCGCCGCCACCAGCGGCAGACGCGCCGTGTTGCGCCGCAGTTCGTCATAAAACTGTGCCGCCAGTTGCACGAAGGCAGGCCCGGAACCCGGCTGGCGGATGAAATTGTCTCCGATCAGCGGCGCCATGAAGGCCTTGAAATGGGCTTTCTGGTGCGGCGGCAGCGGCGTTTCGAAACCCAGGCGCTGCCAGTCGAGCAGCCAGCCGAACTGGATGGGACTTTGCGCGATTGCCAGCGCCAGGGCCTTCAGGCCGGGCTCGGCGAACAGCACGATCATCTCCGGCCAGACATTGAGGGGCGTGTCGTCGAAGGCGGAGTTGAGGATGCAGAGGGACTGTACCTTTTGCGGATGCGCGACAGCGAAATTGATCGCCACCAGTCCGGAGGAATCGTGGGGAACCAGCACCAGCTCGCCCAAGTCCAGGGTCTCGACCACCGCTTCCAGGTCTTCCAGCTGTTGCGCGAAACTGTAGGCCGCGCCCGCGGGTTTGTCGGAGGCGCCAAAGCCCAGGAAATCGAATGTGACCGTGCGCCGGCCCGCCCGCACCAGATGCGGGATCAGATCGTCATAGATGCCCTGATTGTCGGGGAAGCCATGCATCATCACAAAAGCCGGGCCGGCGCCCTCAAAATCGCGCACATGGATATTGCCCTGCCGCGTGCGGACGCTGTGCGGGACGAATGGTGGAACGGCGGTCATGCGATCCTCCTTGGCGCCCGGCATTGGAAGACGGAAAGCAGGACGCGCGATTGTATAAAACCAACCTGATTTGAAAAATCAGTGCGGCCGGCGAAGCCGCCGCCAGCGGCCGGGGGCCAGGCCATAGAAGCGGGCAAAGACGCGCGTCAGATGGCTCTGGTCGACGAAGCCGCAGGCGATCGCGATCTGCGCCAGTTCAAGTTCGCCGTTCCACAACAGGGCCTTGGCCTGTTCCGCTCTTTTTCTCATCAGCCATTTGTGGGGCGTCACGCCCATCGCCTGCCGGAAGGCGCGCGCGAAATAGCCGGGCGAAAGCCCGCACTCCCGCGCCAGCTGGGCAATGGTGGGATCGCCGCCCAGATGTTCCAGGACATAGTCCAGCGTGCGGCGAAGCTGCCAGGGCGTCAGGGCGCCCGGCACGCGCCGCGGCATGGGCGTGCCGCCATAGACGTCCGTGACATGGGCGTGAAACGCCAGCGCGACATGATCGATGAACAGCGCGCTGTGCTCGCCGGGGTGCTCGACATGGCCCAGCAGGGCATGGGCAAGCCCATGCATGACGCGATCATGGGCGCCGAGGCAGGGGACAGAGAAGCCCGGCATCCGCCGCTGGCCATTGTCGAACGCCAATTCATCAAGCGACGCCTGGGAGACGTAGAATCTGAGGATGTCGAAGGGCGTGTGAATCTGGGAGACCGGATTTTCGTTCAGGTCGAACAGGAAGGTGGCGCCCGGCGATACCGAGGTTTTCAGCCGGTGCTTGCCGCCGATCCAAAGATCGGCGGAGATCGGACGCAGCATGACATGGAAGGAAAAGGCGTTCTCCGGCGGCACGTCCCTGGCCCGTTCGTGCCCGGCCAGGTTGCTGCGCAGCCGGGTGAAGCCGATGGGCACGAGGGATGTGGTGCGCGCCAGGACGGTCGGCGGAAGGCCAAGCCCGAACCTGTCGCCGATTATGGCGCTTTCATAGCTCGCGCGCATGTCCGCCTGCCGCCCATGGCTCTCATGCCGCCTCGCAGGCTAGCATGCCGGCGCCGGTCAGGCCACCAGCGGCAGGTCGATCCAGAAGCGGGTCTGGCGGCCCGGCACGCTTTCGAAATCGATGCGGCCGCCTTGCGCCTCGACCAGCAGCTTGGCGATGGAAAGCCCCAGCCCCGCGCCCGGCACCTGGCGCCCGACCGTGGCGGAGCGGCGGAACGGCAGGAACACCGCGCCGCGTTCGGCCTGCGGGATGCCGGGGCCGGTGTTGAGAATCTCGATGCGGCCGAAGCCGTCTTCCAGGGCACGCGCCCGCACCCGGATGGGCGAGAAATTGTCGCCATACTTGTAGGCATTGGCGATCAGGTTGTTGAGGATCTGCGCCAGCCGCTGCGGATCGGCCTGGACCGCCAGCGCATCCTCGACGCTTTCGATCAGCACGTCCTTGCCGCCCAGGCTGGCGTCCAGGCGGATGCCGCGCACACAGGCCTCAAGGCTCAAGCCCACCACGACCCGTTCGGACTGGATGGACAAGGCGCCGGCTTCGGCCCGCGACAGGTCGAGCAGATCGTCATGCAGCCGCCGCAGCAATTCGCCGTTATGGGCGATGATGGCGGCGAATTCCGCCGCCCGCTCCGCCGGCAGCGTGCCGGATTCCAGCATGGAACTGAAGCCGATGATGGCCGACAGCGGGCTTCGCACTTCGTGGCTGACATGGGCCAGCAGTTGCGACTTGAAGCGGCTGGCGCGCACGGCGCGGCGATGCCGCCGCTCGATGATCGCCACATGCAGGTCGCGCTCGTTCAGCAGCATGGCGGTGCGCACGCTGACCGCGCTGGTGGTGGCGAGATAGAATTGCAGGAGCTCGACCCAGGCGATGGTGTGCGATCCCGGCAGGACGCGCACCGAAGCGAAGGCGATGGCGGCGATCACGATCAGCGCCGCGCCCGCGCCCATCAGGCGGAAGCGTGCCGCGATCGCCATGGACAGGACCATGGCCAGGAACATGGAAGGCACGCCATAGCTGAAGGCCAGCAGCGATACCGCCGTCAGCGCGGCGAACAGGCCCAGCGCCGCCAGGAAGCGGCGCTCCAGTTTCAGCTTGGCGAACTGGCGCAGCGACACCGTCAATCCGAACGGAAACACGATCAGGGCGCCCAGGAGATTGGCCAGCAGCCAGCGCGTGCCGGTCACGACCGGATCGACGCCCTGGGTCACGGCCAGCGCCGCCGACAGCAGCGCGCCGGCCAGGGACGGCGTGATCGCCGCGATCAGGATGAATTTCACCACCGAAGCCATGCTGGTCAGGCGCGGCATCTTCAGGTGGCGAACGGCGAGATTGCCCACCAGCACGTCCGCCACATTAATCAGGCTGAAACCCAGCGACAGCGCAAATGGCGTGCTGCTCAGGTAATTGGCGAGCAGCCCGGCCAGCAGGATGGCGCCCAGCATGGCGGCGTCTTCGCCACGCGAGCGCGACAGCCGCAGCAGCATCACAAAGCCGAACGCCGTGGCCGGCCAGATCGGCGAGGCGGAATGGTTGTCGCCCCAGATGAAGATGCCGCCGTAACCCAGCAGGAAAAAGCCCGCGAAGGTCGCGATGCTGACAAGAATCAGGCGGGAATCGAAACGCATCGGCATGCGACCGGCCTTAGGGGAAAAATTTCCTGATGTAAACATGTCAGTTGTAATTCTGATTGTTAAGCCAACAGGTTGCATAAAAGACACGCCGGATGGGCCGTGAAGCGGAAAACGCGCCGGCTTGGGGAAATGTTAAGCCCCGCCGGTCACGGTGGCGGCCATCCGGAGGCACGCCATGAAACGCTGCATCGTCATCGCCGATGACGATCCCACCATCGTCAGCCTGGTGTCGCTGCGCCTGGGCCTGGCGCGTTACGATGTCATTTCCACCAATGACGCCATCGCCGCCGTTGCGATGGTGCGCGTCAAGGAGCCGCTGGTGGTCATACTGGATGTGCAGATGCCGGGCGGCGGCGGCCATCTTCCAGGCGGTTTGTCGGCCTTGTCGCGCCTGAAGGCCGATCCCCGGACCAGCAAGCTGCCGGTGATGATGCTGACCGGCGAACGCAACACCGAGACGGTGATGCAGGCGATGAACGGCGGCGCCGACGATTATATCGTCAAGCCGTTCGATCCCGACGTCCTGCTGGAGCGCGTTTCGCGACTGGTGAAATCCAGCGCCATGGTATGGCCGTCAGAAGCGGTCTGCGAGCTTTAAAGCAGCTTCAGGTCGCGCAGGGCCTGGGGAATATCGCGGAAGTCGTCCAGCACGATGTCCGCGCCCAGTTCGCGCGCCGGGACCGGCGTGAAGCCATAGGACATCAGAATGCAGGGCACCCCCGCGGCGCGGGCGGTGTGGAGATCGGTGATGCTGTCGCCGATCATCGCCGCCGGGCCGCCGCCCCCGCTTCCTTTAAATACATCGCCGACGACCTCATGGAAGATGCGCGGATCGGGCTTGGTATAGCTTTTGCGCCCCGCGCCATAGACGGCGGCGAACAAGGGCGCGATGCCCAATTGCGGCAGCAACAGGTCCGTCAGGTCCTGCGGCTTGTTGGTCAGGACGCCCAGATGCGCGCCCTCGGCCTTCAGCGCCGCCAGGGTTTGCGCCACGCCGTCAAACAGATGGCTGCCGTCGGCGATATGGTCGCGGTAATGGCTCAGGAAGATCGCGATCAGGGGCGAAAGGTCCGCCTCGGTGACCGGCGCGCCGGATGCTTCCATGGCCTGGGCGATCAGGGCGTGGGCGCCGAACCCCACCATGTGGCGCAGGCTGGTCAGGTCCAGCATGGGCAGGTCGCGCGCCGCCAGCACGGCATTGGTGGCGCCCAACAGGTCGGGCGCGGTGTCGGCCAAAGTGCCGTCCAGGTCGAAAATCAGGGCAGGGGAGGGGCGCATCGGTAAGGATTTCCGGGTAAGTTTGCGCGACATATAGAGTCGCAAATCGTCACTTCCTCTTTTATGCCCTGAGGCTTACCCGAAAGCATGCCGAAAGCCGCTGTCATTCTTGCCGCAGGTCAGGGAACGAGGATGAAATCCGCGCTGCCCAAAGTGCTGCACAAGGTCGCCGGCCTGCCCATGCTGGGGCATGTGATCGCAGCCCTGCGCGGCGCGGGCATCGAACGCATCATGGTGGTGACCGCGCCCGCCGCCGAGGCGGTGCGCACTTTCGCGCGCGCGCAAAATTGCGAAACCGCCATCCAGGACCGGCAATTGGGCACCGGCCATGCCGCGCAGGCGGCTGAGGCTGTGCTGGGCGGCTTTGACGGCACCCTGGTGATCGCCAATGGCGACACCCCGCTGCTGACGGCCGCCACCGTCACGCAGTGCCTGGAGGCGCAGGCGCGCACCGGGCTGGCGATGCTGGCGTTCGAGCCGGCGGATGCGGGCGCCTATGGCCGGGTGCTGCTGACCCCGGACGGTTTCCTCAATCGCATCGTCGAATTCAAGGACGCCTCCACCGCCGAGCGCGCCATTACCCTGTGCAATGCCGGTTTCTATGCCGCCGACGCCCGCAAATTCTTCCGCTGGGCGGCGGGGCTGGAGAACCGCAATGCCCAGGGCGAATATTACCTCACCGATGTGCCCGCCATCGCCCGCACGGACGGCGTGAAATGCGCCATCGCCGTGACCGACGAGGCTTCGGTGATGGGCGTCAACAGCCGCGCCGAACTGGCGGCGGCCGAGCGCAGCTGGCAGGATCGCACCCGCAGCCGCCTGCTGATCGAAGGCGTGGGCATGCCCGCGCCGGAAACGGTGTTCTTCGCTTACGATACGGTGGTGGAGAATGACGCGGAGATCGAACCCTTTGTGGTGTTCGGCCCCGGTGTGACGATAAGGACGGGCGCGCGCATCCGCAGCCATTCGCACCTGGAAGGCGCAACTGTCGAAAGCGGCGCCATCATCGGGCCCTTCGCGCGTCTGCGCCCCGGCGCGAAGATCGGCCCCGACGCCCATATCGGCAATTTCGTCGAAGTGAAGAATGCGGTGATCGAAAAAGGCGCCAAGGCCAATCATCTCACCTATCTGGGCGACGCGCGGGTGGGGGCGGGGGCCAATATCGGCGCGGGCACCATCACCTGCAACTATGACGGCTTCACCAAGGCGATCACCGACATCGGCGCGGGCGCCTTCATCGGCTCCGATACCGCGCTGGTGGCGCCGGTCAAGATCGGCGACGGCGCCATCACGGCGGCGGGCTCGGTGATCACAAAGGATGTGGCGGCGGACGCGCTGGCCATCGCGCGCGGCACCCAGGTCGAGAAGCCGGGCTGGGCGAAAGCCTTCCGCGCGCGAAAGCAGAAAGAGAAAAAATAATGTGCGGCATTGTCGGTATCGCGGGCACGCGCGACGTCGCCCCCATCATCCTGGAGGCGCTGCGGCGGCTGGAATATCGCGGCTATGACTCCGCCGGCATCGCCACCCTGGAACATGGCGAGATCGCGCGCCGCCGCTCGCCCGGCAAGCTCAACATGCTGGCGGCGGTGCTGCACGACCGGCCGCTGCACGGCCATACCGGCATCGGCCATACCCGCTGGGCCACCCATGGCGCGCCGACCGAGGCCAATGCCCATCCCCATGCCACCGCCAAGGTCGCCATCGTCCACAACGGCATCATCGAGAATTTCCGCGAGTTGCGCGCTGAACTGACCGCCAAGGGCCATCAGTTCCAGTCCGAGACCGACAGCGAAACCGCCGCCCATCTGGTCACCGACCTGATGGCGCAGGGCCTGGCCCCCGACGAAGCGGCCAAACAGGCGGTGGCGCGACTGACCGGGGCCTATTCCATCGCCATGATCTTCAAGGACCATGAAGGCCTCCTGGTGGGGGCGCGGCGCGGTGCGCCGCTGGCCGTTGGTTACGCCGATGACGAAGCCTTTATCGGCTCGGATGCCTTCGCGCTGGCGCCCTTCACCAACCGCGTCTCCTATCTGGAAGAGGGTGACGTGGTGGTGATCCGGGGGGCGCAGGTTTCGATCTTCGACGCCCAGGGCCGCCCCGCCAACCGCGAGGTCAAGATCACCTCGGCCAGCGCCGCGCTGGTGGACAAGGCCGGCCACAGCCATTTCATGGCCAAGGAAATCCACGAACAGCCGGAAGTGGTGGGACACACGCTGGCGCATTACCTGGACCCCGCCGGGCCGGTGGTGCGCCACCTGGGCGTCGGCCTGCGCGAGGCGCTGGTGGCGGCGTCGCGCATCACCATCTCGGCCTGCGGCACCGCCTATTATGCCGGCATGGTCGGCAAATACTGGTTCGAGAAGCTGGCGCGCATCGCGGTGGAAACCGACGTGGCGTCGGAACTGCGCTACCGCAATCCGGTCTATCCCGACACCGGCGTGGCGCTGTTCGTGTCGCAGTCGGGCGAGACCGCCGATACCCTGGCGGCACTGCGCGACGCCAAGGCCAAGGGCCAGACCACCATCGCGGTGGTCAATGTGGCGGAATCAAGCATCGCGCGCGAGGCCGACATCGTGCTGCCCACCTATGCCGGGCCGGAAATCGGTGTGGCATCGACAAAGGCCTTCACCTGCCAGCTTGCGGCGCTGGCGTCATTCGCCATAGCGGCGGGCGTGGCGCGCGGCAATCTCAGCACCGAGGACGAAAAGAAACTCTGCGCCTCGCTGCTGGAAACCCCGCGCCATATCGCGGAATTCCTCAAACAGGAAGCCAAACTGAAGACGCTGGGCGAGGAAATCGCCAAGGCGCGCGACGTTCTCTATATGGGGCGCGGCGCGAGTTATCCGCTGGCCTTGGAAGGCGCGCTGAAGCTGAAGGAGATCAGCTATATCCATGCCGAGGGCTATGCCGCCGGCGAGATGAAGCACGGCCCCATCGCGCTGATCGACGAAGCGGTGCCGATCATCGTCATCGCGCCGCATGACGTGCATTTCGAAAAGACCATCTCCAACATGCAGGAAGTGATGGCGCGCGGTGGCAAGGTGCTGCTGATCTCCGACGCCGCCGGCATCGCCAAGGCGGGCAAGGTCTGGGCCAGCATCGAGGTGCCCACCACCAACGCCTTCATCACCCCGATCCTCTACGCCATTCCGGTGCAGTTGCTGGCCTATTACGCCGCGATTGCAAAAGGCACTGACGTGGATCAGCCGCGCAATCTCGCAAAGAGCGTGACGGTGGAGTAATGCTGTCATGCCCGCGAAAGCGGGCATCCAGGGCAAGCGGCAGAGTGGCTAAAGTCTGGAAGACTGGATTCCCGCTTTCGCGGGAATGACAAAAGGCTCTACTATCCCGCCATGACCGACCAGAACGCCCTCAAACGCGCCGGCCTTCTTTCACCCTCCCCTTGAGGGAGGGTCGAATTGCGAAGCAATTCGGGGAGGGGCATGCCACGATTGCGGCCGGCGGATTGACCCCTCCCCGAAAAATCCGTCGCGGTGCTCCGAATTTTTCGACCCTCCCTCAAGGGGAGGGTTGCGGTCGGGCCGCGCCGCTATAATGTCCCCGCCATGACCGATCAGAACGCCCTCAAACGTGCCGTCGCCGCCAAGGCTCTCGAATATGTGAAAGACGGCATGAAATTGGGGCTGGGCTCCGGTTCCACCGCCGAGATGTTCGTCGAACAGTTGGCGCCCATGGTGCGCGGCGGCGCCAGGCTGCTGTGTGTGCCGACCAGCGAGAAGACCGCCGCCCTGGCCCGCAAGCTGGGGCTGACCCTGGCGTCGCTGGACGATCTCGCGCCGCTCGACCTCACCATTGACGGCGCCGACGAGGCCGACCGCAATCTTGACGTCATCAAGGGCGGCGGCGGCATGCTGTTGCGCGAGAAGATCGTCGCGGCCGCGTCGAAACAGATGATCGTGATCGCCGATGAATCCAAGCTGGTGCCGCGCCTGGGCAGATATCCCCTGCCGGTCGAGGTGGTGGAGTTCGGCCACAAATCCACCGCCGCGCGGCTAGGCGCGGCGCTTGCCGCCGCGGGCTATGCCAATGTGCCAATGACCCTGCGCCAGCGCGATGGCGACACCTTCAAGACCGACAGCGGCAATGTGATCTATGACTGCGCCCTTGGCAGCATCCGGAACGCGCCCGCACTGGCGGCGGCGATTTCCGCGATCCCCGGCGTGGTCGAGCATGGGTTGTTCATCGGCATCGCCACCACGCTTCTGATCGCCACCGCCGGCGAAGTCGAAATTATTGAACGGGCAGGATAAGCGGCCAGACCTGGCGGATCAGCCGCGAAACCCCATCGGGATGGCGCTGCGGCGCCACCTTGAGGACATAGCGGGCATCGGCGCAGCCCGGCGCGCAGTCCAGCGTGCCGATCCGCACCCGGCGCGCGGCATCGGCCTCGGCCAGCGCCCACATCACATCGTCCGCCATCTCATAGGACAGCGTCAGATAGCCATGGCCGGTGCTGTCGCCCGGCGCCAGGCTGGCGTCAACGATATCGACCTGGCCATCGGCATATTGCAAATCCTTCTCCGGCACCCGCCCGGCGCGCGGCACCCCGCCATGCACGCTTTCCGAGGCGATCAGCGCCATGTCGTTGTCCGAGGCATAGACCGTGACATGGCGCACGCAGGGCGCGACGCGGCGCAGCAGGTGGCCGAAATCGTCATTGTCGTGCTCGGCGCTGACATCCGCCGCCACCAGCAGCAGGTCGTTCACCACCGCATGGGGTTCGGCGCACAGCCCGCCCAGGGCGCTGAGGGTGACGCGCCCGCCCATGCTGTGGGTCAGCAGGTCGACCTGCAGCCCCGCCGCGCCCAACGCGCGCACCAGACCGATCAGCGCGGGCACGGCATAGCCGCTGCGCTCGATATCGGCGGCATAGCGGTCGAACTTGGCTTCGCTGCTCCAGCTGAAGGCCAGCATGGCGCAGCGCCATTGGGTGTCCAGCGCCAGTTGCGCCGCCTGCGCCATGGCGGTGCGGAAGGTGGCGTTATAGCCATGCACAAAGACCAGCACCCGGCCGCAGCCGGCATCGTGCGCCGCCGCCGCCACCTGGCGGGCGAACGCGGCCAGGGCGGCATCGCTGTCGCAGGGCGCGGTTTCGGCCAGCGGCAGCGGCGAAGACCACAGCACCGGAACGGCGATGGCGGCGTGGCCACAGGCGAGCGCCGCATTCCAGTGCAGGCCGAAATCTCCGGCCACCGGCTCGCGGTCGGTGGCGAAGAATACCGTGCGGCTGGCGGGGCCCTGGCGCCAGACCGAATAGAAATCGTCCCGGCGCAGGGAATTGGAAAGCGTACAGCCGCACAGCAGCAACAGGGCGGCGATCATCGCCCCCAGCATGCCGCCGCGTCGCATTCCATCCCGCATTGTGGGCGGAGTTAAGCTCGGCTAAGCGTAAACCCGCAAGTGCGAGGCCGCCGGTATGACACAATATGACTATGACCTGTTCGTGATCGGCGGCGGCAGCGGCGGGGTGCGCGCCAGCCGCATGGCCGCGCAAACCGGGGCGCGCGTCGCCCTGGCCGAGGAATGGCGCATGGGCGGCACCTGCGTCATCCGCGGCTGCATCCCCAAGAAGCTGCTGGTCTATGCCAGCCAGTTCATGGAGAACATCATGGACTCGCGCGGCTTCGGCTGGGATTTCGGCGACTGCAAGTTCGACTGGCCGACCCTGATCGCCAACAAGGACCGCGAGATCGCCCGCCTGGAGGGGCTCTACACCGCCAATGTCGAAAAGAGCGGCGTCACCATCTTCCAGGATCGCGCCGTGTTTGAAGACCCGCACACCTTGCTGCTGCTCAATTCCGGCAAGCGGGTGACGGCGGACAAGATCCTGGTCGCCACCGGCAACCGGCCCACCCGCGAGATGGGCACCGCCCACCTCGTCTCCGGCGGCGAACTCTGCATCACCTCCGACGAGGCGTTTCATCTCAAGGAACTGCCGCCGCGCATCGTCATCGCCGGCGGCGGCTATATCGCGGTGGAGTTCGCCCATATCTTCCACGGCCTGGGCAGCGAGGTCACCCTGGTGTGCCGCCGCGACCAGCCGCTGTTCGGTTTCGACCAGGACATGCGCGACGCGCTGTCGGATTCGATGAAACAGCGCGGCATCCGGGTGCTGCCGCACAGCCAGTTCACCCTGGTGGAGAAGCGCGGCGATTGCCTGCATGTCGAGACCGACAAGGGCGCGGCGATCGACTGCGACCAGATCATGCTGGCGATCGGGCGTCACCCCAATACCGACGCCTTGCATGTGGACAAGGCCGGCATCGCGCTGGGCAAGCGCGGCGAGATCGAGGTGGACGCATACTCCCGCACCAGCGCGCCCAACATCTATGCCGTGGGCGATGTCACCGACCGGGTGCAGCTGACGCCGGTGGCGATCCATGAGGCGATGTGCTTTGTCGAGACCGCCTTCAAAAACAATCCCACCCGGCCCGATCACCGGCATGTGCCCAGCGCGGTGTTCACCACCCCCGAACTGGCGGGCGTCGGCCTGACCGAGGCCAAGGCGCTGCTGGCGGGCCACAGCATCGATGTCTACAAATCCACCTTCAAGCCGTTGCTGCACACTTTGGGCGGGCGCCCCGTGCGGACCTACATGAAGCTGATCGTGGATGCCAAGACGGACAAGGTGCTGGGCTGCCACATTTTCGGCGACCATGCCGCCGAGGTCATCCAGATCGTGGCGGTATGCCTGAAGATGGGGGCCACCAAGGCCGATTTCGACGGCACCATCGCGCTGCATCCCACGGCGGCGGAGGAACTGGTGACGATGCGGACCAAAAGCTACAGCAGGACGCCCGCCGACCTGCAGGTCTGAGTGCCTTCGACCTCAATGTCATGGCCCGGGAATCCGGGCCACCCAGGTGACACAGACTCCCATGCCGGCATTTTATGCGCACCAACTGGGTGGCCCGCTGTTGCGGGCCATGACAAAGTGTTGGTCTGATTGACGGCAATTGAGTCCGGACCCTAAACCCCTTCCTCCGGCGTGCGCTTGCGCAGCAGCGCCAGCAAGGCCGCCAGCACGCAGCCGGCGATGATGCCGGTGGTGAGGTCGCGCACGATGGTCAGGCCGAAGGTCGCCAGCAGCACCACGGCGCTGGGCCAGGTCTTCAGCAGGTCGGCGAATTCCTTTTTCTCCGCCATGTTCCAGCACACCACCACCAGCACCCCGGCCAGCGCAGCCAGCGGCACAAAGCCGGCCAGGGGCGCAGCCACCAGCAGGAACAGCAGCACGAACAGGGCATGCATCATGCCCGACAGCGGGCTCCTGGCCCCGGCGCGCACATTGGTGGCGGTGCGGGCGATGGTGCCGGTGACGGGAATACCGCCGAACAAGGCCGAGCCGATATTGGCGACGCCCTGGGCCACCAGTTCCATGTTGGCGCGATGCTTCCTGCCGGTCATGCTGTCGGCGACCTTGGCCGACAGCAGGCTCTCCACCCCGCCCAGCAGGGTGAAGGACAGCGCCACCGGCAGAAGCTGCAGTACCAATGCGAACGTGATGGGCGGCAGGGCCGGACGGGGCAGGGCATGGGGCAGTTCGCCGAAGCGGCTGGCGATGGTCTCCACCGGCAGGTGCAGCAGCGCCGCCGCCACCGAGGCCAGGATCACCGCCAGCAGCATGCCCGGCCAGGTGGGCCGCCACAACCGCAGCACAAAGATCAGCGCCGCCGAACCCGCGCCGATGGCGAAGGCGGCGGGGTTCAGCGTGGGCAGCGCCGCCGCCAGCACCGCCAGCTTGGGCAGCAGCAGCCCGGGCTCTGGCACCGACAGTTTCAGCCCGCCCAGGTCTTTCAACTGGCTGGCCAGGATGATGATGGCGATGCCGAAGGTGAAGCCCACCGTCACGGCATGGGGGATGTGGCGGATCAGCGAACCCAGCCGCGACAGCCCCACCAGCGCCAGCATCACGCCCGACAGCAGCACCGTCAGCAGCAGGCCGTCGATGCCGTATTTGGCCACCGTGGCGGCGACCAGCACGATGAAGGCCCCGGCCGGGCCGCCGATCTGGTAGCGGCTGCCGCCCAGCGCCGAAACCAGGAAGCCGCCGACGATGGTGGTGTACAGCCCGCGCTCCGGCGTCACGCCCGAGGCGATGGCGAAGGCCATGGACAGCGGCAAGGCGACGATGGCGACGGTCAGCGCCGCCAGCAGGTCGCGGCGGAAGCCGTCGCCGCCATAGCCTTCACGGAACACCGTGAGCAGCTTGGGGCGGTAGAGATTTGCGGTGGCGGTTCCATCAGGCATGTTGGCATCGGTGATTTGGGACGCCCTATAAAGACTCCGTCACCTACCCCGCCGCAAGGGGCGGCCCGGGAGGCGACTTGTCCTGCGGCTTTGAGTCCGGGGCCTGGCGGCGGAACCGGGGCTATTTCGGCTCCGTCAGTTCTCCTGCCGGGGCGTTCGGCGCGGGCTGCCGGGGCCTGAGGCCGATCTCGCCCTTGTCCGGGTCGTAGAGCACATCGAAAGCGAAATAAGGCGTCAACCCCGCATAGATCACCGTGCCGCTCACGAGCGCATCCTCATCGAAACTCAGCCGCGAGGCATGTTCACGCAGTCCGGTCTTGAATTGCTCGATCGCGCGCATGTCTTTGCCGTCATAGAAGGCCAGCAGCGCGGGCGTGTCGTTGTCCCAGGGCTTCGCGCCCAACCCGCCATGCAACACGCGGATGCCGGGTGCGCCAGAGTCCATCATCAGGGCGCCACACGCCTTGGCCTGGCTGGTGGCATTGAGGATGCAGCCGGCAACCGAGTCGTGCAGTCCCCCTTTTTGGCTGTGATAGGCGGCCGCGATGGGCAGCATTGCAAAATCCTTTGTCTCATCATCGCCAGGGTTCAGGATCAGCCGGCCGGGCGCACCGCCGCCGGGACGCGGCAGTTCCACGATCCAGCGCGCCGCACCGATGGCGCGCAACGGCGTGGCGATCTCGGCCTGCGCCATGTTGATACCGATGATGGCGCGAAAACCTTCGCCGGGCAGGCCGTCGCCCTGCATGCCGAACTGCCCCAGCGCAATGCGCGACGCCGGACAGTTGGGGATGCGCGCGGTGCAATCGGCTTTTTCGACCAGTTGCACCGGGATCGAAGCTGTCAGGCCGCCGATGGTCAGCGAGGCATGGCCGACCGTGCCGGAGATGCGGGTGCCCGCGCCATAGGATTCGCTGTCGGACCCGCCATCCGCCTTGGCGTCGTCGGCCTTCAGGGTGCCGGGCAGGATGCGCAGGCCGGACGAGCCGGTATCCAGGCCCGCTTCGATCGCGGTCGCGCCCACCGTGATGGGAATGGTGTAGCGGCGCGCCTGGTCGCTCAACACCACTTCGCGGATCGGCACTTCGGCGCGCGGCTGGGCCATTGCGGGCACGGCCGCGATGCAGGCCAGGGCCGCTATCACGATGCGACGCATTCCTGCCCTTTGCCCTTGATGGTCTGCTTGCCCAGGTGAACCTCCGGTGCGTGCGCCAGTTGCGTGATGTCCTGCCCGTCGCGATGGAAGCGGATGTTGGGCGAGATGGAGGCGACATAGAGGTTCATCGCCGTCACGCTGTCGGCGGCCATGCCGTTCGCGGCGTCCTCCAGGTGGAAGACCATCTGCTTTGGCGTCGTGCCGAAGGTCACCGGCAGCAGCAGCTGGTTGGGCGACACCTCCATGGCGATGGAATCATATTGCTTGAGGCCGCAATCCTGCGTCTTCGTCTGCGCTTGGGCGGCGCCCGCGCCCAGCGCCAGCACCGCGATTGCCGCCATCCAGGTCCGCATGTTTGCCCCGTCTGTTTTTTGCGATATCAGCCGGAAATCCGGGCAAACACGACAGGGCGCCGGATTAAGTAATCGTAACGCAGAGAAAATCCGCGACGCCCGCGCTATGATCGCGATGAAGCAGGGGGCGGAGAATGCCGATGCCCAGCGCGCCATGGGCCAGCTTCTGATGCAGAACTGCACCGGCCTGCAGGACAAGGACGCCGCGGTCGGCTGGCTGACCAGGGCGGCGGCGGGCAATGTCCCGGCCGAAGTCCAGTTGGGGCATGCCTACCGGCTGGGGCAGGACGATGCCAAAGCATTCGCGCTCTACAGCCAGGCCGCCGCCACCGCCAATCCGGTGGCGCAGATAACGCCTTCCGCCAGCATCACAGCTGACGCCTGGGTCAAAAGTGGGCGGCGTTTTTACCGTTTAACCATCGGCCGATGTTTGCGCGCGCACGCCGCGCCGGTTTTGTTACGTTTCGGTCATGCCGAAACACAATCTCCTCGCAGCCTGTCTTGTCGCCGGTAGGCTGGTCGCCGGTACGCTGGTCGCCGGTGTGCTCGCTGTTCAGCCCGCGATGGCGCAAGGCGTGTGCCCGGCCATCAGCCCCGCCGATCTGCAAACCCACACCACGCCACCCTCGGGCGATGAACTGCTGCACCAGAGGGAAAGGGCCTGGGTGGGCCTCAAGATCGTGATCCGGCCGGATGGCAGTTCGGATGTCGGCGTCGGCCGCAGCAGCGGCATCACGGCGCTGAACGACCGCGCGGTCGCCTGGGTGCGCGACCATTGGCGCTGGCCGCGCGGTTGCGCCCCGGGGGCCACACGCCGCTACGCCGTCTTCTTCCGGGGCTGGTGATCCCGCAAGTCGTTGCGTCATAAAGACTTTCCCTATCGCCGCGCCGTTCACCCCTGCGTCAGCAGTGTCTGGTAAACTGCCGCCCGATCCCCTATATCCGGGGCCCCTTAGCGAGGAGTGTGGCGTGGCCCAAAGCTGGTCCCCGCAGAGTTGGCAGGACAAGCCCGCCCGTCAGATGCCGGATTACCCGGACAAGGCGGCGCTGGGCCGTGTGCTGGCGCAACTGAAGAACCACCCGCCGCTGGTCTTCGCCGGCGAGGCGCGCAATCTGATGGCCGGGCTGGGCCAGGTGGCGGAAGGCAAAGCCTTCCTGCTGCAGGGCGGCGACTGCGCCGAGAGCTTCGCGGAATTCCATCCCGACAATATCCGCGACACCTTCCGCGTGCTGCTGCAGATGGCGGTGGTGCTGACCTATGCCGCCGGGGTGCCGGTGGTGAAGGTGGGCCGCATCGCCGGGCAGTTCGCCAAGCCGCGCTCCGACGATTTCGAGACCCAGAACGGCGTCAAGCTGCCCTCCTATCGCGGCGACAACATCAATGGCGGCGAATTCACCCCCGAGGCGCGCACCCCCGATCCGCAGCGCCTGCTGCAGGCCAATGCCCAGTCGGCGGCGACGCTCAACCTGCTGCGCGCCTTCGCCCAGGGCGGCTATGCCGACCTGCACAATGTCCACCGTTGGATGCTGGGCTTCATCGCGGACTCGCCGGCCGGCGAACAATATAAAGGTCTCGCCCAGCGTATCTCCGAAACGCTCGAATTCATGGACGCCATCGGCATCACCTCGGCCTCGGTGCCGCAGTTGCGCGGCACCGATTTCTACACCTCGCATGAGGCGCTGCTGCTGCCCTATGAACAGGCGATGACCCGCATCGATTCCACCAGCGGCGACTGGTACGACACCAGCGCGCATATGCTGTGGATCGGCGACCGCACCCGCCAGCTCGACGGCGCCCATGTCGAATTCATGCGCGGCATCAAGAATCCCGTCGGCCTGAAATGCGGGCCTTCCCTTGAGCCCGACGATCTTCTGCGCCTGATCGCGGCGCTGAACCCGCAGAATATTCCCGGCCGCCTGACTCTCATCGCCCGCTTCGGCGCCGACAAGGTGGCCGAGAAGCTGCCCGCCCTGGTGCGGGCGGTGAAGCGCGAGGGCGCGGCGGTGGTGTGGTCGTCCGACCCCATGCACGGCAACACCATCAAGCTGCAGTCGGGCTACAAGACCCGCCCGGTCGAGCGGGTGCTGGAAGAAGTCCGCAGCTTCTTCGCCATCCATCGCGCCGAAGGCACCCATGCCGGCGGCGTGCATTTTGAGATGACCGGCCAGAACGTCACCGAATGCCTGGGCGGCGCGCAGGGCCTGAAGGAAATCGACCTGGCCGACCGCTACCAGACCGCCTGCGATCCGCGCCTCAATGCCAGCCAGGCGCTGGAACTTGCCTTCATCCTGGCCCAGGGCATCCGCGACGAGCGGATGAAGCAGTTCACAAGCGGCGCGCGTAGCGCGTGAGCAGGTCCGGCGGACCTGCGAAAGCTTGGGAACGCCGCGAGCTTGGGCGAGCGGCGGCAGCAACATATTCGGTCATCGCATGGGCATAGCGCGTCTCCTCGCCAAAGGCTGGATCATCTTCTGCCTGTTCGCGGGCGCTCATGCCGTGCGGCTGGCCTGGCTGAGCGGCCAGTCGCTCGACGCCTTTGCCCCCATCGTGATCTGCGCCCTGCTGTTCCTGGCGATGGGCCTGTTGTTCGTGGGCGGCTTCGGCGCCTCGGCCGGGCATTTTTCCGCGAGCCGGGGCGCCCTGCTGCAGCGGTTTCGCGCCTCCCACCTGATCCCCGGCTTCAACGAGGCGGTGTTCCTGATCTTTGTGGTGCTGTCCTTCCTCAACCAGACGTTTGTCGCCCCCGCCAATATCGACCGCGGCGGCGCCGGGGCCCTGGAGAATGCGATCTATTTCGTGGTGCCGGGACAGCGGGCGCTGGTTTCGGCGCTGTATGCCTGCACCATGGACGGCGGGCGGATCTATGCCGCCGCCTTCGCCTGGCTGCTGGCGGTGATCTTCCTGGCCAGCACCGCCTCGCGCCTCAGACTGGCGGCGGGGCTGATCCGGCTGGAAAGCGAAAGCCGCCCCCCGGCGCTGGGGCCGACCCTGCGCGCTTTCCTGTTCGGAATCGTGGCGGTGGTGGGCATCCAGTTCCTGTTCGTCGGCTCGGCCTATCCCTGGCTGAACTGCAGCGCCTTCGCCGATATCACCGGCGCGGTGCTGATCGGCCTTGCGCCGCTCATGCTGGCGTATCTGATTGTCGCCGCGCTGGCCTCGCTGATGGCCTCGACGCCGGAAAAATAGAATGTCTTTCAAGGGCTTGCCGCAATTGTGGGCGAGCCGGTAACAAACCGGAATATTTGTTTGCTGGCGGCCCGGCGAGCGTCGGTCTCAGATAAGCACCTGATTTCGCTGGGGACATCCCATCTTGTTTCTTCGCCGCCGCGTGCCGGAAAATGGACCGCTGAAAGCCGCCGTGATCGGCGCAGGGGTCTTTGGTCATCACCATGCCACCAAATACAAGGCGCTGAGCCACTCTTCGAGTGTGGCCCAGGACGTGGAACTGTTCGCCGTCGCCGATCCCAGTGCCGACATGCGCAGCAAGGCCAAGGCCCATTATGGCTGCAAGACCGTGGCGGACTGGCGCGAGTTGCTGGGCAAGGTGGATCTGGTCAGCGTCTGCTCGCCCGCCGTTACCCATGCCGAGATCGTGCGCGCCTTCCTGAATGCCGGCGCCCATGTGCTGGTGGAAAAACCTATCGCCACCACCCTGGAAGAAGCCGCCGAACTGGTCGCCCTGTCGCGCGAGACCGGCCGGGTGCTGACCGTCGGCCACCAGGAACGCTTTGTCTTCGCCCGCACCGGCCTGCTCGACCTGGCGGAAACCCCGGTGGAGATCACCTGCTGGCGCCAGGGCCCCTGGACCGGGCGCGGCGACGATGTTTCGGTGGTGCTGGACCTGATGATCCACGACCTGGATCTGGTGCATACCCTGGTGCCGGGCGCGGTGGTGGATGTGAAGGCGGAAGGCCTGATCGAATACGGCCCCCATGCCGACGAGGTCTATGCCATCGTCAAATTCGCCGGCGGCGCCATCGCCAAGCTGGAAACCAGCCGCATCGCCAACGAGCGCAAGCGGGGCCTGCGCGCCGTCTATGCCGATGGCGTGGTGGAGATCGATTTCCTCACCCGCAGCGTCCGCAACACCACGCCGCGCGCGCTGGGCGCGCTGGAAATGGGCGATCCGCTGGGCGAGGCGGTGGCCGGCTTTGTCGCCGCCGCCAAGGCCGGCACCGATGCACTGGTGACGCCGGAGCAGGCGGCCCAGGCGCTGACCACCGCGCTGATGATCGAGGAAGCCTCGGGCGTCGCGGTATCCCCCAGCCAGCACCGCGTCGCCGCGGGACGCTGAATTCACGAAATTTACCCTCCCCTTGAGGGAGGGTCGAAAAATCCGCCTTCGGATTTTTCGGGGAGGGGTCTTCTTCCCCGGCCAAATGCTCTAGATATCAGTCATGGCTGATTTATATAAGATCGCATTGGCGCAATTGAATCCGGTGGTGGGCGATATCGCCGGCAACCTGGCGCGCGTCCGCGCCGCCCGCGCCCGGGCGATGGATGCCGATGTCATCCTGTTTTCCGAACTTTTCATCGTCGGCTATTCGCCCGAAGACCTGGTGCTGAAGCCGGCGCTGCAGGCCGACGCTCGCGCCGCGCTGGAGGCGCTGGCCAAGGATACCGCAGACGGCGGCCCCGCCATCCTGATCGGCACGCCCTGGATCGAACACACGGAACTTTACAACGCCGTGGCGCTGCTGGACGGCGGCAAGGTGGTGGGCCGCACCACCAAATACGAACTGCCCAATTACGGCGTGTTCGACGAAAAGCGCGTCTTCACCCAGGGCGCGGCGCCGGAGCCGATGGAGGTGCGCGGCGTGCGGCTGGGGGTGCCGATCTGCGAGGATATCTGGAAACAGGATGTCGGCATCTGGCTGGCCGATGCGGGGGCGGAGATCCTGTGCGTGCCCAACGGCTCGCCCTTCGAGGCCGGCAAGGAAGACCTGCGGCTCAAGCTGGCGGCGGCGCGCATCCATGAGACCGGCCTGCCGCTGATCTATCTCAACCAGCTGGGCGGCCAGGACGAGGTGGTCTATGACGGCGCGTCCTTTGTGATGAATGCCGATGCCGCGCTGGCCGTGGCGCTGCCAGGCTGGGACGAGCGCGTCGCCGTCACCGAATGGACGCGCAACGGTGAAGGCAAATGGGTCTGCGCGCCGGGCGAACAGGCGGCGGTGCAAGACCGTTCCAGCCAGGTTTATCACGCCATGGTGCTGGCGCTGCGCGACTATGTGAACAAGAACCGCTTTCCCGGCGTGGTGCTGGGGCTTTCGGGGGGCATCGATTCCGCGCTGTCGGCGGCGGTGGCGGTGGATGCGCTGGGGGCCGGGCGCGTGCGCTGCGTGATGCTGCCGTCGCGCTATACCAGCCGCGAAAGCCTGGAAGACGCCGATGCCTGTGCCCGCCTGCTGGGCGTGGGTTATGAGACCATCGAGATCGAGCGCGCCGTCGCGGCGATGGGCGAGACCCTGGCCGCGCCCTTCGCCGGAACGCAGGCGGGCATAGCTGAGGAAAACATCCAGTCGCGGTTGCGCGGCGTGATCCTGATGGCGCTGTCCAACAAGTTCGGGCCCATGGTGCTGACCACCGGCAACAAGAGCGAGATGAGCGTCGGCTATGCCACCCTCTATGGCGACATGTGCGGCGGCTATAATGTGCTGAAGGATATCTACAAGACCGAGGTCTTCGCGCTGTCGCGCTGGCGCAACGCCAATTCGCCGCTGGGGGCGCTGGGGCCGCGCGGCATGGTGATCCCCGAGCGCATCATCGCCAAGCCGCCCACCGCCGAACTGCGCGCGGACCAGACCGACCAGGATTCGCTGCCGCCCTATGACGTGCTGGACGGGATTCTGGAATGTCTGGTTGAAAAGGAGATGCGCGTCGAGGATACGGTGGCGCGCGGCTATGACCCCGCCACGGTCAAGCGCATCGAGCAGTTGTTGTATGTCAGC
The DNA here is from genome assembly GCA_018449595.1 of Rhizobiales bacterium dw_265. GTDB lineage: Bacteria > Pseudomonadota > Alphaproteobacteria > Micropepsales > Micropepsaceae > Rhizomicrobium. The sequence continues at coordinate 156,893 of JAAVUU010000003.1, forward strand.
GAGTACAAGCGCCGCCAGGCCCCGCCCGGCGTGAAGATCAGCAGCCGCAATTTCGGCCGTGACCGCCGCTATCCGATTACGAATGCGTTCCGAGATGCACGCTAGCCTTACCCTCCCCTTGAGGGAGGGTCGAATTGCGAAGCAATTCGGGGAGGGGTATAGCGCAGGGGCCATGCCCTCTCCCCGAAATTCGCTCGCCAAGGCTCACGAATTTCGACCCTCCCGCAAGGGGAGGGTCGCATGACCGTCCGAGTCCGCTTCGCGCCGTCGCCCACCGGGCTCTTGCATGTCGGCAATGCCCGCACCGCGCTGCTGAACTGGCTGTTCGCCAAAAAGTCCGGCGGCCAGTTCCTGCTGCGCATCGACGACACCGATGCGGCGCGCTCGACCAGGGAATTTGAAGACGCGATCTATCGCGACCTGCAATGGCTGGGCCTGAGCTGGGACGCCACCGACCGCCAGGCCAATCGCCTGGCCAAATACAGCATCGCCTTTTATCGGCTGCAGGCGGCGGGGCGCATCTATCCCTGCTACGAGACGGAAATCGAACTCGACCGCCAGCGTTCGCTGCAGGCGGCGCGCAAGCAGCCGCCGGTCTACAACCGCGCCAGCCTCGATCCCGCCAACAAGGCGAAATGGGAAGCCGAGGGCCGGAGGCCCCACTGGCGTTTCCTGCTGTCGCGCAGCAAGGTCAGTTGGACCGACCTGGTGCGCGGGCCGGTGGAGATCGATACCGCCACCATGTCCGATCCCGTGCTGGTGCGCGAGGACGGCGGCTTTCTTTATACCCTGCCATCGGTGGCCGACGATATCGACATGGCCATCAGCCATGTGGTGCGCGGCGAGGATCATGTCACCAACACCGCCGCCCAGATCGAAATCTTCGCGGCGCTGGGCGGGCCGGTGCCGAAATTCGCCCACTTCCCGCTCTTGGTCGGCGCGGGCGGCGAGGCGCTGTCCAAGCGGCTGGGCTCGCTGTCGCTGCAGCAGTTGCGCGAGGCGGGGCTGGAGCCGCAGGCGGTGGCATCGTATCTCGCCAAGATCGGCACCAGCGATCCTGTCGAGCCGCGTCTCACCCTGGGCGAACTGGCGAACGAATTCGACTTCGCCAGGATCGGCCGCGCGCCCGCGCATTTCGTGCCGGAAGAACTGGAAGCGTTGAACGCGCGGCTACTGCACGGCATGGCGCATGACGCCCGCCTGGCGGCCATGGGGATATCGGAGGCGCTGTGGGAGGCGATCCGCCCCAATGTCACGCGTCTCTCAGATGCGGCCGACGTGGCGCGGCTGGTGACAGGCCCGGTCACGCCGGTCATCGAAGACGCCGCCCTGGCCGCCACGGCCGCCGCCCTGCTGCCGCCCGAGCCCTGGGACGACACCACCTGGCCGGCCTGGACCAAGGCGGTGGCAGCGGAAACCGGCGCCAAAGGCAGGGGCCTGTTTCACCCGTTAAGGCTGGCGCTGACCGGCCGGGGCGATGGACCCGAACTCAAAAAACTGTTACCCCTGATCGGGCGCGACAAGGCTGTGGCGCGCCTGGAAGGAAAGACGGCGTGACTTTTTTCCGCCCCCTCTGCATTCGAATTTGCGGCTAGCCCGCAAAAACCCTTCTGCTCGCCCACAAACCCAATTGTCATGGCCCGCGTATGCGGGCCACCCAGGTGACACCGGCGTCGCTCCGTGACGGACCTGCGGCGAATCTGATGTAAGAAGCCAGCCATGACCATCCGCCTGTTCAATACCCTGACCAAGACCAAGGAAGATTTCGCGCCCATCGATGCCGCGAATGTCCGCATGTATGTCTGCGGCCCCACGGTCTATGACTTCGCCCATATCGGCAATGCGCGTCCCGTCATCGTGTTCGATGTGCTGTTTAGGCTGCTGCGCCATATCTATGGCGACGCCCATGTCACCTATGTCCGCAACATCACCGATGTGGACGACAAGATCAACGCGCGGGCGGCGGAGCGCGGCATCTCGATCCGCGAACTGACCGAGGAAACCGCACGCCAATATGCCGAGGATGTCGCCGCGCTGGGCAACCTGCCGCCGACGGTGACACCGCGCGCCACCGAGCATATCGCCCAGATGATCGCCATCATCGAACAACTGATCGCGGCAGGCCATGCCTATGCCGCTGACGGCCATGTCCTGTTCGACGTTTCGTCCAAGCCCGATTACGGCAAGCTGTCGCGCCGCAGCCTGGGCGAGATGATCGCGGGCGCGCGGGTCGAAGTCGCGCCCTACAAGAAAAGTCCGATGGATTTCGTGCTGTGGAAGCCGTCTGACGCCGCGACGCCGGGTTGGGACAGCCCATGGGGCCGTGGCCGCCCCGGCTGGCATATCGAATGCAGCGCCATGGCCGGTGAATATCTGGGCGAGACGTTTGACATTCATGGCGGCGGCATCGACCTGCAATTCCCGCATCACGAGAACGAAATCGCGCAATCCGAAGGCGCGCATCACAACCATCCGCTGGCCAAGGTGTGGATGCACAACGGCTTCCTGCAGGTGGAAGGCGAGAAGATGTCCAAGTCGGCGGGCAATTTCTTCACCATCCGCGACCTCCTGGCCGACTGGCCGGGCGAGGTGCTGCGCTTCAACATGCTGCGTACCCATTACCGCCAGCCGATCGATTTCACCGTCGCGGGCCTCAAGGAAAGCTGGAAGATGCTGGAACGCTGGTACGAGGTGACCGAGCCGCTGGCCGATCCCGCGCCGGATGCCGCCTTCTTCGAGGCGCTGTCGGACGACCTCAACACCCCCGCCGCCATTGCCTCGTTGCACCAGGCCGGTGACATGGCGCTGGCCGGTGGCTTGGGTTTTCTAGGGTTCTCCAATGTCCAGATGCGGATCGCCGACAAGGCGGCCGTGGACACCGCCGCCATTGCCGATGCCATCGAAGCGCGCAAGGCGGCGCGCGCCGCGAAAAACTTCGCCGAAAGCGACCGCATCCGCGACGACCTTCTTGCCCAGGGCATTGTGCTGAAGGATGGCCCCGGCGGCACGACCTGGGAGGTGAAGAAGTGACACCGTCCACCTCTCCCATGTCATGGCCGGGCTTGGCCCGGCCATCCACCCGTCCCGCGCCGCGCCCCGTCGTGGATGATCGCCTCAAGGGCGGCCATGACAGGCTTAGGATAAGGTCACCTTATCCACACGCCTTTGGGCTGCGGTACAATGCGGGCATGGAAACGCCGATCATCACCGCCGCCCTGGCCCGCAAGCCCCGCCGCTGTCCCCGCGCTATCCACCGCCAGGGTGGGGAGGGGGACACGAAAAAACCGCCGCACAATTTTGTTGCCCAAGGCGAAAAAAACAAGGCGGGCGCGCCGCTTGGCAATCGCCATGCCGCCCGTCCCGCGCCGGAATGGGTGGACAGGCACGTCCGGCTTGCCGTCCTTGTCCAGCAGGCATCCGCATTGGCCGGCATCGCGCTGGCGGCGGCGCGGCTTGGCGCGTCCAGCCGCGCCCGGCTGACCGCGCTGCTGGCGGAGCCGCGGCCATGACCCGCGAACGCCTTTACATCTTCGACACCACCTTGCGCGATGGGGCGCAGACCCAGGGCGTGGATTTCTCGGTCGAGGACAAGCGCCAGATCGCGCTGGCGCTCGATCAGCTTGGCGTGGATTACATCGAGGGCGGCTGGCCCGGCGCCAATCCCACCGACACCGCCTTCTTCGAAAAAGCGCCGGCGCTGACACACGCCCGTTTCACCGCCTTCGGCATGACCAAGCGCGCCGGGCGCAGCGCCGCCAACGATCCCGCCCTGGCCCAGGTGCTGGACGCCGACGCCCGCGCCGTCTGCCTGGTGGGCAAGACCAGCGATTATCAAGTGCGCGTGGCGCTGGAAATTTCGCTGGAGGAAAACCTCGACAATATCGCCCGCTCGATGGAGGCCATTGTCGCCAAGGGGCGCGAGCCCTTGTTCGATGCCGAGCATTTCTTCGACGGTTACAAAGCCAATCCCGATTACGCCCTGTCTTGCCTGAAGGCCGCCCATGATGCGGGCGCGCAATGGCTGGTGTTGTGCGACACCAATGGCGGCACCATGCCGCAAGACGTGTATCGCATCGTCAGCGACGTGAAGGCGAAGCTGCCCGGCGCGGCGCTGGGCATTCACGCCCACAACGACACCGAACAGGCGGTGGCGGTATCGCTGGCGGCGGTGCGCGCCGGGGTGCGCCAGGTCCAGGGCACCCTGAACGGACTGGGCGAGCGGTGCGGCAACGCCAATCTCTGCGCCCTGCTGCCCAACCTGATGCTGAAGGAACCCTTCGCCTCGCAGTTCGAAACGGGAGTCAGCCGCGAGAGCCTTGCCCGGCTCACCCATGTCTCGCGCCTGCTGGACGAGACCATCAATCGCGCCCCCAACCGCTATGCCGCCTATGTCGGCGCCTCGGCCTTCACCCACAAGGGCGGGCTGCATGTTTCGGCGGTGGTGAAGAGCCCGCAAACCTATGAGCATGTGCCGCCGGAAGCGGTCGGCAACCGCCGCACCATGCCGGTGTCGGCCCAGTCGGGCCGCGCCAATGTCACCGCCACCGGGCTGGGCGGCAAGGACGATGCGGGGCGCATCCTGGAAGACGTCAAGCGCCGCGAATATGAGGGCTACAGCTATGACGATGCCGCGGCCTCGTTCGAATTGCTGGCGCTGCGCCGGCAGAAGACCCTGCCGCGCTATTTCAGCGTCGAACAGTTCAGCGTCACGGTGGAAAGCATGCGCGGCCGCGATGGCGCGCTGGCGTCGCGTTCGCGCGCGGCGGTGGAACTGATGGTGGCGGGCGAGAAGATTCGCAGCCAGGGCACCGGCAACGGCCCGGTCAATGCGCTGGATGCGGCGCTGCGCAAGGATTTGGGAAAGTATGCGCCCTTCATCACCGACCTGCGGCTGGTGGACTATAAGGTGCGTATCCTCACCACCGGCACCGAGGCGGTGACGCGGGTGACGGTGGAAAGCGCCGACGGCAAGGGCAATCGCTGGTCCACCGTGGGGGTGTCGGAGAATGTGGTGGATGCCTCCTTCGAGGCGCTGACCGACTCCATCATCTACAAGCTGTACAAGGACGGCGCGAAAGCATGAGGGCGCGATCTGGCTCAGCGCCGCGTCAGGTTCAGCGCGCCTTCCAGGATTTCCAGCGCCGCCTGCGCCCCGTCAGCCAGGTAATAGAGCTTCAGGATGATGTCCCTGGCGAAGCCGGTCTCGACCGTGGCATGCAGCATGGCGTCCAGCGCGTTGTAATAGCCTTTGACGTTGACCACGACGATCGGCTTGGTATGCACGCCCAGCTGCGCCTCGGTCGCCACCTCGAAGAATTCGTCGAAGGTGCCCAGGCCGCCGGGCAGGATGACGAAGGCATCGGCCATCTGCAGCATCAGCGCCTTGCGCTCCTGCATGTGCGGCGTGACGATCAGCTTTTCCTGGGGGCTGACTTCCGGTTCCAGCGCCTGCAGGAAGGCCGGCATGATGCCCTGGATCTCGGCGCCGCCCGCCAGCGCCGCCCTGGCGACTTCGCCCATCAGCCCCAGCCCGCCGCCGCCGAACACCAGCCGTCCGCCCATGTCGGCGATGCCGGCGCCGATGGTGCGGGCCGCCTCGCGGAAGGCCGGGTCGTTGCCGAAGGAAGAGCCGCAGAAGACACAGATCGCCGCGCCGCTCTTTTTCGTGCCGGTTTGGGGTGCCATCTTGTCCATATCGCCAACAGGGGTTGCTCTTGAACCGTGGACTTCCTAAATGGGTTCGCCACACAATCCAACGGGGAATGTCTTGCGGCGCTGGCTGCTGATCCTGATTGCCGTCGCCGTGATCGCCATGATCGCGGGATTTGTGACATTTGGCGGCGGGAACATGGGCCAATAATGGAAATATCGCATGTCCCATCCTGTTGAAGACGGCAGCGGCGCGCCGTCGTTCCGTCCCTTGTGGCGGCTGATGCCCTATCTGTGGCCCGCGGGCCGCCCCGACCTGAAGTTGCGGGTGGTGGTGAGCCTGGTGTTCCTGATGCTGGGCATCGTCGCCACCACCGTCTCGCAGCAGTTCCTGGGCGCGGCGGTGGATGCGTTCGGCACCACGCCCCAAACGGCGGCGCTGTGGGTGGTGATCGCGCTGGTCGCGGCCTATGCGATGTCACGGGTGCTGATGCAGGCCTTCGCCCAGCTGCGCGACGGTGTTTTCGCCAAGGTGCAGTATCACGCCATGCGCGAAGTGGCGGTGGAAACCTTCGCCCATGTCCATACCCTGTCGCTGCGCTTCCATCTGGAGCGCAAGACCGGCGGGCTGTCGCGCGTCATCGAACGCGGCACCCGCGGCATAGACAATATCCTGTCCTTCGCCTTGTTCTCGATCTTCCCGATCCTGTTCCAGGTGCTGATCTATGCGGGGCTGCTGCTTTACACCTTCAATGTCTGGGTGGCGCTGACGGCGATCGCCATGGTCGCGGCCTATGGCTGGTTCACCATCGCCGTCACCCGCTGGCGCATCGCCTTCCGCCGCGAGATGAACCAGTCCGACACCGACGCCAACACCAAGGCGGTGGACAGCCTGCTGAATTTCGAGACGGTCAAGTATTTCAACAACGAGAAGCACGAGACGCGGCGTTACGACGTTTCGATGGAGAAATATTCCAACGCGTCCATCCAGTCCCAGACCTCGCTTTCCATCCTGAACACCGGCCAGGCCGCGATCATGGCGATCGGGCAGGGCATCGTGCTGGTGCTGGCGGCGATGATGGTGAAGTCGGGCGAGGTCAGGCTGGGCCAGTTCGTCGCCGCCAACCTGATCGTCATCCAGCTCTACCAGCCGCTGAACCTGCTGGGTACGGTCTACCGCGAAATCACCCAGGGGCTGGTGGACATGGAGGCGATGTTTCGCCTGCTGAACCAGCCGCAGGAGGTGCAGGACAAGCCGGGCGCCGTGCCGCTGGCGGTGACGGGCGGCGAAATCAGGTTCGACAATGTGGTGTTCGGCTACGATCCCGAACGCATCGTGCTCAAGGGCATCAGCTTCACGGTGCCGGCCGGCAAGACGGTGGCCATTGTCGGCCCGTCGGGCGCCGGCAAATCCACCATCAGCCGCATCCTGTACCGTTTCTACGACATCAGGAGCGGCGCGGTGACCATTGACGGCCAGGATATCCGCGATGTGACGCAGGAAAGCCTGCGCAGCGTCATCGGCATCGTGCCGCAGGATACGGTGCTGTTCAACGACACGGTGAAATACAACATCGCCTATGGCCGCATCGGCGCCAATGAGGCCGATATCAAGGAAGCAGCGCGGCTGGCCCAGATCGACAAGTTCATCGCCCTTCTGCCGCTGGGCTATGACGCCATGGTGGGCGAGCGCGGGCTGAAGCTGTCGGGCGGCGAGAAACAGCGCGTCGCCATCGCCCGCACCATCCTGAAGAACCCGCCCATCCTGCTATTGGACGAAGCCACCAGCGCGCTGGACACCGGCACCGAACGCGAAATCCAGAGCGCGCTGAACCTGGTGTCGCGCAACCGCACGGCGCTGGTGATCGCCCATCGCCTGTCCACGGTGATCGATGCCGACGAGATACTGGTGCTGGATCACGGCACCATCATCGAGCGCGGCCGTCATGGCGACCTGCTGGCGCAGAACGGCCATTATGCCGCGATGTGGAACAAGCAGCGCGAAGCCGCCGCGGCGCGCCAGAAGCTGAAAGAAGTCGAGAGCGATCCCGATGTGGCGCCGGGCGTAGCCCGCGCCACCATTGTTTAAGGACCGTGCCCGCTAGCGGGCGCTGGCCATGCCCCGGACATCGCGAAGGCGATTCCGCTTTAGGCGGCGTCGGCGCAGCCGGGTTTCAGAACCCGCACCGTGGACGGCGGGTTGTTGACCAGTTCATGCGCGGGCCGGATCGGCCGGGGCTGGAAATTGCCGCCGCAATTGGGGCATGCGCCGCCCATCCGTGTCTCGACACAGTCCCGGCAGAAAGTGCATTCGAAGGTGCAGATCATGGCGTCCGCCGCCTCGGGCGGCAGGTCCTTGTCGCAACATTCGCAGTTGGGCCGAAGTTCGAGCGCCACTAGATGATCTCAACCTTGTCCACTTCGACGCCCTTGTTGCCCTGGCGGGTGGAATAGCGGATGCGCTGGTCGGGCTCAACCGCCTGCACCCCGGAACGCCGCAGCGCACTGGCATGCAGATAGATGTCGCCCGAGCCGCTGTCGGGCATCACAAAGCCAAAGCCCTTCTGGTCGTTGAAGAACTTGACCTTGCCTTCGACCATGGGGCCGGAGGGGCCGTTGTCGCGATGATGGTGACCGCCGCCGCCGAAGCCGCCGCCATAACCGCCGCGATCGCGATCGCCAAAGCCGCCACCGCCATAACCGCCACCGCCGCCGAAGCTGTCGCGGCGCGGGCCGCGTGACGGCGCTTCCGCGGTGGAGGTATCCACGCTATGCACCGACACGACCTGAAGGCCGCGCTGGCCGTCGGCAAGATCGCAGATGATGGTAGCGCCCGGCGGCACATCGGCGTGCCCCGCGGCCTGCAATGCGCTGGCGTGACAGAAGGCGTCACCGCCATTGTCCATCGTGACGAAGCCGAATCCCTTTGTGGCGTTGAACCACTTTACCTTGCCCTTCACAGATGCCTGTGAAATGGACTTCTCGTTCCCGTATGCCATGTGAACCGACGCCAAACCCCAAGCCGGCAAGACACCCAAAACCGCTCCCCATCCCGGCTATGCGGGCGCGGCCTGCGACATGATGACTACATTCAGGGCCGTCCCGCAACGGTGTTAACGCCACCAGCGCTAGGGTCTTTTATGCTGCACCGCAGCGAAAGCGACTTGACTTTCCGTCAGTTTGCGCCGATAAGCCCCCGTCCGCTGACCGCACAAGGCGCCTTTTTCGCGCTGCCATCGCCGGATCCCAGCTTTGACCTCCGTTCCCTCCAGTGTGCGTGGAAGACGGCAACCAGCCGTAAACCCGTGCCTTTTGGCGCGCCCAGACGGTTTTTAAGGACTTTTGTGACTGACGTTACTTTTGAATCGCTTGGCGTCGCCGAGCCGATCCTTCGCGCCCTTGCGGCCGAAAACTACACCATCCCCACCCCCATCCAGGCCAAGGCCATTCCGGCCCTGCTGGCGGGCCGCGACCTTTTGGGCATTGCCCAGACCGGCACCGGCAAGACCGCCGCCTTCGGCATTCCCCTGCTGCAGAAGCTGTCCATCGGCCATGTCCCGCCCCAGCCCAAGCAGGCCAAGGCGCTGATCCTGGCCCCGACCCGCGAACTGGCGGTGCAGATCGAAGAATCCTTGCGCACCTATGGCCGCTTCCTGAATCTGAAAATGACCGTGATCCTGGGCGGCGTGAACCAGAACACCCAGATCCGCAACATGAGCAAGGGCGTGGACATTCTGGTCGCCACCCCGGGCCGGCTGCTCGACCTGGTGCAGCAGAAGCAGGTGCGGCTTGACGCGGTGAACACCTTCATCGTGGACGAAGCCGACCGCATGCTGGACATGGGCTTCATCCGCGATGTGCGAAAGCTGGTGGCCTTCATTCCCAAGCAGCGCCAGTCCATGCTGTTCAGCGCCACCATGCCCGAAGACATCGCCCGCCTGGTGCATGAGATGATGAACCAGCCGGAACGCATCGAGGTTGCGCCCCAAGGCAAGACCGCCGACCGCGTCGTGCAGAAGCTGTTCTTCGTGCCCATGGCCCAGAAGCGCCAGTTGCTGAGCGAATTGCTGAAGGACGCGGCCATGAACCGCGTCATCGTCTTCACCCGCACCAAGCACGGCGCCAACCGTGTCGCCGAACACCTGGCCAGGACCGGCGTGGTGGCGGAAGCCATTCACGGCAACAAGTCGCAGAACGCCCGCCAGCGGGCGCTCGACCTGTTCAAGACCGGCAAGGCGCGCGTGCTGGTGGCGACCGACATCGCCGCCCGCGGCATCGACGTGGACAATATCAGCCATGTGGTGAACTTCGAACTGCCCAATGAGCCGGAAAGCTATGTCCATCGCATCGGCCGCACCGCGCGCGCCGGCGGCGAGGGCATTGCCATCAGCTTCTGCGACTCCAGCGAGCGCGCCTATCTGCGCGACATCGAAAAGCTGACCCGCATGAAGATCGAGCCGGTGGCGCACGACCTGCCGGAACTGACGGCCGAACAGAAGGCGCAGGCCGAAGAGCCGCGCCGTCCGCACGGCCACAATCGCGGCGGCAAGCCGGGCGGCGGGCACAAGCCCCATGGTGGCGGCGGTCATCGCGGCGATGTCGCCGCCGATCCGCACGCGCCGAAAAAGCGCAATGGCAGCCGGTCCCACTGGAATCGCACCCGCGATAGTTCGGCGCGGCGCGCCGGAGGCGCGTGAGCAGGTCCGGTGGACCTGCGAAAGCGGCGAACGCGTGGTAGCGCCGCTTAATCATGCAGCTGTTCGTTGACGGCGACGCCTGCCCGGTAAAGGCGGAAGTCGAAAAGGTGGCGGCCCGGCATGGCCTGGCCGTCATCCTCGTCAGCAACGGCGGTCTTCGGCCCTCGGCCAATCCGCTCCTGCGCCACGTTACTGTGGCGGAGGGCGCGGACGCCGCCGATGACTGGATCGTCGAACATATCGCCGCCGGCGACATCTGCATCACCGCCGACATTCCGCTGGCCGCGCGCTGCCTGGACAAGGGCGCGCGCGTGCTGGGACCGAACGGCAAGGCCTTCACGCCGGACGGCATCGGCATGGCGCTGGGGATGCGCGAACTCAGCCGCCACCTGCGCGAACTGACGCCGGGCGGCCAGACGCATCATTCCGGCTTCGGCAAACAGGATCGTTCGCGGTTCCTGGGCGAACTGGAAAATTGCATTCAGGCGCTGAAGCGCGGAAGCTGAGACATGTTTGGCCTGAAGCTTGAAAACCATTACGCGCGCCTGCCGGGGGAGTTCTACACCCTGATGCCGGGCGAAAAGGTCGGCGTGCGGCCGCAGTTGCTGCATGCCAATGCCGGGGCCGCCGCCCTGATCGGCATGGAGCCCGCGGCGTTTGCCGATCCGGCTTTCACCCAGGTTTTTTCCGGCCATGCGCCGCTGGAAGGATTCTCGCCGCTGGCGATGGTCTATTCCGGGCACCAGTTCGGTGTCTGGGCCGGGCAGCTGGGCGATGGCCGCGCCCTGCTGATCGGCCAGGCGCGCAATGCGCACGGCGAATTGTGGGACATCCAGTTGAAAGGGGCGGGCGAGACGCCTTATTCGCGCCACGCCGATGGCCGCGCCGTGATGCGCTCCTCCATCCGCGAATATCTGTGCAGCGAGGCGATGGCGGCGCTGGGCATCCCCACCACCCGCGCCCTGGCGCTGGTCGCCACCAACGAACAGGTCTGGCGCGAAATTCCCGAGCCGGGGGCGGTGCTGACGCGGCTGGCCCGCAGCCATATCCGCTTCGGCCATTTCGAGCATTTCTTCCACACCGGCCGCCCCGAACAGGTGCGCCAACTGGCCGATCATGTCATCGCGGAATATTTCCCGCATCTGGTGGGCGATCATGCCGGCTGGTTCGGCGAAGTCGTGAAGCGCACCGCCGAACTGATGGCCGGCTGGCAATCGGCAGGTTTCGCCCATGGCGTGATGAACACCGACAATATGTCCATCCTGGGTCTCACCCTGGATTACGGCCCCTTCGGTTTCATGGAGGACTACGATCCGGGCTTCATCTGCAATCACACCGATCAACAGGGCCGCTATGCCTTCGACATGCAGCCGGCCATCGCGCACTGGAATTTGCGGGCGCTGGCCTTGGCGCTGTCCGGCCTGATTGCGAAAGAGGCGCTGATCGGCGGACTGGAGGGCTATGAAAGCCATTATCGCACGCGCTATCGCGTCCTGATGCGCGCCAGGCTGGGGCTGGCGCGAGAAGACGAGGGCGATGACCGGCTGATCGGCGACCTGCTGGCGCTGATGGCCAGGGCGCGCGCCGATTACACTTTGAGCTTCCGCAATCTGAGCGGCGAAGACATGGACTGGCTGAAGCTGTTCGGTGTCGCCAATCCCGATGCCCAAGCCTGGCTGTCGCGCTACCGCCTCCGCACGCAAGGCGAAGACCTGTCCGGTCTGGGCGCGGTCAATCCGAAATATGTGTTGCGCAACTGGGTGGCCGAAACCGCCATCCGCGCGGTGGAAGACCGGGGCGACATCGCCACCCTGGACCGCATCTTCAAACTCGTCCAATCGCCGTTCGAAACACATGACGGCGACGAAGCCTTTGCCGCCCCGCCGCCGCCGGAAATGCGCGAACTGGAAGTGAGCTGTTCGTCCTGAGCCCTACCACACCGTCGAGATATACTTCACCTCGCAGAACTCGATCAGGCCGTGGTGGCTGCCTTCGCGGCCCAGGCCCGACTGCTTGACGCCGCCGAACGGCGCCGCCGGGTCCGACATGATGCCGCGATTGAGGGCGATCATGCCGGCCTCGACCTGCTCGCAGATCTTGAAGCCGCGCTTGATGTCCTGGGTATAGACATAGGCCGCCAGGCCATACTCGGTATCGTTGGCCTTGCGGATCGCCTCCGCTTCGTCGTCGAAGGATTGCAGCGACACCACGGGTCCGAAGATTTCGTCCTTCATCATGGTGGCGTTGTCGGGCACGTCGGCCAGCACGGTGGGCGGATAGTAATAGCCCGGCCGGTTGAGGCGCTGGCCGCCCAGCAGCAGTTTCGCGCCCTTGGCCACGGCATCGTCCACCAGTTCGGCGATCTTGGCGACCGACTTTTCATTGACCATCGGCCCAAGGGTCGAGTCCGGATCGGTCGCCTCACCCAGCTTGATCTGCGACATGCGCTTGACGATGCCGTCGGTGAAACCCTGATAGAGGTCCTTGTGGACATAGAAGCGGTTGGCGGCGGTGCAGGCCTCGCCCGAATTGCGCATCTTGGCCAGCATGGCGCCGTCCAGCGCGTCGTTCAGGCTGGCGTCCTTGCAGACGATGAAGGGCGCGTTGCCGCCCAGTTCCATGGCGCAGGAGATCACCTGGTCGGCCGCCTCGCGCAACAGGGCGCGCCCAACAGGCGTCGAGCCGGTGAAGGACATCTTGCGCACGCGCGGATCGTGCAGCACCGCCTTGGACAAGGGGCTCGCCTTGGAGGTGGTGACCACATTCACCACGCCCGCCGGCACCCCGGCGTCATGCATGATCTGGGCGACGGCAAAGGCGGTCAGCGGCGTCTCGGTGGCGGGCTTGAGTACCACGGTGCAGCCAGCGGCCAGGGCGGGCGCGATCTTGCGCGTCGCCATCGCCGCCGGATAGTTCCAGGGCGTGATCAGCAGCGCGACACCGATGGGCTGGTATTCCACCAGGATGCGCGCGCCGCTGGCCGGGGCCATGGCGACCTCGCCCAGCACATGGCAGCACTCTTCCGCGTACCAGCGGTAGAATTCGGCGGCATAGAGTACCTCGCTGCGCGCATCCGGCAACGCCTTGCCGTTCTCCAGGCTGATCAGCCAGGCCAGCCATTCGATATTCTCGACGATCTTCTCATAGCATTTGCGCAATATCTCGGCGCGGGCGCGCGGCGTGGTCGCGGCCCAGGCGGCAGCGGCCTTGTCGGCGGCATCCACCGCGGCCAGCGCGTCGGCGGGATCGCAGTCGGCGACATCGGTGATCTTGTTGCCGGTCGACGGGTCGATCACATCGACGCGCGCCTTGCCGGCGGCTTCCACCCATTGGCCGCCGATCCACAGGTCGGTGGGAATGGGGAAAGGGGCGGGGCCGGTTTTAGGAGCGGGAATGGTGAAGGTGTGTGTCATGGCTCTCTCTATGATGATGTTCAGGACGCCAGCGCGGCGCGGTCGCCGGAAAAGGCGGCGCGGGTGATCGCCTTCAGGGCGTCCACGTCCAGCTTGCGGGGATTGTTGTTGACCAGGCGGGCGGCGTTGATCGCCGATTCCGCCGTCCAGTCCTGCTTGTCTTCCGGCAGGCCCAGATCCTTCAGGGTGACGGGAATACCGATCTCCTTCAGCAGCGCCGCCACCGCGTCAATCAGCTTGTGCGACAATTCCTCGTCGCTGCCGGTCAGCCCGATGGCGCGGCCGATCTCGGCAAAGGCCGCCACGCTCGACGGGCGGTTGAACTCCATCACGTAAGGCATCAGCAGCGCCACGCCCATGCCGTGCGGCGTATGCGTCTCGTTGCCGACCGGATACTGGATGGCATGCGCCGCCGCGGTGCCTGCCGTGCCGAAGGCGCAGCCCGCCGCCAGCGAGGCCAGCATCATCTGCTCGCGCGCCGCCAGGTTGCCGCCGTCCTTCACGGCGGTCGGCAGCGCCGCGAAGATGTTCTTCAGCGCCAGCAGTCCGAAGGTGTCGCTCAGCACATTCTTGCCGATGAACACGTTCTTGACCGTCAGGTCCGGCGTCACTTCGCGCGCGGCGGAGGTGAAGCTTTCGATGGCATGGGTCAGGGCGTCGGCGCCGCTGACGGCGGTCAGCCCCGGCGGACAGGTCAGCGTCAGCTCGGGATCGCACACCGCCGCTTCCGGGATCAGGAAAGGCGAGGAAATGCCCACCTTGGTGCCGCGCTCGGTATCGGCGATCACGGCGACCGGCGTGACTTCCGAGCCGGTGCCGGCGGTGGTCGGCACTGCGATCACCGGAATGACACGGCCGGGAATCTTGTTCTCGCCGTAATAGTCGCGCAAGCCGCCGCCATGGGTCAGAAGCACCGCCACGCATTTGGCCATGTCCATGCAGGAACCGCCGCCGATGCCCAGCACCACATCGGGCTTGAAGCCGGCATTCTCTTCGACGCAGCCGGAAATGCCTTCGATCGGCAGGTCGGCTTCGGTGCGGTCATAGACTTTCACCGTGACGCCATGGGCCTGAAGGTCGGCGACAATGGCCTTGAAGTGCGCGTCGGTGGCCATGCGGGCGTCGGTGCAGACCAGGGCACGCTTGCCGATCCCGGCCGTCATCATGCCCAGGGCGGCGCGCTGGCCGGAGCCGAAGATCACCGAGGCGGGCAGGCGCAGGGCGCCGAACAATTGGGTCATGCTGTCTTTTCCTTTTGCGATTCCGCCGCCAGTTTCTGCAGGTCGGCCCACAGCCCGTCGTCGAGATAGACGCCGCGCTTTTCGGATTGGCTGCGCGCGGCATGCGCCCGGTCGCCCGGCGCCAGCACCGGATGCTCCGGGTCGGCCGGGGCGGCGGCGCGGATGTCGTCCAGATAACCGCTGACCAGGGCGCGAGCCGCATCCGCGTGCGGCGGCGCGATGACGATGAAGATGTCGCCCTTGTTGCAGGGGTTCACCGAATCCAGCGTGCCCTTGACGCCGGTGCCGATGGCCGCGCCCGCCAGGCTGGAGACCAGCACTTCAAAGGCGATGCCCAGGGCATAGCCCTTGGGCCCGCCGAACGGCGCGATGGCGCCCTTCTTGGCGGCGCTGGCGTCGGTGGTGGGATCGCCGTTCTCGTCCAGCGCCCAACCCAAGGGAATGGGTGCGCCGCGATTGGCGTGATCGTGAATCTTGCCCATCGAGACCAGGCCGGTGGCCATGTCCAGCACCATGGGCGTGGGATCGGCGGGAACGCCGATGGCGATGGGATTGGTGCCGATCATCGCCTTGCGCCCGCCCCAGGGATGCACCAGCGCCTCCGATACGGTGAGCGCGATGCAGGTCAGGCCCAGGCCCGCGATATGTTCGGCATAATAGGCCAGTGCGCCCAGGTGATTGGCGTTGCGGATGGCGGCGATGGCGATGCCGTCCTCGCGGGCGCGCGGCACGATGGCATCCAGCGCCGCCATGGCGATCACCGGGCCCAGGCCGCGCTGGCCGTCCACCGACAGGAACGACCGCGCCGTCCATTCCTGGGCGCCGGTAATGCCCGGCACGGTGGCCCCGGAATGGATGCGCTCGATCACCCGGCGCAGGCGCAGCAGCCCATGGCTGGGGATCGCCCGCATCTCGGCTTCCAGGAACAGGCTGGCCTGGGTGCGGGCCTGGTCGGCCGGCACGCCATGGGCGACCAGAATGCCTTCGGCCAGTTCTCGGACTTGCTCGACAGGGACCAGCACGGATCAAATATCCTATAGGATCGCGGGACGATATGGGTTACCCTCCGCCGGGTCAAGCCACGGTTTGCGGGGAAAGTTCCTTAAATGTCGGCCCTGAACGATATCCCGGATCGCCAGATCGCCCGCCCCTCCGGGCTGGCGGAAGAAGTCTATCGCCGCCTGCGGGCCGACATCATGTCGCTCAGGCTGCCGCCGGATACGCGGGTGTCGGTGGACAGCCTGGCGCGGGAACTGGGGGTGTCGCAGACCCCGATCCGCGAGGCGCTGTCCATGCTGGAAGCCAACGGCCTGGTCAGCAAGAAGCACTTTGCCGGTTACGCCACCGCGCCGCGCATGGAACGCGCCCAACTGGATGCCCTGTTCGAATTCCGCCTGCTGATCGAGCCCCATGCCGCGCGCAAGGCGGCCGAGGCGATGGTGGGCAGCGACATCGCGCTGCTGGACAGCGGCGCGGCTGCCTCCAGCCACGACGCCTTCGCCGACATCGACACCGACTTTCACAAGCGGATCGCGGAAGGGGCGCAAAATCCCCTGATCGCGGATTCGCTGTCGCGGCTGCACATCCATGTTCATATCTTCCGCAGTTGCTTCCGCAGCGAGATCGCGGCGGAGGCGGTGCATGAACATGGCGCGGTGATCGCGGCGTTGCAGGCGCGCAATGGCGCGGCGGCGGAGAAGGCCATGCGCCGCCACATCGAGCGCAGCTATGCCAGGCTGCGGGATTTCATCAAGGACTAGGCGCAGGCCGCAACATTACAACTTGTCCGCCAGCCTCGCGCCCAAGCTACACTGGACGTGATGTGTTGGAGTCCGTTGCGCTTGTCCACTCTTTATCCATATGCCGGTTCGGGCCCTGTCCACACGCAAGTGTTGGATAGGCACGCGTGCATGCCGTCTCAACATCCGGCGGGGACTGGCAATTTTCGCCAAGCCGGGGGGAGGGGGGCGTGAAATTCTGCCGGAACAATTAAATTGCGCAAGCGCGATGTTATCCGCCGCCTCTGCCCATCACGGCGATGGGCGCGAAGCAGCCCAGGATCAGGCGCCTGGCGTCGAAGGGCGGCGTACCCGCGCTGTCCATGCGCGGGTCCTGGTGCATCTTCTCTTCGGCGGCCTGGAAACTGTCCTTGTCGGGCCAGACCTGCCAGGTGAAGACGATCTTCTCGCCTTCCCGGGCGGCGACCGCGCGGCGGAAATCGGTCTGTTTGCCGTCGGGCACGAAATCCTCCCAGCATTCGACGATCTCCAGGCAGCCATATTCCCGGAAGAAGCGCGCGCCGTTTTCCGCCCATGCGCGATAGGCCTCTCGCTTTTCCGCCGGCACCGGGATCACAAGGCCGCAGACATACATGCTTCAATCTCCCTGGGAGGCGCGCAGGCGCATGTCATGGTATGCCGCCGCGATCAGCAACGCGGCATCGTTCACGGCTTCTCCCCGGCGCAGCTTCACATGCCGCATGCGTTTGCCGGCGCCTTCCAGCAGGCCGGCGGGATCGTCCAGTTCCGCGCCCGGCAATCGAAACAGCGCGCGCATGGGGCTTTATGTGCCGTGTTCCTTGCGCCATGCCGCATAGCGCGCCTTGTGTTCGTCATTCGGCGGATAAAGTCCGGGCAGGGCAGCGCCATTCTCGACTTCTTTCAGAATCCAGCTTTCCTGGGCTTCCTGTTCCGCCGCCAGGGCGGCGATCTCGGCCAGCATGGCCTGCGGGATCACCACCGCGCCGTCGCCGTCCGCCACGATACCATCGCCGGGAACGATCGCCACGCCGCCGCAGGCGATGGGCTCGCCCCAGTTGATGAAGGTCAGCCCCGCCACGCTGGGCGGCGCCGCCGCGCCCGCGCACCACACCGGCAGGCCGGTCGCCAGCACGCCTTCCATGTCGCGCATTACGCCATCGGTGATCAGCGCCGCCACCTTGCGCCGGACCATGCGGGTGCAGAGGATGTCGCCGAAGATGCCGGCATCGGTGACGCCCATGGCGTCGGCCACCACCATCGCGCCTTCCGCCATCGCCTCGATGGCGGTGCGGGTGGAGATGGGCGACGACCAGCTGGCCGGTGTCGCCAGGTCTTCGCGCGCGGGCACAAAGCGCAGGGTGAAGGCGGTACCCGCCAGGCGTTTCTGGCCCGGCTGCTTCGGAAAGGCGCCGCGCAGCCAGACATTGCGCAGACCCTTCTTCAAAAGCACCGTGGTCAGGGTGGCGGTGGAGATGCCTTCCAGGGTGGCCTTGGTCCGGGCGTCCATGATCGCTCCTGTTGCGCTTTACGGCGTGATTTTGGCGTCTTTCAACCCGGCCGCGCCCCTGGCAAGCGCGGCGCTGCCCGCCGGATAGCCGTTCTGCTGCAGGATATAGGCGGTCACGGCATTGTATTCTTCGGGCTTCAGCGAGCCGGGATCGGATTGCGGCATGCTGCCGGAGATCACGTCCAGCATGGCATCCGCCGTCAGGCTTTGCGCCGCCGCCAGGGTGCCGAAGGTCGCGCCCTTGAGCGCCGGCCCCGACACGCCTTCCAGCTGTTGGCCGTGGCAGGAGGCGCAGGACAGGGAATAGACCTCGGCCCCCGCGCTGGCCTGGTCGGCGGTATAAAGTGCGGGCTTTGCCGATGTTGCAGTTTGGGCCCAGGCGAGGGGCGGCAACAGGACAAGGGCGGCGGCGACGAGGCGTTTCATGATGTCTTGTTCCGTATGTCTTATTCCGTTCTGGCCGGGGCACGATAAAGTCCGCCCATGGACCTGCATAGTATTTTCGAGCGCGCCTTTGCCTTGCAGCAGAGTGGTCGGCTGGCCGAGGCTGAAGGCCTGTATCTGCAGATACTGCGCGCCGCGCCGGGTGATTTCGCAACCCTGCTGCTGCTGGGCATCCTGCGTCACAGCCAGGGACGCAACGACGAGGCGCTGGCGCTGATCGCCGCGGCCTTGAAGCTGGACCCGGGTTCCGAACTGGCGCTGCTGAACCATGGCAATGTGCTGGCGGCGCTGGGCCGCCGCGACCAGGCGCTGGCGGTTTACGACCGCACCCTGTCGCTTCACCCCGCTTGCGTGGACGCGGCCAACAATCGCGGTGTGCTGCTGTGGCAGATGGGCCGGCTGGGCGAGGCGCTGACCAGCTATGACCGGGCGCTGGCGCTGGCGCCGGGGCATGTGGAAGCCTACAACAATCGCGGCAATGTGCTGCAGGATCTGGGACGGCTGGAGGATGCGCTGGAAAGCTACCGGCGGGCGCTGGCCTTGCGGCCGGATTTCGCCCAGGCGCTGAACAACCAGGGCAATGCCCTGCGCAAGCTGAAGCGGCTGGACGCCGCGCTGGCCAGCGCCGACGGGGCGCTGGCGCTTGCCCCGCGCTATGCCGATGCCCTGCACAATCGCGCCAACATCCTGCTGGACATGAAGCGGCTGGATGCGGCGCTGGCGGATTTCGACGCGGCGCTGGCGCTGGAGCCGCGTCATGTCGCGGCGTTGAACGGGCGCGGCCGCGCCTTGCACCGGCTGCGCCGCTTCGAGGAGGCGCTGGCGGTGCTGGACACGGCCCTGGCGCTGAAGCCGGACAATGCCGAGGCGCTGAATGATCGCGGCAATGCCCTGCAGGAGTTGAACCGGCTGGAAGAGGCGATCCAAAGCTATGACGCGGCGCTGGCTATCAAGCCCGGCCATCTGGATGCCATGAACAATCGCAGCAATGCCTGGCGCGGGCTGCACCGCTTCGACGAGGCGTGGGAGGATCTGGAGCGGGTGCTCGCCATCGCGCCGGGCAATGCCCAGGCCTGGTGGTCCAAGAGCATCGTGAAACTGCAGCTGGGCGACCTGGCGGAAGGCCTGCGTCTTTATGAATGGCGCAAGCGGATGCCCGAGCCGATAGAGGCGCGCAGCTATGCCGTCCCGCTCTGGACGGGCGCCGAGGACATCGCCGGCCGCACGCTGTTCCTGTATGTCGAGCAGGGGTTGGGCGATGCCATCCAGTTCTACCGCTATGCCCTGATGGTGCGCGGCGCGCGCGTGATCCTGTCGGTGCCGGATGCGGCCGTGCGGCTGCTCCGGGACGCCAGCGACACCGTGGAGGTCATCGGCTGGCGGGAGGCGCCGCCGCACTTTGATTATCACGCCCCGTTGATGAGCCTGCCGCTGGCTTTCGGCACGATGCTCGACACTATTCCCGCGGTCACGCCCTATCTGCGTGCCCAGCCGCAACGCGTGGACAAATGGACGGCCCGCATCGGCCAGCAGGGATTCAAGGTCGGGGTCTGCTGGCGGGGCGCGCCCACCGTCAGCGGCCGCTCTTTTCCGCCATCATGCCTGGCGGAGATTTCGCGGCTGCCGGGCGTGCGCCTGATCAGCCTGCAGAAAGGCGCGGCGGCGGGACTGCCGGCGATGGAAATGCTGGGCGAGGATTTCGACGCCGGAAGCGATGCTTTTCTCGACAGCGCGGCGGTGATGCAGTGCCTGGACCTGGTGATCACACCCGATACCTCCATCGCGCATCTGGCCGGTGCGTTGCGCCGCCCCGTCTGGGTGGCGCTGAAACATCTGCCGGACTGGCGCTGGTTCCTTGGGCGCACCGACACCCCCTGGTATCCTGGGATGCGCCTGTTCCGTCAGGCCAGGCCGGGTGACTGGGCCGATGTGTTCGCCGCCATCGCAAGCGCGCTGGCGGCGGAACCGCGCTGATTTTGCTGCGATGCATCATAACGCTCTCCTTCACTTTTGTTAATGCGTGGGTGGCCGCGTTAACAAAAAGCAAACGCGTGCCAGCGCGTTTTGCTTTTCCAAATGGCGCGCGCATTTTCGGGAACCAAATCCATTTGTGTGCGGACGAGCAGGCCACACATATGTTGCGCGTCGCACTTATATAGTTGCGCGTGCTGTCCCGCACACGGATCAGGACGGGAATCTGCGATGCGTAAAATGCCCGAAAACATTGGATTTTATGCACACCGCATTGCAGCAATCCCGGATGACTCGAAAGATATTTTTGCACTGCACAATGACGTGCGCGGCGTTTTCGGCGTGGCAATAATGTGACGTTCATCTCTTTCCGAGCATGGCGCGGACGTTTCCGGCGAAGTTTCGCTTCATCAGAGATGCGGTGGTCTGCTATCCAGCGTCCGAAGCCGTCTGTGTACTGTCGGCAGAAGTATAACAACCGTCCAGGGGGACTATCCTATGAACTATGGTTTGACGAAGACACGCGTGCGTCTTGCGGGCGGCGCCGCCATTCTGGCGCTCAGCGCCGGCGCCGCGATGGCGCAGACGCAGGAAGGCGTCGAGCAGGTCGTCGTGTCCTCGACCCGCCTCCAGGCGGCCGGTTTCGACGCCCCGACCCCCACCACGGTCGTGAGCGCCGCTGACCTGGAAGCCCAGGCCAAGCCCAGCATCTTCGACGCCATCACCCAGTTGCCGGCCCTGCAGGGCTCCACCGGCGTCGGCTACAACACCGGCTCGACCACCACCGGCCTGATCGGCCTGTCGGCCCTCGGCCTGCGCGGTCTCAGCCCGCTGCGTACCCTGGTGCTGATCGACAGCCAGCGCGTCGTCGGCGGCAACTTCAACGGTGTCGTGGACGTTAGCCAGCTTCCGCAGATGCTGATTCAGCGCGTTGACGTCGTGACCGGCGGCGCTTCGGCCTCCTGGGGTTCGGATGCGGTGTCGGGCGTGGTGAACTTCGTTACCGACAAGAAGTTCGAAGGCTTCAAGATGAACGCCCAGGCCGGTCTTTCGACCTATGGCGATGCGGGCACCACCTCGTTCCAGGCCGCAGCGGGCACATCCTTCGCCGGCGGCCGCGCGCACTTCGAAGTGGCGGGCGAATATTCCTACAATGACGGCTTGCTGCCCCGTTACCCGGTGGCGCAGCAGCACACCGCGCTGCCGGAAAATATCGGCGGTCGCACCCTCTCGCGCACCTCGGGCGTGGTGGGCTACGGCACGCCCGGCGCCACCCCGCCTGGCCAGCCGCAATATACCTATACGGGCATCACCCAGAGCACGACCAATGCGGCCTATGGCCTGATCACCTCCGGTCCGCAGGCCTATACGACCTTCGACGCCCAGGGCAAAGCCACGCCCCTGAAGCTGGCGGGCAACTGCTTCGCCAATGCCGCGGGCGCGTTGCAGGGCGCCATCAACGGCTCCTGCATCGGCACTCCCGCCAATCCGGGCGACCAGAATGACACCCGCGAATTCACCCAGGGCTTGTATGATCCGCTGACCCGCGGCAACCTGTATGCTCGCCTGTCCTACGACCTGTCGCCGACCACGGAAGTGTTCGCCACCCTGACCTATGGCGTCAGCCGCACCGAGAACACCCCGGCGCAGGGCAATTCCGACCGCACCGGCATGACGGTGCATTGCGACAACGCCTATCTGATCCAGAGCGGGATTTTCGGCTCGACTGTGCCGGGCACCGCCACGGCGAACTGCATGACGAGCAATCCCACCAACAACATCAGCTATGCCAGTCAGGAAGCCAATATTCCGGTTGACCAGGAGATGCTCCTGCTGCGCACCCTGCGCCGTTACGTGGTCGGCGGCGATGGCTCCTTCAACCTGTTCGGCAAGGACTGGAATTGGGATTCCTATTTCGAACACGGCGAAACCGACACCTCGATCAAGATTTACAACATGCCGCTGTCGGGCGGGCCGGTTAATCCGGCGACCGGCAAGGTTGACGGCTCGGTGTCGCGCTTCAACCTGGCGCAAGATGCGGTGTTCAACTCGGCGGGCCAGATCGTCTGCCGCAACACCCTTGCGCAGCTCAATGGTTGCGTGCCCTTCAATCCCTTTGGCGGCGGCACTTTGACACCCGGCCAGGTGGCGTATTTCGACAACCAGAACGGTCCGGGCGGCACCACCAGCGGGCCGACCGCGATCCAGACCCAGCGTCAGGAATCCTTCAGCTTCGCCGTCAACGGCGCGCCGATTGAAGACTGGGCCGGTCCCGTGGCGGTTGCCCTCGGTTATGACTATCGCGAGGAACACTACTCGCAGCGTTCCGACCCCTATTCGGGCGGAATCACGGCTTCGACCCCCGCCACCGTCAACGAACCCTGCACCGATCCCTTCGTGGACTGCGGTCAGTCTACCTATGGCTCCCTGGGCGCCTGGAATGCCGGCAACTATCACGACGGTGAAGGCACCTATCATGTGAACGAGGTGTTTGTGGAAGTGGGTGTGCCGCTGTTGAACGACAGCTTCTGGGGCAAGGCGGACCTCGACATCGCCGGCCGCCATGCGCGTTATTCGACCGCCGGCGACGCCAACACCTGGAAGGTGGGTGCGACCTGGGATACGCCGGTCCCCGGTATCCGCCTGCGGGCGTTGCAGTCGCGTGATATTCGCGCGCCCAATCTGTCGGAAATCTTCTCGCCGCCGCAGGGCCTCAACGGCAGCATCAACAACGACTTCACCGGCCAGCCCGGCCAGAGCGTGCGTCAGATCAATGCGGGCAATCCCGCCCTGAAGCCCGAAAAAGCCCAGACGACCGAAGTCGGTATCGTCTGGCAGCCGGATTTCATTCCCGGTTTCCAGGCATCGATCGACTACTACCGCATCGGCGTAAAGGGCGTGGTGTCCTCGCTGACCCCGCAGAATGTGGAAGACCTGTGCTTCAACGGGTTCTCGAACTACTGTCTGCAGAATGTGATCACCACCGCCAACGGCCAGAATCAGAGCGCTACTAACCCCGGCGGTCCTGCGGGTCCGGGCTTTGTGGGCAACGCCCCGAACCAGATTCTGTCCGTGACCTCGCAGGCATTCAACGCGGCCAGCCTGCTCACCGACGGTTTCGACCTCGAGGCCAGCTACCAGTTCGACCTGCAGCAGTATGACGTCCCCGGCAGCTTCGTATTCCGTTCGCTGGTCAACCATGTCAGCAAGTTCATCTCCGACTCGGGTATTCCCGGCTCGCAGCGGAATGTCGAACTGGCCGGTTGTCTGGGCAGTATCGCCAACGCATCGTGCGGCGGCGGCAACAGCCTGACCTATAACCAGTCCGGCGGTGACGTCCTTAACTGGAAGCTCCAGGAAACCCAGAGCTACCAGAACGATGTCTGGGGCTTCAACCTGACGGAACGCTGGTATTCGGGCGGTGTGACCACCAACCGCAATGCGCTGGTCTGCGCGCCAGGCACCTGCCCGGCGTCCTCGATCCAGACGCCCACCATCAATTTCAACAAGGTGGATGCGATCCTGTATTTCGATGTCGGCGCCAACTGGAATGTCAGCGACAAGACCCAGCTGTACACGAAGATTGATAACGTCGCGAATATCCGTCCGCCGGATACCGGCGCGCAGAACGTCAACAACACGTTGTATGACGTGATCGGCCGCATGTACCGCGTCGGCGTGCGCTTCTCCAACTAGAGAAGTTCGCGACGGACCAGGAACAGGGGCTCCCGGCAACGGGAGCCCCTTTTCTTTGGTTTCCGCACCTGCGGACCTGAACGGCAGATAAATACCGGCCTCAGGGTCCGTTCATGGCCGCCCTGTCATCTTCACGCCCAACGACGCCAAACGACGTCCAGACATGCTCCCGCAAAAGAGCGTGCATTGAAGGACAAAGACCATGAAACGCCTGATTGCCGCGGCACTCGCCCTCACCCTGGTGGGCGCCACTGCTGCTTCCGCCCAGCCCTATCGTCACGGTGGGTATGACCATGGTTGGCATGGCCGTGGCGACCGCGGCGCCCTGATCGGCCTGGGTGTTGGCCTGTTCGCTCTGGGCGCCATCGCGGCGGTTTCCGAGCATGACCGTTACTATGACCGTTACGAATACGGCCCGCCCCCGCCGCCTCCGCCGGCCTATTATGGCCCGCGTTACGGCTACTGAATGCAAAAGGGCCCCTGCGGGGGCCCTTTCTGCTCAATAGGGCTTGTAGCTTTTCTCTTCGACCAACTCGGAAGCCAGCAGAAAATTCAGCTCCCGCTTGAGGGCGCCGCGCGCGTCATTGGTCTTGTAGACCGCGCGCGCCAGTTCGATGAATTCGGCGTCGAACACGCCCGCCCGTTCCTTGTCGCGGATACGGTCCTCGATATCCCACAACGCCTGGTTCACCGCTTTCAGCCGCGCCGCGATATCGCGCGCATCACCCTGCAAGGCGGGCGCGGCGATGCCGTTCAGCAGCGTCAGTTCCTTGGCCGCATTGGCCCGCGCCGCCTCGCCGGTCAGCCGCGCCACCTTGATCTCCAGGATGGTGATCTTGTCTATTAACTCGCCCCAGGAGGTGGGGACATGGGGCATGGTCATGACAGTATTTTCCCCAGTTCGGCTTCCATTTCCGCGAACACGCTGGCCCAGTCGCCCTCGCGCGTCTGCCGGAAGAGGCGCATGCGTGGATACCATGGACTGTCGCCCTGGCCCAGAAACCAGCGCCAGTCCGGCACTTGTTTCAGCGCCACCCAGACCGGCCGGTCCAGCGCGCCGGCCAGATGGGCCAGCGCCGAGTCCAGGGTGATGACCAGGTCCAGGCTTTGCATCACCGCGGCGCTGTCCAGGAAAGCCTGGGGCCCGCTGTCGAAATCCGGGCCCGGGACTTCAACACCGGGCAGGGACCGCTCGCTGCCAAATCCCTTTTGCAGGCTGATCAGGCGCACGCCGGCGAGGCGCGAAAGCCCGCCAAAATACGCCAGCGGCATGGCGCGGCTGGTGACGCCGCCGCGCGCGCCCTGCCAGGAAATGCCGATCTTGAATCCGCTTTCGCCGATCAGGCCGCGCCATCGCGCCACCCGTCCGGGCTCGGCGCGCAGATAGGGCAAAGCCGCGGGAATCGCATCCCGTTCCAGACCCAGCGCCAGGGGCAGGCTCATCAGTGCGATATGATAATCGAATTCCGCCGGGGCCGACCGGAAGCCGATCAGTTCCACCGTGGGCGTTGCGCGTTCCATAAGCCCGCGCATGCCGTCCTGAACCGACACGATCACGCGCGCCCCACGCGTCTTGAGCGGCGCCAGGAAGCGCCAGAACTGGATGGTGTCGCCCAGGCCCTGCTCGATATAGACAAACACGGTCTTGCCGGCGATGTTTTCGCTGCCGGTCCATAACGGCTGAGGATAGTCGCGTGCCTCGACCGGCGCCGCCAGCCGCTTGCGCCATTCATAAAGCTGAAAGCCTGCCGCGAAATCGCCCTGCATCAGCGCGACAAATCCCTTGTTGCGATGGGCCGGCGCGAAGGCCGGGTCCAGCGCAATGGCGCGGTCAAAACTCGCCACGGCCTCATCCAGCCTCAGCATGTCGCGCAGCGCATTGCCGCGATTGTAATGGGCCTCGACATAGTCCGGCCGCAGCGCCAGCGCTCGGTCAAAGCCCGCCAGGGATTCTTCAAACCGGCCCATGGTCCACAGCGTCACGGCGCGATTGTTGATCGCATCGCTGTAATCGGGGACATCGGCCAGCGCCGCGTCATAGGCGGCGATGGCTTCGTCATAGCGCGCGTCCTGCTGCAAGGCCATGCCGTGCCGATTATAGGTTTCCGCCCGCGCCCGGCGCGCCGCCGCATAATCGGGCCGCGCCGTCAGCGCCTTGTCATAACAGGTCAGGGCTTCGGCCAGCCTGCCTGCGCTTTTCAGGATGCGGCCGCGATTGAACCAGGCATCGGCCGCGCCTGGCTGCAGCGCCAACGCTCGGCTGATCAGGTCCAGCGCTTCGTCATTGTCGCCCTGCCGTGCCCTGAGCGCACCCGGCATGTGCAGCGGGCCGAAGCTGGACGGCGCGGTCTGCAGCAATCGGCGGCAAAGCCGCTCGGCATCGGCCAGATGCCCGGCCCGATGGGCGGCAACGGCTTGGTCATACAGGGCCTGCAGGGTCATCGCGCCCGTTATAGCCGGGCCAAACCGGGCCGGAACAGGCCCGATCGGCGCAAAAAACCGCGCCCTTGCACCGGCTTTCGCCCCGGCCTAAACGAGGCGGGCCATGTCCGCAGTCGGCGCTTCCCGTCCCAGTTTCCGCACCATCGCCCTGATCGTGGGCGCGGCCATGTTCATGGAGCAGCTGGATGCCACGGTGCTGGCCACCGCGCTGCCCAGCATGGCGCGCGAACTGGGCGTCTCCGCGCCCAGCCTGTCCATCGCACTGACCTCCTACCTGATCAGCCTGGCGGTGTTCATTCCGGTGTCGGGCCTGATCGCCGACCGTTTCGGCGCCCGCACCGTGTTTCGCGGCGCCATCATAACCTTCATCCTGGGCTCGCTTGCGTGTTCGCTGTCGCCCAATGTCTATTCCCTGGTGGCGGCGCGGTTCTTCCAGGGCGTGGGCGGGGCGCTGATGCTGCCGGTGGGGCGGCTGGTGCTGAACCGCAGTGTCGAGAAGCGCGATCTGATCCAGGCTTCGACCTGGGTGCTGGTGCCAGCCATTGTCGGCCCGATCCTGGGACCGCCGCTGGGCGGCTTCATCGTCACCTATCTGAACTGGCGCTGGATCTTCTACATCAACGTGCCCATCGGCATCCTGGGCGTGGTGCTGGTCAGCCTGTTCATCGCCAATTCGCGCGGCGATGTGCCGGAGAAGACCGACTATGCCGGCATCTTCCTCTCCAGCCTGTCCCTGGCGCTGCTGCTGTTCGGCTTCGAGCTGACCAGCCATGAGGGCCAGTTCCGCCTGGCCCTGGTGTTGCTGGCGGTGGGGGCATTGCTGGGCGGCTTCTATATCCATCATGCGCGGCGCACCCGGGACGCCATTCTCGACATTTCGCTGATGAGGATTCCCACCTATGGGACGTCGGTGATCGCCGGCGCCATCACACGGGTGACTCAGGGCGCACATCCCTATCTCCTGCCCTTGATGATGCAGTTGGGGTTTGGCCTCAGCGCCGCCCAGTCGGGCCTGATGACCCTGGCGACGGCGCTGGGCGCCATCGCCGGAAAGCCGGTCACCCCGGTGCTGTTCCGTCGCTATGGTTTTCGCAATGCCCTGGCGGTGAACGGCATTTTCGCCAGTGTGGGCTATGCGGTGTGCGGGCTGTTCCGCCCCGGCTGGCCGCTGCCGGTGATGTTCCTGATCATGGCGGCGAGCGGCTTCTTCATGTCGCTGCAGTTCGCCGGTTATAACACCGTCGCCTATGACGAGATTCCGCAGGAACGGATGGGCTCGGCCACCAGCTTCTACACCACCTTCCAGCAATTGATGCTGTCCATCGGCATCTGCGCCGGGGCGGCGGCGCTGCAGGGCGCCATGGTGCTGCGCCGGGATGCCGTGCCGCAATTCCCCGATTTCACTATCGCCTTCTGGATCGTGGCGGCGATTTCGCTGACCGCCACCATCTGGAACCGGCGTTTCGCCCCGGATGCGGGCCACGAGATCAGCGGCCACACGCCGCGCAGCTGGCCGGCGCGCCAGGTGATCAAGGAACCGCGCGGACTGGGATCATGAGGAGGCTTTTATGCATTCGGACATATTCAGCATCGGCGGCAAGATCGCCGTCCACCGTCTGGGCTATGGCGCCATGCAGATCACCGGGCGCGGCGTCTGGGGCCCGCCGCGCGACCGGGCCGAGGCGCTGCGCGTGTTGAAGCGCCTGCCGGAATTGGGGGTGAATTTCATAGACACCGCCGATTCCTATGGACCTGATGTGTCGGAACAGCTGATCCATGAGGCGCTGCATCCCTATGACGGACTGCTGATCGCCACCAAGGCGGGTTTCACCCGCGGCGGCCCCGGCCAATGGCATGTGGACTGTCGCCCCGAGCGCCTGATCGCCTGCGCCCGCGCAAGCTGCCGCCGGCTGGGTGTGGAACAGATCGGCCTGTGGCAGCTGCACCGCATCGATCCGCGGGTGCCGCGGGCCGACCAGTTCGGCGCGGTGAAGAAGTTGCTGGACGAAGGCGTAATTGCCCAGGCCGGTCTGTCGGAAGTGTCGGTGGCGGACATCCGCGCCGCGTCCAAGGTCTTTGCGGTGGCCACGGTGCAGAACAGCTACAACCTGGCCGACCGCCACAGCGACGATGTCGTGGATTATTGCCAGGCCAATGGCATCGGCTTCATTCCTTATTTCCCGCTGGGCGATGGTGACCTGGCGCGGCCGGGCGGCCCGCTGGACAAGCTGGCTAAGGCCAAAGGCGTCACGGCGGGGCAGGTGGCGCTGGCCTGGCTGCTGAAGCGTTCGCCGGTGGTGCTGCCGATTCCCGGCACCTCGCAGGTGAAGCACCTGGAAGAGAATGTCGCGGCGGCGGACATTGTCCTCAGCGACGCGGAATTCGCCGCCCTCAATGGACGCCACTAGGCTCCAGGCATTCCCTGGCCATCGCCGATTCCATCAGGGCGGAAACGCGGGCGAGTGTGCATGCTGCTCCGCATCCCGGCAAGACGAGATCGCGGCGCGGCAGTTTTGACAGCGTCGCCGCAGTGCGAAGCTGCAACGCGGTCTGGTAGTAGAGCCGGATGCGGACAAAATCGCCGCGCTTGCCGTCATGCCATTTTTCGAAGGCCAAAGCGGTATCGGGCGCGGTGGAATCCGGTTCACCGGGTAGCGACCAGTCCAGCCCCAGCATCGCCGCGATATTGGAAAGATTGGTGTCATGGCCGGCCAGCAGGATCAGCCGCGCCCCAGCGGGCACAGCGATGCGCGCGGGCGTGTCCGTCAGCAGCGCCGCGATCTGGCGCGCTAGCAGGGTGGCGTTGTGTGCCGCCATGATGGGCGTGCGGCGGCCCAGGTCCGACGCCATATTGTGCAGCGGCATGACGGTGGCGAGATCGGCCGCGTCCATCCGGCCCCAGCCGGGATTCTCTTTGCCTTCGGCATATTCCAGGAAAAGATTTTCGCTGATGGTCGAACCGTCCGCCAGGGTTCCCGACAGTTTGCCGCCGTCCTTGACGCTGTTGCGGTCGGCCAGCAGGATGCATTTCTTTTCGTCTGTGCAATCGGCGGCGGATTGTCCGGGCGTGAGGATGGCGGCCAGCCTGCGGCGTGCCGTGTCATAGGCCGGGCGATGGGCCGCGAGCATGGCGTCAAGCCGCGCTGCCACCGCCGCCCGGGCCGCGCCGGGATCGGCGGGGCAGGTATCGTCGCCATGGAACAAGGGATCGTTATCGCCGTCGTTATGATTTTGCGTCCATTGCGCCGTGCCGGGGCAGCCCAGGGCCTGGGCCATGATCTCGCCGCTGCGCCGGGTGCGCTGGTCGGCATTGTCGGCCCAGATGAAGACGCGGCTGCAATCGCCCGCGGGCAGCAGCGCCGCATACCGCCGCCGCAGCGCTTCGCCCATGCGCGTCAGCGCCGCTGCGCCATGGTCGGTGAGTTCGCCTGGCGCCACCGGCCAGGACGCCCAGGCGTCCCGCGCATAGGGCGCCAGGTCGGCTGGCGCTTTGGTGGGCGCGCGCACGCCATGGCGCTGCAGGATGACGACTTTCTCCAGCACCGGCGCCGCCATGGTGGGGGTGGCGAATGCGCCCAGCAACAGCAACGCCGCGAGCGGCGCCCTCAATTGAGCGCCGCCGAGATGTTGAAGAAGACGCTGCGGCCCGCCGTGGTGAAGAACAGCGGCAGGTCGGTGCCCGACTGGGTGCCGCCATAATCGCTGATCTGGCGGTTGTCCAGCAGGTTGGCGATCTTGATGCTGGCGCTGAAGTCGCTGACATTGTCCATCACCGCGCCGAAACGATAGCCCAGCGCCAGGTCCACCGTGGCCAGCGAACCCAGGCGCACGCTGTCGGCGGCGATCAGCTTCTGGGTGACGGGATCGATCGCATTGCCGTCATCGCCATAGCGCGGGCCGATCAGCTTGCCGATCAGCGAGCCATAGGGCCCCTGGCGCGAGTCATACAGGAGGCCCAGCGCCCCGGTATAGGTGGGGGCCTCGGCGATCGCCACCGGAACGCCCTTGTATTTGGCGGTGTTGGAGGTGGCGTTGCCATACAGCGACCAGCCGTCGCCGATCACATACTGGCCTTCCAGTTCGACGCCGTAGTAGAGCGCGCCGCCGCCATTGACGAAGGTGGTGTCGTTGGAATCGGGAATCTGGACGGAGGCGAAATAGTTGGAGAATTCGATGTAATAGGCGTCCAGCGAAACCGTGAAGTCCTCGCGCTGCAGGGTGCTGCCGGCCTGGTAGTTCCAGGTTTTTTCCGGGCGCAGGCCGTGCGGCTTGGTGACCTGGAACACGTCCACCGGCGGCGCCAGGAAGCCCGAGGCGACCTGGGCATAGGCGTTCCAGCCCTGCTCGATGGTGTAGCGCGCCGCCACCGAAGGCTGCAGGGCGTCGTAATTGTCGGTATAATCGAAGGGCGTGAGCGAGCCCTTGTTGACCGGGCCATAGGCGTGGCGGTGGAAGTCGGTGTATTTCACGCCCGGCGTCAGCATCAGATCGTCGGTGACCTTCCAGTCGAACTCGACATAGGGCTGCCAGGTCTGGTTCAGGGTGTGATAGTCGTAGCTGTAGGCGGTGCCGTTCTTGCCCGGCGCGGGCAGGTTGGTGGTCAAGTCAATGGTGTAGGAATTGCGGCGGTCATGCTGGCCGTCAAACCAGGCGCCGAACAGCAGATCGCCGAAGCCCATGTCGTAATCGCCGGTGAAGGTGTCGCCCCAAGCGCGGAACCGCGCGTTGGTGGCTTTGCCTGGAATGTCCTTGGTTTTGGTGCCTTTGCTGGAGGCATAACCCGCCGCGTTGAAGACATTTGGATAGATGGTCAGGCTGTTGTCGGCCGGATTGGTGTCGGTCGGCTCCTTGCTCTCGGTGTAAACGTGGGCGAAATAGTCCGTATACACCTTGTTGGTCAGGGTGACGTTGCCCAGCACCTTCTTGATGTCGGCATAATAGAAGTCCGAATAATAGAAGCTGGGATTGTACCTGTAATAGGCCTGGGTGGTGGGGTCGTTGTTCAGCGCGAAATTGCGGCCCAGTTTCTCGATGTTGTCCAGCGTGGCGCCCTGGGTGGTGTACTGGAATTCCTGGTTGTAGGAGGCCAGCAGCGAGAGGCTGGTGGTGCTGTCCAGGTCCCAGTTCCACTTGCCCAGCACATTGGTGCGATGCTCGGCGGAATAGGTGAGATAGCCGTCGGTATTCTCGTGCTGGACGTCGATATAGCCCGAGCCGACCGCCGTGCTGCCGGAGTTCACGGCGATGCCGCCCGCCAGGGTGTTGAAGCTGCCATAGGTGCCATAGGGATTGATGTTGAAATCCTGGTCGGCATTGCGGGTGCGGAAGGCCATGGTGCCGCCGAAGGTCGCCTTGCCGATGGTGGAACCGCCGCCCGGGCCGCGATCGACCTCGGCCATGGCGATGTCATGGGCAATGAACAGCGCCGAAGACGTGTGATGCAGATCGGTGGCGTCGCCGAAAGGGATGCCGTCGAAGGTGACGTTGAACTGGCCGTCCTGGAAGCCGCGCAGGCTCAAGGTCTCCGACTTGCCCAGGCCGGGGCCGTTGGGGCTGGAATCGAACACGCTGGGTTCGAACTTGACGATATCGTCATAGCTGGACTGCGGGATGATGTTGTTCTGGATGAAGCCTTCCTGCACCACCGAGGTCGGCTGGGTGACTTCCATCGGTACCGCCGAGGGGGCGACATAGATGGCCTCTCCCAGCACGGTGACGGCTTCGACTTCGTTCGAAGCCTGAAGTTCCTGGGCGCGGGCCGTGGCCGAGGCCACAAGAAGCGCGCACACGGCGACAGACGAACGCAGCATATGCCGCGTGACGAATTTTCCAGACATTGATTTTCCCCAATTTTCCCAAGGCGGGGGATAGGGGGAGCAGATGGCGCTTTGGCTTCAGAATCGTGACGAAGCCGCGAAACGCCGGTTGGGGACGGCGCGGATTGTCTCATGTCGGCGCGAGCGCGCGACAACATTAAATGCAGCGTAATGTTTCCAATGAAAAAGCGCGCGGCCCCTATTTGGGTTCCCCGCTTCGCGAGGAGGGCCGACGCGCTTCTTTGACTGGGTAAACCGGCGCTACTTCACGCCGACGCGGACGTCTTCCAGGATGCGGCGGGCGCGGGTGGTATTGAAGATGCCGCAGGAGCAGAAGCGCGCCATGGTCTCGGCCGCTTCCTTCGGCGTGCGGCGGTTCTCCTTGACGAAGCTCATCATCTTCTGCGCCAGGTTGATGGACAGCATGCCGTGGCCGCACATGGTGGACAGCATGATGGCCTGCTTGCCGGGGATATTGTCGCCCACTTCCTCGAAGCCCAGCGAATAGGCGATGGAGTGGCGCGGGATACCGGCATTCTTGCAGGCATTCTTGGCGTTCTCGATGGAAGACGAGATGTTGACCGACAGGCCCAGGTCTTCTTCCCGGATGCGCTTGACGAAGGCTTCCGCGGCGGTGCGGTTGTCGAACACCGCGGCCATGGTGCCGGCCTTGCTCATGCCGGCAAGCACCTTCTTGAAGTTCGGCTTGTTGCGCTTGCCCCAGTGGCCGAAGATGCTGTTGCTCCTGGTCGGGCGCAGGCTGCCGCCATGCAGCGCGTCACCCAGGCTGGCGGGCTTGTATTCCGCCGCGATCTGCATGAAGCGCTTCTGGGCGGCCAGGGCGTCGCCGGTCTGGCCGGCGGCCTTGCTCTTGGCCGGCAGCGAAAAGACGATGTAGTCGTCAACAAAGCTCTCGGCCTTGCCGTAGCGGTGCAGTGTGTTGGTCATGCGTTCACCAGTTCCTTGGGTTCAGCCACCGGCGCCACGCCGGTCAGGTCACGGATGACCTTGCGGCCCAGGCCGATATTGGTCTTGGCGCGCTGGGGGTTGTAGCCCAGCTTCTGCAGGATCGGCAGCACCAGGGTTTCCTCGCCCTCGGCGTCGCAGCGCACGCCCACGCCCATCACCACTTCGGTGGGGATGCGTTTTTCGACTTCCCAGACGATGCGGATGATCTCCTCGGTGCGTTCGATCGGCACTTTGATTTCGATGATAGCGCTCATCACCTTTTCGTTGAGGATGTCCTCGCGGATGTCGCCCGTTTCCACGTTGGACATAAGCGTGGTGATGGGATTGTTCTTCTCGAACGAGACGCCGACGGCGGCCAGGGCGCGCGACATTTCCTGGAAGTCGCGGAAGCGGGCGCCGATGCCGGGGCGGCCCAGCTCGATGGTGAAGCCGACCTGGCCGATGCCGACGCGGTCGGTGACGTCGTTGGTCTTCACTTCCTCGGTACCGCGCCCCGAGACGCCGGTGGATTCATGGGGCACGCGCGGGTCGGAGAAGGCGCGGCGCACCACGCGCGGCCATTCCAGCTTGTCGGGTTCGAAGGCGCTGGTGGGGCAGACATCGGGCTCGGGCTCGAAGCGGACGCGGAAATTGGCCAGGGTGCGGCGCACGAAGCGCACCGTGCTGGGCGGCAGCACTTCCTTGGACAGGCCGTTGTAGCAGGCATAGCATTCCACGCACTCGTCGCGGTTGATGGTCGCGCGCTTGAGTTCGGGGTCTATGTAGATGGCGCCCATCGGGCAGACATAAGTGCAGTTGCCGCAGGCGACGCACTTCTTGGGATTGATCTTCATTGTTTTCCTCGTTCGGAAAAAACATAACCCGGTCAAGGGCTTTGGCATTTGCGTGAATTAAAAGCATCCGTGTTTCGGCCGCGCAAGCCTTTTCGTTGTTTCGGCCTTTAAGAAGACCCGCTGTTGCGAGCGGCTCGCAAACGGCCGCCGGAAGACGCGCAATTTCTGCATTATTAAGAATAAAAGTACATTCTTTTCGCCCGGCCCGGTCGCGGCGGAGGTGGGCGTTTGCCAGGGCGATCATCTGGTCGCATTCGCGGATCAGACGGCGGATCGCGCGGCGGCGGGCCCGGAAAGCGGCGCTGTAAAGGCCATGACTCATGCGGTTGCGGTTTGCGCGCGGCGCGCCTCTTGGCCGGCCTGTTCTCTTGCCCATTTGAACCTCGATTTCTGCGTGCCCCTTCCCCCCCGCCGGAAGCGGCACCGGTTGCCAGGACCAGCATGCCGCCGCGTGGCGCCGTGTGGACAGGCCGCCTGGGCGGTATCGCGCCCAAGCGGCGGGCGCATATGCGGAAAATATTTTTTGAAGCCGGTGGAAAGGCGCTAGCGCGGAATGATCGCGCCGGGCTGGGCCACCACCTTCGCCGCCAGCGCCAGGCCGTCCTTCGCGGCTTCCAGCGGCGGCTTGCCGTGCAGCCGCGCCGCCAGATAGGCGCCGTTGAAGCTGTCGCCCGCGCCCGAGGTATCCACCACCCGCGACGCCTGGGTCGGCAGCGCCACGGTCTGGTCACCGGCCCTCAGGCGGCAGCCATCCTCGTCGCAGGTCAGCGCGATTTCGCACGCGTCCGATTTCTGGGTCAGCCCGGCGGTGAAGTGGATTTGCTCATCGGGATCGTCCATGCCGTACAGCAGCTGATAATCCTGGCGGCTGGGCAGCAGGATGGTGGCGCATTTCGCCATCGCCTCGAAGGTCTGCTTGGCCTCCTCCATGGATTTCCACAGCGCGGGGCGAATGTTGGGATCGAAGGCCACCCGGGTGGTCAGCGATTCCAGCAGATGGATCGCGGCCTGGCGGTCGGCATAGCTGAGGATCGCCAGCGAAATGCCGGAGACATAGACCAGGTCGGCCTTGTTCAGCACCTCGGCGCCGCCGGCCGCCAGCAATTGCCGCAGCCATTGCTTGGCCGGGGTTTCGCTGCGCCAGTAATGGAATTTGCGGTCGCCTTTGGCGTTGGTCTCGATCAGATAAAGGGCGGGGCGCTCGCCGGGAATGCGGAACACCAGCCGGTCGCTGAGGCCCTCGGCGCGCCAGGTTTCCACCATGGCGTCGCTGAGGCTCTCATCGCCGGTGGCGGTGAGGAAGGCGACTTCGATATCCGGGGCGCCGCGCTTCAGGTAGACGGCGGTGTTGAAGGCATCGCCGGCAAAGCCGCGCTTGAGATGGCCGTCATCCACCGGACGCAGTTCGACCATGCACTCGCCGATACAGATCGCGGCGGTCATGAAACGGCAAGCGCGCGGGCTTGGCGCGCCATTTCGGTGGCGCGGGCAAAGGCGTCGGCGGCGTCGAGGTCGGACGGCACCATCCACGACCCGCCCGCGGCGATGACATTGGGCAGCGACAGATAGCTGGCGAGGTTCGCGGGGCTAATGCCGCCGGTGGGGCAGAAGCGCACCTGCGGGAAGGGCCCGCCCAGCGCCTTCAGCGCCGGGGCGCCGCCGATGCTTTCGGCGGGAAAGAATTTGAAGGTGTCGAGCCCCAGGCCCAGCCCGCGCATCACGTCCGATGGCGTGGCGATGCCGGGCAGGATCGGCACCAGGTGGTCGCGGCTGGCGCGCACCACTTCCTCGGTCAGGCCGGGGCTAACGACGAATTTCGCACCTGCATCGGCGGCGTCCACGAACTGCTGCGCATTCAGCACCGTGCCGGCGCCGACGATGGCGCCCTTCACCTCGGCGGCGATGGCGCGGATGGCGTCCAGCGCGGCCGGGGTGCGCATTGTGACTTCCAGGATGTGCAGGCCGCCTTCCACCAGCGCGCGCGCCAGGGGCACGGCCTGGGCCGGATTCTTGATTACGATCACCGGCACGATGCGCGCCGCCGTCAGTTCTTCCTGGAAATCCATGTTCCGCCCGGGTTTTTGTGGCCGCGCTTATAGCGCCAAACTCCGTACAGGGACAGAAAAAGCGGTCCCCCGGTCAAGTCATTGGAATAACTGGCAAATTACTGAGACGGGAACCCGGCTTTGGGGCAAAATGTCCCAGTCCGCGCGCGCCTTCCCGGCCGACGCATCACCGTCTTGTTTTGCGCGTTCAGTTGCCTATCTGGCGAGTAGTCCCGCAATGGCCAAACTGACCCTCACCCCCGAAATGCTGGAAACCGCGTATGAATATCTGCGCGTCAGCCCGCCCTTCTGCCGCTGGAACCTGCCGCATGCCGACCAGGTGATGTTCCGGGTGATGGGAACCCGCGACCGCTTCGGCCATTTCCGCGGCCGCCACCGCAAGGCCACCGGCGATGACGGTTTCAGCGAAATCGCCATCTCGGCGGGCATGGTGCGCTCAACCGACCTGCTGATCTCGACCATGGCGCATGAGATGATTCATCTGTACCAGGATGAAAACGGCACCGCCCGCGGCCATCACAACAAGGAATTCCTGCGCCTGGCCAAGCGGGTCTGCGATCTGCACGGCTTCGATCACGAAAGCTTCTAAAGCGCCTTCTCGTACAGCCGGTAGGTCTTGTAGGGCACCCCGCCCACCATCTCGATCACATGGCGCACCCGGTCGTTGCGCGCCAGGATCCAGCTGAGTTCGCTGTCCACCACGCCGCGCGAGAAGTTGAAATCGCGCACCGAGCGAATCACCGACAGGGCCAGCGCCGCGCCGACCGGCGAGGATTGCAGCGACTTGCGCACGCCCATCATCGGCATACGCGCGGTTTTCGGCCGCGTCACCTTCATGCGCCACAACAGCTTGAAGATGTTGAAGGGAAACAGCCGCCCGTTCATGTCGCGGATGGCTTCGTTGAGGTTGGGAAAGATCGCGGCGAAGGCAGCGGGCTTGCCCTGATATTCCGCGATGGCGACATCGCCGGGCCGCAGCAGCACTTTCAGGATGCCGGCCAGGTCGTCGATCTCGGCCTTGGTCATGGGCACATAACCCCAATTGTCCGACCAGGCATCGTTGATGATGTCCAGCAGCAGGGCGACCTCGGATTCGAAATGTTCCTTGTCCATGCGGATATTGCGCAAAGTGACTTCGCCGCCGCGCATGGCGCGCGCCAGCAGCTTGTCCAGGGTCGCGGTGGGCGCATCGGGACCATAGCGATAGGCGATCAGGTCCTCGGCCTGGGTATAGCCGTCGGCCAGGATGCGGCCGGCATAATAGGGCAAATGATGGTTCATCATCACCGAGGGCGGGGTGTCGAAGCCTTCGACCAAAAGGCCCGGCTGGTCCCACAGCGAAAAGCTCACCGGCCCGATCGCGCGCTTCATGCCTTGGCCGCGCAGCCAGTCTTCCGCCGCCTTCAGCAGGGCGTCGAACACCGCCTGGTCGTCAATCGCCTCGATGAAGCCGAAATGGCCGGTGGCGTCCTGGTAACGCTCCAGATGCAGATGGTCGATCTGGGCGGTGATGCGGCCGACCGGCACCGTGCCGTCATAGGCCAGGAAGAAGGCGGCGCGGCCGTGCGCGAACCAGGGATTGTGCTTGGCCTGGAAATGGAATTTGCGCTCCAGCAGCAAGGGCGCGACCCAGTGCGGATCGTCGCGGTACAGCTTGAAAGGCAGGTGGTGGAAATCATGCCATTGCCGGGCGGTTTCGACCGGGACAATCGTGATGCTCAAGGCCGAAAATCCTCGCGGGGCGGGCGAACCATAGCCTTGGCTCCCCCGATTTGATAGTAAAGATTTGGCCGCAATTTCGCGGTGTTAGGCATGATTTGCAGTGTCGAAAACCATCCTGATTACCGGC
Source organism: Rhizobiales bacterium dw_265 (assembly GCA_018449595.1). Classification (GTDB taxonomy): domain Bacteria; phylum Pseudomonadota; class Alphaproteobacteria; order Micropepsales; family Micropepsaceae; genus Rhizomicrobium. Next base: position 195,246 of record JAAVUU010000003.1, read on the forward strand.
GCCTCCAGCGGCATCGGCGCAAGCCTGGCCCGCGTGCATGCGCGCGCCGGCGTGACGCTGCTCCTGTGGGGCCGCGATCCCGCGCGGCTGGAGGAAACCGCCGCCGCATGCCGGGCGCTGGGCGCGCAGGCTGAGACCGATGCGTTTGACATTCGCGACATCGGCACCTTGACGGCGCGGCTGTCGGCGGCCGATGCGGCAACGCCGCTGGACCTTGTGATCTTCAATGCCGGCCTCGGCGGCAGCGTGCCCGGCGACGCCCTGGCCGAAGCGCCGGAAAATTCCTGGGCGATGGCGGAGGTGAATTTCGTCGCCCCCGTGGTCGGCGCTGCGCTCATCGCTGGCGCCATGGCCAGGCGTGGGCACGGACAGATCGTGCTGGTCGGTTCCATCGCCGAAGCCTTTCCTTTGCCGCAGGCACCGACCTATGCCGCCACCAAGGCGGGTCTTGCCATGTATGCCGAGGCGCTGGACCTGCGCATGAAGAAGCATGGCGTCGCGGTGACGCTGGTGTCGCCCGGCTTCATTGACACGCCGATGAGCCAACAGGTCACCGAGCCCAAGCCTTTCATGATTACCGCCGATGCCGCGGCGCGGATCATCGCGCGCGGCATCGCACGGCGCAAACGCCGCATCGTGGTGCCGTGGCAGTTCGCGGCGATCCGCGGCGTCGCCAATCTTCTGCCGCGGGCGCTGCTGCGGCTGATCCTGTCGCGCGCATGACCAGCGCGCCCGACCTCGGCCCCCCACTCGGTCAACAATCCGGCTGGCTTGCGGGTCTCGCGGCCAGCCGCGCCGGCAAGGCGGCGATCCAATTGCTGCGCTGGGGCATTCCCGCGGCGCTGCTGCTGATCATCGGCCGCCGCCTGACCGAGTTGGGCTGGGCGCGGATATGGACGGCGCGGCCCGGCGCTATCGGTTTCTATGTGCTGCTGGTGGCGCAATTCTTCGTCCAGCCCTTCGGCGACTATTTCGTCTATCGCAATCTGTGGCGCGATGCGCCGCCCATGGCGGTGATCCTGAAGAAACGGCTGATGAACACCTTCATGCTGGATTATTCCGGCGAGGCGTTTTTCTATTTCTGGGCCCAGCGCAACCTGGCGCTGCCGCCGGGCATGCTGGTGCATGGCATCAAGGACAGCAACCTGCTGTCGGGCGGCGCCGGCCTGGTCATGGTGTGGATTCTGGGCCTGGTCCTGCTGGCGACCGGCGGGTTGCATCTGCCGGTGCTGCCCGGCCAGCGGTGGCTGTATGTGCTGGTGGGGGTGGCGCCGCTGATCCTGTGCGCGGTGCTGGTGCTGGGCCATCGCAAGTTCACGGCCTTGAGCCGCCGCCAGATCGCGGCCACCTTTGGCATTCATTTCGCCCGCGCCTGCATCGTGCTGGGGATCGAGTTCGGCCTGTGGCAACTGTCCGGCGCCTTGCCCACGGCGGTGGCCTGCCTGCAGTTCGTGGCGCTGCGCCTGGTCATCACGCGGCTGCCCTTGGTACCCAACAAGGACCTGATCTTTGTCGGCGTCGGCATCGCGGCGGCCGGACTGGCGAAGGCGGCGGTGACGCCGGTCGCCACGGTGCTGGTGATCCTGGCGGCGGCGGACCTGGTGCTGGCGGCGTCGGTGGCGGGCCTGACCGCGATGCTGGATCTGCGCCGGAAGCCCGCCTGATGCGGCAATACCTGCGCCAGCCGCTGTTCTGGATTCTGCTGGCGGCGGCGGCGCTCCGGCTGCCGGGCCTGTTCTGGGGGCTGCCGGCGGCGGACGGCTGGGACGATGACGGCTTCGCGCCGCGCAATTTCCTCACCGCTTTGGCATTGACCTGGAAGCCGGGGGCCTATTTCACCTATCCGCCGCTGCACGCGCTGCTGCTGGCGATTCCCGCCTTGCCGGTGGCCGCGCTGGCCCTGGCGCATGCGCCGTCGCTCGCGCCGCATGACGTGATCGCCGAGATCACCCGGCCCGCTTACATGACCTGGTTCGCGGTGGCCGGACGGCTGGCCGGGCTGGCGATGTCGCTGGGCATTATCTGGTGCGTCGGCGAAATGGCGCGGCTGGTGGCGGGGCCTCGCGCCCGGATTTTCACGAGCGCGGCGGCGGCCCTGGGCATGGGCCTGACTTATTATGGGCAGGTCAGCAACCTGGATGTGCCCTACCTGTTCTGGGCCTTGCTGTCGCTGCTCTGGTGCATGCGGGCGGTGATGGAGCATGCGCCCAGGCGTTTCTGGGGCGCGGCGCTGCTGGCGGCGGCGGCGGCGGCGACCAAGGATCAGGCCTATGCGATCTTCCTGCTGAGCCTGCCGCTGTTTCTCGCCTTGTGGTTCGCCATTGATGACTGGCCGCGCCGCAACGCGCGGCAGGTGATCGTGCCGTTGCTGCTTGCGGCGGCGGTAGCTGTGGCAATGCTGCTGCTGGTGGATGGCGCGATCGCCAACAGCAGCGGCTTGCTGAAGCGTATCGCCTTTCTGGCCGGCCCCGCCAGCCAGGACTATGCCGAATATGTTCACGGCCCCATCGGCTGGCTGGCGCTGCTGCAAGACATGCTGGCCTATTTCGGTCATGGCTATGGCCTGGCGGCATTGACGCTGGCTGTGTTGGGCGTGGTGGTGCATGGCCTGCAGACGCGCGGCGAAACGCGGCTGGCGGGCCTGTTGCCGCTTTTCGCCATCGTGTCTTTCACGCTTTGCTTCAACTTCGCGGCGCTGCGCAGCGATGACCGTTTCCTGTTGCCGCAGGCGGTGCTGGCCGCGATTTATATTGGTATCGCCGCTGAACGTCTGGCGTTCGCGCCACAGCGCTGGATGGCATTGGTCGGGCGCGCGGCGCTGGCGGTGACGGCGCTGTTCGCCCTGCACCAGGCCGTCGCGGTCAATGCCGCCATGCTGCTGGACCCGCGCTATGACGCCGAGGCCTGGATGCGCGCCCATGTCCGCCCCGGCGACACCATCGAGACTTATGGCCAGAACTGTTTCCTGCCGCGCTTTCCCGCAGGCGCAGTGGTCAGCCGGGTGGGGCAGGGCGATCTGAAAATCCGCAATCCCCTGCCGGGCGTGACCGAGTTGCAGCAGCCGTTCGCCGCGCCGCGCCATCCGCGCTTCATTGTCGTCAGCGGGGTGTGGGTGCGGCGTTATCTGTCGCCAGAGCGGGCGCTGGGCGCGGGCCGCGTCTATTCTCCTATCCAGCTACGCGATTTCCGCGACGGCGATGCGCGCGGCCATTTCGCGGCGCTGGACGATGGCCGGCTGGGCTACCGGCTGGTGCATGTTGCGCGCTTCCGGAGCCGCGTCTGGCCGGCGGTGCATATCCATGACAGCCTGGATGAGCCCATCGGCATTTATGAGCGCATGCCATGACGGCGCAGCGCATCCTGATCGCGATGCATGACTTTGCGCGGGCCGGCACCGAGCGGATCGCCATCGGCCTGGCGAAGGACTGGGTGGAGGCCGGGCGCGAGGTCGCCATCCTGTGCGGCAATAGCGGCGGCGGATTGCGCGACAGCCTGGACCCGCGTGTGACGGTGACGGAACTGGGCGTGCGGCGCGGATTTCTGTCGCGCTTTCGCCTGGCGCGCGCGATGGGCAGCCATCTTGCGGCGCTGCGGCCCGACATCATTTTCCTGCCGGGCAATTATCACCTGTTGCTGGCGCCCGGGCTGCGCCGCGCCGATCCGGGCGGCGTGATCGCGCTGAAGATTTCCAATCCGCCGGTGCCGGATGCGCCGTTCGCGAAAAGCGTGTTTCGCTATTTCGCCCGCGCGGTGGATGGTTTTGCGGCGATGAATGCCGGCCTGGCGCGCGAGGTCGCGGCCCTGATGCCGGGAAAAGCGGTCGTCACCCTGTACGATCCTGTTTATCGCGACGCGTCCGGCGAACCGCCGGTACGGCGCGACGGCGTGCGCAACATCGTCTGGATCGGGCGGCTGGAGCCGCAAAAGGACGTCGCTCTGGCCTTGCAAACCATGCAGGCGCTGGACAAGGCGCACCTGACCATCCTGGGCGATGGCGCCTTGCGCGCGGACACCGAACGCCGGATCGCGGCGATGGGGCTGGGCGGCAAGGTCACGCTGGCCGGTTATGTGCCCCATATCGCGCCATATCTGGCGGGCGCCGACGCGCTGCTGATCACCTCGCGTTATGAAGGCGGCCCGGCGGTGGCGGTCGAGGCGCTGGCCGCCGGCGTGCCGCTGGTCAGCACCGATTGCTCGCACCTGCTGCGCGAGATCGTCACCGCGCAAGCAGGCCGGATCGTCGCCACGCGCGATCCACGCGACCTGGCGGCGGCGCTGGCGGCGTTGGGGCCGCGGGATGCCGGACTGGCCGCGCTGGCCGCGCCCTTCGCGCCACAGGCTTGCGCCCGCGCCTATCTGGACTGGTTCGACGCCCTGGTGCGCCATGACGCTTGAACAGGACTTGCGCCGCAGCCTGCTGATCCTGGCCGGGGTCACCCTCGTCACCGCCATCTTCAGCGACCTGTTCTATTTCCCCGACGAGCATTTCCAGATCCTGGAATTCATGGGCTACAAGCTCGGCGTCACCCCGGCGACGGACTTGCCGTGGGAATTCGGCGCCCGCATCCGGCCCTGGTTGCAGCCGCTGATTTATTTCCTGATCGCCAAGCCGTTGCTGCTGCTGGGCGTGAGCGACAGGTTCGTCATCGTCTTCATCCTGCGGCTGCTGACCGGGCTGTTCAGCGTCGCGGCGCTGGCGGCGTTCGCGCGAGCGGTGCTGCCGACCATCCAGGGCGAAGACGGGCAGCGTTTTTTCCTCCGCTATCTGCCGCTGTTCGGCTTCCTGCCTTATCTGTTTGTGCGCACCGCGTCCGAAACTTTTTCGGCGGCGTTTTTCGCACTCGCCATGGCGGTGGCGCTGGGCACGCGCACGCCGCGCCGCCTGGCGCTGGCGGGTCTGTTGTGCGGCCTGGCGTTCGAAAGCCGCTATCAGGCGGGGCTGCTGGCGCTGGGCCTGTTCGCCTGGCTGGCGATCGTCGCGCGGGCGCGCACCGGCGCGCTGGCGGCCTTCATCGGCGGCGGCCTGGCGGCGGTGGCGCTGGGCGCCCTGGCCGACCGCTGGGGCTATGGCCAGTGGGTGTTTCCGCCGCTGGGTTATCTGCAGTTCAATGTGCTGGGCGGCGGCGCCGAGCACCAGTTCGGGCGCGAGCCGGTCTTCGCCTATCTCTATCTGCTGCCGGCGCAACTCTTCTTCGCCATCACCCTGGTGCTGATGGCGGGGATGGTGGCGATGTGGCTGCGCAATCCCCGCCATGCGGTCAGCTGGGCGACCTTACCCTTTGTGCTGACGCATTTTGTGATCGCCCACAAGGAGGCGCGCTTTATGTTTCCGCTGGCGATCCTAGCGACGGCGTTTCCGGTGCTGGGTTTTTCGCCGCGCCTGCCGCGCTGGCATGAGACCTTCGCGCACATCTGGAATTGGCGGCGTGGCTGGGCCGCGAAAATCATCACTGCTTTGTCGCTGGTCTTCATGCTGTACCTGGCGGTCTATCCCTTCGGCATAAGGCCGCACATGCCGATGGCGCGCTATCTCTATCGCCATGTCGCGGGGCCGGTTTACAGTCTCGATCCCGCTTTCCAGTCCTATCCCCTGTATCGTGCATCCGGCTTTTCATCCGCGCAAATCGGTGCGTTGCAACTGGACGCGCTGCTGGACAAGGGCCCGGTCAGGCTGATGTCGCGAACCCCGACGCCGCCGGCGCTTCCCGCAGGCGCGCACGCGACCTTGCTCTATTCCGAATTTCCGCTGGCGCAATTCGGCTATGGCGAGGCGGGCACGCATTACATTCACGGCTGGACCGGCTTCGCCGGCCGCGCCCGCTTCCTGAAATTGCTGCCGCTCTACTGGTATACGCTCTATCGCGTGGAACGCTCCGCCACGATCCGTTCGTAAATCTCGAACAGCCGCCGGAAATGCTGCTCGACGTCGAAGACGCGGGCGTCCGCCGCGGTCAGCGCCGCGCGCGACTGGGCGGCGCGGTCGCCCGCCACCAGCGCCAGGATGGCGGCGGCGCCATCGGCGGCATCGCCGGGGCGATAGGTTTCGGCATAGCCGGGTCCGGCGAAGGTCGCCGACGCCCCGGCATCGGGCACGATCACCGGCGTTCCCGAACACAGCGCCTCCGCCAGCACCAAGCCGAAGGTCTCCGCCGCCGAACCATGGATCAGGGCATCGGCGCTGGCGATCACCGAGGCCAGGCGATGCTGGTCGCGGATCTGGCCGGCCACGAACACGTGTTTGGCCTTGCGCGCCCAGCGTTCCACCGATTTGCGGATCAAGCCGTTGCCCACGATATAAAGACCGATCTTGCGATGCGCCTGGGCGCGGGTCACCGCGTCAATCACCACATTCAACCGCTTCTCGGGATGATGGCGCCCCACCGCGATCAACAGGCTGGCATCGTCACCCAGCCCGCAGGCCGCCAGCATCTCGCGCCGCATCGTGGTGTCGCCGAAGATGTGGGAGAATTTCTCGCGTTCCACGCCGAAGGGCGCGACTTCGATATTCTTGAGCCCGAACTTGCCGAAGCGCTGCGCCATGGCGGGGTTGGTGACCAGGGCGGCGTCATAGAAACCGTTGAGCCGGTTCAGGTAGCTCCAGAACCAGCCGAACATGCGGTCCACCAGTTCCTCTCCCAGCAGGTTGCCCAGGAAGGTCTGCGGATAGACCGCCACCGGGTCCATGTGCATGAAGAAGACCTTGGGCACCTTGCTTTGCCAGCGCGCCGTCAGCCAGCCGCCGCGCCAGGGCGAGGAGCCTTCCACCAGGTCGGGCGCAAGTTCGTCCAGCACGCGCCACACATCGCGGGCGCGCCAGAACATGCGATAGTTGGCGTCGAACGGCAGTTGCGGGCTTTTGACCCAGACGATCTCGCCGCTTCCGGCGCGTTCGCGGCGGTTTTCGACGCCCGGCGCGACGACGATCAGTTCGTGGCCGAAGCGCGCCGCGAATTCCAGCTTCTGGTCCACATAGCGTTTCACGCCGCCGCCGGTCGGCGAATAGAATTCGCAAACATCAACGATCTTCATGGGGCCGTCTTCTTTTCATTCTGGGCCAGCACGGCGCGATAATAGCCCAGCATGCGCGCAAGCGTCTCGTCCCAGGAAAAGGTCATGGCGCGGGCGCGGCTCGCCTGGCCCATGCGGGCGCGCAGTGCGGGGGCTTGCGCCAGGGCGGTGACGGCGGCGGCAAAGGCTTCGACATCGTCGGCCGAGGCCAGCAGGCCGGTTTCGCCCGCCACCACCAGCGAGCGGCTGCCCGTGGCGTCGGCGCAGACGCAGGCAAGCCCCGAGGCCATGGCCTCCAGGGTGACATTGCCGAAGCTTTCGCTGTCGGAGGGAAAGACGAACAAGTCGGACGAGGCATAGGCCGCCGCCAGGTCGTCGCCATTGAGGAAACCCAGGAAGAGGGCATGCGGCAGTTGGCTTTCGACAAAGCCGCGGTCGGGGCCGTCGCCCACGATCACCACCCGATGCGGCACGGCGATGCGGTTCAAGGCGCCGGTCAGCGTATCCAGCCGCTTTTCGCGCACCAGGCGCGAGACATGCAGGATCACCAGTTCGTCCGCGCCGATGCCAAGCCGCGCGCGCCATTGGGCGCTGCGGCGATCGGGGGAAAAGCGCGCGGTATCTATGCCGCGTGGCCACAGGCGGAAATTGTCGCGCAACCCGTCGGCCAGCAGCACATCGCGTGTGGACTCCGAAGGCACATAGACCGCGCGGCAGCGGTCGTAGAAGCGGCGCAGGTGATCGGTCAGCAAGCCGGTGAAGGGCGCCAGATACCAATAGTGCCGCAGATAGGTTTCATAGCGGGTGTGATAGGTGGCGACCGCCGGAATATCGTGCGCCTGCGCCAGCTTCAGCGCGGCGCTGCCCAAAAGGTCCGGCACCGCGATATGGATGATGTCAGGCTGAAAATCCAGCAACTGCCGTTTCACATAGCCCGCCATGCCCAGGGCCAGGCGGTATTCGGGCCGTCCGGGCAGCGGGATCGACGGCACCGGGACAATGGCGCCCTTATACGCGAAAGCCGGCGTGGCGGCGGTGGGCGTGAACACCAGCACCTCGACGCCCTGCTGCTCCAGCCAGCCCACCAGGCGGTTGAGGGTCAGCGCCACGCCGTCGGCGATATAGTTGTACGAGCTGGTGACCAGCGCGATCCGCAAAGGCCTGCCCGAGTTCAAGCCGGCGCCCCTATTTGCGCGCGGGGCGCAATACGCGGGAATAGAGCGAATAGCGCGGGTCGCAGATGAAGCTGAGCCACAGCCCCAGCCACGAGGCCGCAGGCTTCAGCGTGTTGTAGAATTCCGGCGCGATGCCGCGAATCTGCGGCAGCCGGTTCCAGGGCACCGACGGAAAATCGTGATGCTCGTTGTGATAGCCGACATTGAGCGCCAGCCGGTTGAGCATCCCGTAATAGCTGGCGGTTTCCTGTTCCGGGTCCAGGGTGAAATGCTCCTGAATCCAGCGGCTGCCCAGGGGGTGCAGGCCGATGGAGAAGATCAGCGAAGCCCCCAGATAGAGCAGCGCGTTCCAACCCACCGTATAAACCAGCGCCACATCGAAGACGCCGCAGGCCGCCAGGCTGGCGACGCTCCAGCCGGTGATGACCGAGATGTTTTCCAGCCTTGCAGGCCGGGTGAGCTGGAACAGCGGGAACGCCAGCAGCCACAGCGCCTTGCCGTACCAGCGATTGCCGACCAGGCGCGCTTCCCAATGGCTCGCCAGATCGGCGTCATGGGCATAGTCGCCCTGTTTGGCGTGATGGGCGAGATGACAGATGCTGAAGCCGATGGCGCCCGGGACCAGGTTGGGCAGGTCGGCCAGGATCGCCACCAGGTAGTTGGCGACGCGGTGGCGGAAGATCAGGTTGTGGGTGGCGTCGTGGATCACGACATAGAGACAGTGATTGGCGAAAGCGCCCACGCCATAGGCCAGCAGCAGCGCCGCCCACCAGTATTGCAGGCCCAGCCGGCCCATCACCACGGCCAGCGCGATCTGCGATCCCGCCACCACGAGCATGATCAGCGCGGTCCAGGGATTGCGCCCGATCAGGGCGCGGATTTCCGGATGCACCTTCAGGATGGCTCGTGTCCGGGCCGGATGGGGCTGATCCACGGCCGAAACAAAGAAGGCGCCCGCCATCGCTGTCAGTCGGCGCTGCGGCGAAGCTTTTCCAGCTCCTGGGCCACGACCGGCACGGTCTGCAGGATCTGTTCCTCGGTATGGTTGGCGGTGAGGAAGAAGCGCAGCCGCGCCGTGGTCGCCGACACCGCCGGGCGCACGATGGGCTGCACCTCGATGCCGCGCGCGATCAGGTTGTGCGACAGCATCATCGCCATCTTGTCGTCGCCGACAATCAGCGAGGCGACGGGGGATTCCTCGTCGCCGCCGATGGAGAGGCCGTTCTCCCGCGCCACCTGGCGGAAGAATTTGGCGCGTTCGCGCAACCGCTTGGGGCGGTGCGGCTCGCGCTCCAGTATGTCCAGCGCCGCGATGGCGGCGGCGGTGTCGGCGGGCGACAGTCCGACGCTGAAGATCAGGCCGGGGCACAGGAAGCGCATATACTCGATCAGGCCGCGGTCGCCGGCGATATAGCCGCCGCTGGACGCCAGGGTCTTGGACAGGGTGCCCATATAGACGTCGATGCTTTCGACCGGCATGCCGGCGGCTTCGCAGACACCGCGCCCGGTCTTGCCGGCGATGCCGAAGCTGTGGGCTTCGTCCACCATCAGCAGCATGTCGTGCTTTTTCTTGATCTCGACGGCCTTCTTGAGGTCCAGGATCTGGCCGTCCATGCTGTAGACGCCTTCGGCCACGATCAGCCCGCGCCGGAAGCCGGCGCGTTCGCGCTCCAGCAGGGCGTCCAGCCCGTCCCAGTCGCCATTCTGATAGGTGAAGGTCTTGGCCCCTGAGAGACGCGCGCCGGTGATGATGCTGTTATGGGCGCCGCTGTCGTAAATCACGGCATCGGGACGCGCCAGCAGGTGGGAAATGACGCTGACATTGGTCAGATAGCCGCTGATGAAGACCAGCGCGTCTTCGGTGCCCAGGAAATTGGCAAGCTTGCGCTCCAATTCGCCATGCAGCTCGATCTGGCCGGCGACGATGCGGCTGGCCGAAGCCGATGTGCCATACTTGTCGATGGCGTTCTTGGCGGCGGCCGTGACAGCCGGATGACCGTTCAGGCCCAGATAATTGTAGCCGGAGAAGCTGACCAGGCTCTTGTCGTCACGGCGGATGACGCTGTGGCTGACGCCGTCGCGCGGCTGGAAGAAGGGAATGGCCATGTCGTTGTCTTCCAGATCCTGGAAGCGGCGACGCAAGGCGCGATAGCCCGCAAAGTCATCAACGATGCTCTTGCGCTCGGGCAATTCCTGTTCGGCCGGTATGGCCTGCTGTTCGGCGGCCGCAGAATGGGTCGTCATTGCCCCTCGAAACTGATCTCTAAACATGCCCCGCGACCGGAATGGCCGCTTTCAAAAGAGCATAACCGAGAATTTATATGCCACAACCTTCGCCTCCACGGTAAGTCCCTATATTTGCCTTCAAAAATGGCACGATGATCGCCGTGAAACCATGTCCTTTTCTCCGGGATGCGGGTTGAAAAGCCTGCATTTTCTCGGTTGACGCGGTTAGCCTGCGTAATATTCGGTAGCATTTGTTCAGACCGGCGCGGAGGCTTGCGCCGGCCGTGCGCGCCTGTACAGGTCAAAACCCGCACCCTAGTATCCGGAGACAGGCAACCCGCTGGAGCAGGCCCCGACTCGCCGCGCCTGTCCCCCTCACAGAGTTAATGAGCAAGGCATGCTTTCTGCGCAGCATCTGGTGAAGTCCTTCGCCGGACGCCGGGTCATCGAGGACGTCACCCTGTCCCTGGCGCGGGGCGAGATCGTCGGCCTGTTGGGCCGCAACGGCGCCGGCAAGACCACGACCTTCCAGATGCTGACCGGCATGCTGACGCCGGATGCCGGCGTCATCACCCTGGACGACCACCCCATCACCACCATGCCCTTTTATGACCGGGCGCGCTTCGGCATCGCCTATCTGCCCCAGGCGCCGTTCGTGCCGCGCGGGCTGACGGTGGAACAGAATATCCGGCTGGTGCTGGAGGCGCGGCTGCCCGACCCGGCGGCGCGCGCCGAAAAGATGGCCGAGCTGGTCGAGGAATTCCGCCTGCAGGAGGTGCGCGGCAAGCGGGTGGGCGAACTGTCGGGCGGCCAGCGCCGCCGCTGCGAGATCGCCATCACGCTCGCCTGCGAACCGGGCTTCGCCCTGATGGACGAGCCCTTTGCCGGGGTGGACCCGCATGCCACCGACGAAATCGGCCAGATGATCCATACCCTGGCGGCGCGCGACATCGGGGTGCTGATCACCGACCACAAGGCGCGCGAACTGCTGGGCATCGTCGAGCGCGCCTATGTCATCGAAAGCGGGCGGGTGCTGGCGGAAGGCGAAACCGCCAGCATCGTCTCCAACGAGGCGGTGCGCCGCGTCTATCTGGGCGAGGCGTTCCGGCTCTGATGACGGTGTTGGACCAAACCGCTGTTGCCACGGGCGTTCGAGCGACGCTGGCGAATTTCATGCGCGGCGACTATGCGCGCGGCTTCTTCGCCAGGGTCGCGGTGCAGGCCTTCGCGGTGATCGTGCTGATCGAGGCCATCTTCCTGGCCGAGCATTTCACCTGGGTATTCCGCGACGCGGTGCGCCATGAGGCCGACCTGTCGGGCATCGCGCTGGTGCTGGCCTGCACCTCCACCGAGATATTCGACCTGGCGCTGGCGGTGGCGATCCTGATGGCGTCCTATGTCGCCTTGCTGCGGATGCGCGAAAGCCGCGAACTGCTGGTGCTGTTCGCCTCCGGGGTGGGGCCGTTCCAGTTGAGCGCCCTGATCCTGGTGGTGGCGCTGGCGGGGCAACTGGTCTGCACCGTCGGCTCGGGCCTGGTGGACCCCATGTCGCGCTATGCCCAGCGCGCCATCCTGTTCAGTTCGGAACTGCGGTCGCTGAAAAAGGGCGTCGCCAAGAACGAGTTCTATTATTTTCCCTCCTATGTCGCCTATGCCATGGACCATGTGACGGACGGCGCGCCGCCGCCGATGGCTCCGGGCGAGGTTCCCGTGATTGACGCCAGCGGCGGGGCGGCGCCGGTCGGCGCGCCCCTGAAAGACCGCACTTTGTTCGTCTATCAGCAGATCGCGCCGCATGCCTCGCGCGTCATAACCTCCGCCCAGGCGCGGCTGGACGGCCCCGACAAGCAGGGCCGCATTGTGCTGAACCTCAACGATTTCACCGCCCACACTTTTGCCGACGCCCATCCGCTGTCCACCGCCGACGGCGCCGTCGCCAGGGGCCCCATCAAATGCGACACCTGCCTGGACCAGATGAACGACGCGCCGCGGGTCAGCATGAAGGTGCGCGACATGAGCCAGTTGATGATGGTGGACCAGTTGCTGCCGTTCAATGCGCGCGGCAACGACACCGCCGAACAGACATTATTCGAACAGTTGTTCGTACCGGACCAGGCGGAGCGCGGGGCGCAGATGCGCCTGCTGGCCGAGCGATTCTCGCGCAGCCTGCTGGCCTTCCTGGCGCCGCTGGTGGCGCTGCTGGCGGTGTCGCTGACCAACCGGCTGACCAACTGGTTCGCACTGCCATTGGCCTGCCTGGGGCTGATGTCGGTCAACCTGTTGTGCGAATGGGTCATCACGACCATCGCGCCCGCCGGTGTCGCGGGCGCGCTGCTGCCCGTGCTGCTGCTGTATGGCGCGGTGGGGGCGCTGATTTTCCTGGGCATCGTGACGCGCCACAATGACTTTGTGCGGCCGCAGCTGGCGCGCTCATGATCCGGCAGCGCGGCGCCCGCCCCATCTTTCTGACGCCCTTCGGGCTGCATACCCGCTACATGCTGGGCGCTTACCTGCGCCACACCATGATGGTGGCGGCGGCGCTGATGACCATCGCGCTGACCATCGACCTGTGGCCGCAGGTGCCGCTGCTTTCGGTACATGCCTCGGGCATCGGCCTGATATGGAGCATCGCGCGGCTGACGGTGCTGCGGCTGCCCGACCTGCTGCCGCCCTTCATTCCCTTCGCCACTTTTCTTGGCGTGGTGTGGAGCGAAAGCGCCTTCACCGAATCGCGCGAGCGCATGCTGATCTGGAACAGCGGCCGTTCGCCGGTGATGTGCCTGGTGCCGGCGCTGCTGGCGGGGCTGTTGATGGGCGCGGCTCTGTTCGGCTTCGACGCCGTGCTGCGCCCCGCCGCCATCCATGTGCAGATCGGCGAGAAACTGGGGCGCGAGGGCATCCGGCTGGACCGCAGCCAGAGCGGCGGCAATCACTGGATCGCGCTGCCCGACGGCTTGCTGCGGGCCGAGATCGAATACGGCCCGCCGGTGAAGCTGCACAATCTCACCGTCTACAAGCTGGACCGCGAGGGCCATCTGGCCGAGGTGGATACCGCGGCGGTGGCGGCGGCGCTGGGCGCCGACCGCTGGCGGCTGGAAAGCGGGCGCTACTGGCGCGCCGACTTCGCCAATCGCGGCGATGTGCTGACCAGCGGCGCGGCGGAAGAGGAAAAGGAAAGCCCGTTCGAGACCCGCACCATATCCATGGCGCTGGACCCGCTATGGCTGCGCAACCTGGGACTGTCGCCGCAATATCTGCGCCTGCCCACGCTGCGGGCGCTGGCCGGCGCCCACATCATGGCGCGCGATGCCAGCGGCTACAAAACCCGGCTGCAGGTGGTGTTCGGCGAGACGCTGTTCACCGTCGCCATGGCGCTGTTGGGCGCGGTGTTGTCGATGCTCTATTTCGCCTACCAGACGCGCTGGTATGCGCTGGTGGGTGTCCTGCTGGCGGGCTATCTCGCCCATTTCGCCTCCAAGGCCTTCAGCCTGATGGGCGAGTTCGGTTATATCGCGCCGTTCTTCGCCGGCTGGCTGGCGCCCTTGCTGCTGGCCGTGACGATCGGCGGCGCCATCCTGGTGATCCAGAAGCGGCGCGGGTTGGGCGTGCGCCTGAAGGACACGCCACACTTTTCCAATTGAACCCCTCCGGCCTTCGCATCGCAAGCGATGCTACGGCCACCTCCCCTTCCTGTGTGCTTCGCACACAAAGGGGAGGCGGGTTTGTGTAGGCTGCTATTTCTGGACCAGATGCTCGTGGATCGCCTTGCCGCTGGCGATGTCGGTGCCGAGGATGTCGAGTGACGGCACCTGGGGCATCAGCCCGCCTTCCACCACCTGCAGATAGACATAGGCCACCTTCACGGTATGGCTCCCGACCTGCATCAGCGCCTCGGGGCGATGCTGGGCGTCCATCGCCAGGGTCAGCTTGCGCTCCGGCAGGGCGGCGATGGTGAAGGTGGTGGGCTTGTCGTTTTTTTGGCCGGGCCTGGGCGCATCCACCGTCACGCCATAGGCCATCATGCGTTCCATGAAATTCAGCGGCTGGCGGCTGCCGTCGATGTTGAACTTGCGCCAGAAGGCCTCGACCGGCGGCTTGTCGAAATTGCCCTGCGCGTCCAGCCGCGCGGCATAGACGATGGTGTTGGAATTGGGCGAGCGCTGGACATAGAAAAGCTGGTGGGGTTCGTCCGGCGTCTTGAACTCCGGCCGCAGCGGCGTCACTTCGGCGCTTTCGCTGATGCTGCTGGTGAAGTCGCGCGCCGCGGCGGGCAGCGCGGCCAGCAGGGCCATGCCGGTGAGAAGGCGCTTCATGGTCAGGCCGGCGCGCGCAGGCGGGCCGCGATCAGGGCCTCGGCCCTGGCCGCATCCTCCACCACCCCGCCCAATGTGAAAAAGGGATGGATCATGCCGGCAAAGCAGACATAGTCCGTCGCCACGCCCGCCTCGGTCAGCCGCTTGGCATAAGCCTCATTCTCGTCCACCAGCGGATCGAACTCCGCGCTTATCACCAGCGCCGGCGGCAGTCCCGCCAGGCTGGGACGCAGCATGGGCGAGGCCATCGGGTCCAGGCGGTCGTTCCGGTCGGGAATGTAATTGTCCATGAACCAGTGCAGCGCCTTGGTTGTCAGCATATAGCCGGCGGCATTGCGCTGGTATGAGGGATATTCGCGGCTCTGGTCGGTCATGGGATAGATCAGCACCTGCAGGGCGACGGCGAATTCGCGGCGGTCCTGCGCCATCTGCGCCACCACCGCCGCCAGGTTGCCGCCCGCCGAGTCGCCGCCCACCGCGATCCTGCCGGGATCGATGTTCAGCAGCGCCGCATGATCGCCGGCCCAGCGGGTGGCGGCATAGGCATCCAGCACCGCGCCGGGATATTGCGTCTCCGGCGCCAGGCGGTAATCCACCGACAGCACGGCGCATCGGCCCGCGACCGCCAGGCGGCGGCAGGCGGTGTCGTACAGCGCCAGCGTCCCCAGCATGAAGCCGCCGCCATGGAAATAGACCAGCAGCGGGCAGGGCGCGGCGTCCTTGTCGGCGCGATAGAAGCGCGCCGGTATCGGGCCGTAATCGCTGGGGATCGACAATTGATAGGTCACCGCCACCGCCGGTTTCTCCGGCAACAGGGTCAGGCGCTGCCGCTCATACGCCATGCGCAACTCGCCGGGGGACAAGTCGGTCGGCAGATCGCCGGCGCGCTGGATGGCCAAGGCGGCCTGGGGATGAAGCGGCATGGCCGCCACTTTACGGCAAGCACTTTGGCTATGCTAGGCTTGGGCAGGGAGTGCCGGATAGCGGCAATATAATAATGACAAGACCTGATGCCGCACCGCTCAACCGCGGGCGCATTTTCATCGTCACCCTGCTGGCGCTGTTCACCGCCGGGGCCGCGGTCAGCATGCGGGCGGCCACCGCCGTACACATGCAGGCCGAATATCTCGATCCCCTGGGCACCGCCACGGCGGGCGAGCGGCTGGCGACCGTGCTGGGCGCGGCCTTTGCCGGTTTCGCCATCACCCTGCTGCTGGTCAGCGCCGTGCTGGCCAGGATCGGCTTCGGCCGCGCCCTGGCCGGTGCGGCGGCGCTGATGACCCTGGGCTTCGCCATCGTCGCGGGCGCGGGCGTGCTGGGCATTTCGCCCTATACCGCCTTGCTGATCGGCATGGTGGTGCAGGGACTGGGCTGGGGCCTGGTGGAAACCGTGATCAATCCCTTGACCAGTGCGCTCTATCCCGATGACCGCGTCGGCCGGCTGGGCATCCTGCATGCCTGGTATCCGGCGGGCCTTGTCGGTGGCGCGCTCTTGGGGTTGGCGATAGATCATGCCGGGCTGCCCTGGCGCTGGAACCTGGCGCCGCTGGCGCTGTTGTGCGTGGTGTTCGGCGCGCTGGCGCTGCGCGAAACCCTGCCGCCGGTCAGCGCCTCCACCAACGCGCCGGTGTCGCCGGGCGAGATGATCCGCGCCTCGCTGGAAAAGCCCACCATCTTTTTGTGGGTGGTGCTGATGATGTTCACCGCCGCTACCGAATTCGCCCCCGGCCAGTGGCTGGACGTGGCGCTTTCCCAGATCGTGGGCATGCGCGGGGTGCTGGTGCTGGCCTATGTCAGCGGGCTGATGTTCGTGATGCGGCATTTTGCGGGCCCTCTGGTCAAGCGGCTGGGCAATATCGGGCTGCTGATTTCGTCATCGGTGTTCGCCACCCTGGGCCTGTTCGCGCTGGGCGGCGCCGACAGCCCGGTCAGCGTGCTGCTGGCGGCGACGGTGTGGGGCTTTGGCGTCGCCTATTTCTGGCCGACCATGCTGGCGACCGTGGCCGAACGCTATCCCCGCAGCGGCACCATGGTCTTTGGCCTGATGGGATCGGCGGGCGCGGCCTGCACCTATGTCGTGCTGCCGTATCTGGGCAATGTCTATGACCGGGCCAGGCTGGCGGCGCAGGCGCAAGGACACAGCACGCACGACATGTTGACGGCGGCAGCGGCGGCGTCGTTCCGTACCGCGGCGCTGATCCCGCTCTGCCTGATCGCCATCTTCATCGCCATTGCGCTGGCCGACCGCCGGCGCAAACGCAGGGCGGCTCTGACGAAATAGGGCTTCCGGGCCGGCCATGACGCTGGCACCCTGAGGCCCATGGCAATACCCGTCTTTGACGATGTGGTCGCCGCGGCCGAGCGCATCGCGCCTTATGCCGTGCGCACGCCGCTGGTGGAATCCCCGGCGCTGGGCGAACGCACCGGGGCGCGGGTGTTCCTCAAGCTGGAAACCCTGCAGCGCACCGGCTCCTTCAAGTTTCGCGGCGCCACCAACCGCATCGCCATGATCCCGCAGGCCGCGCGTGCCGGCGGCGTGGTGGCGTTTTCCTCCGGCAATCACGCCCAGGGCGTGGCGGCGGCGGCGGCGCTGTTCGATATGCCGGCGCTGATCGTGATGCCGGCCGACGCGCCCGCCGTGAAGATCGCCAACACCAAGGCGCTGGGCGCGGAGGTGGTGCTGTATGACCGCCAGAAAGACGACCGCGAAGCCATTGCGGCGGCGATCCGCGCCGAACGCGGCGCAACCCTTGTGAAGCCGTTCGACGATGCCGGCGTCATGGCGGGGCAGGGCACCATCGGGCTGGAGATCGCGGAAGACGCGCGCCGCTTCGGCATTACGCCCGACCTGGTGCTGGCGCCCTGCAGCGGCGGCGGCCTGGTCACCGGCACGGCGCTGGCGCTGAAGGGCGCGGGCGTCGGCGCGGCGGTGCATAGTGTCGAGCCGGAGAATTTCGCCGGCATGAAACTGTCCCTGGCGGCGGGCGCGCGCACCGTGGCGGCGGGCGGGGCGCTCTCTATTGCCGATGCCCTGATGTCGCCGTTTCCGGGTGTCATCGTTTTTGAAACCGCGAAATCGCTGCTGGCGCCCGGCCTGACGGTCAGCGATGCCGACATGCTGGACGCCGTCGGCTTTGCCGCCCGGACGTTGAAGCTGGTGGTCGAGCCGGGCGGCGCGGCGGGTATCGCGGCCCTGCTGGCGGGCCGGATCGCGGCTGAGGGCAAGACGGTGGTTGTGGTGGTTTCGGGCGGCAATGCCGATTTCGCCCTGGTTGCCGAGGCGGTGGCGCGGGCATCCGTCATATAAAGCGGCCATGTCTTGGCTGGATTTGCGCCGGGTTGGCGGGTGGACAGCAGGGCAGGCGTTCTGCAAAACTCCCGGCCCGAAAGTTGAGGAATTGAAGGGAATGGAACGATGAACAAGTTGATGAAAACGGCCCTGTTTCTGGGCGTGGCGCTGATGGCGGGCCAGGCCAGCGCGCAGGTCAATGTGGGCACCCAGGCCCCCGAGGCCAGCCTGCCCTTCACCCTGACCCAGGTCGCGACCTTCAATTTCCCCTGGCGCCTGGCCTTCCTGCCCGATGGCCGCATGCTGGTCACCGAAAAGGTCGGTCCCATCTGGCTGGTGTCGCAGACCGGCCTGAAGCGCCCGGTGCTGAATTATCCGGCGGCTCTTTATGGCGGCCAGGGCGGCATGCTGGGCGTCTATGTCTCGCCCAACTTCGCCACCGACAGCACCGTCTATCTGACCTATTCCGAGCCCGGCACCCTGGGCGGCATCTCGGGCTCCAGCCTGGCGCTGGCCAAGGCCAAGCTGGTGCTGAACGACAGCGCCACGCCGCCAAGCGCCAGCCTGGAAGACCTGAAAGTGATCTGGCGCGATGGCGCGCGGGGCCGCGGCGGCCAGTTCGGCGCCGCTGTCGCCTTCGCGCCCGATGGCAAGTCCTTGTTCCTGTCGGTGGGCGACCGCCAGCGCATGACCCCGGCGCAAGACCCCAACTCGCCGCTGGGCAAAATCCTGCACCTGACCCTCGACGGCAAGCCCGCGCCGGGCAATCCCAATGCCGGCAAGACCGGGGCGCAGACCATTCCGATCATCAATCCGCCCGCTGATACCGAGGCGGCTAAGACCGCGCCGGTGGTCTATCAGTACACCTTCCCCGGCAAGAACCTGACCCCGTCCGAGACCTGGACCAGCGGTCATCGCACCCCTTATGGCCTGGCCTTCGCGCCGGATGGGCATCTGTGGGAGATGGAGCACGGCCCCAAGGGCGGCGACAAGCTGAACCTGATCGTGCCGGGCAAGGATTACGGCTGGCCGCTGGCGTCCTACGCCACCAACTATAACGGCGTGCCGATCCCCACTTTCGACAGCCAGCCCAACCTGACCAAGCCGGTGCTGTATTGGACGCCCGTCATCGCGCCGGGCAACCTGACCTTCTATCACGGCGCCCTGTTCCCGCAGTGGGAAGGCAATGCGCTGATCGGCGGCATGGCGACTCAAACGCTGAACCGCATCGTCATCGAGGGCGCCACCGCCAAGCCGGCCGAGCGTTGGAATCTTGGCAAGCGCATCCGCGACGTGGAAGTGGCGCCCGATGGCGCGCTGTGGCTGCTGGAAGACAGCGCCACCGGCGGCATGTTCCGCGTCACGCCGAAATAGTCAGCGGGTCCAGGGTGCGGCGTCGTCGGAAAACCGCCGCACCAGGAAGTCCACCAGTGCGGTGATGCGCGAGGGCCTGGCGCCGCCGGCGGGCATGATGAGGTTGACGGCCAGGGGCGGTGCGGCCCAGTCGGCAAGCACCCGCTCCAGCGCGCCGCTTTGCAGGCCCTCCCAGGCGATGAAGTCGGGCTGCAGCGCCAGGCCGAGCCCGCTTTTCAGGGCATCGTTCAGGGCATCGCCATTGTTGGCGCTGAGCGGTCCCTTGACGCGGACGCTTTCGGCTTTGCCGGCGCGGCTGGTGAAGTGCCAGACATCGCCCGTGGGCAGATAGCTGTAGGACAGGCAGGCATGCCGCGCCAGGTCGGCTGGCGTTGCGGGCCGCCCCTGCTTTTCCAGATAGGCCGGCGCGCCCACCACAAAGCGGCGCACCGGGCACAGGGTGCGGCTGACCAGGCTGGAATCCGGCAAGGCCGCGATGCGGATCGCCAGGTCCATGCCGCCCGCGATCATGTCCACCACCTTGTCGTCCAGTTGCAGGTCCACCGACACGTCCGGATAGAGTTTCAGGAATTCCGGCAGCAGCGGCGCGACCTGGTGCAGCCCGAACGACATCGGCGCCGCCATGCGGATGCGCCCGCGTGGGGCGCGGGCCTGGGATTGCGCCTCGGCCTCGGCCTCCTCGGCTTCCGCCAGGATGCGCGAGGCCCGGGTGGCGAGAACCCGCCCGGTTTCGGTCAGGGAGAGCCGCCGGGTGGTGCGGTGAAACAGCCGCTCGCCCAGCCGCCGCTCCAGCCGGGAGATCAGCTTGGACACGGTGGCGTTGGAGATGGACAGTTCCTCGGCTGCCTGGGCGAAAGAGCCCAGCGACGCCACCTTGGCGAAAACCCCCCAGGCTTCCAGGTCCGGCTGTTTCATCGCCCCAGATTAGACGATTTTTGGAAATTATGAAGTTCTATTGTTTCTATTATCGTCGGATGGTGCCCACCCTATTTTCCCTGCAACGGCAACCCGTTTGTGGAGGACCCAATGATCGAAGTCAGACCCTATGCCCAGCTGGGCGGCGCCAACCATGGCTGGCTGAAAGCCAGGCATCATTTCTCGTTCGCCAATTACTACGATCCCAGGCGGATGAGCTGGGGCGACCTGCGCGTCTGGAACGACGATGAGATCGCGCCCCATACCGGCTTTCCGCCGCATCCCCATGCCAATATGGAAATCATCACCTATGTCCGCGACGGCGCCATCACCCATGAGGACTCGATGGGCAACAAGGGCCGCACCGAGGCGGGCGATGTGCAGGTGATGTCGGCCGGGACCGGCGTGCGCCATTCCGAATTCAATGAAGAGGATGAAGTCACCCGCATCTTCCAGATCTGGATTCCGCCGACCGTCGAGGGCGGCAAGCCCAGTTGGGGCGCCAAGCCCTTTCCCAAGTCGGATCGCTCGGGCCGCTTTGTGGTGCTGGCCAGCGGCTTTGAACAGGACAATGAGGCGCTGCCGATCCGGGCCCAGGCCCGCGTGATGGGCGCCACCATCAAGGCCGGCGAGACCGTGCGGCTGGACCTTATCAAGGGCGCGCATACCTATCTGGTGCCGGCCAAGGGTGCGGTCGAAGTCAACGGCACCCGCGTCAATGCCCGCGACGGGGCGGCGATCCGCGATATCGAGAGCCTGACCGTCACGGCGGTGGAAGATTCCGAAGTCGTTCTGGTCGAAGCCGCGTAAAGTGCCAGAGCCGCCGGTCATCCGGCGGCTCTTTTTTAAAGGGGGTCGTCATGCGGGCAATTTCACGATTGGTGTTTGCGGTCGCGCTGGGCCTGTCCGGCGCGGCATTGGCGCAATCGCCCGATGTCTCGGTCGGCGCGCAGTATGATTCCGCCCATGTCTATGTCGCGCCGGGCGACATGGATGCCTTCGTCGCCAGCATCACCGCCACCTTCGGCGGCCAGGCCTCGCCGCCCAGCGTCACCAATGTGCTGCCGGTGCCCAGCAGTACCCGGTTCCGCTATATCTGGACCCCGGCCGGCACTTTTTCGACTTTCGCTTTCCTGACGCCGGTCCCTTTTCCCTTCGGTTCGGAACGCACCGGCTATCTGGTCAGCGACATGGACCAGGCGATTGCGGCGGCGCGGGCATCGGGCGCCGAAGTCCTGGTCGCGCCCTTCAACGATGCCATCGGCCGCGACGCCGTGGTCGAATGGCCGGGCGGACTGCGCACCCAGCTTTATTGGCACACCACGCCGCCGGCCTATCCGCCGCTGGCGGCGATCCCCGACAATCGCGTTTATCTTTCGCCGGATCGGGCGGATGTATTTGTGGCGGACTTCCTGCGTTTTTCGCACGGCAGCGTCATCAAGGATCAGCGCCAGGCCGATGGCGGCGAGATCGGGCGGCCGGGCGTTCCTGTCCGCCGCATCGCCATCCGTTCCCGCTTCGGCAACATGGTTATCTTTGTGACCGACGGGCATCTGCCCTATCCCTTCGGCCGCGAGGTGACGGGCTATGCGGTCGCCGATCTGGACCAGACGCTGGCAAGGGCGCAGGGCGCGGGCGCAACCGTTTTGGTACAGCCTGCCAGCGGCCGCAGCGCCATGCTGCAATTTCCCGGTGGCTATATCGCGGAAGTCCATGCCGCGGCGGAGCAATAGTGTTCTAGGCAGCCGCCTGTCGGGACTGTCATGCTGGGCATTGTTGGCTTTCACCGGGACGCGGGTACAGTAGCGCCCATCGCCAGCACGGAGGGATGCCCATGCAGACCGTCGCGGACCTGTTTGTCTCCACCCTGTCGCAGGCCGGGGTGAAACGGATTTATGGCGTGGTGGGCGACAGCCTCAACGGCATCACCGAATCCCTTCGCCATCAGAGCGAGATCGCCTGGGTCCATGTGCGCCATGAAGAGGTCGCCGCCTTCGCCGCCGCGGGCGAGGCCCAGATCACCGGCGAACTGGCGGTGTGCGCGGGGTCTTGCGGCCCGGGCAACCTGCACCTGATCAATGGTCTTTATGACGCCCATCGCAGCCGCACCCCGGTACTGGCCATCGCGGCGCAGATTCCCTCCGCCGAAATCGGCGGCGGCTATTTCCAGGAAACCCATCCCCAGAACCTGTTCCGCGAATGCAGCCATTATTGCGAACTGGTGTCCGATCCGGCGCAACTGCCGTATGTGCTGGAGAATGCCATCCGGGCGGCGGTGGGGCTTCGTGGTGTGGCGGTCGTGGTCATTCCGGGCGATGTGGCGCTGCGGCCCGCGCCGGGCCGCGCGGTTTCGCAATCCCTGTTGCCGCCCGCGCCTGTCACCCTTCCCGCCGAAGCCGGGATCGCGGCGCTGGCGGCGCTGCTGAACGATGCCGGCACGGTGACCGTGTTCTGCGGCCGGGGATGCGCCGGCGCCCACGCCCAGTTGCTGGCGCTGTGCGAAAGCCTGAAAAGCCCCATGGTGCATGCCCTGGGCGGCAAGGAATATGTCGAATACGACAATCCCTATGACGTGGGCATGACCGGCTTTATCGGTTTTTCCTCGGGTTATGCCGCCATGCATGCCTGCGATGTGCTGCTGATGCTGGGCACCGATTTTCCCTACAAGCAGTTCCTGCCGCAGGACTGCAGGATCGCGCAGGTGGATATCCGGCCCGAGAATCTCGGCCGCCGCTGCAAGCTCGACCTGGGGCTTGTCGGCGATGTGAAGGCCACCTTGGAGGCGCTGCTGCCGAAGCTGAAAGCCAGGACCGACCGCCGCCATCTGGACAATGCCGTGGCGCATTACCGGCACGCCCGCCAGGGGCTCGACGACCTGGCGGTGGGCACGCCGGGGCGCAAGCCCATCCATCCGCAATATCTCGCCCGGGTAATCAGCGAGAGCGCGGCGGAAGACGCCGTCTTCACCGCCGATGTCGGCACGCCCACCATCTGGGCGGCGCGCTACCTGAAGATGAACGGCAAGCGGCGGCTGGTGGGGTCCTGGGTGCACGGCTCCATGGCCAATGCCATGGCGCATGGCATCGGCATCCAGGCGGCCCAGCCGGGGCGGCAGGTGGTGTCGCTGTCGGGCGAT
The DNA here is from genome assembly GCA_018449595.1 of Rhizobiales bacterium dw_265. GTDB lineage: Bacteria > Pseudomonadota > Alphaproteobacteria > Micropepsales > Micropepsaceae > Rhizomicrobium. The sequence goes on from JAAVUU010000003.1 coordinate 218,682, forward strand.
GGCGGCTTCACCATGCTGATGGGCGATCTCATCAGCCTGACCCAGCTCAAGCTGCCGCTGAAGGTGGTGATCTTCAACAATGGCGTGCTGGGTTTCGTGGCGCTGGAGATGAAGGCGGCGGGATTTGTGGACACCAACACCGATCTGCGAAATCCCGACTTCGCCCAGATGGCGCGGGCCATGGGCATCCATGCCATTCGCGTCGAAGACCCGGGCGATCTGCCCGCCGCCATGCGCGACATCCTGGCCCATGACGGCCCCGCCGTGCTGGACGTGGTGACGGCGGCCAGCGAGCTTTCCATGCCGCCGACCCTGACGGTGGAAGAGGTCAAGGGCTTCAGCCTCTATGTGCTGCGGGCGGTGATGAGCGGGCGGGGCGACGAAGTGCTCGATCTCGCCAAGACGAATTTGCTGCCGCGTTAGGGGACGGATCGGCTGCGCCGGGTCGTTACCAGGAGCGCCACGCCGGCGGCGCCCAGGCTTGAGACCGCGCCGGCCAGCACGAAGGCGGCGGCAAAGCCGCCGCTATAGCGGATGATGAAGCCGGTGATCAGCGGCGCCAGAATCCCGCCGCAGTTGGCGACGAAATGCACGAAGCCGGTGACGGCGCCGACATGCGATGCCGGAATCAGGTCCAGGACGATGGCGAAATACTGGCTTCCCGAAAGATACAGGAAGAACATCGTGATCGCCATGACGGCGACGGCTGCCGCCGGGCTCGCCACCAGCCCGGCCGAAGCGACGCCGATGGCGGCGATGGCCAGGCTCGATACCAGAATGAGCTTGCGGGCGGACACCGGATCGCCCGTCCGGCGGGATATCCTGTCGGAGAGAAATCCGCCGGTCGCCAGCCCGATGGTGCCCAGCGCCCAGGGAAAGGCGCTCACCAAGCTCATGTCCAGCATCGCCATGTGCTTGGCTGTCACCAGATAGCTGGGAAACCAGGACAGGAAGAAAAACAGGACATAGGAATAGCCGAAGAAGGCGAAAGCGACCGCGATCATCGCGGGCCGCCGGACAAGCGCCAGCCAGCCAGGGGATGCTTCAAGGGAGAGCGGGGCTGTCGCGGCGCTGTCCGGCGGGGCCGCGGTGCGATGGAACACAGCCCAGGCGATGCTCCACAGCAGGCCGAGCGCGGCTATCGCCACAAAGGCGCCGCGCCAGCCCGCGATCCCCGCCACAAGCGCGACCAGGGGGCCGCAAACCATCGCGCCCAGGGATGTTCCGGTTGCGCCCAGCGAGATCGCCGTCGCCCGCTGGTGACGGGGAAACCAGCGGCCGATCAGCTTGGTGTTGGTGGCCCCGAAGCCGCCTTCGCCCATGCCGAACAGGACGCGGATGACCAGGAGCGCCGCCAGGCTTTGAGCAACAGCCGTCAAGCCGCAAAACAAAGACCAGATGGTGACGCAGACCAGCAGCACCCATTGCGGCTTGAAGCGGTCGGCCGCCCAGCCGCCGACAAGGCAGAAGGCGGCGTAACCCACCGCGAAGCTGCTGAAAACGATGCCCAGTTCGGCCGCATCCAGCTTGAGATCATGCGCGACAAGGGGGGCCAGGACCGAAAGCGAAGCCCGGTCCAGGTAATTGATGAGGCCGGCCGCGAACAGCAAGGCCAGCATGCGCCAGCGATCGCTTTCTCCACGAGGGCGGCCGGTGGCGGCGCGGGACGACATCATCGAGGAAATGGATGCGGCGGTGAAGGGCGGTTCGAGCATAGGCCGCGCCCGCGCGCTTGACCACCGTCCGTCCTGTCAGTCCGGGAAGGCAGCGCCGAACATCGGCAGGCCGCTGACCGAGGTGGCGCGGGTGGCTTCGTCCTGCAGCACGTCCCAGTGTTCCGCCAGCACTCCGTCCTCGATGCGCAGGATGTCTACCGCGATCCAGGCCGCCGGCCGGCCGGAGCCGGAGAAGCGGCCATGGACCATGACGTGATCGTCGCCGGCAAGGATCAGGCCATGTTCATAGCGCAGTCCGGCGGGCGCGGCGCGGATCAGCTCGAACAGGCCGTCGCGGCCCGGCGCGATATGGGCGCTGTGCTGGATGTAGCGCGGCGACCAGAACCGCGCCGCCGCCGCATAGTCGCGCCGGTTGAACAGCGTGTCGAAGGCTTCCAGCACCAACGCCTTGTTTGCTTCCGCACCGGTCATGAAGGCTATCCCCTATTGCGATGGTTACAGTTTCGAGCCGCCGTCGACGCGCAGGGTATCGCCGGAAATCCAGCCCGCCGCGTCGGAGGCCAGGAAGGCGATGGCGCCGGCAATGTCCCGCGGCTGGGCGACGCGCTTCAGCGCCTGGATCGCCGTCGCCGCCTCGCGGCCTTCGTCGGTCTTGGCGAAACTCGACATATCCGTCGCCACGATACCGGGCGCCACCGCATTGACGCGGATGCCGCGCGGGCCCAGCAGGGCGGCGAAGTGCTTCACCAGCGTATCTATCGCGCCCTTGCTGGCGGCATAGGCCGGCAGCACCCCGACCGCCGCATGCGCCGCCAGGGAGGAGGTGAAGATCACGCTGGAACCTTCCCCCAGGAGCGGCAGCAACTGCTGCACCAAGAAAAAGGGCGCGCGGACATTCACCGCGAACAGGGCGTCGAAGTCTTCGACGGTCGTGTCCTCGATAGAAGCCATTTTGGCGATGCCGGCATTGGCCACCAGGATGTCGAGCCTGTCGCCCACGATTGCCTGCACTTGTCTGGCGAGCTGGTGAGGGCCGTCGGCCGCCGCCATGTCGGCCTTCAAGGTCATGGCGCTGCCGCCAAGGGCGCGGATGTCGGTGACGACGCTCTCGGCCTGGCCGGCGCTGGCGCTGTAATGCACCAGCACCCGGGCGCCCGCTTCGGCCAGGGCCAGGGCCGCCGCGCGGCCGATGCCGCGCGAGGCGCCGGTGACCAGGGCGGTTTTGCCGGAAAGACTGGCCTGCGCCTCAGGCATTGGTGCCGCCGTCCACGGTGAGGCTGGCGCCGGTGATGTAACCGGCTTCCGGGCCGGCGACGAAGGCCACCATGGCGGCGATTTCTCCGACATGGCCGTAACGCTTCAACGCGGTGTTGGCGATCTGCGGCGCGGCCCAGTCGCCGGCGGCGGGGTTGAGGTCGGTGTCAATCGGGCCGGGCTGCACGGTGTTGACCGTGATGCCGCGATTGCCCACTTCACGCGCCAGCCCCTGGCTGAACATCTTCACCGCACCCTTGGTGGCGGCATAGGCGGCCAGGCCCGGCGTCATGTTGCGCTCGCCGACGCAGGAGCCGATATTGATGATGCGGCCGCCGTCCTTGAGATGCTTGAGGGCCGCATGGGTGGCGATGAACACGCCGCGCAGGTTGATGGCGATCACGCGGTCCAGGTCTTCAAGCGTGGCGTCCTCGAACGGCGCGGGAATGGCGGTGCCGGCATTGTTCACCAGGATGTCCAGGCCGCCGAAGGCAGCGACGGTCTTTTCCACCGCCGCGCCCACGGCCTTGGCGTCGGTGGCGTCGGCCTGGATGGCGATGGCCTTGCCGCCGGCGCTTTCGATCTCTTTCACCACCTGGGCGGCGGCGTCGGCGCCCCTGGTATAGGTTATCGCCACCTGCGCGCCGTCCGCGGCGAGGCGTTTGGCGATGGCGGCGCCGATGCCGCGCGAGGCGCCGGTGACGAGGGCTGTCTTGCTGCTGAGGTTCGACATGGGATGGTTCCTTTCAAGGGATCGGGGTGGGAAGAAGAAAGAGGGCAGGCGGTTCAGTTGTCCAGGAACAGGGTGGCCTCGGCCACGAACAAATCGGGATACTGGTAGAACGAGCCGTGGCTGGAATCCGGGTAGACGATGAGCTGCGCGTTCGGCAGGGTCTGCTGCATCACGAAGGAATTGTAGGTCGGGATGATGACATCGTTGCTGCCCTGCACGATCAGGGTCGGCTGACGGATGGTCTTGAGGTAATCGAGATAGCCGTCCACTTCCAGATAGGCGATATACTCGCCGATGGCCGCGCGCTGGGCATCTATCGTCTGCTGGTTGACCAGGGGATCGCGATCCTTGCGGCGCAGCTTGCGTTCGAGGAAGGCCAGACCGGCGGCCTGGCTGGCCTGCGACGGCGAGAAATGCACTTTCAGCCACAGATGTTCGGCCGGCTCATAGGTCCTGGCGAAGATGGAGGCGGACTGGCTGCTCGACATGTCGGCGCCGCGCGGGCCGGTGCCCACCAGGATCAGCTTGCGCACAAGTTCGGGCGCCTGCAGCACGATCTCCTGCGAGACCATGCCGCCGATGGAAAAGCCCAGGATGTCCACTTGCGCCAGGCCAAGGGCGCGGATGAAGGCGATGGCGTTGGCGCCCATCTCCTGGAAGCTGGCGGGCGTTTCCCCGGAACTGCCGGCGACGCCGGCATTGTCGAACAGGATCACTTCGCGCGTCCCGGCCAGGCCGTCCGTCACCGCCGGGTCCCAATGATCCAGCGTTCCCTGAAAGTGCTGGTTGAAGACCACCGGCACGTCGCCGGGCTTGCCGAAGCGGCGATAGGCGAAGCGGATGCCGCCCGCCTCGACGAACCGGGTCGGCGCGGTTTCGTGGGTAGGTTCAGTCATGACCGCGGTCCCTGTCTTGCGTGTTGCGGCAGTCGCAAGGCCATCGTCGCAGGTCGAACGGCTGCGGTCGTGTGAGGGATTGGGATATTTTGTGAGCGGCGGATGGGCCGCCAGGGTCCGGACTCAATCGCGAACAATAAAATCAACAACTTGTCATGGCCGGGAAGCCGGGCCACCCAGGTGATGCAGACTCCCATGCCGACATCATATGCACCCCAACTGGGTGGCCCGCTTTTGCGGGCCATGACAGCTTTGTTTTAAATTCCAATTGCGTACAGTTCCTGGAACGCGGTCAGGACCATTCGGCGATCAGCCGCCGCGCCCCGGCAAAGTCGCTGGTGTCAAATCCTTCGGAGAAGCGGTCGCATGTTGCCGCCAGAAGGTCGCGGGCCGGGGTGGCGCGGCCGTTGTCGTGCCACAGCCGGGCCAGGCTGGTGGCGGTGCGCAGTTCCCATGACAGCACCGACTGCGCCCGGGCCAGGTCGAGGGAACAAAGCAGTTTCGCCTCGGCCTCCGCCGCCGGTCCCCCGTGCCACAGCAGCAGCTCGGCATCGACGCGCAGCACTTCGGGCCGGCTCCACAGCGCCTCACCGTCCTCATCGCCGGGTCGCGGCACGGGGATGGTCGCGGCCGACGCCAATGCGGTGATCTCCCGCGCCGTATGCAGATCTATGCGCGGCTCAAGCGCGGATGCGATCAGGGCGCCGCGCTCGCCGCCCTGCCGCAATCGCAGGACAAGGGCCCAGCATTGCCGCCAGCGATCCGCCGCCGCCCGGTTCAGGGTCATGTCCAGATACTGCTGTGTCTGCGCCAGGTTTCCGGTCCATAGCGACAGCGGGCAGCCGGCAAAGCACAGCGCATAATACAGGGAAAACCAGTGACCGGATTGCTCCGCCGCGGCGAGCGCCTGCCGCAGCATGGCCGCCGCCTGGTCGGGAAAACCCTGCAGCCACAGGATGCGGGTCAGCATGGTCGCGGCGGTGATCTCGTGGCCGACCTGGAACTGGCTGTTCAACGCATTGCCCGTGCGGCGCCCGACCCGCAGCACCCGCTCGGACAGGCCACGGGCCATTTCCTGATTGCCCAGGCAATGATGGGTCAGGCCCAGGATTCTGTCACCCAGCAGCCCGGCGGCCGCGTCGCCCGCCGCGCCCGCGACCGCTGCATATTTTTCCGCGACCGCCAGCGCCTCCTGGTAGCGCCCGCGCGCGCGCTGCGCGGCCCACAGCCCCCAAAGCGCCTGCAACTGCACGGGCACGTCGCCGGTTTCGTCCGCCAGGACCAGGGCCCGGCGAAAGGCGCGCTCCATCCCGTCGGTGTCGCTCGCGGAGTACCACAGGGCATGGCCGAGTGCGGCCTGCAGCCGCATTTCCGTCGTCGCATCCGGCTGCGGCAGTCTCGACAAAAGCCGCAGGGCGGCCTCGATCCGGTCCCTGCATTCCAGGGTCAGCGACAGTTGAAACCACAGCCGCGCCGACGCCGTCATCAGGCGCAACCCGATGGACAGGTCGCCGCCGTCGGAAAAGCACCAGTCCAGCGCCGCCCGGATGTCGTCGATCCGCCCGGCATAGAGACGCAGCCATGCCTTGCCGGCGTCGGAATCCCAGTCGCCGGGCGCGGCCGAAACCAGCTTCAAATGATAGTCGGCATGCCGCCGCGCCGCCGCCGCCTTGCCGCCGTCGGCCGTCAGCATTTCGTTGGCGTAGATGCGGGTCGCTTCCAGAAGGCGGTACTGCACGACCTCGCCCGTGCCGACGGCGGTCAGCATGGATTTGGCGACCAGGTTCGCCATCGCCTCCACGGCGTCCTCGGGCGTGAACCGCGATCCCGGCACGATCGCCAGGACCGATTCCAATGTGAACGCCGCCCGGAAGATGGCGATGCCCTGCAGCACCGCCTGTTCGCCCGGCGACAGCAGGCGATAGCTCCAGTCCAGGGCCGCGCGCAACGTCTGGTGGCGCGGCAACGCCAGCCGGCGTCCCTGAGTCAGAAGGGAGAACATGTCGTTGAGGCCGCGCGCCAGGCCGGGCAGCCCGAAGAACTCCACACGGGCAGCCGCCAGTTCGATGGCCAGCGGAATACCGTCCAGGCGGCGGCAGATTTCCGCGGCGATGGGCGCCATCGTGTCGTCGAGCGCGAATTCGCCGAAGCCGGCGGTGGTGCGATCGACGAAAAGCTGCACGGCGGCATAGCTCATCGCTTCTTCGGCCGGCAGGCTGTCCTTGACGGGCGGGCATTCCAGCGGCATCAGCCGGTGCACGCGCTCCGCCTGTATCCGCAGGGGCTCGCGGCTCGTGACCAGCAGATGCGTGCCGGCGCAAGCCCGGACGATGCGGTCGGCCAGCGCCGCCACGGCTTCGATGACCTGCTCGCAATTGTCCAGGACCAGAAGCAGCCGCCGGTCGTGCAGGAATTCGGCGATGGCCGTCGCCGGATCGTCGGCGCGCGGTACGATGCCCAGCACCGACATCACGGCGCTCAAGACCAGTGCGGCATCCTCGACCGGCGCCAGGTCCACGAAAAACACCGCGTTGCCGAAATCGGGGCGCAGCACTTCGGCCGCCGCGAGCGCCAGGGTGGTCTTGCCGATGCCGCCCGGACCCGCGATGGTGACCAGGCGTCCGCGCGAGAATTCCCGCGACAGAAGTTCTATGTTGTCGGCACGGCCGATGATGCCTCTTCCCCGGTTCGGCAGGTTGGACGCGCCCGATCCCGGCGCTTCCGCCCGCGCCAGCCGCACGATGGGCGCCGAGAAACAATAACCGCGGCCCGACACATTCGTGATGGTGGAGAGATCCGGCCGGCCGTCCGCAAGCGCCCTGCGGAGATTTTTGACATGAAAGCGCAGGCTGCTTTCGTCAACCGTCACGCCGCGCCAGACCTTCTCGATAATGTCGCGGTTTGGAACGACCTCGCCGGCACGCTCCACCAGGACAATCAAGAGATCGAGCGCGCGGCCGCCCAGCCGCACCGGCTTGCCGTCCCGCTCAAGCCGGCGTTCTCCCACCGACAGGCGGAAGGCGCCGAATGCAAATGTCGGAAACTCGGCCATTCAGAGCCTTGCCAGCAGTCATTTCGGGGCGCGCGATCCTAGCCCGGCGGTGTCGCGCAAGTCATCCCGCCGCTGCTTCGGGCCACTGGACGCGGGCCTGTGCAAGGTCTTGCGGCGTATTGATGTTGAAAAAGGGATCGTGCGGCCGGGCGGGCCATTCCACCCGCGCAACCGGCTTGTCCTCCAGCACCGCATGGAAACTTCGCAGGCCGTCCGTCACGGCCTTCTCAAGCACTGTTCGCGCGGCCATGGGCCAGAGACCGATGACCGGGTGGAGGCGATTGCCGGACGCCGCGATGCCGGCAAATGCGCCGGGCTCCAACGCGGCGCAAAGCCGCGCGGCCAGGTCGCCGGGCAGGAAGGGCGTGTCGCTGGGCAGGCTCAGGACATGGGAAACCCGCGGTTGATGGCGCGCAAGCCAGTCCATGGCCTGCGCCAGGCCGGCCATCGGGCCCAGTGACCTGGTGTCGGCGATGGTGGGAAGACCGCCGAAGCGCGTCAGGTCGCCCTGGGCGCTGACGGCAAGAAAGCGGCATTGCGGCGCCATGGTCCTGGCGATCCGCGCGATCATCGGCTCGCCGCCGATGGTGAGAAACGCCTTTTCCACGCCGCCCATGCGGCGGCTCGCGCCGCCCGCCAGGATCACACCGGCAATTTGCATCGGTCCCCGTCCACTCGCCGAAAACTACCAAGCCCGCACGCCGGGGCCAAACAGCACAAGGCCATGCTAGCCCCGGCATGGCGGGGATGCGACGGTCGCGCCCGGATGGTTCCAACAGGGTTTGAGGTTGCAGGCACGGCTTTCCCCCGCCCCGGGGCGGGAGTAGAGTTAGCCAGCAGCCGTGTGGCATGGGCGATGGACATTACAGACGCGCCGCAAACGATGGATCGTCCCGCTTTGTGCGCGGCGGACGGCATGGTGTGGCGGGATGGCCGCTTTGCCGCCATGGCGCGCGATCTTCCCGAGGAAATCGCCGTGGCCATCATGGCGGGCAAGCGGCCCGCCGCCGTGGTGATCGCCAGTCCCGCCGACTATGAAGACCTGGGCTGGGGCTTCGCCTTGACCGAAGGCATTGCCGCCAATCCCGCCGCGATCACCGATTGCCGCGTGACGCGGGAACAGGGCGGCGTGCGCGTGGCCTTGTCGCTGGTCCAGGCCGGCGCGGTGCGCGAACGGGTGCTGCCCGGCCGCTCCAGTTGCGGCTTGTGCGGTGTCAGTGACCTGCGCCAGGCGATCCGCGCGATTCCCAGGGTGGCGGAAGGTGGATACCTCGCGCCCGAAATCCTGCATGCCGCCATCGCGGCGCTGGAATCGCACCAGCCGCTCAACGACCGCACCCGCGCCGTGCATGCCGCCGCCCATGTCGGGCAGGATGGCCGCATCACCGAAGTCCGCGAGGATATCGGCCGCCACAATGCGCTGGACAAGCTGGTGGGGGCGCTGGCCCGCGCCGGGATCGATGCGTCGCAAGGCGCGGTGCTGCTGACCAGCCGGGCCTCCTATGAAATGGTGGACAAGGCGGCGATGGCGGGCGTGCGTATCCTGGCCGCGATCTCCGCTCCCAGCGCGCTGGCGCTGCGCAAGGCGCAGGGCGCGGGCATGACGCTGGTGGGCGTGGCGCGGCGCGACAGTTTTGTCGCCTTCTGCGGCGGCGAACGATTGGGTTGGAGCGGATCATGACGGACGAGCGCAAAGTCCCGGGGGTACGGCCCTTTCGCGGCCCGGCGGGCGGTTGGGATGCCCTGATCGCGGTGGCGCGGGCGCTGCGCGGCCAGGAGGTGATCGTGGATGGCGTCAAGACGCTGCTGCGCAACAACCAGCCCCACGGCTTCGACTGCCCCGGCTGCGCCTGGCCCGATCCCAAGCACACGTCTTCCTTCGAATTCTGCGAGAACGGCGCCAAGGCGGTTTCCTGGGAAGCCACCCACAAGCGCAACACGCCCGAATTCTTCGCCGCCCATACGGTCTCGGAACTGGTCACCTGGTCGGACTATGACCTGGAAAATGAAGGGCGCATCACCCATCCCATGTTGCATGACGCGCAAAGCGACCGTTTTGTGCCGATCTCCTGGGACGATGCTTTCGCGCGCATCGGCGCGGCGCTGAAGGCGCTGCCCGGTCCCGACAGGGCGGAATTCTATACCTCGGGCCGCGCCTCCAACGAGGCGGCCTTCATGTTCCAGCTTTTCGTGCGCGCCTATGGCACCAACAATTTCCCCGACTGTTCCAACATGTGCCATGAGGCGACCAGCGTCGGCCTGCCGATGTCCATCGGCGTCGGCAAGGGCACCGTGGTGCTGGAGGATTACGACAAGAACGACCTGCTGATCAGCTTCGGCCACAATCCGGGCACCAACCATCCGCGCATGATGACCACCTTCCACAATACGGCGCGGCGCGGCACTCCCATCATCGCCTTCAATCCGCTGAAGGAGCGGGCGCTGGAACGCTTCGCCGCCCCCCAGAATCCCATAGAGATGGCGACCTTCAGCTCCACGCCCATCGCCTCGTCCTATCACCAGGTCAAGGTGGGCGGCGATGTCGCGGCACTGAAGGGCATGATGAAGCGGGTGCTGGAGCGCGATGCCCAGGATCTTGCGGCGGGTGGGCCGGGCAAGCTGGACCGCGCCTTCATCGCCGAACATACCGTGGGGTTCGAGGCGCTGAAGGCCGACCTGGAGGCCACCGGCTGGCCCGACATCGAGCGCGTCTCGGGCCTCACCCGCGACGCCATCGAGGCCGCCGGCGACGCCTATGTCGTGGCCGAGCGGGTGATCATCGCCTATGGCATGGGCATGACCCAGCACAAGTTCGGCACCGCCAATGTGCAGCAAATGATGAACCTGCTTCTGTTGCGCGGCAATGTCGGACGGCCCGGCGCGGGGCTGGCCCCCATCCGCGGCCATTCCAATGTCCAGGGCGACCGCACCGTGGGCATCACCGAAATCCCCAACAAGGCGCTGCTGGACGGCATGGAGCGCGCCTTCGGCTTCCGCCCGCCGCAAGCCTTCGGCCACAATGCCGTGGACGCGGCCAGGGCGATCATCGACGGCAGCGCCAAGGCGATCGTCTGCCTGGGCGGCAATTTCGCCGTCGCCATGTCCGATCCCCAGACCATCCAGGCGGCGATGCGCAATCTGGACATCGCGGTGCATCTGGGCACCAAGCTCAACCGCACCCATCTGATGACGGCGAAACAGACCCTGATCCTGCCGGTGCTGGGCCGCACCGAACTCGACATGCAGGCATCCGGGCCGCAGGCGGTGACGGTGGAGGATTCCGTTTCGATGGTGCATGCCTCGCACGGCAAGCTGCCGCCGGCCTCGCAGCATCTGCGCTCGGAGCCCGCCATCATCGCGGGCATCGCCAAGGCCACGCTGGGCGACAAATACGGCATCGAGTGGGACGAACTGATTGCCGATTATGACCGCATCCGCGACAAGATCGAGATCGTCTTCCCCGAGTTCAAGAATTTCAACGCCCGCATCCGCCAGCCGGGCGGCTTTCTTCTCTATGTCGCGGCGGCGCACCGCGAATGGCGCACGCCCAGCAAGAAAGCCAACTTCCTGGTGATGGACGGGCTGTGCGAAGACCCGCGCAGCAGCAGCGCCGACGTGCTGACCCTGACCACCCTGCGCGCCCACGACCAGTACAACACCACCATCTATGGCCTCAACGACCGCTATCGCGGCGTATTCGGCCGCCGCGACATCCTGTTCATGAACAAGGACGACCTGGCGGCGCGCCAACTGGCGCATGGCGATGTGGTGGAAATCGAGGCGGTGCCGTATGACGGCGAGGCGCCGGGCCCGCGCCGCGCCCTGCGTCTGACCGCCATCGCCTATGAGATTCCGCGCGGCTGCGCCGCGGCCTATTATCCCGAAGCCAATCTGCTGGTGCCGCTGGGTCATCACGATCCCCAGTCGGGCACGCCGTCCTACAAGTCGGTGCCGGTGTGGGTGCGGCGCGCGGCTTGAGCGGGTCCGGCGCCATAGGCGGCAAAGGCTTGCGGCGTGTCGAGATCGGCCAGGGGCGCATCGCTGCCGGCTTCGACTTCGCGCACCTGCGCGGCCGCCATCAGGCTGCGGGCGCCGGTGTCGCCGGTCAAGGCCTGGATATCGCCAAAGAATTTCCGCCCCCACAGCACGGGATGGCCGCGCCGCCCGCCCGAGGTGGCGACACAGACCGCGCCGGGATCGAAGGCATCCAGCATCCGGCCGATCAGGGCCGGGGTGATGGCGGGCATGTCGCCCAGCAGCACCATGGCGCCGTCGCAGTCGGCGGGCACCGCGCCGATGCCCGCGCGCAGCGAGGTGCTGAGGCCCTCGCCATAGCGGTCATTGTGGGCGAACCGCACCGCTGCGCCCGCCAGCGCCTGCTGCACCGCCCCGGCTTCGTGCCCGGTCACCACGATCACCGGATCGAGGCGGCTGGCCAGCGCCGCCTCCACCGCATGGCGCACCAGCGGCTTTGCGTCCAGCAGCATGGTCATCTTGTTGCGGCCCATGCGGCTGGAACGGCCCGCCGCCAGGACGATGCCGGCGATGCGCGGCTGGCTGCGCCTGCGCTGTACCAGTTCCGCCAGGATGGCGACGGCGATTTCGGCGGGCGCGCGCGCGCCGATGGCCAGTCCCACCGGCCCCCGGATCGCCGCCAGCGCATCCTGCGGCAGGCCGCGCGCCCGCAGGCGTTCCAGGCGCCGCGCATGGGTGCGCGCCGAGCCCAGCGCGCCGATATAGAAGGCGGGCGAGGCCAGCGCGGCTTCCAGGGCTTCGTCGTCCATCCTGGGATCGTGCGCCAGGGCGATCAGGGCGCTGTGCCGGGTGAGGGGGCGCGCCGCCAGCGCGTCTTCAGGCCATTGCCGCTCCAGGCTCATGCCCGCGAACCGCTCCGGCGCGGCATAGGCGGCGCGCGGATCGATCACCCGCACGCGATAACCGGCGGCCGCGCCCAGCGCCGCCAGGGCCTGGGCGATATGTACCGCGCCGACGATCACAATCTCCCAGGGCGCGCCATAGGCGGTGAGAAGCCAGGTGCGGCCTTCGATGCGGATGGCGCCGCTGCGGTCGCCGCGCGCGGCCTCGGCCGCGGCCTCTGCCAGCGCCGAGCGGTCCTGCGACGGATCGATCAGCCGCTCCGCGCCGCTTTCGACATCCAGCGCGCGCACCAGCGGGCGTCCGTCGCGCCGCGCCTGAAGCAGTTGCTGCAGCACATCGCGGCGCATCAGGCGATCGGCTCGACCAGGACTTCGATGTCGCCGCCGCACATCAGGCCCGGCGCGAAAAGGCTGCCGTCGCTGCCGAAGCTGGCGGTGCGGTGGCGGCCGTCGGCCAGCACCGCCTGGGCCATCTCGATTACGGCATTCTCCACACAGCCCGCCGATACCGATCCGGCAAAGGCGCCGTCGTCCCGCACCGCCATGTGGCTGCCTTCCGGACGCGGCGCCGAGCCCCGGGTGCGGACCACCGTGGCCAGCGCCACGCCATGGCCCTGCGCCAGCCATTGCCCGGCGATGGCCAGCACGTCCGATTCAAGGGCGGGGAAGGGCATGACATGTCCCGGATATCTTCGGAGGTATCCTAGCGGGAAAAATCGTGAGCGTATCACACGCCGCAATACAATCCCGATATGGGGGTGTGGTTTTTTCGTCCCTGTTTTCTACCTTATAGTCGAGCCATGTCGCTGGAATTGCTGAACAGCCTGCCGCTGATAGACCCGTTCGGCCGCACCGTGGATTATGTCCGGGTGTCGGTGACGGATCGCTGCAACCTGCGCTGCACCTATTGCATGAGCGAGGAGATGCGGTTCCTGCCGCGCCGGGACCTGCTGACCCTGGAGGAACTGGACCGGCTGTGCGCCGCCTTTGTCCGCCGTGGCGTCAAGCATCTGCGCCTGACGGGCGGCGAGCCGCTGACGCGCAAGGGGATCATGGATCTGGTGCGCGGCCTGTCGCGCCATCTGCAAAGCGGCGCATTGGAAGAACTGACCCTCACCACCAATGGCGTGCGCCTGGCGGAATTCGCGCAGGGCCTGGCCGAGGCCGGGGTGCGCCGGGTCAATGTCTCGCTGGACAGTCTGGACCGCGCCACCTTCGCGCGCATCGCCCGCGCCGACCGGCTGGCGCAGGTGCTGGACGGCATCGCCGCGGCGCAGGCGGCGGGCCTCAAGGTCAAGATCAACACGGTGGCGCTGAAAAATGACAATGAAGCCGAGATTCCACGCCTCATCCAATGGGCGCATGCCGGCGGCATGGACATCAGCCTGATCGAAACCATGCCCATGGGCGCGGTGGATGAGGACCGCACCGACCAGTTCCTGTCGCTGACGGCGCTGCGCGAGCAGATGCGGTCCTATTGGACGCTGAGCGACCTGCCCGAACGCACCGGCGGGCCATCGCGCTATGTGCGGGTGGCGCAAACCGGCGGCAGGCTGGGTTTCATCACCCCCCTGACGCACAATTTCTGCGACACCTGCAGCCGGGTGCGGGTGACATGCACCGGCACGCTGTTCCTGTGCCTGGGGCAGGAGGCGGCAATGGACCTGCGCGGCCCCTTGCGCGCCAGCGACGCGGCGCTGCATGCGGCCATCGACAAAGCCATCGCCGCCAAGCCCAAGGCGCATGATTTCCTCCTGCCGGTGCCGGGCGCCAGGCCGGCGGTGGCGCGGCACATGTCCGTGACGGGCGGCTGATGCCGCGCCTGGTCTTCCTGGGCAAGTTCCGTCCGCTGGCGCCGCCAGGGCTCGACAGGGTCGAACCGCCATCCACCGTCACGACGCTGAACGACCTCAAGCTGTGGGTCGGCGGCGAGGCGCCCGCGCTGGGGGCGGCGCTGGCGGACATGCCCTGCAAGCTGGCCGTCAACCAGCAGATCGTGCACGACCTGTCGCGGCACTTTCACCCCGATGACGAGATCGCTTTCATGCCGCCCATGAGCGGGGGCTGAATGGACATCCGCGTCACGGCGGCGGCCTTCGATCCGCAGGCGGAAGCGGCGGGCTTTGCCGCCGGCCGTCACGACATGGGGGCGCTGGTGAGTTTCACTGGCCTGTGCCGCGCCGCCAGTGACGGCAAGGCAGTCGCTGAACTGTTCCTGGATCATTATCCCGGCTTCACCGAACGCGAGATCGCCCGCATCGCCGAAGATATCGCGGCGCGTTGCGGCTGCCCGGACTTGCTGGTAATCCATCGCGTAGGCCGCGTCGTGCCGGGCGAGGCCATCGTGCTGGTGGCGGCGCTGTCCGGGCATCGCGCCGATGCCTTTGAGGCGGTGCGCCTGCTGATGGATTATCTCAAGACCGACGCGCCGCTGTGGAAGCGGGAAACCGGCCCGGACGGCGTGCGCTGGATCGCGCCGCGCGCGGAAGATGCGGCGCGGCGCGCCGAGGCGGAGGAAGCATGAGCGCTATGTTGGAAGCCCCTGGCGGCGGCAGGATGTCGGACGAGATCGCCTTTCGCCCGCTGAAGGTCGCGGTGCTGACGGTGTCGGATACGCGCGACGAGGAGAGCGACACCTCGGGCAAGCTGCTGGCCGGCCGCGTGGCGCGCGACGGCCATATCCTGGCCGCCCGCGCCATGGTCCGGGACGATATCGGGGAAATACAGCGCCAGTTGAAAGCCTGGATCGCGGACCCTGAGGTCGAGGTGGTGGTGTCCACCGGCGGCACCGGACTTTCCGGCCGCGATGTGACGCCGGAAGCCGCGCGGCCGCTGTTCGACAAGGCGATCGAGGGCTTCGAGGTCGTCTGGCACATGGTCAGCTTCCAGACCGTGGGTCTTTCCACCCTGCAGAGCCGCGCCTGCGCCGGGCTGGCGGGCAGCACGCTGATTTTTTGCCTGCCCGGTTCCAACGGCGCCTGCAAGGACGGCTGGGACCGCATCATCCGCTGGCAGCTCGACAGCCGCCACCGGCCCTGCAATTTCGCCGAAGCCATGCCGCGATTCGGGGAAACGTGATGGGCGGCGATCTCACGCATCTGGATGCTGCCGGCCGGGTCCGTATGGTGGATGTGGGCGCCAAGCCGGTGACGGCGCGCGAAGCGGTGGCGCAGGGGCGTGTGCGCATGACGCCGGAAACCCTGCGCAAGGCGATAACCGGCGATTCAAAAAAGGGCAGCGTGCGCGCGGCGGCCGAGATCGCGGGCATCATGGCGGCCAAGCGCACAGCGGAACTGATCCCGCTTTGCCATCCTGTGGCGCTGACCAGCGTGACGGTGGATGTCGCCGCCGATGAGGCCGCCGGGGCGCTGGTGGTGACGGCGCGGGCCAGGACCAGCGGCCAGACCGGGGTGGAGATGGAGGCGCTGACGGCCGTGTCGGTGGCCTGCCTGACGATCTACGACATGCTGAAGGCGTCGGATCGCGCCATGGTGATCGAAGCCATCGCCCTGCTGGAAAAGCATGGCGGCGTGTCCGGCAGTTATGTTCGCTAGGGTCACTCGATTGGAATTTAAAACAAAACTGTCATGGCCCGCAGTCGCGGGCCATGACAGCTGAGTACGGACCCTAGGGCCGCGAGAAACCGGCCTTCTCGAAAATCGCGCGGGCCTCGGGCCCCGACAGGAAGGCCAGGAAGTCCCGTGCCGCGGGCGTCGCCCCTGGGGTCAGCGCCACGGGATAGACGATCGGCGGATGGCTGTTTTCCGGGAAGACACCGGCGACCTTGACCTGCGGCGCGACGCGCGCGTCGGTGGCATAGACGATGCCGTAGGGAGCTTCGCCGCGCGCGACATATTCCAGCGCCACGCGCACATTCTCGGCCGGGGCCAGGTGATCCGCCACGCTGTCCCACACCCCCAGCGCGGTCAGCGCCGCCTTGCCGTATTTCCCGGCCGGGACCGATGCGGGGTCCGCCAGCGCCAGCCTGCCGCCGCCCAATGCGCCCGCCAGGTCGAAATGCGGTGCGATGGTCAGCGGTTTGCTGTCCTGCGCCCCGATCAGCACCAGCCGGTTGCCCAGCAGGGTGCGGCGGCTGGCGGTCTCGATCAGGTTCTTCTGCTGCAGGTAATCCATCCAGTCGGTGTCCGCCGAAAAGAAGATGCCCGCCTGCGCCCCCTGTTCGATCTGCCGCGCCAATGCCGATGACGCCCCGAAGGACAGGGTCACGCTCTTGCCGGTCTTCGTCTTGTAGGCGTCGGCCACGGCTTTCATGCTGTCGGTCAGCGACGCGGCGGCGAAGACGGTGACGCTGTCCTGGGCCAGCGCCATCCGTGGCGCGAGCAGCAGGAGCGCAAGACCGAACAGGGCGCGGCGATGGAATGTGTGGCGGGTGGACAAGATATGCCTCGCGGCCTAGCGTTTGCGGATGGCGTTCGATACTGGTGGACATAACGTGTCACAGGACGGCAGGCCTGCCAAGCGCGCCCTGATGGATGTCGAAGGCGCGCGCGCCGTCATGCTGGCGGGCATTGCGGTGTCGCCCGCCGAGGCGGTGCCGATGGACCGCGCCCTGGGCCGCGTATTGGCCGAACCCGTTGTGGCGGCGCGCGATCAGCCGCCGTTCCCCGCCTCCGCCATGGATGGCTATGCCATGCGCGCGGCGGATGCGCCCGGCGCATTGACGGTCGTGGGCGAGTCCGCGGCGGGGCGCGGCTTTACCGGCCTCCTGGCTCGCGGCCAGGCGATCCGCATCTCGACCGGCGCGCCTGTTCCCGATAGCGCCGACACCGTGGTGATCCAGGAAGATGTGCAAAGGGCGGGCGACGCGGTGACCGTGCCGTCCGTCAGGCCCGGCGCGAACATCCGCCCGCGCGGCGGCGATTTCGCCGCCGGGGCGCGGTTGCTGGAACCGGGGCGCAGGCTGGATGGCGTGGCGCTGTCGCTGGCGGCGGCGGCGGGCCGTGCGATGCTTTGTGTGCGCGCACGTCCGCGCATCGCCATCCTTTCGAGCGGCGATGAACTGACCGAGCCGGGCGAAACGCCGGGGCCGTTCCAGATATTCAATTCCGGTACACGCGGCGTCGGCAGCCTGGTCGAAGGCTGGGGCGGGACGGCGCATCGCCTTGCCATCGCGCGCGACGATGCCGGTGCGATTGCGGCGGCGGCGCAGCAGGGCCTGCGCGCCCACGATCTGCTGGTGGTGATCGGCGGCGCGTCGGTGGGCGATCACGATCACGCCAAGCCCGCTCTGT
This sequence comes from Rhizobiales bacterium dw_265, assembly GCA_018449595.1. Lineage (GTDB taxonomy): Bacteria > Pseudomonadota > Alphaproteobacteria > Micropepsales > Micropepsaceae > Rhizomicrobium. The sequence continues at coordinate 236,422 of JAAVUU010000003.1, forward strand.
CCCGGCTGGGGATGGAAATGAAAGTCGACAAGATCGCGCTGCGGCCCGGCAAGCCGACCTGGTTCGGCGTCACGCCGTTGGGGCCGGTGCTGGGATTGCCCGGCAATCCGGCGTCGGCGCTGGTCTGCGCCGAACTGTTCCTGAGGCCGATCGTCGCGGCGATGCTGGGCCGGCCCGCCGAACCCGTATTCCGCCGCGCGCGGCTTGTGGAATCCCTGCCCGCCAATGGCCCGCGCGAGCATTATCTGCGGGCGCGGCTGGACAGCGACGAGGCGGGCAGCCTGGTGGTGCGCGCCTTCGAGCAGCAGGATTCTTCGCTGATCTCGATATTTGCCGCCGCCAATGCGCTGGTGCGGCTTGCGCCGGGCACGGCGGCCCTCGCACCCGGCGCGCTGGTGGATGTGCTGCCGCTGGATGCGGGATGCTGACGCCGGCCGAGATGGAAATCCTGGCTACCAGTTTTGTGGTGGCGGCCAAGGCGCTGCTGGTGCTGCCATTGGCCATCGCCGCCGCCTTCGCGCTGTCGCGGCCGCGCCTGCCGGGGCGGCTGGCGCTGGACGGGTTCGTGCATCTGCCGATGATCCTGCCGCCGGTGCTGGTGGGTTTCCTGCTGCTGATGCTGCTGGGGCGCCAGGGCCCGCTGGGCGGCGTGTTGCATCTGGCGTTCACCCAGAATGGCGCGGCGCTGGCGACGGCGGTGATGATCTTCCCGCTGCTGGTGCGCAGCATCCGCCTGTCTTTCGAGGCCACCGATCCACGCCTGCTGGATGCCGCCGCCATGCTGGGCGCGGGGCCATGGGATCGTTTCCTGACCGTGGCGCTGCCGCTGGCCCTGCCGGGCATCGTGGCGGGCGCGGTCACCGCCTTCGCCGCCGCGATGGGCGAGTTCGGCGCGGTCATCACCTTCGCCGCCAATATTCCGGGGGTAACCCAGACGCTGCCGCTGGCGATCTATGCGGTGTTGCAGCAGCCGGGCGGCGAGGCGCAGGCGATGCGCCTGGCGGCCCTGTCGCTCGCCCTGGCGTTGAGCGGCCTGGCGGTGGCGGAAGGCTTTCAATACTGGGCGCGGCGGCGGCTGTCGCGATGACGCTGGATATCAACCTCCATTTCAGTCGTGGCGCTTTCCGGCTGGAAGCGCAACTGTCGCTTCCCGCCGGAATCACGGCGCTGTTCGGCCCGTCGGGCAGCGGCAAGTCCAGCCTGCTGGCGGCGATCGCGGGATTGGCGCGGGCGCGCGGACGGATCGCGCTGGACGGAGAAGAGATGCAGCACCTTCCCGCCCATCGCCGCGGCATCGGGCTGGTGTTCCAGGATGCGCGGCTGTTCCCGCATCTGGATGTGCGCGCGAACCTTCTCTATGCCCGGCGCCGCGCGCGCCAGCCGCGCCAACTGGAAGAGGTGGCGCGTTTCTTCGATATCGAGGGCCTGCTGGACCGGGCCGTGACCAATCTTTCGGGCGGCGAGAAAAGCCGCGTCGCGCTGGCGCGGGCGCTGATCGCGGCGCCCCGGCTGCTGCTGCTGGACGAACCCTTCGCGGCGCTGGACGGCATTCGCCGCAGCGCCTTCATAGCCACCCTGCTGGAGGCGCAGCGCGCTTTCGGCTTTTCCATGCTGGTGGTGACACATGACATTGCCGAAGCCTGCGCCCTGGCAGGGCATGTGGTGGCGCTGAAACAGGGGCGGGTCGTGGCGTCGGGCGCTTTTGCGCAAACCGCCCGCACCCCCGAATTCCAGGCGCTGCTGGACCCGCGCGATGTCGGCGCGGCGCTGCCGCCCGCGGCGCTGGTCAGCGGCCATGCGGCAGGGCCGGCGGCACTGTGGCTGCGCGCCGACCAGGTGCTGGTCGCGGCCGCGCGGCCCAGCGCCCTTTCGGCCCGCAATATTCTCGAAAGCCGTGTGCGCGCCATCGTGACCGAAGCCGGCGGCAGCCGCCTGGTCGAGCTGGACAGCCCGGCCGGGCCGATCCTGTCGCGCCTGACGCCCGAGGCTGTGGATGCGCTGGCGCTTGCGCCGGGCGGTACGGCCTGGGCGGTGTTCAAGGCGCATGCGATATGAGGAGAATGACGATGATGCGGACCATCGCCGGTTTTATCTGCGTCCTGGCGGCCATGCCCGCATCGGCGCAAACCGCCTGTCCAGCGGCCACACCGCTTGCTGCCGCCGTCTCGGCCGGGAGCGCGCCTGCTATCCATCCCGGACAGACGGTTCAGCTTGCGCTCCAGCCCGCGCCGCAGGTGCGGTTCGCCGTTCCCGCCCACCGCCCCGACGACGCCAAGACCTATGGCGGCGTGCTGGCCGTGACGGTGCCCGCGACGGGTGCCTGGCGGGTGGGACTGGGCGGCGGCGCCTGGATTGAAGTGGTGCAGGACGGCAAGGCGGTGGCGTCGGTGGCGCACCGGCATGGCGACGGCTGCATCGTCAAGATGGTGGATTTTCCGCTGCAGGCGGGACCGGCGCAGATCGAATTGTCTGCCGCCAGCGCGCCCGGCCTGCGGCTTGAGGTCGGCCCCGCCGACTGATGCCGTCTGGACGCGGCATGCGGCTTGCGCCAATTCTACCGCATGACGCGCCTGTTCATCCGCATTGATTTCGAGCCCTCCGGCAGCGCGCTGGGACCGGGCATGGCGCGGCTGCTGGAACTGGTGGGAGAAAAAGGCTCGATCCGCGCCGCCGCCGCCGCGATGGGCATGAGCTATCGCAAGGCCTGGCTGCTGATCCAGGACATCCAGAAGACCTTCAACGGAACCGTGGTCACGGCAAAGGTGGGCGGCGTGTCCGGTGGCGGAACCAGGCTCACGCCGCTGGGCGAGAGGCTGTTGCAACTCTATCGCAAGGTGGAAAGCCGCGCGGCGCGTGCGGCGGAAGACGAACTGGCAACGCTGGCGTCGATGATCCAGGCCAATGCGCCGCGCCGCCGCCGCAAGCGCAAGCCGTGATATCCGATTGGATATCACGCTGCTCTTTTCCCTTTCCACTGTCACCGGCGCGGCGCATAATTTCGGCATATTGCTGCGTAGCCATTGGGGAAGTTCATGATCCCGCTTGAGATCAACGGCCAGACACACCAGGTCGAGGTTTCCGCCGATACGCCCTTGTTGTGGGTGCTGCGCGACGTGCTGGGCCTGACCGGCACCAAGTTCGGCTGCGGCATCGCCCAGTGCGGCGCCTGCACCGTGCATGTCGACGGCCAGGCGGTGCGCTCCTGCCTGTTGCCCGCGGGCGCGATCAAGGGCCGCAAGATCACCACCATCGAGGCGGTGGGCGCAACGCCGGCCGGGGCCAAGGTGCAGAAAGCCTGGCTGGATCTGGAAGTGATCCAGTGCGGCTATTGCCAGTCCGGCCAGATCATGTCGGCGGCGGCGCTGCTGGCCTCCACGCCGCATCCCGACGACAGCGACATAGACGCCGCCATGGCGGGAAACATCTGCCGCTGCGGCACCTATGTGCGCATCCGGGCCGCGATCAAGAAAGCCGCCGGCGCGGCGTAGGGAATTTCCATGTCATCTGCCCGCCCCGAACTGTCCCGCCGCACGCTGCTGAAAACCGGCGCGGTGCTGCTCTATGGCTTCCATATGCCGCTGGCGCAGGCCGCGACGGCGGGTTTTGCGCCCAACGCCTTCATCCGCATCGCGGGCGACGGCAAGATCACGCTGATCATGCCGCAGGTGGAGATGGGGCAGGGCGTCTATACCTCCGTCGCCATGATCCTGGCCGAGGAGATGGATGCCGATTTCGCGCAAGTGACCCTGGAACATGCCCCGCCCGACGAGGCGCATTACGCCAATCCCATGCTGGGGATGCAGGCGACGGGAAATTCCAACTCCATTCGCGCCTTCTGGAAGCCGTTGCGCACGGCGGGCGCCACCGCCCGCGCCTTGCTGGTGATGGCCGCCGCGCAGCAATGGGTTGTCGATCCCGCATCCTGCACCACCGCCGCCAGCCAGGTGATCCATGCCGCCAGCGGCCGCAAGCTGGGCTATGGCGCGCTCGCGGCGCGCGCCGCCGGCCTGACCCCGCCCGCCACTGTGCCGCTGAAAGACCCGGCCAAATTCACTCTGATCGGCAAGCCGCTGAAGCGGCTGGACACGCCCGGCAAGGTCAATGGCCAGGCACAGTATGGCATCGACGCCATGCCGCCCGGCGTGAAGTTCGCCACCCTCGCCGCCTCGCCGGTATTCGGCGGCAAGGTCGCGCATGTCGATGACGGCAAGGCCAGGACAATTCCCGGCGTGCGCCAGGTGGTGGTGCTGGACGATCTGGTGGCGGTGGTGGGCGATCACCAATGGGCCGCCAAAAAGGGCCTGGACGCGCTGGTCATCACCTGGAACGAAGGCCCCGGCGCCGCCATCGATTCCGCTTTCATCTGGGACGACATCCGCAAGGCCAGCGCGCAGAAGGGCGTCGTCGCCAAGGCGGCGGGCGACGCGGACAAGGCGCTGGGCGACGGCGACAGGCTGGACGCCGCCTATGAACTGCCGTTTCTCGCCCATGCCACCATGGAGCCGCTGAACTGCACGGTGCATGTCACGCCGGGCGCCTGCGAACTGTGGATCGGCACCCAGATCATCGCGCGGGTGCAATCGAGCGTCGCCGCGACGCTGGGCCTGTCGCCGGACAAGGTGAAGGTCAATCAGCACCTGATCGGCGGCGGCTTCGGCCGCAGGCTGGAGCCCGACATGGCGATCAAGGCCGCGCGCATCGCCCAGAAGGTGGATGGCCCGGTCAAGGTCGTCTATACCCGCGAGGAAGATATCCAGCACGACATGTACCGGCCGGTCTATCGCGACCTGCTGTCGGCCAGCCTGAAGGACGGCAGGATCGACGGCTGGACCCATCGCATCACCGGCCCGGCGATCATGGCGCGTTTCGCGCCGCCCGCCTTCCAGCACGGCATTGACGTAGACGCCGTCGACAGCGCGGTGGACATTCCCTACGACATCGCCAACAAGCGCATCGAATATGTCCGTCGCGAAGCGCCGCTGGTGCCCACCGGCTTCTGGCGCGGCGTCGGCCCCAACAACAATGTCTTCGCCATCGAAAGCTTCATCGACGAACTGGCGCACAAGGCCGGCCAGGACCCGGTGGCGTTCCGCCTGGCCATGCTGGAGGGCACGCCGCGCCTGAAGGCGGTGGTACGGCAGGCGGCGAAACTGTCCGGCTGGGGCGGGGCGCTGCCCGCGCGTACCGGGCGCGGCATCGCCGCCCAGATATCCTTCGCCAGTTTCATCGCCACGGTCTGCGAGGCCGAGGCCGACGAGAATGGCGAAGTGAAAATCCGCCGCATGGTCTCGGTGGTGGATACCGGCATCGCGGTGAACCCAGACACCGTCATTGCCCAGTTGCAGGGTGGGCTGGTCTTCGGCCTGACGGCGGCCCTGCATGGCGAGATCACCATCGCCAAAGGCCGGGTGCAGCAGAGCAACTTCAACGATTACCGCATGATGCGGATCAACGAGGTGCCCCGGATCGAGGTGCATCTGGTCAAGAGCGGCGAGGCGCCGGGCGGCATCGGCGAAACCGGCACCACCGCCGGGCCGCCGTCGCTGGGCAATGCGCTCTATGCCGCCACCGGCATAAGGCTGCGCCGCCTGCCGATCGACCGCGACGTGCTGGCCGGGAGGAAGCAGGCATGAAAAAGCTGCTGATCGTCCTCATCCTGCTGGTGCTGGCGGGCGCGGCTTTTGCCGGCTGGATCGTCTTCGGGCCGGGGCCGCTGGATTTCACGGGCGGCAGCCCCGTGGCGCTGGCCGACTATAAGGGCCCCGATCCCAGCGGGGTTCCCGCGTCGCTGAAGACAGCTTCGCCGGTGGCGCGCGGCGAATATCTCGCCCGCGCCGCCGATTGCGAGGCCTGCCACACCGTGAAGGGCGGCGCGTCTTTCGCAGGCGGCCTGGCCTTCAAACTGCCCTTCGGCACGCTCTATGCGCCCAACATCACGCCGGATAGGGAGACCGGCATCGGCAACTGGTCGGATGCGGATTTCCTCAACGCCGTACACAAGGGCATCGCACGAGACGGCACGCGGCTTTATCCCGCCTTTCCCTATGCCGCCTACACCATGATGAGCGATGCGGATGCGCTGGCGATCAAGGCTTTCCTGTTCAGCCTGCCGGCGGTCCATGCCCCCACCCCGCCCAACACCTTTGCCTTTCCCTTCAACCAGCGCTGGCTGATGGTTTTCTGGTCAGCCTTCTTCAATGCCGACCATCGCTTCATGCCGCATCCCGACCGCAGCCCCGAATGGAATCGCGGCGCCTATCTGGCGGAGGCGATGGCCCATTGCGGCGACTGCCACACCCCGCGCAACCTGATGCAGGCGCTGGACAACCGGCGCAAGTTCGCCGGTGCGGTGGCCTCGGGCTGGAAGGCTTACGACATCACCCAGGATAAAGAGAGCGGCATCGGCGGCTGGGGCGACGACAGCCTGGCCGCGTTCCTCGCCACCGGCCATGCCCAGGGCTATGGCACCGCCTCCGGCCCGATGGGCGAGGCGGTGGACAAGAGCCTGATGCATCTGGTGCCCCAAGACATCAAGGCGCTGGTCGCCTATCTGCGCACGGTGCCCGCCGTCTCCGATCCCGCGTTGCCCGCGCCCAAAACCGCGCCCGCGCCTGCCTCGCACCGCGAGGGCGTGGCGGTGGCCGATGCGCGCGGCAAGGCGATCTTCGCCGGGGCCTGCGCCGGTTGCCATGGCTGGACAGGCCAAAGCCCGGTGCTGACCTATGCCACCTTCACCGGCGGGCGCGCCGTCAACGATCCCGGCGCGCGCAATGTGGCGCAGGCCATCGTCTGGGGCGTGACGCGCGAGGGCGCGAACGGCCCGGTGGTGATGCCGGCTTTCGGCCAGGCCTATTCCGATGTCGAGATCGCGGCGGTCGCCAACTATGTGACGGCCCGCTTTGGCGCGGCGCCGTCGTCGCTCACGGCGCGGCAGGTGGCGCAGATCCGCCAGCAGGCCGCGCAATAGGGCCGCGCCTGGTGACGCCTATGAGGGCCGGATGTCGCCCGGCCGCCGCGCCGAGCGCCGCCGGCCCTGCTCGCGCGCGAAAACGGCGGGCGTGCAGCCGACATGGCGATGGAACCGCCGGGTGAAATGGCTCTGGTCGGAGAAGCCCGTCATCAAGGCCACCTCCGCCAGCGGCAGGTCGGTGTCGGCGATCAGCGCCTGGGCGCGGCAGATGCGGCGCTGCTCGACAAAATTGATCGCGGTGCTGCCGGTGCTGCGCTTGAAAAGCCGGCTGAAGTGGAAGCGGCTGACATTCACCACCGCGGCCAGCTCGCCAAGGCTTATGGTGCGGTCGAGATTGTCCTCGATGAAGCTGGTCAGCCGCGCCAGTTCGCGCCTGCCCAGCGAGCGGTCTTCGCGCCATTCCAGGGCCTCGAAGGCATTGTAGCTTCGCAGCAGATGCGCGGCGACGGCGGCGGATACCGTGTCCACGATCAGCGCCTGGGCCGCATGGGGCTTCATGTCCAGTTCCGCCAGCAGGACCAGCGCCAGGCGCTCGATGACGCAATCGCGCATCTCGAAGACATTGCGGATTTCCACCTGGATGCCGCGATGGCTGAGTTGTTCGGCGGCGGCGGCGACAAGGGCCGTGGGCACGCGCAGCCGCGCCGAGGGATTGGAATCGCCTTCCCAGGTGGAGTCGTAACCGGCCGGCATGATGAACGCAGCGCCGGCCGTGAGCACGCCGTCATGGACGCTTCCGGCGCGGCCCTGGACCAGCCGGCCGCTTCCCGACAGGCAATAATTGATCAGATGATGATCGAGCCCGGAATAGCTTTCGGCGCAATTGAGATAGCGCGGGTGCAGGTCGATGGTGACGCCGCCCCAGCCGCGATTGCGGCTTGTCGCCACCGGCTGCTGCGGCCGGGCCCGCAGAATGTCCTCGATCGAAAGCAGCTTGCGGCGAAATGGCGGCTGGAGATCAGCGCAAGCTGTCATGTTGCCCCCAAGTTAAAAATGCCACAGATGGCTCCTCTTGCGTTTGAGCCCTCCAGCACAGGGCGTTCCTGTGCCAAACAAAAATTCATATGTATTTCAATACGATATATGGGCAATCGGGGAGCGGCCCGGCGTCGCGCCCGGTTTCCAGTTTATGGGGGACGGCGGCGGGCCGCTTGTTGCCGCTTGCGCATGCTGGAACAATCTTGCGCGATTGGAAAGGCCCATCAAAGTTTCCTCCGGGGCGGCCCTCAGCGGCCGGCAAGATGCGCTTCCAGCAGATCGATCTCCCGTATCAGGAGTCTGGCGCGCTCGTCGGTGAGCCTGCCGGAGCGGGCACTGCGAAAGTAATCGTCGCGCTCGGCCCGCAGCGCCACTATCCGCATCCCGCGCTCGATGCCCTCAAGCTGCCGCGCGGCTTCGATGCCCGCCCCGGCCTTGGCCTCCATCTGCATCCGCTTGCGATAGCGTTCGATGACATGCGCCGCCGCCTGCCTGTAGAGCGCAGCGTCCGCGCGGGTTTCCGGGATCGCCTCCAGGCTGTCCTCCAGGGCGCGGATGGCGGATCGCGCCGCCGAGAGGCGCGCCGCGTCTTCTTCATCGCGGTCGCGCGGCGCCGCCGCGGCATGGCGCAACAGCAGCGGCAGTCCGGCATTCGCCGTGAGGAGGGAAGCGACGATCACGCCCGTCGCCAGGATGATCGCCAGGTCGCGCGCGGGAAACGGCGCGCCATCGGCTAGCGCCACCGGAAGCGTCATGACGCCGGAAAGGGTCAGGGCGCCGCGGGCGCCCGCCAGCGTCGCCGCCGCGGCCAGGCGCCAGCCGGGCTTGCCATCCTGCCGCTGTCCGGGCGGCAGCAGCAGGCGCATGGTGATCCAGACCCAGACGCCTCTTAAAGCCAGAAGGGCGGCATTGATCGCCAGGATATAGAGCAGCAGCTGCAGGCCCTGCCCATGGCTGCCTTTCTGCATCACCTGTTCCGCCCCGGCGGCGATGGCCGGAAACTGTTGTCCCAAGAGGACGAAGATGACGCCGTTGGCGGCGAATTGCAGCGCGTCCCACACCGCGGCGCGGCGTATGCGCGTCACCGGCGAGCCGCGTCCGGTTCGCTCTTCATGGTTCATGGCGATGCCCGCCGCGACGGCGGCCAGGATTCCCGACGCCTGGATGCGGGTGGCGAGAAGATAGGCGGCAAAGGGAATCAGCAGGCTGATCAGGATCTGGGAGCCGGTCTCCTCGCCCAGGTGCCGGGCGACCCAGTCCTTGGCGGTATTCGCGGCCAAGGCGACGGCGGCGCCCACGGCGCAGCCGCCGACCGCGAGCCAGAGGAAAGTGCCTGACGCTTCCAGCAGCGAGAAGGTGCCGGTGAGGGCGGCGGCGACCGCGAAGCGCATGCAGACCAGGCCCGAGGCGTCGTTCAGCAGGGCCTCGCCTTCCAGCAGGTGCAGAAGCCGCCGGGGGACCGGGGATCGCCGCGCGATGGCGGTGACGGCGACCGCGTCGGTCGGGGAAAGAATGGCGGCAAGGGCAAAGGCCACCGGCAGGGGCATGACGGGGATCATCCAGTGGATGAAAAATCCCGCGCCCAGGACGGTGAACAGCACCAGGCCGAGCGCCAGCGCGCCGATTGCCCATCTGTCGTCCAGCAGTCCCTCCTTGGGGATGCGCCAGCCATCGAGGAACAGCAGGGGCGCGATGAAGATCAGCAGGAAAAGCTCCGGTTCTATCGCGATATGCCGGGGGACGGCCGCGCCGATGATGCCGCCGAGCGCGATCTGGATGAAGGGCAGCGGCAGCGGAAACAAAGGCGCCACCGCGCGCGCGATGACGCTGCTGGCCACCACGGCGGCCAGAAGGGTCAGGATCGTGGTGACCGCATCCATGCGCTGACGCTCACGTCCGGCTGGGCCGCAGGCAGATGTTGGACCACAGCCGGCGAAGATTTTCGACGCCGCCCGCGGTGGAACTGAACAAGGTGGTGTCGCAGACCAGCAGCGTTCCGGCGAAGGCCTGCGGCCGCGATTGCAGCAGGGCGTCGAAGTGCATGCGCCCGCCCTGCGTGAAGGGATGCGGCGGCGCCGCCGGGTCTATGGCCTGGCGGGCCAGCACGTCCATCCGCGCCGCCGCTTCGCCGACGCGCTCCAGTTGCGGCAGGTGGGGGTGCAGGTTGAAGGCCTCTATCCCCAGCAGAAGACCCAGCACATCCAGCGCATGTTCGACTGCGACAGGAGCGGGCGATCCGTCCGCCGCGACCGCCGGGCGCAAGCCGAAGCGGTTCTCAATCGGCACCCCCAATGCGGCCAAAAGACTGCGCGCGAAGCCGCCGAACCCCTGCCGGGGCGGAATGCCGGGATCGCCATGATGCAGATGTTCCGCGATCCGTGTTGCATCGGCGGTGTCCTCCCCGATGTCGTGATGGGGACAGACGAAGATCAGATGATCGGGATGGTCGAGGAAGCGCCGGATGGCCTCGATCTCGGCGGGGCTGGCGGCCTGATGGCTGCTGAGGGAATCGAAGCTGATGACCACAATCGTATCCACGTCCGCGAGCAGCGCCGCGTCGAGCGGCGTGATGCCGCCGCCATCGCCAACGCGCTCGACCTGAAGCACCGCATGGCCGGTCTGCGCCGCGGCCTGTTCGGCGAAGGCCGCGAAATTCGGCCGCTGGACATGATCCAGGAAACCGGCGATGCCCTGATCGACCCGCGCCGGGTCCGACAGATGTTCGAACTTTGGGTAGAAGAGCCGGCGCAATTCGAAGATCGCGGGAAAACGATCGTCTATGGCAAGAAGCGGGGCCCCGGTCTCCGCCGGCCGGCTCCAGGAGAAATAAAGCAGAACCCGCCGGCCGGTCATTTGCACCTCTTTGACAGCTTCATTCATTTGCGGCCGCCGCCTCTCAATGCCGCAGCAGTTTCGCAACCAGCGCGTCGAGCGACAAGGGGCCGGGCCCCAGGGCCAGGATCGCCAGCGCCAGGGCGGCCCAATAGAGATGGAAGTTGGCCCAGCCGCCGGGAAACACAAGCTGTATGACGCCCGTCATGACCAGAAGGCCCAGCGCCGCCGGGCGTGTCGCCAGCCCCAGCAGCAGCAGCGACGGAAGCAAGATCTCCGCCACCGCGGTGACATAGGCCAGCGCCAGCGGGGCGGGAAGATCGGCCACCGTGCCGAACAGATGCAGCTTGAACTGGTCCTGGAACAGGAACCGGGTGCCGAGCGACAGGGTGGGAAACGGGTCCCAGCGTGTCAGGCCGGAGCGCAGGAAGGGCAGCGCCAGCGCGAGGCGCAGCACCGGCGGGGCCAGTATGCCGCCGGCCGCCGCAAGGACCGCGGCGATCCGGGCGATGGCGAAAACCAAACGGTTCCGTGGCCCTGCTGTCATGCGCGATTCTCCTTGTCTGCCGCTTCGCCGCCGCAAAAGAGACCGGCATCGAACAGGCGCGAAAACATGCCGCTGACCGCCAGGCCGGGTTCCTCGGCCAGCGCCGCCGCCACGCCTTCGCCAATCGTCGCGCCGTCCTGCACGCGCGCCAGGAAGGTGAAGGTGCCCGGCGAGACCGGCATGGCCGCGACCTCGGCGTGCGGGCGGACAAGCAGCAGATGTTCCGGTCCATCGCCCAGTGCCATCGGCGCCGGCTCTGCCTGTGCCTGATGCGCGCGCCAGATGGCGAGCACGGGATGCGCCAGGCGCAGCAGCCGCGTGGCGGGGTGCGGGATCAGGCACAATTGCGGCAGCCGCTCCACGGGAAGGCGCTGCAGGTCTTGCAGCGCGAGCGGCGTGGCGTCGGCGGCGTGATAGCTTTCCAGCCAGCGCCATTCCAGCCGCGCCACATCGGCCAGATAGGGCAGCCCGGCGGCGGGCGGAAATTCCGCGATGAAGCCGGGAAAGTCGCCGCCATAGGCCAGGAGCACCGGCGACGATGGCGGGCAGGCCAGGGCATGGGTGCGGGCCATGGCGGCGAAGAAGTCGGTACCGACCAGCCGGTTGACGACGGGAAAGGCCGAGCGCAGGGCCTCGATCAATCCGACGGCGACATTGTTGCGATAGACGGCGAAGCGCTCCGCGACAACCGCATCCGGCGGACCAGCGAGACCGGCGGGCGGGGCCAGCCCCGGATCGAGAAGGGCGCGGGCGAAGGCGTCCTGGCGCTCAGCAAGTGGAGACAAGCATGCCTCCGTCCGTCTTTGCCGCCATGGTATCGCCGGCGCGTTGCGCTTCCGCCTGCAGTTCGTCCCAGGGCGGGATAGCGGCGTCGCGTTCTATCAGCGTGGGCACGGGGCCGGTGCGTTCGAGCGCCCGCCGGTAAAGAGTCCACACCGGCTCCGCCACCGGCCGGTCATGGGAATCCACCAGCAGCGCCGCGCCGCCGGAATCGCGGCGCGGCGCATGGCCGGCAAGATGGATTTCCTCCACCCGCTGCATCGGAAAGGCGGCGAGATAAGCCCCGGCATCGCGGCCATGATTGGTGCAGGAGACATATACATTGTTCACGTCCAGCAGCAGGCCGCAGCCGGCCCGCCGGGCGATCCCGGCGATGAAGTCCGTCTCTTCCAGGCAGCTTTCGGTGAAGCCTAGATAGGTGGCGGGATTTTCCAGCAGGATGCGGCGCCCCAACGCCATTTGCAGCTGATCCACATGGGCGACAACCCGATCAAGGGCGCGGCGGGTATAGGGCAGGGGCAGCAGGTCGTTCAGGAACCTGCCGTGGTGGGAAGACCAGGCCAGATGCTCGGACACCAGCATCGGCTCATAGCGCCGCACCAGTGCGGCCAGCCGGCCGAGATGAGCCCGGTCGAGATCGCCCGCGCCCCCCAGCGACAGGCCGACGCCATGGATCGACAGCGGATAATGTTCGCGGATCGCGGCCAGGTGGCGATGGGGCGGCCCGCCCGCGCCCATGTAATTCTCGGCATGGACTTCAAAGAAGCCGAGGCGCGGCCGCGTCGCCAGGATGGTGCGGACATGCTGCGGCTTCAGCCCCACGCCGGCGGAAAATGTCTGGTGCGTCATGGCGGACAGACCGATGACGATGCTTGCGACCGGGCGGACCCGGTCGCGCGCACCGGGATCAGGCTTTGGGGGAGAGGCTGCCCGGGCCCTTGGGGGTCGAGATCGCGGTGCAGGTTCCCTTGGGGACCAGCTTGAACGCATTGCCCTGGTAGTCGGCGGTGCTGGTGCCCGCGCAGGTGGTGCCGGCGCCGGCATAGCAGTCGTTCTTGCCCTTGAGGGCGGCGCCGAAGCAGGGTTCCACCTTGCCGGCCTGGACCAGCGCGGTGTGATCGGCCTTCAGCTTTTCGCGCTCCGCGGGCGTGTAGTCCTTGGCGAGGACGGGCGCCGCCGCGCCGGCGGCGACAAGGGCGCTGATGACAAGTGCGGAAAATCTATTGGACATGGAGGGTCTCCGGAAAAGAGGTTGCGCCGCCTCCACTGGCATGGCGGCAAGCGGTCATGGCCGCGCATCTGCGGGGCCACGCTGTCTGCTTAGGGCATCGCCATCCCGCGATCTTGCGCGATGTTGCGGACTATCGTTTGCGCTTGCCCCAATGGAAAATTCCCCGGAATGGAAGGTCAGCGCCGCGCGGCGGCGCCTGTGTCATAGGCCAGGCGGCGCAGGCGGTTGAGGCTGCCCAGGGGGCGGAAGGGATCGGGCGCGTTCCAGGGATTGAATCCCAGCGCGTCCAGCCGGCGCAGGGTCATGGCGCCGCCACGGCCGGCGATATCCTGACGGGGTATGACCAGGGTGGCGATTTCGGCGGGCGGCGCGGTCTGCCGGTCCCAGTCGGTGGCGGCATCCTCGATGGGGGTGTTCTTCTCATCGACATATTTCTGGATCGCCAGCCGGTAGCGGACATCCCCCGCCAGCAATCGCGCCGCCAGTTCGGCGCGCAAGGCATCGGCGCCGCCCGGCGGGACGCGCGCGGCCGGCCGCAAGGCCAGGGACCGCAACTCGAAGCGGGCCGGGCTGTCGCCCCATAAATAGGCGCAGCCGCTCCAGAAGGTCTCTTCCGCCAGGCTGGCGCAAAGCCGGAAGCTGGCCTTGCAATAGGCCGCGATCCGAAGGCTTTCCGCCTCGCCCAGGCGGTCGGCCAGCCTGACAAGCAGGTCTTCGTCCCCGCCGGGCGGGATCATGGCGAATTCGAAAAACTGTTCGGCATCGCGCGCCAAGCACGTGGGATAGTTGGCGAAAATCATGTCATGGCGGGCCCCGCCGGGCAGCGCCAGCCGCAGCGCAAGACCCCGCATGTCGGGCGCGGTATCCGGTTGGGGGATCGCGCTGGCGTTGGAGAAGCGCAGGATGACAGGTAGCGAAGCGCCGGGCCGGAAATGGGCCACCGCCAGTTCCGCCGGCAGCATCCGGTCCATGACCAGGAAGGCGTTGGCGATACCGGCGACGGTTTTCGCATACATCATGCGCGGGGGATGTTTGCGTTCCGCAATTGCCTGGCGAACCCTCAGCATTTCCCCGATCATGGCGCGGAACAGCGCCTGTTCGGCTTGCGGCGATCCTCCTCGAAGGATTTCCTTCCAGGACGGCGCCTGGCTCACCGCGCCGGCCCCGCGGCCGTTCCCCGCAACACGGACGGCAGCCAGTCGCCATGACGGCGAAGCTCGGCTAAGCTATCGAAAACGGGGCCCGGTTCGCGTCCCATCCAGGTTTCGACGATCCGCGTCACTGTCATGGGCGCATCATCGTGGGGAAGGATGATGCCGGGATAGAACCCGGCTGCCGAGCCTTGCTTTTTCTTGCTCTTTTGGGATCGCCCGGGGTGGGGCAAAAGGGATGAGCAACAAGCGTCCAATCGCGACATCGGGCTTCAATACACGGCCGCACCGGCTTGCCAATCTGGACGCCGGCCCCAGGGATGACCCGCGGGGCCGCCGGAGCAGCATTGAAGTGACACCTGGCCGATTCAGCCGAAGCCGCGTTTTCGGCCTCTTCCCGCCAAGGGCCGTGCGCCACGGACGGGGCCTCGCCGCGCTGCTGCTGACGCTGGGCGCCGCCGGCTGCAAGGAAGGCGTGCTGGACCCGCAGGGCCCCATCGCGGCGGACGAAAGGACACTTCTTTTCAACTCGCTCGGCATCATGCTGACCATCGTGGTGCCGGTGATCGTCGCGACCCTGGGCGTCGCCTGGTGGTTCCGCAGTTCGAACATCCGCGCCCGCTACCGGCCGGACCGGGTCTATTCGGGCAAGATCGAAATCGTCATCTGGGCGATCCCGGCGATGGTCATCCTGCTTCTGGGCGGCATCGCCTGGATCGGAAGCCATGATCTCGATCCGGCCAGGCCGATCCCGTCCGCCAAACCCGCGCTGGAAGTTGATGTCGTCTCGCTCGACTGGAAGTGGCTGTTCCTCTATCCGCAGCAGGGGGTGGCGAGCGTCAACCGGCTGGTGGTGCCGGCGGGCACGCCGGTGTCGCTGAAGCTCACTTCGGCCACGGTGATGAACAGCTTCTTCGTGCCCCAACTGGGCAGCCAGATCTACACCATGGCGGGCATGGTCACGCGGTTGAACCTGCTGGCGGCGCATCCGGGGCAATATCGCGGCCTGTCGGCCCAGTTCAGCGGCGACGGCTTTTCCGGCATGGGCTTTTCGGTGGATGCCGTCGCGGATGCGCGCTTCGCCGCCTGGGTCGCGGCCGCCAAGGCCGGCGGCCCGGTGCTTGATGGCGCGCAGTATGCGGAGCTTTCAAAACCCAGCAAATATGTCGCGCCGTTCACCTATCGCGCCGCCGACCCGGCGCTTTTCGATCGGATCACAGCGATGATAACCGCCGCAATGTGCGCGCCCGCGAAAGCGGCAGCCGCCACCAGTCCTGCCGCAAAGGGTCCTGAGACATGCTCGGCAAACTGACCTGGGCCGCGATCCCCTTTTCGGAGCCGATCCCGATCATCACCTCGCTGGTGGTGATCCTGGCCATCGGTTCGATTCTCGGCTGGATCACCCTCAAGGGCTACTGGCCCTATCTGTGGCGCGAATGGATCACCTCGGTCGATCACAAGCGCATCGGCGTCATGTACACGCTGCTTGGCCTGGTGATGCTGTTGCGCGGCTTTTCCGACGCGCTGCTGATGCGCTCCCATCTCGCCTTCGCGGCGGGCGCGGGCCAGGGCTATCTGCCGCCCGACCATTACGATCAGATCTTCTCGGCCCATGGCGCGATCATGATCTTCTTCGTGGCCATGCCGCTGGTGATCGGCCTGATGAATTTCGTCGTCCCGCTGCAGCTTGGCATCCGCGACGTGGCCTTTCCCACGCTCAATTCGGTGAGCTTCTGGCTGACGGCCTCGGGCGTGCTGCTGATCAACCTCAGCCTGTTCGTGGGCGAGTTCGCGCGCACCGGCTGGCTGGTCTATCCCCCGCTCAGCGAACTGCAATTCTCGCCCGGAGTCGGGGTGGATTATTATCTCTGGTCCATCCAGATCGCCGGCATCGGCACCTTGCTGGCGGCGGTCAATCTGGTGACGACGATTCTCAAGATACGCGCCCCCGGCATGGGCTATGGCCGGATGCCGGTGTTCTGCTGGACGGCGCTGGCCTCCAACCTGGTCATCCTGGCGGCCTTTCCGGTGCTGACGGCGACGCTGGCGATGCTGACCCTGGACCGTTACCTGGGCTTTCATTTCTTCACCAATGACGGCGGCGGCAACGTCATGATGTTCGTCAACCTGATCTGGATCTGGGGCCATCCCGAGGTCTATATCCTGGTGCTGCCCGCTTTCGGCGTCTATTCCGAGGTCGTCTCGACCTTTTCGGGCAAGCCGCTGTTCGGCTACCGCACCATGGTGATCGCCACCATGGCGATCTGCGTGCTGTCCTGCATGGTGTGGCTGCACCATTTCTTCACCATGGGCGCCAGCGCCAATGTGAATGCTTTCTTCGGCATCATGACCATGATTATCGCGGTGCCCACCGGGGCCAAGATCTTCAACTGGCTGTTCACCATGTATGGCGGGCGGGTGCGCTTCGAGACGCCGATGCTGTGGTCCATCGGCTTCATGGTCACCTTCGTCATCGGCGGCATGACCGGGGTGCTGCTGGCGGTGCCGCCGGTCGATTTCCAGCTGCACAATTCGCTGTTCCTGGTCGCCCATTTCCACAATGTGATCATCGGCGGCGTGGTGTTCGGCATCTTCGCCGGCTACACCTACTGGTTCCCCAAGGCCTTCGGCTTTCGCCTGCATGACGGCCTGGGCAAGGCGGCCTTCTGGTGCTGGATCGTCGGTTTCTATCTCGCCTTCATGCCGCTCTATGCGCTGGGCCTGATGGGCGCGACGCGGCGGATGCAGCATTACGACAATCTCGGCTGGCAGCCCTATATGCTGGCGGCGCTGGCCGGGGCTCTGCTCATCCTGGTCGGCGTGCTGTTCCAGGCGGCGCAACTGGTCGTATCCATCCGCAACCGCGAGCGTCTGCGCGATCTTTCGGGCGATCCCTGGGACGGGCGCTCGCTGGAATGGGTGACGCTGTCGCCGCCGCCCGCCTTCAATTTCGCCGTCCTGCCCGATGTGCGCGGGGGAGAAGCCTATTGGGGCATCAAGCAGCGCGCCATCGCCCAGCAGCAGCTTGCCGCCGCCCCGGATTATCAACCCATCGAATTGCCGCGCAACACGCCGACCGGCTTCATCGCCGCTTTCTTCGCCAGCATCACCGGCTTTGCGCTGATCTGGCATATCTGGTGGCTGGTCGGCCTGGGGCTGATCGGCGCTTTCGCGTCCTTCGTCGCCTTCGCCTGGCGCCGTGACGACGAGACCGTCATCCCCGCGGCCGAGGTGGCCCGGCTGGACGGCGAACGCCGGCAGGCGCGCGCCGCCATGATCGCGTCATTTCCTGTTGAACGGCAGACGGAGGCGCAGGCCGCCATCGCGGCGGAGGAAGACGATCCCTACCGGCTGGGCCACCGCAATGCGCCCGGCGCGCCCCCGGCGGCCACCGAGACCGGCCCGGCCAACAAGCGCGTGGTCGCCGCTTTCGGCTTCTGGATATTCCTGCTTTCCGACATCGTGATGTTCTCCGCTTTGTTCGCCACCTATGCGGTGTTGGGCAAGGCCACGAATGGCGGCCTGGGCGCGGCGCAGTTGTTCAACCTCTCCACCGTGGCGGTGGAAACCGTCTGCCTGCTGCTGTCGAGCTTCACCTGCGGGCTGGCGATGCTGGCCGCGGGCAAGCGCAAGGAAATGCTGACGCAGGGGCTGCTGGTGGTCACCGGCCTGCTGGGCGCCGCCTTTCTCGCCATCGAATTGCGCGAGTTCGCCCATCTGCTGAGCGTGGGGGCCGGTCCCGGCCGTTCGGCCTTCCTGTCGTCCTTCTTCGCTTTGGTCGGCTGCCATGGCCTGCATGTCACGGCGGGCCTGTTGTGGCTGGGCACCATGATGGCCCAGATCCGCTCGCGCGGCTTCCTGCCCAGCATCCAGCGCCGCCTGATGTGCTTCAGCCTGTTCTGGCATGCCCTCGACATCGTCTGGGTAGCCGTCTTCACCATCGTCTATCTGTTCGGGAGCCTGCCATGAGCGATCATCTTCCGCCGCAGACCGGCGGCACCGCGCCGGGCGATGAAAGCGACAGCTTTCTTGCCGGCTTCACCACCTATGCCATCGGCCTGGTGCTGGCGCTGGGCCTCACCGGCACCGCCTTCTGGGTGGCCCATTCCGATCTTCTGTGGGGGCCGGGCATTGCGGTCGGGCTGGCGGTGCTGGCGGTGGCCCAGATGGGCGTGCACCTGGTGTTCTTCCTGCACATCACCACCGGGCCGGACGATGCCAACAATGTCCTGGCGCTGGCCTTCGGCATCATCATCGTCTTCCTGGTGATCGTCGGATCGCTGTGGATCATGGCCAACCTCAGCCCCCTGATGCCTTCGATGACCCAGATCATGAAGATGCAGCCCTGACCGGCATGGACGAATATATCGACAGGCGGGACCGGAAAAAGTAGCTTGTCCAAGGACTTTGGGCTTTCCGGTGGGATGAGGCAGGGGATATGACATGGCGTCGGGCGTTGCCGGCGGCGCTTCTGGCTTGCGCCCTTGAGGGTTGCGGCGCGGCGCCATCCTTCTCGCTGGTCGGCGCCTATTTTCCGGTCTGGCTGGCCAGTGCGCTGATCGGCGTGCTGGCGGCGCTGGTTGCGCGCCAGCTTTTCGTGGCGACCGGGCTTTCCGCGATTTTGCCGTTCCAGCTCTTTGTCTGTGCCGCGATCGGAACCCTTGCGGGTATCCTGGTCTGGCTGTTGTGGGTGGGGCTCTAGGATGGAAGCGGGCGGACAGCACAAGCCCAACCGGCGCGGCCTGCTGATTTCGGGGGCCGTCATCCTGCTGGCGGTCCTGGCAGTGGCGGCGGTCGTGCTGTTCAGCCGGCCCGCCACCGACGACGCCACCATCGATGCCGATATCGTGCATGTCGCCCCCGCCGTGGGCGGCCGCATCGTCACGCTGGCGGTGCAGGAAAACGCGCTGGTGCGCAAAGGCGATCTTCTGTTCCAGATCGATCCGCTGCCCTACCGCCTCGCCCTGGAGCAGGCGGCCGCCACGCTGGATGTCGCCCGCGCCACGCTGGAAACCCAGCGCCGCTTTGTCGCCACCCAGCGTTCCAATGCGCTGATCGCCGGCGAGCAGACCGGCCGGGCACAGACCAATTACAGCCTGGCGGCGCGCACGGCCGGGCGGCTGGGTCCGCTCACCGACAAGGGCTATGTGCCGCAGCAGCAGTTCGACCAGGCGCAGGTCGCGGCGCACGATGCCGCGACCTCGCTGCGCCAGGCCCGCGAACAGGCCGGCGCCGCCACAAGGGCGATTGACACGGTGGCGGCCAGCGAAGCCTCGGTGCGCGCCGCCACCGCCGCCCTGGCGCTGGCGCAGCGCGCGCTGGACGACACCACGGTACGCGCGCCGCACGATGGCCGGATCGTGGGCCTCACCATCTCGACGGGCGAGATGGTCCTTCCCTCCCAGGCCCTCTTCACCCTGGTCAATACCGAGGAATGGTTCGCGGTCGGTAATTTCCGCGAGACCGAGCTTGGCGGCATCGCCGTGGGCGACTGCGCCACCGTCTTTTCCCTGATCGACCGGCGCACGCCCCTCAAGGGCGTGGTGGACGGCATCGGCGCGGGCGTGCTGGCCGACGACCGCATCAACCTGCCGCGTTCGGTGCCCTATGTGGAGCCTTCGCTCAACTGGGTGCGGGTGTCGCACCGCTTTCCCGTGCGCGTGAAGCTGGAAGCGCCGCCCCAGGGCCTGGTCCGGCTGGGCGCCAGCGCGATTGTCGAGGTGCGGCATGGCGCTGCTTGCCGCTGAGCGCCGGGACGACTGGCGCGTCCGCCTCGGCGCGCTGCTGGCGCCCACGCCGGGGCGCCTGGCCTTCGCCGCCCGGCTGGCATTTCTTTGCGCCGTCACCACCCTGGTGACGGAAATCTACCAGACGCCGGATGCGGCGCTCACCGCCTATGTGGTCTTCTTCCTCAACAAGCCCGACCGCATGAGCAGCATCATCATGCCGGTGGCCTTGACCATCGTGCTCACCGTGCTGATCGGGCTGGTGTTTCTCTTGGCCCAGTTCGTGCTGGACGATCCGGGCCTGCGGGTGCTGGCGATGGCGCTGGTGTCGTTCGGTTTCCTGTTCCTGGTTTCGGCCAGCAAGCTGCGGCCGGTCGGCCAGATCTTCGCGCTGATCGTGGCCTATGCGCTCGATCTTCTGGGCTCGATCCCGGCGGGCGAACTGGCGACGCGCGGGCTTCTCTATGCATGGCTGTTCGTGGGCATTCCGGCCGGGGTTTCGATTGTCTTCAATCTGCTGCTGGCGAAATCGCCGCGCCGCCTGGCGCAGGATGCGCTCGCCCGGCGTCTGCGGCTGGCGGCGCGATTCCTGCGCGCGCCGGGCGCGCCTCCCGAACTCGCCGAGGCGCTGCGCCAAGGCAATGGCGAAATCGCCGAATGGCTGGGCCGCGCCACGGCCGAGAAGACCGCGCCCGCCGAAGACATCGCGGCGTTGCGGCAGGCGGGGCGCGCCAGCATCGCGCTGCTGCTGGCGCTGGACTTCATCGCGCGCACCCCCGCTGCCGTCCTGCCCGCACCTTTGGCCCAGGCGCTGGCCCGGACCCTGGAGGAGATGGCCGCCATCCTGGAACAGGGCGGCTATCCCTTGCGCGTGACCGTGCCGCCGCCGCAGGCCATGTCGCCTCTGGCTTGGGCGGCCTATGACGAGATCGCGGACTGCATGGAACGCTTCGCCGAAAAGCCCGATGCCGCGCCGCCCGTGGCAAAACAGTCCGGGGGCTTCTTCCTGCCCGACGCCTTCACCGATCCCCGGCATGTGCAATATGCGCTCAAGACCACCGCGGCGGCGATGATCTGCTATCTCACCTATTCGCTGCTGGACTGGCCGGGCATCCATACCTGCCTGATCACCTGCTACATCGTCTCGCTGTCCACGGTGGCGGAAAGCGTGGAGAAACTGGCGCTGCGTATCGCCGGCTGCCTGGTGGGCGCAGCCTTCGGCCTGCTGGTCCTGATCTTCCTGGTCCCGGCCTATGATTCCATCACCGCCTTGCTGGTCACGGTGTTCCTGGGCGCCTTTGCCGCCGCCTGGGTAGCGGCGGGCAGCCCGCGTATCGCCTATGTCGGATTCCAGATCGCCTTCGCCTTCTTCCTGTGCGTGATCCAGGGCTCCGGCCCCGCCTTCGACATGGTGGTGGCGCGCGACCGCGTGATCGGTATCCTGTTCGGCAATGTCGTTGTCTATCTGATCTCCACCCAGGTCTGGCCGGTGAGCCTGAAGACCCATATCCAAAGCGGCGTGGCCAGCCTGCTGCAACGGCTGTCCGCCCTGGGACAGGCGCGGGATCACGCATCGCGCCGCGCCGCGGCGGTTCAGGCCCTGGCCGCGCAGGCGGCGGTCGAGGACGATCTGGACGTGGTTCGCTATGAACCGCTGGAGATACGGCCGTCCCCGGATTGGCTTTCCCTCCGGCGCGAATTGCTGGATTGCACCGCCGCCTTGCGGGCGCCGCTGTTCCTGGCCGCGGACCAGGGCGGGCGGGCCGCCCTGGAAGATGCCGTGGCGGCGCGAACCCGCGACCTCAATCGCGTGCTGGCCAACATGGGAGAGGCTGCCTATGGGACGCCGTAACGCGCTTCTGTCCGTGTGTCTGCCGCTGCTTGTGGCGGGCTGCGCCACATCGGCGCTGAAGCTGGCGCCCGCCCATCCGGGCCGCCCCTGGAAACCCACCACCGATGCCATGGGCGAGATCCAGCCCGGCGAGCCCGCCGCCGAGGGCAATGACTATGTGCTGCCGTCCAATGCCGCGCTGGCGGTGATACCGCCACCGACCGCGCTCAGCGCCGATCATCCCTATGGCCTGGTGGAACTGATCGATATCGCCGAAAGCAACAATCCCGACACCCGCGTCGCCTGGGACGGCGCGCGCAATGCCGCGCTGGCGGCGGGCATCGCCGAAAGCGCCTATCTGCCGCATGTCACCGCCAGCCTGGTGGCGGGCTATCAGGTCAGCCATGGCCGCGACAGCGCGCTGGGCTTCAGCCTGGGCCACGACAATTCCAACACCGGCACGATTTCGGCGATCTCGGCGCAATGGCTGCTGTTCGATTTCGGCCAGCGCGCCGCCGTGCTGGAAGCGGCGCAGCAGATCTCCATCGGGGCCAACATCGCCTTCACGGCGGCGCACCAGCAGGTCATCTACAATGTGAGCCTGGCCTATTTTGCCGATGCCGCCGCGCGCTCGCGCGTCGAGATCGCGGACAGGTCATTGAAGAATGCGCAAGCGGTCGAAGCGGCGGCCCAGGCGCGTTTCAAGCATGGCATCGGCACGGTGATGGAGACCGCGCAGGCCAGCCAGGCGACGGCGCAGGCCCGTCTGGCCCAGGTGCAGGCGGACGGCGCGGCCCAGAACAGCCATGTCGCCTTGCTCACGGCGATGGGTATCTCGCCGCTGGTGTCGCTCAAACCCGCGCCGCTGGGCCGCCAGTCCCTGGCGCCGGCGGCGCTGGACTCGGTGGACAAGATCGTCGCCGCCGCACTGGCGCGGCGGCCCGACATGCTGGCCGCCTATTCCACCCAGAAGGCCAGCGCCGCCAACATACGGGCGGCGGAGGCCGACTTCCTGCCCAAGGCCTTCATCGCCACCACCGGCAGCTACAGCAGCGCCGGCTTTGGCCTCACCTCATTGCCCGGGATCGGCCAGCAATCGCCCACCTTCAATCTCTCCGGCAGCCAGTTGGGCGCCACCGTGATCGCGGGCATTACCATTCCCATCTATGACGGCGGCGTGCGCGACGCGGTGCTGGGACAGGCGCGCGCCAATGCCGACAAGGCCGATGCGCTGCTGGCGCAGACGCGCAATGAGGCGGTGCGCCAGGTCGTGTCGGCGCAGAATGCCCTGCGCACCGGCGTGGCGGCCTATGATGCCGCCACCGCGCTGGAAAAAGCCTCCCAGACCAGTTTCGACGCCGCGCTCGCCGCCTATCGGGGTGGCGTCGGTTCGATTACCGATGTGACGGTGGCCGAGACGCAATTGCTGCAAGCCGGCAATGCCGCCGCCGACACCTACAGCGCGGCGCGTTCCGCCGCCGTGTCGCTGGCCTTCTTCACCGGCGGCCTGGGGTCGGCGCCGGAGTGAGGCCGGGCCCGCGTTGCGGCCGCCGATCAGCGCCCGGTGGTGTCTCCTTCGACATCATCGAGCGGAAACACCGGGCGGCGGATCCGTTTGTAAGGCAGCAGCGACAGGTCGGAGGTGCAGGGCCCGCGGGTGCGTACCGTAAAACTGGCTGACGCGATAGGGTCGTAAGCGCGGCGATGGCCGACTGCGGCCTTGATGCCGATCAGGCTGAAGGATTCCGGCGCAATGCCCTGGCTGCGCCACTGGCCCAGGTCGAATGGCGCAAGCCGCTGGCTGGTCAACAGGATGGTCACGCCGCGATGGCGCACGACCGCGCTGCGGCCCATGCTGACGGTGCGGCCCAACACCACGATCGAGCTTTGCTCGTCTTCCAGGTCGAAGCGGCCATCGCTGCGCGAGAGCAGTTCCACCTCCAGCGTCAGGGGGCCGGGATCGAGCCGGCTGCCCTTGCCGCCTATGGGCAATGTCGCGCGTCCGCCGACGGGAAGCGTTTCCAGGGCGGCGACGGCGGCGGCATCGGCGATTATGACGCCCGCGCCCTGCGCATCGTGCTTCACCAGCGCCCGCAAGACATCCGTGCAGTCGCCGGGGCCGCCGCCGCCGATATTGTCGGCGGAATCGACCAGCAGCACGGGGCCTTTGGCGCCGGGTTTGAAATCCCGCAGCACCGCGTCCAGATCATGCTCTTGCGGGATGCCCTTGCGGCGCAGAGCCCACGCAATCTCCGCAAGCTCGCGCAAGCCTGCCCTGGCCGCTTCATCGTCACCCTCGGTAACGATGCTGAACCCGACCCCCGCGTTATACACATCGGCATAGGCATATCCGCCCGCGATATTCACCGCCAGCACGCCGGGAATGCCGCGTTCCAGGCGGCGGGCCGCCGCTTCCAAGGCCCGCATGGGATCGTCGCGGGTTCCCGTGCCGGTCGGCGGCCAGACGATGGGCGTGACCAGCACATGCTGTCTTGGCCGCACCCCGGTCTGGAGGCAGCGGGCCAACAGCCCGGTGGCGCGGACAGCGCTTTCGAACGTGTCGTCATGCGGACATTCGCGGTAGCAAATCAACCCGTCGGACAGCGCGCCCATTTCCTGGGTCAGCGTCGCATGCAGGTCAAACACCCCGAAGACAGGCAGATCCGCCGCGCCCTGGATCGCCCGGATGCGCCGCAGGAGTTCTCCATCGGGGTCCTCCAGCCCGGTGGTCACCATCGCGCCGTGCAGGTTGAGAAATATGGCGTCAAGCCCGCCGGCGATCGCGGAAACCAGCAGCGGCCGTACCTCGTCCCAGAAGGTCTCGAACACAAGCTGCTCGACCATGCCCGACGCGCCGCAAAGATAATTCGCGCCGGGCACCACCTCCCAGCCCAGCCGTGCGGCGGTCGTGAGGAAGCCGTCCACCTGCGAGCCGTCCCCGATCCGATCCAGCAGCGCCCGGCCGCGATGGATCGCGAAATCTTCGAGCCGCGTGCGGTCGTCCGTGAAGCTATGGGTCTCGTGGAAGATTCCGGCGAGGAAAATGCGTGTCATGCCGGCACCGCCTTATCCGCGATCGAGATATCCTGTTCAACCATACATCCCGTTCCAGGCGCAGAACGAGCGTGTTCAGTTTAGACTCGCCGGAAGGATGTTTTTCTCCTCAATGCCGACCCCAGGCCCATCCACCGAAGAAATATGCCAAAAAGGCCGGAATAGAGAAAAATTTCGCCAGGGCGGTTGTGCAATTCTTTGCAGCCCTGTGAAAAGCAGGACCAATTTGGGGCGGCTATGAAGGAATGCGCCATGGTGAGAGTTTTCATTGCCGGAATCTTCCACGAAACCCATTCCTTTTCCGGCGATGTCACCGGGCTGGAAAGCTTTGCCATCCATCGCGGGGACGCGATCACGGCGCGGCGCGGCGATGCCTCGCAGATTGACGGGTTTCTCAGCGTCGCCGAACGCGAAGGCTGGGAGGTGGTGCCGTCCGCCATCTATACCGGCGGCGCCTCGGGCACGGTGGATCATGCGGTGTTCGAGCAGTTCTGGGGCGAGGTGAAGCCCAGGCTGGAAGCGGCCCTGGCGCGAGGCCTGGATGCCGTCCATCTGTCGCTGCATGGCGCGATGGTCACGAGCGCCTGCGACGATCCCGAAGGCGAACTGATGGCGCGCATCCGCGGCCTTCCGGGGGCGGAAGCGCTGCCGGTCTATTGTGTCGGCGACCTGCACGCCACGCTCACGCCGCGCATGGGGGCGCTGAGCGACGCCATGATCTTTTACAAGGAATGTCCGCACACCGACCAGTTCGCCAGCGCGGTGCTGGCGGCCGAACTGCTGGCGCGCCGCCTGAAGACCGGCGTGCGGCCCAGGCATCTGGTGCTGGTGACGCCGATCGTGTGGCCGCCCACCGGCACCGGCACCAAGGACGGGCCGATGCGGGCATTGGAAGATGCGGCGCGGCGCATCGAGCGCGAGGTGCCCGGCGTGCTGGCGGTGAATGTGGTGGGCGGCTATGCCTTTTCCGACGTGCCCAATGCCGGGGTTGCCTTCAGCATCGTCACCGAAGGCGGCGAGGCCGAGGCGCGCGAAGCGTTGCGCGAACTGGCCGGCATCGCCTGGGAGATGCGCCAGGGCGGCATCCCGCCGGAGCATGATCTCGATGCCGTGGTGCGCGACTACGCATTGAAGCGTGGGCCGGGCGGCAAAGGCCCGGTGCTGCTGGTCGAGCCCGCCGACAATATCGGCGGCGGCGCGCCGGGCGACGGCACCGATGTGATGCGGGCGCTGCTGAAATACGACATTCAGGGCGCCGGCGTCGCCATCGCCGACCCGGAGGCCGTGGCGGCCTTGCAGCGCATCGCCATTGGTCAGAAGATGACTTTGCCCATCGGCGGCAAGGGCAGCCCGTTGGACCCGGGGCCGGTGACATTGGAGGTCGAACTGATCTCGCGCAGCGATGGCGTGTTCGAGCTGGAAGACCACAATTCCCATCTGGTGGGCTCGCTGGGCAAGATCATCGACATGGGGCCTTCGGCGGTGGTGAAGCATCGCGGCCTCACCATCCTGCTGACCGGCAGGAAGCTGCCGCCCTTCGACCTGGGCCAGTGGCGCAGCCAGGGCGTCAATCCCGAAGACCTCACCATGGTCGGCATCAAGGCGGCGGTGGGCCATCGCGTGGCGTGGGAGCCGATTGCCTCGGCCAGCTATACCGTCTCGACCTCCGGTCCCTGCACCTCGGACATCACGCGCCTGCCTTACACAAGATTGCGGCGGCCGGTATTTCCGCTGGATTCCCTGCCGGAAGATGCAAAAGCGTGATGTTCGACCGCCGCGCAATATCGCGCGCCGCGGGCCTTGGCATGAGATTTGGGGCATGAACAGGCTGCCGTTCATCGCCGCCCGCCTGGTCAAGACGGTGCTGGTCACCATCGCGGTGGTGGTGCTGAGTTTCTTCCTGATCCGCCTGGCGCCTGGCGATGCCGCCACCGTGATGGCGGGCCAGTCGGGCTATGCCGACGAAGCCTTCATGAAAAGCCTGCGCGCCGAATATGGGTTGGACAAGCCGCTGCCGGTGCAACTGGCGCGATATCTGGGCGCAGTGGCGCATGGCGACCTGGGCACCAGCTATGTGCGCCGCCAGCCGGTGCTGGACGTGATCCTGGAAAGGCTGCCCAATACCCTCCTGCTGGATGCCTTCGCGCTGGTGGTGGCGGTCGCGGGCGGGGTGTGGCTGGGCGGGCTTGCGGCGCGGCGGCCCGGCTCTATCGGCGACGCGGCGGTGACGATGCTGGCGATGCTGTTCTATGCCGTGCCGCAATTCTGGCTGGGCATGATGGCGGTGCTGGTGTTCGCGGTGTGGCTGGCCTGGCTGCCGCCCTTCGGCATCGAGACCATGGGCGCGGATTTTACCGGCCTGGCGCGGCTGGGCGATGTCGCCCGGCACATGATCCTGCCCGGCATGACGCTGGCGCTGTATTTCCTGGCCAGCTATGCCCGGCTGACCCGCACCGCCATGCTGGAAGTGGCCGACGCCGATTTCGTCAAGACCGCGCGCGCCAAAGGCATAAGCGAGCGGCAGGTGGCGCGCCGGCATGTCTTGCGCAATGCCCTGGTCCCGCTGGTGACCTATGCGGGATTGCAGGCCTCCATCCTGGTCGGCGGCAGCGTGCTGGTCGAGAATGTGTTCTCCTGGCCCGGCATCGGCACCCTGGCCTATGACGCGGTGACGGCGCGCGACAATCCGCTGCTGCTGGGCATCTTCATCGTCACCGCCATCCTGGTCAGCCTGTTCAACCTGGCGACCGACATTGCCTATTCCATCGCCGACCCGCGGGCGGAGCTGGGGCGATGAGTTTCGCCCGCCGCTTCTTCTCGCGCCCCACCGCGCTGATCGGCTTTGTGCTGTTCGCGGCGATTGCCATCGCGGCGCTGCTGGCGCCGCTGCTCGGGCGCGGGCCGTTCGCCATCGTGGGGATGCCGCTGCTGCCGCCCGGTACGCCGGGGGTGTTCGCGGGCAGCGATGTGCTGGGGCGCGACATGGCGGTGGGGTTGGCTTATGGCGCGCGCGTCTCCCTGCTGGTGGGCATCGCCTCGACCGCCGGCGCGGTGGGGATCGGGGTCCTGCTGGGGGCGGTGGCCGGCTATTATGGCGGGCTGGTGGACGACCTGCTGATGCGGGTGACCGAGTTCTTCCAGATCATTCCCAGCTTCGTGCTGCTGATGGTGCTGGTGGCGTTCTTGCAGCCAAGCCTGGGTTCCGCCGTGATCGGCATCGCGCTGGTGACCTGGCCGCAGGCCGCGCGGGTGGTGCGCGGCGAATTCCTCTCGCTGCGCAGCCGCGAATTCGTGGCCGCGGCGCGCATCCTGGGCGAAAGCGACGCCCGCATCATCTTCACGCAGATTCTGCCCAATGCCCTGCCGCCTATCGTGGTGGTCGGCTCCATGATGGTGGGCAGCGCCATCCTGACGGAATCGGCGCTGAGTTTCCTGGGGCTGGGTGACCCCAACCTGCTGAGTTGGGGCAGCATGATCGGCGGCGCACGCTCGGCCATGTGGGTGGCGTGGTGGACCACGGTGCTGCCGGGACTTGCCATCGTGGTGACGGTGCTGGCGCTGAACTTCATCGGCGACGGGTTGAACGATGCGCTGAACCCGCGGCGGCGCCAATGACCCAGGGGGCGAGCCTGGTCTCCATCCGCGACTTGACCGTTGCCTTGCCGCCGGGCGCCGACCGGGCGCTGGCGGTGGAGAAGGTCAGCCTGGAAATCGGCGGCAACGAGATCGTCTGCATCGTGGGCGAGTCCGGTTCGGGCAAGTCCATCGCGGCGCATGCGGTGATGGGGCTGTTGCCGCGCGGCGTGCAGGTCACGGGCGGCGAAATCCTGTTCGACGGCGCCGATCTGTTGAAGCTGCAACCCGAAGCGATGCGCCGGCGGCGCGGCCGCGACATCGCCATGATCTTCCAGGACCCGATGGCGGCGCTGAACCCGGTGGTCGCCATCGGGGCGCAAATCGTCGAGCAGATACACGCCCATCGCGCCATGCCGCAAACCGCCGCGCTGGCCCTGGCCGCCGGCCTGCTGGGTCAGATGGGGCTGCGGGATGCCCGCGGATTGCTGAAGGCCTATCCGCACCAGTTGTCCGGCGGCCAGCGCCAGCGGGCGATGATCGCCATGGCGCTGTCGCTGTCGCCCCGGCTGCTGATCGCCGACGAACCCACCACCGCCCTGGATGTCACCACCCAGGCGCAGATTTTACAGTTGATCAAGACCATCCAAGCCGAGCGCGGCATGAGTGTGCTGTTCATCACCCATGATTTCGGCGTCGTGGCCGATATGGCCGACCGGGTGGCGGTGATGCGCCATGGCCGGGTGCTGGAAAGCGGCACGGCGGCAAAGGTGCTGGGCGAACCGGCACACGCTTATACAAGAGCGCTGATCGCCGCCGTGCCCAAGGGCGACAATATCCTGCCGCCGCTGCCCGAGGCGCCGCCGCTGATGGCGGTCACCGGCCTGACCAAGCGCTTCCGGCGCGGCGGTTTTTTCGCGCGCCCGGCGACAACGGTGGTGGACGCGGTTTCGCTGACCCTGAAGCGCGGCGAGACATTGGGCATTGTGGGGGAATCCGGCTCGGGCAAATCCACCCTGGCGCGCTGCGTGATCCGCCTGCTGGACCCGGAAGAAGGCGAAATCCTGTTCGACGGCGCCGACCTGGCGCGGCTGGGGCCAAAGGGCTTGCGGCCGGTGCGGCGGCGCATCCAGATGGTGTTCCAGGACCCTTTCTCCTCGCTCAATCCGCGCCATACGGTGGCCGATATCGTCACCGCCGGCCCGCGCGCCCATGGCGAGGATGCGCGTCTCGCGCGCGCCCGTGCCATCGACATGCTGCGGCTGGTGGGGCTGAATCCCGAGGCCATGGATCGGCTGCCGCACCAATTCTCCGGCGGCCAGCGCCAGCGCATCGGGCTGGCGCGCGCCCTGATGCTGAAGCCGGATGTGCTGATCGCCGACGAGCCGGTGTCGGCGCTGGATGCGACCGTGCAGGCCCAGGTGCTGAAGCTGCTGGATGACGTGCGCCGCCAGATGAACCTGGCCATGCTGTTCATCACCCATGACATGCGGGTGGCCGCCGAGGTCTGTCACCGGGTGATGGTGATGCGCCACGGCCAGGTGGTGGAAACCGGCCCCACCCGCGATATCTTCACCGCGCCGGGCAGCGATTATACCCGAAGCCTGCTGGCCGCCATTCCGGGACGCGCGCGCCTGGAGCCTGCCGATCCGGCACAAAACATCCGTCAGACCATGGAATAACCGCGATGATAGACATATTGCAAATTGTGCCGCTTCGGCCCGAAGTCCAGAAGGAACTGGAAACGCGCTACCGCGTCCACGGCATGGCCGATTTCGACAGGGTGGCGTCCATCGTGCGCGGCTGCGTCACCAACGGCCATTCCGGCCCGGCGCGCGAGATGATCGACCGCATGCCCAGGCTGGAAATCATCGGCTCGGTCAGCGTGGGCCATGACGGCATTCCCGTGGAATATGCCCGCTCCAGGGGCATTGCGGTCTGCAACACGCCCGACGTGCTGAACGACGATGTCGCGGACCTCGCCATCGCGCTGATGATCATGACGGCGCGGCGGCTGGTGGTGACGGATCGCTATGTGCGCAGCGGACGCTGGCCCAGGGAAGGCGAGCATCCCTTGGCGAACCGCGCCAGCCGCAAGCGGGTCGGGATATTGGGGATGGGCCGCATCGGCAAGGAAATCGGCAAGCGTGCCGAGGCGATGAACAACACCGTCGCCTATCATAGCCGCAGGCCGGTGGCGGATGTGTCTTACAAACACTATCCCGACCTGGTGGCCCTGGCGAAAGACAGCGACTTCCTGGTGGTCATCATCCCCTCCACGCCCCAGACCCGGAAGATCGTCAGCAGGGCGGTGATCGAGGCGCTGGGTCCCACCGGCATCCTGGTCAACGTGGCGCGTGGCGCGGTGGTGGACGAGGATGCGCTGGTCGAAGCCTTGACGGGCGGCAAGCTGGGCGGCGCGGGGCTGGATGTGTTCGTCAACGAACCGCAGGTGCCCGAAGTGCTGTTCGGCATGGACAATGTGGTGCTGCAGCCCCATGCCGCCAGCGCCACGCATGAGACGCGCCGCGCCATGAGCCAGCTGGTGCTGGACAATCTGGACGCCAGGTTCGCCGGCAGGCCGCTGCTGACCGAGGTCAAATAGCCCGACCGCCTGCAACGCAAGGCCGGCGGGACAATCGATCAGGCGAGCGCCATGTCGCCAAATCCGTCGCTGGGACCATTGGGTCCGGTAATGACGTCGCGAAATCGCTTGTTGTAGAAAAGCGGCGGCTTGCGTTCGAACATCCACAGCATGGCGGCGTCCCGTGTCAGGATTTGCTGGACGCGGCTGTAGCAGTTCTGGGCTTCATGGCGGCTGACCGCGACCGCGGCCCTGGAAAACAAATCGTCTATTTCGGGATTGACGTAGCCTTGAACATTGGTCTGCGGCACGCCCTTGCGAATATTCGAAGACAGGAAGAAGCGCGAAGTGCCGATCGCGGGATCGCCGTACAGGCCATAATTGTTCCAGCAGGAATCAAAGTCCCAGTCGCCATTGCGGCGGCTGAACGTGGCCCAGTCGGCCGCCTGCAGTTCGACTTCGAGTCCGACTTCGGAAAGGGCCTGTTTGGCGTACTGCGCGCTGCGCGTCCAGGCGCCGCCGCCGTCGGGCATCGTCAACATCCCGAAGCTTGACCGGATGCCGTTTGCCTTCGGCCTCAAGCCCATCTCATCCAGCAGCGCCCTGGCACGAGACGGATCGAAGGGGTATTTGACCAGCGCCTTGTCGTCAAAGTAGAGCGCCGTGGAAGGAAGCGGTCCATTGGCGACTTTGCCTTGGCCGAAATTCATCGCGTCAACCATGAATTGCCGATTGATGGCGTGCAGCAGGGCGGCGCGGAAGCGCCGGTCGCTGAAGGGCCATCTGCGCTGGTTGACCTCGATTACGCCGGTCTCTCCGGTGCCCTCATAGGCGTTTGTGACACGCTGCAAATTCGGCGTGTTCAGCAGCCGTGACACCACGACCGGATCAATGTCGTCCCCGAACGCAAGATCGACGGTGCCGGTTTGCATCGCGACCATGCGCTGCTCGGCGGTCGGTATTATGCGAAAGTAGATCTCCTTCAGGAAAGGCCGGTCGGGGCGCCAGTAGTCATCGTTGCGCACCAGATGAATAAACTGTCCCCGGACCCATTTCTCGAACTTGAAGGGGCCGGTGCCGACGGGCTTGTAATTGTAGGGATTTGTGTGGAAATCCGTACCCTCATAAATGTGGGCCGGCATCATCGGGCCGCTGGAGGCCATGAAGGATGTCAGGAAGGCATTGAAGGGCTGGTGCAGCCTGTATTCGACGGTAAAGGCATCGCGCGCCTTGATGCTCGCGCAATGATTGAGCGCCGCGCGGCTGCGGGGGTTCAATTGACGCAGCATGACATCGCTGCTGAACACAACGTCCCGCGAAGAAAAAGGCGCGCCATCGTGCCATAGAACATCGCGTTCGAGATGAAAGGTGTAGGTCAGCTTGTCGGGCGAGATTTCAAAGCTCCTGGCGAGATTGGCGTGCGGCTGGAATTGCCAGTCGAACAGGAGCAAGGATTCGTTGATGTTGCCGCAGACCTGCTGCGCCAGTCTTGTGTTGTACAAGGGGTAGTTCAGCGTCGCCGGTTCTTCCTGGAGTATGGCATTCAATGTACCGCGCCCGGTCTGTGCGCGCGCCCAACCCGGAACGCTTGTGGCAGGCACCGCCAACGCGGCACCCAGGAGCGCGCGCCGATCCAGCATCACGACATCACCCCTCCAGGCTGTCGAGGGGGAACACGGGACGGCGCACGCGCTTGTACGGCAGGCTGGCCAGGTCGGACGTGCAGGGTCCGCTGGTCCTGACGGTGAAGCTGGCGGATGCGATTTTGTCGTAAGCCTGCCGGTGACCCACGGCAGCCTTGACCCCGATGATGCTGAGCTTTTCCGGATCGATGCCCTGGCTGCGCCACTGGGCGAGATCGAACGGCGGCAGCTTCGCGCTCGTGAGCATGATCGTCAGCCCGCGATGGCGCACGACGGCCGTTGGTCCCAGAACATCGAGCCTGGTTCCAAGCCATCCCGCGATATGGCTGTTACGATCTTCCAGTTCGAACACTCCGTCGCTGCGGGAAACCAGTTCGACTTCAAGCGTCACGGGACCGGGATCGAGCGGCCATCCCTTGCCGCCTATCGGCAAGGTCATGCGCCCGCCGGTCGGAACGTCCTGGAGAGCCGCCACGGCTTCGGCGTCCACCATAATCACGCCGGCGCCGGCCACGTCGTACTTCAGCAGCGCCCGCATGACATCGGTGCCGTCCCCCGGCGCCCCGCCACCGATATTCTCGGCCGGCTCGACCAGCAACACCGGACCCTTGTCGCTGGGAACAAAATCGCGAACCACGGCGTCCAGATCATGCTCCCTGGGGATGCCGTCTTCACGCCTGTCCCAGGCGATCTTCGCCAGGCCCTGCAGGGCCGCCCTGGCCGCCGCGTCATCGCCCTCGGTAATGATTCCGAAGGAGACGCCGACGTCGTACCCATCCGCATAGGCGTATCCACCCGCGACACTCACCGCCAGCACCCCAGGCACCGACTGTTCTATCCGGCGGGCTTGCGCTTCCAGGGCATGCATCGGGCCTTCTCTGGTTGCCGTGCCGGTGGGCGGCCAGATGACCGACGACACCAGAACCTGCTGGCGTGGACGCATGCCTGACTTCAGGCACCGCGCGAGCAGTTCGGCCGCGCGCATGGCGCTTTCGCAGGAGTCGGTATGCGGGCATTCGCGGTAGGTCACCAGGCCGTCCGACAGCGCGCCCATCTTGGGCGTCAGGGTCGCGTGAAGATCGAGCACGCC
This sequence comes from Rhizobiales bacterium dw_265, assembly GCA_018449595.1. Lineage (GTDB taxonomy): Bacteria > Pseudomonadota > Alphaproteobacteria > Micropepsales > Micropepsaceae > Rhizomicrobium. The sequence continues at coordinate 270,412 of JAAVUU010000003.1, forward strand.
GAAGATCGGCAATGTCGCGGCCCCGGGGACAGCCCGTATCCGCTCCAGCAGATCGCCGTCGGGATCTTCCGATTCACTTGTCACCATCGCCCCATGCAGCGACAGGAAAATGCCGTCGAGGCCCTTGGCAATCGCCGCTTCCAGCGCCGGCCTTACTTCGTCCCAAAAAGCCTCGAACACGGCATGCTCGACCAAGCCCGTCGCACCGCCGGTATAGGCGACAGTCGGAACGACATCCCAACCTTCGCGGTGCGCGACAGTCAGGAAGCCGTCTATTTGCGACCCATCGCCATGGCGATCCAGCAATGCCTGGCCGCGGTGAATGGTAAAACCATCGAGCCTGGTGCGCTCCTGGATGAAGCAGTGGGTTTCGTGCATCAGGCCCGCAAGGAGTACAGTCGTCATGGCTGGAATATTCTCCCTGACACGCGCAGTCGAGACACTGCGGTCTTCCGGCTCGATCGACGTTACTGCGGATTCCCCGGCGCGTCCCAGCCTAAATCGGGCGGGCCCTGCGACAACATCCCGGCAAGCGCTCCGCCGCGCCACCCGGATCGCGCGATCGGCAGCTTGCCGCGATGCCGGCTCCGCAGTGCCGGCCGTCCGTTGCGCTGCCATTCGCGAAGAACCGCACGCTCTTCGGCCTCAAGCGCCGGTCGGAGCATTATTTCGACTTTCGATGCATTCCTGCTTTTTTCTTCCGCGCGCCCGCCGCTTTGCATGTTTTGCGGTGAAAAACTGCGCCTCGCGAAGGATACTATCGTTGAGGGTCAGCCACCTGTGCGGGCTGAGAGGCGAAAAGCCCGGCGATAGGATTGCGATAAAAAAATGCTTTTGGGGAAGGGCGCGTCCAGAGAAGGAAGGAGTTTCTAGACACCAAAAGACGAGGGGAATTTCATGGAATCTCTTAGCAGAAAACTCATGATCGGGGGGGCGGTTGTCGCCATGCTGGCCGCAACGCCTATGGCCGCAAGCGCGCAGGAACAGCAAGCCGACAGCGTCGAGAATGTCACGGTTTCCGCGTCGCGCATTTCCATCCAGGGCTATGAAGCACCCACGCCGGTCACGGTGATCGGCGCCGAAACCCTGCGGCGCGACGCCAAGGTGGACCTCGGCGATTCGCTGCGCGAACTGCCTTCGGTCGGTCCCTCGGATTCGCCCGGCAACGGGTCCAATGCCACCCATGCCGCCCAGGGCGACGCCGGCATGGATACGGTCGACCTGCGCGGCCTGGGCGTGGTGCGCACCCTGGTGCTGTTCGACGGCCAGCGTGTCGTCACCTCCAACCCCAATGCCAGCACGCCGCCCGCCATCGGCGGCGTCGATCTTTCGACCATTCCCAGCAGCATCATCCAGCGCGTGGATGTGGTGACGGGCGGCGCGTCCGCCGCCTGGGGCTCCGACGCGATCGCCGGCGTGGTCAATCTGGTGATCGACAAGACCTTTACCGGCGTGAAGGCCAACCTTGTCTACGCCAATGACAAATACAACGATCACGAAAGCTACAAGGGTGAGCTCACCCTCGGCACCGATTTCCTTGGCGGCCGCGCGCACACCGAATTCGCGGCCAACTATACGATGAGCCCGGGCGCCGTCTTCTTGTGGAACCGGCCCTGGTACGATTCCTCCAGAACGGCGCTCTTTCCTTGCAGTGCGGTCAATGGCGGCAGCGCCACGGCGCTGTGCCACACGCCCGCCGGCGCCTATTCCAACGCCTATACCAATGGCGGCCTTATCACCGCCAGCGCCGCCGGCGCCACCGGCCCGGCGCTCACCGCCATCCAGGCGCTCGGCGGGCAATTCGCGACGGCCGGTTCAGGCGCCGCCGCGGCCGCCAACGCGCTCAAGGGCATCCAGTTCGTGGGGGCGGGCGCCCAGTCGGCGCCGTTCAATTACGGCGTTTCGTCGGGCGCCTACTGTTATGCCTGTTCGGCCAATGCCAACACCAATCTCGCCAACCCGGCGATCACGGCGGTGCCCTATCACGACCTGGTGCTGTTCAGTTACACCAGCTACAAGCTCACGCCCGACATCACCGCCTCGGTGATGCTGAACTATGGCCAGCATGTCGAACAGAATGAGGCCGCCAACGCCCGGCAAACCGCGATCAACGTCAAGGTGGACAACGCTTTCCTTCCTGCGACGCTTCAGCAGCAGATGATCGCCCAGGGTATCCCCAGCCTCACGCTGGGCACGGCGGGCGTGCAAAATCTCACCCAGACGTCGGATGTGTCGATCAGGAGCCAGTACGAAACGGTCAGCAATCTCATCGTCCAGAGCAGCCGCCAACTGATGCGCGGTGTCTTCACCCTGACCGGCAATTACAGTCTGTTCGGCGAGGGTTGGTCGTGGAATGCCTATGCCCAGAACAGCACGGTGCGCCAGCGGGTCTATGTGCCCACCAACACCCTGAACCAGAACTATGCCAATGCCACGGACGCGGTGGTGGTCCAGGCGAACGGCCCCGACTCGCTGGGCGGCGGCAACGCGGCGCTGGCGGCGCAGGTCCGCTCGGTGCTGACCACGGCCAACGTGCCGGTCCCGGCGGTGGGCAGCGTCGCCTGCCGCTCGACCCTGACCTCCACCGCCTATGGCGTCACCACCAACGCGACGGGCTTTCCCATTGTCGCGCCCGGCGGACTGACGGCGGGCTGCGTGCCCCTGAACCCGTTCGGTGACAGCAATGTCAGCCAGGCGGCGCTCAACTATATCGCCCCGGGTCGCACCAATCTTGCGGTCGCCGACCAGGCGCTCTTCATCAACAGCCAGTCGGTATTTTCGCTTTCGACGCAAGGCACGCTGCCCTGGGGCCTGGCGGCCGGAAAACCGGCCGTCTCCTTCGGCTTTGAAGACCGCCTGGAACAACAGCGCAACCAGCGCGACCCGTTGGGCCTGGGCCAGGCGGCCGGGTTCGGCTCGGGCAATTTCAACGCCTATGGCGCCGGGTACAATGTACAGGAAGGCTATCTGGAACTCGACGTTCCGCTTCTGAAGAACACTTTCGTCGACGACCTGAACTTCAACGCCGCGGGCCGCATGACCTCCTATTCGACCAGCGGTCTGGTGGAAACCTGGAAGCTGGGCCTGACCAGCCGGATCAACGAGGACATCAAGCTCCGCACCACCCTGTCATCCGACATCCGCGCGCCGAGTATTGGCGAACTGTTCTCGCCGCCGGTATCCGCCACATATACGTTGCAATATCCGGTCGGCGGGCCGTCCTATGGCGTGAAGGGGATTCAGATCGGCAACGCGTCCCTGGTGCCCGAACAGGCGGAGACGGTGTCGGGCGGCATCGTGCTGACGCCGCACTGGATCGAAAACCTGTCCATGTCGTTCGACTGGTATTCGATCACGCTGCACAACGGCATCTTCTCGCCCAGTTCGGCGCAGATCATCTCTCAATGCTCCACCCAGCATGTGGCGAATTTCTGTTCGCTGCTCTTCTTCGCCAAGGGCTATCCGGGCAATTCGGCCCTGCCGGTGGCGGCGGAAGTCGACGGCAATGGCGCCTCCCCGGGTCTCAGCGGTCCCCTGGGCACCTTTCCCGCCGACGGCGAAGGCGTGCTGAATGCCTATCTGCAGGCGCCGGTGAACGCAAACCGGGAAACCGACTCGGGCCTGGATTTCCAGATAGACTATCAGCACGACCTGTTCGACGGCGTGATGGACTGGCATATCCTGGGCAACTACACCGACGAAAAGACCCGGACCTCGCTGGGCGTGACGGCGGACGGCGCCGGCGCGGTCAGTGGCGACGGCTCGCTCAATCCGCTGACCGGCTTCACCGAACCCAAGCTGCGCGCCACGGTGACCTCGACCTATGTCGAAGGCCCCTGGTCGGTGACCGGCCAGGCCCGCATCATCGGTTCGGCGCGGCTCACCAACAATCTGACCCAGGCGCAAAGCACCTATACCAGCCTGGACGACAACGGCGTGCCGGCGGTCGTCTATGGCGACGCCCGCGGCTCCTACAGATGGAACGATCAGCTCCAGTTCTACGCAGCGGTCGACAATCTCTTCGATACGCCGCCGCCGAGCCTGGCGATGATCGGCAGCGGCGGCACCAACTGCATCATCTACGATTGCATCGGCCGTGCCTATCGTGTCGGCGTGCGCTTCGAGGATTGATTTGCGATTTGCCCGCCTGTGCGCGAAAGGCCGGATGGTTTCCATCCGGCCTTTTGTTTTTTCCACCCGTGACGGTCGAAGCGGATCGCGTTCGTTCGATCGAACTAAAGCGGCAGGCTCATTTTGCTCACCACCGATCGCAGGACCAGGCTGGAGGAAAACCGGGACACGCCGGGCAATCGCCGCAGCACGGTTGCGTACAGTCTTTCCAGCCCTTCGAGATCCATGACAGCCACACGAAGCAGATAGTCCGGCGTTCCCGTCAGCAGATAGCATTCCAGAACTTCAGGGATTTTGGCGACCGCTTTTTCAAATTTCACGACGTCATCGTCCGACTGGTTCGCCAGGCCTATCGAAACGACGGCGGTGAGATTCAATCCGATTGCCGCCGGATTGATGCGCACAGTGTAGTTTTCTATCACCGCGCTATCTTCCAATTTCTTCAGGCGGCGAAAGCACGCCGATTCCGACATGTGCCCCACGGCCGCCAATTCCGCATTGGTTGCCCGCCCGTTGCGTTGCAGTTCGCGAAGAATTGCACGATCGCCGGCATCGAGCGCCGGAGCATTATTTCGACTTTCGAAGGTTTTCATCATTTTTATTCCGCTGACCCGCCACTTTGCCCACTTTGCGGTGAAAAACCCCACCGCTCAAGAAATAGTATGACTGGGTTCAGCCACCAATATTGGCAGGCTTGCCCAATTGGTAAGCCTTTTGCTTAAGGACGATGCATGTCTACTTCTATCACCAAGTCCCCGCAGAAGATCGCTTCCCGCGGGACAGTCTTGGAAACCAGTCTCTCCTTTGACCGGTCTGCGGCGCTTATCGCGGAGAATGCGGAGCATATCGCGGGCGGGGTGAATAGTAATTTCCGCATCGGCATGGCGGGGGGCCCGCTGGTGTTCGACCGGGGCGAGGGCCCCTATCTGATCGACGCCGATGGCAACAGGCTGATCGACTATTACTGCGGCATGGGCGCGATGATCCTGGGCCACACGCCCGCTTCCGTGCAGACCGCGGTGAAAGAACAGGTCGAGAAGGGCATTCTCTATGCCGGCCAGTCGGAGATCGAGTTCGAAGCCGCCAGGATCCTGTGCGAGCGCATTCCGTCGGCTGAGCGCATCCGCTTCGGCTCGTCAGGCTCGGAAGTCGCGCAGGCTGCCTTCCGCCTGGCGCGTGCCGCCACGGGCAAGCGCATCATTCTGAAGTTCGAAGGCCATTATCACGGCTGGTTCGACAATATCCTGTGGTCCACCGCGCCGGGCGCGGAGGCCGCCGGCCTTCCGGATGCGCCGGTACTGGTGCCCGGCAGCAAGGGGCAGGCCCCGGCGGACGCCGCGGGCCTGGCTGTGATCGGCTGGAACGATCTGGCGCGGCTGGAAGCCCGCCTGGCCAAAGGCGATGTGGCGGGCGTGATCATGGAGGCCGCCATGTGCAACCAGGGCGCGATCGCGCCGGCACAAGACTATCTTGAAGGCGCGCTGGCGGCCTGCCGCAGGCATGGCGCCATCCTGATCTTCGACGAAGTCATTACCGGCTTCCGGTTGGGGCGTTCCGGCGCGCAGGGCCGCTTCGGCGTCTCCCCCGATCTTTCGATCTTCGCCAAGGCGATCGCCAACGGCTTTCCGGTGGCGGCGATCGCGGGGCGCGCGGACCTGCTGGAGATGTTCGTCACCGGCGGCGTGCTGCATGGCGGCACCTTCAACGCCCAGCCGGTGACGATGGCGGCGATGGTGGCGACGCAGAACGCACTGACGCCGGAGCAGTATGAGAGCGCGTCCGGGCGCGGCGTGCGGCTGCGCGATGGCATTGCCGATATCCTGCAGGAGGCCGGCGTCAAGGCGCAGGTCGGCGGATTCGAGCTGATGTTCCATGTCGGCTTCGGGCTGGATGCCCCCGCGCACGACTATCGCGACCTGCTGCGATCCGACAAGGCGCTGTATGTGAAGTTCGCGCACGCGCTGCTGAAGCGCGGCGTGCGGGTGCTGGAACGCGGCGCATGGTTCGTGTCTTTCGCGCACGATGACGCGGTCATCGACGCCACGCTGGAAGCGGTGCGCGGAGCCGCCAGGGAGATTGCCGCGACATAGTTCGAATGGATCGATTCCGACCGCGGAAATTTTGGGGGTCGCCGGAGCGACCGGAGCTGAAACTGGAACTGGAGAGTGCATCATGATCGACCTGACACGCCGTACATCCCTGCTGATGATGGGGGTGGCATCCGCTTTCGCCGCCATGGCGCGGCTGCCGGCCCAGGCGCTGACCAGTCTCACCGCGCGCCCGCGCCGCACGGTGGTCGACGCCGACAAGCATCACGCCCTTACCCTCGCCAAATCCAACAAGACGATTGTCGGCTACAGCGACCAGATCACGGTTCGGCCGGGCGAGAAGATCACCTTCTACGCCAGCACTTATGCACCGGGCGATTACAAGGCCTCGCTGGTCAAGGTCATCAATGGCGACTCGCTGTCGGGCGTAAACCGCTTCCGGGTAGATCCCGTCGCGGCGGACTTTGCGCGGGTTTATCCGGGCGGCGAACAGAAAACCTGGCCCGGTTCCTACGTCACGTTCGACAAGGCGTCGCCGTCCGCGATCACGAGCAACCGGCAGGATTTCTCGGTGGTGGCGTTGATCAAGCCGACCTTGCCCGGCAAGGGACCGCAATTTGTCGCTTCGCAATGGGACCAGACCAACAAGACCGGCTGGGCGATCGGCATTGACGAACGCGGCGAAGGCGCGCTGTGGGTGGGGCAGGGCGGCGGCAAGTCCTTCAAGCTGCGCACCTCGCGCTTCATCCAGCCCGGGCATTGGACGATGCTGGGTGCATCCTTTGACGCCGCCTCGGGAGAGTGGCGCGTCTATGACGTTCTGCTGACCGATCCCAATTTCACGCTCGAGTCGCCCACGGACCCCTGGCACTATATTTTCGGCACCCGGCGGCTCAATGCGGACTGGACTGTCGCCGCCGGCACGCCGATGCGCTTCGCCGCCGGCTGCGGCGAAGTCATGGCGAACGGGCAGCCCGCGCCTTTCGCGCTGTTCAACGGCCGCATCGATGGCGTGCGCCTTGCGGGCAAGGTGCTGCACCCCACCGACATGATCCGCGTCGCGACCGCGACGAAGCTGGAAGATGCCGCCGGCGACGATATCCGCGGCTTTTGGGATTTCGGGCGCGGCATCGGCGCCTTCACCGTTTACGACACGACGGCCGCGGCGTGGAACGGCCGCGGCGTCAACTGGCCCCAGCGCGCGATGAAGGGCTATCACTGGAACAAGAGCATCGACTGGCGCCAGCAGCCCGAGGAATTTTCGGCGATATATTTTCGCGAGGACGATTTGCTGGATGCGGAATGGAAGCCCAGCTTCGCCTACACGGTGCCTTCGGGCCTGCCCAGCGGCATCTATGCGGTTCACCTGCAGCACGGCAAGTCCGAGCATTATGTGCCCTTCTTCGTGGCGCCGCCCAAGGGTGTCGCCACCGCGAAGACCGCGTTCCTGATCCCCACCACCACCTATCTCGCCTACACCAACTGGACGCGCAATTTTGCCCAGCTGGAACGCTATCCGGCCTTCTATTTCAACGCCGACGACATCGACTTCCTGATGCAGCACCCCGAATTCGGGCGCGGCCTGTACGACCAGCATATCGACGGCACCCTGGTGACACGCTCGTCGTGGCGGCGTCCGCTGCTGACGGTGACCTTGAAGACCTGGCTGCACCTGATCAATTCCGACACCCAGGTCGTGGACTGGCTGGAACATGAAAAAATCCCCTATGACGTCATCACCGACGACCTGGTGCACAAGGAGGGCGCGCCGCTTCTCGCGCGCTACCGCACCGTGATAACGGGACAGCATCCGGAATATCAGTCGCCGGAAATTTTCAAGGCGGTCGAGACCTATCTGGGCTCCGGCGGACGCTTCATGTATCTGGGGGGCAACGGCTTCCAGAACCCCGCGGCGTGGCGCGACGACGGCATTCCCGCGGTCGAATTGCGGCGGCTGAACGAGACCTATTGGACACCGCAGAATTTCGAGGGCGAACGGCGGTTCGAACTGAACGGCGTCGACAACCAGGAATGGGATCATAGCTGGACCGTGCGCAACCTTGGCCTGCAATATGACGGCACCACCTTCGGTTCGGGCAACACCTATTACAGGGTACTGCCGGATTCGAAGAACCCGCGTGCCGCCTTCATGTTCGCCGACGTGAAGTCCGAGATCATCGGCGACTACGGCACCCATTTCGGCGGCGCCGCCGGCGACGAGTTCGACAGGGTGGATTATGCCGCCGGCACGCCGCGCCACGCGCTGCACCTGGCCAAGTCGGAAGGCACGCCTTTACCCGCCTGGGCCACCGGCCCGTTGGCGGCCCAGATGCGCGATAGCTATGACAACAAGACTTATGCGTCGATCACCTTCTTCGAGACGCCGTCCGGCGGCGCGGTCTTTTCCGTGGGCTCCATGGCTTATATCGGGGCGCTGAACCATGACGGTTTCGACAATGACATCGCCCGGCTGACGACCAATGTGCTGAGGCGATTTTCCGATCCGCAACCGTTCAAGCTTCCCCGGGCATAGACGCCTGTAGCGAACAAGCACCCCGGCATGCCCGCGCCTGTGACCACAGTGCCCGCCCTCAAGGGCGATATCGGCCGCTTCCAGCTGTTTGCGTTCGGCTTCGGCTCGATCATCGGGTCCGCGTGGTGCGTGCTGGTGGGAAGCTGGCTGGCGGCGGCGGGACCGGGCGGCGCGGTGATCGGCTTTGTGGCCGGCGGCATCGTGGTCGCCTGCATCGGGGCCTGTTACGCCGAACTGACCTCGCGGATTCCCGTCACCGGGGGCGAGTTCAGCTTTACCCTCCACGTCTTCGGCCGGGCGCTGGCTTTTTACGTCGGATGGTTCATCGCCCTGGCCTGGATATGCGTTGCCATTTTCGAGGGCCTTGCCGTGGCCTGGCTGTTTGAAAGACTGGCGCCGGGCATGGGGGACACCGCGCTCTATACGGCGTTTGGCGCCCATGTGACCCGCAACCAGCTGGTTATCGGCTGCATCGGCGCGCCTATTATCGCGGTCCTGAATTATGCCGGCGGTCAAACGCTGGCGCGATTCCACAGCCTTCTGACATACAGCTTCATTTCGGTCGCGCTGGGCATGGTGATGCTGATGCTGTTTCAGGGCCATGCCCGAAATCTGATGCCGCTTCTGCCCGTCAGCCGGCCTGTCTGGTGGCAGGGGGCGGCGGGGATATTCGCGGATTGCGCCTTCCTGCTCTGCGGTTTTCAGGCCATCAGCCAGGTGGTGGAGGAAAAATCCCGGCATGTTTCGTTTCAAACCGTGTTCCGCATTCTCGTGCTGGCGATCGGCGCCGCGGCGGGCTTTTATTGCCTGGTGCTGGTCGCCACCGCCGGCATGGTGTCCTGGCCGTCCCTGACGCCGGGTTCCCTGGCCTTTGTCGAGGCATCCCGGCTGCTTCCCGGGGCGCGGATGCTGGTGCCGCTGGTTCTGCTGACAGCGATGTTTTCCCTGGTGAAGACCTGGAACGGCGTTTTCATGATGGCGGCACGGACCCTCATCGCGCTGGCCAGAAACGGCTTCCTGCCCGCCTGGGTGAACAAGTGGCATGGGCGATCCGGCGTGCCGGCCCCTGTCATCGTCGCCATCTTCGCCATGAACATCGCGGGGCTGACCCTGGGGCGGGGCGCCATCGGCATATTGGTGGATACCATCACCATCAGCCTGGTGTTCGGATACGCCATCTGCTGCATCGCCTTGCCGGTCCTGCGCCGGCGAACGCCCAGTCCTGGTCCCGGCACGGTGACGGCTCCCGGCGCTGTCGTGGCGGCGGGGGTGATGGGATCGGTGATCATGGCCGGTGTGGCGATCGTCCAGCCGCTGTTTCAGGCCGGCGGGTTTCCGCCCGTGTATCTGATATTCCCCGCCTGGGGGGCGATCGGTACGGTCATGCTTGTTCTGGTGCGTGGCTCCCAGGCGCGGGCCGCACAAAGAAAACTGGCGCTCCCGTAAACGGCGGATGACCGGATGCGGCTCATGGCCGTCTGGTCGATCTGGTCCGCCCGTAAAGTCGCGGCCACCGGGCATCAGGTTTTGCCATTGGCGTGGAACGCGAACCTCCATTGCACGCCGGCCGGCGGAAATTCCAGTTTTCCGGTACCCCTGAGGGCGCGCGGGACGATCTGCTCGATCACGACATGCCCGAACACGCGAAAAGCCCTTTGTTTTCAGCCATTTTGTGATGGCTGGGGCAACTGGACACGTTTCGAACCGCGTGTTTCTCCAAGATGCAAGCCCTAAAGGCAGATGCAGGAGACCTCGGTAAACTGGAGAGAATTTTTGAGTAAGAACGGCCTCAAATAGAGGGACGGATTTGGGGGCACCACGACGCCCTAAAGCCACGTCCAGAGGCGAATCTGCTGAGAAATTGCCCGAGAGTTGCAATTATGCCTGAAAAGGCATATATGGAGCCTGTGCTTGGTAGACGAACCGGACGACCATCCGCCTAAGCCTCTTAAGTGGATAGGCAGCAGTCGGGACGACCTCAAGGCGTTTCCCAGGGACGTGCAGCGTCAAATGGGCGTTGCGCTGTGGGCGTCACAAGTCGGGAGCAAGGCTCCTTACGCGAAACCGCTCAAGGGGTTTGGCGGTGCGGGTGTATTGGAGATCATAGACGACTTTGATGGTGAGACATACCGGGTGGTTTATACGGTGCGATTTGCAGACGTTGTCTTTGTACTCCATGCATTCCAGAAAAAAGCAAAACGCGGCATTGCCACACCGAAGAACGAGATTGAAAAGATCGAACAGCGCCTGAAGCGCGCAAAGGACGAGTACGCATTATGGCAAAAAAGCAGGAAGCAGAAATCGAAGTGACTACCGGCAGTGATAATGTCTTCGCCGACTTAGGATTTGATCAGCCGGAAGAAGAACTCGCAAAAGCGAAACTGGCGGTCCATATCTGGAACATCGTGCGTGACCGCAAACTCACACAGGCGGCAACCGGCAAGATCATAGGGTTAGACCAACCCAAGGTGTCGGCTCTCTTGAATGGACGGTTGGCCAATTTCTCCAGTGACCGGCTCATGCGGTTTATTGCAGCGTTGGGAAAAGACATCGATATTGTCGTCCGTGATACACCAAAAAGTCGCGTTAAGGGGCGGGTGCGAGTGTTGACGGACGCGGCAGCTTGACGACCATCAACTGGACACCGTCGGAAATAACGCCGGCGTTCCCCAAACGAATGTTACCTATTTAAGTCAGCGCATTCCGTGCGCCACCATGCAGCATTCAGCCGAACTACGGCTGGAACGGCGCGAGCAAAATCATGATCCATGAGACCGCTATGACGGATGAATTCGGCTTCAAACGTCTATCTGTCGATAACTGGATGACGATCGATCCCATCTGGAATGGCACCCTAATGTCCAATCGACCCGGCGATCCGGCATCAGGATGGGTCGCAGAATTGGAGGAAGTGAACTTATCCACTTCCGTTCCGGTTGAACTGCGAAAGCTTTTTGCGGTTGCGCGGGCGGCATTGGCCTATAGCGTGGTCTACTATCCGTTTCTGGCGCTCGGCTCGGAACAAATGACGCGGGTGGCAGAGCGCGCTGTGGCATTGAAATGCAGCATGATGCAAGCGCCAGCAAAGCTGAAGAGATTCGCGGACAGAATTGATTGGTTGGTCGGCACCGGCGTGTTTGATGAAGAAGCGCAGCAGCGCTGGCACTCAGTGCGCCACATCCGCAATGAAGGCGCCCATCCTGAAAATCAAACAATCCTCAATCCTGCGTTGGCGCTCACAACAATGGAAATTATCGTTGAACTGATCGATGATTTATTTCGATAGCGCGGCCTTCACGACGGGGCGCTCGCGCCAACAGCCATTTCCTCGGTAGGTGGAGAGTAGAAGGTCCGATGAGCGATCCGCTGAAGGCACGAACGGGGCTCTTTGTTGGCGCGGGCTTCTCCTATGAAGCCGGTATGCCCTTAGTCTGGGAGTTGACAGCCGAAATCAAGAATTGGATCACCGGCGCGAAACTGCTGGAGTTAAATGAAAGCTGGAAGGCTCAGGGCGGCGGCCTGTCGGAATCTGTGCTGAACGATTTCCTGTCGGTACTCTCCCGGCCGGATATGCATTACGAAGCTATCCTTGGCTATTTAACCGCTCAGACGCGACACCAAAGACAACAGGAGGTCAGTGGGGAGTATCACTACCTCAATTCTTGGCTTATTCAGATGGTGTACCACCTGCTGTACTTAAGACAGGTCAATAATTTTGGTTTCCTGCAAGCCAATTTGCCTTTCTATGACGGCATAAAGGCCCTCGTTGAAGAGAGCGATCCGCTGTGGGTTTTCACGCTAAACCACGACGTCATTATCGAGGCGATTGCGGCCCGTTTGGAAATCAAATTGCACAGCGGTTTTAGCCCAGAGATCATCGGGCTTCCGACAAGCAATCGGATGGGCGCGAAGATCGGTGAGATCAGGGCTGAAATCCTAACGAAAGATACGCTCGATAATCACGCGATGTATTTCCCAAATCCTCCGCAACCGGGCCTCTACTTGCTGAAAATACATGGTGCGCTTGATATTTTTACCTTCAACGATGGTGATGACCTGCTGAAACTCTTGCCCGACGGAGAGGGTTGGGCAGGCACGTTGAACGTCTTGCGGGAGGCGAACGAGCATCTGTTCTATCCCGTGCCAGGGGCACCACGCGGCAGAGCGAACACGATGAACGTAATCACCTACGCTGATGACCAAGGGATCATGCAGTTTCTGCGTCAAAGCCTATTGGCGGGTGCATACAAGTTCGACAAGCGTTTCAGTCAGACGCTGCCGATGAGCATGATGAAGCATTTTCAGGACAATATAAACTTTGTCACTCATCTTGTTTGCATCGGCTATAGCTTCGGCGATGTTCATGTCAACCAAGTGATCCGGGAGTGGCTAGAATTGACGGATAGCCGTTCGCTGGAAATTGTCTCGCCAGATGCCAAGGATGTGCCGTCATACTTGCTTCATGTGGCACCACAGGTGAAAATTACGCGGCTGACTGCAACAGCCTATCTGGACGCGCGGGCGGGAATCGCGCGGTCATTGCGGCAAAGAGTTGAGAAGTGCCTACGCGACATTCTCCGGCTGATGCCGAGGGATTCGGATGCCTCGGAGCAGGCGTCTCCGGACTCCTTACGGCAGATGCAGGTATTTATTGAGATTGTGCAGCGCCTGGAACAATTGCCCGCGACCGTGGTCTACGGGGAGGACGGGCCAATCGCTCTCGCGGAAAAGTGGGCGAAGGAACCTGGATTAACCCAGGGGCAATTGCTCGACCGGCTTCGCGCCAATGTGGCGAAGCAGTATCCTGGTTAAGTGGATGTGGACCGGCAACACTCGGGATTGAAGGCTCACCAATGGACGTGAAGTGGTTTCTGATGCAGCGCACCGAGTTCTTGCGATTCTATTACACGACAGCTGCACGGGCTTTCTTGGATGTCCAGAGGAAGATCGAAGTCAAAGAGGCTCCTTACGACGATCTTCTATATGACGAGTCTGGTGATCCACCTTATTTGGAGGAATGGAACGCAGCGGAAGACGGTCTCGACGTGTTGGGGCGGTCATGCGTTTCTACCCTGAGCGCGACGATCCAGCTTTATTTTGAGGAGTGGGTCAAGGAGCTTCGGATTCGCTTGGATGACAGAGACCGAATGGTCTTCAAAAAGGGGGGTGTGCTTGCGGGCTACCGCAACATTTTCGAGGTACTTCTGTCGCGCCCATGGACTGACTGTCCTGCTGATTTGGGGATTCTAGAACAAGTGACATTGGCGAGGAACAACGATCAGCACTCTTCGTCGATCTCGACCGTCCACGCTTATCATCGGGAGATAGATCGGCAAAAATTCCCTGATTTGTTCTTTCTGAGCGATGCGGATCGCCGTCAACTCGGTGCAGATCCCGATAATGCTGGACTCTTCTTCTTTTCAAATCAAGTCAGTGTCACGAGAGACCAGCTATTCGACGCGATTGATCAGCTCGAACGGCTGGCAGAGTGGTTGGAACCACAACTCGTCGAGTTCGGACACCGACTAGTCCCTGGCGGATAGCGCCAGGCTGCTCGACAGCGAGGGGTAGAGGAGCAACCGATGAAGATATTCTGGTCTTGGCAATCAGACACTGACGACAAAACTGGGCGCCATTTCGTGCGTCGATGTCTGTCAGATGCCATTAAAGTTCTCAAAGTACCAGAAGAGTTGGAAGAGCCGACGCTTCGCAATACGCGAGAGGAAATGCATCTTGACCATGGCAGGCAGGGGGTGAGTGGAAGTCCGGACTTGGCGCCGACGATATTCAAGAAGATTGCGGCCGCGTCAGTCTTCGTCTGCGATGTAACTCTGGTGGCGGAAAACGAAGTGGTTGAAGCCGACAACAGCAAGAGGAAAAAGCGGCTAATCAATTCCAATGTCGGCATAGAATATGGCTACGCGATCCATCGGCTAACAGATGAACGCGTATTGATGGTGCAGAACCGCCATTTCGGGGATCGAAATGAATTGCCGTTCGACCTGCGCCACAAGGCCGGTCCCATCCAGTATAGTCTGGCGCCCGGTGCCTCCAAAGATGAGATAAGGAAGGTGAGCGCGGAGTTGACGGGCCAGCTTGTCGTCGCACTGCGGCCCTATCTCAGGATGGGCGCCGTTGACGCGGAAATGCCGACTTTTGAAGAGACGCCGGCGACCTGGTCTCCAGCTGCATTCTGGAAGCGGGGAGAAACGCTCGCTCGATTTGGAGAGCAATCGGAATGGGGCCTTTCCCCTCAGGGTACAGACCGTTACGTGTATTCCTTCGACGACCCGGCGGCATTCTATCTTCGAGTGATACCAACCAGGCCGCTGCTACAAGAACTGCGCCTTGCCGACATTCTAGCGCAGGTTAATGGGCGCCATGTCCTAGTTGCGACTCGGGTGTCGCGCGGAGCGTTCCCGGATCACAATGCCTACGGGGCGATTTGCTTTGAGCCGCACGGTACGTCCACCACACCAACGGCGTTCACGCAATTGTTCCAAAACGGAGAGATTTGGGGCGTGTCGAGCGAATTTATTGCCAGGTTTTCCGGGGGCACTCTGATTCAGATGCCCAATGTGGAAAACATTTGGAAGGCGGCGCTGGACAATTGGCTGGATGTGGCGGAGGCGTTGCGGGTCGAATTGCCCATAGAAGTAGAGATTGGCGCTGTGGGTATCGACGGCATGTGGTTGCCCACAAATAGGCAGGGCGGGACGGCTGGCCCTTTGCGGCAAGATCAGGTCAAAATCAGACGGGTTGTGAACATGCGTGAGGCAGCTGCGTCCGTGATCGACGAGTTTGTCGCTCTCCTATGGGATCGTGCGGGGGCAGATCCGCGAAGGCATTAGAAAGTGACGAAGGCTGATCGCACATTGAATCAATGAGGCACGGGGGCCATAATGACACCACGGAGGATTGCCGTTATTTGCGCTCTATGCTTTGCCGTTGGAGGGACAGTCGGAGCGTATTGCGCAGTCCGCTTTCATGGCATGGAGCCTCTGAGTGACACCAATATCGTTTTCCCGATAAAGGTCTACTCAGATAGCGGCAATTTTGTAAGCATAACTGGCCGTCTAGCCGGACAGGGGATTGGATACGCGAACAACGTGGAAACAATCACCTGTTATCGCCAGAACGGTGAATGTGAGCTTCTGGACGTCGAGCAGATCGGCCCAAATCAAATTAGCAGTCTTCAGCCTTCATTGTCTCTGCCAATCACGCACTGGGACGACAACATTATCACGGCGACTGACGCGGGCGAGCCCAATCCCATTTCATGCGCCCACATTACAATCAATATCGACCGGAAAAGAGAATATGCCTTTTGGGTACAAGAGCCAACAAATCAGACGTCTCCTAATTGCCAGCACGCTGACGACAAGACGTACAAGTGGACGATCGAACGCTCGCTATGGGAAGCAAAGGCGCTAGGGAAGCAGTAGACCGTCGTCAAGTAGTAGCGTGGAGCCCATGATGGGCGTATCACCCGTTGGGGTTGGCGTAAATCCGCCAAAGGCCGAGCCTACTCATTCCCAGCATTGGCAACAGCACTCGACAACAGCGAGCGGCCCGACGGAGTGGCTGCGGAGCTTCGGAGCGCTTTCAACTGACCGAGTGTCAGCGCTTGGTTTTACCGCGCGGCAATTTGGTGACCGTCCCGCCGGATCGTTTGGCCGGCGAGCGCTGGCCTCCCAGGCTGCGCTTCAAGGCTTCCATCAGATCGACCACATTTGTTTGGTCCGCCGGCTCCTCGACGCGGGTGATCTTATGGCCACGCTTCTTTTCTTCGATCAATGCCCGCAGCGCATCCTCGTAGCGATCCGTAAACTCTTCGGGGTCGAATGAGCCTTCCTTCTGCTCGATGATCCGCCGCGCGATGTCGATCATCTGGCGGTCGGGCTTGCCGTGCGGGACATCCTCCAGCGCCGCGGACGTGTTGACCACCTCGTCGCGGGTGCGTAACGTAGTGGCGAGCAGGCCATTGTCGCGCGGCTCGATGGCCATCAGCCGTTCGCGCGTGTGCATCACCACTCTACCAAGCGCGATCCGATTGGCCTGCTGCATCGCCTGCTGGATCACGCCATAGGCTTCGGCCGAACTCTGGTCGAGCGGCGCCAGCACATACGGCGTGTCCCAATAGAGCCGGTCGATGGTATCGGCATCGACAAAGCGTTCGATCTCCAGCGTCTTGGTGGTCTCCAGCTTCACCGACTCAAAATCTTCGTCGGTGAACAGCACATAATTGTTCTTTTCGACGGCATAGCCTTTGACCAGACTGGAACGATCCACCGGCCCGGTGTCGGGATCGGTGGTCACCATCTTGATGCGGTTGCCCGTCTCAGGGTTGATGAGGTTGAAGGAAATGTCGCCCGCGACGGTGGTGGCCTTGTAAAGGCCCACCGCGCAACTCACCAGCGACAGGCGCAAATGGCCCTGCCAGGCCGGGCGAGAGGACAACCCCGGCATGGCGAAGCTGCGGGGCTTCGGAGTTGCGTCTTTTCGGCGGGGAGCGGCCATCGGATCACCCAGGATATTATGTGTTTGCGACTCAACTGCCCGAAAGCCGGGAAGTTCCATGCCGTCGGTGCGCCGCACAGGCCGCCTCAAGCCTTAGTGGGCCGCGGCCAATCCGCGCCTATTAGAACGCCCGTGCAACCTCGCCTCGCTCCGGCTGTTCTCGTTTGGGAATAGCCAAGGAGCCGCCCATGACCACCGAGCTTGCGGAGCAGGTTACCGAGGTTCCGCGCCAGTACGAATCCGGACAGAAATCCACCGCCCGTCTTCTCAAGGACGCGGGCTTTCCGGAGTTGCGGGGGGCACTGTCGGTCGAGGATGTGGAGCAGGCGTTGGCGGAAGATCCCGGCCTTGCTGCCTTGTGGTTCAAGCGCGGCAGTGACCAGCGCTTTGCCGGCGGCTGGGGTATTGAATGCGAAGGCGACGAATACCGCATCCGGAGCTTCGACGGCGCCGGCAGCGTAATCGTGCATGACCGATTACGCGCCTGCGCCGAATTTGTCGTGCGCTATGTCATGTTTATCGGCGACGTGCAGGCGCGCACCCGCTGAACCACTCCTTGGTAGGGAAAATATGGTCACGAATTGGTGGAAATTGTCGTCGGACCTCGCCTTGGCGAATCTGGAGGCGCAGCGTGTGATCGCCTTGCGGCTGGCGAAGCTGGCAAAGGGCGGCCCCGCCGCGCAGCGCGAATCCCGCCGTATGGTCGTGGAGAAGATCGCCGCGTCAGCGGAAGCGGGCCTTGCCCTGGCAGCGGGGCGCACACCGCAATCGGTGCTGCGGCGCTATCGCACCATTATGCGCGCCAACGGCAAACGCCTCGCCAAGGCGCGCTAGCCGCGTTCGTTCCGTGGTGCAGAAGGCCGCAAATGGGCCAGATTGGCAGCAGGATGCCTCGAAAACTCAAGACCTACGTCACCAATCTTGGCTTTTTTGAACTGGCGCTGGCTGCGCCTTCGATGAAGGCAGCGCTGGAAGCCTGGGGCATGGGCCATAACGCCTTCCACCAGGGTTTCGCCAAGGAAACCGACGACCCCAAGATCGTCGCGGCGACGATGGCGCAGCCAGGCGTGGTATTGAAGCGTCCGGTCGGAACGAAAGGCCCCTTCACCGAAAACGCCGCCTTGCCGAAAGAGCCTTGGGCGCTGACGGCGCCGAAGGTGCCAAAGGCTGCACCGACACCACCAAGGCAGAAAGTCAAAGCCAGAGCGAAGCCCCCGACGGAGGCGGACAGCAAACGCGACAAGGCCGCCATCCTGTCCTTTCAAAAGGCCAAAGAACAGCGCGACCGTGCGAGAGCCGAGAAAGAAGCTGCGGAGGCAGCCCGGCAGGAGAAGGAACAAGATGGTATCGCGCGCGCTGTTGCCAAGGCGGAAGAAGCCTTGCGTGCGGCGCAGACGCGCCACGACGACGCGATGAAGGCCATTGAAGCGGAGCGCGACAAACTCGACCGTCGCGCGGCTGCGGAAAATCAGCGTTGGGCTGCGGAGCGGAAAAAATTGCAGGCGGCCGCGCTCCAAGCCGCGAAGCGATGACCGGCACGTCCTGGTCTAGGTCTGGCGGCTTCGCGCCTTCGGCCGCGTGGTCGGCTTGGTCAGACCCAACTCCTGTGCCACCCCTTCAAGCGCCGTGGGCGTGATCGCCTCGATCACGTCGTCCATCGTATCGGTGTCCGGTTCGGCGTCCTGCGGCACCACGCCGGCGGCGCGGCAAGCATGTTCGATCAGTTGGCGGGCGCAGCGGAGTGCCTGGGCACGGCGCTGGTCGGGACTTTCGCTGTCGCGCCACGGCACCGGCACCCGGATGGTCACCGCCGGGGTGAGGCCGGCGAGGATGTAGGTGATGGTGACGGTGGCCCAGACTATCGGCCCCTCGGCGCTTTCGACCGGCGCGGCGTCAAAGGCCGCGTCCAGATCGACGACTTTGGCGGTAGAAGGTTTGAGGACCATAGGGCGAGAACGCGCCAGGGCGGGTGGGGTTCACGATCTAGCGGCCGGCCGCGCCCTGGATTTGGGCTTGGCCGGGCGGCCCTTCGGCCAGGCCAGTTCGATCCAGGTGGGCGCATGATCGCTGGTCTTTTCCCAGGAGCGGACTTCGCGGTCCACATTGGCGGCTTTGAGGTGTTTGGCCAGGTTGGGCGACAGCAGCAGATGGTCGATGCGCAATCCCGCATCGCGGGCATAGGCATTCCGAAAATAATCCCAGAAGGTGTAAATCCGTTCGTCCGGTTGCATCGTGCGCAAGGCGTCGGTCCAGCCTTGCGCCAGCAGCTTGGCATAGGCTTTGCGCACTTCCGGGTGGAAGAGGGCGTCGTTGACCCAGCGTTCCGCTTTGTAAACATCAAGGTCGGTGGGCATGACGTTATAGTCGCCCGCCAGGACGACAGGTTCGCCGCTTTTGAGAAGCGTTTTGGCATGACGCTGCAAACGTGCAAACCAGGCCAGCTTGTAATCAAATTTCGGGCTGGGCCAGGGATTGCCGTTGGGCAGATACAGCCCGCCGACAATGAGACCTCCGACCTCGGCTTCGATGTAGCGGCTGTGCAGATCGTCCGGATCGCCGGGCAGTGCCCGGCGGCGCTCAACAGGCACCGCGCCTTTGGCGAGAATGGCGACACCGTTCCATGCCTTCTGGCCGTGCCAGATCGCGCCGTAACCGGCCTTCTCAATTTCCTGCCGTGGAAATCGCTCTTGCGGCGCCTTGAGTTCTTGCAGGCAGACAATGTCGGGGCTGGCAGCGCCCAGCCAGCGCAGCAGCACCGGCAGTCGCCCGTTCACGCCATTGACGTTGTAGGTCGCGATCTTCATTCGTCAGCGAACGGACCAAGCGAGCTTGTATGTCCCGTCCGGTTGCTCGACACAGACCATAATGTCATGCCCGCGGCCGTGGGCGTGCTGGGCTTCGCGGACGGCCAAATCGATCGCTTCACTGACGTGGTGGGCATGGCCGACGACGCGGCCTTCATCATCAACCACATCCCAGCGGTCCAGCGCCTTGTTGTGATCGACGTGATAAGCCTGATCGCCGGAGCCCTTGGCGCTATCGGCGGCCACGGAGCGCTTTGGTGTCTTTTTTGTCTCTGTTGCCGTAGCCATCGGCTTCTCCTGGTTGGTCTCCTCGACACAACAGTTGCCGAGTCAACGAGTTCCGCGAACAACCAAACGAATCAGTGCCTTAGTATGTCCTCTAGGCCCGCTACCGACGAGTTGCAGCGTACAGTTTGGAACGATTAGGGCAGGGCGAGCTTTCCATGGTGGCGACCGATATCCAAGCCGAGGCCGGCGATGGAGGCGAAGTTCGCTCCACCGACCGTATTTCCGTCTTCGGAGCCGCAGCGGCCAAGCCGAAGGCTCACCAACGTATCTCTTGAAAGGAACTCAAATGGACAAAGATCGCATCGACGGCGCGGCCGACCAGGCCAAAGGCGCAGTGAAAGAAACCGCCGGCAAGGTTGTCGGCGACAAGAAACTTCAGACCGAAGGCACGCTCGACAAGGCCAAGGGCCAGGTTGAAAGCGCCGTCGGCGGCGCAAAAGACACTTTGCGCGGCAAGTAAGGCTTACCAATAGAGCCCGGTGGAGAACCGCCGGGCTTTATTTGCCGCAGCGTAATTTCTGTCGCCGGACGGTTGAGTTCAACCGCTCCGATCACCTGTTGGAGAATCCCGTGGAAACCATTCTTATTGTTGTCGTTCTTGTTCTGCTTCTCGGTGGTGGCGGCTTTTGGGGCTTTAGCCGCTGGCGCTAATCACCGCGACGTGCCAGTTCCGGTGCATCGGTCCGTGCGGCTAAGCTACGGTTGCCTGCCAATGGGCCTTTCCATCATCGTCCGATGATAGCAAGGTTTGCGCGCACAATGCGGGAGTAGCCGATGGCACTGTTCGACAATCTGGAAGCCAAGGCCGGCGAGATCGCCCAGACGACCGGGCTTGCGGTGACGGATATTCACGCAATCGCCAACACGTTTCAGGCCAACCTCACTAGCAGCGACGGTAACCCAGAAGAGGCCATTGAGGCGGCTGCCGCGCAGCACGGCGTGGACGCAGCAACCGTGCGGGAAATCATCGCCCGCGCGGGCGGTCTCGACAGCGAGATCGGCGATATTGCCGAGCATTCCGTCAAGCCCGGCGGCATCTAGCAAAACTATCCCCGCGGCACTGGCGCTCTAGTGAGTTCCGGCCCAGTGTATTGCTTCTCGGCGCTGCCTGATGACGACATGCAATTCCAAACAACGAAGAGGATCGTAGGATGACGGATGATGAAGTTCAGGCGTGGATCGGCAAGCCGGTGCGCGTGACATTGACGGACGCGAGCATTGTCGCGGGCACACTTCATGGCGAGGATGGTCACGGCCATGGCCATAAGCATTACACTGTCGTCTCAGATCCGATCAAAAAGGGCGACGACAAGGTAAAGGTGCTGATTCACGGCGCAGAATTGATTACCGACATTGAAGATGCGTCGGGTGATCCGGCCGCTGTTGAGTAGGGCGGCGATAGTTTCTTCGAAGGCCGCGATGTTTGGGAGCGGCAAGCCCTTTGAGGGTTCTGCGAACGGAGCCTAAAGCAGACGGCGTAGCGGGCGGCACGTCAAGATCGTGCTTTGCTCAGACAGCCCGGCCGGTCTCTACAGTATCATTTGCGACCTCAACTACGGAAAGTTGGGTGTGATTGATTGACACTGCCGTTCCGGGGTTCGCGTCGGCGACCTTGATAACGCCCTGAAGCTGCGCCGCCAGAGCTTGAACAATGCTGGTCCCCAAGCCCGGTTTGGTGTTCGCGGTATCCTTCGGCATGCCTATGCCATTATCTTCCACCGACAATGTCCAGTTCGGGCCACGCGAATGGTACCCGACTTTGATCGTTCCGCTGCGGTCATCCGGGAAGGCGTGCTTCAGGGCATTGATTACCAATTCGGTGACGATCAATCCCAGGCTCACGGATTCATCGGCGCTGGTGACACTGCCGTCGATATCGATGTCCAGCGAAAGCTTATTGTGATCGCGGATCATCGAGGCGCCAATGCTGTCGCAGAGTGCGGTGAAATAAGGTCGCAACTCGACATCGCCGACCGCTGAAGCGGCAAGGTGGTGCTGGAGGGATGCGACCGACATCACGCGTTGATGCGCGTCATGGAGATGGCTGCGCGCTTCTTCGGACTGAACTTTGCGGGCGCTCTGCATCAGGACACTGGCAATGATCTGGAGGCTGTTGGCGACACGATGCTGAAGCTCCTGGAGAAGGACGGCCTTGTCCCGCAGCAGATCGTCCTTCAGCTTCTCGGCAATGCGCGCATCGGTGACGTCAAGGACCGACAGAAGCAGCAGGACGCTTTCGTCACCGCCATAGGCGAGTTTTTGTGCGTTCAGGACCAGGCGGCGATCCGGCTTGCCCGGACGGCGAAGGTCGATTTCATAGCCTTCGACCTCGGCCTGTTCGGATGCCGTGGCCTTCAACAGGACGGTGAGTTGCGGTACGTTCCATTCCCCCGCGCCGAGGTTGCGCAGCGCCTTATCGCGGATGGTGGCGGGGTCGATCTCGAACGCGCGGCAGAAGGACTTGCTGGCGCCAACCAGCGTCAGATCGCCATTGAGCAGGAGCAGAGGCGCCGTGGACGAGGCAACAACAGCCAACGCCAGGTTGAGGGCCACGTCTGGATGCGTAACTTGGGGAGCCATTGCTACCCCTTTCTGAATGCCGGAGGCTTGCGAAGCGAAAGCCATACCCCGGCGACATTAGGCAGGAAATTCACCCCAAAGCGGGGCGGAAGGCTATTTTAGGCCACCTTACCATAGTTCTGAATGACATTGCGCAAACAGCGGTAGGGAGCCGGGTTTGGACTGAGCAGTTCGTCCAGCGCCGCCAAGACGTGTTCTGCCGCGTAAGGCTTGCGAATAAAGCGCGCGATCTTGGGGAATTCCGTTTCCGTTGGGGCGCTTAGGCCGGACGCCACAATCAGGTGAATGGGGGGCCAGCGCTCGCGGACGGCCCTCGCCAGTCTCAAACCGCACAAGGTCCCCGGCATTTTGATGTCGGTAAAGACGACGCGGATGTCGGTTCTGCTCTCCAAGAGCTTGATGGCGGCATCGGCGTTCGGCGCCTCTACAACCGAATAGCCGGCATCCTGCAACATGTGGGCAGTGCCCATGCGAATGATGGCTTCGTCCTCGACGATCAGGATGGTGACTTTTTCCAATAGCTTGTCCGTGCCCTGGGGCGGCTTTTCTGCTCGGGTGACCGGGAGAACTTTGGGGTCGGTAGTCGGTAACGCGCGACGTGCCAAAATGGTTACATTGTCCTCTTGATGGCGTAGAAAAATGAGGCTGCGGACGAAAACGAAGAAGAAAACCGTCAGTGAAAATTGCGGGTCTTGAGCCGCAATGTTGACCCTGTCTCGGACAGGTCCGTCGGCGTGCGGGGATCGGGCGGCGTATCGCCTGTGAAATTGTCACCGCCACCGCGCGGCCGCCGGAATGTGCCGTCATTCTCACCAATGGCGGCGAGGCGATCGGAAAGATCAATCAGCCTATCCGCCACGATATGCACCACCAGCCCCTCGCGCTGCACCCGCCCTTCCACCGCCAGCATGTTCGCGGTTAGGACGGTGCGGCGTTGCCGCTCGTAGAGATCGGCCCACACAACCAGATTGGCGATTCCGGTTTCGTCTTCAATGGTAATGAAGGTGACGCCCTTGGCGGTGCCGGGCCGCTGGCGCACCAGCACCAGGCCCGCCAACTTGATGCGGCGGCGATCCGGGTGCGCGTTGGCCTGCGCGCAGGTGAGTATCCGATCGGCCGATAGTCCGTCGCGCAGGAAGCTCACCGGATGGCGACGCAGCGTCAGTCCGACATGGCCATAATCCTCGACCACTTCATGGCCCGCCGTCATCGCTTTGAGCGCGACCGCCTGGTCATTGGTCTCCGGCGCGGGCTGGCCTTCGGCCGCCGCAAACAAGGGAAGAGGAATATCGCGCAATGCCCTGATCGCCCATAGCGCCTCGCGGCGCGCCAGACCCATGGACGGCCGGAAAGCGTCGGCTTCGGCCAGCCGCATCAGGCATGAGACTTGGGCGCCGCCTCGGCGCCAGACATCTTCTATATTGGCGAAAGGCCGATCCGCTCGCCCGACGAGCAGCATGCCGGCCTGTTCGTTGGCAAGGCCCCGCACCATGCGCATCCCCAGCCGCACGGCGAAGCGGCCGTCCTTGCCGGTCAGCTCCAGGGTGCAGTCCCAACGCGAGCGGTTGATGTCCACCGGGCGGACCTCGATGCCATGTTCGCGGGCATCGCGCACGATCTGGGCCGGTGCATAGAATCCCATCGGCTGCGCATTGAGCAGCGCGGCGCAGAACACGTCGGGGTGATGGCATTTCAGCCAGGACGAGGCATAGGCGACGAGGGCAAAGCTGGCGGCATGACTTTCGGGGAAGCCATAGGAGCCGAAGCCTTCCAATTGGCTGAAGGTGCGGCGGGCAAATTCCTCGCTGTAGCCGCGTTCGATCATGCCGGCGACAAGCTTCTCGCCGAAAGCCGAGACGCCGCCGGTATGCTTGAAGGTCGCCATAGCGCGGCGCAGCTTATCGGCTTCGCCCGGCGTGAATCCGGCACATTCGATGGCGACCCGCATGGCCTGTTCCTGAAACAGTGGCACGCCCAACGTCTTGCCCAGCACCCGTTCCAATTCCGGCTTGGGATAAACCACTTCCTCCTTGCCTTCGCGGCGGCGCAGATAGGGATGCACCATGTCGCCCTGGATGGGACCGGGCCGCACGATGGCGACCTCGATCACCAGGTCATAGAAGGTGCGGGGTTTGAGCCGGGGCAGCATCGACATTTGCGCGCGGCTTTCGATCTGGAAAACGCCCAGCGTGTCGGCCTTGCGGATCATGGCATAGGTGCGCGGGTCTTCCGCCGGGATCGAGGCCAGGTCCAGATCCAGGCCCTTATGTTCGCGCAGCAGGTCGAAGCCGATGCGCATACAGGTGAGCATCCCCAACGCCAGAACGTCCACCTTCATGAACTTCAAGGCATCAATGTCGTCCTTGTCCCATTCGATCACCTGACGGTCCTCCATCGCCGCCGGTTCGATCGGCACCAGTTCGTCCAGCCGTTCCTCGGTGAGTACGAAGCCGCCGGGATGCTGGGAAAGATGGCGTGGTGCCCCGATCAACTGGCGGGCCAGCGCTAAGGTCATCTGGAGGCGGCGGTCGGCGAGGTTCAGATTCAGTTCGGCCGCGTGCTTGGCCTGGAGATCGTCCTTGGACCATTCCCAAATCTGACTGGAGAGAAGTCCGATCATGTCGTCCGGTAGGCCCAGCGCCTTGCCAACATCGCGTAGCGCGCCCTTGCTGCGATAGCGGATCACGGTGGAGCAGAGCGCGGCGCGGTGACGGCCATAGGTCTTATAGACCCACTGGATCACTTCTTCGCGCCGCTCATGCTCGAAGTCCACGTCGATGTCAGGCGGTTCCTTGCGCTCCTGGCTGACGAAGCGCTCGAACAGCAGGTCATTGCGTTCCGGATCGATGGAGGTAATGCCCAGCACATAGCAGACCGCGGAGTTGGCAGCCGAACCCCGGCCTTGGCAAAGAATGCCTTTGCTGCGGGCGAAGGCGACGATGGCATGGACCGTCAGGAAATAGGGAGCATAGCCCAGCGTCTCGATCAGTCCGAGTTCGTGCCGGAGAGTCTTTTCGACATGCTCCGGCACGCCTTCGGGATAGCGGTCGGTTGCGCCTTCCCAGGTCAGCTTTTCCAGCGCCTGTTGCGGCGTCAGGCCAGGGATGCAGACTTCATGGGGATATTGATAGGCCAGTTCATCGAGATTGAAGCGGCAACGATCCGCGATCTCGCCACTGCGCGCCACCGCCTCCGGCCAGAGCTTGAACAGGCGTGCCATTTCGTCGGGGGCTTTGAGATAACGGTCGGCATGGCGTTCGCGCTTGAATCCGAGATCGTCGATCTTGGTTCGGTCCCGGATGCAAGTCACCACGTCCTGCAGGATACGCCGCTCCGGCGCGTGGAACAGCACATCATTGGTGGCGACGGTGGGAACGCCAAGGCTCGTCGCCAACGTGGCGATCTCATGCAGGCGCAGATGATCGCGCGGCCGACGCCGCAAGGTCAGGGCGCAATAGGCGTCGTTCCCGAAGATGTCGCGCAGCCGGATCAACTGCATCCGCAGCAGGCCGTTGGCATGGTCGGGCAAGAAGATGCCGACCAAGCCTTCGCGCCAGGCCGCCACATCGTCCCAGGTAAGGTCGCATTTGGCCTTGCCGGCGCGCCCCTTTCCCAGACTGAGCAGCCGGCACAGCCGCGAATAGGCGGGGCGGTCTGTGGGATAGACCAGCAGTTGGCTGCCATCGCGTAATTCCAGGCGGCAGCCCACGATTAGCCGGACGCCGGTGGTCTTGGCCGCTTCATGCGCGCGCACGATCCCGGCCAGCGTGTTCCAGTCGGTGATCGCCAGCGCCTCCATGCCCAGCATGGCGGCGGTGGCGAACAGTTCTTCCGCCGACGAGGCTCCGCGCAGGAATGAGAAATGCGAGGCGCATTGCAGTTCGACGTAAGCACTCATGCGAAGATGCCGTGCAGGAACCAGGTTTGCGGGCCGGTGGCCGGGTCTTGACCGTCACCGGCGCGGTAGAGCCAAAAGCGCTCGCCCGCCTCATCCTCGACCTGGAAATAATCGCGGACCATGTGGGTTTCGGCCTTGGCCTTCCACCATTCGCCGAAAATGCGTTCCGGCCCGTCGGCGTTTGCCACTTTGCGCTGCCGGCCGCGCCAGGTGAAAAAAACGGGAGGACGGTCGGGCAGTAACGCCATGGTTTCCACCCGTTCGGGCGGATTGAGCAGCCGCAATGGCCTCGGCCAATGGGCCGGCCAGGTTGTGCCGGCGGGCGGCGCCATCGCCGCGACGCGCTGGACCGCCCGTTCGGGAAGATCGCTTTCCACCGGCGCAACGCGATAAAGGCGTTCTTCACCCATCCAGTTGGCCAGCGTGTCGATCAATCCCGAAACATCCGGCGTCGGCGCGTCCGCAAGGCTGGTAGCGATTGCGCGATAGGAGAGTGGTTCCGCGATGAGCGCCGTCAGGGTCATGGTCTCGACGCCGAAGCCGGGATCGACGGTCTCGATCTTGTCGCACAGGAGCTTGGCAAGCCGCTTGGCATCGCGCACCGGCTTGGCGGTGCCGATGCGGATAACTTCAATACGATTGTCCACACGGAAGAACAGGAGATCGAGCTTGCGCGCGCCCAAGCCCTTCACTTCCAGTTCGGCGCAAAGTTGTTCCACCAGCTTGGTGGTGTAGCGCGCCAGCGTCTCCGGTGCCCCGATGGGTTCGGCGAAATTTTGCCGGACATGCGCCATCTCGGCCGGCAGGATGGGATCGAAGGGTTCATCGGCACGGCCAAAAGCCTGGTCCAGGCGGTTGCCGATGACGGCGCCGAAGCGCAGTGCCAGCGGCGCACGGGGCGTTTTGCTCAGTTCCTCGATCCGGTCGAAGCCCAATTGCTTGAGCGCATCCAGAATATCGCCAGGGAGGCGCAGCGCCGAGACCGGCAGGAGGGCGAGGGCATCGGCCAGCTTGTCCGCGTCCAGCATGAAAGCCGGATTGGCGACATGGCGGGCCAGGGCATGAGCGGCACCATAGGTCGGCGCGGCGGCGATCTTGGCGCCGATGCCGACGCCGGCGAGCTTGCGCACCATTTCGGTGAGCATGGCTTTCTCGCCACCGAACAGATGCGCGACGCCGGTGATGTCCAGCATCAGGCCATCGCTATCGGGCGCCACGATGGGCGCGAAATGCCGCTGCATCCAGATGGCGAGCTTTTCCAGCGCGGTACGGTCGGCGTCGGGATCGGCATCCATGATGACGAGGTTGGCGACGAGGGCTTGCGCCTTGCTGGCGGCCATGCCGGGCCTCAAGCCTTCGCGCCGGGCCGCCTGGTCGGCGGCCAGCACCACACGCTTGCGTCCTTCATGGCCGATGAGGACCAGCGGCGTATCAAGCGACGGCGCGTTCGCGCCCATCGCCCGCCGCGGCCGGTCGGTGGACCAGCTCGGCAGGAATAGCGATACGACCCGTTTCATCACACTGCTCGACTTCAAACTCCGCACACTCTCCGGCCTTGGCCCGGATCAATTCGACCAGCCATCGTGGTCGCCCCACGCCCGGCACCGGCAGGGGCGAGGCGGGCAGGGCGCTCACCCGCCAGCGGGTGGTGCTGGCGGTGGGCTGCCCGAAGTCCGTTGCCTCGGCTGGTCTTCGCCAGCGGCGGATGGCGATGGCGAGGGTGCCGCTGGTTTCGGCCGCGAGTTGCAGCCGGCGGGAGGGTGTCATCGCCAGCCGGCTGATCTCGCCCACCACACCTGCCAGGCCGCCATGTCGCAGCCCTTCCTCCATGCAGGCCAGCACCTCCTTGTCCGACCGGGTGTCGATGCAGAGCACCCGGTCGGGATGGAGGCCCGCCTGGGCCAGGGCCGGGGCGAACAGGTCCGGACTGACGCACCAGAGGATTTGCCCGTGGGTGCGCGCGAGGATTCCGGCCGCGAACAAGGCCGCCGCCGCCCCGTCCAGGGCGCCATTGCCGCCCCCGGCGACTTCATGGAGGGCGCCCAAAGCCAGGCCGCCGCCTGGAAGCCGGCCGTCGATTTCCGGCGCCCCGAATGGCAAAAATCCGCGCGAAACCCGCTCTCCGGCTTCGATCCGGCGGATTTTTTCGCGCAGGGCGTCCATCTGGGCGGGGGCAATCGACATGGCGGGATTCAACCGTTGGGGCTGGCTTTCTGTT
Organism: Rhizobiales bacterium dw_265; assembly: GCA_018449595.1. Classification (GTDB taxonomy): domain Bacteria; phylum Pseudomonadota; class Alphaproteobacteria; order Micropepsales; family Micropepsaceae; genus Rhizomicrobium. The sequence goes on from JAAVUU010000003.1 coordinate 299,432, forward strand.
CCCCTTTCGTTCTAACTCGCCAAAGAGTCAATCCGCTGAGCGTCGGGTCAAGAGGGAACCCCTTGGATTCCCTGAGTCGGACAGGCGAAAATTTTCGCGCCAGCCTACCGGAATGCAGAACGGTGCGGTTTTGGCCGTTAGCACGTTGCTTCTTTGAAATCCCGCTCGGACCCCCCATGCCCCTCAAAGCCATCTTCTTCGACATCGACGGCACCCTGGTGGATTCCAACGAATTCCATGTCATGGCCTGGGACGAGGCGTTCCGGGATCACCGTCTGCGGACCGAACCGGCCGTGATCCGCGGCCAGATCGGCAAAGGTGCCGACCAGCTCATCCCGTCGCTCTTTCCTGGCCTGGACGAAAAGATCCGGCACACGATTGCCGACCGGCATGGCGAACTTTTCCGCACGCGCTATCTGGACGGGGTCAAACCCTTCCCCAGCGCCACCGACCTGTTGGAGATGCTCCATGTGAAAGGCAAGCAGGTGATCCTCGCCTCCTCGGCCGATAAGGCGGAAGTCGATCACTATGTCCAACTCTTGAAGGTTGGCACCATGCTGAACGGCACCGTCTCGAATGATGATGTCGCACGGTCCAAGCCCGCCGGTGATATTTTTGCAGCCGCGCTGGCGCTGGTGTTTCCGATGGCGGCCAGCGAAACCCTCGCCGTTGGCGATACGCCTTATGACGTTGAATCAGCCTTGCGCTCCGACATCAAAACCATTGCCGTCCGCTCCGGCGGCTTTTCCGGCGAGACCCTGGCCGAGGCCGGAGCGCCTTATATCTATGCCAGCGTGAAGGCGTTGTTCGACCAGTTCGATACTTCGCCGCTGCAAGACTGATGGCCAGTCCGTCCAAACGCTCCATCTATGCGTCGCTGGCGGGCGATCTGGCGGTCGCCGCCGTCAAGCTTGGCGCCTTCCTTGTCAGCGGAAGCACTTCGATGCTGGTGGAGGCGTTTCATTCCGTTATTGATAGCGTGAACGCGGGCCTGCTGCTGCTCGGTATGCGTCTCAGTGCCCGCAAACCGGACGCTCTGCATCCCTTCGGCTACGGGATGGATTCCTTCTTCTGGACCTTCGTAGTGGGAATGCTGATCTTCACGGCCGGCGGCGTCGCTTCGGTCTATGAAGGGATCGACAAGCTCCGCCATCCCAAGCCGCTCGACCATGTGCCTATGATCCTGGGTGTCCTTGCGCTGTCCTTCGTGTTCGAAACTCTCGCGTTTCTCGCCAGTTGGCGGGAATCTGAGCGTGGCCGTCCGGAACTCTCGCGCCGCCGTGATCGCCGGGTCTCGCTGGTCCAGTTCATTCATTTCAGCCCACAGCCGGGCGTCTTTGAAGTCCTGGCGGAGGGCATTGCCTCCCTGCTGGGTCTGGTCCTGGCTGCCATCGGCGTGATCGGCACCGCCGCCTTCGGCTGGGCCTGGGCAGACGGCGCTGCTGCGGTCGCCATTGGTATCCTGTTGATTGTGCTGGCGGGCGTCATCCTGGCCGAAAGCAAAAGTCTCCTGACGGGCGAGGGCGTATCGACGGTGATCCTCGATGGGGTACACGATATTTTGAGCTCGGACCCGCGCGTCTCCAAGATAGAGGAGCTTTTGAGTATGTATTTGGGGCCCGATGAGATTCTGCTAGCGGCGACACTGGATTTCAAGGACGGCACCACGGCTCATCAAGTAAAGGAAGTCAGCGACCGGGCGCTCGCGCAGTTGCGTCAGGTCGAACCGCGTATCACAAAACTCTTCCTGCGCGCGGACGGAGGTAAGCGTGTGCAATGATTATGCGCGGGAGATCGAGGTCGCCCGTGTCATCGCGGCGATGGAAGAGATGAAGCACATCCCGCCCTTTTCCTATACCGGCGGGCGCATCCCAAACGACGCAACCCCGACTCCGCACATCAAGATCCGGGACCGCGGCCTGATCGTCCGGCTGAGGGACGAACGCCTTGAAGGCGAGATGATGACCTGGGCCTGGCTGCAGGGTAAAAAGCCCATCTTCAATTTCGTCTCTGAGGGACGGGACTTCTCCGAGACTGATCGCTGCCTCATCCTGGCCACCAGCTTCTACGAATACACCGCGCCCGAGGAGCGCAAGCCCAAGATCAAGCTGCAGGACCAGCACCAGTTTGTGCTCAAAGGCCACGACTGGTTCTGGATTGCCGGCATCGCGAAAGGCGATTGCTTCGCCATGCTCACCGTAGCGCCGGGACCGGACATAGCGCCATACCACGACCGACAGATCGTCGTGCTGCCGCCCGAGGAGGGAATGGACTGGCTGCGACATAGCAAACCGTCCGTGCAGCTCTTGCATGCCTTGCCGAGGGGCGCGCTCGACCACCGTCTGCTGCGAAGGAGCGGCGTGACCTTGCAATGAGCCCTTTATGCGGCGCGCAGCATCTCGCGCATCGTTTCGACCAGGGCGGTTTGCCGGTAGGGCTTCGCAAGGAACACTGCGCCTTCGGGCATCTGATCCTTCTCCGGGACGCGATGTCCCGACACCACGATAATCGCGATGGGCGGCCACCGATGGCGCACGGCCGCGGCGAGTTTCAGGCCGTTCATGGAGCCGTAAGGCATGTCGATGTCGGTGAAGACCAGCCGGATGTCATTTCGGCTTTCCAGAAATTGGATGGCTTCGTCGGCGTTCGCGGCATCGATCGCTTCGAACCCCGCATCTTCAACGATACCTACAGCGGTCATACGAATGATCGCCTCATCCTCGACAACAAGGACAATGGCCTTGGGGGACGTATCGTCGCTCGCCATGGTAAAACCGGACCTACGCCCTAAAGCAGCCTTAAAACGCTGAAACTATGTAATGATTACGCTGGTCCCCCGTTCCCCTCGTTTGGCCAAACCTTTTCAATATCGCGTTAAGCGACAGATGGTTGTGCGAAACTGTACCTAACATGTCACTGCCAGCCCAGGTTTCTAGCCGCGTCCGTTGCGCGCTATTGTTCCTCGAATGTCGGATAATCCGGTGGAAGCCCTGAACCTTAATAAGCAATCGCCCTCGCGTCAGCCCGCTATGAGCCTCGATGCGATCGAGGCTGCGCAGCGGCTGGCCGCAATCGTCGAATCGTCCGACGACGCCATCCTCAGCAAGGATTTAAACGGAATCATTCAAAGCTGGAACAAAGGTGCCGAGCGGATTTTCGGCTATACGGCCGAAGAAGCGGTTGGAAAGTCCATCACCATCGTCATCCCGCAGGAACTACAGGATCAGGAACCAGAAATCCTGCGCCGGATAGGAAAGGGGGAGCGTGTCGATCGGTTCGAAACCGTCCGGCAACGCAAAGACGGATCGCAGTTCCATGTCTCGCTGACGATCTCACCCATACGGAGTCACGAAGGAAAAATCGTCGGCGCCTCGAAGATCGCCCGCGACATCAGCGATCTGCGGCGCAGTCAGGAGCGACAGGAGGTGCTGCTGCGCGAGATGAACCATCGCGTGAAGAATCTGTTCGCCGTTGCCAGCGGCGTGGTGGCGCTGAGCGTCCGTTCGGCGGCAACGCCGGCGGACCTGGCGCGCGCAATCCAGTCCCGGCTAGCGGCGCTTTCGCGCGCGCACGAACTGATACTGCCGTCGACGGCCGGCCTGTCCGGTTCCACTGTGCCGCTGGCTGAACTGGTTCATACGGTTCTCTCACCCTACGACAGTGCCGATAAAGCCATAATCATCGAAGGGCCCGCTCTGGAATGCGGCTCCTCGGCTTCGACGTCGTTTGCGCTTCTCCTGCACGAATTCGCAACCAACTCCGTCAAATATGGCGCGCTCGCCGATCCAGATGGTCGCGTCGCGGTGACGTGGGCGCTGGATGGCGACACGCTCCACTTAAACTGGTCGGAAGAACGTCCGGGCGCCACCGCAGAACCCAATCAAGTTTCCGGGTTTGGAACATTTCTGGTGGAGGCGACGGCGCGCACCATGGCAGCAAAGATCGAGCGGGTGTGGTCGGAGCACGGTCTCAAGATCGCCATCCGAATCCCGCTGAACAAGCTCAGGGTCTAGTTGGCGCTCGAACGGTCGCTAGCGCGGAAAGGTCGACTTCCCATGGCGCCGAATGAGAATCTTGAAGGCGCTGCCCGACGCGAAACCCACCGCCGTGCGCTATGACGACGTTCTATCGCTCCGCGTGAAACTCTAGCCGATCTTCATTTCCGCAACCGGCGTCCATTTCTGCTTGCGTCGCGCCATGCGGCTGGGCAAATCCTCTGCGCCGTATTCATGGGCGGTGAGCGGAGAGTCGAGCGGCGGTGTCTCCCGTAAACTGTTGGCGTTGATGGTGATCCACATTTCGCCGCCATCTTCTATGAGCGCGCCGATATAGACGCCGCAATCGCGGCACAGGAGAAAATCGGCGGACTTCAGGCCGAATCTGTAGCGATGGAGTTTTTTGCCGTCGCGTACGGAAAGCTGAACCGTTCCGCACGGATCGCTGGTCGTGCGCGCGCCGTGACTGCGGCAGAAGCTGCACAGGCAAGCGCGCAAGCCGAGGACATCCAGTCCGGTACTCGCCCGAAAGACGTAAGCGAGATTGCCACAGTGGCACCCGCCTTCGAACCTGTGTCCCGGATCGCTCATTGCAAGACGTTAGCGCAAACAAAAAAGGGGTGGCCAGCGCAAAACGCATGAAGATAAATCAGATGGCGGAGCTACTGACGATGGGCCACCCAGCGGATACCGTGCCGATGACCCCCCCATGGGAAAAGGCAGCGGCAGGCTCATCACCGGCCGGGGCAGTTGGGTTGGTGGGATACACCATGAAAAGCCCAGGAAGGCCGCACCGCTGCCACCGGCAGGGTCAAGGGACGCCCAAACCGGGCAGAATGTGATATGGCACCAGGAAAAGGTGCCTCAATGCCAAAACCGACCCCGTCCTGGACGCAGATCGCAGCCGACTTTGTGACGGCCTATGCGCAGGGCAAGCGACCGAAGCGGGGGCTCTACGATTGGGCGGGCCTGGCGGCAAATGTCGCGATGGCCGTCTTTGCGGGCTGCTCGATTTGGCTGGTCTTCATCCAGATGAACCGAGACGCCGCCTTACATCGTGCTTGGGTGTCCGTAACGCCCGAGTTTCCATCCGCGATGCGCCAGTTGCCCGGCGAGTTTCAGATTGATGTCATCTACCACCTGGAGAACAGCGGCGGCTCTCCGGCCAGGGGCGTATCGATCCTGGCGATGCTCATTCCGAAAAAGGCGAGTGACATCGTGGAAGCCCAACGGCGGCTTTGCTCGAGCATCCAGAAAGACCCAAACTACCGAGGCATTTACCCCCGCACGATTTTCCCTGGCCAAAAGTTCGAGCTGAAGCGCCAGGAAGCGATCGACGCGAAGATTGCAGACGCCACCATGAGAGCGACCGCCCCAGTGAACGATCTGAATTTTTGGCTGATCGGGTGCGTCGACTATCGGCTAGCAGACGGTGATGGGCGCCATCAGACCAAATTTGCTTATGCGCTGGCGCACGTTGGGGGCAAGAGCGAGCCGTTCACCGTTACGGTCTTCATCGACAAGGCCGGCGTCGCCTTTCCCATACCGTACATGTTCGGCGGTTTTGAAGCGGATTGAGGTCAGGTGACCGACCTGTGCCGTCGCCCTGCCTCACCCGCATACATCGAAATCGTTATGCCCGTCGGCGACTGGTTTTTTTGGCGGCCTTACTGCTTTTTAACCGCCGGGCCTTCGGAATCATGCGGGCGCGAAGCCGGCGACGCAGCTCGCCAATGGATCGCGCTCCCGATGGACCGCTACGGACACTCAGATCTTGCCAAAGCAAGACTGTGCGTATATACCCGCTTTAATGAATGATGAATTCTTCTGCGCCTGTGTCATGCTAAGACAAGCGACACGCGCCGTCACGGCCGCCTACGACCATGCCCTTGCGCCATCAGGCTTGCGCATTACGCAGTTCTCAGTGCTCCGGACCCTTGCAAACCACGGTCCCATGGCGGTCACAAAACTCGCCAAAAGGGTCGCACTGGAGCGGTCAACAATGGGGCGTAATCTCGATCCGCTTGAGCGCCGCGGACTGGTGAGACTTGAAGTTGGTGCTAACGATCAGCGTGAGCGAATTGCCCACTTGACGAGAGCGGGTAAGGCCGCGATCCAAACAGCTCTTCCGCGATGGCGGGAGACACAGGATCGGATCGGCCCTTTGCTCGACGAAATCGCAATCAGCACCCTGGCTGAGAGGATCTCTGCGTTGAACAGTCGATGATTCATGACCATATGCGGGTATATACGCGTTCCTATCGTAGGAGAGGGGGGTACAATGCCGTTCGCCCATATCGATCTCATAAAAGGCAAACCTGCCGAGTACCGCCGCTCGATCGGCCAAATCGTCTACACGGCGATGGTTGAGATTCTCAAGGCGCCCGAAAATGATCGTTTTCAACTGATCACGGAGCATGAAGCGGAAAACTTCGTTTTCGACCCCAGCTTTTTTGGGATCGAGCGTTCCGCCGACCTCGTCTTCGTGAGGTTGGAACTGGTCGGAGGAAGAGCAGCGGAACAAAAGCGTGACTTCTACAAGCAGGTGGCCGACGAACTACACACCAAGTTGGGCTTGCGGCGCGAAGATATCTTCATCAGCTTGGTCGAGACCGGCCGCGAAGACTGGTCACTGGGGAACGGCGAAGCTTCACTAGCAAAACCATGACATTACAGCGGTGACGTCATTGATCCCAGTACCATTCACAACCCGGATGAAAGTTTGTGTGAAGGCTTCGTGTGCTCAGTCCAGAGGGGAGTCGAGGTTGTTGACGATTCGGACGGTCCATCAAGCTTGCCCTGATATCGGCTTTCGATGCCGACGAGAGATTGTCTGCCAACGGCTACTTTGCAGACAAAGTTCTTCAAAGCGGTCCAGTGCACGGCCGGTTGCGGGTGATTGATCTCCGGAACGGTGTACAACAGCATACCACATCTCGGTGAAACTGCTGACCTTGCGACCGACCATGTTGCCCCGTTTGCAAATAGGAGAAGTTGGATGTCTGATCGGGATCTGAACAGAGCCAATAAGGCTTTGGTGATCGAGGCGATTACGCGTGTATTCGTGGAGCGGGATGTCACCGCGCCGGCCGAACTATTTCATTCGGATTATCGTCAGCACAATCCCTCTTTCCGCAATGGTAATGCGGTCCTCCCCGGCCTGATCTCGTCGCTGTCAGAGGGGTTCAAGTACGAGATGGGGATGGTCGTGGCGGAAGGCGATCTAGTGATGGTTCATGGCCGCTTTGTCGGTTGGGGACCGAAGCCGATGATCGGCGTGGACATCTTTCGTATCAGGGACGGTAAGCTCGCAGAACACTGGGATGTGCTGCAGGAAGAAGTGCCTGCGTCAGAGACCGCATCGGGCAACGCAATGTTCGAGAGCGTGAGCTGACCCCTGTCCGCCGGTTTCGTAGGCGAAACCAGCGGACAGGTGCGATCATCGAGGGCCGATGAAGTGAGTGTCTAGTGCAACGACTACGGAGAACCTGCAACGGCCTGTTTCATCCCAAGGACAGATGATCTGTGACTAAGGCTCTTTCGGGCAAAGTACCCAACCATTAATGAAAGTTTTCGCTTGGCGGCCATCATATACGTCAGGCGCTATAGCCGCCATCAACGGGGATGATTGCGCCGGTGACGAAACTGGCCGCAGGACTCGCAAGAAATGCGACAACGGCCGCGATTTCCTCTGGCCGACCATAGCGGTTGAGCGCCGTAGCGCTCCTCTGCCATTCGGCATAGGGCCCGTCGGCAGGGTTCATGTCCGTGTCAATCGAACCGCTGCCGATTGCATTGACGGTTATGCCCTTCGGTCCAAGATCGCGCGCCGCACCCTTGGTATAGCCCTCGATTGCCCGCTTGGTGGCGCTATAGTCGGCAAATCCGGGGCCCGCGGCGCGAAGCGCCAGGCCCGAGGAGATAGAAATGATACGCCCGCCCGATCCCATTACGCGCGAGGCTTCTCGGATCGCCGCGACCACCGCCACATAATTGATCAGGTATTGCCGCGCAAAACCCGACGTATCCGTGGTGGAGTCAATGGGGCCGATTTCAAAGATGCCGGCGTTGTTGACCAGGATGTCGAGCTTGCCGAATTTCTTGACGACATCCGCCACCAGCTTGCTGACCTCCAGCTCGACGGCCTGGTCCGCCTTGAATGCGGCCGCACTGCCGCCCTGAGACAGGATGGCCGCTACGACCTCATCGGCCTTGGCCTTGTTGGCGGCGTAGCTGATCGCAACCGTCGCGCCTTGGGCTGCCAGTTCGCGCGCCGTGGCCGCTCCGATGCCGCGTGAGCCGCCGGTGACGAGGGCAATTTTGCCCGAAAGCAGCTTAGTCATGGAATGTCTCTCCTCGTTTGTTCCAGTGGCGCCGGGATGGCGGTCCCTGGATGAAGTCCGGCTGTCCGCTGCGGAAATGCTTCGTGGCGGCAGGGGAGAGGTAAGACCGATATTGTATCGAATAAATGCAAGGTCTATGGATTGACTGTTCACCTGTGTGAACAATAAGCCACCGTTGCGACCAGGGAGACAGAGGCGCATGGACCAGTTGGCAGCCATCAAGGTCTTTTGCCGCGTGGTGGAGGCCGGTGGATTCACAAAGGCCGCCGACTCGCTGGACATGCCGAAAGCCACAGTCAGCAAGCTTGTGGGCGGGCTTGAGGACCATCTTCGCGTCAAACTGCTCAAGCGGACCACCCGCCAGGTCCAGGTCACACCCGATGGCGTCGCCTATTACGAGCGTGTGTCGCGCCTGCTGCGCGAGCTTGATGACATCGATAGCGCGTTCGACAGCGAAAGGGTCAAGCCGCGGGGCCGGATCGCGGTCGACGCCAGCGCCTGGGTGGCGAATGCCGTTCTGATTCCGGCTCTGCCGCGCTTCTACGCCGAATTTCCCGACATCCAGATCGAGCTGGGCGTTTCCGACCGTACGGTTCATTTGATCCGCGAGAATACCGATTGCGTGATCCGCGGCGGCCTTCTCGATGACCAGACCATGGTTGGACGATTGCTGGGCGAGTCGCGATGGGTCACGGCTGCCAGCCCGGCCTATCTGGCGCGTTTCGGCACGCCCGGATCTCCCCAGGACTTAGCGAAGGGACACCTTCTTATCCCGCACCAGTTAGCCTCAAGCGGACGGGCGACGCCATTCCGCTTCCTGAAGAATGGGGAAGAGTTGCAAGTGAATGGCGGCTCGCAGCTCAGCGTCAATGAAAGCAACGCCCATCTGGCCGCGGGCTTGGCAAGCCTTGGCGTCTTGCAAAGTTTCGAATGGAAATTGCGGCCATATTTGGCGTCCGGACAACTGGTTGAGATGCTCCAAGACTGGAGTTCGGCATCCTATCCATTTCATATCCTCTATCCGCCCAACCGCTTCATGAACACGCGCTTGCGGGTTTTCATCGACTGGGCGATCAGGATATTCGCCGAACTTCAGGATACCCGGCCGGCGCCGAAGCCTGGGCATGTTGCGGAAGAGGGCCCTAAGAGCAGGGCGCGTGCGCTGCGGCGAGGGCTTTAACCCCGGAAATCAAGGACTATCCGGCGGCGCAAGGCCTGACCGTTGGATAACCGTCGATCCCTCCGCGTCGCTCAGGGCATGCAGGAATGCGGTTGCCTGATTTCTCTCGTCGGCGTTCGCGGTGACCGCTGCGGCGTATACAAGTTTAAGCTGCAAATCGGCCGGCAATGGCTGCACTTCGACTCCCTTGATATCCTGCATTTCGCTGACCAAGGTGATGCCCAGCTCGGCCTGGCCATCTGCGACGGCTGCCGGCACACCTGGCCCGCTGTGTTGTAGCCGTGCCTTAGCCTTCACTTGCTCCGCAATGCCCATCTTTGCCGCCTGTTCAAGCAGGAACGTGCTGCTGACGGCGCCGAGTGCCGGGTCTACATAGGCGAGCGATCTTGCGTCCATCAGGGTTTTGCGGACCGTCGCGCTGTCGCCGAGGTCAGGCCTGGGTTCCCCTGTCCTGGACGCGACGCCCAGCACCATGCGGCCGAGCCTGCGATACGAACCCGCCAGCAGCTTCTTTTGCGCCAGCGCGTCTAGCACGTCGGTGGTCGCAATGACCAAGTCGTATTTCTCTCCCGCTTCGAGCCGTGATCCCACGCGGCTGACGACATCTACTGCCAGATCGACCTTGGTGCCCGTCTTTTGCTGGAAGTCGGCTGCGATTTGCCGGACGGGGGCTGCCATCCCGGCACCCGTCAGCACGTGAATTTGCGCACCCGCTGCTGACGAGGCATCCAAAACCAGAAGCAGGCTCGCAACAGACGCCAAAACGGACTTCAGGAACGGCATGGTGTTTCTTCCCCGATATTTTGTCGCTCGATCACAGCCAATAAACCGACGGTCGTTGTGCTCCCTTCAGGATCACAGCGCTTCCAGGGCAAGCGCGATGCCCTGGCCACCGCCAATGCAGAGCGTGACCAGGCCGCGGCGAAGGCCGTCCCGCGCCATGGCGTGGATCAGCCGTGTCGCAAGCACGGCACCAGTCGCGCCGATGGGGTGACCATGGGCGATTGCGCCGCCTTCGACATTGACGATGTCTTCCGGCAAGCCCAGGGCGTGACTTACAGCCAGTGGCACCGCGGCAAAGGCCTCATTGATTTCCACTCTTTGCAGATCGGCGATGGTCCAACCGGCTCGCGCCAGCGCGTCCTGCACAGCCGGCACGGGCCCCAAGCCGAACATGCCTGGCTCAACCGCAGCGATGCCATAAGCCGCCAGCCGGACGGCGGGGCCTGCGGGCAGCTTATCGGCAAAAGACCGCGTAGACACGATCATTGCGGCAGCGCCGCTATTCAGGCCGGGAGCATTTCCGGCTGTGATGGAGCCATCCGGCCGGAAAGCCGGCCGCAATTTCACGAGACCTTCGAGCGTGGTTTCCGGTCGTGGGGCCTCATCGTGCGCAAAGAGAGTGGAGCCTTTCTTGCCGTCGATGCTGACCGGCACGATCTCGGCGTCGAACAGGCCCGCATCCCGGGCCTTGGAAAAGGCGAGTTGCGAGCGTAGCGCCCACTGGTCCTGCTGTTCCCGGCTAAGGCCGGCGGATTTTACAAGATCTTCTGTGTGCCAGCCGGAATGCTGGCCGGAAAAGGCGTCCTCCAGACCGTCCCGCAACATGCTGTCGAAGATCTCCGCCGGGCCCATGCGATAGCCCCAGCGTCCACCGTCAAGCAGATAGGGCGCCCGGTCCATGTTCTCCATGCCGCCTGCCACCGCCGCCGCGTAGCGGCCGAGGAGCACTTCCTGCGCGGCGCTCACGATCGCCTGGGCGCCTGAGCCGCACACGCGATTCACGGTGAGGGCGGGAACGGACACGGGCACGCCGCCGCCAAGCGCTGCCTGCCGGGCGGGATTCATGCGATTTCCCGCCTGGACGACATTTCCCATGATTACGGCGCCGATTTCGGTTGGCGCGAGGCCGGCCCGGCGAATGGTTTCCCGCACGACAGTAGCGCCGAGCTCCGTCGCTGGCTTGGATTTGAGGGCACCGTTAAAGGCGCCGATCGCTGTCCTCACGGGCACGGAGAGCACGATGTCCAGGGATTGGGTCAAATTTCCTCCATCCGCGCGGGCCTTGGCGCCTCGGGAGGTCTGAAACCTCGCGCGCCGACCGTGTGACCAATATTTGTATGAGTCACCAATTGTCAACGCAACAGGAAGACATTAATTTGTGCGCCAGATGGAAAAGAAATCGAGTGGCTCCGTTACGGTCGACGCGGGACAGCGGGGACCGGCTGAACATGAACGCCGCCAGCAAATTGTCGCAGCCGCGAAGCAGTATTTTCAGCACTATGGATATGAAAAGACCACCGTCGCCGAACTGGCCGAGGCGATAGGCTTTTCAAAGGCATACATCTACAAGTTCTTCGATTCCAAACAGGCCATCGGAGAGGTTGTCTGTTGTGGCGGGCTATCCGAGATTTCGGCGGTCATCGAGGCCATAGCGCACGAAAAAAAGCCGGCGGCCGATCGGTTAAGGCTTATTTTTCGCGGTTTGGCGCGCCAAAGCTCGGACATGTTCTTCAAGAACCGCAAGATGCACGACCTGGCCGCGACAAGCTTCCTGGAAAACTGGCAGTCCTCGCGACGCCATCGTGAAAAGCTCACGAATATCATCGAGGAACTGGTGCGCGAGGGCCGGGCGGCGGGCGAATTCGAACGTAAGACCCCGCTGAAGGAAACAGCCAAGGCGATCATGGAAGCCCTCGACCTGTTTCAGCATCCCGTCCTACTCCAGCATCGGCTGGACACCGCCGACGAAGATGCGGTGCGGATGGCAAATCTGGTTCTCCGGAGCCTGGCACCCTAAAAAAAAGCAGTTGTGACCAGTTGACAATATGGTCACTCGTATCCAGCTTCCCTCCGAGGGCCATCGGAGGCGAAAATGTTTATCGGCTATCTGCCGTCACTTCCCCTGGAAGACGGGGAACGCGGCGTCGAAACGCAGCTGTGGCGCAAGGCCATGGCGTCTGCCTCGTCAATCGCCGTAGCGGTAGGAAATCTCTTTCGTCCAGCGAATAGCGTCCCGCAGGCAACCGGCCTGACGGCATACGGCTTGGAGAAAAATATGGGGGCGGCGCCATGCTAGTCACGCCCCCCAGGTTTTTGGGCAAGGGCGCAAGGCGCCGGACTTTCCGGATTGTGCCCGCCAATCGCTGGATCGCCGCTGGCTGCGCGGTCGGTGTGGTCCTGGCTATCTGGCTGATCTATTCCCATGCGGGTGGCGACACATCAGCGGGCGCGGCGCCAGCAGCGCCACAGGTGGTGACCAGCAAGCCATTGGTCCGCAAGCTGGATTCAAAACTGGGCTTTCTGGGTCAGTTCTCGGCGGTCGATCAGGTCGAACTGCGCGCCCAGGTTGGTGGCACCCTTGCCGAAATACATTTCAAGGACGGCGACATCGTTCATGCCGGCGATCTGCTCTTCGTCATCGATTCGCGTCCCTATGACATCAAGCTTGCCCAGGCCAGGGCGCAACTCGTGACCGCGAGCGCCAAGCTTGTGCTAGCCAGACAGGAACTGCGCCGCGCCAACTCTCTGTTTCAACAGCAGGCCGGCACGGCCGAGAATCTGGATCAGCGAACTGCAGACCAATTGAGCGCCCAGGCGGCGGTGGAAGATGCCCAGGCCGCGATCCGCGATGCGCAATTCGATGTGACGCACTGCAGGATCACGGCACCCTTCACCGGACGCATCGGCGCACATCTGGCTTCCGTCGGAAGCCTTGTGGCGGGCAGCCGCGCTGCTTCCAGCCCGACGACATTGCTAGCGACCCTGGTGTCGCTGGATCCCATCCATCTCGACTTCGACATGAGCGAGACCGATTTTCAGGCCTATACGCAATACCGCACCCAACTTCGCGGTACTGGCGCCGACAAGGTGGAGATCGCGCTGAACGGGGAAACGGCCTATACCCGCCAGGGCAGTCTCGATTTCCTGAACAATGTGCTGGATCGTTCCAGCGGCACGCTGCATGCGCGCGCGACGGTGGCGAACCCAGATCTTGCTATCACGCCGGGCCAGTTCGCCCGGGTAGAGTTGGTTGCAAGGCCGCCGGTGCCGACGCTGCTGCTTCCCGATGCGGCCGTCCTGCCCGACCAATCCGAACACCTTGTCATGACCCTGTCTGACGCCGGCACAGTGACCCCCAAGCATGTGGAGGTCGGAGATCTGCGGGGCGGCCTGCGGGTCATCCGGTCGGGACTGAGCCCGAACGATCATGTGATTATTGACGGCATCGCCTATGCCACGCCGGGGACGAAGGTTGCCGCCCGGGTCGGCCAAATCCGCTACGCCAATGACGCGGGCCAGGACTGAGCCGGGATCCACCGATGCGCTTGACCCACTTCTTCATCGACCACCCCCGCTTTGCGATCGTGTTGAGCGTCTTTGTCACCCTATTCGGGCTGGGCGCACTGCTGGTCCTTCCTGTCGCCCAGTATCCCGAAATCGTGCCGCCCACCGTGCAGATAACGACGTCTTATCCCGGTGCATCGGCGGAGACAGTGGCGCGCACGGTCGCCACGCCACTCGAACAACAGATCAACGGCGTCGAAGACATGCTCTATATGAGCAGTCAGTCCACGGGGGACGGCAAACTCGCCATCACGGTCACATTTCGCATCGGGACCGACCTGAATGTCGCCCAGATGCTGACGCAGAACCGCGTTCAAGATGCTTTGCCGCGATTGCCCGAGGATGTGCAGCGGCTTGGCGTGCAAGTCCGCAAGGCGACCCCTACCATCCTGCTGGCGGTTCATCTTTTCTCGCCCGATCAGTCCCGCGACATCCTTTATCTGTCGAACTATGCCACCTTGCACGTCAAGGATGTTCTCGCCCGGCTCCAGGGCGTTGGCGATGTGCAGTTTCAGGGCGCGCGCGAATATGCGATGCGCATATGGCTTGACCCCGACAAGGTCGCGGCCCGAAATCTCAGCGCGGGCGAGGTGCTTGCGGCCTTGCGCGCGCAAAACGTCCAGGTGTCGGCCGGCGTCCTGAACCAGCCGCCCGCGCCTGGCGCATCCGCCTATCAGATAAACATCGAGGCCCTGGGCCGTCTTTCGACCCCCGATGAATTTGCCGATATCGTCGTCAAGTCGGACGACCAGGGCAGGGTGACCCGGATACGCGACATAGGACGTGTCGAAGTCGGTGCGGCCGACTACGGCTCGACCGCCTACATGGACCACGCCAATGCGACGTCCTTGCTGCTATACGCCCAGCCCGGCGCCAATTCGCTGGCGGTGGAGGGCGAAGTCCTTGCGGCGATGAAGGACCTGCAAAAGGATTTTCCCCCAGGTGTCGATTACAAGATCATCTATGACCCCACGATCTTCATTGGAAAATCGGTGGATGAGGTCATCGTCACGATCTTTGTGGCGATCCTGCTGGTCGTCGGCGTCGTGTTCCTGTTCTTGCAGACCTGGCGCGCCACGATTATTCCCGTCATCGCGATTCCGGTGTCGCTGATCGGGGCCTTTACGGTTCTTGCGGCCTTCGGAATATCCCTAAACAACCTATCGCTGTTCGGCCTGGTATTGGCGGTGGGGATTGTGGTCGACGACGCCATCGTGGTGGTCGAAAATGTCGAGCGCAATATCCGAGCCGGCATGTCGCCCTTGGAAGCGGCCCACAGGACGATGGACGAAGTCGGCGGCGCGCTCATCTCCATCGCGCTCACCCTGTGTGCGGTGTTCGTGCCGGCGGCTTTCATCTCCGGCATTTCCGGTCTGTTTTTCCGTCAGTTTGCGGTTACGATTGCCGCATCGACCATCATTTCCTGTTTTGTATCCCTCACGCTTAGTCCGGCTCTCTGCGCCATCCTGTTCAAGGCGCATGATTCGCATGCCGCCATGGGCGGCAGGTTCAGTGCGTGGCATGCACTGGCGTTCGGTCGTTTCAACACCTGGTTTGAAGATATTTCGGATCGCTATGGCGCGTTGACGCGGCGGCTTGTGCAGGGCACGGCGCTGGTGCTTGCCATATATGTCGGCTTGATCGCGGTCGCTGGGTTGGAATTCTGGCGTACGCCCACCGGGTTCATTCCTGAACAGGACCAGGGGTTCCTGATCACCGTAGTCCAGCTACCTCCCGGCGCGACGCTGGACCGCACAGAAAAGGTGGTCAAGCAGGCGATTGATATCATTCTATCCACCAAGGGCATCGAGCATGTGGCGCCGTTTGCCGGCCTCGATGCCACCACGTCGACGGTCGCATCCAATTCAGGCACCATCTTCTCCGGACTGCCGTCGCTGTACAGCCATTCGCTTCCGGGCGTAACCGCCACGTCCGTTCTGGCTGACCTCCGCAAGAGGCTCTCCGTAATCAAGGACGCCTATGTCATCACGGTACCACCACCACCTGTGCAGGGACTGGGGAGTGCCGGCGGCTTCAAGATGATGCTGGAGGATCGCGCTGGGTTGGGCTCGCGGGCCCTGGTCCAGGCCGCCAACGCCTTGGTCGTTGAGGCCAATAAGGATCCGGATTTTTCCGGCGCATTTACGCTGTTCAACGCCGGCTCGCCGTCAATCTACGCCGATATTGACCGCGTCAAGGCGGAGAAAGTGGGGCTGACTCCCACAGACGTTTTCTCGACACTGCAAGTTTATCTGGGTTCGCAGTATGTAAATGACTTCAATTACCTGGGGCGCACCTATCAGGTGGTTGTCCAGTCCGACGGCGTATTCCGGCGAGGGCCCGACGATATCGCGCGCCTGAAGACGAGGAACGGGCTTGGCGAGATGGTGCCAGTGGGCACGGTCGCGCAACTGCGGGACAATACTATTCCCTACCGCGTGCCGCGCTACAATCTCTATCCCGCAGCCGAGGTGCAGGGTGTCGTGGCGCCCGGGGTAGCGACCGGCACCGGCCTCCACCGCATGGAGGAACTGGCCAAAAAGGTGCTTCCGCAGGGAATCGGATTTGAGTGGACCGAACTTGCCTATCAGCAGCAGGAGCGCGGCACTCCGACATTGCTCGTTTTTGGCGCCGCAGCACTATTCGTTTTTCTGGTTCTGGTGGCGCAGTACGAAAGCTGGAAGCTGCCCTTGGCGATCGTGCTGATCGTGCCGATGTGTCTGCTGGCATCGGTTACCGGGCTACTGGTTCGCGGGATGCCGATCGATATCCTGGCCCAGATCGGCTTTGTCGTGCTTGTGGGACTGGCGGCCAAGAACGCCATCCTGATCGTAGAATTTGCGCGGCAGAAGGAAGACGAGGGCGTGGCTGCCGGAGAGGCTGCGGTACATGCGGCGCGCACACGGCTGCGTCCAATCCTGATGACATCCTTTGCCTTCATTCTGGGGGTCGCCCCCTTGGCGGTCGCGTCGGGGGCTGGCGCCGAAATGCGTCAGTCGCTGGGCACGGCTGTTCTGTTTGGCATGTTGGGCGTCACGGCATTTGGCCTTCTCTTCACACCAGCCTTCTACACCGTGGTGCGAAGGTTCGGCGGCGGAGGCAAGTCCTCATGATCAAAATGCAAGAGCTTTCACTACCTCACATTGCCGTAGCCGATGTTTGCGAAGAACGGAGGCTCGGCGGTCCTGATTTCTCGAGTAGGGGAGCCGGTCAAAAGACACCCCAAAAGCCGGTTCTCTTGCGTGTGTGGCCCCGAATCCCACCCCCAAAATGCACCGGGGTTCGGGGCCGCACTCCCCAAAGAACAACACCAACATGATGCGAGGAAAGTAGGATGAGGCACACGCTTTTCGAACCGGTATTGGTTGGCTCCCGTAAACTAAGTCACCGGATCGTGATGGCACCCCTTACCCGCATGCGGTCCACCGTGGGCGACCTGCCGAATGACCTTATGGTCGAGTATTACACGCAGCGCGCGTCCGAGGGAGGCCTGATCATCGCCGAGTCGGCGACCGTCTCCTTGCGGGGCCGAGCCTATCTGGGCGCACCCGGCATTTATAACAACCAGCAAGCGAGCGCCTGGCGAAAGATCACCGCAGCGGTGCATGCCAAGGGTGGCAAGATATTCCTGCAGATTTGGCACGGCGGCCGTCAATCCCATCCCGATAATGAGCCCAATCACGACCTGTGTATCGCACCATCGGCCATCGCCGGTGAAGGTGCCGCACATACCATAAGCGGTTGGAAGCCAGTCGAGATGCCCAGGGCGCTGGAGCGCCATGAGATTCCAGCCATCATCGAGGAATTCCGCATCGGCTCGCTGCATGCGCTCGAGGCGGGATTCGACGGAGTCGAACTCCATTCTGCGAACGGTTATCTCCTGGACGAATTCCTGCAGGATGGGTCGAACAGGCGCACAGATGAGTATGGTGGGCCAATCGAGAACCGCGCCCGGCTTCTTCTCGAGGTGACCCGGGCGGCTGCGAGTGTCTGGGGCTTCGACCGGGTTGGAGTGCGCATCAGCCCAAGCACCAAGTTCGGTGGTATATTCGATAGCGATCCCGCTGCTACCTTCGGCTATATCGCCAAAGAACTCGACAAACTGGACCTCGCGTACCTCCACATTATTGAACCGCGCGTTTCAGGTGACGCGGCGGTCGAAGATCAGGGCCCGGCGACGGCGGCGGCGAACCTTCGCCCACTGTTCAAGGGGATCATTATCGCTGCTGGCGGCTTCTCGCCGAAATCGGCCGAAGAGATCATCGCGGCGGGAAACGCCGATCTTGTAGCCTTCGGACGCAGCTTCATTGCAAACCCGGATTTGCCGGAGCGCATCCGTGCCGGCTTGCCTTTCAATGTCCATGATCGCGCCACTTTCTACGGCGGCGACGCGCGAGGCTATATCGATTACCCATTTCACAATGTCGGCACCAGGAAAACCGCGTGAAATCTGCTGCCGGCGCGATCTGATCATCGTCAGTCGGCGGCACCAACTCCATCGAAAGGTAGAAACTCAATGCCGCTCGTTCGTGTCACAATGATAAAGGGAAAATCTCCCGACTACATAAAGAAGATGTCCGACAGTATTTATGAGGCTCTCGTCGAGGCGTTCCAGATGCCCGAGAACGATATGTTCCAGATCATCGAACAGCTCGAGCCAGGGGGGCTGATTTACGACCGCAATTATGGTGTAGGCAAGTCCCGCTCCGAAGACTTCCTCTTCATCAATATTGAGTCCGATGCGCGTCGCCGAGATGAGAAGGAGGCCTTCATAAGGTCTCTTTCGGAAAAGCTTGCGGCCTCGCCTGGCATCGCGCCCAACGATATTTTCGTGCGCCTTTCGGTCAATACGGTGCTTGATGACTGGTCGTTCGGCGACGGGGTGACGGCGGCGAATGGCTTTCCCGAGTTGCGAGACGCACCAGCAGAAAAGGATGTCACTGTTACAGTCTCACTTAAGTTGAAACCCGAGGAAGCAGAACAATTTTGCAACGTGATGTTGCCGGAACTCCAGAAGCAGACCCGGGTATTCAAAGGCGTGAAATCCGCCAGGGCGGTAAGGCAGGCCGAAGATCCGACCCGGCTGTTGTTTATCGATGTCTTCGCTTCGCGCAAAGACGCCGACGCTTATTTCGAGTGGCGCAGGGCAACCGGCGCTCTCGATTTGTTGGCCACACTGCTAAGCGAGCCGCCGTCGGTCGAGATATGGCCGGTCAATGCTGGCAACGTCGGCTGATAGACGCTCTGGGTAGAGAAACGATCTCATACGACGGGCCGCTCGGATGCGTCGTCGATGCGGGTATCCGCAATAGAAAATCGGAGTGTTCGTGACCACCAACGTCGCACTGCAGAGAGGAAGCGACCGGATACCAGCCGCGGTCCTCATCTTGACGCTAAGTACCTTCGCGCTTGGCACTTCCGAATTCGTTATTATGGGTCTGTTGCCAGAGGTCGCACACGATCTTCATGTTTCAATTCCTTCGGCTGGCTGGGTCGTTACCGCCTATGCGCTTGGAATTGCTATTGGCGGTCCCATCATGGCCCTGGCGTCGGCGCGCCTTTCCCGGAAGCGTGCCTTGATTTTACTGATGGGCGTGTTCGTTCTAGGTAATGTTCTATGCGCACTATCATTTGACTACGGGTTTCTGATTTTTGCGCGTGTCGTTACTGCCATGGGGCAGGGCTCATTCTTCGGAATTGGCGCTGTGTTGGCGGCAAGCCTGGTGTCTGATCATCGAAAGGCATCGGCCATAGCCACTATGTTTGCCGGTCTTACCCTCGCCAATGTTGCCGGAGTGCCGCTCGGTACGGCCTTGGGAAATTGGGCTGGCTGGCGGATGCCGTTCTGGGCGATTTCAATTTTTGGTACCGTGGTCTTGATTGGGCTTATCGCCGTGCTGCCGGAAAAACATGACGAGGAGCGTGCTGACTTCATCGCGGAATTTCGCGCTCTTTCTGATCCGCGCATCTGGGCCGCCCTCGGAACGACTATTTTGTTCACTGGATGCGCGTTTTCTCTTTTCACTTATATTGTTCCAATGATGGAAGGCCTCTCTGGCCTCTCTGCGGAGGCCGCAACGGTCAGCCTTCTTTCGGTTGGCATAGGTCTGACAGCGGGGAATTTCCTCGGTGGCAGGTTGGCCGACTGGAATGTCAACCGGGCCCTCGCTTGCATTGCAATCGCGATCGCCATCGTGTCAGTGGCGTTGCGCTGGACGAGCGCCGATTTCATTCCAGCGGAGACAAATTGGTTTCTCTGGGGTGTCGTAACATTTGCCGCCATTCCGGCATCCCAAGTCAACGTCATGAGATTCGCCTCTCAGGCACCAAATCTTGTGTCCACGCTGAACATCTCTGCCTTCAATGTCGGGATAGCACTCGGAGCCTGGATCGGCGGCGCGGTCTTGTCTTCGGGCTACGGGCTTATCGGCATCCCCGTCGCCGCAGCCGCCATGGCTATATTCGGCTGGATCGCAACTTTTGCCGCGGAAAAGCTCAACCGCGATTTCACCAGCCGAGAGGCTACGTACGAGAGTCCAAGGCGCAAATAGGGAGTTGAAAGGGGGCGTGCCTAACTTGCCGGCACCATTTTCCTGCGGAGGTCCGCCGCTGTCGCTTCCGTAGCGCATGCCTCGCTGTCCGTCATCAGCAGCAACAATTGATGCGATGGAACATTCGCTTGAGACTTTGACGATGTGTAGAACGATCTCGGAGTGGCGTGGCGTTCGCGAGACAGGAGTGACGATAACATCAGACACATAATAAGGAGGTGAACATGGCGAGAGAATCGAGGGAGCCGGCCGGGCAAAGGTGCTCGGCTGGTCTTGTGGCGTTGGTGTACGTCCGGCACTTCGTCGAAACTAGCAGGCAGCACGATCTGCAATGCATGCCGAGTTGTTGAGGGACGCACCATGTCGGATACCAATGACAATATCAGCCGCTTTGGTCATGTTGCCTTGGCCCAGGCGCTCGCATACACCAGCCGCGAATGGGCCTGGGAATTCCTGCGCGAAAATTCCCAATTCGTCGATGCCTGGAAGCAGGCCACCGCCAATTTCGAAATCAGTGACGTGACGGACTTGCGCCGCAAGATTGTCGAACAGGGTGCTGTCTCAACCTTATCGCGGTTCGGTGTGCGCTACAGCAGCGCGCCCGAGCAGGATGCGCGTACCGCCGCTGTGTTCTGGAGTCCGGAGATGACCGCCGATGTGCTGCGGCTTTACGCCATCTGCCAGTGCAAGGGACTGGCAACGCCGCCGCTGTTTCATCTGACCACCGTCGCCTGCCAGGTCACGACCCTGTCCGGCGCCGATGGCGTGCAGCATCTGCTGTTTCAGGACGGCGCCCGCGCCTTGCAGGTGCGCGTCGCCGGCGCCTCCCTGGACGAGCCGGTCCATCTGTTCGCCGAGGCCATCGTCCATCCCGATCAGGAGCCCGCCTATCTGCGGGCCTTGCATTGTTTCGAGGATCTGCGGCTCACGGGGCGTCTGCTGGAGCGGCATTTTGCGACCGAGCCCTACGGCCGCCGCCTGGCCGAAGTGCTTGATGCGATCAAGGTCTCCCGCGTCAAGCCGCGCCATCGCGATATCGCGGTTGCGCTCTATGGCGAGGCGCGGGTCGAGCGGGATTGGGTGAATCCTCAGAGCGGTCTGCGCGACCATGTGCGCAACACGCTCAAGCGGGGCCGCTATCTGGTCTCGGGCGGCTATCGCGAGTTTCTGGCTTAGTCGGGCCTGCGCGCCAGTTCGCGGTAGCCGGTCTCCGTCATCCAGCGCGCCCGCTTCATGTGGCGCGCCAGGACGGTGCGCGCCCGCTCCGGCTCGCGGGCCGGATCGATGCCCAGGACTTGGCGGCACAACTCATCGTCGGGGACGCCGGCCTTGCTCATCTTGATAAGCCGCAGATAGACCGCCAGATGGCCGTCATCATAGGCCGTGAGCGAGTCGGACCAGGGTACTTCGTCGGCAATCGGTTGGTTGCGGTCGATCGGCAATGGTCTTTGCCCTTCAAACGACGCGGCAAACTATATCAAAAATGCGACACTTTGGCGTAGGGGCCGCCGGCCTGGGTGTCCCCTATGTAATCCTTCTACTATAATTCATAGAACAATAGTTAACAATCACCTTGCTTTGGCGCATGGATTTGCTGAAGCAGGTTGGCCTCAATATCCGCAAATTGCGCCTCGCCCGCGACATGTCCCAGGAGAGCGTCGCGCTCGAAGCCGATATCGCCATGAACTATCTGAGCGGCATCGAGCGCGGCACCCGCAACGCCTCGTTGCGCGTCATCGGCCGGCTGGCCGCCGTCCTCGGCGCCCAGGTGATCGAGTTTCTTGCGCCGGTCTCCCCCAGGGATGTGCTGGGCCCGACCCTCCGGCCCGGCCGGCGTCCGCGCAATGTCGTGCGCCAGAAAAAGCCTTCGGTGCCGCGCCGCCCGCCGCGTTAGGGACCGCGGCGCGGCCCTCTGATTTCACGACGATTGTCGCCGCCGCGATTGACGCCGGGCGCCTGGCAAGGGGATGGTCGCGGTGGACGGAGGTAGCCCCGTGGCAGTCAAGCGTATCGTCGCCAACATCGCGTGCCCCGACCCCGGCAAGGCCGAAGCCTTTTACGGCGGCATTCTGGGCATGAAGCCTGCAATGGATCTGGGGTGGATCGTCACCTTCGCAACCGGCGCCAGAACGACGCCGCAAGTGAGCTTCGCCACTGAAGGCGGCTCCGGGACACCCGTGCCCGATCTTTCGATCGAGGTGGACAATCTGGACGAGGTTCAGGCCAGGCTCGCAAAGGCCGGCATCGCCCTCGAATATGGGCCGGTATCGGAGCCGTGGGGCGTGCGCCGCTTCTATGTCCGTGATCCCTTCGGCCGATTGCTGAACGTCCTGTCCCACGACTGAGACGATGGGCGCCCCCGCCGGGGCGGGCCAGGCTGTCGCGCACGGAGCCCGCACGCGGTCTCCGCCCTTGCGGGGCTCCATCCCTGGCGCAAGACACCAGACAACCAAAACCAAGACATAGGGACAGCGCGGGCCGAACGGCCCGCGCTGACTTTGTTGGAAGGCCATTCCCCGGAACGTCGGGTTGCGGCGTACCGGCTTAATCGAAGCGCGCTCTAATGCGGCCAACCCGTCGCGTGGGGTTTCCCCAATCTTCCGCGGGCCTGGCGGCCCTTGTGCAGACCGGGGCCCCTTTCCCACGCTCGGGCAGGACCGCGGCGGGGCCTTGCCATGTGGGGCGGCGGAGTAATCCGCCGCCCCACTTTCATTTGCCCGCCGCGGCTTGACCGCGAGCACGCCTCGATACGCCGGGAAGACGCCGCCCCCCTCCATTCCGGGAAATGTGTGTGGGCGGGGTCCGAGCCGGAGGCAGCAGATGCGTTCAACCCGTCACCAGCCCACCAGCGCAGAAGCCCGCGCCCACCAAGGCGGCACCCAACCCCAACCTTGGAGGCTTCCATGATCCTTATTCCCGACGAACTGCGACCGCGCCTGTTGGCGAATGGCAGCGATCCCGGCCATGACCATGTGCCGCTCATCAAGCTGTTCGATCCCACCGGGCCGGATGCTTGGCTTATCAGCGAAATCCAGCCCTACGACCCTGACGTTGTGTTCGGGCTTTCCTGTTGCGGCGGCGCGGTCTCGGTTGGGCCTTTCAACCTTGCCGAACTGCACGACCTGATCCGCAGTTATGGTTTCGAGTTACGCCGCGATGCGCAGTTTGCAGGCCGCCATCCGCTTTCGGTTTATGCCGAGGCCGCCCGCGCACAAGGCGCGATCACCGAAATCCCCACCCTGCTGGACGCCGCCGCCGTGCGGCTGGCGCTGCGCAAGAATGGAGGCGCGTTGTGACCAGCTACACCGTGCAATTGGGCTATGCCCTTTATTACTTCTGCATCCGCACCGTCGAGGGCCGCACCCTCACAGAGGCTTTGAACAAGGCCATCGTGGAGGCGAATGACTGTAGCGGCTGGTCTTCGACCGATGTGTGCGGCAACACCTTTGTCGATGCGGTGGCCGAAGGCGCGGGCGTCGATCTGTGGTCGGATGACACCAAGCAATTGGCTGTGCCGTCCTACTTCGCGGAAGGCGGCGAAGGCCCGCGCATGATCGCCTCGCTCAAGAACGCCAAGGTGCTGTCGGTGGAAATCCCCCACGGCACCGCGCGCCTGGAAATCCGCTGCTACGACACGGACGGGATCGATCCCGACAGTCCCTATCTCCTGACCGACGCAAAAGGCGAGACGTACCTCGCTTGCGAATGGTCGAACGTCATTCCGACCGCCGAGGCGGCGGAATAGGTGCAATCCCGCACCACCCCGGCCTCGCGCGCTGTGACATTGGAACCGTCAGACACGCGAGGCCGGTTTCACTCCAAGAAGGAGCATTGACATGCAAATCACGCAAATCCCCTTTGAGCAACTGAAAATCTCAAAGCTCAATCCCCGCTACAGCGAGCCGCCGCCCGACACCAGCCATATCAAGCCCACCATCAAGGCCAGGGGCATCCTGCAACCGCTTCTGGTCCGCCTGGAGGACAAGCATTATGGCGTGGTGTTCGGGCGTTCGCGCTGGTTCTCCGTCAAGGAAATCCGCGCGGAAGGGGGCAGCTTCGAGACGGTGCCCTGCGTCATCATGAAATCGGGTGATGACGCCGACGCGCTGGAAGCCGGGATCATCGAGAACTGCGCCCGCAGCAACCCGGCACCGATGACCGAGTATGAAAATTTCGTACATCTCATCAAGATGGGCCGCACCATCGAAGGCATCGCACAGACCTTCGGCATCAAGCCCCATGAGGTCAAGCAGCGCCTCGCACTCGGCAATCTTCTCTCCAAGATCAGGGAGGGTTACCGCCAGGGCGACATTGACGACGACACGGTGTGCCATCTGACCATGGCGAGCAAGGCCCAGCAGAAGGAATGGTGCGAATTGTGGGAGAAGCGCAGGGCTCCGCACGGCCACCAGTTGAAGATGTGGCTGTTGGGCGGTCAGCCGATCTCCACCAAGGTGGCGCTATTCCCGCTCGACGACCACAAGACCAACATTGTGGAAAATCTGTTCGAAGACGGCGGCTACTTCAAAGACCCCAAGAAGTTCTTCTGGCCATTGCAGAGCCAGGCGATTGCCGCCAAGGCCGACGCCATGCGGGCCGAGGGGTGGGCCAATGTCATCGTGCAGGAAATCGGGCGTCACTTCGACGAGCATGACTACGAAAAGACCCCGAAGGAGAAGGGCGGCTCCGTCTATATCACCGTGTCCCATCACGGCGATGTGGAAGTCCATGACGGCTGGATGACCCGGAAGGAGGCCCGCCACGCCGCCAAGCTGGCCGAGAAGGCTGAGAAGGCCAAGGAGAAGGGCAAGAAGGCCGACACGGCGAAGGAGGCGGCTGATCCCACCATCACCAGCGCGATGCAGAGCTATCTCGATCTGCACCGTCACGCCCTGGTGCGGGTGGCGCTCACCAAGCAGCCGGGCATGGCCTTCCGGCTTCTGGTCGCCCATGCCGCCGCATCGTCGGGCAACTGGCGGGTCAAGGCCGATCCGCAGGTGGCTCGCAGCCCGGAGGTCAAGGCCAGTGTCACCAAGGCCCCGGCGCAAAGCGTGTTCGATGCGGAGCGCAAGGCGGTGCAAGCGTTGTTGCGCGGCACCGGCATCGCGGGCAACGGCACCGAGGCGATGTTCGCCCGGCTGCTGAAACTCACCGACGCCCAGGTGATGCGAGTGGCGGCTTGGGCCATGGCCGAAACGCTGGCCGCAGGCAGCGAGGTAGTGGACGCGGCAGGCACCGTCCTCAAAGTGGACGCCCGCACCTTGTGGAAACCGGACGACACTTTCTTTGATCTGGTGCGCGACCGGGCCAGCCTCAACGCCATGTTGGCCGAAGTGGGCGGCAAGGAACTTGCCAAGGCCAATATCGCGGAGAAGGGCAAGACGCAGAAAGCCATTATCCGCGACTTCCTGGCCGGGAAGAACGGCCGGAAGAAGGTCGAGGGCTGGCTGCCGGGCTGGATGGCCTTTCCCTTTCGCCAGCTTGGGGCCGCGCCGGTCCTCAAGGTGATCGCCAAGGGCAAGGACGCACTCAAGGGCAAAGCCAGGAAGGAGCCGCAGCGTATCGCGGCCTGACCATCGGGCGGCGGAGCAATCCGCCGCCCATTTTTTCCATGCGACAGTTGGACGAGGACTCTGAATATCGACTTTGCATTTCGCCGCGCGCTGCTGGCGCCATGAGCGCCGCTGGGCCGGACGAAACCGTTGCCACGCGGACGAACGCAAATAGTTACCAAAATCTTTCGCGGATGATCGAGACAGCGCGAGAAGAAAATCCATCCCAATCCGCAAGTGCGATCTGTTCTGATTCATTTTGCGCTGCGCATCACGCGCGCCGTCTCACGCTGAGATGCGGAAGAAATGTGACAGATTCATTTTCCTCTTCCGCACACGGAGGAATTTTGCCAGCGTGTCAGACGGGGCGGGAGCGTTCCATCGTTCTCGCAAGTGTTTTGACATGCGAGGTGAACATTGGAAAAGGATCACGATAGATCGCCATATCTCAATACCGTGCAGGCCGCACATTATCTCAATATATCGCCCAAGACTCTGGAGAAGATGCGCGTCGTGGGCGGCGGCCCGAATTTTCGCAAGCATGGCGGACGTGTCGTCTACACCAGACCCGATCTCGATCTCTGGTCCGAGCGCCACAAGCAGGACATCACCCACTCGCCGCAGCTCCCGCATGATCCTCACGACGACGATCCGACTGACCCAACGACGCCGCCAAGATCGCAGACTTCGTGTCCCGAACCGTCGCTGTAATCAGCGTCCTGGCGGTGCTGGCGCTCGCCATCGGCCCGCGTCCGCCACGGCTGATCTGGAACGCGACCGCGAGTGCGCCGGTGGGACTTTACCGCGTGGAATATGGTAGCGCGCTCGCCAAAGGCTCGCTTGTTCTGGCCGTGCTGCCGCCGCGCCTTGCCGCTCTCGCCGCTACGCGCGGCTATCTTCCGGTGCATGTGCCGCTGGTCAAACCCATCGCGGCGTTGCCCGGCGACCGGGTTTGTCGTGAGGCGGAAGCCGTTTCCATCAATGGCATTCAAATCGCCCGAAGTCTCGCGCGGGACACCCATCTTCGACCGCTGCCGCGCTGGCAGGGCTGCATCACCCTTCATCCGGGCGAGGTGTTTCTGCTCAATCCGCACGTCGCGGATTCCTTCGATGGCCGGTATTTCGGCGCGGTCCCGGCATCCTCCATCCTCGGAAATCTGGAGCCCATATGGACGCGCTGACGCTTTCGACAGTGTGTATTCTTTGCGCCACGTCGCCTGGGCCGCACCCAGAATCCGTGGCGCAATGGCAGCCTCTGATCGCCCAAGCGTCCCAGCAGTTCGCCGTGCCGCCCGCTTGGATCGCGGGCGTGATGGGCGGCGAGAGCAGGGGCCATACCCATTTGAATGGCCGCCCGATCACATCACCGGCAGGCGCGATGGGGCTGATGCAGGTGATGCCGGATACCTATGCCGCGCTCCGGCAACGCTATCGCCTCGGCCCCGATCCCTACGATCCCCATGACAATATTGTTGCCGGAGCGGCGTATCTGCGCGAGCTTTATTGCCGCTATGGCTATCCCGCCATGTTCGCCGCCTACAATGCCGGACCCAAGCGGTACGAGGATTTCCTGTTGCGGGGCACGGCCTTGCCGCGCGCCACGTTGGCCTATGTGGATACCATAGCACCGGGTCTGTCGGCGGCATTTGGCGGGAAGGGCGCGACCGCTTCATCCCCGCCGCGCGCGGCGGCAGACGGATTGTTCGTCGCTCTCACGATCGCATCCCCGGCATCGGGGCCGCCGCCGCAAGCCCCGTTATCGGCGTGGCGTTCGCCCGCATCCGGCCTTTTTGTGCGCCTGACCGGCTTGGCACGATAGCGCCTTTGCATGTCGTCTTCGCCGCGCGGACGCGGCGATGGTCGGTGTTGTTGCCGGGTTAACGGCCTTTCGCGGGCGGCCGATCCTCAAGAAACTTGCATCGTTTGGGCATCAGGCCAGAGCGCGCGGGGGCGTCAAGCCCGCTCGCTTCCGCGCCCCAGGGGCTTGTGCAGCTCCGCGCCGCTATCGCGGGGCCGATGGCCGCCTTTGAGACCCCCGCCACCTGCGCCCCGGCTCTTTCACCCCACGATGCCGCGCATTGGGTGCGGCCTCGATCAACGCGAAAGGACTTCTCCCATGAGCAACAAACCCTCCTTCATCGCCTATGCGGTGCGCCAGCGCGGCGAAAACGAAAAGGCCAACTGGACCGCCATCGGCGTGGCCTGGGCGCACAAGAAAGGCGGCGGCTTCAATGTCGAACTGGAAGCCACCCCGCTCGATGGTCGCATCGTCTTGATGCGGCCCACCGACGCCGAGGACGGCGACAGATAGCAGCCGACATCGCAATCCGGGAGCCGCGCCGCTCGCCCCACGGGGCGGGCGGTCGCGGCCTTTTCTTTGTTGGGAAGGCAAGGGGCTCCGCCCCTCACGCCGTCAAGCCGGGGGCCGTCGTGTCCCCGATTTTCTTTGAACGAGTCGGCACTGGACGCACCGCCTCCACAAAAATCAGGTGATCCCCCTCGCCAGCCCCCAGCTTGACCGCGCTACCCCCGGTCTCGCCGACGGGCAGGGGTTCAGCGCGGCTTTTGGGCGCTGAACCCTGCATCGAGGAATCTCCCATGACGACGATCACCACACCCCGCAACACGATATGCCATGACGATTGCACCAGTTTGATGCGCAGTTTCGATACCGCATCGGTGGATTTTATTTTGACCGACCCGCCTTATATCGTCCGCTATCGGGGGCGAGACGGGCGCAGCGTACACAATGACGACAATGGCCGATGGCTGTATCCGGCCTTTCACCAGATGTACCGCCTCCTCAAACCGGGCGGCTTCTGTGTCAGCTTTTACGGCTGGCACAGGGTCCACCTGTTTGCAGATGCGTGGCGTGCGGCAGGCTTCCGCATTGTCGGGCACCTGGCATTTCGCAAGGACTATGCTTCTGGGTGCCGTTTTTTACGCTATCAGCATGAGACAGCGTATCTGCTGGCGAAGGGTGATCCCGTCCCGCCCGTTCAGCCCATTCCCGATATTATCGAGTTCGGCTACACCGGCAACAAGCTGCATCCGACCCAGAAACCCGTGCTGGCCTTGTCGCCGCTGATTGCTTGTTTTTCCAAGCCCGGCGACTTGGTTCTCGATCCCTTTTGCGGCTCCGGCTCGACCTTGGAGGCGGCGCACAGGCTGGGGCGGGATTGGCTGGGCATCGAGTTGAACGCGGAGCATCACGCCACCGCAACCCAGCGGCTGCAATCGCTTCCGAAGGCCGCCTAGCGTCGTCATCACAATTCGCAGCCGCACCGCTCGCCCCAAGGGGCGAGCGGTCGCGCTGCGCGCTTTCCTTTCTTGGGTCGATGGAGGACAGCTTTTCGGCTGCTATTCCGGCGGCAGACCCAAAAAGGGATCGAGCGCCGCGACGCCCAGCGGGGCAAAATCTTTGAGATTGCGCGTCAGGACGGTGAGGCTGTTGCGCTGCGCCGTGGCGGCGATGATGATGTCGGCGAAGCCCGGCGATTGGCCCTGGCCGCGCGCCAGGTCGGATAGCTCGCCCGCGATCCGTGCGGTGGCCGTGTCGAAGGCCAGGATACGGTCGCCGTAAAGATGCAGGACGGCCTCCAGCCAAGCGGCGAGGTCTTCGCTCTTGCGGCTCGCGCCCTCGCGCCGGAGTTTGGCGATGCCGTCCTCGATTTCCGCGACGGTCACCGCCGAGAGAAACAGATTCTCAGATTGCGCGTCCATCCAGGCGACGAGTCCGGCCGGCGCGGGCCGCGCCGGCGCCGCCGACGAGATCACATTCGTGTCGATCAAATAGCCCGTCATTCAGAGGTCGGTGGCGCGTGGGGGTTTGCTGTTACGGGCCGGTAGATCGTCGGGCGATAGCGGCGCGGCCGTCAGAAAGCGACCGAAGGAGGGGACATGCGACAGCCGCTCCCATTCCTCAAAGCCCAGGATCACCGCTTCCCGCTTGCCGTGCCGGGTGATGATTGCAGGCTTGCCATGAACCGCATCGTCCACCACCGCAGATAGGCTCGCTTTGGCGTCCCGAAGCTGAATTTCCCGCATGAAACTGGTCCTCGCAGAGCCGTGACTACTGTAGTCATATAATCCGATTGCCCAGGGCTGGCAAGTCCAGCCGTCCGTCCGTCAGGCATGGGCCACCCCGCGCGCAGCGCGGCCGGGCTGTCGTGAACGAAGCCCCGCTCTGGATGCGCGGATCTCCGCCTGGCGGCTTCCATCCCTGGTGGAAGAGATGATGCGCTCCGCACTTTGTTATTTGAAGGAAGGCTTGGGGGCGCTGCCCCCCGGCGCGGTCAAGGGGGGCGCGGCGGTCTCCCCGATTTTCTTTTAACGAGTCGGCGCTGGGCGCGCCGCCTCCAGAAAATCGGGTGATACCCCTCCGCCGCTGACCCCGTTGACCTTTGCACCCCCCGGTCTCGCCGACGGGCAAGGTTTCAGCGCGGGCGCTGTGCTTGCGCTGAAACCTAACCCTTAAAGGAGACTTGTTATGGACATTCAGAACCAGCAGAGCGTGAACGGTGCCTATCGCGTGGACATTACCAAGGGCCAGCGCATCGGGCGCGTTTCGTCCGAATGGTGGACACGGCCCGACGATGAAAAGTATCTCAGCCTTTCGGACCTTTATGCGGACGTGAAAGCCCGCGCCGACCGCGCCACCACCCGCACCGTGGAAAGCCGGGAAATCAGAGTCGAAGCCACCCGCGACGATGCCGAGCGGCTGGAATTGATCGTGCCGGGACGCGAGCAGCCCGTTTCCGCGACCCATTGGAGTTTCGGGCAATTGTGCAGTCTGGTGGGCGCACCTTCCACTTACATGCGCCAGCTTCCCGCACCCTTGGCCGGGATCAACCTGCAATATGGTCTTTCCAATCATCGCGCCGAACTGGTCAAGACGCTGGAAGCCGAGGACGGCAATGTGGAATTGCGCGCCGTCACCGGCCCCGATTACGGCCGCATCTGGGACCATGAACTTGTCGCCGCCGTGCAGAAGATCGCCGGCAACGGCAACGGGGACACCCGCTGGAAGGTGCCGGGCGTCCTGAATTGGGCGGACATGACCTACAATCCGTTCGTGGACGTGAGCAAGGAAACCACCACCTTGTACGCCAGCGACCGGGACGTATTCCTGTTCCTGGTGGACGACACCAATCCCATCGAGGCGGGTTGCCTCGCGGATGGATCGCCGGACCTTTATTTCCGGGGCTTCTATGCTTGGAACAGCGAAGTGGGCAGCAAGACGCTTGGCATCGCGTCGTTCTATCTTCGCGCCGTGTGCCAGAACCGCAACCTTTGGGGCACGGAGAATTTCGAGCAGATCACTATCCGGCACTCGAAATTCGCCGGGAACCGCTTCGCCCAGGAAGCCGCACCGGCCCTGACCAGCTTCGCCAATTCCAGCCCCAAGGCGTTCCTGGCGGGTATCCAATCGGCGCGGGAACTGATCGTCGCCCGCACCGACGAGGACCGGGACAGCTTCCTGCGCAAGCGGGGTTTCTCGAAAGGCGAGACGGCCAAGATCGTGGAAACCGTCTTGAACGAGGAAGGCAGGAAGCCGGAAAGCATTTTCGACTTCGTGCAGGGCATCACCGCCCTGGCCCGCAACAAGGCCCATCAGGACGCCCGGCTTGAACTGGAAGGCAGGGCCAAGAAGCTGATGGAAGCCGCCATCTGACGCCACCGGAGAGCCGCGCAGCCCGTCATGGGTTGCGCGGCTTTTCCCCTTATCAGGAGCAAAACGATGACGAACGACGATCAACGGAAAGAAGCATTTCGCCTTATCCGCGAAGCCGAAGAAGCGGGCGACCGCATGAAGACCGCACCGCTCTACATTCACGGCGGTTATGACGAGGAAGGCGACCCAATCCCCGAAGAAAATATCGGCCCTTGGGACGCCTTTGAAGAGGCAATCCGGCGGGTGGAGGAAAACGAAACGGCTGTGCGCATCCTCATGGCGCAGGGCCGCACCGAAATCCACTCCCGCCGTTTGTTGAAAGTGTTGGAAGGGCTGAGAGCGCCGTTCCATCCTGAAACCGATCCCGCTTGCGGTCCCGACACCGATTGAGGTGCAACTTTCGGGGGCTTCGGCCCCCTTTTTTTCGACTGGCCGCGCCGCGCTCGCGTCATCGTCCCATCGCTGTGGATGGGCCGGTGCAGGGGCTGCTCAGGCGGTCCCATTGTCCGGGACAGATCGGGCCGCCTCAAGGGACGATGGGGCCCCACCATTTTTTTCGGCGCACAGGCCCTGGCGCTTGCGCGTTCACCACCGCGCCGCGCCGAAAAAAATCGTGACCCCCATCGCCGCTAAAGCGGTTCGCGGGCAAGCCCGCGATCCCTTGACCCGACCCGATCCGCCCCAGGAACCACCGCCGTCCTTTCACAAACAGGAGACGGCGATGACGATATACGATCATATTCAACAGTTGCGGGCAGAGCTTTCGGCAAGCTGCGATGCGAAGGAAATCCAGCGGATCGAAGCGCAGTTGAAGGCTGCTTTGATCGAACAAGCGTTGCTCGAAAAGGCGTTCGACGCTTGGTTTCCAGACCTCGAATGAGGCCGGAAATCGTGTCGGGAGCGGCGCTTTTCGGGCGTCGCTCCCGGCGATTTCAGCGGATCGGACGGCGTGGCGGCGCGGGTGCTATCGCGGACCTCGGCAGCGTGGCCGGGGAGACGAGGCGTGCGGAGGCTGAAAAAATTTTCGCGCGTGGGATTAGGACAAGATAAAGCCCGCGCCCACGGGGCGCGGGAAGTGCTTTGTCTGCACATCGGAAATTCGTGGGCGGTGCCCGTATCGGCGTGGGCGCACGCGCGAACGTAAATCGTGATGCCATTGCATTGGCGGTGAAGTACGATCGTTGATGCGGGGGCCGATGGACGTAAGGACATGGCACGCGAAAACGAATTTGAACCCGACCTCGGCAGGATTGGCGCGCGCCAACCAAAGCCGCCCCGCTCCTTCAAGCGGGCGGTGACGAAGGCGACGGCGCGGGCGGGCGGCTTTGCCAAGCCGGGCGGTGGCAAGCGCAGCAGCTTCACCGGCGCCCGCATCGGCCGCGGCTCCGGCGCCGGCCGTGTTCTGGCATCACGCGGACCCCAGGCCGGGCTTCGGTCCCGCCGCGTGATCGTCAAGGCGCATCTGGTCCAGCTCAAGGGCAGCACCGGCGCGGTCATGGCGCATCTGCGTTACCTGCAACGGGACGGCGTGACGCGCCAGGGCGAACCCGGCGAACTTTATGACGCCGAGCAGGACCGTGCGAATGGGAAAGAATTTCTGGAACGCAGCGATGGCGACCGCCACCAGTTCCGCTTCGTGTTCTCGCCTGACGATGGCGCCGAATATGACGACCTCAAGGATCTGACACGGCGGTTCATGGAGCGGGTGGAGAGCGATCTGGGAACCAAGCTCGATTGGGTCGCGGTGGATCATTACAACACCGGCCATCCCCACAGCCATATCATCGTCCGGGGCAAGGACGACACCGGCAAAGACCTCATCATCGCCCGCGAATATATCTCGCACGGGATGCGGGAACGGGCGCAGGAGATCGTCACCCTCGACCTGGGGCCGCGCGATGCGGTTCAGATCGATCGCAGTCTCAAGTCCGAGATGGAGCAGGAGCGGTTCACCAGCCTGGACCGCCGGTTGCGGCAGGAGGTGGGCGAGGACGGCATCCTGCGATCCGGCACCGATCCGGGGGACGGCCTGCGCCAGACGCTACGGGCCGGGCGCTTGCAGAAACTTCAGCGGCTGGGTCTGGCCGACGAGATAGCCCCAGGACAATGGCGGCTGGCCGACGACATGGAGCCGGTGCTGCGGCGCATGGGCGAGCGCGGCGACATCCTCAAGGCCCTCCATTACGAAATCCAGCGCCAGGGGATTCCGCGCGGGGCCGCCGATTACGCGATTTATGACGCGACCGACCCGAACGCCAAGCCCATCATCGGCAAGCTGCTGGTGCGCGGTCTGTCCGACGAGTTGAAGGACCGCCATTATCTGATCGTGGACGGGGTGGACGGGCGCAGCCATTACGTTGACATCGGGCGCGGCAATGGGACGGCGCCGATCCCAGATGGCAGCATCATCGCCATCACGCCAAAGCGCCTGGAGGCGCGCGCGGTGGATCATACCGTCGCCGAGATCGCGTCGGCGCATGGCGGGCGGTATAGCGCCGATATTCACATGCAGCACGACAAGACCGTGCGCCGTGAGTTTGCCGAAACCCATGTCCGGCGGCTGGAGGCTATGCGCAAGCTGTCCCAGCTTGCCGAACGGGAGCCTGACGGGACATGGATCATTGCGCCGGATCATGTGGCGCGGGCGGTATCTTTTGAGCGGCAGCAGGCGCGCAACTACCCGGTCAGGGTCGAAACGCTGTCGGTCTTGCCGATAGACCGCCAGATCGGGACCGAGGGAGCAACCTGGCTGGACCGGGAATTGATGGCGCGGCAGCCCACGCCGATCCGCGATGCCGGATTCGGCCGGGAGGCCCGCGAGGCGCTGGTGCGCCGCCAGCAATGGCTGGTGGAGCAGGATTTGGCCCGCCAGGATCAGGACCAGATCGTCTATCGCGCCAATATGCTGTCGGTGCTGCGGCGGCGGGAATTGGCCCGCGCCGCCGGGCAGCTATCGGCGGAACTGGGGCTTGCGTATCGGGAAGCCAAGTCCGGCGACCGGATCGAGGGTGTCTATGCCCGCAAGCTCGACCTGGCGAGCGGCAGTTTCGCTGTTATTGAGAAATCCCGCCAATTTACACTGGTGCCGTGGCGTCCGGTGCTGGAGCGCAGCATGGGCAAAACCGTGGCGGGTATTGCGCGGGGCGACGCGATCTCTTGGACCATCGGCCGGCAGCGCGGGCCGTCAATTTGACAGCGTGATGCACTGACCGCCGAAGCATTGTTCGTCATGGGCGCTGGAGCATCGCAGTAACTCTTCGCTAACTTATTTGGCGAGCCTTTGCGCGCAGCGAAGTAAAGAACAGCAAAGAAGATCAAAGAATCTACCGCGAATAGCGGGTTCTCAATTCCGCATGTGCGGCGGAAGGTGATTCGTGTTGAGACAACTCGGATCGTTCCATGACGCCCACCAAAATTCTAATCGGCCAGATCGCGGTCGTATTAGCCATCGTGATCGTGGGCGTGTGGTGGGCGACGCAATGGACGGCACTGGAGCTTGGCTATCAATGGCGGCTGGGTGCGCCGTGGTTCGTCGCGCTGCACTATCCGGTCTATTTCCCCTGGCGCCTGTTTGAGTGGTGGTATGCGTTTGACGCCTACGCGCCGACGCTGTTCAATCGCGCCGGCACGATGGCGGCGGCCAGCGGCTTTGTCGGGATAGCTGCCGCGATCATCGGTTCGCTGTGGCGGGCACGTCAGACGAAGCGGGTCACTACCTACGGTTCGTCGCGCTGGGCCACCACCCAGGAGATCCAGCGCGCCGGCCTGTTCCGCCCGTCGGGCGTTTTCCTGGGCCAGCGCGGCAACAGGTTTTTGCGCCATGACGGTCCCGAACACGCGATAGCGTTTGCCCCAACGCGTTCGGGCAAGGGTGTGGGGCTCTGTATCCCGACGTTGCTGTCATGGACCGGCAGCGCCGTCGTTCACGACATCAAGGGCGAAAACTGGCAGATCACTGCTGGCTGGCGCGCGCTGTTCTCCCATTGCCTGCTGTTCAACCCCACCGATCCACGTTCCGCCAAGTACAATCCGCTGCTGGAAGTCCGCAAGGGACCGAACGAGGTCCGCGATGTTCAGAACATCGCCGACATCCTGGTCGATCCCGAAGGGGCGCTGGAACGCCGCTCGCATTGGGAGAAGACCAGTCACAGTCTGCTGGTCGGGGCGATATTGCATGTGCTGTACGCCGAGGAAGAAAAGACCCTCGCGCGGGTCGCCAGCTTCCTGTCCGATCCACGCCGCTCCTTCGAGCATACCCTGCGCGACATGATGGCGACCAACCATCTGGGCACCAAAGATACGCCCCTGGTTCACCCGGTCGTCGCCAGCGCCGCCCGCGAGGTCTTGAACAAGTCCGAGAATGAGCGGTCGGGCGTGCTGTCCACCGCCATGTCGTTCCTGGGCCTGTACCGTGACCCCATCGTGGCAGCGACCACGGCGGCCTGCGACTGGCGCATTGCCGATCTGGTGGACGCCAAGCAGCCGGTCTCGCTGTATCTGGTGATCCCACCGTCCGACATCTCCCGGACCAAGCCGCTGGTGCGGCTGGTCTTGAACCAGATTGGCCGCCGACTCACCGAGAAGCTGGAAGGCGATCCCGCCAAGAGCCGCAAGCATCATTTGTTGCTGATGCTCGACGAATTCCCGGCGCTGGGTCGGCTGGATTTCTTCGAGACGGCGCTGGCGTTCATGGCGGGCTACGGCATCCGCGCCTATCTGATCGCGCAGTCCTTGAACCAAGTGTCCAAGGCATACGGCGAGAACAATTCCATTCTCGACAATTGCCATGTCCGTGTCGCGTTCAGCAGCAACGACGAGCGCACCGCCAAGCGGATTTCCGATGCCCTTGGCACCGCCACCGAACTTCGCGCCCAGCGCAACTACGCCGGTCACCGTCTCTCGCCCTGGCTGGGCCATGTGATGGTCAGCCGCCAGGAGACAGCCCGTCCGCTGCTGACGCCGGGTGAAGTCATGCAACTGCCGCCCAAGGATGAACTGGTGCTGATCTCCGGGCTGGCGCCGATCCGCGCCAAAAAGGTGCGGTACTACGAGGATCGGAATTTCATCGAACGCATCCTGCCGGCGCCGCCGCTGGTGGATGGCGGCTATCCCGATTGCCCGCCGCCGCGCCCCAATGACTGGAGCGGGCAGGTGCGCGGTCTCGACGCTCGCCTGCAACAGCAGCAAGCCGATGGCGCCGCAGGGGCCGACGACGAGGAAGGCGGCTTGCAGCAGCAGCGCCATCCCGGTCTGCCGGAAGAAGCCAAAGCGCGGCCGCAGCGGGCGACGCAGCCGACACTCTCGCTGTTCGATGATGACGATTCCGCCACCGATACCCGCGCCCCGCAGCGTGGACGCCAGGCTGTTGCCCGCGCCCGCGCCATGAACGAAGGCGACCGCCGCGACCGCGACGGTCTTCTTCCGGCCTTTTGACGGGGGATGACCATGAAAAAATCCCGCCGTCACGTCTATCTCGACAAGGCCATCTTCGAGCAATTGGACCAGCTCGCCGCCACGCCAGGCGCCACGCAGTCGTCCATCGTGGAAGCCGCACTACGCAGCTATTTCCAGACCCAGGGCGCGGGCGACGTGGACGCCAAGATCAAGACCCGGCTGGAGAAGTTCTCCGGCCAGCTTGGGCGGATCGAGCGTGATGTCGGCATCGTCATGGAAAGCCTGGCGCTGTTCGTGCGGTTTGAATTGATGGTGACGGCGCCCTTGCCGGAGGCCGATCAGGCCACCGCCCGCGCCTTGGCGCATGACCGTTTCGAGGAGTTTGTCACTTCCGTCAGCCGCCGTCTTGCCAATGGCAAGAATTTCCGCGCCGAACTTCTGGCCCGCGCCACCGATCAGGGAGCGCAGCCATGAGCGTCGTCCATCCCCTGACGCTGGAACGCCGCCGGATCATGCTGCGCACCGCGATGGGGCCGGAGATTGCCGCCGCCCTGTGCGATCCCGCCGTCATCGAGGTGATGGTCAATCCCGATGGCGCGTTACGTCTGGATCGGCTGGGCGAGGGGCGGGTCGATACCGGGATGCGCCTGGGCGCCGAGGAAGTCGAACGCATCATCCGGCTGGTCGCCTCGCACATCTTCGCCGAAGTTCATGCCGGCAATCCCATCGTCAGCGCCGAACTGCCGGGGACAGGCGAGCGTTTCGAGGGACTACTGCCGCCGGTCGCCATGGGACCGTGCTTCTCGATCCGCAAGCCCGCCGCCAAGATTTACACCCTGGAGGATTACATCACCGACCGGATCATGTCGCCCGGCCAGGCCGACATGCTGCGCCGGGCGGTGGCTGACCGCCGCAATATCCTGGTGGTGGGCGGCACCAGCTCCGGCAAGACCACGCTCACCAATGCGCTGCTTGCCGAACTCGCCAAGCACGACGAGCGGGTCATCATTCTGGAGGATACCCGCGAACTGCAATGCGCCGCGCCCGATTGCGTCGCGCTGAGGACCAAACAGGGCGTCGTGACGCTTGCTGCCCTGGTGCGCTCGACCCTTCGGATGCGTCCCGACCGCATCATCGTGGGCGAGGTGCGCGGCGCCGAGGCGCTGGACATGCTCAAGGCGTGGAACACCGGCCATCCCGGCGGCATCGCCACGGTCCATGCCAATTCCGCGCGCGCCGCACTCTATCGGATCGAACAACTGATTCAGGAAGCCGTTGTCAGCGTACCGCGCCGGCTGATCGCAGAAGCCATCGACCTAGTGGTGTTCATCCAGGGGCGCGGGGTTTCCCGTCGCGTGGACACCATCGGGGAGATCAAGGGCCTGGACGCCAGCGGCGACTACGCCCTCATCGAAACCAAATCCAGCAGGTGGCAACCATGAAAGGAGAACGCTTTGCGTTGCCACCACCTTGTCAGAACGATTCCGTCCGCCGCCATCCTGTTGTTGATGTCGGCCCCCGCCTGGGCCACCGGCACCAACATGCCGTGGGAGCAACCGTTACAACAAGTCTTGGACTCCATTCAGGGTCCGGTCGCCAAGATCATCGCCGTTCTCATCATCATCGTCACCGGCCTGTCGCTGGCCTTCGGCGAGACGGCGGGCGGCTTTCGCCGGCTGATCCAGATCGTGTTCGGCATCTCCATCGCCTTCGCGGCGTCGAGCTTCTTCCTGTCGTTCTTTTCGTTCGGCGGTGGGGCGCTCGTCTGATGGACAATATCGAAGGCTTCGAGGTGCCGCTGCACCGCTCCCTGACCGAACCGATCCTGCTGGCGGGTGCCCCGCGCGCGCTCGCCATCGTCAACGGCACCATTGCCGCCGCGCTTGGACTCGGATTGCGGCTGTGGATCGTGGGCCTCCTGATCTGGATCATGGGTCATTCGCTGGCGGTGTTCGCGGCCAAGCGTGATCCCGACTTCGCCCAGGTTCTTGCCCGGCATCTGCGGCAGAAGGGGTGGCTGTCATGCTGAACCTTTCCGAATACCGCGCCCAGGCCGAGCGCCTCGCCGACTTCCTGCCCTGGGCGGCGCTGGTCGCGCCCGGCGTGGTGCTAAACAAGGATGGCAGTTTCCAGCGCAGCATCCGGTTTCGCGGTCCCGATCTGGAAAGCGCGACCGAGGCCGAACTGGTCGGGGCATGCGCCCGCCTCAACAATGTGCTGCGCCGCTTCGGTTCCGGCTGGGCCTTGTTCTTTGAGGCGGAGCGTTTCGTCACCCCGGACTATTCAGAATCCAAGTTTCCCGATGCCGCCTCCTGGCTGGTGGACGCGGAACGGGCCGCAGCCTTCCGCGGAGAGGACAGCCTGGACGGCGAGGGCAGGACGGCGCCCCGCCAGCATTACGAGAACGCCTATACCCTGACACTCTTATATATGCCGCCGCCCGACCAGACGGCCCGGGCCGAGCGGGCGTTGCTGGAACGGGAAGAAGGGAACCAGGCCCGCGACTGGCGGCAGGAACTGGCCGGCTTCGTCGCCGAAACCGACCGGGTGGTCGATCTCCTCCAGGGCATCATGCCGGAGGTTCATGCCCTCGATGACGGCGAGACGCTGACCTATCTGCACGGCACCATCTCCACCAAACGCCACGCCGTCGCCGTCCCTGAAACACCGCTCTACCTCGATACTATCCTGCCGGACGAGCCCTTGAGTGGGGGCATCGAACCGATGCTGGGCGACGCCCATGTCCGCACCCTCACGGTGCTGGGATTCCCCAACACCACCAGGCCCGGAATCCTCGATGCACTCAACCATCTGGATTTTCCCTACCGCTGGATGACGCGCTTCATCGCGTTGGACAAGACCGAGGCCAACAAGGCGCTGACTAAGCTGCGGCGGCAATGGTTCAACAAGCGCAAATCCGTCTCCCAGCTTTTGCGCGAGGTGATGCACAACGAGCCGGTCCAGCTTCTCGATAGCGACGCCGACAACAAGGTGGTGGACGCCGACGAAGCCTTGCAGGCCCTGGGCGGCGATCATGTCTCCTTCGGCTATCTCACCACCACCGTCACGGTGATGGACACCGACCGGCACGCCGCAGACGAGAAGCTGCGCGCCGTGGAACGGGTCATTCACGGCGCGGGCTTCACCACCATTCGGGAAAGCGTCAATGCGGTGGAATCCTGGCTGGGCTCCTTGCCCGGCCATGTCTACGCCAATGTTCGCCAGCCGCTGATCCATACCCTCAATCTGGCGCACCTGTTGCCGTTCTCCTCGGTCTGGGCCGGGCCGGAGGGCGACGAACGTCTGCAAGGCCCGGCGCTGTTCCTGGCCGAGACCAGCGGCTCGACGCCGTTCCGCTTCTCCATCCATGTCAGCGATGTCGGGCACCTGTTGATCGTCGGGCCGACCGGGGCCGGCAAATCGGTCCTGCTGGCGCTGATGGCGATGCAGTTTCGCCGTTATCCCAAATCCCAGGTCTATGTCTTCGACAAGGGCAATTCGGCGCGGGCCTCCATCCTGGCAATGGGAGGGCAGCACCATGTCCTCGGTTGACGGCCCGCTGGCCTTCCAGCCCTTGCGCCACATCGACGATCCCGCCGAACGAAGCTGGGCCTCCGAATGGATCGCGGGGGTTCTCGCCCATGAGAAGGTGGTGATTACCCCAGAACTGAAGGAATCCCTGTGGTCGGCGCTGTCCAGCCTGGCGACCGCCCCCATCGGGGAGCGCACCCTGACGGGATTGAGCGTGTTGCTCCAATCCAATGCGCTGAAGGCGGCGCTGGCGCCTTACACCCTGGACGGCCCCTATGGCCGGCTGCTCGACGCTGCCGAGGACGATCTGGCCCTGGGCGATGTGCAGTGCTTCGAGACGGAAGCACTGATGCACGAAACCGGCGCGCTGCTGCCGGTCCTGACCTACCTGTTTCATCGGCTGGAGGCGCGCTTTGACGGCAGGCCCACGCTGTTGGTCCTCGATGAAGCCTGGATCTATCTCGACAACCCGCTGTTCGCCGCCCGTATCCGCGAATGGCTGAAGGTTCTCAGGAAGAAGAACGTCTCGGTTGTGTTCGCCACCCAATCCCTGGCCGACATCGCCGGCAGTCCGATTGCCTCAGCGATCATCGAATCCTGTCCGCAACGCTTCTTCCTGCCCAATGACCGCGCCATCGAGCCCCAGGCCCGCAGCGCCTATGAGGGCTTCGGGCTTAACGACCGCCAAATCGAGTTGATCGCCCGCGCCACGCCGAAGCGCCATTACTATCTGCAATCGCGCCGTGGCAACCGGCTGTTCGAGTTGGCGCTGGGCGATCTCGCGCTGGCCTTCTGCGGCGCTTCGGACCCTGCCAGTCAGGTTCTGATCGACGGCATCCTGGCCGAACACGGCGCCTCGCTGTTCGCCGTCCGCTTCCTGATCGCCCGCGGCCTGGAATGGGCCGTGCCGCTGCTCGCCCATTACCCCCAGACGGAGAACACCCCATGAAACGCAGGCTCATATCCGTTCTGCTTTGCGGCGCCCTGGCGTCTTGCGCGCTCGCCGTCCCGGCCCAGGCGCAGTTCGGCAGCGGCATCGTCTTCGATCCCACCAATTATGCGCAAAACCTGCTGACTGCCGCCCGCGAATTACAACAGGTCAACAATGAGATTCTGAGCCTCCAGAACGAGGCGACCATGCTGATAAACGAGGGGAAGAATCTTTCTTCCCTCAATCTCTCCACGCTCACCGGCATAACCTCGGCCCTGACCGACACCAGCAATCTCTTGAATCAGGCGGGCGGCATCGCCCTGACGGTGGATGCGACCAGCACCGCCTTCACCCAGACATTCCCGCAAAGCTATGCCACCGGGACATCGGCGTCGGGGCTCGCCGCCGACGCTTTGCAACGCTGGCAGAACGCCATGTCGGCGTTCCAGACCACCCTGAAAATGCAGGCCCAGATCACCCAGAACGTCCAGTCCGACGCGACCACGCTTTCCACCCTGGTCAACGCCAGCCAAGGCGCCGCCGGCAATCTGGAAGCAGTGCAGGCCGGCAACCAACTCCAGGCACTCGCCATCAAGCAGCAGCTCCAGCTTCAAAGCCTGATGGCGGCGCAGTACCGCGCCACCTCGCTGGACGATGCCCGCAAGTCCCAGGACGAGGCCGCAGGTCAAGCAGACTTCACCACCTTCCTCGGCACCGCCAACGGCTACACCCCCAACTGAGATAGCGCCGTGAACGACTTCAACGTCATCGACAGTTTTTTGCAGACCTTCATCAGCTACATCGACAGTGGCTTCGGTCTGCTGGCTAACGACGTTGCCGGTCTTTCTTCCATCCTGATCGCGCTGGACGTGACGGTGGCGGCGCTGTTCTGGGCGCTGGACGGCGAGGCCAACATCCTTGCCCGCCTCATCAAGAAGATCATCTATGTCGGGGCTTTCGCCTTCATCATCAACAATTTCTCCAACCTCGCCAATATCGTCTACAGTTCCTTCTCGGCATTGGGCTTGCAGGCCAGCAACAACAGCCTGAGCGCGGCCGATCTGCTCAAGCCTGGCAAACTCGCCGGCACCGGCTATCAGGCGGCATGGCCGCTGATGCAGGAAGCGGGCAAGCTGGTGGGCTTCACCAGCATCTTTACCCATGCCGTCACCATCCTGGCCCTGCTGGGCGCTTGGTTCATCGTGGTGCTGGCCTTCTTCGTACTCGCGGTCCAGCTATTCATCACCATTCTGGAATTTAAGCTGACGACGCTGGCGGGCTTCGTGCTGGTGCCGTTTGCGCTGTGGAACAAGACCTCGTTCCTGGCCGAACGGGTGCTGGGCAATGTCGTGTCGTCCGGCATCAAGGTGATGGTGCTGGCCGTCATCATCGGCATCGGTTCCAGCTTCTTCGGCCAGTTCACCAGCGCCTTGCAGGGCCATGATCCGACGCTGCTGGAAGCGATGGCAATGGTATTGGCGTCGCTGGCGCTGTTCGGTCTGGGCATCTTCGGGCCTGCCATCGCCAACGGTCTTGTGTCCGGCGCACCCCAGCTTGGCGCTGGCGCGGTTCTCGGTACGGCGGGCGCTTTGATTGGCGGCACTGCGCTGGCCGGCGCTGCCGTGATGGGTGGCGCCCGCCTTGCGGGCGCGGCCGCTTCGGGGAGCATTTCCGCCGTCAAAGCCG
This sequence comes from Rhizobiales bacterium dw_265, assembly GCA_018449595.1. Lineage (GTDB taxonomy): Bacteria > Pseudomonadota > Alphaproteobacteria > Micropepsales > Micropepsaceae > Rhizomicrobium. The sequence goes on from JAAVUU010000003.1 coordinate 342,616, forward strand.
GCGCATCGCTCGGCGGTGCCGCCTCGATGGCCTATCGCATGGGTCAGGCCACCTCCAGCCAGGGCGGCGCGGCTGGCGTCGGCGCGGGTCTCGCTGGCGTTGCGCGCGGCGCGGCATCCGCAGCCGGCAACAGGGCAAAATCCTTCGCCAGCAATCTGGGCGCCGATCTCAAGAACCGGGCGCAGGCCGGTGGGCAGGCCGCGTTTTCCGCCACCGGCGGCAGCCGCACGGGTTCGGGATCAGCACCTGGTTCATCAGGTCCAGCTTCAGGATCACCACCGCCCTCATCCTCACCGTCATCCGCATCCGGCGGGCCGGCCCCCCACGGCCCGGCCGGTGGCGGCGGCGGGTCCAGCGCGACGCCACCCGCCTGGGCCCGCCGCCTGCAGGGGGAGCAGCGCCGCCGTGGCCATGCCCAGAACGTCCAACAGGCGATCCGCGACGGCGAGCGCCCAGGGCATGGCGCAAACCCCGACCTCGATCAAAAGGAGCCGTGATGTCCTTCAACCGCACCATCCAGCGTTACGGCGCCACGCCTGAGCCCGACACCCGCCACCACCGCGCGGGCCAGGGATGGGACGACCGGATCGGCACGCCTGTCGTTCAGGCCAGGAACTGGCGCCTCATGGCGTTCGGGGTGCTTGGGCTGTCCGTCCTCTCGGTCGGCGGCAATCTCTGGCAAGCCTCGCAGAGCCGCGTCGTGCCTTATGTGGTGGAAGTCGACAAGCAGGGTAGCGTCCGCGCGGTCGGCCCCGCCATCCAGCATTACAATCCGACCGATGCCGCCTTTGCGCGCGATCTCGGCAACTTCATCACCGATGTGCGCGCGCTCTCCATTGATCCGGTGGTGGTCGTCCACAATTGGGACCACGCCGATGCCTTCGCCACCGACCATACGCAGGCGTTTCTCAACGACTACGCCCGCCAGATCAATCTCGACAAGCTGATCGGCCATCGCACGGTCTCCGTCCAGATCACCAGCGTGGTGCGCGCCTCCGGCAATTCCTTTGAAGTCAAATGGACCGAACAGGTCTTCGCCCAGGACACGCCCGACCGCACCCAGCATTGGACCGCGATCCTGACCTATGTGGTCCAGCCCCCGTCCGACCAGTCCACCATGAACGTCAATCCACTCGGCATCTATGTCAACGGCATCAACTGGTCGCGTGAACTCAATTCCAGCGACGCGCCTTAGGAGGACGCCATGCTTCTTCGCACTGTATTACCCGTCTTGAGCGTCAGCGCGATCTGCGCTGCCTGCGCCAGCAACCCGCCGCCGCCACCGGCGATCACTTACGACCAGGCCAAGTTCAAGCCTGCGCTCGCCCTTCACGATCCCGCACCGCCGCCACCGACGCCGCCGATTCCCATTGGCACCGTGTTCGGGCCGCTGCCGCCGCTGCCGGACCCCAAACCCGCGCCTGCCGAGCCGCCTGCCGTGCAGGTGGCGCAGGCCAACCGTGCGGCGCTGCACGAACCCTCCGGCGACAGTTATATCAATGCCGCACAGGTCTATCCTTATTCCGAGAACGCGCTGTACCGGCTGTACGCAGCGCCGGGGCAGGTGAGCGATATTGCCCTCCAGCCCGGCGAAACCCTGTCCTCGATCTCGGCCGGCGACCCCGTGCGCTGGGCGGTGGGCGACACCTCCAGCGGCAACGGCAAAGACAAGCAGGTACATGTTCTGGTCAAGCCCTTTGCGGCGGGCCTCACCACCGATCTGGTCATTCTCACCGACCACCGCACCTATCATCTGAAACTCGCCAGCACCGCCAAGACGGCAATGGCGGCGGTGTCGTGGAGCTATCCCGCCGACAGTCTAATCACCACCAAAAGCAGCAGTGACGCGACTCCAGCCGCGCTGGCGGTCCCGATCGACAGCGGCATCGTCCTCACCGACATCCAGTTTCGCTACGCCATCACCGGCGACAGCCCGCCGTGGCGTCCGCTACGCGCCTTCGATGACGGCAAGAAGGTCTATATCGAGTTCCCCGACCGTATCGACCAGGGCGAAGCGCCGCCTCTGTTTGTCGTCGGCCCTGACGGCAGCAGCCAGCTCGTCAATTACCGGATGCGGGCCAACTACTACATCGTGGACCGTCTGTTCGGCGCCGCCGAACTCCGCCTGGGTCAGGACAAGCAGCAAGTGGTCCGCATCAGCCGCACCGATGGCAAGCCCGCGCCCAAGGGCGGCGGCATCTTGGATTGGTGATGCCATGAGCAACCCCGGCAATCCGGCCCCCAAAGCGCCGCCGCCAACCTTGAACCTGCACGCCTCACCCCGGCGCGTGGTGCGGTTCAAACGCAGCCTCCTGATCGGCGCCGCCGCTATCGGCTCCGTAGCCCTCGCGGGCGCTGCCTGGCTGGCCCTTGGCAGTCACGCCAAGCCGCAGGCTGGACAAGAGCGGTTCAGCGTCAACGGCAAGTCCAGGCCCGATGCGATCACCAACCTGCCGTCCACTTACGACAAGGTGAAGCTGGGTGCGCCGCTGCCGGGCGACCTAGGCCCCGGCATCGTTGCCCGCGAGAACAGCCTTGGGGTCTCGCCGACTGCGGGCACCTTCAAACCGAACGCGGAAGATGACGCGGCGCGCGCCGAACGCATCCGGCTCGCCCAGCAGGCGCGCCAGGCCGCTGAATCCGGCGTGTTCGTGCAGACCTCCAATCACGGCAGTAGCGCAGGAGCGCCTGCAACGCCGGCGACCGCCGCTCCAGTTGCGGCTCCGGCTTCCAGCCCGCCGAACGCCGGCTCGCTCAACCTCGATCTCACCAACGACCAGAATACCCAGGGCCGCAAGCTCAACTTCGTCAATCAGAAAGACGACAGCGACATCTACAACCCCCATGCGTTGCAGCAGCCCGCATCACCTTACGAAGTCATGGCCGGGTCGATCATCGCCGGCAGCCTTCAAGGCGGCCTCGATTCCGATCTGCCGGGGGACGTGGACGCCTGGGTCACGGAAAATGTCTACGACACCGTGACGGGCGAGATTCTTCTCATACCGCAGGGATCGCGCCTTCACGGTCACTATGACAGCGTGGTCGCCTTCGGCCAGAGCCGGGCTTTGGTCGCCTGGCAGCGGATCATACGGCCCGACGGTTCATCGGTCGAGATCGACAATTGGCCGGCAACCGATCCATCCGGTTATGCCGGCCTCGAAGATCAAGTCGATTACCACACCTGGACCCTGCTCAAGGGCATCGCCATGTCCACACTGCTGGGCGTGGGCACCCAGGTCACGTTCGGCAACGGCAACAGCGATCTGGTCGAGGCGATCCGCGAGTCCACCCAGGAATCTACCAACCAGGCTGGACAGCGCATTGTCGAGAAGGATCTGAACATTCAGGACACGATCAAGGTGCGGCCAGGCTGGCCGCTGCGAGTCCTCATCCACAAGGACATCATCCTCACGCCCTATCGGGGAAATCTCCATGCCGGACCTTAAGCTAGGCCGCTTGCCCGATCGCACGCCGGTCAAGATCGCCATCTCCGTCAAGCCCGACTTGAACGCGACCTTGCAGAGCTATGCCGCCTTCTACCGCGACAGCTATGGCGAGGACGAACCCGTGGCCGAACTGATCCCCTACATGCTGGAAAGCTTCCTCGAAAGTGATCGCGGCTTTCAAAAGGCGCTGAAGGAGAAAGCGGGATGACCACTCCAAAAAGCCACGGCTTGCTTTGCGTCCCGGCGCTGTTCCTCGCCCTGTTGCTTGGGGCGATGCCTGCGGCACACGCGCAAAATATCGGCACGGCGGGAGGATTTGCCGTCGATTTTGGCGAGCAGGACCAGACCGCGCAGACGGTGCAGGACTCCGTTAACGGAGTAGATTCCGTAACGCTGGGTTGGGGTACGACCAGCAATGGCAATTCTGCGGTCGTGTTGGGCACGCTATCCAGCGACGACGGTCAGAGCAATGTTGTTTCGGTCGGCAATGCCAGCACCGGCCTGACGCGCAGGATCATCGACCTGGCGCCCGGCATCGCATCCACGGATGCAGCGACCGTCGGCCAGCTCCAAAGCGCCATCGGCGGCATCGACTCTCAGGCCAACGCCTATACGGACAATGCCGTCAGCGGCATTCTGAGCCAGGCCAATACCTATACCAACAACGCCACCGCTGGCATCCTGACTTCGGCGCAGACTTACGCCGCCAGCATCGGGTCTTCCGCCCTCAGTTCCGCCAACAGCTATACCGACAACTCCTCTGCCACGACACTCTCTGCCGCGCAGCTATATGCCAACGGTATCGGGTCTTCTACTCTCACATCTGCGAACGCTTATACGGACAATAGCGTTAGCAACACGCTGACATCCGCGAATACCTATACCGACAATTCCAGCGCCTCGGCACTTACGGCAGCGAAGACGTATGCCGACAATTTGAGTTCAACCACGCTCACGTCAGCCAACAACTTTGCGACCAACTACGCAAACAATGTCGCGTCCTCTACTCTCATATCAGCGAACGCTTATACGGACAATAGCGTCAGCAACGCACTGACATCCGCGAATACCTATACCGACAATTCCAGCGCCACGGCACTTACCGCGGCGAAAACTTATGCCGACAATTTGAGTTCAACCACCCTCACAGCAGCCGACAACTTTGCGACCAACTATGCAAACAATATCGCGTCTTCTACTCTCACGTCGGCGAACGCATATACCGATGCATCCAGCGCGTCGGCGCTGACCGCGGCCAAAACCTACGCCGACGGGGTGGGGACGCAGACGCTGACGGCGGCAAACAGCTTCGCCACGAATTACGCCAATAATGTCGGCGCCGCCACCTTAACTGCGGCGAACCTCTATACCGATAACATGGGCGTCACCACTTTGAGCGCCGCCAATCTCTATACCGACACCCGGACGCAGTTCTTTGCCGCGAACTCGGGACTGGCCCCGGCTCAGGCATCGGCCCTGGAGACCCTGGCGCTTGGCGGAGGCTCTATTGCGACCGGAACGAAGGCCGTCGCCTTAGGGTCAGCCGCTCAGGCCATTGGTGTGGGCTCCTTTGCCGGAGGCTATGGCGCAATCGTGCAAGGGGTTGGCGGGCTGGCTCTTGGCGCCAATGCTAGCGTCACGGTGGATAATTCGGTGGCGTTGGGCGCGGGGTCGATTGCCGCGCGGGGCGCGCAGACCAACTACGCCGATGGGATTTCGGGAGCGGACACCAGTTCGGCGGGCGAAGTCTCCATGGGAAGTCCTGGGGCTGAACGCCAGATCACCAATGTCGCGGCCGGATCGGCACCGACGGACGCGGCCAATGTCGGCCAGGTCCAATACGCCGAGTCCCAGGCGATAAACCTGTCCGAATCCTTCACCAATATGACGGCCAATTCTCTGGTCACGCTGTTCAACAGCTACGGCTACAACACCTCGCCATCGAACGGCTCCAATTCCGTTGCCGTCGGCTCAGGCTCGACAGCAACGGGCACCAATTCGACCGCTATAGGCAGCAACAGTTCGGCACCCGCGAACAACTCCGTGGCCCTGGGTGCTGGTTCGGTGGCTTCACGCGGCGGCCAGAGCAGTTACAAAGACCCCATCTCCGGCAAGACCGTCAGTTCGGCGGGCGAGGTATCCGTCGGCAGCCCCGGGGCTGAAAGGCAAATCACCAATGTAGCCCCAGGCTCCGCCCCCACGGATGCGGCAAATCTCGGCCAGGTCGAGGCCGCAGTCGCCAATGCGAACAGCTACACCGATACGATGTTCGGCAAAGCAGCCCGGCAGACTTGGGGTGTGGCCGCCGTGTCGGCCGCGCTTGCCAATCTGCCGCAAGCCTTCGAGCCTGGAAAATCGATGATCGGGATCGGCATGGGCGCCTCTCATGGCGAGATGGGCATGGCGGTGGGCGCTTCCTACCACATGCCCGACGACAGCGTGATCTTCAAAGCGTCCGCCAGCTTCGGCTCTGAGGCCGGCATGACGGGCGGCATGGGGGTCGGCTTTGTTCTCAATTAACGGGATGCTCCAACAGTCAGTACCGCAGGTGCGATGCCTAGTGATGCGAACAATTTCCATTCCTAGCTGAAAGGACAGGTCGAGATGGCGATCATTGGATCACTGCGCGCCACCGCCCGCGGCGGCTGGGCCGGTCCCGTCTATATCCTGGCGCGGGAAGTGAAAATAACGCTCGCGCCCAACGACAACCAGGCCAATCCCAAGGCGCCAGCGTTCCGTATCCTCGCGGGCACTGCGGATATTGGGGCGGCCTGGAGAAGCAAGACGAACGAGAAAGAGCCACGCGACTATCTGGCGGGCGACATCGACTTTCCAGGCTTACCAGAGCCGCTCTCATTAGCATTTTTCTTCTCGCGCGATGGCCTGATAGCGCGAGCGGTATGGAACAGGCGCAGAGACGCGACTTAACACAAGCCACCGTGCTGTCTGGAGATTTCCCCATGCCTATGATTCCCCCGGTCAAGAAATCAGACACCCCTCCGCCCGACCGGAGCGCCGCTGAAAAGCAACGTCTTGAGCGGATTGCGTCTCTGGACCCTGTCGAAGCCTCCCGCCAGCTCTGGCAGCAAAGGGCGGGACGTGAGATCAGCAGAGAGGAGGCGCGGGCTATGACGCAAAACCTTGTCGGTTTCTTTAAGTTGCTCCACCAATGGAGCCTGGAGGCGCGCACGACGACGCGTTCCACCCGCTCTCAATCGCGCATCCGCCGCCAAGATTAGGCGGCTGTTGCCACACGTCACATATTTAATGGCCCGCCCAAGCCCGGCCCGGCCCCAGATTCACCGGGATTCCCAAAAAGCCCCAATTTTGCTAGGGTTCGGCTAAGTCGAATCTGGGCTTGACGTAGCTCTTGCGAGGGACGGGCGAAGGGTAATGTCTGTAACCGTGAAGAATCCACCTCTCAATGCCGGCTCCGCCAAGGCCGTCACATATGCGCGCGTGTCATCGAAGGAGCAGGAGAAAGAGGGGTTCTCGATCCCCGCCCAACTCAAGCTCTTGAATGACTATGCCGCCGGCAATGCTCTATCCGTCGTGCGCGAATTCGTCGACGTTGAAACAGCGAAGCAGTCTGGCCGGACCAATTTCAGTGAATTGATCGCCTACCTTCGCAAGCACCCCAATGTTCGGGTGGTGCTGGTCGAAAAGACCGACCGACTCTATCGTAACCTTAAGGACTGGGTGACGGTTGATGAACTCGACATAGAGATCCATCTAGTGAAGGAGGGATTGGTCCTTTCTCGTGACTCCCGCTCATCGGAGAAATTTGTCCACGGCATCAAGGTGCTGATGGCTAAAAACTATATCGACAATCTCTCGGAAGAGGCCCGCAAGGGTCAGATGGAGAAGGCCGAGCAAGGTATTTGGCCGACGAAAGCGCCACTTGGCTATACCAATGTCATGGGGCCGGATGGGAAGAAGATCATCACGCCGGACCCGGCAACCTCGCAGATCATAAGCGATCTGTTCGAGTGGTACGCTACCGGCCAGCACTCGATTAAAGATGTTGCAGAGAAGGCGAGAGGGGCGGGACTCATCTACCGCCGCACTGGTGCGGCTGTGCCGACAAGCACCATTCACAACATCCTTCGCAATCGCATTTACTACGGCGAGTACGAATGGAACGGCCAGATTTTCCGGGGCAGGCATGAGCCGCTGGTGACGTATGAGGTTTGGGAGCGCGCCCAGAAAGTCTTGTACGGTCGCAAAGACCAGAAGTTGCGCCGGTCGAAATGGGATTTTGCCTTTTCAGGCATCGTCACCTGCGGACATTGTGGTTGCGCGATGGTCGGGGAGATTAAGAAGGGAAAGTATGTTTACTACCATTGCACCGGATTTAAGGGGAAGTGCAACGAGCCTTATGTCCGCGAAGAGGTGTTTGTTGAGCAGTTCGGCCGGCTCCTGCGTGGGTTGAGTTTCGACCGCAGTGTTTTGGAAGTCGTTTGCGCCGCATTGCGTGACAGCTACCGGGATGAAAAGCGGGATCACGAGGCCGCGATTGCCGCGCTCCAGATCGAACAGGAGCGGTTGCAGAAACGGATTCACGCAATTTACATCGACAAGCTCGACGGCACCGTCGATCAGCGGTTTTTTGAGCGCATGTCGCGTGATTGGCGCAACGAGCAAGAGCTTTGCGCGCAGCAGATTCAGCGGCACCAGTCCGCAGATCAGTCCTATTTGGAGGAAGGTGCGCGCCTTTTGGAATTGGCGCACCAGGCTGAGACTTTGTTCACGGATCGCGGCGCTCCAGACAAACGTCGGCTACTAAATTTCCTACTATCGAACTCATCTTGGAAGGAAGGCAGCCTCACGGCAAAATTCCGAGAACCATTTGATTTGATTGCAGAAACTGCGATCTTCGCGGCGGCCAATCCGGTGCAAAACGCGGCCGATTTGGCCGCGCATCCCGGTTGGCTGGGGGACTAGGATTCGAACCTAGACAACCAGAGTCAGAGTCTGGGGTCCTACCGTTAGACGATCCCCCAAAATTGCCTTTTGGGATCAAGAACTTACACGCCATGTCAGACTCTCGTCAAACTTTGGCGTCAGACTGATCCAAGAGACTTTCTTGGCACCAAGAAACGCCATAGCAGGCAATCACTTAGCGGCGCGTTAGTTAGACGACTTGGCGCAAAAGCGCAAACCCGGTGTCAGACTCTTCGGCGCATTTTTTGGCGGAAAAGCTGGGGAGTCCGAACTCCGCCATGCCTTACTTTTGCTGGTGTTGGGGCGAGTCTGACGCCGCGTTTGGTCAAATATTTCGACGAGGGGAATTGGCAAAACGGGAATTTGTTCCTATATTGTTCTCATGAGTAACGCCCCGCTTACATCGCCGACCGTTAACGCGCCCTTAACGGGCGTGGTACCATCTGTGTACAGGGGCGCGGGCAAATCGATTCGAAGCCTGCGAGGATTTATGGCGGAAAATCAGGCGAATAAGCAGGTCGTTCGGTTATACGCCGCAGACGCGGGGTATCCATGCCGGTAAATCGCCGAGAACTTGTGCTTGCGGCGATGGCCGCCGGCGGCGACGGCGCGAGCTTCTTGCCGGTGCAGGCCCAGAAGCTTTTTTTCCTGATTGATCGCGAGGCGCCGCATGTGTTCAACGGCCCGCATTTTGATTTTCGCCCGTACGATTACGGCCCCTTCGACCGCGCCGTATACGACTGTATGGATTTTCTGAATGGACAAAAGGCCGTCGATATTTCGACGAATGGTCGCTACCGCTCCTTTAGGCTGAGCCTGAATGGTTATCAGGAAGGGCGCGCATTGCTAGAAAATATGTCACCGCAAGCGCGTGACTATTTGCAGAGTGTCGCGCAATGGGTTCGAACGCTGAATTTTCAGCAGCTCGTCACGGCGATCTACGATCGCTACCCCGACATGAAGGTCAATAGCGTTTTCCGCTGATGACAGTCGTTGTCGCTTTCTTTTGCAGTGACGGCGTTGTGATCGCTGCCGACAGCATGATTACGCCCCGAATGGGGAACGTGAATGTCGGGCATCATCACGGTAAGAAAATCTATATGACCGCTGGCCCACAGGTTCACGCGTTCGCCGGCGACCCTGGACAGTCTGATCGCTTCAAAATGATTGCCGAATTGAATTCGGCAAACGCGGCTAATTTTCAAATGCCGCTTCAGTATACTTTGGATCTGACTGCCAAGTTTGTGCAGCAGCTTATTGCCACCGGACTTCAAAACGCATTGGACCTGAACACCATATTGGCGTTTGCGCACGGCGGCGAACATCGGTGCTGTGTTTTCGAGGGCCTTATGCAGCCGCGCCTTCTGGATGAAAATCACTTTTATGTCGCGCTAGGGTCCGGCAAACTTTCAGCAGATCCATTCCTGCGGTTCTTGGTGGACATTTTTTGCAAAAATGGACACCCCAAGGTCAGCGAAGCGATCTTCCTAGCGACGTGGACTATCCAACATGTGATCGACACCAATTCTGGAGGCGTCGCTGGTCCAATACGGATCACCACTTTCAAAAAGGACGATGCCGGCGCGTTTCAGGCACATGAGTTGACCGACAACGAGCGGGCAGAGCACGAAGAAGCTATGGAAAGCGCGATTGATGCGCTCATTTCCTGGCACGACAAAATGAAAGCTGGTCCGGCCGCGCCTCAGGAAAACGCAGCGCCGCCGATACCGGAGCCGCCACCGCCAGGCGTTCAAGCCAACTAGTTTGGCTTGACGCCGCGCGAGACTTTCGAATCAATCACCTACCGACGAATCGGAGCAGGCCAATGGATTACATTGTGGCCGTTCAAAACGGCGGTACGCCGATATTGGGCGTTGCAGCGGACGGCAATGTGCTGCTGCCAACCGACGAGAAAGACCGCGCATTCGCATTTGCCGCGCTGACAGATGCTCTGGCGCTTCTCGCTGGTGTTACGCAGCAATACTCCACTGCTTCCACGGCAGTCGCGTCAATTCAATCCGGCTCAGGAATTGAACCAGATCGCGGCGGCCTAAAAGCTTGTGACGTTGTGCACCTAGCAGAACGGCGGGGCAATCAAACCGCGCCGACATTGCCATAATCATGTCCTCTGCCTCGGAACGACTGTCCAGCAGGCTGTCCCGAACAGTCACGACGACAAAGGTGATGCCTTGCACCTTGGTCAGAGCGGCTTGAAAAGTAGTCATTGAGCTCCCCATCGCTGTTAGCGAATCAGTTCACGCAAATTGACTCTGACTCCAGGCAATGAACGAGTCGAATCCATCCGCGATAACGCGAAGTGGAAAGGTGCTACGGCTCGCTCTGCGTAAAGCAAAGAGGCGTCAGACTCGGTTTGTAAAACCCAGTCTTTCTGCGGCTTTTCAAATGGGCTGTAGAGCAGGGAAAGTCTGACACGCGCCAATAAAATCGACGCGATAATGTAGACCTACCGTTAGACGATCCCCCAACGGGCTTGCTCCGGTTCCGGAAGCGCCCTTCGGGACCGCCCGTTTAGACCAGCCGCCAACCCCTTGCAAGGACGGCTTTTCACCCGGCTTTTACCCCCCGCCCATGCTAGCCTTGGCGAAGCGGCGGCGTCAGCCCGCCAGGCCGCGCGACAGGGACAGATGCACGGCAACCGCCAAAAAAACCAGCAGGACGAAGGGCCGCGCCCGGCGCCGGCCGGTCCCCTGCTGGCGGTGCTGGACCTGGGCACCAACAATTGCCGGCTCCTGATCGCCACCCCGTCCAGGGGCGGGTTCCGGGTGGTGGATTCCTTTTCCCGCATCGTGCGGCTGGGCGAGGGGGTGGGGCAGACCGGGCTTCTGTCCGATGCCGCGCTGGACCGCACCATCGCCGCCCTGAAGATCTGCGCCGGGCGCATCGCCAAGCACAATGTGCGGCATGTGCGCTGCATCGCCACCCAGGCGGCGCGGCTGGCCAGGAATGCCGATGCGCTGGTGGCGCGGGCCCGGGACGAGGCGGGCCTGACCCTGGACGTGATTTCGCCGGACGAGGAGGCCGACCTGGCCGCCGAGGGCTGCGCCCCGCTGATCGGCCGCAAATACCGCGGCGCGCTGGTGTTCGACATCGGCGGCGGCTCGACGGAGATCATCTGGCTGCAAAAGGGCCCGCAAGGCCCGCGCAAAAAGCTGGCCGCTTCGGTGCCGGTGGGGGTGGTCAGCCTGGCGGAAAGCCATGGCGCCGCCGCCACCAGCCGCGCCGGGTTCGAGCGCATGCGCGGCGAACTGCGCGAACGCTTCCAGCCCTTTGCCGAACAGATGGACGGCTTCGACATCCGCAAGCACCACCTGCTGGGCACGTCTGGCACCGTCACCACCCTGGCCGCCATCGCCATGAAGCTGCCGCGCTACAACCGCGCCAGGGTGGATGGCAGTTGGCACGAGACCGCGCACATGCTGACGGTGGTGGACCAGCTGCTGGACATGGACATCGCGGCGCTGGCCGGGATCGGCAGCATCGGCACCGAGCGCGCCGACCTGATGCTGCCGGGCTGCGCCATCTTCGCCGCCATCTGTTCCTTGTGGCAAAGTCCGGTCCTGCGAGTCGCAGACCGTGGTCTGCGCGAAGGCATGCTCAGGCGCTTGAGTCGGGAATTGTCATGAAGTCGGATTCGGGAGACGCATCGGGGCGCGGCCGCGTGCCCGTGAAAGTGAAGAAGGACCGGGGCCGCACCCAGTCCTCGCGCGCCTGGCTGCAGCGCCAGCTTAACGATCCCTATGTCGCCAAGGCGCGGTCGGCGGGCTATCGCAGCCGCGCCGCCTTCAAGCTGGTGGAGCTGGACGAGAAATTCCGCTTTTTGAAAAAGGGCGCGCGCGTGCTGGACCTGGGCGCCGCCCCCGGCGGCTGGAGCCAGGTGGCGGTGGCCAGGGGGGCGACCGTGGTCGCCGCCGATGTGCTGATGATGGACGAGATTCCCGGCGTCACTTTCTTTCAGGCCGACCTGACCGATCCGGCGGTGCCGGCGATGCTGAAGCAGGCGCTGGACGGCCCCGCCGATGTGGTGCTGACCGACATGGCCGCCCCCACCACCGGCCACCGCGCCACCGACCATATCCGCACCATCGCCTTGGTGGAGATCGCGCTGGAAGTGGCGGAAGACACGCTGAAGCCGGGCGGCGCCTTTGTCGGCAAGGTCTTCCAGGGCGGCTCGTCCAACGAACTTCTGGCGCGGCTGAAGAAGCGGTTCCGCGAGGTCAAGCATGTCAAGCCGCCGGCCAGCCGGGCGGAGTCGGTGGAATTGTATGTCGTGGCGCTGGGATTCAAGCCGAACGGCGGCTGAGCATGGCGTCCGCGGAATTGCCGTCCGCGGAACGGCTAGTGCTTGCGAAGAATCGCCATCGAATTGGCCCCAACCGGATCGTCGTCGAAGAAAACCGTTCCCCCCTTGAGCCCGATGATTCTCTCGATGTGAAAATACCGGCCGCAAAGGGAGGTGAATTCCTCCAGGCTGTATTCCTTCTCGTGGGAAGGCGTCAGCGGAATATGGCCTATGCAATTCTGCGGCGTGGACAGGATCATCAGGCCATCGGGGCGAAGCACGCGCCGCAGCTGCGTAAGGTAACGCTCGATGTCCGCCATATGCTCCATCGTCTCCATGCTGGCGACGACATCGAATGTGTCGTCGGCAAAGCTCATGTCAAAGATATCCTGGCGGGAAAAGGTGAGTTCCTCGCGCGGAAACAGCTTGCGGCCCTCATCGAGTTTGAATTGATCGATGTCGGCGCACACAACGCGGCATCCCTGCTCCGCCATCATGTTTGCGCCATAGCCCTTGCCCGATGCGATATCCAGCACCAGGTCCCCCGGCGCCGCATATCCGGACGCAATCCGGTAATGGAAAGAAAGCTGGTCGCCCGACGCGATCAGCTTTTCGGTCACCTCGATATGATCGTCCTTGAAGGCGATGGCCATGTGTTCGCGAATTTCGCGCAAAAGATCGTCCGGCAACGCCGGCGGTTCGATGCTGGCGGCCCGCAAGCCGGCGATGGGCTTCATGGCGAGAAACTTGGGATGGACATAGTGGGCCGCGGCCTGGTCCGCAGGGAGTTCCTCAAGCAGCCTGGCCATCTTGCGAAGGGCCCCGGCGCGCCAGACATCGCCGGTCAGTCCGGGCGGGAAGCTGTCTGGTGCGCGCGCCACATCCAGCCCATCGGCGTGAAGCCTCTCCACCAGGGGCCAGATAACGGCTTCCTGAAAGAAGCTGTGCTGTCCGTCCATGCGCAACACCACCGCATCGTTCGCCAATCCCTCGGCGGCCTGGAGGAGGCGAAGCAGCGGCTTGTCGTTAAAGCCGTATTGGACGGTGCAATTGGAAACCCGGGAGGCGATCTCATCGAGGTTGTGGCGATCGAATTGTGGGGCCGCGATGCGGATCGGCGCCTGCGGCGCCATCGCACGCACGCGGGCGAGGGTATGCGCCAGCAGCGGGGCGCCATCCATGGTCCGCATGCAGGCGTCGGTTCCCCCCGACCATGAAATCGAACTCGCCTGGACCACGACCAGATCAATCATACGGCTTGACATGTCCGCCTCCAAGCGACAGCAGGACCATGCGATTTCAGGGTTAAGATGCGGTTACCCCGCAACCGGACAAACGCATCGGCATGGTGAGGTCCGGCTGGTCCGCGCCATATTGCGGGAGACCGCGAAGGATTGCCTATGAGTTGCGACAAAAGCCTGCAAACCCGAAGCCCTCTGGACCACCGCCCGGCCCCCGGCTTCTGGAAGGGCGCGGCCGGCGGCGCCGGCGTCACCGCGCTGGCGGCGGCCTTGGCGATCTTCGCCGTCCTGCCGCCTTCGGCCTCGACCCTGATCAGTTCGGTCATCGACGCGCATGGCCAGGCCCTGACGCATGGTCAAACCATCATGGCGGCGTCCGGCAACCGCCACGCCGTCAAGTCCTGGCTGGCCAGCCATGTCGCGGTTTCGCCGCCGGTCGGCGATTTCGCGGACGCGGACTTTGCCCTGGCCGGAGGCCGTGTTGACGAAGTGGCGGGCACCCGCGCCGCCGTGGCGGTCTATCATCATGGCAATCACGAGATCGACCTGTTCGCCTGGCCCGATCGCGGCGCGCGGATGCCCGCGCCCGGCATGACGCATGGCTTCCGCAGCGCCTTCTGGAAAAGCGGCGACCTGGATTTCGCCGCCGTGTCCGACGCGGATGCCGCCGCGTTTGAAAAATTCGTCAGCCTGGCGAAATCCCGGCGCGAATAGACCGCCCGCGCGGGCCGCAAAAGCAAAAGGCTCCGGCGGATGAGCGCCGGAGCCTTTCGGTACATGAAATTCTTACGGGACGTATTTCAGGTCGATGGCGCCGATGCCGGCCGCGACATTCAGGCCCTTGTTGCCTTCGACGCTGAGGGGCTGAAGCGCGATGGACTTGTCCAGGCCGCCGACCAGCACATTGGCGCCGACGCCCACGCCGACCGTGGCGCTGACGCTGGCGCCGCCATAGCCGCCCTGCAGCGCGCCGGGACGCACGTCGGAGGAGGGCGCGAACACGCCCCACACCAGGATGCCGCCTTCGGTATAGCCGATATCGACGCCGAACTTCTTCACGGTGCCGATATAATGCTCACGCGGATGTGCGCTGGGGCGATAGGTGCAATGCAGATCCTTGGACGAACCGAAAATGAAACCAAAGCCGCTGGAAACATTGCAGGTCAGTTCGCCGACCTTCACCCCGGCGGGGGCGGCGTCGGCGGCGGTGGCGAGGGCAAGGCCGGCTACGGCAACCGCCGCACCGAGCATCAAGCGAAATGTCTTCATAATTCTCTCCTGGAGGACGATGTTCGAAGGACTCGGCGTAATTGCCGGTCGCTCGGTCGAAACGTGCAGGGAGCCCAGAAGTTCCGCCTTGCGACGGATCAAAACGCGCGGGCTCCGGGCAAAACTCTTACCATACAAAGGTTTAAGGTTGCCAGGGTGCTATGCGTCGCAGAGCCCTTGCCAGAAGGCGGAAGCGCTGGTACAGGCTCGGCGCTCCAAGACGGAGTGCCTGCCATATGACCAGCCACAACATCCGCGAAGCCCTGACCTTCGACGATGTCCTGCTGGTGCCTGGCGCCTCCGAAGTCCTTCCCGGCCAGGTCGATACCCGCACCCGTCTGACCAGGACGGTTGAGCTGGGCATCCCGCTGATTTCCGCCGCCATGGATACCGTTACCGAGGCGGGGCTGGCCATCGCCATGGCCCAGGCCGGCGGCATGGGGGTGATCCACAAGAACCTGGGCATCGAGGAACAGGCCGAGCATGTGCGCCGGGTGAAGCGCTATGAAAGCGGCATGGTGGTCAATCCCGTCACCATCCTGCCCGATGCGACCCTGGCCGACGCCAAGGAACTGATGGCGCGGCACCGCATCTCCGGCGTGCCGGTCACCGAGGGCCTGGACGCCAAGGGCGCGGGCAAGCTGGTGGGCATCCTCACCAACCGCGACGTGCGTTTCGCCGCCGATCCGCGCCAGAAGGTGTCGGAACTGATGACCACCAAGCTGATCACGGTGCGCGAGGGCGTCAAGCCCGACGAGGCCAAGCGGCTGCTGCACCAGCACCGCATCGAGAAGATCCTGGTGGTGGACGATGCCTATCGCTGCGTCGGCCTCATCACCGTCAAGGACATCGAGAAGGCGCAGCAATATCCCCATGCCTGCAAGGACGAGCGCGGCCGCCTGCGCGTCGCCGCGGCGACCGGCGTGGGCGAAGACGGCTATGCCCGCGCCATGGCGCTGATCGAGGCGGAATGCGACGTCATCATGGTGGATACCGCCCATGGCCATTCGCGCGGCGTGCTGGACGCCATCACCCGCATCAAGAAGGCCAGCAATTATGTCCAGGTGGCGGGCGGCAATATCGCCACCGCCGAAGGCGCGCGCGCCCTGATCGAGGCCGGCGCCGACGCGGTGAAGGTGGGCATCGGCCCCGGCTCGATCTGCACCACCCGCATCGTGGCGGGGGTGGGCGTGCCGCAACTGACCGCGATCATGGATGCCGTCGGCGTGGCCCGTGATGCCGGCGTGCCGGTGATCGGCGACGGCGGCATCAAATATTCCGGCGACCTGGCCAAGGCGCTGGCGGCGGGCGCCTCGGTCGCCATGGTGGGATCGCTGCTGGCGGGCACCGAAGAATCGCCGGGCGAGGTGTTCCTCTACCAAGGCCGCAGCTACAAGGGTTATCGCGGCATGGGCAGCGTCGGCGCCATGGCGCGCGGCTCGGCCGACCGCTATTTCCAGCAGGAAGTGCGCGACGCGCTGAAGCTGGTGCCGGAAGGCGTCGAGGGCCAGGTCGCCTACAAGGGTCCGGTCAGCAGCGTGGTACACCAGATCATCGGCGGCCTGCGCGCCGCCATGGGCTATACCGGCTGCCGCACCATCGAGGATTTCCACAGCAAGGCCCAGTTCGTGCGCATCACCGGCGCGGGCCTGCGCGAGTCGCATGTGCATGATGTGACCGTCACGCGCGAAGCGCCGAATTATCATCCCGGCGGTCAGTAGAACCCGGCGGGCGATATGTGGAAAGCAGTCGCCCTTTTATCCCTTCTCCTTGTCCTGCCGCTGCAGGCGCAACCCGCGCCGCAATGGGCGCAGATCGAACAGGTCGAGGTCAAGGCCAGGCCGGGTCCGGCGGTGTGGCATCTGACGCGCGGCAATTCCGAAGTCTGGCTGCTGGGCACCGTCGGCGTGATGCCCAAAGACCTGGACTGGAACAAGGATTACCTTTCCGAACTGCTGGACGGGGCGCGCGCCATCCTGATGCCGCCCAAGGCGGATGTCGGGCTGGTGGACATCGCCTGGTTCCTGCTGATGCATGGCGGCGAACTCAGCCTGCCGCGCGGCCAGACCCTGGAAGCCGGCCTGGCCGAGCCGCTGCGCACGCGCTTCGTGGCGACGCGCAATGCCGTCAGCGATGACGCGGGCGACTATGCCACCGACATTCCCATCCGCGCCGCCATCCGGCTGCAGCAGGACATGATGAAGAAAGCAGACCTGACCGGGCGGGAGCCCAACGAGACCATCGCCGACCTGGCGCGCAGGAAACACATTGCCATCAAGCCCGTGACCCAGTTCGCGGCCATGGATGCGGTGCGCGATATCCTGAAACTGTCGCCGGAGCAGCAGCGCGCCTGCCTGGCCGAAGCGGTGGAGGATGTGGACTGGAGCCTGGCCCATGCGGGCAAGGCGGCGCGGGCCTGGGCGGTGGGCGACATCAAGGGCGTGAGGGCCAATTACAGCGAATCCCGGCTGGGCAATTGCGTGATGGCGGCGGTGCATGCCTTTGGCGATATGGATGCGCGCAACATCGCCGATACCGGCGCCGCGATAGATGCGGCCTTGAACCAGCCCGGCAAAACCATCGCGGTGGTCGGCATGCGGCAACTGCTCAAGCGCGGCGGCGTGCTGGAGCGGCTGCAGGCCATGCATGTCACGATAGAAGGGCCTGCCGGGTAGCTAGCCCGCCAGCTTCGCCGCCTGCAGCAGCAGGACGGTCTTGGCGTCCATGATCGCGCCCGCCGGGATCATGGCCAGGGCGTCATCGAGGCTCATTTCCAGCACTTCGATATCTTCGCCTTCCTGCTCCTGGCCGCCGCCCTTGGCGCGCGGCGCGGTGGAATCGTAATCCGCCAGGAACATCGAGACTCGTTCCTTCACGGCGCCGGGACTGACGAAGCAATGGGTGACAAGGCGCAGGCTGGAGATCGCCACCCCGGCTTCCTCCATCGCCTCGCGGGTGGCGCAGGTCCGCGGATCGTCGCCGTCCAGCTTGCCGGCAATCGCCTCGACCAGAAGTTCCCTGCAGCCCCATTCGAATACCGGCCAGCGGAACTGGCGGACCAGCAGCACCTTGTCGCGCGCCCGATCCACCGGCAGCACACAGGCCGCATCGCCCAGGTCGTAGGATTCGCGCTGCTGCGCCTGCCATTCGCCGTCGCGCCGCCGATAGTCGAAGTCGGCGCGGCGCAGGATGAAATGATTGTCCGATAGAAGCTTCATCTCGTGCAGCTTCACCCGGTCGCTGATGTCGTCGCTCATCGGTTCACCGCTCCGGTTGCGGGCGCAACGCTAGTCACGGATATGCACCACCGCAAGCTTGCCGGTGTAAAAGCGATGCCAGCCCGGTGTCGCATCCAGCAGTTTCACCACCGGGGCGGAGGCGGCAAAGATCGTCCAGCGCACATGATAGAAAGCGAGCGATGCGGCCAGCGCATCCTTGTCGGGCGCGGTGATGGCGGCATAGTTCTGCAGGAAGATGTCGCCATACAGGTCGGCGCGGCTGTCGATGAAGGGCCTGACCCCGTTCCAGATCAGATAGCCGCCGAAGCTGTAATCGTTCAGCACCGGCGTCTCGCGCACAAAGCGCGGCACATGCGCCAGGGCGGTGACGGGCGATACCGGATCGTCACCGCGAGCCATCGGCAGCATCAGCCGCAGCGCGATCAGCGCCACGAAACCGGCCGCTGCCAGCACCGCGAACAGCGGCGGCGTGGTGCGGTCTTGCGCGGGCCAGGTTTTTGCCAGGGCAGACGCCAGCAGCAACGGCGCGCAAACGCCCAAAAGCATCTGGTGGCGGCCATGGGTCATCGCCAGCCAGACCAGCAGCAACAGGATCGCCAGGCGCGGCGCCGCCAGCCGGACATGGCCCATCAATCCCGCGCCCATCAGCGCCAGCAGGGCGATGACAAAGGGCGACAGCCGGGAAAGATCGCTGGCCTGCCATTCCCCAATGGCCGAAAGACCGTGCATCGCCGACAGTTTCAGCGGAAACAGCAGGCCCGAAAATCCGAACGGCGTCAGCAGCGCCGAAGCGATGGCAATCGCCAGGAAAAGTCCCCAGCCCAGCGCCGCCTTTTTGCGGTCGCCGGATTCGATCACGGCTTCCATCGCCAATGCGCCCGCCAGCGCCAACCCGAAGGCAAAGCTGCCATGCAGGTTGGCCCACAGCGGCATCACCGCGATCAGCCACCAGGGCGGGGCGCGATCCCGTTCCCGCGCCGCGACCAGTCCCGCCGTCCAGATCGCCAGCAGTGGCAGGCTCAGCACATGCGGCCGCGCCAGAAGGCTGCCGGTGACACAGGCCAGGCCCAGCACCACCGCCAGCAGGGCGGGAATAAAATCCACCCGGCGGCGCACGCAATATCCCACGACACCGGCGGTCAGCGCCGCCGCCACGGCGAACAGCAGATGGATGCCCGGCCAGCCGCCACGCCAGGCCAGCGCCATGACGATTTCGGCCAGCCATTCCTGGGTGTGCCAGGGCTGGCCCGCGACCGTGTAAGAGAAGGGATCGGCGCGCAGCACCTGGCCGTGCGCGATCATCCATTCCCCGGCGCGGATATGCCAATAGGTGTCGCCGTCATTCAGCAGGCCGGGCGCGAAGGCCCCCAGGGCAAACGCCGCCAGCCCCGCGAACAGGGCAAAACTCATGGCGGAAGAGGCGCGCGGCATCGAAAACTCGCTGGAACGGGACGCACACTCTATAAGGGCAATCCTCACTTTTACGTTTAAGGAAGTGGGGGCCCGTTTCCGTCATAACGCACTGGTATTCCATATAAAATGACCCCCGCCGCCCGCCTGCAAATGGCCATCGAAATCCTGGAGGTGCTGGAGCAGACCGCCCAGCCCACCGACCGCTTTCTGAAAGCCTGGTTTCGCAGCCGCCGTTTCGCCGGCTCCAAAGACCGCCGCGCCATCGCCGAACAGGTGTTTTCGGTGCAGCGCCGCCGCGCCCATTTCAGCCACCGCATGGGCAGCAAGGCACCGCGCGCCCTGGTGATCGCCGCGCTGCTGGAGGCGGGCGAAAACATCGAAGTCCTGACAGATTTGTTTCTTGGGGGCGGCTATGGCCCCGCGCCCTTGAGCGATGCCGAACGCGCCGCCGTCGCCGCCACGCCGACGCCGGAGCCGCGCTGGATCGCGGGCGAATATCCCCAATGGCTGGATGCCGAATTGCGGCGCAGTCTTGGCGACAGGTTATTGGACGAGATGCAGGCTTTTATCGGCCGCGCCCCCACCGATATCCGCGTCAACACCCTCAAGACCACGCGCGAGGCGGTGATCGCCGCCTTGAAGGCGGCGGGCATTGCCTGTGCGCCTACGCCTTATGCGCCGCATGGCATCCGCATCACGGGTGACGCCACCAACCTGTCCAAATCGGCGCTGTTTGAATCCGGGGCTTTCGAGTTCCAGGACGAGGCGGCGCAGATCGCCGCCGATCTCTGTGACGCGCGCCCCGGCCAGCGCATTCTGGACCTGGCGGCGGGCGCTGGCGGCAAAAGCCTTGCCTTTGCCGCCGCCATGCAGAACCGGGGCGCGATTGTCGCCTGCGATCTGCGCGGCGAGGCGCTGTTCGAGCTGGAAAAACGTGCGGCACGCGCCGGCGTCACCATCATCGCCACGCTTGTTTTACAGGAGGGGGCACTGGACCACGCCCAGCCCTCGGGCACGTTCGACGCGGTGTTCGTGGATGCGCCCTGCAGCGGCACCGGCACCTGGCGCCGCCAGCCCGAACTGCGCTGGCGGCTGACCCCGGCCCGGCTGGCGGAACTGATGGCGACCCAGGACCGGCTGCTGGACCGGGCGGCGGGCCTGGTCGCGCCGGGCGGGCGGCTGCTCTATGCCACCTGTTCCATCCTGGGGTGCGAGAACCAGGACCGGGTGGCGGCTTTCCAGGCCCGCCATCCCGGCTTTGCGCCGCTGAATCTGGGGGAAAACCGGGTGATTCCAGGCTTGGCGCAGGACTTCCACGCCACCCCGGCCACCACCGGCACCGATGGTTTCTACTGCGCAGGTCTCACTCGCGCCTGACGCATACTTTGGCGCATGGTTCGCGGGCCAAAATGGCTTATGTTCCCGCCATGATCCCACGCACGATTCCCCTTTGCGCCGCCCTGCTGCTGGTGGCGCCCGCCGCGATGGCCGCGCCCGCCAAAAAGACGCCCAAGGAACAGCCCATCACGGTCGAGTCCCTGCTGACCCAGGCCCGCGCCGCCACGGCCAAGGGCGACACCGAACTGGCGCTGCGGCTGACGCAGTCGGCCATCGTCGCCGATCCGGCGCGGCCGACCTCCTATGTCGCGCTGGGCGACATCTATGCCCAGGCCGGCCAGGCCGATTATGCCCGCTCCTATTACGACGCGGCGCTGGGCATCGATCCCGCCGACGCCGGCGCCCTGAAGGCGGAGGCGGAACTGGACAGCGGTCATCCTCAAGATTTGGCTGAAACCACGGCGCGCAATTCGAAATGAGCGTCCTGGTTCTGGATTTCGGCAGCCAGGTGACGCAGTTGATCGCGCGGCGGGTGCGCGAGGCCGGCGTCTATTGCGAGATCGTGCCCTACAACAAGGCCGACGCGGCGCTGGCGAAAAAGCCCCAGGCCATCATCCTGTCGGGCGGCCCGGCCAGCGCGATGGACGAGGGATCGCCCCGTGCGCCCCAGGCCGTGTTCGAGGCGGGCGTGCCCGTGCTGGGCATCTGCTATGGCGAGATGGAGATGGCGCACCGGCTGGGCGGCAAGGTCGAAGGCGGCCATCATCGCGAGTTCGGCCGCGCCGACATCGTGATCGCAAAACAGTCGCCGCTGCTGGCCGGGCTGGGCGCCATCGGCGACCGCGAGCCCGTCTGGATGAACCATGGCGACAAGATCACCGCCATTCCCGCCGGGTTCGAAGTCGTGGCGACGTCGGACAATTCGCCCTATGCCGTGATCGCCGACGAAGCGCGCCGGATGTACGGCATCCAGTTCCATCCCGAAGTGGCGCACACCCCGCGCGGCGCCGACATGATCCGCAATTTCGTGCTGAACATCGCCGGCATCACGCCGGACTGGAACATGCACGCCTTCCGCGCCGCCATGATCGAGAAGATCCGCGCCCAGGTCGGCAAGGGCAAGGTGATCTGCGGGTTGTCGGGCGGCGTGGACTCATCTGTCGCCGCGGTGCTGATCCATGAAGCCGTCGGCGATCAGTTGACCTGCATCTTCGTCGATACCGGACTGATGCGCGCGGGCGAGGCGGATGAAGTCGTCAGCCTGTTCCGGGGCCACTACAACATCCCGCTGATCCATGCCGATGCGCGCGAGATGTTCCTGGGGCGGCTGAAGGGCGTCAGCGATCCCGAGCAGAAGCGCAAGATCATCGGCGCCGCCTTCATCGACGTGTTCGATGCCGAAAGCCACAAGGTCGGCGGGGCGGAATTCCTGGCCCAGGGCACGCTTTATCCCGACGTGATCGAAAGCGTTTCGGTGTCGGGCGGCCCCAGCGTCACCATCAAGAGCCATCACAATGTCGGCGGCCTGCCGGACTTCATGAAGCTGAAGCTGGTCGAGCCGTTGCGCGACCTGTTCAAGGACGAGGTCCGCGCCCTGGGCCGCGAACTGGGCCTGCCGCCGGCCTTTGTCGGCCGTCACCCCTTCCCGGGGCCGGGCCTGGCGATCCGTGTGCCGGGCGAGATCACCGAGGAAAAACTCGACATCCTGCGCAAGGCCGATGTGATCTATCTGGACGAAATCCGCAAGGCCGGGCTGTACGATACGATCTGGCAGGCATTCGCCGTGCTGCTGCCCGTGAAGACCGTGGGCGTGATGGGCGATGCGCGCACCTATGACCATGTCTGCGCCCTGCGCGCGGTGACCAGCAGCGACGGCATGACCGCCGACTATTATCCCTTCGAGCACAGCTTCCTGGCCAAGGTCGCGACCCGCATCGTCAACGAGGTGCGCGGCATCAACCGCGTGGTCTACGACATTACGTCCAAGCCGCCCGGCACGATCGAGTGGGAGTGAATTAGGGTGGTTTCAGACCGTCCCGCTCCGTGCCAGAAATCGCACGAACTCTTTGACTGACAAGGATTTTTCTTCCTACCCCGTATCACTGCATGTCACCCCAGCCGAGCCACTTTGTTGGTACCGATGTTGGTATGGCGCAGGATGGTCGAGAAACGGGCTTCCGGTACCAACAGCGCCTGTTGATGGTATCCGTTCGCCCCCCGACCGGATGCGGATTTATGAGCGAACTCACTGATAAAGAACTGAAAAATCTGAAACCGAGGGCCAAGCTCTACAAGGTGACGGACCGCGACGGGATGTACGCGGCCGTCACCCCAACGGGGGTCGTTTCGTTCCGGTATCAGTACCGGGTGAACGGGCGGCAGGAGGTCTTGACCATCGGCCGGTATAGCGCCGAGGCGGCGCGCAAGCTGACACGGGCACCCGACGCGCTGGAATACGGCATGGAGGTGTCGCTTGCGGAGGCAAGGGCGCTGCTGGCACGCGCCAGGCGTCAGGTCGAGCGCGGCGAGTCGCCGTCCAAAGCCAAGGTGGAGAAGCGCACCGCGTCAGCCGAGGCGTTGACGTTCGGCGGGTGGGCGGAAGCCTATTTCAAGCACAAAGCCGATCCTAAGTCGGGGGCCGAGAGACTGGCTGACAGCACCTTGGCGATGCGCCGATCCGTCTATGACCGCGCTATCGCGGGCGAGTTGTCGAAGCTCAAGCTGGGGGAGGTGACGCCGCAACGTCTCAAACGCCTGTGCGACGAGGTTAAGGAGAAGCGCGGGCCGGCCGTCGCCGTGCATGTTCGCGAGGTCGTGTTGCTGGTGTTCCGCCATGCTCAGGGAAGCGGGCTGGACGTGAGCAACCCGGCCGAGTCGATCCGCACCAGCGCTATCGCCACCTTCGAGCCGCGCGAGCGCGCTCTTTCGCCATCCGAGGTCCGCGCGGTCCTGGCGGCCTTGGATCATGTGTCGGCGGCGCCCACGCTGCGCTTAGCTGTAAAGTTTGTCCTGATGACCGGCGTCCGCAAGTCGGAGTTCATCGACGCTACACGGAAGGAAATCGACTTCGCCGCCGCGCGCTGGACGATCCCGGCCGAGCGCATGAAGGCTGGCAAGGCGCATGTCGTCCCGCTGAGCGATCAGGCGCTCGACATTCTGACGGTGTTTCGCACCATGTTCGGCACCAGCCGATACCTGCACCCCGGCCGATACGACAGCGACACGCCGATTAGCAACGCCACGCTCAACCGCGTGATAGACACGGTGGTAGAGCGTATCCGGGAGAATGACCCGGATTTTCAGAGCTTCGGCGTTCACGACCTGCGCCGCACGTTTTCGACCGGCCTGAACCGCGCCAAGTTCGATGATCGCTGGATCGAGATGAGCTTAGCCCACGCGCCCCGGAACCGGATCGCGGCCGTCTACAACGTGAACCGCTACCTCGCTGAGCGGAAGATCATGCTTCAGTGCTGGGCTGATATGCTCGACGCCTGGGCGAAGGGCGAATCCGCGAAAGACCTGATTGCCGACGCGAAGCGACGTGCCGCTGAGGTCCACGACGACGAACTCGACGACGATCTCTGAACTACGTGGTGCGGCTTGCGTCCATTCTGTCAGTCGTCGTCATCGGTGGTCGCCAGCCGGCAGGATCGGCGATCCAGCGGTCGATGTCGGATTCTTTCCATCCTGCGCCGTTGATGCTGATCTTGATCCGGGGCGGGAACGTGCCCTCGGCGATTTTGCGGTAGATGGTGGACCGGGACAGCCCGGTGCGGGCGAGAACGGTTTTCATGCGGACGATACGGTCTGCTACGAGCATGGCTGCGCTGCCTCCTGCCGGGTGTTTCTGATGGCTTCCGAGACAAGACGGAGCGAGGATTTGTTGTTGCGCAAGAGTGATTTAGGCGTCGTAGCGCTGTGGCGTAGAGGAGGTTAAAAATAGGCGGGGTTAAAATCCGATGCCCCGGCCTCTACCGAGGTCGATGCCGTGGCTGAACGCGAGTTCCCGACCAAGGCTGCGGCCCGAGTCGATCCCGATACCGAGGTCTCGCTTGCGGCCTTCGAGGATGGATTCAAGCTGGGGATCGCGTTCAAGGCTCTTCGCCATGTCGCCCATCGCCGACCGTGTGGTCTTGTAACCGGACATATCGCCCGCCTGATACTGGCGCTCGCTGGCGCGGGTGAGTTTCCGCCAATCATCCACGAAGCGGTCGGCGCGCCGTACCGGGTCGGCGCGGATTTCGGTTTCCAGTTGGAGGGCGCGAATAGCGCGGCTGACCCGGCCCGTTGCAGCTTCCCGGGCGAGTTCCGGGTTTTTCTTGTAGGCGGCTTCGGTGTCGTGCGGGCCGTAGGGCCGCACGTCGTCGAAGGCTTTGCGGGCGTCCTGCAATTCCGTCACCTGCTCCGGGCTGGCCCTGCCGCCCCGCTCCTGCGCCTCGAAGATCGTATCCACGGCGCGGGCATGGCGGACGAGCGCTCTGGTCCGGGCGCGCAAAGCCTCCTCCGGGTCTGCCGCCTTCTCCCTTTCCGGCGCCGCCCGTTCCTGCTCCTGCCCGCCATCGGCGGGCAGGAGCAGGCCATCGAACATGCCGCGCACATTCTCGGGAACCTGCCTGACGATCTCGACAACCCGCTCCACCCGTTCGCGGAAGCTGATGCCGCGCCGCTCGGCGTATCTCTGTGCCGGCTCGTAATCCGTCGCCATGTCCTTGGCCCGGTCGCGCGATAGGGTGCGGACAAGCCTGCTGTCGTCGGCGAAGTCATCGCGGCCGTAATGCAGGTCCATGCCGTCGCGGTGCCGCGACAGAGCGACATAGCTACCGTGGGCGTCTAGGCCCGGCGTCGCCAGGACATGGGTGCGGTCCACGGTCATGCCCTGCGCCTTGTGGATGGTCGCGGCATAGCCGTGGTCGATGCGGTCGTAATCCTTAAGGTCGAACGCGACGCTGCGCCCGTCGTCGGTGCGCACGGACATGGATCGTTCGCTGACCTGCTCGACGGTCCCGAGCGTGCCGTTCTTCACGCCAAGGCCGCGCTCGTTTTGCAGGAACATGATGCGATCCCCGCTGGCGAAGCTGCGCGCGCCGCGTTCGACAGCCACGCGCACGTCATCGCCCAAATCGCCGGCTTCCCGCATCCGCTCGCGCGCCGCCTCGTTGAGCGCGCGCACCTCATCGTTGGTGTGGGTGAGGATGATGCGGCTCTTATCTGGCGACGCGTGCCGGTCGCGATCCCAGCCCTCGATCAGATCATAGCGCGCCTGTTCTCGCGTCGGGGCGGCATGGACCATGCCATGATCGCGATAGGCGTCGAGCGCATCGCCGGTTCTGCCGGTCGCCAGATCGCGCGTGGCGTCGCGCTGCCAGTCTTCCCGCTGGCGACGCACCTCGCCGATCTCCGCGCCGCCGTGGCGCTCAAAAATGGAGCGGAACGCCGCGCCCGCCTCGATGGATTGCAACTGCTGCGGATCGCCGACCAGCACGACCTTGGCGCCGGCCTCGGCGGCATGGGACAGCACGCGCTCCAACTGGCGCGTGCCGACCATGCCCGCCTCGTCGATGACAAGCACATCGCGGGAAGTGAGCCCGTCGCGGCCCTGTCCCCAACCGTGTTCCATGCTGGCGATGGTGCGCGACGCGATGCCCGATCCACTTTCCAGATTCTCGGCCGCGATGCCGGACAGCGCCACGCCCCGGACCTCATAGCCCGCCGCTTCCCAGGCTTCGCGCGCCACGCCCAGCATCGCGCTCTTTCCCGTCCCGGCATAGCCGACGACGACGCCCAGATCGCGCCCGTCCGTGACATGCGCAAGCGCCTCTGCCTGCTCCCCCGAAAGCACAAGGCAGCGCGCTTCCGCCAGCGCCAGCGCCGCTTCGCGGTCCCGGTCGCCGACCTCATGGCGTTCCTTCTCGGCCATGAGTTCGGCGGCGCGGTGCAGGCGCTGTTCGGTCTCGATCATCTCGCGGGTGGTGAACCGATCCTCGCCGCGTCCGTCCTTGCCGAGTTCGACCAGATCGGGCGAACTGCGCATCGCGCCCATGACCGCGTTGAACTGCTCGATCCCGTCGCTGTGCCGATGCGCGAACATCGCCATGTTGCGGCGCGTGAAAGTCGATTGCTGATGCGTGATCGCGTCCAGTGCGACGGAAGGATCGGCGATGATGCGCGCGCCATTGTTGCGCGCGATCTCACGGTGCATGTCCGCGCGGTCGGCGGCCTCGATCCCTTCGCCCTCGATGCGCTGCGCGGGCGCGCCGATCTGGCTTTGCGGCTCCAGCGCGATGCCCTGTGCCTCCAGGCTGCGATGGTCGATGCGGGCGTCGATGTCGAGTTCGGCCAGCCGCTCGTTGGCCAACTCCGCCCAGCGTTCCCGCCAACGCTCGACCATCTCCGTGCGATTCCACTCCCGCACCTTTTGGCCGAAGCCGTTTTCGTCCACGGATCGCATGGTGAGCATGACATGGGCATGGGGCTTGGGCGTCCCGTCCTCGGCCGTGTCCCAATGCACATTGAGGTCGGCGATCATGCCCTGATCGACGAATTCAGACTGCACAAAGTCGCGGGCGAGTTCGATACCCTGTGCCTGGGTCATCTCGCGCGGAAGGGCGAACTCCACCTCGCGGGTAAGCTGCGCGTCCTTCCTAACCTCGAAGGCTTCGACATCGTTCCAGAGCCGTTCGCGGTCGCTCCATTGCTCGGGCGCATCCTCCGGCAGCATGACCTCGGAATGGACGACGCCGCGCTTGTTGGAGAAGTCATGGCTGCGCTCAAGCCGGTCGTCGCGCAGCCGCGAGGCCGAGCGGTAGGCGGCGGAGGCCACCGCGCTGGAGCCGGCCTTGCGGCCGATGACCTTGACGTGAAGATGATAGATCGCCATCGCGATCCGAACATCACCACGGCGAAGCGCACGTCGGAACGACGTATAAGCGCGCCCTCGAAACTAATTTCTCGGGACAGTCCGCGCGGTTTCAGGCCGTCCCGGCAAGCTTACAGCATTGCTGCAGGCGCTCAACTATCATTACTCCATCGATAGCTTATGGAGGACACGATGCGTAAGCCACGGGACTTCGACGCGGAACTGAAGTCGCTCGAAGACAAGACGCGAGACCTGAAAGCCCGCAAGGTGCAGCAACTTGGCGAGCTGGTCACCTCGACCGGAGCCGACGCCCTCAGCGCCGAGGAACTGGCGGGCGCGCTGATCGTGCTGGCCGAAACCAAAGACGCCGGAAAGAGGGAGGCGTGGGCGAAACGCGGGGCTGCGTTCTTTCAAAGCCGGTCACGGCGATCTGCGCCATCGCCTGACCGCGACGGTGGCGGCGCTCCGGCGCAACCGGGCAGCGCGCAACCGGCATCAGGCGGCGCAGGCGCGTCATGACATGCGCACCTGGCAGGTCGAGCGCCGCAAGCGCACACGGCATCTGATCGAACTCGGCGGCCTCGTCGTCAAGGCCGGGATCGTGGACCTGACCGGCGACGACCGCGCCATGATCTACGGCGCGCTACTCTGGATGGCCGACAAGCTCAAAAGCGAGCAGGCCGAACACGCACGGGCGCTCTGGACCGCGAAGGGAAAGCGGGTGTTCGAGGATGGCTAGACTCCAAACCGTTCCCGCATTTCCCCGGCCTTCGCCCATTCGTCGCCGGGTATCAGGTCGATCAGTTCGTTCATCACCCTGACGAAGGTGGCCTTGAGCGTTTCGTCGTTCAGCGCCTTGGCGCGATCTGTCTGAAGCAGCGGACGCATATCGGTGAAGAAGGTCGGGTTGACGAGTTTCTGGAACATGCGCTGCTGCGCCTCAGCCCTCGAAATCGCTTGCTCTGCCTTTTCGAGGTAGAGCCGGAAACATTCGACGATCCGGGCCGTGTTCAACCCCTCGAACACAGTGAGCGCGTGATCGAGATCGAACAGATCACGGCCCTTGTTGCGTTGAAGCAAAGCCCGCAACTTGGTCGCCAGCATTTCCTCCCGCGAGAAAGTCGGGATCGCGGCCTCGCCGGCGAACCACGGATTTTCGATGCCGAACGGAATCTCGATGGGCGGATCGTAGGCTTCCCGCTCGCGTGTGTTGATTTCGATCTTGAGCCTTATCGGGCTCGGCGAATCTCTGTCTTCGGCTTCGACCGTGTATTTGAGCTTGGGTGCAACGGGGCTTTGATCGAAGCGCGGCTTGCCCAGCCACGGATCAAGAATGTCATGCAGGCGATCCAATAGCGGTCTGATGGGACCGGCGGTCGTCCGGACAAGGTCGATGTCCTCTGAATAGCGCAGTGGGGCAGGGAAATGCAGCTTGTTGAGCGCCGTGCCGCCACGGAAGCGCAGTTCGCCGCGCAGGAACGGATCGGAGAAGATGGCGACAAGCGCACGGCTGATGATGAGGTCCTGCTCGACCTGCCGCTGGCTTGCCCACGGCGCGACGCGGCTCCAGGCGGTGATATAGTCTTGCGGGATCATTCGTCGATCTCCGGCGGTCGGCGAACGATCACGCGCCAGCGTTCATCGCGTTCGGATGACGGCGGCGACAAATCGGGATCGCCCGCCTGTTTGGGATCGAGTTCGACCCACGGAAGCGGGCCACGCGCCGACAACGCCGCGAACATCGGCTCCGCTATCTGCGGGTGCCACAGCCTTCCGAGCAGATGCCCAAGGCGCTGCGCGACCGCCTTCTCAAAAGCGCCCGATAGGGAGGCGAGCTTTTCCGGTTGCAGCCGTTCGGCAAGCTCGGAAAGCACCGTCGCAATGTTGTCCAG
Organism: Rhizobiales bacterium dw_265; assembly: GCA_018449595.1. Lineage (GTDB taxonomy): Bacteria > Pseudomonadota > Alphaproteobacteria > Micropepsales > Micropepsaceae > Rhizomicrobium. The sequence goes on from JAAVUU010000003.1 coordinate 372,554, forward strand.
GCCCGCGCCGGATTGCGGATAGCGCACCAAGTCGAGCGCCGTCAGTTCCGGCGAGGACAGCTTCATATAGCCCGATTGCGTCTTGCGATCCTCGATCCCCGCCGACACCGCCACCATGTCCTTGCGGTAGGAAAAGACGATCCGCGTCCGTCCGGCCTCAATGTCGGGCAGGAGTTTGTCCGTGACGACCTGAAACTCCATGACAGCCTGATGGGAAGCTCCGTGGGCCGCCGCCGCCGTCAGCAGCCCCACATAGTAGGGCCGCTTCTCATGGCGCATCAGGGCGTCGATGTACCACTCCGGCGGCGGCGCTCCCGTCGCGGAATGCTGGGGCGGCACGACCACGTAGAAGCCGCGCCGGGGCCGGATAAGCTGGCCGCGCCGCTGCAAGCGCTCGGCGGCGTCGAGGAACGCGCCCCGGCTGACGCCGATCTCCTTCTGCGCTTCGTCCGCAGAAAAGACTCCCCGGCCCGCAGCAAGCAGGCCGGAAGCGTAGGAGGACAGGGCTGATCGTTCTACTCGGATCATATCTCATTATCCGCTCTTAGCGCGGAATTTTCAATATGATTCTTATGTGGAGTCATCCTCGAAAATCCGCTCTCAGGGCGGATTTCTCAATATGATGCCATAGCGCTTTCTGCGCCAGAGCCGCATGGAGACGCCTAGCCGTAAGATCGCCTCCGCCTTGAGGCTCAGGTCATCATCTTATTTCCTCGATTTTCTCCAATTTTCTCTTGCGAGCGGCGAGTAATCGAGTCAGGGTTAGGATATGGTCGAGAATATTCTGACAATCCGGGAGGTCGCAGACCTCCTCAAGATCAACGAGAAGACGGTCTACAAGCTGGCCGCCGACGCCAAGATTCCTGGATTCAAAGTCGGCGGATCGTGGCGCTTTGACCGTGTCACCATCACCAAGTGGATCGAAAAGGGATCGGCTACCGCTAATGACGGCCCGCAGCCGATGGCGGCGGAGCCGGAAGCGCCGGGCCGCGCAACGCTCGCCTCGGCTTACTATTCCCCGCAGCAGGCGACCTTCTTCGCGCACCGCCTTACGCTCGAAGGCACAGGCGAAGATGCTCTCGCGCAATCGCTTTCCACTGCCCGCGTGGATATGAACCCGCACCAAGTGGACGCCGCCCTGTTTGCGATGGCCTCGCCGTTGTCCAAGGGCGTGCTACTCGCCGATGAAGTCGGCCTTGGCAAGACCATTGAGGCAAGCCTTGTCATCGCCCAGAAGTGGGCGGAACGCCGCCGCCGCATCCTGCTGATTGTTCCGGCATCGCTGCGCAAACAGTGGAGCCAGGAGCTTTACGACAAGTTCTCGCTCCCCTCCGTCATTGTCGAACGCAAGAGCTACATCGACGCGCGCAAGAAGGGCATCGCCAAGCCCTTCGAGCAGGGCGAAAACATCATCATCACGTCCTATGAGTTCGCGGCCCTAAAGGCCGACGACATCCGGCGGGGCGGCTGGAATCTCGTTGTCTTCGACGAGGCCCATCGTCTTCGCAACGTCTACAGGAAAGACGGCGCTACGCGGGCGAAGGCCCTACGCGATGCGACGCGCCCTTTCTTCAAGATTTTGCTGACGGCAACGCCGCTGCAGAACTCCCTCATGGAACTCTACGGCCTTGTCTCCGTGCTCGACGAACATCACTTCGGCGACGAGGATTCGTTCCGCAACCAATATGTCAGTGGGCCAGGTTCCAAGAACGGCCTCATGTTCCTGCGCAAGCGACTGGAGCCGATCTGCAAGCGCACGCTTCGCCGGCAGGTCCAGCAGGCCGGCCTTATCCGCTACACCGAGCGCAGCTCGCTCACGATGGAATATGCAGCGTCGGAAGCTGAGCAAAAGCTCTACGCCGACGTGTCCGCTTATCTGCAACGCGGGGACACCATCGCCTTCGGCAACAAGCCCAACCAGCTTGTCACGATGGTCGTGCGCAAGATTCTGGGTTCTTCGACGTTCGCCATCGCCGACACGCTGGCCAAGATTATCGAGCGTCTCACGCTTTTGCAGCCGCCGACCGTCGAAACTGTCGCTGACTATGACGTGGCAGACGAAGAGGCGGAGGAGTTTGACGACACAGAGAACAGCGCCGCGCAGGATCAGCCGTCGATAGACACCGAAAAGCTGAAGGCCGAACTTGCCGAGCTTGAGGAATACCGCAAACTCGCGCTTTCCATCGGAGACAACCGCAAAGGCAACGAGCTTATCAAAGCACTGCCAGGCGTTTTCGACGCCATCGTCGCCAAGGGCGGACAGCGCAAGGCGGTGATCTTCACCGAGTCCGTGCGCACGCAACGCTATCTCGCCGAATTGCTCGCCGCCAATGGCCACAAGGATGATGTCGTTCTTCTCAACGGGTCAAACAACGATGCGCAGAGCAAGGCGATCTACCAGGACTGGCTCGCGCGACACAAAGGTTCCGATGGCGTATCCGGCTCAAAGACGGCGGACATGAAGGCCGCCATTGTCGAGGCGTTCCGCGACCGCAAGAGCATCCTGATCGCCACCGAGTCCGGCGCGGAAGGTATCAATCTTCAATTCTGCTCCATGGTCGTTAATTTCGACCTGCCCTGGAACCCGCAGCGCGTGGAGCAGCGCATCGGGCGTTGCCATCGCTACGGCCAGAAGATCGACGTGACCGTCGTTAACTTCCTGAACCTCAAGAACCACGCCGAACAGCGCATCCACCAGCTTCTCGATCTCAAGTTCAACCTGTTCAAGGGCGTCTTCGGCGCAAGCGACGAGGTGCTGGGCGTGATCGAGCGCGGCGTGGACATTGAGCGCCGTATCTTCCAGATCGTCCAGAGCTCGCGCAGCGAAACGGAAATCGATGCTGCCTTTGACAAGCTGCAGGACGAGCTTCAGACCCAAATCAACGAGCAAATGCTCGACGCCCGCGAGCGGCTTCTCGATAAGGTAGACGAGCAGGTCATCGACCGGCTCAAAGTCCGAAAGGACGCCATCGACCGTCGCTTGTCCGATTTCGACCGGCAGCTTCTCTACGTCGCGCGGGCAGAGTTGCCCGACGCTCGATTCCACATCGACGACGAGCGCCGCTTCGACTATCGCGGCGAGACGTACACGACCGAATGGCCGCTTGCCGATGAAAGGGGCTGGAAGTTCTTCCGCCTTCAAGAAGGCACGCTGGCGACGGACGTGGTTGCCAGGGCAAAGGAACGCCGTTTCGAGGCGCCCTCATGCGTGCGCTTTGACCTCGCCGCCTATCCGGGCGGTAGGCTGGCGGACGTGGAAGACTTGCGCGGCAAGACCGGCTGGGCGCGGATTGCCAAGCTTCATATCAAGACGCCCGCCGTCACGCGCGAACAGCTTGTCATATCCGTCATTGCGGACGATGGCAGCACTGTCCACCCCGAAACCGTGGAGCGGCTGTTCCGCGTCCCGGCGCAAAACGAACCGCTCAACGGCACGCCTCCCGATGGCGACCTGCGACGCCGCGAGGCCGAGCGGAAGAAAGACTTGCTCGACGAAGCCGAAAAACAGAACTCCGAATGGCTCGATGTTGAAAGCGAAAATCTCGACCACTACGCCGAAGACCTGGAACGCTCCTTTGAGACAGAGATCAAAACTGTCGAAGCGGAGATAAGGGAGGCGAAGAAAGCCCTACGCGGTTCCAGCCTGCCCATGGCCGCGAAGGTCGCCGAGAAGCGGCGCATCAGTAGCCTTGAAGGAAAGCGCGACAAGCTGAAAGCCGAGTTCTTCGACCGGCGTGCGACCATTCGCACCGAGGTCGAAGCCATGCTCGACAAAATTCAGGAGAGCCTGAAACTCGAACCGACGCTGACCGATCTGTTCACGATCCGATGGGAGGTCGCATGAAAAACGAAACAACTCAAAAGCTCTCGCCGTTTCGTGGCAAGAAGAAGAAAGAAGATGTGCTTTTGACTCTTTCGGAACCTGAACGCGAGATTTTTGAGAAGTTGGTCAAAGAGGTTGGGGATTGGTCGCTATATTTCTATGGATCGAAATTTATTTCCTACGTCATCCTTGCTGAACTAGTCAGAAGCGGATGGAGAAAGCATGACTAGGAAGCAGCGACTCGAATTGACATGGATTGGCAAGGACGCGCGCCCGCATCTTGAGCCGCGCATTCTGTTGGAAGACGCTGATAAGTCTTATCACGCCAAGGCGCATGTCACCGACCACGACATCTTCAACAACATCCTTATTCAGGGCGACAACCTGCTCGCGTTGAAAGCGCTGGAACAGGAGTTTACGGGCAAGGTCAAATGCGTGTTCATCGACCCGCCCTACAATACTGGCAGCGCCTTCGAGCACTACGACGACGGCGTGGAGCACTCGCTTTGGCTGTCCCTGATGCGGGATCGGCTTGAGCTGCTTCGCCGCCTTCTGTCAGAGGACGGTTCCATTTGGATCACGATTGACGACAACGAAGCCTTCTATTTGAAAGTGTTGTGCGACGAGATATTCGGGCGATCCAATTTTGTATCAAGCATTGCTTGGGCAAAACGAGTATCGCCTGCTAACGACGCTAAATATTTCAGTTCTGATCACGATTTTATCTTGGTCTACGCCAAGAGTAAGTCTCTGTGGAAACCCAATAGGCTTCCGCGCACCGAAGGGCAGAACTCATACTATAAGAACCCTGATAACGACCCTCGCGGCCAGTGGAACTCTGTTACTTACACTGGCAATAAGACGAGGACAGAACGCCCCAATCTTTATTATCCCATCGTCAATCCAAACACGGGAGAAGATGTTTTCCCTCCAGACACTTTGACGTGGCGATACGGAAAAGAGACGCACGCGGAAAACGAGAAGAAAAATCTATTGTATTGGGGAAAGGACGGAAAATCCAAAGTTCCGAGACTCAAGATGTTTCTGGAGGATGCGGAACCCATTGTGCCTAGAACCATATGGCCTGCAAGTGAGGTCGGCAGCACGCAAACGGCAATGACAGAGCAGAAGGCCCTCTTCGCTGCGCCGTTTGCGACGCCAAAACCCGAAGCGTTGCTCCAGCGGATCGTCCACATAGCCACGGCGGAGGGAGATTCAATCCTCGATTCTTTCGCGGGTTCCGGCACGACCGGCGCGGTGGCGCATAAGATGGGCCGCCGCTGGATCATGGTGGAGCTTGGCGATCACTGCGAAACCCATATCGTTCCGCGTTTGCGCAAGGTCATCGACGGCGAGGATCAGGGCGGCATCACCGAGGCCGTCGAATGGAACGGCGGCGGCGGCTTCCGATATTACCGTCTCGCGCCGTCGCTGCTCGAAAAAGATGCCTGGGATAATTGGGTCATTGCCAAGGATTATTATGACCCGATCAAGCTGGCGCAGGCTGTGTGCAAGCTCATGGGCTTCGTTTATCAGCCCGACGAAACCCATTATTGGATGCAAGGCCGTTCCTCCGAAACTGACTTCATCTATGTCACCACACAAAGCCTGACTCGCGCGCAGCTTGCCGCCCTTTCCGAGGAAGTCGGCGACGAGCGCACGCTGCTAGTGTGCTGCAAGGCATTCCGAACCGAGCCGGACGCCTTTCCCAACCTTACCATCAGGAAGATTCCCCAGGCCGTGCTGCGCAAATGCGAGTGGGGCAAGGACGATTACAGCCTCAATGTCGCCAACCTGCCCGAAGCGCCGCGCGAGCCGGACGAACCGGCTCCCTCAGCGCCGAAACGTGCCAAGAAGCGCGGCAACGGTAAAACCACCTCCGAGGATGATCTTTTCAGCAAGGGAGGCGGCAAGTGAACGACCGTATCGTCCGCACCATCAGTCAGCGTCTTTCGCTGCGAAAGCCGCAATCCGATTCCCTCGAAATCCTCGCCGACGTGCTGGGCCGGGTGACGCTGTCCAAGGGCGGCGACACCGCCGCCGCGCTGGAGGCGATCAGGGACGCCTATCCCAGCGTCGAATCCTTCGAGCGGGATTTCCCATCGCTGTGCTTCGCGCTTGCGACTGGCGTGGGCAAGACACGCCTGATGGGCGCGTTCATCGCCTACCTCTACCTCATCGGCAAAAGCCGCCATTTCTTCGTGCTCGCGCCCAACAAGACCATCTATGAAAAGTTGATCGCCGACTTCTCGCCTGAGAGTCCCAAATACGTGTTCAAGGGCATCTCCGAGTTCGCTGCCAACCCACCGCTGATCGTCACCGGCGACAACTATGAAAGCGGCGTCGGCGTGCGCTTCGAGGGCGGCAGGTCATCCGACTTGTTCGGCTCCGACGTGCATATCAACATCTTCAACGTCGATAAGATCAACAAGGAAGAAAGCCCCCGCGGCAAGCCGCGCATGAAGCGCCTCCAGGAAACCATCGGCGAAAGCTACTACGCCTATCTCTCCCGCCTCGACGACTTGGTGCTGCTGATGGACGAGGCGCACCGATACCGCGCCAGCGCCGGGGCCAACGCCATCGACGGCCTAAAGCCGATCCTGGGGCTGGAATTGACCGCGACACCCAAGACCGTGGGCGCGCGCTCCGTTCCTTTCCGCAACGTGATTTACGACTACACCCTGGGACAAGCGATGGCCGACGGGTTTGTGAAGGAACCGGCCGTCGCCACGCGCAAGGACTTCGATCCCCGCTCCGTGGGGGAGCAAGAGCTTGAGCAGATCAAGCTGGAAGATGCGGTTCATTACCACGATCATGTGGCGGTGGAGTTGGATCGCTTCCACCGCACCACCGGCGCACCGAAGGTCATGCCATTCATCCTGGTAGTGGCCGCCGACACCACCGAGGCCAAGCGGCTGCGCGAGTTCATCGAGTCCGAAAAGTTCTTCAAGGGACGCTTCAAAGGCAAGGTGGCCGAGGTTCACTCAGCCTTGCGCGGGGAGGAAAGCGAGGACGCCATGCAGCGCCTCGTGGCGTTGGAGACGGACGGGCGCACAGAGATCGTCATCCATGTCAACAAGCTGAAAGAAGGCTGGGACGTGACCAATCTCTACACCATCGTTCCGTTGCGCGCTTCGGCATCCGAAATCCTGACGGAGCAGACTTTGGGGCGCGGCCTGCGCTTGCCATTCGGCAGGCGAGTGTCGAAGGGTGGCGATGACGAATTTGCCGCCGTGGACCGGCTCACCGTCATTGCGCACGAGCGCTTCGACGACATTATCGCCAAAGCACGGGAGCCGGGCTCCATCGTAATGAAGTCTCTGGAGATCGGCGAAGGTGGAGACATTCCCGCGACTGGGTCCACCCTGGTTATAGCCCCATCCATTGCTGAAATGATCGTGACCGGCGCACAGCCGGAAATATCGGGTTTTGGCGAAGCGGAACGCCCCGCCTTCGTGTTCAGATCTCCCGAGGAGGGCAAGGCCGCCGAGGTGACGCTCGACGTTATCAAGCGCTACGAGCGCAAGCTTGGCAGCGCCGAAGCACTACGGGACAAGGACGTTCAGAAGCAGATCGCCGAGGAAGTGCGGGAGCTTGTGCGCCCCGCGCAAGGGACGCTTGAAGGGATGATCGAGGCGCCCCGCATCGACGAGATCGTGGAAACCGTGGCCGAGACGGTCGCCGACCGCACCATTTCCATCCCGCAGATCGTCGTCCTGCCCAAGAAGCAGGTGACGTTCACCTTCGAGGATTTCGACCTCGCCAGTCTCGATACGATCAACATGCGGCCCATCGAGGATGGCATCGTCATCCAGGATTTGCGCACCCAGGCGCGCGTCTATCTGGCGCGCTCGCTTGACGATCCCCGCGAAGCGCGGGCCGAGGACTACTTGGCGCGCTACCTCATCGAGCGTAACGAAATCGACTACGACGCCCACGCCGCCTTGCTCTACAAGCTAGCCGGGCAGGTGGTGGCGCGCGTGCGCTCCTACCTCGCCGACGAGGCCGAGGCGGAGAACGTGCTGCTGCGTCACGGCCGCCAGCTCGCCGACTTCATCTTCGCGCAGATGATGGCGCACTACCGCGAAACGCCGATGGGCGAAGACGATTACGAAGTCACCGTCACGCGCGGTTTCATGCTGTTGCAAGCCCAGCCGATGAACGTGCCGCACGGCCAGCGTGTGCGCGACTTCAAGCAGGCGGTTGCCCCACTTTCCGACACGCGCAAACATGTGTTCGGCGGCTTCAAGAAGTGCTGCTACCCGCTGCAAAAGTTCGACGCCGACCCTGAGCGGCGGCTGGCTGTCACTATCGACGGCGACGCCGGCGTCGAGAAATGGCTCAAGCCGGGGCGCAACCAGTTCCGCATCGACTACCGCTCCGGTGAAGCCTATGAGCCAGATTTCGTGGTCGAAACCGCCACCAAGATGCTCATCCTTGAGGTGAAGGCGCGTAACGAACTCGACGATCCGACCGTCAAGGCAAAGGCAGCGGCAGCCACGAAATGGTGCAGGACCGCGACGGCCCATGCCTCGGGCGGGACAGGAAAGCCCTGGACCTACGCGCTGATTCCCGACGACCAGATCATCGGCAGCGCCACGCTTGAGGGCCTGGTGGCGAAATTCGCGGCGGCGTGAGGGGGCTCAGATGACGGGCGGACAGCACAGTGCCGAGTTTGAGCAGCTAGTGGAGCGCCGCCGCAAGTTCATCGACGGCCTCGACGCCAACAAGGGGGAGATCAACCTCGATATTTTCGAGGATTTCTATCCCGACAAAGCGCACTTCGTTTACGAGCTTCTCCAAAACGCCGAGGACGCGGACGCGACGGAAATCGCCTTCACGCTCACACCGGAGAAGCTGGTCTGCGAGCATAACGGGCGTGCCTTCACCCTGGCGGATGTGACCTCGATCACCGGCCTGCACGACAGCACTAAGGCCAACGCCCAGGACAAGATCGGGAAGTTCGGGGTCGGGTTCAAATCGGTATTCGTCTATACGCGGGCCCCATCCATCCGCTCGGGCGACTTCGCCTTTCGGATTATCCAGTTAATCTTGCCCGAGCCGATAGCGCCGGACGGGGCGCTGAATGGGCGAACCCGTTTCGAATTTCCCTTCGACAATCCGAAGAAGCTGCCCCAGGAGGCCTATGCCGAAATCGCCTCCGGCCTAAATGAACTGGACGAAAAAACCCTGCTGTTTTTGTCCAGCCTCCAGTCGATCACATGGCGAATCGGCACGGAGAGCGCGGGCGAAGTGCTACGCGCCCAGCATTCTGACTTTCATTTTGAAGTGCTGAAAGAGATCGGCGGCAAGACCGCCTCCAGTTCCCATTTCCTGAAATTCGACCAGGCGGTCCTCGGTCTTGAGAAGCAGATCGTCGCCGTCGCTTTTCCCCTGGATATTCTTCCCGGCGTTCGCAGTTTCGATTCCACTGCACGGCTGGCCGATCAGTTGAAAATAATCCCCGCCGAGCCGGGCAGCGTGGCGGTGTTCTTTCCAGCGGTGAAGGAAGCATCCGGTCTCAGATTCCATCTGCACGGCCCCTTCGTACCGGAATTGAGCCGCGCCAGCATCAAGGAAACGAAGGCCAACACGCCGCTGTTCGAGCAGCTTGCATCGCTGGCCGCTAGGGCGTTGCATTGCATCAAGGAACTCGGGCTTCTGACCCCCGACTTCCTTTCCGTGCTCCCCAATCCGCAGGATCAGGTTCCGCCCCGCTATCAGGGCATCCGCGCCGCGATCATCGCGGCGATGAAGGCGCAGGCCCTGACGCCGACGCATGACAAGGGACATGCGCCTGCGGGCCGCCTCATTCAGGCCAGGGCGTCCCTCAAGGAATTGCTGTCCGAGGCCGACATTGCATTTCTGGTCGATCATAAAGGCGAGCCGCCACTTTGGGCCATCGGCGCGACGCAACGAAATAATAGGATCGACCAATTCCTGTCGGGACTCGAAATTCGTGAGTGGGGCCTGGCCAAGTTCATCGAGGCGTTGCGCAAGGGCGCGCGAGACGAAGGCGGATTATACCCCGTCAAACCCGATGAGAAATTTCTCGCCTGGCTCAAACAGAAGTCCGCCGCGTGGATGCAGGAGCTTTACGCCCTTTTGCACGGGGAGGCCCAAAACGTATCTCATCAGCTTAAGACCCTATGCATCGTGCGCCTGGCTGACGGGAATCTGAGCCGGGCAGATCAGGCGTTCTTCGCCACCGGCACGACGGCTGGAGACGTTCCCGGGGTGGACCCGGCGGTTTATGCCTCCGGCGCGAGCAAGAGCGAGAAGGACGACGCGAAAATATTTCTATCGGAGATCGGCGTTCGTGAGATCGGCGAGGCCGAACAGATCGAACTCATCCTCAAGCGCCGCTACACGCAAGAAGCCGAAATACCGGACGACAAAACCTACTTGGGAGATTTGAAGCGCTTTGTCGCCTTCGTCGAAGACACGGGAGACGGGGCGTTATTCGGTGAGTTTTACATTTTTCAAGGCGCAGACGGCGATTGGCATACGCCCGAGGGCATCTATCTTGACCGTCCATACCTGGATACCGGCCTGGCCGCCTATTACGGGGCTCTCACGGGTGACACCGAGCCGAAGGCGCTTCATGCACGTTATGAAAAGTGCGGGATCGCCAATAAGAAATTGGCTGAGTTTGCCAAGGAGGCAGGCACCACCATCAGTCTAGAAATAAAGCATGACAACTGTAACAAAAACCCGGAACGCCAACATCTTTACTCTGCCGGTGGCAATTGGACTGGGTATGGGGTCAACCGCGATTACTTCATTCCGCATCTCGACGAGATGCTCAAGACGCCATCACTGGAGCTTTCCCGCCTGATTTGGAAAACGCTCACACCGCTTCCGGCCTATTCCGAATATTTGAAAGCGACCTATCGGTGCAATGCGTCGCACAATGCCCATGTTGCCGCTTCCCGTCTCGTGCACGAGCTTCGGGCGGCGAAGTGGATTCCGCAGGGTGACGGCGAGTTCGTGCGCCCCGCCGACGCATCGCAGGAACTTCTCCCGAAAGGTTTCCCCTTCGATCCTGGCTATGCCTTGCTCAAGACCATCCAATTTGGTGAAACCGCCGTCCGCCGATCGGCCCAGGCGCAGCAAAAGGACGCTGCCGCCAAGAGCCTCGGCTTCGCTGATGCCGCCGAAGCCGAGCGCGCGCGGCGCTTCAATGATTTGCCGGAGTCAGAGCAGGAGAAAATTCTCGTTGAACTGGAGAGCCGCAATAAGCCCGCCATCCCGGATCGGCCGCTCGTCAATCCCGAGCGGCGCGCGCAACACGTGCGCGAACAGGCGTTGAACGCTCCCGACAAGCAGAGCGAAATCCGCGAGCGATCCGTTTCCATCGGCCGCGAAGATGTGAAGGCGCAGGCCGACACGTACCTGCGGGAGCATTACCGGAACGCCGAGGGCGAGGTGACGTGCCAGATTTGCAAGGGGCCGCTGCCCTTCAAAATCGACGGGAGCGAGTATTTCGAGGTCGTCGAGTTCCTGCCCGAACTGACGAAGCGCCACCCTCAGAATTATCTGGCCCTTTGCCCGAACCACTCCGCGATGTTCCGGCTCGTCAACGGCTCCAGGGAAGCAATGCGTGAGGCATTCCAGGCCCTCACGGACAACGAGCTTGAGGTGGTGCTCGCCGAGCAGGATTTGACCGTCTATTTCAGCAAGACCCATATCATCGACCTCAAGGCCGTTCTGGACGCAGAGGACAGCCTTCCCGCTTCGTCACACACGTAACCGCCAGTGGGCAACGCTCTCACCGGCACCGACTGAGCTTGGCGCAAGTGGACGCGGTTTACGGGGGGATGTCGGCTATCGCCGCCTTGCGTTCCACAAGCTGGGCCGTCGGACTGTCCGTGTATGTTGGCCTTGTGCGGTGACGCACGTCATAGTGCTGGCGTAAACGTAGTTATCATCGCTATCGGGCGTGGCCGCGCGATAAGGGCGAGGGGCGCGCCTTCTCCCGAAGCTCAGACTCCTTTGGTCTGCATTCTCGTGGACCTCGTTTATGATGCGCGCACGTTGATGGCGCGAAGGATCGCTGTAGCGAATCCGCGAATCCAGTCCCCTTGGCTTGGTGGTATCGCAGTTGGTATGGGTTTGGATCGTGGGTAGAAAGCCTAGTAATTACAATGCGAACTCAATCCAGTTGACCATCGAGTGGGAGTAGCGGGTCCAAACTGTATCTCGACGTAGTGAAAACGTACTTGTCTGCACCTATCGAAGCCAATCGCTATCACTCGGCTTACGATGTTTCCTAACTTCTAGTTTGGATAATTCGCCATCTATCGCTGACGTTCGCTAACCGTCGGCAATCGTGGCGGGGCGGTGGCCATGCATGTGCTTTTCCGGATTCGCCGAGCAATTCCGGTTGAAGTTGGCGACATTACATTGTCGCGCCCGGATACGGTGGACCATGCATCGTCAACTAATGTTCGTAGACCGCTGCCCAATCGACACTAATGCATTGTTTTGAATGAAGTTTGTCCGAGCGATACCACTTCGCAGTCGCCAACTTTTGACGGTATATATGACGGTATTCACAGGCCGCGGTGATCGATCCCGTTGCCGCGCGGCGTGTCGGCTATAATCGCAGTGCTACGGCAACTCTATGATGTCACCCTGTGGATCTTCCCGCAGACTTAGATATTCGAAGTGCCATTGTTTCAGTAGGCGCGCTTGATGAACTGTGATGGCATCTGCTGAGGTCGGCCAGCAGTCGATTAGTTCGATGCCATCCCATTTTCCGTTTTCGCAATAAGTTTTGGCGAAAAGCTCCTTGAGGGCATTGGCCGCTTCCGTCGCGGCCGCCAGCGCTACTTCCGGATCGTCCGCGACGCTGTAAACCAGATCGATGCTGAGATTGTATGGTGTGCCTTCCGGCGCATCATCTTCTGGCGTTATCTCAAAATAAACTGCCAGCAAATGGAGGCCAGTTTTTTTGATTATGCCGGCGAACTTGTCGAAGAATTTGCCTTTCCCTTGTTTGAGTCTACGGTCAAATTCATCGGCGAAAGCGGCTCGGCGGTAGCGGGCTGAAAGCCAGGACTGGAGCGTGGCGCGTTCGTCCGCATTTAACCGCACGTTTTCGGCGGGCAGATGATCGGCAAGCCGGTCCTTCGCAATCGTGGTCTTGTCGAGAACGTCGAGGTCGGCGAGGACCGATACAGCGCCCGCGGTGAAGGGCAGATGCAGGCGTCGCGGATTCTTGGCTGCCGCTAAATTGCCATCGGCATTACCGATTGTTCTGGCAACAACAATTTCACAATTCGGCTCATTCTCCGGCGGTTGTGCGAGATCGCAATCGTGCGAGATTACGATGACTATCGTGTCGTCTGGCGAGCGGGGATGCGCGATACCGAGCGCTTTGGCGCTTTCGGCAGTCAGGATATGGCCCTGGCGCCAGGGAGTATTACGCTGCCACTGCGCCATGAGCCTGCATTAGTCCCGCTCGGAAAGCAGCGGATACCCGTAGTCCGAGGCGGGGCCGCTTGTTTTGTCCCGGCCCGCGAAACGCTTGGCAAGCCGATCCTTTTGTTCTGCTTCCTGCCGAAGAACGCCGATAAGCGAATGCGCAGTGGCAGTACCGTCGCCGCCGGCAGCTATGGTGTCGAGCAGGTTCTTGCCGCCGGACAGCTTGCGGGCCATCATCAGGGGCGTGACCGTGATGCCAGATCCCTCGATTATCGCCGCGGCGATTTTCAAGTTTTCCAGCTTCGAGAGATTTGCCTGCTTGATGTTGCCGCCAGCTTTCCAGTCATAGATGGCCTGACGGGAGACGCCGAGGCAGTTGGCAAGCTGTTGCACCGACATTTTCAGGATGGTGCGGATGCGGGCAAGGTCATCAGCGGTGGTTGCCGTCACGATGCTCTTTATTTCCCGGAGATGAGCAAAAGGCGTGCCCGTGCCAGCCAGGCGGCTGATGTAAACCGACTCGTTTAAATGTCCGCCCGTGCCAACGCTCAACATGAGGGTCAACGGCAAGGCAAATATCAACTGAGGAGAGGCGATCGGGCGGCCAGGCAGTGTCTGATTCATGGCGCTACTTCCAGCAATCGCGAGCATAATCGGTCACCATCAGATCGAATGAGAATCCGATGTTATCCTTTAATACCCGAAGTTGCTTTTCCAAATTGCTGATATCGAATGGCTGGCGTTCTTCGAGCCAGCTATCGGTATCGATGATGGCATATAAGCCTTTGATTTTCTTGAACCTATCGGTGACGTTCAGGATAATGGGTTGAAGCTCCGGAGGGAACGCGACCCCCTCGTTTTCCTGTTCGTAAATGATGGCGCGACTGAGTAGGCCGGTATTGCCTTCTTTGCTCCTGGTTTCGGAGACCGATTGGACAAGCTCCCGCTTTCCCGTCAGGGCGGTCATCAACCCCGTTACCGTGGGACTCAGGTATTGCTCCAGCTTGTCGCCTGCGTTCGGCGACACAGCATCGAGATAGCGAATCCCAATGCGCTCCGAGTAGGACAGAGGCGTGGTGGCGTGGACGATATCCAGGCCAAGCAGCAATGCCGCGAGAAACGGCTCGAAGGTATCGTAATCCGTGGTTTGGAAGCTCATGCCGGCTTGCTCTAGAATGAAGCCCGCCGTCCGCTCCGCATTTAAAAATTGAAAGCGGGGCAGTTGCTCCAAGCTGGGCATTTGCCCCGGACCGGGCGCAAAATTCATGTTCAAGGTCACGCCACGCTGGAAGTCGGGATAGCCTGCTTTCCGAAGGCTGTCCTGAATGGCGGGTACATGCTGGTCGACAGTCAGCAATGTGTTGAAGCGGACCTGCCCCAACACAAAATACACTGGCGCGTATGTTAATTTCTGTCCCATGGGCCATCCTACCTGACAATTCACTTGACACTTTACAACCCGCTTGACAGAGTTGAAACTCAATAAACAGACATGATGAAGAAAAGATTGAAGTCTGGGTGGCCTAAATCGGTACCCGTTGCCCCAAAAAAGGGGAACTAGGATCGGAAAAGGCGCGAACCCCGCTCCGAAACCAGCCCGGAACTAAGTCTTGGTTGTTACAGCGGATCGCCGGACGCCTTCACGGTCCTCTCGTGCAAGCGGAGGACCTCAATGAGCGAGTTCAGAACTTGCCGAAATAGGGTCCGGTTGAAGCCATAAAGGTACTGGCCTGCCGCGTAGCCTTTTTTGTGTGATTTGTTTGTGATTGTCGATTTCGATTTCACCATTTTCACAGGAGCCGATGATGGCGCGCAAATGCTTTTACAGCTTTCATTACGCCCCAGACCATTTTCGCGCCAGCCAGGTGCGGAACATTGGCGTGATTGAAGGAAACCAATCCGTTTCAGATAACGATTGGGAAGCGGTGACGAAAGGCGGCGATGCCGCGATAACGACTTGGATCGCCAACCAAATGAAAGGCAGGTCTTGCGCGGTCATTCTGGTTGGCGCAGGAACGGCAAATCGCAAATGGATCAATCACGAAATCGTTAGCGCCTGGGACGATAAAATGGGCGTCGTTGGCATTCGCATTCATGGCTTGAAGCACTCCGACGGCCAGACCGCGAATTCGGGGGCAAATCCGTTCGACTATATCAATTACGGAAATACCGGAAAGAAGTTGTCGGCCATTGTGAAGTGCTATAATCCCGCAGGCACGGATAGCAAAGAGCGCTACGCCTGGATTTCCGAACACTTGGAAAACGCGGTCGAAGAAGCAGTCAAAATCCGCGAGAACAATTAGTGATTCTGTGCGCTCTTATTCGTGCCACATGACGCCTTCCGCCACCATGCAGGGTTGGAACCTTTGACGATACCGCCGGCGCTCACCGGTCGCTATCAGCTTGGCCTCTATGGAGCCGATAGTGGCGAATTTGACAAGTTGACGAACGCGGTGGCGCGAGCCATCGAACAGTTGGGCGTGCCGCCCAAGCAATTTCTCATTCCGTTCGGAGACCGTCCAGATTGGCAAGAGCGCGCGGCGATCATGCCTGCCGTCGCCGTATTTTTCGGTTCGAATCCTGTTCAGTTCAGCGACAAGGCGGCCCAAGATCTAGCGAAGCTCGTAGACGATGGCTGGCTCGTCATTCCGATCGTGCCTAACAAGCAGAAGTTCGCCTGCTATGTGCCGGAGATCCTGCAGGGGATTCAGGGTCTAACGCGCGAGGAGTGTGGGCAAGACTTTGAGCGCCTCGCCGCGCGCGTCTTGGAAGGGTTGGGACTTTTGCGCGAAAGGCGGCGCCTGTTCATTAGCTATCGTCGTACCGAATCCACGGGTGTCGCTGCCCAATTGTATGAGGCGCTAGACATGGCGGGGTACGATGTGTTCCTCGATACTCATGGGGCTATCGCCGGTGGGGAACCATTTCAGGAAATTCTCTGGCACCGGCTTGCGGATACCGACGTTGTCGTCTTGCTGGATACGCCGGGCTTTTTGGAAAGCCGCTGGACGGAAGCGGAATTGGCCCGCGCAAACACCTCGAATATTCAGATCCTGCAGGTACTCTGGCCGCATCAGCAAGAGGTGGCTGGTGCGGCCTTCAGTGCGTTCCATCTTCTGGAGGAAGCTGATTTCCTCACCAAGGACGTTTTCAATAGCGCGGCGCAGTTGAAGAACGAGACTATCTCCGGAATTGTCGATGCAACCGAGGGCTTGCGGGCTCGAGCTTTGGCGGCGCGGCAGAGCTTTTTGGTGTCCGAGTTCTTTGAAGAGGCGCGGAAGGCGGGGTTTAAGGCCGCCCGGACGCTGGAGCGAAACATCCTGCTGCGCCGCGATGGCAACGATCCAATATTGGTCATTCCGGCCATCGGGATACCGGATGCGGAGCGTTATCAGGACGCGGAGACGCTATACCAGCGCGACCGGGACCATGGCGTGATACGGTCCAAGCCAACCATCTTGTTGTTCGATGAGACGGGTATCCGGAACAAGTGGCTCGAACACCTGGGCTGGCTCAACCAAAAGCTGGGCTTCGCGCAAACGATCAGCCTTCGGGACGCTCGGAATTATTTGAACGGCCTGAAAGGTGCGTGAGACCATGCACGACGAATCTCGCCGTGTGTTCTTGTCTGCCAGCATCCCCTTGCCGGGGCGCCATCCGAAATATCTTGAGACGGCGGACCCTGTTGCAGTTCGCGATGCCGTTCGCGCGCTGACCATCGTTATCGCGCAGGGCGATCTTGAGTTGGTGTTTGGAGGACATCCAGCCATCACCCCTATGGTTCGCTTGCAGCTGCTTGCGGCGGGAAAGCGTCCGGGTGATCAGTTTGTGGTTTATCAAAGCGCGTATTTTAAGAGCGAATATCCGGACGACAATGAATCGTTCGAACGGGTCATTGAGGTCGACAGCGTGGAGCAGAGTCTGGAGAAAAGTATCTCCGCGATGCGCAATGCGATGATGGCGGGAGATTTCTGCTGCGGTATCTTTATCGGAGGCATGGATGGTGTCGAGAGCGAATATTCTATGTTCCGGGAACGGCATCCTGACGTTCCGGCCTTCCCGGTCGGCAGTACGGGGGCTGGGGCAGCGTTCATTCTGGCGCGTGAGGAGGCGACGAGACCCTATTATGATCGTCTCAAGAGCGATTATCGGTATTTGTCGTTGATGCGCGAGTTGCTGAGGAGGTAATTAGCTGTGGCTCTGTTACTAGAGGCAGATGTCAGAGACCGCGCGTCCACGGTCACGCATTCGCTCCGAAAGAGCATGGTGGAGGCTCGTGCTGACAGCGTAAGCCCCGCGCAGGACCGATTCGATGTATTTCTGAGTCATTCCTCGAACGAACTGGAACAAATCATATTGGGCGTCATGGCCTTTCTTAACGATGCGGGCCTGAGCGTTTATGTAGATCGCTATCATGATCCGCAACTTTCGCCGGTAGCCGTTACCAAACAGACAGCCGCTGTTCTGCGTGTGCGGATGAGGCAATCGCGATCCTTGCTTTACATTCATAGTCAGCATTCCAAGCAGTCGCGCTGGATGCCTTGGGAGCTTGGTTACTTCGACGCCTATCGCGGGCTCGTCGGCATTATACCGGTGGCAAAAGAGGCGGAATTGACATTCAAAGGCGAGGAATATTTGGGTTTATATCCCTACGTTGATCGTGCGCCGCTCGAGAATACTGCGAAATCTCTGTTCTGGATTAATGAGAGCGCAACGAAGTATGCCCAGCTCATTCCGTGGGTCAGGGGTGAAAAGAAAATCGTGCAGCGATAACTCGAAATCGCCGGGCGGTGGTTACCTATGCGAACAACTCGCTGATGATCCTGTGCAACTTCATCGTGCACCCATCTGGCGGCCAATAGGAGGCGGGATGACATTGGCATTTGCAAACATACCGGCCGTTGTCATCGATTATGTTCGGGTCACGTTTGCGGCGGCGAACGATAAGGTGTCGCGCACAATGGACGTTCATCCATCCATGCACGAAGAAAGCTTGGATCACATTCTAATCCAGGAGTTGACCGCTGCACCGCCGGCTTTCTTTGCTAATGAGCAGATCGGCGTCGCCATCGAAAGCCACTGGCTGGGCGGGCGTTGGATGTGGCATCGATGGGAAATCGCCGACATCGCTATCTTTATCATTTTGCGCCGGCGCGGACATCTGCAAGTCCGTAAAGTGGCGCTTCTTCAGACCAAGCGGCTTTATTCGCAAGAGATTCCGGTCGCCGAGCTTGATGAGGCGGAGTACCGCATAGGGATCGGCCGTATCGCCGACCGCACCGACCCGCTGCGTCCGCTAAGTGCCCAGCGACGGTTTGGGTTTGACGGGGCGTCCGTTTACGGCGCACTCCGCGCGGGTAATCATCAAATAGCGGCCATTGAGGAATATTTCGATGCGCGACATATACCCGTGTTTTACGGGCTCTATAATCCGACATCAATCCCGTTTTCCGCCATGTATCCCGCGCCAGCCGGCGGTTCGCTCGCTTCCACAAACCAGATTGGCTGCCGGGTTCTGCCCTCCGACCTAGTTCATGGCGTGGTTGCGCAACTTTCCGATGGACAAGCGCCCACGCTCGATAGCCTCAGTGCGCGCCAAATCGATCCAAATGACCCCTTGTCCATATACGGATGGCGGCTTGAGCACTTCGTGGCTGATGAGGTCTTGAAATGCCGACAAGGCCGGCTTTTCGAAGACGCGGACGACGAAAATCTGCGTCGACTGCTTTACGCGCGATCCGCACCTATCCAGGCCGCTATTACCATTACGGTCGATATCGGCGGCGAGAGTTAGAGAGCGTTCTGCGGGCGATAGAGGGCTTGCGACAAGCGCCACACGAAATCCATAGTCAGATGATAACTGGTGGAGAGTAAGCGATCGTAGTGTGCGCTCACTCTCCAGATCCCTTCGGCATATTTTATAAATCTATGGCTCGCAGCGGCGCGGCGGTTGGATTGGCCCCACGCGCCCTTCGTGACTATCGCGCCTGCGCTGATCCAGCCAAGCTTCGATTTCCGAGTATTTCCAAGCCACACAGCGAGGTGACAGATAGACGCGGCGAGGAAATTCGCCCCTATGTTCCATTTCCCAGACGGCGGTATCGCAGAGCGGAACTATCTGCTGAAGCTCATATCGGCGGATGTACCGCAGGTTATCTATCGGCACGAATGCGGCACCGGGGCGCTTGCGCTTCTGCTTCCGTGCGCTCTGCTCGGTCATATCTTCGAAATCATTTTTCTTATGAGCTAGCTCTAGATCTACCACCATAATCGCACTCCGTGATGTTTGTAATGGGTGCGTGTAATGGAGTTATCGGGTTACGAAATTCTTGCTGCATTCAAACTGTCATCCATAGATCAAGCTGTTTCTGTGGATGAATACCCCAAAAGTCGGCTAGCGAAAGATGGCGAATGACATTTTGGAAGCGACGAAATCAATACCGTCACCCCATAAAATGATGGGAGGGATTCGATATGTTGCCTCGCGCTACTTTCGGTACGTAACCGCATTTGTCCGCTACATTCGGAAATCGTGACGGTATTACCGACGGTATTGGCAAATACGCAGATATTATTTTCTTTGTTCCTCAGCATGTTAGAAAGCTAGGATACAATTGAGTGGGAGTGACGGGAACTCGAAGGCTCACACCGAACGAGTTTGCAGCACGCCCCACGGAAGGGCATGACCAGAACAGGCTCTCACTATAACGAGGCAATACGGAGAGCAGGTCAGCAGCACTGAATTTCGTGTGCGTTACCACCGAAGCTGGCGCGAAATTGAAAGGCTTGAAGATAAATTCCGATTGCAATCGGAAGGAAAATCCGGCGTTCCCGTATCACGCATTTCATTCCGGCGGTGCCACGGATCGATAGGAACGATAAATACGCTCGGCGCCTCGATAGAATTCTGCTTCGATTTCCGCGAGGCGGCCATTGCGGCACCTGGCGACATTCTCCATCAGCGCAATCAAAGTGTCGCGGGGCAGGTCAGGCGTTCCGGTCGTGAACAATGCCTTCTGCCATTCATCATCCATGAGGCGGCCGAAGGCGCGGCAAACAGCCGGGAATGCCATCCCTGGTTTGGTGCCAGCGCGCCACATGGTTGGGTCATCATAGGGGAATGCTGTCTTCAGGGCCGCTGACTGTGACCAGTCGGTATCGCGGTTGACGGCGTTGGAATAGAAGGACAGGTCGCCTGGCGCTCCGATATCAACATGGAACTGGCTGTGCAGAATCCAGGCATTGGCGATGAGGAGGTGCCAGCCGAAACCATTGTCTGTCAGGTAGGGAACGATTTTGCGCCTGTGTTCTACATCCATTGGAAACAAGCGGAAATGCTTGAGATAATTTTCCAAGAGAGGATACCGCGAGACAAAAGGTTTGGCATAACGCACGACATGGACGTACCAGCGGCATGTTACGTCGGCCAAAATCGCCATATCGGCTGGCGTCAAAGGCGTGACCAGCTTTTCCACTTCCCGGCGCATGCCGAAGAATATGGCATCCTCGAAGAAGAATGGCGAGTTGGCGTCCGCCCAGGGAATCCAGACTTTGCTCTGAAACAGGCGCGGCGGCATGGCGACGCCCAAACAAACATTTTCCGGAACGGCACTCCAAGTTTCGAAATTCGCGATCTTGTCCCGCAGGAATGCGTGCCGGGCAACAAAATCCGGCCGCCATTTCAAGACGAGAGAATCGTCCTGCGGCAGCAGCCGCAAGGCGGCCGCCAGATTCTCGACCTGATAGATCAAGCCGCGTTGTTCGGGTATGCCGTGTGCCTGCGGCTGCGGAACGCGCGTCAGGACCACTTCGGGCATCCCGGCTAGCGGTGCGAGATAAGGGACGATCTCCGCGCTGTCCCATGTGACGTAATGGATGCTGCGGACCACGCCTTCCCGATGCAGTTGGCGCAGCGGGGCCAGGCTCCTTTCCATCAGGGCCGTGGACGGGGTGAAGCCGGTGATGACGACATCCACAGGCAGCGACATCTAGTCCTCCAGCACGCGATGGATGCGATGGCAAAGGAACGCGACCACCGCCGAATCCCGGGAATAAGGCAGGGCGCGCAACAAACACAGGGCAGCCAGCTGCGGCAGGCGCTCGGGAAGCGCAATATCAATGCTCGAGGCCAGTGACAGGAACGGGCCCCGCAATTGCTCAAGCTTCTGGCGGGCATTCACCAGTTCCGCAGAGCGCGAGGCGACCGAGAGATCCCGGATGCACCAGTGGCCATGAACGTCCTGAAACAGCTTACCGAAGTCCAGCCAGAAGGATGATATCCAGGGATCGTCGCAGTCGATGAAAGCAGTGCTTTTTCCCGCTGTAAGCAGGATATTTTCCAGACTCAGATCGCCATGGCACGGCGATTCGGGGATGCCGGTCCAATCTCTTTGCGCCAATCTGCCGGCGCAGGACTCGATCATCGCCATTGCGGGGCCGCCGATGCGATCGCGGCTCAGCATGACGATTTCGCCGATCTTGTCGCGGAAGCGGCTTTCTGGAATTGCCGCCCCCCGCTCCAGCAGAAAAAGCCAGATCAGCCGTTCAATGGCCTTCACGACCCGTCCGCTGTCCATGGGGGCCGCCTGGATGACGGCGTTGGCAAGCGATTGGCCGGGAATATAGGTCATGTCAAAAGCCGCCCGGCCGGCACCGTCCTCGCTCTCGCGCAATATCTTCGGCACGGGTACGCCCATCATCCAGAGCTTGTGCTGCTTGCGCGCCTGTGCGCGCAACCGGGGGCCGGCAGCCACACTGGCAGCCGTCTTGCGGACAAAGCTGTCCGATCCTCTCGTGTGGAGAACGACACTGGCGCCGGAGTGACCGGTCAATGCGTAGGTCTTGGCCGGCGCATCGGGAGGCGCGGGCCTCCAACTTCCGGCATTCTCGGCTTCCGCACGGAGCTTCAGCGGCCGCATCGTCAAGCCGCCGATGTCTGGACGGCGTCATCTGGCTTCGCCACGGCGACAATGCGGACATCGGGATGGATGGCCCGCAAGCCGGCGGTGATTTCGGCGGTATGCGCGCCGCCATTGAGAATGACCGCGGGATTGCGGGCCAGCGGCAGCGCCGCCGCCGGCGCCAGGATAGGCAAATCCGTGCCGTAAAGGCGGCGGCCCTGTTTGGCGCCGGAATTGTCCAGCAGGGCAGTGAAGCGGTGTTCCGGTGCGCCCAGGGCGAGCAGGGCTTGTGCATAGATGCTGGCCGGCATCAGGAATGCCTCGCCGTCATGGTTGGCGAGCATGGCCGTCAGGCGGACGGCTTCCCGGCGCAGGGCGTCGAAAAATCCCGAAACCGCTCTCGCGCCATGGCCTCGCGGGATGCGGATCGTCGCCGGCACACCGCGCGCGAACGCCAGGAAGCATGTATCGTTCTGCGCCCATCGTCTTTTGGCTGCGAGATGCCATCCGAATTCCGCGAACAGGGATTGCAGCCGGGGGACGGTCAGATAAATGCTGTGCTCGAAATTGAGGGCGCCGGCCATGCCCTGGGCGGTCCAGTTTTCCAGTTCCGGCCAGGCGATGCAGATACGGCCATCGGGCGGCAGGGTTGCGTCCAGGGTGGCCAGGGTCGAACGCAAATCCACCACATGCTCCAGCATGTGGCACATCACGACGGTCGAAGCGCCGATTCGGGCCAGGGCGTCGCCGTCGAAAAATCCGTCCACGACAGATACGTCCCCGGGAAGGCATGGCGCGCGCAGCGCATTGGGCTCGAGAATGGTCCAGGCGGCATTTCCGCTGGCCCTGCGGTAGGCGGCGGCAAGCGTGCCGCTGCCGCCCCCGACATCGACGATGGGGCCTGATGCCTCGGCGCAGAGAAAGTCCGCGAACGCCGCGTGATGACGGGCCCAGGCGGCACCGAGACCCGTCGCATGCCCGGCCTGATAAATCCGGCTTGGCGCGGGTAGCGTCATGATCTGGGCAGAACCGCAGGACCGGCACTCCGACCAGGGCATGGGAGCCCATTCCTGCGATCCGGTCTCGAAGGCAACGCAACCCTGGAAAACGGGATAGGCTTCAATCCGCAAAAAAGGAACAAGACCGCCTTCGCCGCAGACGGCGCATGTCAGCCGCTGCACGTCCGGTTCCATCAAAGCCAATCCTTCAGATACGCGGAAAGATTTGGGCTATTCCTCTCGGTGCTGATGGCTACCGCAGCGGGGTAGGGATTGGAGGCGGCATGATCGTTGACCAGAAAGCGTCTGCCGTGATTGCAACCCATGATCAGCGCATGCGCCCTCAGGCCCTGTTCCGCCAGCACCTGCTCGGTTTTGGTTCGGAACTCTTCAGGCCGCGCCGTCATGAAAATGAGTTGCGCGCCGTCTTCCTGCCAACGGCGGAGGGCTTCGATATTCGCGGCAATCGGCCTGTCGGGATCGGCCCAATAGGGCGGGAAATAGCGGCTGTGATTCTCGAATACCACACCGTCCAGATCGGTGACGATTGTGCCCCTGGGCCGTACATGGCGGCGCCAATCCTCGAGGGTTCCGACATCTATCAGGCCCAAGACCATCTGGGGCGATACCATCATGCCGGCCATGATGGCGCGATTCATCACATGGGAAACGAAGAGTTCCTGGCCATCCGCTTCGGCCGCCAGCCGGCCGAAAAGGCCGAGATAGGTTGCCGCATCGGCGAAACCGTACAATCCGACGCTCACGAAATTCGATGCCAGGCTCTTCTCCACCATTTCGGCGACGAGATTGTTTTCGTTGATGACGGCGAAGCTCTTGGCTCCCACATTCGTCATGTGCGGGGATTGCCGCACATCGCTCAGGGCGACGAAACTTCCATCGGGCAGCGGTGCCGGGTCGAAAAAACTATCGGCGTCCTTGATGACGAAGGCGCCCGTCACCTGCGCGCGCCGGATCATTTCGGCGACGGTCTCGGCCGGGCCGCGCGTATCGCGATCCAGCACCAGCACTTCCACACTTTCACCAAATACGCGCCGCAACAGGGCCGTGGCCTGATAGCTTGCTTCATGCTCGCTGCGCACGGCGATGATGGCGCGATCGTAAGCGGAGGGCGGCACGCTGGCGGCGGCCCGGGCCAGGGCAAGATCGCCCTCGGGAAGGGTCAGCATCCATTTCGGCCGGGTTCCGGGATAGCGCGTGGATTTGCCCGCACAGGGCAGAAGCAATGTTCTCGTCATCGGTGGCCCCGCGTCAGATTTTCTTCCCGGAACAATGGATGAAGACAAAGTGCGTGACGTGGGATTCGTCCGAAGCATGGCTGTTGGGATGAATTTCCGGCAACACGCGCGGCCGGCCCAGGCCGCCACGCCCGATGGAGACATCCTGAAACCAGAAATCGACGGTTTCGAAATACTGGCAAAAATAGCCATGCACAGCGTGCAGGTCGTCAGGACCGATCACCACGTCGCAATTGCCATTGGTGCTTTGCGCATCGGATTTGTTGTCGAACCATCGTGCGTGATGCTGATCCTGCCTGTAGATGCGGGTGGCAAGACCGGGCGAAACCTCCTGGAGGGGCATGACTGGAAGCGCCGGGTAATTTTCCGAAAAGATATATTGCAGCGTGATCTTGCCGTCCGGCTTGAGGATGCGGCAAATATCCTTGAGTATGAGGTCGCGGGTCTTGAAAAGACAGATATGCTGCAGCGCGATGGTGCAGAAGCTGAAGTCGTAGAAGTTGGAGGGCGCGGCGCCGGCGCTGATCCCGTCGGTAACCCAAAAATCGCTGCCGGGGGTACGGTCTTTTGCCAGATCAATCATCACCCGGCTGATATCGGCGCCATCGACTTTGGGAAAGATGTTGCGCATCCGGCGGACCATGCGGCCTTCGCCACAGGCGATATCGAACGCGGTTCGATTGTTGAAATCCGGGAAGATCGGACGGCGGATATCGCCATAGAGGAAGAGCAGATTGGTCTCGTAGGGGAAATGTTCGTGATAGTCATAGTGACCGACGACCGAACCTTCCGGGTTCTGCCGTCCCGCCCGTTCGTAAAATGACCGTTGCATGTCGGCGTAGCGGCGAACTTCGTCGTCTGCCGCGGAAGTCTCTTCGCGGATAGCCGGACTGCTCATGGGAACCTTCTTCTTGGAATCAGGAAAGCGCGTCGCTGTCGAAGAGCTAACCTCCGGCATCGCCACGTATCAGTACCGAAGTATGGTTAAGCGCGAGTTAGCTTATGGTTAATTCGGTCTTAATGCCTCACCGGGATAAGGATATCCCCCACGCGAACCGACAAAAACTCGCATAGGCGGTGCTAGTGTCAGTCACGGTTTTCGCCTGCGAGATCAACAATGATGATCGGGGCAAATACCGTCGGCAGGTCAGGCGTTGGGTGACCGCATAAGCGCCCGGAAAAAGTGCGTATCGCGGGCACTCTATATGTCAGATGGGCTGTCTCTCAACAGCTATTGGCTGCGTTTCCTTTAGGTGTTGTGATGACGTTGGAAACGACGTGAATCGGATCATCGATACCGGAATTCCCAAGCAGATATTTTTCTCGGTTTGTTTGACGGCTTGTCGAAGATGGCGACGGAAAATGAAGTGTGGTTTTTCAGAGACGTCGCTAAACAAAATACGATCGAATGGGCGTGAGCCCCGGTCGGCGCGCCAAAAGCGCGCCGATGCGTTGATCCGGTGGATCGACGCGAGGGTGGGGCGGCGGTGAAAACCAGGTTCAAGATTCCAATCGGGCGACATTCAGCTCTCGGTTGCGCGACCCACGCGCATAAAGCGAATCCCATGCTGATGCTTCGGCATGCGACAGACTGCCCTGCGCGCAACGGCTGCTGATTTTCCCAACATCCGACGCTTGTTACAAATCTGTCGTGATCGTGTGAAATAGCTCCATTGGCAAAAATCAATATCCGGCGCCGCGGACGCAAGTCCTGCGGCGCTTTGTTTAAAGAGGGGCCTGAATAATGAAAAAGTTCGCTGCCGCGCTTGCGGCTACCGCCTGTTTTACATTTGTTGCGCAGGCGGCGGATGCACAGTCCGCAGCGACGGACGGCAGCGATGTCGAGTCGGTCGTCGTCATCGGCAGCGGTCAGTCCCGCTCGGTTTCGACCCTGCTGCCGTCGAACCTCACCGTGCAGCCGCCCGGCACCAGCGTGCAGAAGCTGCTGAACATCCTGCCGGGTGTGATGGCGCAGTCGGTCGACCCGCTGGGCGTCAACGAGCAGTCCCTGACCCTGCAGGTGCGCGGCTTCAGCACCACCCATCTCGGCTACACGCTCGACGGCATGCCGCTGGGCGATGGCGCCTACAACAACTATAACGGCCTCACCATCAGCCGCGCCCTGATCTCCGAGAACCTCGGCCGCGCCGATCTGGCGACCGGCATCGCCGGCCTCGGCATCGCTTCCACCAGCAACCTGGGCGGCGCGGTGACCTATACCTCCAGCGCGCCGAAGCAGAATTTCGGGGTCACGGGCACCCAGACTTTCGGCAGCAATGACGGCAAGCGCAGCTTCGCGCGCATCGATACCGGCGATATTGACGGTTTCTCGGCCTATCTCTCCGGCCAGTACAGCGAACAGGATTTGTTCCTGAATCAGGCCGCCTACAAGACGTCTTACGGCAAGCAGCTCAACGGCAAGGCCCAATACCAGTTCGAGCGCGGCTCGATCACCGCTTTCATGGATCTTTCGCGCACCAACCAGGCCGACGACCCCTATCTGTCGACGGACCAGCTCTCGCGCCTGGGCTTCGATTATGGCGGCGATGCGCCGGATTGGCAGACCTATGTCGCCCGCGCCGCATGCAGCGTGGCGTCGCTGGCGGCCAAGTGCGTCAATTCGACGGCCCCGGAAAAGACCGGCGACGTCACCTTCACCAACGGCCAGATCCTGCGCAACGACGACCTGTTCTATGTCGCCGGGGATTATGCCTTCACCGACGACCTCAACGCGCACCTGCAGGTGTATCGCCACACCGACAAGGGCGCCGGCAACAACTTCGTCGCCGGCCTGTCCAACCAGGGCACGGCGACCACCGCCGACGACCTGCCGGTCCAGATTCGCGATACGCGCTACACCATCAACCGCGACGGCGTGGTCGGAAACCTGACTTACGATCTCGATGTCTCCGATGTCAAAAACCACATCCAGGCGGGCTTCTGGCTGGAGGAAAACACCAGCAGCGCCGCGCGCTATCTCCAAACCGATGTCAAGGGTCCCTCCGACCTGGGGCTGTTCCTGACGGGTGTGTCCGGCACGGCCCAGTGGGTACAGCAGACCCAGTGGGGCACGCAGCAGTTCTACGTCCAGGACACGACCTCGCTGCTGGATGACAGGTTGAGCATTGATTTCGGTTTCAAGGGGACGCATTCCAAGTCGAACGCCAAGGCGTTGCCCGGCATCGCCTCGGGCGGCGCACCGCCGGCGTCCAGCCAGTTCGCCACCGGCACGCTGACGGCCAAGGACTTCTTCCTGCCGGAGGCGGGCGTTCGCTACCGGATCGCGGACGGGCACGAAGTGTATTTCAGCTATTCCGAGAACATGGCGATGTTCCAGGGCGGCTTCAAACTCGGCCCGCAGTCGGTCATACAGTCCGTCTGGAACGTGCAGGGCGCGACGCTGGTGCCCGAGACCTCGCGCAGCATGGATTTCGGCTATCGCTTCGTGACCGATGACCTGCAGCTTTCGCTGGCCGGCTATCATGTGAATTTCGACAACCGGCTGTTGCAGTACAATCCCTGTCCCACCGCCCTGCAGCAGAACCCGGGCTGCAACAATTCCTTCCACAATGCCGGCAGCGTCACCAGCAATGGCGCGGAACTGGGCGTGCAGTGGCAGCCGTGGTCGTGGCTGAGCTGGTACAACTCGGCCTCGTATGACGAGACCACCTACGACCAGGATCTCAACTTCTGCACGGCCACCTGTACGCTCTATGCCACGGCCGGCAAGCAGCAGGTGGATACGCCCAAGCAGATGTTGGCAAGCGTGCTGACCGCGCGGGACGGCGGTTTCTGGGCCTCGCTGCAGGCCAAGTTCACCGGCCGGCGCTATTACACCTACACCAACGACCAGGGCTTCGGCGCCTACACCACCCTCGACGCCGGCGTCGGTTACGACTTCGGCGCCATCGGCGCATTGAGCAACGCGAAGCTGGCGTTCAACATCACCAACCTGACCGACCTGCGCTATGCCTCGAACCTCGACAACAGCGCATACATGCCGAGCGATCCCGCGGGCACCGACCCGATATTCCATTCCTCGGCGCCGCGGCAATTCTTCCTGACTTTCGGCGCTTCGTTGTAAGCGGATGCGCGCCGCGCTGGTCCTGTTGTGCCTTCTTCCGGCCTTCCCCGCCTTTGCTGGTGGGGAGGGAGCCGGCGGGGAAGCGCCCACCCTTGTCGGGGTCGCGCGCATTCCCGCCGCCGCCCTCGATTCACAAGGCGAGACGCTTGGCGGCTTTGGCTCTGGCATGATGCTGGCGCCCGGCAGCTGGAAACGCACAAAGGCCGGCTACCAGGCCAGGCTGTTCATGCTGCCGGATCGGGGCTGGAATACGGCGGGCACCACCGACTTCCGCGCCCGGCTGCAGAAATTCGACATGGCGCTGATGCCCGATACGGGCAATCCCGGCCAGGAAGGTCAGCTGCGCCTGTCCTTCAAAGGCACCTTGCTGCTGACCGACCCCCAGGGAGCGCCCACCACCGGGCTCGATCCGACGGGTGTGCGGCCCGCGCAGGGCGGTCTTCCCGATCTTCCGGTCGCCGCCAACGGCCATGTCAGCCTCGACAACGAAGCCGTGGCGCCGGATGGCAAGCATGGCTTCTGGGTCAGCGACGAGTATGGGCCGTATATCTATCGCTATGACGCGCGGGGCCGGATGACCGCCGCCATCCGCCCGCCGGAAGCCTTCATTCCCCGGCGCGGCGGCAAGGAAGACTTCTCCTCCAACAATCCGCCGCTGGGCTCGCAGTATGACAGCGGCGATCCGGTTTCGGGGCGGCAGAACAATCAGGGTTTCGAGGGCATGAGTGTCTCGCCCGACGGCAAGACCTTGTTCGTGGTGAACCAGAGCGCCTTGCGCCAGGACCTGGACCCGGCGGATGTGAAAGCCACACGCCGCAATGTGCGGCTGATGGCGTATGACATAGCGGGCGCGCCGCGCCTGATCCACGAATATGCCGTTCAGCTGCCGACCTATTCCGATGGTGGCAAGGTCAATGTCGCCGCCCAGAGCGAGCTTCTGGCGATTGACGATCATCGCCTGCTGCTCTTGTGCCGCGACAGCGGCGGCGGTTTCGCCAGCAAGCGGCCGCAGTCGCTGTATCGCAAGATCGAGATGCTGGACACAAGCGGGGCCACCGACATTGCCGGCCGCCATGATGGCGATGTGGACAGCATCGCGCCCAAGGGCCTGCTGCGCACGGATATTCAGCCCGTCGCGATGACCGATTTCATCGACCTGAACGACAATGCCCAGCTTGGCCGCTTCGGCCTGCACAATGGCTTGCCCCAGGACACCCACGATCTTTACGAGAAATGGGAAAGCCTGGCGCTGGGGCCCGCGGCCAGGCCCGGCGAATACATTCTGCTGGTCGGCAGCGACAACGACTTCGTCACCCAGGATGGCCACATGGCCGGCCAGACCTACAAGGACGCCGCCGGCGCCGATGTCGATACGCTCGTCATGGCCTGGCAGGTGTCGCTGCCTTCGGATCGGTAAGAAGCAGGCACCGGCCGCGATGCCGTTGCGCCAGTGTGGCTAGGGCTCGACCAGGCAAGGCGAGACGAACAGGTCGCCCCGCCAGGCGCCGCGCAGGGTCAGCGCCGCCACCAGCACCCAGAGCAGCGCCAGCGCCGCGACCAGCACCGCGCCGAACACCGCAAAGGCATGGATCGGCAATAGCAGCGACAGCCGCAACGTCGCCACCGCATAGACGCCCAGTGGAAAGGTATAGCCCCACCAGCCCAGGTTGAACGGCAGCCCGTCGCGCAGGTAACGCATGGTGATGAGGATGGCGCTCGCCATCCACCACAGCCCATAGCCCCAGAGCAGCAGGCCGCCGATCACCCCGATGCCGCGCGCGGTGTTGCCGATGTCGCCCAGTCCATTGGCGGCGAAGACGGCGGGAGCGGCGGCGCCCATCACCAGCAGCCCCAGCGCGCCGGTGCCGATGGGGCCCAGCGCCAGCCAGCTCGAAGCCGCCATGCCGGCAGGCGGCAGTTTGTGGATCGCCATGCGCAGCACCAGGATCACCAGGATGCTCATCGCCAGCGGCACCGACAGCGCCCACAGCGCGTAACTGGCGACCAGGATGGTCAGTTGCTGCGCCGGATCGGCCAGGTGCGGCACCAGCAGCCCGCCGCTGGCCGCCACGACCTCGGCCGCCACCACCGGCAACAGCCATACCGCCGTCATCTGGTCTATGGAATGGGCCTGGCGCGTGAACATCATGAAGGGAATGGCGACCCCGCAGCCCATCGCCATCGCCGCATCCAGCCACCAGAGATTTTCGGCCAGCCGCGCCACCGCCTCGCCGCCCTGCGGCAGGGCATAGATCAGCGCGCCGTTGATGATGGTCGCCAGCCCCATGGGAATGCAGCCGAAGAACATCGACACCACCGAATGGCCGAAGATGCGCCGTGCGCCATCGAAGAAGAAGAACCAGCGCGCGGCATAGAGCAGGCTGAACAGGACAAAGAGGCCGATGTTCGCCAGCCACAGGCCATGACCGATGCTTCTGAGCAGCGGATTGCCGCCGGGCAGCAGCGCCAGCGCGACCGCCAGGATGCCGGTGCCCATGGTGGCGGCGAACCAGTTGGGCGTGAACTGGCGCACCACCTCGCGCGGGCTGGCTAGGCGGGAGAAGGGTCGCAGGCCCCGCGCGGGTGTCCGGGAAGATACATCTGACATGGTGTAGATTAGTCCCCGGGGCGCCGCGGTTGCAAGCGGCCGCGCCTGACCGCTCACAGGTCGCGCGGCAGGTCGAAGATCGCGGTGGTGCCCGCACCCAGCAGGCTTTCCAGCCGCAACTGTCCGCCATGCTGGGCAACCAGTTCCATGGACAAGGCCAGCCCCAGCCCGGTGCCCCGGCGGCGCGTGGCGGCATCCCCCGCCTGAGCATAGGCGCGGCCCAGCGTCCGCAATTCCTCCGGGCCGATGCCCTTGCCCTGGTCGCGCACCCGGATGGTCAGGCGCCGCTCGCCGCATTCGCCCGCGACGGTGATGGTGGTGCCGCGCGGCGAGAATTTCACGGCGTTGGAAACAAGGTTGATCATCACCTGCTTGATGGCGCGGGAATCGACATACAGGTCGGGCCATTCGCCGGGCAGGGTCTCCAGCCGCACCCCCGCATCCATCGCCAGGCCGCGCACCAGCCGCAGGGCCTGTTCGACCAGCGCCGCGCTGGAGACCGGCGCCTTGGCGATTTCGATCTTGCCGGCTTCCACCTTGGCGGTATCCAGCAGGTCGGTGACCAGGCCGTTGAGATGCCGTCCGGCCTCGGCGATGGACTGGGCATAGTCGACATAATGGGGATCGCCCAGGGGCCCCCGGTTCTGGCCCACCAGGATATCGGCCAGGCCGATCGCCGCCGATAAGGGCGAGCGCAGTTCGTGCGCCATGGTCGCCAGCAGCAGCGAGCGCGAGGCCATCGCCTCCTCGGCGGCGGCGCGGGCGGCGGCGGCCTCGCGCAGCATGGCGTTGCGCGCCGACATGACGGTGGCGACGGTGATCGGCCCCAGCATCATCAGCGTCACGCCCAGCCGCAGCGAGATCAGGTCATATTCGGTGTTCAGCGCCATGCCCAGCCGCACCAGCCCCAGGGTCATGGCGATCAGCGACCATACCGCGAAGCCGAAGGTCAGCAGCGCCGTCACCGACACGTCATAGGCCAGGGCGCACCACAGAAGGCCGGGAAGGGGAAAGGCCAGCGCGCCGGGCCCTTCCAGCAGCGGCTCCAGCGCCAGGCCCAGCAGGGTGGCCAGCACCGGCCCCGACCGGCGCCAGCCGGGCAGCGCCGCGGACGGTTGCGCCGGCCAGTGGCGCGGCAGCGCCGTGGCGGTGAGGATCACCGGCAGGATGGCGATGTAGTTGGCGAATTCGGTGACGAACCAATAGAAGAAGCCCATCAGCGGTTCGGCACCGAACAGCAGCCAGTTGGCGGCGATGCCCACCAGCCCGGCGAAGAAGGAGGCGGCGGCGCATCCCGCCACCAGCAGCAGCGCCGAAGAGGGCCGCCGCAATTGCAGATCCTCGGCATCGCGGCGGCGCAGGAACAGATAACCCGCCATCACGCCCGTCAGATTGCCGGCCGCCAGCACCAGGGTCTTGACCCAGCCCGCGCCGGTCAGCAGGTCGGCCAGCAGGAAGCCGGCGGTCGCGGCCACCAAGCAGGCCGGCGTCGCGAAGGCGGGACGGCGCAGCATCAGTCCCAGCAGCACCGCATTGGCGGCCCAGAAGGCGCTGAGCAGGCCATGCGCGCGCAGGAAGATGCCCAGCAGCGAAAGGGCGAGGATGATGCCGCCGAGGAGCGCGGCGTCGAGAAGCGGGAAACCGCTGACCCGCGAAGCGCGGTTTGTCTCCGCGACTTCCACACCGGCTGTCATGATGCGACCGATCCCCCCGATATCGGGAGGAGGATAGCCGCTTGAACGCCCAACCGCCAGTAGTGCAAATCAGACTTGCAACTCTTGGTGTAATGTTGATTAAAATGTCATCGCGGGGAGCCGCAATCGACTTGCCGCGAGAGCAGGCTTACCGTCGATCAGGAGAGCAAACCAGGGAGGGAGCGCATGACCCGTAAACTTGTGGCGGAATTTATCGGAACGGCGTGGCTGGTGTTGGGCGGATGCGGCGCGGCGGTGCTGGCCGCGGCCTTTCCGGCTTTGGGCATCGGCTTTGTCGGTGTGGCGCTGGCCTTCGGTTTGACGGTGCTGACCATGGCCTTCGCCATCGGCCATGTCTCGGGCTGCCATCTCAATCCCGCCGTGTCGTTCGGCCTGTGGGCCGGCGGACGCTTCCCGGCGCGCGACCTGCCGGGCTATGTCATCGCGCAAGTCCTTGGCGGCATCGCGGGCGCGGGCATCCTCTACCTGATCGCCAGCGGCCATGCCGGCTTTGACGTCCATGCCGGTTTCGCCAGCAACGGCTATGGCGATCATTCCCCCGGCGGCTATTCGCTGACCGCGGCGCTGGTGTGCGAGGTGGTGATGACCTTCGCCTTCCTGTTCGTCATCCTGGGTTCGACCCATGGCCGGGCGCCCGCGGGTTTCGCCCCCATCGCCATCGGGCTGTGCCTGACGCTGATCCACCTGATCTCGATCCCGGTGACCAACACCAGCGTCAATCCGGCGCGTTCCACCGCGCCCGCCTTGTTCGCTGGCGGCTGGGCGCTGGAGCAGCTTTGGCTGTTCTGGGTGGCCCCGATTGCGGGCGCGCTGATCGCGGGCTTTGTCTATCGCTGGCTGTCGCCCAACGATCCGGTGTCGGCTGAGGTTTCCGGCGGCTGAGAGGGCGCTTTCGGGCCGGCAGGATTACCGATACGCTTTCCGGGGCACCGGGGGATATGACATGGGAATTCTGCTGGCCTTTGCGCCATTCATCGCCTTCGCCCTTGTCGAAAGGATCGCGGGGACCGCGCCGGGGCTTGTCTGCGGCGCCGCGGTGTCCGCGCTGCTGGTCCTGCGCGACCTGCTGGACCGGAAAAAGGGCCTTAAAATCCTGGAATGCGGAACCCTGCTGCTGTTCGGCGGGCTCGCCGCTTATGCCCTGGCGGTCAGGCCGAACTGGCCCATCGTCGGCGTGCGCCTGGCGGTCGATAGCGGGCTGTTCCTGATCGTGCTGGCCTCGGTGGCGCTGCGCCAGCCCTTCACGCTGCAATATGCCCGCGAACAGGTCGCGCCGGAATTCTGGCAAACACCGCAGTTCATCCGCACCAATTATGCCATCACCCTGGCCTGGGCCGCGGCCTTCGCGGTGATGGTGGCCGCCGATATCGTCATGCTGTATGTCCCGGCGGTACCGATGCGCGCGGGCATCATCGTCACCATCCTGGCGCTGGTCGCGGCGGTGAAGTTCACCGGCTGGTATCCCGAGCGGGCGCACCAGGCGCCATGACCACCATGTACGGCATCCCGAACTGCGACACGATGAAAAAAGCCCGCAGCTGGCTGGAGGGCCACAAGGTCGCGTTCGCATTTCACGACTACAAGAAGTCCGGCATCGACAAGGCGACGCTGGAAGGCTGGGTAAAGCAGGTTGGCTGGGAGGTGCTGCTCAACCGCGCCGGCACCACCTTCAGGAAGCTGCCCGAGGCCGACAAGGCCGGTGTCACCGAAAAGAAGGCGATAGCCCTTATGCTGGCCCAGCCCGGCATGATCAAGCGCCCGGTGCTGGAGGCCAAAGGCAAGCTGACCGTCGGCTTCAAACCCGAGACTTACCAGGCGCTGTTCGGCGCGGCATCCTTCAACGGCTGAATGTCCCAAGGAGAATCCCATGGCGGAACTTGACAATTCTTTGGCCAATCCCCCGGTCAAAGGCGGCGCCATCGCCTATCTGTCCATCGACGGCGCGGTGAAGGCGTTTGAATTCTACCGGAAGGCGTTTGCCGCCGAAGCCGCCGCCCTGATGCCGCCCGACGAAAAGGGCCGCACCATGCACGGCCATCTTTATATCAACGGCTCGTCGGTGATGCTGAGCGACTTCTATCCCGAGCATGGCCATGCGGTAACGCCGATATCCGGTTTCAGCATCATGCTGAAAGTGGACGATGCCGATGCCTGGTTCGACCGCGCGGTCACTGCCGGTTGCACCGCCCTGATGAAGCCGCAGAACATGTTCTGGGGCGACCGTTACGGCCAGCTAAAAGATCCGTTCGGCGTGGTGTGGGGAATCAATGGGCCCGTTACGACGGGGTGATAGATGGGCATCCATGTCGGCGTCGGCGGCTGGGTCTTTGCACCCTGGCGGGGCAACTTCTATCCCAAGGGCCTGCCGCAGAAGCGCGAGCTGGAATATGCCGCCACGCAGCTGACCGCCATCGAGATCAACGGCACCTAATTACGGCTCGCAAAAGCCGGAAAGCTTCCGCAAATGGCATGACGAGACGCCCGAGGGTTTCGTCTTCGCCGTCAAGGGGCCGCGCTTCGCCACCAACCGGCGGGTGCTGGCGGAAGCCGGGCCTTCGATCGAGAAATTCTTCGCCAGCGGCGTCACCGAATTGAAAGGCAGGCTGGGGCCGGTGAACTGGCAGTTCATGGCGACCAAGAAATTCGATGCGGAAGATTTCGAAGCCTTCCTGAAATTGCTGCCGAAGACGGTGGAGGGCGTGGCCATCCGCCATGCCGTGGAAGTGCGCCATGACAGTTTCAAGGACAAGGCCTTCGTGGAACTGTGCCGCAAGCACGGCGTGGCGATCATCTTCGCCGCCGACAGCGGTTTTCCCACCATCGGCGATGTGACGGCGGATTTCGTCTATGCCCGGCTGATGGGCACCCAGGAAAAGGAAAAGCTGGGTTATCCCAAACCCATGCTCGCCACCTGGGCCGGGCGCGCACAGGACTGGGAGAAGGGCGGGGAGGCGCGGAAATTCGCGCTGGCCGACAAGCCCGCGCCCAAAAAGACGCGCGATGTCTTCCTGTTCGTCATCGGCGGCGCCAAGGAAAAGAATCCCGCCGCCGCGCAAGGCATCATCGCCGCGCTGAAATCCGGCGCATAGGCGCATTGCGTCCGCCGCGCTTGCCAAGCGCCGCCGCCGCGCCGAGCATCGGCGCGGGATTTCGGGGAGACCGTCATGCAACTGATCGGAATGCTGGACTCGCCTTATGTGCGGCGGGTGGCGGTGTCGCTGAAGGTGCTGGGCCTGGCGTTCGACCTGGACCAGGTGTCGGTGTTCCGCCATTTCGACCATTTCGCTTCGCTCAATCCCGTGGTGAAGGCGCCGACCCTGATCACCGATGATGGCGTGGTGCTGATGGACTCCAACTTGATCCTGCAGCATGTCCAGCATCTGGCGCCGCGCAGCCTGATGCCGGCCGACCGCGCCGCGCACGAGATCGCGCTGCGCCAGGTCGGCCTGGCGCTGGCGGCGTGCGAGAAAAGCGTCTCGGTGGTCTATGAGCGCAACCTGCGTCCGGCGGAGAAGCAGCACCAGCCCTGGCTGGACCGCGTGCATGGCCAGTTGCTGTCCGCCTGGGGCGCGCTGGAACAGGAAGCCTCGGAAGACTGGTTCACCGGCGAACCGCTGATGCAGCCGCAGATCACCACCGCGGTGGCCTGGCGCTTCACCCAGCATGTGGTGCCCGAACTGGCGCCGGCGGGCGATTTCCCGCGCCTGGCGGTGCTGTCGCTGCGCGCCGAGGCGCTCGCCCCGTTCAGAGAGACGGATTACGAATAAGCACTGTCATGGTCAGGGCCGCGCGCAGGCGAAAGCCCAGCGTCTCGTACAAGGCGAAGGCGCCGGCATTGTGGGCATAGACGTGCAGGAAAGGCGTCTCGCCGCGATCCAGAATCCGTTGCGCCACGATCCGCATCAGCCCGCCGGCAAAGCCGCGCCCGCGATAATCGGGATGTGTGCAGACGCCGCTGACCTCGGTGAAACCTGAGGGCTTCATGCGCTCTCCCGCCATGGCGACCAGCCGGCCATCCCGCTTCACGCCGATGAAGTCGCCCAGCCGGTGGGTCTTGTGAAAGAAGAAGCCGGGCTTGGTCAAAAGGGCGAGCGCCAGCATTTCCGCCGCATCGCCATCGCCCAGCGGCGTGATTTCCAGGCCGGCATCGCCGGGCGCGATCCGCGCGGCGGTCATCTGGTTGCAGGCGACCTGCTGTTGCACCGTCACCGCCGGCGGCAGCGCGACATCGCCCATTTCCACCAGCGCGATGCTATCGCCCGGCGCGATCAGCGCCGCCAGCCCGGACGGATCGGCGGGATCGGCGCTGGCGGCGAACAGGCCGTACGCATCGTCAAAACGCAACGCCCGGCCATCGCCGCGCGCCAGATGCGCCTGGCGCGACGTCAGGGCGTGCCATACCGGACGGTCCAGTGGATGAGACATGGAATGTTTCTAGCAGCAATGCCGCGCGGCGCAAAAGCGCCCATGGCTTGCGCATGTTTCCTCCGTAACCTGATCTATTACGGAACAATCGCATCCGCCGGTCACATTGAAACGCCGTCATGGTCGTGTCGGATTTGATCCTCACGCGCCATCGCGAAAAATTGCGACACATCATGAAACCGTTGCAAAACTTCGGCGGGCCTAACCCGCTAGCTCTTAACGCTGTAGTGGTCAGCGGGAGGGCGATGGCTTGGACCCCAAGCGCATCAACCACGCCTTGTTCGGCGCGTATTACGAAGAAGATATTTACGATCGCTTTTGCGGCGCCCTGCCGCGCGCCGTGCGCCTGTTGCGGGCGCGCATTCCCCGGGCGATGCGCGCCCGCAACCTGATCTTCATTCATGTGCCGCGCGCCGCCGGCACCTCCATCGCGCGGGCGCTGTATGGCGATGGCTGCACCCGTCATCACAGCATGCGCTATTTCCATGCTCTGGACCCGCACTTCGCGGCTTCGGCGGACTCCTTCGCGGTGCTGCGCGATCCCTTCGACCGTTTCGCCTCGGCCTTCGCTTTTGTGGGGGCGGGGGGCACGCCGACGGCGCGGCTGAGCGCGGTGTTCGCGCACGAGACCCGGCATGTGAAGACGGTGGATGACTATCTCTCTTTCCTGGAGGGGCGCGGGCCGCTGGACCTGGATTTCGTGATGCGGCCGCAAAGCTGGTTCGTCTGCGACGGCGCCCATGGTGGTGATGTCCCGCTGGTGAAGGACTTGTTCCTGTATGGCGAAGACCAGGCGGCGCTTTTGGCCTATCTGGCGCCGCAGCGGGTCGGCCCGCTGCCCTGGCTCAATCGCGGCAGCCGGTTGCCGCTGCTGCTGAACGCCCGCCAGCGCCGCCGCATCGAGGAACTTTATGCCCAGGATTTCGCGCTGATCGAATCGGTGCGCGCCGCGCGGCGCGGCGGCGATGCCCTGCGCGTGGCGGCGATCGCGGCGGAATAGACGGCTTTTTGCACGGCCCTACTAGGTCTTGATAGGCTGTGCGGGACGCGCATACGCACCTGTGCGTAGTTGGGCATTGTGCTTGCCCATGCCCACCCCGCCCGGTTGATTGCGCGTCCGGTGTTGGAGCGCTGTGTTGGAACAGGAAGCCTATCGTCACGTCCCCTATGATATCGAAGTCGAGCAGGCGCTGCTGGGCGCGATCCTGGCCGACAACCGGGCGATGGAGCGCGCCTCGGCGCTGCTGAAGGCCGAGCATTTCTACGACCCGCTGCATGCGCGCATCTTCGGCACCATGTCGCAGATGATCGAGCGCGGCGGCGTGGTGGTGACGCCCCTGACCCTGCACGCCACCATGAAGTCCGATCCCGGCGTGATCGAAACCGGCGGCCAGGCCTATTTCGACGCCCTGCGCAGCGCCGCCCCCGCCATTCCCAATGTGCGCGACTATGCCAATATCCTGTCCGACCTGGCGGTGCGCCGCAGCCTGATCCGCATCGGCGAGGATATCGTCAACACCGCCTATGACGCGCCCACCGAAAAGACCTCGCGCGACCAGATCGCCGAGGCCGAAAAGGCGCTTTATGCGGTGGCGGAAACCAACAAGTATGGCGAAGGAGCGCTGGATTTCCACGAAGCCTTGAAGCGCACGGTGGAGGCGGCGGAACGCGCCGCCGCCCGCGGCGGGCGCATTTCCGGCGTCACCAGCGGCTTCACCGACATTGATAATCTCTTGGGCGGGTTGCAGCCGTCCGACCTGCTGATCCTGGCCGGGCGTCCCGGCATGGGCAAGACGGCGCTGGGCACCAACATGGCCTTCCACGCCGCCCAGCAGTATATGCGCGACCTGGAATCCAACGCGGAATATCCGGCGGGCGCGCCGGTGCTGTTCTTCAGCCTGGAAATGGCGGCGCAGCAGCTTTCGGCGCGTATTCTCTCCGAACAGACCGAGATCGAGGTCTGGAAGATCCGCAACGGCCGCTTCAGCGAAAGCGAATGGGAGAAGTTCGTGCTTTCGATGCAGGACCTCTCCAGCCTGCCGCTTTATATTGACGATACCGGCGGCATCTCCATCGCCCAGATCGCGGCGCGCGCCCGGCGCATGAAGCGCGAAAAGAATATCGGACTTATCATTATCGATTACCTGCAGCTGGTGGAGCCGTCGCGCCGTCACGACAACCGGGTGCAGGAAATCACCGAAGTCACCAAGGGGCTCAAGACCCTGGCCAAGGAACTCAACATTCCCGTGCTGGCGCTGTCGCAGCTGTCGCGCGGCGTCGATGCCCGCGACGACAAGCGCCCGGTGCTGTCGGACCTGCGCGAATCCGGCTCCATCGAGCAGGACGCCGATGTGGTGATGTTCGTCTATCGCGAGGAATATTACTTGAAGACCCGCGAGCCCGATCCCGGCACCCCCGACCATGCCAAATGGATGGAAAAGCTCGACCGCGCCACCAACCGCGCCGAGGTGCTGGTGGAAAAGCACCGCCACGGCGCGACGCGCGCCATTGGCCTGACGTTCGAAGGCCAGTTCACCCGCTTCTCGAACCTGGCCGACGACAGCTTCGCGCCGGGGCGTTAGCGCGCCCTGTCATCCCCGGCGAGCATCGCCGCATAGCGGCGGTGCGAGGGAAGGGGACCCAGGCTTTCAACACCAGACGGGTTTTTGACATTCTGGGTCCCCTTCCCTCGCATCGCTATGCGATGCTCGCCAGGGATGACATTGAGAGTCAATCAGTCGTCTTCACGGCCACGAACTTCGCGCCCTTGAGAAGCGCCGTGACCTGGCGCGGGATCAGCTTCAGGTCATAGGCGAAACGGGTCAGTTCGCGCTTCACATAAGTCCATGACATCTGGCGCAGCTTGACGCGCGTGTTTTCGATATCCGACTTCGCGCCGACAAACTGTTCCTGCCGCGCGATGGCGGGCAGCAGCTGCCAGGGCGACAGGGCTGCGAACAGGGCCGAGTTGTTGGGATTGAACAGCAGGTGATCCACCGGCAGGTCAAAGCGCGTCTCTTCCAGCAGCATCTGCGCCGCGCGCCGTGACAGGATGTAAGCCGCCGCCCCGGTATGCCGCGACAGCATCCGGCCCATTTTAAAATCTTCGCCAACGGCGCGCAGGTCGGTCAGCAGCACCCGCTGCCCCGGCGGGCCGTAATGCTCCAGCTTCACCACCTCCACACCGGCGGGAAGCCAGCCGTCATCGCCCAGCAGCGCCCCGGCGCTCAACCGCACATCGTCTTCCAGGAACACCGCATGGGCCTCGCCGCCGGCCACGAACAGCGCCCAGGCGGCGCGGTGCGATAAAAGGCACGCCTTGTCGCCGCGCGGTATCTCCCCCAGCGGCGGCTTTCTCTGTCCTGGGGCAGCCGCGAACCAGCCGTCCAGCGCCGCCGGATCGGCGCTTGCCGCATCCACCGCCTCCACCCGCTCGCAGGCCGGAACCTGCACCCGCATGGCGGCCAGCCGGTCGGGTCGCCGCGCCAGGTTGATCAGATAGATTTTCATGGCCGCCGCGTTAGCATTTTTGCCGGTTTTCTGCCATTCGTCAGGCTTTTGGCCCTGTTTTGCAGTGTCAACGCCCTCTATATGGTGGGTCGGCGGGGAAGCGTTTGCGACGGATTTGAGTGTTTTGGCCAACCAGACTGTCCTGACGCATCCGTTCCTGCGTCCCGGCGACCCCGGCACCCCGGCCGCGCTGCGGCGCGAGGGCCTGTCGCGCACCAGCTCCACCGTGCTGGTGGCGGGGCTGCATGTCCTGTTCGTGCTGTTCTTCGTGATCTCGATCCGGCCCTTCGACATGAAGGACCGCCCCATCGTCGAAACCATCCTGACCCTGCCGCTGCCCGGCAACAACCAGCCGCGCGAAGAACCCACCAATCCGCAGATCCTGACCAATGCGCCGCCGCGCCTCAACACCGCGCCGATCACCATTCCCAAGCCCCCCATCGTCAAGCCGCAAGACCTGCCCAACAGCAACAACCCGCCCACCCAGGGCGACGTACTGGGCGCGGTCGGCCGGTCGCTGGCCTGCAGCGCCGGCAGCTGGGAGCATCTGACCACCGCCGAGCGCACGCGCTGCGGTCTCTATCCCTGGCGCGCCGCCAAGCTGCCCAACGGCTCGCTGGTGATGATCCCGCGCAGCGTGCTGCCCCGGCTGCGCGAGCCCAGCCCGGACGACGATCTGCGCGTCAGCGGCAGCGACGAAATCCAGCGCGACATCCGCCGCAATCCCGGCTGTCCCATCATGCAGAACACGCCCTGCCTGCATCCCGCCGAGGGCGGCGCCAGCATCAATATCCTTGGCGGCAACAATGGGGACAACAACTAGTGGACGCCGCCGCCGACCGCCGTCATCCTGAGCCTATGGAAGCGGACTTTGAGGCTGCAAGCCTGCGCGTGCGCCTGCCGGCGATCGCCGCCAACTACCGCACCTATCGCCGCATGGCGGGGCCCTGCGCGGTGGCGGCGGTGGTCAAGGCCGATGCCTACGGCCTGGGTGCGGCGCGCGTGGCCCCGGCACTGGCCGATGCGGGTTGCGATTCCTTTTTCGTGGCGCGGCTGGAGGAAGGCGTTGCGCTGCGCCCTGCCGTGCCGCAAGCGCGCATCTTCGTGCTGGACGGCGCGCCGCCCGATGCGGTGCCGGCGCTGATCACCCATCGCCTGACGCCGGTGCTGAACAGCCTGGCCCAGGTCGCGGCCTGGTCGGCGGCGGCCGGGGCGGCGCACAGCGCGCTGGATGCGGTGGTCCATGTCGATACCGGCATGAACCGGCTGGGACTGGCGGCGGACGAACTGGCCATCCTGGCGGCGGAGGCGGGCCGGCGGCTCGCGGGCCTGAACCTGGTGCTGGTGATGAGCCATCTGGCCTGCAGCGACGAACCGGGCGATGCGCTGAATGCCCGCCAGTTGTCGCGCTTCCGCCAGGCGCTGGCGATGCTGCCGCCCGCGCCCGCCAGCCTGGCCGCCAGCCATGGCACCATGCTGGGCCTGGATTATCACTTCGACCTGGTGCGGCCCGGCGTGGCGCTTTACGGGGCCAATCCGCAGGAAGGCAGCGCCCCCAACCTGATGCAGACCGCCGCCGTGCTGACCGGGCGGGTGCTGCAGGTCCGCTCAATTGACTCGGGCGAGAGCGTTGGCTACGCAGCCACCTTCCGCGCGAAAAGGCCCAGCATGCTTGCCACCGTGGCGCTTGGATATGCCGACGGCATCCCCCGCACGCTTTCAAGCGTGGGCATGGCGGCGCTGAACGGCGCGCGGGTGCCGATCCTGGGCCGGGTCTCGATGGATACCACCATCCTGGACGTTACCGACATGGCCGAGTCGCCCGCCACCGGCGATGAAGCCGAACTGCTGGGCGATACCATCACCCTGGGCGAGGTGGCCAAGGCCGCCGGCACCAACGAATATGAAATCCTCACCCGGTTGCGCCGGGTGCCGCGCGTGTATGTAGAGGGGAGCGTCGGCGCGAGCCGGAGCGACAAAGAATAAGCATGAATCCATTCGCAGCAATCGGCCGCGCCGTGCTCACGGTGCTGGCGCATATCGGCCGCCTGACGCAATTTGCAGGACGTTCGATCGCCGCCGTCTTCAGCCCGCCGGTCTATGGCGGACTGATCGGGCGCCAGTTGATGAGCATCGGCTATTACTCGCTGCCGGTCGTCGGGCTGACGGCCCTTTGCATCGGCGCGGTGCTGGCCTTGCAGATCTATCTGGGCGGCAACCGCTATGGCGCCGAAGCCATCGTGCCGCAGATCGTTGTCCTGGGCATCACCCGCGAGCTGGGGCCGGTGATCGCGGGTCTTATGGTTGCCGGGCGTGTCGGGGCGGCGATTGCCGCCGAGATCGGCACCATGAAAGTGACCGAGCAGATTGATGCCCTCACCACCCTGGCCACCAACCCGATCAAGTATCTGGTGGTGCCGCGGCTGGTGGCGGCGGTGATCGCCATGCCGGTGCTGACGGCTATCGCCGACATCATCGGCGTGTACGGTGGTTATCTGGTGGCGACCCTGAATCTGGGCTTCACCGGCAGCATCTATCTGAAGAACACGGTGGATTTCGCCACCCGGCAGGACATCGTCTCGGGACTTATCAAGGCGGCGGTATTCGGCTTCATCGTCGCCCTGATGGGCTGCTACAACGGCTTTTATTCCAAGGGCGGGGCGCAGGGCGTGGGCAACGCCACCACCAATGCGGTGGTGTCGTCCTCGATCCTGATTCTCGCCGCCGACTTCGTTCTCACCGCTATCCTGTTTCATACGTCATGACACCAAAGATCGAACTTCGCGGTGTGAAGAAGCGCTTTGGCAGCAAGGTGGTGCTGGATGGCGTCGATCTGGTGATCGAGCCCAAGACCTCGCTGGTGATCATCGGCGGGTCGGGCACCGGCAAATCGGTCGCTCTCAAGTGCATTCTTGGAATCCTGCGCCCCGACGAAGGCACCATCCTGGTGGACGGCGAGGACATCACCCATATCGGCGGCGCGGCGCGCGACAAGGTGATGCGCAAGTTCGGCATGCTGTTCCAGGGCGCGGCCTTGTTCGACAGCCTTCAGGTCTGGGAGAATGTGGCCTTCGGGCTGATCCAGGGCCGCGGCATGAAGAAGAAACAGGCCCGCGACATCGCCGTCGCCAAGCTGGCCCAGGTCGGCCTGTCGGCGGACGTGGCCGAGCTTTATCCGGTCGAACTGTCGGGCGGCATGCAGAAGCGCGTCGGCCTGGCGCGCGCCATCGCGGCGGACCCCGACATCATCTTCTTCGACGAGCCGACCACCGGCCTGGACCCGATCATGGCCGACGTCATCAACGACCTGATCGTCTCCACGGTGCGCGATGTCGGGGCCACGGCGCTGTCCATCACCCATGACATGACCAGCGCGCGCAAGATTTCCGACCGCATCGCCATGCTCTATGGCGGCAGGATCATCTGGACCGGCCCCACCGCCGAGATCGACCACAGCGGCAACCCCTATGTGGACCAGTTCATCCACGGCCGCGCGGATGGACCCATCAAGATGGCGGTGAAAGCCTAACCTCTCTTGTCATGGCGCGCATACGCTGTCGCTATGCGCTCATGCGGGCCATCCAGTTTTCTGCTAGAAACAAACTGGATGGCCCGGACAAGCCGGGCCATGACGATTGAGTGGATGTCTTGAACATATTTGTCGCCCCCATCACCCTGCGCGGCACCCACGCCACGCTGGCGCCGCTATCGCAGGCGTATCACGACGATCTGATCGAAGCCGTGCGCGACGGCGAGTTGTGGAAGCTGTGGTACACCAGCATCCCGTCGCCCGAAGGCATGGCGGCGGAAATCGAACGGCGGCTGGACTTGCAGGCACAGAGCAAGATGCTGCCCTTCGCCGTGCTGGATGCGACCGGCATGGCGATCGGCATGACCACCTATATGAACGTGGATGCCGCCAATCGCAGGGTTGAGATCGGCTCGACCTGGTATCGTGCGTCCATGCAGCGC
The DNA here is from genome assembly GCA_018449595.1 of Rhizobiales bacterium dw_265. Lineage (GTDB taxonomy): Bacteria > Pseudomonadota > Alphaproteobacteria > Micropepsales > Micropepsaceae > Rhizomicrobium. Next base: position 417,274 of record JAAVUU010000003.1, read on the forward strand.
GGCCCGCTCAATACCGAATGCAAGCGGATGCTGCTGGGCCATGCGTTTGAAACGCTGGACTGTATCGCGGTGGAATTCCGCACCCATGTCCTGAACACCCAAAGCCGCCGCGCCATCGAGCGGCTGGGCGCCAAGCTGGACGGCATCCTGCGCCGCCACCAGGTCATGGCCAACGGCACCATCCGCGACACCGTGGTCTACAGCATCACCGCCGCCGAATGGCCGATGGTGAAGGCGCATCTCGACTGGCAATTGGCGCGGCCGCGTTAGACCGCATTGTCATGGCCCACTTCATGTGGGCCATCCAGAGGTTCAAGCGCCAGCGTCGGTTGCTCTGGATGGCCCGCGCAAGGCGGGCCATGACAGTTGGGGTCGTGGCCCCTAATCTTCGATATACGGCTCGGCCCCGGCGAAGGCGGGCGAGAAGGTGTTGATGATCCATTCCTCGCCGTCCTGGTCGAACTTGACCAGCGGCAGCTGCACTTCTTTCACCACCCAGACGCCGTGATTGGTGATCAGACCGCCATCCTCGCTGCCTTCCCAGGTGTCGATGGAATAGGTCTTGCCGATGTCAAACATGGCGAATCTCCGGATTTTGCTGCGTGCGACAATGCGGGCGGTTCGAGATGGTTTCGTGAACCCGCTTGACCGCTGTGGTAAACTCGAATCATGGCCAAATCCACCTCCTATGCCTGCCAGTCCTGCGGCGCCGTCACGGCGAAATGGGCAGGCAAGTGCGAATCCTGCGGCGGCTGGAACACCATCGTCGAGGAAGGTGTCGCGCCCCCCTTGGGGAGCGGAGCGACCCGAAGGGCAAAAGGCCGGCGCATCACCCTGGAAGACCTCAAGACCGAGGACGCGCCACCCACCCGCCGCCCCACCGGCATCGCGGAGTTCGACCGCGTCACCGGCGGCGGCCTGGTGCCGGGTTCCGCCCTGCTGGTCGGCGGCGATCCGGGCATCGGCAAGTCCACCATCATCCTGCAGGCCCTGGGCAAATATGCCCAGGAGGGCGGCCACGCCATCTATATCTCCGGCGAGGAGGCGATGGCGCAGGTGCGGATGCGCGCCGCCCGCATGGGGCTGGCGGACGCGCCGCTGATGCTGGGGGCCGCCACCTGTGTCGAGGACATTCTGGCGACGCTGGAAGCCGGCAAGCCGCCCGGCATCGTCGCGATTGATTCCATCCAGACCTTGTGGACCGGCGCGCTGGACGCTGCCCCCGGCACCATCGCCCAGGTTCGCACCGCCAGCTTCGACCTGGTGCGTTATGCCAAGGCGTCCGGCGCGGCCCTGCTGCTGGTCGGGCATGTGACCAAGGACGGCCAGATCGCCGGTCCCAAGGCGGTCGAGCATCTGGTGGATGCGGTGCTCTATTTCGAAGGCGAGCGCGGGCATCATTTCCGCGTGCTGCGCGCCACCAAGAACCGCTTCGGCGCCACCGACGAGATCGGCGTCTTCGAGATGACCGGCAAGGGCCTGGCCGAAGTCGCCAACCCCTCGGCGCTGTTCCTGGGCGACCGCAAATCCGCCGCCCCCGGCACCGCCGTCTTCGCCGGCCTGGAAGGCACCCGCCCGCTGTTGTGCGAGATCCAGGCGCTGGTCTCGCCCACCAGCTATGGCACGCCGCGCCGCGCCGTGGTGGGCTGGGATACCGGGCGGCTGGCGATGATCCTGGCGGTGCTGGACGCCCGCGCTGGGGTTGGAATCGGGGCCAGCGATGTCTATCTGAACGTCGCGGGGGGCCTGAAGATCGGCGAGCCGGCCGCCGACCTGGCGGCGGCCGCTGCGCTGGTGTCCTCTTTCGGTGGTGAGCCCTTGCCCCGCGACTCAGTCTTCTTTGGCGAGATCAGCCTGTCGGGCGATATCCGTCCGGTGCCCCAGGCCGAGGCCCGGCTGAAGGAAGCCGCCAAGCTGGGCTTCAAACACGCCTTCATCCCGGCCGGAACCAAGGCGGAGGTGGCGGGCATGGCGTTAACGGAGATTACCAGCGTCGCCGAACTTCTGCGTTTCGCGCCCGAGCCTAAACCGGCGCGCCGTGGTAAAGTCGAATCATGAACCTGTCGGTCACCTTCCTCGATTGCCTGATCGTGCTGGTCATCCTGGTCTCGGCCGGATACGCCGCCTGGCGCGGTTTCCTGTGGGAGACCCTGACCATTTTCGAATGGGTGGCGGCGGCTTTCGCCTGCCTCTATTTCGGGCCCTATCTCGTTCCCATGATGCACTCGATGGTGGCGCAAACCTGGCTGGCCAGCGTGCTGGCCTATGCCGTGGTGTTCCTGGCGGTGTTCATTCCGCTGGCCTTCATCAGCCACCGTTTGTCGCAGGGGGTGAAGAACTCCCCCATCGGGCCGCTGGACCGGGCGGCGGGCATCGCCTTTGGCGTGGTGCGCGGGCTGGTGGTGGTGGGGCTGGCCTATCTGGCGTTCACCTATTTCGTGCCCATCCGCAGCCAGCCCGGCTGGGTGACCGAGGCGCGGCTGCTGCCCATGGTGCAGTCCACCTCGGAAGTGCTGCTCAGCGTGATTCCCGACCAGCATCGCGGCGACGATTCCGAGCCGCACCAGGAGGTGGTGCGCCAAGCCCCGCCGCAAACCCCCAGCCATGACCCCATGGCAGACCTGATCCGCCGAAACGAGACGGGCAATCGTGCTCCCAAAAGCACTAAAGAGCCCGTGCAACAGAGGAGTGCCGCGAAAGCCACGAAAGCCTATGGCGCCGCCGACCGGCAGGCGCTAGACAGGCTCGTGGAGACCGGCGGAACGGCAAAGCCATGACCGGCCATAGCGAACATCCCAGTGACCATATATGGGACAGTGACACGCTGCATGAGGAGTGCGGCGTGTTCGGCGTTTTCGACCATGCCGATGCGGGCGCTCTGGCCGTTCTGGGGCTGCATTCGCTGCAGCATCGCGGCCAGGAGGCGGCGGGCATCGTCACCTTCGACAATGGACATTTCACCGCCGAGCGCCATGCCGGCCTGGTGGGCGATGTGTTCGGCCGCGGTTCCCCGGCGGCGCGGAACCTCAAAGGCCATTTCGCCATCGGCCACAACCGCTATTCCACCGCCGGCGGCAGCCGCGCCGCCAATATCCAGCCCATGTTCGCCGACCTGGCGGGCGGCGGGCTGGCGCTGGCCCACAACGGCAACCTGACCAATGCCCATACCCTGCGCACCGAACTGGTGGGGCAGGGCGCGATCTTCCAGTCCACCTCCGATACCGAGACCATCATCCATCTGGTGGCGCGTTCGGCCAAGGCCCGCATCGTCGACAAGCTGGTGGACGCGCTGTGCCAGGTGCAGGGCGCCTATTCCCTGGTGGCGCTGACCTCCAAGAAAGTCATCGGCGTGCGCGATCCCAACGGCGTGCGCCCGCTGGTGATGGGCAAGCTGGACGGGGCCATCATCTTCGCCAGCGAGACCTGCGCCCTGGACATCATCGGCGCGGACTATATGCGCGACGTCGCGCCGGGCGAGATGGTGGTGGTGGACAGGGACGGCATCCACAGCCACTTCCCCTTCAAGCCCCAGGCGCACCGCTTCTGCGTCTTCGAATACATCTATTTCGCGCGGCCGGATTCCACGCTCGAAGGCCGCAATGTCTATGAGGCGCGCAAGAATATCGGCGCGATGCTGGCGGAAGAATCGCCGGTGGATGCCGATATGGTGATCCCGGTGCCCGACAGCGGCGTGCCCGCCGCGCTGGGCTTCGCCAATGCCGCCGGGATTCCCTTCGAACTGGGCATCATCCGCAATCACTATGTCGGGCGCACCTTCATCGAGCCGTCGGATTCCATCCGCCACCTGGGCGTGCGGCTGAAGCACAATCCCAACCGCGACGCCATCAAGGGCAAGCGCGTGATCCTGGTGGACGATTCCATCGTGCGCGGCACCACCAGCAAAAAGATCGTCGCCATGGTGCGCGATGCCGGCGCGGCGGAAGTGCATTTCCGGGTGTCGTCGCCGCCCACCACGCACAGCTGCTTTTACGGCGTGGACACGCCCAACACCGACGACCTGCTGGCCCACAAGATGGATGTGGAGCAGATGCGCCGCTTCATCGGCGCCGACAGCCTGGCCTTCATCTCGATGAACGGGCTGTACCGCGCCATGGGCCAGGCCGAGCGGTCTTCGCGGGCGCCGGCCTTCTGCGACGCCTGCTTCACCGGCGACTATCCCATCTCGCTGACCGACATTTCGGGCGGCACGCGGCAATTGTCGCTGCTGGCGGATGTGGCGTAATCCCGCGCGAATGTCATGGCCCGCGAATGCGGGCTACCCGTGAGCGACCGGCGCGCGGAACGCGCGTGAGCAGGTCCGGTGGACCTGCGAAAGTGTCGCGAACGCCGCGAGCTTAGGCGAGCGGCAGGTGACAATTCTCCCATATCGCAATAAGAGACTGCGGCCTTTTCCATGCTGCGGAAGATCGCTGGTATCAACTGGGTGGCCTGCTTTCGCAGGCCATGACAAATGGGTTTGTTATGGTTCACGACCTTTCCGGCCGCATTGCCCTGGTCACCGGCGCCTCGCGCGGCATCGGCCGGGCTAGCGCCATCGCCCTGGCCAAGGCGGGGGCGCATGTGATCCTGGTGGCGCGCACCGTGGGCGGGCTGGAAGAAGCCGACGACGAAATCCAGCAGGCCGGCGGCACCGCGACCCTGGTGCCGATGAACCTGCGCGACTTCGACGCCATCGACCGGCTGGGGGCCAGCATCTTTGAGCGCTGGGGGCGGCTGGACGCCTTCCTGGGCAATGCCGGGGTGCTGGGGCAGTTGACGCCGCTGGCGCATCTGGACGTCAAGACCTTTACCGAAGTGCTGGACGTGAATCTCACGGCCAACTGGCGGCTGATCCGCTCGCTGGACCCGCTGCTGCGCCAGTCCGATGCGGGCCGGGTGCTGTTCGTCACCAGCGGCGCGGCGCGCAAGCATGTCGCCTATTGGGGCGGCTATGCCCTGTCCAAATCGGCGCTGGAGATTTTGGCGCTGACCTATGCGGTGGAATGCGAGACCACCAATATCAAGGTCAACCTGATCAATCCGGGGCCGATGCGCACCCTGATGCGGATGAAGGCGATGCCGGGCGAAGACCCCGCCTATCTGGTGAAGCCCGAGGACATGGCCTTCAAGGTCGTGGAGATGCTGTCGCCGACATATGACCTCAACGAGACGATCATCAATTTCCAGAAGTGACACGGAAAGTGTCATCCCCGGCGAGGATCGCGCCAACGGCGCGAGCCGAGGGAAGGGGACCCAGGCTTTCGACACAAGACAGGTTTCACCGGCCTGGGGCGTTCGCACGCTGTCGCTACGAACTCCCTCGCATCGCTGCGCGATGCTCGCCGGGGATGACAGTTATTTTTTCGGCGCGTAAGGGTTCTTCGAATTGCGCACGCTGAAGCGCAGCGGCGTGCCTTTCAGATTGAAATTCTCCCGCAGGCCGTTCGCCAGATAGCGCAGATAGGCTTCCGGCAAAGAATCGAGCTGGTTGCCGAACAGCGTGAAACTCGGCGGGCGCGCCTTGCGCTGGGTCATGTAGCGGATACGCACCCGGCGGCCCGAAATGGCCGGTGTGGCGTGACGCTGCAGCGCCTCGGTCAGGAAGCGGTTCAGGGTGGCGGTGGAGACGCGGGTGTTCCAGGCGGTGTCGGCCTCGGCGATGGCGGCTTCCAGCCGGTCCAGCCCTTCGCCGGTGCGCGCCGAGGTGGCGATCAGCGGCGCGCCCGCGATCTGGGGCAGGGATTCATCCAGCTTCAGCCGCATCCGGCTGATGGCGCCGGCCTTGTTGGGCAGCAGGTCCCATTTGTTGACGGCAAAGACGATGGCGCGGCCCTCGCGCGCGATCAGGTCGGCTATCGTCAAATCCTGTTTCTCGAACGGCGCGGTGGCGTCGATCATCACGATCACGCAGTCGGCGAAGCGGATGGCCTCCAGGGTCGATGCCACCGACATTTCCTCCAGCGTCTCGCCCGCCACCCGCGCCTTCTTGCGCAGGCCCGCGGTGTCATGCAGCAGCACGGCGCGCTCGCCCGCCATCCAGGGCGCGGTAATGGAATCCCGCGTCAGTCCGGCTTCCGGCCCCACCAGCGAACGCTCCTCGCCCAGCAACTGATTGAACAGCGACGACTTGCCGACATTGGGCCGCCCCACCAGCGCCAGCCGCAGCGGCCGGTCGAGATAGTTGACCACCACGTCTTCCAGGGGTTCGTCGTCTTCGCTGAAATCCTCCTCGAAGTCCTCCACCAGGTCTTCGTCCGGTTCTTCCTCGCTCCCGGCCGGGGCCGCCAGCGGTTCCAGGGCCGCGACCAGTTCCTCCATCCCCAGATTGTGTTCGGCGGAGATGCGGATCGGTTCGCCAAAGCCCAGGCCATAGACATCGTCCATCACCTGCACCCGGCCCTCGCATTTGTTGGCGGCCAGGATCACCGGCTTGCCCGCCTTGTGCAGGGCGGCGGCGATGATCTCGTCGCCGGCGGTGACCCCGGCGCGGGCGTCGATCACGAACAGCAGCGCCTCGGCCTCCGCGATGGCGGTGACGGTCTGCTGGGTCATGCGGTTGGGAATGCTGCCCGGTGCGCCGTCTTCAAATCCGGCGGTGTCAATCAGGGTCAGCGCCAGGCCGTCATATTCCGCATCCACCGCCTGGCGGTCGCGGGTCACGCCCGGCGTGTCATGCACAATCGCGGCGGTGCGCCCAGCCAGCCGGTTGAAGAGGCGGGACTTGCCGACGTTCGGCCGCCCCACGATTGCGAGTTTCAAAGGCATGACTCATCTTACCGCAAAGCCACAAGGGTGGCGTCATTGGTGTAGAGATACAGCGTTCCCCCCGCCACGATGGGCGCGATGGTGGTGCCGTCGGGGATTTCCACCCGGCCCAGCAGCTTGCCGTCATAGGGCGAGATGGATTCCGCATAGCCGTCGGACGAGGTCACGATCAGCCTGTCCGACACCAGCACCGGCCCCGCCCACAGGATGGGGTCCTGCTTGTCGTCGGGCTTCTCATATTGCGGCAGCTGGTGAATCCAGCGCACGCGGCCTTCCTTGCGGGTCAGGCACATCACCCGGTCATTGGTGTCCAGCACATAGACATAGTCGCCCGCCGCCCAGGGGGTCTGGATGCCGCCGATGTCGCGCGACCACAGCCGCTCGCCGGTGTTGATGCTGAAGGCGGCCATCAGGCCCGACTGGCTGATGGCATAGACCACGCCGCGGTCGATCACCGGCCGCCCGGCAATGTCGTCCAGCTGGGACAGAGCGGTGACATGGCCCGAACGCGACAGCACATCGCTCCAGCCGACCTGGCCGTTCTGGGCCCGCAGCGCAAAGACTTCGCCCGAGGTATAGGGCACGATCACCGTCTCGCCCGCCACCGCCGCATTGGTCGAGGACAGGATGCCGGCGGATTCGGTGATGCCCTGGTGGTCCCACAGCCGGCGGCCGTCGCTTTCGGCCAGGGCATAGAAATGATTGTCATGGGTGGAGACGAACAGCCGCCCGCCATTGACCACCGGCGCGTTTATGATCGGCATGCCGAAATCATGGCGCCAGATGTCGCGCCCGGTCTTGGCGTCCATGCAGATCACCACCCCGAAGCCCGAAGTGGCGAAGATCTTGCCGTCGTCATAGGCGACGCCGCCGCCCATGCCCTGGGGCGGGTCCACGGTGTTGGCCTTGCCCAAGAGGCCCCACAGGGTCGGCATGTCGGTGCCGTTCTTGGGGGCCAGGCGCTTGTTCCACACCGGCTCGCCGTCGCGGGCGCGGAAGACATAGATATGGGCTTCGCTGTCCAGGGCGAAGATCAGGCCGTCGCCCACCACCGGGGTCGAGGTCAGGGCGGAATCTAGGTCGCTGCCCTTGCCGGCATCGGCGTCCCACACCTGCTTCAGCCGTCCGGGCGCGGCCAGGTGATACATGGCGTTGGAGGCATAGCCGCCGGGCTGCGGCCAGTCGGCATTGGTGTAGGGCGGCGGCAGCTGGATGGGAATCTTGGCGGCTTCGGGGTCCACCTTGACGTTCTCGTCCAGCGACATCACCGGGATGCGCACACCGCGCAGGTTGGATTTCTTGCCGCTGCTGGCGAACCAGCTGCCGATCTCGTCGGTGACAAAGCAGCCGCTCAACAGCGACGCGGCGGCAAGCACCAGGCAGACACGGCCGATACGGGAGATACGCTTCATCTTACGGCGCCGGTTGCGCGGCGGGCGGCGCATTGTCGGGTTGCGCCGCCTGTGGCGGCGCGGGCACCGCATCGGGCGGCACGCTGCCATAGGTGATGGCGCCGCCGTTTTTCAGGAAGGCCGCCAGCGCCTTGGCGCGGGCGCGCAGGGCATCGGGCGCTTCGGGATCGGCGGCCAGTTCGGCATATTGCTGCTGCGCGCCTTTGATATCCATGCCGCGATAGGCGACATAGGCCAGCACTTCCTTGGCGTTCTCGCGCCAGGCATTGCCGGGCTGGGTCAGCGGCGCCAGCCAGTCGCCGATCGCGCCGGGCGTGGCGGTGTCGGCCATCGCCCAGGCGGCGCGCAACCGCGCCACCGAACCGATGGCGCCGGAATCGGCATTGGCGATCTGCTTGTAGAGATCGATCGCCTCGGCGCGCTGGCCGCTGGCGAACATGGCGCTGGCCTCGGACAGGCGCGCCACGGTGGCATAGCCCTTGGGCGTGTCGCGGGTCAGGTCCACAAAGGCGCTGGCGGCGTCGCGGGGATTGGTGATGCGCTGGGCCGCCATGAAGGCGTCGGCGGTCTTCTGGCGCTGCTGCAGGTCGTAGCGTTGCCACAATTGCCAGCCGCCGATGCCGGCAAACAGCAGCACAAGGGCTGCGATGGCGTAGGCGCCATAGGCCTTCCACAGCTTTTCGAAGCGTTCGCGGCGAACGTCTTCCTCGACCTCGCGGAAAATATCGGTCACGGCAAATCCTTTGCGGGGCTTCAGGCGGCCGAAGCCTTTGCCAAAGCCCTTGAACGGGCAGGTTAATTAGCCCGCGCGGCCCGCGCGCGCAATGCGTATGGCCGTAAGAAATGCCCCGCTTTCGCGGCTTTTACTGGGCTTTTTTCATGGGGTAGACATTTTCCACCCCCGGAAAGCGCCGTTCGCGCACGTCTTTGGCATAGGCCTCGACGGCGGCCTCGATCGCCGGGCCCAGTTGGGCGTACTGGCGCACGAATTTGGGCGGATTGGGGTTCAGGCCCAGCATGTCCTCCATCACCAGAACCTGGCCGTCGCAGGCGCTGCTGGCGCCGATGCCGATGGTGGGAATGGCGATTTCCTGGGTGATGTGGGCGGCCAGCGGCTCGGCCATGCCTTCCAGCACCACCGCGAAGGCGCCCGCGTCCGACACCGCCTTGGCATCGGCCAGGATGGCGGGCCATTCCGCCACGGTGCGGCCGGTGGTCTTGAAGCCGCCCATCACATTGACCGACTGGGGGGTCAGCCCGATATGGCCCATCACCGGAATGCCGCGCTGGGTGAGATAGCGGATGGTCTCGGCCATGCGGGTGCCGCCTTCCATCTTGACCGCGGTGCAGCCGGTTTCCTGCATCACCCGGGCAGCGTTGCGGAAGGCCGCCTGGGGGCTTTCCTCGTAACTGCCGAACGGCATGTCGATGGTGACCAGCGCGTGGCTGGAGCCGCGCATCACCGCCTTGCCGTGGGTGATCATCATATCGAGCGTCACGCCAACAGTGGTCTCCAGTCCATGCATCACCATGCCCAGGCTGTCGCCCACCAGCATCAGGTCCACATGGGTGTCCAGCAGCCGGGCGGTATGGGCGTGATAGCAGGTGAGGCAGACAATGGGCTCGGCGCCCTTGTGGGCGCGGATTTGCGGAACCGTGACGCGGCGGGTCTGGACGACGGCGGACATGGGAGAACTCCCGGCGGAACGCGCGTTCTTATACCCCGGTTGATGCTTCAGAAATAATCGCACCAGCCCTGCCATGGGAGCAGGGCTGGGTCGTTCCATGGATATAGAGACATAACAATGTCTTTATATCTCTCTTGACTTGGCCCGGCGCCTGGGTTCTTCTCCCATCCGATAGTTCCCGAGAGGGATTAATAGGGAAGCCGGTGCCCCCGAAAGGGTCAGTCCGGCGCTGCCCCCGCAACTGTCAGCGGCGAGTCCTTGGCGCATGCACCGTCACTGATCCCTTGGGGCCGGCCCCCTTGTGATTGGGAAGACTGCCACCGGACCCAGACCCGCGAGCCAGGAGACCTGCTATCGGGTGTCACGCAGTGGCCGGCGGAACGGTGGGTTCCAAAGGCAACGATTGCTTCGTCATGCGGTGACACGCGCGCGACCCTCCTGACGACAGGGGAGGGCGATGCGCCTTGCCAACCCATGTCCGGAGTGCAGCGCAATGACCATTCTCGCCACCAATCTCGGCTTTCCCCGCATCGGAAGCCACCGTGAACTGAAAACCGCCACCGAAGCCTATTGGGCCGGCAAAAGCCCCGCCGACGAACTGCTGAAGACCGCCGCAAGCCTGCGCGCCCGCCACTGGGTGGTGCAGCAGAAGGCGGGGATCGACCATATCCCCTCCAACGATTTCTCGCTCTACGACCAGGTGCTCGACACCATCGCCATGCTGGGCGCGGTGCCGCAGCGTTTCGGCCATACGGGCGGTGACGTCTCGCTCGATCTGTATTTCGCCATGGCGCGCGGCCGCCAGGATGCCCCGGCGATGGAAATGACCAAATGGTTCGACACCAACTATCACTATATCGTGCCGGAACTGACCGCCGATACACCGTTCGCGCTGTCCACCGCCAAGGCGGTCTATGAGTTCAAGGAAGCGCAATATCTGGGCATCACCACTCGCCCGGTGCTGATCGGGCCGGTGACCTTCCTGACGCTCGCCAAGATGCGCGACGGCTCCGACCGCTGGGCGCTGCTGCCGAAAATCATCCCGATCTACCGGCAGGTGCTGAAGGCGCTGGGCGAGGCCGGCGCGGAATGGGTGCAGATGGACGAGCCGATCCTGGTGTCCGACCTGGATGCGGCCACCAAAGATGCCTTCAGCGACGCCTATGGCGAACTGACCGGCGGGCCGCAGATCCTGCTGGCGACGTATTTCGGCGCGGTCGGCGACAATCTGCAGACGCTGGCGGCGCTGCCGGTCGCCGGCGTGCATGTGGACCTGGTGCGCGCGCCGGGCCAGTTGACGCAAGTGGCCAAGGCCCTGCCCAAAGAGCGCATCCTGTCGCTGGGCGTCATCAACGGCCGCAACATCTGGAAGGCCGGGCTGACCGATGGCGAACGCCTGATCGAGGAAGCCAGGAAGCTGCATGGCGACAAGCTGTTCGTGGGCCCCAGTTGCTCGCTGCAGCATGCGCCGGTGGACCTGGATACCGAGACCAGACTCGATCCCGAACTGCGCGGCTGGCTGGCTTTCGCCACCCAGAAGCTGGGCGAGATCAGCGCCCTGGCGAACGCCGCCAACGGCAGGCGTGACAATGACTATTTCCGCGAAAACGCCCAGGCCGTGGGCTCGCGCGTCACGTCAAAGCGCATCCATGACCCGGCGGTGCAGCAGCGCCTGGCCGCCGTCACGCCGGACATGGCCGAACGCAGGACGCCTTTCAAGGACCGCATCGCGCTGCAACAGTCGCTGCTGAAGCTGCCGCTGTTGCCCACCACCTCGATCGGCTCGCTGCCCCAGACCAAGGAAATCCGCGAGTTGCGGGCCAGATTCAAGAAGGGCGGCCTGGACCAGGCCGCCTATGAAAAGGCGCTGGAAGACAAGACGGCGCAAGCCATGCGCTGGCAGGACGAAATCGGCATCGACGTGCCGGTCCATGGCGAATATGAGCGCAACGACATGGTCGAGTATTTCGGCGAACAGCTGAAGGGCTTTGTCTTCACCGAACGCGCCTGGGTGCAAAGCTATGGCTCGCGCTGCGTCAAGCCGCCGATCATCTTCGGCGACGTGTCGCGGCCCGAGGCCATGACGGTGCGCTGGTGGCGGATGGCGCAGAAATACACCGGCAGGCCGGTGAAGGGCATGCTGACCGGCCCGGTCACCATCCTGCAATGGAGTTTCGTGCGCGACGACCAGTCGCGCAGCGAAACCTGCCGGCAGATCGCGCTGGCTATCCGCGACGAAGTCGTGGACCTGGAGAAGGCCGGGGTGAAGATCATCCAGATCGACGAGGCGGCGCTGCGCGAAGGCCTGCCGATCCGCAAGCCGGAATGGAAGGCCTATCTGGACTGGGCGGTGGAATGTTTCCGCCTCGCCGCCAGCGGTGTTGCGCCCGCGACCCAGATTCATACCCATATGTGCTATTCGGAGTTCAACGACATCATCGCGGCGGTGGCGGCGATGGATGCGGACGTGATCTCCATCGAGACTTCGCGCTCGGCGATGGAATTGCTGGATGCCTTTGCCAGCTTTGAATATCCCAACGACATCGGCCCGGGCGTCTATGACATCCACAGCCCGCGCGTGCCGACGCAGGGCGAGATGGAACACCTGCTCGATAAGGCGCTGGAGGTGCTGTCGCCCCAGCAGCTTTGGGTCAATCCCGATTGCGGGTTGAAGACCCGCGGCTGGAAGGAAGTCGAGCCGGCGCTGGTTGCCATGGTGGCGGCGGCGAAGGCGGTGCGTGCCAGGCTGGAAAAGGCCGAAGCGCGGCCGGAACTGGTTTAGTTCTGTATCTATCGTCATCGCCCGCGCATGCGGGCGATCCAGTTTGTTTCGCTAAGGAAACTGGATGGCCCGCATAAAGCGGGCCATGACGAAGGGAAGGTAAACAAAGGCCGGTCGCGAGACCGGCCTTTTCTCAATCCCCGGCCTTGACGCCATTGCGATAGAACTGGGTGCCGATCTCGATCTTGCCGCGCCCCGTTTGCTGCCGATGCTGGTTGGTGTCGCGCAGGGAATAGACGCAGCCGCAATATTCCTGCTGGTAGAATTCCTCGCGCTTGCTGATCTCGATCATGCGGGCCGAACCGCCGCCCTTGCGCCAGTTGTAGGTCCAGTAGGTCACGCCGTCATACTTGGCCGCCGCGCGTTCGCCGCAGCCGTTGATCTGGTTCATGTCCTTCCAGCGTGAGATGCCCAGCGAGGAGGAGATCACCGCAAAGCCGTTCTCATGGGCGTAAAGCGCCGTGCGCTCGAACCGCATGTCGAAACACATGGTGCAGCGGGCGCCGCGTTCCGGCTCCATCTCCAGCCCCCTGGCGCGCGCCATCCAGTTGTCGGCGTCGTAATCGGCGTCGATGAAGGGCACGCCATGCTTTTGCGCGAAGCGGATATTCTCGTCCTTGCGGATCAGATATTCCCGCTTGGGATGGATGTTCGGATTGTAGAAGAAGATGGTGTAGTCGATGCCGCTGGCGGTCATCGCCTCCATCACCTCGCCCGAACAGGGGGCGCAGCAGGAATGCAGCAGCACCTTCTTGGCGGGCGGGTTGAGGATGGGGCGGTCGGTCATGGCCTATAGTTTACAAGAAAAAGGCCGGTCCTGCGACCGGCCTTTTTGCATTCAGGGATCGGACGATCAGGCTTCCGCCGGTTCTTCCTCTTCAGCCGGCGCGGCGCCGGCGTCGAACAGTTCCTCGGCGGCGACCTTGGCCTCTTCGGCATCGGTCTTCTCCGCCAGCACGTCCTCGCCGCGCGCCTGGCGCTCGGCTTCGTCTTCGCTGCGGGCGACATTGACGATGATGTTCACCTTCACTTCCGGGTGCAGGACAACCGGAATGGTGAACAGGCCGATCGACTTGATGGCGACGCTGATCAGCACCTGGTGACGGTCGACCTTGAAGCCGGTCTTCTCCATCGCGTCCGCGACGTCGCGCGGGCTGACCGAGCCGTACAGCTGGCCGCGGTCGCCGGCCTGGCGCAGCAGGACGAACTTCTGGCCCTCCAGCTTCTGGGCGATCTTCTCGGCTTCGCCCTTCAGCTTCAGGTTATGGGCTTCGATCTGGGTCTTCTGGGTCTGGAAATAGTCCCGGTTCGCCTTGGTGGCGCGCAGGGCCTTTTTCTTGGGCAGCAGGAAGTTGCGGGCAAAGCCGTCCTTGACGCGGACTTCATCGCCGATCTGGCCCAGCTTCTCGACGCGTTCGAGCAGGATCACTTGCATGGCCTTGCCCTCACTTCACGACGTAGGGGAGCAGCGCCATGAAGCGGGCGCGCTTGATGGCGTTGGCCAGGATGCGCTGCTTCTTGTTGCTGACCGCGGTGATGCGCGACGGCACGATCTTGCCGCGCTCGGAGATGAAGCGCTGCAGCAGCTTCACGTCCTTATAGTCGATCTTGGGCGCGTTATCGCCCGAGAAGGGGCAGGTCTTCTTGCGGCGGAAGAAGGGACGGCGGGCGCCGTCTTCCCGGCCGCCACGGCCGCCTTCGCGGTCGCCGCCGCGTCCACCCTCGCGGTCGCCGCCGCGCGGGCCGCCGTCACGATTGCCACCAAAACTCATTGCACGGTCTCCTCGGTGGTTTCGCCTTCGGGCTTGCCTTCGGGCTTGTCGTCGCGGCGGGCCTTGCTCGACGACACGTCGAACTGGTCCACCTTGACGGTGATGTAGCGCAGCACGTCTTCGTTGATCTTGAGCTGGCGTTCCAGCTCGATCACCGCCACGGCCGGCGCATTGATGTTCAGCAGGACATAGTGGCCCTTGCGGTTCTTCTTGATCCGGTAGGCAAGTCCGCGCAGGCCCCAATATTCCTGCTTCTCGATCTTGCCGCCCTCGCCTTCGACGATGGTCTTGAGGTGGGTGGCCAGTGCGTCCACCTGTTGCGCGCTGATGTCCTGGCGCGCGATCAGAAGATGCTCGTACAGAGCCATCTTGGTCCCTTTCTTTGCCCGATCAGGGCGATTCGGCGGGCGGAGCGAAGGCGGGGGAAACCGCTTCCGCTTTGGCTCGTCCGGGACGCGCACCATGCGCAAACCTCCGTCAGGAGGCCCCGGCCGACCGCAGCCGTAAGGCGCGGGTCTATAGGCAAATCAGGGGCTTAAAGCAAGGAAAGCGCGAGAAACCACGCTGGCCTGCAAAAAGTGCAAGCAATATCAAAGGTTTGTGAAAAGGGGCGCGAGGCGAAGGCCCCGCGCCCTTTCAACCGTTAGCGCCAGCGGCAGATGCGGTGGTGGTGGCGCACAAAGCAGACGCGGTGGCGGTGTGGGCGCGCATCGGCGACGGCGGTGCCCAGCACCGTCAGGGTGAGGGCGGCGAGGATGATTTTCTTCATGGCGGTTTTCCCTTCATGCGGATGCCGGAATCGGCGGAGGTCGCCAATCTAACCCGGCTCTGTGACGAAGAAACTTGTAAAGCGCTGCCACGCGGGTGACGCTGCCGGCAACAAGAAGCTGGGGGAACTCGTGACCATCGTCAATCCGGGGGCGGACGCCCTGTTCCGCCGCGCGGCCTGGCGGCTGGTGCCGCTGATCCTGGCGATGTATGTCGCCAGCTTCCTCAACCGCGTCAATGTCGGGTTCGCGGCCCTGACCATGAACCACGACCTGGGCTTTTCGCCCGAGGTTTATGGCGTCGGCGCCGGCATCTTCTTCTGGGGCTATTTCTTCTTCGAGGTGCCGTCCAACCTCATCATGGAAAAGGTCGGGGCGCGGCTGTGGCTGTCGCGCATCATGCTGACCTGGGCGGTGGTCTCGATGCTGACGGCCTTTGTCCAGGGCGCGGTCGGCTTCTATATCGTGCGCTTCCTCTTGGGCCTGGCCGAAGCGGGCTTCTATCCGGGCATCCTGCTCTATTTCACCTACTGGTTTCCGGCGGCGACGCGGGCGCGCATCCTGGCGATCTTCTGCATGGGCATTCCGGTTTCCAACATCCTCGGCGCGCCGCTGTCGGCCTGGCTGCTGGGCATCGAGGCCCATGGCCTGCATGGCTGGCAATGGATGTACATCCTGGAGGCCATCCCGACCTTCGGACTGGGATTGCTGGCCTTGCGCTATCTGCCCGACAGTCCGGCCAGGGCCGGCTGGCTGGGCGCGGACGAGAAACAGCTGGTGCTGGACACGCTGGCCCGGGACGCGCGGCCGCAGGTGCATGGCTTTGGCGAAATGATCCGCGACTGGCGGGTGTGGGCGCTGATCGTGCCGGATTTCTGCATCGTGTTCGGCATCTATGCCCTGGGCCTGTGGATGCCGCAGATGGTCAAGGCGATGGGCTATTCCACCAGCCAGATCGGCTTCATCGTGATGATCCCCTATGCCTTCTCGCTGCTGGTGCTGTGGGGCGTCGGCGTCTCCAGCGACAGGACCGGCAGGCGCGCGCTGCATTTCTGCCTGTCGGCGCTGATCGCGTCGGCGGGATTCCTGGTCGCGGCGCTGGGCGGCGACAATCCGGTCGTCATCATCGCCGGCTTCTGCCTAGCGTCGGGCGGGGTCTATTCGGGGCTGGCGACCTTCTGGTCGGTGCCGCCTCTGTTCCTGGGCGGCACGGCGGCGGCGGGCGCCTTCGCGCTGATCAATTCGGCGGGCAACCTGTCGGGCTTTGCTGGACCGGCGCTGATGGGGCTGCTGCGCCAGGTCACCGGCGACTATCGCGCCGGGCTGTGGATGTGCGTGGCGGTGCCGCTGGTGGCGGCCTTGTCCATGGCGCTGCTGGCGCGCTATTGCCGGACGCCCCCCAAGATTCAATCATGACCGATGAAGCCGATCCGATTTTAAGGCGCGCGGCATGGCGGCTGATCCCCTTCATGTCGCTGATGTATGTGGCCAGCTTCCTCGACCGTGTGAACATCAGCTTCGCCGCTTTGACCATGAACCGCGACCTGGGCTTTTCACCCCAGGCCTACGGCTTCGGCGCGGGCATATTCTTCTGGGGCTATTTCCTGTGCGAGGTGCCGTCCAACCTGCTGCTGCAGAAGGTGGGCGCGCGGCTGTGGATGTGCCGCATCTGCGTCACCTGGGGGCTGCTCTCCATGCTGACAGCCTTCGTGCGCGATCCCATCAGCTTCTCCGTGCTGCGCTTCCTTTTGGGCGCGGCGGAGGCGGGGCTTTATCCCGGCATGGTGCTGTACATGACCTACTGGTTTCCATCCTCGACCCGGGCGCGGTTCATCGCCCTGTTCCTGGCGGGGGTGCCGCTGTCCAATGTGATCGGGGCGCCGATCTCCGGCTGGCTCTTGGGCGTCAGCGGCCATGGCCTGCATGGCTGGCAATGGATGCTGATACTTGAGGGCATTCCCTCGCTGGTCTGCGGCATCGCCACGCTTTGGCTCTTGCCCGATGGCCCCGCCAAAGCCAAATGGCTGTCGCCGCACGAAAAGGCCGTCATCCAGGCGAAGTTGGCGGCCGAGCCGCCCGGCGCGCTGCACGGCTTTGTCGAGATGCTGCGCGACAAGCGCATCTGGCTGCTGATGATCCCGGATTTTTCCATCGTCATCGCGCTGTACGGCCTGAACCTGTGGCAGCCGCAGATGGTCAAGGCGATGGGCTATTCCAATGTCCAGACCGGCTTCATCGTGGCGCTGCCCTATCTTTTGGCAATGGGCGCGATGGTGGCGCTGGGCGCGTCGAGCGACCGCAGCGGCGAGCGCGCCGGGCATGTCGCCTTCGCGGCGCTGTGCGGCGCGGCGGGGATGGCGGGGGCGGTGCTGTTCTCCAACCATGCCCTGGTGTTCGCCTCGCTGTGCGTGGCGGCCAGCGGCATCTATGCGGCGCTGGCGGTGTTCTGGACCCTGCCGTCGTCCATCCTGCGCGGCGCGGCGGCGGCGGGCGGGCTGGCGCTGCTCAACAGCTTTTCCAACCTGGGCGGTTTCTTCGGGCCCTATCTGATGGGCTGGGCGCGGCAGCAGACGGGAGACTTTACGCTGGGCATGCTGCTGCTGACGGGGATGCTGGTTCTGGCGGCGGTCAGCGTGATCTGGATCGGGCGGACGTTTTTCCGAACGCAATCATCATGACTTCGGCGATCGTCTACCAATTTGTTACCAATGTGCCGACCTCCGCTACCCTCGCGCATATTTCATTAGCGCGGAAGGAAATCGTGGATCGCTGTTTTTCTCGCTCTGAAATGAGTGAATTATTCGGAGGGCTCGCGCGATATGAAGATACGAAGACCGGCGAAGAGTGGATCGGTGTTTGGAGTGCAAGGAAAGCCAGCAAGTTTCGGAGAATGCTGCGGGAACGCGGTGCAACTCTTGTTCTTGTCAAATTCACACCGTCCAATTTCCGTTTAAAGGCTGCCTCCTACGGCCGGCCGCTTGACTCCAAGAGGCGCTCTTGATTTGTCTCGCCCCACGATGACTCGCGCATTTTTATTCCCCGGTCAGGGCAGCCAGAAGGTCGGCATGGGCAAGGACCTTGCCGATGCCTTCGCGTCCGCGCGCGAGGTGTTCCAGGAAGTGGACGATGCGCTGTCCCAGAAGCTCTCGAAGCTGATGTGGGAAGGCCCGGACGAAGACCTGCTGCTGACCGAGAACGCCCAGCCCGCCATCATGGCGGCCTCCATCGCGGTGCTGCGGGTGCTGGAAAAGGATATGGGCCTGAATGTCGCCAAGCACGCGGCTCTCGTCATGGGCCACAGTCTGGGGGAATATTCCGCGCTCTGCGCCGCTGGGGCCTTTTCGCTGGCCGACACCGCGCGGCTGCTCAAGACCCGCGGCCAGGCGATGCAGTCCGCCGTGCCGGTGGGCGAGGGCGGCATGACCGCCCTGATCGGCGCCGATATCGAACAGGCCGAAGCGGTGGCCGCCGAAGCCTCCGCCGCCGGCGGCACCTGCGTCGTCGCCAATGACAATGCGCCGGGCCAGGTGGTGATTTCCGGCACCGTGGATGCGCTGGCCCGCGTGCCCGAGATCGCCAAAGCCAAGGGCATCAAGCGCGCCATGACGCTTGCCGTCTCCGCGCCCTTTCATTCGCCGCTGATGCAGCCCGCCGCCGACCGCATGGCCGAAGTTTTGGCCGCCGTCGCCATCCGCCCGCTGGCCGTGCCGGTGCTGGCCAATGTCACGGCCGGGACCGCCGATACGCCCGATCAGGTGCGCCGGTTGCTGGTGGAGCAGGTGACGGGCCGGGTGCGCTGGCGCGAAAGCGTGCTGGCCTTGCAAGGCCTGGGCGTGGACGCCACGGTGGAATTCGGCGGCGGCAAGGTGCTGACCGGCATGGTCAAGCGTATTGACCCCGCGCAGCAGATGATCACATTGGATACGCCCGCCGACCTCGAAGCCTTTGGAAAATCGCTCTAGATGTTTGACCTGACCGGCAAGACCGCACTTGTAACGGGGGCTTCCGGCGGCATCGGCAGCGCCATCGCCCAGGCGCTGCACGGCCAGGGCGCGACCGTGGTGCTGTCGGGCACCCGGCGGGAGGCGCTGGAAGCCTTGCGCAGCGAACTGGCCGAGCGGGCCTTCATCGCCACCGCCGACCTGTCCGACATCGCCAGCGTCGAGGCCCTGCCCAAGGCGGCGGAAGAAGCGGCGGGCGCGGGCCTGGATATCCTGGTCAACAATGCCGGCATCACCAAGGACAACCTCTTCATGCGCATGAAGGACGAGGAGTGGGACAGCGTCATCGCCGTCAACCTCACCGCCGCCTTCCGCCTGTCGCGCGCCGTCCTGCGCGGCATGATGAAGCGGCGCTGGGGCCGCATCATCCAGATCACCAGCGTGGTCGGCGCCACCGGGAATCCGGGGCAGGGCAACTATGCCGCCGCCAAGGCCGGTCTTGTGGGCATGACCAAGAGCCTCGCCGCCGAGGTCGCCTCGCGCAACATCACCGTCAATGCCGTGGCCCCCGGTTTCATCCAGACGGCGATGACCGACGTGCTGACGGACCAGCAGAAAGAGATGATTTCCGCCCGCATTCCGGCCGGCCGCATGGGCATGCCGCAGGAGATTGCCGCCGCCGTGATCTACCTCGCCAGCGCGGAAGCTGGCTATGTGACGGGCGAAACCATCCATATCAACGGCGGAATGGCCATGATATGAGTGAAAAAACATATACTTAAGTGCTTTGTTGGCGGCGGGCGGGTGTTATGTTACCTAACCGGCCGTCCCCCCGAAGCACCCAACCGGGGACACCGGCATTACAGATTGTTGCCGGTTTGAAATTCTAGGAGAGGCTTACAAGTCCATGAGCGATACCGCTGAACGCGTGAAGAAGATCGTCGTCGAGCACCTGAATGTGGATGCCGACAAGGTCACCGATACCGCGTCCTTCATCGAAGACCTGGGCGCCGACAGCCTCGACACCGTCGAGCTGGTGATGGCGTTTGAAGAGGAATTCGGCATCGAAATTCCGGATGACGCGGCGGAGTCCATTGTGACTGTCGGCGACGCCGTCAAATACATCGACAAAGCCAACGCGGCCTGATCCTGCGTTGATGCGAAGGGTCGTTGTTACCGGCCTTGGCCTTGTCACGCCGCTTGCCTGCGGCGTGGAGGAGACGTGGTCGCGCCTGTTGGCCGGCCAGTCGGGGGCCAGCCCGATCACCAAGTTCAAGGTGGACGATTTGCCCACCAAGATCGCCTGCCAGGTGCCGCGCGGTGACGGCACCGGCGGGACGTTCAACCCTGACCAATGGGTGGACGCCAAGGAACAAAGGCGCATGGATGATTTCATCATCTATGGCCTGGCCGCCGCCAAGCAGGCGGTGCGCGATTCCGGCTGGGTGCCCGCCAACGAGGAGGAACGCTGCCGCACCGGCGTCCTGATCGGCTCGGGCATCGGCGGCCTGACCGGGATCGAGGAAGCCTCGATCCTGGTGCATGAGAGAGGCCCGCGCCGGCTGTCGCCCTTCTTCATTCCGGGGCGGCTGATCAACCTGGTGTCGGGCTATGTCTCCATCGAGCATGGCTACAAGGGCCCCAACCATTCGGTCGTCACCGCCTGCGCCACCGGGGCCCATGCCATCGGCGACGCGGCGCGGCTGATCGCGCTCGACGATGCCGATGTGATGGTCGCGGGCGGCACGGAAAGCGCCGTCTGCCGCATCGGCATCGCCGGCTTCAATGCCTGCCGCGCCCTGAGCACCGGCTATAACGATACGCCCGAAAAGGCCTCGCGCCCCTATGACAAGGACCGCGATGGCTTTGTGATGGGCGAGGGCGCCGGCATCGTGATGCTGGAGGAATATGAGCATGCCAAGGCGCGCGGCGCGAAAATCTATGGCGAAATCACCGGCTATGGCCTGTCGGGCGACGCCTATCACATCACCGCGCCCGCCGAGGACGGCGATGGCGGCTACCGGGCCATGCAGATGGCGTTGAAGCGCGCCGGGATCGCCGCCGCCGACATCGATTACATCAACGCCCATGGCACCTCGACCATGGCCGATGGCATCGAACTGGGCGCGGTGGAGCGCCTGCTGGGCAATGCCGCGCCGGGCAAGCCCATGTCCTCGACCAAGTCCATGATCGGGCACCTCTTGGGCGCGGCCGGTTCGGTGGAGGCGATCTTCTGCCTGCTCGCCATGCGCGACGGCATCGTGCCGCCCACTATCAACCTGGACAATCCCGACGTGACCACGGTGATGGACCTGGTGCCCAACAAGGCGCGGAAGCGCGAGGTCAATATCGCCCTGTCCAACAGCTTCGGCTTCGGCGGCACCAACGCGGCCCTGATCGTCAGCAAAGTCTGATGCGGTTTTTCTTCATTCTGATCGTGCTCGCGGTTATCGGCGCGGGCGTCGTGGAATGGGGCAATGCCGCCTGGGATGTGCAGGGCCCACCGGCGCAAACGGGCGGCGAGACCGTCATCCTGATCGCGCCGCATACCCCCACCCATGCCATCGCCCAGATGCTGGAAGACAGGGGCGTGCTGAAATTCGCCCTGTTGTTCGAGGCCGACCTGCGGCTGCGCGGGCTGGCGGGCAAGGTCAAGGCGGGCGAATATGCCATTCCCTCCCAGGCCTCGATGGCCCAGATCGCCGCCATCCTGGTCTCGGGCAAAGGCGTCCAGCACAGGCTGACGGCGGCGGAAGGCCTGACCAGCGAGATGATCTGGAAACTGGTGCAGGCCGATCCGGTGCTGGTCGGCGATGCCGGGCCGATGCCTGGGGAAGGCACCCTGCTGCCGGAAACCTATCTTTTCACGCGCGGCGAAACCCGCGCCCATATCCTGGAAAAGATGGCGGCGGCGCAGGAGAAGTTCCTGGCAGAGGCGTGGCCATCGCGCGCCGAGGGCCTGCCGGTCAGCACCGAGCGGCAGGCGATCATCCTGGCCTCGCTGGTGGAGAAGGAGACGTCGCTGCCGCAGGAGCGCCGCCACATCGCCGGGGTCTTCGTCAACCGGCTGAAGGCCGGCATCCGGCTGCAGACCGATCCCACCATCATCTACGACATCACCCGCGGCTATCCGCTGGGCCGCGGCATCCGCCAGAGCGAACTTGCCGCCGCCACGCCGCACAACACCTATGTCATCGTCGGCCTGCCGCCCACGCCGATCTGCAACCCCGGCAAGGATTCCATCGCGGCGGTGCTGAACCCGCTCGAGACCGCCGATCTGTATTTCGTCGCCAGCGGCCAGGGCGGGCATGTCTTCTCGGCGACCATGGCCGAGCATCTGCGCAATGTCGCGGCATACCGCGCCATCACCCGCCATGAGCCGCAGGTCGTGCCCAGCACCCGCATGGAAAACGCGCCGGTCACCATGCCCGATGCCGCCACGCCCGCGCTGCCGAAAGCGGCAGCGGCGCACAGGAAGCACGCGCATCGCAGGTGACAGCCACTGTGGCCGCACGCTAAGTTCGCCCACTTTCGGAGCATGTCGCATGACCTTTGCCAGCATGACGGGTTTCGCCGAATGCGCGGGCAGCCATGAAGGGCTGCACTGGCGCTGGGAAGCCAAGAGCGTCAATGGCCGCAGTCTGGATCTGCGGCTGCGCACGCCGCCCGGCTATGACGGGCTGGAACCGCCGGCGCGGCGGCTGGCGGGCGAACGCTTCCAGCGCGGCTCGTTCCAGATTTCGCTGACGGTCGAGCCGCAGGAGGCCGTGCGCGGCCTTTCCATTGACGCCGCCGCATTGGCCAGCGCCGTCAAGATCGCGCGCGAGATCGCCGCCGAAACCGGGCTGGCGCCGGCGCGGGTGGACGGGCTGATGGCGCTGAAAGGCGTGATCGTGCAGGAGGAGGGCGCGCCCGCGCTGGATGCGGTGGCGCGCGCCCATCGCGACGCCGCCCTGCTGGAAAGCCTGGGCAACGCCTTTGACCGGCTGGTGAAGGAACGCGCCCGTGAGGGCGCCAAGCTGGCGGCGCTGATGACGGCGCAGATAGACGAGATCGAGAAGCTGGTGACCGACGCGGGGGCGCTTGCCGCCGTCCAGCCGCAGGCGCTGCGGGCGCGGCTGCTGGAACAGTTGAAGGACCTGATGGCGGGCAGCGTGTCGGAGGAGCGGCTGGCGCAGGAGGTGGCGCTGCTGGCGGTGAAGGCGGACGTGCGCGAGGAACTGGACCGGCTGACGGCGCATGTGCAGGACGCCCGCGCCCTGATCGCATCTGGAAAGAGTGTCGGCCGCAAGCTGGATTTCCTGTCCCAGGAATTCAACCGCGAGGCCAATACCCTGTGTTCCAAGTCGTCGGACATTGCGCTGACCCGCACCGGCCTGGCGATGAAGGCCGTCATAGACCAGTTCCGCGAGCAGTCCCAAAATGTCGAATGACAACATTGTGCGCCGTGGCCTGATGCTGGTGCTGTCCTCGCCCTCGGGCGCGGGCAAGACCACCCTGTCGCGGCGGCTTTTGGACTGCGACCGCGGCATTGCCTTGTCGGTTTCCGTGACCACCCGCCCGCGCCGCCCCACCGAACGCGAAGGCGTGGACTATTATTTTGTCAGCGGCGAAGAGTTCGTGCGCCTGGCGGCCGTTGGCGAGTTTCTTGAGCATGCCGCTGTTTTCGGCAACCGCTATGGCACGCCGCGCGCGGTGGTGATCGACGAACTGTCGCTGGGCAAGGATATTCTTTTCGACATCGATTGGCAGGGCACCCAACAACTGAAAGAGAAGATGCGCGACGATCTGGTCAGCATCTTCATCCTGCCGCCCAGCCATGAAGAGCTGGAGCGCCGGCTGCGCGCCCGCGCCCAGGACAGCGACGAGGTGGTGGCGGCGCGGATGGCCAAGGCCAATGACGAGATCAGCCATTGGGCGGAATACGATTATGTCGTGATCAACGACGACCTGGAATCCACGCTGGCGAAAATCCGCACCATCCTGGATGCCGAACGCATGAAGCGCAGCCGCCAGACGGGCATTGCGGAATTCGCGCGCAAGCTGATGGACTGAGCCAACCTGTCATGGCCCGCGACAGCGGGCCACCCAGGTGAAACAAACACAGCCAAAAAAAGAAGCTGGGTGGCCCGGTCAAGCCGGGCCATGACAACTAAGGTAGCGCCCGCGCCAGGGCCGCGAACTGGGCGATCGTCAGGTCTTCGGGCCGCATCGTGGGGTCGATCCCGGCCTTCGCCAGCAGCGCCTCGCCGCCCAGGGGCTTGAGCGACTGGCGCAGCATCTTGCGGCGCTGGCCGAAGGCGGCGGCGGTGATGCGTTCCAGGTCGGACAGCGCGCAGGGCGCCAGCGGTTCGGGGCGCGGCTCCAGCCGCACGATGGACGAGGTGACCGAGGGCGGCGGCACGAAGGCGCCCCGGTTCACGTCGAACAATATCTTCGCGGTGCAGCGCCACTGGGCCAGCACCGACAGCCGGCCGTAATGCGCGCCGCCGGGCGGGGCGGTGATGCGCTGGGCCACTTCCTTCTGGAACATCAGGGTCAGGCTGGCCCAGACCGGCGGCCATGCCGGGGCGGTAAGCCATTTGATCAGGATCGCGGTGCCGACATTGTAGGGCAGGTTGGCGGCGACGCGCACGCCTTGTGGGACCAGCGCGGCTTCGTCCAGCTCCAGCGCATCGCCGGAAACCACTTCCAGCTTGCCCGGATACGCCGCCGCGATGTCCGCCAGGGCCGGGAGACAGCGTGCGTCACGCTCCACCGCGATGACCTTGTCCGCGCCTTCGGCCAGCAGCGCCCGGGTCAATCCGCCGGGGCCGGGGCCGACCTCATAGAAGACGCCACCGTCTTCTGCACCCGCTGCACGGGCGATCTTGCGCGTCAGATTCAGGTCGAACAGGAAATTCTGGCCCAGCGATTTTTTGGGCGCGAGATCGTATGCGGCGATGACGTCCCGCAAGGGCGGCAGGTTATCTGGCCCCTGTTTACTTAAGTCTGGCATCGGCCATGCTCGCGGCCATCTTCACCGCCGCGATCATGCTGCGGCTGTCGGCCTTGCCGGTGCCGGCGATGTCGAACGCGGTGCCGTGATCGGGCGAGGTGCGCACGATCGGCAAGCCCAGGGTCACGTTCACCCCGTCCCAGAAATTCAGGGTCTTGATCGGGATCAGCGCCTGGTCGTGATACATGCACAGCGCCGCGTCGTAAGCCTTGCGCGCTTCGTCGTGGAACAGGGTATCGGCCGGCAGCGGCCCGCGCACATGAAAGCCGCGCGCCCGCAGCGCCGCGACGGCGGGCGCGATGACCGCGTCCTCCTCGCCCCCCAGCATGCCATCTTCCCCGGCATGGGGGTTGAGCCCCGCCACCGCCAGGCGCGGATTGAGGATGCCGAAGTCGCGGCGCAGGGCGGTCAGCACGATCTCGCCGGTATCGAACACCGCCTGCTTGGTGATTTCTCCCGCCACCTGGGCGAGTGGCATGTGGATGGTCAGCGGCACCACGCGCAGCCGGTCGGACGCCAGCATCATCACCGCGCGTCGCGCCCCCGTCAGGTGCGCCAGGAACTCGGTATGGCCGGGAAAGCCGAAGCCCGCCGCGTTCAGCACCGCCTTGTGGATCGGGGCGGTGACGACCGCCGCCGCTTCGCCCGACAGGCAGGCCGCGACCGCGATTTCGATGGCCTCGGTGACGGCGGCGGCGTTGGCGAGGTCCGGCTGTCCCGGCTTGCGGGTGGCGCGCGCCTTGGTCGGGATCACGGCCTCGGCATGGGCGCCGAAAACAGACGCATCGCCCACCAGCTTCAACGGGTGCGCGCCGATCTTGCCGCCGAAATGTTCAAAGGCCGCCAACGCCACTTCGGGTCCGATGCCGGCAGGCTCGCCCATGGTGATCAGGATCGGCGCGTCACCCTTAGCGGATGAGGGCATCGGGCTTGCTGTCGTCGCGCACCTGGATATTGGCTTCGCGCTTCAGGTCGCGCAGATAGCGGCGCGCCAGGGCGGCGATCTGCACCTGGAACAACTGGTCCTCGACTTCCGACTTGGAGGGCATCGTATAGGCGGTCTGCTGCACGACGCGCTTGTCGCAGCGCGCGATCAGCTCCACGCCGGCTTCCGACATGAAGGGCGCCGCCGACTCGCCGGGGCGGGTGTCCTTCATCGCCTCCTGGATCTGCGGGCTGAGTTCGGCCAGCTTGGCGTCGCCCAGGTTCATATAGACGGTGCCGTTCATCTTTTTCTGGAGTTCTTCCAGATGGCCGCAGCCCTCGTAATGCGCCTGGATCTGGCCGGCGATCTTCATCACCTGCTCCAGTTCTTCCTTGGGCGGGTGCGTGCCGATGGGAAACAGCAGGCGCGCCAGCGGCAGGGTGCCGGCGGGGCCGGTGGCGCCCGTCTGCACATCGGCGATCTTGGTGCCCAGGCCTTCCTGGCGGGCGGAGAGGCCCACGATGTACCAGCCGCCGGTGGAACGGATCGGATCGCTGATGGCGCCCGGCTCCATCTTGGCGATGGCGCTGTTCAGTTCCGGCGCAAGCTGGCCGTCCACCACCCAGCCCATGTCGCCGCCGCTGGCGGCGGTGGGATGCTGGCTGAACTGGCGCGCCACCATGGGGAAGGACGCGCCCTGGCGCAGCTGGGTCTCGATCTCCTCGGCGTCCTTCTTGACCTTGGCGTCATGCTCGGGATTGTCCACCGGCAGGAAGATTTCGACCAGGCGGTAATGCGGCTTGTTGGCGCCTTCGGCATAGCGCGCCAGTTCGGCGGTCACCATCTCGGGGGTCACATTCACCCGGTCGCCATATTCGTCATTCACCGCCTTCTGCCAGGCGATGGAGGCGGTGACCTGGGCGCGCAGGGCATCCTCGCTGGCGCCGGCGGCGGTCAGCGAAGTGCGCAGCTGCTGGATGGTGATGTGGCTGCTGGAGATCATGTTGTTGATCCACTTGTCCACCTCGACCGGCGAGACCGTGATCTTCTTCTTCACCGCTTCCTGCAACTGGACTTTTTCGTCTTCCAGCCGGTCCAGGATCTGGCCGCGGATGCGCTTGCGCTGCTCGTCACTGAGCTGGTTCGGCGCGATGTTGGAGGTGGACAGGAACAGCGCCATGCGCTGGCGCACTTCGTAGTCGGAAATGGATTCGTCGTTGACGGTCGCGGCGATGGCGTCGGCGTCGTCGGGACTGGGGGCGTTGGGATCGATCTTGGCGACGGCGTCGTTGTTCTTGGCTTCCTGCACGGCCGCGCCGGGCTTGGCCGCCGCATCGGCATCGGCGGCGGCGGCGCCATCGGTGGTGGGCGCCGGGGCCCCATCCTGCGGCGACACCACGGGCTGCATGTCCTGGGACTCGACCGCGGCGGGTCTGGGCCTGGCGCGGTTGCCGTCCTGGGCAAGCAGGGGCGAAGCCGCGCAAACCAGCACGGCGGCGCCCAGAAGCAGGGTGGTGGCAATTCTCATCTTTGTTCTGTTCATGGACCGCAAAGAGGGGACCGTCAAAAGGGCAGTGTCACAGCTTCACCGAAACCGGCGCTCGCCCCCCAACCCGCTGCTAAAATAGAGAAATCCGCGGCGCGATCAAGCAGCCTGCCGCGCCCCCGAAAAGGGCGGAAATCCCACTTCTAGGGGTGCGTCAGCGCGAAAACGTCACGCGGGAACAGGGAGAAGGGCTGAATCGCGGTATCCCCGGTCTTGAAGCTGAAGCGCAGGATGACCGAGGTGGAGGGCGGCACGCCCTGGATCAGGTCCTCGGTGTATTTGCGGCGATAGGCCAGGGAAATGGCAAGGCATTCATCCTCATAGCCCAGGCCATATTCGGTGTTGAGGAACTGGTTGTTGGTCAGGTCGCGCTGGCCGGCGATGAAGACCTGCCAGTTTTCCCAGATGTTCATGTCGGTCTGGACGTTGATTTCCTGGCGCGACGGCAGGCCCAGGGTGGTCGCCGACTGGGGTAGCTGGACATAGCTGACCTGGAGCGAGGAGCGGTTGTAGCTGCCGGTGACATAGACTTCATGGCGGCGGACATTGCCGTTGCCGCGATCGATGTCCAGGCGGTCGGTGATGTCCAGGTGCGGGAACTTGACCGAGAAGCTGCCCACCACGTCCGAGGCGGTGCCGCTGTTGCCCGAAAAAGTGGCGAACAGCGGATCGGGCTTGAGGCGATAGGTCTGGCCCACCTGGGTCTCGACCTTGCCGCCGGGAAACAGCGCCTCGCCCATGAAGCCGACATTGGCGCGGGGCCCGCTTTCGATCAGGTCATAGCCGGGCACCTGATTGAAGCTGAAGACATTGTTGTCGTCGAACTCGAAGTCCTGCGAATCCTCGATGCGCAGGCCCGCCGGATTGCCGCCATAGGGCTGGGCGATCGCCTGGGCGATGGGGCTGATGACCCAGGAATGGCCGGGCGAGGACTGGGCGACAAAAGGCCAGCGCCAGTCCAGCGCCGCATAGGCGGTGCCGCGCTGGATATTGTAGTCGTTGCTGGGCGGGGTGCCGATGGTCGTGGTGGCGCCGTTGCCGGTGCCGTTCGAAATGCCCGCGCCCTGGAACCAGTAGCTGTCGCCGCGCGCGTCGGCCACGAAGGTCCAGACCTGGCCGTTGCCGAAGATCACCGGCTTTTTCCAGTTCATCTCGCCGGTCAGGCGCTGGTCGTTGCGCTGGCTGTCGCGGCCGATGACGGCGCTGTTGAAGTCGAAGCGGAACGCCCCGTCCAGCACCTTGCCGACCGGGATGAAGGAGAATTCGATCTTGGGCAGGAGATAGGGAATGTGCGCGGTGACGTCGGTGGAGCGCAGGCCCTGGAAATAATAGCTGGTGATGGCGAAGCGCGAGCGGCCGGGGGTGCCTTCCAGGAACAGGTCGTTCACCAGCCGGTCGAGATAGGAGATGTCGTAGAAGCGCATATAGCCGGCATTGCTGGTCGCCTGCACGTCGAAGCCGGTGCGCCAGTCATCGGCCAGGGCGATGCGGCCCGAGCCGAAGATATGGCCGTAGGTCTGGGCGCCGGGGGTGCCACCCAGCCCGCCGTCGGGATTGTAGGCACCGCTGCCCTGGAACCACAGCCCGCTGTTGTTCCAGCGGGCGCGATATTCCAGCTCCAGCAGTTCGCCGCCGGAGGTGGAAAACATCGGCGCCACCGTCATGTCCTGGCTGGGCGAGATGGCGATATAGACCGGCTGGCGGATGAAATAGCCGATCTTGGTGGAATTGCCGACTTCGGGAGTCAGAAGTCCGGTGGCATAGCGCACGGTGGGATCGGCCATGGAGAAGGCCGGCACCCAGGCGACGGGCACGCCCTTGACCTCGATGATGGCGCTGCGGAAGCGCACCTTGTGCTTGTCCTGGTCGTAGACCACCCGTTCGGCCTTCACCTGCCATAGGGGCGTCTTGCTGCCGCCCTGCTGCTGGCAGATCTTGCAGGGCGAATAGACGCTGTGATGGGCGATGACGGTGGTGCCGTTCAGGCGCTGGGCGCTGTTGGCGGCCAGCCGCCCGGTCTTGCCCAGCAGCGCGCCGAAGCCGTTCAGGACGCCGTCGCGCATGTGATCGGTCAGCACCACATGATCGGCGAAGGCGACATTGCCCTTGGCATCGATGGTCGAGACATGGCCGCTGGCGGTTACCTTGTCGCTGGCCTGGTCATAGTCCACCCGCTCGGCCAGCAGGGTGCGGCCATCGTCATTGATTTCGACATGGCCGACGGCGGAGACCAGCTTGTGTTCGTCGTCATAAACCACCTCGTCGGCCTGCAGCAGCATGGGCATATTCTTGGCCGGGGCCTTGAAGGAGGGCGCATGAATCTGTGCGGCCTGGGCCAGCAGCGGCAGCAGGGCGCAACCGGCCAGGGCCGCGAACCGAATGGCTGAGGATTTCATCAGCCATCCTCCCCGCGCGGATGCGTCAGCAGACGCGCCACAAAAAAGAAGCAGGAGGAGGGCATCAGCCATCCTCCTGCGAGAAAACGAGCGTCATGCCGATCAGGATGGAAGCCAGGGCCGGGGCGGTCGCCGCCAGCAGGATGGGAATCGCCCCGGTGCGGCCCAGCACCTGGGTCAGGTCCTGGAAGAAATAGACGCTGAAGCCGGCGGCGGCGCTGAACAGGATGACCTTGGCCATGCTCATGTCGCGGCCGAAACGCAGCGAGAAGCTGGCGGCCATGAACACCATGGCCGCGAACAGCGCGGGCAGGGTGTAGAGCGAATAGAGATAAAGCTGGTAGCGGTTGGCCGAGAACCCCGCCTGCTGCGCGGCGCGGATATAGCCGGGCAGGTCCCAGAAGGACAGCGTGTCGGGCGAGGCGAAACTTTCCTGGATCTGTTCCGGCGTCAGCGTGGTCGGCAGGTTGTAAGTGGCGTGAAAGACCGGCTTCTCCCCGCCGGTGCCCGAAACCCAGGCCCTGTTCAGGACCCAGTTGCGTTCATGCAGCTGCGCCGAACTGGCATCTATGCGCCCGGTGAAGGTGTCGCCCGCGCCATAAAGGAAGACCAGCACATCCTCCAGATGCTCGCCCTGCTCGGCGACGCGCAGGGCGTGGATCACCGATTGCTGCTGGCGGTCGCCCTGGCGCAGCCACAGCCCGTTCATCGAGACCGACAACTGGGATTCCTCGCCCTTGACATAGCGCGCTTCCAGCCCGGCGAATTCCGAGAACATCTTGGCCGACATGGGCGTGAACAGGGTGACGGCGAAGACGCCGATGAACACCGCCACGGTCAGCGGCGGCAACAGGAAATCCCAGGCCGAAACCCCGGCGGCGCGGGTCGCCACCAGTTCGCGCGAGCGCGACAGGCGCAGGAAGCAGAACACCCCGCCCAAAAGGATGGCGAAGGGCAGCATCTTCTGGCCCAGGTTGGGCAGTTGCAACAGCGCCATGCCGATGGCGGTGGCGCCGGGGACATTGTGGCCGGCGGTGCGCTCCAAAAGGTTGGCGATATCCACCGAGAAGGCCAGCGCCAGGAAGATGGCATAGACCACCGCCACCCCGATCAGGAATTGCGCCGCCAGATAGCGGTAGAGAGTCCAGGACCAGCTCATGCCGCGCCCTGAAGCCGGGGCAGGCGCAGCCGCGGCAGGCGCGGGCCATAGCCCGCCAGCACGGCCACCGCGCCAGCCGCGCCCAGCAGCGGCAGCAGGTAGAACAACGGCACCAGCATCGGATTGCGCTGGGCGACGCCGACAATGCCATAGCCCGCGATGCGCAGGCCGGTGGCGAGCAGGCTGGCGACGGTCAGCCGCATCGCCACGCTGCCGCGCTGGCGGCGGCCGCGGGTCACTGCCGCCAGCGCGATCAGCCCGAAGGCGATGCAATAGAGCGGCTGCGACAGGCGATCATGGGCCTCGGCAAAAAACTGGTCGCGGATTTTCTGGCTGACATTGCGTTCCGAGGGCCACAGCAACTCGCCCAGATAGCGTTCATGCATCTTGCGCAGGGTGTCGCGGACGGGACCGGAGAACTGGTCCAGGTTGATGGTATAGCTTGCGAAATGCAGCACCTGAAGCTGCCGGCCGGCGTCGGCGCCGCTTTCGACCGTGCCTTCCATCATGATCAGGCGGGTGCCGGCGGGGGTCTGGGCCAGGATGCCTTTCTCGGCGATATAGGTGACGGGATGATGCCGGTCGCGGCTGTCATGCACCAGGATGCCCCTGATCTCGCCGTCATTGCCAAGCTGGCGGATATAGACGGTCAGGCCCTGGGCCTGGTTGTTGAAGTCGCCTTCGTTGAGCAGGGCGCCGGCCATGTCGGCGCGGATGTCCACCACCTTCTCGCGCAGCGCCCGCTGGCCCAGCGGCGCCAGGTACAGGCCGCAGGCCAGGGTCAGCGCCATCACGATCGCCGCCGCCGCCAGCACCGGGACAGCCAGCTGGCGCAGCGAATAGCCGGCGGACGCCATCACCACCAGCTCGCTGTCGCCCGCCAGCCGCTGCAGGGTGAACAGGGTGGCGAAGAAGAAGGCGACCGGCAGGATGATCAGCAGCGGCGTCGGCAGCATCAGGAGGATCAGGTACAGGAAGGTCGGCGCCGACTGGCCGCGGTCGATCACCAGGTCCAGCAGCGGCAGGATCGAGACCAGCCAGATCACGCTGGTCATCAGCAGGGTCAGGATCGCCGCTGGGCCCAGAAGCTGGCCCAGCAGGTATTTCGAGATCAGGGGAGCGCTCCAGCGCACGCCGCGCCGGCCGGGGGAGGCAAACTCGTCCATGGCTCCCACTGGTTTGATCACGGAAGGATTCGCCCTAAACTGGTATCAGAACTAGGATTTTCCCCAAAATACCCTGTCCCTTCCCGGAGATATAGCATGCAGATTTCCTTTGTTGCGCCCTCTTCTGATGTCACAGCGGGCGCCTGGGTGGTGGGGGCGGCGGCCCCCAATGGTTCGGGCGCGGCCCTGCTGCCGGGCGCGGTGCGTGCCGACAAGGCCAGCGGCGGGGCGCTGACCCGCGCCCTGAAAGTCTCGAAATTCACCGGCAAGGCGGGGCAATTCGTCGAAGTGCTGGCGCCGGGCGGGCTCAAGGTCTCGCGGCTGCTGCTGGTGGGGCTGGGCAAGCCGCAAGAGGTGGACGAAAAGGGGCTGGAGACCCTGGGGGCGCAGATCGCCGGGCGGCTGTATGCCGGCGGCGAGACGGCGGCGACCCTGGACATCGATGTTCCTAAGGACGCGAAGGTCGAGAAGGCCGAACTGGCGGCGCACCTGGCCTTCGGCGCCCGGCTCAAGAGTTACAAATTCGACAAGTATCGCACCCGCGATCTGGATGCGTATGAGAAGAAGCTCGCCACCCTGCGGGTGATGACGCCCGATGTCGCGGCGGCCAGGAAGGCGCATGCGGGTCTTCAGGCGGTGGCGGACGGCATCTTCCTGGCGCGCGACCTGGTGAACGAGCCGCCGAACATCCTGTATCCGGCGGAATTCGCCCGCCGCGCCAGGGCGGCGCTGACCAAACTCGGCGTGAAGGTGGAGATTCTGGGCGAAGCCGAGATGAAGAAGCAGGGCTTCGGCGCGCTGCTGGGCGTGGGCCAGGGCTCGGCGCGCGAAAGCCAGCTTGTGGTGATGCAGTGGAATGGCGGCCCCTCTTCAAAAAATAAGTCGAAAGGCAAACCCATCGCGCTGGTGGGCAAGGGCGTGTGTTTCGATTCCGGCGGTCTTTCGATCAAGACCGGCGGCGGCATGATGGGCATGAAGGGCGACATGGCGGGCGCGGCCGCCGTCACCGGCACCATGCTGGCGCTGGCGGCGCGCAAGGCCAAGGTCAATGCCGTGGGCGTGATCGGGCTGGTGGAGAACATGCCCGGCGGCAACGCCACCCGCCCCGACGATGTGCTGAAATCGCTGTCGGGCCAGACCATCGAGGTGCTGAACACCGATGCCGAAGGCCGGCTGGTGCTGGCCGATGCGCTGACCTACACCCAGCGCCGCTTTGCGCCCAAGTTCGTGATCGACCTCGCCACCCTGACCGGCGCGATCGTCGCCACCCTGGGCTTCGAACATGCCGGTGTGTTCTCCAACAATGACGAACTGGTGAGCCGCATCCAGGCAGCGGGGCGTTATACCGGCGAGCGGGTGTGGCAGTTGCCGCTCGATCCCTTCTATGACCGGATGATAAAGTCCAAGATCGCCGACATGAAGAATATCGGCGGCGCCAATTCCGGCGCCATCACCGCCGCCCAGTTCCTCAAGCGCTTCATTGAAAAGGACACCGCCTGGGCGCATCTGGATATCGCCGGCGTCGCCTGGCAGGACGGCGAACAGAAGCCGATGATCCCGTCCTGGGGCACCGGCTGGGGCGTGCGGCTGCTGAACCGGCTGGTAATTGAGAATTATGAAAACTAACCCTGTCATGGCCAGGCTTGACCCGGCCATCCATGGTGCAGCTTGGAGATGGATGGCCGCCTCAAGGGCGGCCATGACAAATTGAGATGACCGAAACCCTCTTCTACCATCTCGAACGCCGCCAGCTGGAGGACGTGTTGCCCGGCCTGGTGGAGAAGTCGCTGGCGCGCGGCTGGCGGGCGGCGATCAAGACCGACACCAGCGAACGCTCCGACATGCTGGATACCCTGCTGTGGACCTATGACGACCAAAGCTTCCTGCCCCATGCCCAGCTGGGCGACGGTGTGGCCGCCGACCAGCCGGTGCTGATCGCCGTGGAGGAGGGCAATCCCAATTCGGCCAACATCTTCTTCTATGTCGGCGGAGCGCTGCCGCCCGACTGGAGCAGCCTGGCCGATCTGGCGCGGGTGGTGCTGTTGTTCGATGGCCGCGACGCGGAAGCGCTTGCGGCGGCGCGCGGTGCATGGAAGGAGGCCAAGTCGGCGGGCCATGACGTGACCTATTGGAAGGAAACACCTTCCGGCAAATTCGAGAAGCAGAACTGATGGGCCTGTTCGACCTGAATTTCGGCTTCGGCATCGGCTTTGTGCTGATCATCGACCTGGCCTTCGCCTATCACATCATCCGCAGCGGCCGTTCGCCGCTCTGGATCATGGCGGTGGGCTTTCTGGGGCCGCTGGGCTGGATCGCCTATGTGCTGTTCGCGCTCTTGCCCGACATGGCCAATTCCAGCGGCGCGCGCCGCCTGGCCGACAATGTCGTCAATGCCGCCGATCCGGGGCGCGGCTATCGCGAGAAGCTGCGCAATGTCGAGCAGGTCGGCTCGGTGGATTCCAAGCGCGCCCTGGCCGAGGAATGCGTGCGGCTGGGGCGCTTTGCCGATGCGGTGGAATTGTATGAAAGCGCCATGCAGGGGCCGCTGGGCGGCGCCGATCCGGCCTTGCTGAAAGGGTTGGGCCGCGCCCGCATGCTGTCGGGCGATGGCGCGAGCGCCGAAGCCGCCTTCGCGAAACTGAAAGAGGTGGACCCGGCCGCCTTCGACGCCGATGCCGAACTGGATTACGCCCGCGCGCTGGCCTTGCAGGGCAAGAATGACGCGGCGGTGGCGCAATACGAAAAGGTGGTGAACCGCTATCCCGGCGAGGAAGCCCGCGCCCGTTTCGGATTGTTGCTGGAATCGCTGGGCCAGACCGCCCGCGCCCAGGCGCTGTTCAGCGAAATCCTGGCGTCGGTGAAAGGCGCGCCGTCCTATTACCGCTCGCGCCAGCGCGAATGGGTCGGCATTGCCAAGGCGCATTTGAAGTAACCCCAAATGTCATGGCCCGCAAATGCGGGCCACCCAGGTGATACCGCGTAATTCTATGCCGGTTGGCTCGGTACTTTATCCTGCATCCGCGTGTTTTACGCCTAACTGGGTGGCCCGCTCTCCGGCGGGCCATGACACTGGAGCGGGAGTTACTCCGCCTCGTCGTCGGTCTTCTTCGGCCGCGCCATCTTCGCCAGCAGCGCCGTCTCGCGGTGCCAGCGCTTGAGCGGCCGCGCCGGATAGCCGCCCACCCGCTCGCCCGCGCCGATGTCGCGCGTCACGCCCGAGCGCGCCGCCAGCCGCGCGCCCGCGCCGATGGTGAGATGATCGCTGATCCCGACCTGGCCGCCGATCAGCACCATCGGCCCGATGGTGGTCGAGCCGCCGATGCCCACCTGCGCCACCACCAGCGAATGATGGCCGATGCGGACATTGTGGCCGACATGGATCAGGCTGTCGAAACGCACGCCGCGCTCGATATGGGTATCGCCGATGGCGCCCCGGTCCACGGTGCAGTTGCTGCCGAACTCGACATCGTCCTCGATCACCACCCGGCCCAGTTGCGGCACGCGCAGCAGCCCTTCCAGGCTGGGCACGAAACTGAACCCCTGGTTGCCGATGGAATTGTTCGGCCCCATCACCACGCGCTGGCCGATCACCGCATGCGTGACCACGCAATTGTGCCCGATGCGGCAGCCGTCGCCGATCTCCACCCCGCGCCCGATCACCACATTGTTGCCGATCCAGACATTGGCGCCGATCTTCGCGCCCGCGCCGATCTCACTGCCGGGGCCGATCTCGGTATCCGCGCCGATGGTCGCGGTGGGATGCACCGGCGCGGCGGTGCGCACACCCGCCTCCAATTTCGCGGGCGGATAGAAGATATGGCCGACCTGGGCGAAGGCCAGCCGCGGATTGGGCACCACCAGCAGACTCACGCCATGCGGCATCGCCGCCAGCTTGTCGTTGGTGACGACCAGGCTGGCCTTGGTGACGGCAAAGGCATTGGCATATTTGCCGTCGCTGAACAGCGAGACATCGCCGGGTTCCGCGCTTTCCAGCGCCGCGACATCGCGCAGCTTCAACGCGCCCGGTGCGCCTTTTTCCGGCTCGGCGCCGATCCGGCCGGCGATATCGGCCAGGGTAAACGGCCCGGCGCGCTCATAGAAACGGTCATCAGTCATGGCGCGGCAACTTAAAGGATCGGCAGGTCAGTGCAAACCCGATCACGCGTCGGCCATTGCGGTTTCGTAAGCTTCCGATGCCGCCACCCAGGCCTTTTCCGCCGCCTCCAGCTTGCGCGCGGCGTCGGCGCGTTTCTTGGAGACCGAAGCCGCCTTGGCGGGATCGCGGGTGAACAACAGCGGGTCCGACAGCGCCTTGTCCAGCTTGCCGAGTTCGGCGTTCAAGGTGGCGATCTGGGATTCGGCGGCGCTGACCTTGTCCTTCAGCGGCTTGAGGTTCTGGCGCTTCTCGGCATTGCTGCGGCGTGCCTCTTCCTTCTTCGGCTTGGCGTCGGGTTCTTCGACCTTGCGCGTGGGGCGGTTGTCGCCGGTCAAAAGGAATTTGCGGTAGTCGTCCAGGTCGCCTTCGAACGGCGTCACCTTGCCGTCCGCCACCAGCAGCAATCGATCCGCTGTGGCCTCAATAAGACGGCGGTCATGGCTGACCAGGATCACCGCGCCGTCGAAATCGTTCAGCGCCGTCAGCAGCGCAGTGCGCGCGTCGATGTCCAGGTGGTTGGTCGGCTCGTCCAGGATCAGCAGGTTGGGCTTGTCCAGCGTGGTCAGCGCCAGCATCAGCCGCGCCCGTTCGCCGCCCGACAGCTTGCCCACCGCGGTCTGCGCCTTGTCGGCGCTAAAGCCGAAGCCGCCCAGCTGGGTGCGAACCTGTTCCAGGGTCAGCTTGGGCCGCAGGTTCTGCAAGGTCTGGATCGGGGTGATGGTGGTATCCAGTTCCTCGGCCTGGTGCTGGGCGAAATAGCCCACCACCAGCTTGCGCGCCGGGGTGAATTCGCCACCCATCACCTGCAGCTTGCCGGCCAGCAGCTTGGCCATGGTGGATTTGCCGTTGCCGTTCTTGCCCAGCAGCGCCACGCGATCCTCGGGATCGAAGCGGAAGCCCAGCCCGGTCAGGATCGGCTTGCCCGGCTCATAGCCCACGCTGGCGCGGTCCATGGTGATCAAGGGCGGGGAGGCGGGCGTGGCGGGCGGAATCTTGATCGGCGCCACGAACTCGTCGGGCGGCACTTCCACCGTCGCCATCTTGGCCAGCATCTTCATGCGGCTTTGCGCCTGGGCGGCCTTGGCGGCGCTGGCCTTGAAGCGGTCGACGAATTTCTGCATGTGGGCGCGGGCGGCGTCCTGCTTCTTGGCGAAGGCCATGTCGTTGGCGCGCGCCGCGGCGCGGGTTTCGACAAAGGTATCGTAGCCGCCGGTGTAGAGCTTCAGCTTGCCCCGCTCCAGGTGCAGGATGAATTCGCAGGAACTGTTCAGCAGGTCGCGGTCATGGCTGACGATCAGGATGGTGCCGCGATATTTCTGCAGGAAGTTTTCCAGCCACAGCACGCCTTCCAGGTCGAGATAGTTGGTCGGTTCGTCCAGCAGCAGCAGGTCGGGGGCGGTGAACAGGATGGCCGCCAGGGCGACGCGCATGCGCCAGCCGCCGGAAAATTCCTTGCACGGACGTTCCTGGTCTTCCGCCGAGAAGCCCAGCCCGGCCAGGATTTCGGCGGCGCGCGACGGCGCGGTATAGGCGTCGATCGCATCCAGCCGGTTGTAGATATCGCCCAGTTTGTGGCCGTCGGTTTCATGCTCGGCTTCGGCCAGCAGGCGCGTGCGCTCGGCATCGGCTTCCAGCACGGTTTCCAGCAGGCTGGTGTCGGTGCCCGGCGCTTCCTGGGCCACCGCGCCGACCTTCCAGGCGGTGGGCCAGCTGACCTCGCCGTCATCGGGATGCAGCCGCCCCAGGATGACGTTGAACAGGGTGGATTTGCCCGCGCCGTTGCGGCCCACCAGGCCGATGCGGCGGCCCGCGGGCAGGTTGGCGGTGGCGCCGGACAGGATTTCCCGCCCGGCGATCCGCACCACGATGTTATCGATTGCCAGCATTTGTGGGGGCCTTATAACGTGTCATGGCCTGCCAGCAAGCCCGCAGGGCGCCGCGCGTGCGGGCCACATGGCCCGCCAGCAAGGCCCTTTAGGGCCGCAGCGCGTGCGGGCCATTGCGATTCCGCCAAGGTCGCGGCATAAGGCGCGCGAATTACCCCCACTTTCGGAGACTTTCATGGCCATCGAACGCACTCTTTCGATCATCAAGCCGGACGCGACCCGCCGCAACCTCACCGGCAAGATCGTCGCCAAGTTCGAGGATGCCGGCCTGCGCGTCGTCGCCAGCCGCCGCATCAAGCTCAGCCAGGCCGATGCCGAGGCCTTTTATGCCGTGCATGCCGCGCGCCCCTTCTTTGCCGACCTGGTCAAGTTCATGATCTCGGGCCCGGTGGTGGTGCAGGTCTTGGAAGGCGAAGGCGCCATCCAGAAGAACCGCGACGTGATGGGCGCGACCAATCCCGCCAACGCCGCCGAAGGCACCATCCGCAAGGAATTCGCCGAAAGCATCGAGGCCAATTCGGTGCATGGTTCCGACGCCCCGGAAACCGCCGCCAACGAGATCAAGTTCTTTTTCTCAGACCTCCAGATCGTTGGGTGACAGCCTAACCCAACCGTCATGGCCCGGCTTGTCCGGGCCATCCAGTTTCGACTTGAATGATCAGGGCGCATGCCGCGATAGTTCGGCATGCGCCCTGAGCGTTTTTATTATGTCTATATTCTGGCGAGTGCGCCGAACGGTACGCTGTACATCGGCATGACAAACGACCTGAGTCGCCGTGTCTGGGAACATCGGGAGGGGCTGATCGAAGGTTTTACGAAAACCCATGGCGTGAAAACGCTGGTGTACTTTGAAACTTTTCCGACCGCGTTCGACGCCATTCACCGTGAGAGTCGCCTCAAGAAATACCCTCGCGCGTGGAAAATAAATCTCATCCTCGGCCACAATCCGGGCTGGAATGATCTTGCCGAAACGCTCGCCTGAAGCGTTAAACTGGATGGCCCGGACAAGCCGGGCCATGACGAACGGGTGATAGCGAATGGATGGCACCATGCAAGGCAAGACCGTCATCATCACCGGCGCGACCTCCGGTATCGGGGAAGTCGCCGCCATCCGCCTGGCGCAGCAGGGCGCGCGCATCGTCTTCACCGCCCGCGACCAGGCCCGCGCCAATGCCACCCTGGCGAAGCTGAAACAGGCCAATCCGGGCGCGGATCACGCCGCCCATATGGCCGATCTTTCGACCCTGGCGGAAATGAAGCGCATCGGCGCGGAACTGGCGCGCGAACCGCAGATCGACGTCTTGGTCAACAATGCCGGCGCCCTGTTCAACAAGCGGCAGGAAACCGTGGACGGGCTGGAGATGACCTTCGCGGTCAACCACATGGCCTATTTCGTCATCACCAACCTGTTGCTGCCGAAACTGAAAGCGGGGGCGCGCATCGTCACCACGGCGTCCAATGCCCATCGCGGCGCCAAGCTGAATTTCGACGACCTGCAGAACCGCAAGGGCTATGGCGGTTTTCCGGTCTATTCCAAGTCGAAGCTCTGCAACATCCTGTTCAACCGCGAACTGGCGCGGCGCGCGCCCGCCGGCGTCACCGCCAACAGCCTGCATCCCGGCTTTGTCGCCACCCGCTTCGGCGACCAGTCGGGCGGGATCATGCAAAGGATCGTCCGCGTCGCCAAACCCGTGGGCGCGATCTCGCCGGAGGAGGGCGCCAAGACCATCATCTAC
The DNA here is from genome assembly GCA_018449595.1 of Rhizobiales bacterium dw_265. Lineage (GTDB taxonomy): Bacteria > Pseudomonadota > Alphaproteobacteria > Micropepsales > Micropepsaceae > Rhizomicrobium. The sequence continues at coordinate 457,369 of JAAVUU010000003.1, forward strand.
CTGGCGGCGTCGCCCGAAGCCGCCGGGGTGACCGGCGAATATTTCTATCAATGCAAGATCACCGCGCCGACAAAAGAGGCGCAGAATGACGCCGACGCCAAGCGGCTATGGGAGATATCCGAACAGATCGCCGGCCTCACCTGATGCATCTTTTGCTGCGCGTCACCGCCATCACGATATGGACAGTGTGCCTCTATGGCGCGCTGGGCGGGGCGTTCGCGTACCGCGAGAACCTGCCCAGCGGCCTCTACAACCGCTACGTCCTGACCATGTACAAGACCTTGCCGCCGCCGCCGCGCGGCCCGGCCTATTGCGATTTTCTCAGCATCGCATCCCATGCGCTGGCCGCCCCGTGCGATTTCAAGCCGCCCTTTATAGGGTGGTTGCAAGGCGGCAGATACTAGCCGAACACTGCCAGGCCCTTTTCCAGCCGCACGCTGCCGTCCGCCAGCAGCTTCAGCGCCTCGGGATAAAGCGTGTGCTCCACCGCCAGAACGCGGTCGGCCAAGGCTTGCGGCGAGTCGGAGGGATGCACCGGCACGGAGGCCTGGGCGATCACCGGCCCGGCATCCAGTTCCGGCACCACGAAATGCACCGACGCGCCGCTCAGGTTTTCGCCCGCCGCGATCACCCGCTCATGCACCCTGGTGCCCTTGTAGGCGGGCAGCAGCGAGGGGTGGATGTTGATCAGCCGGCCTTCCCAGCCGCGCACAAAACCATCGGACAATATCCGCATGAATCCGGCCAGCACCACGATGTCGGGATTGGTGGCGCGCAGGGCCGCATCCAGTTCGGCATCGAAGTCTTCGCGGCACTTTTTTTCACCAAGTGGGCCCGCATGCGGGATGACCTGGGTGGCGATGCCCGCCGCCCGCGCCCGTTCCAGCCCGCCGGCATCGGCCTTGTTGGAAAGCACCAGGATGATTTGGTAATGGCCGTCCGCCGCATCGATCAGCGATTGCAGGTTGCTGCCGCGCCCGGAGATCAGGACGGCGACGCGCTTCATCAGAGCTTCAGGGCCCCGCGATAGACGACTTTCGCCTCGCCATCGCCTGCCACCAGCTTGCCGATCCGCACCGCGCGATCACCGGCCTCCTGGAAGGCATCAATCACATGGCCGGCGTTTTTTTCATCCGCCACCGCCACCAGGCCGATGCCGCAATTGAAGGTCCGCAGCATCTCGGCTTCCGCGATGCCGGCTTGCCGCGCCAGCCAGGAAAACACCGGCGGCACGGCGATGGCATCCAGATCGACTTCGGCATCCAGTCCTTCCGGCAAACAGCGCGGCAGGTTGTCGGTGATGCCGCCGCCGGTGATATGGGCCAGGCCCTTGACCCCGCCGGTCTGGATGGCTTCCAGCGCCGCCTTCACATACAGCCGCGTCGGCGTCAGCAGCGCCGCGCCCAGCGTCTTTCCCGGCGCGAAGGGCGCGTCGGCGTTCAGCGCCAGGCCGGATTTCTCCACCACCTTGCGCACCAGCGAATAGCCGTTGGAATGCCCCCCCGAAGACGCCACCCCGATCAGCACGTCGCCCGCCTGCATCGCTTGCAGCTTCGGCAGCACGCGGTCGCGCTCCACCGCGCCCACGCAAAAGCCCGCCAGGTCGAAATCGCCCTTGGCGTACAGGCCGGGCATCTCGGCGGTCTCGCCGCCGATCAGGGCGCAGCCGCTCTCCTTGCAGGCCCGCGCGATGCCTTCGACCACGGTGGCGGCGGCCTCCACCTCCAGCTTGCCGGTGGCGTAATAATCCAGGAAGAACAGTGGCTCCGCGCCCTGCACGACGATATCGTTGACGCACATGGCGACCAGATCCTGGCCGATGCCGTCGAAACGCCCGGTGTCTATCGCCAGCTTCAGCTTGGTGCCGACCCCGTCGGTGCCCGAGACCAGGATCGGGTCCTTGAACCCCGCCGCCTTGAGGTCGAACAGCCCGCCGAAGCCGCCAAGGCTGGCGTCGGCGCCCGGCCGCCGCGTCGCTTTCGCGGCGGGACCGATGCGCGCCACCAGCGCCTCGCCGGCGTCGATATCCACGCCCGCGTCCTTGTAAGTCAGGCCGTTTTCGATCTCCGCCATGCGATCCGTTTAAACAGCCGGGGGATGGGGCGCAACCGCCGCCGCCCGGCCACGCACAGGACCGCGATTTTGCCAGTTTTTCCACAGCGTTGGACGCCTTCCGCCGGTCATATCCCCCCGGTATAGTCGCGCCGCTCTAACAGGTTCGCCCATGCCCCCGCGTTTCCGCCTTTTGCTTGCTTTTCTTGCCGTTCTTATCGCTGCCGTTCCGGCCGCTGCTCAGGAATCGCTCTACACGGTGGCGGGCATCCATGTGGACGCCAGCGGCGCCTCCTCGACCGAGGCCTACAATGCCGCCATCGCCCAGGGCCGCGGCCGCGCCTTCCAGATCCTGTATCGCCGCCTGGTCCGCCAGGCCGACTGGGCCAGGCAGCCGGTGCTGGATGCCGGCCAGCTGCTGCGGCTGACGCGCGGCAACAACATCGCCAACGAGCGCCGCTCCACCACCCGCTATACCGCCGACGTCACCTATCTGTTCAATCCCGATGCGGTGGCGCGCGCCCTGCGCGCGGCGCAGATCGCCTTCTCCCAGGTCACCGTCAAGCGCATCCTGGTGATTCCCATGTCGCCCAATGTCAGCCATGGCCCCTGGTCGCAGGCGCTGCTGTCGCCGGCCTTCCGCGATTCCACCGTGCCCTTCACCGTCACCGCGCCGGAGGACGATGCCGCGCTGGCGGCGCTGAAATTCGACGCCGCGGCCTGGGCCGATGTGTCGGCGGTGGCGGTCAAGTATCATGTCGCCGAAGTAGGGCTGGTGCAGGCGGTCTATGCCAATGGCAGGATGACGGTGAACATCCGCCGCCTGGGCGCGGGCGAGACCCCGGCCGCCGCCAGCGTGGACGTGCCGATGGTGCAGACGGTGGGCACCACCTATCCGGCGGCGGCGCAGGCGGCGGTGCATGCCATCGAAGATTTGTGGAAGACCCGCAATGCGCTGGACTTCAGCCAGCGCGGCCGGCTGACCGCCGATGTCCGCATCCTCAGCCTGCAGCAATGGGGCGATATCCAGATCGCGCTGGGCGGGGTGGGCAATGTCACCGGCACCACGGTGATGGCGATGGACATCAATTTCGCCCGCGTCCAGCTGGCCTATGTCGGCGGCATCGACCAGTTGCGCGAGGCCCTGGGGGCGGCCGGCCTGTCGCTGACCAATCGCGGCGGGCAATGGAGCCTGGCCAAAACCCCGTGACGCAACTGGTCCTGCCGCTCGAAACACGCAGCGCCCTGGGCCGCGCCGACTTCATCGTCGCGCCGGGCAATGAACGCGCCGTCGCCTTTGTCGATTCGTTTCCGAACTGGCCCGCGCCGGCCGCGGCGCTGTTTGGTCCGCCTGCGTCCGGCAAGTCGCACCTGGCGGCGGTATGGGCGCAGCATGCCGGCGCGACGATGATCGAGGCCACGGCGCTGGACAGGGATGTGCCTGACGGGGCGCTGGTGATCGAGAATATCGGCCCCGGCGTCGCGGAAGCGCCGCTGTTCGCCCTGCTGGAACGGGGCGCGCCGCTGCTTCTGACGGCGCTGGCGCCGCCGTCGGAGTGGCCAGAGACGTTCAAATTGGTGTTGCCCGATCTGGTGTCGCGCACCCGCGCGCTGCTGGCTTTCGCCCTGTGGGCGCCGGACGACGCCCTGCTGATGGGCCTGGCGGTCAAGCTGTTCGCCGACCGCCAGCTGGCGGTGCCCGAGGCGGTGGTCAGCCAGATGATCGGCCGGCTGGAGCGGTCGCCGGGCGCCATCCGCGATTTCGTGGCCCGGGCCGATGCCCGGGCGCTGGCGGAAAAGCGTCCCGTTAATACCAGTCTTATCAGGGACTTGCTGTCCGATTCACGGCTGCCGGGCCAGGCCTGACGGTTATTGTGTCATTCCAAAGTCACGGCTTTTGGCTAAAGTCTGGCATGACCAAAAACCACAATCCCCCGCTCGCCGTCGCCAATGAGGACGCGTCCGACGCGTCTCCCGAAATTTCGACCGACGGCGCAGTGGCGCTGGATCATCGGGGTGTCCACGCGCTGGACCCGTCCTCACCGCTGCGTTTCGTCAACCGGGAACTGTCCTGGCTGGCCTTCAACCGCCGCGTCATCGAGGAGGCGCTGAACGAGCGCCATCCGCTGTTCGAGCGGGTGCGCTTTCTGTCCATCTCGGCCTCCAACCTGGACGAATTCTACATGGTGCGCGTCGCCGGCCTGATGGGCATGGTACGCGCCGGCGTCACCACCGCCAGCGCCGACGGCCTGACCCCGGCGGAACAGCTGGCCGAAGTGGACAAGGCCGCCCGCGCCCTGATCGCCGACCAGCAGAGCATCTGGTCGCAGCTGCATGTCGAACTGCGCAAGGAAGGCATCAAGGTGGTGGCGGGCGACGAGATCGTCGACGCCGACCGCGATTATCTCGACGCCCAGTTCGCCGAGCAGATTTTCCCGGTGCTGACGCCGCTGGCGATCGACCCGGCCCATCCCTTTCCCTTCATTCCCAACCTGGGCTTCACCATCGCGGTGCAGCTGACCAACAAGCGCGACGGCAAGAATTTCTCGGCGCTGATTCCGGTGCCGCCGCAGCTTCGCCGCTTCATCCGCCTGCCGGACACCGCGCCGCGCAACGTGCGCTTCATCCCGCTGGAGCATGTGATCGCGCTGTATTTCGACAAGCTGTTCCCCGGCCATGATGTGACCGGCTGGGGCATGTTCCGCCTGTTGCGCGACAGCGACGTGGAGGTCGAGGAAGAAGCCGAAGACCTGGTGCTGCTGTTCGAAAGCCTGCTCAAGCGCCGCCGCCGCGGCAGCGTCATCCACATGAAATGCAGCGCCTCGATGCCCGAGCCGCTGCGCCAGTTCATCGCCGAGCATCTCGGCCTGGACGACAGCGAGATCGTGATCGTCGAAAACCTGATGGGCCTGTCGGACCTGGGCAAGCTGATCCTGCCGGAGCGGCCCGACCTGGTGTTCAAGCCCTATATCGCCCGTTTCCCCGAGCGCATCCGCGACCATGGCGGCGACTGTTTCGCCGCCATCCGCGAAAAGGACCTGATCGTCCATCATCCCTTCGAGAGCTTCGATACGGTGGTGCAGTTCATCCGCCAGGCCGCCGCCGATCCCGATGTGGTGGCGATCAAGCAGACGCTGTACCGCACCTCGTCCGACAGCCCCATCGTGGGGGCGCTGATCGAAGCCGCCGAGGCCGGCAAGTCCGTCACCGCTTTGGTCGAATTGAAGGCCCGCTTCGACGAGGCCGCCAACATCAAATGGGCCCGCGACCTGGAGCGGGCCGGCGTGCAGGTGGTCTATGGCTTCATCGCGCTCAAGACCCACGCCAAGATCAGCCTGGTGGTGCGGCGCGAGCAGGGCCAGCTTGCCACCTATTGCCATTTCGGCACGGGCAACTATCACCCCAACACCGCGAAAATCTACACCGACCTGTCGCTGTTCAGCGCCGATCCGGCGCTGGGCCGCGACGCCGCCCAGATGTTCAACTTCATCACCGGCTATGCCGAGCCGGTGGCGCTGGAAAAGCTGGCGATGTCGCCGCTCACCCTGCGCGGCCGCCTGGTCGAGGACATCCAGCATGAAATCGCCAATGCCCGCGCCGGCAAGCCGGCCCATATCTGGGTCAAGCTCAACAGCCTAGTGGACCCCGGCATGATCGACGGCCTGTATCGCGCCAGCCAGGCCGGCGTGAAGGTGGAACTGATCGTGCGCGGCATCTGCTGCCTGCGCCCCGGCGTGCCCGGCCTGTCGGAGAATATCCACGTCAAGTCCATTGTCGGCCGCTTCCTGGAACACAGCCGCATCGTCTGCTTCGGCAACGGCCACGAACTGCCGCACAAGGAGGCCAAGGTCTATATTTCCTCGGCCGACTGGATGCCGCGCAACCTGGACCGCCGCGTGGAAACCCTGGTTCCCATCGACAATCCCACGGTCCATCAACAGGTGCTTGACCAGATCATGGTGGCGCAGCTCAAAGACCAGGCGCAAAGCTGGTATATGGAGTCCGACGGTCGCTATCTCCGCGATTCGCATTCCGAGGACGCCGATGCCTTTTCCGCGCACACTTACTTCATGACCAACCCGTCGCTTTCCGGTCGTGGCAAGGCGCTCAAGATGCAGAATCCGGCAAAGCGCAAGTAACGGGCATGGCCGTAACCGATCTTCGCACTGCCTGGCCGCCCCAGGGGCAGGTCAAGAGCCAGGTCAAGACGCGCGGCCCCGTGGCCATCGTGGACATCGGCTCCAATTCCGTGCGTTTGGTGATCTATGAATCCCTGACGCGGGTGGCCGCCACCCTGCAGAACGAGAAATCCATCTGCGGCATAGGCCGCGACATGGTCACCACCGGCCGCCTGCATGCCGAAGGCTGCACCGACGCGCTGGAGGCGCTGGGCCGCTTTCGCCTGATCGCCGACGGCTTCAAGGTGGAGATGCGCGAGGCGGTGGCGACGGCGGCGGCCCGCGATGCCTCCAATGGCGCGGAATTCATCCGCCGGGCCGAGGCCCAGTGGGGCGCGCCGATCCAGATCCTGGCGGGCGAGGACGAAGCCCGCATCGCCGCCGAAGGCGTGGTGGCGGGCATTCCCGACGCCGACGGGCTGGCGGCCGACCTGGGCGGCGGTTCGCTGGACATGGTGTCGGTCAAGGGGGGCAAGACCGGCGCCGCCGTGACCCTGCCGTTCGGGCCGCTGCGCCTGATGGACCAGTCCAGGGGCGATCCCGACAAGGCGCGCGATATCGTGGACAAGGGGCTGAAACAGCTTGCGGGCGGCAGCCTGTCGGCGCCGGCGCTGTATGCGGTGGGCGGCATCTGGCGCAGCCTGGCGCGCGTGGACATGGAAGAGCAGGGCTATCCCGTGCATGTGCTGCAGCAATACACCATCCCGCGCGGGCGGGCGCTGAGGCTGTGCAAACTGCTGGCCGGGCTGTCGCGGGAAAGCGTGCGCAAGATCAAGACCGTCTCCAAGCGCCGCGCCGACAGCCTGCCCTATGGCGCGGTGGTGCTGGAGCGGCTGCTGGAAGCCGGCAATATCAAGGATGTGGTGATCTCGGCCTATGGCCTGCGCGAGGGCGTGCTGTTCTCGCGCCTGCCGGCGGAGGAACGCGCCCGCGATCCGCTGGTGGAATATGCCCGCGCCTCCAATGCCAGGACCGCGCGCGTCGCCGCCCATGCCCAAGAGATGCTGGACTGGACGCGGGTTCTGTTCGACGGCGAAAGCGCGGAGATGGCGCGTATCCGCGAAGCCAGCGCCTTTTTCTCGGATGTCGCCTGGCGGCGGCATCCCGATGACCGCGCCCTGGGCGCCTTCTCCCAGGTCCTGACCGCGCCCTTTGCCGGGGCCTCGCACCGCGCCCGGGCGCTGATCGCGGCCAGCGTCTTTCACCGCTACTCCGGCGACGAGGATTTTCCCCAGCACATGGCCCTGCAGGGACTGCTGGACAAGGACGACGAAAAGCGCGCGCTGCTCTTGGGCCTGACCTGGCGCTTCGCCTTTTCGCTGTCGGCATCGGCGGCCGGCGAACTGGGCATCTACAAGCTGCGCATGACCCCGTCCAAGATCGTCCTGGGCGTGCCGTCGCGGCGCGAAGCCATTGCCGGCGAGCCGGTTCAAAAACGTCTCGGGGAACTGGCGGACGTGCTGGGCCGCAAGGGCGAAATTCTCGTCGGCTGAATAAAAAAGCGCCGCCCCGGATGGAGCGGCGCTCTGCCGTCGTCGCGTGATGCGATTCTTACGACATGTCGTTCAGGGCATGCTTCATGTGCATGATGCAGGCGGTCTCTTCCTGCGCGGACATGGAGCTCCTGGCCATGTCCATCTGGCGCTGCGCGTCCTTCTTCTGGCGGCTTTCGGCCACGGAAGGCAGCTTGGCGTTGGCCTGGTCCATCATGCTCTTGCAGCTGTTGGACGGGGCGTCGTTGGCCGACTGGGCGGAGGCGGGGACAGTGAAGGCAAGCGCGGCGGCCATGGCGGCCATCATCAGGGTGGTTTTCATGCTGGGGTCTTCCTGCGTATGAGCCGGACGCAAAAACGTGTCCGGCAAGTCGGCAATATACAAGACGAACTGATGGCGGCGTCACGGAAACCATAGCCGCATTGCAGCAATCGTCATTGCAGCGCAGGAAATCGCGGCATGGTTGCCTGCGATGCGATCATGCCGCCAATAGAGGCACTAACGATCGGCATGGAACTTCGTCAGAGCAACAGGCCAAGATGAAGGACGATGGCCAAGGTCGCGATCACGCCGAAGGGCACGGCCAGCGCCGCATGCAGGAAATTGCTGAAGCGTTCGCCGGTGGGACGGGAAGGGGGGATATGAAACATGGCTTGCTCCTTTTGATGTTCGCCGGGGAATGGCGAACGCAAGGACGCTAGCGGTTTGCGTTTGCGCGCGGGGTCAAGTGTTCGGCAGCGAAGCGAAAAGAATGCGTGAGTTACGCGGCTTTCACGATGGCGATGGCGCGCCGCGCCAGTTCCACCGCGCGCGCGCTGTCCAGCGGACGGCAGAACTGGCCGCGCTGCAGGAAGTCGATCTCCGCCGCGATGGCGCTTTCGCCCGCGCCGCTGCGCACCCGGTGCGCCAGGTGGCGGGCGAACTCCTCCATCTCGTCGCGCGAGGCGTCCTCGGGAAGATCCAGCGACATCCAGAAAATGCCCGCCACCACCTCGTCCAGGATTTCCAGGCGGGGATTGAACTTCTTTTTGGCCGGTGGGGCGGCAAACGGGGCGTGGACGCGCATGTTCATGGTGCAAGCCTAGTGCGGCGCGGCGAAAATCCGGGTTAAGTCTTCGCCAGCAAATTGTAAGGAATGTGAAAAGGCTGCTGACAGGGCGCGCCTGCGGGGGCACCTTCCAGAAAATAGGAGCCGGACTTGCACGTATTGCTGGTTGATGACGATGCCGCGCTGAGCGAGCTGTTGACCGAATATCTCGCCGGCGAAAGCATCCGCACCACGTCGGTGTTCAACGGTCCCGATGGCGCGGCCGCCGCCTTGTCGGGCCGCTTCGACGCGGTGATCCTGGACATCATGCTGCCGGGCATCGACGGCAATGAAGTGCTGCGCCGCATCCGCCAGTCCGGCGGCCCCGCCGGCAATGTGCCGGTCATCATGCTGACCGCCAAGGGCGGCGATGTGGACCGGGTGGTGGGGCTGGAGATGGGCGCCGACGATTATGTCGCCAAGCCCTATTTCCCGCGCGAACTGGTGGCGCGGCTGCGCGCGGTGATGCGCCGCCAGCGCGATGCCGCGCCGGCGCAAAGCTGGAAGGTGGCGGCGCTGGAACTGTCGCCCGGCAAGCGCGAGGTGCGCTGGCGGGATGCCGCCTTCGAACTGACGACATCGGAATTCGACCTGCTGGAAAGCCTGATGCGCGCCGGCGACAATGTCTCCACCAAGGAAGAACTGTCGCTGCAGGTGCTGGGGCGGCCGCGCGAGACCTATGACCGCAGCGTGGACGTGCATGTCTCCAACCTGCGCCGCAAGCTGGCGGCGGCCAGCGCCGAGGCTTGCGAGATCGAGACCATTCGCGGCGTCGGCTACCGCCTCAGAGTGCAATCGTGAGGGTGCAGGGATGACGCGGCGGCTGTTCTGGAAAATCCTGTTCGGCTTCTGGCTGACCTTCCTGATCATCGTCCAGGCCACCTGGCTGATGTTCAATATGTTGCGCCCGGCGGAACGCTCGGAATTCGCGCGCGGCATCGCCAGCATCGCGGTGGAATCGGTGGCCTCGCGCCTGCATGCCGGCGGCCCGGTCGCGGTCGAGCAGCAGATCGCCGCCTGGCCGTCGGACCAGCGCAACCAGATCGCGCTGGTGCCCGTGGGGCAGGGGCTTTCCGATCGTCCCGTGCTGGCGGAAACCGCGGCGGCCGCGCCCGGCGGCGCGCGCTACCGCATTGTCTATTATGCCCGCCCGCCGCACCAGCGCGGCCCCTTCGACATTCCCCGCGAGGTGTGGCTGCCCGCCGCCTTCGGCGGCCTGGCCTTCGCCGCCATCCTGGCCTGGTACCTGTCGCGTCCGATCGAGCGCATGCGGCTGGGCTTCGGCCGCCTGGCGCAAGGCAATTTCGCCACCCGCCTGGGCCCCGCCATGGGACGGCGCCGCGACGAGATCGCCGACCTGGCGCATGACTTCGACCGCATGGCGGTCAGGCTGGAGGAACTGGTGGCCTCGCGCGACCGGCTGCTGGCCGATGTCAGCCACGAATTGCGCACGCCGCTGGCGCGGCTGACCTTGGCCATCGGGCTGGCGCGGCAAGACCCTTCACGCATGGCGGTGGCGCTGGACCGTATCGGCGGCGAGGCGGCCAAGCTGGACGAGATGGTGGGCGAACTGCTGACCCTGACCAAGCTGGAAAGCGGCCACGACAGCCGCGAGGATTATTTCGACCTGGCCGAGATCGTGAAGGCGGTGGTACAGGACGCCCAGTATGAAGCCTCCGCCAAGGGCGCGGAGGTCGCCCTGGAGATCGAGCCCGCGGACGAGGGCTTTGAATGGCTGGCGCCCGGCAACGGCAAGCTGGTCAGCCGGGCGGTGGAAAATGTCATCCGCAACGCCGTGCGCTATTCCGCCGAAAAGGGCCGGGTCGGCGTCACCCTGAACCGAAACCGCAATGGCAACACCTATAGCCTGGTGGTGGCGGACGAAGGGCCGGGCGTGCCCCCCGAAGTGCTGGGCAAGCTGTTCAAGGCCTTCGGCGTTTCGGCCGACGGTTTCGGCTTCGGCCTGGGGCTGGCCATCGCCCAGCGCGCCATCGCGGTGAATGGGGGGGCGATCTCGGCGCGCAACCGCCAGCCGCGGGGGCTGGAAATGGCGATCACCCTGCCGGCCGCCGCCGTCTGACCCGATTTGCTGCGGCCGCGAGAAATAACCGCTTTTGGAACCGGCCCTTGCGCGCTGCCCCCAAGCAGCCTTAAGTGACGCCAAGGGCTGTGTGCGGAAGGCGTTCGCCCGGCCAAAGATTCAGTTTTTCAAGGGCTTAAGGAGTAATCCGATGGGTGCGTTCAGTGTCTGGCACATTCTGATCCTGGCGGCGATCGCGCTGGTGCTGTTCGGCGGCCGCGGCAAGGTCAGCGACTTGATGGGCGACTTCGGCAAGGGCATCAACAGCTTCAAGAAGGGCCTGTCGGATCACGACAAGGACGATCCCAAGGTGATCAACGCCGAGGCCAAGGAAAAGGACAAGACCACCGCCTGACCTGCCTTAAGGCGCCGATGTCATGTTCGATCTGTTCAGCTGGAGTCACATCGTCATCCTGCTCACCGTGGCGCTTGTCGTGGTTGGGCCCAAGGATCTGCCGCGCCTGATGAACATGGCGGGCAAGTGGGCGGGCAAGGCCCGCGCCATGGCCAACGAATTCCGCAAGAGCTTCGACGAGATGGCGCGCCAGGCCGAACTGGACGAACTGCGCAAGGAAATCGAGAACCTGAAGAAGAACAATCCGGTTTCCGACCTCGCCAACAGCGTCGCCGACATGAACAGCGCCATCAACAGCACCAGCCTGGATGGCGCAGGCGCCGCCGAAACCGTCCCGCCCGTGGAAGACCCCATTTCCGAGCATGCCGTCGAGCCGCGCGCCGGTGAATTCCAGGTGACGGATACCGCCAAAGAGCCGTCTTCTTCGTGATGGACGCGCCGTGATCACACCGACCCCGGAAGACGAAGCCGCGCTCGACGCCACCAAGGCGCCGCTGATGGAGCATTTGCTGGAACTGCGCACCCGCCTGATCTGGGCGGTGCTGTCGTTCGCGCTGTGCTTCATCATCTGCTTTGCCTTCGCCAGGCAGATTTTCGACTTCCTGATCGTGCCGCTGCATGCCGCCACCAACCACCTGATCTACACCGCGCTGACCGAGGTGTTCTTCACCTATGTCAAGATCGGCATGTTCGGCGGCATCTGCCTGGGCTTTCCGGCCATCGCGGCGCAGATCTGGATTTTCGTCGCGCCCGGACTTTACAAGCACGAGAAGCGCGCCTTCCTGCCCTTCCTGGCCTGGACGCCGGTGATGTTCCTGATGGGGGCTGCCTTCGTCTATTATGTGATGCTGCCCTTCTCGATCAAATTCTTCGGCAGCTACCAGATCGCGGCCACCGCCAGCACCATGGGTGTGGAGCTGCAGGCCAAGGTCAGCGACTATCTCGACCTGGTGATGACGCTTATTTTCGCCTTCGGTCTGACGTTTCAGTTGCCGGTGCTGCTGTCGCTCTTGGGCAAGGTCGGCATCGTGACCACCAAGGCGCTGCGCGACATGCGCAAATTCGCCTATGTCGGGCTGTTCGGCGTGGCGGCGGTGTTCACCCCGCCCGACGCCTTTTCGATGCTGTGCCTGGCGTTTCCGCTGGTGGCGCTTTACGAGGTCTCGGTGTTCTGCGTGATGATGATCGAACGCAACCGCGCCCGGGAAGACGCCGCCCGCGCTGCCAAGGACTTGGTCGCGCCCTAGGCGGCGACCTTGCGGCCGCTGGAGACGCGGTCGGGGGGGAAACTCACCACGATCGTCGTGCCGTGGTGGGGAATGCTGCGGATACTCAGCCTGCCGCCATGCAGTTCCAGCATCGCCTTGGCCAGGGGCAGGCCCAGCCCGGTGCCGTTGTGGGTGGCGGTCATGCGGTTCTCGATCTGGCCGAAGGGCGTCAGGGCCCTGACGATCTCGTCCTCGGTCATGCCGATGCCGGAATCCTGCACGAACACCGCATAGCCGCCGTCCTCGGCGGGGGCGGCGCGCACATCCACCCGCCCGCCGGCGGGAGTGAACTTGATGGCGTTGCCCACCAGGTTGATCATGATCTGGCGCACCATCCGCTCCACCGCCAGCAGGCGCAGAGTCTCCGGCGGCAGGTGGCTGGCAATGGTGACGCCGTATTTCTCGCCCAGGCTGGCGCACAGCGCCAGCGACGCTTCCAGCGACTGGCGCAAAGGGAATTCCTCGGCGTTTTCCAGCGACATCTTGCCGGCCTCGATCTTGGACAGGTCGAGAATGTCGTTGATGATGCCCAGCAGGTAGCGCCCGCTGGCATGGATGTCGGAGGCATAGCCCAGGTAGCGGGCATTGCTCATCGGGCCCAGGTGCTGGTCTTTCATCACTTCCGAAAACCCCATGATGGCGTTCAGCGGCGTGCGCAGCTCGTGGCTCATGTTGGCCAGGAAGGCGGACTTGGCGCGGCTGGCGTTTTCGGCCTGGTCGGCGGTGATCGCCAGACGGCGGGTCATTTCATCCATTTGGGCGCGATTGAGGGTCAGCCGGGCGATCGCCTCGCGGGCATAGAAGATGATCGGCCCCGTCACCACCGCGATATCCAGCGCGATGTTGAACAGCGGCGCGACATGGAAGGCCTCGCCCCGCGCGATGTGCGAGATCATATGCACGCCGATCGCCGCCAGCACCGCCAGGGCGGTCAGCACGGCGGCGGCGCCGAAACGGCCGAGCCGGTCCAGTCCGCCATACAGCGGTTCCAGTGCGCGCCCAACCTGGGCTGTCCATGATGTCCCCGAGTGCCGGTTCACCGGTCATCCCTTCCAGTACGTGGACATGTTACGCACAGCCGGGTTGCGACATGGTTTAACGGTTGCAGGAATTTGGCGGACGGAATTAGGCGTTTGTTAAGCCGGAGAAAGCCCCGAAAACCGGGTTTTGACCTGGGACGCCGGGCCATGGCATGACCGGGGCCCACGGAGATTCCCATGCACGACATCAAGGCTATCAGGGACGATGCAACCGCTTTTGTGCGGGGCTTGCAGCGGCGCGGGCTGGACGGCCAGGCGGTCGCCAACGACTTGCTGGAAAAGGACAAAGCGCTGCGCGAACTGCTGGTGCGGCTGCAGAACAGCCAGGCGCGGCGCAACGAGGCCTCCAAGCTGATCGGCCAGGCCAAGGCGAAAAAGGACGAAGCCCAGGCGGCTGCGTTGATGGCCGAAGTGGCGGGGCTGAAGGACGACATCCAGAAAGGCGAGGCCGAGCAGCGCGAGCGGGAAGAGACGCTGAAAAATGCGCTGGCGGTGATTCCCAATCTTCCCGCCGATGACGTGCCGGACGGCGCGGATGAGGCCGCCAATGTGCCGATGCCGGAGCGGGCGTTCGGCACGCCGCCGGGGATCAACAATGCCAAACAGCATTTCGAGATCGGCGAGGCCCTGGGCCAGATGGATTTCGAACGCGCCGCCAAGGTGAGCGGTGCGCGCTTCGTCTATCTGAAAAGCGATCTGGCGCGACTGGAACGCGCGCTGGGCGCCTTCATGCTGGACACCCATACCGAACAGTTCGGCTATACCGAAGTCAGCCCGCCGGTGTTGGTGCGCGATCAGGCGCTGTTTGGGACGGGGCAACTTCCGAAATTTGAAGAGGACCTATTTCAGACTTCTCGTGAATATATGGATGTGGAAAACGGAGTTTTCCGCAACAGCATGGATCGGTTCTGGCTCATCCCCACGGCCGAAGTGTCGCTGACAAATTACGTCGCCGACGAAATCCTCAGCGAAGCCGAACTGCCGATCCGTTTCACCGCACACACACCCTGCTTCCGCGCCGAAGCCGGATCGGCGGGCCGCGACACCCGTGGCATGATCCGCATGCACCAGTTCAGCAAAGTGGAACTGGTTTCCATCACCGCGCCGGAAAAATCGAACGAAGAACATGAGCGCATGACCGATGCGGCCCAGACCATCCTCAAGAAACTCGATCTCGCCCATCGCGTGGTCACGCTCTGCACCGGCGACATGGGCTTTTCGGCACAGAAGACCTATGACATCGAGGTCTGGTTGCCCGGCCAGAATGCCTTCCGCGAAATCTCCTCCTGCTCCAACTGCGGCGACTTCCAGGCGCGGCGCATGAATACCCGCTATCGTCCAAAGCCGTATCCACAGCATGTAGGCTTTACTCAGCCGTCTCCGGGGCCTTCGCCCTTACCCATCAATCCTTCTCCGCGTCCGGTCCACACCCTCAACGGCTCCGGCCTGGCGGTGGGCCGCACCCTGGTCGCCATCCTGGAAAACTACCAGCAGCCGGATGGCAGCGTCGCCATTCCCGATGTGCTGGTGCCGTATATGGGCGGCAAGACGAAAATCGAGAAACCAAGCTAGCTGTCATGGCCCGGGAATCCGGGCCACCCAGTTGACGCAAACACTGCCGGCGAAAATTTATCCGCGATCATATGGATGAAAACATTGCGGTATCACCTGGGTGGCCCGCTTTTGCGGGCCATGACATCAAGAGAGTTCAACGATGCGTATTCTTGTCACCAACGACGACGGCATCCATTCCCCCGGCCTCACCGTCACCGAAAACATTGCCCGCAGCCTGACCGATGACGTCTGGGTGGTGGCGCCGGAGACCGAACAGTCCGGCGCATCGCATTCGCTCACACTTTCCACGCCGCTGCGCCTGCGCCAGATCGCCGAGCGCCGCTTTGCCGTCAGCGGCACGCCGACCGACTGTGTGATGATGGCCTGCCTGCATATCCTGAAGGACCAGCCGCAACCCGACCTGATCCTGTCCGGCGTCAACTGGGGCTCCAACCTGGCCGACGACGTCACCTATTCCGGCACCATCGCCGGGGCCATGGAAGGCTGCGCCCTGGGCATTCCCTCCATCGCCTTGTCCCAGGCCTATGAGGAAGGCGGTCGCGCCAATATCGACTGGTCGGCGGGCGAGGCCCATGGCGCCGCCACGGTCGCTGCCGTGGTCAAGGCCGGCTGGCCGCAGGGCACCCTGATCAACATCAATTTCCCCGGCTGTCCGCCGGATCAGGTCAAGGGCGTCAAGGTGGTGCCGCAGGGCAAGTACGACCTGCTTTCCACCGAAATCCAGGAACGCATGGATGCGCGAAGCCGCGCCTATTACTGGATCGGCCTGCGCCGCCGCAAGGCGACGCCGCCGGGCAACAGCGACCTGGGCGCGGTCTATGACAACTGGATTTCGGTGACGCCGCTGCATCTCAACCTGACGGAACCTTCGGTGCTGGAAAGCCTGCGTCAGGCCCTGATCGCGGGCTGAACCGCGGGGAACCTGCGAAATCGCGGTTAAAGTGTTCTCAACCTTTGGGGAGGATGATCCGTTTCGAGACAGTGCAGAAGGCACCATCCGATGGATCGCAGAATTCTGATCGCAGCGCTTGGCGTGGTCGCGCCGCTGATGGCGGGCTGCACCGAAAGCCCGCGCACCCAGCTCGACTGGGGCGTCAACACGCGGCCCACGCCGCGTCCCGTCGCGAGCGCCAAGCCCGCCGCCAGCGCCAAGGTTTACGCCTACGAAGAAGGTGGCGCCCGGCCCACGCCGCGCCCCGCGCCCAACTATGTCACCCGCAATGTGACGCCCTATGCCCCCGTTGCCAGCAAGCCGCTGGCGCCGGTCGGGCCGTCCGTCGCCACGGCGGGCGCGCCGGCCTTTGCCTGGCCGGTCAGCGGCCGGGTGATCTCGGACTTCGGCGCCAAGGACAACGGCGGCACCAACGACGGCATCAATATCGCCACCGCCGCCGGGGCGCCGATCCATGCCAGCGCCTCGGGCACCGTCACCTATGCCGGCGACGAGTTGAAGAATTACGGCAACTTGGTGCTGGTGAAGCATTCCGGCGGCTATACCACCGCCTATGCCCATGCCGACCGCATCGTGGTGGCGCGCGGCGATTTCGTGGCGCGCGGCCAGGTGATCGGCTATTCCGGCCAGACCGGCGACGTCACCAGCCCCCAGCTGCATTTCGAGATCCGCTCGGCCACCACCCCGGTCAACCCGCGCTCGCTGCTGTCCTCGACCACGGCGAGTAATTAACGGCTCCAATTGTCATGGCCCGCGAATGCGGGCCACCCAGGTGATATCGCGCCAGTATCGTCAAATGGGGTCGATATTTCTTTCTGCGGCATGCATTGCCTCACGCCCATCTGGGTGGCCCGCTCTCCGGCGGGCCATGACAATTGGGGTGTAGGGATCAATCCAGCCTCTGCCCAAGCTCACCGGCAAGGTCCTGAATGAATTGCCAGGCGACGCGGCCGGAGCGTCCGCCGCGTCCCATCGCCCAGGCCAGCGCCCGCCTGCGCAATTCCTCCTCGGCGATGTTCAGCCCATAGAAGCCGACATAGCCCTGGATCATCGCGAGATATTCGTCCTGGCCGCAATGGTGGAAGCCCAGCCACAGGCCGAAACGGTCGGACAGCGAGACTTTCTCCTCCACCGCCTCGCCGGGATTGATGGCGGTGCCGCGTTCATTGTCCACCAGGTCGCGCGGCATCAGGTGCCGGCGGTTGGAGGTGGCGTAGAAAATCGTATTGACCGGGCGGCCCTCGATGCCGCCTTCCAGCGCCGCCTTCAGCGATTTGTAGCTGGTATCGTCCTTGTCGAAGGAGAGGTCATCGCAATACAGCACGACGCGGCGCGCGGTGGTGCGCAGGATGCGCAGCAGTTGCGGCAGGGTATCAATGTCCTCGCGGTGAATCTCGATCAGCACCAGGCGGCCGTCGCCCACGCGGCCTTCATTGATCTGCTCATGCACCGCCTTGACCAGCGAGCTTTTGCCCATGCCGCGCGCGCCCCACAACAGCGCATTGTTGGCCGGCAGGCCTTCGGCAAAGCGCCTGGTGTTCGCCATCAGCGTGTCGCGCTGGTTCTCGATGCCCTTGAGCAATGCAAGGTCCACATGGGCGACATGCGGCACGGCCACCAGTCCGCCCGCCTCCGGCTCCCACACGAAGGCGTCGCCGTCGGGCAGGCCCGCGCCCAGTGCCTTGGGCGCCAGCCGCTCCAGCGCCTGCGCGATGCGGGTCAGAAGCACGGTCTCGTCCGTGTTTTTGCCGTCATTTGCCATGCTAACCCCTTGATATGTCACGGTTGCAAACAGGGCATGTCCCGCTATAGTCCGCGCGACTCCGCACCCGAAAGTCCCGCAATATGAATATGAACGATCCGATGTTCCAGACACTGACTCTGGCGCTGCCGATGATCGCGATCTTCTACTTTCTTCTGTGGCGGCCGCAACAGCAGCGCACCAAGGCGCTCAAGGCCATGATCGAGAATCTGCGCCGCGGCGACACGGTGGTGACCTCGGGCGGCATCCTGGGCAAGATCGTCAAGGCGTCGAACAGCGAAGACCCCGAAATCCTGGTGGAGATCGCCGACAATGTGCAGGTGCGGGTGCTGAAGGCGACGCTGTCGGACGTGCGCGCCAAATCCCAGCCCGCCGAAAAGGAATAGCCTAACGTGCTGCAGGTCTCGCTCTGGTCGCGGCTGGTCACCATCATCGTGGTGGTGGCGGGCATCCTGATCGCGCTGCCCAATGCGCTGTCGCCGTCCGTCCGCGCCAGATTTCCCGCCTGGCTGCCCTCCAGCACTGTCAACCTGGGTCTGGACCTGCAGGGCGGTTCCTACCTGCTGCTGCAGGTGGATTTCGACCAGGTGACGCGCGACCGCGCCGAATCCATGATCGCCGACATCCGCGCCGGCTTCCGCAAGGCGCATATCCCGCTGACCGACTTGGGCAGCAAGGCCGATACCGTGTCGGTGCGCGTCACCGACCCGTCGCGCCTGAACGATGCGCGCACTTTGCTGCAGAGCCTCAATCCCGTCATCGGCAGTTCGGTGCTGTCGTCGGGCGGCAAGCAGTATGACATGGCCGAGCCCGGCAATGGCGTCTTCGTCCTGAAGATGACCGATGCCTTCAAGTCCATCACCCGCCAGCAGGTGATGGACCAGTCCATCGAAGTGGTCCGCCGCCGTATCGACGAGCTGGGCACGCGCGAGCCCGGCATCGAGCGTTCGGGCGAGGACCGCATCCTGGTGCAGGTGCCGGGCCTGCAGGACCCGGCGCAGCTGAAGGAAATCCTGGGCAAGACCGCCAAGATGAGTTTCCAGCTGGTGGACGAGCAGGCCGATCCCAATGCCGCCGTCGCCCCCATCGGCGATGAAATCCTGCCGATGATGGCCGAGAACAAGAACACCCCGGCGCAGAAGGTGGTGGTGCAGCGCCGCGTGCTGGTGTCGGGCGACCGGCTGACCGACGCCGGCCAGGGCTTCGACCAGCAGACCGGCCAGCCGGTGGTGACCTTTCGTTTCGACAGCGTCGGCGCCAAGGCGTTCGGCGATGTCACCAAGGAGCGCGTCGGCCACCGCTTCGCCATCGTGCTGGACAAGCAGGTGATCACCGCGCCGGTCATCATCAATCCCATCCTGGGCGGCACCGGCCAGATCACCGGCAATTTCACCGTCGAGGGCGCCAAGAACATGGGCATCCTGCTGCGCGCCGGCGCACTGCCCGCGCCGTTGAACGTGATCGAGGAACGCACCGTGGGCGCCGAACTGGGCGCGGATTCGGTCAAGGCCGGGCGCTATTCCGCCATGGCCGGCCTGGCGCTGGTGGCGTTGTTCATGATCCTGCGCTACGGCCTGTTCGGGCTGTTCGCCGACGTCGCCCTGACGCTGAACGTCGTGCTGCTGCTGGCGGCGCTGACGTTGTTCGGGGCGACGCTGACCTTGCCCGGCATCGCCGGCATCGTGCTGACCATGGGCATGGCGGTGGACGCCAACGTCCTGATCTATGAGCGAATCCGGGAAGAACAGCGCAATGGCCGTTCCATGCTGGCCTCCATCGACACCGGCTTCCGCCGGGCCATGGCCACCATCATCGACGCCAACATGACCCACCTGATCGCCTCGCTGATCCTGTTCCAGCTGGGCACCGGGCCGGTAAAGGGCTTCGCGGTGGCGCTGGGCGTGGGCATCATCACCTCCTTCTTCACGGCGGTGATGGTGACAAGGCTGATCGTGATAACCTGGCTGAATACCGCCCGGCCCCGCAAACTGGCGATCTAGGGAACTCTGGGTTAAACTTCCTCCTTAAGACTCGGGGAGGGGGCTTATGGCGGCTTTTCTAGGAAATCTTCGCAATGTGGTGATTGCGAGCTTTGTGCTCGCTTTCCTGCTGGTCGGCGTCTATTGCGCCACCCAGGGCTTCGACCCCCAGCAATTCGCGCTGTTCCTGTTGCGCTGGCTGCACGTCGCCAGCGGCATCATGTGGGTCGGCCTGCTGTGGTATTTCAATTTCGTCCAGATCCCCACCATGCCCAAAATCCCGGCCGAACTGAAACCGGCGGTGGGCGGCTATATCGCGCCGGCGGCGCTGTTCTGGTTCCGCTGGGCGGCGGCGGCCACGGTGCTGTTCGGCTGGGCCCTGGCGGCGCACAACCACTATTTCATCGAAGCCTATAGCCTGGACCTCAGCGAAGGCGTCACGGGCTGGCCCATGGTGCCCAAATATCTCGCCATCGGCATCGGCATGTGGCTGGGCACCATCATGGCCTTCAATGTCTGGTTCGTGATCTGGCCCAACCAGCAGAAGGCGCTGAACATCGCGGGCAAATATCCCGGCCTGACGCCCGAGGAGAAAGCCGCTGCCGCCAAGACCGCGATGCTGTTCTCCCGCGCCAACACCCTGCTTTCGATGCCCATGCTGTTCAGCATGGTGGCGGCGAGTCACCTGTACTGAGCGCCGGTTAATGGCTTAAGGAAAGGCCGTCCGGTTCCGGGCGGCCTTTTGTTTTGGGATGTGATGGACGCTGGCCTCGCCAATCGCCTTGCCCAGTCGGTGCGCACCGCCGATCCCGACCGCTATTTCTCCGCCCTGTTCGCGCCCGCGCCGCAGCGCCCGTTCCTGTTCGCGCTCTATGCCTTCAATGCCGAAGTGGCGCGCATCGCCGAAACGGTACGCGAGCCCATGCTGGGGGCCATCCGGCTGGAATGGTGGCGCGAGACGGCGCAGGGCGCCGCCAAAGGCAGCCCACGCAATCATGACGTGGCGCGCGGGCTGGCGGACCTGTTCGCCGAAAAGCCGCTGCTGCTGGCGGAACTGGAAGCGATCATCGCGGCGCGGGCGTTCGATTCCTCGGCCGACCATTTCGAGGATTTCGCGGCTTTGGAAGCCTATCTCGACGCCACCAGTGGCGCGGTGATGCGGCTGGCGGCAAAGCTGCTGGGCGGCAGGCCGGAGGCGGTGCGCGAAGCCGGCCTGGCCTATGGCCTGACCGGCCTGCTGCGGGCGCTGCCGTTCCACAACAACCGCCACAAGCTGTATTTGCCGCTGGACCTGCTGGCCGCGGTCCATGTCACGCCGGAAGAATTCTTCCATCTGGAGGCGCGCGATCCGCGCCTGGCCGCCGTGACACGGCAGGCGGCGTTGCGGTCGCGCGATCACTTCCTGGCGGCGCGCGCGGCGCCCAGAGCGGGCGCGGCGCTGGCGGCGATCCTGCCGGCGGCGCTGGTGCCGGTCTATCTGCGCAAGCTGCGCGCGTTGCACGACGTGCCGATCCATCGGCGGCAGATGGCGTTGCTGAGCGCGGCGATGAAAAAGCGGCTTTAGCTGTCCAGTTCGCCGGTAACGCTGCGGGGCTCGCCGCTCTTGTACTTCACATCGCCATGGCTGACGCGGCGATAATCCTTGAGCTGCTTCTGCGCCACCAGGAAGGTTTCATCCAGCACGGCATAGCAGTCGGTATCGGCCTTCTTGTGGCCCTTGTGGTTCAACTCGCGGCTGACCACGATTTCCTTGCCCGGCACCCGCACCACGATATGCACATCGGGCTGGTTGCCGAGCGCCTTCTGGCTCTTGTGCGGCATCTCGATCACCACCCGGCAGCCGATGATGTGATCGTGAAACTGTTCCAGCCTGTTGACGTGGCCGCGCACCGCCGCCTTCAGCGCGTCGGAGGGTTCGACATTGTGGAAGGTAAGTTCGAGGGGGATATCCATGGCCATTCCGTTTGTTGCAGTTTGACAACGTGCGCAACTGTACCGGGTTTCCCGAAACTATTCAGCCGCTTGTTTGTCTCCAAGCCAGGCCGCCAGGTCGTCCAGCGCCCGGCGCGACATCGCCTGTTTGCGGTCTTTTCCCCGGATTTTGGCGCTTTTGGGAAACTCCGGGAACAGCCCGAAATTGACGTTCATCGGCTGGAAGGTGCGCGCGTCGGCCCCGCCGGTAATATGGGAGAGCAGGGCGCCGAAAGCGGTGGTGGGCGGCGGCGGCGCGACGGCGCGCCCCAATTGTTCGGCCGCCGCAAAGCGGCCGGCAAGAAGGCCGATGGCGGCGCTTTCGACATAGCCCTCGACCCCGGTAACCTGGCCGGCGAAACGCAGAGCGGGGCGCGATTTCAGCCGCAATTCGCCGTCCAGCAGGCGCGGCGAATTGATGAAGGTGTTGCGGTGCAACCCGCCAAGACGCGCAAACTGGGCATTCTCCAGTCCCGGAATGGTGCGGAAGATGCGCACCTGCTCGGCATGCTTCAGCTTGGTCTGGAAGCCCACCATGTTCCACAGGGTGCCCAGCTTGTTGTCCTGGCGCAGCTGCACCACGGCATGGGCCTGCCGCCCGGTGCGCGGGTCCATCAGCCCCACCGGCTTCATCGGCCCGAAGGACAAGGTCTGTTCGCCGCGCGCCGCCATCACCTCGATCGGCAGGCAGGCCTCGAAATAGGGCGTGGTCTTTTCCCATTCCTTGAAGTCGGTCTTCTCGCCTGTCAGCAGTGCCGCGACAAAGCCCTTATACTGGGCCTCGTCCATCGGCAGGTTGATGTAATCGGCCACGCCGCCGCCGGGCCCTTCCTTGTCGTAGCGCGACTGGAACCAGGCGATGTCGAAATCGATGGAGTCGCGATGCACGATGGGGGCGATGGCGTCGAAAAAGGCCAGCTGGTCGGCGCCCGTGGCGTCGCGGATGCTGGAGCCCAGCGCCGCCGAGGTCAGCGGCCCGGTGGCGATGATGGTCGCCCCCCAGTCAGCCGGGGGCAGGGCGGTGACTTCCTCGCGCGAAATGCGCACTCGGGGATGGCCTTCCAGCGCCGCCGTGACCGCCGCGGAAAATCCGTGGCGGTCCACCGCCAGCGCGCCGCCCGCCGGCAGCTTGTGGGCGTCGGCGGCGCGCATCACCAGCGAACCGGCGCGGCGCATTTCCTCATGCAGCAGGCCGACGGCATTGTTGGCGGCATCGTCGGAGCGGAAGGAATTGGAACAGACCAGCTCGGCCAGCGAATCGGTCTGATGCGCCTCGGTGCCGCGAAGGGGCCGCATCTCGTGCAAAAGCACCTTCACGCCCGCTTCCGCCGCCTGCCAGGCGGCTTCCGATCCCGCCAGGCCGCCGCCGACGATGTGCAGATTTTCTGTCATGGTGCAGCCTGTAGCAGGTCATGTCACACCGGCGAAACGGGACTAAATTCCCACCGGCGGCCAATATTTCCATAAGTCTTTGAATTGGTGCGGCTTGTGCGGCGCACACAAAAAGCCGTCGGAAAACAGCCGCGAAAATCCGGTAAAGCCTTTTGGCAACAGTCAAAAAGGATTTACCAACGGCTGGTTGACTTGCATTGACCCTTCGGGGAAGTATGCCGCCATCAAAAAAAACGGGGGAAATCATATGTTTTCTTGCAAGAATATTGTTGCTGCGGTGACTGTGGCGACGCTGGTTGCCTCCTCGGCTTTCGCCGCTGACAATACCCTGGCGCCCGGCAAGCCCGCTGGCGTGCAGAAGGCCCAGCTGGGCATCGGCACCGGCACGCTGATCCTGGGTATTGGCGCGGTCGCCGTCATCGCCGGTGTTGCGATCACGGTTTCGGACCAGAGCGGCAACAATCAGACCACCGGCCAGACCTTCGCCCCGGCCACGACCAGCGCTACCCCGTAATTTCCCCTGCCGGGCATCTCTTCCGGGATGCCTCGCGGGCGCGGTTTCGCAAGGGCCTGTCACCTTGGTGGCGGGCCTTTTGCTTTCATGGGTGCTTTTGCGGCGATTTGACCGGAATCCCGGACGGCCCATGCCTTAATTTGGCGCGCGTTTAACGCTTTTGTGTCGCCGGATATGCGAGGATTGTCCTTGCGCGGGGCTCGGCAAAAGCCTTGAAAAGCCCTTGGGGCGAAATGCAGACCGGGATGACGGCGGCGGGCGCGCCGCCTATACTCCGGCAACAGGAAAAAGAGTTCAGCAATGTCGGACGAGAGCAAGGGAACCAACTATGCCAGGCTGGCGCTGGGCGCCGGATTGCTGGCCGCCGCCGCCGTCAGTGTCGCCGTCTTTGTGCCGCGCCGCCGCCTGGCCTTCATGACCGAGCCCCTGGCCGACCTGGCGAAATTGCCGATCGCCGCCGCGGTGACCGCCTGGGCGATGAATCTGTGGCATGACGTGGCGGCGCCCCAGGCCCCGGTGTTCGACGACCTGCGCCCGTTTGATGAGTTTTGAGGGCGATGCGTTCCGAAAGCGAAACCGTCTGATGCGGCGCATTCCCGTCGGCGCGACCATCCGCGATGCCTATATCTTCGCCGCGACCCATCTGGGCGGGGTGATCGGCCTGATCTGGGTGCCGATGGTGCTGCTGACCGTGATGGGCTTCTTCTCGTTCCAGCGCTACTACAACGATTTCATCGACGCCATGGCCACCGGCAATATCGCCGCGATGAGCCCCAGCATGCTGATGATGTTCGGCTACCTGCTGGCGGCGCTGCTGCTGCAGGCGGTGATCTATGTCGCGGTGATCCAGTTCGCGCTGGGCGCGCGCACCGCGCCGGCGGTGGCGCATTTCGCCTTCGGCGGCCTGGAGTGGCGCATGTTCCGTGCCTTCCTGGCCTTTGTCGGCGTCGTGCTGGTGCTGGTGCTGCCGGCCTTCGTTGCCGGCAATGCCGCGCTGACGCTGGTCGGCGCCCATGTTCCCGCCGGGCTGGGCCCGGTGCTGCTGATGCTGATCCTGTATGGCGTGGTCCTGCTCGCCATGCCGCGCTTCCTGGCGCTGCTGCCCACCATCGCGGTGGCCGAGAATGCGCCGGTCCTGCGCCGGGCCTGGGCGCTGTCGGCCGGCAATTTCTGGCGCTTGCTGGCGGTGCTGGTGGGGGTGTTCGGGCCGGTCTTCCTGCTGTTCACGGTGGCCGAAATGGCGCTGGCCGGACACAGCGCCGTGCCCGCCGGCACGCAGCAGATGCAGCTGGTCGCCGGCCTGATGCAGGCGCGGGCGGTACTGCCCCTGGTCAGCGGGTTGGGCTTCCTGATTTCGCCGCTGGTGGTGGGTCTCTTTGCGGGCGCCAGCGTCTCGGCCTGGCGGGCGTTGAAAGACGAGCCGCTGGTGGAAATCACTGCTTAAGGCAATTTAATCCTGTCCATGTTGCCGGTGTTCTGGCGCGCAAGTGATTGAATTCGCGCTGTCGCGAATTGTAGTGGCGCGGTTACGCGCCGGTAACTGAGAAAGCATTCATACACTGCGCCGCATACCGCCTGTGACACACAGGGGCGCGGGTTGCGTGAATATTCCCTTCGACGATGAAGCGATACAGGCGGCGTTCCTGCAGCCGGCCTGCGACGGCAGCTTCGATCCGGCCTTCGCGGCCTATCTGAACGAACTGGGCCGGACCCGCCCCAGCATCGTGCTGGCCTTCGCGCCCAAGGCCGCCGGCACCTATCTGCGCAGCGCCGCGATCGAGGCCTGCGGCGGGCAACTGGTGCGCACCACGCATGCGCTGGGCGGGCGTGACGCCAGTTTCTACCTGCCCACCTTCCTGAACTATTACGCCCATGGCGTTCCGGCCCGCACCCTGGTGACCCATGTGCACATGCAGGCGCTGCACGCCAATATCTGCATGATCGAGGCGCTGGACCTGAAGCCCGCGATCATGCTGCGCCCGATCCCGGACATGCTGGCCTCCTATTGGGATGTGCTGGATGCGGATCACCGCGACCATGAGAACTGGAACAATGCGGCGGTGCCGGGGAACTTCGACCGGATGACGCGCGAGGAACAGGGCGATGTCCTGATCCAGATGGTGGCGCCCTGGTATGTCAGCTATTTCGCGACCTGGTTCAGCTATGGGCAGGCCGCGCCGGGCCGCGTGCTGATGCTGGACTATGACGGCTTCCGCGCCGATCCCGCCGCCACACTGGAAAGGCTGATGGCCCATTCGGGCTTGCCGCGGACGCGCGAACACTGCCAGGCGGCGCTGGACGCGGTGTGGAAGGAGCGGAGCACGTTTCGCTACAACAAGGGCGTATCGGGACGCGGGCAGGGCCGCTTCACCGCCGCCCAGCTGGACCGGCTGCGGCGTATGGTGGGGCATTATCCCGACCTGGCGGTGATGGCAGAGCGACTAGTTTAGCCCCGCTTTTCGAAGATCTGGCCCGTTTTCGCCACGCATGTCTCGGGGAGCTTTTTACTCTTTCCGCTCAACTCATACCCCAGTTGACGCATCAGGTCGGTAACCAGAAAGCCGGCCTGAACCGTTGCTTCATTGTCTCTTCCATATTCAAAGCCCAACGCCTCTTTCAGAAGTGGGTCAACGCCGGCAAGAGGAGGGAGTTGGTCCGCATGCGCTTGCAAGGCCGCTTGCTCGCCGGCCGGGGAAAAGATGATTTCCCGCATACGCTTGCCGATTTTTCCGTAGATCGAAATAGATTGGCGCTTGCCCGCTTTGTAATCTAGGCCTGAATTCTCGATAAGGGTAACCAGCTCTTTCGCATCTTCATTGCTATCAGCCAGCCTTTTGGCATTCAGCCACAGATCGTGTCGTTCGTCTGCGGATTTCGCCTGTAGCTTTACCAAGTCCCATTTCATGTTATCCCCCCCCCCGATAGCATGTTCTGTTACTCCGCCGCTTTCAGTTTCTTCGCCGTCGCGGGTTTCAGCAGCGGCTTGAGGTACTGGCCGGTGTAGGAGCGCGCCACTTTCACCACGTCTTCGGGCGTGCCGCTGGCGACGATCTCGCCGCCGCCATCGCCGCCTTCCGGCCCCAGGTCCACGATCCAGTCGGCGGTCTTGATGACTTCCAGATTGTGCTCGATCACCACCACCGTGTTGCCCTGGTCCACCAGTTCCTGAAGCACTTCCAGCAGCTTCTTGACGTCATGGAAATGCAGCCCGGTGGTGGGTTCGTCCAGGATGTAAAGCGTGCGGCCGGTGGCGCGGCGCGACAGTTCTTTCGACAGCTTGACGCGCTGGGCCTCGCCGCCGGAAAGGGTCGTGGCCTGCTGGCCGATGGAGATATAGCCAAGCCCGACGCGCTTCAGCGTTTCCAGCTTTTCGGCAATCGACGGCACGGCCTTGAACAGTTCCGCGCCCGCCTCGATGGTCATGTCCAAGACATCCGAGATCGACTTGTCGCGGAATTTCACTTCCAGGGTCTCGCGATTGTAGCGCTTGCCCTTGCAGACATCGCACTGGACGTAAACGTCCGGCAGGAAATGCATCTCGATCTGGATGACGCCGTCGCCCTGGCAGGCCTCGCAGCGCCCGCCCTTGACGTTGAAGCTGAAGCGGCCCGGGGCATAGCCGCGCGCCTTGGATTCCGGCAGTTCGGCGAACCAGTCGCGGATGGGGGTGAAGGCGCCGGTATAGGTCGCCGGATTGGAGCGCGGGGTGCGCCCGATGGGGCTCTGGTCAATATCAATGACCTTGTCGAGAAACTCCAGCCCCTCGATGCGGTCATGCGGCGCGGGATGTTCGCGGCTCTGCGACAGCTTGCGCGATGCCGCCTTGAACAGGGTTTCGATGGTCAGGGTGGACTTGCCGCCGCCGGAAACGCCGGTGATGCAGGTCAGCGTGCCCAGCGGGATCTGCGCCGTGACGTTCTTCAGATTGTTGCCGCGCGCGCCCACCACTTTCAGCCAGCGATTGTGCACCGCCTTGCGCCGCGCCGCCGGGATCGGAATATTCTCCACCCCGCTCAGATAGCGGCCGGTCAGGCTTTTCTTGTTGGCGATGATCTGGGCCGGGGTGCCTTCGGCGATGATATGGCCGCCATGGACGCCCGCGCCGGGGCCCATGTCGATGACATGGTCGGCGGTGCGGATGGCGTCCTCGTCATGTTCCACCACCAGCACGGTGTTGCCCATGTCGCGCAGGCCGCGCAGCGATTCCAGCAGCTTGTTGTTGTCGCGCTGGTGCAGCCCGATGGAGGGTTCGTCCAGCACATACAGGACGCCGGTCAGGCCCGAACCGATCTGCGACGCCAGCCGGATGCGCTGGCTTTCGCCGCCGGAAAGCGTGCCCGACGACCGCGCCAGGGTCAGGTAATCCAGCCCGACATTGTTGAGGAATTTCAGCCGCGCGCGGATTTCCTTCAAAATCCGCACCGCGATTTCCTGCTGCTGCCTGTTCAGCTTCTTGTCTATGTCGCGGAACCAGGCGTCGGACAGCCGGATGGACATCTCGCAGACCTGGCCGATGTGAAGGCCGCCGATCTTGACCGACAGGGTTTCGGGCTTCAGGCGATAGCCGTGGCAGACCTCGCACGGCGCTTCCGCCTGATAGCGCCCCAATTCTTCCTGCACCCAGCCGCTGTCGGTTTCCTTGATGCGGCGCTCCATGTTGGGGATGACGCCTTCGAATTCCTTCTTGGTGTCATAGCGGCGCATGCCGTCGTCATAGGTGAACTTGATCGCCTCTTCGCCCGAGCCGTGCAGGATCACCTTCTGCACTTTTTTCGGCAGGTCTTCCCAGGCATCGTTCATGGAAACCTTGTAGTGCCGGGCAATGGCTTCCAGGGTCTGCAGGTAATAGGGCGAGGACGACTTGGCCCAGGGCGCGATGGCGCCTTTCTTCAGGCTCAGGCTTTCGTCGGGCACCACCAGTGCCTCGTCGAAATAATTCTGCACCCCCAGGCCGTCGCATTGCGGGCAGGCGCCATGGGGATTGTTGAAGCTGAACAGGCGCGGCTCGATCTCCGGGATGGTGAAGCCGGACACCGGGCAGGCGAATTTGGATGAGAAGACGATCTGGCGGGCCTGTTCCTTGCCCTGGGCGTCCTTTTCCTTTTCGTCCGCGAATTCGACCAGCAACAGCCCGTCGGCCAGCTTCAGCGCGGTCTCGATGGAGTCCGGCAGGCGGTTGCCGATATCGGGCTTGACCACGATGCGGTCCACCACGATCTCGATATCGTGCTTGAGCTTCTTGTCCAGCACCGGCGTGGCGCCGATGTCATAGAACTTGCCGTCCACCTTGGCGCGCAGGAAGCCCTTCTTCTGCAGTTCGGCCAGTTCCTTGCGGTATTCGCCCTTCCTGCCGCGCACGATGGGCGCCAGCAGGTACAGCCGGGTGCCTTCCGGCAGCGCCAGGATGCGGTCGGCCATCTGGCTGACGGTCTGGCTTTCGATGGGCAGGCCGGTGGCCGGCGAATAGGGCACGCCGACCCGCGCGAACAACAGGCGCAGGTAATCGTAGATCTCGGTGACGGTGCCGACCGTCGAGCGCGGATTCTTCGACGTGGTCTTCTGCTCGATGGAAATCGCCGGCGACAGGCCCTCGATGTGATCCACATCGGGCTTCTGCATCAGTTCCAGGAACTGGCGGGCGTAGGCCGACAGGGATTCCACATAACGGCGCTGGCCTTCGGCATAGATGGTGTCGAACGCCAGGCTCGACTTGCCCGAACCGGAAAGTCCGGTCAGCACCGTCAGGGTGTCGCGCGGAATTTCGACATCCACATTCTTGAGATTGTGCTCGCGGGCGCCGCGGATGGAGATATTTTTCAGCATCAGTTGGGTTTTCTGCTCGGAAGGCTGGAGAGATAACGCTTGCCGGCATCGTCGGGCACCGCGCCAAGCCGGATCAAGGTGTCAATGGCGCGCAGCGCCAGGTCGTAGGAGCCCCAGCAGTGATGCGCCAAAAGGGCCAGGTGCTTCCACTGCTCGGCGGTCATGTTTTCCGGCCGTGCGAAATCGCGCACATAGACCATGTCGGTTTCCAGCAACTGGCGGATGCCGCGGTTGGGTTCGGAGCCCACCACCATGGGCGCGATCGGCCAGATCTTGGTGCCGGTGACGCAATGGGGCAGGAAGCCCAGTTCCCGCAGCGCCAGGTCCATGTCCCCGAACACCGGCTGGCCTTGATATAGCGGAACAAAGGAAACCTCGGTCTGCACCATCACCGCCTCGGCCAGTTTGTCGTGTCCATGCCGCAGGATATCCAGTTCGCCGCCCTGGACATCCATCTTCAGGAAGTCCAGATGCGCGATTTCGGCAACGTCATCCAGGCGTTTGGTCAGGACGGGAATGCGGGCTTTCACATTTCCCCATATAGGAAACAAATTGAAAAGCGCCAGCCGCGCCCGGTCGGGAACCAGCAGGCTGGTCATGCCTTCCAGTTCGCAGACATGCAGGGTGCGCGAAGTTCCGTCGCCCAGGGCATAGGGCAGATAACGCTCGCGGGGGCCGGCCGATTTTTCCAGACGGGCCAGGGCCTCGGCCTGCGGCTCAAACCCCGTCACCGCGCACAGCCCCGCCGCCAGCATCGCCTTGTAGGGTGGATCGCCGTCAATGGGGTTGGCGCCCACGTCCACGATGGCGGTCGGGCGGGCGGGCGCGAGAATCTCGGTCAGGAGGTCCATGCGCCCGTCTTAGCCTTTTTTGCCGGATAAAACAAAAGGAGAACGAAAGCTATTTTGCGGCCACGCCCATCTGCCGCAGCAGCAAGAGGCCCGCGGGCGGGCGGAAATGCACCAGGTCCACATAGTCGGCGGCCTGGCCGTCCGTCAGCGCCTCGCTGGTCATCGGGTTGGGCGTCATGAAGTCGAACAGCGCCGCCCTGGTTTCGCAGGCCCGGTTGTGCCGCGCCACCGCCCCGGCCACCGCCTGCTTGAATCCCTCCAGTCCCGCTGCGTCGCTCTGACGATAGCGCGCCACGATGGCGGCGTGATCGGGCGGGAAGAACAGCACCAGCCTGGCGCGGCTGTGGCAGGCGGCCTCCAGCAAGGTGTCCAGTTCGCGCGCTGCGCCTGGGCCCATGGTCATGGAACGGGCGCGGCGATAGGCCAGGTCGTGCCGCATCACCGCCTCGGTCATGTGGCTGTAGGCGCCGAAGATATCGGGCCGCTCCGATGCGGCCTGGCCCGGCGCCAGCCGCGACAGCGACCATACGCTGAGGGCATTCATCCCCAACGCGCCGCCGCTCAGGAAGCGGGTGGTGAACAGCCACAGGGCGCGGCGCGGGGTCGGTGCGCCATCGGGCGTGACGGCCAACCGGGTCTCGTCGAAGCTGGGCGTTGCCTCGCCCGCGCCGCCATTGCCGGAAAAGGCGTCCAGCCCCACCACCACGGTTTTCACCGACGGCTGCGCCAGCGCATCCTGGGCAAAGCGGCGCGCTTCATAAGGCGCGATGCTGGAAGCGCCATAGTTGAAGCTTTTGATTTTCAGGGCGGGGTCGATCAGTGCGGGATCGAAACCGTCGCGCACCCGGCTGGAGCCGACGAACACCAGTTCGGGCCGGATCTGCGCCAGCCACACCGGCTTCAGCACGCGCTCAAAGCCCGACAAGGTCTGCACGCTGCCGCCTTGCGGATGATTCAGGATGTAAGCGCCCGCCGCCCAGTTGAATCCGGCCAGCGCCACGATGACCGCCGCTACCGTGCCGAGAAACCATGCGGCGTAGCGCGTCTTCTCCATCAGAATTGGAAATAGATGAAAGGTTTGAGGTTGGACAAGGCCAGCACCGCCACGATGCAGAGCAGGCCGTAGGCGGCGGCATTGAGGGGCGTGGGTTTCCACGACAGGCGGGCGGGCGCTGTCACCGGCTCGCTGGCATAGGGCGAGGGCAAGGCCGGATCGTGCCGCCACAGGATCTGCATGCTGTTGGGCATGAACCAGACAATCCCCGTCAGCAG
Source organism: Rhizobiales bacterium dw_265 (assembly GCA_018449595.1). GTDB lineage: Bacteria > Pseudomonadota > Alphaproteobacteria > Micropepsales > Micropepsaceae > Rhizomicrobium. The sequence goes on from JAAVUU010000003.1 coordinate 489,014, forward strand.
GACAAGCGCCAGCGCCGCCAGGGGCGAGAAGCTGACAATGCTGGAATGGCCGCCGCCCAGCAGGCCGCCGACCATCCGGCCGGCGCTGGCAAGGTCGGGCGCACGAAACACGATCCAGGCCAGGGTCGTGGCTGCAAAAGTCAGCGCCACCGCGCCGACATGCAGCGGCAGGCGCAGGCGGCGCGGCGCGGTCATGCCCTTGGTGGCATGGCGGAAGGCGTGATTGATGGCGAGATAAAAACCATGCAGCCCGCCCCATAGCATGAAGGTCCAGTTGGCGCCGTGCCACAGCCCGCCCAGCAGCATGGTGAGGAACAGGTTGAGATAGCGCCGCGTGCGTCCGCCGCGATTGCCGCCCAGCGGGATATAGAGATAGTCGCGCAGGAAAGCCGACAGCGAGATATGCCAGCGCCGCCAGAACTCGATGATGCTGGCCGCCTTGTAGGGCGAATTGAAATTCACCGGCAGGCGGATGCCCAGCATCACCGAAGACCCCAGCGCCATGTCGGAATAGGCGCTGAAGTCGAAATAGATCTGGAAGGCGAAGAACAGCGTGCCCAGCCAGCTGTCGGTCGGTCCCACCGCCATGCCGCGCCCGGCGGCATTGAAGATGGCATCGGCGAAGGGCGCCAAATTGTCGGCGAGCAATGTCTTCTTGGCCAGGCCGAGCGTGAACAGGGTGATGCCGGTGGCGAGGTCGTCGTTGCGCGTGCGGGTCTGGCGGAACTGCGGGATCAGGTCGTTGTGGCGCACGATCGGGCCCGCGATCAGGTGCGGGAAATAGGCCACGAACAGCGCGTAATCCAGCAGGGTATAGTTGTGCGTCTTGCCGGCATCGGCATCCACCAGATAGCTGATCTGTTCGAAGGTGAAGAAGCTGATCGCCAGCGGCAGGAAAAAATGCGGCACCGGCAGGCCGAGGCCCAGCAACTGGTCGGCGGTGGAAACAAACAGCGTGTCGTATTTGAAGGCCGCGATCAGCCCCAGGTTGAACACCAGCCCCGCGATCAACAGCCAGCGCCTGTCGTGCCGCCGCGCCGCCCGCGCCTCGATCTCGCGGCCCAGGGCATAGTTCACCAGGGTGGAACCGGCCAGCAGCGCCAGGAAATCGGCCCGCCACCAGGCATAGAAGGCATAGGACGCCAGCAGCAGGAACACGCGCCGCGCCGTCAGGGCACGGCTTTCCAGCAGGCGGAAGCCCAGCACCGCCGCGCCCAGGAAAATGAAATAAGGATAGGAATTGAAGGGCATGCGCCTCTACCTGCCGGGCCCGCCTTATCGGGGAAAAGCCGCGGGAAGGCTATTGGAACGAAGCAAGAACGATGTTAAGAGTGGATAACAGATGCTGACGTGGTTCTGGCGATGGCGCGGGCCCGCGCCGCTGGGTAACGTCGCGCCTTCACACGGAGAAGATCATGGCCGGCAGCGTCAACAAGGTGATTTTGGTGGGTAATCTGGGCAAGGACCCCGAGGTGCGCCGCATGACGTCGGGCGAGCCGGTGGTCAACCTGTCCATCGCCACCAGCGAATCCTGGCGCGACAAGGCCAGCGGCGAGCGCAAGGAAAAGACCGAGTGGCACCGGGTGGTGATCTTCAACAAGAACCTGGCCGATGTCGCGGAAAAATACCTGAAAAAGGGCGCCAAGGTTTATGTCGAGGGCCAGTTGCAGACCCGCAAATGGACCGACAAGGACGGGGCGGAAAAATATTCGACCGAGGTCGTGCTGCAGAATTTCCGCGGCGAACTGACCATGCTGGACGGCCGCAGCGGCGGCGGTGAGGGCGGTGGTGGTAGCTTTGGCGGCGGCCGTGGCGCGTCGGAATCCGCGCCCAGTTTCCAGCGCGACGAGATGGATGACGAGATTCCCTTCTAGGTTCGCGCTTTTTCTGATCCTGCCTGTCGTCAGCGGGTGCGCCGTTTCCTCCGGCACGCCCGCGACCGTGATTGCGCAGCCGCAGATCGCCGCCGCCTATCTGCCGCTGCACGGCCGGACGCATCTGGGTCTGGACAGCGCCGATGGCGCCGCCGTCGTCATCGCGCCCGGCCTGGCCGTCACCAACGCCCATAACGCCAACCTGCTGGATTCCCGCGACGTGATCGGCACGCGGCAGGATTATGACCTGCTGTTTTTCCGCACCCCCAGAAGCGCGCTGCCGCAAACCGCGCTGCCTGTGATGGGAGAGGCCGTCACCGCCTATGGCCAGGGCGCCGATGCCGATCTCAGGGTGGCCCATGGCACCGTGCGCGAGATCAAGCTTTGCCCCGGCTGTATCGAGCCGGCCTGGTTCACCTTTGCCGGCGATGCCGGCCCCGGCTTCTCCGGCGGCCCGGTTCTGGACGGGGCCGGCCGGCTGATCGGCATCACCTTTGGCTACAAGGACCAGGGCTCGGAAAGGCTGATTTATGCCTATGATATGAGCCGGGTCCGCGCCGAGCTTTCCGCCCTGCAAAAAGTGCCGAATTAGCCTTTTATTTCAGTAGGTTGTTGAGGGCGTATTTGCTGGTTTCGGGGCCGGCGAAATGCTAGGAATCACGCCTGTTTCGCGCGCCCCCGCGCCGCCCCTTCTGCCTTGTTTTGGGCCCCAGTTTTTGAGCACATTTTTTCATGAGTGACGTGCCCGATACGATGACGCCGCCGGACGGCGGCAATCCCGCCGTCAGCATTGCGGTTGAGGATGAACTCAAGCGGTCCTATCTCGATTATGCCATGAGCGTGATCGTGCAGCGGGCGCTGCCCGACGCGCGCGACGGCTTGAAGCCGGTGCATCGCCGCATCCTGTTTTCGATGCACGAGAACAGCTACGACTGGAACAAGGCGTACCGCAAATCCGCCCGCGTGGTCGGCGATGTGATCGGCAAGTACCACCCGCATGGCGACCAGTCGATCTACGACGCGCTGGTGCGCATGGCGCAGGATTTTTCCATGCGCGCGCCGCTGATCGACGGCCAGGGCAATTTCGGCAGCGTGGACGGCGATCCGCCGGCCGCCATGCGCTATACCGAAGTGCGCCGCGCCAAAATCGCGCACGCCCTGACCGAGGACATCGACAAGGAAACCGTCGAGTTTCGCGACAATTACGACGGCACCGAGCGCGAGCCCACGGTGCTGCCGTCGCGCTTCCCCAACCTGCTGGTCAACGGTTCGTCCGGCATCGCGGTGGGCATGGCGACCAACATTCCGCCCCACAATCTGGGCGAGGTGATCGACGCGGCGCTGGCCTATATCGAAGACCCGTCCATCAACCTGGAACGTCTGACCGAGATCGTGCCGGGTCCTGATTTTCCCACCGGCGCGCTTTTGATCGGCAAGCAGAATGCCCGCGCCGCGCTGGCGCGGGGGCGCGGCTCGATTCTGATGCGGGCGCGCTGCGCCGTCGAGGAAATCCGCAAGGATCGCGAAGCCATCATCGTCACCGAACTGCCCTACCAGGTGAACAAGGCGATGCTGATCGAGCGTGTCGCCGAACTGGTGCGCGACAAGAAGATCGAGGGCATCTCCGACATCCGCGACGAGAGCGACCGCTCCGGCATGCGCATGGTGATCGAGCTGAAGCGCGACGCCTCGTCGGAAGTCGTCCTGAACCAGTTGTACCGCTTCTCCAATCTTCAGATGAGCTTCGGCGTCAACATGCTGGCGCTGAATGACGGCCGTCCGGTTCAGATGAACCTGAAGGATATGCTGGGGGCCTTTGTCGGTTTCCGCGAGGAGGTCGTCACCCGCCGCACCAAGTTCGACCTGACCAAGGCGCGCGACCGCGGCCATGTGCTGGTCGGCCTGGCCGTGGCCGTCGCCAATATCGACGAGGTCATCCGCCTGATCCGCGCCGCCCCCGATGCGGCGACGGCGCGCGAGCAGTTGATGGCGCGGGCCTGGCCGGCGGGCGATGTGGCGCCGCTGGTGGCCTTGATCGCCGATCCGCGCCATCGCCTGGACGGCGACACCATTCGTCTTTCCGAGGAACAGGCGAAAGCCATTCTCGATCTGCGCCTGCAGCGTTTGACCGCGCTGGGCCGCGACGAAATCAATGACGAGGCCCAGAAGCTGGGCCTGGCGATCGCCGATTACCTGGACATCCTGTCCAGCCGGGCCCGGGTCATGAGCATCATCCGCGCCGAACTGGCCGAAATCCGCGACGCCTTCGCCACCCCGCGCAAGACCGAACTGATTGACGCCGATGTCGAGCTGGAAGACGAGGCGTTGATCGAGCGCGAGGATGTGGCGGTGACGGTGACGCATGCCGGCTATATCAAGCGCACGCCGCTGGCCGAATACCGCGTGCAGGGCCGCGGCGGCAAGGGCCGTTCCGGCATGGCGACGCGGGATGAGGATTTCATCACCAGCCTGTTCGTCGCCAACACCCATGCGCCGATGCTGTTCTTTTCTTCGACCGGCATGGCCTACAAGCTCAAGGTCTGGCGCCTGCCGGAAGCCCATATCGCCGGCAAGGGCAAGGCGATGGTCAACCTGCTGCCGCTGGCGCAAGGCGAGCGCATCACCACCATCCTGGCCTTGCCGGAAAACGAAGCCGAATGGGACCGGCTGAATGTCGTCTTCGCCACCGGATCGGGCGACGTGCGGCGCAACGCCTTGTCGGATTTCGCCCAGGTCAACAAGAACGGCAAGATCGCCATGAAGCTGGCGGACGGCGACCGCATCATCGGCGTCGCCACCTGTACCGAGGCGCAGGACTTCCTGCTGACCACGCGCGGCGGCAAGGCGATCCGCTTCCCGGTCAGCGACGTGCGCGTCTTCAAGGGGCGCGATTCCACCGGCGTGCGCGGCATCAAGCTGGCGAATGGGGACGAGGTGGTCAGTCTGTCGCTGCTTTATCACAGCGACGCGACCTCCGCCGAGGCCCGCACCTATCTCAAACAGGCCAGCGCCGTGCGCCGCGCCGAAAGCGGCGAGGCCGAAGCCCCCGTCGAGGAGGAAGATACGGAAGAGGGCGTGGAGGAAGCGACCCTTACCTCGGAACGCTATGCGGGCCTGGGGGCGCATGAACAGTTCGTCCTCACCATGTCCCAGACCGGCTTTGGCAAGCGCAGCAGTTCCTATGAGTACCGCGTCACCGGCCGGGGCGGCTCCGGCATCGTCGCCATCGGCATGGGCAAGAAGAACTCTGCCGTCATCGCCAGCTTCCCCGTCGAAGAGTCCGACGACCTGATGCTGATCTCGGACTCCGGCCAGACCATCCGCGTGGCGGTGTCGGGCATCTCGGTGCAGGGCCGCGCCGCCCAGGGCGTCACCGTCTTCAAGGTGGACGAGGGCGAGAAGGTGGTGTCGGTGGAACGCATCGCCGATGTTTCGGAAGAGGCGGGCTGATCGCCGGGGGAGCCATGTCCGTAACGGTGGTGGTGATCGGGGGCGCCGGGTTCATCGGCTCGCATCTGTGCCGCCGGCTGGCGCAGGGTCCGGCGCGCGTGATCTCGCTGGACAACTACTTCACCGGCAGCCGCGAAAATCATGTGCCGGGCGTGGACTATCGCACCGGGCACGCCAGGGACATCGCATCGCTGGTGCCGGAGACGCCGGATCTCGTCTTCCACCTGGGCGAATATTCGCGGGTGGAGAAGAGTTTCGACGAACCCGCGCTGGTCTGGGATCTCAACAGTGTCGGCACCTTTGGCGTGCTGGAATATTGCCGCGCGCGGCCGGACGCCAAACTGGTGTACGCCGGTTCCTCCACCAAGTTCGGCGATGGCGGGCTGGGCCGTGACCAGAGCCCCTATGCCTGGACCAAGGCGGCCAGCACCGAACTGTTGCGCAATTACGGGGTTTGGTATGGCCTGCGCCACGCCATCGGCTATTTCTACAATGTCTACGGGCCGGGCGAGCGGGCCGGCGACCATGGCACGGTGATCGAGATTTTCCGCCAACAGGCGCTGCGCGGCGAACCGCTGACGGTGGTGTCTCCCGGCACGCAGAAGCGCAATTTCACCCATGTCGCCGATATCGTGGAGGGACTGGTTCTGCTGGGGGAACGCGGCGAGGGCGGGGACTATGGCCTGGGCGCGCCGCAATCCTATTCGGTGCTGGAAGTGGCGGCGATGTTCGGCGGCCCTGTCACCATGTTGCCGCCGCGCCGGGGCAATCGCATGGACGCCGAACTCGACACCAGCCGCGCCGCCGCCCTGGGCTGGCGGGCGGTGCATTGCCTGCCGGACTATATTGCGGACCTCCCGGGCGACAGTGTCACGCAAGCCATGTTAGGGTCGCGGCCATGAAACGCATCGGTCTTTATCCCGGCACCTTCGACCCCGTCACCCTGGGGCACATGGATATCATCAAGCGCGCGGTCAAGCTGGTGGACACGCTGGTCATCGGCGTCGCCACCAATGCCTCCAAGGCGCCGCTTTTCTCGCTGGAAGAACGCTCCGCGATGGTCAAGGCCGAAGCCGAAAAGCTGGCCGCCGGCCACGCCGCCATCCGGGTGATGCCGTTCAACACCCTGCTGGTGAAATTCGCCGCCGAAGTCGGCGCCGGCGTCATCATTCGCGGCTTGCGCGCGGTGTCGGACTTTGAATATGAATTCCAGATGGTGGCGATGAACCAGCGTCTGAATACCGAAATCGAAACCGTGTTCCTGATGGCCGACCCGCGCCACCAGGCGATCTCGTCGCGGCTGGTCAAGGAAATCGCCCTTTTGGGCGGCGATATCCGGCCCTTCACCACCCCCGCCGTCGCGGAAGCCCTTTTCAATCGCAGCAAGGAAAAATCGTAATGGCCGACTATCTCATTCTCGATCTCAAGGACGGGCCGGTGAAGATCAGGCTGCGCCCCGACCTCGCGCCCAACCATGTCGCGCGGATCAAGGAACTGGCCGGCAGCGGTTTCTATGACGGGGTGGTGTTCCATCGTGTCATTCCCGGCTTCATGGCCCAGACCGGCGATCCCACCGGCACCGGCTCGGGCGGCTCGGACCTGCCCAACCTCAAGGCGGAATTCTCCGGCGAAAAACATACCAAGGGCACGGTCTCGGCGGCCCGCACCGCCAATCCCGACAGCGCCAACAGCCAGTTCTATATCTGCTTCGACGACGCCCCCTGGCTGGACCGCCAGTACTCCGTATGGGGCCAGGTGGTCGAAGGCATGGACAATGTGGACAAGATCAAGAGGGGCGGCGAGCATAACAACGGCGCCATCAGCGGCGCGCCCGACAAGATTCTGAAAGCGCGGATCGAAACCGAAGCCTGAGGGTTATCGCGACATGCCGAAATCGCCGTTGAATATTTCCCTCGATCTTGCGCTGAGCGGCAAGGGTGCGCCGTCCAAGGCGGCCTTCAAGGCGTCGCTGGAAAAGACGGGCCCCGCGCTGGCCTGGTTGCGCGAGCAATATCAGACCGAGGCGCTGGAGCTGCTGCAGATCCCATCGCGCACCGACGATCTGGAAGCGGCGGAAAAACTGGCGCGCAAGATCGGCAAGGGCATGAAGACCGTTGCCGTGCTGGGCATCGGCGGCTCGAGCCTGGGCGGCCAGGCGCTGACCGTGCTCAGTGTGGTGTCCGACAAGCGGCCCTTTGTGGAATTCCACGACAATCCCGATCCCTTGACCTGGCAACGGACTTTGAAACGGCTGAACCTGGCGCGCACCCATTTCATCGCCATCTCGAAGTCGGGCGGCACGGCGGAAACCCTGGCCCAGGTTCTCACGGCGGAGGCGGCGCTGAAAAAGGCGGGCATCGCCAATATCGGCAAGCATTTCACCGTCATCACCGAGCCGCACCAAAGCGCGCTCGCCGATTTCGCGACGTCGGTCGGCGCGTCGGTGCTGGATCATCCCACCGGCGTGGGCGGGCGCTATTCGGTGCTCACGGTGGTGGGCATGCTGCCGGCCGCGCTGATGGACCTGGATGTGTGGGCGCTCCGGCGTGGCGCACAGACGCTGCTGGAAGAGACGCTGGCGGCCAAAACGCCGCAAGCTTCGCCCGTGGCCAAGGGGGCGGCGCTGCATCATGCGCTGGAACAGGAAGGCCGGCTGGCCACGACCATCCTGTGGCCTTATGCCGACAAGCTGGCCATCTTCGGCGGCTGGTGGCGTCAGCTTTGGGCGGAAAGCCTGGGCAAGGATGGCAAGGGCTCCACCCCGGTCTCGGTGCTGGGTCCGGTGGATCAGCACAGCCAGCTGCAGCTTTTCCGCGATGGGCCGGGACACACGCTTTTCACCCTGATGACGGTGGACACCAAGGGCCGGGGCGCCGCCGTTCCGAAAGCGCGCGCCAAAAGCCTTAAGCTCGATTATCTGGCCGGGCGTACTCTGGGCGATATTGTGGACGCGGAAGCCCGGGCCACCGCGCAGACCCTTTACAAGAACGGCCGGCCGGTGCGGGTCATCCATTTTCACCGCGTGGATGAATATGCGATCGGCGCCCTGATGATGCATTTCATGCTGGAGACCATCATCATGGGCCGGCTGATGGGCGTGGACCCGTTCGACCAGCCTGGGGTGGAAGAAGGCAAAATCCTGGCGCGAAAATATCTGGCGGAGCCGGCCTGAGTGGATCGCCGCCCCGGCAGCGGCATTCCTGACGATTTTTCTCCCATGCAACCAATTGATCGGACTTGATTATATCGGAATATAACCACAGCCCGGCTTGACGCGGGCCGCAAATTTTGCCGAAAGACATCCATGTCCAAGATCGTGCCCGTTATACTTTCCGGCGGCTCGGGCTCCCGCCTGTGGCCGCTTTCCCGCAAGGCCTTGCCCAAGCAGCTGCTGTCGCTGGCGGGCGAGCGCACCATGATACAGGAAACCGCCGCGCGCGCGCATGGCGAGGGTTTCGCGCCTCCGCTGGTGATCTCCAACCAGGAGCACCGCTTTCTGATCGCCGAGCAGTTGCGGGCGGCGGGCATCGCGCATGCCGGCATCATCCTGGAGCCGGTGGGCCGCAACACCGCGCCCGCCGCCGCCATCGCCGCGCTGAAGGTGTCGGAAGACGATTCCGAGGCGCTGATCCTGCTGATGCCGTCCGATCATATCGTCGGTGACACTGCCGCTTTCCATGCGGCGGTGGCGGTGGCCGCCGCCGCGGCCGGGACTGGCGCGCTGGTCACCTTCGGCATCGCGCCCGCGGCCCCGGAAACCGGCTATGGCTATATCAAGGCGGGCGCGGCGCTTGCCGGCGCGCCCGGCGCGTTTGCCATAGAGCGTTTTGTGGAGAAGCCCGACCGCGACACGGCCGAGACCTATCTGGCGAGCGGAGATTATTTCTGGAACAGCGGCATGTTCCTGTTCCGCGCCTCCGTTTTCCTGCGGGAACTGGCGCGGCTGCAGCCGCGCATGCTCGATGCCTGCCGCGACGCGCTCGCCCATGCCCATCGCGACATGGATTTCATCCGTCTGGGCGAGCCCGCCTTCGTCGCCTGCCCGTCGGATTCGATCGACTATGCGGTCATGGAAAAGGCCGCCAGCGCGGCGGTGGTGCCGGTCGAGATGGGCTGGAACGACGTCGGCTCCTGGCAATCGCTGTGGGATATCGCGGCGCGCGACGAGAGCGGCAACGCCATCAAGGGCGATGTGGTGACCGAGAAGGTGAGGAATTCCTACATCCGCAGCGAAGGCCGGCTGGTCGCCGCCGTGGGCGTGGAAGACCTGATCGTGGTCGCCACCAAGGATGCGGTGCTGGTCAGCCACCGCGGCGCCAGCCAGGATGTGAAGAAGATCGTGGAGCAGCTGGACCGGGCCGGCCGCGACAGCCACATCCACCATGCCGTCGTGCATCGTCCCTGGGGCACCTATGAAAGCATCGACTCCGGCCCGAACTTCCAGGTCAAGCACATCATGGTGAAGCCGGGCGCCAAGCTGTCGCTGCAGATGCATCATCATCGCGCCGAGCATTGGATCGTGGTGAACGGCACCGCGCTGGTCACCAACGACGACCGCCAGTTCATGCTCAAGGCCAACGAATCCACTTTCATTCCGCTGGGCGCCAGGCACCGGCTGGAAAATCCCGGCAAGCTGCCGTTGCAATTGATCGAGGTGCAATCGGGCTCGTATCTTGGCGAGGACGACATCGTGCGCTTCGAGGACACCTATGGCCGCGTGCCCGAGCCGAAGAAGCAGGACTGACGAAGCTTTCTGCAATATTTTGTTAGGGGCGCGGATGGCGTCCTGGCCTAAAGTCGCCGCGATCCCAATTGGTGCCTCTCTTGACCCAGTCCATTGCCTTCATTGACCTCCAGGCTCAACGCCGCCGCCTGGGCGAACCGCTCAACCGGGCCATTCAGGCCGCGGTGGAAGGCGGGCAGTGGATACTGGGGCCGCAGGTGGCGCAGTTCGAAAAGGACATCGCGGCCTGGGCGGGTGTCAGGCACGCCGTGGCCTGCGCCAACGGCACCGACGCGCTTTTACTGGTGTTGCGCGCCTGGGGCGTGGGGCCGGGCGATGCGGTGTTCGTGCCGGCCTTCACCTTTGCCGCCACCGCGGAAGTGGTGGCGCTGGCCGGCGCTTCGCCGGTCTTTGTCGATGTGTTGCCCGACACCTTCAACATGGACCCGGCCAGCCTGGAAGCCGCCATTGCGCTGGTGAAGCGCGCGGGCACGCTCACCGCCAAGGTGGTGATGCCGGTGGATCTGTTCGGCCAGCCGGCGGATTACGCCACGCTCGCGCCGATCGCGGCACGCGAGGGCCTCAAGCTTTTCTGCGACACCGCCCAGGGTTTCGGCGGGCTGCTGAACGGCAAGCGCGCGGGCGCCATTGGCGACGCGGCCGCGACCAGCTTCTTTCCCGCCAAACCGCTGGGCTGTTATGGTGACGGCGGCGCGATGTTCACCAATGACGATGCGCTGAAAGACCTGCTGCTGTCGCTGCGCATGCATGGCCAGGGCAGCGACCGCTATGAGCATGTCCATGTCGGCTACAATTCCCGGCTGGACACCATCCAGGCGGCGATCCTGATCGAGAAGCTGAAAATCTTCGAGGATGAGATTGGCCTGCGCAATGCGGTGGCCAAGCGCTACAACGACGGTTTTGCCGGCTCCAACCGCATCGTCACGCCGCAGGTGATCGCGGGCGCCATCTCGACCTGGGCGCAATATACGCTGCAGGTGGAGGACCGCGCCCGGTTCCAGGCCGATCTGAAAGCGGCAGGCGTGCCGACCGCGGTTTACTACCCGATCCCGCTGGCGAAACAGAAGGCCTATGCCCATTATCCCAGCGCACCCATCCCGGTGAGCACGACCCTGTCGTCCAGGGTCGTCAGCCTGCCGATGCATCCCTATATGGATGAAGAGACCCAGGATCGCGTCATCGCCGCCGTGCTGGCCTCCGCGGCATAGCGTTCCGCGGAACCTGTTCGCCCTTGCCGGCGGAATGTCAGAAAGCGCCTTTGCGGGCGATCACGATCCAGCTGGTCTGGATCAGGATGACGATGTCGTACCAGAAGGACCAGTTGAGAATATACCATTCGTCCAGAAAGACGCGGCGCTTGTAGCTGGTGTCGCTACGGCCGCTGACCTGCCAGAGGCCGGTTATGCCCGGGCGGGCCCGGATATAGAGTTGCGTCGCGGGACCGTAATGTTCTTCCAGTTCCTTCTGCACCACCGGGCGCGGGCCCACCAGGCTCATGTCTCCGCGCAGCACGTTCCACAATTGCGGAAGCTCATCCAGGCTGGTCTTTCGCAGCCATTTCCCGATCGGCGTGATGCGCGGATCGTCCCGCAGCTTGTAGGTCTTGAGATATTCGGCATGCAGCACCGGATTGTCCCTGGCCCAGCCGCGCAGCACGGCTTCCGCGTCAATCACCATGGTGCGGAATTTGATGCAGGCGAAGGGCACGCCATGGCGCCCGATGCGCGTCTGCGAATAGGTCACCGGGCCGGGGCCGGCGCGCTTGATGGCGATGCCCAGGATCATGAAGACCGGCGCCAGCAGGATCAGCAGGAAAGCCGACACGGCGACGTCGAACAGCCGCTTGGCGATCCGCGACGGCAGGCGCTGCACATTGCTGCGCACCTGCATCAAAAGGATGTCGCTGCCGAAGAAATAGTTGGTGGTGGCGTTGGCCAGCGGCAGCCGGTTGATCGCGGGAATGATGGCGACCGGCACGTTCACTTCCAGAAGGCGCTGCACCACATCGGCCAGGTGCGCCGACTGCATGTCCTCGGCGGCGATGATCGCTTCCTTGCAGCCCTGGCCGCAGACCATCGCGGCGATGCGCGCCGGATCGGTGGAATGGATCGGCTTGAGCAGGGACAGGCTTTCGGGCGGCGAGGCGTTCTCGTCCTCGATCACCAGCCAGCGGACATCGAAGCCCAGCGACAGCGAGCTCTTGAGCGCCGTCCAGATTTCTCCCGACCTGGGGCTGATGCCGATCAGGGCGGTGGGTATCTGCCAGATGCCGGCGCGGGTCATCAGCACCCGCGCGCCCTGGCGCAGGACGGGCAGGATGACGAGCAGGCTCGCCCAGCTCAGAAAGACGGGCCACGCCGTGTATACGCCGTTGCCCAGCAGCAACATGATGAAATCGGGCAGGCCGGTTACCAGCAACGCGATCGTGGTGACCTTGGCGCCGTCCCAGAAAAGCTGGCGGCGGCTATAATCGCCCGAGAGGTAGCGCACCGCGACGAATATCGCGCCCAGCAGGGCGAAGACGTTGATGGGCGTCGAAGGATGGGCCGAATTGTTTCCTAAGAACATCACCAGCGTGGGTACGCTGTGGCCGTGGCGGAACAGGACGTCGGCGGCCAGAAACGAAAGGGCATCGGCAAACGCCAGTCCGAAGACGCTGAGCCAGTAACGGATATGCCGTGTACGGATCGCCCTGCGGGACGGGTCCCATGTATCGTTCATCCAGGTCGTGCTGGTTGTCATGCTCGGTTTTTACTTGGCGCTCGTTTGAATTATAAGGGAAATATCGCTGCGGTGCAGCGACTCCATGACAATATAAGCTCCTGTGGCTTCAAAGGTTCGCTTGACGCCCCTTTATTTTGCGGCGGCTTGTTAATCTTTGCGCTTTCTCCTATGCGAAAGCGCCTTCCGGCTCTCCGCCATGCTGACCAGCCTTTTCGATTTCGAGCTTCCGCCTGCCTTGATCGCCTTGCGGCCCGCGGAACCGCGCGATTCCGCACGCTTGATGGTGGTTCATCCGGGCGGCCGAATCGAGCACCGCCGGTTCCGGGATCTGGGAGATTACCTCTCGGAAGGTGATATTCTGTCACTTAATGACAGCCGGGTCATACCGGCCCGTCTGACCGGCCATCGCCCTTCGCGCCAGGCTGGCTCGCCGGCGGTGGCTGTCGAAGTCACCCTGCACCGCCGCAGCGCGCCGGATCGCTTCCTGGCCTTTGCCAAGCCCGCCCGGCGGCTCCAGCCGGGGGACCGGCTGGATTTCCCCCCCGCCTTGCAGGCCGACATCCTGTCCCGTGAAGGGGGCGAGGTAGAACTTGCTTTCAATTGCCATGGCGCGGCTCTGGACCTGGCCATAGCCCAAAGCGGGGCGATGCCCCTGCCGCCCTATATCGCCAGCCGCCGCGCCCCTGACGCCCGCGACCGGGTGGATTATCAGACCATCTATGCCGCCCATGACGGGTCCGTGGCGGCCCCGACGGCGGGACTTCATTTAACACAAGAAATGATGGATAATTTGAGGCGGCGAGGCATCGCGCTTGCCACCCTGACCCTGCATGTCGGCGCGGGAACCTTCCTGCCGGTCGCCGCCGAGGATACCGCCGGCCACGCCATGCATGCGGAACGGGCCATCCTGGATGCCGCGACGGCCGCGCGGTTGAATGCCGCGCATGACGCGGGCGGGCGCATCGTTGCGGTGGGAACGACCGCGCTGCGCACCCTGGAAAGCGCGGCCGGCGAAAGCGGCCGTATCGCGCCCTTCGATTCCGACACCAGCATCTTCATCACGCCCGGCTATGAATTCCGCGCCGTTGACATGCTGGTGACCAATTTTCATCTGCCCTGTTCGACCCTGTTCATGCTGGTTTCGGCTTTCATGGGGCTGGAGACCATGCAGCACGCCTATGCCGAGGCGATCCGCGAGCGCTACCGTTTCTATTCCTATGGCGATGCCTGCCTGCTAATCAGGCCGGCATGAGCGATATCCGCCTGGAACTGTCCGCCACCGATGGCGCGGCGCGCACCGGCATCCTGCGCACGCCGCGCGGCGACATCCGCACGCCCGCCTTCATGCCGGTGGGCACGGCGGCCACCGTCAAGGCGATGCTGCCGCAGAGCGTGCGCGAAACCGGCGCCGACATTCTGCTGGGCAACACCTATCACCTGATGCTGCGGCCCGGAGCCGAACGGATCGCGCGGCTGGGCGGGCTGCACACATTCATGGACTGGCAGCGGCCGATCCTGACCGACAGCGGCGGCTTCCAGGTGATGTCGCTGGCGGGCCTGCGCAAGATCACGGAAGAGGGCGTGCGCTTTCAATCGCATATCGACGGCCATGCGGAATTTCTCTCGCCCGAGCGCGCGATGGAGATACAGCGCCTGCTGGGCTCCGACATTCAGATGGTGCTCGACGAATGTCCGGCGCTCCCGGCCGAGAAGGCCGCGATCGAGGCATCGCTGTCCCTGTCCATGCGCTGGGCGCGACGTTCGAAGGACGCCTTCGGGGAACAGCCCGGCAGGGCCTGTTTCGGCATCGTCCAGGGCGGCACCTTCGCGGATTTGCGGCAGCGTTCCGCCGCGGCGCTGCGCCAGATCGGCTTTGACGGTTATGCGGTCGGCGGCCTGGCGGTGGGGGAGCCGCAATCGGCGATGTTCGAGACGCTGGAGGCGACCGTGCCCCATTTGCCCGCGGATCGGCCCCGCTATCTGATGGGCGTGGGCAAGCCGGATGACATCGTGGGCGCGGTGGAGCGCGGCATTGACATGTTCGACTGCGTGTTGCCGACCCGTTCGGGGCGCAACGCCCAGGCCTTCACCTGGGACGGGCCGCTCAATCTCAAGAATGCGCGTCATGCCGAAGACGGATCGCCGCTGGATCCGGCCTGCCGCTGTCCGGCCTGCCGCCAATTCTCCCGGGCCTATCTGCATCATACGGTCAAATCCGGCGAGATCATCGCCGCCATGCTGCTGACCTGGCATAACCTGGCCTTCTATCAGGACCTGATGGCGAGCTTGCGGGGGGCAATCGCGGTTGGCGAACTGGTAGTTTTCGCCGCAGGCTTCCGGGCCCGCTATGGCCGCCAAAAACCCGATCATCCCGCCGATTTTCCGGAGTAAATCGCAGGTTGACCCCTGGGAAGCCGCCCCATATGGTCCGCCCGCTTGGTGAGAGCCCATAGCTCAGCGGTAGAGCATCTGACTTTTAATCAGAGGGCCGATGGTTCGACCCCATCTGGGCTCACCAACTCTGTCACCGCCCTCTTATTGAGAAGTTCCGAAATCTTACTCAACACTAAATCAACGCTTATGCTTTCCATACAGACATTACGAGGGCAGGAATAGAACTCCCGTCCATCATAACAAGGACGGCATGCCAGTCCTTCTCCGCCCCAAATCCCATAAGCGGCTTTCCGCGGAAATAGGAAGCTTGCCATTGGCGTAGGGCCAAACAACGCCACGAGGGGCGTTTCAACGAGATTAGTCAAATGGATCAAGGACGTATCGTGGGATACTACGGCGTCGGCTGCTGCAACCACACCTAGGAGTTGCGGGAGAGTGGTATGGCCAATTAAGTCGATCACCGGAAGGTTCTGAAAAGCCAGTCGAAGGTGACCGTCACTTTTTGCGCCAACGACAATTACTTTGCTGCCTTGTTGGATCAAACGCGTAGCTAGCTCAACATAGTGTTCGATGGGCCAGCGGCGCAGCGAATCCGTCCTGCGCGCATTTTGGCCACCGCCGGGCGCAACTATAACTGACAGGCTTTCATGCATCCAATCCGGCTTGGGGGGGACATTGAGGCGCGCGGCAGGAAAGTTGCGATTTGCGAAAGGCCCGTCTTCCCTGCTCACCAATCGGATGTATTCGAAAGTATGATGTCGGCCAGCCAATGGCCCCTGCCGACCTTCACCAAAACTGTAGGTAGCCTTGCGCCATGCGCTCCAGGTTAATATTTTATAGCGACTGTCCGAATGGCAAACATAAACGGCATCGTACCTCCGTCCGAATAATTTTGCCCAGACCGCGGCTATCGCCCGCGCCCGATCTCGTATGGACCGCCCGAAGAGATATTGTTCGTTTACGACCACAAGCTCATCGATATCCTGAGCGATTTCTAACAACGGTGCAGGAACCTGACCACAAAGCCAGGTTATGTGCGCTTGAGGATGGCGTTGCCGGATTGCGCCCAGCATGGGGATCGCCATGGCGACGTCGCCAATCGCGCCGATTTTAATTATCAGAAACCGCTCGCCCATCTTCATCGTCTTAGCTTTTCATTGTCACGGCCAACCGGCGCCCCCTTCCGATTCCGCGAAGACAGTCAAAGCAGGGGAGGCCCGTTTTTCTTAAACTCAGAGAACTTGCGATCCACAAACGCTTCGAACTCGGAACGGAACCGCGTCGCCGAAAACCGGGCCACGGTTGCCGAGATTTCCGATGGAAGAAAACGGTCCTTGCATTGCTCGAAACGTGCGATTGCCGCCACAAGCCCATCCACGGTCTGTTCTTGGAAAAGAATTCCGTTTATCCCGTCCTGCACGGTGTCTTGTATTCCCCCCTTGTCGAAACCGATAACGGGCCGTCCCGCCGCCATCACTTCCACGGGCACAATACCGAAATCCTCTTCGCCCGGGAAAATAAGTGCTTGGCAAACCGCATAGATATGTGCCAATTCAGCGGAGCTCTGACGTTTTAAAAAACGGATATTGGGTCGCGCGATCGATTTAAGCCGAGAAAGCTCTTCGCCTTCCCCAACGATCAAGAGGGGCTTCCCGAGGCGGTTAAAGGCCTCGACCGCGAGATCGGCGCGCTTGTAGGCGACGAGTTGGCCGCAATATAAATAGTAATCCGCTTGCGGTTGAAGAGCGAAGTTCTCGATGTTCACGGGCGGGTGAATAACTTCGGACGGACGGCGATAGAACTTCGCGATCCTCTTGGCGACAGTCGTGGAATTGGCGACGAAATGATCCACCCGACCGGCTGATACATAATCCCATTGCCGAAGGCGCCCAAACATCCAATCCATTGCCGCCCTGTTCATCAGTCCCGCGCCGTCGCGGTAATCATGATGCATGTTCCATAAGTAGCGCATGGGCGTGTGGCAATAACAGATGTGCAAGGTATCTGATCCTGTAATAACACCTTTGGAAGGCCCGGATTCGGAACTGATGACCAGGTCATAGCCACGCAAATCCAGTTGTTCCAGTGCGGCCGGCATCAAGGGCAGATAGGTCTTATAATATTTGCGGGCGCCGGGTAATTTCCCGATAAAAGTCGTTCGAATCTGGTGGGATTTCAGGGTTTCGGAGATGGCCTCGAAATCTACAACATGTGTAAAAATATCCGCTTCAGGAAAGATGCGGCATATCTGCTCCAACACCTTTTCACCACCGCGCATCGTCACAAGCCAATAATGAACGATTGCGATTTTCATTATGAGGACCGCGGATGCTGAAGTTACGAGCTAGTTTTGAGAAGGGCGAAAGCGACCCCATATCCAACTGTCGCCGCTGACGGCGAGTGTCAATACGTAACAAACAATTATCGCTAAGGTAAAGGCCGCGGTCTGAGCAAGCGATACCGTCTGTATGCGTGGCAGGGCATCAAAGCCAAGAGTTACAACCACCCCTGCGCCCACGCGTCGCCAAGTATCACGGTCTCTCAGAAATGAGCGAAGAACCGGGATGATGTCAGTTCGGCAGGCCCAAAACATGGCGCCAAGAATAACCGAGTTTGAAGCGATCATTCCGTAGGCGGTACCGCTTGCTCCCATAAGCCAAGTCGTAACTGGCACTACCGTTATTTGTGTGACGGTCCCGAGGAGAATTGTCTTTAAGTAAGCCGATTGCCGGCCGGAAGGCAATAATATCATATTCCCGATAAACAGGGTGAGGATATAGAGAATCAAATTCCAGCGCAGGATATTTAAAATCTCTCCTACCGGACCGAATGCTTTGCCGAAAAGAACAATCGACCAAGCGTGTCCGGTAAGACCCATGCCCACCACCAACAGGACGGCAATCGGCAAAAGTATCCATAGCGCAGTAATTGCATCTCTCCAGACGGCCGTAGCACCAGACCCGGCCACGGCGCGAGACTGGCGTGGAAGCATGACGCCTGTCACGGCTCCGGATAGGGAAACAGCGATGGAGCAAAGCCTATCCGCCAGACTGTAAAATGCCAAAGATCCGGATGAGAGCAGGTATCCACCAACAACTTTGTCGAAGGACATCTGCAAGGTGGTCGCCACCTGCAGAGGGGCAAAGAGCTTCAACTCGCGCAAATGGCGAAAGGGCCGAAGCTTTTCATCGCATATACCGACCTCCCAAGCTGCATATACGAAGTTGATAATCTGGCTGCCAGAGAGACCCAGCGAGATCGCGACCATATAAGCAAGCGCATCTTTGGGCGTATGCACAAAGACCATAACTACGGCGAGTACAATGAGTTTGACCGAAAAGTTGCGCAGGGCCATAAAAAAGAACCTCTGCCGGCCGACGAAGTACCATTCAGAACTTAAACTTCCAATCAAAATGTTTGCGCCGGCCACTTGAAATAATATAAAGTTCCCTGACCATCCGCCATAAAACCACACCAGAATCTCGAAGAGTGTCCATGCAGGAACTACGGCTGTCATTTGCAGGGCGATCATCTCCCAAAAAAAGGTCGCAGCAGCACTCCTGCTTTCGTCCCGTTGGGCGATCTGAATCACTGCGTAACCCGTGACACCAAGGGCAGCGAATGCTGAAAGTGGAACCATTAAAGCAACAGAAAAATTGACCACACCCAGCATCTGCGGGCCCAATGCTCTAGTGGCCAGCGGCAAAGTGAGAAGGGGAAAGCAAATATTTAGAAACGTATTCAGGCTATTCAGCGCCAGGTCGATTTTCAATTTCATCGGTGGGGGGCAACACTGCTTTGGTCAAATGGCCGAACATGGCGTGCGAAAAAGGATAATCTCCTTCGGTATCCAAGTGAAATGATTTTCGGCTGCACAAGGCGAGAATTGTCTGTAGATTCCTTGCGCTTATCGCCACGATTTCGCTAGAGGGATAACGCTTATAACGATACAAAACCGGTGCTATTTGATGAAAGAATCGCCGTAATGAAACCTAGCCGCAGTAAGCTTATAAAGCTCATGACGGTTCTAAAGAGCCCGCTATCAAATCTGGCGCTGTTTAAGCGGGGCATAAATCTGCTTTATAATGAAATTCTTTTGGCCCAAAGTCCAATCGTGTCGGTCGCAGCCTGCGATTACTTGGACGTCGCTGAAATATCGATGAGAAATTTTTTCCCTCAAGATGGGAATGTATCTCTCGAAGAAGTGGTTTTTTTGGCGGCCCTTTGCCGGAAATTGCAACCGGGGTCTGTATTGGAGATCGGGACGTTTGATGGCAACACCGCTCTCCAGCTGGCGCTCAACGCGCCTGAGGGGGCATCCATTTACACCCTGGACCTTCCCGTGGCAGAAACCAACAATCCCGGACAGGAGCCGGAGGATCTGAAATACATAGTTTCTAAGCGCAGGGTAGCGCGTAGATTTCTTGGCACCTCCGTGGAGGGAAGGATAAGGCAATATTACGGCAATTCTCTTCGATTCGACTTTTCGATATTTGCGGCGGATCGAAAGCCCGATCTGATTTTCGTCGATGCAGGCCACAGCTATGAATGTGTGAAGAACGACACTGAAAAGGCGCTTACGATTTTGGCGCCTGGAGGGACGATTGTATGGCAAGACTACGGAGCGACTTGGCCCGATGTGTACAGGTATCTGGTTGAGCTGTCTTCAGTGCATAAGCTCTTTCATATAAGGGGAACGTCTCTGGTTGTATTTAGAGACGTTACGGTGCCAATGGCGGGCAAGGAATCAAAAGTTGAGCTAAAGGGATGAAGATAACGGCACACAACGACCGGTCTGCGCGCTCGGCAACGGGCTTCGGGCCGCCTGTCGGAAGGCAAGTTAATGATTGGAGTTCAGGCATTCGCCGCCACCGCGCCCTCGGTAGAGACATTGGTGGTTCGTTGGTACCCAATTGGTAGGTAATGCCATGCGGGTTTTGATAACTGGCGCTACGGGTTTTTTTGGCGCCCATATCGTACGCGCTGTGCGCGATAGGGGAATGCAACCTGTCGCTGGTGCACGGACTGTGAGTGATCCTTGGCGATTAGTTGCCTTGGCGCCCGGCGTGGAAATCGTGGCATTTGACATGATAGATTCCATGGAGCGGATGGCTGCGCTTTTCAAACAGGCCCGCATAGACGGAATCATTCATGCGGCCGGGTATGGGGTAGATTATCGGCAGTCGGATTTCGAGATGGGGCTTCGCACCAATGTCCTGGGCGGAGAAAGGCTGGTTCGGGCAGCTAAGCGGGGGGGGTGCCGGCTCATTGTTCATGTGGGCACCAGCATGGAATTTGGGCCGCACGATGCAGCTGTCAACGAACGCACCCCCTTAGAGCCACGCGGCTCATATGGTGTAACCAAGGCCTGTGCATCCATTGCCATGCGCGATGCTGCGATTTCCGAAGGAATAGACTTGGCCATAGCGCGGCCGTGGGGCTTATATGGCCCGCTGGAAGGCCTACATAAATTTATTCCGGTCGTGATGGAGGCTGGACGGCGAGGACGCCGGGTTGATCTTAGCCCAGGAGAGCAGCTTCGCGATTATGTCTATGTGGTTGATGCCGCCAAAGGCGTCGTTGACTTGTTTTGCCGGCCGGACTTCCCCTCCGGTGAGAGCTTCAATTTTGGATCTGGGAAGACAATAACGCTTCGCCAATTGGGAGAGGCGGCGCTTCAAGCGGTCGGGGGCGATCCGAATCTCCTCAATTGGGGCGGTAAGGCATACCGCTCCGATGAAGTGATGCGCATGATGAGCGACCAATCAAAGACCCATGCGGTATTGGGATGGCAAGCCAAGACAAATCTTATGGATGGCATGCAACAAACGGCGGCTGTACCATATTGCGGGCCGCCCGAGCAATGAACACAAGTTTTGCCATTCGTTTGCGGCTAGTGCCGTTACTTGGTGACATGGCGCATTTCAATGGCGGACACGCATAGATGCCCCTCCTTTCAATCTGCATCCCTACGTACAACCGTGCAGAGTGCCTCGCTCTGTGTCTCGACAGATTGCTGCCCCAGATCGAAGCCAATCCCGAAGCAGAACTAGTTATCAGCAATAACGCTAGCACGGACGGCACCCATACTATCTTGGCGAGGTTTGAAGGCGCGCCCAGGGTTCGAGTCTACTACAATGATGTAAATATCGGCCTTGATGAGAATCTCATAGCGGTTGTGGAGCGGGCTCAATCCGATTATGTGGCGTTGATGTCGGATGACGACGTTCCATTGGATAATTATGTAGCGACCCTGCTCGACCGAATTCAGAAATATCGACCGTCAGTATTGTATTGCAATTATTATGGGTTTTCCAAGGATTGGAAAACGCCGACGATGGCAGCCTATGCCGAAAACGACATTGTTTTCGACCGCGGGGATGAACTGATAGAGCTAACGGCCCTCGGTCATTTTTCCGCGCTGACCATGCGCCGGGATTTGGCTCTGGCCCAAATTCCTGTTGCCCGGGAATTCGGTCAGAAGGGATTCTCAAGGGCTTATGCTCTCTATGCGCTCGGCCTGGGCTCGGCCCTGGCGGCAGGAGGACCAGCGGTTCTGGTAGGGCCATTCCTGTTTGCGGCCCGCAGCCTTGGCACGGAAGAAATTGATTATGACTTCATTACCAATGTCGAAATCGACTATGCGCGACATTTGAATTACTGGGTGGAGAGGGGGCTTTTCGATCCGCAGTGCCGGGCGCAGAAGTTAAGGCAAATACTCTACTCCTTGCCGCAACATATTCTGTCCAAACGCCTTGTAAGGCGCGAGGGTATAACAACAAGCCAACGAAATGCATTGCGAGGGATATACGGCAGTAAGCTTTATTACTGGATGGTCGCCGAGCCTTTGATGGGGATTCCCAGGTTCCTTCTCGCGCCACCGTACTTTTCATTGCGTTGGCTTATCAGGCGCATGCGGACACGAAAACTGCGCTTGCTTCTCCCAAAAAGCACAAGCCAGGCTGTGGTATGATCGCTGCACAGTGACGAAAAGGTGAGGAGAGTGCATATTTCAAAATATCTAATAACCGGTGGGTGCGGCTTTCTCGGCAGCAATTTGGCGGCGTCCGTACTTCGGCGTGGCGATGCCTTAACCGTTTTTGACAATCTTTCGCGCTCCGGTAGCGTGGAAAACCTGTCATGGCTGCGCAGGATCGGAGAGTTCGACTTTCGCCATGGCGATATCCGCAATGCTTATGATGTGGAAAAAGTGGTCAGCGAAGTGCGGCCTGACGTTATTTTCCATTTATCCGGCCAAGTCGCCATGACGACATCCCTTGCGAATCCGAGAATGGATTTCGAGGTGAATGCGTTGGGAACCATGCTTCTTCTCGAGGCGGTCCGGCACCACAGTCCGGAAGCCACGGTTGTTTATAGCTCGACCAATAAAGTTTATGGTGACCTCGAATACTTTGATTTTATTGAAGATGAAACTCGATATCGAATTGTTGGAAAGCCGGCTGGCTTGAATGAGGCTACGCCACTGGACTTTACGTCCCCTTATGGCTGCTCCAAAGGGGCGGCGGATCAATATATGCGCGATTTTCACCGAGCTTATGGGCTTAAGACCGTCGTTTTCAGGCACTCGTCAATGTATGGGGCACGACAGTTCGGCACATTTGATCAAGGTTGGATTTCCTGGTTTTGCAAACAGGCAGTGTTGAGCAAGCTGGATGCTTCACGCGAACCATTCACTATCGCGGGAAATGGAAAGCAGGTCCGCGATGTACTCGAGGTTCGTGATATGGAGCGGCTTTATTTCAGCGCGGTCCAAAATATCGACCGCGCGGCGGGCGAGGTGTTCAACATCGGCGGAGGGGAGGGTAACAGCCTATCGCTGTTGGAACTCCTTTCGCTTCTCGAAGGTATTCTGGGGGTGCGCTTGAATTACCGTAAGATCGCACCTCGCTATAGTGATCAGAAGGTGTTTATTGCTGACATCGAGAAGGCCAAGATTCTTTTGAATTGGTATCCTGAAGTAGGCGCCGAACAGGGTCTTCGTGAAATGGTGGAGTGGATCGCCAAGATCGGAAAAGACAATGGCGAATCACGGTAAGGCAAGCATTTCCATTTGCGTTCCGACATTCAACAGAGCGGATTGTCTTCCTCAACTTCTAGAAAGCATTGCAGCGCAATATACCGACGATATCGAGCTTATCATAAGTGACAATGCTTCCACCGATTCCACGGCGGTGGTCGTAGCCGGGTTTCAAGCCAGAATTGCACGGCTGGTTTATTCCCGAGCCGACGAAAATCGTGGCATGGATCACAATATACGCCGAGCAATCGATCTCGCATCTGCGGATTTTTGCTGGTTGATGGGAAGCGACGATAAAGTCGAACCGGGCGCGATAGCCCTCATACTATCCGCCCTGCGCAAAGACCCTCTGTTAAGTGGTATAAGTGTGGCCGCCAGAGGCTATTCTCCGGATCTCAAGAATCCTATTTTCATTCGTGATCCGGTGGCGGCATTTCCCAAGCCTCTTTTATTGACGGACGCCGATGAGGTTGCCTCCCTGATTGGTCCTTCTCTTGGGTTCATCTCCAGCTTGGTCGTGAGAAGAGATGTCTGGCGTGCCGCGATCGAGGAAATATCAGGGGCAGAATTTCCGGCAACCTATGCGCATCTTTATACCGTGGTGAAAATGCTGACTAAGGCGCCTCGATGGTCAATTCTTCCTATCCCTTGCGTCGGCTGGCGCAGCGGTAACGATTCCTTCCTCGGCGATGGCCGATTCCGGCGCCTGCAAATTGATGTTCTCGGGTTCGAGAAAGCCTTTGCCCTGTTGGGACGCGCCTCCGTAGGGTTTCATGCGGTGCAGGTTCGTATTGCGACCGTGCATGTGCGCTGGACATTGATCGGCGGCAAGCTCACTGGCGAAAAGAGCGGGTTTTTCTTGCGGGCATTGACACTGACAGTTCCACGTTATGGGCGTTATCCCGCATTCTGGATAAAGACTTTTCCTATTTTTCTCACACCGTCATGGCTCATGCGAGGGGCCCGCTGGCTTTATCGGCATATGTTGAAGCCGGCACGGGATAGAAATGCGGCTTTATCCGCTACTCCGTAGGAGTTACGGCTCAGCCTTCAAGGCATTTTCCAAGATGGGCAAAGGGACGCACAAGTCATAATCCGAAACAAGGGCATCCCTTGTGATCGAATCGCAGGCCAAATAGGAATAGTCGAGCTTGCGCAGATATGCGATCATCTGAAAGAAATGCTGCGGCGTCAGGTCCGGCACTAGTTCAATGATTCGTGTTCCAGGCCGGCAAAACACGATGTTCGTTAAACCAGCTCCGAACGCGCCGATGATCAAATCGGCGTTTTGCGCTATCGAAATTTTTTGCGACAGCGAAAAATCCTCCAGATAAATCGTCTCGACATGGTATCGCCTTAGGAGAGCGACGAGCTCCGCCTCGTTGATGGCTTGCCGCCCGCGTGCGCGTGCCCTGCTGACATAAAGCCTTTTGGGAGCATTCGGCACACTGTCTGCGCGAGGCAGGCTGTTGGATAGAAAATCCAACGCCCAATCGAGTTGAAAATCTATCAACATGTAGTTGAAATGGGGAGATGCCACCAGCCGATTCTGGGTTAATTTATCGGGATAGATGACCTGTTCGCAGTAGAAATGGCTGTTATGGTTCGCGGCGACAATCTTGTCGGCTATGCCCAGAATTTCATAGGCCTCGCGCTGGTAATCTTCATTGGCGTGCACCACGTATCGGTCGATAGCGATTCCGGATCGCATGACGAGGTCAAGTTTCGGTAGCGTATCGATGAAAAAGTGATAATAGTTGTTTCTGGCAACGTCCGTCAGGATGATCGCGGTGGTACCTGCCAATGGGATCGGCCGCGTTATGGCGGTGTGCATATCTGAAGGATTTAAAGCAATCCCATTGAGAATCCATTGCATGCGCTTTGTAAGCAAAAGGCCGCGATCCGCCAGAATGTGTACAGACGGCAAGCGCCATACGCCGAAAGCGGGAATCCCGCCGCGCCATGGCTCCATGAGCGTTTTGTCGATCGCCTTGCCGCATCCGAAGTCGCAAGTGCGTTTATCGAAGATCGCGATCCGATCGGCACCGGCATATCTTTCGGGCGAGATGGCCAAGCGGAAGGTGCGCGCAAAAAGCAGCGCTAGCCTTTTAAGCTGTCGTTTTATCTTAAATATCCATCGCCTTTGCATCTTGCCTTCCTTAAATCCGTTACGGCGCCGGATGCCAGGTTTCCGCCATTTTTTTCAACCGAAGAGGTTTGATCGTTAGACGATACGCTGCCCGCGTAACGCGCATTACGAAAGAGGGAACGAAAAAAAGAGGAAATACCGTCAACCAAAATGACGGGTACTGCCAATAGAAGCGGAGAAGCAATGGAATTACGACCCGATAATAGGCGAGGTTTTCTCCTCGGATCTTGGCGCCAATCACTTTGGCGCGGACATGCAATCGAATCATGGCATTCGTGACGGCGCGGTAGGCCGGCGAGCTCCTGCCAAGTACATCTCCAAATACCGCGTCCATTCCTTTGACGTCCGTCTCCATGCGCTTTTGCTGACCAAAAACCAAAAATGAATCATTACCGGATCGCCACCGAACCAATGGCCGCGGGTAGCAAAGCCATAACGGGTTTTGTCGCAGCACATTGAGAATCACAAACACATGGACGAAGGCGTTAAAATATCTTTCGACGGGATTATTATGAACGCTCTGTGCCCATAGTATCCTGTCCACAAGAATGACGGAAAGATATCCGAATGACGTTCCTATACTTGCGGAAACTTCGTCAGGACCGCGCAATATCGTTTCCGCAGGTACGTTGGATGCGATGATGTCATTGAAATAAATCGGATGCTTCAAGTGATAATCGAAGCCACGGGCGGCGATGCTCATGCCTGCAACACCAGGATGACGGCTTAACGCTCCGCGGATGTTGGCAATTGCGTCGGGTTCGACCGCATCGTCGCTTCCCATAAACCATAAGTATCTGTTGCCGGCCATGCTGGCAGCGCGCAGGTAGTTGCGGTCATGACCCTGGTTCTCAGGTGCCCGCGAGTAGACAAGGTTGCGAATCCTGGGCCGGTATATGTCGATGACAGCTTCCGTGTCATCCGTAGAGGCATTATCGCTTATAACGACTTCGATATCGTCATCCGCTTGCACTGATATCGAGTCGAGAAGATCCGGAAGAAATTCCGCGCGATTATATGTGGGTATACATATGGATATATCGCCCATTATGATCTCTCATTTCCGGGTGAGACCGCTAGGTCTTCGTTCATGATCCTGCGCAGACCGGTTACCAAGTCCGTTTCCGGTCGCCAATCTGGTACCGTCTGACCTCCAGTCCATGGCCTCATCACGTCCCGAGCCCGGTAGGGCAGCCCCCCCCATTTTACCAGTATGGCCTTCTTCCAGACGCTTTCCATTGTCGCTACCAGTTCGCGCAAGCTAGTCAATTGGCCCGTGCGGACAGTCCATGAATGATACTCGGGCTTTTGTGTGTGAAGCAGTAGATCTGCAGCCTGTATCATGGCCTCGATGGCATCATCGACGAAGATTAAGTCAAGTAATTGTTCGCCGGGGGATAAAGGGATCTCTTCACCCGTGTTCAAGGCGCGCCGCAAAAGATTGATGATCTTCGGGCGCGGATCGTTTGAACCATAAACATCATACAAAATGAGAGTGCTTACTGCCAAGGGATAGGCATCCGCATAATATCGCAGAATATCTTGGAATGCCTGCTTGGTCGCCGCGTATAGGTTTACTGGTCGATACTGCATGCTGTGATAATATTGCCAATGCGTGCCAATATCGACAAAAGCCGGCACAGCAGCGTCAACCGCTGCTTCGGCGAGATGGGTCGATAGCTGGATATTGGAGAAAATGAGATTGTCGATATCATCGCCCGTATGGCCATAACGTGCGAGCGCGGCGGCCAAATGAAATACCACATCTGGCTTGAAAGCCGCGATGCCCTGGCGCAACGGGCCGATCTCGTTCGTGTAGCGTAGGGTCTGAAATTCGCAGGCAATCACCGAGCTCGGCCGTGCGACGATGAGGACATCCCATCCCGTCTCATGAAGTCGCCGCAAAAGATGGCTTCCGAGATAGCCGCTCGCTCCCGTCAGAACGGCCCGCATAGGCCTGCTAGGTCCGGTAATCCTCGAGACGTGCGGATCAGGCATATATTGCCCGTCTGCGCTGCGTGCGCCGCGAAGGCTCGGCTGCTCTTTTACGAGACTTTTGCACTGGCGAAATATCGGCGGAGTGAATCCATGGTGAAATCCAGATGATCCTGTGTTAAGCCAGGATAAACGCCAATCCAGAAAGTCCGGTTCATGACAATGTCGGAATTGATTACAGGCCCAACCGTCCGATAATTACGATCCTTCATGTAGGGTTGGCGAAGCAGGTTGCCGGCAAAAAGAAGCCGTGTGCCAACTTTTCGCTCATTGTTGAGATATTGAAGCAGATTTTCGCGATCGAATGGGGCATCCGGTCTTAGCGTCACACAAAACCCGAACCATGATGGATCGCTGTTCTTTGTGGCTTCCGGAAGCAGCAGGATGTCCTCAAGATCCTTGAGACCATCCCGCAAGTACTGCCAATTTCTTCTGCGTGCCGCGACGAATCCATCGAGCCGATCAAGCTGGGCCAGCCCAATCGCTGCCTGCATATCGGTTATCTTCAAATTATAGCCCAAATGAGAGTAAGTGTACTTATGATCGTATCCATAAGGCAAATCACCCAGTTGCCAATCGAACCTGCGGTTGCAGGTATTGTCCTTGCCAGGTTCGCAATAGCAGTCGCGACCCCAGTCACGTACCGATTCGACGATCCGTTTGAAGATCATCCTGTTACATAAGACGGCCCCACCTTCTCCCATGGTGATGTGATGAGCAGGATAAAATGAAAGTGTGCCCATAGTCCCAAAGGTACCGACCTTTTTCCCGCCATAAGTTGCTCCCAAGGCGTCGCAGCAATCTTCGATAAGGAAAAGATCGTGCTTTTGCGCGAATGCCGTTATGGCGCCCAGATCGAAGGGATTGCCGAGCGTATGGGCGACCATGATTGCCCGGGTTCGTGGGCTCAAAGCTTCTTCGAGGCGGCAAATATCGATATTGTAGGTGCCGAGTTCGACATCTAGGAACACAGGCACCAAATTATTTTGTAACGTCGGGTTGACCGTCGTGGGAAATCCCGTGGCGCAGGTAATGACTTCGTCTCCCGGCATCAGTCTTTTGTCTTTAAGGACATGCGATGTCAAAGCAGTCATCGCCAAAAGATTGGCGGAAGAGCCAGAATTGGTCGTCAAGGCCTGCATCACGCCCGTTACGGCTCCCAGTCGCTTTTCGAACTGCGTATTGAATCGCCCCGTGGTGAGCCAAAAATCCAGGCAGGAATCGATAAGAGCCCGCATTTCCGGGGGCCCCAACACTTTGCCTGCGGGAGGAACCGTACTCACCCCCGGCTGAAACGGAACCGGGCCATGCTTCAATTCTGCATATCGTTCCGACAGAGCAAGAATCTGCTCGCGAAGTCGGTTCAATTCATCGGGCGTGCTCATCTGTTCAGGCTGCTCCAAGTGAAAATTCGAATCTGGTCGCGGGTAAAATTTGCCATATCTTCGCCTTTATGCCATGCAGCATACCAGGCTGTCGTAAAGGCGATGGTCTCTTGAAACCTGAAGGTCGGCGCCCAGCCCAATCTAGCGCGGGCCTTACTGCAGTCCAGGCGAAGCAGCGTGGCTTCATGGGGGGCGTCCGGGTCTTTACGTATGATCACTTTTCCGATGCCCATGCTTTCAACGACCGCGTTTGCCACTTCCAAAACCGGACGCTCTTCCCCTTCGTGGGGCCCAAAATTCCACGCATCGTCGTTGAGTGCGCCATTGTTGACCAAGTGTTCCGCGAGCAAGAGATAGCCCCCAAGCGGCTCGAGCACGTGCTGCCACGGTCTTACGGCGACTGGATTGCGAAGTATAACTTCAGCAGAAGGGCCAAAGCAGCCGCGCAAAATATCGGGAATGAGACGGTCTTCCGACCAATCGCCGCCGCCGATGACGTTGCCTGCTCTCGCCGTGGCAATAGCCGGCGCTGCAGGGACGTTCCGGAAAAAAGACTGGCGATAAGAAGCCGTTACCAATTCGGCGCAGGCCTTGCTATTGCTGTAGGGATCGCGACCACCCAGCCTGTCCACCTCGCGATAACCCCAAACCCATTCATTGTTCTCGTAACATTTGTCAGTCGTCACCACGATGACTGCGCGTACGGTCTCCAGACTGCGTATCGCCTCGAGCAAGTGGGCCGTTCCCATCACATTGGTGGCATATGTACCAATGGGATCGGCATAGCTCTCGCGAACCAGGGGCTGAGCCGCCATGTGGATGACAATTTCAGGACCTGCGTTGTGCACCGCTTGGCGCAAGGCATTCAGTTCGCGGACGTCGGCGATCACGTTTGCCGAAAGCAAATCGGCTATGCCTGCCAATTCGAAAAGATTCGGCTCGGAAACAGGCGCAAGAGCAAATCCACTGACTTTGGCGCCCAGTTCTGCAAGCCACAGACTTAACCAGGCGCCTTTGAACCCGGTATGTCCCGTGAGGAAAACGCGACGGTCTTTCCAAAATGAAGGCGTTATGAAAGCCATCACCAGACCTTCCAGGGGGCAATTCCCTTTTCCCACTCTTCATCGAGATAATGTTTGTCGCGCAGCGTATCCATGGGCTGCCAGAATCCGTCATGGCGGAATGCTTTCAATTCCCCGGCCACCGCCAACTGCTCCAGGGGGTCGCGTTCCCAGATCGTCGTATCATCCTTGATGAAGTCGATGACGTCCGGCGACAGCACGAAGAAGCCACCATTCACGTAAGCGTTGTCCCCAATGGGTTTTTCCGCGAACGATTTTACCGTGCTGTCTTCGGTGATTTCCAGGGCGCCAAAACGTGCGGGCGGCCGCACCGCAGTCAAGGTTGCCTTACGACCGTGGGCTCGGTGGAACGCGATTGATGCACTGACGTCGACGTCCGACACGCCATCGCCATAGGTGAGAAGAAAAGTATCATCCCCAGCCAGATAATCTCTGACGCGTCTGATGCGACCGCCGGTCATAGTTTTTTCTCCGGTGTCGACCAAGGTGACGCGCCACGGTTCCGAATTGTTCTGATGAACATGGCCGCTATTGTTAGAGTTCATATCGAAGGTAACGTCCGACATATGGAGCTGATAATTCGAAAAATACTCCTTCAGCATATACCCCTTGTATCCAAGGCAAATAACGAAGTCGTTTATTCCGTAGTGGGAATAAATCTTCATGATGTGCCAAAGGATCGGCCGCCCTCCAATTTCCACCAACGGTTTGGGCTTCACTTCGGTAACTTCCTTGAGGCGCGTCCCAAAGCCGCCCGCAAGAATGACTGCCTTCATGCTATGCTCCTAGCTTATCATTATGTTTCAGTGAGGGATGACCGACTGAATCTTGTCCGGGATGCTGTTGCGTTTCAGTCAATACTACCCTTGACAGCATTTGCAAATCGGTTTTGGAGAGGGGGGGATTGCGCTTTTTCCCGATTTTGGGTTGGCTGCGATGTGGGTTGTCATAACCTCCATGCGCTCTGTAACACAACTGCGAAACCTGCAGCGCGTATTAAAATGCCACTATTTCAGGTCAGGGGAACTTTGACTATGGCATAAAGATTGGGAGTATATATTCCTCCCATCGCTGTGCCATAAGCTGCCAAGAAATAGGTCCGAATGGTCGGCGCAAAAAAGGTAGACCATAAAATGCGCCGAATGGTGCTCTTGGGACCATGCATGATCGGCGGCATGGCCAGGAACTGAAAGTCGTTATAGCCAGCCATGCGTAGCAGCTGGGCTAATGAAAGCGATGAGAAAGCGCGTTTATGTGTCACGTCGCCGTGAAAAGTAGGCGCGAAGGGCGCCAATGCGTTTGGGACCTGGATGATGGCCAATCCTCCGCTTTTGAGAGTGCCACGGATTGCTCGCAAGAGGTTGAGCGACTCATCCAACTCGAAGTGTTCGAGAACATCGATCAGCAGCACGACATCAGCGCTTTTTCCGCGACTGGCCAGAAACGGTATTGCGTCGCTCCGTTCGATCTGCAATCTGAGCCTGTCGCGACCGAACGATACTTGGTCGATGCTGATATCGACCCCATGGACATTAGTAAACCCTGCCGCATGAGCCGCCGCCAAATACTTCCCAAAGCCGCACCCGACATCTATAATGCAGCCATCGCTACCGCATCCAAGGAAAGGTAAGAAGTAATGGTTGAATGCTAGGCGGGCTCGTTCGATCTCCGCTCCTACGTCCATGCCTTCCCCAGCAACCGAGAAGAGATATTGGTCATATATTGAAGGAGGGGGGGGCTGGAGCACTGGTTTTTCCGTTAAATGTTTCGCTGGTTACGCACATACAGGGACGAGAGGGTCGCGTCCGAAGCAACTGCTCAACTCCTAAATTCTGCGCGAATAGGGCATGAAAACTTCGGTGGTTGATAGGGGATTCCTTGCGATCATTTGATATGACTGAAAATCGTGATTTGCGCAATATTATGTCTCGGAAGCCAGGCATGGGCGGGTGGATGGTGAGTTATGATAACCACTGGGATGTCGGATCGGTGTTATCCTTTGCGCTCTGGGCGATCACATTCCTTTTTTGGCGTTTCGCCAGTTGATTGTGAGAAAAAGATAGGAATGGCAAGATGACGTGGGCATTGCCTTGAACGTTGGATAGCCAGGCCGAAGCTAGGAATGCCTTAATCATGTCGGCCGAGCATCAAGATGCAATACCCTATTGGAGGGAACGGATATCTTCCTTCGCGAGGTCCGTGCAGAATTGGCTCTTGCCGATTCCGGACAGCATGAGCGGCTGCCGGACCGATGATGTGTCGATAGCGGGCGTCGCAGGGGCTGTCATGCGCGGCTGGCGATTTATTTTATTGTGCATCCTCATCTGCACAATCGCCAGTGTCATGGTGAGCCTGAACAAGCCGAAAATGTACTCGGCATCGATGCGCATTACCCCCCGCATAGACCAAACGTCACAGTCCGGCGGGGCGGCAACAAGTGTATTGGGGGCGCTGACTGGCTCTCAGCAAGCGTCGTCCCGCACATTTACCCAAATGTTGAATCTGTTGCATTCCAATCGGGTTGCGGCGTTTTTTCTGAATGACCGAGGGCGCATTCGCCATATCTTTGGACCGAATTGGGTGTATCGGGACGGGCGATGGATTTCCCTGCGGTCGCCGGGCTTCTCTGGGCGTCTGAAAAGCAGCTATTTGTCTATTTTCGGCATTTCGGTAGACGAGGGTCCTAGCATCCCCAATATCTATCGATATCTTGCAGGGGCAGTAAGCACACTCCAGGCATCAGAAGGCCAATCGGTTTTGGGAGCGAGCTCTTCCTCACAGATTGTAACCGTGAGCGCGGTAGATAATACGCCGGAAGGGGCGACCTCACTATTAATACAAGCTGTTAAGGCAGCAGATACGATCTTAAAGGAAAGCGAACGACAGAATCTTCAGCGGCGGATCGCTTATCTCTCAGACAGGTTGGCTACAGTTTCCATCGTCGAATATCGTACTTCACTTGTCAATGTTCTTTCAGAACAAGAACGATACGCGATGATGATCGACGACGCGGGTTATTATTCGCTGTTCGTTCTCGATGACCCGGTGATTGATGCGGTGCCCATATCTCCCGAGCCGATCCTGAATTTGGCGATCGGCGCGATGCTGGGCTTGGTTTTGGGCTCACTATTCATTCTTTTCCGCGATGGAAAGTCTGGCCGTTTAGGATGAGGAGAGGCAGTGACGTATCTGAATCGGTTTTTTTCGTCTGGTACGAGCGCAATCCATGTCCTTGCAATCCTCGGTCTTTTTACAGCGACCGGGGACGTTTTCTTCGTGTTCCAGCTCGGTGGCCTGACGGTACGGTATACGCAAATTTTTCTTTTGGCTGCCGTCGCATTGTTTCTCACCCAGCATGGGGGCGCCGGTTTCAAGAAGCCACTGGGGGTTGCTTATCTCCTTGTGGTTTTTGGTCTGAACTTGGCTTTTCTTCCCAATTCTCCGTTTTTCAATAGAAATGTGGCCTATGCCATCGCCTTATTCTTCAATATTCTAACAATCATATTTTATACCAACTATTATGGTGTTTCCGAAATTCGCCTGAGATCCCTGCTTCGTTGGTATATCCGCAGTTTTCTGTTTGTCGGCGCTTTCGGTCTTCTACAGTTTCTGTCGGGTCTCGCTGGTAAATCCCTGCTCACACAGCAGTGGCTGGTAGAGGGACGGCTTCCCCGTTTGAACGGTTTTTCCTATGAGCCAAGTTATTTCGCACTCTACATAATGAGTGGGTGGATCACTTTGGTTTTGCTACTGGACCATGGTAGCAAAATCGTGTCGCGGCGAACGTTGATTACGGGCGTGTGCCTGCTTTCGGCGGTGGAAATACTCTCAACGTCACGCTCAGGATTGGCCATGATGTATGCTGTCTTTATCGCTTTTTGTTTGGCATGGATCTATCGAGCTTACCAAGGCGAGCGGATTGGCCGAGTGCGCAAATCGATCGGAATCGCGGGCTTTCTGGGGCCGGCGGTTTTGGTTGCTTATATTTCGATCTATCAATTTTGGTTAATTCAGGCACTCACGGCCGGGATAGGTATCCTTAGAGGAGGGACTACACACTCCATTGGAGAGAGAACCGACGCATTTGCCCGCACGGTTGCTTTAGCGATGGATCATCCCGTAATTGGCGTCGGTCTGGGAGGCGTCGGACCTTCAATTTCCGATCGGCTCTTTCCTGGAATCACATATGACCAATACATGGTTCTGCATCTGGAGGGGTTGAACGTCTTCGCCGAGGTTTTTGCAGCGGTCGGAATAACGGGAGGCCTCGCTCTCATCGCATATCTGGCCAAGCAGTTCCAAGTCCTGCTTTGGAGAAGAAGCTCAGATAATGAGCTATTCATTGTAGCCTCGGCATTGGCTTTTGGAATGCTGGGAGAGTTGGTTCTCTTGCTTTTCGAGCAGAATATCATGCGGACTTATCTGTGGGTTCATATAGCCGTTTTGGCGGCAGTTAATTACGCCCTATTTGAACGGCGATCACGATCCACCGGCCCGAAAGGAAATACATCGCGAGTGTCTCTGTGAAACTTAGCGCCAATATCAGCAAAGACTGGCTGCTTCATCACGCTGCGCCGCTGTGGTCCACCGTGGGTGTCGATGACGTTAATGGCGGGTTCTATGATGCGATTGGTCAGGATGGGGCGCCGCTCGCTGTACCGAAGCGCTGCCGGACAATCGCGCGCCAGATTTATTCTTTTGCCCTGCTTTCTCAACTGCAGCCCGGTGGGCCCTGGCCGCGGCTTGTCAAATCTGGATGCGATTTTCTGGTGGATCGTTACCGCACAAGGCAGGGCGAGTACCGCAATAGTGTGGACATACAGGGACGCCCGCACGACGAAGGCTGCTTCAATTACGAGCTTGCCTTTGTCTTATTGGCGCTGGCTCACGCCGCGCATGTGCTGGAAAACCGGGCGCTGGAGGATCTCGCGTTTGAAATATATGATTTCCTGGCAAGGGGGAGGGCTCACCCCGCCGGTGGTTATATCGAAGGCACCGACCAAGCATATCTTCTTGCCAATCCTCATATGCATCTGTTCGAAGCAGCGCTGGCCTGGCGAGAAATCTCCAATGCGCCTTGCTGGAAGCTCATGTCAGATTCGCTCGGGACCAATTGTCTTGATCGTATGATCGACCGGGAAAACGGTACTATATGTGAACATTATAACCGGCAATGGGAGCCGGCATCGTTCGGCGTTGCCCCGCTGGTTGAGCCTGGCCATCAGTTCGAATGGGCATGGCTGCTATTGCGCTGGGCTGTGCTGACGGGAGAGAGTAGCCGCGTCGAGCCGGCTGTGACACGGCTATATCAATTTGGAATGACATTCGGCGTCGATCCGGAGCGAGGTGTTGCAGTCGCGGGTCTCAGTCCGAGCGGCGCGGTTCAGGACCCTTCAGCCCGTCTTTGGGCACAAGCAGAATGGCTCAAAGCGGCGCTTGCCTTGGCGAAGGCGCCGTGGCAGTTGCGCCGGCAGTCGCTTGAAGAAGATGCCGCGAGAGCGTGGGCGGGACTCTCCCGCTACCTCGAGACCGCTATTCCGGGCCTCTGGTTCGACATCCTGAAAGAGGACAACAGCTTTGTCGATGAACCAGCGCGCGCGTCTTCGCTTTACCACATTGTAGGCGCGATAGACGCGCTCACCGAATATGCGGATCAAGCCGCCGCACATGCCGGACAATGAGCAATGGAAAAACGGCCCTGCCTTTTCCTTGACCGAGACGGAACCATAAATGTCGACCACGGGTACGTTGGCCGATATGACGATGTTGCTTGGATTCCAGGGGCCAAAGAGGTCATCAGGCGCTTCAACGAGGCGGGCTGGCTCGTGGTCGTCGTGACGAATCAATCCGGTGTTGCCCGAGGTATGTTTGGTTCGGAAGACGTTGATGTCTTGCATCGCGAGATGGCTCGTGAATTGGCGGCGAGTGGAGCCAGGATCGATCGTTTTTATTTCTGTCCGTACCATCCGGAAGCTCAGATGGAGCGCTGGCGGCAAGATCATCATGACAGAAAGCCAAACCCCGGCATGATTGAAAAGGCGATGCGGGATCTTAGCATCGATCCAACGTGTGCCTTTTTGGTTGGAGACAAAATGTCGGATGTCGAGGCGGCCCGCAACGCGGGAATTCCCGGTTATCTTTTTGATACATGGGATCTTCGGGCATTCTTTGAAAAGCACGGCCTATTTATGGCTCTAACCCGGTGAGGTATTCCCCAGCGAGTTCTGTGCCGGTGTCTTTGCCTCCCGATCTTCCCGCACCGCGCCCCGCGATGAGAGGGCGTTATCTGATCCGAAGCCCTCGCGCGGCATTGATGTTGACCGCCGTTGATCTGCTGCTGCGACTGGTACCGGCGTCTAAGCCGGTGAACTTGGCGAAACCTCGACATATTCTTTTATCGAATTGGGGGCATATCGGAGACGTAGTGACGACCTTCGGCGCCATCCGGGCATTGCGCCGCCGGATCCCTGGGATACGGATCGGTATGCTTGTGGGGAGCTGGGCCGCAAAAGCCATCTCCGATAGTAAGCTCGTCGACAATATTCATATTGTTGATCATTGGGCGATTAACCGGTCCAGGGCGTCCTTGCGTAGAAAAAAGAGCAAATACCGAGAAATGCGCTCCAGTGCCTTGAGCGAGATAAAATCGTTCGGATACGATACCGCGATTGATTTCTACCCCTTTTTCCCTCCCGCTCATGTGCTCTTTTTCCGCGCGCATATTCCGGCACGGATAGGATTTGATAGCGGCGGCTTCGGCCCACTATTGAATTACCCCGTACGTTGGGTTGACGAAGATAGGCCTGTTTCGGATTACCATCGAGATCTGCTGAATGTTGTTTTTTCAGACGATCCGCTGCGATTTGGGGAGCTTGATCCCGCGCTGGCGTTCGACGGCAAACCCGCATGGCCGTCTGTTATGCCGGCTGACACGCCCTATATTGTCCTTCATCCGGGAGCAGGCGCCCCGTTCAAAGACTGGGGTGCCAAAAACTGGTTCATGCTTGCTGACCTTTTCCGGTCTTTTCGTCCTTCATTCCGGTTGGTTGTGACCGGTGCCGGAGATGCAGAAGAAGGCGTCGCGCGAGACATGCAGGAACACACTCCTGCGGTCATAAATCTTGCCGGAAAGCTGTCGCTGGCCGATTTCACCAGCGTTGTTGCCCATGCGAAGCTGCTGATCTGCCCAGACACGGCGGCGTCGCACATCGCAGGTCTCTTCCGCACACCGACAGTGTGCCTTTTCACAGGTACGAATAACAGGTGGCAATGGAGCCCGCCGAATCCCCATATCCGCGTTCTGACTTATCCCGTGCCGTGTGCGCCCTGCAATCGGCCAGGCTGCATATACATGTCCTGTCTTTTGAACATATTGCCGGCCCATGTGTTCGAAGCGGCCCAGTCACTTCTGGATCAAAATGAGGGTTAAAGATAAGGATCTGATGTCGCGATATAGTCCCTTACATATTGCCCTACTCCATCTTCCAACGACATGAAAGGCTCGGAGTAGCCCGCTTCCCTCAACTTGCTCATGCGCGCCTGCGTGAAATACTGATATTTTGACCGTATGGCTTCCGGCATTTCCACAAATTCGATTTTTTCAGGTTTTTCCAGCGCGGCGAAGATGCTTCGTCCCAGTGCGAGCCAACTGCGGGCGTTGCCGGTTCCCAGATTGAACAAGCCGGAAACTGCGGGGTTTTTTAGAAGCCAGCTGACCACCGCGGCACAGTCCTTGACATAGACGAAATCGCGCAGTTGTTCTCCGTCGGCATAGTTTGCCCGATAGCTGCGGAAAAGCCTGAGTGAGCCGCCCTCCTGTATCAACCTGCAATTCTGGGCGACAATGCTCATCATCCCCTTTTTATGATATTCGTTCGGACCATAAACATTAAAGAACTTCAGGCCGCACCACTGTGGTGGTGTTCTGCTTCCGTTGGCGACCAGATGGGCGATCCTTTGATCGACAAAGTGCTTGCTCCATCCATAAGCGTTCAACGGCCTTAGCTTTCCCAGCTTCCGTTCGGAAAAATCGTCGTTAAACCCTGCCTCACCATTTCCGTAAGTTGCAGCAGAAGAGGCATATATTAGAGGCTTGTGGCGATCGGTGCACCAATCCCAAAGATCCATTGTCAATCGTATATTGTTTTGCAGAATGCTGTCGACGTCGGTCTCGGTCGTGGAACTGATGGCGCCCATGTGCACGATGCCGTCGAGGCTGTCGCCATGCCTTTCGAGCCAGGCGGGGAGTGCTTCCGGAATCACGATATCCTGAACGGCATGTTTGGCGAGATTTCGCCAACGTTCATCCTGCCCTAGTTTATCACAAACCACTACTTCATCGCCGGCGTCCGCCAAGGAGGCGACGATATTGGATCCGATGAAGCCGGCTCCGCCGGTAACCAGATAACGCCGCATTAACTGACCTTCTCCGCGATACGGGCAATGGTTCGGCTTGTACTTTGTCCTGGTTGGATCGTAGCAAGGTGGACACGCCCGCCATACGCAGTAACCTCAGCCGCTCCCACCACCTGATCGACGGTATAGTCTTGCCCCTTAACAAGGACGTCCGGTCGGATCGCGCAAATCAGCTCAATCGGGGTGTTCTCGTCAAACAGAACTATCATGTCGACGGCCGAAAGAGAACCAAGCACGATAGCTCGCGCGACCTCGTCTTGGACGGGCCGCGTCGGGCCTTTCAGGCGCTTGATGGATGAATCGGTGTTGAGGCCCACCACCAGCCGGTCGCACACGCCTTTCGCCTCTGTTAACAGGGAAACGTGGCCTGGATGGATGAGATCAAAACAACCGTTGGTGAAGCCAATGCGCACGCCGCGTTTTCGCCAGCCAGCCACTATTGAAGCACATTCTTCCAGGCCAACGACCTTGGCGGTGAAATCCGGTTGGCCCGCCAGCAAAAGAGCTTTTAGAAGTTCGTCGTGCGATACCACGGCGGTGTTGTGCTTTCCAACCACCAAGCCTCCTGCCGTATTGGCAATTAGGACCGCGTCATCCAGACTGAGGCCTGTGGCCAAAGATAGCGCCAGACTGGCGGTCACCGTATCTCCGGCTCCCGAAACATCGAAGACTTCTCGTGCGAGCGCGGGGCTGTGTGCTATCGAACCGTCGCGCCGCGCCAACGTCATCCCATCGGCTCCTCGGGTAATCAGCACAGATTGTGTCTCCGGCATCATGTCCAAAAGGATCTTAGCCGCAGCAGCCGCATCTTCATCGCCTTCGATGGCGATACCCGACATCGCCGCCGCCTCGCCGCGGTTGGGCGTGAGGACGGTCACGCCATTATATCGTGAGCAATCCAGATTCTTGGGATCCAGCACGATCGGAATGCCCGCATCGCGCGCTGCTGCGATCACGGGCTTAAGCAGTTCGGGGGATAAAACGCCTTTTGCGTAGTCGGATAATACGATGGCGTGCGCGCCGGGAAGATGATGGAAGAACCTTTCCGCCAGCGGCTGCCAATCCGCGGTTTGTGGCTGTTCGCTGTCAGCGCGCAACAGCTGCTGTTGCGCCGCGATAAAGCGAATTTTCTCGGTCGTCTGCGCGGTTGGTACGCGAACGAAATCTCCTGCAAGGTTTTTTTCAAAATCAAGCATAGCCTGAAGGCTGTCTCCCGCACGATCATCGCCGATCACGCCGATGAGAATGGCTTCGCCGCCTAGCGCGGCCACGTTGCGGGCGACATTGGCTGCCCCTCCGGGCATGGCGGATTCCTTGTCGATCAACAGAACTGGAATGGGCGCTTCTGGCGATATTCGAGCGACGTTCCCGTACACAAACCTGTCCAGCATCACGTCCCCGAGTACGATGATACGCCGACCCTCGAAGGTCAGGGAAGCAAAAGAGTGATCTTTCATGTTTCCACCTATGGTAGTTCCGCGGGAGGATAGCGCCCATGATTAGCTTCGCCAATAGGCAGTTAAAGATGATTGAAAGCTCTGCATCGTGACCGGTACTGCCCGCTCATTGAAATGATCGCGCGCGATACGTTAGGGCATATTTAGATCGCGGGATTTGCTACTCGATGAGGGAGTTCCGTTGCAAATCAAACTCTGCTTCGCTTGTGCGTCGGGTCTCCTCGTATAGCAGGGTGTCGCCCTGTAAACGCTGTCCGCCGTCGCGCTGCACAGGTCTTAGATCCAACGCCAATTGACTCTGTGTATCGACAGGCAAGCTCCACTGCAGTGGAATGCGAATGATAATACCCTTATCGAAACTGCCTTCACCGAATTGCTCGGCGGACACATTTGTCTTAGTGAAGAAAGCTCCAATTTCCACGCCGGTGCTAAACCGTCTAGTCATCTCAAAGGTGAGGCCGCGATCTCCGGCCAAATATTGTCCCGCGTGGACGGCGAGATTGAGGTCATACCAAGGCGAAGCGTAGTAGAGCGAAACATGCCCGGTAAAGACATGATAGCCTTGCAGGCCGAACATGCGGTCGAAATCGCGCTGCTTCACTTCGTAAAGGTCCACGCCCAACGCCCAGCGCTGGTGTTCGGGCCGCCAGAGGACTTCACCGCCGACGCCCGCGAACATGCTTTCCAGATAACCGGCGCGTGCGACGGCGAAGACGGTTGGCGACAGGCGGAAATTATAATCCGCCTCTAGGTTGCCCACCCCGTTTTTCCCTTCCGAGAAATATTTGAGGAAATCGGTGCGCACATGAGGCAGATCGCTGGAGGCCGGACGCAGAAGATTGAAATTATCGTAGAGACTGAATTCTGCTTCTCCCTGCAGGCTAAAGCCCGGCCACAATTCCACCATCGCCGATCCGCCGGCGAGAAACTGCACCGCAAATGGGTTGCTGGGATCGAACAATTCCTGGCGGAACTGGGGGAAGATGCTCCAGGAAAAGCGGGGAAAGCTGTCGCGGGCCGCTGCGGCCAGGACAGGATTGTGCATCGTTGCCGGACCACCGGGATAATCGTCGCCCAGCAGGTCGTCGCCTTGGATGGCGGCCCGCTCCGCCGGCCCGCGCAGGATGTCGAATTCGCGTTGCGGGACGTTGTTGACCACGGCAATGAAACGGAACTTTTCGATGTCGCCCGGCGCATCGGCCATCAGGACGCGCACCATCCGTTCCAGTGCCTGCTTTTCGCTGAAGTAGCGAAGGTTGGTGTAATAGACGATCGCCTGGCCGTCCTGAAGCGACAGGGCCTGAAGCGCGATCCGCTGCACGCCCAGGTCCTTGCGAATGGTGGCGATGGCCGCGGCATATCCGATCTGCGGCGCCGCCGATGCATCGATTGTGGTGGCTGTGTTTCGCGCCAGCAGCAGGTCATGAATGCCGGCGGTCGCGGGATTGTCGGAATAGGCGGCTTCCTGCAGGCGCGGCGGCGACAGGACCGTGCAGCGTGTGGTTCTTCCGCTCCGCACCACGTTTACGTCGGTAACGGCAATGCCGCTGTCCGCCGCGATTGCGGCCGCTTTCGTGCAGATTGCCGCCGGGTCCGCGGCGGAGACATGAAGGACCAGCGTGCGGCCGTTGATGGCGACGTCGTCCGCTGCGATGGACGATTTCCAGATGGCGTCCACGAATGCGGAATGATTGATGCGGCTGGCGTTTGTGGGTGAAGGTTGTCCTTTCAGCCGATAGAGAGCCTGCTGTTGCTGCTCCGGATCGCGGATGTGAGGCTGCGGCGGGGAGGGGCCGAGGCGACCCGAAAAACTGTCGTGGACGGGATCGAGCTGGAAGATGAGCGAGCCCGCGACACTCTTCCCGTAAATCCAGTCCAGATTCAAGGCGATGCTGTCCGCCACCTGGTAGCTGGCGCCGATGTTGTACTGACTTTTCGGAACAAAAGAACTGTGCGATCTTTCCAGCGTATAATTGTCGCTGGAAATCTCGGCTGAAAGCGCTAGGTTTTCCAGCGGCGTTTGCCAGGTTATGCCGCCGAAGATGCCGGCATTGGGGCCATGGAAAAGCCCACTGAAGTTCGCCGCCCCCGGATCGGCTTCCGTGTT
This sequence comes from Rhizobiales bacterium dw_265, assembly GCA_018449595.1. GTDB lineage: Bacteria > Pseudomonadota > Alphaproteobacteria > Micropepsales > Micropepsaceae > Rhizomicrobium. The sequence continues at coordinate 530,828 of JAAVUU010000003.1, forward strand.
GCCGCCCTTGAAAGAGTTGGAAATCAGCGTGAAGGGATTGGTGATGGTATTCGCCGTTCCCAATCGGCCAAAACCCATTCCCAATGTCGCATCAATGTCGCCAAAGCGCTTGGACGCGACGATAAATTGACTGTGGTAAAGGCCCGTACCGACTGCATCATTCACCCCCACCGCAAGCGCGGGGAGATAGTCGCTCTCGTTCCACAACCGAATCTTGAAGGCGAAGCTGCGGTCGTAATAGACAGGATAGCCTGGATCGTAGTGTGAAAAGCCGGAATACCGGAAGGAAGTTTCCAGCCAGGGCATGACCTGGAAACCGAAATTGTAGCGCTGTGTGTTCTCGAAGAAGGATGCACCTACGGAAAGTTCGCCATCCGGTGCCATGCGCGCATCGGGCATGTCCACCAGGCCGGGACTGCCGAAAAGATTGCGGGTGACGACAGGATCGTCGTCGGCCATGGCGGACGACTGGAAGCCGGCGAGCGCCGCGGCTGAAATGCCCATCAAAAGGACCAGCCGCCCGACCTGACACGGCATTGTTCCGGTTTGCCGCCGTCGCGACCCCACGGGTTGAAGCCCCCCTAAACCATTCCTCGCTTGTTTCCTTCCCCATTCGCCTAAGCAATTGCAAGGAAATTCTTTTTTTCTCTTTCCGGGGTGCCGGCCCCGTGTTACATGGCGGCTTCAGATCGAGCTTGCAGGTCGAGGGGGATGCCAATTCGCTATCGTGGACGTAATGGCCGGGCGGCGTGGCGCAACCTGGCCTTTGTGGCGCCCGCCGTTGCTTTCATCGCGATTGTCGTGATGTCCCCCCTTCAAAGCTATGCGCAGCCGTCGCCTGCAGACCAACTGTTGCAGCAGTACCAGCAGCGTCAGTCCCAGGGGCAAGGGCAGGGCACCTACGGTGACGAGAATCTTCCCCAAAGCGTGATCCTGCAGCCCGCGGTGCCGCAGGAACCGCTGCCGCAGTCGCGGATCGAGCAAATTCTCTCCTCCCGTTCGGGCACGCGTTTACGGCAATTCGGATACGAACAGCTGGGCCATGGCCGTGCGGTGACGGTGCCAATGACCGGGGCGGTGCAGGACGATTATGTGCTGGGGCCTGGGGATGAAATCGTCGTCTCGATGCGCGGTCAGGAAAATGGCGAATTCCGTGCCATCGTTGACCGCAATGGGCAGGTGGTCCTGCCGCGCCTTGCGCCTCTGCCAGCGTCCGGGCGCAGTTTTGGCAGCTTCCGCACCGATCTGGAAGCGGCCGTGCATCGGTCGTATGTAGCGACCAATGCGTCTGTTTCGGTGGCGCGCGTCCGCCAGATCAGCGTGCTGGTTTCCGGCGAGGTCAACCAGCCGGGCCAGCGCCTGCTGACGGGTTTGTCGTCGGCGGTGGATGCCCTGTTATTGTCGGGTGGCGTGCGCAAGACGGGGTCCCTCCGCAATATCCGCATCTCTCGGGGAGGGCACGAGTATGATGTTGATCTGTACAATGTCCTGACGGATCGCGGTGGCGCATCCTCGCTGCGTCTGGCTGACGGCGACCGCATTCTGGTGCCGCCGCTGGGGCCGACTGTGGCAGTGGCGGGCCTCGTACGCACACCCGGCATCTTCGAACTGGCCCCCCACACGTCCTCCACTCCGGTGCGCAGTTTGCTCGCGTTGGCGGGTGGTCAGGAGGTCCGGGGCCGCTATCGTCTTTCGGTGCTGCATATCCAGCCCGACGGCAGTTCGAACATGCAGCAGGTCGCCAACGAAACCGGGACGCTGGTACATGACAGCGAAATCCTGTTCGTCCAGCTTGGCGCCGATCAGGTCAACAGCCAGGCGACCCTTTCCGGCGGCACGGGATTGGCCGGCTCCTATCCCATCGTTACCGGTACGCGGCTTTCGGAGGTGCTGAAGGCGCCGGGTGCGCTGGGCGCCTCGCCCTATACGCCATTCGGAATTATTGTCCGTAAGGACACCGCCACATTGATGCCGACTCTGCTGCCTTTTACCCCGGTGGCGGTTTTGGCGGGACGGGAAGACCAGACTCTCCAGAGCGGAGACGTCATTCGGATTTTGTCGGCGAATGAAATCCAGCTGCTGACCTATGTCGTCCATACATATCTGAAGAACTTGAGGGATCAGCAGACCGCTATCCGCAATCCTCTGGGGCTGTTGTCCAATAACGACAATGCTCTCAATCAACAGCTGGCTTCCCAGACGGAGCAGAACTCGGCGGAGATCGAAGACGTCGCCAGCGTGCCGGCCAATATCCAGCGCGAGCAGGTGATTGGAGTGCTGGAAACGCCTGCGCCCGGTTCAGATATGGCGCGCCGGCAGGACGAGGAAGAGCGTGCGCAACAGCAATCGGTTCAGCGGCAAATGCAAGCCGGCAGTGCGACACAGGGCACAACGCAAGGATTGTCCCCGGCCGCGGGAGCGAACTCTGGCGCCGGCCAATTTAACGCCGGCCAATTTAACGCTGGCCAATTTAACGCTGGCCAGTATGGGCCCGGCCAGTATGGACCCAGCCAGTATGAACAGAGAATGGGCGGAACCCCGACGCCCGAGGACCAGAGTAACAGGGATGCGGGCAGCGCCGATGGGCCCATGTTGCAGCCGGCGCGGAACTTCACGGATCAATCCGTGGATGCCACCCGTTTCGCCTCCAATCGCGAGGTGCAGACGTTTGGCCAGTTGGCGCGTCAGCTTGGCGTCGATCCGCTGATCCTGATTAACTTCCTGACCGACCACCGCGTGCGGCTGGATGGTGCCGTGCGGGGCCCAGGATATTATTTCGTGGGGACGAACGCGACCCTTGACGATGTCGTTCAGGCGGCCGGCGGGACGGTCAACTGGGCTGATGAGAGCGGCGTGGAACTGATTTCCACGGTCATCGATCGCCAGACGGGACGATCCGTGACACAGCGCAATACGTTGCCGTTGCATCAGGGCGCGCTGGCCAGCTATGTCGTGCGCCCCAGGGATCTTTTTCGCTTCGGTCAGGTTTTCAGTGATGTGGGCCTTGGTTCCGTGACGGTGCAGGGCGAGGTCCATTATGCGGGCACCTTCTCGATCCTGCGCGGTGAACATCTTTCGGACCTGCTGGCCCGCGCCGGAGGACTGACCAACACCGCCTACCCGTACGGAACGGTCTTTTTGCGGCAGTCCGCGGCACAGGCAGAGCGTGACGGTTATGTCCGCGCCGCCAATGAGGTCCAGAGCCAGCTTGTCATTGCCATGACCCGTGTCGGCAATGACAAGATCGATCCCAACACGTTTGCCTCGATGCAGACCTTCGTGGCGGAACTGCGCAACCAGCGTGCGCTAGGCCGCATCTCGATTGTCGCCGATCCCTCGGTGCTCGTCGCCAATCCGTCCCTGGACCCGCTGCTGGAGGCTGGTGACGTGATCTATATTCCGCAGCGTCCCAGCACCGTTTCAGTCCTGGGACAGGTGTTGCAGCCTGGCAGCTATCCCTACAGGCCGGGCGAAACCGTGGGCGATTATATCGGCCATGCGGGTGGCTATGCCACTACAGCGGACGAATCGCAGACCTTCATCGTTCTGCCGGATGGTTCGGCGCGCCGGATCCAGCATTCCTGGCTGGGCTTCAGCGTGGATAATCTGCCGCCGGGCAGCACCATTGTCGTGCCAAGGGATGTCACCCCGCTGGATCTGCGCCAGACCATCATTGACGTTTCCCAGATATTCAGCCAGTTCGCGGTGGCGATTGCCTCCGTCGCGGTCCTCTCGAAGCAGTAGCGGGGCATCGGCGAAGGGGGCTCCAACGGAAGATTGCGGCAACTGGTCGCTGGAGCGGCCTTGGAAGGCGCTATCCCGGCGGGATGGGAGCCCGACCGATGAATTTTTCGCGAAATCCCAAGGTTTTACTGCATTGCAGCACAGAAATGGTTGACAGTCTTACAGGCCCCATCTACAAAAAGCTGAAGACGGGATATTTTTGAGGGAGTTATAAATGCGCAGCTTTGCCGCCGTTATTCTGGCGACCGCGTTCCTGGCGTCCAATGCCTTTGCCGCTGGCAATGAGAGCCGTGCGCCTCTGGTTCCTGGCAAGCCGGCGGGTGTCAAGGCTGCCCAGCTGGATGGTACCCCGACCCTCCTTCTCGTGGCAGGTGTGGGCATCGTCGCCGCTGGCATCGCCCTGTCAGCCTCTGGTGACAACAATTCGATTGTTTCCGTCGGCACGACCTCATCGACGACCACGACGACTTCCACTACGAAGACGTCGACTTCGACGGGCACAACCACCTGATTTTTTTGCAGACTGCTGGTTTCGGAAAACCCGGGGAGCAATTTCGCTCACCGGGTTTTCTTTTGCGCGGGCATCAACCGGGCGGACGGAATATCTCAATATGCAGTTCGTCCAGCTTGGGATGAACATGCTGGATACTGCGCCATACAAATCCGCTCTTCGCATCTATCCAGAATGTATCGATGAACGACCAGCCCAGGCCGGGTGCGTCGCAATTTTCCATCACCCGCATGGTGGCGAGGGCGCTTCCGAGAATTGAAATGGTCTCGGCCCGCCCGTTCGCCATGCGGCAGTTCAGGAGCGCACCGTAAATGCCCATGTCCGGGAAATCGGCCAACCGCGTATAGGCGACGGGGCCGCTCAGCGCCGCGGCCGGTGGTGGCAGTTCCCGGCGTGATCCCGGCGTGACTGTCCCCAGGTCACGGCCCAGTTTCTGGGTGCGCACGACGCGGCCAGCATCGATCGTCAGCACCACATGGCTCGCGGCGGTCCAGATCTGCTGGCCGCCGGCATCTGTCGCCAGCACCAGAATCATCTCCGGGCCGCTGCCGACCTGATAACCCAGGCTGGCATAGGGGATTGCCGCCGCCTGGGCCCGGGTGATGCGCGGGCTCCCCAGGCTGTTGTTCAGGCCCATCTTCGCGATCTGGAAATACTGCCCCCAAAGCGAGGTGCTGTTCGAATTGCAGCCCATCAGCAGCAATGCCGCCGCCGCCGGCAGCCATCTGCGAAGTTTCCTCACACCAGGCCTTTTAGGATGGCGCCCAGTTGCGGCGCGATGTCGGGCCGCGACAGACCGACCGCGATATTGGCGTGCAGGAACCCCACCTTGTCGCCGCAGTCATAGCGGGCGCAGTCGGTCTTCACGGCATGGAAGGGCGCCTTGCCGATCATCTGGGCCATGGCGTCGGTGAGCTGGATTTCATTACCCGCGCCGCGTTCCTGCCTGTCGAGAATGCCGAAAATCTCCGGCTGCAGGATATAGCGGCCGATGACGCAGAGGTTGGACGGTTCGGTGCCGGTGGCCGGCTTTTCCACCACGCCCAGCACTTCGGTGGCATTGCCTTTCGTGGCGCCGGGCTTGACCACGCCATAGCGCTTGATCTCGTCCTTGGGTTTTTCCTCCGCCGCCACGATGATGCCGCCGCCCACCTGGTTGTAGGAGTCGATCATCTGCGACAGGGCGCCGGGCTTGCCCACCATCAGGTCGTCGGGCAGCAGCACGGCGAAGGGTTCGTTGCCCACGAAATGGCGCGCGCACCACACCGCATGGCCCAGGCCCAGCGGCTGCTGCTGGCGAACGAAGCCGACCGACCCGGTCGGCGGCAGCATCTCCAGCAGGCTGTTCAGTTCGGTGGTCTTGTCTCGCTGGGACAGCAGGGCCTCCAGCTCATAGGCATGGTCGAAATGATCGGCGATGACATGTTTGCCGCGCCCGGTGATGAAGACGAACTGTTCGATCCCGGCCTCGCGCGCCTCTTCCACCGCATACTGAATGACGGGCTTGTCCACCACGGGCAGCATTTCCTTGGGGATCGCCTTGGTGGCGGGCAGGAAGCGGGTTCCCATGCCGGCCACGGGAAAGACAGCTTTGCGGACGGGTTTGACGGTCATGGAATTTTTCCGGGGGATGCTTTTGCGATCACCCTGTTTCATGGCATGGCCCCGCCATTATTGTCCAGTTTCAAGGATTTGGTGGGTCTATGCGCGCCGCGGGACTGATCGGCATGCTGGTTTTCGTAAGCGTCATGGGCTTGGCCCATGCCGCGCCCGCGACCCATGCCGTCATCGCCGAAATCCAGGCCGCGCTCGACCAGGGCGATGCCCAGCATGCCGCCAATCTGGCGGACGCCGCGCTGAAGGAAGACACCGGCGCGGCCGAGCGCGGCCGGCTGTTGCTTTACCGGGGCCTGGCGCAGGAACTGCTGGGCCGGCATGACGAAGCCATGACGGATTTCAGCCGCGCCCTGGCGACACGCGCCTTGCCGCCGGACGAACGGGAACAGGCGCTGCTGCAGCGCGGCTTTCTGTGTGACGGCCTTGGGCGGCTGGATGAAGCGGTGGCGGACTACACCGCGGTCCTGGCGCTGAAAGGCGAAAATGCCCCCACCGCGCTCAACAACCGCGCAAATATCTATCGCCGCCAGAACCGGCTGGCCGACGCCAGGCGCGACTATCGGGCGGCGCTGGCGATGATGGGGGGCAGGCCGCAATATTCCTGGTACGGCTTGGGACAGATTGCCGAAGCCCAGAATGATGTCATCGCGGCGCGTGGTTTTTATGCCCGGGCCGTTGCACTGGATTCCGGTTACGCCCTTGCGTCGGAGCGCCTGACGGCGCTGGGGGGGCCGCCGGAGGGCGCCATCGCCGATGCGGGTGTGATTGTCCTGCATCCGCCCGCCGCGAACCGGGTGGCGCAGGCCGCACGCCCGTCTGCGACGGAAGCGACCAAGGCCGACGATGGAACCATCATCCTGCGTGCGCCATCCATGGCGGCGCCCAAGGCCCAGGGGGAAAGCGTGGTTCTGCGCCCGCCCAGGCCCCGTGCTTCCCCCGCCAGGCCAGCCAACCCGATCCTGCGTCCGGCCTTGGACGCGCCACAGGGCCGGGCGGGCGGCGCACAGGTCCAGCTGGGCGCCTGGCGCAGCGAGGCGGAAGCCCGGGAGGGCTGGGCCAAGGCCCGCGGCCACGCTGCGGGCGCCCTGGAAGGGCTGGCGCCCGATATCGTCGCCGCCGACCTGCCCGGGAAGGGGCGCTATTACCGCCTCCGTGTGACGCCCTTGGTGGGCCAGGACCGCGGCCGGTTCTGCGCCACCCTGACGGTCCAGGGTGTGGCCTGTTTGCCCGTTCGCGATTGATTCTTCGTCACAATTTGGTTGCGGAGGCAAGGCTTGTTCGCATCCGCGATACAAGTTTATGGTCGGTCGCCGGGGGGCCTTTGGAGACGCATGCGGACTTGGGGAAAGACCTGGACGGCCAGCCTGACGCTTCTGGCGCTGTGCTGGGGAGCTTTGCCCGCCCTGGCGTCACCCTGGGCGGAGGTCGGTGACAACCAGCTTCGCTCCGATATCGAACTGCTGGCCGCTGCCGGCGTGATTGACGGCGTCACCATCCATTGGCCGCTGCCGTGGAAAGGTATTGCCGATGCCCTGGCGCGCCACAGCCTGGCGGGACAACCGGCGGCGGTGCGGGATGCCGCCCGCCGCGTGCTGGGCAAGGCCCAGGAGGGCACCGCGCCGGGATTTTCGGCGTCCGCCTTCGCCGATGCCACCAACCACACCGGCCTGGTTTACGGCTTCGACGGCATGGGCCGCGGCGAGGGGCAGGGCCAGCTTTCGCTGGAAGGCAATGACGGCATCTTTTCGGGACGGGTGTCGCTGGGTGGCTTCAGCCAGAATTTCGGCGCCAGATCGAACAAGATCATGCCGGATGGAACCTATTTCTCGGCCCAGCTTGGCGGGATTCTGGTTTATGGCGGCTATCTCGATCACTGGTGGGGCCCAGGGCAGATATCCGCGCTCCAGCTTTCCAACAATGCCCGTCCCATGCCGCAGGTCGGCATCGAGCGCTCGTCCACGGAAGCGTCGTCATGGCCGGTGCTGCGCTGGCTGGGGCCGTGGCAGTGGGAGTTTTTCCTGGGCAAGCTCGACGGCCCGCAAATCCAGTCCAATGTTTATTATGACGCCACGCACCTGACGATCAATCCGTTGCCGGGGTTGGAGCTGGGGTTGGCGAAGACCGAGGAGTTTTGCGGCCAGGGCCATCCCTGTGCGCCCTTGAGGGATTATTTCCAGAACATCGATTTCTCCACCCATTCCAACAATGTCAATGGCGAGGGATCGCTGGAATTCAAATATGGCCATAGCCTGGGCGGGGTGCCGGTACAGGTCTATATGCAATTGATGAACGAGGACTATTCCTTCATCAATCACTCCGGCACCAGCCATCTGTTCGGCGCCAGCGTCTTTCTGCCGACGCAAGGCAGTCCGGTGAAGCTAACGGCCGAGTTCACCGACAGCATCGCCACCAGCACGTTCTTCAGCTTCGGCGACAATATCTACGGCTTCACCTACAACGACTATCAGTATCCCGACGGCATGCGCTATCGCGGCCGCACCCTGGGCTTCAGCCTGGACGACGACTCCACGCTCCTGTCCCTGCAGGGAAGCTGGACCGACGATTCCGGGCGTTTCTATGAATTGAGCATCCATCACGCCACGCTCGGCACCAGCCACACCCCCGCCGGCGCCAATATCCTCACCACCGCGCCGGTGCTGCTGAACATGGGCGAGGCCCGTGTCAGCCTGCCGCTGGAACTGGGCGGACACGGCATCAAGCTGGATTTGGCCGGCCGCCTGCAGGATGATCAGCCCAGACCAGGGCGGGGATTCGAGGCCGGCATAGAAGCGGCCCTCAGGATAAATCTATGACGACACTGATTACCGGCGGCGCGGGCTATATCGGCAGCCATACCGTCCATGCCCTGCTGGATCGCGGCGACGCGGTGGTGGTGCTGGACAATCTTTCCACCGGGGTGCGCGCTCAGGTCGGCGAAAAGGCCGCCTTTGTCCAGGGCGATGTCGCCGACACCGCCCTGGTGCGCGAAACCATCGCCGGGCATGGCGTGGCTTCGGTGATCCATTTCGCCGGCTCGATCGTGGTGCCGGAGTCGGTGGCCGATCCGCTCAGCTATTACGAGAACAATGTCGTCAAGTCGCGCGCCCTGATCCAGGCCTGTGTCGCGGCGGGGATCAGGAATTTCATCTTCTCCTCCACCGCCACCGTCTATGCCGAGGATGCCCCCCAGCCGCTGGCGGAGGGTGCGCCCAAGGCGCCGATCAGCCCCTATGCCCGCTCCAAGCTGATGACCGAATGGATGCTGGAGGATGTCAGCCGCGCCCATGATTTTCGCCACACGGTGTTGCGCTATTTCAATGTCGCCGGGGCCGACCCCCAGGGCCGTACCGGCCAGTCCACGCCCAAGGCGACCCACCTGATCAAGCGCGCCGCCATGGTGGCGCTGGGGCGCGTGCCGCACCTGGATATTTTCGGCACCGACTATCCCACGCCGGACGGCACCGGGGTTCGCGATTATATCCATGTCAGCGATCTGGCGGCGGCGCACCTTCTGGCGCTGGACGCGCTGCGCGGCGGTGCCGGCACGACCTCCTACAATTGCGGCTATGGCCGGGGCCTGTCGGTGCGCGAGGTGGTGGCGGGCGTTGAGCGCGTGACGGGCCGTCCCCTGCCGGTTCGCGAAGGTCCGCGGCGCCCGGGCGATCCGCCGACCCTGGTGGCCGACCCCAGGCGGATCAAGTCCGAACTGGGCTGGGTCCCCCGCCATGACGGCCTGGACGGGATCATCCGATCCGCCATCGCCTGGGAACGCCGGTTCAACACCTGAAACATGCCGTAATGTTGGCGTGCGGGGTTGGCAGGATGGCTGTCGCCACCTAAAGACCAGCCGATGCGTCCCTTCGACCCGAAATCCTTCGAACCCGCCATCAGCTGGGCGCGCCGCCATGAGCGCAGCATCTCCGCCTTGTCGCTGGCGGGCGGCTTTGCCTTCGACAGCGCCACCTTCGGGCGGATCGACCATGCGGTGACCCAGGCGGTGTTCATCGTCTATCTGCTGGTGGCGGGCATCGCCATCGCCGTGCTGCACGGGCTGGAATCGCGGCCCGACGGCAGGAAGCCGTCCGACAAGACCCGCACCATCCTGGTCGCCGTCACCCAGTTCGCCCTGGGCTGCCTGCTGTCGGGCTTCTGCGTCTTCTACATCCGCAGCGCCTCGATCACTTCGTCCTGGCCGTTCCTGCTGGCGATGGCGGCGATCTTCATCGGCAACGAATATATGCGCCGCTATCACGCGCGGCTGGTGTTTTCGGCGCTGCTGTTCTTCTTCGCGGTCTATTCCTACGCCATCCTGCTGGTGCCGGTGGTGGCCGGGCGCATCGGGCCGCACTGGTTCCTGGTCAGCGGCGCCATCGCGGTGGTGGTGTTCTTCTTCTTCATGCGGGCACTGGCCCGGCTGGGGCATGAGCGATACCACGGTGCCCGCATGCAGGTGTTCGTGGGCATGGTGCTGATTACCCTGTTCCTCAATGCCGCCTATTTCCTGCGGGTGCTGCCGCCGCTGCCTTTGGTTCTGACCGGGGCTGGCGTCTATCACGATGTCGAGCGGGTGGGCGGCAACTATCAGGTGGCCGAGGAGGACGAGCCGCCGGAATGGCAGGCCCTGTTCGGCACCCATGCCATCATGCATGTCCAGCCCGGCGCCAAGCTCTATGTCTATAACGCGGTGTTCGCGCCGCGCGGCTTGCGCACCCGCATCGTGCATGAATGGCAGTGGCTCGATCCCGCCCGGGGCTGGCAGACCCAGCAGCGCGTTCCTGTGATGATCGCGGGCGGACGCGAGAACGGCTTTCGCTGGGCCACCTACAAGACCGATCCCCGGCCGGGCCAATGGCAGGTCAATATCCAGACCGTGGATGGCCGCGCCGTGGGACGGGTGCGCTTTGCCGTGGAGCAGCAGGCGGTGCCGCCCGCGATAGTAATCAAAACCCTGAAATAGCCGTGCGCACGCCGCCTTGCATCGGAGCCGGGTTCGGACTATTTCACAGCCCGCTGACGGGATACAAAAAATTGTCCATCAATAAAACTGTTATATCGCATCTGCGGCGGCTGGAGGCCGAGAGCATCCACATTATCCGCGAAGTGGCGGCGGAGTTCGCCAATCCGGTGATGCTTTATTCGGTGGGCAAGGATTCCGGGGTGATGCTGCACCTGGCGATGAAGGCTTTCTATCCCGCCAAGCCGCCCTTTCCGCTGATGCACGTCAACACGACGTGGAAATTCCAGGAGATGATCCGGTTCCGCGATGAGACCGTCAAAAGGCTGGGCCTGGATTTCATCGAGCACATCAACCAGGACGGCGTTGATCGCGGCATCAACCCCTTCGACAGCGGCTCGTCACTGCATACCCAGGTGATGAAGACAGAGGCGCTGAAACAGGCGCTGGACAAGTACAAGTTCGACGCCGCTTTCGGGGGCGCGCGCCGTGACGAGGAAAAGAGCCGCGCCAAGGAGCGCATCTTCTCCTTCCGCAGCGCCAGTCATGCCTGGGACCCCAAGAACCAGCGGCCGGAGCTCTGGCGCGTCTACAACACCCGCATCAACAAGGGCGAAAGCATTCGCGTCTTTCCGCTGTCCAACTGGACCGAACTGGATATCTGGCAATATATCCTGGCCGAGAACATTCCCATCGTGCCGCTGTATTTCGCGGCCAAGCGACCGGTGGTGGAACGCGCCGGCACGCTGATCATGCGCGACGATGACCGCATGAAGCTGCTGCCCGGCGAGAAACTGGAAGAGAGGCTGGTGCGCTTCCGCACCCTGGGCGATTATCCGCTGACCGGCGCCATCGAATCCGATGCCGACACTTTGGAAGCCATCGTCACCGAGATGTTCACCGCCCGCACCAGCGAACGCCAGGGCCGGCTGATCGACAGCGACGAGAAGGCCTCGATGGAGAAGAAGAAGAAGGAGGGGTATTTCTGATGCCGACCTCTTCCACCTCTCCGATGTCATGGCCGGGCCTGACCCGGCCATCCACCCATCCCGCACCATATCCAGCCGTGGATGGCCGCCTCAAGGGCGGCCATGACAGGGGGAATGAATGAACGCCCCCACGGACCTTCAGCAATTTCTCGCGGCGCAGGAAAAGAAGACCCTGCTGCGGTTCCTCACCTGCGGCAGCGTCGATGACGGCAAGAGCACGCTGATCGGGCGGCTGCTCTATGACACCAAGCTGCTGTTCGAGGACACGCTCGCCTCGCTGGAAAAAGACAGCAAAAAATTCGGCACCAATGGCGAGGACATTGATTTCGCGCTGCTGGTGGACGGGCTGGAGGCCGAGCGCGAGCAGGGCATCACCATTGACGTCGCCTATCGCTTCTTCGCCACCGACAAGCGCAAGTTCATCGTCGCCGACACGCCCGGCCATGAACAATATACCCGCAACATGGCGACGGGGGCCTCCAACTCCGACCTCGCCGTCATCCTGATCGACGCGCGCAAGGGCGTGCTGACCCAGACCCGGCGGCATGCCTATATCGCCAGCCTTCTGGGCATTCGCCATGTCGTACTGGCGGTGAACAAGATCGACCTGGTGGATTACAGCCAGGCGGTGTTCGACCGCATCGTCTCGGACTTCCACCAGTTCGCGGCGCGTCTGAACTTCACCAGCCAGGTGGCGATCCCGCTGTCGGCGCGCTTCGGCGTCAACGTCATCGGCAAATCGCCCCAGACGCCCTGGTACACCGGCCCGTCCCTGCTGTCGCACCTGGAAGTGGTGGATGTGGACACCGCGCTGGCCGACACGGTGTTCCGCCTGCCGGTGCAATGGGTCAACCGTCCTGACCTGGATTTCCGGGGCTTTGCCGGCACCATCGCAGGCGGGCGCGTGCGGCCCGGCGATGCCGTCGCCGTCGCCAGGTCGGGGCGCACCTCCACCGTCACCCGCATTGTCACCATGGATGGCGACTTGCCCGAAGCGGTGGCGGGCGATGCCATCACCCTGACCCTGGCCGATGAGGTGGACATTTCGCGCGGCGATATGCTGTGCGATCCCCAGGCCCGGCCCAATGTCTCCGACCAGTTCGCGGCGCATCTTTTGTGGATGGCGGACGAGCAACTGCTGCCCGGCCGGCAATATCTGCTCAAGCTGGCAACCGCCACCGTACCCGCCACCGTGTCGGCGCTGAAGCACAAGATTGACGTCAACACGCTGGACCATCTGGCGGCGCCGACCCTGGCCCTCAACGAAGTCGGCTATGGCAATTTCGCCTTGTCCCAGCCGCTGGCCTTCGACGCCTATCGCGACAACCGGGACACTGGCGGTTTCATCCTGATCGACCGCTTCACCAACGCCACCGTCGGCGCGGGGATGATCGACTTCTCGCTGATGCGCGCCACCAATGTGCATTGGCAGGCGCTGGACGTGAACAAACAGGCCCGCGCGGCGATGAAGGGCCAAAAGCCCGTCATCCTGTGGTTCACCGGCCTGTCGGGGTCGGGCAAGTCCACCATCGCCAATCTGGTGGAAAAGCAGCTGGCCGCCGAGGGCAAGCACACCTATCTGCTGGACGGCGACAATGTCCGCCACGGCCTGAACCGCGATCTGGGCTTCACCGACGCCGACCGGGTGGAGAATATCCGCCGCGTCGCCGAGGCCGCCAAGCTGTTCGTGGATGCCGGCCTGATCGTGCTGACCGCCTTCATCTCGCCTTTCCGCTCGGAACGCCGCATGGCGCGAGAATCGGTGGGCGAGGGCGAGTTCCTGGAAGTGTTCGTGGACACCCCCATCGAGATCTGCATGCAGCGCGACCCCAAGGGGCTCTACGAAAAGGCCAAGGCCGGCAAGATCAGGAACTTCACCGGCATAGACAGCCCGTATGAATCGCCAGAACAGGCCGAACTGACCTTGCGCCCGGTGGCGGGCAGCCCGGAAGACCATGCCCAGGCGATCGTCCGGCATCTGCGCGACAAGGGCTATCTGGGCTGACGCCACAGGGCGTTCTGCGCGACCTTGTCCACGCAGCTTTCGTTCGTGATAGGATTGCCGGCCAAGCCCGCCCCGCGTGGATTGGACCTTGTGGACAAGGCGGGAGGGGGCTGGTTTTACGGCCCAAAAGCCGCCCGGTTTGCGCGGGCTTTGGGCCGCCGGGGCATGGACAGGACGCTGTGGCCAAGCCCTGCCATGCACCCGGCAGAGGGCCGCGCGCGGCTGGCCTTGGGCATCGGATGGCTTTATACGGAGCGCCCTGAAACGCCGCCCGGAAGAAGCCCATGAAGACCATCCCGAATTTCGACCGTATCGGCGAGGAAAACGCCTTTGCCGTGCTGGCCCGCGCCAACGCCCTGGCCGCCCAGGGCCGCGACATCATCAACCTGGGCATCGGCCAGCCGGATTTCCGCACCCCCGACCATATCGCCGAGGCTGCGATCCAGGCCATTAAAGACGGCCATCACGGCTATACCGCCGCCACCGGCATTCCGGTCCTGCGCGAAGCGGTCTCCGCCGACCTGCACAAGCGCTATGGCGTGGAGGTCTCGCCCGACTCGGTGATGATCATGCCGGGCGGCAAGCCCACCATGTTCATGTCCATCCTGATGTTCGGCCAGCCGGGGGTGGAGATCATGTATCCCGATCCCGGCTTTCCCATCTATCGCTCGATGATCGAATATACCGGCGCGACGCCGGTGCCGATTCCGATCCGCGAGGAAAATGGCTTCGCCTTCAGCGCCGAAGAAACGCTGGCGCTGGTCAACGACAAGACCCGGCTGATTATCATCAATTCGCCCGCCAACCCGACCGGCGGCGTCACGCCCAAGGCCGAGGTGGACAAGTTCGTCGCCGGGCTGGAGGCGTGGCCCGAGGTCGCGGTGATGTCGGACGAGATCTACGACCAGTTGATCTATGACGGCGAAAAGCATGTCACGCTGCTGAATTATCCCTCCATCCGCGACCGGCTGATCCTGCTCAACGGCTGGTCCAAGACCTATGCCATGACCGGCTGGCGGCTGGGCTATGCCATCTGGCCGGGCAAGCTTTACGACTATGCCCGCAAGCTGTCGGTGAATCTGCATTCCTGCGTCAACGCGCCCACCCAGTATGCCGGTCTTGCCGCGCTCACAGGCCCGCAGGATGCCGTCGCCCATATGCGGGCCGAATTCGACAAGCGCCGCAAGGTGGTGGTGGAGGGGCTGAACAAGCTGCCGGGCGTGTCCTGCATCATGCCCAAGGGGGCTTTCTATGCCTTCCCCAACGTCAAGGCGACGGGCTGGAAGGCCAAGCCGCTGGCCAATGCCCTGCTGGACGAGACCGGCGTGGCGCTGATCGGCGGCCCGGACTTCGGTGTGCTGGGCGAAGGCTATATCCGCGTCTCCTATGCCAATTCGACCGAGAACATCCTGAAGGCGCTGGGCCGGATGGGAGATTTCCTGGTTTCGCGCAAGGCGGCATGACGCTGATTAAAGCGGTCATCTTCGATTGCGACGGCGTGCTGGTGGACAGCGAAGTCATCGCGCTTGCGGTCGAGCTTGAGATCCTGGCCGAGCAGGGGCTGACTTTCGAACGCGACGATTATGTCGTGCGCTTCATGGGTCTTTCGACAGACGCCTATCACACCGCCATTGACGCGGAGGCGCAGGCGCGGCTGGGGCGGCCGATTTCCGGCGCCGTGCGCCAGTCCGAGCGGCTGCGCGCCGTGATGGTGGCCGAGATGGACGTGGTGCCCGGCGTGCATGACATGGTGGCGGCGCTTCGCCTGCCGTTCGCCATCGCCAGTTC
The DNA here is from genome assembly GCA_018449595.1 of Rhizobiales bacterium dw_265. Lineage (GTDB taxonomy): Bacteria > Pseudomonadota > Alphaproteobacteria > Micropepsales > Micropepsaceae > Rhizomicrobium. The sequence continues at coordinate 546,436 of JAAVUU010000003.1, forward strand.
CGGCTCCCTGGAGGGATTGCAGCGCAAGCTGACCCGCACCGGGCTGTGGGATCTGTTCGCGCCGCACATCTATGGCGCCGACCATGTGGCCAACGCCAAGCCGGCCCCCGACCTGTTCCTGCATGCGGCCGAGGCGCTGGGTGTCGCCCCCGCCGATTGCCTTGTGATCGAGGACAGCATCAATGGGGTGAAAGGCGCGATCGCCGCGGGCATGACGGTGTGGGGTTTCCTGGGCGGCGGTCATGCCAGTGAGAGCCTGGGCAGGCGGCTGGTGGAAGCCGGGGCCGAACGGCTGGTCGCGGACTGGCCGCGGACCACGCGCCTGCTGGCGGCGCTTAACGGGTAAGCTTAACGCACGGCAGGCGTTGGCGGCTGTGCCAAAACGGGATACCTATCCTGACGTGACGGTAATGGGGCGGCCATGAGCGCGTTGGCGCTGTTCGTGCGGGGATTTGGGCAGGGGGCTTTGACGGCCGCCGCCTGTTTTGCCGTGCTGGCTGTGTCTTTCGCCGCCGTGTTCTTCGTGCTGATCTGCGCCGCGCCGCTGCAAAGGCTTCGCCGCTAGACGCCGTAATAGTCCTTATACCAGTCAATGAATTTCGGGATGCCGGTGCCGATCGGCGTCTGGGGCCCAAAGCCCAGGTCGCGCGTACTGGCTTCGATGTCGGCACAGGTGGCGGGCACATCGCCGGGCTGCATCGGCTCCATCACCATCACCGCCTTCTTCTGCAGCGCCCGTTCGATTTCCGCGATGAAATCGGTCAGCTTTTCCGACTTGTGATTGCCGAGATTATAGAGCGCATGCGGCGGCGAACCCGCAGCAGGCCGGTCCAGCGCCCGGATCACACCATCCGCAATGTCGTCAATGTAAGTGAAGTCGCGCCACATCTCGCCATGATTGAAGACGCGGATGGGCTGGCCCGCCGCGATGGCCTTGGCAAACAGGAATGGCGCCATGTCGGGCCGGCCCCAGGGGCCGTAGACGGTGAAGAAGCGCAGGCCGGTGGCGGGAATGCCATAAAGATGCGCATAGGTATGGCTGAACAGTTCGTCGGCCCGCTTGGTGGCGGCATAGAGCGAATTGGGCCGCTCGACCGCGTCGCCCACCGCGAACGGAATCTTGTCATTGGCGCCATAGACCGACGAGGAACTGGCATAGACGAAATGCCTGAGGCCGGGCAGGGCGCGGGCCAGTTCCAGCATCACCACCTGGCCCATCACATTGGCGGTGACATAGGCATAGGGATTTTCCAGGCTGTAGCGCACCCCCGGCTGCGCCGCCAGATGCGCGATATGGGTGATGCCGGGGAAATCCGCCGCCAGTTTGCCCATGCGGTCGCGGTCGGAAATGTCGAGGCGGTGGAAATCGAACCCGGCTTGCGCCGTCAGCCGGTCCAGCCGCGCCTGTTTCAGGCTCACGTCGTAATAGTCGTTGAGAATGTCCACCCCGATCACATGATCGCCGCGCGCCAGCAGGGCCTGGCAAACCGCCGCGCCGATGAAACCGGCCGCGCCGGTGACCAGGATAGTCAAGGCCGACCGACGCTGATATATTTGAAACCGGCTTCCGTCATCTGGGCCGGGCGATAGATGTTGCGCAAGTCCACCATCAGGGGCGTTTTCAGCACCGCTCTCACCCGCGCGAAATCCAGGGCGCGGAATTCGTTCCATTCGGTGAGGATCACAACGCCGTCGGCGCCGTCCAATGCGTCATAAGCATCCTTGCGATAGTCCAGCTGCAGCTGCTTGGATGCTTCCTTGTGGCCTTCGGGATCGAAGGCGCGGATGGTGGCGCCCGCGGCCTGCAGATAGGGCACGATGACCAGCGCGGGCGCGTCGCGCATGTCGTCGGTATTGGGCTTGAAGGTCAGGCCCAGCACGGCGATGGTCTTGCCTTTGACGCCATCGAACGCCGTCTCGATCTTTTTCGCCATGGCCAGCTTGCGCGCTTCATTGACCGCCACCACCGCCTCGACGATGCGGGTGGGGGCGCCCAGTTCCTGCGCCGTCTGCACCAGCGCCAGCGTGTCCTTGGGAAAGCAGGAGCCGCCATAGCCGGGCCCGGCATGCAGGAACTTGCCGCCGATGCGGCCGTCCAGCCCGATGCCGCGCGCCACATCCTGCACATTGCCGCCGACCTTCTCGCAAATATCGGCCATCTCGTTGATGAAGGTGATCTTGGTGGCCAGGAAGGCGTTGGCGGCATATTTGATGAGTTCGCTGGATTCCCGGCTGGTGAACAGGATCGGCGTTTCGTTCAGATAAAGCGGGCGATAGACTTCGCGCATCACCGCGCGCGCGCGATCGGTATCGCAGCCCACCACCACCCGGTCGGGACGGCGGAAATCCTCCAGCGCCGAGCCTTCGCGCAGGAATTCGGGATTGGACGCCATGTCGAACTGCGCCTCGGGGCGCTTGCCGCGGATAATTTCCTCCACCTTGCGGCTGGTGCCCACCGGCACGGTGGATTTGGTCACCACCACGGTATAGCCCGACAGGGCCTCGGCGATCTCTTCTGCAGCGGCGAAGACATAGGACAGATCGGCATGGCCGTCGCCGCGGCGGCTGGGCGTGCCCACGGCAATGAACACGGCATCGGCGGCGGCCACTGCATCGCGCATATCGGCGGCGAAGGACAACCGCCCGGCGCGGGCATTGACCGCCACCACATCTTCCAGCCCGGGCTCGAAGATGGGGACGCCGCCGGCGCGTAGGGTCTGAACCTTGGCCGCATCCTTGTCTATGCAGACCACGTCATGGCCGAATTCCGACAGGCAGGCCCCTGACACCAAACCGACATAGCCGGTGCCGATCATCGCGATACGCATTGAGTCTCCGACAGAAGGTGGCTCGTTCTGGCGTGAATAACGCTCAATTTCAAGCGATTCGAAAACGAGTGGTGAAATTGTTCCTTTCGTGACAAAGGGTTATAAAGTTTCGATGATTGTTATCCGCGATCTGGTGTTTGAATATCCCGGCCACCGGGCGCTTAACGGCGTCAGCCTGGCGGTGGAGCGGGGGGCGATCACGGCGCTGGTCGGCCCCAATGGTGCGGGCAAGACCACGCTGCTGCGCTGCATGGCGGCACTGGAAACGCCCTATGCCGGCACGGTGACCGTCGACGGGCTCGACACGCGCAGCAGCCCGCGCGCCATTCATGCCCTGCTGGGCTATCTGCCCGACTTCTTCGGCCTGTATGATGCGCTCAGCGTGCGGCGCTGCCTGCACTATGCCGCGCGCGCCCATGGCATCGGCCCGGACGCCGCGGCGGGCGCAGCGGCGAAAGCGGCGGCGCGGGCCGGCCTGTCGGATCGGCTGGAGCAGGCGGCGGGGGCGCTGTCGCGCGGCCTGCGCCAGCGCCTGGCGATCGCGCAGGCCATCGTGCACCAGCCGCGCGTGCTGCTGCTGGATGAACCGGCGGCCGGGCTCGATCCCCAGGCGCGGCGCGACCTGTCGCAGCTTTTATTGTCGCTGAAGCAGGGCGGTATGACCCTGGTGGTGTCGTCGCACATCCTGGCGGAGCTGGAGGATTATTCCGACCGCATGATCATCGTGGATCATGGCCGCATCGCCGGTGGCCAGACCATCACACTCAAGGATGCTGCGCACACAAGGGTCCGAATCGTGCTGGCGACGCCGCGTCCGGACCTGCCTGCCTTTCTACATGGTATGGCAAATATTGAAGTTCTCGCCGATGGCAACATGCGCGCATTGGTATCGCTGTCGGGCGATGCTTCGGAACGCGCCGCGCTGTTGGCGGCACTGATACAGAACGGCTTTGCCGTGGCGGAATTCGCCGAAGATGCCCGCGCCCTGGAAGACGTTTATTTCGCGCAGGTGAAATCGTGAATCCCGAACTGCTGCGCAACCTGTGGCTGGAGGCCAATCCGTTCCGGCTCTCCCTGATCGCGGGTCTGTTGCTGCTGGTCTTTGCCGCCAGTTCCGCCAGCAACATCGCCACGCCCGCCGGTGCTGGGCTGGCGCTCTACTGGTTCTTCGCCGTGCTGTGGGGCACGCGCAGCGCCGCCCTGTCGGTGGTGGCGGAAATCCGCGAGCGCACCTGGGACAGCCAGAAACTATCTTCCATCGGCCCCTGGGCGATGATGTGGGGCAAGCTTTTGGGCGCCACCAGCGCCAACTGGTTCGGGGCGCTGCTCTGCCTGCCGTTCATCCTGTATCCACCATGGCGCGACAGCGGATCGGCCGCCGCCATCACCTATGGCATCATCCTGCTGGCCCTGGGCCTGTTCGCCCAAGCGGTGGCGCTGTTGTCCAGCCTGATGCTGATCCGTCGCCAGACCGGCAACTGGCGGCTGGATACCTTCCTGTGCCAAGTGGCGGGCATCGGCGCCGCCTTTGCCTATTATTCGCTGTGGAGTTCGGCGGGCGCTTTTGAGCGCACCATTGGCCAGACGATCACCTGGTGGGGACAGGTGTTCAATGTCACGGCCTTCCATTTCGCTTCGCTGCTGCTGTTCCTGGCCTGGGCGCTGACCGGCTGCTGGCGGGCGATGCGGGCCGAACTGCGCTTCGCCAACGGGCCCTTTGTATGGCTGGCCTGGCTTGCTTATCTCTGTCTCTATGACGCGGGCTTTGAATCCGAGATCGCGCTGCGCATGCCCGTGCTGCTGCAGGCCGGCCCCGTGGTGATGCGGCTGAGCTTGGCCGCCCTCGTGCCGCTGCTGACCTGCTACAGCATGGCGTTCCTGGAGCCCAAGGACCCGGTGCGGCTGCGCTGGCTGGGCGAACAGCTGCGCGCCGGCCATCTGCGCCAGGCTTTCCTGGTGCTGGATGCCTGGATACTGAGTTACGGCGTCACGCTGGTTCTGGGCCTGGCGCTGGCGGCGTGCTTCGCGGCGAGCAACCTGTCGCGGCTGGCCTTTCCGGTGCTGGCGATGCTGGGCTTTGTCACCCGCGACCTCGCCATCTTTGTGCTGATGCGCACGATGGCGGGCGGCAAGGGCGATTTTGCGGCCCTGGCGATCATCGCCGCGCTCTATCTGCTGATGCCGGTGCTGGCGAACGGTCTGCACCTGTCCGTTCTGGGCGTGCTTTTTCTCCCGGCGGCACAGAATCCGCTGGGGCCGCTAGTGAGCTGGGCACAAGGGATTGGTGTGGCCTGGTGGGCGGCGCGCAGGATAGGCGCGTCTTTCACATCTCGTTAAGGCTTAACGCTTCAGCCTTTCTTTACCGTGAGGTTCCACACTGCGGGCAGCTAAACAGGATTAATGCCCATGGCCCCCCGCGCCACCGTCGTTCGGCGACCCCTCACTGCGCCGCAGGAAATGCCCGCCGCCACCGTCTCGCCGATCTTCAGCGGCTTGCGCGACTTCAGCCAGCCCTGGATGGATTTGAACGACAAGACGGTGCTGGTCACCGGCGGCACCGGCTCCTTCGGCAAGCATTTCATCAAGACGGTGATCGACCAATACAAGCCGCGCCGGCTGATCGTGTTTTCCCGCGACGAACTCAAGCAGTTCGAGATGCAGCAGGAATTTCCGCTCGAGAAATATCCCTTCATCCGCTATTTCATCGGCGATGTGCGCGACAAGGACCGGCTGGAAATGGCGCTGAACGGCGTGGATTTCGTGGTCCATGCCGCCGCCATGAAGCAGGTCACCACCGCCGAATACAATCCCTTCGAATGCATCCGCACCAATGTCTTCGGGGCGGAGAATGTCGTGAGCGCCGCCCTGCGCTGCGGCGTCAAGCGGGTGGTGGCGCTGTCCACCGACAAGGCCGCCAATCCGATCAACCTGTATGGCGCCTCCAAGCTGGCGTCGGACAAGATTTTTGTCGCCGCCAACAACCTGGCCGGTGCCGACGGCACCCGCTTTTCGGTGGTGCGCTATGGCAATGTCTTCGGGTCGCGTGGCTCGGTCGTGCCATTCTTCAGGAAGCTGATCGCGGACGGCGCCGACAGCCTGCCGATCACCGACGAACGCATGACCCGTTTCTGGATCACGCTGACCCAGGGCGTCAACTTCGTGCTCTCCAGCATGGAGATGATGAAGGGCGGCGAAATCTATGTGCCCAAGATCGCCTCCACCACCATTCCCCAGCTCGCCACCCTGGTCAGCCCCGGCCACAAGACCCATGTGGTGGGCATCCGCCCGGGCGAGAAACTGCACGAAACCATGATCCCGGCCGACGACGCCCATTGCACCGTGGAACTGGACGACCGCTATGTGATCCTGCCCTCGGGCGCGACGGCCCAGCGCGAGGTCTATCTGCATCGCGGCGGCAAGGCGGTGCCGGACGGTTTCAGCTATTCCAGCGATGGCAATCCGGAAAAGCTGGACGCGCGAGGCCTGCAGCTGCTGTTGCAGATGGCCTATGCCTGACCGCCCCACGTCCGAATCCGAAGGCGCAACAGAGCCGGCCTTTCTGCCCTACGGCAAACAGGAGATCGCCGACGCCGACATCAAGGCGGTGGTGGAGGCGCTGGTTTCCGGCTGGCTGACCACCGGCCCGCGTGTCGCCGAATTCGAACAGGCCTTTGCCGCCCATTGCGGCGCCAGGGAAGGCGCGGCCGTCAATTCCGGCACCGCCGCCCTGCATTGCGCCATGCGCGCGATTGGCGTTGCGGAGGGTGATGAAGTCATCGTGCCCGCCATCACCTTCGCCGCCAGCGCCAATGCCGCCGTCTATGAAGGCGCGGCGCCGGTCTTTGCCGATGTCGAGGCCGACACGCTGCTGATCGACCCCGTTTCGGTGGCGATGAAGATCACCCCCAGGACCAAAGCCATTGTGGCGGTGGATTATGGCGGCCAGCCCGCCGATTATGATGCCCTGCGCGATCTGGCCAAGGACCGCGGCATCGCGATCATTGCCGATGCCTGCCACGCCCCCGGCGCAATCTACAAAGGCCGCAGCACCGGCACCCTGGCCGACATCTCCTGTTTTTCGTTTCATCCCGTCAAGCACATGACCACCTGCGAGGGCGGCATGGCGGTGACGGACAATGCGAAGATGGCCGCCCATATGCGCCGCTTCCGCAATCATGGCATCGACAGCGATCATCGCAGCCGCGAGGCGCAAGGTGCGCACGCCTATGACATGGTCGAGCTAGGCTACAATTACCGCCTGCCGGATGTGCAATGCGCCCTGGGCTTGGCGCAGCTTGCGCGCCTGACCGGCTGGGTCGCGGCGCGCCGGCGGGTTGCCGGCTGGTATGACGCCGCGCTCGCGGGTCTGGCGGACGTTACGCCGCTCAAGACCCATGGCGACCGTACCCACGCGCATCATCTGTATGTGGTGAAGCTGGCCAACCATGTGGACCGCGACCAGGCCTTCGCCCGGCTGCGGGCAGAGGGCATCGGCGCCAATGTGCATTATGCTCCGGTGCATCTGCACAGTTTCTATCGCCGGCGTGGCCATGGACCCGGTCTTGCGCCGGTGGCGGAAGCCGTCAGCAAGCGGATACTCACCTTGCCGATGTTTCCGGCCATGAACCAGGCCGATGTCGCGCGCGTTGCCGACGCCTTGCAGCGCGCCACCGCTTAGGCGGTTTTTCCGACTATCGAAAAACGAAACCGCCGTGGCCCCTCGCGATAGGGCGCGGGCTTGGCTGTGTCGTCCAGTTCCAGGGCCGACAGCAGCAACTGGCAGAACAGCTTGCCGCCGGCGTTGCGGTGGTTGACCAGGCCAATCAGCGGCGCGGTCTCGCGGTCCACTTCAATCCGGATGGTGTGCTTCCTGTCCGCCAGTTCCAGCCAGCCTTCCGTCATTCCCAGCGCGCAGGTGGCCGAGACCAGGAACGACACCGGCGCGCCATGCTCCACGGTCTGGCCCGCCAGTGCGAACCGCTCCGCCGCGCCGCCATTGGTGGTGACGTAAGCAAGACTGGCCTCGTCGAAGGCATCGGGCAGCAGAGTGATATGGCCCAGCCGCAGCACGCCGCGTCCCCAGGCCTGCCAACGGCATTCCAGTTCGAAATCGATGCGCGGTTGGTGGGCGTGAAAGGTCATGACCTTCACGATGGGGCCCAGCGGGGTGGCGATCTCGCCATGCACCGTTGCCCCGCCGTCGGTATTGCGCATGACATGGGTCTTGGCCCATTCCAGGTCGGTGACCTTGGGCTCGCCCGGCGCCTCGAACACGCAGTCGCCGGTGTACCAGTCGGCCTGCAGCGCGATGTCGTCAAAGGTGCCATGCGGCAGCCCGCCGATCAGCGGCGTGAAATCCGGCGCGAAACCCGCGCTTTGAATCGCCAGGCCGCGGCGGCGGTCCAGCCGCGCCCGGATCGCCGGGGTTTCGATGTCGAGAAAGCGGTCTTCAAATGCGTTACCCGTCGCGGCAGGCAGGGGCGCGGGGGCAGTGATACCCAGCCGCGCCTCCATGGCCGCCAGGTCGCGGCAATAGCGTTCCCAGCGCGCCTGGGTGATATGGGTTCGGAAGTCGCTGGCCCATAGCCGGCACAATTCGCGCCAGTCTTCGTCCGGCGCGCCGGTCTTTTTCAACGCCGTGTAAATGCGCTGGCAGGCGGCATTGACGCCGATATCGTCGCGACCGCTGACCGCCCAGCGGGTGAGATTGTACTTGCGCTGCTTCTTGACCGGCACCGGATAGGCGGCGCTTTCCAGGATGAGTTTCTCGCCGCCGATGGGCGCGGCAAGGGCCTGCGATGGCGTCACCATCGCCACGCCGTCCATCGCCGCCACGGCTTCGAAGGCCGCGAAGATGCGCGCCCATTCCGCGGCCCCCTGGTTGGCTTCCTCGGTGCGATAGCGGCCGGGGCGGAAGCCGAAGATTTCCGCGTCGCTGGCATAAAGGCACAGCACCCGTTCGCCGGCGCGCTGGTCGCCGACAAAGCGCAGGTAATCGTCCAGCGAGATGTCGTCATGCGCCAGGCGCTGCAGCTTCTGGAAGGCGACGGTGTTGGTCCACAGGATAGCGATGTCGTGCCCGTCGCTGCCCACCGCGTGTTGCGGCGCATAGCGGAATTCGGGCCGCCAGTCCGGGTGGAAGCCCGCGACATTGTCCCAGTCCACCAGCAAAGCCCGATAACCGGCATCGCGATAGGCGCCGACCAACCCGCCCGCATAGGCCTGTTCGTTGACCAGCGCCACGCGCGGCTTCAAGCCCAGCATCGTCCGATAGGCCTGGTTGCCCAGCCGCAGATTGGCCGCGACCATTCCGGCCGGAACCAGCGGCCCGATCATCTGCGACTGGCCGGAGCCGACAAATTCGATCCTGCCGTCCCTGGCCAGCGCCGCCAGCCGCGCCAGCCAGGCCGGATCGCATTTTTCGATGGCCGCCAGGGTATAGGCGGTGGCTTCGATGGCGATGGGGCCATGGCGCTCGGCCAGATCGAGCAGCGGGACATAGCAGTTCTTCACCACCGCGCAGCGCTGCTCCTCCTCGATGGAGGAAAAAGCCAGGTTGAGATGAAAGAGCGCAAAGACGTTCAGCAAGGCGCGAGCCGCATCGAATCCACATCAGTATGGGGCGTCACGGTGGGTCACCAGCGCGACGGGGTCAACACCAGCTCGTCGTCCAGCGCCAGTGCCGCCCAGTCCAGCGCGGGCAGGGGCGCGGTGGCGGCGACGAGGATTTCCTCCAGCTCGGCCGGGCTGGTGACGCCGACCAGCGCCACCGCGATCTGTGGCCGCGACAGCACAAATCCCAGCGCCGCCGCCAGCGGCGTTGCGCCGGCTTCGCGGATGCGCGCCTTGATCGCGGCCAGGCGCGGCGCGGCATAGGCCAGCTTCTCCGGCAGCCGCTCCAGGAACAGCAGGCCCTGCAGGAAGATCGAGCGGGCATGGATCTCCACCCCCAGGTCGCGCAGCCGCGCCAGGGTGTGGTCGGCCAACAGGCGCTGGTCCAGCAGGCTGAACGGCAGCTGCATCACATCCGGCTGGAAGCGCGCCGCCAGCGCGGTGGGATTGTCGGCGACATAGATGGAAATGCCGATGCGGCGAAAGACGCCTTCCGCCTTCAGGTCCAGCAAGGCCGGCCATAATTCGGGATGGGCCAGGTCGGCGGCGGCATGCACCAGCAGGGTATCGGCGTTCAACAGCTCGGCCGACTGGCGCGTCCGCTCCAGCACGGCGTCTATGCCATGCGCCATGCCGATGGTCTTGGTGACAATGCGGAAGGGCCTGGTGTCCAGCGACGCCAGCACGGTTTCCGCCTCGCCGTAATTGGCGGCGGTATCCAGCAGGCCGATGCCGGCGCCGGCGGCACGGGCCAGAATGGCGCGGGCCGTGTCGCGCGAAACCTGGCCGTGGCTGTTGGACACGCCATAGGCCTGGCCGAACTGCACCGTGCCCAGGCCGAGCCTGGCCATTCAGGCTGCGGCCCAATCTGCCAGTTCGGCGGCGAATTTCGGCAGGATGGCGTTCCAGTCGCTGAGCTTTTCCGGCCAGAAGACACGGGTATCGGGATGCCAGGGATATTCGGCGGTGCCAAGTTGCGGCCAGCCCTGGCCGGCGCTGAGGAACCAGGTCTTGGCGCCCACGGCGGCGGCGGTGTGGGCGGCGGCGGTGGGGGCCGACAGCACCAGGTCGAGCGCGGCCGACAAAGCGGCGGCGCCGTCAATATCCGCGCGCAGATCGAGGCCCTCCATCCGGTGGATGGTGACGCCGAATTTCTCCTCGGCGCGCGCCAGTTCGGCGGCGCAATCGCCATACTGCAGGTTGACGAAGCTGATGCCGGGGGTCTGAAGCACCGGGCCCCAGACATCGATCGGGCTGAAATATTTGGCGCGCTTGGCCCCCAGCATCATGGAGCGCCAGCAGATGCCGACCTTCCTGCCGGGAAGCGCCGCCAGCTTTTGCTTGAACTCCGCCACCCGCACCGGATCGGGCGTCAGGAAAGGCTTGTGCGGGAAGTCGCTCAGCGACTTGCGGTAATGTTGCAGGGCGGTGCCCATCGGCGCCCACAGGTCGGGCTTGTTGTCCTTGGCGGCGAACGGCACCAGGCGCAGCGCCTTGTTGCCGTCATCGTCCATCAGGGTGCGGTCGTCATAGGCGCCGACCTCGGCCTGCGGGTAGGACCGCTGGAACAGCCCCACCATGCGCGGATCGACGCAGATCTGCAGCTTGCCGGTCTCGCCCACCGCGGCCTGGGCGTCGGGCAGGATGTTGGCGAACATGATCTCGTCGCCCAATCCCTGCTCGCCGACCAGCAGCAGCTTCCTGCCCGCCAGGTCTTCGCCCTGCCACATCGGCGCATCGATCATGTGATGCAGATAGGCGCGGAAACGCTGGTTGTTGCGGATTTCGTATTCGCGGAAGCCTTCCGCGATCCGGCCCAGCCCGATCAGGCAGATGCTGCGGGAATGGCGGGTCTCGATGCGCTCGGCCGGGTCCACCACCAGTTCCAGTGCCTTGTCGTAATTGTCCAGCGCGTCCTGCATCCTGCTCAGATGCTGATAGGCATAGCCCAGATTGTGATAGGCGCGGGCGAAGTTGGGCGCCAGCCGCGCCGCCTCGTTGTAGAAGACGATGCTTTCATCGGCGCGGCCCTGCTCGGCCAGCACGGTGGCCAGCGAATTCCACAGGATGGATTCGTGCGGCATGCGATAGATCGCCGCTTTCAGGGTCTCGATCGCCATGTCGGGTTGGCCCATGTCGCCCTGGATGCCGCCCAGATTGTTGTAGCCCAGCGGCGAATCCGGACAGGCGGCGATATAGAGCCGGAACATCCGCGCCGCGCCCTCGGTCAGCTTGAGATTCCAGGCGGTGAGGCCTAGGTTGATCAGCAGTTCGGGATCTTCGGGGTCGAGCTGAAAGGACCGCTCATAGGTCACCAGCGCCTTGTGCAGATGGCCCATGCGCTCCAGCGCCATCGCCAGCACATGGAAGGCCTTGGCATTCGTATCATCCGCCTCGGTCGCCTTCAGCGCCCACTGGCCGGCCTTGGCGATGTCGCCCTTGCGCCAGGTGCGGATGCCGCGCTTGAGGAAGACATTGGAGCGGTGGCGGGCTTTTTCCCGCGCCACTTCGTTGACCAGCGCCTCCAGTTTGTCGATGGCCTGCAGGCGCGCATCCACACCGGACTTGGCGTCCACGCTGGGCAGGGGAAGGACCTGGGGCATCGGGCTCTCTGGGTGAGAAATCAGCCTCTATCAAAGCGGTTTATCGTTAACCCGGGGTGAACGGCGGGCGTCAGCTTTTGTTAACCATACCGTCTCATCTTGGCGTCGAGACCGGCCCAAAGATGGTTGCCCTATGTCAGTGATGGATATCCGCCCTTTCGCCTTGTCGAAGGCAGACCAGGCCAGGGAATTCCTGGGCGCCGATATTGTCTCGGATGCCTTTCTGCGCAACCGCATCAAGCACGTCTTTATCTATCCCGGCGGCACCATCGCGCCCATCCTCGATGCCATCGAGAACAAGTCGAAAATCGAGATCGTCTGCCTGCGCGCCGAGCAGGGCGCCGGCTATGCCGCGCTGGGCTATGCCCGCGTCACCGGCAGGCCGGCGGTGTTCATGGTCACCTCCGGTCCCGGCGTCACCAATGCCGTCACGCCGATTGCCGATGCGTACTATGACAATATTCCGCTGGTGGTGATTACCGGCCAGGTCGGCACGGGCGACATGCGCGGCAATCTGCCCGTCAAGCAGCGCGGTTTCCAGGAAGTCGATACCGTGGACCTGATGAGGCCCATCACCAAGGCGGCCTTCCTGGTGAAGGATATCCGCGAACTGCCCAATGTCATGGAAGCGGCCTTCTTCCTGGCGCGCTCAGGCCGCCAGGGTCCGGTGGTGGTGGACCTGCCGATGAATGTGCAGCGCGGCACTTGTGCCGGCTGCGATTTCTTTCCGGTCGAGATGCGCAGCGATGTCGCGCCCGCGCTGCCGAAAGACAAGATCGCCACCCTGGCGCGCTGGATCGGCGAGGCCCAGCGCCCGGTCATCCTGGCCGGCGGCGGCATGATCGCATCCGGCGCGATGAAGGAACTGCGCGCCCTGGCCAACCGCCACAAAATTCCCGTCGCCATGAGCATGCCGGGCATGGGCGCCTATCCGTCGGACGCGCCGCTGTCGCTGGGGCTGTGCGGCTATGCCGGCAGCCAGTGGGCCAACATGGCGATGTACAAATCCGACTTGCTGATCGGCATCGGCACCACCTTCCATCTGCGCCAGACCGGCAGCCTGCCGGAGCGCACGGTGGAGCAGGGGCGCGTCGCCCGCATCGACCTGGACGGCAACGAGTTGCGCCACAGCCGCGTGCCGCTGGACCTGGACATTCAGGCCGACGCCAAAAGCGCCTTGGTGGCGCTGGCGAAAACGCTGGACGCGCCCGCGAAACGCACGGCCTGGCGCAAGACGATTGCCGGCTGGAAAAGCCAATATGCGCTGATGACGGGCAAACCATCGAAACTGTCCAAGCCGCAGGAGATCATCATCGCCGCCAATCAGGCGGTGCGCGGCGCCGCCATCGTCACCACCGGCGTCGGCCAGCACCAATGCTGGGTGCCGCGTCATTTCGATTTCAACAATCCCAGCCGCATGCTGCTGACCTCGTCGGGGCATGGCACCATGGGCTTTGACCTGCCCGCCGCCATCGGCGCGAAAGTCGCGTCTCCCGACAGGCCGGTGATCTGTTTTGTCGGCGACGGCAGCCTGCAGATGAACATCCAGGAACTGGCTTTCGTCGCCGAGCGCAAGCTGGATATCAAGATCGTGGTGCTGGACAACCATGCCCTGAACATCGTGGCCCAGTTCCAGCGCCAGAACTGGAAGTCGCATCCCACCACCGGCGACAAATACAATCCCGATTTCGCCGCCATCGCCAGGGCCTATGGCATCGCCGGCGTGGCGATCACGTCGAAGACCGGCATGGCGCGCAAGCTGCAGGCGGCGCTGACGCGCAAGGGCCCGGTGCTGATCCATTGCCTGGTGGACCCCAAGGAAGACCTGCTGCCCATGCTGCTGGGCGGGCACACGCTGGACGATATGAGCATGGAATGGTCGTTCTGAGATGACGCAGAGACTGGCTTTGGTGACAGGCGCGGGCAGCGGCATCGGCAAGGCCGCCGCGCTGGCGCTGCTGGCGGCGGGCTATCGTGTCGCCTGCGGCTATAATGCCAATCGCGCGGGAGCCGAAAGTATCAAGCACGCCGATGCCAAGGCGGTGAAGATCGATATCGCCAGCCGTGCGTCGGTCAAGCGTGCGGTTGTCGCGTCGCGCAAGCAGTTCGGCCGGGATTTCGACATCGTGGTGAACAATGCCGCGCTGGTGCAGGAAAAGCCGTTCGACACCATTACCGATGCCGACTGGGACCGCATGCTGGCGGTCAACCTGCGCGGCGCCTTCATCACGGCACAAGAGGCATTGCCCGCGATGCTGGCGCAGCGCTGGGGCCGCATCATCAATATCACCTCCATCGGCGGGCAGTGGGGCGGCATGCGCCAGGTCCATTATGCCGCCGCCAAGGCCGGCCTGATCAACCTGACCCATTCGCTGGCCAGGCTCTATTCCGGCCATGGCGTCACCGCCAATGCCATCGCGCCGGGCCTGGTCGCCACTGGCATGATCGCCAGGGAATTGAAGTCCAAGGCGGGCAGACAGAAGGCGGCGCAAATTCCCGTCGGCCGCATCGCCATGCCGGAGGAAATTGCCGCAGGTGTCGTCTATCTGGCATCGGATGCGGCAGCTTACGTCACCGGCCACACCCTCAATATCAATGGCGGGATGTTGATGTCATGAAGACGCTTCTTATCCTGGGCGCGGGCAAGGAACAGGTGGTGGCCATCGCCACGGCCAAAGTCAAGGGCATCCGCACTGTGGTGCTGGACATGAATGCCCAGGCCGATGGCGCGGCACTGGCCGATGAATTCCACGCCGTCAGCACCCGCGACCGCGATGCCGTCATCGCTTTCGCGCGGAATTATCCCTCGAAGATAGATGGCGTGATGACCATCGCCAGCGATATTCCGCATATGGTCGCGCTCGCGGGCGAAGTGCTGGGCGTGCGCCATATTCCCGTCGCCGTGGCCGAACTGTGCGTCCACAAGCTGCACATGAAAGAGAAGCTGCGCGATGCGGGCGTGAATGTGCCGATGTTCGCAAAGATCGCCAGCCTGGCAGACCTGACGGCGTTCATTGCCGAGGCGGGTTTCCCCATCGTCATCAAGCCGGTGGACAATTCCGGGGCGCGGGGCGTGATGCGGCTGACTCAAGGCATGGATATCGCCGCCGCCTTCGATTATGCGCGGGGTTTTGCCTATTCCGGCGAGGTGATCGCGGAGAAGTTCATCAGCGGCCTGCAGATCAGCACCGAAGGCCTGATCCATGACGGTGTGTTCCATTGCACCGGCTTCGCCGACCGCAATTACACCCGGCTGGACGATGCCGTGCCCTTCATGGTCGAGGACGGCGGCGACATTCCCACCGTGCTGAACGGCGCCGGCAAGGCGCTGGTCGAAGCCGAGTTCGAGAAGGCCAGCCGCGCGCTGGGCATAGACTGGGGCCCGGCCAAGGGCGACATGATCTTCGGCGATGACGGCAAGCCCTATGTCATCGAAATCGCGGCGCGGCTGTCGGGCGGCAATTTCTGTTACGACAAGGTGCCCTGGTCCACCGGCGTGGATATCGTGGATATCCTGATAGACATGGCGGTCGGCAAGCCGGTGGATGCGGCGCGCTTTGCGCCGACCCGGGCGCTGGCGACCTCGCAACGCTATTTCTTTCCCGCCCCCGGCACGATCCGCGACATTGCCGGACTGGAGTCCGCGCAGGCGACGCCGCATGTCCGCAAAGTGGATGTCTGGGCGCGGCCCGGCGATGCCGTGGCGGCGCTGGAGAACCATCCTTCGCGCGTAGGCTATGTGATTTCCTGCGCCCCCACGCGCGACGAAGCGGTGGCCGCCGCGCGGGAAGCCGTCGGCAAAGTGCAATTCCGGGTGACCCATGGTTAAATTCATCGCCGAAGTTTCCAGCAACCATGCCCAGGATCTGGGCCGCAGCCTGGCCTTTGTGGACGCCGCCGCCGATGCCGGTTTCGACGCGGTGAAATTCCAGTTGTTCCGCGTCGCGCAGTTGTTCGCGCCGGAAATCCTCGCCAAAAGCCCGCAGCACCGCAAGCGCATCGCCTGGGAATTGCCGCTGGAACATCTGGAGCCCATCGCGCGGCGCTGCCGCGAGCGCGGCGTGGAATTCTCCTGCACGCCTTTCTATCTGGAAGCGGTGGCGGAACTTGAGCCTTATGTCGCCTTCTACAAGGTCGCGTCTTACGAGTTGCTGTGGAACGACCTGCTGACCGCCTGCGCCAGGACCGGCAAGCCGGTCGTCATCTCCACCGGCATGGCGGTGATGCCCGAGATCAAGGCCGCCGTCGCCACCTTGGAAAATGCCGGCGCGAAAGACGTGACGGTGCTGCATTGTGTCTCGGCCTATCCCTCACCGCCGGAACAATCCAACCTGGCCGCGATTGACGCCATCCGCCGCGCCACCGGCGCGCGGGTGGGCTGGTCGGACCATTCGCGTTCGCCCGCGGTGATCGAGCGCGCGGTGCATCGCTGGAATGCGCAGACCATCGAACTGCACCTGGACCTCGACGGCACCGGCGAGGAATATCACACCGGCCATTGCTGGCTGCCGCAGGAGATCGCGCCGGTGATCGCGCGCATCCGCACCGCCTTCACCGCCGACGGCCAGGGCTTCAAGGAGCCCGTGCCCGCCGAACTGCCCGACCGCGAATGGCGCGCCGATCCGGCCGATGGCCTGCGGCCGTTCAGGCATGTGCGCCAAAGCTGGCAACCGGCGGCCCTCTGACAATTAGAAGAGGGGCAACATCTCCGCCACCATCTCGGCGATGGCCAGCGAGGCCGTCAGGCCCGGCGATTCAATCCCGTACAGGTTGACCAGCCCCGGCAGGCCATGCGCGGCCGGCCCGTCGATGCGGAAATCGGCATTGGGCTGGCCACGGCCCGACAGCTTGGGCCGCACGCCGGCATAATCGGGCGTCAGCATCTCTTCGCGCGCGGCGGGCCAGTAGTGCGCGATCACCGGGGCGAACTGCGCCGCGACCATGGGCGAAACGGTATAGTCAATCGCCGCCGGGTCGTTCGTTTCCAGCCATTGCACATTGGGGCCGAAACGCGCCCGCCCGCCCATATCCAATGTGACATGCACGCCCAGCCCGCCGGGCTCCGGCACCGGATAGACAAGATGCGTGAAGGGGCTTTTCACCGACAGCGCCGCGTAATTTCCCTTGGCCAGATAAAGCGCCGGCACATCGCGCAACCCTTCGATGCCATGCGCCACCTTCTGCGCCCACAGGCCCGCGGCATTCACCACCAGCCGGGTGTCCAGCGCGATGTCTTCGCCATCGCTGGTCACCGCCAGCCGCCAGCCCCCGCCGTTGCGCCGTACCGCCATCACTTCGGCGCCGCGCACCAGGGTCATCTCGCCCAGCAACGCCAGCATATACTGGTGGCTGTCAATGATGCCGGTGGAGGGCGACAACAGGCCCGCATCGGCGGCGACCTCCGGCTCCAGCGCCGCGATTTCGGTGCGCGACAAAGGCTTCAGGTCGTCCACGCCATTCTCCGCCGCCGCCCTGGCGATGACGGCAAGCTGGGCGTCCTGGCCCGCATTGGCGACGATCAGCTTGCCCAGGCGTTTGTGCGGCACGCCATGGCCGGCGCAGAATTCATACAGCAGCTGCTTGCCGCGCACGCACAGAAGCGCCTTCAGCGAGCCTTGCGGATAATAGATGCCGGCATGGATCACCTCGCTGTTGCGGGCGCTGGTTTCCATGCCGAAGTGATCGTTCTTTTCCAGGATGACGGTATCCAGCCCAGTCAGCGCCAGTTGCCGCGCCACCGCCAGGCCCACGGCGCCCGCGCCGATCACCGCAACGTCGCAGGCAAAGCGTTCCATTGTTTCCTTTTAGGGTTCCGGGGGAACCGCCGCAACCTCCGCCGCGCTTTGCAGTTCTCTCAACGCCCACCCACAAGGAGTTGATTCATGAGACTTGTCACCATCGCGGCCCTCGCCGCGCTGACTACCGCCCCGGCGCTGGCCGATCCGGTCGTGCGCGAACAGGCGAAGGCCGATTATCACCAGGCCAAGGCCGATGCCATCAAGGCCGACGACCAGCAGACCAACGCCCAGGTCCAGGCCGACGCCGCCGCCGCCGATGCCGCCAACGCGCGGGCCCAGGCCAATGCGGCCCAGTCCGACGCTTCCAGCCTGCAGGCACAGGCCAATGCCTCGCAGAACCAGGCCGCCGTGGCAAAGCAGCAGGCCAATATTTCGCAGGCGGAAGCCGGCAGCGCCCAGGCACAGGCCGAGCAGGCGGCGGCCAGCAAGGATGCCGCGCTGGATCGCGCCGCCAATGCCCGCGCCACCGCGCATTCGCCTTATCCGCAGCAATGAAGAAAAGCCCCGCCTGAGGAAGGCGGGGCTTTTTCCTATCCCGTGCGCAGATAGCGCACGGCTTCGTCGCGTCCGAACAGATAGAGCAACACCCGCAGGGCGGCGCCGCGCGGCGATATGAGGTCGGGGTCGCGCGCCAGGACCAGGCGCGCATCGTCATGCGCGATCCCCAGCAGGTCGGCATGCGCCACCGGATCGGCCATGCGGAATTCCTCCAGCCCCGACTGGCGGCGGCCCAGCACTTCGCCGGGCCCGCGCAGGCGCAGGTCTTCCTCGGCGATGACAAAGCCGTCATCGGTGTCGCGCATGGTCTTCAGCCGCGCCTTGGCGGTTTCGCCCAGCGGCTCATGCCATACCAATATGCAGGACGACTTGCCGGTGCCGCGCCCGACGCGGCCACGCAACTGGTGCAACTGGGCCAGGCCGAAACGCTCGGCATGTTCCACCACCATGATAGTGGCTTCCGGCACGTCCACGCCCACCTCGATCACCGTGGTGGCGACCAGCATTTGGGTTTCGCCGGTCTTGAAAGCCAGCATCGCGGCGTCGCGCTCCGTTGCCTTCATCTTGCCATGCACCAGGCCGACACTTATTTTTTTAGAAGAGGGGGGCCCCAGCGCCTGGCGCAGCATCACGGCGCGGTCCTGCGCCGCCGCCAGGTCAATCTTTTCGGATTCCTCCACCAGCGGACACACCCAATAGGCGCGGCTGCCACGGTCCAGCGCGGTGCGCAGATGGGCGATCAGTTCGTCCAGCCGGTCGGCGCTCATCACCCGCGTCTCCACAGGCTTGCGGCCCGGCGGACGGCCAGTAATTTTTGACACATCCATGTCGCCATAGGCGGTCAGCGCCAGGGTGCGCGGGATCGGCGTCGCCGTCATCACCAGCACATCGGCGGCGCTTTTTTTCCCTTTGGACTGCAACTGCATGCGTTGATGCACCCCGAAGCGGTGCTGTTCGTCCACTACCGCCAGGCCAAGATTCTTGAAAACCACGTCTTCGGAGAACAAGGCATGGGTGCCGATCAGTATGTCTATTTCGCCCGCCGCCAGCTTCGCCAGCGTGGTCTCGCGGCCGGCGCCTTTCTCGCGCCCTGTCAGAGAGGCCAGCCGCACACCGGCGGCGCGCGCATACGGCTCCAGCGAGGCCAGGTGCTGGCGCACCAGGAGTTCGGTCGGCGCCATCAGGGCGGCCTGCAATCCGTCTTCCACCGCCTTCAGCATCGCCAGCAGCGCCACGATGGTCTTGCCGCTGCCGACATCGCCCTGCAGCAGCCGCAGCATGCGTTTTTCCGAAGCCATATCCTGTTCGATTTCCGCCAGCGCCTGAAGCTGGGGATCGGTCAGGGTGAAGGGCAGCGCCGCCATCGCCTTGGCCTTCAAGAGGCCGGTGCCGGCGATGGGGCGGCCTTTCTTGCCTTCGCGCAGATGGGCGCGGATCATCAGCAGGGCAAGCTGATTGGCCAGCAATTCGTCATAGGCCAGCCGCTGGCGTGCCGGGGTCTGCGGCGACAGGTCATCGTCATGCACCGGATTGTGCGCCGCCGCCAGCGCGGCATTGAACGGCGCAAAGCCGCGCTGTTTCACAAAGGCTGGGTCCTGCCATTCCGGCATCGCGGGCACCCGCTCCACCGCGCCGCGCACCGCTTTCGCCATGGGCCGTGCCGTCAGCCCCTCGGTCAGCCCATAGACCGGCTCATGCAGCGCGAAGGCCGCGATCTCCTCCGGCGCCACCACGTAATCGGGATGCGCCATCTGCAGCCGGTCCTTGAACTTCTCGATCCGCCCCGAGAGAATCCGCCTGGCGCCCAAGGGCAGGATTTCCATCAGCCAGTCGGCTTTGGCGCGGAAATAGACCAGTTCCATCACCGCCGTCTCGTCCGACACCCGCACTTTATAAGGCTGGCTTTTGATCCGGGGCGGCAGGTGATCCAGCACCATCACCTCCACCGTGGCGATGCGGCCGGGTTCGGCGGCGGCCAGGCTGGGGCGATAGCTGCGGTCCACCACCCCCAGCGGCAGGTCGAACACCAGATCCACCAGCCGCGGTCCTGCTACCTTGGCGATCAGTTTTTCCAGCTTCGGGCCCACCCCGGCCAGGGTGCGGATTTCGGCAAACAAAGGAAACAGAATCGCGGGCCGCATGGTCGCGACGATAGCAGCGCCCGCCCTCTGTTCCCAAAGCCGCTATTGTCAGGCGATCAGCTTGCGATACAGGTGCCAGGTGGCATGCCCCAGGACGGGCACCGCCACCGTCAGGCCGACAAAAAACACCGCCGTTCCCGCCAGCAGCACCGCCGCCACCACCAGTCCCCACAGCGCCATGGGCCCCGGATTGGCCAGCACCGCCCGGAACGAGGTGGCGATGGCTGTGTCCAGACCGGTGTCGCGGTCCACCAGCAGCGGAAACGACACCACGCTGAGCATCATGGCCAGCAGCGCGAACAGGAAACCCACGCCGACGCCCAGCGCGATCATGACCTGGCCGGGGGCGGTGAACAGCACGTCATGGGCGAACTGGGCCGGTGAGGGCGGCAGGGTCGGTCCCAGGGTGGCGTCGAAGATCGCCCAGGCGGCCGTCAGCCAGACCAGGAAGATCGCGACCAGGATCAGGCCCAGGGCGGCGATGCCGCCGATCGCCGGGGCTTTCAATATGTCGAACGCATTGGCCCAGCCTACCACCGCACCGCGCTCGCGCTGGCGGCTCATCTCATACAGGCCGACGGCGGCCAGAGGTCCGATGATGGCGAAACCGGAGGCCAGCGGAAACAGCAGCGGCAGCAGGTCGCTGCCGAAGGCGACCCGCGCCATCACCAGCCCGACCAGTGCATAGGTGGTGCAGAGGAAAATGACATCGCTGCGATAGGCCTGGAAATCGGAGAAGCCTTCGCGCAGGGACTGCCACACATCGGCGTTGTGGATGCGCCGGATGGCAGGCGCGGGCGAGTGCGCGGTATCGCGCATATGGTCAACCGAGCGCCCCACCGCTTCGGCGGCATGGGCGGCGGATACCAGTTGGGCGCCGCTCCATTCAATCGGATTGCGTATAGTCATGGCTTCCTCCCAGAAGTTGGGGGGCGGAAAGCCGGGGCCTGGCGGCGGATTTGCCGTCGGTCGCGTCGTCCGCAACCCTCCAGATTGTTGCGGATGATACGCCCGCGCCGGGTGACCGCAAAGTCATTGTTTGCGGGAACATTGGGGGCTATATCCGCGTCATGACAGACAGGGAACAGGGTGGCTCTTCGGAGAACCGCCGCAAACGCCTTTTGTTTCGGGCCCAGCGGCGTGGCTTCAAGGAGGTTGACCTGATTTTCGGCGCCTATGCCGAGGCGAATCTGGCGGGGCTGGACGAAGCCGGACTGGACCAGTTCGAGGCGCTGCTGACCGCGCCCGATCAGGAAGTCTATGCCTGGTTGCGTGGTGCGGAGCCTGTGCCCGCCGATCACGACAATGCCGTGTTCGCGGGGCTGAAGGCCTGCTGCACGCAGCAGAACCCGCGCTGGACAAGTTAAGTGGATCGGCTTGATTACATTGCCAAGCAGCAGGGCCGCCTGACGGTTTCGGGCGCGCCGCAGGGCTATGACGCTTATGTGGCGGCGGAGGCTGCCAGACGCCGGAACGGGCCGGTGCTGTTCGTGGCGCTGGATGATGTGCAGGCCGATGCGGCGGAACGGGCGATCCGTTTCTTCGCGCCGCAGATGACGGTGCTGCCGTTCCCGGCCTGGGATTGTCTGCCTTACGATCGCGTCTCGCCCAAGCCGGATATCGAAAGCCGCCGCCTGGCGACTTTGGCGGCGCTGGCGCGTGACGGCGACAAGCCGCCCAATTCTTCCAATCCAAAAGTCATCGTCACCACCATCAACGCGCTGCTGCAGCGGGTGCCGCCGCGCGATGTCATCGCCAAGGCCAGCTTTGCGGCAAAAAATGGCGCCGAGGTGGACCGCGACGCGCTGGTCGCCTTTCTGTCGGGCAATGGCTATGTCCGCGCCGGCACGGTGCGCGAGCCCGGCGACTTCGCGCTGCGCGGCGGTATCGTGGATCTGTGGCCCCCCTCTTCGGGAAAAAAGGGTGAGGAACAGCCGCTGCGGCTGGATTTCTTCGGCTCGACGCTCGACGCCATCCGCCGCTTCGATGCCGAGACCCAATTGTCCGACAAGACCGCGGTGGCGCAGATCGTGCTGTTGCCGGCCAGCGAAGCGCCGCTGAATGCCGAGGCCATCAGCCGTTTCCGCAGCGGCTATGTCGCGGCCTTTGGCGCGGCGGGCGACGACCCGCTGTATGAGAGCGTCAGCGCCGGCCGCAAGACGGTGGGTATGGAGCATTGGCTGCCGCTGTTCTATGAGCGGCTGGACACGCTGTTCGATTACCTGCCGCGTTGTCTGGTGCTGCTGGGCTATCAGGCGGAAGAATCCAAGACGGCGCGGCTGGAACTGGTGCGCGACTATTACCAGACCCGCGAGCAGTTCCGTCACCAGAAGGACGACAAGCATGCGATTAAGGGGCCGCCCTACAAGCCGCTGAAGCCTGAAACCCTGTACCTGACCGATGCCGACTGGAAGGCCGCACTGGGCAGGAACATCGTGCGCGAACTATCGCCCTTCCAGGCGCCGGAATCGACCAGCAGCGTGGATGCCGGCGGCAGACAGGGCCGCGATTTCGCGCCCGAGCGTCAAGGCGGCAATCTGAATGTCTTCCAGGCCGCCGCCGATCACCTGAAAGCACAACGGGCGGCGGGCAAGCGTGTGCTGGTCGCCAGCTGGACGGAAGGTTCCGCCGAACGCATGGGCGGGGTGATGTCGGACCACGGCGTCACACCCATCAAGAAAGTCGCCGACTGGCCGCAACTGCTGAAGCTGGACAAGACGGCCTACGGCATCGCCTGCCTGGGGATCGAGCGCGGCTTCGAGGCGCCGGATTTCGTGATCCTGTCGGAACAGGACGTACTGGGCGACCGCATGGTGCGCGCCCAGTCGCGCGCGCGGCGGGCGCAGAACTTCATCGCCGAAGCCTCGTCGCTGACGCCGGGCGACCTGGTCACCCATATCGAGCATGGCGTCGGCCGCTATCTGGGCCTGAAGGCGATCGACGCGCTGGGCGCGCCGCATGACTGCCTGGAACTGCAATATGACGGCGGCAAGCTGTTCCTGCCGGTGGAGAATATCGAGCTTCTGACCCGCTATGGCAGCGACGAGGGCGCGCAGCTGGACCGGCTGGGCGGCGCGGGCTGGCAGAAGCGCAAGGCCGAGATGAAGGAGCGGGTGCGCGCCATCGCCGCCGAACTCATCAAAATCGCCGCCGCCCGCCAGTTGAAATCGCTGCCGCCGGTCGAGCCGCCCGCCGGGCTGTATGACGAATTCGCCGCGCGTTTTCCCTATCAGGAGACCGAAGACCAGGAACGCGCCATCGGCGAGGTGGTGGGTGATCTCGCCGCCGGCCGTCCGATGGACCGGCTGGTGTGCGGCGATGTCGGCTTCGGCAAGACCGAAGTGGCGATGCGCGCCGCTTTCGTGGCGGCGATGGCGGGCGAGCAGGTGGCGGTGGTGGTGCCGACCACCTTGCTGGCGCGGCAGCATTATCGCGGCTTTGCCGAACGCTTTGCCGGATTCCCGCTGAAGGTGCGCCAACTGTCGCGTTTCGTCGATCCCAAGGAAGCCGCCGAGACCAAGGCGGCGCTGGCAGACGGCACCGTGGACATCGTCGTCGGCACCCATGCGCTGCTGGCCGAAAGCATCCGCTTCAAGCGGCTGGGCCTGGTGATCGTGGATGAGGAGCAGCATTTCGGCGTGGTTCACAAGGAACGGCTGAAGAACCTCAAGACCGATGTCCATGTCCTGACCCTCACGGCCACGCCCATCCCGCGCACCCTGCAACTGGCATTGTCGGGCGTGCGCGACCTGTCGCTGATCACCACCCCGCCGATCGACCGGCTGGCGGTGCGCACCTTCGTGACGCCGTTCGACCCGCTGGTGGTGCGCGAGGCGCTGCTGCGGGAACATTATCGCGGCGGGCAGTCCTTCTTTGTCGCACCGCGCATTTCCGACCTGGCCGATGCCATGACCTTCCTGAAAGAGGTGGTGCCGGAAGTGAAGCCCGCCCTGGCGCATGGCCAGATGTCGCCCAAGGTGCTGGAAGAGGTGATGACCGCCTTTTACGAGCGCAAGGTGGACGTGCTGGTCTCCACCAACATCGTGGAATCGGGCCTGGACATTCCCACTGCCAATACCCTCATTGTGAACAAGGCGGATAAATTCGGCCTGTCACAACTGTACCAGTTGCGCGGCCGTATCGGGCGCTCCAAGGCGCGGGCCTATGCCTATCTGACCACGCCGCAGGACAAGAAGCTGACTGACACGGCGACGCGCCGCCTGGAAGTGCTGCAGTCGCTGGACCAGTTGGGCGCGGGCTTCAGCGTTGCCAGCCATGACATGGATATTCGCGGCGCCGGCAACCTTTTGGGCGATGAACAGTCGGGCCATGTGCGCGAAGTGGGAATCGAATTGTACCAAGAGATGCTGGAGGAGGCGGTCTCCAACCTCAAGGAAGGCGACAGTGCCGACACCCTGACCGATCAGTGGTCGCCCACCATCAACCTAGGCGCCTCGGTGCTGATCCCGGAAGGCTATGTCGCCGACCTCAATGTCCGCATGTCGCTGTATCGCCGCCTGGCCGGCATCGAGACCCGCCAGGATATCGACCGTTTCGCCGCCGAACTGATCGACCGCTTCGGGCCGCTGCCGGATGAGGTCAAGCACCTGTTCGAGATCGTCACCATCAAGCAGTTGGCCAAGCGGGCGGGCGTCGAGAAGATTGACGCTGGCCCCAAGGGCGGCACCATTGCCTTCCGCGGCAACGCCTTCGCCAACCCGCTGGCGCTGGTGCAGATGATCGCCAAACACAGCGGCACCATGAAGGTGCGCCCCGACCAGAGGATCGTGGTCACCCGTGATTGGCCGACGCCGGACGCGCGGCTGGCCGGCGCCAAGGCGCTCTTGACCCAGTTGGCGAAACTGGCGGCATGAAGCCCTATGCCGCCATTGCCGGCGGCGTGCGGCTGGCGGTGCGGCTGACGCCGCGCGCATCGCGCGATGGCGTGGACGGGATTGCCGCCGACGCCGAGGGCAGGCCGGTCCTCAAGTTGCGGCTGAGAGCGCCGCCGGTAGAAGGCGCGGCCAATGCGGCGCTGATCGCCTGGCTTGCCAAAACCCTGGGCCTGCGCAAGGCCGACATCGAAATCCGCTCCGGCGAAACCGGCCGCACGAAAATCCTGCATCTGTCGGGCGACAGCGCCGCCCTTATCCGCAAACTGGATGCCTTGCTGGCCTAGAACAGCGGCTTGCCGGTCGCGCTGGGCAGCTTCACATCCATGATTTTCGCCACCGTGGGCGCGATGTCGCGCATGTCGATCTCGCCCAGGTTCTTGCCGCTGGGAATGCCGGGGCCGGCGATCAGGAAGGTGGAGCGCATCGCATCCCATTGCGGGAAATAGCCATGCGTGCCCTTGTCATGGGAGGGCGTGATCAGCGGGCCGCTGACGGCCTTGCCCGCCTTGTAGCCCGGCGCATAATTCACCCAGAAATCGGCATCCCTGGCACCGCCCATCTGGGCGATCTCGTCGCGTCCGATGAAAACAGCAATGCCGTTCCTGGGATCGGCCGCCAGCTTGGCCAGCAGCGCCCGCACTTTCGCCTTCACCGCCATGTCGTCGAGATTGGCCAGCACCACCAGGCTGGACCCCGCCGCATACCAGGGCGCGGCCAGCCAGCTTTTCACCTTGCCGTTTTCGACGGTCATCAACCCGGCATCGGCAAAGGCCGAACCCAGATTGACGTCATGGCTGATGGGCGCAAAGCCATGGTCCGACACCAGCGCCACCACCACATCGGGCTCGGCCTGTTTTGCGCTCGCGACCAGTTCGCCCACGATTCTGTCAATCGCTTCCAGGTTGGCATGGCTTTCCGGCGTGCCGGGGCCGGTGTCATGCTGGGTCTCGTCCAGGCTGGAGATATGCACGGCGCTGAACAGGGGATGGTCGGCGGCGATCAGCGCGGCGGCGGCCCTGGCCTTGGCCTGATCGGCTTCCGCCGTGACACCCAGCGTTTTCGCGAAGGGCGTGCCGGTCAGCGCCGTGATGCGCTCCGCCAGGCCGGGGGTGGAGACGGCGCGCACCACCTTCACGTCATTGGGCGTATAGGCGCGCCAATATTCCGGCTCATTGTCGGTGATGGAGAGGCTGCCCACCGTCACCGGCCAGCCCAAGCTCAGGCTGACCTTGCCCGCGTCGTGCACGGCGTCGAACAGGCTGGGCACTTTCACGTCTTGCGCATACCAGTACCAGGAATCCAGATCCTTTCCGGTGGGATCGAAGGTGGGATTGCTGGCGATGCCATGCAGCGCCGGCGCCACGCCGGTGACCAGGGTGGTGTGGTTGGGATAGGTGACGCTGGGCAGCATGTCGCGCACGCCGTCGGCATAGGCGCCATAGGTCATCAGCGCGCGCAGGTTGGGCAGGGTCAAGCCGCGCGCGGGCGCCTCGGTGACGTCCTTGCTGCGCAGCCCGTCGATCGAGATCATCAGCACCGGATGGGCGGCCGCGACCGTGGAGATCATCAAAGCCAGAAAACCGAATGTCGCTGCGCGCATGGTCATCCCCATCAAAGCGGCGCAACGCTAGCAGTGTTCCCGCGGCGGAACGTGCGGCGGAAAGTCCCGGATTGGCGCCTGTTTCCCCGGCAATATCCATTGCCTAGGAGTTTCTTAAGACTCGCTGCATCATAATCGGGGCCTCACCGAGGAGAATGACATGCGCACGATCGCAGCGGCCCTTCTGGCCACCACCTTGACCCTTTCC
Organism: Rhizobiales bacterium dw_265; assembly: GCA_018449595.1. Taxonomy (GTDB): domain Bacteria; phylum Pseudomonadota; class Alphaproteobacteria; order Micropepsales; family Micropepsaceae; genus Rhizomicrobium. Next base: position 573,619 of record JAAVUU010000003.1, read on the forward strand.
AGCGCCCTGGCGGCCGACGATCAGGGCCCGCTGGCGGCCGGCAAGCCGGCAGGCACCAAGCAGGCGCAGATCGAAACCGGCGGCGTGCTGCTGGTGGTGGGCATTCTGGTGGTGGCGGGCGCCATCGCCGCGATCGCTTCGACCACCCAGGGCAACAGCTCCACCTCGACCGGCTCCACCAGCTAGGCGGCGTTCGCGTCCACCTGGAACAGGCCGAAGCTGTTCTTTTCGGGATCCACCAGATAGGCGGTCCAGCCCAGGCCCTTCACGGCGAATTTCGGCAAGGCGACCATCGCACCCGCGGCGGTCGCCTTCGCCACATAATCGTCCACCGACGGCACCAGCATCGTCACCACGAAGGCGTTGGCGGGTCCGGCCTGCACGTTCCAGCGCCGTCCCAGCAGGCCGCCCGTCATCGCGCCGGGTTCGTTGGTGTCTATCCGGTAATATTCGATGTCGGACGGGAAGGGCGTGAAGCGCCAGCCGAACACCGCGCCATAGAATTTCTGCGCCCGGGCGCAATCGTCGGCATGGATTTCGAAATAGCAGGGCGCGGGCATGGTGTTCTCCTATGCGAATACAAGCCCGTCTTCGTCGTCGGCCCTGGGCGGCAGCAGGGCACGGGCGGCGCGGGTTACGACCTCGCGCGCCCGGATGCGGCGTATTGGGCGAATTGCCCGCTTGAGGGCGCTTCTCGCCGTCGCCACCACCGCGACGGTCTGCTCGCGCAGGGAAAGCACGAACATCGCGGCTGACACTTCCATCAGAAGGCCCAGATCGAGGCCGAACAGAAACGTCAGGTCGAACAGAAGAACCTGCTGTATGAAGATCACCAGCAGCACCAAGGCTACGATGTGCAGCAACCTATGGCGAGTGACACGCGATAATGTCGCGCGCGGCATCGCTACCAGATTGTGCCACAGCCAATCGCCCATGACGCAGGGCCATTCGACGGTCAGTTTTTGCCAAAAGTTTTTCATTCCAGCTCCATGATAGTGGCACTTCCGGCCTGGATGCGTTCCAGCAGCATGGGGCATTCCGGCATCATGCGCTCCATCCAGTAGCGGGCGCACATCAGCTTGTCCTTGTGGAACCCGTCGTCCTTGCCCAGCGAGGCTTTCGCCATCCAGCCCCACATCAGGGCCACCATGGTGATGCCCATCAGCCGCAGATAGTCCACCGCGCCGGCGCCGGCGTCATTGGGATTTTTCATTCCGTTCGCTGCCAGCCACAGGGTCGCCGCCCGCAGCGCCTCGGTGCCGCGCTTCACCCCGGTCACGAAGGGCTTCATGGCGTCGTCCTTTTCGTTCTCAGCGATCCAGCCGGTCAGCAGCGCGAACAGCGCCATCGGCGCCGCGCCGCCTTTGCGCCCCAGCTTGCGCCCAACCAGGTCCATCGCCTGCACGCCATTGGCGCCTTCATAGGTCTGGTTGATACGGGCATCGCGCACGAACTGCTCCACGCCATTGTCGCGGATATAGCCATGGCCGCCATAGCATTGCATCGCCAGGTTCGCCGCCTCGAACCCCATGTCGGTGCCGAAGGCCTTGAGCACCGGCGTCATCAGGTCTTCCAGGAAACCCGCCGTCGCCGCATCGGGGCGTGACGATTTGGCGATGGAGATGTTCAGCGCCGTCCAGGCCGCCAGCGCCCGCGCGCCTTCCACAAAGCTGCGCGCCTGTAGCAGCATGCGCTTGACGTCGGGATGCACGATCTCCAGGTCGGCGGGCTTGTCGGGTTCCTGCGGCCCGGTCAGGGCGCGGCCGACACGGCGCTCATGCACATAGGCATAGCCGTTCTGGTAGGCGACCTCGCCGATGGCGATGCCTTGGATGCCCACCCCCAGCCGCGCCGCATTCATCATGCCGAACATTCCCGCCATGCCGGCGGAAGACGAGCGTTTCTCGCCGGGTTTAAGCGGTTCCGGCTTGGGCCCCAGCCGCCAGGCCACCGCGTCATCGAAATTCAGCACACAGGTGGCCTGGCCCTTGATGCCCATCTTGTGTTCGATGCCGCCGGTGTTGACGCCATTGCGCGCGCCCATCGTGCCGTCTTCCTTTACCAGGACTTTCGGCACCATGAAGAAATTCACCGTCGAAAGATCGTCATGGATCGCGCCATCGGCATCGGGAATCTTGGCGATCACCATGTGGATGATGTTGCCGGTCAGGTCCTGGTCGCCGCCCGAGATGAAGATCTTGGTGCCGTTCATGCGGTAGGTGCCGTCCGGCTGTTCCACCGCTTTGGTCTTCATCAGCCGCAGGTCGGTGCCCGCGCCCGGCTCGGTCAGGCACATGGTGCCGGCCCATTCGCCCGATACCATTTTGGGCGCGATGGCCCGCTTCATCCACTCGGGCGCGGTGGCCAGCAGCGCGCCATAGGCGCCCGCCGTCAGCATGGGATACATGGCAAGCGACTGGTTGGCGCTCATGCCCATCTCGGTCACCGCCATGGTGAGAATCGTGGGCAGGCCGGCGCCGCCATATTCCTCCGGCGCGCCCAGCCCGCCCCAGCCCGCTTCGCAATAGGCCCGATAGGCGTCCTTGAAGCCTTTGGGCGTCGTCACCACGCCATTCTCGAACCGGCAGCCTTCCTCATCGCCGGGCTGGTTCAGCGGCTGCAGTACGTCTTCGCAGAATTTTCCGGCATTGGAGAGGATGTCATCGGCCAGTTCGGGCGACAGTTCGGCAAAGCCGGCCAGGTCGCGATACTTTTCCAGTTCCAGCACTTCATTGAACAGGAAGCGATAATCTTCGACCGGCGCGCGATAGATGGGCATGATAATATCCGTGATGGGGTCGCGTGAGTCTTAGCCCCCGGCCGCGCATGTGCAAATGCAAAAAAACCGGACGCTTGCGCGCCCGGCCTTTGCGGCCATGATTGGCCGATCGCGGAATTGTCTTACTGTGGCGCGGTCGCCGCGCCGGAGGCCGTGGCCTGCTGGTTGAGCTGCTGCGTGGTCTGCTGCTCGGCGGCGTTGGCATTGGCCTGGGCCTTGCGCGACATCCGGCCCGCGTTGCTGGGGACCTGGCCCTGAGTGTTCACACTGCCCGCATTGTTGCCGGCGGCCGGGGTGTTGATGTCGCCGCTGGCATTCATGCCGCCGGTGGTGGTGTTCATGCCGGTGACCGCGCCATTGGCATTGGCCTGGGCATTGGCGGCGGCGGTCGCGCCCACCGGGGCGCCCACGGCGAAGGCCGGGATGGCCACGATCACGGCGCCGCACAGCAGCGCGGAAATGCAGGCATTGTTGAGTTTGCTGGTCATGCGTTTCTCCTGGGACGGGCCCGGTGAAGGAACCCGCGAATGACGTTTGCCCGCTTCGCACAAGACAATGGCCAGGCGAGCAATTCTTTCCGTCGGTTCCGCCCGAAAGCGGCAAAGTCCAGGAATTAAGCGGTTCCTAACGCCAATCGGGCATCTTTGCGCCATGACGACCGCCTTTGAGCCTGATCTCGGACACGCGACCGTTGCGCCGTCGCCGATCCGCACCGACAAGGATTCGGTCACCCGCTTGCGGGGGCTGTTGTGGAAGCTTGCCGTCGCCCTGATGGCGTTGGACGGCGCCTGGGCCTTGGCGGCCCGTTTCGACATCGCCTGGGGTGCTTACGTTCAGATCATGCTGCTGTCGGCGGCGCTGTTTGGCGGCAGTGCTTTCTACCGCCACCGCCGTCCCGACCCGCGCCTGTCGGCCATGCTGTTCGGCGCGGGCTTTCTTTGCCTGTTCTCGGCTTTTGCCGCCATGCTGAATTACCAACTGCTCACCCTGGCGCCGCATCGCACCCTGGATGCTTCCCTGGCGGCGATGGATCGCGCGCTTGGTTTCGACTGGCCGGCGGCGATGGCGGCGGTGGCGCGCCACCCGCTGCTGAATGCGATCCTGCATGCCGCCTATGTGACGATGCTGCCGCAGGTGGCACTGCTGACCGTGGTGCTGGCGCGCCGCGCCACCTATCCCGCCATCTATCGCTTCAGCCTGGCGGTGGCGATCGGCGCTCTGATCTGCATTGTCATCTGGGCCATCGCGCCATCCTTTGGCGCCATCGCGGTCTATGATCTGCCGGCTAGCTGGGGGCATCTGCCGCTGGCGCTGGACAAGGCCTATGCTCATGAGTTGGCGGCGCTGCTGGCGCAAGGCCCCGGCCTGATCGCGCCGGATCGGGTGCAGGGGCTGATCGGCTTTCCCTCCTATCACGCGGTGCTGGCGCTGCTGGTGGCTTTCTATGCCTTCAAGGTGCCGTACCTGCGCTGGCCGCTGCTGGTCCTGAACCTGCTGGTGGTGATCGCGACCCCGATCCAGGGCGGGCATCATCTGGTGGATGTCCTGGCCGGTGGCGTAGTGACGGCCGTGGCGCTGTGGGGGGCGGGGGAATTCCGTAAAGGCTGGTGACCCCGGGAGGACTCGAACCACCGGCCTACGGTTTAGGAAACCGCCGCTCTATCCTGCTGAGCTACGGGGTCACGGGCGAAGAAATGCCTCATTTCGCAATCCAAAGCCAGCGGCTGCGATTGAAATCCCGCGCGTTGGCGACATAGCCGCCGACCCGGGGTCCCACCGCCTCGCTCTGCGACAGGACGCGCACCGCCAGCCAGGGCATGCCGGCCAGCGCGACCTGTTCGGCCTGTTGCAGCAAGGCGGTGCGCCGGGCCGTATCGGGTGCCTGGTCGGCCTGGTTCATCAGGGCATCGAAGCGGGCATTGCGATAGCCGGCATAATTGCCGGGCGCGCCCGCGCGCAGCAGGTCCAGGAAATTGCCGGCATCGTCATAGTCCGCCAGCCAGGTGGCATAGCCCAACTGGAACTGGCCCTGGCGATAGTTGCGCAGGTTGACCTGCTGGTCCGCCACCTGGATGCGGACATCCACATAAGCCTGCCGCGCCATCGCCTGGAACACGGTGGCCAACCGCTTGCTGTCGGGATTGCCGCTGACGGCATAGCTCAGTTGCAGCTTGTTGAAGGGGCCATAGCCCGCCTCCTGCATCAGCTTCTTCGCCAACGCCAGCCGCGCCGGATAAGGCATCGGCCTGAAGTCGAACTGAGGACCGTGCGCATAGTTCGAAACACTCGGCGGCACATAGGAATAGGCCGGGGTCTCGCCCAGCTTCATGACTTTCTGCGCCACCGCCTCGCGGTCATAGACCAGGTTCAGGGCGCGGCGCACCCGGACGTCCTTCAGCGCGGAATCGCGCAGGTTGAAGACGATATAGGCCAGCGCCAGCGACGGCATGATGTGCAGCGCGCCTGGCATATTGGCGCGCATCCAGGCGATCTGGGCGGTGGGCAGCGGCGACTGCATGTCCAGTTCGCCCGCCCGCAACCGCCGCAGCGCCGCTTCCGCGTCGGGGGTGGGGATATAATTGACCGTATCGATCTTCACCGTGGCGGCGTCGGTGAAGCGCGGATTCTTCGCCAGCGTGATATGGTCGTTGGGCATCCAGGCCTTCAGCACATAAGGCCCGTCAAACACCGCGCCGGTCTTGCGCGGCAGGGCGGCGGGCAGCGTCAGCAGTTCCGGCAGATAGGGCGCGGGATGTTCCAGCCGCACGGTCAGGGTCTTTGAATCGGTGGCTGTCACGCCCAGCGCCGCCGGCGGCAAGGCTCCGCTGCTGATGGCGCGGGCATTCTTCACGATCCACAGGCTGGCGGCATTGCGCGAGGCGGTCTTGGGATCGAGCACGCGCCGCCAGCCCGCGACGAAATCCTGCGCCGTCACGGCGCTGCCGTCCGACCAGCGCGCCTGGCGCAAATGGAAGGTCCATGTCAGGCCGTCGGGGGATGTCTCCCAACGCGCCGCGATGCCGGGAATGGGCCGGGCCGCCGCATCATAGGTGGTGAGCCCCACCATCAGGTCGCCCAGGATATTGATCTCAGCCGTGCTGCTGGCATGCGCCGGGTCCAGCGACTCCGGTTCGGCGCCATTGCCGCGATTGAGAACGGTTTCAGCCTGCGCTTGGGCCGCCAGCAACAGCAGCGCCGGCAGCAGCCATTTCATGCGAACAGCTTGAGCCGCGCCGCCTGGTCGATCGTAACCCAGCGCGAACGGTGATAATCCAGCGCATTGGGTTCGAGCCCTTTCACATAGGGCCACTTCATGTTGCCGCTGACCCAGAACCATAACGGCATCAGGGCTTGGTCCTTCAGGGCAATGCTTTCCGCTGTCGCGAGCTTGTGGCCGCGGCTGACCAGGTCGATATCGGCCTGGGCCGCGGCCAGCGCGGCGTCGAAGGCGGGATTGCTGTATTCGCCCCAATTGTCGCCGCCGCCCGTCTGCAACAGGTTGAGGAAGGTCGAGGCGTCGTTGAAATCCGCCACCCAGCCGGATTGCGCCATGTCGAAATCATGCGCCTGGATCTGCGGATAGAAGACCTGCATGTCGGCGGGCAGGATCGAGACATCGACGAAGACCTGCGCCAGCATCTGCTGGATGGCGGCCGCCACCGCGCGTATCCCGCCCGGCGCGGTGCTGCGGATCAGATAGGTGGTCTTGACGCGGTGGGTCTCGTCATAGCCGGCCTGCCGCATCAGGGCTTGCGCCTTCTGCATTCGCGCGCGCGGCGACATGTCCTTGAAGTCGAACGCGACGCCGCCGGGATAATTGGCCACGCCGGGCGGCACCAGATGATAGGCCGGCACATAGCCCACCCGGATGATGCGATCGGTCAGCGCCTCGCGGTTCAGCGCCAGGTTGATGGCTTCGCGCACTCTTATGTCGCCGAACGGTTTGCGTTTGAAATTGACCGCCATGATGTCGGCGATCAGCTGCGGCACCGGGGCGATGGTCTGGGGCAGATTGGCCTTGATCCAGTCTATCTGCTGCACCGGCAAACGCATCTGAAAATCCAGTTCACCGGCGCGGAAGCGCTGCAAGGCGGCGCTGAAGTCATCGGTGGGATAGAAATAGACCTGTTCCAGCGCCACATGCGCGGCGTCGTAGAAGCGCGGATTCTTTTCCACCAGGATGTGGTCGTTGGGATTCCAGCTGTTCAGCGTGAAAGGTCCGTTGCCGACATAATTCCCGGCCTGGGCCCAGGCCCGTCCCTTGGCCGCCACGACATGGCGCGGCAGCGGCATGGTGGCGGTGTGGGTCAGCATCTCCAGCAGATAGGGCGCGGGATGTTCGAGATGGACTTCCAGCGTGCGGTCGTCCACCGCCCGCGCGCCCAGCGCCTCCGGCGGCAGCTTGCGGGCGTTCACGGCGGCGGCGTTCTTCACCACATAGAGGAAATAGGAATAGCTGGAGCCGGTGCCGGGATCGAGAATCCGCCGCCAGGCAAAGACAAAATCCGCCGCCGTCAGCGGCACGCCGTCCGACCACAGCGCCTGGCGCAGATGGAAGGTCCAGGTCAGGCCGTCGGCGGAACTTTCCCAATGTGTCGCCATGCCGGGGATCGGCTGGCCCAGGGCGTCGGAGGCCATCAGGCCCACCATCAGGTCGCTGATGATCTCGAACTCCTGGACGCCCGATGACAGGTTGGGGTCCAGGGTCTGGGGCTCGGCGGCATTGCCGCGGCGCAGGACCGTTTGCCCCGGCATGATGCGGTGGACGCTGCGGCCGGGCCGGTGCAGCGCCAGCGCGCCGGCGCCCGCCGCCAAAGCCGCGCCGCCCGCCAAAGCCAGGCGGCGGCTCCATGTCTTGCCCGATGCCATAAAGACCTTCTACCATGGCTTTCTGGATTTAAATGCCTTTCCGGTCAACGGATTGGTGCAGGGGGACAACATGCATAAGGTGATTTTCGGGCTGGCCTTGGCGGCGGGAGCCATGGCTCCGGCCCTGGCGCTGGCGGATGCCCGCGAGGATGTGATTGCCGGGATCACCCGCTGCGCCGCGCTGGCCGATGACCGGCAATGGCTGGATTGCTATTATGGCGCCGCCCAGCCGATGCGCGCTCAGCTGGGCCTGACGCCGGCCCCCCAGGCCCAGATCAAATTGCTGCAGGTCCAGCCGCAGGCGCAGGTGGCCTCGCTGCCCGCCACCGTCAGCCGCGCCGTGGTGCGTACCGGCCCGCCGCCGCCGCCCAGGCGTTCGAACATCTTTGACGTGATGGGCGGCGACGATGTTGTCCGCAACTCGCCGGTCAAATCCTATGACGTCACCCGCGACGGCTTCGTCATCACCCTGCCGGACGGCCAGGTGTGGAAGCAGACCGATGACGATGCCAGCAAGCACCCGGTCAGCTGGCGCCAGCCGGCCAACAGCATGCGGGTCACCATCTCCCAGGGCGCTCTGCATACGTTCAACCTGGTGGTGAATGACGAAAACTTCCACCACAAGGTGACGCGCATCCATTAAAAAAGCCGCCCTTTACAAGGCGGCTGGATCAGTGCGCGGGAAGCTGGCTGTCGGTGACGACGGTGTGGGTGGTGGGATTCCACATGTTCTCGTAGACATAAATCCCGAAAGCGGCCACGGCCACCACGATCACGACTGCGACCACCATCTGGGACCGGCGATCCGGGGCTTCCTCGGCATGGTGGAATTCCTGCAGGTTGCTCATCGTTATCTCCCTGATTTTTTTATGGCATCTCCGATATTGTGCGCTTCGCGGCCCCGCATGCGACACCGCGACGCGCTCTTTATATCACGATCGGGATGCGGCGGCAGCGGCTTCGTCGTGTTCCGCCACGAAATGTTGTGGCGCGACTTCGATCAGGCGCGGGCGATAGTCCGGTTCGCCCAGCCGGGATTTCAGGAAGGTCAGTTGCGCCCGCGGGTCCAGCGGCGAGGGCAGGTCGCCGGTCAGCAGTTCCCGCTTGCGGGCGCGTTCGGCGCGGGGATCGGGACTGAGCACCGCCGATAGAAGCGCGCGGGTGTAGGGATGGCGCGGGTCGGCATAGAGCGCCGCGCTGGGCGCAAGTTCCACGATCCGGCCCAGATACAGCACCATCACCCGGTGCGACAGCCGCCGCACCACCGACAGGTCGTGGCTGATGAACATCAGCGACAGCCGGGTTTCGGCCTGCAGGTCGCGGATCAGGGCCACGATCTGGGCCTGGATGGACACATCCAGGGCGCTGACCGCCTCGTCGCAGACCAGCATCTGCGGCCCCACGATCATGGCGCGGGCCAGGCCGACGCGCTGGTTCTGGCCGCCCGACAGTTCATGCGGATAGCGGTTGATCCAGGCCGGATCAAGGCCGACACGCTGCATGATGGCGCGCACCTTGTCCTTGCCGGCGCGGCCGGGCTCCAGGGTCTTGAGCGGCTCGGCGATGGAGACGCCGATGGGCATGCGCGGGTCCAGGCTGGCCAGCGGGTCCTGGAAGACGATCTGGAAATCCTTGCGCAGCTTGCGGATGTCGGATTGGGTGGCGGCATCCAGGTCGCGGCCCAGCCACACCACCCGGCCGCCGGTTTTCGGCAGCAGTTGCAGCACGGCGCGCGCGAGGGTGGACTTGCCGCAGCCGGATTCGCCCACGATCCCCAGGGTCTCGCCCTGGTGCAGGGTGAAGCTGATGCCGTCCACGGCGCGCAGGGTGCGGGTCTTGCCGAACAGGCCTTTGTCCTTGACCGGGAAGCTGACCTTCACATCCTCCACCGTCAGCAGCGGCGCGCCGACTTCGGTGGCGGGCGCGGGCACCTCGTCGGCCTTGGGAAGCGCGTCCAGCAGCATGCGGGTATAGGCATGGCGCGGGGCATAGAAAATTTCATCCGCCGTGCCGGTCTCGACGATGGCGCCATGGCGCATCACCTGCACCCGGTCGGCCAGGCCGGCGATCACGCCCATGTCGTGGCTGACCATGGCGATGGCGGTCTTTTTGTCGGTCTTGAGCGCGCGCAGGATTTCCAGGATCTGGGCCTGCACCGTCACGTCCAGCGCCGTGGTGGGTTCGTCGGCGATGATCAGGTCGGGGCCGGTGATGGTGGCCATGGCGATCATCACCCGCTGGCGCATGCCGCCGGACAGTTCGTGCGGATACTGCCGCAGCCGCCGCGCGCTTTCGGGGATGCGGACATAATCCAGCATCTCGCGGGCGCGTTTGACGGCATCGTCGCGGGAAATCTTCTGGTGATGGGTCAGGGCCTCGATGATCTGCTCGCCGATCCGCATATGCGGCGTCAGCGAGGTCAAAGGGTCCTGGAAGATCATGGTGACGGCGCCGCCGCGTAGGGCATTCAGGCGTCTGGCCGGTGCGCCCAATATTTCTTCGCCGCGATAGCGCACGCTGCCGGTGGCGCGGCCATTGCCGGCCAAGAGGCCGAAGGCGGCGAGGAACAGCTGGCTCTTGCCCGAACCGGATTCGCCCACCACGCCAAGACATTCGGCTTCGTTGATGGTGAGGCTGGCGTCCTTCAAGGCATGCACATCGCCGTCCGGCGTGGCGAAATGGACGTCCAGATGGGAAATTTCGAGAAGCGCGCTCATCGGTCTTTGGGGTCCAGGGCGTCGCGCAAGCCGTCGCCGATGAAATTGAAGCAGAACAGGGTCACCGCCATGAACAAGGCGGGGAACAGCAGCATCCAGGGCGCGGTTTCCATCTGGTCGGCGCCGTCGGAGATCAGCACGCCCCAGCTGGTCAGCGGCTCCTGGATGCCCAGGCCCAGGAAGGAGAGAAAGCTCTCGGTCAGGATCACGCCGGGCACGGTCAGGGTGACATAGACCATCACCGGCCCCACCACATTGGGCACGATATGGCGGGTGATGATGGCGAAGGGCGAGACGCCGCCCGCCCGGGCCGCCTCGATGAATTCCTTGTGCTTGAGCGAGAGCGTCTGGCCGCGCACGATCCGCGCCATGGTCAGCCATTCCACCGCGCCGATGGCGATGAACAACAGGAAGAAATTGCGGTCGAACACCACCATCAGGATGATGACGAAGAAGACGAAGGGCAGGGAATAGAGCACGTCCACGATGCGCATCATCAGCCCGTCGATGCGGCCGCCGAGATAGCCGGCGGTGGCGCCGTACAGCACGCCGATCAGCAGCGACACCAGGGTCGCCACCAGTCCCACCGCCAGCGACACACGCGCGCCATACAGCACCCGCACGAACAGGTCGCGGCCCACCGCGTCGGTGCCGAAGAGATGCCCCGGCGCGGTGCAGGCGGCATGCCAGGGCCACCAGCCGGGGGCGCAGGTGATGATGTCGTAATTTACCTCGTCATAGGCATAGGACGACAACAGCGGCGCCAGCAGCGCCAGCGCCGTGATCGCGGCCAGGATGACGATGCCGGTGACGGCGGCGCGGTTGCGCAGCAGCCGGGCGCGGGCATCCACCCACAGGCTGCGGCCTTTCAGTTCCACGGCGGCTTTGAGCGTCTGGCCGGTGGCGCTCATGACAGCCTCACGCGGGGATCGAGAATCCCATAGGCGATGTCGGCCAGGAAGTTCAGCAGGATGATGAGCGTGGCGTAACAGATCACCACCCCCATCACCAAGGTATAGTCGCGGTTCAGCGCCCCCTGGATGAAATAGCGCCCGATGCCGGGCAGGCCGAAGATATTTTCCACCACCAGCGAGCCGGTGAGGATGGCGGCCAGCGCCGGGCCCAGGTAACTGACCAGCGGCAGCGCCGCCGCCCGCAGCGCATGCGCCAGCACGATGCGCGTCGCCGGCAGGCCCTTGGCGCGGGCGGTGCGGATGTAATTGGCGCGCAGCACTTCCACCATCGAACCGCGCATCATCCGCGCCACGATGGCGATCTGCGGCAGCGCCAGCACCGTCACCGGCAAGACCATGTTGGGCAGCGCGCCGCCGCTCCAGCCGCCCACCGGCAGCCATCCCAGATAAATGCCGAACAGCAGGGTCAGGATCGGCGCGGTGACAAAGGTGGGAATGGTGATGCCCAGCATGGCTATCCCCATCACCGAATAGTCTTCCCAGTGGTTCTGTTTCAGCGCCGCCATCACCCCCAGCAAGGTGCCCAGCAGCAGGGCCAGCGCCATGGCGCACAGCCCCAGCCGCGCGCTGACCGGCAGGCCGGTGGCGATCAGGCGCACCACGGTGAAATCCTTGTTCTTGTAGGAGGGCCCCAGGTCGCCCTGCGCCACCTTGCCCAGATAGATCAGGTATTGCTCGCCCAGCGGCTTGTCGAGATTGTAGGCGGCCTTGATGTTGCGCTCGACTTCCGGCGGCAGCTTGCGCTCGCCGTCAAACGGCCCGCCGGGCGCGGCGCGCATCATGAAGAAGGCCAGGGTCACGATCACGAACAGGGTGGGGATCGCGCCCAGGAAGCGGCGCAGCGCAAAACCTATCATCTTTTGGCAATCATTTGCTGACGAACTCCTGCCAGCGCGATGCGATCGCCGCCTCATGCGTCAACCACCAGGCGTCATCCACCGCGAAAGCGTGGCGGAAATTTTCCGGCGCGGTGGGCAGCCAGGGCATCATCGCGGCGCCGGTTTCGGGATTGGGCTTGACCAGCGCCAGCGACGAGCGCCGCGCCGGACCATAGGGCACCCAGCCCGCCACCCCGGCCAGCGGCACCGACGCCGTGGCCCAGGCGATGAAATCCAGGGCGCGCTTCTTGTGCGGATCGCCCAGCGGAATGCCGAACACATCCAGTTCGTAAAGCTGATGGTCCCACATCACGACGGGCACGAAATCCTTATGGGCGGAGTCGTAGACATCGCCGTTCAGCGCCGTCGCCATCGCCGCCTGTCCATCGCGCACCCAGTGGATCGCGTCCACGCTGTCATGGGCCCAGATCGGTTTCAGCGCCGCCAGCCTGGCGAAGGCGCGGTCAAGCCCGGCCTGCGTCTCCAAGGTTTTATAAACATCGCCCGGCGCGACGCCGTCCGCCAGCAGCGCCATCTCCAGGTTGAATTTTGGCGCGGCGCGGCTCAATGCCCGTTTGCCCGGGAACCCCTTGGTGTCGAAGAAATCCGCCAGGGTGGCGGGCGCGTGTTTCAGTCCGGGCGCATGGATCATCACCTGGGAATAGACCACGCTGCCCACCCAGCAGGGACCGATGGCGCCGGCGACAAAATCGCGCGCGGCGGGCGTGCCGTCGGCGCCGTCGGGCAGGGGAAGCGCGATCTTTTCCAGCAGGCCCTCCCGGCAGGCCTGCACGGCCCTGGGCAGTTCAAAATCCACCACATCGCCTTTGAGCTTGCCGCCCGCCTGGCGCAATTCGGCCAGGTCGCCGTCCCATTCGGCCAGGCGCACATCTACCGATTTCTCGGCCGCATAGGGCCGCATCATGGCGCTGGCCTGGGCGCGGCCATAGGCCCCGGCCCAACTGGTTACGGTCAGGACAGGAAGCGGGCGGGAGAACCAGTAGAGCGCGGCCACCGCCGCGATCAGCACGACAGCCAGAATCAGAAGAACGCGCCGCCCCAAGTTCATCCAGCCAGAGTAGCGGACGCAGATGAAACTTAAAGGTCCATTTCCAGGCCCAGGTCCACCGCCTGGCTGGTGACGCTGTTGTCCAGGCACACGCTCTGCACCGTTCCGCCGGCAGCGCATTTGTGGCCGGCCTCGGGTGACTTCATCCAGCGATACATGGCGGTGAGGCGCGTGTCATAGTCCAGCGGCATGGCGAGCCCGGTCATGAAGCTGTAGGCGAGGTCCCAGCGATTCTGGTGCAGATAGGTGTTGCCGCCGCCCGTGACGTCGGTATCGGTGTAAGCGGCGCCCACGCCCATGCCGATGAAGGGCTGCACCTGCAGTTCCAGCGGCACCGGAATGTCCCAGAACAGATTCAGGAAAGGCGCGGCGATCTGGGTGCGGCCCGCGCCCGCGCCCTCCACGCCGGCCAGGGTGACTTTCGACACCGGCTGCCAGCGATACAGCGCCTCCAGCTCCAGGCGCAGGTTGAGCGGCAGGCGCGCGCCCAGATAGACCGAGCCGCCGCCGCTCGAGGCATAGGAGGCGCGGATCGCGGCGGGCGGCGCGGTGGGTGTCAGGGTGGCGGTGGCATTGCCGCTGAAGGCATAGCTGCCGCGCAGGCCGGCATAGCCGCCGGTGGTCCAGTCCGCCGCACTGTCGGGCTCGGCCAGGGCCGGAAGGGCGGTGCAAAGCAGGAAAAGCCCCGCGATCAATGTCTTGCCTGCGGTCATGGCCGGTCCCCCTGTCGTCCTGGTGGCAAGGTTGCCCGCTTCGGTTAATGAAAGGTTAATTTCGCGGGCCGCGCGCGGCCTAAAGCCTTGCTTTTGCTGGCCCGCGCCCATAGAACGCCGGTCCCTGTGCCGCAGGACGGCCATTGGCGTGCAGTGCCCCGGGAAGAGCGCCGGACAAGGGCTCGGACGTTGGCCGCAAGGCCGTGTGTGCAGTTGTAGCTCAGTTGGTTAGAGCGCCGGATTGTGGATCCGGAGGTCGGTGGTTCAAGCCCACCCAACTGTACCATTCCCCAATTGCAAGACAGCTTGCATCGAAAATGAATCGCATAATCGCTATCCATTTGTTGTAAGTCACCTCGCCGACCGAATGCGCCAACGCGCGCCAGCGCATGATAGACCAGGAACAGCATGCCCAACGGAATCGTCAAGTTCTTCAATGCCGCCAAAGGTTTTGGTTTCATCACGCCCGACGGCGGCGGCAAGGATGTCTTCGTGCCGGCCGCGACGATCACGACGGCGGGGATCGTCGGCCTGAAAACCGGCCAGCGCGTCTCGTTCGACGAGCAGCCGGACGGCAAGGGCCCCAAGGCCGTCAACCTGAAGCTGCTGGCCGAGCCGGCCAGGGCGCCCGTCGCCGCCGCCGCCGCCGCCGCGCCAAGGAGCGGATCGCAGTTCACGCTCTATTGCGATCCGTCCGGTGACGATGCCGTCACGGTGCTGGCCGAACTTCGCACCGCCGGCCACGATCCGCGCGTGGTGGATTATGTCGCGACGCCGCCCGCCGCCGATCAATTGAAGAAACTCTCCCTGCTCCTGCATGGCAGCAATGAGAGCCTGGTGCGCAAATACGATCACCTGTTCCAGGCGCTGCATCTCGACGACCGCTTCATCAGCGAGAATGAATTCTGGGGCGCGGTGGTGGAACATCCCTCGCTGATCAACGGCCCGTTGATCGCGACCGCGACCCAGGCCGCGGTCTGCAAATCCAGGGAGGCGGTGAAGGCGTTCCTGTCGGCGGGAACGGCCAGGGCAACCAAGCCGGTTGCCAAGCACAAGGGGCTTTCGCCGCGCCTGCTGAAGCTGATGGGCGGCGGCGTTATCGAGAATGAGCCCGAGATCGCGGAGCCCGTGAAGAAGATCGTGAAGAAGGCCAAGCCCGTGGCCGAAACGCCCGTGGCGGAAACGCCCGCAGCCGAAAAACCCGTGGTGGCGAAACCTGCCAGGAAGGCCGCGAAACCAAAACCCGCACCCAAGGCAAAAAAAACCGTGAAGAAAGCGGCAGCCAAACCGGCGAAAAAAACCAAGCGCGTCTAGCGGCTCAAAGCTCCATCAGGTCGCGTCCGGCGATAATGGTGCCGGAAAAGGTCGGACGCACCGCGTCCACCCAGGTCTGGTCGGGGATCGCCGGCAATCCTCCCGGCACGAAATGCGACAGCACCAGCGTCTTCACGCCCGCCCGCGTGGCGATGCGGCCCACCTCCTCGGTTGAAGTGTGGGCGCTCAGCAGATGTTCGCGCAGGGTCCGGGCGTTGGGCTCGGCCGCCATCAGCCGGTCCAGCGCCGGCAGATACATCACTTCATGCACCAGAATGTCGGCGCCTTGCGCCAGCTTCACCAGATTGTCCGATGGCCTTGTATCGCCGGAGATCACGATGGAACGGTCGGGGCAATCGAAGCGATAGGCGAAGGCGGGCCTGGCCGCGCCATGGTCCACCAGCGCCGCCGTCACTTTGACATTGGCGTCCTGCATCACCGGCCCGCCCGTGACGATCTCGTGCGGCGCGATCAGCGGCGCCAGCGCGGGACGGCCTTCGTCGCGCATGCGGGTGGCGATGTCGGTATCATTCATCTCCAGGAACAGCCGCGTCATCGCCGTCAGCGGCGGCGGGCCGTAGCTGTTCACCTTGGCGGTCAGGTTCGTCGCCCAGGCCAGCAGCAGCAGGTTGCCGTAATCGGCATTGTGGTCGGAATGCTGGTGGGTGAGAAAGATGTCGCGGATCGCGCCAAGCGGCACGCCCGCCAGCACCAGTTGCCGCGCCACGCCGTTGCCGCAGTCCACCACATAGGCCGTGCCGCCCACCACGATCACCTGGGCGGGCGCGGCGCGGTTGGGCTTGGGCGTCGGGCCGCCGCCGGTGCCCAGCAGGATCAGGCGCGATTTGGCCGGCTGGGCCGCCGCGCCGGTCGCCGCCAGCGCCGCCGCGCCGCCCAGAAAGGCACGCCTTGTCGCCATACCGTCTCCCTTTGGAAGGTTCAGCCTAGCCGCCGCGTTCGGCCGTGGCTATGACCGGCGTGCCGCGATGCGAAAACCGCTGCTGATCGGTTTGGGTCTGGGCGCCTTGTGGCGGGTCGAGGAGGAAGAAGACGGCCCCGTCATCGCTTTATCGCCCTTCCCGGCGGCGCTGCCGATCGAGGCGGGGATTTTCCTGCTGCGCCACCGCCAGGGCTCCCTGCTCAGCAGGGAAGTCCAGGGGCTTTTTTGGGGACCGGATCACCAGCCGGCGGCAATGCCGTCCTTGCGGTGGTCGGTGCCGGCGCGATAGGCGCCATTCACAGGGCCGCGCGCGCCGGGCGCGGACGCGCCCGATAGGGGTGTGAACAGGATGGCTTCGTAGCCGCCCATGCTGGCGCCGTTGACCGATTGCACCTTGTGTCCCATCGCTTTCAGCTGGCCGCCGACCAGCTTGTAGAGTTCCGACTCCATGGCGAGATCGTCCGTCACCTGGTTGTGGCGGAAGCGCGCCATGTCGGTGCTGGCCTGCACATTGGCGCCCAGGTCCACCATGTTGACCACCATCTGGGCATGGCCCTGGGCCTGCATGTCGCCACCCATCAGAAGCAGGGTCATCAACTGGCCGTCCAGGCGTCCACCCGGCAGCACGAAGGCCGCCGACAGGGTATTGAAGGGTCGCTTGTGCGGGGCGATGGCATTGGGACTCTTGGGGTCCAGGGTGAACAGTCCGCCGCGATTGTGCAGGACGAAGCCATAGCCGGGCACGGTGAGGCCGGAGCCGAAGCTGGTGAAGTTGCTGTTGACCCAAGCCACCATGTTGCCCCAGCGGTCGGCAGTGGACAGCACGATAGTGTCGCCCAGGCCGGAACCCTTGCCCACCTCCATCGGCATCGCCTTGTCCGGGCTGATCCTGCCGCACAGGTCCTGGGCGTGGGCGGGCGTCAGCAGTGCCTTGACCCGGTCCTTCATGCCGGGATTGAAGTTGGGATCGCCATTGACCGCGAACAGGTCCTGATAGGCCAGCGTCTTGGCCTCCACCAGCATGTGCCAGTAGCGCGGGTCGCGCGGCCCCAGCGAGGCCAGCGTCTGGCCGGGATAGATCCTGGCGGTACAGGCCTGGAGGATGGCCAGCATCTCGTTGGCGGCGAAGCCCTGCGACGGCGGCGGCAGTTCCGCCAGGGTGAAGCCTTTATAGTCGCTCATCACCGGCTCGACCCATTCGCCCTTGTAGTTGGCGAGGTCCTGCATGGTCATCAGGCCGCCCAGCTTCTTTTCCTTGGCGACGATGGCCCTGGCGATGTCGCCCTTGTAGAAGGCGTCGCGGCCTTGCGCCTGCAGCAGGCGGAAGGCCTTGGCCAGGTCGGGATTGCGATAAATCTGGCCCGCCCTGGGCGGCTTGCCGTCAATGTACCAGGCGGCGGTGGAATCCGGGTCCAGCGCCGTGCAGCAATTCTTCAGGTCCGAAGGATTGGCGTTCACCGCCTTGGGCAGCTCCCAGTCCGCGGCGACGCGCTCCGTCACCGGGAAGCCCTCGGTGGCATAGCGGGCGGCGGGTTCCAGCACCTGCTTGAAGGTCATGGTGCCGAACTTGTCCAGCACCTCCTGCCAGCCCCAGGCCGCGCCGGGCACCGTGACGGGCAGGACGCCGTACTGGGGCATGCCCGAGCCGGGGCCCGGATTCCTGGGGTCCACGCGATAGCCCTGGCTGTTGAGGAAGGTCACGGTCTCGCCGCTGGGCGCCATGCCGCTGGCGTTCAGCACATGCAGCTTGTGATCCTTGACGCTGTAGATGATGGCGAACAGGTCGCCTGCCATGCCCTCATTCATGGGCTCGACCAGATTCAGCACCGCCGCGGTCGCCACCGCCGCATCGATCGCGTTGCCGCCCTGGCGCAAGATGTTGAGCCCGGCTTCCACAGCCAGCGGTTGGCTGGAGGCGACCATGCCGTTGCGGGCCATTACCTCGGCGCGGCTCTGGCCCAGCCAGCCGGTGGAGCGGTCGCCGCGCACCGCCTGGCAGAAGGCCGGATCGGTCTGTTGCAGGTTGCAGGCAGAACTTGCCAGTTGCGGCGCGCCGCCCGCCGACCCTGCCAGGGTCAGGGCCGCCAGCAATACCAGACCGATACCTGCCGTCTTGCCCATGATAACCCCTGTCTTATGCGGGTATCATTGGGGCAGGTGCGGCAGACCGCAAGCGTTGCGGCGGTTCGCGGCGCGGCCGGTTTTGCGGTTTGATGTCTCAGCCGCTTACGGCGGCGCCGGGACTTGGAGCGAATCCGCGCGGCGTTTCGGCACAGGTGCCGCGCGAATGTTGCCATGCGGAAGTTGTTTTTGGCGGGGGCGCAGGACCATGACCGATGCCGTAGGCGCTGGTCCCCTTGCCGCCTATCGGCTAAGAAAGACAAAAAGGAGAACGGGGATGATCGGGAAGATGTTCGGCGCGCTGGCGCTTGGGGCGCTGGTTGCGGGCGCTGCTCTGGCGGCGGATGCCCATAAGGATAGGTCCATCCTCGACCGGCTCTACGCCACGACCGGCGTCTACCATAAATCGCCCACAGGCACCGCGCCGGGCTTCGTCTCCGATCCCGCCTGGCCCGCGCCTTTGCCGCATAGCTGGCTGCTGGGCCAGGTCGGCGGCCTGTATGTCGACAAGCACGATCACATCTGGGTCTATAACCGGCCGCGCACCATGACCAGCGACGAAGCGGCGCTGGAAACCCGTGGCGGCAGCGATGGCAAGAATGGGTTGGGCTTTGCGCGGCCCAACGGCGCCGCCGCCGACTGCTGCAATGCCGCGCCCTCGGTGCTGGAGTTCGACACGGCGGGCAAGCTGCTGCGCGCCTGGGGCGGCCCCGCCGATCCCGGCTGGCTGGAGACGCATTGCAAGGCCGCCGATGGCTGCATCTGGCCCAACAGCGAACACGGCATCTATGTGGACGATCACGACAATGTCTGGATCGCGGGCAACGGTGCCAAGCCGGTCAATCCCGACTCCGCCTGGACCACCCACAAGGAGGGCGGCGACGGCTTTGTCCTGAAGTTCGACATGGACGGCAATTTCAAGATGCGCATCGGCGGCACGCCGACCGGCCCCGCCAGCAACGACACCAATGGCGGCATCAACGGCACGCCGTTGCTTTATCTGCCCGCCGACATGGTGGTGGATTCCGGCAAGCTCTATGTCGCCGATGGCTACGGCAACCGCCGGGTGCTGATCGTGGATGCGCAGACCGGCAAGTATATCGGCCACTTCGGCGCCTACGGTTCCAACCCGGTGGACGATGCCGCCGCCGCCGCGGGCGGGCGCTGGGTGGTGGACCGGCTGAAGGGCGTGAAGAAGCCCGCCTTCTTCCGCAATCCGGTGCACTGCGTGAAGATCGCCGATGACGGGAAAATCTATGTCTGCGACCGCGGCAACGACCGCATCCAGGTGTTCGACAAGAACAGCCCGGAACTGGGCAAGCCCTGCAGCAATCCCGATGGCGTGGCCGGCAAGTGCGGCTATGTGGCGGAACAGGCGATCAGCGGCAATACCGAAACCATGCCGGCGATGCCGGGCACCTCGGTGTCGCTGAACTTCTCCAGCGACAAGGCGCAGAGCTGCCTCTATGTCGGCGACAATTCCAACATGACCATCTACATCCTCAACCGCGCCAATCTGCAGGAGTTGGGACGGCTGGGCCGCAACGGCCGCAATGCCGGCCAGTTCCACTGGCTGCACCAGGTCAGCCTGGACAGTCATGGCAACATCTACACCGCCGAAGTCGACACCGGAAAACGCATCCAGAAATTCGTCCGCTATGGCGCCACGGGCTGTACCGGCACCGGCTTTGCGACGGTGGGCGGTGTTGTGGAAAAATAGTCCGCCGGGTCACTTTGCTATTGCTATTAAGAATTATTCGCAATTAAGCTGACCTCTCTCAGGGAGGCGGCGATGGCGAAGGCGAGACGCAAAAGCAGGGCAGCGGACATGGCCTATACCGGCCAGTTGCTGGTCTGGACCTGGCGCAAGTTCGTCACCGGCCATGCCGATTGCCCCCTGGTGGCGCGGGAATTCCATGAAGCCGCCGGAGACGGCGCCGAAAACCTGCTGCTGAGCGTCGCGGCTTTCCTGCAGGTGCTGGGACTGGGTTGCCGCCGGACCCTGGCGCTGGGCCATCCCCAATGCACCGGACTTACCCCCGACGAAGCGCAGATATTGGAGATGATGGGCGCGGCCCAGAGCGGCGACGAGGCGCTGTTCGCCGCGCACCTGCGCTGGCTGGTGTGCGGCCCGCACCAGGCGGCCGCGCAGCGCGCGGTCTATGCGCTGGTGGAGGAACTGGAAAACAACGGCCTGGAATTGTCGCTGATGGCGCGCGGCGCCGCGCCGCCGTCGCATGCGATGCTGCAAGTGGTGCGCCACTGAACGGAAAAATCCCGGCGGCGCAAGCCGCCGGGATTCCGCCTGGCATCAAAGCCCGCCATTACCAGTAGCGATAATGGTCACGCTCCCAGCGGCGATGGCCGTAGTAATGGTTGTGATAGTGATAATGGCCCACGCCGACGCCAACCGGGCCGACATGCAGGCCGATCACCGCCGCATCGGCGGCGCCGGCCATCAGGCCCAAGGACAGGCCGGCGGCCATCACGGACGCGATAAGAGTTTTCATGACGAGTCTCTCTTTCCAGTTTCCCGATCGCGATGCGAACACCACGGTCTGGGATAGGTAAGCGGGAACATGCCAATCCGTTCCGTAACGAAAAAATTGCGGCAGATAGGACCCGCAAATCCGGGCAAAGCTGATCCCCGCCCTTCATTTGTGGCGGGAATCAGGCCGCGCCGCGATCAGCGATAGTGGCGATGATAATGGCGATAGTGGTGATGATAATGATGGCCGATGCCGACACCGATACCGCCGACATGCACACCGATGACAGCGGCGCTGGCGCCGGCAGCGCCCAGAAGAGTCAAGGCGACAACAGATGCGATCAAGGTTTTCATGGGGTCTCTTTTCGGAGAAATGCCCGCCACAACGGCAGGGCTCTCCCAGTGACAAACCCCAAGAGGGTGGAATGTTCCCCCGTCGTACACATTGACACAGCTGATCGGCGCTAAAGTGCGCTGACGAACGCGGCCTGGGTCTTGGCCTGGACCTCGTCCAGCGTGACGCCGGGCGCGAGTTCCACCAGGGTCAGTCCGGTCTTGCCGCGCTCCACGGTGAAAACGCACAGGTCGCTGACGATCATGTCGACGCATTGCGTGCCGGTCAGCGGCAGACTGCATTTTTCCAGGATCTTGGATTCGCCGGCCTTGTTGGTGTGCTCCATCACCACGATGACGCGCTTGACGCCCGCCACCAGATCCATCGCCCCGCCCATGCCCTTGACCATCTTGCCGGGGATCATCCAGTTGGCGATGTCGCCGTTTTCCGACACTTCCATCGCGCCCAGCACCGACAGGTCGATATGGCCGCCGCGAATCATGCCGAAGCTGTCCGATGACGAGAAATAGCTGGTCATCGGCAGTTCGGTGATGGTCTGCTTGCCGGCATTGATCAGGTCGGGGTCTTCCTCGCCTTCATACGGGAAGGGGCCCATGCCCAGCATGCCGTTCTCGCTTTGCAGCGTCACCTTCATGCCTTCGGGAATATAGTTCGCCACCAGGGTCGGGATGCCGATGCCCAGGTTGACATAGAAGCCGTCTTTCAACTCGCGCGCGGCGCGGGCGGCCATTTCCTGACGTGTCCAGGCCATCAGACTTCCTCCCCCGTCGCGGCGGGCATGGGCCGGGGCCGCGTCGTCAGGTTTTCGATCAGCTTCTTGTAATCCTTGCCCTGCAGGATACGCTGCACGAAGATGCCGGGCGTGTGAATCTTGTCGGGATCGAGCTGGCCGGGTTCGACCAGTTCCTCGACTTCCGCGATGGTCACCTTGCCCGCCGTCGCCATCATCGGATTGAAGTTTCGCGCCGTCTTGCGGTAGATCAGGTTGCCCTCGGTATCGCCCTTCCACGCCTTGACGATGGACAGATCGGCGCGCAGCCAGCTTTCGCGCACATAATTCAGGCCGTCGAACTCCTCATGCGGCTTGCCTTCAGCAACCACGGTGCCGACGCCGGTGCGGGTGTAGAAGGCGGGAATGCCCGCGCCGCCCGCCCGGATGCGCTCGGCCAGTGTGCCCTGCGGGTTCAGTTCCAGTTCCAGCTTGCCCGACAAATACAATTCCTCGAACAGCTTGTTCTCGCCGACATAGGACGAGACCATCTTCCTGATCTGGCCATTGTCCAGCAGCACCCACAACCCGCGCCCGTCGGCGCCGCAATTGTTGGCGATGATGGTGATGTTCTTGGTGCCGTCCTGGCGCAGCGCCTCGATCAGGTTCTCGGGATTGCCCGACAGGCCGAAGCCGCCCGCCATGACGGTCATGCCATCGAAGGTCAGGCCTTTCAGGGCCGTGGCCGCATCGGGATAGACTTTGCTTTGCGCCACCGGCGTGCTCCCAGTTATTTTGGCTAGTTCGCACCGCGGCATGGCCGGACGCAAGAGACAAAGCGGCGCGGCCATAAGTCCTTGATCCGTATTATTTTGTGGCGGTTCCTTGCCGCCCCCGCGCTGGGCCGGTACAACCCCCGCCGTCCTTAAATTTTGGCAGATTCCGGCATTCCATGAGCGCCCCCAAGCAATCCCGCCCCAAAGCCCGGCTGCCGCGCGGTTTCCGCGACCGCGGCGCGCACTTGATCATGGCCGAGCAGAAGATGCTGGCGACCATCCGCGCCGTCTATGAAAGCTATGGCTTCGAGCCGCTGGAGACGCCCGCCTTCGAATATACCGACGCGCTGGGCAAGTTCCTGCCGGATGTGGAGCGCCCCAATGAAGGCGTGTTCTCGCTCAAGGACGATGACGAACAGTGGATGAGCCTGCGCTACGACCTGACGGCGCCCTTGGCCCGCCATGTCGCGGCCAATTTCCAGCACCTGGCCAAGCCGTTCCGCCGCTACCAGACCGGCAGCGTGTGGCGCAACGAAAAGCCGGGGCCGGGGCGTTATCGCGAGTTCACGCAATTTGATGCCGACACCGTCGGGTCCGCAAGCGCGTCGGCGGACGCCGAACTGCTGATGATGCTGTCGGACACGCTGGAGGCGCTGGGCCTGAAGCGCGGCGACTACATCGTCAAGCTGAACAATCGCAAGCTGCTGGATGGCGTGCTGGAAGCCAGCGGCGTGGCGCTGGATGACCGCGTCAAGCGCGGCATCGTGCTGCGCGCCATAGACAAGCTGGACCGGCTGGGCGTGGAGGGCGTGTCGGCGCTGCTGGGCGAAGGCCGCAAGGACGAAAGTGGCGATTTCACCAAGGGCGCGGGCCTCAATCCCGACCAGGCGCATCGCATCCTGGCCTTTGTCGCGCCCGACGCGGCGGACGAGGAAGAACATCTGCAGCAGATCGGTACCTTGATTTCCACCAGCGCCGTCGGCGCCGCCGGCCTCAATGAGCTGGAACAGATCGTCAAGCTGCTGTCGGCCTGCGGCTATGGCCCCGACCGGGTGCTGTTCGATACCGGCGTGGTGCGCGGGCTGGACTATTACACCGGCGCGGTGTTCGAGGCGCAGCTGACCTTCCCGATTAAAAACGAAGACGGCGAGGAAGTCGTGTTCGGCTCGGTGGCGGGCGGCGGGCGCTATGACGACCTGGTGGCGCGCTTCACCGGCCAGACGGTGCCCGCCACCGGCGTTTCCATCGGCGTGTCGCGGCTGATGTCGGCGCTGGCCTCGCGCGGCGCGCTGGCGGCGGCGAAAGCGCCGCTGGTGGTGGTGACGGTGATGGACAAGGCGGAGGCCGCCGCATCGTTCGCCATTGTGCAGGAATTGCGCGCCGCCGGCATCCGCGCTGAAGTCTATGTCGGCAACGGCAAGATGGGCGACCAGTTCAAATATGCCGACAAGCGCGGCGCCGCCATCGCCATCATCGAAGGCGGCGACGAACGCGCCCGTGGCGAAGTCACCCTGAAAGACCTGGCGCTGGGCGCGGAACTGGCGAAATCCGTCGAAAGCCGCGCCGAATGGGTCGCCAATCGCGAGGCCCAGAAAAGCGTGGCGCGCGCCGATCTGGTGGCGCAGGTCAGGGCCATGCTGGCGGGCACCGGCTGATGGTCGCCTTTCCCTATTACGACACCGGCGCCATCGGCGCGCTGAAGACGCAGGCCGACGTCCTGTTGGACCTGTTCCTGTCGCGCGGCTATGCCCGCGAAGAACCCTCGGTGCTGCAGCCGGCGGAAATCTTTGTGGACCGTTCCGGCGAGGAAATCCGCCGCCGCACCTTCACCCTGATGGACCCGTCGGGGCGCGACCTGTGCCTGCGTCCCGACCTCACCATTCCGATCTGCCGCGAGGCGGTGCTGGTCAACCGCACGTTCCCCGCGCGCATCGCCTATAACGGGCTGGTGTTCCGCCATCAGCCGGGCGAGCCGCAGCGCCCGACCCAGTTTTTCCAGGCCGGCGTCGAATTGCTGGGGCTGGAAGATCGCGCCGCCGGTGAAACCGAAATCCTGTCGCTCGCTATCGCGGCGCTGCGCGTTGCGGGTCTGAAAGACTTTTCGCTGCGCATCGGCGACCTGGCGCTGTTTGGGGCGCTGGTGGATGCGCTGGCGCTGCCCCGGCAATGGCGCTTCCGTCTGAAGCGGCATTTCTGGCGCGCCGGTTATGTCGAAAGCCTGCTCTACTGGCTGGGCCATGGTGATAGCTTGGGCGACGGCGCCTCCCGGCTGCCCGGCGACCGCGCCGAGATCGAGGCGCTGCTGGAAAAGCAGGGCGATGCGCCGCTGGCGGGCCGCACCCGCGAGGACATCATCGCCCGCGCCATGGACCGCGCGGCGGAGGCCAGGACCCTGCGGCTCGATCCGGTGGTGGCCGACGCCATCGCCAGGCTGCTGGATATTTCCGGCCCCGCCGATGCGGCGATGGCGCAGATCCGCAGCCTGCTCAAGACCGCCGGCATCAATCTGGACCCGCAACTGGCGGCGATGGATGCGCGGCTGGCGACCCTGGCGTCGCTGGGCGTGGCGCCGGGCGCGGTGCAGTTCACCGCCCATTTCGGCCGCAACATGGAATATTATACCGGCTTTGTTTTCGAACTGTGGGCGCGCGATCGCGAAGGCCCGGTGCAGGTCGCGGGCGGCGGCCGTTACGACACCTTGCTGGAGACGCTGGGCGCCAAGCAGCCGGTCTCGGCCATCGGCTGCGCCATCCGCACCGAACGCGTGCTGGCCGCGAAGGAAGCCGCGTAATGTTGACGCTTGCTATTCCCTCCAAAGGCCGGCTGAAAGACAATTGCAATGCCTGGTTCGCCCAGGCCGGCATCGTGATGGAGCAGACCGCCGGGGCGCGCGGCTATCGCGCCAGTTTCGCGGGCTTCCCCGATGTCGAAGTGATGCTGTTGTCGGCGTCGGAGATCGCGTCCTCGCTGCTGGCGGGCGACATCAACCTGGGCATCACCGGCGAGGACCTGCTGCGCGAGGAAGCGCCGGAACTGACCGGCCGCATGCACCTGATCAGGCCGCTGGGGTTCGGCTTTGCCGATGTGGTGGTGGCCGTGTCGCAATATTGGGTGGACGTTTCCACCATGGCGGACCTGGACGATGTCTGCGCCGCCTATGCCCACACCCATCGCCGCCGCCTGCGGGTGGCGACCAAATACGCCCAGCTGACGCGCCAGTTCTTCGCCCAGGCGCGCATCAGCGACTATCGCATCGTGCCCAGCGCCGGCGCCACCGAAGGCGCGCCGGCGGCGGGCACCGCCGAAGTGATCGTCGACATCACCACCACCGGCGCCACCCTGCGCGACAATGGGCTGAAGATTCTGGACGACGGCGTGATCCTGAAAAGCCAGGCGACCCTGGCGGCCTCGCTCACCGCCGACTGGACGGAAGAGACGCGCCAGTCCTGCGCCACACTGCTGGCGAAACTCGATCCCGCCGCCGCGCTTTACGCCCCGTTGGCGGCGCAACTGCCGCCGCCCTGAACGCATTAACCCTGTTTTTGCAAGCCTTGCGTCACAGCCGCGCTATACGCGATTTTAAGCCTCGCGAGTTTACGCTGTCTCCATACCGCAGCCAAAAGAGCAGGCGGAAGGTGGGTCAGAATGACAAATGCAAACGATGCGGCGCCGTCCGAGCGACGCGATCACGAACGGCACCGTGTCTGCCTGGCCGGGAAGATTTTCATCGCCGGCGCCGGGGCGGTGTTCGACTGCACGGTGACCAATCTGTCCGCCGGCGGCGCGGGCTTCTGGTGCGCCGGCGCGCCGCCGCTGGATACGCCCCTTGTCCTGTATGTGGATGGCTTCGGCCGCTTTGAAGGCGCGGTCACGCGCAGCGTCCAGGGCGATGCCGGCGTCAAATTCTCCTGCAGCGACGCCAAGCGCAAGCGGCTGGAAGAGGCGCTGGCGGGTTTTGTGGTGGACGGCATGAAGGCGGTTACCCGCCTGCGCCGCTTCGAGCGCGCGCGCGTGGCTGCGGCGATCGATCATTTCTCGCTGGCGGACGGCGAGGCGGTGGCCTGCAGCCTGGTGGACATCTCGCTGCAGGGGGCGCTGCTCAGGACCGGCCGCCGCCCCGCCATCGGCGAGATCGTGCACCTGGGGCAGACGCGCGGCTGGGTGATACGCCACCTGGACGACGGCATCGCCATCCAGTTCCTGCAGCGCAGCGCCGCTTAAGGCAGGCGCGCACTGTCCCGGATATCGGGATCGGCGATATGTTCCTTCTTCCAGCGCATCATGGTTTCGATGCGGGTGCGCCCCGACGGATGATCGTAGAAGATGATCTCTTCCCACGCGCCCGGCTCCAGCTTGCGATAGGTCGAGAGTTTCAGGGTGACGCGTGCGAAGGCGTCGGGTTGGCGCACGGCATTGACGCCGAAGATGTCAGCCTGCTGTTCGGTGGTGCGGATGATGGTGTTGGTGACCGGCGTCATCACGAAGCCGTACAGGCTGGCCAGGGCCGCCAGCAAGGGAAGGCCCGCGACATCCTCCAGCCGCCTTACATTCCATGAGCCGCCGAAAAGACCCGTGAGCCAGCGAAAGCCCCAGTTGGCGAACAGGAAACCGCCGGCAAAGACCAGGCCCATCAGCAGGATCAGCCGCGTCGCATGATCCAGCACATAATGGCCCATCTCATGGCCCAGCACCGCCAGCACTTCGTCCGGCGGACATTGCTTGAGCAGGTTGTCGTTCAGCGACAGCCGCGTGGTGCCCAGGAAGCCGGAGACATTGGCGGAGATGCGGTTGGACTGGCGCGACGCATCCACCAGCCAGACATTGTCCACCGGCACCTCATTGGCGCGCGCCAGCGACAGCACGCGTTCCTTCAACGGACTGGCGGGCAGGGGCGAATAATGATTGAGCAGCGGGGCCACGAACACCGGCGCCAGCGCGAATTCCAGCACCAGCAGGATCACCGAAAGCCCCGCGCCCCAGGCCCACCAGGCCTCATGCGCGCGGCGGATGACGAAATACAGGATCGGCAGCGCGATCAGCGACACCACCAGCGACACCGCGAAATTGATGCCGAAGTCGCCCGCCCAGGCCCAGAAGCTCTGGGTGGAAAGGCCATAGGCATGTTCGCGGAAGAAACCTTCATAGACCGCCAGCGGCAGGCCGGCGACGGTGACGGCCGCGGTATAAATCCCGACATAGATCAGGGTCTGGCCATAGCGGGAATGTGTGCGCTCCTCCGCCCAGTCGCGCAAACGATCCGACAGGCGCAGGCCCAGCAGCAGCCCGGCAATGACCAGGCCATAGATCAGGTCCACCAGCTGCAGCCAGTAGCCGCCTTCGAAATAGGCGTCGGATTTCGCCCGCGCCGCGCCGCCGACTTGCGCCAGATAGCGTTCGGTCGCTGCCGCCGCGTCAAAGCTGGGCGTGGTGTCCATGGTGGGCAGCGCGCCGACCTCGACATGGTGGGTGGGCGCGGCGCGCGGACCCAGCTGCACCGGCGCGGCGGCGTCGGTCTGCGCCATCGCGGGAAAGGCGAAGACCAGCAGTATGGCAGCTGCGATCCGTGCAAAGGACATTGAGCGTTCCCTGTTATGCGTTGAGCCTAACAGGATTTCATGGCGCGCGAAGTGGTTTATCAGCTACCGTGCGTGTCATGAGGATCACAATGTTGCCGATGCAGCGCATGGCGGTTATCGCATGCCTGTTGCCGCTGCCGGTACTGGCGGCAGTGGGAACCGCGCGGCGGCAACCGGATGCGGCGCACTATCGCCAATGCCTCAACACGTCTTCCGACAATCCCGCCGCCGCGCTGGCCGATGCCGAAGCCTGGATCAAGGCTGGGGGTGGCGTTCCGGCCCAGCATTGCGCCGCGCTGGCGCTGGTCGGCCTGAAGCGCTATGCCGAAGCAGGTAGCAGGCTGGACCGCACCGCCGCCGACAAGGCGGTGCCCAGTTCGGCGTTTCGCGCCGCGCTGTTCGACCAGGCGGGCAACGCCTGGCTGCTGGCGGGCGACGGCGCGCATGCGGTGCAAAGCCTGTCGGCGGCGCTCACTTTGTCGGCGGGCGATGCCGACCTGTTCGCCGACCTGGCAAGGGCGCAGGCGATGATCCGGAACTGGCACGAAGTGGACCTGGATCTCAACGCGGCGTTGCAGATCGCGCCGCGCCGCGCCGACCTGTTGGTGCTGCGCGCCAGCGCGCGCCGTGCGCTCAAGCGCTATGACGATTCCCGCAACGACATCGAGGCGGCGCTGAAGATAAAGCCGGGCGACGCCAATGCGCTGGTGGAGCGCGGGCTGCTTCGGCGGCAGTTGGGCGATCTTGGCGGCGCGAAGAAGGATTTCCAGGCGGTGCTGCGCGCCGCGCCCGCGAGCACGGCGGCGGCGCAAGCGAAGGAAAACCTCGACGCACTCAATCCCTGATCAAAAATCCAGTTCGGCGTAATGCGACACGGGCGGTTGCCCCGGCACGCGGTCGGACAGGATGGAGCGGAAGGACGGCCGCGATTTCATCCGCACATACCATTCCGCCGCCGCCGTGAAATCGGTCCATGGCACCTCGCCGAAATAGTCCAGCGACGACAGGTGCGCCGCCACCGCCAAATCGCCCAGCGTGGGTTCGCGGCAGGCGAGATTGCCATTGGTTTCCGCCGCCCGGCCGATGGACGACAGCGCCAGCTTCAACTCCTCGCGCCCGGCGCGGATATTGTTCATGTCGGGCGTGCGGCTGAAGGCGGCGCCGGTGAAACGCTGACCGGCCTTTTCATAGAGGATGCGCTGCGTCACCTGTTCGTGGAACGGCCCCATCGCCCAGTCCACCCAGCGCAGCGATGCCCGCCGCGCCGCGTCATCGGCGGGGGCGAGGGGCCGGTCGGGATAATTCCCTTCCAGGTGATCCAGGATCGCCCACACGCCCTCGGCGCGGGTGCCGTCCAGGTCGATGAAGACCGGCAGCACATTGCGCGCGTCTTCCGCCATCCAGGGATCGCAGGCCACCCGCTTTTCGGCCACCATCAGGCGGGCCAGGCGACAGGACGGTGACAGCATCAGATGGATCAGGCGGCGCATGGCCCGTTTGTAAGCGAGGCGCTCACTTAACGCAAAAGTTCAGCCCGTCGCGGGTGACCATGGCGCTGCGTCCCTGCAGCATGCCGGCGCGGTGACGGACATAGCGGCCGGGATGGGCCGCCTTCCATTTGTGGGGATTGGGCAGGATGGCGGCCAGCCGCGCCGCCTCGCCGCTGTCCAGGTCGGACGCGTCTGTGCCGAAATAGGCCTGTGCCGCGGCCTCAGCCCCGAAGATGCCGTCGCCCCAATCCACCAGGTTGAGATAGGCGGTGAGGATGCGCTTCTTGGGCCACAAGCCCTCGACCAGCACGGTCAGCCAGGCTTCAACCCCCTTGCGGACCCAACTGCGCACCGGCACCAGGAACAGGGTGCGCGCCGCCTGCTGCGAGATGGTGCTGGCGCCGCGCTCCGGTTTGCCCGGATGGCGCTTGTGATCCTCCACCGCCCTGTTGATGGCGTCCCAGTCGAAACCGTGATGGGTGCAGAAATTCTGATCCTCGGCGCCGATCACCGCCCGGCCCAGCCGGGGCGAGATGTCGTCGCGCCAGCTGTAACTGGCGCCCTTGCCCTGGGCCAGGCTGAGCAGCATCTCCGGAGTGCCCGGCACCGGCAGGAAGCGGAAGACCAGCAGCAGGATGATGGGCGCCGGCACCAGCAGGATGAACAGCACGGCCACAATGCGCCACGGCCAGCCGCGGCCGCGCCACACCAGTCCCTTGCCCCGATTCCCCCGCCGCACCATGGCGCCACTATAGCAAAGCTTGATCCGGCAGCGCATGATGCGGGAAGGACGCACGCCGGTTCTTCGGGGGATGGGGCGATGACCAGAAAAGCCGGCATGGACCGGCGCGGCGTGATGCGCGGGGCGTTGCTGGGCGCCGCCGCCCTGCCGTCCCTGGCCGAGGCGCAGCCTTCACCTCAGTCCGCCGCCGACATGCTTGTGACCCGGGAGGATTTTCCGGTCGCCGACACGGCGGCCGGCCGGGTGCGCGGCTATGTCCGCAACGGCATCTTCGTGTTCAAGGGCATTCCCTATGGTGCCAGCACCGCCGGCGCGGCGCGATTCCAGCCGCCCGCCCCGCCGCTCCCCTGGACCGGCATCCGCAGCGCCCTTCAATTCGGCCCGGTCTGTCCGCAGCCGCCGCGCACCGGCCGGGAGAATGATGCCAACGCCTTTGTGTTCAACTGGAACGACGGTGCGCCGGGTGAGGATTGCCTCAGGGTGAATGTGTGGACGCCGGGCCTGGGCGGCAAGCGTCCGGTGATGGTGTGGATTCACGGCGGCGGCTTTGTTTCGGGGTCGGGCCAGGAACAGCCCGCCTATGACGGCGAGAATCTGGCGCGGCGCGGCGATGTGGTGGTGGTCACGCTCAATCACCGGCTGGGCGCGCTGGGCCATATGAACCTGGCGAAATACGGTCCCCACTATGCGGCCTCCGGCAATGTGGGGATGCTCGACATCGTCGCGGCGCTCGCCTGGGTGCGGGACAATGCCGCCCGGTTCGGCGGCGATGCCGGCTGCGTCACCGTGTTCGGCCAGTCGGGCGGCGGCGGCAAGATCAATGTGCTGATGGCGATGCCGGCGGCCAGGGGCCTGTTCCATCGCGCCATCGTCGAAAGCGGCTCGATGCTGCGGGCGGCGTCGCAAGCCGATTCCGCCGCCTTCACGGATGAGGTGCTGGCCGAACTGGGCGTCACGCCGGATACCATCGCCAGCCTTGAAACCATGCCGGCCGAAAAACTGGTCGCGGCGGGCACCGCCGTAACGGCGCGCCATCGCGGCACCGGCTCCCCGGATATCGACGCCATGAGCATGGGCGTCTGGGGGCCGGTGGTGGATGGCGCCGTCGTGCCGCGCCATCCTTACGATCCCGACGCGGCGCCGCTGGCGGCGGATGTGCCGCTGCTGGTCGGCACCACCCTGAACGAATTCGTCAACGCCCTGTTTCGTCCCGACATCGCGGCGGTGACCCCGGCCCAGGCCGTGGCCGGACTGGCCAGGGACTATGGCGAACGGGCGGCCAATATTTACGCCGTGTTCGCCGCCGCCCATCCGGGTGACAAGCCCTGGCAGATCTGGTCGCGCGCCGCGGCGGGCGGGCATGTGCGCGCCCGTGCCATCACCCAGGCCCGGCTGAAGGCGGCCCAGGGCGCCGCGTCCGCCTGGCTTTACTGGTTCGTCTGGCAGACCCCGATCCTGGATGGCCGGCCGGGCGCTTTTCACTGCGCGGAAATCGCCTTTGCCTTCGACAATGTCGAAATCGCCGCTTCGATGACGGGCGGTGGACCGCGGGCGCACGCCCTGGCGGCGCGGGTCAGCGATGCCTGGATCGCCTTTGCCCGTAGCGGCAATCCCAACCATCCCGGCCTGCCGCACTGGGCGCCCTTCGATGCCCAGACCCAGGTGACGATGGTGTTGGACGATGTGTGCGCGGCGCTGGGCGCGCCTGACAAGGCCGAGCAGGCGGTGCTCGCCGGCTAAAATTTTGCCAAGCCGCCGCGCCGGGATGGCGTGGCGCCGCCGCCGATGCTAACTCTCGCCCGCCAACACGGGATTCGCCCATGCATGATATTGTGATGTCCATCATCCTGGGCATTGTCGAAGGGTTGAGCGAATTCCTGCCCATCTCGTCCACCGGCCATCTGCTGGTGGCGGAGAAGCTGCTGGATCTGGGCGATGACTGGGAATCCTTCACGATCGTCATCCAGCTGGGCGCGATCCTGGCGGTGGTGGTCTATTATTTCAAAACCTTCTGGACGGCCGTCGTCACCCTGCCGACTTCGGCCCATTCCCGCAGTTTTGCCCTGGGCATCATCCTGGCGTTGCTGCCGTCGGTCGTGGTCGGATTGCTGGTCAAGAAATTCCTGGACAGGGTGCTGCTCAGTCCCGCGCATGCCATGCCGGTGATCGCGACGACCTGGCTCCTGGGGGGCATCGTGATCCTGTTTCTGGAGCGTATCGCGCCGCCCTCAAAATGGTTCGACGGCACCAAATTGCCCCTGGCCAAGGCTTTCCAGATCGGCTGCTGCCAGGTTCTTTCGATCATTCCGGGCGTCTCGCGCTCCGGCGCCACCATCCTGGGCGGTGAATTGCTGGGGGTGGATCGCACCGCCGCCACCATGTTCACCTTCTATCTGGCGGTGCCGACCATGGTGGCCGCGACCGTCAAGCAATTGCACGACAAGGGCGCCTCGCTCAGCCACGGCCAGGAAATCAACATCGCCATCGGCTTTGTGGTGTCCTTTGTCGTGGCGTATGTCGTGATCGGCGGCTTCCTGCACATCGTCAAAAAGTACGGCCTCAAGCCATTCGGCTGGTACCGCATCGCCGCTGGATTGGCGTTGACCGCTTACCTGGTCATCCACTGACGTCTATCGCGCCGGGGCGTTTTCCTTGCGCGCCTGGGAGTCGGCATATTCGCCCTTCGAGCGATAGCGCCACAGATAGGACGGGATCACCGCCTCGACGGATGTCGGCGTGATACCCAGGTCCGCCAGTCCCGCGGCGGTGGGCGATACGATATTGTCATGCTTCAGCAGCCGCACCTGATCCACGGTCAGGATCGGATTGGGCAGCAGTTGCAGGAAGACGGCGTTCAGGGCGGCAATGCCGAAGGGCAGGGGGATCAAGGCGCGGCTGCGGCCGGTTTCGCGCAGGATCAGCTGCAGCAGTTCCTTGAAGGAATAGACCGACGGCCCGCCCAGTTCGAAGGTGCGGCCGCGCGCCGTCTCGGAGGTCAGCACCGTCACGATCGCCTGCGCCACATCGCCCACGAACACCGGCTGGAAGCGGGTCTTGCCGCCGCCCACCAGCGGCAGCGCCGGGAAGAAGCGCGCCATCTCGGCGAACTTGTTGAAGAAGCCGTCTTCCGGCCCGAAAATGATGGAGGGGCGCAGGATCACCGCGTTCGGGAAGGTCTCTCGCACATTCTGTTCGCCTTTCGCCTTGGTCACCGCATAATCGGCGTTGGACTCCGCATCGGCGCCGATGGCCGAGACATGCACCAGCGCGGTGGCGCCCGCGGCCGCCGCCGCCTGGGCGATATGGGCGGCGCCTTCGGCCTGCACATCTTCAAAGGACTGGCCCTTTTCGAACAGGATGCCGGTCAGGTTGATGACGGCGTTCGATCCCGCCACCGCCGCCGCAACCGCCTCTGCATCGGAGACGTCGCATTTCACGAAATCGATCTGGCCGACCGTGCCCAGCGGGCGCAGGAAGAAGGCGCGGTTGGGATGGCGCGTCGCCACCTTGATCCGCCAGCCCGCCCGGGCCAGCGCCCTGACCGTATGGCGGCCCAGAAAACCGGAACCGCCGAAAACCGTGACCAGCCTGGTATCCATGGGGGCAATCCTCGCGCGAGACCCGTTTGGTTTAGCCAAAAAGGGGCGGGGAGGAAATGCCCCAAACCGCCGCGTCGCGGGCCTGTTGCGGCCGCGGCTTTTGCCAGGGATTGGGCGGCAAAAACCGGCAATTGACTTATATTGACTTGGGCGGCGGCGGCCCCTAAACATCGCGCCCTTGCTCGGATCGGCCAGCCGGTTCGATGTGCCCAGATGGCGGAATTGGTAGACGCACTAGTTTCAGGTACTAGCGCTGCAAGGCGTGGAGGTTCGAGTCCTCTTCTGGGCACCAGTTAATCTTTCGTCCATGTTCGCGGACGTCCAGAAGCCCTGGTATTTCAAACACTTAGTGTCCGCTGGCATCCGCCGCTGCTCTGGTCCTACCGCCGATTTTGTGGGACCAGTGTGGGACCAGAGTGTGCATCGTGGGGCTGAACACTCCCAACCTTGGGAGTATTCAAATGACTTTAACAGATGTGACGTGCCGGTCGACCAGACCCGGTTCGAAGCGGCGGAAACTGTCCGACGGCGAGGGCCTTCAGCTATGGATCGCGCCAAAGGGACCGCGCCACTGGCGATTCATTTATCGATATGACGGGAAGCAAAAGACCCTGTGCCTCGGTGCGTATCCGAAGCTTGGCTTGGCAGATGCCAGAGCCGAACGGGATCGGGCCCGAGCGCTATTGAGAGAGGGTAGGGATCCGCTCATCGAGCGGGCCCGGACCGAGTTGGCCGAGGTCGAACGGCAGCATTCCGAGGAGACCTTCCGCAATATCGCACGTGAGTTCGTCGCCAAATGCCAGCGCGAAGGCTACGCCGAGGTCACGCTCTGGAAGAAGCAATGGCTGCTCGACATGGCCATGCCTTACATAGGCGACTTTCTCGTGAGAGAAACCCGGCCAATCCATGTCTTGCAAGTATTGCAGAAGGTGGAAGCCAAGGGCCAATACGAGACCGCTCGCAGGCTGCGTTCTACTATTGGCTCCGTCTTCCGCTTCGCGATCGCAACAGCGCGGTGTGACCTCGATCCAACCGTCTCACTTCGCGGCGCCATCGCGACGCCGAAGGTGAAGTCCCATGCGGCCATCACCGATCCGGAGGGCTTCGGGGCGTTATTGAGAGCCATCGATGGATTTGGTGGCCAGCCGCAGACGGTCGCTGGATTGAAGCTGTTGGCCTTGTTGTTTCCGCGGCCAGGAGAACTCCGACTATCGAAATGGCCAGAGTACGATTTTAAACGATGCGTTTGGACGATACCGGCTGAGCGCATGAAAATGCGGGTCGAGCACAAGGTTCCGTTGGCGCCACAGGCGATCGCAATCCTGAATCAGCTGCGGGAATTCTCTGGCCATAAGGAATACGTCTTCCCTGGACTTGAAGGTTCGAGCGAAAAGTCCCTGTGCGAGAACGTCTTCAACCAAGCGCTTCGGCGCATGGGCTACGAGCATGACGAGATGACGTCGCATGGGTTCCGGTCTTCCGCATCCAGCCTGTTGAACGACAGCGACATCTGGAATCCGGATGCCATAGAGCGCCAATTGGCACATGCCGAGGCCAATCTGGTTCGGCGCATTTATGCCCGAAACGCGCACTGGAAATTGCGCGTTCAGATGATGGCGTGGTGGGCGGACTATCTGGACGAGCTTCGCACCACCGCCACCTCAAAGAAGATGGTGGCTTAGTCGTAACGACAATGGCGGGCGTCTGTCCCGTCATTGTCGTTGTTATGACTTCGTCCATCCATTCGATGAGAAAAGCCCCTTTGGCACGGGAACATCATATCGAGCTTTGAATATATGAAACTCACAAATGAAATTTGCCGTACAGCGAAGGTCAGCGAGAAAAGACAGAAGCTTTCTGATGGAGGAGGGTTGCAGCTTTGGATTCAGCCGACGGGCTCACGACATTGGTATCTGATCTATCAATATCGGAAGGTGCAAAAGCAGGTCGCGTTGGGACCTTATCCGGTCGTTTTGCTTTCGGAAGCGAGAAAGATGCGCCTGCAAGCGCAGCGTCGGCACCTCGGGTATGACCCAAGCGTGATGACACCTCATGGATTTCGCGCGACAGCTTGTTCGCTTCTCAACGAATCCGGTCTGTGGAATCCGGATGCTATAGAAAGACAATTGGCTCATATCGAGAGCAACAACGTGCGTAGAGTCTATGCTCGGGGAACCTATTGGAATGAGCGTGTCAGAATGATGGTTTGGTGGGCCGATTATTTGGATACTTTACTTACCGGGCAGAGGGAGGGGTTCATGAGTGCTCCCGGAGCTCATTTAAGGCTCGTGTATGATTCCGTATGACGCTGGACCGCTCCGGTGTCTCCACGAATCAATGTTCAAATGGACATGGCATTATCAATCCCCTGCTTATTGATAACTTCCGACATTTGACAGCAATGGCGAGCCAACCCAAAATCCCGAAGATCCAGAAAGGGTAGGGCCATGGGCCGCCAGATCGGCTACACCCGCGTTTCGACCGACGACCTGCATGGCAAAGCCCAAAAGGCGGCCCTGCACGCCGTCCCCTGTGACCTACTTTTCTTTGAACAAGAATCCGGCGCCAACCGGGAAAGGCCGGAGCTCGCCCGGGCCCTGAAGGAGCTGCGAAGCGGCGACACCTTGGTCGTTGCCCGCCTGGAGCGGCTGGGACGCTCCCTGATCCGCCTGCTTCAGATCATGGAAGATCTGGAGACGAGGGGGGTGCATTCCGGTCCTTGGCCGAAGGGTTCGATATGCGGACCGACGAAGGCCAACTGATGATGCAGCAGCTGGGCTCCTTCGCTGAATTTGAGCGGAAGCGGATTACCGCCCGCATTAATTCTGGGATCGCGGCCGCCAAAAAGCGTGGCGTCGTTTTTGGTAATCCCCGACTAAAGGCCCGCGATAAGGAAACGATCAGGAAGATCGTTCGCGCCCGGGATGAGACCTATGTGACCCAGCTGATCGACACTATGGACACCTTCATGCCGACGGTCCTGGAGCTCCGGCCGAAGAGGCCCTGGCCCAAAGTGGCTGAAGCGGTGTCCAGAACCACGGGCGTGACTTGGACGGTGGAGTGCCTGACCCGCAGCGTCCGGCGGCTGGTGGGGGAGGGGATAGTCGACCGCAAGGTGCTCGGAAAGGCGCCAAGGGCACGCCGCCGACGAAGCGAAGAGCTTGCCTTGCTTGTGCAGGGGTTGGCTTTGACCAATCCCGGGCTGTCGCTGCGTGGTATAGGGAGCCAGCTGGAGGCCATGAAGATCCGGACGCCGGCTGGCAAGCCAACTTGGTCGGCAGCCTCAGTCGCTCATCTCATGAATAAGGTCCCCGGTGCTCCAGGCCAATAACCCGACCGAACCCACCGACGACGAGCTGGAAGCGATGGCGTGTGCCCTCGCGGCAAGTGGCCGCTATCGTATTCAGCGCCGGCTTCGGCCAAGGCCCAAGCTCGATGTGCCCGTGGGCACTGAGCTCAAGCAGGCACTGTTCGTCGATGTGGAGAGCACAGGCCTGGACCACCAATCCGACGAGATCATCGAGTTGGCCATGGTGCCATTCACCTATGGGGCCGACGGTCAGATCTACGAGGTGAAAGAGCCCTTCCAGCGGCTCAACCAACCCTCGAAGCCAATCTCGGCTGAGATCACCAAGCTGACCGGGATCACGAATGAGATGGTGGCTGGGCACGTCATAAACCCTAGCGAGGTCGAAGACTTTGCCCAAGATGCAGTCTTAGTAATCGCCCACAATGCTGGATTCGATCGCCGTTTCGTTGAAAAGCTGGCTCCTGGGTTCGCTCTAAAGGCATGGGCATGCTCCCAGACCCAGATCGACTGGGCGCACGAGGGGATCGAAGGCACCCGCCTTTCATACCTCGTCGCCAGCGCCGGATATTTCTATGACAAGCATCGGGCAGCAAACGACTGCCTGGCCGCAATCGAGCTTCTCGCATCGCCATTGCCGGACAGCGGGGCTTTGGGGCTCGCAAAGCTACTCCAGAATGCTCGTATGCCGACTTGGCGCATCTGGGCGGAAAACTCGCCTTTCGATCTGAAGGATGTACTGAAGGCACGGGGTTACCGCTGGAACCCAGATGGCACACCGTTTCCGAAAGCGTGGTTTATCGACGTGTCCGATGATGATCGCCAAGCCGAGCTGAATTTCCTGCAGAAAGAAATTTACCAGCGCGATATCCAATTGCTCACGCGCAGGATCGATGCATTCAACAGGTTTTCCGATCGAGCTTGACATAGCTGCTTGCTGCACGAAGGCCCGAATTATTGATGGTTGCCCTTTTAGAGACCTGTAACTCAGTTTCGCCGCTGCACGGATCTAATCCCGCTATCTGTACTTGTGATTGCCGCACCTCACTTGGCGCGTTGGTACGAGCTCTATTTTCGTTTATTGCGCCAGTCCCCTTAGAGGGACGTCTGCGCTCCGGGGGTGACATTGCATATTTCTAAGCTGCAGTTAGTAAATTACCGCAATTTTCCCCGCGCTGACGTGTTGTTTAAGCCTGGAATCAACACAATCATCGGCGAGAACGGCGCGGGAAAGACTAATCTTTTTCGGGCCATTCGCCTCCTTCTCGACGACAACATGTTGCGGGCAGCCTATCGACTGGATGAGGGCGATTTTCATCGAGGGCTAGGCGATTGGCGCGGGCATTGGATCATCATCAGCGTCGAATTCGACAACGTCTCGAAAGACGAAGCAATCCAGTCGCTATTCCTGCATGGCACGGGCAACATTGACGGAGACGATATTGGCCGCGCCACTTACAACCTAATATTCAGGCCGAAAGCGTCAGTGCGCGCGAACCTGGCGGAACTAGAGGAAGGCGATGTCGACGGCCTGAGCGACGTTCTATCGAAGGTGACGATCGCGGATTACGAAACGATTTTTACAGGAAAGAGCGAAGCGAATTTCACCGACCCCGACGTATATAAGAGACTGGTTGGTGATTTCGACGTTGTTCTTTTTCCCGATGCGTCCTTTCCGCCGGAGATAGGCGGCAAGATCCCCGGAATCATGGCCGTATCGAAAGAGGTTTGCTTCACCTTCGTCCAAGCGTTGCGGGATGTCGTCGCTGACTTTCAGAACAGCCGGACCAACCCGCTCCTGACCTTGCTGAAGAGCAAGAGTGGCGAGATCGACCCAGGCGACTTTGCCTCGATCACCACTATGGTCGAGACTCTTAACACGGCGATCGAGGAGCTTCCCGACGTCATGACTATTCGGTCCGATATCCGCAGCACCATCAATGACGCTGCTGGCGAAACTTATTCTCCGCACGGCTTGTCAATCAAATCCGATCTTTCCAATGAGGCCGACCGGCTATTTCAGTCCTTAAAGCTGTTCGTCGGGGAGGCAGAGCCTGGCTACGAAGGCGCCATTCACGAGCTGAGCCTCGGCGGCGCTAACCTCATTTACCTCACGCTGAAGTTGCTCGAATTCAAATACCAGAAGGCCAAGCAGTCTTTCGCCAACTTTCTGGTGGTCGAGGAGCCGGAGGCGCATATTCACACTCACATACAAAAGACGCTGTTCGACAGGTTGAACTATAGCGACACACAGATCATCTACTCCACTCACTCCACCCACATCTCCGAGGTCTGCAACGTCGAGGCCATTAATGTGCTGGGACGCAACGGCGGCGCCTGCGAAGTCTATCAGCCTTCAATAGGTCTCGGACCTGAGGAGATCGGAAACATCCAGCGCTATCTGGATGCAGTGCGCAGCAACTTGCTGTTCGCCAAAAGCGTAGTCTTGGTCGAAGGTGACGCCGAAGAGATACTGATCCCCATCTTAATCAAGAAGGTGTTTGGGGTTAGTCTTGATGAACTGGGCGTCAGCCTGATCAACATCCGCAGCACAGGATTCGCGAACGTCGCTGTGCTGTTCCACGATCAGCGGATCCGCAAACGCTGCGCCGTCATCACGGATCTAGATGATGCCTTCATAGACACAGCTGTCGACCCCTTAGATGACGATGCCGACAAAAAGGCCAAGGCCTCGGCGCTCGCTGCCCAAAAGGCCGGCTTGGAGCGGAAGACCGCTTTGAACACATTCACGAGCGGCAATAAATGGCTATCGGCACACTTTGCCGACTACACGTTCGAGGTCGACTTCCTGATCAGCGGTGCAAACTCTGCGAAAGTCGTCAGCGTCTTGGGTGATGTCTACAAGTCGGCGCCGACCATCGCTCAGGCGAAAGCAGAGCTGGAGAATAAAGACATCGCCGTCTCGGGCACGCGCATGATGAACATGGCCAACCGATTGGGGAAGGGATGGTTTGCCATCCTGCTGGGCAAGGTAGTCGATCACCACACGATTATTCCCAGCTACATTCTGGACGCTGTCTTCGCGGCCCATCTCATGCCGAGTACGGAGGTCTGGGCCAATGTCCTCGCATACAGGATCCGACTTCAAGAGAAAGATGGCCTTGTGGGACCGACCGCGATTGCTGAGGTGCGAGGAGCGTTAAAGACTTACCGTGAAGGCGCAATAAACTTTGCTGCAATGCGCACAGCCATGCTCAAGGCTCTGCCAGGTGACGAAATCAACGAAGTGCTTGCGGACTTCTAACCATGTTTGTCTGGTCGCCCAACGATCTGAATCCGGAGCAGGAGGCTGCCATCAAGGAGCCGGGCTGCGTGTTCCTGGTCGCCTGCCCAGGTAGTGGGAAGACTCGCACCCTAACCTATAAGATCGCCCGGCTGCTCTCGACCCTCACGTCCGAAAAGCAGTGGGTGATCGTCATCACCTACACTCACCGCGCGGCGGACGAGATAGAGGAGCGTATCGAACGGCTGGGGGTTGATACGTCGCGGCTGTGGATTGGCACGATCCACTCCTTCTGCCTGGATTGGATCATCCGGCCCTACGCCATCTACCATCCAGACTTGCGGGACGGGTTCAAGGTGATGGACAGCCACGACGCCGAGGTGCTGCTGACCGAACTATGCAAGCCCTATTCCGGCCAGCGTGTTACCTACTGGGATTGTAACTATCATTTCACGCCAGCCAGTCTCGAGCTTGGATGCGAGCTGAAAAAGCGTGTCGCCGTCGGCGCCGTCCTCGCTGAATTCCACAAACGCCTGAAGGCCAACCGGCAGATCGATTACGAGCTCATCTTACGGTTTGCCTACGACCTGGTGGTCGCGCAACCGACCATCGGCGTTC
Source organism: Rhizobiales bacterium dw_265 (assembly GCA_018449595.1). Taxonomy (GTDB): domain Bacteria; phylum Pseudomonadota; class Alphaproteobacteria; order Micropepsales; family Micropepsaceae; genus Rhizomicrobium. The sequence continues at coordinate 614,897 of JAAVUU010000003.1, forward strand.
TTTTGAACGCTATATTCGCAGCGGTCCTTGTCGACGAGTACCAAGATACCAAGGAAATTCAATACGCGATCCTGGCAGCGATCCTCAAAGCCGGCAGTCGAAAGACCACGGCCTTCATCGTCGGCGATCCGAACCAAGCAATCTACGGTTCGCTAGGCGGGTATGCGATTACGGCAGCGCAGCTTGGCGCGATGGCTAACGTCAAGTTCCGCGAAATGGAGCTTTCGCAGAACTACCGCTCATCGGAACGCATCGTCGGCTACTTTGCCAACTACAATGTCCACACAACAACGATCGTCGCCGCAGCCGAGCATAAGGACCATGACAGCCTCATCTCCTTCGACACTAAGACGTCAAAAGATGATCTCGAGGATGAACTGGTACGGCTCATCCGCCATAGCGCCGAGACGCTCGGTATTCCGCACCATGAAATCTGTATCATCGCCCCCCAGTGGGTGCATCTGGCAGGGATGACGCGTCGCCTCGTGGCCGCTCTACCAAACTACCGCTTTGATGGCCCGGGCATGGTTCCATTCGCTCGCGACATCGACAACTTCTGGTACAAGCTATCCCGGATCGTCCTAACCGAAGCATCACCTGGCATGTACGTTCGTCGCTTGCGCTGGGCCGCTGAAGTGCTAACCGCCCTGGATGACGCCGGCGCCAACGTCTCAGGCATTTCCCGCAAAGCTCTCCTTCGCGAGTGCAATTCGCTGTCCTGCACCGAGGTGGATGGGTTGACATACCTGCGCCGTATCTTCGATCTTTTGTTCGCGCGGATCGGCATCGAGTATCGCAAGCTTCCGGCGCTGGTGGACCACCACACTGCGTTTTTCGATAGCTCTCAGGCGCGGATTGACCGTCTCAAAAAAGAGGGTGCCGCCTTCATAGGCGAGATTACCACTTTCCGTCGTGTTTTCGAGACGCGGACCGGCATCACTGTCTCAACGATCCATGGCGTTAAGGGGGCGGAATTCGACACGGTCATTGCCTACGCCTTGTTGGAAGGCATGGTTCCCCATTTTGCCGATCCGGCGGGTCCCGTAAGTGCCAACAAGCTGCTCTACGTCATCTCCTCACGTGCCCGGAAGAATCTCCATTTGATTTCGGAACGTGGCCGGATGCGCGGTGGAAATTTTGGCGAGTACAAGGCCACAACGGTCTTGGCGGTCTGCGGCTTCGCCTACGACACCGTGCCCTAATTGACGGGGCACGGCATGGACCGCGCTCACTGGTGCTTTTGGGACAGCCGGAATAGCTCCGCCTGGAAGATCGCATCGTGCAAGGCGTCGTGGTCGCCGGCATGGCGAGGCCTGAGGTCCTTGATCATTTGGCTGGAACGGGTGTCCGACCATGCGCAGCCAACGACCCCCATATAGAGCGACTTTATGTCCAGCGCCGCGAAGCCGAAGGGGTTCTCGCCTAGGAAACGGTGGAAGTAATAATTTACAAAAGACCAGTCAAAGGCCGCATTGAAGCCGACAAACACTAACTTCTCATCATTTGGCGCCAGAGACCGTGCCCAGGCCGCGAATTGCACCATGGCTTCTCTGGGCTCCATGCCCGTCTTCGCCAACGCTTCCAGCGAAAGGCCGGTGACGGCAAGCGCTTCAGGTACGAACGCCATCGAGAGCGGCTTTAGCTCGCAGGCGTACTGGCGTTCGGGGTGATCGGCATCGCAGGCGCCGATTGATAGGAGGCTATATTCGCCGGGAATCGGTCCGGCGGTCTCAACGTCCACAGACACAAAAACTTCCTTGGCTTTGGACATCAGATCAGGGGCTCGTCAGGGACCAGGGGCGGGCGCGTGCGGATGGCCGTCCAGTGTTCCCGAAATTTCTGTTTGCGCACATCCGCGCTGTGCGCCGAATTCCAGTGAAGCCCGGAGAGGGTATAGAGGTCAAACGGATGTTCGCCGCCTTCTTTACCCATCATCATGGTGGGAAGCTGCCGGCCTAGGGCATACCCCATCTCGACAAAGCAATTGGGCCGCAACCCTGTGATGTCGGCGACTACGAAACTGCTGCGGTGCAGCTTTGCGAAAATTTCCTGATCCAGCCGGGGATGTTCCAATGGCTGCACGCCATCGACCGCAATCAGTTGGTATCCCAACTCACTTTCCAGAACCGGCTGAACTACCTGAGTGAATTGTTCCTCGACAGCCGCATAGTCTGCATGTGACGGATTCAGCAGGCGCACCGCGAACGCCTTAGGCGGCGCCAAGGCTTCTAGGAGGCCCACAAGATCGGACACGCGGTCTGCCACCGGCTTGGTTTTGCGGAAGTTGATGCGATTCAGCCAGCCATGCGCGCCCACGCCACTCGCCTGGAACAGCTTTGGAGCGTGTTGGCTCGACAGGCCGAAGTTGAACAGCTTGCGGGAGCCTTCGTACTCGCTGCAGATCGGCAGATTCAGCGGTATGACTGGCTTGCCGGCGTCGTGATACAGGTTGGCAAGATAGAGGACGCCTTCCGACCCGCCCAGCGTGATGAGAATATCTCCCCAGCGCGCCTGGATCTCCATCCGTTTACTGGCCATGTTCCAGGACGCGGCGCTTTCCAGCTGCACTAGGTCAGATCCCCGAAGGGATTCCCACAGGGCATCGAATTCCACGGGGACTTGGTCTTCACTCTTGTTGTGCAGCACAGCAATCGCCAACGGATTAATAGCGTCCGCCGGGCGGTCGCCCATGGTGCTGTTGATTGCGTTCCAGACCAACCAGTCAAAGCAGATGGGAAGGCCGTCGGCGGGCCGGGTCTTTTCGGCATCGACGGGGACCACGAAGCTCGCGCCGCGGCGCATCATTTCCGTTACCAGGCCCGAAACGAATGCCCGCGCTGCCTCGACATCTTCGCGCGCGGCATGGGCGACATCCGCCGGAATGCTCCCGGCGATGTGAATGCGCCGGCCATGCAGCCGCGATTTCATCACTTGTCTTCCAGGCGAGGCGACGCCTTCACGGTATGCAGGGCTGTTTCTAGATCGGCGAAGGTCATCCCACGCTTGGGAAACGCCAGGGCGATTGCAGCCGGATAGAGCCGGGTGCGGATATCGGAATAGGTGAACTGGGGAAAGTCGCCCTTACCCCTGGTCGCCGTAACAAGAGCGTTGATCTGCGTCGCGGTCAGGTTGAGCCCCGCCAAGTCCATTGTGAACAGAGCGCGCCGTTCCTCGTCATCTGGCCGCTTAAATTCCTCAATTATAGCGGCACGGCGGCGTACCGCCGGATCCAGTACCGACGCGCGGTTGGTGCAAAGAAACACCACCACACGCCCGCCGAAGCGCCGCAGGTCGTCGATGCACTGGATCAGCGTGTTGACGGCCACCTTGTCCTCGTGATGGCTGTTGCCTTCGGTGCGGTTGGTCGCCAGGGAATCGCCCTCATCGACAATCACGACAGCGCGCCGGGTCTTGCCGGCGCTTTGGGCGATCCTTTGAAAGGCTTCCGCTAGAAGCGTGCCCATCTCGCCGACCTTACCGGACCCGCGCACGCGGTTGCTCAGCTTGAACAAGATGGAATCTTCCGCCCCAGCCTCCCGGACCATGCGGTCCGCCATGCACTCGGCCGCCGCGGTCTTGCCGGTGCCGACATCGCCATGGAAAATCGCCAGTGGGTATTGCTCGGCAATCAGGGCGCTCATGGCCAACTCGCCGCCATGGAATTTCTTGTTCCATGTCTCCACTTCATCCAGGCTGAGCAGCAGGCGCAATTGATTGCGGATACGCTCGTAGCGCGCATCAAATCCCAACAGAGAATCTGCCTTGCGCTTGAGCGCGCCATCGGGCAGCGGGATCTCGTTGTCGAAAACTTTGACCTGGTTCATGAAAAGTCCTTGCGACGCATGCCAAAGGCGTTGCTGGCATAGTCGCGCGTAGCAGACTGCGACAGGGTCGCATGGGTGGTGTCGACATTGGTCGGAGTCCAGTTGATGCGCAGCTTGGAGCGCATCTTCTGCTTCTCAGCCGGCGTATAATCGTCGGTGTAGCGCAGCACGATACGCAACCAAGCGCTGTCGACGCGGGGCCACAAAGCGCCCCCGGGACGGCTGCTGGTCAGCGCTCCTGAATTGACGTCTACGTCATAACGCATCGCGCGCACCTCGCGCGTGCCGCTCATCAGGGTCAGATCGACATGTTCCAGAAAGCCCTCCTTGGCCAGCCGTTCGATGTCGTGGCCATAGTTGATGGCTTCTTCCTCAGTAATGGCGCGGGAACTGGTGGCGATCATCACCAGGTCGGCATTGACCCGGCGCATTACGACCTCGACGTCAACAACAGAATAGGTGTCGCTATAGCTTGAACTCGCAGTATGGCTCATGGTTAGCCCTCCACCTTGAAACGCGGCCCGAATAGCTCCTTCCAGACCTCATTGTCGTTTTCCGCCGACGCGAAGTTGGCGGTTTCCCAGGCCTCCAACGCGGCATCGGCGATCTGCTTGCGCTCTGAGTCGGACAGCCGGCTGGTGACGTTGTTGCCGCTGGAGACCGGGTCCAGGATCACCACGGGATCGGAAAACTTGCCGTAGGGCTGGCTGTTCTCCGGAAACACGATCATGTCCTGCAGGCCGGACTGCGCGATATAGAGAAGGAAGCGCCGGAAGCGGGACTCGATAGTGCCCTCGCGCCCCTCGGTGTCGAGGATATGCGCCATGATCAACTCGATCGTGAAGGACTTGAGTGGCTTTAGCTCGGCCCGATTACGCCATTTCTTGGCCAGCCGAACAAGAGTGCGGAAGTCCTTGTCCTTGGTCTTGCGGTCGCGCACGAACTGGATCTGACCGGGTGGGCAGGTTTCCATCCGGGTGCCGTCTTCTAGGTCATACTGCCAGCCGTAGCCGGGGCGCGCTTCGTCCTCGACCACGGGGACAATGTCGACGCTGAGACCGCTGCCGACGAAGACGACCGTCGCGGCCTTGCGCTGGATTTCGAAGTCTCCGACATCCTTATTGGGGTAGATCTTGATCAGCAGCTTGTAGATCGTGTCGCTGAGCGAAGTCAGGGTTTCGTGCGTCACGTCCTTGCCGGAAATGTAGAACACCACGTCGACATCGACCGGGTCTTCGGCGGTCTTGCGCAGAATAGTGTATTTGGCGAACGAACCAGCCTTGACCACTTTGGTGATCTTGATCTCGGTCTGGTCGCGGACGGTCCGGCTGAGTTCGGTGATCAGCCGGTCAACCTGCGCGTGATATTCCTTGCGCTTTTCCGTCGGTAACCGGAGCACGTTGCTGTCGTAATAAGTCAGTTCGGCATTGCTGAGGCCCATTGTCCCCTCCATCATTACCCAAGTTGTCACTGCCCGCAGCGGGTGCTGTGGGCCCAATCCCCCGGAAAACCTAGGCGTTGACCGGTCGCATCGGCGCCGGGCAACCATTGACGGCTCTGCCGGTTTACAAAATGCCACTGCGGCATCCTGTAAAGGGCAGATAGTGGCCGTTTCTAGGCTTTTCAAGGCCTACCAGTTTACATTTACTAGATCAATACCCAAATATGTAAACCTGTGATTCGGCGTGGAGGATGGAATGATCGGACGAAAGCTGAAAATTGCCCGGGCTGCGGCCGGGCTGTCGCTGCGCGACTTGGCGGCTCGGATCGACAACCGGGTGACGGCCCAAGCGATCGGCAAGTACGAGCGCGACGAGGACATGCCGAGTTCCGGTGTGCTGATGGCGCTCGCGCGGGCGCTTGCCGTGCGCGAGGAGTATTTGCTGAGCGACGACGAAGTGATTTTGGAAAGTGTAGATTTTCGAAAAGCGCCAAAGGCATCTTCTAAGGAAGAAGCCATCATCCAAGCCAAGACGATGGATCTATTGGAGCGCTACATCGCACTCGAAGAGATGCTCAATATGCGTAGCGTGGATTGGGAACGGCCCCGCAGTGCACCCCATCCAGTGGCAGATTTGCGCGATGCAGAGGACGCCGCACGCTCGGTGCGCGAGGATTGGGGCCTAGGCAATGATCCCATACCTCAATTGGCCGAATTATTGGAAGAGCGGGGCATCAAAATTCTATCGCTCGACCTCGACGACATCGATGGCTTGGCGGCAAAAGTTCGCCGTAAGGACCGCCCAGACGCGCGCGTTATTGTAGTGAAGAAAAGCACGTGGTCAGAGCGTAAGAGATTCAACCTAGCGCACGAATTGGGCCACATGGTGATTGCCCCCGAGAAGAACGTCGACGAAGAAAAGGCGGCGCATCGTTTTGCGGGCGCGTTTCTTATTCCGGCCGACTCACTACGAACGGAGGTCGGAGCGAACCGTTCATCGATCAGCATCGCCGAGCTAGGCGCTCTCAAAGAACGCTTTGGCGTGAGCATGCAGGCGATCGTTTATCGCTGCAAAGACCTTGGAATTATTAGTCAAAAAGAGTTTGCACGCCAGTTTCAAGTTTTTACGGAGCGCGGGTGGCGCGCGGCACCATTTGAAGAGCCCGGACGAATGGAGCCAGAATTGGAAGAACCACGGCGATTCGAGCGTCTGTGTTATCGTGCGCTAACGGAAAACGTTATCGGCGACGCCAGGGCGGCTGAACTTTTGGGCATATCCATTCGAGAACTCGACAAGCGATTGGACATCTTGGCGGCATAATCCTTGGGAATCCTCGTTTCAGACACGTCCATCTTGATTGATCTGGAACGAGGAGCACTTCTCGATGCTCTTTTCCAGTTGCAGCACGATTTTATCGTGCCGGACATTTTATTTGATCGCGAGCTGAAAGGCGCATTAGGTGACCACCTCATCGCTCTGGGATTACGGGTCGAAGAATTGACTCCGTCTGAAGTTTCGCGCGCAGCCACGGTACGGCGAATGCGGCCTGCGCTTTCAACCCCGGATACGTTCGCCTTCGCTCTAGCTAGAGAAAGAACTTGGACTTTGCTGACGGGCGACGGCGAGCTCCGTGCCCTGGCTACCCAGGAGAATGTCACCACGCATGGCGTTCTATGGGTTTTTGATGAATTCCACGCTGCCAATACCGTCGAGAACGCACGTCTCCGCGCCGGCCTTTCGGCCATTTCGCAACATCCACGATGTCGACTTCCACAGGCCCAGGTGGCAATTCGACTGGCGCAGTATCTCTAAAAGCCAGCTCGTCAGCGTCGCCAACAAAGCATTGTAGCGGCATCACACCAATCCAATGCAACAAAACGAACACTTATGCCGGTGCATCAGAGGCGCCGCGCGAAATCTGCCAGACTTGCTTTGGCGGCCGCGTCCAACGTTGCGTCCCAATTGAGCTGCGGCTCGTTAAGGGCAGTCTCGATCGCTTCGCGAACCAGGCCAGCGCCAATTAAACGGCCGGCTTCGAGAGTCATATTATCAGAAGCCTCGGCCCTTACGACGTGCCAAAGCCTGGCATGCTCCGCAGTTGGCTCGAGCTGATTGCCCATAAACTCGGCAAAATCATCGATGGGCACGATACGCCGTTCAGCAAGAGCGGCGCCCAACTGTGCGGTGACTCTTACGATGGGCGGCATCGGGCCATTGAAAATCCAAGCGTTTGGATCAATCTGTTGCGTCTCGAACACTGCCTGGGCGATCGTACGCCAGAGCTCTGCCTTGTCGATTGAGGTTTGCGCCGAAGCGTTCAGCCCGTTTAAGGTCCACGTAATGGCCGGATAAGCGGGATTGTCGAGTCCGCGCTGGACGGGGTAGCTCAAAGTCTCGCGCACATCGTAGGTGTCTAGCCACAGCGCCTTAAACCACTGCGTTAGATCCGGGACCTTGGACAGGACGCGGGCGATGACTTCGGCCTCCGGAGAGTTGGTGGTCATACCGTCAGCGCGGCCAGTAGCTGTCACTAATCCCTGCCGCACCCCGTTGGCCAAGATCTCTGCGCCAGCAACAGGATCGCCGTGCGCTTCTAATATCGAAGCCTCAGACAAGATTCGATCCACCACCCAAAGCGGTTCTTCTGCGCCGATCCACGTCAACGCTGCTGTGCCGAGCGGCGCGATGGCGGCGGAGAGGCCGACGATGAGCCAATCGCGGACCGCGCGCTGTGCGTCGACATCGGCCTGCGCGCGGCCGGCCCGGCGCGGTGTGTTGCGCCAGATGATCTGCTGAAGCCAGGCTCTCCCCAGCCAGTGGCCGTCAGGCCGCCACAGTATTGCCTTCAATAGCGAGTTGATTTGAGCCTCAGCATCCTGCGGATTTTGCACAGCAAAGGATGCAAGCCGAACCTCAATCGCCTCGAGAAGTGCAAACGGAACTACCGGGCCTTGTGGCGACCCATCTCGCGAAAAAATCATCGGGCTAGCGCCGATCAAAGTGGCAACTCGGTTGACGTTGAGAGGTTCAAGTGGTTCGGCGAAGCCCGATTGAAACAACGAGGGCAGATCCGCCAGCATCGCCATGTAGCGCCCTGGCCAGAGACTCGCGGCAGCTTGGTGTGCCCAACCATCACCGAGTGGCATTCCGTCATAGCGAGGCCACAGGTCGCGCGTAGTTAAGGACGTTCCGGCTTTCCGCTCAGCGTACTCTCTCAGGCGGTTGTTGAAGCGACCATTCCATAGGCTTTGCAAGCGTACTTGGAGCCTCGCCAGAAGCGGATAGGTGTCCGCGTGCCCCGCGACCCGAACGCATATTGCCACCGCCAAATCCTCATTACTGAGCTCGCCGAGCGATTGGAGTTCATCGACCGCGTAAAAAAGCCCTATTCGGTTCGCAGCCACGGCAACTTCGAGAGCGGCGTGGGCCATCAGCCACGTTAAAGAGAGGTTAGGGTGTAACGGCTGACCTGGACCAGCAGCTGCGACAACCATAGCGTGCCAAGTGGGCAAGTTGGCGGCTGCTAGATGCTGTGCCAAGCTCTCTGGCGCACCTGGCGCGTCCAACGGCCTTAAGCCTTTTGAGAATGGTTCGTCCGAACCCTCGGACGAACCGATCCACGCAAGAGTAGCGGCCAAGGCTGCCGCGCCATCTGCAGGTGCTGTAAGAGCTAAACCGCTAGGCATTAATGTCGCCTCTTGCGGAATCCGCGCGTTGACGCTCGACCCATTTAGCCAGGCGGCGAAGCTGAAGGCCAATCTCTAGGCGTGGCGACCAGACCGGCGCTGGCCGATTGGCCCACCAAGCATCGAACGGCTCGGCGTCGGCAAAGACCTCTGCTAACGCTTGGGTCAATTCAGCTGGCTGTGCGACGCGTGTGATCAGACTGATCTCGCCGTCGCCAACCTTGTTAAACGAATGGCCAGCGTGCCAGATGACGTCGTCGATCTGCAGAAAGCGGTCATGTAAACGACGGCCGCGAGATACCCGGATATCGATCTCTCCAAATCCTTGGGCGGGGTCACGGAATGCTGCAATTTTCGTAAGCATGAGATCGCCGAATCGCTCGCCAGTGGGATCGACGCGCTTGTAGCGGCGCGGCCGAGGGTTAATTAAGCCGCGGATGGCGACCCCTTGGAACTGTGTAGCGGTCGCGAATTGCTGCAAGTCATCAGCGTCCAAATAGGGGTCCACGAACAAGATATGAGATCGTGCGCTGGAGATCAGCCCGCGGATCCATTCCACGGTCTCTTCCCGATCGCGCTCGAACAAACGCACACCGATTGGACTTTGCGGCGCCTCTGCCGGTCTGAACGCGCCTTGTCGTTCAATACGTGCATATTGGAGTCGCTCAAGTGCTCGCAAAGGTGATAGCGGCGGCCCCGCCGGCTGCGCTGGGACCGGCTTTAGGTAAACCGTGCGGGCACTTGCATTAGGGGTTCGCGACGGCGGTTCGACATGCCGCGTTGGGCTATTGCCGACCACGGAAGAGGTCACGGAAACGCTTCGGAAAAAATGTGCTGCTGGCTGGCGATCAAGAACGCCGCGCACGGAACAAACCAATTCTTCTCGCACCATGGCAACCTGATACGGGGCTGGAGCGCGGTAGCGACCTAGGCTGTTTGGCACTCCTTCCGAGCGCCAAGCTGACGCGCCTGCACGGACCTCTTCAATGACCATACGCAACGACGCAACATTGGCGCCTCGCCGTGGAGTCCCGCCAAGCTCCAGAACCTCGGGGGTAACATTCCGACTGACAATTCGTGCGCCAAACCCGCGCAATACCGGATTGGGCGCAATCAGCACACCCGCGCCTAGCCAATCATCGTAGGCCAGGAGATCGAAATGAATGCGTTCACGTATCCATTGCCGAGCCCGGCCGTGTGCATCGACGCCTACCATGCTATCGCGCAGTGTCTGGATCGGCTCGGCGAGCGCCGCCATAGGCACCAATCGATGCAGCCGCGGCCTGCAATGCCAGGACGGGGAGAAGGGCGGTGGCTCAGTGTTAACGGTAAACCCGTCATTGGCAGGCTCGGGGCCTAGGGTTGAGGCGGTGATTATAAAGGGCTTACCCGGTACTGTAGCTCGACCCTGCTTTAACGCTTCATACCAAGCAAGAGATTCTACGAAGGAAAGCGCCGTGCGGCTGGCACACAAACGATCGCCTCCAAAATTCCCCCACCACCCTCCGTCTGGAGGGATAGTTATCTCCGTCGGCAGAAGTTCGACTGAAGCAAATAGCAGGTGATTGACCCGGTCGCGCGTGAGCGTGACGAGTCGCACCACGCCAGCGCGATAATCTCCGGGAACGAGGGTCGGCCACTGCGGTGCCGTGACCGCCTGCATAGGGGAAGCCGTCGATTGCATTGCGGGAATATGGGCAATCCAGTGTCAGGACGCGAGTCCAATCACCAAGTCTTTTGAGTGCTGAGATCATGCAATCTCGGGCCCGCCATCTGAGGTGCGAATTCTATCTATTGGTAGGCAAAACGTCGTTATTTTACATAATGCGACTTAGATCAAAGATAGGCGCTTCTCCGGCCTTGACGTAGAGGGCTTGCCGCCTCGATATATTACGGATATACGGTATCCGTAATAAAAACTGGAGCAAGTCATGTCACCCCGCGTCAATCCGGCCGAGCAATCGCCCGAGCTTTACAAGAAATTCCTGGAATTCAGCACCGCTCTGGGGCGTAGCTCTATCGAGACTGGATTGCGCGATCTGATAAATATTCGCGCCTCCCAAATCAATGGCTGTGCTTTCTGCCTGGACATGCATAGCAAGGAAGCAAAAATCCATGGCGAACGCGAATTGCGCTTGTATCACGTCGCAATTTGGCGGGAATCACCCCTGTTCAGCACTCGCGAGCGCGCTGCCTTGAACTGGACGGAGGCTCTGACCACGCTTTCCCCGCACGGGGTATCGGATGCCGATTTTGAATCGACCAAAGCGGAGTTCTCCGAGAAAGAACTGGCTGATCTGACATTCTGCGTGATGTCCATCAATGGCTGGAACCGGGCCAGCATCGCGTTCCGCAACGTGCCCGGCTCAGCGGACAAGCTGTATGGACTAGATAAGGCAGGGCTGAACTAAGCCTATTCGCATCACGAGGGAGACAAGCATGAAATGGCAGTTCACTATACTTGTGGCGGCATTGGCGCTGGCACCAGCGGCCGCGGTGGCTCAGAGCGGCGAGGCAAAGGTGTCGATTGTTTTTGACCATGTGCTGCCTAATGTGCCCGGCAAGAGCATGAAAGGCGTACTGGTAGAATATGGCCCTGGCGGCTCGTCAGCGGCGCACACGCATGCAAAGTCGGCTTTCATCTACGCGACCGTGCTGGAAGGCGCGGTCCGCAGCAAAGTCAATGACGGGCCGGAAAAGACCTACCGTAGGGGCGAAAGTTTCTATGAGATGCCGGGCGACCGCCACGGCGTCAGCGCCAATGCCAGCGCCACGGCGCCCGCCAAGCTGCTGGCGGTGTTCGTGGTGGATACCAATGAAAAAACTTTGACCATGCCTATGGGGCATTAAAGGGCGGCGCGGGAGTAATATCCCGCGCCTACTCTTACGTCCGGTCTAGCACCCAGTCGAATGTCTTGCGGAGAACGTCCGGCGAGACGTCCTTTTCCAGTGTTCTCGCCAAATCCGACAATTTCACGCCGCGCAAATAATCGCGCCAAGCCTTGTCTGCGCCCCACATGACCCTCGCCACCGCGCAGGGCGTCTTGTCCACTGAGCGCGCGGGCCGGCAGGGATTGTTCTTGCGGATTTCTGTGCAGGCGAAGCTCGAGCGTTTCCCCTCTACCGCTTCGACAATATCCAGGAAGGTGATCTTGTCAGGCGCACGCGCCAAGCGGTAGCCGCCGGTCGGGCCCAGCGTGCCGTGTACCAGCTCGGCCTGTGACAGGGCCTGCAGGGCTTTGGACAGATATTCCTTGGGCACGCCATGCAGCTCGGCGAGAGCCTTAGTTGAAAGAAAATGACCTTCGGGCAGGCCTGCGAGGATCGCACAGCAGTGCAGCGCCCATTCGACCTGGTTTTTCAGAATCACGATCCATCCGTCCGGTAAGGGGAATTGCGGACCTTTATAGTCCTGAATAGCCAAACGCGCAAAATCCGCCTCGGAGGAAGGCGACTGATGTCAGGACCTACCTCATACCAGGTCCGCCATTGCCTCAAACTCTGAACGGCAAAAATGCATTGCCTCCGCAGCAAGGGCGGGGGTCTCGTCCAGCGAGCCGGTAAAGCGCCCAGCGCCCTGCTCGAGGCATTCTTCAATAAGGCCTGCGATGTCCAAAAGTCCTAGCCGGCCGCTCATGAAGGCCGCAACAGCGACTTCGTTGGCGGCGTTGAAGAGCATCGGGCCGTCGCCTGCGATACGAAGGGCCGAGCGGGCAAGGGAAAGGCAGCGGAATTTCTCGAGGTCCACGTCCTCGAAATCGAGGCGGCGCAGGTCTGATAGCGACAGCGTTTCGACGCCGGTTGTCAGCCGGTCCGGCCAGCTGAGCCCATAGCCAATCGCCACGCGCATATCGGGGCGCCCCAGCTGGGCAACCATGCTGCCGTCTCTAAAGCAGACCGCAGAATGCAGGATTGAGGAGGGATTTATAACGACATCGATGTCGCTTTCGTCGCATTGGAAGAAGTATGCAGCCTCAATCAGTTCCAGGCCTTTGTTGGCCAATGTTGCGCTATCGATCGTGTTCTTCACGCCCATGCTCCAATTAGGATGATTCATGGCCTGTTCGCGCGTGGCAACGCGCATCTCGCCGATCGTGGAAGTGCGAAATGGGCCGCCGCTAGCGGTCAGAAGAAGGGAGCCTACCTCGTGGCGGTTTCCGGCGAGCAGGCACTGGTACATCGCGCTGTGTTCGGAATCGACCGGGATAATCGTGGAACCGTTGCTACGGGCCAGGTCTAGAAGCGCGGTACCACCACAGACCAATGCTTCCTTGTTGGCGAGTGCAACTCGGTTTCCCGCACGCACCGCCGCTAAGACGGGGGCGAGCCCGCTTGACCCGGAAATGGCCGCCAGGACCACATCGACGGGCTCGGACGCCAGTTCGACCGCACCCTCTGGCCCACTCAGGACACTTACGTCCGCCTGGCGGCAATGAATGGCAAATGTCTCTGCCGCTATAGGGTCCGCAAAACTGACCGCCCGGCAATTGAATTCGGCGCATAACTGAAGCGCCGTCTGCCAGTCTGCTTTAAAAGCGACATTACAGAGCGTGAAGTCCTTCCTATGGAGTCGAAGAAACTCGATAGCGTTTTTGCCGATCGATCCGGAGGCGCCCAATATTGTAACTAGTCGCATATCGCCGCCCTCTATTTGGTTTTCTGTGGGCTCGAGACTTCTTTCGGTTTCACGGCCGCTGTTTCTGGAAACTGACCGAACCATCCGCCGCCGAGCGCCTTGTAGAGGCGTACGAGATTGTCGCAGATCGCCACGTCGCCGTTTGTCAGCGCGCTCCTGGCTTCCAGCAGCGTCTTCTGCACGCTGAGGACGTTCAGGAAATCGATAGCGCCTGCGCGGTATCTGCGCTGTGCAAGGATCAGTGCGTTCTCGTTTTGAAGGACGGCATCCTGAAGCCTTTGGTGGCGGCGTTGCTCAGTGGAGTAGTCCGTCAATGCATTGTCGGCTTCGTGCCACGCGGTCAGAACGACATCTTGAAAATGGAGCGCGGCTTCCTGCTGTTGGGCATTGCGAAGATCAAGCGCACCCTCAAGGCGGCCGCCTTCAAATATCGGAAGCGATACCAGCGGGCCAACGGCCAGCTGGTGCGATGACCATCCCAGATCGGCCAGTTGCAGCGCTTCCCCGCCAAGGCTGCCCGTCAGCGAGATCCGCGGATAGAAGTCCGCTTCGGCGACTCCGATCTCGGCCGTCGCCGCGTGCAGTTCTGCTTCCGCCTGGCGCACGTCCGGCCGGCGGCGGACAAGGTCGGAAGGAATGCCGATGGGAAATGTCTGCGGGGGTGCAGGGATCGTGCTTGTCTTTTCCAGTTCTTCACGCAAGGCGTGCGGAGGCAGTGCAAGCAAAAGACTTAGGGCGTTGATCAGGCGGTCCCGCTCGGCCTCCGTGCTGGGAATGGCAGCTTCAATCGCGTCCACTTGGGCCTCGGCGTTCGCGACATCCAGGCTCGTGGTCACGCCATGGAGGAAGCGTGATCGGGTCAGTTTCACGCTGTTTTGGGCTATTTCCAGATTGTCCCGAAGGATCTGCAGCAATGTCTGGCTGCCGCGAAGCGCCAGATAGTCGTGGGCCACTTCCGCTTCGACAGCGATCAGGGCGAACCGGCGGCTTTCTGCGGAAGCGGTATACCGGGAATCGGCTGCTTCTACGCTCCGCTGGACCCGTCCCCAAAGGTCCAACTCCCAAGTGGAATCGAAGCCGGCTTCGAATACATCGAAGGAGGAGGATTTCGCGGCCGGGGGAGGCGCATTCGGGCCATCCGGGTTGGAACGCTGCCGCGAATATGACGCCCCCGCATCCAGGCTGGGGTATTGATCGGCCCCAACAAGCCGGCGCTGCGCCCGGCTCTGCGAAAGCCGCGCCGATGCCATTTTTACGTCAAGGTTGGCCTCTGCCACTCGGTCTTCCAACGATGACAGCGCTGGATCCTTGAACATTCGCCACCATTGGTCGGGAATATCGGCCTCAACAGCGGATGGGCTTCCCACGCCGGCTTTTCCTCCGAACGATGAGGTCAAAGGGGTCGCTGGCGCGGTGAAGTCCGGGCCGAACGTGCAGCCCGCCGTCAAAAGCACTGCCACCAGGCTCAGGAGAATCGGCAAGGGCCTGTTCACTTGGGGCCCCGCGCTACGCCTAGGGGGGCCGCTCCGCCGACAGTGACATCCACTGTGGGGGTCACTGACATGCCGACCCGCAGCAAAGCAGCCTCGTCTTGGCCAGGATCTATGACGATTTTGACCGGGACGCGCTGTACGATCTTCGTGAAATTGCCGGTCGCATTGTCCGGTTGGATCGGCGCGAACGCCACATCGGTTGCGGGAGCAAGGCTATCGACATGTCCTTGCAGGATCACGCCCGGAAACGTGTCGACGGTGACGGACACCGGCTGGTGCAGGTGGAGGTTGCGAATCTGGCTTTCCTGGAAATTAGCCAGGATGTAGGCCTGATCGGTCGGCACTACAGCGAGCATCGCGGAACCGATGTCTAGGTACGAGCCCGGACGTACCGACCGCCGGCCCACGAAGCCGGCGATGGGTGCGCGCACAACCGTATAGGACAGATTGAGTTGGGCCTGGTCCCGCGCCGCCATGGCCTTTTGCAGAGCCGCGCCGGCAGCGTCACGCTGAGCCTTTAGAACGCCAAGCTGAAGAGAAGTAGATTGCAGTGCGGCGAAATCCCTTTCGCAGGCAGCTTCCGCCTGGCGCAAGGCGGACGACGCCTGTTCACTCTCCTGAACCGTTCCCGATCCGTCCGATGATAGATCCTTGTATCGGACCGCATTGACCCGGGCGAATGACTGCGCCGCCTGGTCCGAACGCAATGTCGCGGCGGCCTGATCCACAAGCGAAGGCTGCCGCGCGATCTGCGCGTCAAGTTCCAGTGTTGCCGCCAGGGCCGATGCCACGCCGGCATTCGCACTGGCCAGGGCCGCGCGAAAGTCCCGATCATCGATCGTGACAAGAATGTCGCCCCTCTTGACGGCCTGGTTGTCCTCCACGAGCACGCGCTCCACCAATCCCGCTATCTTTGGCGCGACCACGGTGAAATCGGCTGTGACGTAGGCGTCCTGGGTCTTTTCCGTAGCCGAGTATGAAATGAAATAGCTGGCCACGGCCCACGCTGTGCCTGCGAGAAGCAGCACGCCGGCGCCCAGGGTGACGCGAGATTTTGTATGAAGAAAACGCATCAATGGGACTTTCAACGGAGAGGGGCGGGCGCGACAGTGCGCGGGGGGCGGACGCGGGTGGGAAGCACGAATGTCAGCAGGATCATCGCGAGCGTGATCAAAAAAAGGATCCTATAGATGTCCGCCATTGCCAGCGTGTAGCTTTGGATCTCGACCTGGCGGGCGAGCATTCCCAGCGATGTGTCAGAGCGCGCGCCCTGTTCGCCGATAGCGCTCGCGAGGTGCCGGTCGAAAACACCAAGACGTATCTGGTATGTGGCGGGATGCGCTCCGAGCTGCGAGACCATGACAGAGGAGTGGAATTGGGTGCGGATATGACCGACGCCCTCGATGATCGTCACGATGAAGACTGAGGCAAAGCCCTTCATGGAGTTGAACATTGACGAAATAAAGGGTCCGTCTTCGGGAGGCATGTCGGCCACGACGATCATCAGGATCGGCAATATCGTCATGGCTTCGCCGACCGCGAGCAGCGCGACAATGAAATAGAAGTCGCTGCGCACCCAATCTGGCGTGATGAATGAGGCCAGGTAGCAGGAATAGGCGACGAGCCCCAGGCCCAAGACCAACACCCAGCGGCAGTCCACCCGCTCGATGTTGAGCAATGCGGAGACCAGCGGCAGGATGACAAGTTGTGGCAGCGCGATGATCAGCGCGAGTGGCGCAACATCCGCGGGCCTGTAGCCTTTCACCTCCCCAAGGAAATAGATCGGGATTTCAATGACGCCCAGGAATATGACCACCAGCGCGACAATCCCGATAACCGAATGGAGAAAATTGCGCCTTCCCAGGATTCGGAGTTTGAAGATCGGTGCCGGATGAAACCATTCATTGAGCAGGAAGAAGAAAAATAACAGTCCGCCACCGACCACCAGCAGGCAAAATAGCGGTGAGGAGAACCAGTTCAGACGGTCGCACTGGTTTGCTGCCAGCGTCAGAGCAGTGATCGAGATGACGCCCGTCAGGACGCCCAGCCAGTCAAATGTCCTGAACCGATCCAGGCGCAGCGGGTCTTTTGGAATTCCGTAGGCGATTGCGGCAAGGGCCACGGCGCAAAGCGGCACGATATTCCAGAATATGCCTAGCAGGCCGCCATAATCGCTGGACCAGCCGGCAACGGGCAGGGACATGTTCGGGCCGAAATTCGAACTTAAGGCATAGGCGGCAAAACCGAAAAGACGGTAATGGGGCGGGCAATAGCGCAACGCCACGGTAATCAGAAGCGGCGTTAAGGCGCCCCCGGAAAGACCTTGTGCGGCACGAAGAACATAGAGTGTGGAGATATTGGGAGCGAACGGACATAGCAGGCCCAAGATCGCCATGGACGCAGTCATGAACAGGCAGACGCGCCGCAATGTGAATGTAACGGCACACCATGGCGCGAAGGTCATACCGACGACCATCCCCGCTTCGAACAAGCCCCGCGCCCAGGCGGCTTCGTCGTGTCCGAACAGGAGGCCGCCCTGGATGTCGGCCATGTTGATGTCGGTGGAATAGTAATTGACCGCCGACATAATGACGGCAATCAAAACGCCCACCATGCCGACAATCATCCGCGGCCCGAACGGAGGTATATTGATTGCCGGTACTGGGGGCGCACTCTTCACTTCCGCTAGGCGCAGCGGCGACACGGGCAGGGGCAAGACGCCAGCTGTGACCTGGGTCACAGCACCGGCCCCATCAGAAGCGGTCTCTTAAATCTTGGATTTGCGCATTTTGGCACAGTTCTGGGTCACGATCGCGGTTATGGCGGCCCATAAATACCCTTCGGTAGAACAATGCAGCAATCGCACGACATGAAAGGTATAAGTGCACCAAACGCATTCCATTATTGGCGGCGCTGATCCACGACGGCGGGTAGGCTTATCGTGCAAAACTTAGCGCATATGATCCGGCCTCAATTCCGTACCGTGGGCCTAAAGCGCGAGACTGGCTGGTTGTTCCTTGCAGACTTCAACCACGGTCGATCGCATCCAGCGATGTGCCGCATCGTTGTCGAGCCGCGGATGCCAAGCCTGACGCATCGAAAAGGGTTCGAGCTTCAGGGGAATGCGAAAGACCCGGATATTGCTCGCCAGGGCCGTCAGGCCCCAAATGAGGTGTTCAGGCGTCGGCATAATCAATTGTGACCCGGGCAGTGCGAACAGTCCGGAGATAAACGTGGGCGCCACCAAAGAGACCGTTCGGCTGAGCCCCAAATCGTGCAGCTTGCTGTCGATCGGCCCAGCATTTACGCCGCGCCGAGAAATGTTGATCTGCTCATAGGCAGCGAAACGCTTTGGCGTGATCTTTTCCTTAAAGATGGGATGATCTTTGTGCGCCAGACCAAGAAACCGCGTACTGAATAGGGTCTGCACCCGTACTTCTGGATCGAGGGCCCGGCTCGCCCCGATCCACAGATCGATTCTTCCCTCGCGCAACGCCTCATCATCTTGCTCGGTTTCTGTTCTAAAGCGGAGAGAGACCTTGGGCGCCTTGGCGCGCAGCGCGTCCAGCAGCCGGCGGCCATAGGCCACCGCGAATACGTCATTGATCCGAATGGTGAACTGCCGTTCTAGGTCCGCGAAATCCTCGACCGATCCGGGTTGAAGCAATCCAGTGGCCGTTTCTGAGGTCTTGCGAACCAGGTCCCGCAATTCCAGCGCGCGTGCCGTCGGGACAAGCTTTCTGCCAGCCCGCACCAGGATTGGATCACCGACGGCCTTGCGAATACGCGCCAAGGTCCGGCTCATGGCCGGCGCACTCAAATTTAGCCGTTGAGCCGCAACTGCAACGCTCTGCTCTTCAAGAAGAACATCCAGCGCGACCAAAAGATTGAGATCGGGATATTTCAAAGGCCCTCGCCATCCCCGGCAGACCAGCTCGCGGAATGCATGGGATACATTTATAACGTGTGTTGAGCAACATTTTCGTCATGTTCCAAAAGCCACATAAGGGGCTGCTTTTTGGTGCCGGAGCGGAAAAATGACTGGTGTAATTGCAGTCGCTATCGATGGAACGCCTGCGGGCGACGGCGCAGTCCATTTGGCTGGGATTTTTGCTAAGGCGCTTGGCGCGCGGGTTGAAGTCTTGTGCACGCTAGATACGGGCTACGCGCTAGAGATCAATTCGGGAGTGGTCTCGCAGGAAAACCAAATCGAGTACCCGGCCGCTGCCGTAGAAGAGATCGCCGCAGAGAGTATCGTTACAAATGCTGTTTCGACGTTGAGAGGCATGGGGATTGACGGCGTGGGCACGATATTGAGTGGTACGCCCGCGCGCGCCATCGTAGACGCGGCATCGAGAAAGCATGTTTCTTTGATCGTTATGGGGCACCGCCATCTGTCGTGGATGGATAGGCTTTTGCATCCCTCGATATGCTGGGATGTTTTGGAACACGCCCATTGCCCTGTCTTAGTGAATGTCGACGATGATAAGACTTAACGTCGCACCTTCACGACGACTGAAGTACTTTCATAATGCGGCTTAGGCAAGGGACCGCATTGTCCGCTCTTGATATTCAGCCCCCAAGTGAATCGATTAGTCCTTAGCTAGGCCGCTGTCATTGCGCAGTTTGGAAGCGCCTTTATCCGTCTGCGGCGACATATAATTTCTCGATTGCGTTATTTTAATCGAATGCTTACGGTTTGGTTGCGGTTTCGAAGGCCGCATCAGGGCTGGGGAATAGTAATGCGAATCCAAGTTGTTGGCGTGATCGCGCTCTGCGCGGTCGGCCTGACTGCGTGCGCGACACCGCAAGAACCGCTGAAACCGATTGCAGCGCCGCCGCCCGCGCCAGCAGCGCGTGAACAGGCATTTCTGCCATCGCAGCCGACTTTGAAGCGTAAGATCGCCATCGGTCGTTTTTCTAACAGTACGAATTATGGCCGGGCGTTACTGATGGATGGCCAGAAGGATCCGCTGGCTGAACAAGCTTCTGACATGCTGATGACCAGGCTGGTGAACACAGGTCAGTTCATCGTGCTGGAGCGCGGGGATCTCGATGCAGTTAAGGCGGAGGCCCAGATTTCTGGTAGGGCGCCTCAATTGGTCAGCGCGGACGCTCTAATCGTTGGCTCTGTCACTCAGTTCGGGCGGCAGACTGAAGGACAGGTGGGCTTTCTGAGTTCAACCAAGAAGCAGTCGGCGTCGGCGACCGTTGAGGTGCGGCTTGTTGATCCCCGAAGCGGGATCGCGTTTTTCAGCACGTCGGGTACAGGCATTGCGGAAGTTGAGGCGGGAGAGGTGGCGGGGTTTGGCTCCCGTGCTGCTTATGACTCCACACTGACCGACAAAGCGATCGGCGCTGCCATCTCAGATTTGACTACGAATGTTATTCAGAAACTTCGAGAACGTCCTTGGACGACGGATATTCTTGATGTGACAGATGGCCAGGTACAGATCAGCGGCGGGTCCCGGCAGGGCATAAAACTCGGCGACGAATTTGTGGTCGAGACGAAGGGCAAGACGGTAACGAGTGGCCAGACCGGGTTGCCGATGATCCTTCCGGGGACCCAAGTTGCTCGGATCAAAGTTGTGGCTTTCTTCGGAGATGGTGACGCGGAGGGCTCGACTGCCCAAATCGTAAGCGGCAGCGTCTCGCCAGCGCAGCGCGTTTCCCTCGTCGTCAAGGAGATCCGCTGATGCGTAAGCTCTCAATTTTCAGTTTTGCGCTATTGCTGGCTGGCTGCGCCTATCCCAATTCACACATCGATCAGGGTGCGGAAAGCGGTTTGTTGTCGTTTCCGGGAACACCCGAAAGCGCTCATGTGATTTTGGATGGCCAGGATGCTGGCCTCGCCAGCACCTACGGTGGCGAGCATGCACTTTCTGTGAAACCCGGCACCCACCGGGTGGTCGTAACTGTCGGCGGAAGTCCGTTGATTGACAAGAAATACTACGTGGGTGCTGGCGCAACTGTAGTGGTGCAGAATGATTAGAAAGATCCGCCCGGTGATAGCGGCATGTAGCCTGCTCATGCTTTTGGGCACGGCAGCCTGTGCTCCCCAGAGCCGCTTTGAATGGGGCAGCTACGAGCCAGCGCTCTACGCCTATTACAAGGATCCGAGCGACCGTGCTTCTTACGAAAAGGCGTTAACGCAGGCCATTGCTGCTGGCCGAAAGTCCAACAAAATCGCCCCGGGCCTCTGCGCGGAACTCGGTTACATGCACCTCGAAGATGGCAATCTTGTGCAGGCGCGAGCGGATTTCGATGAAGAGATGCGGTTGTTCCCTGAGTCCCGTCCGTTCTTGACGGGAGTGACAAAGCGCATGGCGCCACCGGCCACCGCGAAGGATCATGTGTCATGAAGGCAGTGAAATTCCTCGCCGTTCTCATGTTCGGCGTTTTGGCCGGCTGCGCGACCCCGCCGAAGATCAAGGACTATTCGACGTTTCGGGCACATGATCCGCACAGCATCCTGATAGTTCCGGTTCTCAACAATACGACATCGCTAACCGCGCAGGACTACTTCCTGTCAACGATATCCGCCCCTTTCGCGGAGCGCGGCTATTATGTTTTTCCGGCCCATATGGTCAAAAGTGTCCTTGAAAAGGACGGTCTTTCTGATGCTGGCCTCATTCATAAGGCTAATCCGGTTCGCTTTGGACAGTTGTTCGGTTGCGATGCGGTTCTTTTCATTGAAATCAATAAGTGGGAATCGCAGTACGCCGTCTTGGCGACTTCGACCAATGTTGCGTTCCATTATAGGGTTGCCAGTTGCCGTGATGGCGCCGTTATCTGGGAAGATGATCGCGCGCTGACCTATAGTCCCCAAGCGGCTTATAGCGCTAATCCACTTGCAGCCTTATTGGTTGATGCGATCAAAGCCGCGATCGAGAAGGCTGAGCCCAACTATATGCCACTGGCCTCCCAGGCGAATTTGATGGCTGCCGCAACACCAGGACAGGGTCTGCCATCTGGTCCTTATCGATCCGATTATGGGAAGGATCTATCGCAGTTTCCTTCGAAATAATTGCCGATTGTCTCACGGTGATCCTTTGAGCGACCAGTCATATGGCCGCGCCCGTGCTTAGCAGACGCCGGATATCTCAACTATCCCAACCGGTGGCGTTCCGCTGGTTCCTGCATATTATGGCGTGTGTTGAAGGTTACCTAATATTACGCGGCTGCAGCTTTGTACGGTTTGATCTTGGCGAGATCCTTGGAAACCTGCCGCTTTGCTTCCAGCGTGTCGAAGGCATTCTGAAGACGCAGAAAATATCCCTCGGAAAGACCAAAGAACTTGCAGAGACGCAAATCCGTATCGGCGGTGATACCGCGCGTTCCGGTAACAATTGCGTGAATGCGGTTTGGGGGCACGCCAATGGCGTTTGCCAACTGGTTTTGGCTCATGCCGATTTCCTCCAGAAACTCTGCCTTCAGGATTTCACCGGGATGCGGGTTGTGCAGCAGTGCCATATCTCATTACTCCTTCAGTGATAGTCGGCGATTTCAACATCGCGGGCCTCGCCGTCGTTCCATCGAAAACAGATGCGCCATTGGTCGTTTATCCGAATGCTCCATTGGCCCTTGCGATCGCCCTTGAGGGCTTCCAGACGGTTGCCTGGCGGGTTGCGCAAGTCATTCAGCGTAAGGGAAGCATCCAGCTGGCGCAGTTTGCGCAGGGCGCGGTCCTGAATATCTCCGGGAAACTTTCGGCTGTGCTGACCATGCCATATCCGCTCGGTCTCCTTGTCTTCAAAGGGTCGGATCATTTACCGCTCTGTTGTATAGTACGAGATACGTACTAGATACTGTTTGCGAAGTCAAGGGCGGGGATAGCCTAATCGTTACTGACCGGGCCCCAGGTTCGAGTCCCTGATCGGGACCTTAAGCCCGCCACTGGCTAAGTAAATCCTGCACGCCACAAAAGCAGGCAACGAATATATTTATATGGGCAATGCCGAATCCGATGTTTTGAAGCGGCGCGAATCTTGCCGTGACTGTCGCTGAACTCGCGGAGGCTATTCTGGGCTTCAGGTGAGTTTGCAGCAAATCAATGGCAAGTTGGAACTCTTTGGCATCGTTCATGTACTGAACTTTTGTCGCCCATAATTCACTCGAATCGAAGATGCCAATCGTACCAGCCTGGTCCGTGTAGTGAAAAAGAGGATCGGAGCGCTGTTTCTTCAGGTGATCTTCGAAATGCCCAGAACGAATTCTTGGCGGCGTTTGCGCAACTGTGAGTTTCCTTCCCAAATCCATGGCCATGACAAATTACCCCTCGACTTCGTTGCAAATCTCGGCTGCCTGCCCGCAACCTAATATACCATGGCGTGATAAAACCGCTCGCCTTCTGGGCCGAAGGTTGCCCCGTGCGCCAACCGCAGCGTTGCACTAGGTCATGATTGGGCTACCGGGCAATGCGAGCATTCGGCTCCAAATCAATGAGCGGAGTTTGTCGCGTCAGATCTTCTGCGTTCCCTGCGTTGGCTTCAACTAGGGCGTCCGCCTGCGCGCCTTCGAAAACCCTCGATCCGTCGTCAGAAAATGAACCACGATGGGCACCAGCAGCTTGCGGACGGGAAGTTGCGGCTGCCGGGTCTCCTTGGCCAGCACCTCGGCATAGGCTTCGAGGTCGCGATAAACATCCGCCGGGAAGCGGGCGCTGACATTCACCGGCTTATCGCTTTCGATAACGCCGAGCTTGAGCTTGCTCATCGGTTTGCCACCTGACCATAGGGCTCCAGCACCAGATCCTGGTCCACGGCGATTGTGACGGGCAGGCCGAAGCGGTCCGTAAGGGTGGGCTGGATGTTGAGGTTGCGCTCGACAATCTGCTCGCCCGCTTGGTTGATACTCATGGAGGCGCCGGAACGGATGGCTTGGGCGAGATTGTTCTCGGTGTCGCTGGTGCCGGCTTCGGCGCCGACGCTGAGGACGGTCGAAAGGACCGCCGCCTTGAAGATCGAGCCCCAGTGCTCGGCCACACCGTCTTCGACACCGGCATAGCCCTCGCCGTCGGCGCCGGGCAGGTGACCCAGGCTGATCGAATTGCCATTGGGAAAGATCAGGCGGGTCCAAACCATTTGCATTCGGGTTTGGCCGAAGGAAACCTGGCTCGAATATTTCCCCTCCAGCATCGACCCCTGGGGGATCAAAAGATAACGTCCAGTGGGGCTATCATAAATGTTCTCGGTGATCTGGGCATGGATGTCGCCCGGCAGGTCGGACTTGGCGCCTTTGGCCAGGGCGCCGTTAATCACCCACCCTGCTTGAATGATGTAAGGCGAGGCCGGGTGCTGGATGCGAGCCGGGCTCACGGTTGGCGAGTCCGAGCCGCTGTTGGCGAAGGCGATCTTCTGCGCCTGCATGTTCTCGGTGCCAGTGGGATCGGTGGGGATTTGGTTCGCTTGTGGCGTGCCGCCGGATGCGATGGTGGGCGCGGTGGGTGCCGCTGCTGGCGCGGAGTTGGTGACGGCAAAGAGGTGGCTGGTGCGAGCCGCGTCCCGCTCCTGGGCAATCCGCTGTTGCTCCGGCGAGGTGGGTTCGCTTATGCCGGGTACGGACACCCCCGCCTTCAGCATGGGCTTGCCGAGATCGCCCGGAAGCGGGGGGCCGAGCTTGGGGGCTTCTTGGGCTGCTTCGGTGTAGTTCTTCGGGATGGAGGCGAGCGCTTCGGGCAACGTCTTGGCGCCGGTGGCGACCGGCTGGGTGGACGCTTCCTGGTGGTGCGGCAGCAAGGCGATCGCCAGGGCCGCGAAGATGCCGCCACAGGCGACAGTACCCAGGCCGATCAGGACTGAGCGAGAAAGCCGGGTGACAGGCGGGCGCTGAGGGCGCAGCCGCATCCCGGCGGGATGGGCGGGCGGTGGCGCGGGTTCGGGCGCGGGCGCTGACTCATCCTGCGGCGCATCCGGCTCTTGGGGGTGATCGCTCACGACTTCTTCTCCGCGTCCGTGCGGACAATGCGGACAATGGCTTGCGGATCGGTGCCGAGGCGCAGTTCCGCGGCGGCAAACAGATTGTCGACGATGATGTAATTGCCGCTGACCCGGTAACGGGGAATCTCGTCATTGCCTTGAGTGCCGATGACGATGAGGGGTGGCATCTCACCCTGGCTGACGCCGGCGGGGAACTGGATGAAGACCTGGCGGCCGTTGTCCATGGCGCGCAGTGGACGCCAGGGCGGACTGTCTCCCTCGACGCGATAGCGGAACGAGAGTCTGGACAGGTCCACGTCGGTGGCGACAGGCGCGGATTGTTCGGCAACCGTGTTCTGCGCCCGGAGTGCGATGAGTTCGTCCTGGGGATAGGAAAAGGAAACCGAGGCCATATAGGTCTTGTCCACGGCGCGCAGTTCCAGGTGATAGGTGCGACGGTCGGTGTTGATGACCAGGTTGGTGGTGAGACTGGCCTGGGTGGGCTTGAGCAGGATGTGGATGCGCTTGGTCGTGCCGGTGCCGCTTTCGGTATTGCCGATCACCCAGCGCACGGTATCGCCGGCGGCGACGGGGCCGGAGCCCACCAACTGCTCTCCGGCTTGCAGCGCCACGTCGGTCACTTCGCCCGGCGCTGTGTAGACCTGATAGAGCGCTCCGTCCGAGAAGGGATAGACCTGCACGGCATTGATGTAGCCGTCATGGCTGGGTTCGATGCGCGCTTGTTTGTTGACTTTCGCGACGGTGTCACGCGGATTGGATGCTGTGCGTCCGGCCTCGACGGCTGGCAAGGGCTTGAGCTGATCCGGCAGCGGCAGCGGCTTGGGGACTTCGACGATGGTGATGGGTCTTGGGGCGGCCGCGTCTGCAACCGCTGGAACTGGCTTGTCGTCGTATTGGATGGCCGGCGGCTTCCAGGTGGAGCAGGCGGCGAGGTTCGCGGCAGAGGCAAGCAGAAGGACGAGGGGAAGAGGACGCATTAGTCGAGCTCCTTGGACCAGTTGAGGGCATCGATGTAGATGCCGAGGGGGTTATCGTTCAGGGTTTCGCCGTCGGGTTTGCGCGGAGGTTGGATCACCACGGTAGCGATCGCGCTCCAATGCTCGGCTGTGGTCTGTCCGCCGTCGATGGTGTGGCGCTCGACCCATTCGATGCGGAAGCTCTGGTCTGAGGCGCGGATCACGCTGGTGACTTCGACCGCCACCTGCTCCTTGCCGACCTTGGCGAAGGGATCGTTGTGCTGGGCAACGTCGTTGAGCGCGGCCTTCTCGTGGTCGGTGAGAAACTCGTAGGCGCGCCGCCAGTTGGCGCCCATATCAACTTTGTCGACGGAGACGGCGCGCAACCATTCGATGACGAAAGAGAGATCACGCGCGATGACGGGATCGGTGGGATGATAGTTGATCCGCGCCGGTCCGGCAGACTGGACGTTCCCCAGCTTATCGACTTGCACCACCCACGGGATCACGCTGCCTCGTTCGGCGAGCCAGAGCAGGCCGGCGGTCAGGGCCGCGCTCATCAGAAGCTGGCCGAAGAACGCCATGCGCCAGCTTCTCGCCTGCACCCGCGCGGAGCCGATGCGATCGTCCCAGATCTGCCGCGGCAGGTGATGGGGCGTTTCGGGTGCGGGGGTGTTGCCATAACGCACGGTTGGGCGGCGAAACATCTTCATTCTCCTTCGGAAAGATCAGGGGCGTGGCCCGCGCCGCCTTGGTCGCCGGAGCGCAGGGCCTGGCCGGCGGTGGTGATGCCTTGGCCGATGGCTTGGCTGCGCTGCATCCGCTTGGCCCAGGTGGGTGCTGAACCACTGCTCGACGGGCCTGCCGGTCCACCGCCAGGCGGCGGACGTTGCGTGGTGGCTTGAGCGCCTGCCGAGAAGCTTTGCGAGAGTCCTGCCGCCATACGACGGAGCGGACTTGCGGCCGCCGATGCTCCAGCCTTGGCAACGCCCGCGAGGCCGCCCGTGCGGTGGGCGGCGGAAGCCCCACCAGAGAGGGCCGCGACGCCATGAGCCATTCCAGATGCGGCCCCGCCAAGAGCACGTGCGCCACCCGCTGTTGCGGCGGCAGCCGCGCCGCCGACGCCGGCGGCCACCAAGCCCGTCCCGACCGCGGCGCCGGCCCCAAGCTGGGGGCCGCCCGCGATCAACGCATTGGCTTTCGCCGGCCCGAAGATCGAAAGCCCCAGCATGGTGAGACTGGCCAGGATGACGGTGAGCGCGTCATTGATGGTGGGCGGGTTGGCCATGCCGGTGGTGAACTGGCCGAAAATGGTCGAGCCGATGCCGACAACCACGGCCAGAACCAAAATCTTAATGCCCGAAGAGACGATGTTGCCCAGCACCTTCTCGGCAAGGAAAGCGGTGCGGTTGAACAAGCCGAAGGGGACCAGGACAAAACCTGCCAGCGTCGTGAGCTTGAACTCGATCAGGGCCACGAAAATCTGGATGGCGATGATGAAGAAGCTCAACACCAGTACCAGCCAGGCGAAGAACAGAATGGCGATCTGGACGAAGTTGGCGATGAAGGATGTAAAGCTGGAGAGATTGGAGATGGCGGCGAGGATCGGCTTGCCGGCGTCAATCCCGATCTGGGCATAATGGCCGGGCTGGAGAAGCTGGGCCTGGGTGAGCGTTCCACCCCCCGCTTCCAGGCCGAGGCCCGCGAAGCTGTTGAAGATCACTTGCGCTAGGGAATTGAAGTTCCCGATGATGTAGGCGAACAGCCCGATATAGAGTGTCTTGCGGATCAGCCGTGCGATCACGTCTTCCTGCGGCTCCATTGCCCAGAGGAGCCCGGCCAGGGTGAGGTCGATGGCGATCAGGACGCCGGCCAGCCAATGGACATCGCCCTGCACCAGTCCAAACCCGGAATCGATATATTGGGTGAAGGTGGCCAGGAAGTTGTCGATGATGCCGGTGCCGTTCATGGCGTGCGATCCAAAATGGCGTGGTCGTCTTCATGGGGAGAGACACCGTCGAAGAAGCGGCGCCGGTTCTCGGCCCAGGCCGCCTGGCAGCGCGGATCGTCGTTGGCGTCGATGCCGACGCGGGTGCAGCGCCGTAACTCGCGGTCCAGCGCGCCGGCCTCTTGCGGCAGGACATGGCCTTGATGGGCATAGCGGTCGGCGGTGTGGATCAGATGGACGATGGTGGCGGTGATTCCGCCACCCGCGACGGCGTAACCGAGCAACAGTCCGATGCAGCCGAGGATGAGGAGGCAGCCGCGCATCAATGGAACATCTGCGCGTTGCCGGGCTGATAGCCCGTGCCGTAATTGAGGAAGTTGCTGGTCTGAGCCTGAGCCTGTTCTTCATTCGCGACATTGCGGGCTCCTTCCAGACTTTGGGCGCGGGCAATCGCCGCCATGACCGCAGTGAGGTCGGCAAGCTGCTTGGTCTGCAGGGCGATGAGCTGATTGCCGGATTGGGAGGCCTGCAGGGCGCCGGTGGCCGATTGGCTGGAGCCGATCAGCGCATCGATCTGGCTCTTGGTGCTGTCGAGATTCTGGACCGCGCCGGCCTGGACCCGCATGGCGTCCTGGAATCCGGCCAGCGCATTCTGCCAGCGGGTCTGGGCGTCGGTGGCGAGAGTCTGCGAGGCAGTGCCGGCCGGATAGGAGATCGGGTAGTTCTGTGTGAAGGCCTGGTCGATGGTGGAGACGCTGTAGGCGATGCGCTGGGCGTTGGTGAGCAACTGCTCGGTCTGGGTGATCGACTGATCCAGGCTGGAGAGCGCGGAGTATGGCAGGCTCGCCAGATTGCGTGCCTGATTGACCAGCGAGGTCGCCTGATTCTCCAGCGAGAGCGCCTGGTTGGCGAGCGACTGGATTTGATTGTTGACCTGCTGGAGTTCGCGCTCGGCGGTGAGCAGGTTCTGTGCGTAATTGGTGGGATCGTAGACGATGCCGCCGAAGCCGAACTGGGCGTCGGCGGGGCCAGCTATAAGGGCGAGCAAGGTCAGGCCGGCGATGCCGGCGCGAAGGGCGCTTTTCATGGGGAGATCTCCGGTGTGGCGAGGATGTCGGCCGCCCAGTTGAGGTCTTTCTCGCGCAGCCAGTTCTCGGCGAAGCGCGCGATCCCTTCTTCGGCCAGGACGCGGGCGATGGCGTTCTGGTCCGGCTTGCCGGAGGCGGCGACGAACGCCAGCGCCACCTCCGACAGGCCAAGTTCGAACAGGCGATTGCCGCGGCGCGACTGGCAGTAGTAGTCGCGCTTGGGCGTGGCCCGCCCCAACATCTCGATCTGCCGGTCATTGAGGCCGAAGCCGCGATAGATCGTGGCAATCTGCGGCTCCAGCGCTCTTTCATTGGGCAGGAAGATGCGGGTGGGGCAGCTTTCGATGATGACCGGGGCTACCGGATTTTTGTCGAGATCGGCCAGGCTCTGGGCGGCAAAGATCACGGAGGCGTTCTTCTTCCGTAGTGTCTTGAGCCATTCGCGCAATTGTGCCGAGAACTCAGGGTCGCCCAGCGCCAGCCAGCCTTCGTCGATGATGATGAGGGTGGGTCTTCCGTCGAGGCGGCCCCCGATACGGTGGAACAGGTAGGAGAGCACCGCCGGCGCGGCCGTCGCGCCATAGAGGCCCTCGGTCTCGAACGCCAGAATGTCGGTATTGCCCAGGCGTTCGCTCTCGGCGTCCAGCAAACGTCCCCAGGGGCCCGCCACGGTGTAGGGGTGCAATGCCTGTTTGAGCGTCTGCGATTGCAGCAGCACCGAAAGGCCAGTGAGCGTGCGTTCCGCAACTGGCGCGGAGGCGAGCGAGGTGAGGGCGGTCCATAGATGCTCCTTCAGGTCGGGGGTGATGGGAAGGCCTTCACGGGCGAGGATCGCCGCGATCCAATCGGCGGCCCAGGCGCGCTCGCCGGGATCATCGATGCGCGCCAGGGGCTGCAGCGCAACGGTGGGGGCTTGATCCTCGGCGAGCGCGCCTCCCAGGTCGTGCCACGCACCGCCCATGGCGAGGGCGGAGGCACGAACGGAGCCGCCAAAATCGAACACGAATATGAGAGGCTGGTCGTAGCGGCGGAATTGCAGGCAGATCAGGGCGAGCAACACGCTCTTGCCGGCGCCGGTCGGCCCGACGATGAAGGTATGGCCGACATCGCCGACATGGAGACTGAAGCGAAACGGGGTTGAGCCCTCGGTGCGGGCGAAGAACAGCGGCGGCGCCTTGAAATACTCATCCTCCTCCTGGCCCGCCCAGACCGCCGAGAAGGGCATCATGTGGGCGAGGTTGAGGGTGGAGACGGGCGGCTGACGCACATTGGCGTAGACATGCCCGGGCAGGCTGCCCAGCCAGGCTTCGACCGCGTTGACGGTTTCGCGGATGCAGGTGAAGTCGCGGCCCTGGATGGTTTTCTCAACCTGCCGCAGCTTCTCGTCGGCGAGCCGCGGGTCTTTGTCCCACACCGTCACGGTGGCGGTGACGTAAGCCTGGCCGACATAGTCCGAGCCAAGCTCTTGCAGGGCGAGATCGGCATCCTGCGCCTTGTTGGCGGCGTCGGAGTCGCCCAGCGCCGACGCCTCGTTGGTCATCACCTCCTTGACGATGGCGGCCACGGATTTGCGCTTGGCGAACCATTGCCGCCGGATGCGGCTCAAGACCTTGGTGGCGTCGGTCTTGTCCAGGCAGATGGCGCGGGTGGACCAGCGATAAGCGAAGGGTAGGCGGTTGAGATCGTCGAGCAGGCCGGGCCAGGTTTGGGTGGGGAAACCCATGATGGTGAGGGTGCGCAGATGGGCCTGGCCCAGCCGGGGCTCCAGCCCGCAGGCCAGATCCTCGTCCGGCAAGATGGCGTCCAGATACATGGGCACCTCCGGCACCCGCACCTTCTGGCGGCGGGTGGAGATGCAGGAATGGAGATAGGTGAGGGTCTCGCCGTCATCGAGCCAGGCCGCTTCCGGCATGAAACCCTCGATCAGGGAGAGAACCCGCCCGGTGCGGTCCTTGAAGCTTTTGAGCTGGGCGTTCCAATCGGTGCCCTGGTGGGAGCGGCCTTCATAGAGCCAGTTCTCGGCGCGGGCGGCATCGTCGGCCGGCGGCAGCCAGAGAAGGGTCAGGAAATACCGGCTCTCGAAATGGGTGCCTTCTTCCTCGAACTGCGCGCGACGCTCCGCATCCACGATGCGGGACACCGGATCGGGGAAGGCGCTGTGAGGATAGCGGCGGGTGGGTTCGCGCTGGGCCTCGATGAAAATTGCCCATCCCGATCCCAGCCGGCGCAGCGCGTTATTCAATCTGGAAGTGATCGCAACGAGTTCGGCAGGCGTGGCGCTGTCGAGATCGGGACCGCGGAAGCGGGCGGTCCGCTGCAGCGAGCCGTCCTTGTTGAGTACGATGCCCTTATCCACCAGGGCGGCCCAAGGCAGAAAGTCGGCCAGCCGCTGCACTTTGGAGCGGTATTCGGCGAGGCTCATCATGACACCACCAGATGGGCCGGGTAGCGCAGATGCCGCCGCACAACGTCCACGAAAGCAGCGTCGCGCTTGGTGGCCCATACGCTGGCGAGATGACAGATCGCCCAAAGACCCAGGCCGACCAGCCAGAGCCGCAGGCCCAGCCCGACGGCGCCGGCCAACGTCCCGTTGAGGATCGCCACGGAGCGCGGCGCGCCCGCCAGCAGGATCGGCTCGGTGAGCGAGCGCCGCACGGGCGCGTAGAAGCCGTCGGGGAGATCGCCGTCGCCCATCAGATCATTGCCCCGCCGCCGAACGAAAAGAACGTCAGAAAAAAGCTCGATGCGGCAAATGCGATCGAGAGTCCGAACACGATCTGGATCAGCCGGCGGAAGCCGCCGCTGCTCTCGCCAAAGGCGAGCGCCAGTCCGGTGAGGATGATGACGATGACGCTCATCACCTTGGCGACCGGGCCCTGAATCGAATCCAGAATTTGTTGAAGCGGCTGTTCCCAAGGCATGCTCGTGCCGGCGGCATTGGCGGGATGCGAGGCCAGCGCGCAGGCGGTCATCGCCATGAGGAGATGGAACTTCTGGTGGACAGAGAGGGCACGCGCCCTCAAGGTTTGAAGGCGCATCACAAGTCTCCTGTCGGGGTGAGGATGTAGTCGCCCTTGGCGTCGAGGCCCTCGACGCGGGCGAGTTCGGTAAGTCGCCGCGCCGATCCGCGGCCGGTCAACACGGCGATGAGGTCAATGGTCTCGGCGACAAGCGCGCGCGGGACGGTGACGACGGCTTCCTGGATGAGTTGCTCAAGGCGGTGGATCGCGCCGATCGCGCTGCCGGAATGGAGCGTGCCGATGCCGCCAGGATGTCCGGTGCCCCACGCCTTCAGCAGGTCCAGGGCTTCGGCGCCGCGGACCTCACCGATTGGGATACGGTCGGGGCGCAGCCGCAGTGAGGAACGCACCAGATCGGAGAGCGAGGCGGCGCCATCCTTGGTGCGCAGCGCCACCAGATTGGGCGCGGCGCATTGCAGTTCGCGGGTGTCCTCGATTAGCACCACCCGGTCGCTGGTCTTGGCGACTTCCGCGAGAAGCGCGTTGACCAATGTGGTTTTGCCAGTGGAGGTGCCGCCCGCGACCAGGATGTTCTCGCGCGTGGCAACGGCTTTGCGCAGCAACCGCGCTTGCGCCGCCGACATGGTTCCGGCCGCGACGTAATCATCGAGAGTGAAGATCGCGACGGCGGGACGGCGGATGGCGAAGCAGGGGGCCGCCACCACCGGCGGCACCAGGCCCTCGAAGCGCTCCCCGCTTTCCGGCAGTTCGGCGGAGAGGCGCGGTGAGCGGGCGTGTATCTCAGCGCCGACATGATGGGCGACCAGGCGCAGGATGCGCTCGCCATCGGCTGGCGCGATGACAATGCCGGTCGCTTCGAGTCCGCCGGAGAGGCGATCGATCCAAATCCGCCCATCAGGGTTGAGCATCACCTCGACGATGCTGGGATCTTCGAGGAAGCCGGCGATATCCGGGCCTAGCGCGGTGCGCAGCATCTTGGCGCCGCGGACGAAGGCTTCGGATTGTAATGGCTGTACGTTCACAACGGACCCCTGAAATGCGCCAACGCGGGCGGTATCAACGGGTCGAGTAGAAAGAGCCGGATTTGGCCTAATGCAACAAGGTTGTTGTGGTCGTCGTGCTATGGCGTGCAAATACAAAGGATCGGCGGGTCTGCGGGAGAACGCCCGATTGAGACACCCCTAGGATCGGTCCTCTTCAGGCAGGGTTCGGATGCGATATACTCATTGTCAAAATCAGACGCTTGGTGCTCTTGACCCGAGTGCAGCCCGCCAGTGGACCGACAACGCTTACCAGACGTATATCTTCCCTTCCGCAAGTAGGAGACGGCATGCCCGAGATTTCTGCGAAAAGCAGTGTGGTCACCCTGATCAACGTGTTCACAGTTGAGCCGGCAAACCAGCAACGGCTCATTGAACTTCTAACGGAAGCGACAGATGTTTCGGTGCGTCAGGCGCCGGGCTTTGTTTCTGCCAGCCTTCATCGCAGTACAGACGGCACAAAGGTAACGATGTATGCGCAATGGAGAAGCTCCGATGACTATCAGGCGATGCGCCGGGACCCCGCCCCACTCCCGTTTCTTGAGGAGGCGCTCACGATCGCCAAATTTGAACCCGGCATGTACGAAGTCGTGCGAACCTTCGCACCTGCCGGTGAGTCGTCCTGAAATAAACGCTTCAGCGGATATCAAGCGTCGGGTTGTGACCACTTGGTGAGAGACCGCGACGGGGGAGAGCTATGGGAGTTCAGCGATGAGTGAGAATGATCTTGGCCAGGTCGTGCGCTTCCCGGTCAAACGCGCCGTGGCCGGCCGCGTGTATTGCCCGCCGTTGAACATTTATTTTCCGCAGCTGTTCCGCATCGTTCAAACCGTGACCCGGGCCGATCTCGATGCGCTGGGTGTAACGGACGAACAACCCATTGAAAACTTCATCCACTATACGCTGCATGACGACGCCGAATATATCGGTACTGTCGAACGCGAGGCGGTGCGAAGCATCGCCGAGGCCGGCCAGGAGTCAGTGGTCGTCCGGCATCATCGCGGTGTCGACGAAGCTGTCAGCTATCTCGATGCCGTAAGCGATATTCGCGGTGGGGAAGACACTAGTCCGATCTGCCGTACCAAGGACGGTTTATTCACGTTGGCGCGTCGTCCGACACCAAGTGTCTGGCCGGGACCGATGGTGGTCTATCTGGCGACACATCCCGCCAATAACCGTTTCGGATGTGAGGTCTGGCATATTGGGATTACCCCAGATGGCACGACCCTGCGCGGTGACGACCTCGACGTGTGAAGCCGATGGGCACGGTGCAGAATGTTGCGCCCGGATCGACCAATCGGGCGCAATTTTCGATGCTTATTGGTTGCCTAGGCGGCCCACGAACCGTTTTTGTCTGTCACGAAACAATCGTATAATTGCTAGATTGGAGAGCGGATTACCGTTGGGCGCACAGGAAATGATCGATGTGGCTCCCCAGAAGGTCGTGTGCTCAGTGAGCGCGAAAGTCGCCAATTTCTTGCCATACGGCCCTACCACCAAAATACGCGGGTGGCGGCCCGCTGTAGCGCTGACCGGTGCAATCGCGCTAATCCTGGGTGTTGCCTCTGCGTCCGCGGCGGACCAGATATCGTTTACAACTGTGGCGCCAGCCGCGAGCGGCCAATCGGCGCGTCTGCATTTCAACATTCAATCGGCGCCGTTGCCGACAGCGCTTGATGATTTTAGTGCCGCAAGCGGCATCCAGGTTCTCTATGACGGAGCACTCGCAAATGGCCGTGTGTCAGCGACGGTCCGCGGAGTTATGACCGCCGACGCTGCTCTCGCACAACTTCTGCAAGGGACCGGTCTATCGGCGACTTTCACGCGCGACCGCAATGTCATCATCGTTTTGAGTCCAGATTCCGTAAAGGTGCTATACGCACCGGCGCCCGTTACTACGGCAACAGAACTGGGTGAGATCCATGTCGACGTGCCGAGGAATTCCACTAGCGGTGGAATGTACGCAACCCTGGTTCAGTACCAACTCCAGCGTGCGCTGCGGAAGAAGCCAGAGTTGCTGGTTGGAAATTACCAGGCGCAGGTTCGCATCTGGGTGGATGCTGCCGGCGTCGTGCAGAGGTCGCAGATGGTGGCTTCGAACGCGAATACGCGCTTTGAAGAAGCCCTCCTTGCAGCCTTGAAAAACATGGTCGTTGGCGAGCCACCCCCTGCAGATCTTCTTCAGCCGGTTAGCATCCGTGTTGCCGTGTCTGGACGCTGAGATGCCGGGTCAGCGCCTCTTAGCGGCTAGCCAGGCATCGGGTCTCCCTACTTTTGCCCAACGCTTGCCTAGCCAAGCATCATCTCGCTGGGAACGTATCGTCGCTGGTCTTGCGGTTGTGGTGCTGCATCTGGTCGTAGCTGCGATACTGATTTTGGGAATGCAGTCGAGGCATAATGTTCGCGCGGCCGGTAGCGCGTTGCTGCCCGGCGAGGTGGAGATTAGCGTTCGTTCTGAGCGCGTCTCCGAGCCTGCGGCGCCGATGGCGTCATCGATGCACGCTGTTTCGAGCCCGAATTCACAAGCGGCCAAACCGACCCCGGCGGCAAAGCGTGCGGCAACGACCGGGCCTATAGTGGGAATTGAGGCGAACCAAGGTACGGATGAACGAGAGGGCGTCCATTCCGGAGCAATGCTGCAGGAAAATACGACACCGGCAAGTGTCGACGCCACGTCGGGTGCTGCTGGCAGCGATTATGGCCGAAAGCTTCTCCAACACATCGAACAGAACAAACGGTATCCGACGAACGGGGTGGCCGAGCGGCCGAGCGGCGTGGTCCGAGTGCTCTTTACTGTAACACGGAACGGTGCGGTCTCTGGGGTTTGGGTTCAGTCCGGTTCGGGCTCTCCGGCGCTTGACCGCGAAGCCGTGGCGACATTACTCCGCGCTCAGCCTCTGCCGCCGATCCCGGCCGATTTGCCTGACCCCCTGAACTTTAGCTTTGATATGGAATTCTCGCCCCCCTCTGTTGTCCTCCCGCAATAGTCTCAGAGCCATAACGATGTGTAGAATCAACGAGATGACTTCGCGCTTGCGGCAAAAGGACCGTTGGCTTAGGCAAGGCGGCCGCAATTCTGAAAAAGCACTTATGCTGCTCCGCAACAGTCATTGGAAATAGACCGGCAGATGTCGGACTCGAACTGGACAGTGCTGCGTCAATCCTTTCTTGCGAGCTATGAAACGCTCGGTAAGAAACTGACCCGCCGCTTCGGTTCCGCAGATTTCGCCGCGGATGTGTTGCATGACACGTATCTGCGTCTGGAACGGGGCGGCCCGATTGGTCCTGTCACAAATCCTGAAACCTATGTCCAACGCATCGCCGAAAACATTGCCCGTAACGTCCGTCACCGCGACAGGCGATTGACGACTGCGGAAACGGAAGACGCCTTCGATGAGTTGGAGGACGAGGCCCCTAGCCCCGCGCGGATTGTTGCGGCCCGACAAGAGGTTGCCTTGGTCCGGGCCGTCATTCGAGACATGCCGGCACGGCGCAGGGAAATCTTTCTGGCAACCTGGGTAGAGGGGGCATCTGCATCAGAACTTGCTGCTCGCTTTGGTCTGTCCTTGCGGCATGTTCAAAGAGAAACGCAGGTGGCGCGGGAGCAAATCTGGGGTGCTCTACGCAGAAAAATGGACTTTGGGGGAAAAATATGAGGCGCATTTTGGCGTCCCAAGTGTCTTCCTATTAGGAGGCGCAATGCGTGACGCTGCGGTCCTAGTGACCCGAATCTTCCGAGACGGTCCCGGCTGATGGCCGGTGCGGATAAAATCGACGTCCCGGACACGACAAGTCGGGAGGCGTTGGCTTGGGTGGAGCGCTTGAAATCGGGGCGCATGACCCTTGCCGATCGCGACGCGTTGCGGCGCTGGCAGCGTCAAAATCCTGCCCACGCCCAGGCTCTCGCTGAGGCTACGGTCCTGATGCGACTAGTGGCTGAGGCCAGCGAAGGCCTGACGGAGACGGATGCGCCGATAGCGACGGCATATTCGCGGCCCGCCGCCCTGGAGCGCAGGTATTTCCTGGGCGGCTTGGCTGCCGCGTCGGCGGCGGCGGTCGGCTATTTGTCCATCTATCCGCCGTTGGCGCTTTGGCCCTCGCTGACGGAGATCGCTGCGAACCTCGGCGCCGATTACACCACTGGCACCGGCGAACGCCGAAATATCGAGATCGCGCGGGTCGCGGTCGAGATGAACACACAAACCGGAATTGCAGTTCTTTCACAGCAGCCGGCAGCCGGGGTGCAATTGATCCACGGTGAGGCCGCGATCGAGACCCGGGGCGTGCCGTTCCTGGTCAAAGCTGGGGTTGGCCGCACCCTCGCGAGAGACGCGAAACTCAATGTCCGTTATGACGGAACATCGGCATGTATCACTTGTGAGGCCGGCGCATTACGCCTGATGCACCCGCAGGGAAACGTGGGTTTGGCCGCCGGCCAGCAAATCGTCTATTCGAGTGGGGAAATCGGGAAGGTTGCGCCCACCGATATAGCCGTCGCCACGGCCTGGCGGCGCGGCATGTTGATCTTCCACAATGAGACCCTCAGTTACGTCGTGGCCCAGGTTAACCGCTACCGTAAGGGGCGGATTGTCATCCTTAAGGACAGTTTGGCGCAGCAGCGTGTTTACGCCAATTTCCATTTGGACAAAGTAGATACCATTGTCGACCAGGTGCAGCATTTCTCGCACGCCCAAGCGTTCTCGGTCGGCGACGTGGTGTTCCTCAGTTAGAGCGCTGCAAGACAGTCTCTGTCGCAAATAATTCACCAACAATCTCGGGCGCGTCTTGAAGGCCCGTTTGTCTACCTAGTGTGGAAGGCTTGCGGCCTGAGCTCATCTTCAGGCCCGCTCCAACACACTGAGTAAGGGTCGGTTCTGCCATCACGGCCGGACTGGTTGCGGGCTGTCGCCTCAAAACAGGCTTCGTGTCGGTTGAGTCCGATGCGATGGGTGGATGCGCTCTGAAGGGCGCTTTTGCCAGCGATGGACTGCGCCTTAGGCGGCAACGCCGCTGCTCAGATCGCAATTGATTGGGCTGATTAAAGGTTGGGGCGAGGAAGAGCTTCGAAACAAAAAACGTCGCAAGCTTGGTTTAGCTGCGTCGCTTCGAAGAACTCCGCCAGCAGGAATATGCGCGGGAGTAACAGGCCGCAGTCATTCTGCAGCCAAGTGATCCCGCCAGTTGGCGTCGAAATGTTAAGCGCTGTCGCGCAGGGACGAGGGGTAATGATTAAGGGCAAGTTTGATGTCGGCGCCGGTTGTCGCGCGGCATTGCTCAGTTCGTGTGCGATTGCGTTTGCATTTTGCTCCGCCACAATTTCGCGCGCCGCGGAAACCGCCCCTGCTGCTGGCGCAACTCCAGCCGCCAAGTCTCCTGCGCCGGTGCGCAAGTTCGAGATCAACGAGTTCGATGTCGAAGGCAACACGGTGCTTGACGAGGCGTCGATTGATGCGGCGGTCGAGCCCTATCTGGGCCCGGACAAGACGATGGCGGACATTGACGGTGCGCGGGCCGCGCTGGAGAAGGCCTATGCCGCCAAGGGCTACCAGACGGTCTATGTGGTCTTGCCGCCGCAGACGGTGCGGGGCGGGGTGGTGCTGCTGAAGGCGACCGAGACCAAGATTGGTGCGGTCGCGGTCAATGGCGTCACCCACACGACGCCCGAGCGCATCCAGTCGGCGCTGCCGTCGCTGGCGCCGGGGGCGGTGCCGAACCTCAAGACTTTGAACACCGAACTGGTGGCGCTGAACGCCCAGAGCACGGACCGCCAGGTAACGCCCAGCATGAAGCCGGGCAAGGCGCCCGACACCATCGACGTGGCGCTCGACGTGCAGGACCAGCTAGCCGTGCATGGCGGGTTGGAGCTGAACAACAAATACAGCCAGGACACCCATCCGCTCAGGCTGCAGGCCAATCTTTCCTACGACGATCTGTGGGGCATGGGTCATTCGCTGTCGGGTTTGTACAGCGTGGCTCCGGAAGATCCGGCCGACGGCGAGGTCTATGCGCTGACCTACTCGGCCCCGGTGCCGGGCACGGACATCAAGCTGTCGCTGACGGGCCTTCGGTCCAACTCCAACGTCTCCACCCTGGGCTCGACGGACGTGCTGGGCCGGGGCGACTCGGTCACCCTGGCAGCCACCTGGGCGCTGGGTACGTCGGGAGACTACTTCCACTACCTGCAGGCCAATGTCGCCTGGAAGGACTTCAATTCCACGGTCAGCCAAGGCGATCAGGCCAGTCCGGCGCCAGTCACCTATTACCCGCTGTCCTTGACCTATGTGGGCACCTTCAGGGAGCCCAATGACCAGCTCTCCTTCAACGGCGGGCTCACGATGTCCTTCAGGGGCCTGGGCAGCAGCACCAACGACTTCGACACCGCGCGCTTCCGGGCTGACGGTTCCTTCCTCTACTTCAAGGGCGGGGCCAGCTGGCTGCACAACCTGCCTTACGGCATCGATCTTTTCAGCGAGGTCGACGGCCAGATCGCCAATGGCCCGCTGATCTCCAACGAACA
This sequence comes from Rhizobiales bacterium dw_265, assembly GCA_018449595.1. GTDB lineage: Bacteria > Pseudomonadota > Alphaproteobacteria > Micropepsales > Micropepsaceae > Rhizomicrobium. Next base: position 654,446 of record JAAVUU010000003.1, read on the forward strand.
GTTCTCCATCGGTGGCGACGGCTCGGTTCGGGGCTACCTGCAGAGCCAGGGCCTGGGTGACGACGGTATCCGCAGTACCATCGAGCTGCGCAGCCCCAGCCTGGCGCCCTGGATGGGGTCTTATGTCGGCAAGCATGTCGACGACTTCCGCTTTGTCGGCTTTGTCGATGCCGCCCGGTCCTGGCTGCATTCACCGCTGCCCGACCAGCGGGACTTCTACGACTTCCGCAGCGTCGGCTTCGGCGTCACCGGCCAGGCCCTGCAATACCTGAACGGCTCGCTGTTCGTGGCCGATCCGCTCGACACCTTCACGGTCTTGGGCACCAACAACTCCATCAGCAGAGACGACTCCACCTTCGCCGGGCACCTGCGCCTGCAGTTCCGCGTCTGGACCCAGTTCTAACGATTACGAGGCACATCATGACCAATCACAGCACCATCCTCGGCTCTGGCCCCGCCACCCTCAAGGATATGATCACGCGCAAGCGCAAAGCGGGCAGGGGCAAACGCTTTGCCGCCGCCATGGCCGCGATGCTGGGCCTGGCCCTGTCGGCCAGCCCCGCCTTCGCCTGGTGGGACAAGGACTGGGCGAACAGGAAGCAGATCACGCTGGACACCTCCGCCAATGCCGGCTCGGTGGACGGCGCGGTGCAGAACTTCCCTGTGCTGCTCAGGCTCGACAGCTCCAGCTTCAACTTCGATGACGCCTCCGCCACCGGCGCCGACCTGCGCTTCGTCACCGACGACGACAAGACGGTGCTGCCCGCCCATATCGAGAGCTTCAACGCCAAGGATGGTCTCGCCACCATCTGGGTCGCGGTCCCCAGCCTGCCGGCCGGCGGCCAACAGAAGATCTGGATGTACTTCGGCAACAAGAAGGCCGCCCCCGCCGACAGCGCTGCCCAGACCCTCGATCCCCTCTACAAGACCGTCTACCACTTCGGCGCCGGGGAAGCGGTCGCCACCGACGCCACCGTCAACCACAACAACGCGAACAATATCTCTCACGAGCATGCCGGCTGGATCGGCGAAGCCGGGTTCTTCAACGGCGCCACCGTCCTTACCCTGCCGTCCTCGCTCGCCATCGATGCCCGCCAGGGCTTCACCTTCGAGGCCTGGATACGCCCCACCGGCCCCAGCGCCAACGCCACCTTGTTCGCCAACGGCGCGTTCGCCATCACCCTTGAGAACGGCGTGCCCTTCGTCACCGCCGAGGGCAAATCGTCCCCTGTGCCGGCCCTTGGCTCCGGCTGGAGCTACATCGCCGTCACCGGCGACGCCCAATCCGTCGTCCTGTATGTCAACGGCATCTCCGCCGCCACCCTCGCAACCCCGCTGCCCAGCTTTGCCCCCGGCGGCACCATCGGCACCGGCTTCACCGGCGCCATGGACGAAGTGCGCATCTCCGGCGCCGCCCGTCCCGCCGCCTATGTGAAGGCCAGTTACGCCTCCCAGATGCAGGGCAGCCGCCTGGCGGCTTACGGCCCCACCGAGCAGCCCGCCGGCGGCGGCTTCGGTTACTTCAGCGTCATCTTCAGCAACATCACACCCGACGCCTGGGTGGTGATCGCCATCCTCTGCATCATGGCGGTGATGAGCTGGGTCGTGATGGTCCAGAAGATCACCTATGTCGGGCGCACACGGCGCGCCAACAACGTCTTCATGAGCATGTACAACCGCCTGCGCGGCGACGTCATGAACATGGAGACCCAGTTCAAGCTCACGCCCGACAATCTGAAGCAGCTGAACAACTCCTCGCTCTACCGCATCTACAAGCTGGGGGTGAACGAACTGAAGATCCGCCAGGAAGAGGACGGCAATCACCCTCTCTCCGAAGAGACCCTGGAAGCCATCAAGGCCACGCTCGATGCCGCCCAGATCGAGGAAGTCCAGGCCCTCGACAAGGGTGTCGTCCTCCTCACCATCTCCATCGCCGGCGGTCCCTTCATCGGTCTTCTGGGCACCGTCCTGGGCGTGATGATCACCTTCGCCTCCATCGCGCTGGCCGGTGACGTCAACGTCAACGCCATCGCGCCGGGTATCGCCGCGGCACTCCTGGCCACCGTCACCGGCCTCGCCGTCGCGATCCCGGCTTTGTTCGGCTACAACTACATCTCCACCCAGAACAGCGATGTCGTCGCCAAGACCCAGATATTTGGGGACAGGCTGATCACCCGCTTCGCCGAGCTGCAGCGCCGCCACCTCAAGCTGGCCGCGGAGTAGCACCCATGAAGCTGCAAACCGCCCGCAAGCCCTACGACGACATCAACATCACACCGATGTTGGACCTGGCCTTCGTGCTCCTGGTGATATTCATCCTGCTGACGACGGTGTCGGTGCAGGGCATCAAGGTCAACCTGCCCAAGGCCAGTTCCTCCACCTCGCTGGACTCCAAGACCAAGGCCATCACCGTCGCCGACACCGGAGACCTCTATTACGAGGCCGTTCCCGTCACCATGCCCGAACTGGAGCAGCGTCTGCGCTCGCAGCAATCGCTGACGCCGGACTTCCCACTCGTCGTCAAGGGCGACGGCGCCGTCCAGTACGCCAAGGTCGTCGCCGTCCTCGATCTCCTGCGCACTCTCGACCTCACCAAGGTCGGTCTCGTCACCGGCAAGCCGCCAAAGCACTGACCTCAAAACACCGATCAGCGATCCGATGACCCTCGACACCTTCGACAATCCCTTCGACCAGGCGCCCCGGCGTCCCTGGGGCGCTTACGCCGCCGGCGTCCTGGTCCTGCTGCTGGTCGCGCTTGGTATCTGGCGGCTCGCCACGTCCCAGGCCGTCAGCATCAAGAAGGACGAGCCGGTCTCCCAACTGATGTCGGTGGTGCCGCCCCCGCCCACACCGCCGCCGCCCAAGCCGCAGGAAGTGGTCAAGGAGAACGTCCCGGTTCCCACCACCCAGCCCCAGCAGGTCCAGCCCAAGGCCCAGGCCCCCGCCAACAATGCCATCACCGAGAACGCGGATGCCCAAGCTGGTCCGGGCGACGCCTTCAACATCGGCGCCGGCAACGGCGAGGGTATGACCGGCGGCGGCGGGGCAGGCCTGTTCAACCCCGCCATGTTCAACGCTTACATCGCCAGCGTCGTGAAGGTTGCCGTCCAGAAGGACGATGTTCTCAAAGGCAAGTCCTTCCGCGCCGCCGTCAACATCTGGCTGTCGCCGCAAGGCAAGATCACTAAGGCTGTGCTGCGTTCCTCGACCGGCTCCGACAGTTACGATCAGGCCCTGACCGCATTGCTCCTTGCGCTGCCGCCGCTGGAACAGCCGCCGCCACAACAGATTCTCGCGCGCCTGCCGGTCGAGATGACCGTCGATCTCAGGAAGTCGCTGTGACCTCCACCACCGTCACCATCCACCAGTTTGCCGCGCCCGCGCGGACCATCGATTGAAGAAGGGGTTTTCTATGTCTGTCCGTTCTAACGCCCGCCGCATGCTTACTTTGTCGGCGTCTGTCCTGGCCCTCGGCCTCATCGCCGCACCGGCCAACGCCCAGTCTAGCGATGCCCAGACCAGCACCATGCAGACCCTGGTGCAGAGCCTGATGAAGAAGGGCGTCATCTCCCAGAAGGACGGCCAGGCGATGCTGGCCCAGCTGCACAGCGCTCCGGCGCCTGTCGCCACGCCGGCCGCCGCTCCGGTCGCCGCCGCCCCGGCCCCACTTCCCGAAGGCACCGTGCGGGTGCCTTACGTTTCTCCGGCCGTCCGCCAGCAGATCAAGGACGAAGTCCGCGACGAAGTCATCGCCACCGCCAAGCGCGAGAAGTGGGCCACCCCGGGTTCCTATCCCACCTGGATCGGCAATCTCACCATCTTCGGCGATGTGCGTGTGCGCGACGAGAGCCACTTCTTCGACAAGAACAATGCCCTCGATTTCGTGAACGTCGGCGCCATCAACAATGGCAGCGCCTACAACACCGGCTCCAACAACAACGTCCTGCCCCCGATCCTGAACTCCTCCAAGGATCGCAACATCACCAACTTCCGCGCCCGCTTCGGCCTCACCGACCAGATCGACGACGACCTGCAGATGACCATCCGCCTGGCGTCGGGCTCCGACAACCAGCCCGTTTCCACCAACCAGACCATGGGCAACTATTTCAACAAGGATGGCGTGTGGCTGGATCAGGCCTACATCGCCTATACCCCCCATCTGGGCTTTATCGGCGCCGACGCCAACATCACCATCGGCCGCATGCCCAATCCCTTCGTCAAGACCGACCTGGTCTGGGATTCGGACGTAAACCTGGACGGCATCGCCGTCAGTGTGAACCGCACCTTCCTCAAGGATCAGGACGGCCAGGGCCTCAATATCCGTGCCACCGGCGGCGCCTTCCCCTTGAGCTATGTCGCGGACGACTTCCCCACCAACGGCCTCTCCGACCAGAAGGCCGGCATGGGCTCCAACAAATACGTCTTCGCCGGCCAGATCGGCGCCGACTGGATTCACGATCGCTACGACCTCTCCTTCAACGCCGCCTATTACGACTATGAGAATGTCCAGGGCGATCTGTCGCCCTCCTGCTCCAATGAAGCCGCCTATTGCCTGACCGACGCCTCGCGCCCCGGCTATATGCAAAAGGGCAATACCCTCTTTGCCCTGCGCAATCTCACCTTCCCCGATCCCACCGACGTCTCCCAGCCGCAATATTTCGGCCTGGCGTCGAAGTTCCAGGTTCTCGACCTGATCGGCCGCGCCGACATGCGCCTGCATGACGATATCCACGTCTCCTTCGTCGGCGACTTCGCCGACAATCTTGGCTATGGCCCAGGCGCTATCCAGGCCCTGCCCATCATCAACAACAATGAGACCTGCTCAGTCTCCGTGCCTTCCGGCCAGACTTGCTCGGGCGCCGGCGGCTCCAATGTCTTCAAGGACGGCAACCAGGCCTGGCTCGCCCGCATCAACCTCGGCCATCCCACTATCGACAAACGCTGGGATTGGAACACCTTCATCTATTACGAGTATATCGAGCCCGACGCCGTCCTCGACGCCTTCAACGACCAGGACTTCCACCTCGGCGGCACCAACGCCAAGGGCTGGGTCATCGGCGGCTCCCTCGGCCTCTTCCACAACACTGCGCTGAACCTCAAATGGTTCAGCACGAACGAAGTCTCCGGCCCCAAGTTCGCCGAAGACACCCTTCAGGTCGATCTCACCACGCATTTCTAAAGGCGCAACCGAGCAACACGGGAGCAACGCACATGGCCTGGTGGCAAATCGCATTGATCGTCGTCGGCGCCGTCTTGGTCGTCGAATGCCTGTTGCTCGCCTGGATCTATGTCCTGCGTGGTGATCGAAAGTGGGGAGGGCGCCATGACCTGGTTCGAGATTAGCGCTGCTTTCCTTACGGTGTCGCTCACGATCTGCGTCGCCTGGGCGCGCTGGTTCGCGCACCTGCATCAGATCGAACGGATTTCATCGTCAAGCCCGAACGCGGTGAGCGTTGTGCCGCGGCAAGAGGGCCGTCGCTCTTACCATAAAGGCGAGGGACCATGACCTGGCTCACCATCAGCGCCATCCTCGCCGCTGCCATCACCGTCGGCGAACTTGGCGTTATTCTCTGGATGGCGGTCGGCGACGACGTCATGCGGCTCTGGCGCGGCAACGCTTTTGCGGCGGCCCGCCATCGCGCAGCCGCGACGTCATCGTTGGCAGACGAGGGCAGGGCATGATCGTCCTTCTCGCCTTCGCCGCCGCTCTTCCCGTGATGGCGATGCCAGCCATCGCCAAACCCACGCGGCTGCCCTTGCCCGTCACGGCGCAAGGCCGTCTTCCAGTCCCCGCATCCAAGCCCGTGGTGCTCTGGCAAGGTTGGGGCATGGGCATCGCCCTGGCGCCAACACCCTCCCGCCAGCCGGCGCTAGTGACGCTGGGGGTCCAGCCATGAACGGAGATATTCTGCTGGTCATCGCCGCCGGCATCGCCGGGACTGCCGCCATCGCCATATTCGGCGTCGCCAAAGCCAGTTTCATTCGCCGGCATCCGCGCCAACGCCGCTCTGTCGACAAAGCCGCAGAGATCGGCCTCGCCAATCTGCCCAAGCCTGCCAATGACCGCGGCCGGGTCGGGTTCCGTAGGATCGGCCTGTGTCTCGCAGCCGGCCTGTTCGCCGGTCTCTGCCTCAACCCAGAATCTGGTCGCGCACAACAGGCCAATCCCGCTCAACCCGTCCAACTGCCGCCGCTCAAAGTCGAAGGCACGACGCCTTCCTGTGTCGACGTTCAGGTCGAGGGTGCGCGCAGCATTTCTTACGACTGTCTGAACAAGGCTCTCAAGGACAGCGCCACCGGCGCCGACGCCGGTCCCCATCCCTTTGACGCCAAGGACGCCGTCGGCAACGGCGCCCCAAACCAAGTCGGCACCTTCTCCTATACCGGCACCTCCATCCGCATGGGCAATGCCTTCGGCCATTCCGCTATTCCCCAAAGGCCCGCACCGCCCAGCTTCACCAACGTCCTCCTGCCCGCGGGAGGCAAATGAATGCGCGCGGCCGCTCTCACCAACCGGATGATCTTCCCGCGTCTCCGGCCCTCAAGAGCGTGTCGCGCGCACCCTCTGACGGCGCGCCCGCGCGCCCATACCTCTCCGCGCTCTGCGAGCGCCACTCCATTGCGCGCGGCCGGCTGTCTCGCCCGGCCCCACGGTCCCGTCGTGCCGGGTCACTCGCCCGCGCCGCGCGCAACCTTCCTTCGCCCGCACAACATCCGTGCGCGCGCCTTCCTTCATCATCTGCCGGGCTCGCGCCCAGTCCATGAGGCTTGTCATGTTTAATCTTCCCAACCTCTCTTCCAAGGCTCTGCTGCTGTCTGGGGCCAGCCTCGCCGCGATCCTGATGACCGCGCCCGCTCACGCCGCCACGGTTGGCGGCATGACCGGCCGCACCTCGGCCCAGATCAACGCCACGATGAACCCGGCCACCAACCGTCCGGGCGGGCCGCTCAGCCCCGGCGCCGCCGCCCAGCAGACCAGCCAGTCCACCACTGACTTCTCGACGGCACTGGCGCGGATCCAGGGCCAACTCTCCGCCCAGGCAACCGCCCGTAATGCCGCCGCCGGCGGACCAAACAATCTCGGGGCCGATCCCAATCATCCCGGCCAGCAGCTTCCCGATGTCCCCAACGGTCTTGGCGCCGGCGGTCTTGCTCCCAGCGCGAACGTCAATATCGATCCGTCGCTCTGGCAAAATGCCAATGCGCCGACCCAGGCCGCTGCAAATGGTCAGACCACTGTTACCGTCCAGCAGACCGCCCAGAAAGCCATCCTCACCTGGGACAGCTTCAACGTCGGCAAGAACACCACCGTTCACTTCGACCAGACCGGCGGCGCGCAATCCGACGGCACCAACAACTGGATCGCGCTGAACCGCATCGTCGATCCGACCGACAGACCCTCCCAGATCCTCGGCAACATCCAGGCCGAAGGCTCCGTCTATCTCATCAACAACAATGGCATCATCTTCGGCGGCTCCAGCCAGATCAACGTCCATACCCTCATCGCCTCCTCGCTCTCCTTCCTCGGCGAGAATATCAACGGCCTCACGCCAGGCTCCGCCGCTTACGACAACGCGGTAGCCGCTTCTAACAGCACCTATCTCACAGCAGGCATCGCTGCGCCGGAATCCACTAACGCGGGCGGAAACACAGGCAACTTGGTCCTTGGCCTAGGCAACCAAGTTACGGTCGTCTCTCCGGCTGCGTATCAAGCTCCCGGTGATGTCATAATCCAGGCCGGCGCTGGCATCTCGACGCACGTAAATGGTACCCAGGGCGACGGCGGATACATCCTGATCGCCGGAACCAATGTATCGAACGCTGGCTCGGTTGCCGCCGACGATGGGCAGGTCATACTTGGAGCTGGCACCGGAATAAGCTTCTGGCCAAATTTTGTGGCTGGTTCGAACGCCCTGATTGCGAGGGTGACGGGTCAAATACTTACAGGAAGCGGAACTACCACAACCGACCTTACGCCGATTTCCACTTTGACAAACACCGGCTTCGTACAAGCAACCCGCGGCTACATCACGCTGCTGGGGTCGGACGTCAACCAAGACGGAGCAGTGGAAGTCACTACCGGCGTCAGCTATCCCGGTGGGATCACGATCACCGCTGCAGACGAGCTTTTAACATCTACGATTGCCAATGCGCCGGCATATGGCCGCGCCGGGAAACTTCTGTTCAGCCCTACTGCTGTGACGGCTGATTTGCCGGAGGAGGACGGTGAGACTGCGACCTCGTCTCCGACCACCACGTTCGCACCGGGCAGCATCACAATCACTGCCGGCTCTGCATGGTTTCAGACCAGCTCATTGTTGGAAGCACCGGGCGCAAATATTTCCGTGGCAGCGTTAATTCCGAACGCTGGTTTGGCAAACCCCATGCCAGGTAGCTCGGCCATTCCGGGGCGTATCCTCGTCGACCAAGGTGCGACGATTGATGTCGCTGGCCTCGCAAACGTCGAGCAGCCAGTAAGCGCGACTCTGATCACCATTCCGCTAATTGGTCAGAACGAGATCGCTGACGCGCCTAATCAAGCAGGATTGCTCGGTCTTACGAACGTCGTCTTGGATGGTACTACGGCTGGCACTACCGCCAATGGCTTGGCGTGGATTGGTACGCCAATCCTCGACGCCGTCGGCTATGCACAGGGAATCCCGCGGTCGATCGACCAATTGCTGACCAATGCGGGCACGATCACCCTTAGCGCTGATCAGGTGCTGACCGCTGCGGGTTCCACGCTGAACCTTAGCGGCGGCTACGTCCACTATCTCGGTGGAACGATCAATACTACTCGGCTGCTCGATCAAAATGGCTTGAGCACCAGCATCGGCAATGCCAATCCCAATGACGTCTATGTGGGGATTGCCGGAGTAAATACAGTCGATCATAGCCGCTGGGGTATTACTGACAGCTACACCAATTCCCTGATCGCCGGCGGCTATTACCAACCCGACTATATTCAAGGCGGCAACGCCGGCACGCTCACCGTGTACGGTGAGGATGTTGCCGTTTTAGACGGGGATATGTCCGCCCACGCTCTACCAGGCCTGAAGCAGGTCGCAGCGGGGCTCGCACCTTCCGGAAATCCCGCCGGCGGTAACTTTTTGCCAGTCGCGGGCACCTTTGACTTCGGTGATGCAAGTGCACTCGCTTACAGCAACCAAAATGGCGTCCTGACGGGCGAAAAAGGTAGCCTTATTATCCAAGACGAGGCACCGCAGCTCAGTTCGTTTGTGCCCAACTTTGACATTACGTCAGCGTTCAATAACGCAGCGCTCACTGCTCTCAATCCCAATGACCCAAACGACGTCTTAATCTGGAAGACAATTCCGGCCGAGGCAATTGATGCTGCCGGCTTCGCCAATGTGACGATAAATCCGGGAAGGGCGAATGGATTGGTCGAGGCCGATGGGGCCACGTTGAGCGTTGTTCCTGGAGGATCGATCTCCATGAGTTCGGCGATTGGCGGCTCGGTTACGATCCTCGGCAGCCTTATCGCCCCGTCGGGAACGATCTCACTATCCGGTGCTGCGACGCAGTCCAGTGCCGGAATTACCGGAGGTAGCATTACGGTTGGTCCGAACGCCGTGTTGAACACCGCGGGCGTATGGATAAACGACAGCGATCTTTTGAATGCTCCTGGCGCGGCGACCTTCGTTAACGGTGGCTCTATTGCACTCTCTGCATCGGAAGAGGCCTCAATCACACTTGCACCTGGCAGCGTCATAAATGTCTCCAGCGGCGGGGTAATGCTTGCCGGAGGGCTGCTTTCGAACAACGACGTACCCGTGGGCAAAGGCGGCAGCCTTTCCCTGATTGACTATAACTTTAACGGAAAGCCATTTGGGGATACTGGCGATGGTGGCCCAGCCCTACCCAATACGATGCCGACAGTGGGCACGATTGTCCTCGGTGGGACCGTTGATAGTTGGGGCTTTGCTGGTGGTGGAACTTTGACGTTGCAGGGATTGGGTTTCCAGATCGGTGGCGATTCCGCTCATTCACCGAGTTGGGACATAACTCTGCCGGAGGATTTCCTCGCGAAGCAGGGGTTCGGCAATTACCAACTCAACGCAATGTACAATATCGATGTTGCGCCCGACACAACTGTTCGAGTGACGCAACAAAACCTCATCCCGAATATCGCGGCGCTGGCTGCGGCACCCAGCGGTTCAAATATCAACGCGGGAGGGCTGACCACACTAGGGACGCTTGATCCCTATCATCGGCAGGCAACTAATCTTATTCTGGCCGCGGGCGGCGATCTGAGTTGGTCGTCAACCAACGGAGGTCGCCCAACCTTTTCTGGAATTACAAATGCAGTGACGGTCGGCGTAGGAGCCACAATTCAGGCCGATGCCGGTTCGGCAATTGGCCTAGGATCGCCTGGGCAAGTGACGGTGCTGGGAACGATCATTGCGCCCGGCGGTTCGATCACCCTGAATGCGGACAGCTTTGACAATTATACGATTGTAGGTGCGGGCGCCGACGATTTTACCTCGGCGAGCAAGTCGGTTTGGTTGGGTGCCAACGCGGTACTTGATGTCGCCGGCACGACGTTAATCAATCCCTTTGCGCCACAAGTGTTGGTGCAAGGAATCTTCCAGACGCCAGTCACGGGCAAAGTACTAGATGGCGGCTCGGTACTCCTTTCTGATGACACTGGCTATCTCGTTGCTCAGTCGGGTTCGACCATCAACGTATCTGGTACATCTGCCGTATTCGATGAATTGCAGTCAGGCGCCGCAAACAGAATTGTGGGGCAATCCTATTCGCCGCAGACCGTTTGGAGTAACGCGGGAAGCATCACCTTACGTACAGCCGGCGGACTGCTCTTCGATGGCAGTCTAGAAGCCCAATCTGGCGCCGCTGGGGCTGAAGGGGGCACTTTGACCATCCTTCCGCAGATATCTGGGACCACAGTCCACACTGCCACAAGTGCCGGCGTGCCTCCCGTCAGTGCGATGGATCTTATCCTACAGCAAAGCGGTGAACTTGTTCCAACCGGATTGATGCCGGGTCAAGCACTCAGTAGCGCCAACCAGAGTTCACTGATTTTCTCCGCCGACCGTCTCGATGGCTCTGGAATAGCGACGCTCAATCTGGGAAATGGGACCGGCATATTCGCTAGTTCGGGATCTGCCGTTCCCAATCCGGTGATTGGTTTCGCCGGTAATGTGACCTTGGCGCTCGCGAACGCCGTGGTAATCAATGCGGCGGAAGTTGTGGCACTGCCTGCCGGTGCTGTTTCGATCCCTCATTTGGTGGCTGGTGCAACAAGTGTCGGCAGCACTACTGTTTCCATCAGTGCTCCCTATGTTGAGATCACCGGGCCTGCCTATGGAAGCGGCGCCGCGCCTGCTCTGACCACGGTTGGTGCAGCCGATGGAACGCTCAACGTCAGTGCTTCATTTGTCGATCTGGAAAATCAGGTCGCGTTGGCCAATTTCGGTCAGACCAACATCACCAGCAGCGGCGATATTCGCTTATCGTCAATCGGATTGGCGAACTCGAACAAGAGCCTCGCTCCAGGCATATTGTATACGACTGGCAACTTGACCCTCAAGGCAGCGGACATTTATCCGGCAAGTGGCGAAACTTTCGTGTTGGACGCCAAGGGGCCTCAGCCGACGACGATTACGTTCGAAAGCAACGGCACGTCCGATGTCCCGCTCTCGGCAGGTGGATCGCTCCTGGTCGATGCCGACAACATTGTCCAATCCGGCACGTTGCGTGCCCCCATCGGCAGCATCGTGCTTGGTGTGGGCGATCCCACCAATACCGCGACGCAGACGGCATTCGACAATCTCCCGCTCGCAGCGACGAAATCGGTTTCTCTTACCTCGGGCAGTCTGATTTCGGTGTCAGCTGATGGCGCGACGCTGCCTTATGGAACAACCACGGATGGAACCGAGTGGGACTATAATTCCATCCCCAACCTCAGTTCGGCCGATCTGACCGCCCCACCCGCAAAATCGGTTTCGCTGAATGGCGCCGCCGTTTCGCTCAACCAGGGTGGCACCATCGATCTTTCCGGCGGTGGCACCCTGCAGGCCGAGGAGTGGGTGCCTGGAACGGGTGGTTCGCGAGATCTTCTGTCGCGGTACAATGTCAGCTACGCCAGCAGTTCGACCGGCGCGGAGATTCCGCTCTATGCGGACGCGCGCAACGTCTATGCCGTCGTTCCGGGCTATTCCGCTCCCGTCGCGGCCTACGATCCGGTATTTGCCCAGCAGAACCCGACCACGGCCAGCGGGCAGGTCACCAGCCTTGGCGTGGGCCAGGCCGGCACCGGCGATTCGGTCGGCAAGGCGGTCTATCTCTCCGGCGTGCCGGGTCTGCCGGCAGGCGTGTACACGTTGTTGCCGGCCAAGTATGCGACCCTGCCGGGGGCCTTCCGTGTGGTGCAGAACACCGGCGCCAGCAACATCGTGCCGGGCCAGAACACGACGTTGGCTGACGGCACTCATGTGGTGACTGGTTATTACGAAGATGCGCTGAACGGTTCGCGCAGTGCCATGCCCAGCCAATTCGAGGTTCAGTCCGCCGCCGTTTGGGGCAAGTACTCGCAGTATAATCTCACCACCGCCGATACCTTCTTTGCGGCTCAGGCGGCTTCGGCGGGAACCCCGACCCCGGCCTTGCCGATGGATGCGGGTCAGCTGGTGCTGGCCGCAACAAACTCGCTCACGCTGGGCGCGACGCTCAACACCGCGCCCGCCCAGGGCGGGGCGTCTGCCGAAGTCGATATCGCTTCCCAGGACATTCAGATCGTGGGGTCAGGAGAGGCGGCCTTGGCAGGGTATCTGCAACTTTCAGCGAGCCAGTTGGACGCGCTAAACGCGGGCAGCCTGCTGATCGGCGGCACCCGCACCCGGACCACGACTGGCGTGACCATTCTGGCCGACGCCAATTCCATTGTCGTTTCCAATGATGCCAGCAATCCCCTGACCGGGCCTGAAATCATTCTGGTCACCAAGACCGATACCACGGGCACCGATCGCAACGCTACGAATGGTCTGAGGCTTGATCCGGGCAGCGTGATCACCGCCACCGGCACCATGCCGGCCGGCGCTGGCCTGCCGATCACCATCGGCAGCACCACGGTGAGCGGCGATGGCTCGCTGGTGCGCGTTTCTCAAGGTGCCCAGGTTACGATCACGCGCGTCAATGTTCCGGCCAATCCACTGGGCTCCCTGACGGTCGGAGCAGGTGCCACGGTTAATGGTGGCGCGGCGCTGCTGTTGGATTCCTCCGGCGCGCTCAACTTCGATCCAGCCGCCGTCTTCTCCGGCACCGACATCGCAGTCGATGCCCCCAAGATCACCATCACGGATGGCAATGGAGCGGGACTTACCGGCTTCGTCGTGGGTCCGAACAGCCTCGCCCAGTTCGCCAACTCCAAGCAGGTGGATCTGCGTAGCTATGGCGACCTGGCCTTCAACGGCAATCTAAGCCTGAACTTTGGCGAGAATGTCGACTTCAGCGCCGGGGCCTTCACCAGCGACGGTGACACCATCACCGTCGCAGCCCCCACGGTGGCCTTCACCAACGACCTGAATGCGCCCAGCGATCCGGCCACGCCGGGGCAGGGCAGTCTGATCGTCGATGCCACCGAGATTGATTTTGGAAGCGGCAGCAAGAACCTAAAGGGTTTTAGCTCGGTCGCTATGACAGCGACCGGCGGCATTGTCGGCCAGGATACCGGCAGCTTCGATATGGGCAGCGCGAATGTCACTCTGGCGGCCCCTATCTATGTGGCCGACACCGGCTCGGGCACCAGCCTGACCACCACCGGCAGCCTGGCCTTGAACAGTGATAACGGCAGGGCCTTGACCATCACTCCGGTCGGCGGCGCGATCAGCTTCACAGCGGGTTCCATCGCCGACAACGGCGCCACTATCGAGGCTCCCGCCGGCAATGTCAGCCTGGAGACGACCAGCGGCGATCTCACGATAGCGAGCGGTTCGCTGGTCAGTTCGGCCGGCGTTTCCAAGCAGTTCTACGACACTACCGAGTATGCCCCCGGCGGGGCCATCACCCTGACTGCCGATCAGGGCAATGTGAACATCGCATCCGGTTCTACCCTGGACTTCTCCGGCGCCAATGGCGGTGGGGCGGCGGGCAGCCTGACCATCTCGGCGCCGGTCCTGGTTGCTACGCTGAATGGCACCATCAAGGGCAATGCGGCCAGCGGCAACGCCGGCGGCTCCTTCTCGCTCGATACAGGTGGCGCGGTCGACTTGGATAATCTCGCCACTGAACTGGCGGCGAGCGGTGTGAACACGCTTATCTTCGTGCAGAGCGGCGCCGGCAATTTGGCGTTGTCGCAGGGCAATACCCTGACGGCCAAGACCGTGTCGCTGACGGCGAACGGCGGGCCTGGTGGGCAAAGCTCAACTGACGGTAACGTGCAGATCCTCGGCACGATCAACGCCTCAGGAATCGCTGGTGGCCAGATCGGCCTCTATGGCAAAAGCAGTGTCGATGTCGAAGGCTCGCTGATCGCGTCAGCGTCCGATCCCAGCCAGCGCGGCGGGACAGTCAGCATCGACACGACGGGGACGCCCGGGGCCGTTGTTGCGGTGAATGGCGTCTACGGCTACGAGACGATCACGGCGGCCAACTCCGGCGCGATCACGGTCGGCGCCAATGCGGTGATCGACGTGACCGGCGGCACGGCTAGCCCATTGCTGGCCGGCACGGTCAATTTCCGGGCGCCGTTGCTCGATACCGGCGACGTCAACCTGACCATCGCGTCGGGAGCCCAGATCAAGGGCTCGCGGGCCACCACGCTGGAAGCCTATGCGGTGTGGAGCACCGACGATCCGCTCGCCGTCACCAACGGGGCGGCCAAACACTTCGACGGCATCATCGACCCGGCCGGCTGGTACGACGCCAACGGGAATCTGCTACCGGGCACGTTCACCACGCCGGCCGGCGCCACCTTCTCCTCGGTGGGCCTGACACAGGCGCAAATCACCGCCGACCTGACCAACGACTATTTCATGCCGACCGCCGCAAACACTGACGCCAGCAGAACCGCGCACGAAACCTTCTACGGTTATGTGAATGGCGATACGACCGCGGCCACGGCGGGGACGCTGATGGGGTTCATCCAGAACGGCCTGGGCGCGACGCCGGTCTTTGCCGCCCGCTTCTCCGGCATCGCCAACTTCCAGGCGGCGCCGGGCGTGGAACTCGATAATCCGAGTGCGACAGTGAACGGCGGCAATATCTCGATCCTGACCAACTGGAATCTCGGCGCGGGCCAACCGAACAACAACGGCTCGATTAATCCCGCTTTCCGCTACCAGACCACTATCGCGCCGATCGTCACTCTGCGCGCTGTGAGTGATGTCATGGCTGACGCCAGCATCACCGACGGGTTCTATCAAAACCAGGCCGCAACGATTCTAGGGGGCACTGCCCCCGTTGGGAGCGGTTCGACCTACGGTGCTGCGCTTCAGGATTTCAACAGCTTTGCTTCCGAGGCTGCATCCTTCCCGACGCTTCAAATAACATTCACCAGCGGGCCGAGCCAATTGGTCACAGCGCTCAATTCCGCAGTAGGGGCTGACGCCGAATTGGCGGCTCCGCTCATGCAACAATCAGGGGATTATTATACCGACTACATCTCCTACGCTACCGCATGGAACACGTACTACCAGTATCTAGCGACGACGACACTTGGGCAAATCAACGGCCACATCTTACCCGTCAAGCCGTTTACTCGGACTCCAACGGGTGGCCCTATCCCGGTGCTTACCGCAACCAACGCTGCGACTTACTATGGTGCTGTCACAACTTCAGGAAGTTACCTTAATATTTTCAACGGGTTGGTTCGTGCCGACGCCTTCAATATGGGAACGGCGCCGCCCGTAACATTGGCGACGGATGTGACGGAATATCCAGCCTACATCGCTACCTATAATACCTACTTGAATACGGTAGCGAATAACCTGACGCCAGTTCTAGGGGCGCCGGTCGGGCAACCAAAAAGTGCTATTAACTTCTTCTACGCGCCTGACGAACCGCTCTCAATTCCAGCGGTAGGCAGCAACATCGGCAATCTGCCCGGCAATGCTCCCTCAAACGTACCGACGAAAAACAATCCCCTGCCGATCGCCTTTGCCATTTTGTCCGGAGGAGAGAGTGCATCTTACCGTATCGTCGCTGGCGCCGATTTCTCAAATGTCGATCCTGTCGCACTCCAACCGCTCGCAACTATTCAGGCAGGCGGTGGTGGCAGTGTCACGCTGAACGACCACACGTCTTTCCTGGATTCAAACAACCAGACCCTTCTTGACCCAGCCACCATCCGCACGGGATCGGGGTTCATCAATATCGCGGCGGCCAATGACGTGTCTCTGCTTGACACTGCCGCTCCTGGGGTCATTTACGCCGCAGGCGTACCGGCTTCAGGCGCTCCCACGGTCGCAAACCCCAGTATTGCCAATGGAGCGTTGGTTACGCAGCAGGTCAATCCGGACGCCGCCGGCGATGTCTCAGTCCACGCCCAAAATGATATTACCGGCATCGAGACGACGACAGTCGGAAGCGCTCCCATAAGTCAATTCTGGGGAGCCTGGATGGAGAGCGGCAATGCCGTTTCCGGCGGCAGAACGACACAAACCTCGATAAATTTCGACGCTTTCGATCAGGGCATCATGAGCGTCGGCGGAAATATTTCTATTTCCGCCGGAGGGGACATTACCAACTTGGCAGTGTCGGCACCCACCACCTGGTATCTCAGCAACAACAATACGGTGGTGAATACGGTCGGCGGCGGGAATCTCAGCGTCACGGCGGGCGGCGATATTCTCAGCGGCGACTATTTCGTTGCCCAGGGGGTCGGCACGCTCACCGCCGGTGGAAAAATCGGATCGAGCGGCCTTACTTATCGCAACCGTTCCATTGCGAGCTTCATCACTGAAGTTTCCACACTCCTGGGAATCCAAGACGGCGTATTCAATATCTCAGCGCGCCAGGGAGTGGACATCGGGGCTGTCGTCAACCCCTCCTATATCCGTGGCGGCGACTCCCAAAGCTATTCGCCTTCATCCGCTTTGAACGTGATTTCGACTGCGGGCGCGGTGGCTTTGAACACCTTGGAAGACCTGAATCTGATTGGTGCGGCCGAGCCGGGCACGTCGAGCAACGATAGTAGCGAAATCTTGCCAGCGACGGTGAATCTGACCGCGTTCACGGGTGGCATCACGGTGGCGCGAGAAGGTGAATTGTATCCGTCCGCAACGGGAGAGCTTAGCCTTATCGCCGATCAGGCGATCGACATCTACACAGGGTCGGTGTTTGGCACTCAGAATCCCATTCAGGATTTTGGACTAATCGATGCTTCGGCGTCGGCCCTGCCGTCGCCGCTTAATCCGATGCCTGTCACTGTAGTTGGTGTGACCAATCAATTCGATGGCCAGCTTGCGTCCGGCGCGCTCATTGACCACACGCCCGCCCCCTTGCATGCAAACGATACTCAGCCTGTGAAGATTTACAGTTTGCAGGGAAGCATCACCGATGGCTTTTTGGAAACCACTGGCGGGAACGCCGGCCTCTACGACAAAAGCCTCACGATAGCGCTGGATAAACCGGCGCAGGTTTATGCCGGGACCGACATCGTCAACCTGAATTTCCTCGGCGAAAATCTGACGGAAGACAACGTCACGCGCATAATCGCTGGTCGGGACATTGTTGACACCAATCAGGCAATTGCACTTGCCTCCCTCGACTTGGCAACATTGAACTTGGCCGGGCCAGGAACTTTCGATGTGGAGGCCGGACGTAATATTAGCCTCTTCAATCCGCTCGAGTTGACCTCCATTAATCCCTATGCCGAGGCTAGTACTTCCTCTATTCCGGCAAACGGGATCGTAGCGATTGGCAACGCCGCCAATCCTTATCTGCCGCACGAAAGCGCCAATATCGAAGTCCTGTTCGGCGTCGGACCCGGCGTGGCGAATGCGTCGTTCATTTCGGCCTATGTTGATCCCACGGTCGCGTTACCTGATGTCCAACAGGGCCTAGTCGCCTTCATGGAACAATATGATGAAGGCGCTGGACCCGACACCGGGCTCCTCAAGGACACGTCCGTTGTCACGCTGACACTGGATCAGGCTTGGGCCCAGTTCCAGGCTTTGCCGAGTTCGGTGCAGCAGATATTCAACCAGAGCGCTCTGTTCACCGTGCTGACAGATGTGGACATGGCCTATAACGATCCGACCAGCCCTTTCTTTCATCAGTATGCTCGCGGCTATCAGGCCATCAACACGCTTTTCCCCGCATCGTCCGGCTACACCTCCAATAGCTTGGAAGGGGGCGTACAGGGGGCCAACGCCTTGGTCAGCACCGGCAATCTCGATATTCGGAGCAACACAATTCAAACCCAGCAAGGTGGAAACGTCACCATTCTGGGCCCTGGTGGCCAAGCGTTGGTAGGTGCAGCCTCGGCGCCGCCAGCTTTCCTTAACATCCGTAATTCGATTGCCGCCGGGCCGTCCAATATGGGCATTCTCACTCTGGAGACGGGCAATATTGATGTCTTCACTGACAAAAGTCTTCTGCTTGCCCAAAGCCGTGTCTTCACGGAGCAGGGCGGAGATATGACGATCTGGAGTTCCAACGGCGATATTAATGCCGGTAAGGGTGCCAAAACCTCGGCGGACACGCCCGCCCCGATCTATGTCTGTAGCGACGACTTCTATTGCACGCGTGATGCGCGAGGAGAAGTGACTGGAGCAGGTATTGCGACCCTTCAGACCATTCCCGGTGCGCCGGCCGGTAATGTGTTTTTGATCGCCCCACGCGGCACGGTGGATGCGGGCGCGGCGGGTATCCGGGTGTCGGGCGATCTGTTTGTCGCGGCATTGGCGGTGGCGAACGCCAACAACATCCAGGTTCAGGGCAAGAGCGTCGGATTGCCGCCGCAGCCTGTCACAAACCTGACGCTCACCACGGCTAGCACCGCGGCGACAGAGGCTGCGCTGATAACAAACGGTCTCAAGGCTCAGCAGCCACAGACAACGGTTGATGTCGAAGTCACGGGTTTCGGTGGCGATGACAATTCCTGCGCTGGCGGCGGAGCGCGAAACGCCGAATGCCCGCGGTAATCAATTTGTCGGCCTACCGGCCAAGTGTTTTTGCGAGGTTTTAAATGACGTTTCAGGACAAACGCTTTCGAGACGTGCTGTGTGGGCTTTTTGTGCTGGGTGGAGCGTTTGTCGTAAGCGCGCAGGCCGCACCCGCACCCCAGGCAACATTTGGTGGTCCCACGATTCCGGGTGTCTGCGTGCTGAATCAGCAGGCAGTCTTCGGATCTTCGAAGGTTGGCGTGTTCGCTAACGCCCATTACAAGCAGATGCACGATGGCGCTCAGAGTACGGTCAGTGCGGAAGAGGCCAAGATTATGGCTGATGCCAGGGCGCTGCAGGGGCAGAAGCTACAGCCTGCCCAGCTCCAGCAGCGCCAGCAGGCGCTGACGAAGCGGTTTCAGGATCTGCGCGCAAAGGCGGCGAAGGACTCGCAGGCACTCGAAGCAACGCGTCAGGGCGCCGTAGCCAAGATATCCGTGGCGGCACAGCCGATTATTTCGCAGGTCTATGCCACGAAGAAATGCGGCCTTCTCTTGGCGCGCAGCGCCGTACTGGCCGGCAACGCCGGCATGGACATCACCAGCGCGGTGATTCAGGGCCTTGACGCAAAGATCACCACAATTCCTCTCGACCAACAGGTCGCGGCGGCGGCCAAACATTGATGAGTAATATGATGGAAAAGAAGCCGGCTAAATCAAATATGACTGAGACCGCCAAGAGCCCGGAGCCTGCCGTCCAACAGCCGGTGTTTTATCGTAATTTGGAAGCGCTCACTGCAGAGCGGCATGGATCACTTTTGCTCAAGCCCGACATGGACTTTCGTTTCGCAAAAAGCACGAACGCCGTCCCGATAACCGACGTGGAATTCGCGGCCGCGAGCCGATTTTATCCTATTGTGTTCACGTCGGAACCGGTCGCGCCAATCGTTGTGCTGGGTCTCCAGAACGAAAACCTCTTCGTCGATGACAATGGACATTGGGCTGGGCCCGATCATTATATTCCCGCCTATGTCCGCCGGTATCCGTTCATCTTCATTGAACATGCGGGCGGTTTCACGCTCGGGCTTGACCGCGCTTGTGAGCGGATTGTTGAGGCGGACGCTACGGACAGGACTGGCGAGCCTTTCTTCGTGGATGGCCAACCGTCTGCCTTCACCAAGGACGCCCTGAATTTCAGCGCTCAGCTCCAAAACCAGCACCGTGTGTCGCGTGAGTTCGGCGAGGCATTGGCGGAGCAAAACCTGCTGGTCGACCGGGAGGCCAATGCCGTTCTGAATGGCGGCCAGCGTTTCAGCGTCCAAGGTTTCAAGGTCGTCGATGCGGAGAAGTTCAAGGCCCTTCCTGGCGCCGTTGTACTCGATTGGCACAGAAAGGGTTGGCTGGGCTTGGTGCATTTCCACCTGGCATCAATCGACCGTTTCCGCGATCTGATGCGGCGTATCCCGAAGGCGGCAGCGTAGGACAAACGATTTGGACAGCGTGCCCGGTCAGACCGAACTTAGCGCCACCAGGCCTTCCGCGCAGGCGCGGAGGAAGCGCCTCAACCTGCTCTGATCGACCTGCGCCAGCGGGGCCAGTTCCTGCATGTGCTGGAGACCCTGGGCTGCTCGATTGCGCTGAGCCGCCGCCCCTCCGGTGTGGCGATCCTGGGCGCCACCGACGGCAAGCCCACTTTGTCGGCCTGTCTTCTGCCCCGCTCCATGGGCATGGCCTATGCCGGCAACCGTCTGGCGGTTGCGGGGGCCAAGCAGCTGCTGCTGTTCGCCAATGTGAAGGGGCTGGCGCCGCTCTATCCCAAGCAGCCCGACCATTACGACGCCATGTTCGTGCCCCGGCAGAGCTTTTACACCGGCTATTGCGACCTGCATGACATGGCGATCGACGCCAAGCCGGGCCGGGAGGTGGTGGTTGCCGTCAACACCCGCTTCAACTGCGTCAGCGTCATCGATGGCTACTTCAACTTCACGCCCATCTGGCAGCCGCCCTTCATCACCGAGCTGACCGGCGACGATCGCTGCCATCTCAATGGCATGGCCTTCCATGACGGCAAGCTGCGCTATGTCACGGCTTTGGGGGCCACCACCGAGCCAGGCGCCTGGCGCGAGACCATGGCGACTGGCGGTATCCTGATGGAGGTGTCATCCGGCAAGGTCATCACCGCCAATCTTTCCATGCCGCACTCGCCACGTCTGTTCGACGGCGTTCTCTACGTCCTGGAAGGTGGCAAGGGACTGTTGCTCAAGGTTGATCCGCAGACCGGCCAGACCACTCAGATAGCCAAGCTTCCCGGCTTCACCCACGGCCTGGCCCATCATCGCGGCATCCTGTTCGTTGGCCTGTCCAAGCTGCGCGAGAAGCGCGGTCCCCAGGGACTTCCCATCGAAGAAGAGAGCGATAGTCTTATTGCCGGCGTCGCCGCCGTCGAAGCTGCCAGCGGCCGTCTCCTGGGTATCCTGGAGTTCATCACCGGCGTGGACGAGATCTTCGATCTCCATGTCCTGCCCGGTGTCCGCCGCGGCGAGATTCTCTCGCCCCAGCAATGGTTCGAACGGCCCTCCATCGCTACCATGAAAGGGGCTTTCTGGGAAAACGAGCGGCCCGACGAGTCCGAAGGCGACGATCCGCTTACCGTAGAAACCCAGACCGCATCTGCGACGCAGATAGAAGCCATGAAGGGGAACCCGGGAAGCTAATCGCATGAGGGTGCCCCATGGCCCCATGGGACCGTCACAAATATTTCATGGCGCGAAGCCCGTCCGAAATCAATCTACCTGATGGGGGCATAGTCTCCAAAGTAACTGGTTGCGCATACGGCGTCATCGTGCGTCAGAGGATTGTCGCGTCATGTTGTTGGGACAGGGGCGCCACCTCGCCGCGAGCGTTGGCAATAACACTGAACACAACCCTCGCTGGCGGCCACACCTATATGACCGGCGGCGAAGACGCCCAAATCGCGTTGCTCTCGGCGACAACGCGCAATGTCAGCGGTGTGGTGCTGGAAACCATCCGAGTGGCGATGATGTGGGGTGTGACCATTTTCGCTTGTCCTTTTTGCCTGGCGATATCGTCACCGCGCTGCGGGTGGCGACGCGCTTAACAGGGCCTCTGAAATTCTCTCCTTCAATCCGAGATTAAGGACATTTTATGCGTCTCCTGACCTCCCTGGCTGCTGGCGCCCTAGCCACCGCGCTCCTGTCCACAGCCGCTTTCGCGGTTCAGCTCACTGGCGCCGGCGGCACGGCGATCTTTCCGGTGCTGCAAATCTGGGCCCAGAAGTACAAGGACAAGGGCGGCGATGAGGTCAATTACCAGGCCATCGGCTCGGGCGGCGGCATCAAGCAGATCGAAGCCAAGACGGTGGACTTCGCCAATTCCGACAAGCCGCTGGGCCATGACGAGATCGTCAAGAACGGCCTGGTGCAGTTTCCGCAGGTGGTGATCTCCATCGTGCCGATCGTGAACCTGCCGGGCATCAAGGCCGGCGATCTGGTCCTCAATGGCGATGTGCTGTCCAAGATATTCCTGGGCGAGATCACCAAGTGGAACGATCCGGCCCTGGTGAAGCTCAATCCCAAGGCCAAGCTGCCCGCCACCGCCATCCTCACTGTCCACCGTTCCGACGGATCGGGCACCACCTTCAACTTCACCAACTATCTGGGCAAGGTCAGCCCGGAATGGCAGTCCAAGGTGGGCGCCGACACCGCCGTGGAATGGCCCAGCGGCATCGGCGGCAAGGGCAATGCCGGCGTCGCCGCCAGCGTGCAGCAGACGCCGGGCTCCATCGGCTATGTCGAGTATGCCTATGCCAAGCAGTCGGGCCTGACCTGGACCGACCTGGTCAATGCCGACGGCAAGCGGGTGAAGCCCACCCTGGAGAACTTCCAGGCCGCCGCCGCCAATGCAGATTTCTCGAAGGCCCAGGACTTCTACCTGATCCTCACCAACCAGCCCGGCGCCAAAAGCTGGCCGATCACCGCGGCGACCTACATGCTGCTGCGCGCCGATTACGAGCCCGCCAAGAACAAGGCGATCCTCAAGTTCCTCGACTTTGCGCTCAAGGACGGCGCCGCCGACGCCACCGGCCTCGACTATGTGCCGCTGCCGCCAAAGGTCGTGAAGCAGATCGAAGTCTCCTGGCCCCAGACCCTGAAAGTGACCCCGTAGCACGATGTCACTGAACTACTCCGCGTTGGCCTCAAGGCTTTATGCTTGGAAGGTCGCCCGTCGCGTCCTGGCCATTTTCGACCCCGAACCGGCGGCAATATCTCCGAACGAGAAGCCCTCCGTTCGGGCCGCCGCACCTGGGCGGCGGCGCCCCCTTGCCGCCGCCCGCTCTTATTTGTGTTCCTTGTTACCTTCCCGGCGCTCAAGCGGGTTTCTCACCGGCTTTCTGGCGGCAATGCTGTACTTGGCTTCGCTCAGTGGAAGTCTGGCGCAACTGGGCGGAGCCGACCCCCAGTCCCTGCTAAAATCCGTGGGCGGCAGTTCCGGCGGCATCGGCAGTATTTTGAGCGGGGCTGGCGGCAACAGTGTCGACACCACCTCGAACGGCCCCCAGAGCCAGACCTTGCAGCCGCAGTTCATGTCTCCGAGGCTCCAGCCGCCGTCGCGGCTGGAGCAGATACTGTCTGGCCGCGCCGGAATCCGGCTGACCCAATATGGCTATGACCAGTTCGGCGTCGGCCGCCAGGTGCAGGTGCCGGAGACCGGCGCCGTCGCCGACGATTACATCCTGGGGCCGGGCGATCAGGTCAACATCTCCCTTAGGGGCCAGGAAAGCAGCGACATCCGCACCACGGTGGACCGCGACGGCCGGGTGGTGCTGCCGCGCATAGACCCCATTGCAGCCGGGGGACGGACCTTTGGCGCCTTCCGCCAGGATGTGGACGCCGCGATACACCGAGCCTATGTCGCCAGCAGTGCGTCCGTCTCGCTGGGGCGGGTTCGTCAGGTGAGCGTACTGGTGTCGGGTGAGGTCATGATGCCTGGCGTCCGCCTGGTCACAGGCCTGTCCTCCGTGATCGACGCCATTCTTCTTTCCGGTGGCATTAAGAAGACCGGCTCGCTGCGCGATGTCCGTATCCTGCGCGGTGGCCGCGAGATTCCGATCGATCTCTACAGCGCCCTCAATGGCGCGGGCAACTCGGCCGCCACAAGGCTGGCCGACGGCGACCGCATCCTGGTCCCGCCGTTGGGGGCCACCGCCGCCATCGCCGGCCTGGTGCGCCGGCCCGGCATCTACGAACTGCCGCCGCACGGCAAGACCATTACTGCCCAGGCCCTTCTGGGTCTCGCCGGCGGGCAGGAAGTGCAGGGGCGCTATCGCTTCTCGCTGCAACGTATCGACAGTGATGGCCATCTCACCCTGGTCGCGCTCCAGAACCTCAATACCCCCGTCCACGACAGCGAGATCCTGCGCATCGAACTGAACGGCGACCGGGCGCAGGACCAGGCCACGCTGTCTGGCGCCACAGGCCTCTCCGGCAATTATGCCGTGGCCCAGGGCTCCAAACTGTCCGACATCCTGCGCTCGCCCGGGGCCCTGGGGGCCAATCCCTACACCCTGTTCGGCCTGATCGTCCGCACCAACGCCCAGACCCTGCAACGCTCGCTGTTGGCCTTCACCCCGGCCGCGGTGCTGCGGGGTGCGGAGGACATCTCGCTGCAAAGCAACGATGTTGTGCGCCCGATCAGCCTGGGCGAGGCCGAACTGCTCTCCTACATCGTCAAGACCTATCTCGATAAGCTCAATTACGACCAGAACCGGGTCCGCAACCCACTGGACACCACCCGCGCCGATGCCGCCGCCGCCATGCAGGCCGCCAGCAGCAACGCTGCCGCGTCCGCGATGCAAAACAACAACTCGGTGTCGCCCAACAATCCCTTTGGCCTGCAGCCCAGCCAGCTCGAGTCCGACAACTTCAATCTGGATGACTTCAGCGGCGTGCCCACCGACATGCAGCGCTCGGACATCGTCGCCTTGCTGAACGTGGCGGCTCCGGGCACGCCCCTGGCCGATCAACGCCAAGCGGCCTACCAGCAGGCGCTGGCGACCGCGACCAGCGGCCCCAATGCCGCGTCCTCGCCCGTCCAAATGGCCCAGGCCCAGCAATCGGCCCTGGCGATGTCGCAGTATGGTGTGACGGCCACTGACGCCGGCGAAGGTGGATACTCCGGGTATCAGACGGACCAGTTCCGGGGCGGCCAACAAGGCCCCAATCAGATGTCCGGCCTGGGCGGCTTTCCGGGGCTGAACGGCGGGCAGGGCGGCTCCATGACCAACGGTCCCGCCGTCCCGGCGTTTCCGAACCAACCACCCAATGCCAATTTTGAGGATCAACCGTCCACCCCCGGCTCCTATGCCAGCAATCAGGAAGTCCACACCTTTGGCCAGCTCGTCCGCCAACTGGGCATCGATCCCCTGGTGCTGGTCAACTTCCTGATCGACTATCGGATCAAGCTGGACGGTGCCGTGCGCGGCCCGGGTACTTACTTTGTCGGCGGCAGCGCCACCCTCCAGGATGTGGTTGAGGCCGCCGGTGGGACGGTCAAGTGGGCCGACGAGAGCGGTGTCGAACTCCTCAGCACCGCCACCGACACCGCCGCGGGCAGTTCGGAGTCCCAGGATCAGATTCTGCCCCTGCACAAGGGCACCCTGGCCAGCTACGTCGTGCGCCCCAGGGACTATTTTCACTTCAACAAGGTCTATAGCCAGACCGGCATCGGCTCCATCACCGTCCAGGGCGAGGTGCGTTTCCCCGGCAACTATCCCCTGGTGCGCGGTGAGCATCTGTCCGAAGTTCTGCTCAAAGTTGGAGGACTGACCCCCACCGCCTATCCCTCCGGCACCGTCTTCCTGCGCCGCTCCGCGGCCAAGGTGGAGCAGGACGGCTACAACCGCGCCGCCGACCAGATCCAGACCCAGTTGCTGGCCGGCATGGCCCGCGTCGGCAACGACAAGATCCCGGCCGAGACCTTCACCGCCATGCAGGCCTTCGTGACCCAGCTGCGAACCCAGAAGGCGTTGGGCCGCATCACGACTGTCGCCGACCCCAGCGTTCTTGCGGCCAACCCGGCGCTCGACCCGCTGCTGGAGGCCGGCGATGTGGTGTTCATCCCGCAGCGGCCCTCCACCGTGGCGGTCCTGGGTGAGGTCATGCAGCCGGGCAGCTATAGCTATCGGCCCGGCATGAGCGTGGCCGACTTCATCAAGGAAGCCGGCGGGGATGCCCAGTTCTCCGACGACGACATGATATTTGTGGTGGACCCGGACGGCCGGGCGCACCGCATCGAGTCCTCCTGGTTCTCCTATGACAGCCCAAAATTACGCCCCGGCAGTTCCATCGTGGTGCCGCGCAACCTCACCCCCATTGACACCCGCCAGATGATCCTGGACGTGACCGGGATCTTCAGCTCCCTCGCCGTGGCGCTCGCCTCGCTGGCCGTCATCAGCAGCAACAATTGATGGTCATCGGACATGCGCATCACCATCACGCAGTCCCGCAGCCGCATCATGGATCTCATCCGGCGGGCGCAGGGCGGCGAGGACGTCGTGCTGGTCTATAAAGGCGTGGCAGTTGCTCGCCTCGTGCCGGTCGTGGAGACGGCGGGCTCTCTCGACGCGGCCGACGAGACGGCCGCCGGTGCGGCGCCATGTAACCCACGGGGGCCTTGCCTCACTGTTGAATAGACTAAGCGTGTTGCGGGTTGCTCATCGCACATAACAACAATCGGAGCGGAATGCGGCATAGCACGATCGATTTCGAGGCACTGCGCTACCTGCTCGCCGCTGCCGAGGCAGGAGCATTGAGCCGTGCCGCCAAATTGCTGGGGATGGAGACTATCTCCCTGAGCAAGCGCATTCAGAGGATTGAGGACGAACTCGGCCTGACGATATTTGAGCGCGGGCACGACGGCGTGCGGCCGACGGTCGGCGGGGAAGCTATCCTCATACACGCCAGGCGCGCGGTGGCCGAACTCGTCTCGCTTCTGGCTGCCGGTCAGCAAGTTGCAACTGGGGTTGTCGGTCGCATCCGAATTGGCATCCGCTTGCCTTCCGTGGGGGAGCCCATACAGGGCATGCTGGAAGCCTGGCGCACCGAGTTTCCGGACGTTGAGTTATTGGTCTCTGAACTCAGCGAGCGCGACATTCTGACCGGAATTGAGGATCGTCGGCTCGACCTTGCCTTGATGACAAAACATACCCTGTGGCCAAGAGCCGTTTCAGAACCAATGTATAAGGAGCGCCTGCTTGCCGCGCTTCCCAAAGACCACATTCTTGCGCGCCGCCGGACTTTGACCTGGAACCATCTGCGCGATGACACGCTGCTGGTTCAAGGTTGGGACGAAAGCCAGGCAGCGCGGGAGTTCTACTCGACGTTCCTTGGCAGCGGGGTGCGCTATGCAACCCACGCTGCTTCGAAGCAGTCGGTCCTGGGGCTCGTCGCGGCGGGATTTGGGATCACCTTGGTGACCGAAGCGCAGACCCATGTGAAGGTGCCCAATGTCGTGTACCGGCCGATTCTCGAAAAGAATGCCCTCGTGGAAGTCGCACTCGTCTGGGTGCCGGAAAATGAGGATGCGGTCGTTGGCCGCTTCATCGCCTTCATGCGCCAACTTGCACGCACCAAGAAGCTCGTCTGAGGTCTTGGGAGCCCGCTCCCAGAAGGTGCTCAATCATCGGGGCGGCCTTGGGGCCGGTTCAAATCCTGAGCAACCTCATCAATGAGTGTTCGACCGCTGGCGAGGCGCCGGCCCAGCGCCTCCACAAATCCCTCATAGCGCTGATTGCCTTTTGCGTGGGCGGCCGCCTCCGCGGTGTCGGGCAGGACCGGGGAGTGCGTCAGCCAAAAGCGCACGAACAGGGCAAGCGTTTCATTGGTGATGGCGGCGTGGCGCTCCAGCCGTTCTATCTGTCGGCCGAACCGGTCGAGGCGGCGGGCCAACGCTGCTTCCAGCCGATCGGCCCCGTCAGGGGAACATAGGCTTAGTACAGCAGTCTCCACCACGATCGCCTTGGAAACGCGCTTGCGGGCGGCATAATCCTCAAGCAAATCGGTTACTTCGGTAGACAGCCGATAGGAGTGTTTAATCCGCATTACATGCCCATATCGTCGCCGAGATCGAGCGAGGCTTGACGCGCTAGATCAATGAATCGCTTTCGCAGGTTGCGTCGTATCGGGCGCGATGGATCTTGGCGGGGAGGCACGGAATCCTGGGCTGCCTTGCTGGGAGGCTGTACGACCTCTTCATGTTGCGGGAGTTCCGGCTCTCGTCTAGGGCCCGCATTGGCGTGGTCGGGCAATGCCGGCGGCTGCCGCTCGGAGGAGGACGGCGCGGCCGGCGGGACAGCGACATTGTTCCAGGCTCCCGCCGCATTTGGGGATGCCGTCACTGCTGCGGCGCCAGCCCCGCGCGTAATGGGCATGGGCGCTGGGAACAGACGCTTGCGAAACTGCCCATCCTCATAATAACGGGCCTTTTTGGCTCGGATCGGGGAGGTACCGGAGATCATCACCAGTTCGTCGCTTGGCGGAAGTTGCATGATCTCTCCGGGGGTAAGGAGTGGCCGCGATGTCTCCTGGCGCGAGACCATCAGATGCCCCAGCCAGGGACTGAGGCGGTTGCCGGCATAGTTCTTCATGGCGCGCTGTTCGGTCGTGGCGCCAAGGGCGTCGGAGACGCGCTTGGCAGTGCGCTCATCGTTGGTGGAGAAACTTACGCGCACATGGCAATTGTCGAGGATCGAGTTGTTCTGACCATAGGCCTGCTCGACCTGGTTGAGGGACTGCGCGATCAGGAAACACTTGATGCCATAGCCTGCCAGGAAGGCGAGGGAGGATTCGAGGAAGTCGAGCCGCCCCAGCGATTTGAATTCATCCAGCATCAGCAGCAGCCGATGTTTGCGGCTGGCGGATTCAAGATCTTCAGTTAGCCGCCGGCCGAGCTGGTTGAGGATCAGCCGGATCAAGGGGCGCGTGCGGCTGATGTCCGAGGGCGGAATCACCAGGTAAAGCGAGGTGGGATGCTTGTTCTCGGTCAGATCGCGGATGCGCCAGTCGCAGCGGCTGGTCACATGCGCGACAACAGGATCGCGATAAAGGCCGAGAAAGGACATGGCGGTGGATAGGACGCCGGAGCGTTCATTATCGCTCTTATTGCTGAGTTCGCGCGCCGCGCCGGCAACAACGGGATGGACGCCCGCCGCGCCCAGGTGGGGTGTGTGCATCATGGCGTGCAGGGTCGCCTCGATGGATCGCTTAGGATCGGAGAGGAAGTTGGCGACCCCGGCAAGGGTTTTGTCCTTCTCGGCATAAAGGACATGGAGGATGGCGCCGACCAGGAGGGAGTGGCTGGTTTTTTCCCAATGGTTGCGTCGTTCGAGTGCGCCTTCCGGGTCCACCAGCACATCTGCGATGTTCTGGACATCGCGGACTTCGGACGGGCCCCGCCGGACTTCGAGCAGGGGATTGTAGGCGGCGCTGTCCGGGTTGGTGGGGTCGAACAGAAGGACGCGGCCGAACTTGGCCCGCCATCCGGCGGTGAGGGCCCAGTTCTCTCCCTTTATATCGTGGATTATGGCGGATGCCGGCCAAGTGAGCAGAGTGGGAACGACCAATCCGACGCCCTTGCCTGATCGTGTTGGCGCGAAACAAAGGACATGCTCCGGGCCATTGTGGCGGAGGTATTGCTTGCGCCAGCGGCCTAATATGACTCCGTCTTCGCTTAGCAAGCCCGCGCGTTCTATTTCCTCAGTGTCGGCCCACCGGGCAGAACCATACGTCGTCGCGCGCTTGCTTTCCCGCGCGCGCCAGGTCGAGATCGC
Source organism: Rhizobiales bacterium dw_265 (assembly GCA_018449595.1). Classification (GTDB taxonomy): domain Bacteria; phylum Pseudomonadota; class Alphaproteobacteria; order Micropepsales; family Micropepsaceae; genus Rhizomicrobium. The sequence continues at coordinate 684,379 of JAAVUU010000003.1, forward strand.
CAGGGCGACAAGTAATGCTGCGATTCCGCCTGCGGCAGCGATGTATCCGCCCTGAACGAAGATGTCGTGGGCGTAGGCGTCGTAGCCAAACCACCACCAGAAGAATTCATGGGGCTGATAGATGGGCCAGCCAATCAGTGTGAACCAGGGCGGCCCAAGCTGGAGCTGGAAGGCAAGGCGCCAAGCCGTCCATTCCGTCGCCGCCCAAAGGAACAGCACAGCGGTCCCGAGGACGGCGCAGATTTGAGCCCATTGGATTTTCGTCGCGTGCATGGCGACGGAATATCAATAACGTCGGGTCGCAGGCTGCAAGCGGAATTTGAGTCGTGTCGTACCGTCGCGTACTACGGCGTGCAAATCGGTCGAAGTCCCGCAAAGGCCCGGTTCATTCGTTTCATGGTGCGGGGCTACCGTCCGCCACGTTCAATTCGTGTGCATCAGAATATTGACCAACCGGCCGAAGGGATCGCGAACGTGGAAGCGCCGCACACCCCATTCTTCGGTCACGGGACCGTATTCTATGGAAAATCCCGCTCTCAGGACACTGCGATACACGTCTTCGAGGTTATCGACCTCGATGGAGATGTCGGGAACTTTCGTCCCCGATCCGCCCTCGTTGGCGATGCTGATCTGGGGCGTGGTCTTGGATTTGGTATCAAAGGTGACGATCCAACCCATATCCATGACAACCTTCATGCCCAGGATATCGCCATAGAAGGCTTTGGCGGCGTCCAGATTGTCTGCTGCGATGTTAGTCACGATGCGCTTGACGACCACGTTGTCCTCCTTCGGTCACATTCGATGGAAATTCGAGGCTTGAGCTGCAAGGCTCAGGCTTCACGCGGATCTGGTGGAGTCTAGCCCCGGAAGTTATCGCCTCTGCCATGCGGGATGATGACATTATCTTGGTCGCCGATGCAGGCAAGCTGGTCGGTCAGCTTGTCCGCCACGATATGCACCACCAGGCCCTCGCGCTGCACTCGGCCCTCCACGCCGGTGATGTCGAGCATCAGGCCATCGGTATCGGCGGCAACGATGGGTGCGAAGTGCCGCTGCATCCAGATCGCCAACTTCCCCAGCGCCGCGCGATCCGTATCCGGATCGGCGTCCATGATTACGAGATTGGCGACAAGGGCCTGGGCTTTGCAGGCCGCCATGCCGGCCTGAGACCTTCGCGCCGCGCGGCCTGGTCAGCCGCCTGCACCACGCGCTTTCGTCCTTCATGGCCGATGAGGACGAGCGGGGTATCAAGCGACGGCGCGTTCGCGCCCATCGTCCGCCGCAGCCGGTCGGTGGACCAGCTCGGCAGGAATAGCGATACGACCCGTTTCGTCACTGCACTCAACCTCAAAATCCGCACACTCTCCGGCCTTCGCCCGGATCAACTCCACCAGCCAGCGCGGCCGGCCGACGCCGGGCACCGGCAAAGGCGAGGCGGGCAGGGCGCTCACGCGCCACCGGGTGGTGCTGGCGGTGGGCTGGCCGAAGTCCGCCGCCTCCGCCGGTCTTCGCCACCGTCGGATGGCGATGCCGATGGTGCCGCTGGTTTCGGCGGCGAGATGTAGGCGCCGGGACGGCGTCATGGGGAGGCGTCCGATCTCACCCACCACCCCGGCGAGCCCGCCATGCCGCAAGCCCTCCTCGAAGCAGGCCAGGATGGCCCTGTCTGTTCCGGCCTCGGCATAGATCACCCGGTCGGCATGCAGGCCGGCCTGGGCTAGGGCCGGGGCGAACAGGTCGCGGCGGCTGACGCACCACAGGACCGGACCTTGCGTGCGGGCAAGGATGCCGGCCGCGAACAGGGCTGCGGCCGCCCCATCCAGGGCGCCATTGCCGCCTCCGGCAACCTCATGCAGGGCACCCAAGGCCAGGCCGCCGCCCGGAAGCCGGTTGTCGATCTCCGGCACCCCGAAGGGCAAAACCTCGCGCAAAACCCGGCTTCCCGCCTCGATCCGGCGGATCTTCTCGCGCAAGCCGTCCATCTGGGCAGGGGCTACAGGCATGGTTGGAATAGCTGATTGTCCTTCGGTATGTTCTTTATTTGTTCTAATTCAGTTTTGAGTCAATGGGTTCCAACCGCCCGCCCTGCTGGGAACCGGGCAAAACGGCAGGAATCGGCGGACTTGCGGGAGGAATTTTTTTGGCGGGGTATCTGCCTCGCTTCCGTGCTTTTACACACAATCGGTGGAACCTGGGCCGTTCACCGTTTAAGATGGGCCTCGAAGATATTATCTCTGAGCCATGACCAAGGTTGTTTTCATAAACGGGTTCAAGGACAAGGCCTCCGACAACGGCCACAAGGGCGTTGTGAAGAAGCGCGTGCGCAATGCCGAGGGCGAGGTCGTCCAGGTGTCTAGCGTCGATGTTCGCAGCGCCACCTTCGGCGAGGATCTTCGCTATATCTTCAGCAAGAATGTCGCCGCAGCCCGGCGCGAGAATATCGCCGCTACGGGCCGCGCGGATGGCGTCGTCAAAAAGCGCTGAACCGCCACTCTTTCTGATCGTCGCCGGGCCGAATGGCTCGGGGAAGAGCAGTATCTATAAGGGCGCCAGCATCGAGGAAACCGGGCGCACCGTCTGGATCATCAATCCCGACCTTCTGACCCTGCGCATCCGTAACGTCGAGGGGCTCGCGCTCGACGACGCCAATCTCGCCGCCGTCAAACGTATCGAGGCCTGGCTTGATGCTTCAATCGAGGCGCATCAATCGGTCGGCGTCGAGACAGTCCTGTCGACTCCGAAATACCGTCGTCTGGTCGAGAAGGCCAAAAAACTGGGCTTTGAAGTCGGCTTGATTTTTGTCGCGCTCGACTCCGTAGAGCGCAATATCGAGCGTGTAGCGCTGCGCGTGAAAAAGGGTGGCCATAACGTGCCCCGCGATAAGATCATCAAGCGCTATGCGAATGATGATGCACTGCCGGCTATCGTGGATGCGATCAAGCGCCACTTCCCGGCCCAGAACCCGAAATAGCCCATGTGCGGCAAGTTCACGGCGATGGCGTCCTGGTCCGAGGTGGTGGATTTTTCGGAGGCGCTTAGTGCAAGCGGCGGGGACGATAGCAACGACCAGTCCGTCACCTTCAAGGTGATGAGCCAACTGCCGGTCATCATCTTCGACCGTGAGCAGGGTAAGCGGCGTGTGGTGCCGATGCGCTGGGGGTTTCCGCGCAGAGGTAACTGGCGTTCGCCCGATCCGATTCATGCGCGAGCCGAGACCATCGATACCAAGCCGACATTCGCGGAGGCGTTTCGTGGCGGTCAGCGCGGCATCCTATTGGCCAAGACCTTCAATGAGGCGCCCGATATTACCGGACCAACCATCCAGCATACCATCACGCCCGGCGATCTTCCGGCCGTCGGACTCGCTGTCCTATGGCGCCGCTTCGAGATCGCGGAACTGCCCGCGCCGCTTCTTGCGTGCGCGATGGTCACGGTCCCTGCGAATACGTTGATCGCCGGGCTTCCCACCGACCGGATGCCAGCCATTCTGGCAAACGAGGATTGGACGACCTGGCTGGGTGAGAATTGCGCTTCGCCGGAAGAGGCCAAGGAATGCCTCAAAACTGTGGAGGGCGTGAAATGGACGATGACCAAGGAGGAGCGGGCGGCTAAAACCCCGCGCGCGAAGCCGACGGTGCGCGATCCCGGCGGGCGATTGTTCTAAGGGGTTCGGTGTCGGCCCATCATGTTCTACTGTCCCAGGATGAGACCGTCCATGTCACCGATTTGCAGTACGGCAATCCTACGATCTGAGGGCCAGGGCGTTGCGTAAACAGTCGCCGTCTTCGAGACAATCGAATCGCGCTAATTTCCGGCGCGCAGAATTGTGGGGTGGGCAATGAATATCCAAATGTCTCAACAATCGCTCTCCAAGGCCGAATTGGAGAAGATGTGCCTGTCCTATCTGCGGATGCAGTCGCACTCTCAGCACATCGAACGTGTCGTGGTGGCGCCGCGGCCGAACGCCAAGCGCAACTGGATCGTGATTGAAATCGATCCGCCATTGCCGACCAGCGCCGACGACGAAGCGCGCAATGCGGTGGCAGAATTGCAGGCGCAGTTCCGTCTGGCGGATTGACAGGCAATCGTCGGACGGCAAGCAGCGAATCAGGCTATACTCCAGAAAACCTCCGGGGCTCGTTCATGGCGAAGAAACTCAGCAAACTGTTCGCCCGCGTCGAAGCGCTGGAGCATGCCTTCGCCAAGTTGCTGTCGGGCAAAAAGCCGGTCCGTAAGGCCAAGAAGGCCAAAGCCGCCAAGAAAGTGGTGCGCAAACCGGTGAAAGCCGCAAAGCCGGCGAAGGCCGCGACGCCCAAAAAGGCTGTCCGCAAGACCGCGAAGAAGCGTCCGGCGAAAAGCGTGAAGAAGCCTGCCGCCAAAAAGGCGCCGGTCGCTTCGGCTGCGCCGCCGGCCCCCAAGCCGGCGAAGAAGAAAGCGGCGCGGAAGAAGAAGTTGGTACATGTTCCACCCCCGAGCGTTGGGCAACTCGCACCCAGCGGCGAACCGGATTTCGTGCAGCCGATCGACCAGGTCTAGTCACCGCCAAATTCGGTAGAGTCTCAGCTTGAACTTCAGCTCTGCATGGGAACCAACGGCAGCTATCAGCCGAGCGGATCTCCCGATATAGGACGGTTATGCTGAAACTTACCTGTCTCTGCGGTCAAGTCCGCATCGAAGTGGCGAAGCGACCGGATTTCATCCACGAGTGCAATTGCACGCTATGTAGCAAGTCTGGCGCCCGCTGGTCCTATTTTCATCCCTCCGAAGTGAGTGTCGAGGGCGCGACTGGAAAATATAGCCGGGAAGACAAGGCCGATCCGGCCTCAGAAATCCACTTCTGCGGCCGATGTGGTTCGACGACGCATTTCACGCTGACGGAAAGCGCGATATCGAAATTCGGCAATGTCCAGACGGGCGTGAACATGTTGCTGGCAGATGAAAGCGATCTAGTCGGAATCGAACTTCGTTACCCTGACGGACGGGCTTGGTCAGGCGGTACTGACTTCGGCTATGTGCGGGAGCCCCGAGTCATTGGCCAGAGCGCGGCTTCGCAATGATGACTTACGAGGACTGCCGTTAAGGCGAAAGCCAAACTGAGACACTACCCAAAAATCCGCCGCACAAGCGGCGTGGATGTCAGGCCGAAAGCGCCAAATCCAATTGCGCAGTCTCTTGGCCGCCGCAGTCGAAGTTGGAAACCGACACGCCAACAAGCCGGATGCCCAGTTCGACCGGGAAGACGGAGCGGATCAGGTCAAGGCTGGTCTGATGTAATACCGTCTGGCTGTCGATCATTCCGCCCACGCTCCTGCTGCGCGTGGCCTGCCGAAAATCGGCATATTTGATTTTCACGGTCACGGTGCGGCCGTAGGCATTTGCCTTAAGGCACCACGCCCACACTTCATCGGCTTGCTCCAGCACCGCCTTCTCGATCGCGGTGGCGTCGGTCAGATCGTCCGAGAAGGTTGTTTCCGATCCCGAAGATTTGCGCGGGCGGTCTGGCACCACTGGGCGGTCGTCCTCACCGCGCGCAATCGCGTAATACCAGGGCCCGGATTTGCCGAAATGCTGCGCGAGGAATTCCAGCGACCGCGTGCGCAGGTCCGCGCCGGTGCGAATACCAAGCTGGTTCATCTTCTCGGCCGTGACCGGACCCACCCCATGAAACTTTCCCACCGCCAGCGCTTCCACGAACGCCGCGCCCTTGCCCGGAGGTATGACGAACTGGCCATTGGGCTTGCGATAGTCCGAGGCCAGCTTCGCCAAGAACTTGTTGTAGGAAATGCCGGCTGACGCCGTAAGACCCGTCTTCTCGAAGATGCGGGCGCGGATTTCCGCCGCTGTGGCTGCGGCGGTCGGAATGGCGCGCAGATTATCCGTCACGTCCAGATAGGCTTCATCAAGTGAGAGTGGTTCGATCAGCGGTGTGTAGTCCGCAAAGATCGCATGAATCTCTTTGGAGACGGCGCGATAGACCTCAAAGCGCGGCGGTACGAAGACCAGATCCGGGCATTTGCGCTGCGCGGTGGTGGAGGGCAGGGCACTGCGAACGCCGAATTTGCGCGCCTCATAGCTCGCCGCTGCGACGACGCCGCGCTTGGCGGCATAGCCGACCGCGACCGGCCTTCCTCGCAGAGTTGGATTGTCGCGCTGTTCGACGGATGCATAAAAGGCATCCAGGTCGACGTGAATGATCTTCCGCGTGTCGAATCCCATCCCGCTCATCCATAGCCCATTTGGAACAGAAGGGGAACATAGCCAGTGGCGAATCCAGCTTTCCGGGGCAAACGGCCGGGAAAACTTGGCGACGGATTCAAGCGTTGCACTGTTCCCCGCCCGGCGGGTTATGCTCGGCCATCGCACCGACATTGCGCCCCAACCCCAGGGCATATCCGATGGACACGCCGAATACACACGAGCTCGCCGAACGGGTGAGCCAGGTGGCGAAGCTCTACAATAGCAGCGACAAATCGACGGCCGGCTTGCTGAAGGATGCTGGCTTCACGGAAAACCGCGAGGCGCTGCGCGTTGATGACGTTGAAGGCGTCCTCAAGCGCGATCCGAACCTGACAGACCTTTGGCTGAAACGCGCCAACGACCAACGCATCGCTGGAGGCTGGGGCATCGAGGGGGAGAATGGCGCCTACCGGGTGCAAAGCTATTCGGACGGGCATTGCTTGCATCTGGAGGATCGCGGTCGCGCCTGCGCTGAGTTCGTGGTCCGCTATGTGAACTTCATCGCCGATGCCCTTGCGCGGTCTCCTCAGCGGTAGTTGAGGACGATACCCGCGCCAATCGCTATTGCTGCAATGCCGGCTGTAGCCCCTGACGCAGCGCGAAACCTGCATTGTTCGATTGGCGAGACGCTGTCCAGGCGGCGTCGGACCGCGAGCCCCAGACCGGGCGCGTCGCCTTCGCCTGCTGAAGCAAACACATCAACGTGGCCAGCCAGCGTGCATCGTCAGCGGCACGGTGGCGCGGAACGCCCAGCCTATCGAGCTCCGCGAACGCGGTCGTCCATTCATCCGGAGAGGGCGCAAGCCTATCGACCCACTCCGACACATGGCGAATGGCGCAGGGTGCAGGTGCGCCAACGGCAGAAGAAAGAGTTTCCAGCCAGTAGCTGTCGAGGTTGCTGTCGGCGACGACAACGTGGCCCCGCACCGCCTCGGTCAATTCCGCGAGCACGACATCGGCTGGCAGGCCATCGCGCCAAAGGTCATCGCGCGATAGCTGATGCACGCTTTCGGCTTCGGCCGTCCAGTCCCATCCATACCAGGAGGTGTGTGGCCGAATGAGCCAGGCGCGTGTCCGTCCTGTAATATCGGACACTCCAACTTCGATCGGAAAGGATTTGCCGTGACGAGGCAGACAGGACGCTTCGAAATCGATCGCAAGAAAAGGGAGCATAGAACGGGACTCGATACGGAAAAATCTGGGTGAGGAAGCCGGCTTGGCGATGTGAGATTCAGATCGTCGAGGCCATGAGACGGTTGGTATCTTTGTTTACGTCTGCATCACTGTCATTTGAAACCTCATTGGAGATTCCCCCCGCGCCGGCACCATGTCGCCGGTCAACGACAGCCTGGTGACACAACAAACCCTTTTGAAGCACAAAGGTTGCAAGGCTGCCGCCAGCAACACGCACATCGCTTCAGTTGAGGACGAAACCCATCCCCATGCCGGCGCTGAGACCGGCCTGGCCGCCATAGCTGGCCGAGGCTTTCATGATGACACTGTCGTCGGGCATGTAATAGGAGCCGCCGATGGCCATGCCTACCTCGCCATGGGAATAGCCAAAGCCCATGCCGACCGTGGACTGTCCGGGGTCCAGTGCCTGGGGCATGTTGGCAAGAGCCTGAGAGACTGCCGCCACGCTCCAGGTCTGTCGCGCCGCCTTGTCGAACATGCTGTCGGTATAGGCATTGGCCTGACCAATCGCGGCCTGCACTTGGGCGACATTCGCGGCATCGGTGGGGGCTGTGCCCGGCGCAACATTGGTGATCTGCCGTTCGGCGCCGGGGCTTCCTACCGAGACTTCGCCGGCCGAACTCGCAATCCTCCCGGAGATCGGGTCTTTGTAGTTCTTCTGCCCGCCACGCGACGCCGTCGAGCCCGCGCCCAGCGCCACGGAGTTATCTGCGGGCGCGGAGCTATTGCTACCGATCGCTGTCGAATTACCGCCCGTTGCTGTCGAACCGGAGCCAAGGGCAACGGAATTCGAGCCATTTGAGGGCGAGGTATTGTAGCCGTAGCTGTTGAACAGCATGACCAGCGAATTCGCAGTCATAGTGGTGAAGGCTTCGGACAGGTTTATCGCCTGGGACTCCGCATACTGGACCTGGCCGACATTGGCCGCGTCGGTGGGGGCCGATCCGGCCGCAACATTGGTGATCTGGCGTTCCGCGCCGGGGCTTCCCACGGACACTTCACCTGCTGAGCTGGTGGTCGCGCCCGAAATGGCATCGGCGTAATTGGCCTGCGCGCCGCGCGCCGCAATCGACCCCGCACCCAGCGCCACCGAATTGTCCGCCGTCACGCTGGCATTCGTGCCAAGCGCGAGCCCGCCGCCGCCGACGGCATAGGCGCCATAACCGCCGGCAAAAGAGCCGGCGCCAATGGCCTGAGCGGCGGACCCTATGGCAACGGCCTTCGTCCCTGTGGCGATGGAGCCTCCGCCCAGAGCCAGGGTCTCCTGGGCGGACGCCTGGGCTGGCGCAAGCCCAGAATCGGCGGCAAAGAACTGCGTCCGTGTGTCGGTATAGAAATTGGCGGCGCTCAGCGTCGTGGCGCTCATGGTGTCGGTGTAGAGGTTCGCCGCGCTCAATGTGGTGGCGCCTACGCTATCGGCGTAATTCGTAGCGAATGTATTGGCGGCCGTCAGTGTCGCCGATCCTACACCATCGGCGTAACTTTTGGCCGCGGTCAGCGCGGCCGTAGTGGAGGTGTCGGTATACAGATTTGCGGCGCTCAAGGTCGATATGCCAACCCCGTCCGCGTAGCTCTTTGCGGAAACCAAAGTGGTCGCACTCGATGCGTCGGTGTAAGTGTTTGCCGACGCCAAAGTGGCAGCGCCCACGCTATCGGCATAATTCTGTGCGAAGGTGTTGGCAGAAGCCAGAGTCGCTGCGCCGACGCTATCGGCATAGGACTTCGCTGATACCAGCGTGGCCGCACTCGATGCGTCTGTGTAGCTGTTTGCAGACGACAAGGTTGTAGCGCCCACGCTATCGGCATAGTTGGTGGCGAAGAGATTGGCCGAACTGAGGGTCGTTGCGCCGACACCGTCCGCATAGGTTTTGGCGGCACTCAAACTCGCCGTGACCGAGGCGTCGGCGTAGTTGTTCGCCGTCGAGAGCGTCGAAGCACCAACTGTGTTGGCATAGTTGGTCGTAAAATTGTTGGCCGAGGTCAGGGCAGAAGACCCGACGCCATCGGCGTAGGTCTTTGCAGCCGTCAATGCCGCCGCGCTCGATGTGTCGGTATAAGCCTTGGCTCCGGAGAGGGTGGTAGCTCCGACACTGTCGGCATAGCTGTTCGCCGACGTGAGCGTCGATGATCCGATACCATTGGCGTAGTTCTGCGCGGCGTTCAGGGTCGCGGCGGAGGAGTTGTCGGTATAGCTGTTCGCTGAACTGAGGGTTGAAGACCCGATACCAGCCGCGTAACTCTGCGCCGAACTCAGAATGCCCGATGTTGCGTTGTTGGTGTAGGTGTTGGCCTGACTTAGAATCCCGCTGACGGCATTGTCCGTATAGGCGTTGGCCTGGGAGTCGATGCCGCCGATGGCGCTTTGGAGTTGGCCCACTGTTGCGGCGTCGGTGGACAAAACGCCTGCGGCGACATTGGTAATCCTGCGTGTCAGGCCGGTGCTGGCATTGCCGACCGAGACAACATTGCTCTGGCCGTCGTCGCTGGAAAGCGTGCCCAATACGACTGCGCTGTTTCCGGCGCTGGTCGTGCCCCAACCGAGCGTAACGGAATCGACTCCGGTAACGGAGTCCTGCACCGTCTGCGCGGTCTGGTCCTGCTCACCGAAGTCAACGGCAAATCCTCCCGCCGTCCCGATGTTCTGCGCCCAGGCGGCGTTGGAGAAGGACAGACTCCCGATCAATCCAAGTAGTGCGAGCCACTGTCCGCGTTTGCCTGTTAAGCGCAGAGGCGGCAGCGATCGGCTGCGCGATTGCAGAATGGGTTGCATGTGTGTCTCCTCAGGCCCCGCGGGGCGATTGATGGAGACGCGTAAAGAGAGCCACACTTGGCCCGTTGCAACAGGGTCCAGGCGGCGATCGCGCAATCGGCGGGGTTGTCGTGCAAAGACTTTCGCGCGGACTGTTCTAGGCGGCTCGCGCGTAACGCAGCGTATTCACGCGCGGTATCGGCCGTGCGGATTTCCAAAAAAAGGCGGCGATCGGCCGTCTGCGCTGGGCAGGATTACCGCGTCTATTGCGCGGACCAGCTTTTGATAACGAAAAGGCCCCGGCGTTTGCCGAGGCCTTTCGCATTCAGGATGCGCGATTAACGGTGTCCGCCATGGAAGCTGCCACCGTGGAAGCCGCCGCCATGGAAGCCACCGCCCCAGCCGCCGATGCCGAAGCCGACGATCGGACCGTCGACATAGGCCGGGCCATAGCCGCAATAGTCGGGATTGTAATAGGCGCTATAGGGGTTGCAGACCGGGCCGGCCGCATAGGCCACTGGTGCACCGAACCCGACCACCACGCGCGCCGAAGCCGGAGCCGCCGCAACCGTGGCGGCGCCCGCCAGCATCAGGGCACCCAGAGCAATTTTCGTGAAGCGTTTCATGATTGGTCTCCTTTTCATTGACCGTTGACGCGATCATGGTCGCCGGCCGCTGAACCGGGTCTGAGGGGGATGTTTCTTCTCCGTTCAGGAAGGCGGCGAGACCGTGGCAGGCGCTCCCGGCTCCTTCACCCCGGTCGCCGGAAACCCAGCAAATCAGCCTCCTCCGAAATATTGCAATCAATGATTGCATTGCGTACAATGCTATCAAAGGAGATGGCATGGCCAGCATCACCATCCGCAATCTGGATGAGCAGGTGAAGACACGTCTGCGTGTCCGCGCGGCCGAGCACGGCCGCTCAATGGAAGAGGAGGCGCGTGAAATCCTCACCTCCACCATGGCGGCGGCCTCTGGCAGCAAAGAGGGCAATCTGTTCGATGCCATCCGGGCTCGCATCGCGCCCCTGGGCGGCGTCGAATTGCCCACCATTGCCCGCGATCCCATTCGGCCGGTCGAGCTGGATTCGTGATCGTTCTCGATACGAACGTCCTGTCGGAAGTGTTTCGCCCAGAGCCGAATGCACGAGTCGGTACATGGCTCAAGGGGCTGCCGCCCGCGAGCGTCTTTACGACGGCCATTACGCAAGCGGAGATTCTCTACGGAATCGGCATTCTGCCAAAGGGGCGCCGTCAGTCGGCTCTGCAGACCGTTGCGGTGCTGATGTTCGAAGAGGACTTTCAAGGGCGCATACTGCCCTTCGATTCCAATGCCGCGCAAATTTACGCGCTCATGGCCGCGCAGCGCCGCGCGGCCGGAATACCGATTTCCCACGCGGACGCGCAGATCGCCGCTATAGCCCAATCACGCGGGGCCAGTCTGGCAACACGCAACGTCCGCGATTTCACGGACTGCGGCATCGATCTTATCAATCCATTCGACAAATCGGGCTGAGCGGTGACCGCTTATCTCTAAGGATTTCTGGCTAGGATGGGTCTTGGCTGTATCTCGATTGAGATACATATTCGTTCCTTAGTCAGGAGTATCGGATATGACAGCACACACCCCTATGCTTCATGCGCGCGTAGATGATGAACTTAAGGCGCAGGCTTCAGAGAAGCTTGCTCGCATCAGTCTTACCGTATCAGATGCGGTGCGCATCCTGCTGACCCGCGTCGCGAAAGAAGGCGGTTTGCCAGCTGGGCTGACAACCGATCCCGACGCCTATGATGCGTGGTTTCGGGCAAAGGTGCAGGAAGCACTGATTGATACGCGTCCCGGGATTCCGCATCGGCAAGCCATGGACAAAGTTCAGGCGCAAATAGACAAGAAACGCCGCACCCGTGCTGGCGCTTGAATGGCGGGAAGTAGCATTAGCTGACCTGCTGGCAATCGTTGATTATATATCTGACGACAATCCAGATGCCGCTCAACGGTAAAGGACGAAATCGAGGAGGTCTCCCGCCTGCCGGGCGATGAACGATGAAGATGGGCACTACAGCTACGCCATAGCCACCAAAGCCCGCTATAGCTCCCCACGTCGCTGGGCCGCGCGGTGGATGGGCGTCTCCGCCGCGATCATCATGCGACCTTCACGGTGAACTCGTTGCCACGCCCTTCGTCGAGAGGGAGAGACTGCGAGACATAGCCGTTCTCGGGATCGCGGACGTAATCCAGATAGTCCGCCGCGAAGGCGTTCTCGCCGAGGATCACCGCGCCGGCCTTCAACTGGGGCTCGATCAGCTTGAGCACCGACAGGTAGAGCGACCAGCCGCCGTCGATCAGTGCCAGATCGACTTCGCCGCCGACATCCTTGAGTGTCTCCAGCGCGTCGCCTTCCCGAATGTCCACCAGATCGGCGAGTCCGGCGGCATCGAGATGCGCCCGTGCCCGTGCCACCTTCGCCGGCTCCAACTCGGAGCCGATGAGCCGGCCGCCGCCATTGTCGCGCAGCGCGGCGGCGAGATAGATGGTGGAGACGCCCATTGAGGTGCCGAACTCCACGATCCGTGACGCCTTGCAGGCGCGCGCGATGGCGTAGAGAAAGCGGCCATAGCCGGGCGATACGGACAGAAAATGTGCGGCGTGGCCGCTATAAACTCGCCGGTAGTCGGCACGTTCATCGGCGATCATCTGCGCCGCGAGTTGCTCGATCGTGCCGCCGGAGGCTTCCATGCCGGCGACAACCTCTTTCATCAATTCGCCATCCGCCGCTTCGGCATCCCGATGAAGCTGGGTCAGAAGTTGGGCGATGCGCCCGCTGGTCAACGTGTTCATGCTGGTTCCTTCCCGATCATGGGAGCCGATCGCCCTCGACCGGCTGATGACAAGCTGGTACAGGGAACCGATCTTGTCGTCATTACGAAGGTTAGACAGAATGTTATTCAATATCGCCATCATGCCCGATTGTCGGTCATGCCGCTTCTGAACGATCTCTCCGTCAAGACCGACTGGGTCGAGCCGGACGATGTGCCCCGTCCGGTCGTCACCTACGGCTTCGCATCCGAAACCTTCGGCGATTTCGAGCTGGAACCGCACTTCCATACCAAGAGCCAAATCCTGCTCGTCCAGCGCGGCGCGCTGAGCTGCGAGGTCGAAGGCGGCCTATGGATTGTGCCACCGCGCAGCGCCGTGTGGATACCGGGCGGAGCCCTGCACGCCATTAAGGTGACGGGCGCATTGGAAGGCTATGGTGCATTCGTCGCTTCCGGCATCGGCGCGGGCCTGCCCACGGCGTGCCGCGCCGTCTCGGTGACGCCGTTGCTGCGCGAACTCCTGATCCGCTCCGCCAATCTGCCGCTGCTCTACGAGGAGGGCGGCGCGAATTCGCGATTGATGGCGGTGCTGCTCGATGAACTGGTGGCGGCGAAGGACGAAGACCTGCATCTGCCGATGCCGGCCGACCCACGCCTTCGCCGGATCATCGACCTGATGATGGCCTCGCCGGCGGATCGAGAGACGCTCGACGTTTGGGCAGAGAAAGCTGGGCTGAGCGCGCGGACGTTGGGCCGGATCATTAGCCGGGAGACTGGCATGAGCTTCGGACGCTGGCGCCAGCAACTCAGCGTGATCCTCGCCGTGAAGTGGCTGGCCGGGGGCGCATCGATCCAGCAGGTCGCGGCCGGTCTCGGCTACGAGAGCGTGCCGAGCTTTGTGACTATGTTCCGCAAGGTACTCGGTACTTCGCCGGGGCGCTACATGTCGGAACGCCATTCAGGGCGAACGTAAGGTTCGAGATCGACAGGCGGCGTAGAGAACGCCGATTCTACGCCATAGCGACCTAAGGCGCTCTGCGGCTTCTCCACTGCGGCGAGCCCACTCTATCGGAATGGATGGAATTGGATAGAAATTCGGCCGGTCTTCATTTCCTGGAGCCGCTATATCGTGACCGAGGTCGAACCGGAGGCCGTCCTGTCGGCGGCCGACGATCAGGTGTCCGCTCCCAAAATGCGAGTAGTCGCTTCGGCGCCTGCGTTCACGATCATGCGCGATCGGTTCCGGCACGCTTTTCTTCCGGTATTTTCCAGACATTCGTGCTGCCGGGGCTGCGCCCTGGCAATGCGAGTATGCAACGTGAGCGATGGCTCATATCGTTCCCATGGGCGGAATTGACACCGCGCCCCCGCCAAAACCGGGAAGCGCGAGGCGGCAACCGCGAAGCCGGGAGATTCGAACGCATGAGACAGCGCGCAAAATACGGCATCGACGCGCCGCGAGTGGTTCGCGCGTACATTGTTTTCGGCATCTTGCTGGCATTGCCGGCGGTGATCGATCTCGCATGGCCCGGATCAAGTCTCATTCCCGTGCCGTGGAGTATCGGCGGCGCCTTGTTCGCGGCGCTTTTGCTTGCTTGGGCGGCCGTCATGCTCAAGTCGAGCCTTGTGGGTAAGATGCGGGTCCGTGACCGCCTGGTTGATGCGCTTGACCTTTCGGGAAGCGAACGCGTGCTAGATGCCGGATGCGGCCGGGGCTTAGCCCTGATCGGGAGCGCGAAGAAACTCACCACGGGCAAGGCCGTCGGTATCGATCTTTGGGCCGGGCACCTTTCCGGCAACAATCCGGACGCGGCTCGGGCCAACGCGGTTGCGGAAGGCGTTGCCGACCGGGTCGAGGTCGAAACCGGGGATATCACACGGCTGCCCTTCTGCGACGCGGCGTTCGATGCCGTCATCTCGATGACCGTGATCCACAATATCCCTTCGCAAGAGGGGCGCGACCAGGCGGTGCGCGAAATCATCCGCGTGCTGAAGCCGGGCGGCCGCATCGCGATCTTCGATCTGATGCACACGGCCCGTTATGCGGCAATATTGCGCCAGGCGGGTCTGTCGGTCGAGAGCCTGGGCGTCGATCTGCTGTGGCTTTGGCCCTGCCGCTCGTTATTTGCGCGCAAGCCGGAAGCCGGTGGTTCTCAAGGCCTGGTCACGGCGTCGTCATGACCCCGCCGCCGGAATATTGCGACATCAAACCGACGTCGGTTGCAGATATCCAGATATGAAGCGTGTGGTTTCCTCGATGAGCGCCTCGGCGTCCCGCAGCATTTCGGTGTGGTATAGGACGGCCGAATGGGTCAGCGCCTCGATCGATGTCGCACACACAAATGCCGCCAGATCGAGGTCCCTGACACGCAATTCGTCGCGGCGGCTTTCGAGATAGTCCCGGAAGAGGGCGTAGCCTTCACGGTTGAGTGCTTCCACATTCTCCAGCCGCCCGACGCGCGGAATCTGCTCTGCAAGCACGCGATGTAGCCTGGGGTCGATGCGGTGGGCCTCGATGGCGAAGGCGACAAGCCTTCGCACGGCCCTTTCGATCGGCAGCGAAGCGATCTCGGTCAGTACCGTGCGCACACGCCGCATGATCTGGCGATTGTGCCGATCGATGACGGCGGCAACGAGCGCTTCCTTGGAAGGATAATATTGGTAAAGCGAGCCGATGCTCACGCCGGCCATGTCGGCGATCCGGTTGGTGCTGGCTTTGTCGTAACCGTCACGGACCAGGATACGGGCGGTCGCATCGACAAGCGCATCGACGGTGACGCGCGATCGCGCCTGCGAGGCCTGCTTGCGTGGATTTGTAAGCGGTTTGCGCGCCATGTCCCGTGACCCGAAATGCTTGTGGAAGGCGAGCTATCGCTCATACCCTATCACCGGGCGATTTCGAATCAACAGGTAGACCCCTGTGCATTATTCGGACACAGATTCATGGTGGCTCCGAATCGATCCTATCGGTAGCAAGCCCCGACCTCTAGTCGCTCATGGTGTCGACCGCATAGATCGATTTCAGACGTTCGTTCACGCAGCGGCTTCCAATATCGGTAAGCGTTCCGCGTCATCGCTGAAATCCGTGGCAACGCAGTGGCGCAAAGGCTCTTGTCGCTATGCTCGAGATGTCGGGGCGAGCGAAGCGAAGGTCTCAAGGGCCTTCGGGCAGGCCGACGAGTTCGGCACTGTCTCGCCACAGCTTGGTCTGAACGGCCTCGTCGCGTGCCATCGCGGAAGGGTCAGGCCATTGCAGCTCGCGCCGGACCTGCGAGGCGTAAAGCCGCCCCTGTGGAGGTGTGATCCGTCCCAACGCGAGGTCGGCGAGTAGATGCCCGCCACTCGCAATCGTGTTCAAGCGGCGGAATGCGCTCATGACGCGGGTGACGATCGAAAAGGGCAACCGGAACAGCGGCGACTGATTGCGCGTCAGCTTGGTCCCCGGCGTGAAGCCGGGATTGAAGGCGATGACACGGAGTCGTCGTTCGCGCGCAAAGTCCGAAGAAGCGAGGCTTTCGGCAGTGAGGATATTGCAGAGCTTGGAACTCGCATAAGCCCGCACCCCGGCGCGCAGACTTGGCGGATCGTTCGCTTCGACCTTCCCCTCGGCGAGCAGTCTGGCGTCGGCATGTTCGGGGGGCGCGACGGGATTGGTGTTGGGATCGTGGAGGTTACTCGTCGTGACGATCACGATTGCGCCGATCGAAAGGCATGGCATCAGCAGGCGGAGCAGCAGATAGTGCGCCAGATGGTTGGCGGCGAAGGTGGTTTCAAATCCATCCTTCGTGCGATGCTTGGCGTCGCCAAATTGCGTTCCGGCGTTCAGCACCAGAACGTCGATGCTGGTGTCACCAAGCGCTTCCCTTACCGCCACTGCAAATTCATGCACGCTGGCAAGGCTTGTAAGGTCCAGCCGGAGGAACTCCGCCCCGACCGGGGGCTTGCTGCGACCACCGGCGATCAGCCTCACATCCGGACCCGTCATCAAATCTTGCGCAGCGCCACGGCCGATACCCGTGCTTGCACCCGTCATAACGATCGTTGTCATCGGCTGTCCTCGATCTTGCACCATGCCAACGACCTCGGCCTGACATCTTCAGGATTTGGCTCGGCTCAAGCTCAATCTGTAGACTGAGCGTTCGCTCTAAATATATGGGTGCTCGACGGAGAGGTCAACCTTTGTTAGATCAATCACTCTACTCTCGGGAATGCCATGCGAACGATCCACGCGGCCAAACATGACGAGCGGCGCGCCCAAATTTTGGCGGCTGCAGAGCGCTGTTTCGCGCGGCGCGGCTTTCATGGCGCCTCCATCGCCCAGATCTGCAAAGAAGCCAAGATCAGCCCCGGGCACCTATATCATTACTTTGGAAGCAAGGAGGAGATGATTACCGCTATTGCCGAGTCCGGCTTGGTCTATACGCAAGCGCGTGTGAAGCAATTCACCGAAAGCAAGACTGACGCGGTTTCGGCGACCGTTTCAGAGTTGGAGAATTTGAGAGACGCTCAGCGCCGCGCTGGACCGGGAGTTCTTCTGGATATCCTTGCCGAGGCCGCTCGTGACCCCCAAGTCGGCGGCATCCTTCAAGATGCGAGCAAAGGTATGCGCCTTCTGCTCGCGACTTTCTTCGAGGAAGCCCAAAAGGGTGGCGATATCGATCCCGACCTGGACCCTCAAATGTCCGCTGCGATCTTTATCAGTCTGATCGATGCGGGGAAGGCGCTGACAGTACGCTACCCCGATCTCGACATGGATCGCTTTGGCAAGACAATGGAAACCATGCTGCGTAGGTTTCTCTCCCGGCAGAACTGATGCCTCCTGCTATCGATTCACGCATGCCCTTGGCTGTGAAACGGAACTGGCAGCTCTCGCAAAACTCGGCCGAAAATCTGCCCGTGCGTTCGATGAGGCCGTCTAGCTGGCCAAGAAGCTACGGTTCAGTGAGGCTCTCGGTCGCCGTCCGGAGCTGCCTGAATCCCGCATAGCCTGACCTATTGACTGACCAAACACTCTTTTATATGGTCGACGCTCCATTGGACGATCTGGCTTGGCAAGACCGAAAAGCGAGGACCGGCGTAATGCGATTATTGCGGCGGCAACCCATGTCATCGCGAACCACGGGCTAGCCGCGCCGACGGCGCTGATCGCCAAGGAGGCCGGTGTCTCCAACGGGTCCTTGTTTACCTACTTTGAGACCAAGGCGGATCTCCTGAATCAGCTCTACGTCGAACTGAAGACGGAGATGGCCGCAGCCGCCTTAGACGGCGTGCTTGTTGACCAGGATGTTCGCGATCAGATGGCCAGCATGTGGCGCGGGTGGCTTGGTTGGGCGATCGCCGATCCTGAAAAACGCCGGACACTTGCGCAGCTTGCGGTGTCAGACGAAATAACCCGGTCGAGCCGGGACGTCGGCAACCGCGCCATGGCCAAGGTCTCCGCAATCCTTGAGCGGAGTCGTGAGACTGGACCGATGCGCGCCGCACCGCTCGGTTTGGTCGTGGGTCTCATGAACGCCGCCGCGGACGCCACGGTCGATTTCATTGTCCGCGACCCGACGAACGCCGAGGCGCACAGCCGAGCAGGTTTCGAAGCCGTCTGGCGAATGATCGCTTAATTTTCATCCATAAAAGACTGACTACTCAGACATTGGAGATTTCATGAACCCGTCCAAAACCGACACTTACGTTGTCACCGGGCCGACATCGGGCATCGGACTCTGCGTAGCCATGGACCTCGCTGCGTATGGCACTTTGATCCTGGTAGGCCGAGATCACAGCAAGCTGGACGGCGTGCGAAAGCAGATCGAGCGGGCTGGCGGCAAGGCCTTCACGGTCGTCTGCGACCTTTCCGATCCGGCCAGTGTTCAGCGCGCCGCGCGAGAGATCATCGCCATTGGTCTGACGATCACCGGCGTACTCAACAATGCCGGCGTCATGCTCACGAAACCGGGCAAGAACGCTTTGGGCTGGGACCTCACCTTCGCGACCAACCACCTTGGTCCGTTCGCGCTGACGGAGGCGCTCGTCCCGCATCTACAGGATGGCGCAAACGTCCTCTTCGTCGCGTCGGGGGTCGAAGACCCGGAGCGGCCCCCGGTCAAGGTCATGGGCATGCGCGGCGGACGGTATATCTCGACAGAGGCGAGCGCGCGGGGCGAATGGCAACAGCCTGGATCCAGGATCACGGGCATGGACGCCTACGCGACGTCAAAGCAGTGCATCCTCGTTTCCGCCCTGGCGCTTTCCAGAGAATTACCCCGATTGCACATCAACGCCGTTGAGCCCGGCATCAATCCGGCGACCGGTCTCGGCGGTGCAAATGGATTAATGCGTTTCGTGTTTGGACAAATCATCACGCGGCTGCCGCCGTTCAACCGCTACAGAAATACGCCCGAGCGGGCGGCGCGCGTCATCACCACGATTCTGACCAACAAGGCCGTCGGGACCGGCGTCTACTACGATCAAAAAGGTCGGCCGGCGAGGGGTTCGACGCTCGCGAGCGATCCAAAATTTCAGGATCGGGTGCTCGCGGAAACCCGCGCGTTTCTGTCCCTCACCGCTACTTGAAGCCCGGAGCCGAAAGGCGAGAGCGTTCGACATGATCGCGCTGGGTCATCAGTCTTCGCAGGCGGCGGACAAACACAATTTCTCCTTCCCCCAAAGCGGAAGTTCGGCAGCCTTGTGCTCTGCCGATTGCCGACAAGGTTTTAAGGCCGCGATTCTGACAATGGCGCGTTTGACGCGGCTAAGTTCGCCTGCCCAACAGTCCAGGGCGGGAAATGAAATAAGGTGTGCCTTTCGTCCATCCGCCAGCGCCGCCGCAGCCCGTTGGTTCTATCTTTGTCCGCCTCGCGTGGCTTCCTGACCATTTCTATGGCGTGCCCCCCTTTTTGAGTCAGGTTCTAAGCATGACGGTGCCGAAGAGAGTTTCGGCCGTTGCCTTGGTTGCCGTTAAGCCGGAACGGTATCTGTCGCAGACACTGCCAGCCCAAATGCACTCCTGGTGAGTAGTGGTGGCTAAGGCGATCGCATGACCCGCAAATCCAAACCCGAGAACCCGTTCCGCTGGTTCGATTCCTCATCCGAAGTGATCCAGCTTATGGTGATGCTGTACGTCCGCTAGGCGTTTCTCACCCCGCCATCATCGCAGCTTTCGTCATGCGTACGAGACGCTCGATATGCGTGACGTCCGAGCATCCTGCGGTAACCGCGAGCCGCCAGTAAAGCGGCCCCACCAGGAAATCTAGGATCGTCTCTCGATCCACCGTCGGGGCAAGCTCGCCACGCGCAATAGCGCGCTCGACGATCAGTTGGACACGATCGCGGCGCGCCTGCTGGAACGGGCGGATCGCGGCTTCGAGCGCCGGCTCGCGTCCGATCTCGGCATGAAGATCAGCCAGTATCCGGCGGATCATGCGATGGCGCAATACGCGCCGAAACGCGAGCAGCACCGCCCGTATATCCGCTTCCAGCGAACCCTTGTCTCCAGTGTCGGTGAGCGTCAAGCCGACGCGCGGGAGGAGGTCGCTCGCCATGGCCGCCTTGGACGGCCAGCGCCGGTAGAGCGCAGCCTTGCCAACGCCTGCCGCCTTGGCCACGCGCTCAAGGCTGAGCGCCGCATAGCCGACCCGCGACCATTCGGAGAAGAACGAACGGGAGAGCGCGTCCGTCACCTGCACCCGCATCACCGCCGCCCCGCTCGGCCGGCGCGGCGAATGATTATCGTCGGAACGGTTGCGTTTCATCGAAAACGTCCCTAAGTTGGTTGGAACGATAGCGTTCCACTCATGACTTAGAGCATGAACGACCTGGTGAAAAGCTTCTCGACCCGGTTCTCGGCGAGCATCTCCGTTGCGGCGCGACGAGCATCGTCGGAGTCGAGACTGCCGCGATGCGGATGGTGACGGTGAGGTCGGCTCCGCAAGCCCCGAAGTGAGTAGATTTCGCCCCCTGGCCGCTCCTCCGATGTCGGTAGGTTGCGGCCGCTAGAACCGACGGACTGGAGAAGGCAATGAAGGTCGCATTCAAAGATGAGTCGTTTGCATTCGAATTCGTTCGCAACCTGGGCTTCGCCTACTACGGAGGCTCGGACATCGGCGAGATGATGGCTGCCGCCGCACGGATCAAGGAAGGTGATTTCGAGAGCTGGTTCACGGAATGGGACAAGCTGGCGCGCCGGATTTTGTCGCGTGCGGATGCCAGCTTGGATGCAGGTCACCTGGAAAGCGCCCGCGAAGGATACCTGCGCGCGTCCACCTACTTTCGGACAGCCGAGTTCTATCTCCATGGCGATCCTGCAGACCCCCGCATTCTTTCGGAGTCCAGGGCGTCGCAAAAGGCTTACGCCAAAGCGGCGAAGCTCACCGGCCCAACCTGGGAGCCGGTGGAAATTCCCTACGAGGGCACCACGCTGCCCGGATATTTCTACAAGGTCGACAATTCCGGCCAGCCGCGTCCCACACTGATCTTCCACGGTGGATTCGACTCGAGTCTTGAGGAGCTTTTCTATTTCGGCGCCGCAGCGGCGGTGCGGCGCGGCTATAACTGCCTGACCTTTGACGGCCCGGGACAGGGGGCGCCGATCCGTAAGCAACATCTCCATTTCCGGTATGACTGGGAAGCGGTGGTGACGCCTGCCGTGGACTATGCCCTGACTAGGCCGGATGTCGACGGAGACCACTTAGCACTCATGGGCATGAGCATGGGAGGCTATCTCGCTGCTCGTGCCGCGGCTTTCGAGCATAGGTTTCGCGCGGCTATCTTCTTTGACGGCATGTACGACTTTCGGGGTCTGCTGCCAAAAGAGGCTGTCGCCGCTCTCGACGCGGGCGACACGGTGCAGTGCGAGAATATCATTCAAGAAGGCATAGAGAACAGTACGGCCCTGCGCTGGGCCGTACCACAGGGTGTGTGGTCGTTTGGGGCTTCAGGTATCGCTGATTTCATTACCAAAACGAAGCCATACTCGATGGATGGTATCGCCCAACAGATTCAATGCCCTTGCTTGGTCATGGACGCTGAAGGCGACCAGTTCTCCCACGGTCAGCCGCAGAAAATCTACGATGCATTGCAATGTCCTAAGCAACTTGTCCGATTTACCAGCGAAGATGGAGCCGAGAATCACTGCCAGTCTGGCGCCTTGGCTTACAAGGACGAAGTCGTCTTCAACTGGCTGGATGAAACGCTCGATCTGCACGACGGACGGAAAGGTTGATTGGAAACTCTCCGTTCAGCCACAATGCCCTGGTGTTTGAAAACGGACGCGGGAAGCGACAGATATCCTCGGCGGTCCACGGGCTCACAAGCCGGACATCCCGTTGGCATCGTATCGTTGCTGACTGGCAGTTACTTCTTCCATGTGGGTTTCCGCCCAGATTCGCAGGGCGTCCAAGGTGGCGGCGAGCGTCTGTCCGAGGGGGGTGATGGCGTATTCGACCGTCACGGGCACCGTCGCAATCGCCTTGCGGCTCACCAGCCCGTCTCGCTCCAGAGACTTGAGGGTCTGCGATAGCATTTTTTGAGAAATGCCCTCAATGGCCCGACGTAACTGGTTGAAGCGCACGGGGGCGCCGATCAACAACCCCAGCACCAGGACGGCCCATTTGTCGGCGACACGGTCGAGAATCATCCGTGTCGGACAGTTGCTGGCGTATGGGTTGTGAACAAGCATGGCGGTTTCCTCGACGTAACCAAGTAAGGCTAAGGTGCCTTCTTCACACCAACCCCGTCAATGGATATCTAGTCACCATTGGAAACCACATGAGGAATTTACGATGCATGTCGCTTTGATAGGGGCCACCGGGAATGCTGGGTCGCGAATCCTGGCCGAACTCGTCCGCCGCGGGCACTCCGTCACCGCGATCGTGCGCAACGTGGCCCGGGTACCCGCGTCACCCGGCGTAAAGGCCAAGTCCGGCGATGTCTTGGATGAGGCTGGCCTCGCCGTCCTTCTCAAAGGCCACGACGTGGTCATCAGCTCCGTGCATTTCGCGACGAGCGATCCGGCAAAGTTGGTCGCGGCAGTGCGGGCATCCGGTGTGCCGCGTTACCTCGTCGTGGGCGGCGCCGGCAGTCTCGAGGTCGCGCTGGGTACGTTCTCACTGGGCCTGAAACTCATCGATGCACCGAGCTTCCCAGAGGCATACAAGCAAGAGGCGGCAGCAGGATGCACATTTCTGAACCTGCTGCGTGCTGAGACCGATCTGGACTGGACGTTTCTGTCGCCATCCGCGATGTTCGTTCCCGGCGAGCGAACCGGAAAATTCCGCCTCGGCACTGACCTGCTTCTATCGAACGAGCAAGGCAGCAGCATCTCCTTCGAGGACTACGCCAGCGCACTGGTTGACGAGCTGGAAAATCCGGCACACGCGCGCAAGCGTTTCACTGTTGGATACTGAACTTCGGCGCACGGAACGAGGCCGATCTGGATCGGAACGGCACAACCTGCCTGATCCCATCAATACGGCTTGCCGCCTTTCTCCATCACGAAGCCTGACGGCGGCGCAGAAACGCCGTTCACGCTTGTGCCGCCATTAAGGATGGCAGGTGCCATAGCCAGCATGCTTTGCGGAAAGCCAAATTTCGGCTGGGTCAGCGCATCGAGCGTCGCGATTTCACCAGCACTTAGTTTGAAATCGAGCGCTTTGATGTTGTCTTCCAGCTGAGGGAGACGCCGCGCACCGATAATCGGTGACGTGACGCCCGGCTTGGCCAGAAGCCAAGCGAGCGAGACGGCCGCCACGGATGTGTCGTGAGCCTTGGCTATCGTCTCGAGTTGGTCGATCACCGCATAAGTCTTCTCGCTTAGAGAACCGTCGAGGAATGCCGCGCGATCACCCTTGACCTTGCCTGCGTTGGCTCGGGTGTATTTGCCGCTCAGCGCGCCGCTCTTGAGAGGCGACCAGGGCGTGATGCCAAGATTGAACTCCAGCGCGAGCGGAACGAGATCCTGTTCGACTGTGCGCTCAAGGAGGGAGTATTCGATCTGCAGCGCCACGAAAGCTGACCACCCTCGAAAGTGTGCAATTGTATTGGCTTGAGCAATCTTCCAAGCCGGGGTGTCGGAGACGCCGATATAGCGGACCTTGCCGGCGCGAACCAGGTCGTCCAGCGCCGCCATAGTCTCCTCGATGGGCGTGTTCTGGTCCCACATGTGTAGCCAGTAGAGATCGATATAGTCGGTCTGCAGGCGGCGCAACGAATTCTCGGCCGCGTTGACGATGGCCTTGCGGCTGGAACCGCCGCCATTGGGATCTCCCGGATAGAGGTTGCCGCTGAATTTGGTCGCGATCACCAGCCGATCGCGCCGCGCCTTGTCTCGCCCGATATGATCGCCGAGAATTTTTTCCGAATGGCTCTTGGTGTAGAAATTCGCGGTGTCGATGAAATTGCCGCCAAGCTCGATATAGCGGTCTACGATCTGCTTGGATTCCTCGACCGATGAACCCCATCCGAGGTCTTCGCCGAAGGTCATGGTTCCCAGGCAGAACGGGCTCACGCGGAGCCCGGAACGGCCAAGCGTGATGTAGTGTTCAAGTGCCATGGTATATCCTTCGCAACTTTGGTACGTTATTCCGATAGTTCAATTATGCCCTAAGTTATCTCGGTACGTAACGGCATCTGTTGACGCCAATCGGAAAACTCTGACGGTATTCGCCGGTGCGGGAAAATTCTTTTCGTTTTTGCTCAAACCCTTAGAATGACAAAATACAGTTGAGTGGGACGTGCAACCGAACAGGATGCTTCCGGTGTAGGAACGCTTGAATGGTGCCCATGATCGATAGCGCTGCCCGTGCGCAAGGAAAACCAGTCGGGGGCGGCAAGGCGGCGGCCTGCACGCGTTAGGACCAAAAGCCCCCCTTTCAATCGAAATCCTTCGCGAGGGACGTCCGGCATATTTCGGCACATTACCGAAGCATGTCGATGAAGACGCTCAAAGCAGCCGGCACGTTGCGGCGGCCAGGATGATACAGGCAGAACCCCGGCGACGATGGCATCCAATCATTCAATACGGAGACGAGGCGACCAGACGCCAGGTCATCTCTGACGTGTGCCTCCCACATATAGGCGAGGCCTGCATCGGCCAACGCCGCGTCGCGCGTGAGCGTGGGTTCGTCCAGAGTCAAGGAGCCGGGCGCGTCAATCGTCAACGCCTGGCCTTGCTTTTCGAACTCCCAGCGATACAGCGGCCCGCTCGGCCAGCGGGCGCGGATGCAACGATGCGCCATGAGATCGCCCGGCTTGGCCGGCGCGGGATGGTCCCGCAGATAGGCTGGCGATCCGACGACGACGAAGCGCAATTCGGGGCCGAACGGCACAGCGATCATGTCGGCCGGCACAGCATCCCGCGTGCGGATGCCCGCATCGAAGCCCTTGGCCACGATGTCGATCAGATGTGCGTCGGTGACGATATCGACCCTGACCTCAGGGTAGCGTCGCTGGAACTCCAGCACCACGGGCACGAGTATCTGCCGCGCCGCCGCGACCGCGCAGTTGAGACGCAGCGTGCCAGCGGGGCGACCGCGCCGGCTGTTCGTAGCATCCATCGCGGTATGGATATCAGATAGCGCCGGTCCTACTGCGGCGATGAACTGCTCGCCGGCCTCCGAGAGGGAAACGCTTCGCGTCGTGCGGTTGAACAGCCGCACGCCAAGCCGCGCCTCCAACCCGGCGACGGCATTGCTGACGCTGGTTGCTGAAACCCCAAGCTCTATAGCCGCAGCGCGGAAACCGCCAAGGCGGGCGACTGCCAAAACCGTGTCCAATTCCACAAGCCCTGACCGGTTCATTGTCCTGATTTTCGGATCACGCTGTCACGAATTGTCCAGCTTATCGTGGCAATGATAACGATTTATCTTCGTGGCTGCAAAGAGATCGAATGAAAGGATGCACCATGCGGACGGTCGAACGGATTTATATCGACGGTGCTTTCGTGACGCCGCATGGCACGGAGATGTTCGACCTGTTCGATCCGGCGCGTGGCGAGGTGATCGGTCAGGTGCGGCTAGCGGACGCCGAAGATGCCCGTCTGGCGATCCAAGCCGCCAAGCGCGCCTTGCTGTCTTATGCCCGCACCGGCAAGGCGGAACGGCTTGAGCTGCTGCGCGCTCTGCACGACGCCGTACTGTCGAGGGCTGCTGACCTCGAAGAGGCGACGATCCTGGAATATGGCGCGCCGGTGGCGCGGGCCCGGTGGACGGCACGCTATGCCGCGGAATCCTTCCTCAACGCTGCGAAAACTCTGGAGGCCTACAGCTTCACCCGCCCGGCTGGAGTTTCCGAGGTTGTCATGGAGCCGGTCGGGGTGGCCGGGCTGATTACGCCCTGGAACGCCAATGCCGGGTTCATCTGCAACAAGCTCGCCTATGCCCTTGCGGCCGGCTGCACGGCGGTGATCAAGCCCAGCGAGATGAGCGCGTTGCAGACGGAGATCGTCACCGAGGCCTTGCACGCGGCGGGCGCACCGGCTGGCCTGTTCAACATCGTGACGGGTCGCGGCGACGTGGTGGGCTCGGAACTCACGACAAGTCCGGACATCGCCAAGATCTCGTTCACCGGATCGACCACCGTAGGTAAGGCGATCATGAAAGCGGCCGCAGACACCGTGAAGCGGGTCACTCTGGAACTGGGCGGCAAGTCGCCGAGCCTCATTTTGGAGGACGCCGATCTCGAAGCGGCTGTACCGATGGCCATCATGGCGGGATTCCAGAACAGCGGTCAGGCCTGTCTCGCGGGCACGCGCATTCTCGTGCCGGAGAAGCGGCTGTCCGACGTGCTACCCCTGGCGAAAGCGGCGATGACGGCGACGAAAGTCGGTGACCTGCGCGACCCCGCCACCGCAATCGGGCCCTTGGTCAATGCAAAGCAGTATGAGCGGGTGCAGCGCTACATCCGTCTTGGGATCGAGGCGGGCGCGACTCTGATTGCCGGGGGCGAGGGCCATCCCGATGGGCTCGGGGGATATTTCGCGAGGCCCACGCTGTTCGCCAATGTCACCAATGAGATGACCATCGCCCGAGAGGAGATCTTCGGGCCGGTGCTATGCATCATTACCTATCGCGATGAGGACGAAGCCGTCGCCATCGCCAACGACACCGATTATGGCCTCTCTTCGTATGTGTTCTCGTCCGATCTGGTCCGTGCGCGGGCGATCGCCGTGCGACTGCAGACTGGGCGCGTGGTGATCAACGGCGCACCGCATGATCCACTGGCGCCGTTCGGTGGATACAAGCAATCCGGCATTGGGCGGGAGTATGGCGTATTTGGCCTCGAAGCCTTTCTTGAGGTCAAAGCGATCCTGGGCGTTGGGGTTTCACTGGCATGACAGACGAACTGGATTCCACCCGTCAGGGTGTCTTGGACGGCCTCGCGGTCTATGCCGGGCTGCGAGGCACGGAGCGCGCCGAAGCGATGCGGCGAACGGTCGAGTCTGGCGATGTCGGATCGACCATGACCGCGATGTCGATGGAGTTCGTATTTGGCCAGGTCTGGTCGCGCGGCGTACTTGGCGCCAAACAACGCAGCCTCGTGACGATCGCTATCCTGATCGCCCTGCGACAGACGGAAGAACTCAAGAACCATATCCGTCTTGGCTTGACGAACGGTCTGACCGTCCGCCAGATCGAGGAGGTGACGATCCAGGCGGCCGCTTATGCCGGCTTTCCCGCTGCCCACACTGCCAGCAACGCCATCCACGAGGTGCTGCAAGACCCATTCTCTGCACCGCCCGGGGAACCACAGCTCCGATGACCTGTCTGCCCGATTCCGCGAACCGGCCTGCAACGTGACGGAGATGCCATCGAATGTTCACAACGGCCAGGTAGGGGCCGCGGCCGGGCAGGGCGACTGCTGCATCACTCAGACCGTGGCAGCCAATACACCAGCGAGCAGTTCCTGCAGCTGATGGCCGACCATGGCGTCACATGTTCGATGATCCGGTCGAGCAATTGCTGGGACAATGCGGCGATGGAGAGCTTCTTCTCCGCGCTGAAGACCGAGCGCACGGCCCGCAAGACCTATCGAACCGGAGACGATGCCAGAGCCGATGTGTTCGACGACATCGAACGCTTCTACAATCCCAAGCGGCTGCACTCGATTATCGGTTATATGAGCCCAATGGACTTCGAGATGAAGGCAGGACTAGCACAAGCGAGTGTCATCCGAACCGGGTGCAGGCCACCTCTACCGTCGGACCTAACAATCGTATCAAGGTCGGACCGTACCTTGGTGAGCCGTCCACCTTTCGGTTCGGCCTCGGGCCGCTGGAGAGGCGAGGCGCGCCGCGCGTGATTATCGCGCGGACTTGCGCTTGGCGCTTGCGCGTGAGTTGAGGGAAATACCCAGCGCCATGGCCTTCTGCCGAAGTGCGGGAACGGAGCGCTTGACCTTCAATTTCCTCACGATGCGGGCTACCGGAATCTTCTGCCGCGCGAGACTCTTGAATTCGCGAATATCTTCCTTGCTCCAGGGGCGCCGCTTGATTCTCTTTTTGATCGTCTTTGCCATTCTCACTCCTTGTTTGTTTCGGGCCTCGACCTATCTGTCGAGAGGTGTTGGCCTATAGCATGGGTTGGTTGGAGTTATTGTTACCAACCGCATCATGTGACCGCGCGCATCGAGGCGACTTTGTATTTGTTTGTTAGCGATGCCGCAACCGCGAAACATCGTCATGCACCTGTCGCTAAAATTCATTGGACGGGGATTGCATCTCGATCTTCAATCGGCCGGGGGCATTCAGGGAGCCTCGCGTGGATAATTATGAAATCCGCATTGTGAAGAAGGGACGGCACCCGGTGATCATCGCGGTTGCCCATGCCAGCGATTATGCCGCCGTGCGGCGGGCGCAATCGCTCGCCGACCAGGAAGACGAAGTCGAGGTCTGGCGCGATCTGAGTTGTCTTTACTCGACACGAACGGCTGAGACACGGACTTTCTGAATCACAGGCCGAGATCGCGCTTGCGCTCGAAACTCCATTCGATTCCGTTCTCGCGCATCCGGCCCTTCACTTCGCCGCCAAGATGTTGATCCAGCGCCGGCCGCCACGGCACCAACTGGAAGCCTAGCCCATCATCGATCATGGCGAAGCGGCCGGACGCCAGCACGATGCGGGTGCGATAGGTTCCTGCAACGTGATCGCCTTCCGCTGATGGCTGGTGGACGAGATGGCTTTCATCGGCGATCCTGGTGATGGCGTTGTCCAGTTCTGCCTTGCGCAAGGTGGTGATCAAATCGCGCGCAAAAGCGATACCCTGGGCGCGGCGGCGGGCAAGACCTTCCGCCACCAGGAAATCGGCACGCTTTTCCATCGCCGTACTCACCTCAGCCCCGAAGGCTGAATTGCTGGCGACCGCGTCCTGGTCCAGCAGACGCCGGTCCAGCCAGGTGGCCCCCCGCGCCGTCACTTGTTGTTCGATGGTCAGATCGGAGCGAACGGCGAGGGATAGCCGACCCTTGCCCCTGCCGTCCTCATAGGAGCGGGTTTCAACGATGGCGCCCGGTCCAGCGTCGCCGGTCACGTCCAGATCGGTGAAGCGGATATGATGGGTGCGGCCGTCCACACCCTCGACGACGGCATAGGCTGTGCCCTTGAGTTCGTCGTGTAGACCGCGCTCAACCAGGCGGCCCAGGATCGGCTCGGCGGGCGTGCCGCCATGCAATGCAAAATTGGAGACATCCGGTTCCCCGCCGCCATGGCTCATGGCGCGGTGCATGGTCTTGATGATGTCGCCCCGAATGCCGAGATCGCGCAGCGTCTGCTCCATACCAGGTTTGAAGGTCCATTGGCCCACCGCGATCTGCTCGGCTAGGTCCAGCTTTTCCAGTTTGGCCGCCCGCCCCACCAGCAGGAGACGCAGTTCGCGGTCTTCGCCGCTGGAATCCGGCCTCAGGTCCGCGATGCCGGCGCCGTCATCTGCCGCGGCTTGCAGCACCCGGTCCAGGCCCGTCCAGCGTTCGGCTTCCACCTCCCTTTCGAGGGCGGTTTTCACTTCGAGCGGACTGCGGGTACCAAGCTCCAGGGTGACGAGTTGGGAGGCGCGGGCGCGCATCCCGAAGCTGATGTAATCCCGGCTGATCACCAGATCCTGGCCTTCGTCGGTCACGCCCCGGACCAGGATGTGGATATGCGGGTTGTCCGTGTTCCAGTGGTCCACCGCAATCCAGTCGAGTTTGGTGTCCAGGTCGCGTTCGACATTGCGCATAAAATCGCGCGTGAAGTCGCGCAGGTCCACCATCGTTGGTGCGTCCTCCGGGGAGACGATAAAGCGAAAGTGATGGCGGTCGTCGGCACAGCGTTCCGCGAAGGCTTTTTCGTCGGTGACTTCCTGGGTGGCATCGAACATCCGGGCCTTGGTGCCGTCGTGGGTGACACCTTCGCGGCGCAGATAGGAAATGTGATTGGACAGCGGTGCCGAACGGAAGCGGGTTCCGAACTGGCGCACGACCCTGCCCTTGATGACCACGCGGCGGGCATTCGAGCGAAGATTGAGCGCGGCGGCTGCGCGTCTCCCCCGCCCGAAGGTCGAGATGCGCCCGCGCTTTTTTCCGCCGCCAAATCGTTTGCCGGTGTGCCCGGCTTTTTTTGCGGCGCGCATCACCTGGCCGACAAAGGATTTGTCGCGGATGCGGCCGTGTTTGACCCGCAGGTCGTCGTCGCGGCTGGTCATGGCATCGCGCCTTGTTGTTGGGTGTCCGACGTAACTGGCGCGGTATTGCTGGCTTTCCTGGCTTCGTGTCGGACGGGTGTGACTCCTGAAATGGCGAAATTCTTCAATCCAACCAACCACATGCGCCACAAGGGGGCGTGTGTTTTATCTGGCTCTAGATCGCCCGCCCCCCTCCCGGCCTCCCAGCCCCGCCCCGGCCGGACCAAAGCGGGCACCGATCCCAGCCGGGGGCTCACGGAACGGCCCCTGCGGCGAGGGAGGCAAACAGCCCTGCGGATTGCGGTTCGAGACGTGATGGAGCGGGGGCTTCAGATGCGCCCGAACTGCCTGCCGGTTGGGTGCCGGCGGCAGTGGAATGGACGGGCCGTGTAGCGGCCCAAGATCCTGCCGGCGCTTGTTCCAGCGCTGCCACAAAGAGGGGCGCGCTGTGCCAATCCGGCCGTGCGCCGGGCGCGATTACGGCCTGGGCAAGCCTCGCGTCGCCCAGCAGTGGCGCAATCCGGCGGAGATAGGCGCGGGTCTCGTCGGAAAGCGGCTGGCCGGCCGTGAGGTCGGCGAGGTAGCGCTGCGGGCTGGCATTGTAGGCGGCCAGAAAACCGCTGGGGCCGAAGCGGTCGTAAAGCTCGCGCAGCAACGCCGTGCCTGCCATCACATTGTCGTGGGGATCATAGGGATCGGTGCCCAGATGGAGGCGCTGGCGCAGCACCGTCCAGGTGTCCGGCATGATCTGCATGAGGCCGGCGGCGCCGCTGTGCGAGGTAGCTTTGGGATCGCCAGCGCTCTCCACCCGGATGACGGCGCGAATCCAGGGCGCGGGGATCGCAAAGGTGCCGGACGCCTCGGCGATGGCGCCGTCCCACGCGCTGGCGGATGCCGCTTGCGCCCCGCCCGCGAGGGCGAAGATCACCATGCTGGTGGCAAATGCGGTCCTCATGGCGTGCGCTCCCGGACACTGGTCCAGAGCGGCAAAGTGCGGCCGAGGACACAGGCCATCGGCAGCACCCCGAAATACCGTCCGTCGAAGGAGTCCGGCACTGCGAAATTGACCAGGAAGATCTCGTCCGGCGCGATGCGATGGCAGCCCTGCCAGACCGGAAGCGGGCGGTGGAGGTGGTCCTTGGCCTGCGCGGCCGCCACCGGCTTGCCGTCAATCGAGATCGTGAAGTCGTGGCGACACACGGTCTGGCCCGGCAGGCCCCCGACATGCTTGATGAGCGGCAGACCGAGGGGCAGATAAAAGCGCTGCGCCATGTAGCGCGACAGCGCTGCAGGTGGTTTGGCGGCCACCAAGTCGCCACGTTGGAGTGCATCGGCACCGGCTAGGGCATAGAGGCCGGTGGGCACGCTGGGGCTGGCGTTCCAGAGCAGATGCGGCGACGGCCGGAATATCCAGGTGATGACGATGAACAGCATCGCCAAGTAGGTCACGATGAAGTAGCCGAAGCGGGTCATGGCGCGATCCTCCGGCGCAATTTCCAGATGGCGTGGCGCGCGCGCGTGTAGGGGCGCGGCCGCTGATCCGCCGCAAGCCGGTTGCCGACATGCAGCCAGTATTCGGGCGCGGCGTTGGCGGGATCGACGCCGCCGGCGCGCACCTGCTCGATTACCTGCAACGCCAATTCGACCTTGGGCCAGCCATCGAGACGCAGCAGCGCTTCGGCGCCCGGCCGCACGAACGGCACGGTGGTGTAGGGCTGACCGGAGGCGACGGCGCGCAGGATGTCGAGCCGCGCCACCACGGTACCGAGGGCCGTTGAGGTCCAGCGCGCAAGTGCGAAAATGCTCTCTGGCGCGTAGTAGAGGGTTCGATGCTCCGCATTGTGAGCAATCTCCTCCAGGGCATTGCCGAAGGGGCACCATTGCTCGAACACACCGGCGATGAAGGTCACTTCGGCCTGAGTAAGGCCCGGATTGCGTTGGGCCACGGGCGGCCCCTGTCTGTCGTGCATGGGTGTTCTCCGTGCTCAGCGGCCGCGCTTGCCGCGGGTCGGC
Source organism: Rhizobiales bacterium dw_265 (assembly GCA_018449595.1). Classification (GTDB taxonomy): domain Bacteria; phylum Pseudomonadota; class Alphaproteobacteria; order Micropepsales; family Micropepsaceae; genus Rhizomicrobium. The sequence goes on from JAAVUU010000003.1 coordinate 717,031, forward strand.
GGCGTGCGCTTCGTGGGGGGCTTAGGAGACTTCGGCGCCGGCACGGGCTTGGCCGGATGAACTGTGTCTTGGCCGGGATCGGTTGTGGAACTGCGCCGGCCGCGTTCGGCCCAGGCGCGCAGATCCTCCGGGGCGTAGACGATGCGGCCCCCCAGCTTGCGATAGACTGGGCCTGTGCCGAAGGTTCGGTGCTTTTCGAGGGTGCGTGGAGAGAGACCGAGATAACGCGCCGCGTCGGGCGTGCGCAGATAGTTTTCGAGGAATTCGCTGTTCGCCATTGGAGTGCTCCTGTTGCGTTGCGCGCCGCGGCGCATGTGCGGCGACTACGGGGCAAGTTGGCGAAGGACACAGCGCTTGGGGGTGGGAGATCTCAGAGGGTCGCGAAAGTCCCGGCGCCGAGCAGGGCCTGGGGCACTTTGAGCCGATAGGGATGGAGGAGGAGCTGGCGGTATTCGCCGCGCATCAGGTCCATGCCCCTGTGCACGGCGTCGTCGGTCCGGTAGCGGAGATCGTGGGACTTCCAGCTGCTCGCCGACATTTTGGGCTTGGCGAACAATGCCTCAGCGATTTGCGCGTGGCTGGCGCCCTCCAGCTTGCCGTCCAAGGCCCGCAATTGCGTGACCAAGAGATCGCGCCGATATCGCGTCAGCGCGGCGGGATTTGCGCCGGGATTGCGTCCGGACAAGGCGCGCCAGGTGCGAATTGCAAAGCGCGCGCGGACATCAAAATAGCGGTCGAGTGGAAGCAGAACGCAGACTGGACCGCTGCCCGGGGCCGACAAATAGACCGGGAATTTGCCACGCGGCAGTTGCAGCGATTGTTCGGCCTGGGCGCTTGCCAAGGCGTCCAGGCTGCCATAGCCGGCGGCGAATTTCGGGTCAGCGAGGTGAGGTGCGCATGGCCCAATGACAGTAGTTGAGGGCAGGGCTGCGAGCGTCCATGTGATCTCGTGGGCCTCGGCTTCTTCGCTGAGCCCAGCAAAATCGGACACCCCAGCGCCGAGCGAACAATTCCAGCTCGGCGCGGGTGAGTTTCCTTCGACGCTGCACACGCTTCAAGAAACGCAACTCATCCACGAAATCGTGATTCCGCTTCAGGAACTCCCACGCGAAGCCTGGGGCGTCGAGCGGGAATAGGCTTTTGTAGGCGCCGGCATCGCGCCAATTCGGGCGGGTCATAGGCGTCTCCCCTGCCGTTTTTCGACAACGTGTAATGCTGCACGCCCTGGTGGAATTGGGCAGTGAGCGATTGTTATAGGTCGCTGAACATCGCCTTGGGGGTGGCGCTTAGTGTTTGTTAATCTGGAACGTCGCCGCGCCACATATGGCGGTATTTCTTCGTAAGCCAATGGGCGCGGGCGAGGTGCGATTCCCAGGATCTACGCGCGCGCTCTTCGTCGTGGGCGGGATCGAGATGAAGCACAAGCTTCGCGACTTCCCGCCAGTCGGCGCCTTCGTTTTCTGCATCGATCAAGCGCCAATAGGTGACGTAATGCTGCTTGTCGTAGCGCGTGATAACGTCGCCATCCGGTGCAACATCTGCGACTGGCGGCTGAAGCGGGGCGGAAGGCATCGGCACTCCATTCTGAGGCATTCAGGATGGCCAGCGAACATGACAGATTTGCTGCGGGGACGGGGAAACACCCGCGAATTCGGCCTCAAATCGGGCAGGTGTGCTTCTAATTCGACATATATGCCGTGGCACCAAATACCGAATCTGGCGTCCATCTGGGCATGGACATCCGCGCAGTTTTTGGCCTGAATATGCGCCGGTTGCGGCTACCCAAGAGGCTCAGCCAGGAGGCGGCCGGTGATCTGATGAAGATTGACCGGGCCCATATTAGCCGAATTGAGCGGGGCTTGGCCAACATCACAATATTAAATATCGCGCAGGCCGCAAGAGTCCTGGAATGCGAATGGGCGGAGCTGTTTGACAAGCGTGCGGCGGTTGAATTCGCGGCGTCGCTGAAGGGCGGCTCGCCCCGGACGATCGGCAACAGGAAGCCGGCCCGCAAGCGCCGATAAACCCAGCCGGCCGCATCCTCTGATGGCCAGGCCCAAGCAAAAAGGGGGGCCAAAGCCCCCCGGCTCAGTCGTCGGGATGGTAGTGCGGGGCGGCACGCTGCTCCGGCGTGGTGGTGAAATACTCGTCGACGGCATACTGATACCCTCCGAAATACATTTCCGCGGCTGCGCGAATGGCGGCCATGCTGCTGCCCAACGGCATCACACCGATGCGTATCCAGTCGAACCTGGCATTGAACAGCCAATAGCCTTCGATGGTTTTATAGACGACGACACCCGGCCCGACATTGAGGGCAAGATGTGCATAATGGGGTGCGGCTAGGCTGATGCGGCCCTGCTCGATCGGCGTGAAACCAAGGCCGAAAATTGAGCGAAGATGATGAAACATGGCGCCTTCTCCTGAGAGATGCCGTTCGGAATTGAGCGGCGGAGGCTCGCCGGCCAGGAGGTCCGCCCGCGTCAAGGTCTTCAGAGCGCAGCGTGCCTTGACGCGATAAGGCGGGGAGCCCTTCTGGTAGGCTGAGACGACGCGCGCAACCCTGTTACCGCCCCAGCGGTCACGTCGAATGCGCGGGGCCGCCCAGCGCCCGACAGCCCGGTGAAAGCAAAAAGGGGGCCGGAGCCCCCTTTGTCTAGTCGAGCTGTTCAAGCCTTTCGAGCTTGCCGGACCTCTCCAGCGCGTCGTACTTCTCGACCTTCTCACGCGCCTCGAAGACATTCGGGGTTGTCCAGAACTCGACGCATTGCTGGGCGATGCCGGTGAAGTAGCTGCGGCAAATGTAGAGCCGTATCTCGGCCGGCATATCCGCAGGCACCGCCGCGATGGTGCGTTCTTTGTTGTTGAAGTCGATGAGAAGGTCGATACAGCCAAGGTGGCGGACCCAGACACACTCGTTGCCGATCCGAAAGGTGTCGTTCGGGATTTCCCCGTCGAACAGGACTTGAACCTTCGGCGACTTCGAAAAGAGTGACTTGAGATTGAACATGAAAGAGATCTCCAAAAGATGTCGTTCGGAATTGAGCGACGTCGTCGCGCCGCCATGAGGTCCGCCCGGGTCAAGGCCTTGCGCCTTGACGCGGTAAGGCGGGGAGCCCTCATGGTAAGCTTGGACGACGCGCGCTCCCTGTGACCGCGCCAGCGGTCACGCCGTATGCGCGATCCTCGCGCCCGCGACGCCGGCGCGGTCCGAAGGAGGGCTGGTCAACCTCCCTTGCCGCCAGGGCCGCGCTTCAGCGCGGCGGACTTGACTGGCCCGTGCCGCACCGGCGGCGCCTCTTTGCTGCCGCGTGTTCGGATGGCGGCCGGTCCCGCCTCCGTCATGGGCTGTTGTTCGCCAGTGCCACCAGCACATCCGCATGGCAGCCCTCCGGCGCGCACCAACACACAAGGTCCTTGCCTGTGAGTTCGTGCAGCGCCGCCATCAAGGTAGGTTGCCGCACGATCCACGCACGATATTTCGCAACGACCTGCTCGCGTGTGCCGTCCCGGCCGATCACGAATGGGTTGCCCCATTTGCTCGGCCGGCCGACGTATACGCGATCCGCGGTGACGTGCTTGCCCACGCGCTTGGCATTGAGAACTTTGCACATCAGCGCGCCTCCAGCCAGCGCGCTCCATGGCGTATTCGGGACAGACTTCGATGATCGACGCGAAGGGGAGCAGGGTAATCAAGTAAATCTATAAAGGTGGCCACCTTCGGAATTCTGGATGCTACTTGTCGTCAGCACCGAATCCGCGCGCGGTAATCCATGTGCCAAGCAACGCAGGGACCGCCAGCAGTAGCCACGCGACGATGCGCGCGGCGATGTGGTCGATCAACAAGGCGTCCAGAAGCCCGAACCATGTCAGCGCCGTGAGCAATGCCGGCCAACGCCATATCGAAGCTGTCGGGCTGCTCACAGCGCCCCCTCCGCCAGAACGAGACGTTCCTCGTCCAGGACATCGCGCCGGCGGCCGATCCGCTTCGCCAGCCACAGATAAAGGCCGCTGCCCAGGATGATGATGGCAAGGACGTCGAACACCGCCCAGAGGATTTTAAGCGGCAGTCCGCCATAATCGCCGAAGTGCAGGGGGCGCGAGACCTCCAGGGCACGCAGATAGGACGGCATCTGCAGAACGCGTGTCAGTGCGCCGGTGCGGGCATCCACCATGATTGGCGTTTCCAGGCGCGAGGTAAAGGGTGAAGCGCCCCTAGTCCAGACGATGTAATGCAAAGGGCTGCTCTCGAAATGCGAGGGATAAGTGATCGAGGCCAATGACATTCCCGGAACTGCCTTCAAGGCTGTTTGCGCGGCGCGCTGTACCGAAGCGGTCGGCGCGACCGCGGCATGGGCAACGTAGGGCGCCAGAATGTGCTTGATGCCAGTCAGTTCCCAGATCCCCACCAAAGGCGTGGAGAGCGTATTGAGCAGGCCCGTGAAGCCGACGACCGCCAGCCAGCCCGTTACGACAATGCCCAGCACATTGTGCAGGTCTAGCCAGCGCAACTGCCTGGAACCCGTGCGCCGGATCGCGCCGAACGGCGCGCGCCGCGCGAATGGCGCATAGAGAATTACGCCCGAGAGGATCGCGGCCAGGAAGAGAAGCGCGATCAGGCTGAGGAATAGTTCCCCCGGCAATCCCGCGAACAGCTGAGAATGAATGCGCAGCAGCACCGACATCAGCGGTGCGGCGCCGGTCTCTCCGGGATGGGTCGAGTCGCGCAGGATTCTGCCGGTGTGCGCATCGAAGGTGAGGTTGTGCGCCTGGGTGAGCGACGCCTCGGCGGACGGGGCGAGCACTGCCGTCACTACCGGCGAATCGTCGTCCGGAAACAGGAAGCGGATCGCCTGGCCGGGATAGCGCGCCGTGGCCGCGGCCGCGATGGCGTCCAGGCTCACCGGCGGCGTCCAAGACTCCACCGCCGCCGGCTGCCCGGCCCCCGGAAAGGCCGCTTCGATCTCATCCTCGAAGACCAGCGGCAGGCCGGTGAGGCAGATCACGAACAGAAAAAGCGTACAGATCAGGCTCGACCACGTATGGACGAACCGCCACCTGCGCAGGCCGTTGGGACTTAAGGCCACATCGCCCTCATTGCTGGTAAAGTTAGTTGCAAATGACTCGCAGCCGCAATATACGCCGTCCATCAATAGTGCGAGTAATTCTTAAAAGCAATGGAGGGGTCAATGATTTCCAACAGTTACATCAAAGGCGCGGTGAAAGCGGCGTTGCTGGGAACAGTCGCGGCCCTGGCGCTTCCCTTCGCCGCCCAGGCGCAAACGGCCAGCCCCAACAACGGCATCGAGACCGTGGTGGTGACCGGCACCTTCCTGCAGTCCGATGCCACCGCCGCCACCAAGACCGACACCCCCATCCTTGTCACGCCGCAGTCGATCTCGGTCATCACGCGCGACCAGCTGACGCTTCAGAACCCGCAGGACATCGGCCAGGCCATCGCCTATTCCAGTGGCGTGTCGCCATCGGAGTTCGGCTTCGATCCGCGCTTTCCGCAATTCCAGATCCGCGGCTTCAACGAATTCTATGGCGGCATCTATCAGGATGGCCTGCGCCTTCCAGCCAGCGACTTCATTGCCCCGCTGCTGGAGCCTTACGGGTTGGAGCAGCTGGAGATCGTGCGCGGCCCGACCTCCGTGCTGTATGGCCAGAACAATCCTGGCGGCATGATCAACCTCACCACCAAGCGGCCCACCGACGGCACCTTCGGCGAAGCGCAAATCCAGATCGGCAGCTATGACCGCTATGATGGCCGCATCGATTACAACACCCCGTTGACGGATGACGATTCGGTGCTGGGCCGTATCACCGGTCTTTACCGCGAGGCAAACACCCAATATCCCAACGTCCCCGACGATGAATATTACCTGGCGCCGTCCCTGACCTGGAAGCCGCGCGAAGGCACCTCCATCACGTTCCTGGCCAGTGTGCAGCGTGTCTCTGGCGGCGAGTCGGACGAATATTATGCAAAATATCTGCTGCCGCCGGGCTATCCCCAGTCGGTCTATCAGGGCGATCCGAACTTCGGTCACTCCACCCAGCGCGGCTTCTCGATCGGCTATATGCTGGACCAGACGCTGAGCAGCAACTGGTCGCTGCACCAGTCCTTCCGGTACAACGATTCCGAAGACGATCTCATCGTTGCCAATCCCGTCACCTTCGACACCGCCACCACACTGCTGATCGATGCCGAACATCTGCATGAGACGATGGATAGCATCGCCCTCGACACCAATGTGACGGGAAAGGTGGCGACTGGCCCTGTGTCGCACACTCTCATCTTCGGCGTGGATTATCTCAACTCGCCCTTCTCCAGCACTCAGTATGACGACCCGGCGCCGGACGCCAACTATTTCAATCCGGTCTACACCCTTGCGCTCCCCCTGCCGACGGATGTCACCTCGGCGACCCACCAGGGCGCCAGCCAGGTTGGCCTTTATGCGCAGGACCAGATGCAATATGGCGAGCACTGGTTCCTGACCGGAGGCTTGCGCGAGGACTTCACCAATCAAAGCACTGCAACCATCAGCGCCGCCACGGCGAACCAGAACAACAATGCCCTGACCGGCCGCGTCGGCCTGGTCTATCTGTCCGATATCGGCCTAGCGCCCTATATCAGCTATTCTACCTCCTTCGTGCCGCAACAGGGCACGGACTTCTCGGGCAACGCCTTCCAACCCCTGACGGGCAAGCAGGTGGAGGGCGGCATCCGCTATATGCCCAAGTCCGGCTGGATCTCGTTGACGGCGTCCGTCTACAAGATTGATGAAGAGAATGTTCTGAGCGCCGATCCCGATCCCGCCCACATCGGCTATCAGGTGGAGACCGGCGCTGAACGCTCGAAAGGCTTCGAATTCGAAGGTATCGTCACGCCTTTCACCGGCGCCAATATCACCGCCGCTTATACCTATGACGATGTGCGGATCACCAGAAGCACCGATCCCACCCAGCTCAACCACCAGCCCGGCAATACACCCGCGACGCAGGTCTCCCTGTTCGGCGACTACACTCTGCAGGACGGCTTGCTGCGCGGCTTTGGTGGCGGCGTTGGCATGCGCTACACCGGCCCCAGCTACGACGGCCCGGACAATGTCTTCCGCAATGGCAGTCAGACCTATTTCGATGCCGATACCCATTATGCGTTCGACCAATGGCGTGTCGCGCTCAACGCCACCAATCTCACCGATAGTCACACTCCGGTCTGCTTCGGCGGCGTATGCCACTTCAGCCGCGACCGTACTCTCATAGGCTCGATCACCCGCACCTTCTGAGGAAACACCAGAACGGGGATGTCACGCCGCCGGACCTTTGTCGCGGCCGCGCTTTTGATGGACCTTTGCACCGACGAACTTCTTCTGGTCACCACATGCGCTTGTACGCGGCAAGTCCACGGGGATGTGTGCGCCTGGCGACGGCGGAAAGGTTCCTGGCCGGGATCAGCCGGAGGGTGTCGGCTGAGATCCTTCCAGCTTGAGACGGAGGAGATAGCCCTCTTCCTTCTCGGCAAACGTTTTGAGAGGAATAGCTGACTAGGCTACCGATTTCTTTCCCGCTTCGGGCGCGGAGGGTCGGATCCCCTCCAATCACCTTGATATTTTCTAGCCGCCCGCGCCGAGGCGGTAGGAGAATTGCAGGGAGAGGACATTGGCGTCGGCCTGAGTGGTTCCCCGATAAGAGCTTCCAGCGCCTGGTCGAGTTCCCGATCCAGCATCGTCTGCTCCGCAATGGCCTTCTTCAACTCTGCCGTAATCGCGGCCCGCTCGCGGCGCGGGATGCTGTTTCTCAATTCGGAATGCAACTGTTGAATGTGATCGTAAAGCGTAATCATCGTGATCTCCTTCTGTCTTAAGACAGGAGCGCTGCTTTCCTGCCGGGCGGGCCGGGTCAAGGGATCGCGGGCCTTTGCCCGCGACCGTTTGGCGATGGGGGCAACGATTTTTTCCGGCGTGGCGCGGTCGTGAAAGAGCGGACGCGGTGTTCATGCGCCGGAAAAAATGGTGGGGCCCCGTCGTCCCTTGAGGCGGTTCGATCCGGCGGGGTAGAATGGGATTCCTGAAGAGGCCCTGACGACCATTATGGGCTCGACGCCCATAATGGTCGTTCCCTTCGCAAAGGCGGCCGCATCTCGGCATAGCGCGAGCCTGTGCGGGCATCCTCGCGGGAGCCGATCGTCACCCGGCTGGGCCGAGACCGCGCAAGCGGGCTCGGTGGAGCATGGCTGACAAGCCATGCGGAATAGAGCGCGACCACGGCGCAGCCGGGGCCCGCCCACATACCATCCTATTCCTGGACCTCAGTGCCGCCATCTTTGAGACGCTTAAGCAAAGGAAGAAGCAGATTTTTCGCGCAGTGCCCGTTCCTCGCTCCTTGATTCCGTTACTAACGATGTGCGGAGTTGGAAAGGAAGGACGCCTATAGTCTTGGGGACGAACGAACGGCTGGAAGGTGGTCAAGGCGTGATAAAAAAGCGCGTATTGCCGAGAGCCTGTGTAAGCCCAAGGCACTCGTCATGCGTTCACTGTCGAAGCCGGACAGAAGGGAATTCTCCTTAACATTGTCCAACGGTGGTTGGGCCATGCGCGCATTGAGACGACTACCATTTATGCAAGCGCGATTGGAGATGAGGAACGCAATTTGGCCCGTAAAGCTTGGAGTTCTCTCGAACTTGCGATTTCCGAACGCACAGATCGCTAGAATTTATTCTGCGTAATCAAGCAACCGAATTCATCCCACTACGGGCACTCCTTTCACCGAGGCCAGACCATTTGGATGGCGACGAGCGAAATTCTCATAGTTTTTCTTGAAGGTCTCCGTTTCTTGAACCGTATCAAGCCATAGCTCGCAGCCTTGCATAATCTCTTCGACGAATCGGTCTATTTGGATTAAAAACGTGTCGTTATGAATCTCGCAGTAGTGAATCGAGTAGTTGGAATAACCCGGTTCAACGAACACGATTCTCGTCGGTCTTGGCTTTTGAGATTGCGCGAATTTGCCTTCATGAAGCAGACCGCAGCGAAAAGCGTAGCACTCTTCACCAGTGAAAGGATTATCTCTGCCCCGCATTTCTCTCAGCCTGGGGCGAGCCCAATTGTTATACCAATCGGCATATCTCTTGCCAGTTGTTAGGCCGGTTTCTGCACTCAAGGCTGCGGCCATATCTGGAATTGCGAGCGCGCTGATAAGCGCTACGTAGTAAAGGCCCGCATCCAAAGCCTTTCGCGTTTGAGAGACGAGATCACGCAATTGCGGTACTTCTCATTCCCAGATGGTGGTCGGATTATGTCGCTATCGTCTGGGACCAAATTCGTACATTTGAGCCTTGTAGGCAAGATTGGACCACTGGGCCGGTTCATCTGCCCGCCAGTGAACAGAATACAGCAAATTGTTCAGGCGCCGGAGTTCACCCTCAGTCCGCAGGGGGGCTGGTCTCGACTTCTCCTGACCGACTGCGACGAACCAAAACGCGCCCAGAGCGGCCATGTCCGCCGTCAAAAGCGGTCATTCAGCCGAAGTCCCCCTGACTGCGGCGATCCGACTACGGAATGGATCAAAGCACGCAGCGCCGAATGTCCCATGGCTTGCGGACCCCGAACGACGTCCTTGGGGGCGCGTCAGATAACGAAATCAAGAGAGCCAAGAAGCCCGGCGGCAACAGCCGCCGGGCCTTCGGCGCCCGGCCTAGAACGGGATTTCGTCGTCGATCTCGTCCCGGCCGGTCGTGCCCTCCTGGGCGGACTTGGGGCGGCGGAGGAATTCGACGGTCTCCGCGATGACCTCGCAGCCGTAGCGCTTGACGTTGTCCTTGTCCGTCCACTCGGAATAGTGGAGCCGGCCCAGAACGAACACCTTGGTGCCCTTCTCGCAATACTGCTCCACGGCCTTGGCCTGGCCGTTGAAGCAGGTGACGCGGTGCCACTCGGTGTCCTGGACACGCTGGCCGTCCTTGTCGAGGACCGGCTTGCCGTCGTGGTAGCGGGGACGCGAGGTGGCGAGGCTGAAAGTGGTGACATGGGTGCCGTTATTGGTGTGGCGGCTTTCAGGGTTTTTGCCGATATGGCCGAGAAGAATGGCGATGTTCTGCATGATCAAGTCTCCGTTCGCTTTACCGGGGGACCATCCCTCCGGCGAGACCCGGCCAAGTCCGTCGCGGGACGCTGGCAACCGACAAAATCCAAATAAAAAATGTCGGCTTGCCCTCTTGGGCCCGGAGTGGTGCGGGCAGGCGCTTCAGCGCCAACCCGGTCCGGAGCCCAAGAGAGTTGCCACGCGCCCCCCGAACGGGCTTAGGGGATCGGATAGTCGGAGGGATCGACATCCGGTGAGATGCAGGCGGGATTGGAATGCGAACCGTCATTGTCGGCATCGGTGAGTACCTCCGAAGTAGGCACATCGTCGCCAACCCTGGCGTCTTGCAAGACCGCCACAGCGTTCATCGTGCAAAGACAAGCGGTAGCGTGCAATCGGCGGATCTGGTTCGCCGATGCACCGCCAGCCGTCAGGCTAGGTCAGGCCGGAGAGTGCGTTTGCGGAAGGGTAGGGGTGCTTTCGTAGGTCACGATCCGCTGCCAGGACAGGACGCCGATGTAGAGCGCTGCTGCGATCGCCGCCGTCTGCTGCCACCCGCCCGCCAAGCCGGCCATGGCCGCGATCTGTAGGCCGGCGAAATAGCCGATGGCCGCGCAGGGCGCCGCGAAGGCCAACGCCACGATCCCGCGCAAGGCGACCGAGCGAGACCGCTTGAACAGTTCATGCCAGGCGACATAGACGCAAATGGCCGCAAGCAGCCCGCCACCCAGGGGCACAAAGATGCCGGGCTGGTGACGGTAAAGACCGAGGAACACCAGCAGGCCGACCCAGAAGGGCATGGCGTAAACGGCGAGTTCGCGGATCAACATCCACGCGAGATACAGGAAGAGACCGCCACCAAGAACGAAACCAATTGCCAGCATGACATCCATGCCTTTCGCCGCGGGATTGCGACGGCATGAAAATAGACTGATCCGCGGATCGGCCAAAATCAATTTTGCGAGGTCATGCGCAAAATATCGCCGTTGCAAAAGCTGTGCCTGCCGCCCGGTGAGTAGAATCCCCAATGCGCGCAGTTGAGGTCACGCAAATGGATTGGCAATGCGCAACCGGCTATCGATGACCATGCCGTGTTGCATATCTTCGGACCATAGTGTGTCAGACCCGGCGGCCAGAGCGGTTGCGATCATCAGGGAATCATAAATGCCCAGGCGATGCCGTTCGGCAATCGCGAGCGCCGTGTCATGGGCAGGAAGGTCGACCGGCACGACGTCCCGCAGGACGGCCCGCAACGAGGCGAGTGCCAGCTTGAGTTCGATCCAGTCCATACCGAGCTTGCGCCGGCCGATATTGGCGAACTCGTTCAGGCCTTGGACGCTGGTGATGCAATCGCCGGCGAGGAGTTCCTGGGCCCTGGCTGCCCGCGGGTCGTTGGTGAAGGCGTAGATCAGGACATTGCTGTCCAGAAACTCAGCGGGCATTGGCTTCGTCGCGGTCGAACTTCCAGTCGGGGGGGAGCTGCTTGGCGAAAGACCGGATACGGTCGAGCGCCTGGGCGCGGGCCCGGTTGCGGGCGATACCAAAGCTGCGGGCACCGGCGACGTGAACCTCGACATCGTCGCCGTCCTTCAGCTGAAGTGCTTCGACGACGGCGCTGGGAAGGCGGATTGCGAGGCTGTTGCCCCATTTGCTGACCTGCATGGTGGCCTCAAATGATATACATATGTAATGTATATCCAAGGCGGGCGACGGTCAATCCCACCAGGTGGGCGATGCGGAGATGGGGCTTACGCCCCACCCCGCTTGAGCCGCAGGGGCGAGAAGCCGTGCAGGCGATGCACCTCGCGCGCCAGGTGCTCCTGGATGCCGGTGCCGTCGCAGATCACGGCGCCGCGGAGGTTCTCGCGCAGGATCGCGTCGTTGCGCTTGAAGGGCGCGGCGTTGCCGAAGCGGCGTTCGGGCTTGAAGGGGATGGCCGTCACCTTGCGGCTGCCGGCCCAGCCCACAGCGATGATGTCGGCGCCGTGGATGTTGGCGGTGTGGAGCAGCACCATGTCCGGATACTTCGCCTTCACCTTGTCGAGCGCGTCCCAGATCAGCCGGTGATTGTCGAAGTCGAGCCCGCCGCTGAAGGCGATCAGCGCTCCGGCCGGAATGAGTACCTGGGTTTCTGCCCGCTGCTTGGCCCGCACGAAGTCCCGGCTGGCGACCACCGAAGCCGTCATGGTGCGATGGTTGACCATGGAGCCCGTGAACGGCCGCCAGGGCGTACCAAGGATCTGCTCGTAACGCTCGGCGGCGAGGTCGCGGAGTTGCTCCATGCCGTCGCGGCGGTCGAGGAGCACCTGGCCGTCGGCGATAAGGCGCTCGATCTCGACCGACCGGATCTCCGAGCCATCCTGGTACTTCTGCGAGGCCTTCTGCGCATCTTCGTTCTCGTCCAGCTTGCGCTGGACCCGGTCGATGCCGCGGTGGAAAAGATTGACCGCGCCCCAGAGGAGATCGGACAGGTCGGGAGCGAGGCGCGTGTCCTGGAGCGTGGCGGCGAGGCCGTCGAACATCTCGGCGATCGCGCCCTGCATTTCGGCTTCCTCGGGAAGCGGGCGGGCGTCTTCTTCGTCGTAAGTAGGTCGATAGCCGGTGAGTTCGAAGGCTTCCATGGCCTCGGCGGTGGGGGAAGAGGTGTGTTCGGGTTCGTAATCGTCGTCGTGGCGGTTCGTCATGGGTGATCTCCGATGAGGGGGACCGCGCGACGCTCGCGCGGCCTTCACGGCAGTCGGAAGCCGGGGCCGGGCCGGGTCCGCACCCGAGGCCATGCGAAAAACCCAACAAAAGCGTGGCCGACGGCGAAGACGGCGAAAGGCGCGGCTATTTTGCTTCGCGCTGCAAAGCGTCCCCGCATGACCCGCGGGGACGCGGCGGAAAATAGCCGCGCCCGCCGTTGCGGACCCGGTCCGGGTCTGGCCCGATCCGACGCTCTCTGAAGGCCGTGCGTCCCGCGCGCTCTGCCCCAAAGGCAAGATCACCCGCGAAGCGATACGGCGGCGAACCCGAACCTCACGCCGTTCCGGCCACCCCAGGCCCATCGGAGAGCCAAACGCGATGCTCGGGCCGGAGTTGCGACGACAGCGCCGCGCGCATTCCCGCGACACCCAGGGCAACCAGATCGTCGTTGAAATCGCCGGCCCCCGGCGACAGCACCCGCGTCTCAAACCCTTCCGCTAGGCCGCGCGCGGTCAAAACCTCCACGGCCATGTCACCAGCCGGGTCCGCATCGCGGGCGATGTAGAGGAGGCGCAGACTGGCCGGAAGCAGAAGAGCGGCGAGGTGGCTGGCGGAGATCGCCGCCACCATCGGTAGATGAGGCAATGCGCACCGCAGCGACAGCATGGTCTCGATGCCCTCGCCGGCGGCGAGCACATCGTCGGCCACGCCGAAGCGGATCGCATGGCCCAGGACGTTGCCCATGGCCCGGCGCGGGGTTTCCACCGGGGCTTTGTCCTGGCCGGAGGGATCGAGCCAGGTGCGGGTCACGGCGGTGATGCGGCCGTCCAGATCGGTGACCGCCGCAATGATGGCCGGAAAGGTGACCAAGGGTGCGTCGGTCTCCGGACGATAGTAGCAGCGCGGATGAAAGCGCAGCGGATCGTGGGGAAGGATCATGCCGATATGCCGGTGCTGCAGATAGGCTTCACCCAGGCTGCCAAGCAGCGGTCCCGAACGGGCAAACAGACGCCGGGCGGCCTCGGTGCGCGAGACTGACGGCCGGCGCGGGCCTTGGCTCAGCCCTGGCGGCGGCTCGGGACGCGGCAGGCGGAGGAAGGATCTGGCCTCATCCAGCACATCGCGCAGCTGGGTGAGGCCGCGATTGAGCCGGATGAGATCGAGCAGGTCGCCATGCTGGCCGGTGGATGCGTCCGACCATTTGCCCGGCGCGCCCTTGCCGTCGCCGGAGCCCTTCAAACGGACATAGAGGCTGCGGCCCGGATGGTTGTCGATGTCGCCCACCTGCCAATAGCCGCCGTGACGGCGGCCATTGGACAGATAGTGGCGGCACACCGCCTCGGCGTTTTGTGCCAGGCGCTGCGAGAGATCGGAAGCCGGTGACGACATGGCACCCTCACGCGGCCTTGTCGGTGAGACCGACCAGCGGGTGGCGCTCCAGCAGGCGACCCAGTACCTCTGGTCCCTGGACGCCCGCCGGCACGAACAGTCGCAGCTTCCAGCTGACGATCTCGGACATCAGGCCCATGGCCTTCAGCCGGTCGAGCATCGCGTCGTGAAAGCCGACCAGTTCGAAGCGATGTTCGCCCATCACCCGCGCCCGGCGGACCACCATCCCATCCTGCAAGGTGAGAATGGTCTTGCCGTCCTGCAGGAGTCCCCAAGCCTGGTCGGGTGTGAGGCTGGGCGCTTCGTCATTGGCGGCGGCGATCCAGGCGGCGCTGACGCGCCGGCCGATCACCCGTTCGCCAGCGTCGGTCTGCAGGCGATAAACGCGGCAATGTTCATCCGGGAGCCGCTTCCAGATTGGCAGCAACAAGCCGGTGACGATGTGAAGGTCGGAGTCGGTGAACTCGGGAAGCTCGGCCAGTTCCTTTTTCCAGGCCTGGCGGAAGGTGTTGGAATCCGTCTCTTCCCAACGCGTCTCGCCCAAGGCCTCAAGGCCGATGGTGACACCGTCCATGGGACGCAACAATCGGACCCGCCGCTCCACCGTGCCGTCATCGAGCATCAGACTGGGCGCACCCACGCGCACACAGGCCCGGCCCGATTGCGCGTTGATCATCAGCGCCGCACTGGGCTCCTCGGCCTGTTCCAATGCCTGCGCCAGGGTGAGGGGTTTGTTGCGGTCGCGGCGGCGGATCGTGTAGGCCACCGTTTCCGCGCCGCTACCCGGATGGGTATAGACCGTGCGCCGTTCCGTGATGGAGAGGCTTTCGGCGTCGATGGTCTCCAGTCCCCGGTCGTAGATGCCGGCGGCGATGGCGCCCTCGATCTTGCCCCGGAGCAGATCCTCGAAAGCGGTGAAGATAAGGTTCTGCATTCGGATGGTGAGCGCCAGGAGCCGGTTGAGGAAGGTGGTGATGGGCGGCAACTCCTCCTTCAGCGAACCGTCCTTATCGGTGAGGGAAAGGCCCGTCGCCGCCTGGAAGGCTTCGAGCGAACAGCCTTCGATCTTGCCGCGATGGAGCAGCAGATAGAACTGGCGCAGCGCGTCGCGCGCATAATGGGATTCCAGATTGTCGTCAGCGCGGAACAGGCCCTGGCCGCCGGTCTGGCGTTGGCCCTTGGTGATGGCACCCAGCGTGTCCAGCCTGCGGGCGATGGTGGAGAGAAACCGCTTCTCGGCCTTCACATTGGTGGCAATAGGCCGGAACAGGGGCGGCTGCGCCTGGTTGGTGCGATTGGAACGGCCCAGGCCCTGGATGGCGGTATCGGCCTTCCAGCCCGCTTCCAGCAGGTAATGGACCCGTAGGCGCTGGTTCCTGGCTTTGAGGTCCGCATGATAACTGCGCCCCGTGCCGCCCGCGTCCGAGAAGATCAGGATCTGCTTCACATCGTCCATGAAGGCTTGGGCCTCGATGAGATTGGCGGACGGGGCGCGGTTCTCGACGCAGAGCCGTTCGCCCTTGCGCACGATCCTGCGGGAGCGTCCCGTGACCTCGGCCACAACGCCGGCGCCAAAGCGGTGGATGATCTGGTCGAGTGCGCCCTGGACCGGAGGCAGGGCGGCCAGCTTCTCGATCATGCGGTCGCGCCTTGCCACGGCCTCGCGCGAGACCACCGGATTGCCGGCCTCGTCCATGACGGGCCGGGAACTGATATTGCCTTCCTCGTCGGTGAAAGGTTCGAAAAGCTGGGTCGGGAAGGAATTGGCGAGATAGTCGAGCACATACTCGCGCGGGGTGATGTCCACCTGGACATCATTCCATTCCTCGGTGGGAATTTCGGCCAGGCGGCGTTCCATCAGCGCCTCGCCGGTCGAGACGATCTGGATCACTGGGGCATGGCCAAGCTCCAGGTCGCGCATCACCGCCTTGAGAAGGCTGGGCGTCTTCATCGCGGTGATGAGATGGTTGAAGAAGCGCTGCTTGGCGCTCTCGAAAGCGGACCGCGCCGCCGCCTTCGCCCGGCTGTTCAGGGTGCCGGAGTCGCTGGTGATATTGGCGGCCCGCAGCGCGGCGTCCAGGTTGTTATGGATGACCTGGAAGGCGTCCGCATAGGAATCGTAAATGCGGATCTGCTCCGGCGTCAGCCGATGCTCCAAAAGTTCGTACTCGACGCCCTCGTAAGAGAGCGAGCGGGCGGCATAGAGGCCGAGCGCCTTCAAGTCGCGGGCCAGAACCTCCATGGCGGCGACGCCGCCGGCCTCGATGGCCTGCACGAACTCGGCGCGGTCGCCAAAGGGAAAGTCGGTGCCGCCCCACAATCCCAAACGCTGGGCGTAGGCAAGATTGTGAACGGTGGTGGCGCCAGTGGCGGAGACATAGACAATGCGCGCATTGGGAAGGGCATTCTGCAGTTGCAGGCCCGCCCGGCCCTGTTGGGACGGGGCCTGGTCGCCGCGCTCGGAGGTCGAGCCGGCGGCATTGGCCATGGCATGGGATTCGTCGAACACGATCACGCCGTCAAAGTCGCGGCCCAACCAATCCACGATCTGCTGGACGCGCGAAACCTTTTCCTCCTTGGCGTCGGAGCGTAGCGTGGCATAGGTGGCGAAAAGGATGCCCTGCTCCAGCTTCACCGGCGCGCCCTGGCGGAAGCGCGACAGCGGTTGGACCAGGAGCCGTTCCTGTCCCAGCGCCGACCAGTCGCGTTGCGCGTCCTCGATCAGCTTGTCGGACTTGGAGACCCACACCGCCCTGGTGCGGCCCTGGCACCAATTGTCCAACACGATGCCGGCGACCTGGCGGCCCTTGCCCGCGCCGGTGCCGTCGCCCAGCATCCAGCCGCGGCGGAAGCGCACCGCGCCCTCCGTGTCATCGGAAGCCGCCGAGACCTGGTCGTAGGTGGCGTCGACCGTCCAACTGCCCGCCAGAAACTCGCCATGGGCCTCGCCCGCATAGATCACGCTTTCGAGCTGGGCGTCGGAGAGAAGGCCATCCTTCAGCACGGTCTCCGGCAGACGCGGCCGGTAGGAGGGCTTGGGCGGCGCGACGGACGACATCGCGGCCGACTGCACCAGGGTGGTGGGGTGGGACACCGCGCCGGGAATTGCGATCGCCTGGAGGGTGTAAGTCTCATAGAGCGTCTCGGTGATCTGTGCGCCGAGCGTGGGCTTCCACCCGGTGGACACATAAGTGAGAGGAGCAGCCTCGACGCGCGGAGCGGGCGCGATCGCACGGGCCCTGGCCACGGTGACGGGGCGAATGCTGGGCCGCTGGACCAGGCCGCCGCCGGTCGAAGGCGGTGTGGCGATGGGCGGGCGGGGCGGAACCAGCCCGCCGACCCATTCCAGAAGGGTGGCGCAATCGGGCGCGGTGCCGGGCGAGGCCGGGAATTGCGAGGTGTCCTCCGCCGGGACGCGGTCAATCACCAGCAGCCGGGTTTCGGTGCTGGTGCCATGACGGGCATAGACTTTGCCGTCGATGGCAGCGGAGAAGACCAGGCGACCGCGTTCCTGGAGGCGGGTGAAGCCTTCGCGCCACGCCAGGCTTTCCGGGTTGAGATTGGCGCCGACAATGGCGACGAGGCGGCCGCCCTCGGTAAGTCGCGTCAGGGCGGAGGAGATATGGCGCAGCGCCGCGTCCGCCACCCGGCCCTCGACATGGGCGGCGACGGAAAAGGGCGGGTTCATCAGCACCACGCTGGGGCGCACCGACACATCCAGGAAGTCGTGGATGTGGGCGGCGTCGTGCTGGGTGATGCTTGTGTTGGGGAAGAGACCGCGCAGAAGGGCGGCGCGATGGTCGGAAAGCTCATTGAGCGCCAGTCCCGCGCGAGTCAGCTCGGTGTAAATGGCGAGCAGGCCCGTCCCGGCGGAGGGCTCCAGCACCACATCGTCCGGCCCAATGGCGGCGGCGGTCGCCGCGACAAAGCCCAGAGGCATCGGCGTCGAGAATTGCTGCAGCGCCTGGCTCTCTTCGGAGCGGCGGGTATGAGTGGGGAAAAGGCCGGCGATGCGTTCCAGCATCGCCAGCTCGGTGGCGGGTGCGCCGGCACGCTTGCGGATCGCCTGGCCGTAGCGGCGCAGGAATAGAATCTGCACTGCCTCGCAGACGTCATAGGCAGTCTTCCAGTCCCAGGCGCCTTCGGCGTCGGAACCGGCGAAGGCAGCGGTCATCGCCTCGCGCAGAAGCTGGGTGGTGATGGGCTTGCTCTGCTGCAAGGGTGCGAGCAACTGCTCGGCTGCCTTGGAAACAGAGCAGAAAATATCGATGGCAGGCGTGGCCGCGAGCGCGGCTGAGGAAATCGGGGGAGTCATGGGCGGGGTCTCTCGGAGAGCCGGGATCGGGCGACCGGTGGGCGCTCTCTTCAACCCACCGCGTCAATCCCGATCCGCAACCCTCTTTCTCTCGCGCGGCGGCCGTCAGGTGGGCCCGTTGGCACTGGGCTAGCGGTGCGCAATAAAGGAGCGGGCGGCAGACGAAGACGGTCTCAACGCAATGGAAAAACTGGCGCGTGGACTCCAGGACACGACGACGTCGGATGGTCGAACGCCTTCCGAGATTGCCATCGGCAAGCCTAATCGGCCGAACGGGGCTCGGTGAATTGATCGGTGATTGTCACGGGCTCAGGCCGGGCTCCGACTGAGAACAACCAACCGGACAGTTTGTATGCGAGGGAGCCGGTTGCTGTGTTGATACAACCACCCCTTCGCCCCTTATTCAGAAATTCGTAAGCATTGTGACAATGCTGCCGTTGGTGACATTAGCGCGCAGCAATCAAAGCTTAATCCGCCGTGGTTAGATTCTGGGCATCTCAACGGGAAGCATGCCATGACGATTTCCGCGACGTCCAACGCCAGCGTGCAAGTCCCGGCGCAGAGCAGCGTGCCGCCAGCGCAATCTTCGACCGCGACAGGGACGCAAACTGCTACGTCGGCAAATGCGCAGCCTACCGACACCGTGACCATCTCGGACGCAGGCCGGTTGGTATTGGCGAATGGCAGCCCGGCCGATGCTGCGAGCGACGCGCCGAACATGCAAGATCCGCAGGTCGCGGCGTTTTACTCTCAGATCGCCACTGTCATGGACACCAGCGGCAACACTTCCCAAGAGGACCAGCTAACCGCCTATGTCAGTCTGTGGAACACGATGGAAACTGGGTTTCCGCAAGGCCTTGGAACAGACGCCGGGCAGCAATTCGAAGACGCACTGGCGAATAGCCCGATAGGTCAGTTGCAGCATCAGCTCTCCAACAGCTACTTAACGGCGGGCTTTAACGCTTTTCAGATGGGCAGTACGAATAATGCGTCCGCGATTGCTAGCGCTCAGTTAGGCGTCGTGAGCGGCTGGTCTGATTTCGACAAGAGCGTGTTCTTTCAGACCAACGTCGATGAGAAGCTTCAAGTCGGCGGCGGTCATTTCGGTTCGGTCGACAATTGGATAGCGTCGCTCCAGGAGGTAGCCGGTAGTAGCGATGGGAGTGCGGCGGCGGCGCAAACGACCGTGCCCGTCGGTTTAACAGATGAGCAGAAGAGCGACGTAGCCGCGGTAATCGGCTCAAACACAACGCCGGCGGCCACGAATTCCACAGAGGCCGCAACCTCAAACGCCCCGTCAGTGGCTCCCGCGCCCGTAGATGCGGAAACAGCATTAGCGCAAGGCGTCGTGCAGCTTTTGACGAATGCGGAAAAAAGCAACGCCGATAACGTAACGGCGACTTCGAAAAGCGACTCTAAATCTGGCTCTACGAACTCTGCGCAACCGTCGCTCGTAGACCTGATCGCCGAAATGGAAAAGGGTGCGCCGCAGTCGGCCTTCACTGTATCGCCCAAGCCCGGTAGCGCGTCAGGTTCTCAGCTGAACCAACAGGCATAAGCGACGAGGGCGATGCCGGTGCGCAGTCTTCGAAGCATGGTATCAGACATGGCACACTTGTCTGATCCGCTCCGCGAGTTCCACCGGACGGTGCAACAGGTCGAGCGAAGCCATGTGGTTGCGCTCCCCCAGGTAATCGCTGCGGCCATTACACCGGCGTATGAGTATGCCGGAATCGAAGCCGCCGAAGGGCTGCGACGCCTGCACATATATGTGATCACTATGGAGCGTGACCTCGCCGGAAACCGCGCCCCCCGCCCGATTGGAGCGCAGATCGTACTCGGCTGGCCGGAGCTTCAGCGCCGCCGCCACCAGCCGAAGCTGGCGGCAGGCGAGCCGGTGGAACTGCTCCTTGCGTTCGCGGTCGTAGGCGACCGATTTGCGGAAATCGAAGTCGTGCCCGCGCACGGCCATGCGGAGAGCGCGGCTCATGCCAGGGCTCCATTGTGCTGGCGGAGCTTGGTCGCGAGCCATGCGCGCGTGTCTACGCGCGCGAGCGTCTTGCCGGTTCCAAGATCGAGGACCAGGGCGCCGCCGCCCAGATATTCTGGCCGCGGCGTCGAACAGGAGTTCATCCACTGAAAGCCCCAGGCGCCCTTAAGCCCGAACGCCCTGGCGCAGCGCAGGGCGAACAGCCCGGCATGATCGGGATTGCCGGTGACGCCGTTGCGAATCCAGAGGGAACCGTCGTTATCGCCGCCTGGCGATATGACGAATCCAGCGGGAATGCCCTCGCGGTCCAGTTCCTCCGCGAATGTGCTCCACATGCTGCAAGCGCGGCCTGCATTGGAGCGATTGCCCACATTCAAGGTGCAGGCAAAGCGAGTAAAGTAGTCAGCCATATCGAATCTCCTGAGAGCGGAAGGGGGCGAGCCGGCGCTGCTCTCAATTCCGCACGGCTCAACCCACCCCGGCTTCCCTCTTGCTCTGAGACCCGGCCCCTCAGACGCCGCCGACAATCTCCACCCTGGAGTTGCTGTAATGATTCGTCTTAAGCCAGTGCTCTGCTGCGGCCTGGTCCGGGGCGATGTGAACCAGTTCGCTGGCGCCGGGCCACTGCTGCAGGACTAGGACCTGGTCAGGCTGGGGCGGGGAGTCGGGCTGGGTGTCGCCGCTCTTGCTGGAGTTCAGCAGGATGGTGATCGGGGCGCTGACGGCGAGGGCGCGCAGCGCGCCCTTGAACTTGCGGTCCCAGCCATGCGCTGGAGCCTGTTGCGCAATCGGCGAACGCACGCCAGATGTAACAAAGGGATTTCCGACTTATGCTCAACACTGGCGCGACGGATAACATAGCGACCGAACTGCGCACTTCGGGCTTTGCAATCCGATCGGGAGCGGCCCTGCAGGAGTGGCTGGCGTCGGCCTGGGAAGACTGGCGTGGATTTTCCGCAAGCTGGAACGACCTGGGCGAAGACCAACATATGGCGGACGGGGGGCGCTATCGCCGCCGCCGCTATGCCGTCTTCGAGGTCTCAAAGGGCAGCATCAGCCGTATGCCACACCAACCGCACTATCAGGCCAAGGTTTATAATCGACTGAATGGTGATTTGGAGCGCTGGTTCGAACCGGTCTCACCGGAAGTCGGCCAGCATCCGATCACGCGCCTTCTGATCCGGCGACTGGCGCCGACGTTCGAAACCCTCACGGCGGCTGGTGACGCTGACTTGGCCTGGCATGTCGAACTGCATCAGTTCCGCATCGAGGCCAAGGCGGGTCAGCTGGGCCTACCCACGCCCGAAGGCGTGCATCGCGATGGTGTGGATGGCGCATTCGTGATGCTGGTGTCGCGAAACAATGTCGCCAGCGGCGTGACCCAGATATTCGATCCGCTGGGCAAATCGCTGGGAAGTTTCACGCTGACCGATCCCGGTGACGCCGTATTTCTGGACGACCAGCGGGTCTTTCACGGGGTTACGCCCATTGTTCCGCTGGATGCCATGAAACCCGCGATCCGCGATGTCTTGGTGATCACCTTCACCAAAGCTTCTGGCCGAGGTTAGCAGCGGGCGCTGTGCTCGCTGCGGGGGGGCATCAGGCTGGTCACCCTTAGCCGGATCGCTTCAGGATCAAGGCGGACGTTAATCGGCGTAGTTTTGCCTCGGTCCCTTACAATCTTGCCATTTCCATGTCTCGACTGGTTCGCCGGAATGAGGAGCCAAAAAGCTGCAAAAAGCCGTTTGATGGACTTGGTTAAAGGTTCGGTATTTGAAGCACCCGTGATAGGCAAACAAAACGAACCCATTAAAGAAATCCAAGGTAGCATTGGGCCAGTTCGGTTTGGAATTACCAGCATTATACGCTGCTGCGCCAGATGGAATTGGCCAAGTCACATCACGAACGAAAGTATCGGCTTCATCCCGGTCAATAGCGTTGCAAGTATCGTTTGGCCGAAAACTAAGCCGATCAGAATCAATGGTTATGCCACCATTTGATTTAACAAGCGCCTTCTTGGCATCTATCCAAAACCAATCTTGATAACGATGGAGTGCAAAAGCGGGCGCTTTGCCACCATTTTCATAAGTCGCGGCCACTTCGATAATGTCGCCGACCTTTTGAGGGACAAATCCAGAAATGAATTGTGGGGCTCCGGCAATAACCCATGCACGATTGCCGTTAATGTAAGCGGCTTCGCTATCCCGGTTGGATTGTTCCATCGTTTGCAACTGGCACCAGAAAATAATAGCTGCAACGAAGGCAAGGAATGCAGCGAGGATGGTACCTATGGCGGTAGCTTTAACCCACCTGCCTTCAGGGAGAGGCTTTGGATTCTGGGTTTGCTCGGTTTTTGCGCGATAATAAGCGGTGTAACTGCTTATCAAATCAGTTGCCGCTGCCCAAAAGCCGCGTGGACGCCGCCCGTTGTTTTTGCGGCTATCACCATCATTGCTGTTGTTTTCAAAATTCATTTAGCGCGTCAAATGGACCGTGAGTTAGGCGCCGCGTATGGCCTCCCCGAAAATGTCGGGATTAAGCCAGCTATTATATCGCAGATCCGTTGTGCATTCATTAGTGTTTCCATAAAAAAAGCCCGGCACGATGGCCGGGCTCCAGTTGGCGGCTGCAGGGGGATCAGGCCGCTTCCGCGACGGGTTCATTCGAGAGAAAGGCGGGTAGGGCCTCTTCGGGTTCGCTGGCGGCCCGGTCCTCGCCAACGCGCAACGGCTCGGGCAACCAGCCGGAGTTCTCCAGCAGGCGCTCTGCCTCCTTGGCCATTTCATCCTTCTTGAGATCGCCGATCAGCTGGGCCGGGCCCTCGCCTTTCGCCTCACGCACGGCTTCGAGGATGCGGGCCTTGGTGACACGGCCGAGATAATTGCCGACCGTGGGCTGCCAGCCGACGGCGACCATGTCGAGGCCGACCACCTGCGCCAGCTGACCCGCTGCGGCGAGCCGCCGCTCGATATGCCAGGCGCCATTGGTGCGCTCATGATAAGCCGAGACACCTTGCGAAACGCAGAAGGCGAGGAGGTCCAGCCGGTGCGCGGCCGGCAGGCCAGCCAGGAAATCCCACAACTGCTCGTGGGCCTGGGGCATTTGCGCCTGGTAGTCCTTCTCCCGCTCCTCCTGCGCCTGCGCGGATGGCGTATCGGCCAGACCCGGTGCCTGCACGATCATGGAAACCGTGCGCACAGCCGCATCCAGGCATCCGCCAGTCGTTCCCTTGTAAAACAGGTCAGTGGCGAGTTTGTGGAGCAGAAGCGTGAGCGCAACCTCCGGATTTTGCGCGACGGCCTCCTGCAGTGCGATCGTCCGATGCGAAGTCAACTCGCTGATGAGCCGGTCGGACAGTGGCTTCACCACGCCGTCATCGGCATCGTCGTCGGCGGGTCGATCGCCGAGCGTAACGACGGCGCGCTGCGGAGCGGCGGGCTCGGTTTCGCCGTCCACTACGCTCTGCTCGGCGTCCGGGATCTCTGCGGTGGTGCGGGGTTCATCCTCGGGGCGGACAAAGCCGCGCTCGACCACCAAACGACCATGATTGTCGACCCGCACGAAGGCGCCGGCATTGGCCATCTCCGCAGGATCGTAGGTGAAAGGTCGATCCTCGAAGTCGTCGATAGCCTCTTCGATCTCGTCATAGCGCCGGCTGGCCTCCTCGGGCCATTCGTCTTCCGGGGAATGCTTTTCCATCAGATCGTCCTGTTCACGGCGCAAGGCTTCGCGCTCCGCATATTCCGCTTCGGAGAGCGGTACCTCTTTGCCGTGAATACGGCGCAAGCCATTGTTGTGCCCGACCGGGAAGGAGGAACTAAGCTGCACCCACTTCCAACCTTCGGCGCCGACCTTCTCACCGTCGGCCTTGAGCTGCTCGGTGAAAAGGCGGTCCAGAAGGGCGACGTCCTCGACATAGCCCTCATTGGCCTCGTCGAAGAGATCGCGGCGAACGGGCCCCCCGGCAGCGACGTAGGCATCCATCCCCAGATAGGCGACGCGCTTGTCGCTGGCCGGGACGGTGTCCTGGGTCAGCAGCGCTTTGATGTCCGACGGCTCATCTTCATAGATGCCGTCGGCGATGCCTTCCCAAATCTGCTCTTGCCGCGCATGGTCGTCGGTGAGGGTGAAGGACATCAGCGTTTCGAGGGTCATCTCGTTGGCGCCGTAGGCTTCGAGCAGCTTGGGCGAAACGACTGCCAGTTTGAGGCGCTGCTTGACGATGTGGGCCGAGGTTGCGAAGCGCGCCGCGATTGTTTCGTGACCCATGCCCTTCTCAGCCATATCGTAAAAGGCGCGAAATTCGTCCAAGGGGTGGAGCCCGGAACGGAAATGGTTTTCCGCCAGGGAGTCCTCCTCGGCCGAAATCGGATCGTTGGCAGCCTTCACGTTGCAGTGAACCGGCGCGTCCTTGGCGAGACGCTTCTGCTTGGTCAGGATGCCGAGCGCCAGGAAGCGGCGACCGCCGGCGGGCACTTCATATACGCCGGTCTCTTCACCCGCCTCGTTGACGAAGGGGCGGACATTGAGATTCTGCAACAACCCGCGATGGGCGATGTCCTCCGCGAGTGCCTCAACCGAGAGGCCGTTCTTGACCCGTCTGACATTCGATTGAGAAAGGATCAGTTTGTTGAGGGGGATGAGCTGGACATTGCCCAGCACGATCTGAGGCTTTGCTTTCGCCATTTGGCATTACTCCGCGACGGGCGGCCGGGAGCCACTCTCCCGACCTCCAACCCGTCACGACGCTTCCCGCCTCCCTCTCCCTCTTGCGTCCAATGCCGGCCACGAACTGGCTGTGCGCCGTGCTCGGGGGATCGCGACACAAGCGAGCAATGTGGCCGGCGTAAATGCTCAGGCGGCTCGGTGGCTCATCGAGACACGGGCCTTGGACCGCCGCTGGAGCCGGTGCGCGCGCGCGCCATGCACCTCGCAGTAAGGCGAACCTTCCTTGTGCGGACGCCCGCAAAAGTGGAAATCGGCCGTCATGGGGTCACCGATGGGCCAGCGGCACATCGGCTTCTCGATCGTCCGCATGGTGGCGAAACTGCCGTCGGCGAGCGGCAACGGATCGATATCGACCGGCAGAACGACGGCGATGGGCTTGGAATGTGGCAGTCGCGGCGCCCTGGGCACGCGGTTGGCCGCTGCATGCGAGACGGTGCCGCGGTCTGCGAAGCCCAGCCGATGTATCTTTCCGATTACGGCGCTGCGCGTGATACCTCCGAGCGCGGCGGCGACTTGGCTGGCCGACAGGCCGTCCAGCCAGAGTGTTTTCAACTGCTCGACACGGTCATCGGACCAATTAGCCTGGGACATACGTGCAATCTCCGGGGCAGGCTGCCGGGAGACAATCTCTCGGCTACAAGCCCGTCCGGCCTCCCCCGATCACGCCTCTCGCTCTTCGCGGTGAAGGTAAGGATTACACCAGCGAGCAGTTCCAGCGGCTGATGGCCGATCATGGCGTCACATGTTCCATGAGCCGGTCGGGCAATTGCTGGGACAATGCGGCGATGGAGAGCTTCTTCTCCTCGCTGAAGACCGAGCGCATGGCGCGCAAGACCTATCGGACACGAGACGACGCCAGGGCGGATGTGTTCGACTATATTGAACGCTTCTACAACCCAAAGCGGGGGCATTCGACAATCGGATATATGAGCCCAATGGACTTCGAAACGAAGGCTGGATTAGCTTAACTGGGTATCAACTGAACAGGGTGTAGGCCACATCATGGCTTCGATTGGCGCGCTTAGCCGACCCGTGACGGCGGTTGGACTGGCCCGATGTTTCTGCTGGGCCGGCATGTGAAGGTGAGGCTCGCGCCCAATGACAACCACACCAACCCCAAGGCGCCGGCATTTCGCATCCTGGCCGGCGCGACCGAACTGGGGGTGCTGTGGCCGCATAAGACCAGAGACGAGAGTCCCCAGGACTATTTAAGCGGCAAGGCAGATTTTCCGGGCTTGCCGGAGCCGATTTCGCTGGCGATGTTCTTTGCTGAGGATGGGCATGAGCGCTCGGGCAGTATGGGACAGAAAGCGCAAAGGGGGCGATCATGAATGAAGACCCGAGAACAGTGGGTTGAACACAAAACACACGAATAATTGTGTATTTACTCTTCGTTACCTAGCGTGCAGGGTTAGATAGCCTACTGTGCTGACGTGCCGTGGTGAATTTTCCGCGAATCCCCATATAACGTCCATGATGCGTCCCGCTCATCTTCCCGACTATAAGTTTCCCCCTCTGAATGAGGTCGTCTTGGGCGTCCAGTTCAGCCAGATTGAGGGGTATCACCAGATTTTGGCCGGAGAAGTCTGGAACCTTTACAGGGGGCATTATCCTAAGGTTGAAGAACAACCTGCGCTAGCTCCAGTGTTCGAGACTTTCGGTGGGCGAGCTGGTCCTCTGCTCCAGTTTGGATTCATGGCCGGCGCGAACCATGATCGTTTTTGGTTTGTAGCGCCCGACAAAGCCGAGTTGATACAGTTTCAAGCTGATCGCCTTCTCCACAACTGGCGCAAAACGGACGAGGGCGATAATCCCTATCCACATTTCGAGCAGATGATCGAGAAATTCACAGCCGAATTGAAAACACTGCAAGATTATTTTCTTAGTCTTTCCAAGCAGAGGCTGCAAATCAACCAGTGTGAAGTCAGCTACATCAATCAGATCAACTTGTCAGACAGCCGCGACCTAAGCGAGTGGCTTCGGTTTTTGACCTTTCCCGACATATGCAAACCCGACGACATTTCGTTCACCACACGCCGTGCGCTGAACGATAAAGATGGAAAGCCGTGGGGCAGGCTGTTCATCGAAGGCGGCTCCGGCATCAACCGCTTTGGCGGTCCAACCTTACAGGTGACGCTCACCGTGCGCGGAGCGCCCTTCACAGGTGATATTGATAGTGCGGTCCAATTCATTGGCAAAGGTCGTGAAGTGATCGTCACTACCTTCGCGGAAATAATGACCGATGACGCGCAGAAGAAATGGGAGCGGATACAATGAACGCAATCTTGCCGACCTCTGCTTTCTCTCAGGCCCCGTCGCGTTATGCACAGTCGTCCGTCGTTACTCTCACGCAGCCATCTCCGCGCATCACTATCAATGATGTAGGTGGTATGTGGACGAAAGATCTCACGGCTCGACTCGAAGAATTGATTCGGTTGCAGCCGGGTTGGGACGGCTACAACGGACGCCCGGTGGCGCTTGCAAATGCGATATTCGCCCTGGGTATGCTCAATCGACTCTACTCGTCGGCCATTCCGGCGCCCGACATCGTTCCGGGCTATACCGGCGATCTGCAAGCGGAGTGGCACGTCGGCGACGTGGATATTGAACTGCACGTCAAGGCGCCAAATTCAGTTGTCGCATGGCGATCCACTCCAGATGCTGGCGAGGATGGCGAAGAGCTTGTTCTTCAAAATGATTTTACGATTTTAGGGACTTGGATTGAACAACTGGCGGATAAGATAAATGCCGTTGCAGCCGCCGTCGCGTGATCCGAACGGAAATATACAGCCTCACGACCACGCCGAAATCGGTGCTGAGGATATTCTCATCAGAAGGATCTCCGACCAGCATTTAACTGGGCCGGCCGGCAATCGTCGCATTTCGTCCATGGCCTTCCAGGGCTCATCGGACGGGACCGGTATGTCGGTGGATATTGAAAAGTCGATCCGAGATGCGGGGTTAGACCCGGTACAGTTTGTCACGACGCCAATTTTCTTTTGCTCCGTACAGTTCAAAGCCGGAGACTTACGCGCCGAAGCACTACAGGTCGGATATTATCCATTGCCCACAAACTCGCATCACGGCGCAGTTTGGGGAGCTTTTGGTCAGGGCCAAAGGAAGCGTCTTCGTAATATCGCAAAGTGGTTCGTGGAAGGCGCCGGGGTGAAATTGGGTGAAGCTGCGTAGCCAAGGGCCGACAGCTTGACTTTGGGAGCTTCTAACTCCTCGACAGACTTGATTATGAGACTTGGGGGGCTGCGCTCAGACGTTGCTGGCGGGGCGGTTGGCTTCAACGATCTCCCCTTGTAAAGCCATAGAGCGTGTCCCAGTTTCGTTCGATTCGGATTAAGCTAGATTAAGCTTCCTGCCGATTCGAATTTCTGATCAGATCCGCAATGACAACGCAACTTGTGCTCATGGCCTGCACAGGCCCTATGGGCGATACATCTCTACTGTCGGGTCCGCCATGAGCGATCAGGGCGGCACGGTCGAAACTGGCCCCTCCGCCGTCCCGGCCGTAAGCGCTAGGCTGGTGACGGAGATCCCGAAGCCCCGCGACTGGCAGCTTTTCCAGCGCAATTGTGTGATCCTGTTCCGTGCTGAATTGGGCGATCCCAACGCCCAGGAATATGGCCGCAATGGCCAGGACCAAAGGGGCATAGATGTTCTAGGCCGGCGATTTGCGCATGGACCTGACCACTATGTCGGCATCCAGTGCCGCCTGATCACCAAGCCGCTCAAGGAAGCCAAGATCGAAGAGGATTGCCGTGATGCGCTTACCCTCAAGGCCGGGCTGAAAGAGATCATCTTTGCCACCACGGCGCCAGATTCCACCACGGCAAGCGATGCGGCCATCGCCGTCGAAAAGAAGCTTCGCGCGGAAGGCTTCGACGTTACCGTCACGGTTTATGGTTGGGAAAATCTGCAAACCATCATCGCGATCCATGACGCGGCCTATTCCGCCTTCGTGCCATCGGTAGTTTCTTCATCCCGACCGCAGACCGCGGTTCTCAATCCCGATGCCAGTTCAAGCCTAGCCGACGAGGTTGCGGCAAGAGTCGTCGCACAATTGCAGAGCGGCGGGATCGCGCGGGTTGACCGTGATCTTGGTGCGAACGATAAGGCCGCAGAAGATCCGGCGCTCCATGCCAAAATCGATACCTTCCGAGATTTGTATCGAAACGATGGTCAGGCCGCCATTGCAGATGCCGGGTTGCGAGGCTTGCTGGAGCAAGACTTGTCGGCCAAGACCTGGGCAAAGTTTCGGATTCTGACAAATCTGGGCGCCGTCTCACTCGATATAGGCAAGGAAGAAGATGCCGCTTCTTACTATGAGGCGGCACTGAAACTCAGACCGGACGATCCTAACGCTATTGCCAATCTCGCCTTAATGCGAACCGTGCAGCGGCGCTGTGAAGAGGCGATGACGCTCGCCCGTAAGGCCCTGGCGGCAACGCCGCGCGTGGATGCTGCTGTCGCATATCTGCTGCAAGCTGCTGCGTTAGGAGATTGGCAGGGTGATCCCGAAACGCTGGTGCCGCCCGAACTGGCTGGTGCCGAGCCTGCCGATATTGGGTTGGCGGAGTTCTATCGCCGGCGCGAGATTCCAGGCTGGGAACAGAAGACCCTCGAAATCAGCGCGCGCCATGTCGGGAAGAAGGATTTCGATCGTATCAATGCCCTGGCGATCCTCTCGCTGGCTCTCAAGGATGGCCTCATTGCGAAGAATGGTCAGGCGAGCGTTTCCAGGGCCGATTTGGAGCGCGCTGCCAATGAGATGACGGCTCTTACCGAAAAGTTGCTGGCGATCCGCGATGGGCATCATCCCGATCTAATCGCCTATCTCAACAATGCCGCCATTTTGCTGCGTCTTGCAGACCGTGAAAGCGACTGTGAGGTCTTGCTGAAAAGGGGTATTGCCATCGTTGGCAGCGATCCGCTGTTGCTGCGGCTCCTGGCGCTTTGCCTTGCAGCTCAGGGCAGAAGAAATGAAGCATTCGATACGCTGCGCATTTCCAATGACATCGAAAATCGCTTGTTCTCGGCCGATCTCCTTGCTGTCGACCGGCCAGCCGATGCCATCCAAAGCCTCAAGGCCGTTGATACCGCCGGCAATATCAGGTTGGAGAAGATCAGGCTGCGCGCTATCGGTGAGGTCGCCTCGCGCATCAAGCGTATTGAGGATGTGACCGTCGCCATTGATGGCCTGCGCGCATTGGATCCGGGCGATATTACGGCCAGCCTGTATGAACTGCGCAAGAGCGAAATTTCCGGCGCGGATGCCGCGTCCCTCCAGGCCCAGCTTATAGTGTTGATCCAGGCTGTGCCGGACGATGCTGATCTTCTATCCCGGCTGATGATCGCCGAAGAAGCCATGCGACGGGATTTGCCGACCGAAGCTGTCACAGTGCTGCGCAACCATGTGGATCTTTCGCGATCGAATCCGGCCGCTGTCGTCTATATTCAGGCTCTCGGCGGTGCCCGGGAGGATAAGGAATTCCGGGAGACGCTGGCTGCGGCCAGCCCCAGCCTTCGAGATTTGCCTGAATTGCTGTGGACGGCAGCGGCCCATGCCTGGAATGTCGGTGACATCGAACATGCCTTGACGGCTATTCAGCGTCTTTTGGATGTCGAGCCTGATAATGGACGGGCCCGGCTGTTCAAGGTCGAATGTCTCATTCGCCTCGACAAGTCGGTGGAACTTATCGCGGAACTGGATCGCCCGCTGGAGCATCTTTCGGGGCTACGCCTGCGGGACCGCTTCCGACTTGCTTCCCTGCTTCAGCATCTCGGTTATCCCGAACGCGCGGTTGCCTTGGCGTACCGGTTGTTTCTGGAAAATCGCGACAACTCGCGGGCCTGGACAACGTTGTCCATCCTGGTGATCGAGGACGGCATCGAAGGCAGGGACCCGGACTCCCTGCGTTGGCGGGCAACGCAGGTTGCTGACGATATGGCCGTCAATCTCGAATATGAGGACGGCTCCAAGCAATATGTAATCGTCGAGCCAGATAAAGAATTGCGCAATCTGGACACGGAATCCTGGGAGCCTGGCCATCCCCTGATTGCCGCGCTGCTTGGTCTGAAGGTGGGAGACAGTTTTGTCGATCCCTCAGGCCGCAATGGCAAGATTGTCAAGTTGCAACACAAGTATGTGTCCCGTAGTCAGCAGGTGATGCTGCGGCACCAGGAGCGGTTTCCGGGGGTTGATGGCTTCCGCAGCATCAGCGTCGACCCAGCCGCGCCCAATGGACTTAACGGCCTCATCGAGGAACTCAAATCCCGCCGCGAGTGGGTCGAACATGAAACGGAACAATATCTGAATGGGCCGCTTCCTCTCAGCGTATTCGCGCATCGGGTTGGATGCGACACCATTGATGCCGCCGATGGCGTCGTCCAGAATGGGTACACGCTCAAAGTGTCGACCGGCACCGAAGAAGAGCGTGAGGCCAGCGAAAGATCGGTTCGGCGTAATCGGGCGAAAGGTTGCGTCACCGATCTCCAGACGTTTCATACGGTGTGGCGACTTGGAATTACCGACGCGGTCACGGCTACAGCGGGACGTATCCATATCCCGCAGTCGGTCATAGACCATCTTAAGGTACGACGGGAAGGCCTCCAACGAAGTCGCAAAACAGGCTCGCGGTCGGGAAGATATGAGGACGGGAAGCTGGTGTTGCAGGAGGTGCCGCCCGAGATCGTTCAGGGATGGCTGGAAAAGCAAGAGGCGGAAATCGCGTGGCTGGAGGCCAATGCCACAATTTGCCCGATCCTCCTTGATGAGAATGTTCCGCCAATGTTGCGCGACCATGTCCGAACATCCAAGACCGATATTCTCGATGCTTTGACGGTATCCGTCCAGCAGGGCTTGCTGTTTATGTCCGACGATCTGCCGACAAGGCAGTTCCGTCAGGTGTTCGCTGGCGACGCCGGGGCTCCGCTTCAGGCGGTGCTCACGGTTGCCTGCACGAAGAATATGCTCGATGTTCGCCGTTATACCCAACTCACTGCGGACTTGATCCAGCTCGGATGTGATCACGCTGCAGTAAATCACACGCTGTTGTTGGCCGGCTTGGACATCGACCTAGACACCGGCCAGGCTCCGGGGCCGACCTTCAAGGCGCTGATCCGAATGCTGGGCGGTAAGAAGGCCGATCCAGCCTCCCATGTCCTGGCAACCGCACAGTTCCTAGCGCAGCTTTGGCGCCATACGCGCTATGATGAGTGTCGGCTCCAGGCCAGCAGCTTGATATTGGCGCGCGTGATTTTCCAGAGACCCGATTTCAAGGTAATGCTCCGATCCTTGATGGATCTGTTGGTCAGAATGCCGCGGGCGGTGGCCTATAGCCGCGACTGGTGTATCGGGCATTTCGTTGGTCTGTGATGATTGCCCGGCTGAGTGATGTTCGGCGTGACCGGCACAGTGCGGTGGCCATGTCTTCTTTCGCGGCAACATCGCTGCAACAAGGCCGATCCGCCTGGCGCTATATTGGCTGGTCCGTACACTTCGACGAGAGTCTATTTCCCGCTAACCGTCGTGGCGGGCAGGGCGCACGCGGTCAAGCCGGACCATGTTGTTGTCACGTCCGTTGTCGGGCCCCCGGCATCGGTGATCGCGACGTTCAGTTCTGTGATGATGGCCGCTGTACTCGGTATGGCCGGTTTGTCGGCGGGAGCAATGTTGCGATCCAGAGATTTGGCCCTATCGGCTTGGGCTTTCAGGGTCGCTGAAGTGACCTTGCTTGAGACCTGTGCAGAGGTCGGCAGCGACGGTGCAGCCGCCTTGAACGCCGTCTCGGCCGCGTCCAGGCTGAATGCCCCCGATTGCGCGCTCTTTGTTGTGCCGACAATGACGGAGCGGGCGAAGGTCGAGAGGTTTTCCGGGGCTGTCGCAATCGTCTGCAGTGCGCCCATGGTGGCTTTCAAGCTGTCGCGGGCCTGGTCTCGCAAGGTGGTAAGCGTCTTTTTGTCATCTGCGCTGGTGGCGTTGTCCTGGATGGCGGCATCGGCATCGCCAATCGCTTTTGTGAGGCCGTTTATGGCGGGTGCAAGGACATTGGCCTTCTGCACATTATCCAGATGCGAGGCCAGGCCGCTGGCGCAACTCAAGGAATAATAGCCGTTGAAATAAGCACCGGCCCGGCCTGGAAGCGCCCAGTAAGCCTTGGCGCCGGCCATGGTGGCAGTGCTCAGTCCTAGGGCGATGGTGGCGTCCTTGGCTCCTTGGAACAGGCCATTGCCCAACGCGGCAACGCCCAGCGCGTACATCGGAATATCGAGGTATTGTTCATAACGCAGCGAATCATTGGCGATCCTGAGATAGCCCGCCCCCAGTTTGTCCATGTTCGTCGCTGCGTCGCCCAGGCTCTTGTAGACCAAGGCATAGGCGGCCGGGATTGGGGGTGGTGAAGGGTCTTGGACAACGACATTCTTGTCCGCCAGCGGACTGTAAGGCGCAGCGTCGAATGGCGTATTGGCGCAGCCGGCCGTGCCAAGGCAGATGACCAGGGCCATCGCCGTCCTAGTTTCGATCATGTCATGCCCCCGCGAGCGGAGGAGCGTCACAGTCGGGAAACAAGCACCCGGCGGCCCTCGGGCCGCGCCCCGTCGCCAACAATATTCGGCAAGGGTGCAAAGTCAAACCATACCAGTGCCCGCGTGCCGCATAACGGGGAAGTCGTAGCGTGCGGATGGCTAAGCGATTGAAAAATGAAGCATTCCGGAACGCAGACACACGGATGTTGTCGGGGTGTCAACAACGACCCTTCATCCCTGTGTAAGGACGTGCCGCGCGGCGATACGACGACAGGAGCATTCCCCATAACGCGATTAGGTGAACGAGCTTGTATTGTCCGCTCTTGGTGCAAAGCAGACTCGGCTAGGCGAGGCGGGATAGTAGATCGAAAGTTCCAGCATAAGGTCGCGGACGCTTGCTTCAACGCCTACAAGGCGAGGGCAGCCAGGAACATGATACCCCCATCAACACGCTTCCGGATGTTTTGCAGTTTGGCAAAGCCATGTCTCCCTGCTTCACCGTGCGTCGCTTCGTTGAATACCTTGAACAACTGCAGAATATCTTCAATGTCCTTGTCGACAAACCCGAGCATTTCAGGCGAATCGGCACCCTTCTTGCGTAAGAGATAGCGAATCTTGGCCCTGCGGGATGGTGTCCCCTGTTGTGTCAGTTCGCAGTCTGCGTCTGCCTGACGCACGTCTTCGTCGCTTGCCCATCGGCTCAGGATTTCGTTGAAAATCTCACGAACGCTGGTGCAGAAATGCCTGCCCGCGTCCGGATTGGACGGGTTAAGAGCGAAAAGCGCACCTTTCCACCGGTCGCAAAGGTCTTGGGAGAAACCCGCTAGGTATTCAAGTATCCCGGTGTCCTCCTGTGCACCTTCCGGGGCTTTCGGTTCCTCCGAGACGAACGCATCCGCCACTTCAGCGCTGTTCTCTGCTTCTCTCTCCAAAAGAGAAAAAAGGTTGGTTACGCCTGATGACGTGGGAGCTTGGCGCTCAACCCGCTCAAGTTGTTGGTTCAAATCGAGCGCTGAACTGCGTACTTCGACATACTGGGTGGTAGAACGGCTTTCCAAACGGGAGATCAGCAGCCGTAACTGTTGGCGATTGCTCGTGACCTTGGCGTTGTGCTGCCTAACTGCTTGATTATATTTGTTAACAGCGGCCTGTGCGTTTTGATTGTGCTGACGCACAAGGCGATTGTGCTCGTTTACAACCTGCTGATTATGGCGGTTAGCGCGTTCAATCTCTCGGTTTACGTCCCTGACGTACTTTTCAGCCGCAGCCTTGTTGACTCGATTGACGCGATCAACCTCCTGATTGTGGCGCCTGACCGCATCGTTGTGCCGTTGCTGTTGCTGCCTAAGCCAAGCGTTGTACTGCGATGGTGTCATGCTCAAACCTGAGGCGCTGTTCGCCCAACCTAGAATGAATCATTGAATTTATTTTATCACGAATCTTACGTGGAACAAACAGGGTTCGTAGCTTCATCGGGCTTCGTCCTCAAAGCTAACGTTTAGCTTGCGGCTCCATTGCGGTTAGGCTTGATCGTGGGTGGAGAGGTGTGGGATTCTCTGCTCGCTTTGTCGCGTTGGCGGCCAGTCGCGACCAGCCAAGGCGCTACAAGGATATTACAGGCCATGCCAAACGCACCGGCACGCCGAAGGTGCCACCACGGAAAGTCAAAAAAACAGGATTTCCGTGGAAAAATGCGACTTGGAGCGAGGATTGAAAATCCGCGCGTCGGAACATGGGTTGTTGTCGAGAGCGCGGCATGAGCTTGACCGGCAACAAGGTCTGAAGGCGGAAATTCACCTGGACAGGCAGAACGGAATTCGTGGCACGCAAATGGTACGCACTTTCGCGTAACCCATTGAAATTGCGTCGACACAGACTCAACGCAAATGAACGAAAAAGCTAGGATTTCCGCCGTTTTCCTCTAACAAGGGCACCGCTCATAACGGTTAGGTCGCAGGTTCGAGTTCGTTGGAAATTATCCAATAAAATCAATCGACGAGTTCAGATCGAACTTGCGACCCGAAAATGAAAACAGTTAGGTCGCTGGTTCGAATCCATACGCAGACTTGAGTCCGGGCCAGACACTAGTTCTCGATGATCAAACCCAAAAGCGACCGCAGTGCGTCAAATGCGAGCCGCCCTTTCTAACGCTTCCGCCTCAGGCCCGGACAGATAGAGATCGCGGAATTCGGGATCGACCTGTTCCCACATGAGCCGTGAGAACAGCAAAGCAGCGTTCAATGGATGATGGCAGATCAACAGGGAGTCGGCTTCCCCGGCGCCGTTCATGTGAACCCACACCGCGCATTCGATTGGCGTACCCTGAATCTGGGCGCGGTAGGATTCCATGGAGAACGAAGTGCCCACCTCGCTGCGATAGGTGAAATTCTGAAACTCATACAGCGGGATGGCGTGTTTCAGGAGCGCCAGGATCGTTGCCTTGCCCTGGACGGGCTGTTTGAGAACGGTTGCTTCGAGCGTGGCGTCGTCCGCAAGCTTGGAAAGCCAGGACGGGGGACCGTCCGGCCTGGGCAACACGGGTCCGGTGTCATTGAACTTCATGAACAAACTCCTTGGCTGGCGTCGGGAAGCTAACGGCCCGCATTGCCGGACAGCTCGTCGCCAATGGCATGAACAAACGGGGCGAGATCGATCGGCGCGCGCGACGTCACGAATTTGCCGTCCACGACAACGGGCTCGTCGGAGTAGGTCGCGCCTGCACCTTCCAGATCGGGCCGCGTCGACCACCAGGCGGTCACGCGCTTGCCCTTGAGCAAACCCGCGTCGGCCAGAACCCAAGGTCCATGGCAGATCGCCCCGATAATCTTGCCGGCGGCAGCGGCTTTCTGAAGTAGTGCTCGCACCTGCAGGTCGGCGCGAAGGGTATCGGGGTTCCAGGAGCCGCCCGGAACAATGAAGGCGTCGTAGGACGGCTCATCGACCGCATCCACCGTCTTATCAAAGGCGATCCAGCCCGCGGTTTCGATGAAGCGAATAGTCAGAATGTGGGTTCCCCGGATCGCGGGGGTCTGAAGGCCGAGATAAGCGGGATAGGAGGGCATTTTCGGAGAAATCAGGTCGATCTCGGCGCCGCGCTGCTTGAAGAAATGCAGAATGGTGGTGAGTTCGATTTCTTCGACGCCATCGGTCGCAATCACGCCGATGCGCTTGCCGGCAAAGGCTTTCGGATCGGTGGGCGCTTCGGTCCAGATTTGGCGCAAGGCCGCGTTTTCTGGCGCATCGAGCAGCTGGGCCGCGGAAATCCGAGGGAACGCGGGCGAAGCCTCAGATGCAAGGAGCGCCTGGAAGGGGCTGATATCGTTGGGCATGGATCATTTCCTTTGGTTGGAGCATTCGCGTTCAAACGAAACGCCCGTCTGCGGCGTTTCGGCGCGTATGAGGTGATGGATCCCCTTATGACGGCGGTGCGTACTGCATGAGACCGCCGCCGAAGGACCAATCCTCGCGCTGGGCATCGACAAGACTGATGAACACGTCCTCGCGGCGGACATTCGCCTTTTCGTGAAGGGAATCGGCAATTGCCTTGAAGAAGGCCTTCTTCACTTCCGTCGTGCGGCCGGCGACCCAGGTGATCTGGATGAAGATGATGCCTGGGCTGTACTCGATCCCCAGATAACCCTCCGACGGGTAAATGAGTTCATCCGCGTTGTGGCGGGTAATGATCTGAAACTTGTCATTGGCGGGAACCTTCGCGATCGAAACCATCGCGTCATAGACGGCCTCGCTGGCTGCCTTGGTCACTTTGGGGTCGGCATACCTGCTCAAATCGATACGAACCAGAGGCATGGTCATCTCCTGCGATTGTCGCGACGCCCATGGGGTCGCTTGTCAGCAGGAGAGATAGTCTGCTATGCACCATGCTTCAAACGCATTATAAACATACTTTACATGCGAGTTGGGCATTATGCTGGACGAGTTAAAAGCCCTGGTTGCGGTCGTGGAGGAACGATCCGTCACGAAAGCCGCGGCGAAGCTGTTTCTGACCCAGTCCGCGATTTCGCGGCGCATCCAGCAGCTTGAAGACACGCTGCGGACACCGCTGTTGGATCGCACAAGCCGCCCGCCGACGCCGACGGCTATCGGCCAACGGGTCTATGCCCAGGCCGTCATTACGCTCCGTGCGTTCGACAGCCTGGTCGCACTAACGACCGAGAGCGCCATGCCGCGCGGCCCGTTCCGCATCGGCGTCGCGCACGGGATCGTCGAAGCGATTGTCGTTGAACCCTTGCGTGCGCTTCGGGCGCAGTTTCCGGAACTCGACCTGCGCCTGAGAGCGGGCTGGAGCCCCCAGATTATCGATGACATCGTAGCAGGTGACCTGGATGCAGCCGTCGTCCTGAAATCCCACACCAGTCCCGCGCCGACAACCCATCACCAAGAGATTCTGGCTTCTCTCGACGTCGTGGCGGTCCAGAGCCGTAGCCATCCCTTGGTTAGCGGCCGGTCATCCGTTTCTGACCTGGCCCGGTATGATTGGATCGTGAACCCGCAAGGGTGCGGTTACCGCGCCGAGTTGGAGCGGGTTATGGGAGAGCACGGCCAAGAATTGCGGGTTGGGGTCGATGCCTATGGGACAGAGATGCAATTGCAGCTGGTGGGCGCCGGACTCGGATTGGGCATTGTGTCAAAATCTATCCTGGCTCTGAGCCGCCATCGCGACGAGCTTTCGATCGTAGACCTGAAGGACTTCAAGTTTCGCATCGATGTCAATGTTCTGCACCAATCGAGCGTGGGCAATCTCATAAAGCCCATCGCGCTGCTGCGCGACGTGGTAGCCGCGAGAATTCTTGCTGCCGAACGTGCCCCAGACGGTCCGAAAAGCCGCAAGAGAGCGTGAGCGTAAATGTGCCGCCTTTCAGCGTGAGGATCGCACCATGAACTATGTCGCTCTTTTCATTTCTGGCGCTTTGCTCTGTAACTGCATTCCGCACCTGAGCGCCGGATTGCAGGGATCACCGTTTCCAACGCCCTTCGCCACACCACGGGGCGTCGGAAATTCATCGCCCCTTGTGAATTTCTTTTGGGGTACGTTCAATCTGGTTGTTGGTCTCGCGATCGCCTCGCGCTTCGGCATCACCTTCGGCCCCAATCTGGACTGCCTGGCGTTGGCGGTGGGCTTCATCGCCCTCGGGGCCTATCTCTCCTGCCACTTCGGTGAGGTCCGGCGAGACTAGTGTGCGTCACCGCATCGAAGGCGCGCGGGGGTTAGCTCAATCGCTCAGATCGGAAGCTCGGTCGTTTGCTTGATCGCTTGCAGGGGGATCTCGCTGACCACATTCCGCACGCCGCGGATGCCCGCCAGATGTCCCATATGGACCGAGCGATAATCATCGAGGTCCGAGACAACGACCCGCAGCAGAAAATCATACCCGCCCGCCATGAGATAGGCGTCCACAACCTGCGGCAGTTTGCGGATCGCAGCCGCGAAATTCTCGATGGAGTCCTGGTCCTGGCTCTCAAGGGTGATGCGAACGAAAATTGTCATGCCCAATCCCAGGCTGGGGGGACTGAGCAGGGCGACGTACCGATCGATCACCCCTGCTTCCTCAAGGAGTTTGACCCTGCGAAGGCACGGAGACGGCGAGAGCCCGGCCATGTCGGCGAGCTTGGTGTTGGGGATTTTGGCGTCCCGCTGCAGGGCCTTGAGGATTTTCTTATCAATGACATCGAGAGAGTCTGGCATTTTGCACCACACAATGGCCGGTTCTTGATGCTGGATGCTAATCGAGCCTGTGATTTGGCGCAAATTCGCAATCCGTAGGCCCAGGAAAAACCTATCCTGGCGCCTCGAAAAATCGGAGGCGGGTGGAAGACATGCGCAATTTCAGCTTTGACGAGTTCGGTCCGGGCACCCGGATTCTGCACCTTGACCGGGATATGGACCCTGGCACCGCCGTGGGGCCGGCCATCTATCAGTCCGTGACGCATTATGCCGAGTCGGGGGAGGACTTCGTCGTGAAGTCGACCGAGCCGCTCAACGATCAATTCTATGCTCGCCACGGCAATCCTACGACCTCCCGCATCGCCAGGGTCATCGCAGATCTGGAGGGCGCCGAGGCTGCGCTGTTTGCCAGTTCCGGGATGGGAGCCATCACTGCGGCGGCGCTTACGGTCGTCTCTGCGGGTGATCACGTCGTTGCTCAGACCAGCCATTACATCCACACCACCAAGCTGGTGACGCAGTACATGCCGCGCTTTGGCGTGAATGTGACACAAGTGGATCAGCGCGACATTGGCGCCTTCGAGGCCGCCATCAGGCCGGACACCAAACTCATCATCGTCGAGACGCCGGTCAATCCGACAATGGTTTTGACTGATCTCAAAGCGGTGGCCGATCTTGCGCGGGCCAGGGGAATAATCACCTTATGCGACAACACGGTCGCAACCCCGATTGGCTCCAACCCCATCGCATTGGGAATTGACCTGGTCGCCCACAGCGCCACCAAATATATCGGCGGCCATCACGATCTGTTGGCAGGTGTCGTTTGCGGCCGACGGCCGCTCATCGAAAAGGTATGGGACACATCCACGATTTTGGGCGCCATCGCGGCGCCCTTCAACTCATGGCTGGCCTTGAGGGGCATCCGGACGTTGCCTCTGCGCATGGAGCGCCACAGCCAAAATGGTCAGGCAATCGCGGAGTTTCTGGAAAAGCACCCCAAGATTACCAAGGTCAATTATCCGGGCCTGCCAAGTCATCCGCAACACGAGTTGGCGAAGCGGCAGATGAGGTGCTTCGGCGGCCTCCTCAGCTATGAGGTCAAGGGCGGCTATGAGGGCGGGCGCCGCTTCATTCAAAACCTCAAGCTCCCGGTCAACGCGGGCAGCCTGGGTGGCATCGATTCACTCGTGATCCATCCTTCTGCCATGTGGGGCGGACGTCTTCCGCCCGAGGTGGTGGAGAAGCAGGGCATCACGCCCGGTCTTATTCGCATGGCGGCGGGAATCGAGGAAACCGCCGACCTCATTTCGGACCTGTCGCAGGCCCTTGAACATGTCTGACGGACCGATCGCCCGCCGCGTTGGCACGCTTCATCACTCCGGCATCCAGCGGTTATCCGCACCGGCGGCAGCTATCGCCTCAAGATCAAGCACCCCTCCGCGCCGCAGCCAGTGGAATATTTCGGCCGCTATCTCGAAGTGACGCCGCCCGCCCGCATCGTCTGGACCAATGAAGAAAGTCCGGACGGCGCCGTGACCACGGTGACGTTCGAAGATGAAGGCGATCAGACGCTGGTGACCCTACGCGAGCTTTATCCCACCAAGGACGCGGCGGACGCCGCCATCGCCTCGGGCGCTACCTCCGGCTTTAACGAGCAGTTTGCGCAGCTGGACGAACTTCTCACCACTCTTTGAGTGCGGATGCCGCAATACGAATTGGATTGGAGGAGCCATGGCAGTAAAAAAGGGCACGAAAACGCCGCGGGCGAAGAGTGCCGGGCTTAAAGCAGCGATGAGGGGCAAGGCGAGTCCCGCGAAAGCCGTGGAAGGCGACAAGCCGGTATTTGCCTATATCGAGACCCTTCCCGAGCCGCAAAAGAGCATCGCCATACAGGTCGATGCCCTGGCGCCAAGGCACTGCCGGACCTCAAACGGGCGGTGAAATGGGGAAGACGACTACCACCGTTGCTTTGGCCGAAACCCTGGCGTCGCATTTCGGTAAGCGCATCCTCGTCATCGACCTCGATCCCAGACGAATGCAACAACGATGTTGATCGGGGAAAAGCGCTGGAAGCAGATCAATGAAAAGGGCTGGACCCTGGCGACGCTCTTCAAAGATGCGCTTGACCTGAATAACAAATCATTTGATCTCGAAAAGACCTTGCAGAAGCGCGTTTCAGACGTACAGGGCGCGGAAAAGCCAGACTTTACCGCTGCCCTCGCGCGACTCTCTCAACCAGCTTAAATCGCCCGGTTCCCGTCAAACGCAAGGGTATTCAATACTATCAATTAGCTTTGCTTCCCCGAGGGAAAGCTCGTGATCGCTCCCATCCGGTAGCGGAGGACCACGAGCCCGGCACGCCGCGAATTTATACGCTACGACCCTCACCGTACTCTGGCGAACAATCGGCATTATGTTTTTGGGCAATTTTCGGCGAGCGTAGTGGGCCATCCGAGCCCGCGAGCCCCATGGAAGAGAATCCAGTAAGCAAGACACGGCATGGCGCGGTGTCCACTGGCATTCCTTTTTCGGAGCGGCCTACCTGCTCAATCGCTGAAGCCTGCCAGGCGGTTGGGTTTGGCCGAACGAAGCTCTACGAATTGATGGACGAGGGGTTCGTTCAAACGGTCAAGATTGGCCGACGTCGGCTCGTCCGAGTTGCATCGCTTTTGGAATATCTGTCCAAAAGCCACTAGTCAGCTCCTGCGGTCCGAGTAGTTCTGGTGGCGGGCGACAAAACCCATTCATTGAGAAGCTTGACGGCGGGACTCGAACCGGCGATTTTCGGGTCGGGCGTGATTGTGCGTCCGCGTCGAGTGTTCGTTCGCTTGTATTCTCCCCCTACCGGCCAGTCTGTGGGACCGGTGTGGGACCAGCGGCAGCCGGGCGGTAGAAAAGTGTTGAGATATCAGGGGTTAGGACTCCAGGTTCGAGTCCTCTTCTGGCACCAAATCACCTTTTTAAGCAATTTTATTGCGCGTACTGGGACCAAAAAACCCAGGGAAAACCTGACTTTTCGTAGAATCGGCGGTCGGTCGGATTTCCCTGAATTTTGGGTACAGCGATGGTACGCCGATGGTATTTTGGGGGTCTCTAGACCCCCTGTTGGTACGGATTATCCTTCTGGAAAACAGGAGGATATCGATGCCGCTCACTGACATGGCGTGCCGGATCGCCAAATCCGGACCAACCCGCAAGAAGCTCACCGACGGCGATGGATTGCAGCTATGGGTGCAGCCGAACGGCTCGCGCCTTTGGCAGTTCTCCTTGAAAAGCTCTCGACCGTAAATACCGTGATAGATGAGGCAATGGATTGGGAAAAACGGCCACCCAACCCGAGCCCGTCAAACCCATTCAAGAAGCCGGACATCAGAAGCGGGCGCAGGAAAAGCTGGGCACCTTTGCACCAAGTTTTTGGGATTTTTTCTTTGGCGGCTCGGAGCGACGGGTACAAAAGCTTGTCCGTCCTGCACCTCGCAACTGTTGAAACCGCAATAGAGTTCGGCCTCTACGGCGCGGCTGAGGAAATTGTTAATGGCAGCCTGCTTTGCATCGCCACCCAGGCTGCATCATTGATGACATTGTGAAGCCCGGCCTGGTTGGCCAGACTGAGGTCACTGGGGATCCAGATACCGTGATCTTTGAGGTATTGCCGGTCGGCGTCGCTCAGGCTTGCGCTTCTGCCAAGATAGCGCGCATAGCCGGTGTATTCGGCCCTCACAGCTTGGGCCGTAATGCTTTGATCCTGCGTCGCCTGGCGGTAGACATTTTCGCATGTGCCGGGCTTGGGATAGAAAGCACAGAGCATATAGAGACCCTGGCCCGACCGATCAGGCGGCGAACTTGGCATGGCCTGGGCGATAACGGGCAGTGGATCGGCCTTTGCCAATTCCTCGGCTTGAGCACATGGGCCCGCAATCAAGGTGGATATCGCCATACTCAGATAAAGATTACGCAGCATCATTTGCCGGCGGACGAGCCGCCGCTCCCTAAATCTGGTGATCGAATTGGAAGGGAGGTGCGACGACGCACCTCCCTGTCCTTAGCTCCGCGGCGGGGGAGCCGCCGCCATCATGCCGGGCACGGTATTGTCTTTGGCGTACATGCACTGCGAGTAGGCAATGTCATAACGCCGCTGCAGGCTGTAGCCGGCAT
This sequence comes from Rhizobiales bacterium dw_265, assembly GCA_018449595.1. Classification (GTDB taxonomy): domain Bacteria; phylum Pseudomonadota; class Alphaproteobacteria; order Micropepsales; family Micropepsaceae; genus Rhizomicrobium. The sequence goes on from JAAVUU010000003.1 coordinate 760,597, forward strand.
AAGACGATTGGTTGGCCCCCACGGCCGCGCCGACCGCGCCACCGGACGCCAGCCCTACGGTCGCAGCTCGTCCGCTGCCGGTCGCCGCGCCCACGCCGAGCCCAAGTACGGCACCAAGCGCGGTAGCGCCGAGGGCACGACTGTTCGCGGCCTGCGCGCCGCCGGCAACCTGGTCGCTCGCATAATGCTCGCAGTCGGTTTGCTCCTGGGCGAAGACCTCAAAGGGCTTGCTGGGCGCCGGCATGACCCGCACCATCGGACCCGTCGGCGTCGTGGCGCAGCCGGCCGTCAAAAGGCCTGCCACAAGCACGGCGAGGGATTTGCGATTGCGCATGGCAGACCTCCGCTCACGACTTGCCCGTCCCGGCAGGGGCCGGCGGTGCAGGCGGCTGGGCCTCCGCGCTCTGGCCTTGCGGGTTGGCGGCGACGGCCCGCCAGCCACTGGCGCAGGAACGCACATACGGATAATAGCCTCTGGCGCTATCGCAATAGTACCAGGTGGGCGGCGGCGCGGGCCCGGCCGGCGCGACATAATCGGGCGGCGGCGGGCCGTAATAATCGTAATAGACCGGCGCCGGATACCAGTACCAGAAATCAGGTCCGGCCCACCACCAGCCGTATCGGTCGCCATGCCAGCCATGGACCCAATGACCATGCGGCCCCCAGACCGGGCGGGCGTCCGCCGATTGCGTCGGCGTCACGACCGCCGTCGCCGTCAGGCCCGCCAGAAGGGCCGCACCAAGAATGGACTTTCCGAGTCTCAACATTCTCAAGCTCCCAAATTTGATGCTTCGCGATCCCCGCACCCGCGCCCGCATGTGCAGCACGCGGAGAGGATACGACGGAAAATTTAGGAGGCACCGCTGCCCTGCCAAGAGGGTGCAACGGAATTTCGATATTTTAATCGCCGAGGTCAGTTCAGCCGGAACATGCCGTCGACCGCCTTCCACTCGGACGGCTTGACCAGATGGTTGTGCGCGACCCGGATGGAATGCAACGCGCCTTCCAGCTCCCGCTGCCAATATTCCAGGAAAGCCTTGAGGCCCGGGAAGGTGGGCGCAAGGTCATATTCCTGCCAGACGAAAAGTTGCAGCAACTTGGGGTGGTCCGGGATGCAGTAATGAATCTCTGCGGTGGTGAGCCCATAGCCGTTCAGGCGACTCAGGAAGTCTTTGCTGACCAAATTTGCACCTCGTCCGAAGCACACTTTCTCCTATGCAACGCTAAGAGCGGCACGGCGCTTCGGGCAAAGGAAATTTTTGGCGCTCGGCGACTGGCACTGCCAAGGGTGGAGCGGGATCCCGACGGAAATATTTTTAAAATCAATGATTTATCGAGTACCAAATTTTTTGGCAAAAACCCCTTGAAGCTGCCAAAGGCCGAACTAGGTCATTTTCGTCCGGCGGGGAGCCGGGCCTTTGACACGTTTGATCTGCACAAGGAGGATTTGCATGCATTTCCGTCCCCTGCACGACCGCGTCGTCGTGCGCCGCATCGATGTCGACCACAAGACCGCCGGCGGCATCATCATTCCCGACACCGCCCAGGAGAAGCCGCAGGAAGGCGAAGTCGTCGCCGTCGGTCCCGGCGCGCGCAACGAGCGCGGCGAACTGGTTCCGACCGAGTTGAAGGCCGGCGACCGCATCCTGTTCGGCAAATGGTCGGGCACCGAGGTCAAAATCGACGGCGAAGACCTTCTGATCATGAAGGAATCCGACGTCCTGGGCGTGATCGAACAGACGAACACGCTCAAGAAGGCGGCCTGACGGGCGCTTTCACTATCGCAACCGAGCCATCGAGAGGAGATTCAAATGGCTGCAAAGGAAGTCAAGTTCTCATCCGACGCGCGCGAGAAGATGCTGCGCGGCGTCGATGTTCTGGCCAACGCCGTCAAGGTCACGCTGGGCCCCAAGGGCCGCAATGTCGTGATCGACAAGAGCTTTGGCGCCCCTCGCATCACCAAGGACGGCGTCACCGTCGCCAAGAAGATCGAACTGGAGGACAAGTTCGAGAATATGGGCGCCCAGATGGTGCGTGAGGTAGCCTCCAAGACCAATGATGCGGCCGGCGACGGCACCACCACCGCCACGGTGCTGGCCCAGGCCATCGTCAAGGAAGGCGCCAAGAGCGTCGCCGCCGGCATGAACCCGATGGACCTCAAGCGGGGCATTGACCTGGCCGTCGAGGCGGTGGTGGCCGACCTCAAGAGCCATGCCAAGAAGGTCGCCAACAATGACGAGATCGCCCAGATCGGCGCCATCAGCGCCAACGGCGACCGTGAGATCGGCCGCTTCCTGGCCGACGCCATGGCGAAGGTGGGCAATGAGGGCGTCATCACCGTCGAGGAAGCCAAGAGCCTCGACAGCGAACTGGAAGTCGTTGAGGGCATGCAGTTCGACGCGGCTTTGTCTCGCCCTATTTCGTCACCAATCCCGATAAGATGCGGGTGGAACTGGAAGACCCTTACATCCTGATCCATGAGAAGAAGCTCTCCAACCTGCAGCCTTTGCTGCCGGTGCTGGAAGCCGTGGTCCAGTCGGGCAAGCCGCTTCTGGTCATCGCCGAGGAAGTGGAAGGCGAGGCGCTGGCCACCCTTGTGGTCAACAAGCTGCGCGGCGGCCTCAAGATCGCGGCCGTCAAGGCGCCCGGCTTCGGCGACCGCCGCAAGGCCATGCTGGAGGACATCGCCACTCTCACGGGCGGCAATGTCATCTCCGAGGAACTGGGCACCAAGCTGGAGAATGTCACACTCGCCATGCTGGGCCGGGCCAAGAAGGTCGCCATCGACAAGGATAATACCACCATCGTCGATGGTTCCGGCAAGAAGAGCGACATTCAGGCCCGCGCCAACCAGATCCGCCGGCAGATCGAGGAAATCACCAGCGACTATGACCGCGAGAAGCTGCAGGAACGGCTGGCCAAGCTGGCCGGCGGCGTTGCCGTGATCCGCGTCGGCGGTTCGACGGAAGTCGAGGTCAAGGAGCGTAAGGACCGGGTCGATGACGCGCTCCATGCCACCCGTGCCGCGGTCGAGGAGGGCGTGCTGCCCGGTGGCGGCATTGCGCTGCTCAGGGCGCTGAAGGCGCTGGACAATGTCCATCCCGCCAATGCCGACCAAAAGGCCGGCGTGGAGATCGTGCGCCGCGCCATCCAGGCGCCGGCACGGCAGATCGCCCAGAATGCCGGCGACGACGGTTCGGTGGTGGTTGGCAAGCTGCAGGAAAAGACCGACTACACCTGGGGCTACAACGCCGCCACCGGCGAGTACCAGGATCTGGTCAAGGCTGGCATCATCGATCCCGCCAAAGTGGTGCGCACGGCGCTGCAGGACGCGGCTTCCGTGGCTTCGCTGCTCATCACCACCGAGGCGCTGATCGCCGAGAAGCCCAAGCGGGACAAGGCGCCTGCCGTTCCCGCCGGGGCCGGCGACATGGACTTCTGAGGCCGGAGCGGGAGTCCGGTCAGGAGGTCGGGCTCCCGCAACTTTCGAGAAGAAGCATGATCTGGCTCGTTCTCATCACCGGCGTCCAGCTGTTGGGCATCGCCTTCACGCTCACCCGTCTGGCCTATGACGAGTGGCAGCAATGCCGTGCATCAAAGACGGCGGCACGGGAGGACCGCCACAGCCAAATGGAGTATGAAAAATGGAGAACAGTGACAACGTAATCAGCATTAGCCGAGGCGTCGCCGATATGGGGCGCAATTTCTGGAGCTTCCGTTATCCACATGAGGTCGTCCGCGATCCCGGCATGAGCGTGGACGACAAGCGTGCCATCCTCTCCGCCTGGGCATCGGATGAGCATGCCGTGGAGTCCCTTCCGACCTTGCGCCATATGCCAGGAACGCCATTTCCCGTGACGTTTTCCTCGATCATGGATGCGCGGATCAAGCTGGACCGCCTGTTCGGCTTCGACAATGACGATGAGCCGCCATCCGGCCCACACCCGGCCCGCCGTCCCCCGGCCCGTTCACATCGGCAAGCCGCCTGAGGATCAAGCACATGGCGATGTTGATGCTCCAGCGCGATGGCAATGGCTGCATGCAGCGGAGCTATCGTGTACAACCCCGGCGTCGTGCTCCCGCGGTGGTGCTTCCGCTGGTCTCAGGGCGGGCCAGATCCGCTGCGGATGCCGACCGACTTCCTCCGATCTGCAGCAACGATGCCGATGCCCGGGAGGTCTTCGTGCCGAGCAAGGAATTTGCCTGCATCGGCCAGTCGCCGCCGCACGATCACCCGCGCATCTATTTGGACATGGGCGGCGCCGGACAGGTAACCTGTCCCTATTGCGGAACCCGATATCGGCGTTGCGGCCCGGAGTGCATTTAGCCGAAACACGCGGTAGCCTTCGGCACGGCCATGTGCATCCCGGACCACATGCCCTAGAATCCGGCCATGGAAACCATTGCCCTTGTCCTCTTCTTGCTACTGGCCGTGGTGATCAGCGGCACCCTGGCGCGGATGTCGCCGGTGCCAGTGCCTTTGCCGCTGGTGCAGATTGTCCTCGGCGCCCTCATCGCGCTGTTCGCGCATTCGGTCGTCGAACTGAATCCGGATATCTTCTTCCTGCTGTTCCTGCCGCCGCTGTTGTTCCTGGACGGCTGGCGCATCCCCAAGGAAGGACTTTTCCGCGACAAGGGCACCATCCTGGAACTGGCGCTGGGGCTGGTCGTGTTCACCGTCGTGGGCGTCGGATTCTTCATCCATTGGATGATCCCGGCCATGCCATTACCCGTGGCCTTTGCCCTGGCCGCCGTTGTTTCGCCGACCGATCCCATCGCAGTGTCTGCCATCGCCAACCGGGTGCCGATTCCCAAGCGGCTGCTGCACATCCTGGAAGGCGAGTCGCTCCTCAATGACGCCTCGGGCCTGGTCTGCATGCGGTTTGCCGTCGCTGCCGCCCTGACCGGCACCTTCTCACCCACGGCAGCGGTCGGCACGTTCCTGTGGCTCGCCCTGGGCGGCATCGCCATCGGCATCGCCGTAACCTGGGGTGCGACGGTGACCAAGAATTGGGTGTCGCGACATTTCGGGGAAGAGACGGGGTCGCAAATCCTGGTCAGTCTCCTGATTCCCTTCGGCGCCTATCTTTTGGCCGAGGAGTTTCATTGCTCCGGTATTCTTGCCGCCGTCGCTGCCGGCATCAGCATGAGCTACGCCGAACAGACGGGTCAGGCACTTCCCGTCACACGTGTTCGCCGTGTCGCGGTGTGGGATCTTATCCAATTCTCCGCCAACGGCATCATCTTCGTGTTGCTGGGCGAGCAGCTTCCGCAAATCGTGGTTCGTGCAAAAGCGCTGGTCCATGACACCGGTCACAGCCAGGCAGTCTGGCTGGCCATCTACGTCATCGCCGTCACCGTGGCACTTGCGGCGCTTCGTTTTGCCTGGGTCTGGGCATCGCTGCGCTTTACGCTGTTCCGGGCCGGACGGCGGGGAGAGCGGCCGCGTGTACCAAGCTGGCGTCTTATTGCCGCGACGTCGCTGGCGGGCGTTCGTGGCGCCATCACCCTGGCGGGCGTCCTGACGCTGCCGCTGACCTTGACCAACGGCGCGCCGTTTCCCGGGCGCGATCTCGCGATCTTCTTGGCCGCCGGTGTCATCATCGTCTCACTTGTGGCCGCGAGCCTCGGACTGCCGTATCTGCTCAAAGGTCTGAAGCTTCCGCCCGAGCCCTCGTATCAGGAAGAGGAAGATCACGCACGGATCGCGGCTGCGGAAGCTGCGATCGCCGCGATCGAACGCGCCTTGCGCGAAAGAGGGGAAGGGCGCAATGACGCTGATGTCTATACGGATGTCGGCGCCCGCATTATGGAACTTTACCGTCAGCGCATCAGGGGACGATCCAAAATCGGTGAAGAAGCCATTGAGGCACGTATGGCGGATACGATTGAGCGCAAACTCCGCCTTGCGGGCCTGCGTGCCGAGCGCGACGAACTCTATCGGGCCACCAGAAACAGCGAACTGTCGGATGAGTTGGGACGCAGGCTTGTCCGGGAGGTCGATCTGCAGGAGGCGCGCTTCGGCCCCGAATAGGCACGCGCTGGCCTGTTTCCCGTGCGAGAATCATGAATGGGTGTCTAACCCGCCCCTCATGTCACTACGCTAGACAGCGCGGCCTGCCTGTATAGTGTCATTCGCAGCTTCGGCCATGGAAATTTGGGTGTGCGTGATAGAGACTGCCGTTCCGGGACTTGTATCTGCGACCTTGATAATGCCGTGGAGTTGTGCGGCCAGGGCCTGGACAATGCTAGTCCCCAGCCCCGGCTTGGTGTTTGCAATATCCTTCGGCATGCCCACGCCATTGTCGGTCACCGATAGCGTCCAGTTCGGTCCGTGGGAATTGTAGTCCACTTTGATCTTGCCGCTGCGGTCATTGGGAAATGCGTGCTTGAGGGCATTGATCACCAATTCCGTGACGATCAATCCCAGGCTCACCGATTCATCAGCGCCGGTGACACTGCCATCGATATCGATATCCAGGGAAATCTTGGTGTAATCGCGGATCATTGAAGCGCCGATACTCTCGCAGAGCGCCGTAAAGTAGGGACACAACTCGACATCCCCGACTGCCGAAGCGGCGAGCTGGTGCTGGAGGGAAGCGACCGACATCACCCACTGATGCGCGTCATGGAGGTGGCTGCGGGCTTCTTCGGACTGCACCTTGCGGGCACTCTGCATCAGGACACTGGCAATGATCTGGAGGCTATTGGCGACGCAGTGCTGAAGCTCTTGCAGAAGGACCGCTTTGTCCCGCAACAAATCGTCCTTCAACTTCTCGGCAATTCGGGCGTCGGTAACGTCCAGTACCGATAGCAGCAAGGGGACATTGTCTTTGTTGTCATGAACGAGTTTTTGGGCGCTTAGAACCAAACGGCGATCCGGTTTGCCCGGTCGGCGAAGATCGAAATAGCGAACACCTACTGCCCAAGCGGATTCTTGCGCTTCCCGATCGGTATGTTTGTTGAATTCGTTGCCTACGGATACTCCGCCCATGCCGAAGCGAAATTGCGGTTTGAAGATTTCATGGGCGCGATTGGACATGGGCGATCCTTTGGTCTTTAGTTTTGTATTCGGCGGCTTGGCCGCTAAGGGTGGATAATCGCGATCCCGGATTCTGGATCGATTTGTTTTGTAAGATGCGCTGGGCTTTCGGTTAGAATGACTTCGCAAGTTGGGCGTACCACGGCTTTGATAAGATGGCCGCCATGTGCTGTGCCATCCTTTTTGCCGATCACCACGTGGGCATGAACCGCAGGCTTGCCGTCCTTGAGCGCAATATCACCAATCAGTGAAAGCAGCTCGACCTGCTCGTCGAGCTTCACAGACGTGTGATATTGCTTGTCGTCCCAATCGAGCCATCCGAGTTCTACGGAAGACAGGGCGCCGATTGCCTTGAAGCTGGCCGCCGCCAGTTCTTGCTCGTTCGCGAACTCTTTCAGTCCCTTCGCGATCTCGTCGCCGGTCTCGAAGATTACGGCAAATGTCCGCGGGGTGTCGCTGATTTTTCTCTGGCGCATTGAACTTTCTCCGGTGAATAGCGAACGCCGCCGCCCATGGAATGGGGCGGCGGCGCGCGCGCGATATGAAAGTGTTAGTGGCCGGTGCCCGGCTTCGTCGTCTTCGGGGCCTTACCGTCCTCGACGCGACCTTCGTTGCGCAATTCGCGGCCTTCAGCGGCCTTGCGCTGGCTTTCCGGCGTCTTGCCGTGCTCGTTCGCTTCTTCCTTGATGAAACCGGCGGCTTCCTTGGCGTGACCCTTGATGCTCATTGTCTTTCTCCTAATGGGATGGCTCAAACGTATAAGTGTTGGGCGCCGCGATTGTTCCTGGCCGCCGGTTGACCATGGAAGGCGGAGGGAACTTTCGGGGCTAGGGCTGGGTGTCTCTGGCCTGCAACGCCCCGATTTCGGCAACCCCAACGGCAAATAGCCGTTAGTTCCAGCGCATAGGTCCGAAAGTGCACCCTCTAATCCTGCCCAGGAGATGTAATGTCCCAGACCGTCGGCGAGCTTCTTGTTTCCACCCTTGCCGACATCGGCGCGACCCAGGTTTTCGGGGTCGTGGGGGACGCCTTAAACCCGTTCACTGATGCCCTGAGGCGGGACGAGCGGATGTCGTGGCTAGGCGTACGCCACGAGGAAGGCGCTGCCCTGGCGGCCGCCGGGCAGGCCAAGCTCACTGGCCGGCTGGGCGTCTGTGCCGGTACCACCGGACCAGGGGCAAACCATCTGTTAGCCGGCCTCTATGAAGCCCGCCACGACCACGCCCCAGTCCTGGCAATTGCCGGGGACGTGCCCACCAGCATGGACGGGATCGATTATCTGCAAGCGGCCGACCATGTTTCGGCCTTTCGCGACGCATGCGTCTACGCAACATCCGTGACGTCCCCCGACGGGGCATCAGCGCAGATCCACGAGGCCATCTCGGCGGCATATGCCATGCGGGGCGTAGCCCTTCTGAACATTCCCCAGAATGTCTTCGGCGCGAAGACCTCGAAACCGGCGCTCAGTCCAGCCACCCTGCGCCAGCCCCCGGAAGTGTCCCCCGCGCAAAGCGATATCGATGCTGCGGCGGCGCTGATCGACCAGGCAAAATCGGTTGTCCTGTTCGTGGGCTATGGCACCCATCCTGCCAAAGCTGAGGTCTTGGCACTTTCCCAGAAGATCAAAGCGCCCATCGTCCATACCTTCCGCGCGCTGGACCTCTTCTCGTTCGACAATGAGCAAGTTATCGGGGGATTGGGGCTCATTGGATCCAAGGCGGGCTACGACGCGGTTCACGCCTGCGACCTTCTCGTGATGATCGGCAGTGACTATCCCTACAGTGAGTTCTTGCCGCAAAAAATCAAGGTCATTCAGATAGACGAACGTGGCTTTGCGATTGGCCGGCGATTGCCAGTGACCCAGCCTATCGTTGACTCAAGCCGTCCCGCTGTCGCAAGCCTGACAGCAAAGGTGGCCGCCAAATCCGACGACAGCTTCCTGCGCAAGATGCAGAAGGAATGGGTCAGTTGGCAGGAAATGCTGACCGAAAAGGCCGATCCAAAGCGCAGCAAGAAC
>JAAVUU010000004.1 GCA_018449595.1 Rhizobiales bacterium dw_265
CCCGGGGTGGTGTAGCCGGTGCGGGCGGCGGCGTCGCGGCGGCAGAACATGTCGCGATCGGCCTGGGCCTGCTGCGCCGACGGAGCCCCCTGCTGGGGATTGCCGGCATAGCCCGCGGGCGGCGGGCCGCCCTGATAGCCGGGCGGCGGGCCACCCGCGTAGCCGCGAGGCGGAGCGGCATCATAAGAGCCGTCGTCATCGTCATCGTTGGGCGCGGTTCGCGCGCTGTTGGACGGACTGCCATTTGAGAGATTGGAGGGCGGCGCACTGGCCGGCTGCGCCAGCGCGGTCGTGCCCAGCAGGGCGACCGTCACGGCGGCGATAAGGGGTGTACGGATCATTGAATGTCTCCACGAATGCTGCGGGGGCTTGCCCGTACAGGTAGGAAAACGCGCGAGGGGGTTCAATGTCAAAGATGATATAATGTATATTTCGTGGGGAACCGGCCGGCGTTCATCCGCCGTTCAGCCAGCCTCCGGGATGCTTCAGGCTGCCGCGGACTGGGCCGCTCGACCCCTGCGGCGCAGCAGTTCTGCTTCTTCCTCGCTGAACAGGATGGCGGTCAGTTCCACGCAGAGATGGAACTGGGCAACGACAATGTCGTTGCCGCCGGTCTTCATCGCCTTGACCACATCCTCGTTATAGCGCCGCAGCAGGGTGCAGAGGTCTTCGTAAACCGCCTTCTGCCGCGCCGCGAAGGAGGCGGCGGCGGCGAAATTGCGGCTGCCCGTCACCAGCCGGGCATAGCGCAGCGCCATGGCGTGTTTCTCCGCGCCGGGATGCCTGGTGAAGTCCGCCCCCTTTCCCTTGTGCATGGGCAGCGCGGCGCCGATTTCCTTGGGGGCGCGGTCCATGAAGGTCTCCATCACCCGGCCGATCTCGACACGCTCGGCCAGCAGGCGCTTGCCCCATTCGCCCTCGCGCTTGAGTTCGATTTCATGGACGATATGGCTGGAGAGCCAGGCAAAGGTCTTGACCTCCTCCATCAGCACTTCGGCGTCGAACAAGGGATGGCGGGCCTGGCGGATGGAGGTCTTCAGCGCCTCCATCCGCGCGAACAGGATTTCGCCCACCAGCCCCATGTCGGTCTTGGCGATCAGGGTTTCGTCGGTATGGCGCGTCACCAGCAGCGGCAGGCGCAGCGCCTCCCACGGCTTGGCCAGGCGGTTCATGGCGATGACGGCGACATAGGGCGCGGCATCCGGCTGGGCCTGCACCAGCCCGTCATAGATTTCGCGCGCCTGCCAGATCAGGGCTTCGGTGAAGGCCGGCGTCTGCAGCGGCAACAGCACCGCCAGTTTTTCGATGGTTTCGCCGGCCTGCAGCAGCAGCGCCATTTCACGCGCGTCTTCCGCCGCGAAGGCGTCGCCCAGGATTTTCGCGGCACCGGCGCGGCCGGCTTCGCTGGACAGCGCCTTGATGATCGCAGCTGCGGCCACCGGCCAGAACTGCGCGGCGCGGCCGATGGCGTCTTCCATCTTGTTCGCCACGATCAACTGGCGGCATTCGGTGACATAGGCGCGCGTCTCTTCCGGCAGCAGGGTCTGCAGCAGCCAGTTCCACATCGGCACCAGGCTGGCGCGCGCGATGGCCGCCTTGTGCTTGCCGGTGCGCGGAATGGAGGTCAGCAGATCCTGGAAGGGACGGCAGAACAGGCGCAGCGGCGTCGGCGTGCGGTCGAAATGATCGCGGCGCAGGATGGGACGCAGGCCGCAGAGAATGTCCTCATGCGGCAGCGCATGGCCATCCATCAGTCTGTCCATTTCCACCGCGGTCGCCAGACGCGAGGCGGCCTGGCCGGGAAGGCCACCGAGAAACGACCGCAGCAATCCTGTCTTGTCTTCCGGCGACATGCACGCGCGGCCTCCCAAGCCGCGGATGCTTACATTAGGAGCATTATTGTTAACGCCCTGTTTCTTTTACCGAATCGCCGGAAGCTCCAGCCGCGCCAGCACCCCGCCCAGCGAACTCGCCTCCAGGCTGAAAAATCCCCCGTAAAGCTTGGAAATATCGCGCACGATGGCCAGACCAAGTCCGGAGCCCGGGACGCTTTCATCCAGCCTTTCGCCGCGCTCGCCGACCTGGGCGCGCTGCTCGGCCGACAGGCCAGGGCCGTCATCCTCGATGGTCAGGACCAGCCGGCCGCCGTCCCTGCGGCCGCGCACCCGCACCCGCCCCTTGGCCCATTTGCCGGCATTATCCATCAGGTTGCCCAGCATCTCCTCCAGGTCCTGGCGTTCGCCGCGAAAATAGAGATCGTCATCGCATTGCGCATCGATCACCACGCCATGCGCGGCATGGATGCGGGCGATGACGCGGGACAAATCGTCCAGCACGGCGCTGAGCTGGGTGCGGTTGCCCAGCACATCCAGCGAGCCGGCGGCGCGGGCGCGGGAGAGATAGTGATCCACCTGGCGGCGCATGGAGAAGACCTGCTTCTTCACGGTATCCGCCAGCGGTCCCGGCTGCGCATCGGCTTCGGCGGCCAAGACCGACAGCGGCGTCTTGAGGAAATGCGCCAGGTTGGAGACATGGGTGCGGGCGCGGCCCACCACCTCCTCGCTGTGCTGGATCAGCGAGTTCAACTCACCGGCCAGCGGCGCGATCTCGGTGGGGAAATGCCCGTCCAGCCGCCGCGCCTTGCCGTCGCGAATCTTCGCCAGCGCCTCGCTGACGCGGCGCAGCGGCAACAGGCCGATGCGTACCTGCAGCAGGATGGCGGCCAGCAGCCCCAACCCCAAGAGCAGGAAAGACCAGAACAAAGTGCTGTTGAACTCCGCCGTCTGGCGGTCGACCGCCGCCATGTCGCCGGCGACCATGAAGGTGTAATCGGCGTCGGAATTGTTGTCGGGGGTCAGGTCCACCCGCCGCGACACCACGCGCAGGCGCTGGCTTTCCGGCCCCACCGCCTCGCCCCAGGTCAGCGGACCTTTCCGGGTCTCGTGGGCCGGCACCAGGATCTTGTCGAACAGCGAACGCGAAATCTGGCCGATGCTGTTGCCGGATTTGATCTGGTAATACAGGCCGGAATAGACGCGGTCGAAACTGTGGTTGAGGAAACGGTCCTGCAGCATCACCCCGCCGTTCGGATCGGGCTCGGCGGCGGCAATAAGCCCGTCCATGTCGGCCTGGAGGGCGGCGTCAAAGCTGTTCTGCGCCGCCAGCCGGAAGGCATTGGAGAGAACGGCCCCGCCCACCACCAGCCCCAGCACGGTCCAGATCGCCGCCGCCGCGATCAGGCGGGCGGCGAGGGACTCAAGCCTGGGTGCCGCCCAGTTTCGGATCTTCGAGAGAATAGCCAAGTCCCCGCACAGTCTGGATAAGGCCCGCGTCGATCTTCTTGCGCAGGCGGCCGATGAAGACCTCGATGGTATTGGAGTCGCGGTCGAAATCCTGGTCGTAGAGATGCTCCACCAATTCGGTGCGCGACACCACCTTGCCGCGATGATGGGCAAGATAGGCCAGCAGCCGGTATTCCTGGCTGGTCAGCTTGACCGGGTTGCCGTCGAAGGTGACGCGGCTGGCGCGGGTGTCGATGCGCAGCTTGCCGATCTCGATATCGGCGGTGGCGATGCCGGCGGCGCGGCGCAGCAGCGCCCGCAGCCGCGCCAGCAGTTCCTCGGTATAGAAAGGCTTGGCGAGATAGTCGTCGGCGCCGGCATCAAAGCCCGTCACCTTGTCGCTCCAGCGGTCGCGCGCCGTCAGGATCAAGACCGGCATGGTCTTGCCGGACTTGCGCCATTTCTCCAGCACGGTGACGCCGTCCATCTTGGGCAGGCCCAGGTCCAGGATCACCGCGTCATAGGGTTCGGTGTCGCCCAGGAAATGGCCTTCCTCGCCGTCCAGCGCGCTATCCACCACATAGCCCGCATCGGCCAGCGCCTTTTTCAGCAGCCGCTGCAGGTCCTTGTCATCCTCGACCAGAAGAATGCGCATGATTTCTCCTAGCGGTGTCCACGGCCGCCGCGCCAGCCGCCGCGACCGCCATATCCGCCGCCCCACGGCCTAGCATATCCGCGCCCGCCCTCGAAACCGCCGGGACCGTAGCGGCGGGTGGGATAGGTGGGGCCATAGCCGCCGGGGCCATAGGGCCGGGCATAGCCGGGCGGCGGCGGGCCCCGGCCGTCAAAGCTGTCGCGCCCCGGCGAGGAGCGCAGCACCCGGCCATTGCGGGCGTCGGCGTCGAACCAGACCACGCGGCCGTCGGGGGTCATCCATTTCAGGTGATAGTGCGGATCGCCCGAGGGGCCCCAGGTGGGCCCTTCCGCGTCATAGAAATCGCCGGGATGGGCGCGCCGGATGCCGGGCAGCAGGCGGTCCAGCGGCTGCACGCCGCCGCCCTGCGCGTCTCTTGGGGGACCATAGGGCTGCGCCGGCGCGGGGGCCGAAAAGCCCACCACGGCGAGAGCCAGGAGGCTCAGGAAAAATGCGGAAAAAATCCGGGCGCGCATTGGGTTTTTGTAAGGCGAAAGACATGAACCCGGAATGAACACCCTGTCCAGACCCGGTTCAGGCTCGCACCTCCAGGTTACGCCCCATGGACGGCATTGATCCCGTCCGATGGATGAAGGAGATGACCATGTTCAAGACGGGCATGTTTAACACGAAAGTGATTTTGGCGGCAGCGTCTTTGGCGGTTCTTTCGGCCGCCGGCATTTCGGGCGCCGCCGCCGCGCCGTGGGAGGTCCGCCATGACCGCCACGAATTGCGCCACGGCCCGCGGGTGGATCGCCGCGCCCATGTGGACCGCATCCGCATCGCCGATGCCTTGCGCCTGCACCGCTACCGGGTGATCGGCGATCCCTATTTCGTCCATGGCCGCTATGTGGTGCGCACCCATGACCGCTTCGGCCGCGTCGTCTTCGTGCAGGTGGACCCTTACAGCGGCGCCTTTGTCCGCGAAGTGATCCTGTAGACAGAACTTGGGGCGCAAGGCCCGTGGTATGCCCCTCCCCATAGGGCCCCAGGCAACAAGTGGAGCCCGCGTCGCAAGACGCGGGCTCCTTCGTTTCGTGAGCACGGCTTTTTCGAGGCAGGCGATTGTTGTATCTTGGAATGAATAAATGAGATGGCTGCGATGATTCCCGGCCCCTTTACCTTCTGGATGCCGTTTCGCGTCGCGGTTCACTTGGCGATCGGAGTCTTCCATATGCTCGCTGGTGATGGTGCTTTTGCCCATAACGACTGGCTGTTTCTTCGAATAAATTCGTAAAGCAAAATACGACTTCACTGCTTCGCCGAACACGCCACCCGCCCCTGCATCAGGCGATATTTCGAGGGAAATAATTCCAGTGATTCCAGGCCCAGCGACATTGTTTCCGCTCTTACACGCCGTTATTCATCTCGCTATCGGAATATATTTCCTTATCGAAGTGTTCCGCGGCCGGGGCCCTGCAAAGGCTTTTTTTGCATTCGGCTGCATAGCGATGGCAATCTTTGTTTATCATGACCTGTTCGGCTATCCGCCAGTGCCCTGATTGCCGGTACAGTTCGGAGTTCAAATGATTCCTGGTCCAGCTACATTTTTTCCGCTCATCACCGCCGCGATCCATATCCTCGTTGGAATCTATTTCTTCGTTGGACTGTTTAGGCGGCATAGCGCGGGAACAAATATCTTTTTTGTCGTCTGCTGTCTGATGATGGCGATTTTTGCCTATAACGACTTGCTCGGGTTTCCGCCCCCGTAACGATCCTGCCTGTTATTTCGCTGCGTTGCCAAAGGCGCCGCTTGCCGCAGTTCGATATCCAACGCCAATAAGAGCGGCCGTTCTGGGGTCTAGCCCATAAGGCTTGTCTGGCATGTAATTGCTGGAAAAATATTTGGCAAACGTCCCAGCTATGGAAAGCGTATCTTCTTCCAAAAACTGCCCGGTTTGCTGCATGTACACACCGACATTGAAGTTCGAAACATCCCTGAATTGCGGGAGTTGGTTAAGGCCGGTGACATAGTTGCCGCTTCTCTGATAGTCGAAGGCCAACCTGGCCCACCGCACCATTTATTGAGCCTATGAACTGAGGTAGCGCGGCTTGTTGGACATCTGGATCGGGGGAAGCGAGCATCTGGAGATATAGGCTTCCAGCATCCCTGCCGGCGGCAGCAACCGGACTTAAGTCCGCTGTCGGTGAAACGAGATAGCCCGTTTTCGAATATGGGTTGGCCACCATTTTGCCGTCCGGCAAAGTGACATAGGACTCGCCTTGCTTGAGCTTGACGTTTGTGGTTTGCGCGTCCGTCGCGGTTGCCCCCTCACTCCTGGCGTTGGCTGCGATACGAGTTGCGCCGCCCACATACGTCCACTGCCCGCCATCGCGGTTGCCCGCCGGCACACGCGGCTGGCTGGGATTGTATTTCAGCGCCAGCTTGAGCAGCGCCCACTCCATCTGGATCGCAGCCAGATCAGCACGGAGCGACGCGGCGGCGCGCGGCACACCGCGCGGTGTCTCGGAAAACACGAAGCGGCTCATGACAGAACTTCCTTCTGCAGATGCTTTGCGCGGTCGGCAGTAGACCGTTGGGTCGCGCAAGGCCCGTGGTATGCCCCTCCCCATAGGGCCCCAGGCAACAAGTGGAGCCCGCGTCGCAAGACGCGGGCTCCTGTCATTTTGGGCGCACGCACGATCCACTGCGCTGCAAGTGACAGCTTGACACGATGCCGCCAACCTCGATCAGTCAGAAAACCCCTTTATAAATCCGGCCCTACACGTCTTTTCGTGGAGAAAAGAGCAAAGGCAACATTACGACGAACCCACAGACGATCACGATGCCAAATGTCGGAATGAATGTCGTCAGAAAAATCAACGCGCAGTAAGCCAAATCAACGTGCCCCGCGCCATCGAACATTTCGCCTTGCGTGTTATTCGCGAACCGCATGTACAGATGCAGCGCGCCCGCGCCCGCGCCTAGGAACAGAGCCAATATGGCAATACCAACTGCCAGCATTTTTGCACGTGTTTTCATTGCCAAGGCTTTTCTTTGTATACCGCCGCGATGCGCGCGCCATAGTCGGACACCTTGGTTGCGTCCAGGGCGTTATAGAGCGTGCCCACGATAGCTACATCAGGCGCCGATAGGTTCGCTTCGATGCCTTTCAGTATTTTTGTCCCCGCAAGAATATTGGTGAAAGGATTACTCAAGTCTTCTCGCGTACCCAATTCGGCCCAACGGCTCGCATAAATATTCATTGGCAGGATTGTTTTGCTCAGACCGACGCTATCGAGAAGATCACCTGCCCCAAAATAATGACCTTGTGTTGTTTCGACATACATAATTGATCTTATCAGATCGGGATCCACATTTTCCTGTTCGGCGGCAAACAATATCCCGTCGTTGTAAGAACCAACCAGGGATTTTGAAGGATCAGCATACCATGGCGCATTCGGATTGGCATTGGGATTGGGGGCTACATAGAAATCTCCCCCACCGCCCTGCAAAACAAGTGCTCTGCGAGCCTTGTCTCGTCCGGGGGCCGACAACCCGAGCGTCGCGTCCCGTGATTTTGGCGCGGCATCCGTCACGACAGCACCCGGCATGTTATTGGCAGCCACCCGCGCCCAAGCCGTATCGGTCCACTGGCCGCCGTCGCGGTTGCCCGCTGGCACGCGCGGCTGGTCCGGGCAGTATTTCAGCGCCAGCTTGAGTAGCGCCCACTCCATCTGGATCGCAGCCAGATCAGCACGGAGCGGCACGGCGGCGCGCAACGCTTCGCGCGGTGTCTCGAAAAAGACGAAGCGGCTCATGACAGAACTTCCTTCTGCAGATGCTTTGGCCGGTCGGCAGTAGACCATTGGGTAGCGCAAGGCCCGTGGCATGCCCCTCCCCATGGGGCCCAGGCAACAAGTGGAGCCCGCGTCGCAAGACGCGGGCTCCTTTCGTTTTGGGCGCACGCACAATCCATTGCGCTGCAAGTGACAGCTTGAACATAGCGCCGCCAATCTCGATCAGATCGCGCCGCTAAGGCACCGTCGAATTCCTTACCTGTCCAGACTGCGCCAGATCGCGAACCATGGCCAGAAAGACGGGAATTTGCTTGGCATCCGCAAGCCAGAATTCCGCGCCGGATTCTCCCCATTGCTTTTCGAGATCGGCAAGATCATAGGGCTGAGACAAAAGTGCATCCAGATGGGATGCCAGCGCCTGCGAACGCGCCCGGCCAAGCCCAATCAGGATTTCACCAAATCCTTGCATGGCATCGCCCTCCAGAAAGAAATCCTGGTGAAGCTGGCCGAGAAACCGGTTCAGTTCGTCAGAAAAATTCATCGCTTATTCGTCCAAGAAGTTGCAATTACTCTGGCTTGCGCAACGCATCCTGGATGATATCCAGCAAAGCCAGCGCTTCCTGGCGTGTCGCCCCGACCCGCGTGAAATTCACCCTCTCCCATCAACTCGACGGCGTCATTGATGCAGTTATTTATGATTCCAAGATCGTTGTCCGATATCTCAACGGAATAAAGGTCGGGGCCTTTCTTTTCGATCTTCATGTCATCGTCTCTTCTGCGCGTCTAAGTACCTTTGACCTGTTACTGGTAGATTACGGAAATACCTTCGATTTCCTTAGACCTGCGGAATATCTTTTCCGATGTTGGAACGACGATACGCATGCGATACCCGGACAGCCACACGACATTCAGGGCGGGCTTTCCGGAAATGCCGAAAAATGGCGGATAATTATCAAACGAGAAGCTCCGCCTCGACGGCACAACGCTAACCTGTGTATTGGAATCGACTGTCGCGCTACAGTCCCGGTGAAAGACAATCAGGGCTTTGTCATTGTCCGGCGAAGGCACAACATGCTCGATGAGCGTATCGCAAGGATCGAACCGAGCAAAAAAATAGACCGCCATCGCACCAACCGCAATGAAAGCAAATCCAACCCAGCGGCGCATGCGCGCCAATCTCCACCGTATTTTGTGCGATAGTATTGTATTCCGCGCATAATCCAATCCTGATCTTTAGGATCGTCTCCATATGCTGGCGCGGATGAGGTGGCGCAGCCTCCTTGCTTTGAATCAGGATCGCAGGCCGGAAAGAATATCGTCCAACAGGCCTCGCACCTCCGCCCTTGTAGCGCCCACACGCGTACTCATCTCATCGTCACCCATGTCATTATTGAGATTCACAATACAGTCTTTGAGAATTCGCAACTCCTCGCCAGTGAGGTCAATTGAGAATACATCTTTGGATTTCCGGTTGACTTTCATTGACGCCTCTTCACATCATCCACGTATCGTTCCCCATCCACAGGCCGGAAAGCTGTGCCACCATCACGGTCGGCGGGATTCAGAAAAACAACCGTATTAGATAACCCATCGTAGAATATCGTCCTATTGCGTGGCAAAATCTTCCACACGCGAGGGATTATTCAATGCGCCGCTCACGATTGAATTCAATTGTGCCTGAGATGGAAACCCGAACTCCGCCGCATGATCCTGAAGCGCATGACCGCTGGATATTCGCGCCGCAACGCGCCCTTTGGCGGCCTCTACCTCGCTCTTATACGCATTGACGATCTCTTGATCGGGTGGAGTTCCATCGGAAACATATGACAGGTAGGGATTGTCCGGCTCCAATCTACGGAGCGTCCTGACGCTATTGTTGACGGATTCCTGCCGCAGTTCGGCCATCGGATTTTCGATGATCGAACGTCGGGGTGTTTCCTCGTCCTCCGCGCCGCCCGCCACCCGCACCCAGGCCGCATCCGTCCATTGCCCGCCATCGGGATTTCCGGCCGGCACGCGCGGCTGGCTTGGGTTGTACTTCCACGCCAGCTTCATCAGTGCCCATTCCATCTGGATGGCCGCCAAGTCGGCGCGCAGGCGCGATGTCTCGCAGCGAACGAACCGGCTCACGGCGTCACCGCCTGTTCCAGATGCGTCAGCGGGTCGGCATTCTCGCGCCCGGCGCCGAGCGCCACCGGCTCATCATTTCCGCCCATACAGTGCGCCGTGGATGGCATCCAGCAAAGCCTGCGCTTCTTGCGGGGTGGCACCTACGCGAGAGGGGAATTCCTCGGGACTGATCAGGTCGAGTGCGTCGTTGATACAATTATTGATGATTCTCAAATCATCCCGTGCGATTTGGACGAAAAAAAATCCTGGCGCTTTTTCCTCAATCCTCATGTCAATTTTCTCCCAGCCCATCGAAATATCTCTGGCTCGTTTTGAACATTGTTCCGCCGTCGGGGACAGCGGGATTGACAATAACCAGAAATTTCCTGGCGGCATCGTAAAATCCGGTCCGTCCGCGCGCAAGGTCACGAACCTGAGTGAAAGGATCGCTAATCACCTGGTTGACGATCTCACCAAATTCCGCCCTACTCGAAGCACCAACTTCGATCGCATGAGCGTCGAATGCGTGCCCGGACGCGATCGCATTCGCCGCACGAAGTTGAGCGGCTGCAACTTCATCGCTATAGGTATCAACGATGGCTTGGCTTGGCGCCTCTCCATCGGAAACATATGTCAGATAGGGATTGTCCGGCTCCAACCTGCGCAGGGTTCGGACGCTGTTATTGAAGGATTCCTGCCGCAGCTCGGCCATGGGATCTTCAATGATCGAGCGCCTGGACGTTTCTTCGTCTTCCGCGCCGCCCGCAACTCGAATCCCGCCCGCATCGGTCCATTGCCCGCCGGCTGGATTTCCGGCAGGTACGCGCGGCTGATCTGGGCGGTACTTCCACGCCAGCTTCATCAGCGCCCATTGCATCTGGATCGCCGCGAGATCGGCGCGCAGCCGCACATACGGCGCTTCGAAAGACACAGGCCGCCTCATGGCGTCACCGCCTGTTCCAGATGCGTCAACTGGTCGGCATTTTCGCGGGCGGCGCCGAGATTTTGGACGAGCAGGGCCGCAGCCTCAGACAGTTTAACGTCAGAGGCGGCGTCATCAGGCTGGCCGGGGGCGACACGGGCGGCAACGTCGCCAGGGTCGGCGCCGCTGGCGGCGGCGTCGAGCAGCCGCACAACACCCCAAGGCACAACACAAGCGGCATCACTCTTGGCATCGACATGATTGGGCACCTCTCGGATCACGGTTTGAATCTGGTTCTGGATGGTCTGGCCGTTCGCGGCATGTGCCCGCGCCGCGTCGTCAGCGGCGCTGGCCAGTTGCGCGCGCGCCTGTAGTGCGGCGGCCTCGGCCTTGGCGTCGGCCAGGTCGCGCGCCGCGATCTGCTGCTGCAGCCCCGCGACCTGGGCCTTGTAGCCGCCGCCGACAATCGGCCAGCCGTCGATGCGACCCGTCTGCCATGCAAGCCCCACCGCCAACAGCAGCGCACAGGCGCTCGCCACCGGCCCGGCAATTTTGCCGCCCAGCCACTCCAGTATCGCCGTCATGCCGTCAGTCCTTGTTCTGCTTCACCAGCCGCCCGCCAATTCCCAGCAGCAGCAATCCCACCGACACCGCCGTCACCAGCCATGCGGGAAAATGCGTCTTCAGGTCATCGGGCATCGCCGCCCAGGCGCCCTGCACGGCCACCACCAGCGCCATCGCCTGCAGCGAAAACCAGCGCCAGGCCCCCTTCCAATTTTCAACCAGCCGTTCCTCAACCGGCTTCATGCGCCGCCTCCAGCGCCGCGACGCGCGCCGCCAGGGCTTCGACCATCGCGTACAGATCCTTCACGCCCCACAGCGCCAGATGCCCGAACGGCTCCGCCGAGGCATGCCATGCATCGTCCTCGTCGCCGGGCCTGGTAATGCCCAGGCGATGCGGCATCACCTCCCAGGCCTGTTGCGCCAGAACGCCGAAGCCCTTGGCGCCGGTCTTCTTCCAGGCGAAGTCGCCGACCCACAAGGCGCGGATGGCGGCGCGGTAGTCGCCCTGGTCCGCCAGTACGGTCTTCAGCCGCGCATCGGAGGTGGTGTTGTAGGCGGTGGCCGTGCCCGTCGTGGTCACCGTGCCGACATTGGCGCCATTGAAATTGAATTCCGCCAGGTTGGAGTTGGCATTGTCCACCCGGAAGTTGGCGCAAGCCCCGAAGACCGCACTGCGATAGAGCGACAGCGCCCATCCCGAACCGGCATCGACGATGGCGGCCTTGGCGTTGTTGTTCCAGCCGCCATTGGCGGCGGTGCCGACCAGGAAACTGCCATCGGGGGCGAAGCGGCTTATCTCCGCGCTATTTCTGCTGAAAATCATCGGCGCGCCGGCGCCGCAATTCAGCGTCAGGCCCGACGTGGCATTGACGTATCCATAACTCGCCTGAAAAGCGCCGGACGAGGCAAAGCCGGTTCCCAATATTCCCAGATAGAGATCGTTGGCGCCGTTGCTGGTGTTGAAGACGGCCTGGGCAACGCCCCCCGGGGAATTGTTCAGCAGCTTTGCGAGGCTGATGGCATTCTGGTTGTTGGTGATGTCGAGCATGTTGCCCGGCGCCATGCCCAGGCCCAACGCATTCGCCTGCAGGTTGGCGGCAACCGGCTGGCCGCTGGCGCGGCTGTAAGACTGGCAGCGCCAGTTGCCGGATGCGTCCGAGGCGAACACCGCCGTGTCGCCCGCCGCCGTCACGATGCTGGCCGCGCCGGGCAGGATCAGCGACACGGCATTGTGGGTCAGGGTCAGCGCCTGGGCGAACCGCACAAAGCGCAAAAGACTGGCGCCGCTGCCGAAAGAGGCGATGGCGGCCGTGCCGGTGACCTGGACGAACAACGAAGCCGCCGCGCCCAGATCGCAGGTCGCCGCCGAGGCGATGCTGACTTCATTGGCGCTGATCAGCGCGTTGCTGTCGATCCACTGCCCGTTGAGATAGACGATATAGGCATTTGTCGTCGCCACGAAGGCGCGCAACCCGTTGAAGGGTACATAGGCCCGCCACGCCCCGGCGATGCGATAGACGATCTTGTAAGCCTTGCCCGTCCAGTCGCCGGCGGGCGCGCCGCCCACCAGGTACATGTCGCCATCGGCGGGCGATGACGGCGGCGTGTCGACGAACTGGCCCTTGAGGCAGATGTCGGTGAAGGCGTCGATCTGCTCCAGCGCCGCATTCACCGCCATCGGGTCCATCTCGGCGCCGTCGATCATCTCGCCCAGCGCCAGGCGCGGGGTGTTACCGGACATACAAGGCCTCCTGTGTTTGGCGCCCCCGGCCGACAGCGGCCGAGAGCTGGTAGACATTGACGATCAGCGGATTGGGCAGGCCGGCGGGAAAATCCGCCGCCTGCTGCGCCGCGCTGTAGATCTGGCTGTGCTGCGGCACGCCGGAAAACGTGCGCACCGCATGGGTGCCGTCGGTGATCTCCAGATCGTAAGCCTCGAACGCCTCGCTCATCGGCGTGGCGGCGGCCATGATGTGGGAGGCGGCGGGGGCGCGGTCGCGGCGCAGCCAGGAAATCGCCAGGTCGCCCGCCGCGGTCCAGTCGAAGCCGACATGGCAGGGTGCAAAGGGGATCAGGCCCGCCGCCTCGAAACGCTGCGCCGATCCCTGCCAGGAAATGTCCGACACCGGCTTCGACTCCGGCCCCCAGCGGTAATTGAACGCCAGCCGCGCCTGGCTCTGCGTCAGGCCCGGTTGCGCCAGGGCGGAATCCAGCACCACCACCCGCGCGCCCGCGGGCACCGGATCGCGCATCTGCATCTCGCTGCCACGCCGCCCGCGCCGCAGGCGGGTCAGGGTATACTGGCCCGGCCCGGTCAGGGTCGCGGTGGCGAACTGCACCACCTCCCAGCCGCCGTCCGGATTCTGCACCGCAAGGGCGTTGACCCCGCCCAGCAGCGCCGCATCGGCCACCGACGACAAGACGCCGTTGACCAGCCTGACGCACAGAGTGTTGGCGTCGTCCCAGCGCCAGGGTGCGGCGGAATAGAAATCGCTGGTGGTGACGCCGAAGCCGCAGGGCCGGGGCAATGTTGTGTCCAGCGCATAGTCGCTGTCACTGGCGCTGCGCATGACCGCCACCGCGCCCGGCCAGGGATTGGCATAGGCGCCGATGAAAGGCGCGGCGGTGTTCTGGCCGTCCGCCAGCCAGGGCAGATCGAGGAAGAACAGCAGGATGCGGCCCGGCTGGGCAACCGTCTGGACCAGCGCCGGGGCCCGCGCCGGGCCCGCATAAGCATCGTACAAGGAAGGATCGGTCGCCACCGCCTCGATGGCGCGCGCCGCATTGTCTTCGATCTGGGTCAGGCGCAGCCGATGTGCCCGCCCGCCCGCCGTCAGCATCATCTCGTCGGCGGGATCGAGCGCCAGCCGCGACGGCGGCAGGGTGAACTTGGCGCTTTCGCGCATCACCCAGGCATCCTGCAGCAGCGTCTGGCCGATGCCCATGGCCTGGCCCTGGTCCATCACCAGCGGCAGGCTGGAGGACGCCACGCGGTTGGACTGGCCGGTCAGCCGCTGCGCCTGGACGCTGGCCTGGCGATAATCCTGATCGCCATCCATGTAAGCGATGCGCGAAACCTGCGGCAGGTCGCTTTCCTGCGCCCGCACCAGCGAGAAACCCGCCGTATCGTCACCGCCCAGCACCAGGTCGCCGCTGCCCGCGCTTTGCGCCACGGCGCGGCCGCGCATCACAAACCGGATCGCGCCATCGCTTTCCACGGCATCGAAGAAATAGGCCGTCGCCAGCGGTGTGATGGCGTCGCGCGCGCTCATCGCCTCGGTGACGGCATAGCCGGTGACCAGTCCGTCCAGCCCGCTGACGTCATAGGCGGCGAAGCCCGCATCCGCGCACAGCCGCGCCACCAGGTCGGCCAGCGGCACCGTGCCCAGCCGCCCGTTCAGCCAATGACCGAACTGATAGTTTTCCGCATCGCCCCACACCGCCGCCAGGGCGGGAAATTCCGGAAAGGGCCGCGCGTCCCAGCACCAGGCATAGATATTGGCGGCATCGACCATGCCCGGATTGTTCGCCGGGTCGCGCCAGAAATTGAGATGCGCCTCCAGGAAGCGGCGCTGGATCAGGTCGTCGCGCCCGCCGCTGGAAAAATAGGGCGCCGCGCTTTCGCTGGACTTGGGATCGAAAAAGACATTGGGCTGGTTGCTGCCGCGATTGATGGCGGGACAGCCCAGCTCGGTCAGCCAGACCGGCTTGGTGGAAGGGACATAGCCGGTGGGCGTGGCGCTTTCGCTGCCGCCGGGCCGGTCATAGTGATGGTTGCTCCACCAGTTCCACAGATCCTTGGCGCGGAACACCCAGGGCTTGCCCAGCCCGTCTGTGATCGGGCTGCGCGTCTGGGTGGCGCGGTCGGCGTCGCTGGCATAATACCAGTCATAATCCTCGCCGCCCTTGATGTTCGACGCCAGATAGGCGGGATCGTAGATCGAAGGCGCGATGGCGGCATCAAGATGGCTGTCGCCATCGCGCCAGTCCGACAGCGGCAGGTAATTGTCTATGCCGATGAAATGAATATTGGGGTCCGACCACAGCGGGTCGAGATTGAACAGCACGCCATCGCCGGTCTGGTGGTTGTTGTATTCCGACCAGTCGGCGC
This sequence comes from Rhizobiales bacterium dw_265, assembly GCA_018449595.1. Classification (GTDB taxonomy): domain Bacteria; phylum Pseudomonadota; class Alphaproteobacteria; order Micropepsales; family Micropepsaceae; genus Rhizomicrobium. The sequence goes on from JAAVUU010000004.1 coordinate 15,423, forward strand.
CATAGCCGATCCTGGTGCCGTCGCCCGCCAGGATGGCGGCGACATCGGCCGCCAGCGCCTTCAGCGCCACCGCCGCCGGATAGGTGACCGCATCGCTGCGGCTGCGCGTCAACCCGCGCAGTTCCGAACCGATCAGGAAGGCGTCCACCCCGCCCGCGGCATGACACAGATGGGCATAGTGCAGCACCATGCGCCGCCAGCCCCAGTCTATGCCGCCGGTCCATGAGACGGTCGTGCCGCTGACGGCGAAGTCACCCACGGCAGCACTGCCGAAGAAATGCGCCACCTGGGTCGCCGCTGCCGCCGTCGTATCGTCGGTCGCCAGGGCGATGATGCGGCCGCGCCAAGGATAGACGGGCTGGCCCGCCGCGCCGGTCGCGGGATCGGTGAGCGCATTGCCCGGCGCGATGTCCATGAACAGAAAGGGATTGAACATCACCCTGAAGCCACGCGCCTTGAGGCCGGCGATCGCCTGCACCACCGCCGCATCGCAGGGCGTGCCGCCATAGGCGGGGCGGCCATCGCGCTGGCTGACCAGATGCGCGTCGGCCCGCGCCACGCCATTGACGCTCCAGGTCTGGGGATAGGTGGCCTTGGCCGCGGCTTCCACCCCGGGGCGGATGGCGATATTTCCGGCGCGCAGATCGTCGCCGAACCAGCCCACCACCAGCGACACCGCCCCCATGTTGGGCGCCAGCGCCTGCAGATCGTCCAGCGACGCCTCCATGTCGGGCACCGCGCCATGGACATTCTGCGCGATGCCGCCGCCCGCGCCGTCATCGGTGAACACCGGCTCGTCGGCATAGACGAACTCGCCCGCGCCGGGGATCAGCGCCACGCCGGTCAGCCGGTTTTCCAGGCTGGCGGGATTGTCCGGTGCAAGGCTCCGAAAAACTTCAATCTGTAATTGCGGGATGCGGTTGCCGAAGGCCGCCAGCGGCATGTCCTCGAACACGGCATAGCAAAGCCCGCGATAGGCGGGCGTGTTGCCGTTCTCGATATCCGCCATCGCCGGGTCGGCGGCTTGGGTCTGGCTGCCCGGATAAAAGCGAACCGTATATTGCGACAGGTCCAGCAGCGTGCCGTTGGCCCACACCCGCCCCAGCCGCGTGGCGACGCCTTCGCACAGCCCGACCGCGAAACTAAGGGAATAGTTGTAATCGGTCTCGCTGGTGGTGACGGTGGGACCGCCCTTGCCGCCGCTGCTGCTGCGGGTGGTGGTGACGCTCTCGTTGAACTGGCTGGCCCAGATCAGTTGTCCCGCCAGCCGCATCCGCCCGAAGACGCGCGGGATGGCGGCGCCTTCGGTCGAGGCCTGGATGTTGACGTCGGAGATGCGCGGGCCGGTGACCGTGCGCGATGTGCCGGGCGTCAGCGCCGCGTCGATCTCGCTGCCCGCCAGCGCACCGATGGCCCCGCCGATCTGCGCCCCCGTGAACAGCCCGCCCAGCACCGAGGCGCCGAACAGCGAGCCGCCCAGCGCCGAGCCGGCGACACCCAAAACCAAGGAAGCCATGTTATGTCCTGAAAAGATAAGCCAGGCGCGCACGCCACCAGGGCGAGAAATCTTCCTCGCGCACCCGGCGGTTCTGGCGGGCATGAATCAAAGTCAGCACGCCACCTTGTTCGGCGATGATGCCGCAATGTTTTGCGGGGCTGCCCCGCGCCATGCGGAACAGCGCCACGTCACCCGGCGCGACGGACTTCATATCCACCGCCGTCAGGTGCCGCGCCAGGGCATCGCGCAAGCTCTCCTCGCCGGTCGCCTCCGCCCAGTCGGCGGAATAGGGCGGCACCGCTTCGGGCTCGTCGCCATGCAGTTCGCGCCACACCCCGCGCAACAATCCCAGGCAGTCGCAGCCCGCGCCCCTGGTGCTGGCCTGGTGCTGGTAGGGCGTGCCGATCCAGCCGCGCGCTGCTGTTATAATGTCAGTTGCCATAGCGGCTTTGCCCATCCAGCACCTGGCCCGGCGCGGGCGCCGCCGTCACCGCGTCATTGCCCGGCATATAGGGAAAGCCGCGAAAATTGACCGCATTGCCGAAGCGGTCGCGGCAGGTGGCGAACTGCTTGTCGCAACCCGGCGTGACCGTGAAGGCATCGCCCGCCGTCACCGCTTCGCTCATCGCCTGCCACAGCTCAAGACTGACGATACTGCCGGCAACACCATGACGCTTGACCTCCATCGCCCGGCCCGCATTGCCGCCCGTGGTAAAGGTCAGCTTGCCGCCGGTCAGGTCGCCGGAGGCGAAACTGTCCAGCCCGCTGACGGTGAAGCGCCGCGCATCGGCCGCCGTTACTACCGCGCCGACCGTGGGCGTGATCGCCAAGGTGCAGCGCGCATCGCCCAGGTCGGCATCGCACAGATGCCCGAAGGCGCGCCCGGTTGGCTGGTTCAGCGCCTGGGCCAACCCGCGAATCTCGGCCTGGAAGGCGGAGCCGGAACGGGTGACCTCGCCCAGGGTGCCGGCCCGCATCAGCACGCGTTGCGACGGCGTGGTCCAGTTGACGCGCCGGATCTCGATAGCGGCATCGTCATACAGCCCGGCGGCAAGATCCTGCTCGTTCAGGGTCGCCGCCGACAGCGCTCCCGCCAGGGTCAGATTGTCCACCGCCAGGCCCAGGGAAGACTGTACCTCGCTGGCGGTGAAGCCGGATGCCGCGCCATAGGTCACGTCATCGAAGGCCAGCGGCTGGTCATGATCGGTAAAGCCCTGCACCACGCCGTCGCGGCGGGTGAGCTTCCAGCACCAGCACAAGGTGGTGGCGCCGCCGTCCAGGTGATCCTGCATGCCGGAAGGGAGTGTTTTCATGTTTTGTCATGGCCCGCCGGAGAGCGGGCCACCCAGTTGGGATTTACATGATCTTGAAGAACGAAACTGAGCCGCTTCTGAAACAGTGACGCAGTATCACCTGGGTGGCCCGCATTTGCGGGCCATGACAGCTAGAGCAGGATTTCCACCAGCGGGATGGAGGTCATCTCGCCGGCGGCAAAGCTGGCAAGATTGACCGACAGGGAATCGGTGTCGAAACGCACGGCGCAGTCGAAGACGAAACCGGCGGTGACGGTCGCGCCATTGGCGGGCGGGGCGGTGAAAGTTACCTGCCCGGTGGTGGCGTCACAGACAAAGCCAGTGGTCTCCACGCCGCCCACCGCGACCCGTACACTGCCGTCCACCGGCTTGGGAATCGTCCGCGTCCAGCTGCCCGCGCCCGAGGCATAGGTCTTGGCCAGCTGGAAGACGGTGGCATGGCCGTCGCCGGTGCCGATCCCCTGGTCCAGCGGCGACGGCGTGGCGGCGGGGGCGCAGGACTGACAGTCGGTGAAATCCTTGAAGCGGAAGCCGTACAGCTGCCCGCGCCGGGCCTCGAAAAATGCAATCACCGTGGACAGGTCGGCCAGGGTGCGCACGCCCGAGCCGACATCGAACGACCGCCGCGACCCCGCCCACACCGCATTGCGCTCCTCATAGCCGGAGCCCAGGGTGACGATCTCGGTCTTGCGCACCGGCCCGCCTGTCGAGTGAAAGGCGATGGCCAGGGGAAAACGGATTTCGTGGAAGTTCATAGATTCCGCTGCCCCTGCGCGATGGCCCGCGCCAGCATGGCCGCGACCTGGCTTCTGGATTTCTGGAACGAGGCCGCATCCGGTGTGGAGATGTTCACCGTCACGCCCGCGCCGCGCGTCGCCGACAACGCCGCATTGGAGGTGATGTCGCCGTTGCCCGACGGCGTGAACAGTTCCGGCCCGTTCTCGCCCACCAGGTAACTGCCGCCCGGCGCCACCGGCCCGCCCACCGCGCGCGCGCCCGAGACCGGCAGCAGCGAGCCGACGGCCGAGGTCACCAGGCTTTCGATAGGCTTGACGATGAACTGGCTGGCGGAGATGCGGTCGAAATCGGCCAGCACCGAGGCGGTCAGTTGCGAGATCGAATCCCGCCCCGACAGAGCGGCGCGGGCGATGGTGGTGGACACCGAATTGAAGCTGCGGGTCACCGCGCTCTCGATGCTCGCCATGCTGCTGGCCACCGGGCCGCTGGCGAAATTGTTCAGCGCCTGGCCGGCGGCGGCCAGCGGATCACTTGTGCTGCTTCCGGGATCAGACATCGGGATACATCCGCATCAAGGTTTCAAGATCGGCGCGCGCCAGCGCCGGCGCCGTGCGGCGATCCAGCAAGGCACGCCATTCCGGCAGGGACAGTTTCCAGAACACGTCCGGCGTCAGCCGCAATTGCCCCGGGCCTAACCCAAGCCCCAGCCTCAGGCAGTCGCGCCAGGAAAAGGGGGCCCGCCACGCGCCTCCCCATCCGGCACAGCAAGGCCCGCATGGTCGCCCTCGGGCCGGAGGCCCGCGTTATCGAAAGCCTGCGTCACCGCCCGCATCAACGCGCCCATGTCGCAGTTCAGCCGCAATACCTCGGCCGGGCACATGTCATGGCCGCCGCCGCGCAACAGCGCCGCCGCCACGATGGCCAGGTCGGCGGCGCGCACCCGCGCCAGCCGCACGCCGGCCTGGGACAGATCGTCCAGCCCCAGCCCGTCCTCGATTTCCGCCAGCGCCCCCAGGGTCAGCAGCAGGCGATACTGCCGCCCGCCCGCCTCCAGCGCCGCTTCGCCTCTCGCTTTGTTGACCATCAGGCGGCCGCGAAGGTCAGCGCGCCGGCCGAAGCCAGCGACAGCGAGATCTTCACCTCGCCGTCATAGGGGCCGTCATACTGCAGCGCCGTGATCTTGAACGGGCCGGTGACGGAGCCGAAGCTGGGGATGGCGATCTGGAAATTTCCGACGCCCGCGTTGAAAAAGGCCGTGCGCAGGGCCGCATCCGACGCCGCATCCTTGAACACGCCGGAACCCGACAGGGTCGCCGACTTGACCCCGCCGGCCAGCAGCTCGCGCCACATGTCGGTGGAATCGGCATTGGTGATGTCCACCGTGGTGGCATTGAAGGCCAGCGTGGTGGCGCGCAATCCCGCCACACTGGTAAAGGTCTCGGGCGAACCGCCGTCGCCGATCTTGATAAGCAGGTCCCTGCCGCGCTGGGCTGTCATGTCGTCTCCTTGGCCGCGACCGCAGGTCGCGCGTTAAATCAGAATTTGACGGTGCGATAGGGCGCCAGCAGCGCCAGGGCGCTGCCCGGCGTGGGCACGATGTCGCCGCCGCGATGCTCATACAGCGACGACACGGTCTGCAGGATCGCCTGGCAGAGGGGCGCCGGCACATCGCCCGCGCCGCCATAACCGGCGCTGAAGGCAATCGCGATGCCGTTCACCGCGCGCAGGCCGCGCGGCAGATCTTTCAGCGCCACGCGCGAACCGGGCGCGTCCACCACATAACTGTCGGCGTCCAAAACCGTGCTGCCGCCATTGCGGTCATGCAAAGTGACGGATGTCACGGCCTGCAGCGGCCGCAACGGAATGTCGAAGCAGATACCGGGCCCGTCCAGCCACAGGGTCCAGCCCTGGGTGACAAAGGCGCGGCCGGTGTGCCATTCGGCGCGCGCCCGCGCCGCCGCAATCAGCGCGGCGATCAATGCGTCTTCGTCATTGCCGCTTTCGACCCGCAGCCAGGCCTTGGCCGCATCCAGGGTCACCGGCTCTTCGGCGGGCGGGGTATTCAGTTGCAGGGACATGGGCGTCTCATAAAAGGAAAGGCTCCCGTGGCCGGGGGAGAAACCACGGGAGCCGGAGTGCTGCCATCCGGCAGCGTTCGCAGCGCCGAAGCACCACGAATTCCACAGACCCGCCTCCCCTTCATGTGCGGAGCACATATGAAGGGGAGGTGTCGGCAACGAGATCCGGCGCAGCCGGGTCGAGTTGCCGACGGAGGGGTTACTTAAGAAGCGGCGAACTTCATCAGCTTGATCGCTTCGAAATTCTGCACCCCGCCGCCGACCCGCTTGGTGGTGTAGAACAGCACATAGGGCTTGGCGCTGTAGGGATCGCGCAGCACCCGGATGCCGACCCGGTCGACGATCAGGTAACCGCGGGCGAAATCGCCGAAGGCAATGGACAGGCTGCCGGCGGCAATATCGGGCATATCCTCGACTTCCGTCACCGGATAGCCCAGCACCGTGGCGGGCTGGCCCGCTGCCGCGCCGGGCTGCCAGATGTAATTGCCGGTGGTATCCTTGAACTTGCGGATGGCCGCTTCGGTTTTGCGGTTCATCAGCCAGCGCGCATTGGCGCGATAACCCTGCTTGGGGGCATAGCAGAGATCCATCAGCGGATCGGACGGGTTGGTGGCGGCGAAGGCGCCGGCCGCGCCGCTGGCGATATAGCCGATATTGCCCCAGCTATAACTGGCGTCGGCGACTGCGGTGTACTGCAGGAAGCCCTTGGGCTGGTTGGTGCCGGTGCCGTTGACGAAGGCCGCCCCTTCCTGCTCGGCGAAGACGATCTGCACTTCATCGGCCAGCCATTGCTCGATATCCACCTGGCTGTCGTCCAGCAGCATCTGGGTGGCGGCGGGCATGGCGTAAAGCTCCATCGCCGGGAAATCCAGCGCCGCCAGGGTGGGCGTGGCGGTCTGGGTGATGGCGCCGGTTTCGCCGACCCAGCCCGAAGCCGCCTCCACGATATTGATCGGCTTGCGGTAGGTGGCGCCGCCGATGGCGCGCACCCCGGCGATGGAACGGATGGGCGAGGCCTTGGCCAGCACCCGGTCAATGGTGCGCTCGATCTCCAGCGGCACGGTATAGCCGCCATCGGGATTGGAGCCTTCGCTCAGCGCTTTGACCTCCATGTCGTTGACACCGTTTGGGCCGTCGCCCTTGCGGACATAGCGGTCGAAGCGCGCTTTGTGTTCGGCCGTCGCCGGATCGAAGGCCTTGCGCTCGCCGCCCAGAACCGGCCGCGCCTGGGCCAGCATCAGGCTGTCCAGCTTCTGTTTGGTTTCGGTCATCGCCGCATCCAGGCGCGCCACCTTTTCCTCCTGGAGCACATCGGCGGAGCGGCGCTCGATCCCCGCCAGGCGTTCGTCATTGGCCTGTCTGAAGGCCGCGAAGCCGGTGAGGAAATCCTCGAAGGCATGCTTGATCTCGTATTGGGTATTGGGGCTGTGCTCCACAGCCTTGGTTTCCAGTTCCATGTTCACTCCTGATTAGGCGCTGATAGCCGCGCCGGCTTGCCGAAAAAGCTGTGCCAGATTCGATTGGCGGTTGCCGATGGCCGTGACCGTCGAGCCGGCGAGCAGCGGGAAGGTCACGACCGAAATTTCCCAAAGCTCGATTTCCAGAAGCGTGCGCGTCTTGCTGGGCCCGCGCCGCGCCCGCACGGTGCGAAAGCCGATGGAAAGGCCGTTCAGCGCCCCCTCGCCCAGCAATGCCCGCACGTCGCGCGCCTGTTCCACATCGCCGACCAGGCGGCCGCGCACATAAAGTCCGCGCGCGTCTTCCGCAATCTCCTCCCACACCCCGATCGGCGCATGGGCAAAGTGCTGATACAGCATCCGCACCTGGGACGGCCCGCGCTGGCGCAGGCTGGCGGCAAAGGCCCCGGGCGCAACCGTGTCACCGCCGCCGTCGGGCACATTGAACAGCGAGGCATAGCCCTCGAACTGGTCGGGCCCCAGCGGCGTCAAGCCCGCACGCGTGTTTCGGCGCGCGAGCGGACGCCGCGCGTAAGCGATCTGGAATGTCATGATGAAAAACTCTTAATTGTCATTCCCGGCCGAGCGCCGCAGCGCGGCGCGAGGGGAAGGGAACCCAGGCCTGCAACACCAATCCGGTGTCTTGAATCCTGGGGCTCCTTCCCTCGCTTCGCCGCCGTATGGCGGCGATGCTCGCCGGGGATGACATGGGTATTATTGTTTCGGCCGGTCCAGTTTGGTTTCGATCCGGTCCAGGCTTTCCTTGATGCCGCGCACCTGTTCTTCCAGCACCGCGACCTTCTCGATCGCCGCCTGGTCCGATGCCCGCACGCGCTCCAGGTCGGCAATGCGTTCCGCCGCACTGCCGGCCCAGAACAGGGCGCCCGCCGTCTGCAACAAAAAAGCCGCCACAAGGGCGGCCGGCACGCGTTTTTCGACCCCGTTGGACGGGTTTCGCAGGCTATCCATCACGGTCACTGACGTCATTTCCCGTATGTGTCATCACGGCGGGGGTGAAATCCCAGCCGCGCAAAATCTTCAGCGCCGCTTCCAGCGCATCCTTGACCAGGCCGCGCGCCATCGCATCCAGCATCTGCTGGGTGTTCAACGATACCGTCGCGGCCTGATAGCCGCGCGGCCCCGGCAGCGACAGGAACAGCGGCACCGAATTGGTCACGCCGGTGACGACAAAGTCCTGGAACCAGCGCTGCCGCACCGTCTTCAGCGGATTGCCCACCAGCATCAGCCCGATGCCGGTGCCAAGGTCGAAGCCGTCGGCGATGCCCTCGGTCTCGACATAGGCCAGCACGCCGGACTTGTCGGGCCGCCATTCGGGCCCGAAAATATCCACCGTGCGCCAGGCGCAATAAAAGCTGCGGCACACCGGATAGCGCGTCTCATAAATGGCGCAGCCGCCCGCCGTGCAGTTCTTGCATGCCGCGCCGGAGGCTTTCTGGATCTCCGGCTTGTCGATCCGCGGCACCACGCAACAGACGGTGCAGTCACCGCAATCGCGCCCCGCGACCAATGCCATGCCATCCCACATCAGTGAATGGCTTTCAAAGCCGCCCTGATGTCCGCCATCGCGTCGGGTATCGGCTGCACCCTGCCGCCGCTGCATATCTGCAGAAGTCCGCCAGCCACGCGCCCCAGGTGCGCAGGGTTGCTGCTGCGCGGCGTATCCCACACCCGCCCCATCACCAGGCCCGACGGCAGATTCGATCCGAAATGGTAAAACGGAACATCCATGCCACCCATCGGCCCGCCTGTGCCAACGCGGACCTGGCGCAGCACCTTGTCCCAGGCAAGGATGATGTCACGGGCCAAATCATTGTCTATCGGCGCCTCGCATCGATCCAGACCGGCGCCGCGCTTTTCGCCCAGCATGAAGATGCGATAGCCATCCTTCACCGTCTTCAGCCCGACCACGAAGTCGGGCACCAGGCCGCCCTCGATGACAGCAAAGACCCGCACGTCCTTGCCGATTTCCGGCTTCAGACGACGTCCATAATCCCGGCCAAACAGCCGTGGCGCGTCGCCCCGGATGACCGGCGTGGCATCAGGCTCGAGATTTTCCTGCGCCATGCAAGGCATGACGGCGAAAAACAGCGCGAGACACAGGAGTGGCGTTTTCATCCGTCCAGCATATCCCCACCCTCCACAGGCGAATAGCCCGCCGCTGCCCGCTTCTCATTGACGGTCAGGAAACTCGCGGCATTCAGCTTGTCCCACAGGCCCTGGCGCACCTCGGCCAGGGCGTCCACCGCATCGGCGTCATAGCCGATGCGCAGCCCCTCGCCGAAGCGCGGCGCCAGCCAGCGGGTCAGCGACGCCGCCGTGCGCGCCACCAGCGGCAGGACCGCCTGGCGCCAGAAGCTCAGGTTCGCCTCGGCATAATTCGCAAAGGTGTTGTCGCCGGGAATGCCCAGCAGCATCGGCGGCACGCCAAAGGCCAGCGCGATCTCGCGCGCCGCCGCGGCGCGGCTGTCGGCGAAACCCATGTCGGAGGGCGACAGGCTCATCGCCTTCCAGTCCAGCCCGCCTTCCAGCACCATCGGCCGCCCGGCATTGGCCGCACCCTGATAGGCGTCTTCCAGTTCGCGCTTCAGCCGCCCGAACTGGTCGTCGGTCAGCCCGGGCGCGCCATCGGGCCCCTTATATATAAGTGCGCCGCTGGGCCGGGCGGCATTGTCCAGCAGCGCCTTGGTCCATTGCGCGCCGGCATTGTGGACCTCCACCGCCGCGCCCGCGACCTCCAGCGGCGACAGGCCGTAATAATCGTCCAGCGGATGAAACAAAGTGGCGTGCAGCACCGGCAAGAATCCCGTGGCGTCGCGGGTGATGCGCGTGGTCTGACCATCCACACTATAGTCATAGGCCGCGGGCCAGCCGCGCGCGCCCGGCACCACCGTCATGCGGTCGGGCCGCAGCACATAGAGTTCGCGCGGCACACCCTCCAGGGTCACGCTTTCCAGATAGGCGTTGCCGGCCGACTGCAGGAAGGCATACCAGCGCTCGAACAGCGCGGCGCCGTCTTCGCTGCCGTTGGGCCGGGTCAGCAGCGCCAGCAGGGGGTGGCTTTCCAGTTCCTGCGCCCCGTCATACAGCAGCCAGGGCACCGAGGCGGCGGCCGAGGCGATCTTGCGCACACAGGCATAGCCGACCGCGTTCTTCATCACCCCGATGCGCGCCAGGCTGGCGGTGTCGCGCCCCGACCAGCGGGCGCGGCCCTGCAGCGACAGCGCGATAAGGGGTGCGCCGCTCTTTTTCTCAGGCGGCGTTCTGCGGAGAAAATCAAACATTGTGATCCTATTATATCTTGCGGATGCGAGGCGCGGCGCGCTTCAGGTCGCTCAACGCGGCCAGCGCCCACACCGCCGCATCCATGCGGTCAGGGCTCCTGGCTGTCTTGCTGCCGTCGTAATGGCACATCTGGTCTTCCAGTTCGGCGAAGCGGCCGGCGTGATGCACCCGCCCCGCCTCATACAGCGCGGCGAAGGGCGCGGCGCGGGCCAGCTTGCCGCGCGAGGCATGCACCAATTTGATCGGCGCATCGGCCCCCGCCTGTTGCAGCACCGACCGCACCATCTCGCCGCCCTGGTTGGCTTCGGCGATGATGGCGTCGGCTTCAAAGTCGCCAAAAGCCTGCATCACCCGCGCCGCCCAGCCCGCCGGGGTCAGGCCGCCCGCCGACAGGTCGGCCAGGATATAAAACGCGCCCTCGCAGCGGCCCGCGACGACGATGCCGCATTCATCGCCGGTGGCGCTGGCGGGCGGGTCCACCGCCACCACAATGCGCTCCATCTCCGGCGCATCACGCACCCGCGCCGCCTCGATCCAGCCGCGCTGCCACAAGGCCCCATCGGTGTCGGCGATCAGTTCGCCGTCCAGTTCCTGCCGCCCCAGGGTGCTGGCGCCATAGCGCGCCTGCATGAAATCGTAAAAGCCGTCCGCCAGATTGGCTTCATTGTCGGCGGTAGCGCTGCGGGTCACCGCCACATCGGGCGCGGCCAGCAAATCCTTCAGCGCCGCGATGTTGCGCGGCGTGGTGGTCAGCAGCATGCGCGGCTTTTCCCCCAGCCGCAGCGCCATCAGCGCCATGTCCAGCGCGGCCTGCGGATCGCGCCATTTGGCGAATTCGTCGCCCCACAGCCCGTCGAACTGATGTCCGCGAAAACTGTCCGGCTCCTCCGCCGACAACAGCGTCGCCACCGCGCCACCTGGCCACAAAAGCCGGTTGTTCGATGGTTCGAACACCGCACCTTCCACCACACCCAGCAAACCCGATTCCCCTTCCACCATCACCGCGCGGCTGTCGCGCATGGTGGCGCCGATCAGCCCGATGCGCGCCATGCGGCCCAGAGCCACCTCTTCGGCGATCCATTCCGCGCCGCTGCGGGTCTTGCCCGCGCCCCGCCCGCCCAGGAACAGCCAGATCTTCCAGTCGCTCCCACTTTGGGATTGGGGCGGCGGCAGTTGCGCCTCGCGGGCCCAGAAGCGCCAGCCGTCCAGCGCGCGGGCCTCGTCATCGCTGAGGCTTTGCAGCAGCGCCTTTCTTTGCGGCGGCGGCAAGGCGTTTATCCAGTCGGCACTCCAGGGCCGCGCGGGCACCATCTTGGGCATGTTTGGCGATCTTCTTTTCCTTCACCATGGCGCGTTCGCGTTCCAGCCGCGACAGCCGCTCCAGGGTGCGTTCCAGCGACGACAGGGTGCGTGCGTCGGCGGCGCGCGCCTGGGGCGTGGAATCGTCGGCCGTGGCGCCCGCCACCGTGCTCAGCTGCTTTTCCAGTTCCGCCATCAGTCGTTTGACCATCGTGTCCAGCCATTCTGAATCGGAGGCCGCGTCGGGGGCCGTCACCATTGTGAAATCCGTGTGAGACCGGCAAAAGGCCGCCGCCCGCGGCGCCGTCAGGCGCCGCGTCTGGTCAGTCACATTTCCGGGAATGGTCGTGATGTAAGGTTCATCTGCGCCGCCGGTCAAGCGGTTGGCGCGATTTCCCGCGCCTCTCCCCCGCCCCCTCCTTGAATCCGCCGCAAATATCGGTCAGCTATCCGCCCGATGTCCGCGCCCCAAAGCCCCGGTAACGGCGACCGCCCCAGCGAGATCGCGCAGATCGCGCACCGTTTCGCGCCGGCTTTCGCCATCGCGATGGCGGCGATCGCGGTGCCGCTGGCGCTGCTCTATCTCACCCCCATGGTGCTGGGCTGGTTCGCCCCGGCGCTGGACCCCAAAATTGATCTCTACGCCGTCAACCGGCCACTGGCCTTCACCTTCCTGGATATCGACGGCGCCGAGGCCGGCCATCGCGGCGCCATTGTCGGCGAGCGGCTGAAGCTGGAAGAGATGCCGCCCTATCTGCCCGCCGCCTTCATCGCCATGGAAGACCGCCGCTTCTATTCCCACAACGGCATCGATCCCATCGGCCTGGCGCGCGCTTTGCTGCTGGACCTGCGGGCCCGCCGCGCCGTCGCCGGCGGCAGCACCATCAGCCAGCAGACCGCCAAGATCGTCTACACCAACCAGCAGCGCACCATGTCGCGCAAGCTGACCGAACTGATCGACGCCGCCGGCCTGGAGAAATCGCTCAGCAAGCAGCAGATCCTGATGCTGTATCTCAACCGCATCTATTTGGGCAGCGGCGCCTATGGCGTGGACGGCGCGGCGCATGTCTATTTCGGCGCCAGCGCGCGCAACCTCTCCCTGGCCCAGGCGGCGATGCTGGCGACGCTGACGCGCGCGCCCTCGGTATTCTCGCCCCGCCGCGACCTGTTGCGCGCCCAGCAGCGCGCCAGCCTGGTGCTGGATTCGATGGTGGAGAACGGTGCCATCACCCAGGCCCAGGCCGACGAGGCGCGCGCCCATCCCGCCGTCATCACCGACCGCGCCAGCGTCGATGCCCGCAACTATTTCCTCGACACCGCCGCCGACGAGGCGATGAAGCTGGCCACCATCGACGGCAAGGCCCCCGGCGCCGACATGATCGTGCACACCACGCTTGAGCCGAAAGTGCAGGAAGGCGCGCGGCTGGCGGCGGCGCGCACCATCAACAAGTCGGGCAAGAAGACCCGCACCAGCGAAGCCGCGGTGGTGATGATGAAGCCCGACGGCGCGGTCAGCGCCCTGATCGGCGGCGTGGACTATCAGGATTCGGTGTTCAACCGCGCCACCCAGGCCCATCGCCAGCCCGGCTCGGCCTTCAAGCCCTTCGTCTACCTGGCGGCGCTGGAATCCGGCATCACGCCCTGGGAGACCCGCGATGACGAGGCGGTGGACATCAATGGCTACAAGCCGACCAATTTCGGCGGCCATCAATATGGCACCCTGACCCTGGCCGATGCCCTGGCCCACAGCGTCAACACCATCACCGTCAACCTGGCGCAGGAAGTCGGCATCCGCAAGGTGATCGCCGCCGCCCAGCGTTGCGGCATCACCTCGCCGCTGGAGCCCAATGCCTCGCTGGCGCTGGGCACCGCCGAAGTCACGCCGCTGGAACTGACCGCCGCCTATGCCACCTTCGCCAACGGGGGCTATCGCGTATCGCCCTATATGGTCACCGAAGTGGATATCGGGGGCAAGCCGGTCTATCAGCGCCATGCGCCCGTGCTTCAGCGCGTCATCGCCCAGAGCGTGGACCGCGACCTCACCTACATGCTTTACAATGTCGTGGTCAGCGGCACCGGCGGCTATGCCTCGCTGCACGGCCGCGAGGCGGCGGGCAAGACCGGCACCACCCAGGATTCCCATGACGCCTGGTTTGTCGGTTTCACCAGCGATTATGTCGCCGCCGCCTGGGTCGGCAATGACGATTCCTCGCCGACCAGGGGCGTGACCGGCGGCACCCTGCCCGCCTATATCTGGCGCGACGCCATGCTGAGCGCCGAACAGGGCCTGCCGCTGAAGCCGCTGGACAAGTCGGCGCCGCCGCCGCCGGAAGACGAAACCCTGCTGGCCTCGGGCGGGACCTGGGACGGCGCCAATGACGAACAGGTGTCGTCGGCCACGCCGAACCTGCCGCCCGACCAGCAACAGCCGCAGCAGCCGGAGCGCCGCCATCGCGGCGGCCTGCTGGGCTGGTTGTTCGGCAGCAGCGATGACGACGACAATCAGCCGCCGCCCCCGCCGCGTCCCGGTCGCTGACCTTTCAATTCCGCATGCTATAAGGCGGGCATGATCCGCCGCCGCGCCTTTCTGGCTTCCGCCGCATCCACCGCGCTTGCGTCGCCCGCGCGTGCGGCGACCACGATCCGCTTCGTCACCGACTGGAAAGCCCAGGCCGAACATGGCGGCTTCTACCAGGCGCTGGCGCAGGGCCTGTACGCGCAGCGCGGCCTCGATGTGAAGATCATCCAGGGCGGGCCCGATGTGAATGTGCCGCAATTGCTGGCCGGCGGCGCGGCCGATTTCGGCATGGGCTCCAACAGTTTCATCGCCCTGAACATGGTCAGGACCGGCGTGCCGCTGCGCGCGGTGATGGCGGTCTTCCAGAAAGACCCGCAGGTGCTGATGTCGCATCCGCGCCGCGACATCAATTCCCTGGCCGACATGAAGGGCAAGCCGGTGCTGATTTCCGCCGCCACCATGACCGCCTTCTGGCCCTGGCTGCGGGCGAAGTTCGGCTTCAGCGACACCCAGATCCGCCGCTACACCAACAACCTGGCGCCCTTCATCCTCGACCCCAACGCCATCCAGGAAGGCTATCTCACCAGCGAGCCCTTCACGGTGGAGCAGCAGGCGCATTTCAAGCCCAAGGTCTTCCTGCTGGCCGATTACGGCTATCCCGGTTACGCCAACATGGTGCTGGTACCGCAAAAGTGGATCGACACCAATCGCAAGGCAGTGCAGGCCTTTGTCGATGCCAGCCGCGACGGCTGGCTGCATTATCTGGACAATCCGGCCAGGGGAAATGCGCTGATCCGGCGCGACAATCCCGACATCACGGATGCAATCCTGGCCCAGGCACTGGACAAGATGAAGCGCTACGAGCTGGTGATTTCGGGCGACGGCCGCGCCTTCGGCCTGGGCAGCATGAGCGACGCGCAGTGGAGGCTGTTCACCGACACCATGGTGTCGGAGGGGCTCTATCCCAGGGGCCTGGATTACAAGCGCGCCTACGACCTCTCCTTCGCCCGCGCCACCCTGCAGAAGTTTCAGTAAAAACTTGTCATGGCCCGCAAAAGCGGGCCAGCCAGGTGCCACAAATGCCCGGCGTCTATTATGTCTACATTCTTGCCAGCAAACGAAACGGCACGCTTTATATCGGCGTGACCAATAATCTGGCGCGCCGGGTGTGGGAGCATCGGGAAGGACTGGCCGAAGGTTTCACCAAGACTTATGGTGTAAAGCACCTTGTCCATTACGAGATATTTGAAGACATCAACGCCGCCATTCATCGTGAGGATCGCTTGAAGAAATGGAAACGCCAGTGGAAGATCGATCTGATCCAGTCGCGTAATCTTCTGCGGGACGATCTATATGAAACTCTCAACAGTTGAGCGGACCCAACTGGGTGGCCCGCTTTTGCGGGCCATGACAATGAGGGCGCATTGTTAACTCTTTCAATGATTTCCAAACGCTTCGCCAATGGCACCCAGGCGCTGCGCGACCTGTCCTTCGCCGTCGCGCCGGGCGAATTCGTTTCCCTGCTAGGGCCCAGCGGCTGCGGCAAGTCCACGGCGCTGCGCATCGCGGCAGGGTTGCTGCTGCCGGATTCAGGCACAGTCACCCGCGCCACCGATGACATCGGCTTCGTCTTCCAGGAGCCGACCCTGATGCCCTGGGCCGATGCCCTGACCAATGCGCGCCTGCCGCTGGATTTGAAAAAGCTGCCGCGCGGCGAAGCGGCGGATCGCGCCGCCGCCGCCCTGGCGCGGGTTGGCTTGTCGGGGTTTGAATCTTCCTTTCCAAGAGAATTGTCCGGCGGCATGAAGATGCGCGTTTCCCTCGCCCGGGCGCTTGCGGCGCAACCGAAATTGCTGCTGCTGGACGAACCCTTTGCGGCGCTGGACGAGATCACCCGCAACCAGCTGGGCGACGATTTGCTCAAGCTGTGGCGCGAGGACGGGCTTACGGTGCTGTTCGTCACCCACAGCGTCAGCGAATCCAGTTACCTTTCCCAGCGGGTGCTGGTGATGACGCCACGCCCCGGCACGGTGATGGCCGACATCGCCCTCGCACCGGGCCGCGACAGCCGCCTTGCGCCCGTGACCATCGACGCCCAGCGGATGATCTCGACCGCGCTGAATGAGGCGGCATGAACCGGGCCCTGACCATCGCGTTGCCGCTGGCCGTCGCCTTGGCTGTGCTGGGCGCGTGGGAATGGGCGGTGGCGCATTGGCAGGTGCCGCCCTATGTGCTGCCCGCGCCCTCGGCCATCGCCCACGCCTTCGCCGGCAATTTCACTTCCCTGATGGCGGCGCTGGCTTCCACCCTCACCGTCACCCTGGAAGCCTTCGCCGCCGCCTGTGTGCTGGGCCTGGCCACCGCAATCGGTTTTTCGCAAAGCCGCCTCCTGGAGCGCACCCTCTATCCCTATGCCGTGATCCTGCAGGTGACGCCGGTGGTCGCCATCGCGCCCCTGATCCTGATCTGGGTGGGGTTCGAGCGCATCAACCTGGCGCTGGTGATCATCGCCACCATCGTCGCTTTTTTTCCCATCCTGGCGGGCGCGACCCTGGGGCTGAAAAGCGCCGACTTCAATTTGATCGACCTCACCCGGCTTTATGGCGCGTCGCGGGCACAGCAATTGTGGCGCGTCCGCCTGCCTACCGCCCTGCCCTATCTGTTGTCGGGCATGAAGACCGCCGGCGGGCTGGCGCTGATCGGCGCGGTGGTGGCGGAGTTCGTCGCCGGCTCCGGCACCGCCACGGGCCTGGCCTGGCGCATCGTGGAATCGGGCAACCGGCTGGAGATCGCCACTTTGTTCGCCGCGTTGGCGCTCCTCGCGCTGACCGGCGTGCTGATCTTCGCGGCGCTCTCTTTGCTGGAATGGGCACTGCTGCGGCGCTGGCACGAAAGCGCCCTGTCTAATTCTTAAGAGGGCCGGTCTTGATGGGCGCCGTTTCCTTCATCGCGATCATGCCTGCCAATCCCAGCAGCAGCGCGCCCGACATGTACCAGGCCGGGGCCAGCGGCGAGCCCGTCACCGCGATCAGCCAGGTCACCACGAACTGCGCCGTGCCGCCGAAGGTCGAGATCGCCACGGCATAGATGATGCCGATCGACCCGGCGCGCAGGCCGGCCGGCAGGCGTTCGGACAGGCTGGCCAGGATTGCCGGGCCATACAGCCCCAGCGCCGACGCCATCAGCCCCGAACCGGCGATCAAGGTCAGCGGCGTGCGCCATACCGACATGGCGGTGAAACAGGGCAGCCCCAGCGCCAGCATCAACAGGGTGCCGCCGATCATCACCGGCTTGCGGCCATGGCGGTCGCTCAGCAATCCGCTGACCAGGCAAAAGATGCCGCCGCACAATCCCGTCGCCACCGTTGCGCCAAAGGCCAGCCGTGGCGGGATCGCCAGGGTATGCACCGCATAGGTGCCCATGTAGTTCATCGTGTAGGTGGCGATGGTGTTGCTCGCCAGCATGCCGATGCCCAGCAGCCCCAGCCAAAGCTGCGGCCGCGACAGCCGCGAGGGCGCCTTCACCGCGCTTTGCACATGGAGCGTCTCGGGCAGGTTCCGGCGCAGGATCAGCGCGAAGGGCACCACCGCCACGCCGATCAGCAGGGCGATGCGCCAGCCCCATTGGATCAGCGCCTCCGGCGTCAGCAGGTCGGCCAGCACCAGCCCCACGATCCCGGCAAGCAGAACCGCGACCTGCTGGGTCGCATGCTGCAGCGAGACATACAGCCCGCGCCGGTGCGCCGGGGCCGCTTCCATCAGGAACGCGGTGGCGGGCCCGACCTCGCCGCCCAGGGCGAAACCCTGCAACAGCCGGAACACCACCGCCAGCGCCGGGGCCGCCCAGCCGATGCTGGCGAAGGACGGCGTCAGCGCCAGCCCGACGATGGAAAATCCCATCAACCCGAAGCTGAACAGCATGGCGGGTTTGCGCCCCCATTTGTCGCCCAGCGGCCCGATCACCAGCCCGCCCAGCGGACGGGTCAGGAAACCGACGCCAAAGGTCGCCAGGGTCAGCAGCAGGCTGGCGGTAGGGCTGCGGCCGGGAAAGAACACCGCCCCGATCTGGACCGCGAAAAAGCTGAAGGTCAGGAAATCGTAGAATTCCAGCGCATTGCCGGCCACGACCGCCCCCAGTTGCGGCAAGGTCAGAGTCTTGCTGTCGCGCGTCATGAGTCCCCGTTTTTCCAACTATGCCGCGTTTGCGCCGCACAATAATACAAATCTTGGATGTTGTAATTCTGGAACTACACATGTGACGTGTTGAAGTCTTGATTTCCCCGTCCGGAAGTGGTTTTTGCCCGGCCATGGCGCACCAGAACCACGGCTCCCAGATGCTGACCGCGAACCGCTTGCGGGACGGCGATGTTCTCTACCGCAAGGGCGATGGCTGGGTGCTGGCGCTGGCCGACGGCGATGTCTTTGGCGATGAAGCCGCCGCCCAGGCAGCGCTGGCGGCGGCCCAAGGCGAAGCCGGACGCAACGAATTCGTCTCGCCCTATCTGTTCGAGGTGCGGATCGTGGACGGCAGGATCATCCCGGTGAAGGAGCGCGAGGTCATCCGCGCCGCCGGTCCCACGGTACGTCACGACCTGGGCAAACAGGCTGGAATGGTCAATGTCTGAAATACAGCCCAACATGTACCGCTATGACGAGTTCGACGCCCGGTTTGTCGCCGAACGCACCGCCCAGTTCGCCGGACAGGTGCAGCGCCGTCTGTCGGGCGAACTGACCGAAGACCAGTTCAAGCCGCTGCGCCTGATGAACGGCCTGTACCTGCAGCTGCACGCCTACATGCTGCGGGTGGCGGTGCCCTATGGCACCCTGTCGTCGCGCCAGATGCGGATGCTGGCGCACATCGCCCGCAAATACGACAAGGGCTATGGTCATTTCACCACCCGCCAGAACATCCAGTACAACTGGCCCCGGCTGGTGGACGTGCCCGACATCCTGCGCGACCTGGCGCGCGTGGAGATGCACGCCATCCAGACCAGCGGCAATTGCATCCGCAACGTCACCGCCGATCATTTCGCCGGCGCGAGCGCCGACGAAATCGAAGACCCGCGCCCGCTGGCCGAGATCATCCGCCAATGGTCGTCGCTGCACCCCGAATTCGTCTTCCTGCCGCGCAAGTTCAAGATCGCCGTGTCCGGCAGCCCCCATGACCGCGCCGCGCTGGCCTTTCACGACATGGCGATCGAGATCGTGAAGAACGCCGAGGGCCGCACCGGCTACAAGGTTCTGGTCGGCGGCGGCATGGGCCGCACACCCTATATCGCGCAGGCGCTGGGCGAATTCGTCGAAAAGCAGGACATCCTGGCCTTCCTGGAAAGCGTCCTGCGCGTCTATAACGAGCAAGGCCGCCGCGACAATATCTACAAGGCGCGCATCAAGATCCTTACCAACGCCCTGGGCATCGAAGAACTGAAGAAACTGGTGGCGCGCGAATTCGCCGAGATCAAGGCGCGCGGCGACCTGACCGTGCCGCGGGAAGAACTGGACCGCATCACCGCCTATTTCGCACCGCCCGCGTTTGAAACGCTGGAAGACGCGATGCCCTTCTTCGATGAGAAGAAGGGGGGCGATGCCGCCTTCAACGCCTGGGCATCGCAGAACATCGCCAAACACCGCGCGCCGGGCTATGCCATCGCCACCATCAGCCTGAAGGCGGTGGGCGCGGTGCCGGGCGACGCATCCGCCGAGCAACTGGACGCCATCGCCGGCATCATGGACCGTTTCAGCCTGGGCGAGGTGCGCGTCAGCCATGAGCAGAACCTGGTGCTGCCGCATGTGCGCCAGCGCGACCTGCCCGCCATTTTCGCCGCCTTGCAGGCGATTGACCTGGCCACCCCCAATGCCGGGCTGATCACCGACATCATCGCCTGCCCGGGGCTGGATTACTGCGACCTGGCCAATGCCCGCTCCATCCCCATCGCCCAGCGCATCGCCAGGAAATTCGCCGACCTGGACCGCCAGCACGATATCGGCGAGTTGAAGATCAAGATTTCCGGCTGCATCAATGCCTGCGGCCATCACCATGCCGGCCATATCGGCATCCTGGGCGTGGACAAGAAGGGCGTGGAATTCTACCAGCTGCAACTGGGCGGCAGCGGCGCCGAAGATGCCAGCATCGGCGAGGTCATGGGCCCCGGCTTCACCGAGCATGAGATCGCCGGCGCGGTGGAGCGGGTGGTCAATGCCTATCTCGCGGCGCGCAAACCCGGCGAACGCTTCCTGGATGCCTATCGCCGCATCGGCATGACGCCCTTCAAGCAGGCCGCTTACGACATGGAAGCCGCGTGACCAGGCTCATCAAAAGCGGCGCTTATGCCGCCGACACCTTCACGCCTGTCGCCGATGACGCCGCCTTGCCGGAAGGCCCGGTGATCGTGTCGCTGGCGCGCTTCCAGAAGGACCGCGAAACCTTGTTGGAACGCAACACCCCCATCGGGGTGCGGCTCAGGTCCGACGAGAATCCGCAGGCCCTGGGCGATGACGTGAATCGTCTTTCGCTGGTGGCGCTGGAATTCCCGAAGTTTCGCGATGGCCGCGCCTTTTCCTGGGCCCGCCTGCTGCGCACCCGGCTGGGCTTTACCGGCGAGATTCGCGCCGTGGGCGATTTCCTCTTCGACCAGGTGAACTACCAGCACCGCACCGGCTTCGACGCCTGGGAAGTGCCCGACCATTTCACGCTTGAGATGTTCAACCGGGCGCTGACCGAGATGACCAACGTCTACCAGCCCAGCGCCGACGGCAAAAAGACCATCCGCGACCTGCGCGCCACGCGCTAAGACAAAGATTTACACTCCACTGAAAGGCCCGCAAATACGGGCCTTTGCGACGGCGCGCGAACACCGTTCATCCCGCATTCATCTAGGTTACGCCTTATTCAGCGGCATCGGGCGGGGCGGCGGCCTAGATTGCCGCCGGATTTGAACCACAGGATTTCCTCCCATGCGCAAAGCCCTCCTGCCCATGATCGCCTCGCTGGCCCTGTGCGGCACCGCGACGGCGGCCCTGATCGCCACCAATGCCAGCGCCGCCCAGAGCGCGCGCAAGCCGATGATGGTGGCCTTCAACACCACCGGCGCCAATGACGACACCGCCGCGCCCAGGAGCGACGGCGGCGCGCCGCCCGACGGGATGATGCGGCACGGTATGCGCGAACAGTTCTGCAAGGACATGTATGCCCGCCGGGTCGGCGAACTGGCCTATTTCGAGGCCAAGCTGTCGCTGACCTCCGCCCAGGCGCCGCTGTTCGAGAACTGGAAGCAGGTGACGCTCGACATCGCCAAGCGCAATTCCGACGCATGCGGCCAGCGCGGCAAGCTCCAGAAGGCCAACATGGACCGCAAGATGCCCAGCCTGATTGACGGCATCAACCGCCAGCAAGACCGGCTGAAGAAGCGCCTGGCCGACCTGGATGCGGAACGCCCGCCGCTGGAGGCGCTCTACAATGCGCTCGATCCCCGGCAGAAGATCGAACTGACCCATGGCATCCGCGGCCTGATGATGATGCACGGCATGATGGAGCATCGCATGGGCGGCCACGGCATGATGGGCGGGCGCATGATGATGGGCATGATGGGCCGGCCGCATAGCCCGGAGATGCCGCCCGGCATGAGCAACGGCATGGCGCCGCCGCCGCCGCCGCAGTAGAGGCATCACAAAACAGTCAAAAAAGGGCGCTCCCTCCGGAGCGCCCTTTTTGTTATTGCGATTTGGGGCCCCTTGGCCCAAAGAAGCGCCCCATGACCGCACCTGCCCCCGACCGTTTCGACACCCTGCCGCGCTTCGCCACCGCGCTGAAGGCAATCGAAAGCCTCAAGCCGACCGAGCCGCTCTATCTGGTCTTTCCCGATAAATTCGCACTGGCCGCCCAGACCTTTCTCAAGGGCTTCGACGGCGATGTGCTGTATGCCGCCAAGTCCAATCCCCATCCGGTGGCGCTGAAGAATCTGTGGGCCGCCGGCATCCGCCATTTCGACACCGCCAGCCTGGGCGAGATCGAGGCGGTGAAAAGCGTGCTGCCCGACGCCATCTGCCACTTCATGGCGCCGGTGCGGCTGGCCGGCCAGGCGAAAGCCGCCTTCGAGAAATACGGCGTCACCGATTTCGTGGTGGACAGCGATGCCGAGCTGGACAAGCTGCTGGCGGAAACCGGCAAGTCCAAGACGGTGCGTGTCTTTGTGCGCCTGGTGGCGTCGCTGGGCGGGGCGCTGCTGGAAATGTCCAGCAAGTATGGCTGCCGTCCGGAAGAAGCCGCCAAGCTGCTCAAGCGGGTGCGCATCTCCGGCTGCCAGCCCTGCCTGACCTTCCATGTCGGCAGCCAGTGCCTGTCGCCTTTTTCCTATGCCCAGGCCATCGAGATCGCGCAGCAGACCGTGCGCCTGTCGGGGGTGGAGATCATGGCGCTGGATATCGGCGGCGGGTTTCCGGCCGCCTATTCCGGCGAGCCGCCGCCGCCCTATCACTGGTTTTTCGACATGATAAAGACGGCGCTGGACAATTTCGGCGCGCCGGGGCTGAAGGTGATGTGCGAGCCGGGCCGCGCCTTGTGCGCCCCGGGTATTTCGCTGGTGGCGCAGGTGGTGCTGCGCCGCGGCGACCGGCTGTATATGAATGACGGCATCTATGGCAGCTTCGACGAACAGCGCTTCGCCAGCTTCGACGAGGATTACCCCCCCACCGCCATCGCCCTGGACGCCAAGGGCAAGGCCAAGGCGATGACCGGCGCCAAGCGGCCGTTCCGCGTCTTCGGCCCCACATGCGACAGCGCCGACAAGCTGCCCAGGCCGCTGATGCTGCCCGACAGCATCGGCAACGGCGATTACATCCTGTTCGACGCCATGGGGGCGTATACGGTGTCGTCGCGCTCGGCCTTCAACGGCTATTACCCAGACGGTTGGGCAGTGGTCGGCTAACCGGCAGGCACCTGCTCCGGCCAATCCTGCGATTCCAGCCATGCCGACAACGGCGCGCGTCCCTGCGCCCGCATGACGGCGCGGATATCAGCCGCAATCTCGGACGACGCATCGCGGCCGAAGCGCGATCCTTCCCAATATTGCGGCAGGAAGGCCTGGGTGCAGTGACCGAAGCGCGGTTCGCCGCGCACACGCTGCGGATCGACACCCGGCTTCAGTTTCAGTGTCAGATAATCGCGCGTATTGTATCGGCCAAAACTGCGGCTGCCGGCGCCTTCGATCTCGTCCCAGCGCCATTGCCGCCGAACACCCAGGCTGTCACAGCAAATGCCGTCCGCCGACAATACCAGCCGGTCGGGATGTGAAAGCCGGTAGAGCAGATTTTTGTCCCCGCGCAACAGCGCCCAGACCAACAGTCCCATCAGGGCCGCCACGGCCAGGCCGCCCAATGCCGCCGGCGGGTACGACAAAGCCAGGACGAACAGCGCCAGCGCGATCACGCATCCGAGGATCAGAAAAAAAGCCACGGCCAAACCAAGCATCGCCAGTTGAAACCAGATCGCCCATTTGTCCGAGATATAGCTCTTGGGCAGCACCGGCGCGGGGCGCGCGTTCCATGCCTTTTGCTGCCGCTCGACCGACCGCAACAAAGGAATGGCGCCGAACGGCAGCAGCATTAGCACACCGACCATCGCCAAAACCACGATCTTCCAGCTATCCATGCGCCGCCTCGCGAAGCAGGCAGAGCATCCGTCCCGCCGATGAAGACCGCGCTAACGCCGCCCTGTTTACGCTTCGTTAAACAGCCACCGCGCCATGCCGCGATTTTCGCGGCAAACGGAACGTTAAACTCTGTGCGCCACCATGCGGGAGAAGGACACCGCCATGGCCGCCTCGCAAAAGCTTTCGCATCTGCTGCAACTGGCCGACCAGGGCCCGGCCCTGCGCGCCGCGCTGGCCGAGGAAGTGGCCGACCTGCTGACAAGCTGGCCGTCCGATTATCCCCAGTCCATGCGCGGCGTCTGCGAGGCGTTGCTGGCCAAGGCGGCGCGCGATGTCGATGCCGCCACCCGCGCCCGCCTGCGGGTGCAGCTTTATTCCGACCCCGGCCTGGCGCAGCGCGTGCTGCCGCGCGAATCCGTGGTGCAGATCCCGCTCTCCCGCACCCTGGTCGGAACCGCGCGCGACGGCGGCGACCTGGCGGCGGTGCTGGCCGAAAACCTGGGCCTGGACCTCAAGATGGCGCACCAGATCCTGGACGATGAAACCGGCGCCGCCCTGGCGGTAGCCTGCAAGGGCGCGGCCCTGGACCGCGCCGCCTTTTCGGCGCTGGCGCTGCTGACCCAGCCGGGCCGCGACCGCGCCCACGCCTTCGCCATGCTGGACAGTTACGACACCGTGCCGATGAGCGAGGCCACCCGCCTGCTGCGCGGCTGGCGCGGCGAGCAAGCCACCAGCGAACACGTCGCGGCCTAGGCGCGGTTTTCCGCGTTGACGTCGTGGCGCTCGCGCGTCTTCAGGAACTTCACATTCGGAAATTTTTCGGCGACATAGCCGATTTCCCAGGCGCTCTTGGCCAGGAAGACCGGCGCGCCGTCGCGGTCGGTCGCCATGCCGCCCTTGTTGGCGTTTGAGAATTTCTCGATCTCCGCCTCCGTCCCCGACAGCCAGCGGGCGCTGTCATAGGGCGACGGTTCCAGGTCGGCGTCCAGGTCATATTCCGCCACCAGCCGCGACTTCAGCACGTCAAGCTGCAGCGCGCCGACCACGCCCACGATCCATTGCGCCCCGATCACCGGCTTGAACACCTGGGTGACGCCTTCCTCGGCCAGCGATTCCAACGCCCGCGCCAGATGCTTCTGCTTCATCGGGTCGCTCAACCGCACCCGGCGCAGGATTTCCGGCGCGAAGTTGGGAATGCCGGTGAACACGACATTGCCCGATTCCGACAGCGTGTCGCCGACCCGCAACACGCCATGATTGGGAATGCCGATGATGTCGCCGGGCCAGGCCTCGTCCACCGTCTCGCGCTCGCTGGCGAAGAACAGGATGGGATTGTGGATGCCGATGGTCTTGCCGGTGCCCGACTGTTTCAGCTTCATGTTGCGCTTGAACTCGCCGGAGGCCAGCCGCAGGAACGCCACCCGGTCGCGGTGGTTGGGGTCCATATTGGCCTGGACCTTGAAGACAAAGCCGGTGACTTCCTTGTCTCCGGGTTGCGCGGCACGGCCTATGGCCGCCTGTTCGCGCGGCGGCGGCGCGATCTTCGCCAAGGACGACAAAAGTTCGGCGACGCCGAAATTCTTCAGCGCCGAGCCGAAATAGACCGGCGACAGATGGCCCTCGCGATAGGTCTCAAGGTCGAAGACCGGCAGCCCCTCCTTCGCCAGCAATACGTCTTCTTCCAGCTTGGACGCTTCCTCCTCGCGCGGCACCGCATCGTTGAAAGCGATGAACGAGCCTGTATGCAGATCCTGCACGCCGCGAAAGTTCAACCCCATGCCGCAGGGCCACATCATAGGCGCGGTCTCGATCTGCAGCTGGTCCGAAAGCTCATCCAGCAATTCGAAGGGATCGCGCGCCTCGCGGTCCATCTTGTTGACGAAGGTCATGATCGGAATGTCGCGCAGCCGGCAGACCTCGAACAGCTTGCGGGTCTGGGTCTCGATGCCCTTGGCGGCGTCGATCACCATGACGGCGCTGTCGGCGGCTGTCAGGGTGCGGTAAGTGTCTTCGCTGAAGTCTTCGTGGCCCGGCGTATCCAGCAGGTTGAACACCGCGTCCTGATATTCAAACGTCATCACCGCACTGGTGACGGAGATACCCCGCTCCTGCTCGATCTTCATCCAGTCCGACTTGGCGCGCCGCGCCTCGCCGCGCGCCTTGACCCGCCCGGCGGCATGGATCGCCCCGCCCAGCAAAAGCAGGTGCTCGGTCAAGGTGGTCTTGCCCGCATCGGGATGGGAAATGATCGCGAAGGTGCGGCGGCGCGCCGCTTCGCTGGCAGGGGTACGGCTCATGATCGGGGGCGTAGCAAACCCTGCCCCCTACGGCAAGGCGAACCGTCCGATGCGCGGCGCCAGGGCGTAATTGAGCTGCAGCAGCACGATGGCCGCGATGCTGGCCCAGTTGGAAAAGACGCACAGCGCCGCGGCCGCCGCATACAGCGCCTGCGCCACCAGGATGCGGCGATAGATCGCCCGGTCGATGCCGTCGGGCAGCCCATCCTTGGCCAGGCCGGCCTTGCGCGACAATTTCCAGGAAAGCGCCAGCAGGAGGCCCTGCAGCAGGATCACAACCCAATAGAAGACCAGCGCCAGGCGATATTCCACGAACTCCGACAGCAGGGCGGTGGCGAAGGGGATCAGGCAGACCGAGGCCAGGAAGGCGATATGGGTCCACACCACATCGCGGTTGCTGCGCTCCAGCAGATTGAGTTGCGCCTGCTGCCCCAGCCAGAAAATGCCCAGGGTGAGAAAGCTCATCAGATAAGTGACCAGCTTGGGCGTCAGCGCCAGCAGCGCCGCCGCCAGCCCCGCATCGCTGTGGATCGCCTCGGCGGCCGGCACTTTCAGGTCCAGCACCAGCAAGGTCATGGCCACGGCAAACACGCCGTCCGCAAGCGCCTCCAGCCGGTGCAGGTTCTTGCCCGCCATGCGATTATAATTAAGCCTTTCCACTGGCCCTCATCACCCGCTGGGCGCGCAGATACATTTCCAGGCTGCGCACCGTGAACAGCGCCGCGCTGAAAACGATCAGGGCATCGGAAATCAGCAGCGCATCCAGGTGCCAGGCCTCGGCCTCCATCGCCACCCCGGCGCGCAGGCCGAAGCGCAGCAGGATCAGCACCACGATCACCAGGATCGCGGCGGTACCGCCCTTGACCATCAGGGTGCCGTCATCGGGATGCACGTCGATGGCCATGGTGCGGCCCATATACCAGCCGCCCACAGCACCGGCCGCGCCCGCCGCCACCAGCCAGCTCCAGTCCAGCGCCGTCAGTTGGCGCACCACGGGATGGTCCGGCTGGGGCGCGAACAGCGCCACGGCGCAGACCGCAAGGATCAGGGCGGGGCGCATCCACAGCCACCCCAGCTTCAGCGGCTGCGGCCGCGACATTTTCCGTATCCGCCGGTACATCAGCGGCAACAGGATGACGATCGCGAAAAGCGTAATGTAAGTGGAATTGGGTCCGTGTAGCATGGCCGCCCGCCCGGTGTGCGGGACCGACGTTACACGATTTCCTCGTCCACAAAAGCGCGGCCCTGGCGATCCTCGATCTCCAATATCCACAGATCGGGATCGAACTTCACCTGCCTGTCGCACCAGTCGCTCGCGCGCGTCTCGTCGCTCCAGCCGCCCAGGGGTTGGGCCCAGACCAGTTCGCCCTTGGCGCCGCGCACCTGGTTCAGCACCAGCACCGTGCCGTCCAGCCGCGCCACTTTCAGGATGATGGCGCCCGCCTCCTCCGCGCCCTTGCGCACCACAAAGGCCGATGCCCCGGCCACCTGCGCCCGCCGGATGGTGGCGCGCACGAAAATCCCGGCCTTGAGTCGCGGCGTGCTCATCTTTTATTTGTCGCGCAATCTTCGCCGCGCCACCAGCATGACCGGGGCGCGATCCAGGCCCTCAACGATATGGACAACATCATTCCCCCCTGTCGCGGCGTTCAACATGTTACCGACCCGCGTCGCGCAAAGCCCTGAAAATCCTATATCCTATCGGCGCTTATCAACTCACATTGGCACCCACATTGGGGGCCTGACCCATGACAGGCGAGCGCTTTGCCGTCATGATAACCGCTGATTGTATAGAACTGTGTTCGAGTGCATTTCACAAAACCAGTCGCGCAGCATATTCTATCCGGACAAGCTCTCTCCCCGCGCACCCAACGGATTGCCGAATATTGGCTGTCGCTCTGGGATGAAGACAATCTCCCCGCTCGCCGCGCCATCGCGCCGTCCCGCATCAAGGATCTTCTGCCGGGACTGATTTTTTTCCAGGTCGTGCCCGACCGCAGCGTGACGGTTCGCATGGCCGGCACGGATTTCTGCACCTTGCTGCGGCAGGAATTGAGCGGCGCCGACTGGCTGCAGGCGACGCCGCCATCGGATCGCGCCATCCGGCTGGGCGTCTTTTCGGCCGTGGCGCGCGGCGCGGTCGGCCTCGGCCAATGGCGTTTTTCCCATCCCTGGCTCAGCACGGTGTGCTGCGAGAAATTGCTGTTGCCGCTGCGCCCGGAGCCCCCCGGTGCGCCGGTCCTGGGCTTTGTGGACTGGACGGCTTTGCGCCGCAGCTGCAACCGCGAGACCGATCTTGACGTCATCGCGCCGCCCCAAATTCTCGATTGCCATTTCACGGAAGGCGGCCGGATTTGCTGACCGCTTTCCCATCCAGGAGCCGGGACAACCGGCGCAGGCCAACAGGGGAGGCTCAGAATGATGCCGACGCCAAAACAGACAGAGGAAGCGGCCGCGCGAGCCGCCCCGCTCAGCGACACCGAACGCGCCAAGATCATCGCCCGCCTGACCTGGCGCTTCATGCTGACCCTGATCGGCGAAGGCATGCGCGACAACACGCTCGATCCACTCGATCACATGCTGGCCCTGGTGATCGGCACCGCCAATCTTTCCCATATCGATTCCAGCCCCAGCCTGTGCCGGGCCAATGCCGGCCGTATCGAACCCGATGAGATGCGGCGCGGCGTCAGCCGCGGCGCCATCGCCCGCGCGCTTTCCATGCCGGCCGAAACCGTGCGCCGCCGCCTCAATGCGCTGATCGAGGCGAAAATCCTGATCGAGCGCGAAGACGGCCTGATCCTGGCGGCCGCCAATCCGGCCGGGCTGGGCGCCAACCAGGATGTGTGGAAATTCCATGCCCGCCAGTTCGAGCGGCTGCTGCGCGAATTGCGCCTGCGCGGCATCTGCTTCGATTAGGAGGCAGTGCGGAAGGCGATGACCTTGCCGGTGGCTTCGCCGCCCGCCGGTTTTCCCTGCTCGTCCACCGCCGCGAAAGGTAGCCGCACCGTGACCGTGGTGCCTTCGCCCAGGACCGACTCCAGCACCGCCTCGCCGCCATGCAGCGCCGCCAGCGACTTGACCAGCGCCAGGCCCAGGCCGGTGCCTTCCCGGGCGCGGGTCTGGGCGCTTTCCACCTGCTCGAACGCCTGGCCCAGCCGCGCCAGGTCGCTTTTGGAAATGCCGGTGCCGGTATCGGCGACCGTGAGAACGACGCCGCGGTCCAGATGGGCGCCGACCCGCACCATGCCGCCGCGCGGGGTGTATTTGACGCCGTTGGACAACAGGTTGACCAGCACCTGCTTGATGGCGCGGCGGTCGGCGAACACCAGCCGCGTCTGCGGCGCGATGGCCGTCTGCAGCGCCACCCCGGCCCGCTCCGCCGGGATCTTCAAAACCCGCACCGCGCTTTCGACCGTCTCCCCCAGGTCGAACAGTTCCTCATGCAGTTCGAACTTGCCCGCCTCGATCTTGGACATGTCCAGCACGGTGTTGATCAGTTCCAGCAGGTGCGATCCCGATTCGTGGATCAGGCGGGAATATTCCTGGTAGCGCGGGCCGATGGGGCCGAACATCTCCCGCGTCATCACTTCGGAAAAGCCGATCACGGCGTTCAGCGGCGTGCGCAATTCATGACTCATGTTGGCCAGGAAGCGCGACTTGGCGCGGCTGGCGTCCAGCGCCGCGTCGCGCGCCTCCACCAGGGCGCGCTCCTGCCGCTTGCGTTCGGAAATGTCGCGGGTCACCGCCACAATGTCGGTTGTTTCTCCAAGAGGGGCCCGCGTCGGGCGGCAACGCATCTCCACCCACAGATAGTGGCCTTGCTTGTGGCGCAGGCGGATTTCCGCCTGGCCGTCGCGGCCGAAATAGCTGGCCTCCATCAGGGCCGATTGCACCGCGTTCAGGTCCTCGGGATGCACCAGGCTGGGCAAGGCCAGGCCGGTAATCTCGTCGGGCAGCCGTCCCAGCAGCGCCAGGGCGGCCGGGCTGGCGAAGCGGATGCGCCCGTCCGAGGAATGGCGCGTGATCAGGTCCATCGCATTGTCCGCCAGGAAGCGGTACATCGCCGCCCCTTGCGCCGCCTTGGCATCGGCGGCGCGCTGGCGGTCCTGCGCGGCGGCGGCGATCAACACCGCCTGCACCAGCGCCGCCAGCATCGAACAGGCGTAAATCTCCCATGGCGGCAAGGCCCCCTGATATTCAAGCCGCGACGGCGGCAGCGCCCCCAGCGCCTGCACCGCCACCACCACGGCAAATGCCAGACCGGCGGCGATGCCCGCCTTGACCACCGCGCGGCGTCCGCCCGCCAGGGCGGCTTCCGCCGGCACCAGCGCGAACCACACCGTCACCGGCGACACCACGCCGCCGCTCAATATCGCCAGCCAGCCGATCAGGCCGGCGAACAGCGCCAGGCCCAATTGTTCCAGCACCGCAAGCGGAACCGCCGTCAGCCCCAGCAAGCCCAGCAGCGCAGGCGCGCCAAGCCCCAGCAGGGCGACGGCTTCCGCCGCGTCGGGCCGCCCGGCCAGGCCGAAAAAAGCCAGCCCCAGCGCCACCCCGACCGCGGCCTTGCCCGCCTGGACCGCGACAAAGCGGTGGCGCCCGGCACGGTCGGGCCCCCGGTCAGAACTGTGTGTGTCAGCGGCCATTAGGCTTCGCATCCCAAAACGCGATCAGTCTCGCCGCCCAGCCTTAACGAAAGCTGAAGCACCGCGCCTCGCGTTCAGTTTTCCGCAAGGATTGGCGATTCATCGTTCGGTAAGGAAGATGGCGCGATTCGGGCGCGCGGCCGCAAAGATTGTCCCTGGCCTAACCAATCGTCAACACCGCCGGCCGCATCATCGCAAGAGGGTCGGGAAGGTCGCGGTGGTACAGGCACGGAAGGTGCACGCTGGTGAATGGGAAGACGCCGCGGCGATGCTGGCCGCGCTGGATGCCGTGCGCTCGGCCATCACCATCTTCGACGCGCGCGGCCGCCTGCTGCACGTCAACGCCCATCTCAATTACCTCTTCCGCTCCTTTCCGCCCCATCGCGGCCTGATCGGCAGATCCTATGAAGACCTGATCCGGCTGGAGATCGCGGGCGGCGAGATCGCGCCGTCCGAACTCGCCGGCGGCGCGCAAGGCTTCATCGCCGGGCGCCTGGCGCAACTGGGCGAGGGCGCCTTCCTGCCGCGCGACATCTGCCTGGCCGACCGCCGGGTGGTGGAGATCAAGGCCCGCCGTGACAGGGCCGGCCATACGGTGCTGCTGTGGACCGACGTCACCGCCGCGCGCGCGCAGATGGCGCGGCTGCAGGAAGCCGTGGCCATGTCGGCGGAAGCCTTCGCTTTCTTCGACGCCCAGGACCGGCTGATCCTGGCCAACGATCTTTATGCCCATCTTTGCGGCGTCAAGGCGCTGCCGCAGCTGATCGGCAAGAGCTTTGCCGAGATCGCGGCCCAGGTCGCCCGCGACGGCCGCATCGTGCTGGACGAATCGCCGGATGCCTGGCTGGCGCGCCGCCTGAAGAACCACGCCGCCCCGGCGGCGGCCATCACGCTCAAGACCAATACCGGCGAGGCCTATCTGGTGCGCGACCGCGCCACCCCCGATGGCGGCCGCGCCATGGTCTTCACCAACATCACCGATAAAGTCCGCGCCGAAAGCGCGCTGGCCGAACAGCAGGGCGCCCTGGCCGACGCCACCGCCGAGGCCATGCGCCAGACCAACTATCTCGCCGACCTGGCGACGCGGCTGGACGAAGCCAGCGCCAAGGTGGACAGCGCCAAGACCACGCTTCTGCGCACCATGGGCCATGAACTCAAGACGCCGCTGAACGCCATCCTGGGCTTTTCCGAACTGATGCAGACCCTGGCCGGCACGCTGACCCCGGACCAGGTTCGCGAATATGCCGGGCTGGTGCACCAGGGCGGCTGCAACCTGCTGAAGATGATCAACCAGATCATGGACCTCACCAAGATCGCGGCCGGGCGCTACGACCTGCACCGCGCCCCCCTGGATGCCGGCGGCATGCTGTGGCTGGTCCGCGACAGCTTCGGCCAGCGCGCCGGCCAGCGCGGCATCGAGATCGATGCAGACCGCTGTCCGGTGGGCCTGATGGTGGATGCCGACGAAACCGTGTTCACCGCCATGATGCACAGCCTGGTGGACAATGCCGTGACCTTCACCACGGGCAAGCGCATCGCTTTGTCGGTGACGCAGGGCGCTGGCGGCGTGGCGGTGACGGTGGCCGATGACGGCCAGGGCGTGTCGCCCGACGACCTGGCGCGCATCCAGCAGCCGTTCGAGCATGCCGGGCGCAGCAGCGAGCATTCCAAGGGCGCGGGCCTGGGCCTGACGCTGGTCAAGGCCTTCGCCGAACTGCATGGCGGGCGGCTGGAACTGGACAGCGGCGCCGGTCGGGGCTTTCGCGCCACCGTGATCCTGCCGCCGGCGTCCTAGCCGCAATTTCGCCCCATATCAGAAGGCTTTTTGCGCCACAGCCGCCCAAAACGCGGCTGTGTGCCTGACGTTGATTCCAATTCGCGGAAAATTTTAATCGCAAGCGATTCAATCACGCGGCGAGTTTGAATCGAACCGGACACAACCCGTCAGTGCCGCGTTATCACTGGCATGCACAACAGCCAACTAGCTTCAAATTTAAAGAAAGGACTAAGCGCCCGACAAGGGGGGCGGGGCCATGCTCCGTGTGACGCATAAAAGGCGCTGTCATGATTTTCCGGGCCGTATTTTGGATTGGGCTGGTGTCGCTGTTGGCGCCGCACGAGCCCGACCTCGGCCTGGGACGCCCGGGCGCCGGCACATCGCCAACCTCTCCCGCCACCCTCCTGTCCGCTGCCAGCGGTCTCTCGCAGATGGGCAAGGATTGTGGTCCGGCGTGTGCCGGTGGCCTCGGGCTCCCGAACATCTTCCATCTCAATACCGACCGCGGCGTGGTGGCGGGCCTGGCGGACGTGAAGGCCCAGATCCAGGCCGACCAGCAGGCGCGGGCGGAACGGACCCGCACCCTTTAATCCAGCGACCAGGCGCGGATGGCGCCCTTCTGGCGCACCACATCCAGCCCGTAATGCGCCGCCAGCCGGTCCAGGGCGATTTTCAGCACCACCCGCGCCGAGCGCCGCGCCCAGCCGCGCGCGTCCTCGCAGCGGTCGAGCGGCGCCAGGTGGCAGCAGACGTCGAACAGCAGATCGCCCAGCCCGGGCCCCGCCGCCGCCAGCGCCTTGTTGAGCCGCTGGCGCGCCATCAGCGCGGTGTCGCCGATCGAATCCGCGCCCGCGCCGCGCGAGCCCGACACAACCGGGGCCTCCCAGTTCACCCCCATGCGCGGCGTCAGTTGCGCCAAGGTGAAATCGCGCCGCAATTTCTCGCCCGCCGCGAACTGGGTGGCGCTGATCATCTCGCGATGCTTCAGCCGCGCCAGCGGCGATTCCCCCATATTGACCAGGACCGGCGGTTCCCCCTCCGCCGGGGCGGAGCGCTGCATCAGCCGGTGCTGGGCGGCAAAGCCATCCTCGCCGTCGCGCGCCAGGAACGCCGACCCCGCCGGCGCCAGGACATAGCGGCCGGGGCCATCCGGCGCGATCCAGCCACGGGCGGCGAATTCCCGCGCCAGCGCCGCCGTCACGCTGATCCTGCCCGCGCCCGCCGCGCCGCGCCCCGCCACGAACACCGCGCCGCGCGCGAAAAGCGCGGTGCGCGGCGCGGCCAGCTTGCGCAGCACCCGGCGGGCCTCGCGCAGCACTTCCTGTTCGGCCATCATTCCTTTTGCCCTGCGGCGCGGCGCAAGAGGGTCTCCATCCAGCGCAAGGTGGAATCGAATTCGGCGCTGTCCTCGCGCATGGCCTCGATCAGGGCGCAGGCGTGATGCACCGTGGAACGGTCGCGCCCGAATTCCACCGCCAGTTGCCTGTGGCTCATGGCGAAGACGCTGTGCGCCAGGTGAATGGCGATCTGGCGGGCGCGGGCGACATGCGGGCGGCCGCGCGTCGGCTTTCGCATCTCTTCCACCGGCACGCCGTAAACCTGGCAGGCGATGAATTGCGCGAGAGAGGCGCGCTGGGCGATGAGAAACACCGCCGGATCCTGGATTGTACCCATGTCAGTCCCCTTGATTGCTGCGGCCACTGGCCGATCAAGGATAATTATCCTACATCTCCATTCACGGGGGATAGGAATTTCTACTCTTGCTTGTGCGAAGTGGGATAATTTGCTTGGCCGAAAAGGATTTAACGCCGAAAATAAATTTTGTTCTCCGGAGGATAGGCAATAAATCCCGCAAGCGCGCGATTCGCCGCCCAGGCGGGCGCAACGTGCGTTTATCTATCATAGGTTGTAGGATTTTACTCTTTACCCGCTAGCCATGGTTGGATTCAAAGCAGGGTCAGATCCATCTTGGTCTTGCGGGCAGCCCGGGTGCGGCGGTCGGCGCCGTAATAGGGGCCACGGCTCTTGCTGCGGCGGTCGGGGCCGAAGAATTCCCGCCCCACGATAAAAGCCCTGGGGTTTTCGGCCGCCGCCTTGAGCTTGGAGGTGATGGTGCGGGGGCTGATCGGGGTGGTGAGGACATCGGTGACGCCCAGGTCGCGCGCCGTCTCCACGTCGCGGCGCCGGGCGCGCTCGGCGAAGGCAAAGATCGGGATCATGGGATTGAGCACGGCGTCGCCGCGCCGCGCCGCCTTGGCGAAGGCAAGGCCGTCGATCTTTTCCAGATCGTGCTCGAACAGCACGGCGTTGAAATGCTCCATGCCCAGCAGTTCCAGCGCGCGCGCGCCTTTCTCGGCATAGACAATCTTGCCGATCCCGGCGATGTTCATGACATCGCGCATCAGCAGCAGCGCATGGGTCTTGGCCCCCACCAACAGCACGCGGTGTGTGGAAAAATCGCTCGGTTCCATGAAAACGCCCCGTCTTTACGCCCGCCCGACCGTTCGAATATATGTCCAGCGCCTTAAACCGGGGTAAAAAGAGCTGGTTAACAGGAATTGGAACACCCCTTGCGCCGCGCCTTGATCCCTGTGTTGCTGCTGTTGCCGCTTGGCGCCTGCGGCCTGTTCGTCAGCAAGCAGACGCGCGCCCTGCACCGCTCGCCTGATTATCACGCCGGCTATCAGGACGGCTGCAACAGCGCCTGGGGGCCCGACGCCGACAAGCGCCATGACGACACCATCGTGCGCGACGACGAGCAGTATCAGAAGAACAAGGCCTATCACGCCGGCTGGAACACCGGCCTCACGGCCTGCCGCTCCACCGGCTATGACGGCACGCACATGCCCGGCACCGTGCCTTCAGGCCCCATCCCCGACCAGAACCCCGGCAACGGCGGCGGGCCGAGAGGTCTTTAATTCCCCCCTCCGCCCTTCGCTGGCCCGAGGGCCAGCTACGGGCACCTCCCCCGCGATGTCGCTTCGCTCGCGGGGGGAGGCGGGCCTGTGCTTGCATCAAAGCTGGCAGAGCTTGGTGATCTCAAGCGTCTGCTGGGTGCGCGGGTCCAGCGCCGCCGTATCGGCGCAGAGCGGCGTCACGACAATCTTCGCCTCGTCCGGGCGATGCAGGGCGCGCAGGTCCAGCGCCAGCAGCGCCTTGCTCCAGTCCTGGAACGGGCCCATCACCGGGCTGCCCTCGCCCAGCCGCACCGCGTCGCGCAGATAGGGCTCGGCGTCGGCGGCGTCGCGCTGCTCCAGGAAGTACAGGCCGCGGAACAGATGCGCGCGCGGGTCCTTGGGATAGCGTTCCACCAGGGTATAGCTGTCGGCCTTCATGGCCTCGATATCCTTGGGGATGTCCCTGGGCGGAATGTAGTCCAGCCCGTCCTTGGCATACTGCACATAGGTATGTCCCGACGCCATGAAGGCCGCCACCGTCAGCGCCACCCAGGCGCCGGCGATGGTGGCGGCGACGGAGCGGGCCGGCGGCTCCTCCTGCTCGTCGTTCCAGATGACCAGGATGACAAAGGCCAGCGCCGCCCCCGCCAGGCAGCCGCCCAGATGGGCGTTGATGTCCACCACCGCCCCGCCATGGGCCAAACTGGGAGCCAGGCTGGGAGCCAGCGCCGGAATCAGCGAGCCCAGCGCCACCCGCCGCATCAGGTTCACCTTTCGGGCCCCGGCATGGAAGCTGAGGGTGAACAGCGCCGCCAGGGTCGCCATGATGGCGCCCGATGCCCCCACCGACAGCACATCGGGAGGATTGAGCAGCATCGACAGCACCGCCCCGGCAAAGCCGCCGGTGAAATAGATGGCGGCAAACCAGCCGATGCCGATCATCGGCTCCAGCAGGAAGCCCACGATGACAAAGGTGACGAGATTGCCGATCAGGTGGGCGGGCGAGCCGTGCAGGTTGGTGGCGGTGAACAGCCGCCACCATTCGCCATGGCCGATGACCTGGGCGCGGTCCACCGCCCCCATCGCCAGCAGGGAGAAATGGCCGGGAGAATTTGGCGCGGTGAAATCGGTGGCGCGCAGCAGATCGTCATGGAAGCGCGCGGCGAGATGGTAGGTGAAAACCAGCGTGAACCAGGGCACCCGCGCCAAGAAGCGGCGTATGCCCGTGGGCGGCGACTTGGCTTCCACAAGGGCCGGTGCGGACGTGGCAACCGCCCGCCGGGGCGCAGGCGGAGGCATAGCGGCGCGCTTGCCGAAACTGGCCGTCCTCGTCATCCCCATCGCCCTGTTATGAGCGATGAGGATAAAGGATCAGCAATTGCCGCGCGGTAAAGCGAAAGGCTTAACGGCGCGAAACTTTTATTCGGCGGCGGCGCGAACCGGCGTGGATTCCTTGGCCAGGTTCTCGGCGGCGAATTCCCAGTTCAGGATCTTGCCCAGCACGGTCTCCAGATATTTCGGCCGCGCATTCTGATAGTCCAGATAATAGGCATGTTCCCACACATCCACGGTCAACAGGCAGTTGACGCCCTTGGCCATGGGGGTTTCGGCATTGGGGGTCTTCTCGATGGAGAGCTTGCCGTCCTTGCTGACCAGCCAGGCCCAGCCCGAACCGAACTGGGTCTTGCCCGCATCCGCCAGCTTGGCGATCAGTTCGTCCTTGCCGCCGAAGGCTTCGGCGATGGCGCTGTCCAGCGCACCCGACGGCGCGGTCTGGGAGGGGGTCAGGCTGCGCCAGTAGAAATCATGGTTCCACACCTGGCCGGCATTGTTGAACAGGGTCTTTTCTTTCGCGTCGGCGGAGCCGGCGGTGGCCTGGACGACCTCTTCCAGCTTCATGTCGGCGAATTTGGTGCCTTCGACCAGCTTGTTGAGCGTGTCCACATAGGTCTGGTGATGCTTGTAATAATGGAACGAGATGGTGTTGGCCGAAATGGTGGGGGCCAGGGCGTCATCGGCCCAGGGCAGCGGCGCGAGCTTGAAAGGGGCGGACATGAAATCTCCTCTGGATGGAATGGCGGGCTCCCCGTTAACGCCTGAAGCCGAATAAAGGTCCAGGCCGGGGACGGTGAAAGTGCGAATATAAGAACGCCGGCCGCGCACTGCAACATGCGGAAAACATTTGGACCCCCGCGTCGCTTGCGACGCGACAAACCAATAAACTTCGTGATCACCGTAACCCAAATGTCATTCGACTTTCGCGGAGCCTTCGCGCAAAACAGAAACAAGCGGGGTAGTTATTCTACAAGCTTTTCGGAGGCAATCATGCCTGCATACGAAATCTTCTATCTCGACGAGTCCGGCGCGGTCACCTACAAATTCTCCGCCGATTGCGACGACGACCAGCGCGCCAGGGTCCTGGCGCACGCCATGAAGACACCCAGCGCCAAGAAGCTGCAGGTGTGGAGCGGCGAGGCGCTGATCTATGCCCGCCCCGGCTCGGTGCTGGAACACCCGATGTTGCGGGCGTCCTAGACCAGCCCCTCCGCCTTCGCCCAGTCCAGCGTCTTGTTCAGCCCGCGCTCGAAACGGTCGAACAGCTCGCCGATCTCGGCCTCGGTGATCACCAGCGGCGGGCACAGCGCGATGCGGTCATGGATCAGCGGCCGCACGATGACGCCTTCATCCTGGCAGAAACGTCCCATCGCGGCCCCGACCCCGGCCTTGGCGTCGAAATTGGCCTTGGTCCGCTTGTCGGCCACCATCTCGATGGCGCCGATCAGGCCGACGCCATTGGCCTCGCCCACCAGCGGATGCGCCCGCAACGCCGCCAGCCGCTGCTGGAAGACCGACGCCACCTGGCGCACATGCCCGAAGGTATCGCGGCGCTCATAGATTTCCAGCGTCTTCAGCGCCACCGCCGCCGCCACCGGATGCGCCGAATAGGTGAAGGCATGCCACAGCCCGCCGATGCGGGTGGCCTCTTCCTCGATGATCTCCACCAGTTCCGGCGACAGCAGCACCGCCGAGATCGGCACATAGGCCGATGACAGCGCCTTGGCGATGGACATGGAGTCGGGCTGGTAATTGTAGGTCTGGCAGCCGAAGGCGTTGCCGGTGCGGCCGAAGCCGCAGATCACCTCATCGTCCACCAGATAGATGCCATACTTGTCCAGCACCGCCGCTATCGCTTCATGATAGCCGCGCGGCGGCACGATGGCACCGCCCGCGCCCATCACCGCTTCGGTGAACATGGCGGCGATGGTGTCGGGGCCTTCGCGCCGGATCAGCGCATCCAGATCGCCCGCCAGGCGTGCCGAATATTGTTCTTCCGTCTCGCCCGGCCGGGCGTCGCGATAATAATGCGGGCAGGCGGCGCGGATGGTGAAGTCGAATGGCAGGTCGAAACTTTTGTGAAAGGCGTCCAGCCCGGTCAGCGAGGCGCTGGCAAGCGTCACGCCATGATAGGCGCGGTCGCGGGCGATGATCTTCTTCCTGCCGGTCTGGCCGCGCGCATTGGCGGCATACCACATCAGCTTGATCTGGCTGTCATTGGCCTCGCTGCCGGAATTGGCGAAGAACACCTTGCCCACCGGAAAGGGCGCCATCTCCTTCAGCTTCTCGGCCAGGGCGATGCCCGGCTCATGGCTCTTGCCGCCGAAAATGTGCGCGAAGGGCAGCTTGCGCATCTGCTCGGCCGCCGCCTGGACCAGTTCTTCCTCGCCCCAGCCCAGCGCCGTACACCATAGCCCGCCCATGGCTTCCAGATAGTCCTTGCCGTCGCCGCCATAGACGAACACGCCCTGGCCGCGCTCGATCACCAAGGGGCCGGTCTGGCGCAGCGCCGTCAGGTTGGTGAAGGGATGCAGCAGGCTCGCCATGTCGCGGGACTGGATGTTGGAAAGGCGGGGAGCGGACATCATTGGACTCTTGGGCTCTGGACTCTCGCGGCGGCACGCAATCTATCTTATGTTGGCGCACAAAGATCAAACGCCCAATCCGGATTGCTTCCATGCGTTCCCAGCTTCCCGCCGCCCGGCTGGCACTTGCCGCCCTGGTCCTGGCCCTTGCCGTCGCCTGTGCCGCCATTGCCGGGGTGCGCGGCGGATTTTTCCCTTATGACATGGGCATCAGGATCATGTGGCCCGCCACCGCGCTGGGGCTGGCGGCGCTGATCGCAAGCCTGGCGTGGCTGCGCGCCGCCGCCATCAGCAACACCGGCATCGGCAAGCGCATGGGCCTAGCGGCGCTGGCGGGATCGCTGGCCTTTCTTTATCCGCCGCTGTCCACTTTCTATTACGGCCTGACCATGCCGCCGATCCACGATGCCGCGACCGATCCCGACGATCCGCCGCAATTCGTGGCGCTGGCGAAACTGCGCCGGCCCGGCATGAACGCTCTGGCCTTCGATCCGCGGCAGAAGATCCGTTACCAGGGCGAGGAGGTCACGGTGTCCTATGCCCTGCACAACTACAAAAACAATCTCCTCACCAAGCCGCAGTTCAAGCTGATGCCGGGCAGCGCCGCGCCGATGAAGACCCTGTTCTGGCGCTGCTTCGAGACCGCCAAGGACCTGGGCTGGACCATCGTGGACTATAACGACAACCAAGGCCGCATCGAGGCCACCGCTTCCAGCTTCTGGTTCGGCCAGGTCTCCGACATCGTGATCCGCACCCGGCCATCCGGCGCCATCGGGGCGCGGCCCGACATGCGCGCGCAAAGCCGCACCCTGGCCATCGACAACGGCTTCAACATTTTCCTGCTGAAGGCTTTCCGCGCCAAACTCAGCTAGGCCGGACGCGCCCGCCCTCCGCCATGCCTTTGGCGATCAGGTGATCCAGATGCGCCCGGACCTGGCTGGCGGCAGCCCGGCGCAGGCCCGGCGCGACATCGGGATAAAGCCTTGCCGTGATCGCCGCCACGCTGTCGTCCCCCGCCGCCAGCGCCGCCACGATCTGCGCCTCCCGCGTCCGGCGATGCGCCAGCAATCCGCGCACCCAGTCCTGCGGCCGGGCGATGGGCGAGCCATGGGTGGGATAGAAAATCTTGTCGTCGCGTCCCAGCAGCTTTTCCAGGCTGGCGAGATAATGCGCCATGTCGCCATCGGGCGGCGCCACCACGCTGGTCGCCCAGCCCATCACATGATCGCCGCTGAACAGCGCACCTTCTTCCTCCAGCGCATAGCAGATGTGGTTGGAGGTATGTCCCGGCGTCGCCACGCAGCGCAGGGTAAAGCCGTCGCCCGCGATCGCATCGCCGTCCTTCACGATCACATCGGGCACGAAGTCATGGTCGATGGCTTCGTCCGCCACGCCTTCGGCATCGTCGGGCAACGCGCGCAGCGGCACGCCATGGGTCGGCGCGCCCGACCATTCCTTCAACGCCGCCGCCGCGGGGGAGTGATCCCTGTGGCTATGGGTCAGAAGGATATGACTCACCCGGCGCGTGCCGATGGCGCGCTTCAGCGCCTCGATATGTTCCGGCATCGCCGGCCCCGGATCGATCGCCGCCACGGCCCGCTCGCCCACCAGGTAAACCCCGGTGCCCTTGAAGGTGAAGGGGCCGGGGTTGGGGGCCAAGAGGCGGCCGACGCGCGGGGACAGGCGCAGTTCTTCCCCGTATGGCACGTCCAGCGACCGATCGAATTCCATGCGCCCTTGTTAACGCTTTTGGCCGGCTGGTAAAGCAATCTTAGGAAAGCGCCACGCAGGATGGCCCCTGCCGTCCTTCTGTTGCATCCGGGGATTTACCTTGTCCAGTGATCGTTCCGTCCGCTTCCTGAGCGCGCTGGGTGGCGCCTCGACCAGCCGCGTGTTGAACCTGTTCCGCATCGCCAGGGACAATGCCGGCAATCCCGAACATGCCGAAAAGCCGCTGTTCCTCTCGCCGGTGATCAACAATGCCTTCCTGCTCAAGCACCGCACCCGCGCCGACGAGAGCTATCTGTTCTCCTCGCCCCGGGCGGTGGCGACCAAGATCATCGTGCCCTTCGATGCCGAGGACCTGCGCGCCGGCGGCCGCTCGCTGTTCGTGGACCAGCGCGGCTATACCGAATCCCTGCGCATGGCGGGCAACTACAACCCGCAATCCCTGGAGCGCGACCTCATGGTGTTGCGCCTGCTGAACGCGGTGCCGTCGCTGGACCCGTTCCTGCTGCGCGAACACCTGCGCAACAACAGGATCGAGGTTTCGCCCTCCTATTTCGCCATCTCCGAAGGCGACCAGCAGCGCATGCATGATTTCGTCAGCCAGGAAATGTCCAAGCTGATCGCGCTGGCGGGCGGCGAGGACGGCGGCGCCAGCCGCATGGTGACGGCCATGCTGTCCAACGAGGTGGACGAAAAGCTCGAACCCCTGCGCCTGACCCTGAACCTGAACGGCAACGACTTCCGCGAAGGCGTCTTCAGCTGGCGCGGCTTCCTCTATTACAAATGGTCGATGGGCAAATTCTGGCCCGACGTGATGGGCGTGCTGCGCGAGATCAACGCCATCCAGCCGATCGGCGCGGCGACCCCGGAACAGAAGATCTATCTGGCGTCGGCACGCCGCGGCATCATCGAGATGGTGCGCGACAACGGCAATCATGTGAACAAGGCGCTGTCGGTCTATGACGACTCCTTCGCCGACCTGGTGGCCCACCAGGCGCCCAAGACCTTCCGCGACTTCCTGCTCTCCGCGCCCTACATGTTCCTGGACCTGGGCGAGAAGCTGGGCGCCATTTCCCATATCGTCAGCTTCTGGCGCTACCGTTTCCCGCAAGGTGGGGGGCCCCGCCACATCGACGCCGACGAGCTGTCGGCCATCTTCCAGGACTTCTCCAGCGGCTTTGGCGAGAAGATCAAGGGCGAGCCCTCGGTCCTCAAAAGGCCGGTTGTCATAGATATGACGGCGGCCTGATATTTCCGGGCTGGCATTTCCGGGTTAGTCTGAGATGCCTCAAGCGGGAACTTTCCCGCGAGGCTCGGCGTTTCCCTGTCGCATTTCCCGGAAAGGAATAGTCCCATGTTCAAATCCCTCGCCCGACTGACTTGCGCGGCGGCCGTTGCCGCTGTCTGCTTTGTCGCTCCCGCCCAGGCCGAGTCCGACAAGGCCGAACTGCTGCGCGACGCCAACCGCACCGTCAGCCACCTGCGCAGCGACCCCGCCTTCGGCCAGGCCCGCATCATGCTGCAGGGCGCCGAGGCGGTCTATATCGTGCCCAAGCTGGTCAAGGGCGGCTTCATCTTCGGCGCCGAGGGCGGCGACGGCGTCCTACTGCACCGCACCGGCCATGGCTGGAGCACCCCGCGCTTCTACGGCATGGGCTCGGCCAGCTTCGGCCTGCAGATCGGCCTGCAACAGGCGGAACTGGTCTTCATCATCAACAGCAAGCGGGCCCTGCGCGGCATCGAAAAGGGCGAGGTCAAGCTGGGCGCGGGCGCCGGCATCACCGTGGTGACCCTGTCCAGCGGCGCGGAAGGCGCCACCACCGCCCATGGCGGCGATATCGTGGTGTGGACCTCGGGCACCGGCGCCTATGCCGGCCTGTCCTTCAACGGCACCGTCATCAAGCAGGACAAGGACGAAAACGCGGTCCCCGCCACCGGCCCGGAAGCCCAGGCGCTGCGCCGCAACCTGGCCAGCATCTGGTAAGGCCAGGATGGCTCATTCCCTACAGGACCACTATTCATTGTCACGATTTCCGGCATAAGATCGGGCGTCCGGCCGGTCCTTGGGGGACCAGGGCGGGCGCCCCATGTCCCAGAGGAAACCTCCACATGAAAAAAATCGCCCTGCTCGCCGCCTGCGCGGCGCTGATCGCCACCCCCGTACTTGTGACATCCGCTCTGGCCGACACCGCCCAGGAACTGTCCATCGGCCAGAACCATGCCGGCATGGCCGCCACCGCCGCCGACCTCAAGACCACCCAGATGCACCTGCACCATGCCGTGAACTGCCTGGTCGGCCCCGCCGGCGCGGGCTTCGACGCCGCCGCCGGCAATCCCTGCGGCAAGGCCGGCAATGGCGCCATTCCCGACTCCACCGATGCCGCCCAGAAGGCCAAGCTGGAAGCCGCCGTCAATGACGCGACGCCCGGCCTG
Source organism: Rhizobiales bacterium dw_265 (assembly GCA_018449595.1). Taxonomy (GTDB): domain Bacteria; phylum Pseudomonadota; class Alphaproteobacteria; order Micropepsales; family Micropepsaceae; genus Rhizomicrobium. The sequence continues at coordinate 58,971 of JAAVUU010000004.1, forward strand.
ACCACCACCGACCTGGCCACCGCCCAGGCCGCCGCCAAGACCACCGCCGACGCCATCGGCGCCGCGAAGTAGCTGCCCCCTCCGCCCTCGCCAGCCCCGGGGCGCAAAGCGCCCTGATACTCAAATGGCGCGCATGGGGGAGGTCACGTCGGGAGTCGATTGAAACAAGAAAGGCGCTTCTTCGGGAGCGCCTTTTTTATTCGGTGACCGCGAAAGCTTCCGGCGCTTCGCCGCGCTGCCAGCGGTCGAACATGCCCTGATATGCGGCCTCGATGGCGCGGGTGGTGCGCGCGGTGTCGAACAAAGGCGCGGTGTCCCGGCTTTGCAGCGCCAGCGGCTGGCGGGGGGCCATTTCCAGCACCCGGTCGTAAACGGCCAGCGCCTCGTCAATCCGCCCCAGCGCCTCGGCCGTGCGCCCCGCCGCATCCAGCGCGATGGCATAATTGGTCAGGGTCTCCGGCACGCCGGGCTGGGCCTGCAGCGCCCGCTCCATCAGCGCCAGCGCCTCCGCCACCCGGCCCTGTTGCAACCGCAACAGCCCAAACAGGTGCAGCAAGGGATACTGGAACGGCGTCTGGGTCAGCAGGCGGGCATAGACGGCTTCCGCCAGCCGCCCCGCCTGGTGCAGCTGCATCGCCTGCTGGAGCGGGTCCGCCGTCAAGGCGCGTGCGGCTTCTCGGCGCGATTGGCGACAAAGTCCATCGCCGCGAACAGCAGGCCGGAAATGACGAAGGTGAGATGCAGCAGCAGCATCCAGCGCAAGCGTTCGCTGTCCAGCGGCGCGTCCTGTTCGGTCAGGGTCATGAAGGCGCGCAACAGCGAAATGGCCGAGATCGCCACGATGGAACCGATCAGCTTCATCTTGAGGCCGGAGAAATCCAGGGTGCCCATCCAGCTGGGCCGGTCCTCGGCATTCTCGGTGTTGATCCTGGAGACGAAATTCTCATAGCCGGAGAAGATCACGATCACCACCAGGTTGCCCGCCAGCGACAGGTCGATCAGCGACAAGGCCGCCAGGATCATCTGTTCGGGGTCCACATTCAGGATGTCCATCGCCTGGGGCAGCATGTGGATCAGCTCGCCCACGAACGCCGCCAGCAGCATCGCCAGCGACACCACCAGCCCCAGATAAAAGGGCGCCAGCAGCCAGCGCGACTTGAACAGCACTTGTTCCAGCGTCGCTTCTATCCTGTTGCGATTGTGCATGCGTCCTCGCGCCTAGAGCAGAGTACCCTGCGTACCCTTCATCTCCCTTTTTGCCTTTTTGAAGACAGTCGTGTCCACCCACGGCAGATTGGGCTTCTGACCTGCGAACAATTGTTCAATTGTGACAATCTGGATTTTGGGGAAATTTCCTTGTGATTCCGTTTTGTAGATACCGGCAGAGGCCGCTTCCTTGATCATGGGACCGGTGGGCGGAACAAGGGCGATCAGCACGCCCATCTTGGCCTTCTCACGGTCCACCACCGCGATCAGATCGCGAACCATGCCGACGCCGACATTGTCACCACCCTTGACCGAGACGATGGCCTTTTCGGTCGTTGTCTTGTCTGTCTTAAAGTAGATGAAGCCGTCAATTCCGCCGTCCGGGCCCTTCTTCTTGCCGCCATAAGGAATGGCGTCCACCAGCGATACCGCCCACCACTGAAACTGGTATTTGTCCTGCAACGCGAGCGCTTGCGCACCACCCAAATCCTTGGGCGTGCCGTGAATTTCAATCTTTACGTCGGGGAATGCATCGCGCAACCGCTTCTGGATCAATGAAATTGCCAGATGGGTAATGTCAATACCAATCCATTCGCGATTCAGTTTCTGCGCCGCATGAATAGTTGTGCCACATCCACAAAAAGGATCGAGCACAACGTCGCCTTCATTGGAGGAGGCGTTGAGAATGCGCTCAAGCAGAGAGACAGGTTTCTGCGTTGGATATCCCAATCGCTCTGGGCTAGTTCCACCGATTGAAGTCAGATCGGCCCATACGTCTTGCACCGGCACGCCTAACATCTCATCGAGATAATTCTTAAGTCGTAGGCGGCCTCCCGCTCGCGCGGGATAGTGCAGCTTTCCCAAGGCATCTAATTCTTCCATCCGATCAAAGGTATACTTCCAACCGTTCGCGGGTGGCTCATAAGTAATGCCATTCTTTGCGGTGAAGGAATAAGTAAGATTAGGTCGGGGGTTTGGACTAGATAAATTTTGCTCGGCCCACCGGCGGCCATCGGGATCAAGAAATCGAAATCTTTCCGCGATATATTCTTCGGAATATGGCTCAAATTGCTTATTGAAAGTAAAATTTGATGAGCGGCTATAGAAAAGCAGCACATCGTGGACACGGCCATACGTCTTGGAATCGTTATGCGCCCCGTACCTTTTCCAAATAATCTCATTGATGAATCTATCTGGCCCAAAAATCGCATCCAGCAAAATTTTCAGATAGTGACTCGCTGTCGGATCGCAGTGCAAATACAGCGACCCTGTCGGTTTCAACACCCGACGCAGTTCCAGCAGCCGCACTGCCATCATGGTCAGATAGGCCATCATGTCGTTGGTGCCAAGAAACGAGCGCATCGCGCGCAACATCTCTGCAGCATCCGAATTGCCGGATTGGATCACTTCATCGAAGGCTTGCTCGGCATTGTCGTTCCAGTGCCAAGTATCCTCGAACGCCTCCATCTGGGCATGGCTTTCATGCCCGTCGGGTGCCTTGAACAACACATTGTAGTTGGCGTTCGAGTTGAACGGTGGATCGAGATAGATCAGATCAACGGAGTCGCTGGCGATCTCGTTGCGCAGAATCTCCAGATTGTCGCCATAATAGAGATTGCCCATCCGCCCGCCTGCAAATCGCCCGTGGCCCACCATAATGGCTTGCGAACGGAAAGGAATCCTGCCATATTGTTCTTGGTTTGTTCAAGGAGATTCCCATGGCGACCAATCCTCCCAAGGGCGACGGCCACCGCAATGGCGCGGTGAAAGATCGTTCGCAGGTATTCAATCCGCAAAATGAGCGCTGGACTAAGCGGAACGGCGATGATGGCCGCTTCATGGATCAGAAGGCTGATCCCAAGCCCTTTAAAGGCGTCCGCAAGGAAGACTAAAGTCGTTTAACCGGGCCGATTAAATCCTATATTCCTCCCATGGCCCACAACAACGGCATGGTTCCCAAACGGGGGAAATCCCGCAAACCCGACAATGCCGCCCGCTTCCAGGCGGCGGTCGAGGCCGTGGCGGCCATTCCGGCGCTGGAAGAGGCCATAGACCCCGCCTATCAGACCGTGCCGATCAGCGAATTCGTGCCCCATCGCCCCGCCCGCCCGGAGAAATCGGAAGGCGGCAAGAAGTTCAAGCTGGTGTCGGACTACAAACCCGCCGGCGACCAAGTCACCGCCATCCCGGAACTGGTGGCGGGCGTCAATGCCAACGAACGCGACCAGGTGCTGCTGGGCGTCACCGGCAGCGGCAAGACCTTCACCATGGCCAAGATCATCGAGGCGACCCAGCGCCCGGCCCTGATCCTGGCCCCCAACAAGACGCTCGCCGCCCAGCTTTACAGCGAGTTCAAGTCCTTCTTCCCGGACAACGCGGTCGAATATTTCGTCAGCTATTACGACTATTACCAGCCCGAAGCCTATATCCCGCGCAGCGACACCTATATCGAAAAAGACTCCTCGGTGAATGAGGAGATCGACCGCATGCGCCATTCGGCGACGCGCGCCATCCTGGAGCGCGACGATGTCATCATCGTCGCCAGCGTGTCGTGCATCTACGGCATCGGCTCGGTCGAAACCTACAGCGGCACCGCCGTCGGCATCGCGCGCGGCGACCGCATCGACCGCCAGGCCGCGATCCAGAACCTGATCGCGCTGCAATACCGCCGCAACGACGACAACTTCACCCGCGGCGCCTTCCGGGTGCGCGGCGACGTGCTCGATATCTTCCCCGCCCACCAGGAAGACCGCGCCTGGCGCGTCGAACTGTTCGGCGACACGGTGGACTCGATCACCGAATTCGATCCCCTGACCGGCCACAAGGCGGGCAACCTCGACGCCATCAAGATCTACGCCAACAGCCATTACGTCACGCCGCGCCCCACGCTGCAGCAGGCGATGAAGGGCATCAAGGCCGAACTGATCCAGACCCTGGCCCACTTCCGCGCCGAGGGCAAACTGCTGGAAGCCCAGCGCCTGGAACAGCGCTGCACCTTCGACCTGGAGATGATCGAGGCTACCGGAAGCTGCGCCGGCATCGAGAATTATTCGCGCTGGCTGACGGGCCGCCAGCCGGGCGAGCCGCCGCCGACCCTGTTCGAATACCTGCCCGACAATGCGCTGGTCTTCGCCGACGAAAGCCATGTCAGCGTGCCCCAGATCGGCGCGATGTATAAGGGCGACTATCGCCGCAAGGCGACCCTGGCCGAATACGGTTTCCGCCTGCCGTCGTGCAAGGACAACCGGCCGCTGAAGTTCGAGGAATGGGACATGATGCGCCCCCAGTCGGTCTATGTCAGCGCCACGCCCGGCAACTGGGAGATGGAACGCACCGGCGGCATCTTCACCGAACAGGTGATCCGCCCAACGGGTTTGATTGATCCGCCGGTGGAAATCCGCCCGGTGGAGTCGCAGGTGGATGACCTGATCGCGGAATGTCACCTGATCGCCAAGGCGGGCTATCGCGCCCTGGTCACGACGCTGACCAAGAAGATGGCCGAAGACCTCACCGAATATATGCACGAGCAGGGCATCCGCGTGCGCTACATGCACAGCGATGTCGAGACGCTGGAGCGCATCGAGATCATCCGCGATCTCCGGCTTGGCGCGTTTGACGTGCTGATCGGCATCAACCTGCTGCGCGAGGGCCTGGACATTCCCGAATGTGGACTGGTCGCCATTCTCGACGCCGACAAGGAAGGCTTCCTGCGCAGCGAAACCAGCCTGGTCCAGACCATCGGCCGCGCCGCCCGTAATGTGGACGGCAAGGTGATCCTCTATGCCGACCGCATCACCGGCTCGATGGAGCGCGCCATGGCGGAAACCACCCGCCGCCGCACCAAGCAGGAGGCGTACAACACCGCACACGGCATCACGCCGCAAAGCGTCAAGCGCAACATCGCCGACATCATGGGCAGCATGTATGAGAAGGACCATGTCACGGTCGATGCCGGGATGATGGCGGCGGCGGAAGGCGGGCGCGAATTCGTCGGCCACAATATCAAGGCCATCATCGCCGACATCGAAAAACAGATGCGCGCCGCCGCCGCCGACCTGGAATTCGAAACCGCCGCCCGCCTGCGCGACGAGTTGAAACGGCTGCAGGCCACCGCCCTGGCCATCAGCGACGATCCGTTTGCGCGGCAGAGCGACGTCGCCAGGGCCAGCCTGGACGCCGAAATCACCTATTCAACCGACGACCAGCCGTCCAAGCCCATCCCGTCAAAAGGCGGCCGCAAAAAACTCCAACGCGCGCCCCGCCCGAATGCGCCCAAGACGTTTGGGAGCCGGGCGCGGTAAGTCACCCCGGGCATTCCCTCGAAAGCTTCTGAGACGCCCAGCCCTGACAATAAGGCTTAAGATCGTTGGCCAAATTGCTCAATTTTGAGCTATGTTGGTTCATATAGTTGCGTATTGGGAGGCAATATATCCGGAGGATAAATGCCAGGCGGGAAAGTTATTTCCACACTAAACATGAAGGGCGGAGTCGGTAAAACGACGATAACCGCCCACGTCATGAGAATCCTTTTCAATCAACATAAAAAAAAGATTTTGCTGGTTGATCTCGATCCGCAGTTCAATCTTACACAGTGCCTAAGAACGCGGGCCGCCTATGAAGCCTTAAAGAAGGCTAATAAAACTGTTTTTGCTGCGATGGAGCCCCCATCCGATGTGGGCTTATTCGACGTTGCGACGACCCATCACGCGCCGCCGGATGCAGAATCGCTGGCAGTAAGGCTGTGGCATTTCAAAGATGGGTCAGCGCACCTTGACCTCTTGCCGGGCAACTTTGAGCTTGTGAAATACAGCCTAATTTCGGACTCGGGGAAATTGGCCGCGGTACAGAAAAGGTTTTTGCATTTTATTGCAAACGCTCGGCAGAAGTACGATTTGGTAGTGATAGACTGCAACCCTAGCAGTTCCTTTATCACCCTATGCGCTTTGCACGCATGCTCTCACATTCTTGTCCCTGTTAAACCAGATCGTTATTCGATGCTTGGTTTGGAACTATTGGCGGATTTTTTAGATCGGATACCAACTATCCATCCTAAACCAGAGATTGCCGTTCTGTTGAACGGAATACCTCGGACTAACTATGACCCATTTACTGAAAATGAGTTGCGTGCCCACCCTGTTTTCGGTCCAAAGGTGCTGACCAATAAGTTGAAAAAGTCGAAACTGCTGGAGGCGCACTCGGGTTACACTGGGTTCGCAACTGATAAACCAGTTCCGTACCGAGCATTGCTCGCTACCGAAATTGGTGAAATAGCGAGTGAGCTTGTGCAGAAGTGGAACATCTGATGAAAGACCCAGCCGAGCAGGTCATACTTTTACTTGCTGCGTCAGGATTGACCGAGGACGATATCCATAGAGCAATCCGCGCTTTGGAAAGACTGGGCGCGTCCAGGACTACTGAAATTGTATATCAGGCTCGCAAACGCATCCGAACTCTAGATTTCACCTTACTGAAGCAGAGTGCGCCATTAGCTCACTATTCTGCTGTGAATGACGACATCTATAGACTGTTAATGTTGGAGGCAGGCTTAACTACCGCTGAAGCCGGATCACGCCTCTATCAGTCGATGAAGAGCAGTATGGGGAGACAAATGGCTATTCCGCCATTTCGCCCTAAGCAAGGGTTCCGGACATGGCTTAGCCAAGTACTACAGAAAATCGCGCCCAGCGAAGTGCTACACCACGCAACTAAGGTGCGTAATGACGCAGTTCATCGCGGCACGAAATCTGACTGGCCGTTGCGAGATAGAGAAACGTGAGTGCCGCAGCGGAAGCTACCGCTTTGAAAGCAGCTGTTGACGCACATTATGCTGCATCCCTGTCAGCCTACGTCGACAAAGTCACATCAGAAACAGATCTGCTGTTAAATTGGATAGATTATCTCCGCAAATCGGCAAAAAATAAAAATGCTGTCCGGCTTTTAGATGCCGTTCAGGGCGCAATCATCGAAACGGCTGGCTGCTTATCTCTTGGCCTGGTTCGACCAGCAATATTTTCTGTACGGATTCAATTAGAATTGTTGGTTGCGTGGATTTATTTCGAAGACCACGCGGTCGAATGGTCTCGGATAGAAGGAGGGAAAGACTTTCCTATGCGATCCTTCTATCTGAAATACATGAGCGAAAATGGAAGCGAATTTTCTACTCGGATGAAGCTTTTAGAAGACAAAAGGCAGCGAAAGCATGCAGACCCTTACGGCATCCTTTCTGTATATGTTCATAGCACATCCCCTTACTCAGCCCCGCAGGTGGGCCCGCTCGCGGCCTTGGTGTTCCCGTCGGCAAAATGCGATGAATGTGTCGAGCTACAGAGAGATGTCGCCGAGTACCTGACAGACATCTTGGCGGCATGGAACATTAGTAAATGGCATGATCTCCCTGAACTTATTAGGGCGAACATGACTGCTCGGCTGCCGCCGAAGGATTTGAGTAAGCTCTGTAGCTGAATTCAATTGCAACGATAAAGCAGCAACTCTCGAACTCAACGTCAAACATTACAACTTATCCTCACGCTCCTGCGTCACTGTAGAATTCGCGCATGGCAAAGCGCGATGACGAAATATCAGCGGGCGGAGGAAGAGCGCGGACAGGCGCGCGTGGACAAAGGGGGGAGGCCCCCGAAAAATTCCCCGAAACGCCCGCGCCATTCCTGCCTTCGCGCCCTCGCCGCCGTGGCACAGCGCGATGCGGACAAGCCGCGCCGTTTGCTATTTCCCCGCATAAGGCGCATGACCCGCGTGCGACTGCCGCCAGACGAAGCGCCAATCCCGACCCGCACGTCTCCGCGCGCCTGGCCCAGCCCTCCCTATCCGCCGTTTTCGCCGCCTGTGCATTCCGTGCGGGCGCATCTTTTTCAAAGGACTACACTCATGACCATCGGCACCGTGAAATTCTTCAATTCCTCCAAGGGCTTCGGCTTCATCTCGCCCGAGGGCGGCGCCAAGGATGTGTTCGTCCACGCCACCGCGCTGGAAGCCGCCGGCATGACCTCGCTCGGCGAAGGCGAAAAGGTGTCGTTCGACATCCAGCCCGACGCCAAGGGCTCCAAGGCCGTGAACCTGGCCCGCGCCTGATTTCCAATACCGGCGGCGGGGACATTCGTCTCCGCCGCCGCCTTTTCTCCCACCCGAAAGGCCTCATGCTGCACCGCCACCGCCGTCCCTTCGTTCCCGACGAGAAGCAGGAGGCCATCCTGCTGGACGAGCTGGTCGCCGTGCTGACACCGCATCCCGCCGGCCTGCGCCGCTGGTCGGTGATGAACGGCGTGCGCAAGGCCCGCCGCGCCGCCTCCCGCGACATTCCGCTGAAGCTGGAATCCGATGTCGAACGCATCTTCCGCCGCTTCTGCGCCAACGATGGCGCGCGCGATCCCGGAACGCAGCGCTTTTGCCGCCCGCCTGAAACCGCCGGCGAGGTCTGGGCCCTGAACCCGGCCTTTGTCGCCGACGATGCGTCTCCCGAACCATCCAGGGAAGCGGCGGAATAGATGGCGCCCAGGCCCCCGAATTATTCGCAGGACCGCCTGCAGCGCGAACGCGCCCAGGCCATCAAGACCCGCGAAAAGGCCGAGCGCCGCGCCGAGGAAAGCGCCCGCCGCAAGGCCGAAAAGACCGAAACCAAGCCGGATGACGGCGCGGCCTGAATCCGGTCTTCGCAACCGCAAAATCCCTGCGCGCCGCGCGGTCATTGTTATTTAAGCCCAAATGGCCTATACAAAGCGCTCGTGGTTCTTGCGTCCTAAAGTCAGACGAAGCGCTTTCCGTCTATCCGACCCGCCTCACGGCGACAGGACGCACCGAAAATCTTCCCACCCGACCCGATGTTCTTGTTTCCACGGCCGTTCCCGCATTTCGCGTGGGCGGAACCCGATGCTCCCAAAGGAAATGTTATGGCAATCGGAACCGTGAAGTTCTTCAATGCAACCAAAGGCTTCGGCTTTATCGCGCCCGATGGCGGCGGCAAGGACGTGTTCGTCCATGCCTCGGCTGTCGAAGCGGCGGGCATGCGCTCGCTCAACGAAGGCCAGAAGGTCAATTTCGACATCGTGCCGGACGCGCGCGGTGCCAAGGCGGCCAACCTGTCGGCTGCCTGATTGAAAAGCCGGGCGGCGGTTTGCGCCGCCGCCCGATCTTTCAAGAAAAGGAAATCCTCATGGATGACAACAATCCCTCTTTGAATCCTTCGCTGAATCCCTCCCTGGCCGCGCGCAAGCGCGACGCCGCCCAGCGCACCGCCAATGGCGTCTTCGCCGTCTGGGAAAAGCGCACCGCCCTGGTGAAGAACGAGATGGCCGCCGAAAGCGCCGCCAACGACGCCAAGACCATCCGCCTCAAGGCCCTGCGCCTGGAAAAAGAAAAGCAGGACGCCGAAGCCGCCGCCATCGCGGCTGCCAACGCCCCCGCCCCTGTGCCGAAGAAGCGCGTCAAGCGCATTATCGCCGGCTGATCCGCGCTGCCATGAGCCGCGCCTTTGTAAAAGAAACCGCTGAATCGGCGCCTCCGCCCGAACGGATGGTTGACGACGGCCCCAACCTGGTGACGGCGGAAGGCCTTGCCGCCATCCACGCGCATGTCGCGCGCATTGAAGCCGCGATGCAGACCGAAACCAATGTCCTGCTGCGCGAAACCCTGGCGCGCGACCTGCGCTATTGGGAAATCCGCCAGGCCTCGGCCCAGCTTGTGGCGCCCGCCCGCAACGGCACGGTCGCTTTCGGCTGCCGCGTCACCATCGCCCGCAAGGGCCGCACCCAGAATTTCCGCATCGTCGGGGTGGATGAGACCGACGCCAAGGGCCTGGTCAGCTTCCGCAGCCCGCTGGCGGCCGCGATCCTGGGCGCCCGCCCCGGCGATATCGTCGAGGCGCCCGCGCCGCTGGGAGAAATCGAGATTCAGTCCGTCGAAGACTGAGGCGGCGTCAGCCGGCCCGCTTGGCGCGCAGCGGCACCGCCGCCACGGATTCATAGCAGGCGCGGCAGCGCACCTGGTATTCGCCGGCATCGCCCACCACCAGCTGCTCGGCGCCCGGTATGATGCGGTGGCTGATATAGCCATCGTCCGAACCGCAGACCATGCAGACGCCGGTCAGCTTCTCGACATGGTCGGCCATCGCCAGCAGTCCGGGAATGGGTCCGAAGGGCTGTTCGGTGAAGTCCATGTCCAGCCCGGCCACGATGATGCGCAGGTCGGACCTGGCCTTCTCGCGCAGCAAGCCGCGAATGGCGCGGCCGAACCAGCCCAGGCTGTCGCACATCGGCTCGTCCAGCGGGAAGAATTGCGCCTCGTCCACCGCCAGCACGTCGAACGCGCCATCGGCGAGGTGCCGCGCGAAATCGGCGGCGTTGCGCACCATCAGGGCGGACAAGGTCGCCGTCACCTCGACGCTGCCGTCGGCATTCACCGCGCGGGCGGCGATGCTGCCCTGGGTGCGGGTATCATGCGCCGGCTTGAGGATACGCACCCGCTTCCTGGCATATTGCGCGCGATGCAACCGGGCGATCAGGCGTTCCGTTTTCCCGGAAAACATCGGCCCGACGATCACTTCCAGACGCGCGGTCATCGGCATGCAACTCCCTTGGAACCACAACACATGGTGAATCGCGCCGGCCCGCAAGCCATGCTGCGGCGCAATCCACAGACGCCGCCGTCATGCTCCCTTTCTTGCCAATATCGGCCCGCGGGCGTAATGTCCCCCTCACGAGGCGTTACGGCCCGTTACAGTGAAGCGCACCTAGAATTCCCTGCCCGCCTTGAGTGCGCGCCTGGACGACGGTTGAACTTCCTTCCCTGCAACACCGTAAAGCCCCGCCCACCCGGCATCCGCCGTATGGGAAAACCATGCAGGAACTGTTTAATGACCATCGGAACCGTGAAATTCTTCAATACCTCCAAGGGCTTTGGCTTCATCGCGCCAGAAGGTGGCGGCAAGGATGTGTTTGTGCACGCCACCGCCGTGGAAGCGGCCGGCCTGCGCTCGCTGAACGAAGGCCAGAAGGTCTCGTTCGACATCGTGCCCGACGCGCGTGGCGCGAAGGCCGCGAACCTGAAGGCCGTCTAAACACGATCTGACGGTTTAGACAAAGGCCCGGTGGAGCAATCCGCCGGGCCTTTTTCTTTGTCCATTACGCCGGAGCCGGGCGCCGGCCCGGCGTCAGGGCGCGCCACCAAAAAAATTACTGCGCGGACGGCACAGCCGGACGCGCAAAGGCGATGGTGACTGTCTTCTGGGCGCCGCCGCCGCTGGTGGTGAAATTGGCGCTGTGCGCCCCACTTCCGGATGAACCACCGCTGCCACCGATCATGGCGGCGGTGGCGGTGTAGCGGCCTGCCGGCGCCTTGAACAGGATCCAGGGCGCATCGCAATCGGTTTCGACCAGGATTTGGTCGCCCCTGGCCAGGGTGATATGGGCATTGGCGAGATTGGCGCCGCCCGCCGTCGCCAGCACGATCTTCACCGGAAAAGCGCTCCAGCGCGGATCGTCCTTGGCCGAGCCGACCCCGGTGCAGACCACATCCACCCCGTTCTGGCTGGTGGGGGTGTCCTGCACCGCCAGCGCCTGGCCGGCCATCATGACGGTGGCAAGGACGGAAACGGCGGCCGCCGCGGTCATCACGAAAATGCGCATTGTTTAAATCTCCTTTGGCCACCCCGCCTGAAAGCGTACAGGCGGCAATCGGGTTCCACCCGCCCTGGCGCTATGGCAAGCTGACGCCGGCTTTTGGGGGCCTCATGAAGAAATATGTGGTGCTGCTGCTGGCGCTTGGCCTTTGCCCGGCCCTGGCTGCCGGCAAGAAGGCCCATGCCGTCGCCCGCATGGCCGGGTTGGACGGCAAGTCCCTGGGCAGCGTCGAATTCAGCGCCGTCAACCGGGGCGTGCTGATCGTGTTCGACCTTCACGACCTGCCGCCTGGGCCCCATGCCATCCACCTGCACACCTCCGCCAATTGCGACGCCAAGTCGGGCTTCACGGCGGCGGGGCCTATCCTGACATTGGTCCCCGGCAAACAGCATGGCTATCTGGCGGAGGGCGGCCCGGAAGCCGGCGACCTGCCCAGCCAGTTCGCGGACGCCGACGGCCACCTGCATGCCAGCGTCATCACCAACAGCTTCAGCCTGGGCAACGGCAAGAAGTCCATTTTCGACAAGGACGGCGTCGCCATCATCGTGGACGAGCGGGGCGACGACTACCGCACCCAGCCCCTGGGCAATGCGGGCAACCGCATCGGCTGCGGCGTGGTGATACGGACGGTGGGACCGGCCGCGCGCCACAGGCGCGCCATCAAATAAGCGCCGGAAGCGCCATAAACCGTAACCCCGTCAAGGGCTTTCCAGCTTTAGGTTGCGAAGACGGGATGGGAGGGGGTAACAAAACCCATGGGTCTGGAAAAACCGCAAACCCTCGCCCTACGCGAGTTGATAGACGCCGACGCCCTGCGCCGCGACCTGACCGCCATGGCCAAGGCGGCCGGCGGCGATCCCGGCAATCTGCGCAAGGAGGGCCTGGCCCTGATCAAGCAGGCTTTCCTGGCGGCCCGCGAAAAGGTCAAATATTCCGTCGAAAAGGAGGGCCTGCCCGGCCTGGCCGCCGCCCGCGCCCTGTCGCAGTTGCAGGACACCATCATCCAGGTGATCTACGACTTCGCCGTCAAGCATGTCTATTACGCCCAGAACCCGTCCAGCGCCGAGCGCATCTGCGTGGTGGCGACCGGCGGCTATGGCCGGGGCGAACTGGCGCCGGGCTCCGACATCGACCTGTTGTTCCTGCGCCCCTTCAAGCAGACCGCCTGGGGCGAAAGCGTCATCGAGTTCATCCTCTACATGCTGTGGGACCTGGGGCTGAAGGTCGGCCACGCCACCCGCAGCCTGGCCGAAAGCGTGCGGCTGTCCAAGCTGGACATCACCATCCGTACCGCGGTGCTGGAAGCGCGCTATCTGTGGGGCGACCGCGGGCTTTTCGAAGAGCTGCGCAAGAAATTCTGGAACGAGGTCACCACCGGCAATGGCCGCGACTTTGTCGAAGCCAAGCTTAACGAGCGCAACCAGCGCCATGCCCGCCAGGGCGAAAGCCGCTATCTGGTCGAGCCCAACATCAAGGAAGGCAAGGGGGGCCTGCGCGACCTGCAGACCCTCTACTGGATCGGCAAGTATCTCTATCATGCCGACGACGCCGCCGACCTGATCGAGCACGGCGTCTTCACCCGCGACGAATACCGCACCTTCCAGAAGGCGGAAGCCTTTCTGTGGAATGTGCGCGTGCACCTGCATTATCTGCTGGGGCGCGCCGAGGAACGGCTGTCCTTCGACGTGCAGCCGCTGCTGGCGGCGCAACTGGGCTACAGCGACCCGGAAAAGCCGCGCCGCGCCGTCGAGGCCTTCATGCGCGCCTATTTCCTGGTGGCCAAGGATGTCGGCGATCTCACCCGCATCTTCTGCGCCGCGCTGGAGATGCAGCACAGGAAGCCGCGCCCCTCCCTGCGCCGCATGCTGCCGGGCTTTCTCAAGCCCCGCAGCCCCGGAGACGATTTCTATGTCGAGAATGGCCGGCTGACCGCCAATCCCGCCATCTTCCGCGCCGATCCCGCCAACATCCTGCGCATGTTCCATATTGCCGACATCAAGGGCGTGGACATCCATCCCGATGCCCTGCGCACGGTGACCCGTTCGCTGGACCTGATCACCGATGCCGTGCGCCACAGCCCGGTCGCCAACCAGGCCTTCCTGGAAACCCTGACCTCCCGCCAGGACCCGGAACGGGCGCTGCGGCTGATGAACGAGGCCGGCGTGCTGGGGCGTTTCGTTCCCGAATTCGGCCATGCCGTGGGGCTGATGCAGTTCAATATGTACCACCATTATACGGTGGACGAGCATCTGATCCGGGCGGTGGGCAATGTCGCCTCGATCGAGCGCGGCGAGCACAAGGACGACAATCCCCTGGCGACCGAAGTGGTGCGCCGCATCCAGTCGCGCAATGTGCTGTATTGCGCCATCCTGCTGCATGACGTGGCCAAGGGATTGCCGGGCGACCATAGCGATGTCGGGGCGGAGATCGCCCGCAGCCTGTGCCCGCGCCTGGGGCTCTCGGCGAATGACACCGCCGCCGTCGCCTGGCTGGTGAAAAACCATCTGGTGATGAGCGATACCGCCCAGCGCCGCGATGTCTCCGATCCCAAGACGGTGCGCGATTTCGTGGACATGGTGCAGTCGCCCGAAATGCTGCGGATGTTGCTGGTCCTGACGGTGGCCGACATCCGCGCCGTCGGTCCCGGCGTGTGGAACGGCTGGAAGGGCCAGTTGCTGCGCGAACTGTATTACGCGGCCGAGAACATGATGACCGGCGGCGACCAGTCGCCGGGGCGCAGCGCGCGCGTCGCCGCCGCCAAGGCGGCGCTGGAAGCGCGGCTGGGCGACCTGGCGCCCGAACTGCGCGAGAAGGCGCTGTCGCGCCACTATGACCATTACTGGCTGGCCTTCGACACCGACGAACTGGAACGCCACGCCCGGCTGATGATCAAGGCCGATGCCGAGAACCAGCTGCTGACCCTGGCGGCCGACACCAATAAATTCCGCGCCGTCACCGATGTGATCGTCTATACCCCGGACAATGCCGGACTGTTCTCGCAATTCGCCGGCGCCATCGCCATGTCGGGCGGCTCCATCGTGGACGCCAAGGCCTTCACCACCAATGACGGTTTCGCGCTGGACGTGTTCTCGGTGCAGGACCAGGACGGCGAGGCCTTTGCCGACAGGGAACGCCTGCAGCGCCTGACCCAGTCCATCGAAAAGACCCTGCGCGGCGAACTGCGCCCGGGCCAGCAACTGGCACGCAAGGCGCAGAAGACCAAGGCCAGCGCCTTCAGCATCCGCCCCAAGGTGCATTTCGACAATGAAGCCTCGCGCATCGCCACGGTGATCGAGGTGGAATGCCTGGACCGGCCGGGCCTGCTCTATGACGTGACCCAGGCGATCTTTGAATCGGGCCTCAGCATCTCCACCTCCATGGTGGCGACCTATGGCGAACGCGCCATTGACGTTTTTTATGTGCGCGACGGCTTCGGCCACAAGATCAGCCAGCCGGCGCGGCTGGATGCGGTGGAAAAGCGGCTGCGCGCCGCGCTGGCGCCTCCGCCCCTTGAAGTGCCGCAGCCTGCCAAGGCATAAGCAGCGCATGACCCACGCGCCACTCGTTCTGTCGGGCATGCAGCCCACCAACACCCTGCACCTGGGCAATTACCTGGGCGCGCTCAAGAACTGGGTTCGGATGCAGGAGGAGATGCCCTGCCTGTTCTGTGTGGTGGACATGCATGCCATCACCCAGGATGTCGGCTATGGCCATCCCGCCGAACTGGCGCAGGCGACGCGCGAGGTGACCGCCGCCTATATCGCCGCCGGCGTCGACCCCAGGCGTTCGCCCATCTTCAACCAGGGCCAGGTGCCCGAACATGCCGAACTGGCCTGGATCTTCAACTGCGTGGCGCGGCTGGGCTGGCTGGACCGCATGACCCAGTTCAAGGAAAAATCCGGCAAGCACAAGGAACGCGCCAGCGTCGGGCTTTATACCTATCCCGTGCTGATGGCGGCCGACATCCTGGTCTACAAGGCCACCCATGTCCCGGTGGGCGAGGACCAGAAGCAGCATCTGGAACTGGCGCGCGACATCGCCGCCAAGTTCAACAATGATTTCGGCGTACCGGATTTCTTCCCCCAGCCCGAACCTGTGATCACCGGCGCCGCCACCCGGGTGATGAGCCTGCGCGATGGCAGCAAGAAGATGTCCAAGTCGGACGAAAGCGACGCCAGCCGCATCAACCTCACCGACGATGCCGACACAATCGCCAATAAGATCAGGCGCGCCAAGACCGATGCCGGGGAATTGCCTGACAGCGAAAAGGGGCTAGAAGGCAGGCCAGAGGCGGAAAATCTGATTAACATCTTTGCGGCTTTGGCGGAAAAACCCAAGCAGGACGTCATTAATCACTTCGCCGGCCAGATGTTCTCGACCTTGAAGGGTCAACTGACCGATCTTGCGGTGGCGAAACTTGTCCCCATCACAGGACGCATGAAGGTTTTGCTGGCCGATCCCGGCGAGATCGACCGCATCCTGAAAGACGGCGCCCTTCGCGCCCGCAGCATCGCCACGCCCATCATGGACGATGTGAAAAAGGCGGTCGGCTTCGTCGCCTGAATTGCCGCGCGGCGGCGCGTCGCGGGACATTCGCCCGCGCCGGGCCTATAACCCCAGCCATGACGCTTGATCCCCTGATCCTGTCGCGTCTTCAATTCGCCTGGGTTATCGCCTGGCATATTCTTCTGCCGGCGCTGACCATCGGGCTCGCATCCTATATCGCGCTGCTGGAAGGCATCTGGTTCGTCACCGGCAAGGAGATCTATTTCCGCATATCGGGCTTTTGGACCCGCATCTTCGCGGTCGCCTTCGGCATGGGGGTGGTGTCGGGCGTGGTGATGCCATTCCAGCTCGGCACCAACTGGAGCCGCTTTTCCGACGCCACCGCCAATATCATCTCGCCCATGCTGGCCTATGAGGGCCTCACCGCCTTCACCCTGGAAGCCGGTTTCCTGGGCGTGCTGCTGTTCGGCCGCAACCTGGTGCCGCGCTGGGCGCATTTCGCCGCCGCGGTCCTGGTGGCGGTGGGCACGCTGTTCTCGACCTTCTGGATTCTGGTGACCAACAGCTGGATGCAGACGCCGGGCGGCTACAAACTGGTCGACGGCATCTTCTATCCCACCGACTGGATGGCAATCATCTTCAGCGCCTCCTTCCCCTACCGCTTCATGCACACGGTGGCGGCCTTTTATGTCACCACCGGCTTTGTGGTGATCGGCGTGGCGGCCTATCTGTTGCGGCGGAACAAGTCTGCCGCCGAGGCGCGGATCATGCTGTCGGTGACCTTGTGGCTGCTGACTTTGATGGTGCCGCTGCAGATATTCCTGGGCGACCTGCAGGGCCTCAACACCCTGCATCACCAGCCCGCCAAGCTGGCCGCCATCGAAGCCCATTGGACCCGCGAGGCCCGCGCCCCCCTGGCCCTGTTCGCCATTCCCGACCAGAAGGGGGAGAAGAACGATTATGAGATCGAAGTGCCGCTGCTGGGCAGCCTGATCCTGACCCATGACATCAATGGCGTGGTGCCGGGGCTGAAGGATTATCCCAGGGAAGATCGCGCCCCGGTCATCATTCCCTTCTTTGCCTTCCGCATCATGGTGGGCGTGGGCTTCCTGATGCTGGGCGTGGTGCTGCTGGGCCTGTGGCTGCGCATCCGCAAGAGGCTCTATGACAGCGGCTGGTTCCTGCGCGCCCTGATGTTCGCCGCGCCGCTCGGCTTCATCGCCGTGGTGGCGGGCTGGACCACCACCGAGGTCGGACGCCAGCCCTGGACGGTCTATGGCGTGATGCGTACCGCCCATTCGGTGACGCCATCGCTGACCGGCTGGGACGTGCTGGTCTCGCTCGCCGGCTATATCGCGGTCTATGCCATCATGTTTCCGGCCGGCGCGTGGATGGTGGCGCGCATCGTGCGCGGCGGCGTTTCGGGCCAGGTGGATTCGCCCATCGAAGGCGGCCGTCCTTCCGCACCCGTTAAGCCGGTGCCGGGAGATGCGTCATGATCCTGGACTTCGTGCCGATGTGGACCCTGATCCTGGGGCTGGCGGTGTTCTTCTATGTCCTGCTGGACGGCTTCGACCTGGGCGTGGGCATTCTCTACAATTTCGCTCCCGACACCCAGACCCGCAACCTGCTGATGAACTCCATCGCGCCGATCTGGGACGGCAACGAGACCTGGCTGGTACTGGGCGGGCTGGGCCTTCTGGCCGCCTTCCCGCTGGCCTTCGCCATCATCCTGCCCGCCGTCTATTTCCCCATCCTGGTGATGCTGCTGGCCCTTATCTTCCGCGGCGTGGCGTTCGAGTTCCGCTTCCGCGACGCCGAGCATCTCACCTTCTGGGACCGCGCCTTCGGCTGTGGCTCGGTGGTGGCGACCTTTGCCCAGGGCGTGGTGCTGGGCGCCTTCATCCAGGGCTTCCAGGTGACGGGCCGGCATTTCACCGGCGGCAGCCTGGACTGCATCACGCCCTTCTCGCTGTTCACCGGCATCGCCTTGCTGTTCGGCTATGGCCTGCTGGGCGCGGGCTGGCTGATCCTCAAGACCGAAGGTCAGTTGCAGGCGGCGGCGCGCAAGCAGGCGCGGCTGTGTTTCCTGGGCACCCTGGCTGCCGTCGCTATCGTCAGCCTGTGGACCCCGCTGGTGGACGGCGAAATCGCCCAGCGCTGGTTCGCCTGGCCCAATATCGCCTTCCTTGCGCCCGTGCCGTTGCTGACCGCTTTGTTCGGTGTATTGGAATGGCGCGCCATCGCCGACACCAGGGCAGACCTCAAGCCCTTCGTCTATGCCGTGCTGCTGTTCATCCTGTCCTATCTGGGCATCGCCATCAGCCTGTTCCCCATGATCGTGCCGCACCATTATTCACTGTGGCAGGCGGCCTCGTCTCCCGACACGCAGATATTCCTGGGGATCGGCACCGTGTTCCTGCTGCCCGTCATCCTGGTCTATACCGGCTGGTCTTATTGGGTGTTCCGGGGCAAGGTGCGCGCCGATACCGGATACCACTAAGCACGCGATGAAGAATGTCCTTGTTACCGGCGCCGCCAGGCGGCTGGGGCGCGCCATCGCCCTGGACCTGGCGGATGCCGGCTGGAATGTGGCGATCCACTATCATGGCTCGGTGGCCGATGCGCAAAGCGCCGCGGCCGAGGCGCGCGCCAAGGGTGTCAAGGCCGCCACCGTTCAATGCAACCTGTCCCAGGAAAGCGAAACCATGAAGCTGGTGGAGCAGGCAGCCGCCGCCATCGGCCCGCTGACGGCGCTGGTCAATTGCGCCTCGCTGTTCGAGAGCGACGACTGGCAGTCGGCCAGCCGCGCGAGCTGGGACAATCACATCGAGACCAACCTGCGCGCGCCGCTGGTACTGTCGCAGGCCTTCGGGAAGCAACTGCCCGAAGGCGCCAAAGGCAATATCATCAATATCGTGGACCAACGCGTGCTGAAGCCGACGCCGCAATTTCTGTCCTACAGCCTCAGCAAGGCCGGGCTGCACTGGCTGACCGCCACTTTGGCGCAAGGCATGGGGCCGCGCATCCGGGTCAATGCCGTGGCGCCGGGACCGACCATCCGCAACGCCCGCCAGTCGCAGCAGGACTTCGATCGCCAACTGGACGCCACCATCCTCAAGCGCGGCGCGGAGCCCGGCGATATCTGCGCCGCCATCCGCTACCTGCTGGGGGCGCAGGCCGTCACCGGCGAGATGCTGGCGGTGGATGGCGGCCAGCACCTGATCTGGCAGACCGCCGACGTACAGGTGACGGAATGAGCGACCACTTCGCCAGCGCCGCGCGCAACATCCGCCATGTCTTCATCCGCAACCTGGAACTGCCGGCCCATATCGGCGTGTACCGCCAGGAAGAGGGCCGCACCCAGCCGGTGCGCATCAATGTGGACCTGGCCACCGACGATGTCGCCGACGCCCAGGACATGCTGGAAAATGTCGTGGACTATCACATCATCGAAAAGCGCATCCGCGCCATCCTCGCCGAGGGCCATGTCCGGCTGGCGGAAACCCTGGCCGAACGCATCGCCGCCGCCTGTTTCGAGGATGGCCGGGTGCGCACGGTGCGGGTGCGGGTGGAAAAGCTGGAAGCCCTGACCCATGCCGAAAGCGTCGGAATTGAGATCGAGCGCACCCGCTAATATATAGGGCCATGGATTCCCCCGAACCGGCCCTGAAGGGCGCGGAGCGCATAACCGCCTATCTCAAGACCCTGCCCGACGCGCCGGGCGTCTACCGCATGCTGAATGCGGCGGGCGATGTGCTGTATGTCGGCAAGGCCAAGAGCCTGAAGAAGCGGGTGACCTCCTATGCCCGCGGCGCGGTGCACAGCGAACGCCTGATGCGCATGGTGGCCGAAACCATGGAAATGGTGTTCGTCACCACGGCGTCGGAAACCGAAGCCCTGCTGCTGGAATCCAACCTCATCAAGCGGCTGAAGCCGCGCTATAATGTCAGCTACCGCGACGACAAGAGTTTCCCCAACATCCTGCTGCGCGAGGACCATCCCTTTCCGCAGCTTTTGAAGCATCGCGGCGCCAAGACCGCCAAGGGCGTTTATTTCGGGCCCTTCGCCTCGGCCGGCGCCGTCAACCGCACCCTCAACACCCTGCAACGCGCCTTCCTGCTGCGTTCCTGCTCGGATTCGGTGTTCGCCGCGCGCACCCGGCCCTGCCTGTTGTTCCAGATCAAGCGTTGCAGCGCGCCCTGCGTCAGCCGCATCGACCTGGGCGGCTATCACGAACTGGTGGAAGAGGCCGAAAGTTTCCTCAACGGCAAAAGCCAGGCGGTGCAGACGGAATTGAAAGCCGAGATGACCAAGGCCTCCGACGCCCTGGATTTCGAGGCCGCCGCCAAGCTGCGCGACCGGCTGAAGGCCATGAGCCATATCCAGTCGTCGCAAGGCGTCAATCCCGCGACCTTCGACGAAGCCGACCTGTTCGCCGCCTTCAGCGAGGGCGGCCATACCTGCATCCAGGTCTTCTTCTTCCGCGCCGGGCAGAACTGGGGCAACCGTCCCTATTTCCCGCGCCATGACCGCGACCTGCCGCTGGCCGAGGTGCTGGAAAGCTTTGTCGGCCAGTTCTATGACGAACGCACCGCGCCCAAACTGATCCTGGCATCCGAGGAACTGGCCGGCGCCGGCCTGCTGGCCGAGGCGCTGGCGCTGCGCGCCGGGCATCGCGTCGAAATCTCCACCCCCCAGCGCGGCGAAAAGCGCGAGATCATGGAACGCGCCATGACCAACGCCCGCGAACAGCTGGGCCGCCGCATGGCGGAGAACAGCGCCCAGACCCAGTTGCTGGAAGGCGTGGCCGATGTCTTCGGGCTGGAGCAGCCGCCGCGCCGTATCGAGGTCTATGACAATTCCCACATCCAGGGCGCGCATGCGCTGGGGGCCTTCATCGTGGCGGGACCGGAAGGCTTTGAGAAAGCCCAGTACCGCAAGTTCAACATCAAGGCCGAAGACCTCACGCCAGGCGACGATTACGCCATGATGCGCGAGGTGCTGACCCGCCGCTTCGCCCGCATGATGAAGGAGGAAGCCGCTGAAAGCCTGCAGCCGGAGAAATGGAAGCGCCCGGACCTGGTGCTGATAGACGGCGGGCCGGGCCAGCTTTCCATCGCCTGCCAGGTCTTCGCCGACCTGGGGGTGGAGGATGTGGCGCTGGCCGGCATCTCCAAAGGCCCCGACCGCGATGCCGGCCGCGAGCATTTCTACATGCCGGGCAAGGAACCTTTCCGCCTCGATCCCAAAAGCCCGGTTCTGTACTATCTGCAACGGTTGCGCGACGAAGCGCATCGTTTTGTCATCGGCGGCCATCGCAAGAAGCGCAGCGCCGCCATCGGCGCCAATCCGCTGGACGAAATCGCCGGGGTCGGCGCGGGCCGCAAGCGTGCGCTGTTGCAGCATTTCGGTTCCGCCCGCGCCGTGGCGGGGGCCAGCCTGTCCGACCTGTCTTCGGTCGGCGGGGTGAGCGAGACACTGGCCCGGAAAATCTTCGATTTCTTTCACCCAGGCGGATGACCTGCGGCTGGCGGGGTTCTAAACTGCGGCCATGCTCGCCTTGCCCAATGCCCTGACCATCCTGCGTATCGTGCTGGTGCCGGTTTTCGCCATCGCCTTTGTCATTCCCGGCGAGGCGGCGCGGCTGGTGGCTTTTCTTGTCTTCGTGATGGCGGGGGTCAGCGACTGGCTGGATGGTTTCGCCGCCCGCAAGCTGAAGGCCGGTTCGGATTTCGGCCGCATGCTGGACCCCATCGCCGACAAGGTGCTGGTGGCGGTGGCGCTGATGATGCTGGTCGCGGAGGGCACCTTCACGCGCTACAACGCCACCACCGGCATGTTGAGCCTGGTCCGGCTGGTGCCGGCGCTGATCATCCTGACGCGCGAGATACTGGTGTCCGGCCTGCGCGAATTCCTGGCCGGCACCCGTGTCAGCGTGCCGGTCACCGCCGTGGCCAAGCTCAAGACCGCGATCCAGATGATCGCCATCGGGGCGATGATCCTGACGCCGCTGTTCGATACCTTCGTGCCTGGCATTCCCTCGATCACCTATGCGGCGCTGGCGTATTTCCTGCTGTATGTCGCCGCGGCGCTGACGGTTTACACCGGGGTGATCTATTTCAGGAACGGGCTCAGCCACCTGCGCCCCGGCACCACGCCGGAGCCCGACCCCACGAGGCTGCGCGAACCGGCGTGAGCTTTTTATGGGTTGTTTTCACGCTGTTCGGCGCCGCCGGCCAGGTGGCGCGCAATACCATGCAGCGCGGCCTGACGCCGAAGCTGGGCGCGCTTGGCGCTACCCTGGTGCGCTTCCTGTTCGGCTTTCCCTTCGCGCTGCTGTTCCTGGCCGCGGTGATGGCCTGGAGCGGCACGGCGCTGCCCGCCGTGAACGCCCCGTTCGCGCTGTGGACCATGATGGGCGCGCTGACCCAGATCGGCGCCACCGCCCTGATGCTGATGACCATGGAGCGGCGCTCTTTCGTGGTCACCACCGCCTATCTCAAGACCGAGCCGCTGCTGGTGGCGCTGATGGGGCTGTTGTTCCTGCACGATCCCCTGACACCGGCGATGGCGCTCGCCATCAGCTTGGCCATGATGGGCGTGGCGATCGTATCGGTCAAGCCGGGGGCGCTGACGGGAGGCCTGACACCGGCGCTGCTGGGTCTGTCATCGGCGGCACTGTTCGCAGGCTCCGCCATCGGCTATCGCGGCGCCATCCTGTCGCTGCATGCGTCCAGCTTCGTCATGGCTTCGACCTTCTCGCTGGCGGCGGGCCTGACCTTGCAGACCGCGCTGCTGCTGGCCTGGCTGCTGCCGTTCAAGCGCGGCACCCTGAAAGCCCTGGCGGCGCTGTGGAAGCCAAGCCTGCTGGCGGGCTTCACCGGCGCGGCGGCATCGCAATTCTGGTTCCTGGCCTTCGCGCTGGCGACGGCGGCCAGCGTGCGCACTCTGGCGCTGGTCGAGGTGCTGTTCGCCCAGGGCGTGACGCGCTTCGTCTTCAAGCAGAAGACCACGGCACGCGAGGCCTGCGGCATCGCCCTGCTGCTGGCGGGCGCGGTGCTGATCGTCTGGAGCAGCCCGAAAGCCTAGGCAGGCACCTTCACGCCGCGAACTTCGTCGGCATAGGCGTTCATCAGGGTCTCGGTCAGGGCGCCGGGCTTGAAGGTGTAAGGCCCGATCTCCGACACCGGGGTGACTTCCGCCGCCGAGCCGGTGAGGAAACATTCGGTGAAGCCCGACATCTCCTCCGGCATGATATGCCGCTCCACCACCTTGACGCCGCGCGCCTTGGCAATCGCGATCACCGACTGGCGGGTGATGCCGTTGAGGAAACAGTCGGGATCGGGGGTATGCAGCACGCCGTCCTGCACGAAGAAGACATTGGCGCCGGTCGCCTCGGCCACGTAACCGCGATAGTCGAACATCATCGCGTCGGCATAGCCCTTGGCTTCGGCTTCATGCTTGGAGATGGTGCAGATCATGTAGAGGCCCGCCGCCTTGGCATGCACCGGCTCGGTCTCCGCCGAAGGCCGCTTCCAGCGCGAGATGTCCAGCCGGATGCCTTTCAGCTTTTCCGCCGGGCTGAAATAGGACGGCCAGGGCCAGCAGGCGACGGCGACATGGATGGTCGTGCTTTGCGCCGACACCGCCATCATCTCGCTGCCGCGAAACGCCACCGGACGCAGGTAACCGTCCTTGATGTTCTGCACCGCAGCGGCGTCAATACAGGCTTGGTTGATCTGGTCCTTGGTATACGGAATCGTCATGCCCAGCGCCTCGGCCGACTTGAACAGCCGGTCGGTATGTTCCTGCAGCTTGTAGATCTTGCCGTTGTAGATGCGCTGGCCCTCGAACACGCAGGAACCGTAATGCAGGCCATGGGTCAGCACATGGGTCTTGGCGTCCTTCCAGGGCACCAGCTTGCCGTCATGCCAGAGCGAGCCGTCGCGCTGGTCGAAAGGGATCACGTCTGCCATCGTCTTAAAGTCCTGTTCCTCTGCCCCCCTCCCCTATCGGGGCGCGGGCTTGCCCGTCCCCATGGGAGGGCCTAGTTTTTCTGGGATGTATTGCAGCATGACGGGTGTGAAACCCGCAAGGGTCACATGGGCTTTTTGGCCCTTTCCAAAGGCATGGCAGCCATGAGTATCCCGGTTCCGGCGGGCCCCGTTCCAGTGGGAGACGAACCGCACCTTCTGGTGGTTGACGACGATGAACGGCTGCGCGCCCTGCTGCAGCGCTATCTGTCGTCCAACGGCTACCGGGTGACGGCGGCGCCGGGCGCGGCCGAGGCCCGCGCCCTGATGAAAAGCATGGAATTCGACCTGCTGATCCTGGATGTGATGATGCCCGGCGAATCCGGCCTGGACCTGACCGGCAGTGTGCGCAAGGACTCCACCGTCCCCATCCTGATGCTGACGGCGCGCGGCGATCCCGCCGACCGCATCGCCGGGCTGGAACAGGGCGCCGACGACTACCTGCCCAAGCCGTTCGAACCGCGCGAACTGCTGCTGCGGGTGAATTCGCTGCTGCGCCGGGTGGCGCCGCCGGAAGCCCCCGCCATCGGCCCGGTGCGGATGGGCGCGGCGCTGTTCGATCCCGCCAATGCCCGGCTGACCCGTTCGGGAAAGCCGGTGAAGCTGACCGGGGCGGAAGCCGCCCTGTTGCAATTGTTCGCCACCCATGCCGGGCGGCCGTTTTCCCGAAGTGAATTGTGCAAGCGGCTGAATGTGGCGCTGGAACGCTCCATCGACGTGCAGGTGACGCGCCTGCGCCGCAAGATCGAGGAAGACCCCAAACTGCCGCTCTACCTGCAGACAGTGCGTGGCGTGGGTTACATGCTGGTGCCTGATCGTGGATGACGTCATCACGCCCCGCTTTTTAAATGCCCCAATGCGGACGCATTGGGGCGGGCGCGGGGTCGGCTATATGCTCGTACCTGGCCGTGGGTGAACCCTTCCGCATCAAGCATGTCCTGCCGCGCCATTTGTTCGGCCGCTCGCTGATCATCATCGTCGCGCCCATCGTGCTGCTGCAGGCGATCGTCGCCTATGTCTTTTTCGAGCGCGACCTCGACACCACCACAAGGCGGCTGGCGCGCGACGTCGCCGCCGACATCGCCTTGCTGGTGGCGGTGGAAGACAATCATGCCGGCGCCGACCGGCTGCGCCTGCGGGCGCTGGCGGCGCGGCAGCTGGACTACCAGATCCGCTTCCTGCCGGGAGACAATCTGCCGCCCTTCCATGGCAAGCTGACAAGCACCATCGACGTGGCGCTGGACGACATCCTGGAACAGCGCATCGGCAAGGACCGCGACTTCCGCGCCGCGCGCAGCGGCGACGGCTTCGAGATTCGCGTCGACGTGCATGACGGCGTGCTGGCCGTGCAGGTGCCGCGCGAACGCATCACCGTTTCCAAGCCCGACATCTTCATCCTGTGGATGGTGGGATCGGCGCTGATCCTGATGGGCGTGGCCATCCTGTTCCTGCGCAACCAGGTGCGTCCCATCGAAAGACTGGCGCGCGCCGCCGACAATTTCGGCAAGGGCCGGGCCGTGCCCGATTTCAAGCCCTATGGCGCGGTGGAAGTGCGCCGCGCCGCCCAGGCCTTCATCACCATGCGCGAGCGCATCGAGCGCCATGTCAGCCAGCGCACCGAAATGCTGGCCGGCGTCAGCCACGATCTCAAGACGCCGCTGACCCGGCTGAAACTGGCGCTGGCCATGATGCCCGACGATCCGGAAGCCGCCTCGATGCGCGGCGACATCGCCGAGATGGAGCACATGCTGGACGAATATCTCGCCTTCGCGCGCGGCGAGGGCGGTGAGGAATCCGCCGTCACCGACCTGGGCGAGCTGGTGCGCGATGCCGCCGCCGCCAGCGCCAAGGCCCGCCAGCGCGAGGATGTGACGGTGACCGCGCCGCCCCGTGTCGAGGTCAGCGTCAAGCGCGCGGGGCTGCGGCGGGTGCTGACCAACCTGATAGACAATGCGCTGAAACATGGCAGCCGGGTGGCGGTGACCCTGACCCAGAACCGCGAGGAGCGGGTGGTGGAAATCGCGGTCGAGGACAATGGCCCCGGCATTCCCGAAGCGCGGCGGGAGGAGGCCTTCCGCCCATTCCACCGCCTGGACCAGGGCCGCAACCTGCAAGTCGGCGGCTCGGGCCTCGGCCTGGCCATCGCCCGCGACATTGCCCGCGCCCATGGCGGGGATATCCTCCTGGGCACTTCCGCCCTGGGCGGACTGAAGGCTGTGGTCCGCCTGCCGATGTGAGCGGCTTTTGCTATCCAACAGATTTTCGGCTGGAATCCGCGCAAAGCGCGGGTGTTTCCAGCGAAAAATCCCGCCCCCTCCCCCCTTGTCCACCATCATCCGCATGCCGCATCGCACCTTTCGAGGGCGATTTTACCACCGGCGAACAGCGTGTGGATAAGGCGCGGCGAATGCTGACATAATTGCGGGCAAATATCGGTCCCAGCACACGCAAGGAGCGACCATGGCCGCCAGCCTGCCCACCCTGATGCCCACCCGCGCCAGCGGCGAGACTTTTGGCGGCGTCACCTATCACATTGATGGCGAACTGGTGCCGGTCTTGTCGGTGGATGTTACCACCATGCCGGTCTATTTCGAGCATCATATCCTGCTGTGGAAGCATCCCAGCGTGCGTATCACCCTGAAGGCGCTGAAGGGCATGCTGAAGCGCATGATGGCGGGAATGCAGATCTTCGTCACCCAGGCGGCGGGCAATGGCATCGTCGCCTTCAGCCGCGACGGCGCCGGCCATATCGTGCCCATCCATCTGGCGCGCGGCCAGGAGATCATGGTGCGCGAACACCAGTTCCTCGCCGCCACCGACAATATCGACTACAGCTTCGAGCGGGTGCGCGGCATCTCCAACATGCTGTTCGGGCAGTCGGGCTTCTTCATCGACCGCTTCCACGGCCACCAGGGCGACGGCGTGTTGTGGCTGCACGGCTATGGCAATGTCTTCGAGAAGGTGCTGGCCGCCGGCGAAAGCATCGACATCGAACCCGGCGGCTGGCTCTACAAGGACAGTTCGGTGCGGATGGAGACGGTGGTGGACCGGCTGTCCAGCGGACTGTTCGGGGCGTCGTTCAACTTCATCGTCAACCGCTTCACCGGCCCGGGCCGGGTCGGCATCCAGAGCATGTATCTGCACATGCCCAGTGAGGAGTAATCCCGTCATGGCCCGCAAATGCGGGCCACCCAGGTGACATCCGCGTTATCCTGTCAGGCATCGCGATGCATCAAACTGGATGGCCCGCATGAAGCGGGCCATGACGAATTGGGTGGAGGCAATAGCAGGCTGCTGAGCGGCGAGCCTCAGCCCAGTTCTTCCGCCCGCTTGCGGGCGGCGGCGACGGCGCGTTTGACCAGCGGCGTCAGGCCGTCCGCGGCCATGAACACCGATAGCGCGGCGTGCGTGGTGCCGCCGGGGCTGCTGACGGCTTCGCGCAGGGCGCTGGCGGGCGACTTGTCCGCCGCCAGCAACGCGCCCGCCCCCGCCACCGTGGCGCGGGCGAATTTTTCGGCCTGGGCGCGCGGCAATCCTTCCGCGATGCCCGCCTCGGTCAAGGCTTCGGCGAACAGGAACAGATAGGCCGGGCCGGAACCCGATACCGCCGTGACGCTGTCAATCAGCTTTTCTTTCGCAACCCATTCGGTGGCGCCCAAGGCCGACAGCAACGAAACCGCCTTCTTGCGATCCGCCGCGGTCACGCCTTTGGCGGCATAAAGCCCGGTGATGCCATGGCCGATGGCGCCCGGGGTGTTGGGCATGGCGCGAATGATGCGCGCTTTCTTGCCCCAGGCTTTCGCCAGCGCCGAAACCGACGTGCCCGCCGCGATGGAGATCATCAGCGCCGATTGCGCGAAGCCAGCCAGCGCCGCCGCCTCGCCTTTCAGGATTTGCGGCTTGATCGCCACGATGCAGACCGAGGGCTTGGCTTTTCCCTGTGTTGGCACCTGCGACGGCGCGGCGAACAGCGCGATCTTTTTCGCCCTGGCGAGTTTGCGGATTTCCGCCGAGGGCCTGGGCTCGACCACCGCGATGGATTTGACGCCGGTCTTGAGCCAGCCCTTGAGCAGGGCCGAACCCATCCTGCCCGCGCCGACAAGAAGAAGGCTCACGCTTGTCCGGCGCACTCCAGCACCGCCGCCGCGATCGCTTCGTCCGCCGTCTTGCCGCCCCACAGCACGAACTGGAAGGCCGGGTAGTAATGCTCGCAGGCTTCCAGCGCCAGGTTGAGCAGCGCCTCGCACTGGGCGGCGCTGGCCTCGGCGTCGGGAAAGATCATGGCGTGGCGGAAGATGATGGTGCCGTCCTGCGGCCACAGGTCGAAATGGCCGATCCACAGCTTGGCGTTCACCGCCATCAGCAGGTCGGCGACATTCTGGCGGCGGGTGCCCTCGCTGATGCGCATGTCGAAGGCGCTGGACAGGTGCAGCGACTGCAGGTCTTCCCGCCAGGAAAAGCTGAAATGATGGTCGCTCCACTTGCCCGCTACCGACAGGTTGAGTTCGTCGCGGCCCGCCCGCTCGAAGGCCCAGCCATTGGCTTCCACCGCATGCTCCAGCAAATCCAGGGGATGCAGGGTGTCCAGCGGCTCGTCATCGAGATGGGTAATGGTCATCGTGCAATCTCCCAGCCGGGCACAAAACGAAGCAGTAGGAATCCAAACTGGCACAACATCTGGAGAAAACAAGAGTCCGCCGCGCCTGATCCCCGCCGGGAAAAAAGATTCCACAGCTTTGATTCAGCACACAGATTCGTGACGCGGGAGTCGGGGATGACTCCTAAGTGCTTGATTTGGATTCCAAAGCGGCCACACGCGCGGCAAGGGCTTCGTTCTCGGCACGGGCCTTGGCGGCCATCGCCTTCACCGCCTCGAATTCCTCGCGCGGCACGAAATCCATGTCGGCCACCAGCCGCTCCAGCCGCTGGCGCATGAAGGTGTCGATCTCGGTACGGACGCTCTGGGCCATGCCGGCGGCGTCGGTGAAGGCCTTCGCCATGCCGTCCAGGAACGGATTATCGGTCTGCGCCATGAAAACCTCCACTTTCCCGTTCTATACCACCGGAAAGCCGCCTTGACACAAGCCGCAAAGCACCCCCGTTTACGCCCGAATGATCCAGGCCCTGCTTCCCTATCCCCATATCGACCCGGTGCTGCTGCATATCTGGGGGCCGCTGGAAATCCGCTGGTACGCCATCAGCTATATCGCCGGCATCGTGCTGGGCTGGTGGGGCGTGGTGCGGGTGCTGCGGATAAAGCCGCTCTGGGCCCATCCGCCCTTCAACGGCAAGCCCCCGGCGACCGAGGACGATATCGGCGACCTGGTGGTGTGGGCGACCTTCGGCGTCATCCTGGGCGGGCGGCTGGGCTGGGTGCTGATCTACGGCACTCTTTTGTGCAGCGTCACGCCGCAATATGCCTCCTTCTGCGACGGACTGCCGATGGGGTTCCTCAACGATCCCATCCGCATCATCGCTGCCTGGGAAGGCGGCATGTCCTTTCATGGCGGCCTGTTGGGCGTGGTGGTCGCGGTCTGGCTGTTCTGCCGCAGCCGCAAGTTGAAGATGATGCCCATCGCCGACCTGGCTTGCGCCTTCGCGCCGCTGGGGCTCTTGTTCGGACGGCTGGCCAACTTCATCAATGGCGAGTTGTGGGGCCGGGTGACCGATATGCCCTGGGCGATGATCTTCCCGCGCGGCGGGCCGCTGCCGCGCCATCCCAGCCAGTTGTATGAAGCGGCCCTGGAAGGCGTGGTGCTGTTCGTGCTGCTGCAGATCGCGCTGCGGGTATTCCGCGCCAACGAGCGGCCCGGCCTGATATCCGCGCTATTCTTCCTGGGCTATGGCACTTTCCGTTTCATCTGCGAATGGTTCCGCGAGCCCGACACCCAGTTCATCGGCCCTGTCAGCATGGGCATGGCCTTGTCCGTCCCGATCTGGCTGGCGGCGGGGCTGCTGTTCTGGATCGCCTATAAAAAGCCAAAAGCAGCATGAGGCTCGGCGGCCGTATCGCGGATCTGATCGAGGCCCAAGGGCCGATGTCGGTGGCGCAGTTCATGACCATCGCCCTGCTCGACCCGCAGGACGGCTATTACGCCACCCGCGATCCTTTCGGCGCAGGCGGCGATTTCACCACCGCGCCGGAAATCAGCCAGATGTTCGGCGAAATGGTGGGGCTGTGGCTGGTGCAGGCCTGGGCCGACCAGGGCTGTCCGAAAAATTCCCGGCTGGTGGAACTGGGTCCGGGGCGCGGCACACTCATGGCCGACATCCTGCGCGCCGCCGCGGTGGCGCCGGAATTCCTCGCCGACCTGGAGGTGGTGCTGGTGGAGGCCAGCCCGGTGCTGCAGCAGATGCAGGCGGAGAAGTTGCGCGGCTCCGGCGCGGATATTTCCTGGCAGAACCAGTTCGACGACAGTCTGGGCGACCGGCCGCTGTTCCTGGTCGCCAACGAATTCTTCGACGCCCTGCCGGTGCGCCAATACGTCAAGACGCCGCGCGGCTGGTGCGAGCGCATGGTGACGGTGCTGGATGGCGAACTGGCCTTCGCGCTGGCGCCGGTGCCCGCCCACAAGACCCTGGTGCCCGCCGACCGCGAGGCCGCGCCCGAGGGCGGTGTTTATGAGACCTCGCCCGCCGCCATCGCTCTGTGCGAGACAATCGCCCGCATCGTCGCCGCCAGGGGCGGCGCGGCGCTGATGATCGACTATGGCTACAGCGCCGTCACGGGATTTGCGGAAACCCTGCAGGCGGTGGGCGGCCACCAGTTCGCCGAGGTGCTGGCCGAGCCCGGCGAGGACGATCTGTCCGCCCATGTGGATTTCGCGGCGCTGGCGGCGGCCGGCAAACGTGGCGGGGCCAATGTTTGCGGGCCCGTGACACAGGGCATGTTCTTGGCCACCATCGGCATTGTGGAGCGCGCCGAACAGCTGATGAAAAGCCACCCCGCCGAAGCCGAAAGCCTGCTGGCCGCCACCGGGCGGCTGATCGGAGGCGATCAGATGGGCACCCTGTTCAAGGCGCTGGCCTTCGTGCCGCCCTCGGTCGGCGATGTCGCGGGTTTCGCGCCATGACCCAGATCAAAAGACTGCAAGCCGCCAACCTCAATGCCCCCGGCATCGCGCACGGCTTCTTCGGCAACAGCGGCGGGGTGTCGGACGGGCTTTATGCCTCACTGAATTGCGGCCCCGGCTCACAGGACCAGGCCGGGGCGGTGGCCGAGAACCGCCGCCGCATCGCCGAAACATTGGGGCCGGATGTCCAGCTCGTCAGCCTGTCCCAGGTCCATAGCGCCGTCGTCCACACCCTGCCCATATGGGACAGCGAGGCAAGACCGGCCCCGTCGCGCGAAGGCGCGACAAGAGTGGAAGGCGACGGCATGGTCACGACCACCCCGAATGTGGCGCTGGGCATCCTGACCGCCGACTGCGCCCCGGTGCTGCTGGCCGACCCCCGGGCCAAGGTGATCGGCGCCGCCCATGCCGGCTGGAAAGGCGCCCTGGGCCGGGACCGGCGCGGGGTGCTGGAAGCCACGGTCGAGGCGATGGAGAAGCTGGGCGCCAAGCGCGAGGGCATCCGCGCCGCCATCGGTCCCAGCATCAGCCAGGCCAACTACGAGGTGGGCTGGGACTTCCGGGACAGGTTCCTGGAACTGGGGCTGCGCAACCGCCAGTTCTTTACCGCGTCGGACAAGGAAGGCCATTACCGCTTCGACCTGGAAGGCTATGCCGCCCATCGCCTGGCCATGGCGGGGGTGATGTCGGTCGAGAAACTGGGGGTCTGCACCTATCCGGCGGACAGCGGCTTTTTCAGCTTCCGCCGCACCACCCATGCCGGCGAGCCCGATTATGGCCGCCAAATCTCGGCAATTGTGCTTACCGGGTAACAGACGCTTAGGCGAAAACCCAAGCGGCGCGCCTGCGGCGCTCCTGTGACCCCGGCCCCTGTTGCGGATGCGAAGCCCAGCCGCTAAAAGCCCGTCACCAAAATTTCATGCGTCGCAGCGTGTCCTCCCCCGCGCGCGAAGCGCTTGCACGGGGGAGGTGGCCGTAGCCAGCCCTTGGGCTGGCGAAGGCCGAAGGGGGCGAAGTGACGGATCTGAACGGATCGCGGGGCATGCGCCTCATCACGGGCAACGCCAACCGCCCGCTGGCGGAAGACATCAGCCGCTATCTCGACCTCACCCTGGTCAGCGCCGATGTCCGCCGCTTCTCCGACGACGAGGTCTTTGTCGAGGTGCAGGAAAATGTCCGTGGCGAGGACATGTTCGTCATCCAGTCCACCAGCGCCCCCGCCAACGACAATCTGATGGAACTGCTCATCATGATCGACGCGCTGCGCCGCGCTTCGGCCCGGCGCATTACCGCGGTGATCCCCTATTTCGGCTATGCTCGCCAGGACCGCAAGGTCGGCCCGCGCACCCCGATCTCGGCCAAGCTGGTCGCCAACCTGATCACCGAGGCCGGCGCCAACCGCGTGCTGACGGTGGACCTGCATGCCGGGCAGATCCAGGGCTTTTTCGACATCCCGACCGACAACCTGTTCGCCCAGCCGGTGATCGTGAAGGACATACTGGACCATCTGAAAGGCGAGACGCCGATGGTGGTGTCGCCCGATGTCGGCGGCGTGGTGCGCGCCCGCAGCCTGGCGCGCCGCCTCAACACCGATCTGGCCATCGTCGACAAACGCCGCGAAAAGGCGGGCGTGTCGGAAGTGATGAACATCATCGGCGATGTCGAAGGCCGCGCCTGTATCCTGATCGACGATATCGTGGATTCCGGCGGCACCCTGGTCAACGCCGCCGACGCGCTGCTGGAGAATGGCGCCACCGAGGTCTATGCCTATACCACCCATGGCGTGCTGTCGGGCCATGCCGTCGAGCGTATCCAGAATTCGCGGCTGAAATCCATGGTGGTGACAGACACCATCGCGCCGACGCCGGAGATGCTGGCCTGTTCCAATATCCGCATCATCACCATCGCGCCGCTGCTGGGCGAGGCGATGAGACGAATCAACAACGAGGCCTCGGTATCCTCGCTGTTCGATTGAGGCGCGCATGCTGAAGCTGTTCTATTCCCCCAATGCCTGTTCGCTGGCGGCGCATATCGCGCTGACCGAAGCCGGGGCCGAATTCCAGGCGGTACGGGTGGACCTGAAAAGCGGCGAACAGCGCGGCCCGGCCTATCTCGCCATCAATCCCAAGGGCCGGGTTCCCGCGCTGGTGACGCCGCGCGGGATACTCACCGAAAATCCCGTGATCCTGGGCTGGATCGCGACGATGTATCCCGATGCCCATCTCAAGCCGGCGGGCGACTTCTTCAACTTCAGCGAGATGCAGGCCTTCAACATGTATCTGGCCAACACCCTCCATGTCACCTTCGCCCATCTCTTCCGTACCGAACGCTATGCCGACAGCGATGCGGCCAGGGCCGAGATCAAGACCAAGGTGCCATCGTCGCTGGCGCAGCAATGGCTGCTGGTCGAAGACCGGCTGGCCGATGGGCGGCCCTGGGTCTGCGGCGAGCAGTACACGGTGGCCGATCCCTATCTCTATGTCTTCGCCCGCTGGCTGGAGCGCGATGGCGCCGGGGGCAGCGTCGGCATGCCGCTGACCAGGGCGCACCGCGACCGCATGCAGGGCCGCGCGGCGGTGCGGACGGTTCTGGCGGCCGAGGGGATCGCACCGCTCTAGGTCCGGTTGCGCGCGGCCGGACCTTCGGCTACAAGCCGCCTTCTTTCGGGGCCCCCTTCGGGGTCTGGGAAACCTAAGGAATTAAAAATGTCGCAGATTCAGGATCTTAAGGTTGAAACGCGGGCCGGCACGGGCAAGGGCCCGTCCTACCAGACCCGCCAGAAGGGCCTGATTCCGGCCGTCATCTATGGCGGCGAAGGCGATCCGGAAACCGTGGCCGTGGACGCCCGCACCCTGGAGCGCCATGTCGAGGCCGGCCATTTCCTCACCACTTTGTTCCTGCTGGACAAGGCCGGCGCCAAGACCCGCGTCATCCCGCGCGCCGTGCAGCTGGACCCGGTCAGCGACCGTCCGGTGCATGTGGACTTCCTGCGCCTGGCCGAAGGCGCCAGCGTGCGGCTGCAGATTCCGGTGCATTTCCATGGCCAGGACGTCTCGCCCGGCATCAAGAAGGGCGGCGTGCTGAACATCGTTCGCCACAGCATCAACCTGCTCTGCCCGGCCGACAATATTCCCAACACCATCGAGATCGACGTCTCGGCCCTGGACATCATGGAGACGGTCCATATCAACGACATCGCCCTGCCCGAAGGCGTGAAGCCCCTCATCAAGGGCCGCGACTTCACCATCTGCTCGATCGTGGCTTCGACCAGCGTCAAGGAAGAGCAGAAAAAGGCCGCCGCCGGCGCCGACGCCCCCGCCGCCGAAGCGGCCCCCGCTGCCGCCGCGCCCGCCGCCGGTGCCAAGGCTGCTGCTCCGGCTGCCGCCGCCAAGGCTCCCGCCAAGCCCGCCGCCAAGAAGTAATCCGGCGCCGGAGGGGGCGGCATGGATACGCCGCTTCTCATCGCCGGTCTGGGCAACCCCGGCTCGCAATATGCGAAGAACCGGCACAATGCCGGCTTTATCGTGCTGGACGAACTGCACGCCGCGCACCGCTTCGGGCCGTGGAAGGTAAAGTTCGACGGCTTGTTGTCGGAAGGCATGCTGGCGGGTCGCAAGACGTATCTGCTGAAGCCCCAGACCTTCATGAACCTGTCGGGTGACTCCATCGGTCCCGCGCTGCGCTTCTTCAAGCTGCCGCTGTCGGCCCTGGTTGTGGTGCATGACGAGATCGACCTGGCCGCCGGCAAGCTGAAGGTCAAGACCGGCGGTGGCGATGCCGGGCAGAACGGGTTGCGCTCCATCACCGCGACGCTTGGGCCCGACTATCGCCGGGTGCGGCTGGGCATCGGTCATCCCGGCGAGAAAAGCCGCGTCACCGGCCATGTGCTGCAGAATTTCTCGAAAGAGGATATCGAATGGCTTGCGCCGCTGGTAAAGGCGATGGCCGAGGCAGCACCCCTGCTGGCCAGGGATGACGATGCCGGTTTCATGAGCAAGGTGGCGCTGTTGCTAAAGCCGCCCGCCAACAAGAAAGATGCGTAGATGGGTTTCAAATGCGGAATCGTGGGCCTGCCCAATGTCGGCAAGTCCACTCTGTTCAATGCCCTGACCCAGACCGCGGCGGCGCAGGCGGCCAACTATCCGTTCTGCACCATTGAACCGAATGTCGGCGACGTGGCGGTGCCGGACCCACGGCTGGAGACGCTGGCCAAGATCTCGGGCTCGCAGGAGATCATTCCCACCCGCATCACCTTTGTCGACATCGCCGGGCTGGTGCGCGGGGCGTCCAAGGGCGAAGGGTTGGGCAACCAGTTCCTCGCCAATATCCGCGAGGTCGATGCGGTGGCGCATGTGCTGCGCTGTTTCGAGGATGACGACATCACCCATGTCGAGGGCAGGATCGATCCGGTGTCGGACGCCGAGACGGTGGAAACCGAACTGATGCTGGCCGACCTGGAATCGCTGGAAAAGCGGCTGAAGCCGCTGGAGAAGAAAGCCAACAGCGGCGAGAAGGAAGCCAAGGAACAGCTCGCCTTGATGATGAAGGCGGTGACCCTGCTGCGCGAAGGCAAGCCCGCCCGCCGCGCCGAACTGGCGCCGGAAGAACGCGCACCCTATTCGCAGTTGGGCCTGATGACCGCCAAGCCGGTGCTGTATGTCTGCAATGTCGAGGAGGCCAGCGCCGCCACCGGCAATGCGATTTCGGCGCGCGTCGAAGCCATAGCCAAGGCCGAGGGCGCGCGCAGCGTGGTGATCAGCGCCAAGATCGAGGAAGAGATCGCCCAGATGCCGACCGAGGACCGCAAGGATTTCCTGGATTCGCTGGGGCTGGAAGAGCCGGGCCTGAACCGGCTGATCCGCACCGGCTATGACTTGCTGGGGCTGCTGACATTTTTTACCGTGGGGCCCAAGGAAGCCCGCGCCTGGACCGTGACCAAGGGCTCAAAGGGCCCGCAGGCGGCGGGTGTGATCCATTCGGATTTCGAGCATGGCTATATCCGCGCCGAAACCATCGCCTTCGACGATTATGTCGCGGGCAAGGGCGAGGCGGGCGCGCGCGAGGCAGGCAAGTTCCGGCTGGAAGGCAAGGATTACGTCGTCCAGGACGGCGACGTGATGCACTTCCGGTTCAATACCTGACCGCCCGCTGACGCCAATTATTTCCTACTTCGGAAAAAGGCTGCGCAAGCCTTCGGAGGTGGCGGCGCAAATGCCGCGTTCGGTGATGAAGCCCGTCACCAGCCGCGCGGGCGTGACGTCGAAGCCGGGATTGGCCGCGCCCGAACCCGGCGCGGCGATGTCCACCACCGTCACGGAACCATCGGCAAGCCGGCCCTGCATTTTCAGCACTTCGTCCGGTGAGCGTTCCTCGATGGGAATGTCGCGGCCGTCGGCCAGGGTCCAGTCGATGGTGGAGGATGGCAGCGCCACATAGAAAGGCACATTGTTGTCTTTCGCCGCCAGCGCCTTCAGATAGGTGCCGATCTTGTTGGCCACGTCGCCGTTCGCCGTGACGCGGTCGGTGCCCACGATCACCATGTCGACCTGACCCTGCTGCATGTAATGGCCGCCGGCATTGTCGGCCAGGATGGTGTGGGCGACGCCATGGCTGCCCAGCTCGAACGCCGTCAGCGAGGCGCCCTGGTTGCGCGGACGCGTCTCGTCGACCCAGACATGCAGCGGAATGCCCGCATCATGCGCCATATAGATGGGCGCCAGCGCGGTGCCGTAATCCACCGTCGCCAGCCAGCCGGCATTGCAATGGGTGAGGATATTGACGGTCTGGCCCGGTTTTTGTTCCGCGATCCCCTCGATGATTTTCAGGCCATTGAAGCCGATGGCCTCGCTCATCGCCACGTCTTCGTCGGCGATCTTTCCGGCCTCGGCCCAGGCCAGGGCAACGCGCCGGCCATGCGGCTGATTGAGCAGCGCGCCGCGCATGCGCCATAGCGCCCATTTCAGGTTGATGGCGGTTGGCCGCGTCTCGGCCAGCATTTCGAGGGCCTTGTTGATGGCGTCGTCGGAGGCATCTTCGCGCACCGACAACGCCAGGCCGTAAGCGCCCACGGCGCCGATCAACGGGGCGCCGCGGGTCTGCATGGACCGGATGGCGTGCGCCGCTTCCTCCGCCGAATGCAGCGTCAGGGTAACGAACTCGTGCGGCAGGCGGGTCTGGTCGATGATGCCGAAGGCGTCGTCGCCGACGGTCCAGACGGAGCGGTAGTGCTGGCCGTTGATTTTCATGCCGGGGCGGTCGCCTTCATCGACGGGTATTCGCAAAAGCGCGCATACCAGGAGGCCAATTTGGGGCGTGTCGCCTTCCAATCAAGATCGGGCAGGCGAAATTCGATATAGCCGATGGCGCAGGCGGCGGCGATTTCGCCGATGGTGGGATCGTCGGCGAATTTGATATTTTCCAGCGCATCCAGCCCGGTTTCCACCGCGCGCATGTGATGGGCGATCTGGTCGGCATTGGGCACGGCCTGGCGGCTTTCCACCACCCGCGCCACCGCCGCATCGGCGATGCCGTCGCCCAGCGCCTGCAGCACCGCCGCCTTCCAGCGGCCGGTGTTCTG
Source organism: Rhizobiales bacterium dw_265 (assembly GCA_018449595.1). Classification (GTDB taxonomy): domain Bacteria; phylum Pseudomonadota; class Alphaproteobacteria; order Micropepsales; family Micropepsaceae; genus Rhizomicrobium. The sequence goes on from JAAVUU010000004.1 coordinate 97,000, forward strand.
GCGCCAGATGCTGGCGCCGGGAAAGAACTTCCCGCCGCCCAGCTGGTTGAGATATTCGCAGATCACCGGGGAATCGAACAGCACCGAGCCGTCATTCAGCGCCAGCGCCGGAACCTTGCCCAGGGGATTGATGCGGCGGAATGCTTCCGGGTCGGACGGGCGCGGCAGCAATTCCAGCGTCAGGCCCAGTTCGTGGGCGATCACCATCGCCTTGCGGGTGAAGGGCGAGACCGGCGTGCCGTACAGTTTCAACTCAGTGACCTTCGAAGGCGACCAGCGCCTCGACCGGCATGCCCAGGGCGCGCAGCTTGTCGGCGCCGCCCAGGTCCGGCAGGTCGATCACAAAGGAACAGCCGATCACATGGGCGCCGGCGCGTTCCAACAGCTTGATGCCGGCAAAGGCGGTGCCGCCGGTGGCGATCAGGTCGTCCACCAGCAACACGCGCTCGCCCTTGGCGATGGCGTCGGTGTGGATTTCCACCCGGTCGGTGCCGTATTCCAGCTGGTAATCCTCGCCAATCACCGTGAAGGGCAGCTTGCCCTTCTTGCGCACCGGCACAAAGCCGACGCTCAACTGATGCGCCACCGCGCCGCCCAGGATGAAGCCGCGTGCTTCCAGGCCCGCCACCTTGTCGATCTTGAGCCCGGCATAGGGCTGCACCATCTCGTCCACGGCGCGGCGGAAGGCGCGCGGATTGCCGAGCAGGGTGGTGATGTCGCGGAACATGATGCCCGCCTTGGGATAATCGGGAATGGTGCGAATGACGTCTTTGTAGTCCATAGGGTCAGGCCTTTTTCAGCACGCGGCCGGCCACCGCGTCGAGTTTCGCCATCAGGGCGGGATCGCGCTTGTCGGGCGCGGTGATCAGCGCCATGTCGAGCATGGTTTCCACCCCCAGCGGGCTGGGCTGGCGCTCCGGCCCCAGCTTGGAAGCGACGGCGGCGACCAGCCTGCGGGCATTGGCGGCATTCTGGTGCATCACCTTGATGACGGCATCCACCGTCACATGCTCATGATCGTCGTGCCAGCAGTCGTAATCGGTGACCATGCCGACGATGGCGTAGGGCATCTCGGCCTCGCGCGCCAGCTTGGCTTCCGGCATCGCCGTCATGCCGATCACGGCGCAATCCCAGGAGCGGTAGAGGAAGCTTTCGGCGCGGGTGGAGAATTGCGGGCCTTCCATGCAGATATAGGTGCCGCCCTCGCTGTGGTCGATCTTCTGCTCCCGCGCCGCCAGGGTCAGCGCGCCCGACAGCCTGGGGCAGACCGGATGCGCCATGGGCAGATGGGCGACGAAGCCGGGGCCGAAGAAGCTTTTCTCGCGCGCGAACGTGCGGTCGATGAACTGGTCGGCCATCACGAACGTGCCGGGCGGCAGTTCCTCGCGCAGCGAGCCGCAGGCCGAGACGCTGATGACATCGGTGACACCGACGCGCTTCAAGGCGTCGATGTTGGCGCGGTAGTTGATCGAGGTCGGGGTCTGGACATGGCCGCGGCCATGGCGCGGCAGAAACACCATGTCCACGCCGTGAAACGTGCCGGTCAGAAGCTGGTCGGAGGGCTCGCCCCAGGGCCCCTTGACGGTCTGCCAGCGGGCGTTTTCCAGCCCGTCGATCTGGTAAAGGCCGGAACCGCCGATGATGCCGAGAACGGTTTTGGTCATGATCTTCACCACGGATAGCGGCGCCTTTTAGCACAAAAGAAACAAGGCGCGAGCCTTGCGGCGCCGCGCCCGTTTCACCTGGGTGGCCCGGTCGCTAGCAACAGCGTAGCGCGACGCGGGCCATGACAGTTTTATCTCAGTGGGCGTCCTTCCAGACCTTGCGATAGGCGGCGAACAGCACACCCGCCAGCAGCACCAGGAACGCCAGCACGCCGAAGCCGAAGCGCTTGCGCTCCTCCATCTTGGGCTCGCTGGCCCAGGTCAGGAAGGTGACCACGTCATGGGCTTCCTGCTCCACCGTGGCCTTGGTGCCGTCGGAATAGCTGACGGTGTTGGCCTTGAGCGGCGGCGGCATGGAGATGTTCCAGCCCTCGAAATAGGGATTGTAATACTTGCCGTCCGTCACCTTGAAACCGTGCGGCGGGGTGCCGCCGAAGCCGGTCAGAATCGAATAGACATATTGCGGGCCGCCTTCGCGGGCCTTGACCACCATCGAAAGGTCGGGCGGCAGCGCCCCGCCATTGTTGGCGCGGGCGGCCTGTTCGTTGGGGAAGGGCGAGGGGAAATGGTCGGCCAGGGTGGCCGAGCGCATCAGCGGCGCGCCCTTGTCGTCGGTGGTCTCGCCCTTGTCGTTGGGATCGGCCGGCAGCTTGCCGGCGGTCGCCAGGGCGCGGGCCTGGGCCTCGGTGAATTCCGGGCCGCCCGCTTCCGCCAAGTCGTGGAAGGCCAAGTGGTTGGCGCTGTGGCAGGCGGCGCAAACTTCCTTGTAGACCTGATAGCCGCGCTGCAAAGAGCCGCGGTCATAGGTGCCGAAGGGGCCTTCGAACGAGAATTTCTCGTCCTTGGGCTCCAGCCGCTTGGTGTCCAGCGCCATGGCCGAAGTGGAGGCCAGCAGGCCGACGACCAGACCGAGAGAGAGTGTCTTCAGATACATGGCGGTTCTCACTCGGCAGGCGCGGCGGAAGCGCCGAGCACGGATTGCGCGATCGAAGCGGGCAGCTTCTTGGGTGTCTCGATCAGGCCGATGATGGGCATGATCAACCAGAAGAAGCCGAAGTAGTACAGCGTCGCCAGGCGCGCGACCCACACCAGCGGTACGCCGGCGATCGCCGCGTCCACCGGCTGCGAACCGCAATAGCCCAGCAGCACACAGACCACCGCGAAGGCCCAGAAGAACTGCTTCATCATGGGGCGGAAGCTGCAGGAACGCACGCGGCTGGTATCCAGCCAGGGGATGAACACCAGGGTAACGATGGCGCCGCCCATCACGATCACGCCCATCAGCTTGTTCGGGATCGAGCGCAGCATGGCGTAGAAGGGCAGCAGATACCATTCCGGCACGATGTCGGGCGGCGTCACCAGCGGATTGGCGGGCTGGTAATTGTCCGGGTTGCCGAAGAAGTTCGGGGCGTAGAAGACGAACACCGCGAACAGGATCACGAACAGCACCAGGTAAAAGGCGTCCTTCACCGTGTAGTACGGATGGAAGGGCACGGTGTCCTGCGGGGTCTTTACGTCGATGCCCAGCGGGTTGTTGTTGCCCGGCACATGCAGGGCCCAGATGTGCAGCCCGACCACCGCCGCGATGATGAACGGCAGCAGGTAATGCAGCGAGAAGAAGCGGTTCAGGGTGGCGTCGCCCACCGCGAAGTCGCCCCACAGCCAGGTGGCGATATGGGTGCCGATCACCGGAATGGCGCTGAACAGGTTGGTGATGACGGTGGCGCCCCAGAAGGACATCTGGCCCCAGGGCAGCACATAGCCGAAGAAGGCGGTGGCCATCATCAGCAGATAGATCAGCACGCCGATGATCCAGATCAGTTCGCGCGGGGCTTTATAGGAGCCGTAATAGAGGCCGCGGAACATGTGGATATAGACCGCCAGGAAGAACATGGACGCGCCGTTGGCGTGCATGTAGCGGATCAGCCAGCCGTAATTGACGTCGCGCATGATGCTTTCGACGCTGTCGAAGGCCAGCCCGGCATTGGCGACATAATGCATCGCCAGAACGACGCCGGTGACGATCTGGATCGCCAGGCAGAAGGTGAGGATGCCGCCGAAGGTGTACCAGATATTCAGGTTCCGGGGCGTCGGGAAGGTCTGCATCGTGTCGTGCATGAGGCGCGGCAGCGGCAGGCGCTGGTCGATCCACTTCTCGATGCCGGACTTGGGGGTATAGGTCGAAGGGCCTGACATTGTGTTCTCCTCAACCGACCTTGATACGGGTATCAGACAGGAAGCTGTAAACCGGGACCGCCAGATTCTGCGGCGCAGGCCCCTTACGGATGCGGCCCGCGACGTCGTATTGCGAACCATGGCAGTGGCACAGCCAGCCGCCATAATCGCCTTCCGGGATCGCCGGGGTGGAGACGGTGGGGGTGCAGCCCAGATGGGTGCAGACGCCGATCAGGATCAGCCATTCCGGCTTGGTGGCGCGGCTGGCGTCGTCGGCCGGGGCGCTGTCGGGCAGGTTGGCGTTGCGCGCCAGGGGATCGGGCAGGGAGGCGACCGGCACGGCCTTGGATTCGGCGATCTCGGCCGGGGTGCGGCGGCGCACGAACAGCGGATGGCCACGGAACTTGTAGACGATCTGCTGGCCCGGCTGGATGGCCGAGATGTCGATCTCGGTGGTGCCGGCGGCCAGCGCCGCGCTGGACGGGTTCATCTGGTCGATAAAGGGCCAGGCGATGCCCGCGACGCCCACGGCGCCGATCGCGCCCGACGCCACATACAGAAAATCGCGTCGCGTGCCCGCGTCACTTGTCGTCGCTGCCACTGGGTTCACCCTTAAAGACTTGCCAGAAAATCTGGGCGGAAGAAAACGTATGACCTCTTGCCACAAACAAGCACGGTTGCGGTACTGACGCGGTGACGCGCCGGGCTTTATTTGTGACCAAATTGCCCCCCGGCTTGCTTGTTCGTTCGGCCGGTAAAATAGAGAGTCGATTTTCGAGGGTCTTGCGGCACGATGACGCAGAAAATGCCTTTTCCTGCCGCGACTTGGCGGAATCGCGCCCTTGTCAGCAGGCAATGGCCGCAAGATGACCTTCCGCCGCATAGTCCAGCAGGGCGCGGTCGCGTGTCAGAAGTGTGAAACCGCACTCCCGCGCCGTCGCCGCCATGATGCGGTCGGCGGGATCGCCATGCAGGTCGCCGGGCAGGAAAGACGAGGCCAGCAGCACCTCCGGACTGAGATCGCAGACCGCCAATCCCGGCAGATCGCGTAGCCGGTCGAACCAGCGCTGGGGCGACAGGGAAGACCGGAAGCGGCCCTTGCGCGCCAGCAGTCCGATCTCCCATGCCGTGATGGGCGAGATTTGCAGCGCGGACCCCGCCTCGCCAGCCTGGGCGATGGCCGCGACCGCCGCATCGGAAAGCGGCGCGCCCGCCACCAGCCATAAGGCGGCGCAGGTATCCAACAGCAAAGGCTGCATCACCGGACCTTGAGGCCTTGGTCGGCCATCATGGCGGTGCACTCGATGCCGGCCTCCAGGTCGGCAATATCGGCGGGGTCCAGTGCGGGATTGGAAAGATCCCAGCCCGGTTCGATGGTGAAGGTGCCTTCGAGGGCCCCGAACAGAGACGGAACCGCTTCTTTCGGGCGAAAATCGCGTGCCCGTTCAGAAAGGCCACGCACCGAAGATGGTGCCGGAATGTCAGGCGTGGCACGGCGAAACACCAACTTCTGGCGCGCCATGTCTACCTGCGATGTTTCATATCCAGCTTTCAGCCACGTTTTGGCATGGCTGTGACCCGTGGCCTCATTGGCCCACCAGGGGCGGTGGCGATAGGCAGATTGCGGCAAATCCCGTCCCAAGATTTGGGCGATCTCCGCAAAGGTCATAGGAACTTCCTGAAACGAAGTTTCATTCAGAAACTTTCCTAGGGGATCGTAGACACTGACCATATCATACCGCCATCAGAATATAAGATGGACAAAATAGTAATTACTATTGACAGTCAAGGAATACTTCATGCGCCTGGCCCTATATGAGCCCGATATCCCGCAGAATGCAGGCGCCATGATGCGGCTGGGCGCCGCGCTGGGCGTAGGTCTGGACCTGATCGAGCCCTGTGGATTTGCCCTGTCCGATCGCGGGTTGAAGCGGGCGGGGATGGACTACCTCAAAAGCGCCGATATCCGCCGTCATGAATCCTGGACAAGTTTTTATGATGGCTTCACAGGGCGCTTGGCCTTGCTGACCACCCGGGGAGACATGGCCTATACCGATTTCGCCTTTCAGCCCGGCGATACCCTGCTGGTGGGGCGCGAAAGCGCCGGGGTGCCGGACGCGGTCCATGCTGCGGCGCAGGCGCGGCTGGTGATCCCCCTGCGGCTGGGGCTGCGATCCTTGAATGTGGCCCAGGCCGCCGCGATGGTGCTGGGCGAAGCCTTGCGGCAAACCAGTGGCTTCCCGGGGGCGGCGTAGATGGAAATGACATTATTTCACGCCGGCGGCCTGCTCGCGCTGGCCCAAGTGCTGATGATCGACATCGTGCTGGCCGGCGACAATGCCGTGGTGATCGGCCTGGCTGCAGCGCGGGTGCCCGCAGACCTGCGGAAAAAGGTGATCCTGTGGGGCCTGGCCGCGGCGGTGGTGCTGCGGATCGGGCTGGCGGTGATCGCGGTGTCGCTGATGAATGTGATCGGCCTGCGGCTGGCCGGCGGCATCCTGCTGCTGTGGGTGTGCTGGCGGTTCTGGCGCGACATAAGGGGCGGCGCGCACAAGGCCCACGCCGACCTGGCGCTGCAGGGCAAGGCCTCGCTCAAGCGCGCCATCCTGCAGATCGTGCTGGCCGATGTCTCCATGTCGCTGGACAATGTGCTGGCGGTGGCCGGCGCGGCGGTCGGCCATCTGGACGTGCTGGTGATCGGGCTGCTGCTGTCGGTGGCGCTGATGGGCGCGGCGGCGAACCTGATCGCCAAGCTGCTCGAGAAATACCGCTGGATCAGCTACGTCGGCCTGGCGATCGTCTTATATGTCGCGCTGTCCATGATCTGGCATGGCGGACATCAGGTCTGGACGGCGATTAACTGAGCTTCAGCAGCAGCGCCGTGGCATCGTCCGATTGCTTGAAGCGGGGAAATTTCGCGCCGTCGGCATCGCCGGCCTCAATGGCGCGCAATTCCTCGCCCAAGGCCGCCAGGCCCCCCGACAGCGCCGCCGCCATCAGGGTCTCCGCGCTGTAGGCGCCATAGTCCGAGGCCAGCGCCAGGAACCCGTCCGAACACAGCAGCAGATGGGTGCCAGGTGCCAGCTTCATCACCCGGCGGCCGACATGCGACGCGGCTTTTTCATCCGGCGTGAACAGCCAGTAATCGCCGCTGTTGATCCGGTTGCGGCTGGCGCGCAAGGCATCCATGAACTGGAAACGGTCGGTGGATGGTTGCTTGCGCGCCTTTGCCAGCGCCCCGGCGCGCTGGCTTTCCTCGGCCTTCTTGTCGAGGGTCTCGCCCACGATCGTCACGGCGGCATTGCCCTGCTTCACCAGCGCGGCGCAGTCACCGAACCATAAAAACTCCATCCCGGCATCGGTCTCGGCCGCCAGCATCATGCTGGCACACGGCGTTTCCCACATTTCCTCCGGCGCACGCCGCCTGAGCGCTGTAAAGCTCTTCTGGGCATCGCCCAGCGCCGAGCGCAGCGCCTTGCGCGCGCCCTCGCCGTCTTTCAGATGCGCCAAGAGCCGCCGCGCCCCGAAATGCGCGATCCAGGCCGCGTCGCTGGGCCCCGGCATCAGGCCGTCACCCAGCGGGGTGGCGCCGTCCAGCACCGCCGCCGCCGCCGCATCATGCCCGAAGGCGTCTTCATTCGCCTTGGCGATGTCGCCGGGCAGCGAGAGAAATTCCACCAGTTCCAATGTCATGCCTTGCCCGCCAGGATATCCGCCATGCGGCCGCGCAGCGCGCCTTCATCGGCGGCGAAATCGCCTTCCACCCACCAGTCTTCGACAGCGGCCAGCACGCGGCCGACCTCGGGGCCTTCCGCCACCCCGGCCTGGATGACATCGCGGCCGGTGAGCGCAAAGCGCGGCCGCTGCCAGTTGGCGGCCATCTCCAGCAGCATGCGGAACTTGAGCGCATTGGCGCCCCTGGCGGATGCGGCCCATTGCAGCATGACCTTGTCGCGAAAGCGCGCCACGCCGATGCGGTAGAGCAGCGCCCGCGCCTCCCGCGCCGAGACATGCGCCTTGATGCGGTCGCCGCCCAGCGCCTGTTCCAGCCGCAGGCGGTCGGCATTGGACAGCTTCAGCGCATCGGCGCAGGCATGCGCGGCCTCTTCATTGTCGGGCAGCAGCGCCGCCAGCCGCAGGATGGCGTCGCGGGGAAAGAAATTGTCGGCATCCAGCTCGGTCAGCCGCTCCAGCCGCTGCAATTGCAGCGCCCCCGGAAGCAACTCCGGCAGGATGCCGGTCGCCGCCATCACCCGCAACACCGGCGCGGGATTGCCCGCTTCCAGCAGCCGCAGCAGTTCCTTGGCCACGCGCTCGGCAGACAGGGTTTTCAATCTGTCCTTGGCTTCGGCGGCGGCATGCAAGCCTTCGGCGTCGATCTCGCCCTTGCCGTACCAGGCATGGAAGCGGAACAGCCGCAGCACCCGCAGGTAATCTTCCGCGATGCGCCTCCTGGCGTCGCCCATGAAGCGCACCTTGCCGGCGATCAGGTCTTCGACCCCGGTGGCATAGTCGAAGATCTCGCCATCGGCCGAGGCATAAAGCGCATTGATGGTGAAATCGCGCCGCGCCGCATCCTCGGCCCAGTCGTCGGTGAAGGCGACCACCGCATGGCGGCCATCGGTTTCCACATCCCGGCGCAGCGAGGTGATCTCGAAGGCATGCGTCCCCGCGATGGCGGTGACCGTGCCGTGATCCATCCCGGTCTGGATCACCTTGATGCCCTTGTTGGTCAGCAGCGCCAGGGATTCGCTGGGCGGCATCGGCACGGCGATATCTATGTCGGCCACCGCCGCGCCCAGGAGCGCGTTGCGCACCGCCCCACCGACAAAGCGCGCCTCGCCGAGAGCTGCCATGACGGCCAGCGTCTCGGGCGCCGTCATCCAGCCATGCTGCTTGGGATCAATCCGCATGACCTAAACTTACACCATTTAACCGTTCCGCCAGATTGACGATGATCGCCGCCGTGGCGCCCCAGATTTCATGCCCCTGATGGGTGAAGGCGTAAAAGCTGCGCATCCGCCCGCCCAGCATCCGCGTTTCCCGCCGCCGGTTGGCGGGGTCCAGCAGGAAGGCCAGCGGCACCTCGAACACCGACGCCACTTCGCGCGGATCGGGCGCAAGCGAAAAGCCCTCCGCCAGCAATCCCACCACCGGCTGGATGTCGAACCCCGTGCCGGTGAGATAGCGGTCGAGATAGCCCGTGATCGTGACAAAGCCCGGCGCGATGCCGGTTTCCTCGAAGGTTTCGCGCAAGGCCGTCGCCACCGGCGTCAGGTCGTCGGCCTCGCTGCGCCCGCCGGGGAAACTCACCTGGCCGCTGTGCCGGGCCAGGGTTTCGGTGCGGCGGGTGAACAGCAGCATCGGTTCCGCGCGCAGGGTCACCGGCAGCAGCACCGCCGCCTTCACGGCACCGAACTGCGCCGGGCGATGCGCCGGGTCCAGGTCGTAATCGTCATGTTCGGTGATCTCGGGCAGCGTCTGGCGCAGCCGCCCGCGCAGTTGTTCCGCGAAAGTCATGTCCCCGGCCTGGCTGCGAATCCGTGCCATCCGCCCAAAAAATCGCCTGCCGTCATGACGCCATATTTAGCGGTTTTCTGTTGGAAATTAAGGACATCAGGGCTGCATTCAGGGTTGCGGCCCCCGCTGCCCACGGTGCAACATATCTATTACACCAGCAAGTACAGGCCCGATGAACAAAGTGGACATACTGGACGATCCGGGCAAGCGCCTGTCCGCGGCGAGCGAAACCTTCCGCAGGGTGCGCGACGGCCTGGGCGCGGTGATTTTCGGCCAGGATGAGGTGATCGAGCAGACCCTGATAACCCTCTTGGCCGGCGGCCATGGCCTGCTGATCGGCGTGCCGGGCCTGGCCAAGACCAAGCTGGTGGACACGCTGGCCACCGTGATGGGGCTGGACTCCAGCCGGGTGCAGTTCACCCCCGACCTGATGCCGTCCGACATCACCGGCTCGGAAGTGATGGAAGAAAGCGCCGGCGGCGAACGCGCCTTCCGCTTCATCCGGGGCCCGGTGTTCACGCAATTGCTGATGGCCGATGAAATCAACCGCGCGTCCCCACGCACCCAGTCGGCGCTGCTGCAGGCGATGCAGGAAAAGCATGTCACCGTCGCCGGCGCGCGCCACGACCTGCCCAGGCTGTTCCATGTGCTGGCGACGCAGAACCCGCTGGAGCAGGAAGGCACCTATCCCCTGCCCGAGGCCCAGCTCGACCGCTTCCTGCTGCAGATCGATGTCGGCTATCCCGACCTGGAAGCGGAACGGCGCATGCTGCTCGCCACCACCATGGGCGAGGAGAACCGCCCGGTGAAAGTCTGCGGCCCCGACGAATTGCTGGATGCGCAAGGCCTGGTGCGCCGCATCCCGGTGGGCGAACAGGTGATGGAGGCCATCCTGACCCTGGTGCGCGCCGCGCGTCCCGACAGCGATCATGACAGCGGCGTGAAAACCCAGATCGCCTGGGGCCCCGGCCCGCGCGCCAGCCAGGCGCTGATGCTGGCGGTGCGCGCCCGCGCGCTGCTGGATGGCCGCTTCGCGCCCTCCACCGACGATGTGGTGGCGCTGGCCGGGCCGGTGCTGCGCCATCGCATGGCGCTGAATTTCTCCGCCCGGGCGGAAGGCATCACCACGGCCGGCGTGATCGAGCGGCTTTGCCATGACCTGTTCTGACGCGAGCATCGTTTGACCCAATTCTCCGCGCTTCAGCATGAAGCCGATGGCCTGTCGGCCGGGCTGCCGCCGCTGATGGTGCAGGCCGACCACCTGGCGGCGTCGGTGGCGCTGGGGGTGCATGGCCGCCGCCGCGCCGGCATGGGCGAAAGCTTCTGGCAGTTCCGCCGCTATGCCAGCCACGATTCCGCCGCCGCCATCGACTGGCGGCAATCCGCCAAGTCGCAGCACATCTTTGTGCGCGAGCGCGAATGGGAAGCCGCCCAGACCGTGTGGTTCTGGCGCGATGCTTCGGCCAACATGAGTTTCAAGTCGGGCCCAAAAGAAAACAGCGTGTCCAAGCGCGCCCGCGCCGACCTGTTGCTGCTGGCGCTGGCCTCGCTGCTGGTGCGCGGCGGCGAGCGCGTCGGCTTCCTGGGCATGGAGGGTGCGCCCGCCTCGTCGCGGCTGGCGCTCACCCGCATGGGCCGCGCCCTGTTCGGGCGCGGCGACTCCGCCTTGCCGCCGCAAGCCCCCCTGGCGCGCGGCAACCAGCTGATGTGGTTCAGCGACTTTCTGGAAGACGGCGCCTTCGAGGCCATGGCGCGTCTGTCGCGGCAGGGTGTCAGCGGCCATCTGGTACGGGTGGTGGACCCGGCGGAGGAAGACTTCCCCTATTCCGGCCGCACCCGCTTTGAATCGCCAGACGGCGGCGAAGACGAAATCTTCGGCCGCGCCGAACGGGTGCGCGGTTCCTATCGCGCCCGCTTCACCGCCCATGGCGAGCGCGTCGCCGCCGAGGCCGCGCGGCTGGGCTGGAGCTGCACCAGCCATCGCACCGATCACGCGCCCCAGGCGGCCCTGATCGCGCTGCATGCCGCCATCGGCGGCGTTTAAAGTGCCTTTCGACCTGCCGCTGAGTTTCGGAGCGCCGCTATTGCTGGCGGCGCTGGTGGCGCTGCCGCTGCTGTGGTGGCTGCTCAAGGTGACGCCGCCGCTGCCCAAGCGCACCTTGTTTCCGCCGCTGCGGCTGTTGCGCGGGCTGGAAGACGAGGAACAGACCCCCGCCGCCACGCCCTGGTGGCTGCTGCTGCTGCGCCTGCTGGCGGCGGCGCTGCTGATTATCGCCTTGGCCGATCCCCTGCTGGGCCGCAGCCCCAGGCTGGCCACCAATGGCCCGCTGGTGCTGGTGATTGACAATGGCTGGACGGCGGCCAGGGACTGGGACCAGCGCCAGTCGCTGATCGCGGATTTGCTGCACAGCGCACAGGGACGCCCCGTGGCGATCATCCCGACTGCAGGTCCCACGCCAAACGGTTTGTTGAATGAAGGCGAGGCCGCGCGCCTTGCGAAAGAACTGAAGCCGATGCCCTGGCCGGGCGACCGCGCCGCTGCCGCCGCGGCCCTGGGCCGTTTCAAATTCTCCGCCCCACCGGCGCTGTACTGGCTGTCGGACGGCGTCGAAAACAACAGCAAGCCGTTGCGCGAGGCATTGCACCGCTATGGCGGCGTCGCCGTCTATGCCCCGTCGCGGCTGGCCATGGGCCTGTTGCCGGTGTCGCGCGACGCCAGCGGCTTTGCCCTGGCGGCGCTGCGACCCGACGCGCGCGCGGCCCAGGATATCGAGGCCGCCGCCATCGGCGTGCGCGGCGAAACCCTGGCCGCCACCAAAATCCATTTCAAGCGCGGCCAGATTCGCGCCGGGGGCCATATCGCCCTGCCCATGGAAGTGCGCAACGCCACGGCCCGGCTGGCCATCACCGGCGAAGACAGCGCCGGCAGCGTGCAATTGCTGGACAAGGGCGCGGCCCAGCGCAGCGCCGGCATCGTCTCGGAAAGCACCAGCAGCGAAGGCCAGCCGCTGCTGAGCGATGTCTATTACCTGGAGCGGGCCCTCAGCCCCTATGCCGAGATCGCCAAGGGCAGCATCGGCCAGTTGCTGGACAAGCATGTCTCGGTGCTGCTGCTGGCCGATGTGGCGAAAATCTCCGGCGACGACATGGCCAGGGTGAAGGATTTCGTCGGCAAGGGCGGGGTGCTGATCCGCTTTGCCGGCGAGCGCATGACCGGCGGCAGCGACGATCTGGTGCCGGTGCGGCTGCGTGTCGGCGGGCGTTACCTGGGCAGCGCCATGGCCTGGGGCGCGCCGCAGCACCTGGCCGCCTTCGGCGCGCTGTCGCCGTTCAACGGACTGGAGATTCCATCCGAGGTCACGGTGACGCGGCAGGTGCTGGCCGAGCCCTCGTCGGAACTGCAGGGCCGCACCTGGGCGCAACTGGCCGACGGCACGCCGCTGATCACCGCCCAGGCGATCGGCGGCGGCTGGGTGGTGCTGTTTCACATCGCCGCCAGCCCCGGCTGGTCGTCGCTGCCGCTGTCGGGGCTTTATGTGGACATGCTCAAGCGGCTCCTGGCGCTGTCGGCGGGCACCCCGGCGCGCGATCTGGCCGGGCTGACCAGCCTGCCGCCGGTATCGGTGCTGGACGGCTTCGGCAAGCCCATGCCGCCGCCCGGCGATGCCGCCCCGATCGACGCCCGGACTTTCAGCCAGACGCTTGTGTCGCCGCGGCATCCGCCGGGGCTTTATGGCGCGCATGACGTCGAAAGCGCGCTGAATGTGATGCGTCCGGGCGATAGGTTGACACCCCTGACGGGCGAAAGCTTCCAGGCCTATGGCAACACCCATGCCCGCGCTTTGGAGCCCTATCTGCTGGCGGCGGCCCTGCTGCTGCTGCTGTTCGACTGCCTGTTATCGCTGTGGTTGCGCGGCTTCACGCCGGCAAGGCTGCGCTGGCCCGCCGCAACAACCCTTGCGGCGGCGCTTTTGCTCTTTGTGCCGCACGCACATGCCGACGACGCCATGAACATGAAGGCGGCGCTGGACACCCGCCTGGCCTATGTGAAGACGGGTCTTGCCGATGTGGACGCCACCAGCCTGGCGGGCCTTACGGGGCTGGGGGCGGTGCTGAAGGCGCGCACATCTTACGAGCCTCTGGAGCCGATGGGGGTGGACCCGGAGCGCGACGACCTCTCCTTCTATCCCCTGCTCTACTGGCCGATGGACCCGCGCGAGAAGAACCTGTCGCCGCGCGCCCTGTCGCGCATCGGCGACTATATGCGCAATGGCGGCACCATCGTGTTCGACACCCGCGATCTCTCATTGGGCGCGGCGCGCGGCCCCACCTCGCCGGGCGAGCAGACGCTGCGGCGGCTGACCGGCGGGCTGGACCTGCCGCCGCTGCAGCCGGTGCCCGCCGATCATGTCCTGACCAAGACCTTCTATATCCTGCGCGACTTTCCCGGCCGCTGGACCGGTGGGCAATTGTGGGTCGAGGCGCTGCCGCCCGCGCCCAAAAATGGCGCAGCCCCGGCGCGCGGCGGCGACGGCGTGTCGCCGGTGATCATCGGCGGCAATGACTGGGCCAGCGCCTGGGCGGTGGATTCAAGCGGGCGTTATCTCGCCACGCCCTCGCCCGGCGGGGAATTGCAGCGCGAGATGGCGCTGCGCTTCGGCGTCAATCTGGTGATGTATGCCCTGACCGGCAACTACAAGGCCGATGTGGTGCATGCGCCGGCGCTGATCCAGCGCCTGGGGACGGAACGGTAATGACGCGCATCGTCTTTGCCCCGGTGCTTCCCGTCAGCCTGCTGGCCGCCCTGGCCGCGGTGGCGCTGCTGATTATCGCCTACAGCTTTTATGTGCGGGCGCGCGGCGCCTGGGCGCGCGGGCTGGCCTTCGCGGTGCTGCTGTTCGCGCTGGCGGGGCCGCTGCTGGTGACGGAAAAGCACAGCCCCCTGCCCGATGTGGCGGTGATCGTCACCGACCGCTCGCAGAGCATGGCGCTGGGCAGGCGTACCCAGATGGCGGAAGCCGCCCGCGCCCAGGTGCGCCGCCTGCTGGCGCAGCAGCCGGGGCTGGTGGTGCGCGAGACTTCGGTCACCACCACCGCCACCGGCGAGAATAACGGCACCCAGGCCTTCGCGGCGCTGAACGCGGCTTTGGCCGATGTCGCGCCCAACCGGGTGGCGGGCGCCATAATGATCACCGACGGCCAGGTGCATGACGCACCCTCGCCCCAGACACTGTCCTTGCATGCGCCGCTGCAGGTGCTGGTAGCGGGCGGGCGCGGCGAGCGCGACCGCAAGCTGACGGTCAAGACCGCCGCGCGCTTCGCCATTGTCGGCCAGGCCGCAACCATGCGCCTGCGGGTGGACGACTTGGGCAATGAAAGCGGCGGCGAGACCAGCGCGGTGCTGGACATCCGCATTGACGGCAAGCCCTTCGGCTCGCGGCTGGTGCCGGTGGGCAAGGACACCGACATCAGGATTCCGGTGGCGCACGAAGGCGAAAACCTGGTGGAACTGTCCGCCGCGCCGGGCCCCGCCGAACTGACGCTGCAGAACAATCACGCGGTGGTGACCGTCTCGGGCGTGCGTGATCGATTGCGGGTGCTTTTGGTCTCGGGCGAGCCCCATGCCGGCGAACGGGTGTGGCGCAACCTGCTGAAGGCCGATCCCTCGGTGGACCTGATCCATTTCACCATCCTGCGCCCGCCGGACAAGCAGGATTCCACCCCGATCAACGAACTGTCGCTGATCGCCTTTCCCTATCGCGAACTGTTCCAGGAAAAGCTGGGTTCGTTCGATCTGGTGGTGTTCGACCGCTATCGCGAGCGGGGCATCCTGCCGCTGGCCTATTTCCAGAATATCGCCTCCTACGTCCAGGACGGCGGGGCGCTGCTGATCTCGTCGGGGCCGGAATTCGCCGGGCCCGAAAGCATCTATCGCACGCCCTTATCCCAAGTCTTGCCCGTGCAACCGACCGGGCAGGTGATCACCGGCCCGTTCAAGCCGGTGGTGACGCCGGACGGCCTGGCCCATCCGGTGACGCGCGAACTGGCCGGTCGAAACCAGGACAAGATGCCGCCGGCCTGGGGCCGCTGGTTCCGCATCATCGGCGGCAACAAGGTGGCGGGGCAGAGCCTGATGGCGGATGCCGCCGGGCGGCCGCTGCTGGTGCTGGACCGCGTCGGCAAGGGCCGGATCGCCGAGCTGATGAGCGACCAGACCTGGCTGTGGGCGCGCGGCTTCGAGGGCGGCGGGCCCCAAGCCGAACTGCTGCGCCGCCTGGCGCATTGGCTGATGAAGGAGCCGGAACTGGAGGCCGAGAGCCTGGCCGCCGACATAACCGGCAACGAGCTGCGCATCACCCGGCGCACCATGGCGGCGCAGACCCCGCCGGTGACCCTGACCCTGCCGTCGGGAAAATCGGTGGTGCTGCCCCTGAGCCATGCCGAGCCCGGCGTCTGGCGCGCAACCGCCAAAGCCGACGAGATGGGGCTTTACCGCGCCAGCGACGGCATCCTGTCCACCGTCACCGCCGCCGGGCCGCTCAATCCCAAGGAAGTGGCCGACATGCGCGCCACCGCCGAGGTGCTGGAGCCCGATGCGGCGGCGACCGGCGGCAGCGTCCACTGGCTGGAAGACGGCCTGCCGGACATCCGCCGCGTCGAACCCGGCGACAGCGCCAACGGCGACAAATGGATCGGGTTGCGCGCCAACGGCGCCTATCGCGCCACCGCGCTGGAACAGCAAAAGCTTCTGCCGCAATGGCTGGCGCTGCTCATTATCGTCGGCGCGCTGCTGCTGGCGTGGCGGCTGGAGGGGCGATAGCCCCCCTGTGGTTTAAATCAAGTTCGCCTTGTACAACGCGCCCAGGTTCGACCACGCCCGTTCGGCCTCGGCCTGGTTGTAGACAGCGCCGCCCGGCACGCACCAGCCATGGTTGGCGGCATAGACCTCCACCGTCGCCGTCTTGCCTGCCGCCGCGAAGGCGGCCTTGAGGTCATCCTTCACCTTGGGATTGCTGGCATCGTCATTCTGCGCCTGGCAGACCAGATAGGCGGCGTTGGTCTTGGCGATCAGCAGATGCGGGCTGTCGGGCTTATCGGTGACCAGCCCGTTGCCGCCGTGGAAGCTGCCGACACCGCCAATGCGGCCCGCGACAGCGGCCGCACTACGAAAAGCCAGCGCCCCGCCCATGCAATAGCCCTGCACCCCGGCCTTCTTGCCCTTGTCCGTCACAGCTTGAACATCGAGGAACGCCAGATAGGCCGCCGCGTCACGGTCGATGCCGTCATTGGTCATGGCGGCGCGATAGCCGGTCAGCCGGGCGCGCGCCTCGGGATTGCTGAAATCGAAATTGTCGCCGATCACCGGCGCATGGGCGCTGCGGTAGAAGGGATTGACCACCAGCACCGTGTAACCCTGCGAGGCGAGACGTGCGCCCATGTCGCGGAAGGCCGGCCGAAGACCCATGATGTCGGGCCAGATCAGCACCGCCGGCCACTTCTCTTTTGAAGAGGGGCCCTTCGAATTGGGATGGAACAGCACCGCGTCGCAGGCGCCGTCGGGCGTCTTGACCGTGACCTCGGTGGAAGCGGCGTTGGACTGCGCCAGGGCGCTGCCCGCCGTGCCGGCGGCGGCGGCGGTCATCAGGCCGAAGCGGCGGCGCGACAGGCGGGAATCGGAAACCAGGCCCGGATGGATGAATTCATCGCACATGAAATCGCTCCCTTTGTTCCGCGCTTGTTGGCGGTTTGGGAAGCAAAACAGAAAATGGCCGATGTGAGGAGTCTAGGGTTCGGACTCAATTGCCGGCAGCTAAATCACAACTTGTCATGGCCCGCCGGAGAGCGGGCCACCCAGTTGGTGCGCCTACGATGTCGGCATGGGAGTCTGCGTCACCTGGGTGGCCCGGTTTCCCGGGCCATGACAGTTTTATTTTGAATTTCAATTGCGTACAGACCTTAGCCGACGGCGGCGCCCACCGCCGTCACGGGATGGTCGATCTTCGCCCGGCGAATCTGGCCCGACAGGGTCAGCATCTCGCCGCCCTTAAGCGACAGGCCCAGGATGCGGTTCTGGTCCACCGGGCCGGGAAACTTCACCCGCCCCGGCGGCAGGCGCGAAAAGCCCACCCGGGTATAGTAAGGCTCGTCGCCCACCAGCAGGACACCGCGCCACGGCCCCCGCCGCGCCGCTTCGATGCCCGCCAGCATCAGGGCGATGCCGATGCCCCGGCCGCGCTGGCCGGTCTGCACCGCCAGGGGGCCCAGCAGCAATTCCTCATGGCCGCCGACACTGATGGGCCAGAAGCGCACCGAGCCACGCAACAGGCCGTCCTCGATGGCGACAAAGCTGAGTTCTGCCACCGGGTCCACGCCCTCGCGCAGGCGATAGGCGGATTTGGCGAAACGGCCGGGGCCGAAGCTTTCGGCGTTCAGGGTTTCGACACTGGGAAAATCGTCCGGCGCTTCCAGGCGGACCTGCCAGGACGGGCTTTCTGCGACGATCACGGGCGCGTTCATAAGCCTTTCCGCTAACGGCCAAAGCGGCAAAAGGCAAGCCTACCAGTAGGGCGACAGGGGCGCGCCGCACAGCTCCCGCAGCCGCGCCAGGGTCGCCTGTGTGGTATCGGGCGGCGGGCTGGCCGGATCGGCAAAGCAGATCTCCCGGATTTCCAGGCTGGGGCGGAAGGCGATGGCGCCGCCGGTGACGCGGTAAAACGCCACCACATTGGTCGCCCATCCCGCCTTGCGGCTGTAAAGGCCGAAAAATTCCGCCGTCCCGCCCGTCAGACCCACTTCCTCGCCCAGTTCCCGCAGGATCGCGGCCTGGGGCGGCTCACCCCGGTCCACCCCGCCGCCGGGCAGCTGCCAGCCCGGCATGTAACTGTGACGGACCAAAAGCACCTGTCCGTTCCGGTCCAGCACCGCGCCGCTCACGCCAAAGGCGGTGGGCGACCACAACGCCTTGGCTGTCATGAAAAGGGAATAGAACAAGCTCTTGCGGCCTTTCGCCGGTTACACCGGCGTAACGGTTCAATAACCACGTCAGTGTAACCTGCGGTGGAACATTTGGCATGCGGGACGAAAAGCCGGGCGCGCAGGCGTGTGGCAGCGTGGGGCGTAACAGGGCATGTCCGGGGCCGGTTTTGAAAGGCTGAAGACGCTCATTGTCGAGGACAATGCGCATATGCGGTCGCTGCTGCGCGCGCTGCTGAATTCCGTCGGCATCAAGGACATCGCCGAAGCCGCCCATGGCCAGGCCGCGATCGGCATCCTGCGCGAGCGCAAGCCCGACCTGGTGCTGAGCGACCTGGCGATGAAGCCGATGGACGGCATCGAATTCACCCGTCATATCCGAACCCATGAAAGCAGCCCCAATCCCTTTGTGCCGATCATCATGATCACCGGCCATACCGAGAAACACCGGGTGGAGGCGGCGCGCGACGCCGGGGTCACCGAATTCCTGGCCAAGCCGATCACCGCCCACAACCTGTTTTCCCGCATCGCGGAGATCGTGGAACGGCCCCGCGGCTTCGTGCGCTGCCCGAGCTATTTCGGCCCCGACCGCCGCCGCCGTCAGATCGACAATTATGCCGGCCCGTGGCGGCGCCATGACGATTACCAGGACATGCAGGTACGCTGATGACCAAGCCCGAAAAACAGCAGGCCCAGTTCATTTCGCCGGAGTCCTATCCGCAGATGATGAGCAAGCAGAACGCCGCGCTGGCGCTCAGAACCCTGCGCTCCTCCCGGACCATGGACAAGGCGCAGGTGGCGATGGAACAGGCGGTGCCGCCGCTGAAGGCCGCCATCCTGCAATATGTCGCCGAACTGGATGCGGGCGCCCGCGACATGGCGGTGGTGTTCGACAAGATCCACGAGATCCGCGGCTTTGCCGAGAATGCCGGCATGCTCTCGACCGGGCGCATCGCCGAGGTCCTGTGCCACTACATGGACGACATGGACCGCCTGGGCCTGCCCGCCGACGCCGCCATCGTGGCGCTGCATGTCAGCGCCATTTCCCGCGCCGCCGCGGCCGAGGAAGACGATGTGCGCATGGGCGAAATCGTCGCCGCCGAACTGGCCGCCCTGGTGACCCGCAAGCTGCTGGAAGCCCAATCTTCGGCTTGAGTTTTGGGCAGGAGCTTAAGGCACGTTAACCTCCGGCGTCCGCATCCGGGACGGCGGTTCACGCCTCCTTAAGCGGTCGCCGTTAATGATGACCGGGATATTCACCGGGTTTCCCAGTCCATGCTTCAAATCGGCGGCATCGTTGTTCTGTTTGCCTGTGTGTTCGGCGGCTATCTGATGACCGGCGGCTCGCTGGGGGTGGTGATCGAAGCGGCGCCGCACGAAATGCTGACCATCTTCGGCGCCGCCCTCGCCGCCATGCTGATCGCGGGCTCGATCTACAACGTCAAGAAAATCTTCGGCGGCCTGGGCCAGGTGATCTCCGGCCCGCGCTGGAAGCCCAAGGACTATAACGACCTGCTCTGCCTGCTGTTCCTGCTGACCAAGACGATGAAGTCCAAGGGCTTGATCGCGCTGGAAGCCCATATTGAAAAGCCCGATGACTCCTCGATCTTCAAGCGCTTTCCCAAGATCTGCAAAGACCATTTCGCGCTGGATTTCATCTGCGACACCCTGCGGATGATGACCATGAGCCTGGAAGACCCGCACCAGGTCGAAACCGCGATGGAAAAGCAGCTGGAAAAGCATCACCACGAAGCTTTGGTCGGCGCCAATGCGTTGAGCGCCATGGCCGACGGCCTGCCCGCGCTGGGCATCGTCGCCGCCGTCTTGGGCGTCATCAAGACCATGGGCGCGATCAGCGAGCCGCCGGAGGTGCTGGGCGGCATGATCGGCTCGGCGCTGGTCGGCACATTTCTGGGCGTGTTCCTGGCCTATGGCATCGTCGGCCCGATGGGCGTGCGGCTGAAGGCGGTGATCGACGAGGATGCGTTGTTCTATCACGTCATCCGCGACATCCTGGTGGCGCATCTGCACGGCAATGCGGCGCAGGTGTCGGTGGAGATCGGCCGCGGCAGCGTGCCGTCCGAATACCAGCCCAGCTTCCAGGAAATGGAAGCCTCGCTGAATTCGATCCCGCCCGAAGGCGCGTAGGCGAGAGCCGGAGCGACCACTAAAAAGAGCGTAGGCGAGGTCGGTAGCGACAGCGTACCGACGAGCGACCAACAAAAAGAGCCTGACGCTTTCCTTAGCGGTACTTTTCCCAGCGCTTCTTGTAGGCGTCCTGCGGCTCCCAGCGCTCCTTGTAGGAGAGCTGCGCCTCGGACAGCGAAACAAAGAACATTGCCAGCACACCCGCGAACACGCCCAAGGGCACGGCGTAATAGACCTCGATATCGGTGCCGAAGGCCACGATCCCGGTCACGATGACGCCCGTGAGCTGCGCCACGCTCCGTGGAAGAGGAAATCCGCCCCGCATGACGCGAGTGTTAGGAAGAGGGTGTCCCAAAGTGAAACAGAGCCTTAATAGAAGGTTAACCGCGACGACGTTAACCCTTAAGGCGGGCCCGCGCTAGATCTGACGAAATCCCTGGGCGGCCAGCCGGTCGCGGATTTCCTGGGCATGCTCGGCGTCGCGCGCCTCCACCACCAGGCCCAGGGTGGTGGATTTGGCCGGCGTGCCCACCATCATGCGGTGATGGTTGACCTCCAGCACGTTGCCGCCGGCATCGGCGATGATGCGGGCGATGTCGGCCAACTGGCCGGGGCGGTCCTCCACCTGCAGTTCCAGCGCGATGATGCGGCCCTCGCGCGTCAGTTCGCGCAGGATCAGGTTGGATAGCAGCCGCATGTCGATATTGCCGCCCGACATCACGATGCCGACATGGCGATCCTTGAAGCGCGCCGTGTTGGCCAGCAGCGCCGCGAAGCTGGCGGCGGCGGCGCCCTCGATCACCGTCTTCTCGATTTCCAGAATGTCGGCCAGGGCATGTTCGATCTCGTCCTCGCGCACCACGAAGATGTCGTTGACCAGCGCCTTGACGATCTGGCGGGTGAGCAGGCCGGGCTGCTTGACCGCGATGCCTTCGGCGATGGTGGAAAAGGACGGCGTGGCGGGCGGCGTCAGGCCCTTCATCAGGTCGTGCATCGCCGGATAGAGTTCGGTCTGGGCGCCGTAGATTTCAATTTCCGGCTTCATGCCCTTTGCCGCTATGGCGCAGCCCGAGATCAGCCCGCCGCCGCCCACCGGCACGATCATGGCGTCAAGCTGCGGCACGTCTTCCAGCATCTCCAGCGCCAGGGTGCCCTGGCCCGCGATCACCAGCGGATCGTCATAGGGATGAATGAAAGTCAGGCCCTGCTCGGCGGCGATGCGGCGGGCCTCGGCATCGGCCTCCATCAGGGTCTGGCCGTGTAGGATCACCGTCGCGCCGAAATCGCGGGTGTGCTTGACCTTGTTGAAGGGGGTGGTCAGCGGCATGACGATGGTCGCCGGGATGCCCAACCGCCCGGCATGATAGGCGACGCCCTGGGCATGATTGCCGGCGCTCATCGCCGCCACGCCGCGGCGCTTTTCGTCTTCGCCCAGCGCCAGGATGCGGTTCAGCGCCCCGCGCTCCTTGAAGCTGGCGGTGAACTGGCGGTTCTCGAATTTCAGCCACACATCGCAGCCGGCAATGCCCGACAGGGTGCGCGAGTGGCGGATGGGCGTGCGCACCAGCGCGGGCGTGATCGCCGCCTGGGCGCGTTTTATGTCGGCGAAGGTGGGTGCGGCGGTCACGCGGGATTTCCTGAAGAACCGGCCGGTAGCAGCGGCAGGATTTGAACCTGCGACCAAAGGATTATGATTCCCCTACTCTACCACTGAGCTACGCTGCCAAGCCGGGACGGACCGCACCCGGTCCGGGCGGGCGGTTTAAGCGGGGCACCCTAACCTGTCAAGATAAGCCCGAAAACAGCCGGATCGCGCCTATTTGTGCTTTGATTTTTCCTGGGGCTTTTCCTGCACCGGGAGTTCCTGGTCCGCGCCGGGAATGGGCGGGTTGGGCAGATTGGCGGCGGCATAGCGCGCCAGGTGCAGCATCATGCCGGTATCGGGCACGCCGGGCGGCGCGGCAGGCGTCTGGCCGAAGCGGAAGGCCGCCGTCAGGTCGCCAAAGGCCGTGCGCCGCCAGTCCGAGATATTGGGCTCGCGCACGCCGGTGAAGCGCTCCAGGAACTGCAGGATCGAGGTGTGATCGAAGGGCTGGCTGCAGACCCAGCCGCCGGCGGTCCAGGGGGAAATGACGATGCAGGGCACGCGGAAGCCGCCGCCGATGGGCAGCCCGTCAATGAATTCCAGCGGCGTGCCTTCGGGCGGAACCGGCGGCGCGACATGGTCGAACAAGCCGTCATTCTCGTCGTAATTGACGATGAAAACGGTCTTGGCCCAGACATCGGGATTGGCGGCCAGGGCGTTCAGCTTGGAGGCGATGAATTCCGCGCCCGCCGCCGGCAGCCTGTCGGGATGCTCGCAGGCATCGCCGGTGGGGCACAGCCACGACACCGCCGGCAGCCGGTCGTTGCGGGCGTCATATTCGAACTGGCCTTCCGGCGAGAGCGTCACGCCTTTGGTGCGCAAAGGCGATCCCGGCGGCGCCTCTTTGAACTGCCGGAAGTTCTGCAGCATGTTGAAGCCGTTGCCATCGTCGGGCTGATAGACCTTCCAGCCGATGCCTGCCTGCTCCAGCCGCTCGGCATAGGTGGTCCAACCATAGCCGCCATCGGGCGCCTTGTTCTGGATGACCGGGCCGCCATTCCTGCCTTCGGGATCGATGCTGCCGGTGAACCAGTGCAGCCGGTTGGGCCAGGTCGGGCCCATGACGGAGCAATGGAAGTTGTCGCAGATGGTGAAACTTTCGGCCAAGGCATAGTGGAACGGGATGTCGGCGCGCTTGAAATAGCCCATGGTATAGGGGCCCTTGGCGCCGTCGGCGGCGCGATGGGCCGGCATCCACTGGTCCATCTTGCCGTTATTCCAGGCGCGGTGCTGCACCGCCCAGGCATGGCTGGTCGAGGGCAGCTTCTGGGCATTGGTCTGGAAGCTGTCCAGATGGAAAGGCAGCATATAGCCCCTGGGATTTTCGGTATCGGGCTGGTGAAAGACGCTGAGCCCGGTGGAAAGTTTCAGCGCCTTGGGATCGCCGAAGCCGCGCACCCCGGCCATGGAACCGAAATAATGGTCGAACGACCTGTTCTCCTGCATCAGCATCACGACATGCTTGATGTCGCGCAGCGAGCCTTGATGGCTGGGTTGCCTGGCCAGCAGCTTTTGCACATTGGGCGGCAGCAGCATCGCGGCCGCATCCAGGGCCGCGACCTGTGCGGCGTTCTTCAGAATCCGGCGGCGCGTGAATGACGTTGGGTTCATGTGTCCCGCTCCCGCTACAGAATGTCAGCCATCATCCACGCTTAACAGCGGCGCATGACATTTTGTTGGAGCCAAGCGGCTTTCAGGCGACGGCGCGCATCGGCTCCGCGCCCACGATCCAGCCGCCGCCCAGCACCCTTGAGCCATTGGCGTCATAGAAAACGCAGGCCTGGCCCGGCGCGATGGCGTCTTCCGGCATCGCCAGTTCCACCCGCGCCGCGCCGGCCGCCAGGGGCGTGACCGTGGCGGCGACCGGCGGGCGCATGGAGCGCACTTTCACCCGCGCTTCGAACGGACGGCCGTGCGCGCCCAGCCAGTTCACCGCGCGCAGCAGGATGCTGGACGACCCCAGCGCGGCCCGCGGCCCCACCACCACCCGCGCATTCACCGCGTCCAGCTTCAGCACGAACAGCGGCTCTTCATTGCCGGACAGGCCCAGGCCCTTGCGCTGGCCGACGGTGAAATTGGCGATGCCGTCATGGCGGCCGACCACCGCGCCATCCAGGGTCACGATCTCGCCCGGCCGCGCCGCATCGGGGCGGAGGCGGTTGACGATCGCGGTGTAGCGCCCTCTTTTTGAATCGGAAGTGGGCGGCACAAAGCAGATGTCCTGGCTGTCGGGCTTTTGGGCATTGACCAGGCCCAGTTCGGCGGCGATGGCGCGGACCTGCGTCTTTTCCAGGTCGCCCAGCGGAAAGCGCAGATAGTCGAGTTGCGCCTGGGTGGTGGCGAACAGGAAATAGCTCTGGTCGCGCGCCGCGTCGGCGGCGGCATGCAGTTCGGCGCCGCCCGCGCCTTCGACGCGGCGGACATAATGGCCGGTGGCCATCGCTTGCGCGCCCAGTTCGCGCGCGGTGTCCAAGAGGTCGGCGAACTTCACTTTCTGATTGCACTGCACGCAGGGGATCGGCGTCTCGCCCCTGGCATAGCTGTCGGCGAAATCCTCGATCACCGCCTTTTTGAAGCGGCTTTCGTAATCCAGCACATAATGGGGAATGCCGATCTTTTCGGCCACCGCCTTGGCGTCGTAGATATCCGCTCCGGCGCAGCAGGCGCCCGCGCGCGCCGGGCCCTTGTCCTCGGGATAAAGCTGCAGGGTGATGCCCACCACGTCATAGCCCTGCTTTTTCAGCAGCGCGGCGGTGACGCTGGAATCCACGCCGCCCGACATGGCGGCCACGATGCGGGGGCCTTTGCTCATTTCGGCGATATAGGCTCGCAAGCGCCAAACCGCAAGAAATACGGAAAAATCAGCCAGTAGTGGTGGTTGGCAGGTAGTTCAGCAACGATAGCTGGTTCAGCCCGGCGGTGACCTGCAGCGCCGCCTGCAACTGGGTCTGGTTCAGCGACAGTTGGGTGGCTGCCGCCGCCAGGTCGGTATCCTGGATGTTGGAGACGAAGCCCTTGTAAAGCGTGTCCATCGAGGTCTGCTGGGCGGTGGCGTCGGTCAGCCGGTTGGAGACATAGCCGTTCGACGCCGTGACGGCGGTGAGGCCGGTGTTGACGTTGGTGACCTGGCTGATGGCGTTGGTCAGGAAGGTGGACTGGGCGCCGGTGAGGGCGGTGGCGTCGTTGAGGTCGCCGGTCGGGCCGGCGTCGAAATCCGCGATGTCCTTCAGCGCCTGCATCAGCCCGGTGCCGACGTCCGAAGCGGTGACGCCATAGGTGACATTCTGGCCGTCGGCCACCTGTACCGACTTCTTGATGTCGCCATTGGCGAAGGCGTCCGAGGTCGCGGGCAGCGCCTGCAGCGCCGACAGCGAATCCACCGTCACCGGCGCGGTGTCGGTCTTGCCGCCGCTGTAGATGTAATCGCCGTTGGCGTCCTTGGAATTCAGGATGGCGCTGGCCTGGTCGAAGATGCTGGAGGCCTGGGTCATCAGGGTGGAGGCGTCGTTGTTGGCGACGGCGTCGCTCACCGCCTTCTGCAACTGCGCCGCCAGGCTGGACAGGCTGGTCAGTTGGGTATCCTGCAAATCGACCTGGGTGGTGGCGAGGCCGGTGGCGGTGGTATAGGCGGAATTGCGGGCATTGGCGGCGATGGTCGCGGTCAGCACCTGGGTCTGGTTGCCGAAGCCGGCATAGATGGTGGAATTCTTGGTCGAAGCGATCTGCTGCTGGGTCTTGTCCAGCGCGCTGCCGGCGTTTTCGATCTGGGCCAGGAAATAGGCGCTCTGGGCGGCGGTGGCGACGCGGTTAACGGTCATGATTCGATGTCCTTACTGGATCTGCAGCAGGGTCTGGTACAGCTGGTCAACCGTCGTCAGGATGCGCGCCCCCGCGGCATAGGCCTGCTGATAGGACGACAGCGAGGTCAGTTCCTCGTCCAGGCTGACGCCCGAATAGGACGACACCCGCGACTGGGCCTCGGCCAGGCGGTCGTCCTGGGTGGTCTGGTTGGCGGTGACGGTGTTCGATTGGGTCGCGAGATTCTGGTAGAAGCTGGCGGCATAGTCCGACAGCGAGGCGGTCTGGGCGGCGATGCCGCCGGCGGCATCGAAGCTCTGGGTCTTGGTGATGGCGTTCTGCAGCGCGATGGCGCCGGAATTGTCGCCCGCCGACACGATGGTGTCGCCCACCGCGCTGGTGGCGGTGATGGCCGGGGTGGCAAAACCGATATTGCCCGGATTGTTGGCGACGGCGGAGGTCACGCTGAAGCCGCCGGCCTGCATCGACTGGGCATTGGCGCCGATCCCGAAGATCTGGCTGAAGCTCATGCCGGTGGTGCCGCGCGAGGTCGTGTCGCCCGTCACGTTCAGGGTATAGCCGGGATAGACCGCGCTGGTGGCGGTGGAGATCGAGCCGTCGCTGCCCAGGGTGAAGGTCGCCGCCCCGCCCATCGCCGTGTTCAGCGACGCGACGATCTGGCCGATGGTCATGCCGGCGGTGGTGGTGACCGAAACCTTCTTGGCGATGTCGCCGTCCGGGCCCTTGAGCGACAGCGAGATGGTGCCGCCCGCCGCGATGCCGCTGGCGTCGCCCGCCGAAAGCCCGGTGGCGGTCAGGGACGGCATCTGCGACTGGAACACATCGTTCAGGCCGAAGAATTGCGAGAAGCCGGCACCGCCCCGCGATGACGGGGTGGAGGCGTCGTCCTGCACCAGCACGCCGTTGCCGCCGGTGGCGGAAATCGAAAGCTGGCCGTTGGCGAAGCTGGCGGTGCCGTTGGCGCCCAGGGCGGTGTTCAGCGCGGTGGTGAAGCTGCCGATGGTGCCGCCGATCGGCTGCGCCGCGCCGCCATTCACCGACAGGGTGCCGGCGCTGAAATCCACGTCGATGCGCGACACCAGATTGCCGCTGGGATCGGTGACCGCCAGGGTGGTCTTGCCGGTGAAATTCAGGCCGTCGGTGGAAAGCATGCCGGTGTCGCGGCCGGTCAGCGAGGTCGGCGGCGGACAGGCGGCATTGGCATTGGCCTGGGCGTTGAAGGCCTGGGCCGTGCCCTGCGCCAGGTTGCCCAGGGTCTGGCTGAGATTGCCCAGCACCTGGTCGCGCATGTCGATCATGCCCTTGAGCGAGCCGCCCGACAGATGGGGGTCCAGCGCCTGGACCTGGCCGATCATCTGGCCGTTCTGGGGATTGACGTCCTGGATCTGGATATTGCCGTAGCTGCCGTTCTGGGCGCCACCGGCATAAGAGAGCTGGGCATAGGTGTTGGACACCAGGTTGGTGCCGTCGGGCGTGGAAACATCGACGCTGCCGTCGCTGTTGGTGGTGGTGGAGATGCTCATCACCTGGGCCAGGTTGGTCAGCGCCACGTCGCGCTGGTCCAGCAGGGCGCTGGCCTGGTCGCCGCCGGCATTGGCGGTCTTGATCTGGGTGTTCAGGTCGTAGATCTGCTTGATCAGGGTGTTGGTCGAGCCGATCGAATTCACCGCCTGCTGGTCGATCTGGGTCTGCAGCGAGGTGATGGTGCTGGAGACATCGGAGAAGGTGCTGGCCAGGCTGTTCAGGGCGTTGGCCACGCCGGTGCGGCTGGCGCTGGAGGTCGGCGACTGGGAGGCGGTGGCGAAGGCCGACGCCAGGTTGGTGAGCTGGGTGGCGACGGACTGGTTGTCGCCGGGCGCGCCCAACAGCCCGTTCAACTGCGAGAACAGGTCGGACATGGTGTCATACTGTGCCGCCGAACCGCCCGCCGCCAGTTGCTCCTGCTGCAGGAACTGGTTGGTGACGCGCTGCACGCTGGCGATGTCCACGCCCATCAACTGGCCGCCGGCGCTCAGCGTCTGTTCATTGACGACACGCCGGGCATAGCCGGGGGTGTTGAGATTGGCGACGTTGCCCGACACCACGCTGAGCGCGGCGCTGTTGGTTTTGAGCGCGCTGATGGCGCTGGCGGTAATTCCGTTCAGGCTCACGGCCTAAAAATCCAAAGACTGTGTTGCGCACGGCATGTCGCAAGCCCCATGCCACGCCGCGCCCTTGATTTTTCCGCGGGTTTGCGGGCTTTTTACACTGTTCGGATGGGGGCCGGAGGCGGCAGACTTTGCCGCACCGGCAGGTCCTGCCCGTCTTTTACTGCAGTTCGTGCAGGGCGTTCGCCGGGAAAATGCAGCGAAATCGCAGCTCCGGCATCCGGCACGGCGTTTGCGATGGGTTCTGGCGGATCATCATCGGCAGACCTCGTGCGAGCATCAGCGACATCCCGGATTTTACACCAGACGAACCTGCATGTCGCGCAGGCTGCGGATGCCAACAAGGCGGACGATACCTCGCCCTTTGCCCTCCTGCTGCAGTCCACCGCCGCCAGGCCCAAGGCGGACAGCAAGGATTCGCAGGACGACAAAACGGCGGACGATCGCAAGGCCGACGCCCAGACCAACACCAAGAGCGACAATGCCGGCGCCGCCGCACAGACCGCGAGCCAGGCGCAGGCCAAGCCGGTCAAGAACGCCGACAAGAGCGACGGCAAGCCTGCCGACAAGGCCGACAACACCGCCGATGCCGCCCAGGCCGCGGCGGCCCAGGCCGCCACGCCGCAGCAGCCGGTGACACCACAGCCGGCGCAGCCCTTGCCGCTGCCGCAGCCGGCGTTTGCCGCCGCCACCGCCAACGCCAATGAAGAGGACGGCGGCGACACCGATGCCATTTCCGGCACAAGCCAGGCGCAAGCGCCGCAGGCCGCCGGCCAGCAGGCCGGCCTCACCGCCACGCCAAATGCCGCAAGCCAGGCACAAGCGCCGCAGGCCGCCGACCGGCTGGCCAGCCTCGCCGCCGGGGCAAAGCCCGCGGATGCCAAAGCCGCCAAACCCGACCGGAAGGCCGATCCGGCCGATGACCAGCCAGCCGACGGCCTGAAAGCCGCCGCCAGCCCGGACGCGCCGCAGACAGCCGGCCAGGCCGCAAGCGCCGCGCCAAATGCCGCGGGCCAGCCGCAAACGCCGCAGACCGCTGACCAGGTGGCCGGTCTCGCCGCCGCATCCTCGGCAAAGTCCGGCAAAGCCGCCAAGCCCGACCAGAAGGCCGATCCGGCCAATGACCTGCCAGCCGGTGACCTGCCAGCCGATGATCTGCCAGCCGATGATCTGAAAGCCGCCGCCGGGCCGGGCGCGCCGCAGCCGGCCAGCCAGGCCGCAAGCGACGCGGCGTCCAATGCGGCCACCACCAAGGACGGTGAGAACAAGGCTGACGACTTGAAGGCCGCGGCCGCCGACGCCATCCAGGGGGCCGCGCCTCAGCCGGTCAATTCCGCGCCCGTCAACAGCACTGTGGCGCTGCATTCCGCGCCTGCCGCGCAACCGGCCGCGCCCACCGTCACCCAGCATGTCCAGGTCACGGCCCAGGCCGCGCAGACGGCGCACGCGCCCAACCTGCCGGCGCTGGCGGTGGCGATCACCGCCAGGAGCCAGAGCGGCAGCAAGCAGTTCGACATCCGCCTCGACCCGCCCGAACTGGGCCGGGTCGAAGTGCGCCTGTCGATTGATTCCACCGGCAAGGCCAGCGCCCATCTGTCCGCCGACCAGCCCCAGACCCTGGACCTGCTGCAGAAGGATGCCCCCGCCCTGCAGCGCGCCCTGCGCGAGGCCGGCCTGGACGTGTCGCAGGACGGGCTCAATTTCTCGCTGCGCCAGCAAACCGGCGACAGCGGCAATACCGGCAACGGCAATCGCGGCAATGCCCGCGGCGCTTTCGCACTCACCGCAACCAGCAGCATCGAAGCCACCGCCGCCGGCGCCGCCTATCGGGCGCCCGCCGACGGCCGGCTGGACATCAGGGTTTAAAGGAACGCGCCAATGACCGTCACACCGACCTCTTCCAACAGCCCCGCCGCCCCCCCCGCGTCCACCACCAACACGGATGCGATGAGCCAGCTGTCGGGAAACTTCTCGACCTTCCTCACCCTGCTGACCACGCAGCTGAAGAACCAGGACCCCACCAGCCCGATGGATTCCAGCACCTTCACCCAGCAGCTGGTGGAATACAGCCAGGTCGAACAGCAGATCAACACCAACACCAACCTGCAGACCCTGATCACCCAGGGCACCAGCAACGCCTCGGCCGTGACCACCAGCTATCTGGGCAAGAAGGTGTCGGTCACCAACGGCGAGGCCTCGCTGAGCGGCGGCGCCGCCAGCTGGACCTATAACCTGGGCACCCAGGCGGCCGGCACCACCCTCACCGTCACCGACGCCAACGGCAAGACCGTCTACAGCGGCGCGGGCGCGACGGCGGCGGGCAACAACACCTTCGCCTGGGACGGCAAGGACAATAACGGCAACCAGTTGGACGACGGCGCCTACAAGCTCGCCGTCACCGCCAACGACGCCAACGGCACCGGCATCACCACTTCGGTGGCCAGCGCCGGCACCGTCAGCCAGATCGACATGACCGGCAGCGCCCCGCAGCTGGTGATCGGAAATCTCGAAGTGGGCCTCGGCGATGTCGCCGCGGTTTCCAACTGAGATCTGGAGTTTTGAAACACGGGCCCGCAGAAGCGGCGCCGACCCTCAAGCGGGCACGGTCGAAGACCATCCCCCGCAAAAAGGAAATGTAAAATGAGTCTGTATGGAGCTTTGAATATCGGCGTCGCCGGCCTTGCCGCCAACGCCCAGGCCTTGTCGGCGACCTCGTCCAACATCGCCAACGTCAACACCGTCGGTTACAAGAACCAGTCGGCGAATTTCGAGACCTTCCTCAACACGCCGGGCCTGTCGGGCAACGCCAGCGCCGGCGTCAGCGCGCTGATCAGCCAGGACGTCACCACGCAGGGATTGCCCACCGCGACCTCATCGCCCACCGACCTCAGCATTTCGGGCAACGGTTTCTTCGTGGTCGCCACCGATCCCAACGCCACCGCCACCCAGGAATATACCCGGGCGGGCAGCTTCACGCCGGATCAGAACGGCAACCTGGAGAATGCCGCCGGCCTGTACCTGCTGGGCTGGAAACTGGATTCGGCGGGCAACATCCCCACCGATGCCTCCGACGTCAGCCTGATCAACGTCAACAACCTGTCGGGCACCGCCCAGGCCACCAGCAATATCTCGCTGCAGGCCAACCTGCAGTCCGATTCCACGGTGGACTCGACCTATGCGGCGGGCGACATGACCTCGGGCGCGGTGGCGCCGGACTTCACCCGCACCATCAACGTCTACGACAGCCAGGGCGGGTTCCAGCCGCTGACCTTCTCCTTCATCAAGACCGGCGCCAACCAGTGGGCCTATGAAACCAGCTATGCCGGCAGCGCCTCGAACCTGACCAGCACCGGCCCGATCTCGACCGGCACGATATCGTTCAATCCGGACGGCACCCTGGGCAACGTCAACGGCGCCACGCCGGCCTCCAGCCAGATCAGCATGACCGTTCCCTGGAACACCGCGACCTCGGGCTTGGCGCCGCAGGCGCTGACCGTGGACCTGGGCACGATCGGCGGTTCGGACGGCCTGTCGCAGTTCGACACGCCCTCGACCCTGACCAAAACCACCGACGGCTCGGCCTTCGGCAGCGTCACCGGCGTCACGGTGGGCAAGGACGGCACGGTGACGGCGCAGTTCTCCAACGGACTGACGCAGGACGTCTACAAGATCCCGCTCGCCACCTTCACCAACCCGGACGGGTTGGGCCAGGTGAACGGCAACGCCTATATCGCGACCAAATCGTCGGGCGTGGCGAACGTCAATCTCGCCGCCGCCGGCAGCGCGGGCTCCATCGCCTCCCAGTCGCTGGAAGCCTCGACGGTGGACCTCGCCACCGAATTCACCAACCTGATCACCACCCAGCGCGCCTACAGCGCCTCGGCGCGCATCGTCACCACCGCCGACCAGATGCTGCAGGAACTGGAACAGCTGCCCACCAACTAGCGTGAGCGGGAAAGGCCCATGAAACGGGCCTTTCCCGCGAACAAGCCGACGAGTTGAGCAAAGCTTTTATGGGTTCGTTTACCACGTCTCTTGGCCCTTTCTAAACGGCGGGCCGCGTAACTTGGGCGTGGAAAGTGTCGGGAGTTTTACATATGGAAGAGCGCAAAGGACGCGTGAGCTATGTCATCGGGCCCGACGGGTCTCCGCTGACGCTCGCCGATCTGCCGCCGCCTTCGACGCGCCGCTGGGTGATCCGCCGCAAGGCGGAAGTCGTTGCCGCCGTGCGCGGCGGCCTGTTGAGCCTGGACGATGCCTGCAAGCGTTACACGCTGACGGTCGAGGAGTTTCTTGCCTGGCAGCATGCCATCGACCGTTTCGGCCTGGCCGGACTGCGGGCGACGCGCGTTCAGCAGTA
Organism: Rhizobiales bacterium dw_265; assembly: GCA_018449595.1. GTDB lineage: Bacteria > Pseudomonadota > Alphaproteobacteria > Micropepsales > Micropepsaceae > Rhizomicrobium. The sequence continues at coordinate 129,451 of JAAVUU010000004.1, forward strand.
TCGCAATTGACGGCCGCGCGATTTTCGTGAAATCGTAAACAAGGCATTAAGCAAATAAAGCCGTGCGGCAACACCGCGCGGCTTTTTCTCTTAAGCCAAATTTTACCGTAGGGGCGGCAATGTTTGCCTAGCAGAACGGACGAGCTTTTCGTCCGCGCTTGCGGGGAGGACACCTTGCCGGAGTTTTTCAAATCGGTTGGCGCGGCGCGGTTCGGCGTCATGGCCGGCGTCGCCGCCGTCCTGACCGCCTTCTTCCTCTATATCGCGGGCGCCATCACCGAGCCGCCCAAGACCATCCTGTTTTCGGGCCTGGAATCGCGCGACGCCGCCGCCGTCACCGGCAAGCTCGACGCCATGGCCGTCAAGTATGACGTCAAGGACGGCGGCACCATCATGGTTCCCGCCGACCAGGTGACCAAGCTGCGCATGGCGCTGGCGCAGGACAACCTGCCCGCCGCCGGTGTCGGCTACGAGATCTTCGACAAGTCGGACGCTTTCGGCACCACCGCCTTTGTCCAGAACATCAATCACCTGCGCGCCCTGGAAGGCGAACTGGCCCGCTCGATCCAGACCATCGAGGGCATCCAGGCCGCCCGCGTGCATCTGGTGATCCCCGAACGCCAGGTCTTTTCGCGCGACGACCAGCAGCCGTCCGCCTCGGTGGTGCTCAAGACCGCCGGCCGGCTGGACCGCGGCCAGGTCCAGGCCATCCAGCATCTGGTGGCCGCCGCCGTCGCGGCGCTTTCCGCCGACCGGGTCGCCATCGTGGATGATCGCGGCAATCTGCTGGCCGGCGGCGACGACAAGTCCGGCCCCGATGCGCTGGCCCGCAACCAGGACGAAGACACCACCAATTACGAAAATTCGCTGCGCGGCCGCATCGAGGCCATCGTCACCAGCGTGGTCGGCACCGGCCATGTCCAGGTCCAGGTGGCCGCCGACATCAATTACAACCACACCCAGACCACCAGCGAATCCTTCGATCCGGATTCCAAGGTGGTGCGCTCGACCCAGACGGTGGAGCAGAATTCCGCCACCACTTCCGCCGGCGCCAATGCCGTGTCGGTGGCCAATGCCTTGCCCGGCGGCGGCGCCAATGGCGGCGACACCAGCAAGGACCAGTCGGGCCGCACCGAGGAAACCACCAACTACGAAATCTCCAAGAAGACCACCACCTCCACCGTGGACGGCGGCGACGTGAAGAAACTGTCGGTCGCGGTCGTGGTGGACGGCTCCGGCGACACCGCCGCCGCCTACAAGCCCCGCACCGCCGCCGAAATGGCGCAGATTTCGGCCCTGGTGAAGTCGGCCATGGGCTATGACGCCACGCGCGGCGACCAGGTCCAGGTCACCAACATGCAGTTCGCCCGCATGGAATCCGCCGCCGGCACCGAAGCGCCCAAGCCGCTGCTGGGGCTGGATTCGTCCTACTGGTTCAAGATCATCGAAGCGGCGATCCTGTGCGTCACCGCGCTCCTGATCGGCCTGTTCGTCGCCAAGCCGCTGATCAACCGCATGTTCGCGGCCCAGATCGCCGCCAATGGCGGCACCTTCGCCCTTGCCAATGCCTCGCCCGTGGCGGGCGCGCTGCCCGCGCCGGCACACGACGGCCAGCCGGCCGATCCATCGGCCCCCGCCCAGTTGCCCGCGCCGCAGCCCGGCATCGACCTCAGCCAGATCGACGGCCAGGTCCGCGATTCCTCCATCAAGAAGGTCGGTGAAGTCGTCCAGGCGCATCCCGAAGAGGCGCTGGCGATCATCCGCACCTGGCTGCATCAACCGGCCTGAGATCGCAAAAACCCATGTCCAAAGCCCCCAAATCCGCCATGAAAGAAGACCTGCGGTCCCTGTCCGGGGCCGAGCGGGCCGCCATCATCATGCTGTCGCTGGGCGAGGATCACTCCGCCCAGATCTGGCAGATGATGGACGAGGAGGAAATCAAGGAAATCTCCCAGGTGATGTCCAACCTGGGTTCGGTGTCGGCGGCGCTGATCGAAAAGCTGCTGGTGGACTTCGTCAGCCAGATGTCGGGCACCGGCTCGGTGATGGGGTCCTATGAATCCACCGAGCGCCTCTTGGGCGGCATCCTGCCGTCCGACAAGGTCGGCGCCATCATGGAGGAAATCCGCGGTCCCGCCGGCCGCACCATGTGGGACAAGCTGGCCAATGTGAACGAGACGGTGCTGGCCAACTATCTCAAGAACGAATATCCGCAGACGGTTTCGGTGGTGCTGTCCAAGATCAAGCCGGAACATGCCGCGCGCGTGCTGGGCGCCCTGCCCGAGGAATTCGCCCTGGAAGTGGTGCAGCGCATGCTGCGCATGGAAAGCGTGCAGAAGGACATACTGGACAAGGTCGAGCAGACCCTGCGGGTGGAATTCATGTCCAACCTGGCGCGCACCGCCAAGCGCGACGCCCATGAACAGATGGCCGAAATTTTCAACAATTTCGACCGCCAGACCGAAACCCGCTTCATCACCGCCCTGGAAGAACGCTCGCGCGACAGCGCCGAAAAGATCAAGGCGCTGATGTTCACCTTCGAAGACCTCAGCAAGCTCGATCCGGGTTCGATCCAGACCCTGCTGCGCAATGTCGAGAAGGACAAGCTGGGCCTGGCCCTGAAGGGCGCCACCGACGGCTTGCGCGACACCTTCTTCTCCAACATGAGCGAGCGCGCCGGCAAGATCCTGCGCGACGACATGGAAGCCATGGGCCCCGTGCGCCTCAAGGATGTGGATGAAGCCCAGATGCGCATGGTCAATGTCGCCAAGGATTTGGCCACCAAGGGCGAGATCATGATCGCCGGCGGCAGCGCCGAAGACGAGCTGGTGTACTGATGGCCAAAGATCAGAACACCCAGCGCAAATTCACCTTCGACACCGAATTCGCCGGCCGCGAGGACCGTCCCAGCCCCGACGCCCGCGCGCGCCAGAAGCAGACGCTCACCACCGCCGAACTGGAAGCGATGCAGGCCAGCGCCCGCAGCGAAGGCGCGAGCAACGCCCAGGCCCGCGCCGCCGACGCGCTGGACCGCACCATCGCCGCCCTGACCATTTCCATCCGCGCCGCGCTGGACAACAGCCATGCCCAGGTCGAGGCGTTGCGCGCCGAAGCCGCCACGCTGGCGCTGGCGATGGCCAGGCGCATCGCCCCCGCCGCCCTTGCCGTGCTGCCCGCCGGCGATGTCGAGATCGCGCTGCGCCAGGCCATGCACCAGGCGATCGGCGAGCCCCGCATCACTTTGCGGGCCGCTCCGGCCGTGGTCGCGGTGCTGGCGGAACGCCTGGCCGATATCGCCAATGAAGAAGGCTATGAGGGCCGCGTGATGATCGCCGCCGATGCCGCCATGACCGGCGCGGATTGCCGCATCGAATGGCGCGGCGGCGGCGCCGAACGCAGCGAGCAGGCGATCGAAGATGCCCTGACCGCCCTGATTTCCCACCGTTTCTCCGCTTCCGCGCCCACCGATTTGAAAGGTTAGTTTGATGGCCAGCGACAATGTTGACCTGCCCGACCTCGGCCACCAGGCCGCGCCCGGCGCCGCGCTGCTCAACAACGACAATCCGGCCGAATCCGCGCCCAAGCGCTCGGCGGTCGACCTGGAAGCGGTGTTCGATGTTCCGGTCACCGTTTCCGCCGTGCTGGGCAAGAGCGGCATGGAAGTCAGCCAGCTGTTGAAGCTGGGCAAGGGCACCATTGTCGAACTCGACCGCAAGGTGGGCGAGGCCATCGATATCTACGTCAATGACCGGCTGGTCGCGCGCGGCGAGGTCGTTCTCGTCGAGGACCGGCTGGGCATCACCATGACCGAAATCATCAAGGCCGGCAGCGGCTCTTAAGTCTTTCCGAAGGCCCCTTTTATAGGATAAGTACCATGCGTCTTCTCATCGTCGGCGGACTTCAGGGCCAGATCGGCCTGGCCACCAAAATCGCCATGGACAAGGGGGCGAAAGTCACCCATGCCAGCGACATCGAACAGGCGCTGTCCACCCTGCGCGGCGGCATCGGCGCCGACCTGGTGTTCTGCGACGTCACGCTGGACATCGGCCAGTTGGTGCGCGGTCTCGCCGCCGAACGCATCTGCACGCCGGTTGTCGCCTGCGGCATCGGCACCGACACCCGCCGCGCGGTGGACGCCATCCGCGCCGGGGCCAAGGAATATCTGCCCCTGCCCGCCGATGCCGAGCTGATCGCGGCGGTGCTGGCGGCGGTGGCCGATGAAAGCCACCAGCTGGTGCATGAAGACGAAGCCATGACGGCGGTGCTGTCGCTGGCCGACCAGATCGCGGGCAGCGAGGCCTCGATCCTGATCACGGGCGAAAGCGGCACGGGTAAGGAAGTGCTGGCCCGCTATGTCCACCGCAAGTCGCACCGCGCCGACAAGCCCTTCATCTCGGTCAATTGCGCCGCCATCCCGGAAAACCTGCTGGAATCCGAACTGTTCGGCCATGAGAAGGGCGCCTTCACCGGCGCCATCGCCCGGCGCATCGGCAAGTTCGAGGAAGCCAACGGCGGCACCCTGCTGCTGGACGAAATCAGCGAGATGGATGCGCGCCTGCAGGCCAAGCTGCTCAGGGCCATCCAGGAACGCGAGATCGACCGTGTCGGCGGCACCAAGCCGGTCAAGGTGGATATCCGCATCATCGCCACCTCCAACCGCGACCTGGCGGAAGCGGTCAAGCACGGCACCTTCCGCGAAGACCTGCTCTATCGCCTGAATGTGGTGAACCTGCGCATTCCCGCGCTGCGCGAACGCCCCAAGGATATTCGCGCCCTGGCGCACCATTTCGCGCGCAAATATGCCGAAGCCAACGGCGTGCCCTATCGCCCGGTCTCCTCGCCCACCGAGCGCCTGCTGCTGGGTCACTATTGGAAGGGCAATGTCCGCGAACTGGAAAACACCATCCATCGCGCCGTGCTGCTGGCCCAGGGGCCGGAGATCGGCCCGGAAGCCATCCGCCTGCCCGACGGCACGCAAGTCGGCGCCGCCGCGCCCAACCTGATGCCGCAGAATCCGGCGGTGCAGAATGCGGTGGTCAGCGCCACCGCCGTCACCCGCGGACTGGTGGGCCGCACCGTCAGCGATGTCGAGCGCGACCTGATCCTGGACACGCTGGATCATTGCCTGGGCAACCGCACCCATGCCGCCAACATCCTGGGCATCTCGATCCGCACCCTGCGCAACAAGCTGCGCGAATATTCGGACTCGGGTCTCAGCATCCCCCAGCATGGCGAACAGCGTGTCGAACAGAAGATGGCGGGCTGATGCAACCCCTTTCTGTCATTTCCGGCCGAACCGCCGCAGGCGGTGAGGGGAAGGCAGCCCGGGGGCAGCGCATGCGGCTCTGGGTCCCCTTCCCTCACGCGCAGCTTCGCCGCGCGCTCGCCGGGCATGACACCTTTGAAAGTGCTTTGAATGTCTGACATCGGCGCCGCCGCCAAACCGGGCTTCGACTTCTCGCCCGCCAAGATTCTCGACTTCCTGAAAAAGGGCGAGCTGGGCCTGGCCATCGGCATCATGGCCATCCTGGTGGTCCTGATCCTGCCGCTGCCGACCTGGCTGCTGGACGTGTGCCTGGCCTTTTCGCTGAGTTCCGCGATCCTGATCCTGATGACGGCGGTGTTCATCAGGAAGCCGCTGGAATTCAGCTCTTTCCCCACCATCCTGCTGCTCACCACCATGATGCGGCTGGCGCTGGGCCTGGCCAGCACGCGGCTGATCCTGGGCCATGGCAATGAAGGCACCGCCGCCTCGGGCTATGTCATCCAGGCCTTCGGCAAGCTGATAATGCAGGGCAATTTCGTCATCGGCCTGATCGTCTTCGCCATCCTGATCATCGTCAACTTCATCGTCATCACCAAGGGTTCGGGCCGCATCGCCGAAGTCGCCGCCCGCTTCAGCCTGGACGCCATGCCGGGCAAGCAGATGGCGATTGACGCCGATTTGTCCGCCGGCCTGATAAACGAAGCCGAAGCCAAACTGCGCCGCAAGACCATCGAGGCGGAATCCAATTTCTTCGGCGCCATGGACGGCGCCAGCAAGTTCGTGCGCGGCGACGCCATTGCCGGCCTTCTGATTGTCGGCATCAATATCGTCGGCGGCATCATCATCGGCGTGGCCCAGAAGGGCATGAGCTTCACCGACGCCACCCAGACCTTCACCCTGCTGACGGTCGGTGACGGCCTGGTCAGCCAGATGCCTGCCCTTATCATCTCCACGGCCGCCGGCCTGATGGTGTCGAAGGCCGGTGTCGAAGGCGCCACCGACAAGGCGCTGATGACGCAATTGTCCTTCTATCCCCAGGCGCTGGGCATGGCCGCCGCCGTGATGGGCGTTGTCGCGGTCCTGCCCGGCATGCCGACGCTGGTGTTCGGCGGCCTCGCCTTGGGCACCGGCTCGCTGGCCTATCAGGCCTACAAGCGCCGTGACGCCCGCACCGCCCAGACCGCCGCCGAACAGGTCACCGCCGCCGGCCCGCCCAAGGAAGAGCCGATCTCCACCGCGCTGGCGCTCGATCTGCTGCGCGTCGAACTGGGCTATGGCCTGTTGCCGCTTATCAACGATGTGCAAGGCCATCGCATCACCGACCAGATCAAGGCGCTGCGCCGCCAGCTGGCGCAGGAGATGGGTTTTGTCATGCCCGCCGTCCGCATCCTGGACAATATGCAGCTGGGCGCCAACGAGTACCGCATCCGCATCAAGGAATTCGATTCCGGCAAGGGCGAACTCTTCCCCGGCTCGTTCCTAATCATGGACCCCAGGGGCCTGCCGATAGACCTGCCTGGCACCCACACCACCGAACCGGCCTTCGGCCTGCCCGCCACCTGGGTGTCCGGCGCGCTGAAGGAAGAAGCCAGCTTCCGCGGCTTCACCGTGGTGGACCCCGGCACCGTTCTGACCACGCACCTGACCGAAGTGCTGAAGTCACACATGGCCGAACTGCTGTCCTATGCCGAGACCAAGAAGCTGCTGGACGATATGCCGCCGGAGAACAAGAAGCTGGTGGAAGAACTGATCCCCTCGCAGATTTCCGTCACCGGCGTCCAGCGCGTGCTGCAGACCCTTCTGGGAGAACGCGTTTCCATTCGCGATCTGCCCGCCATCCTGGAAGGCATCGCCGAAGCCGTCGGCCACACCAAGAACGCGCTCTATATCACCGAGCATGTGCGCGCGCGGCTGGCGCGCCAGCTTTGCCACGCCAACCTGGCGCCCGGCGGCTACCTGCCGCTGATCGCGCTGTCGCCCAACTGGGAACATGCTTTCGCCGAATCCATCGTCGGCCAGGGCGAGGAACGCCAGCTCGCCATGGCGCCGTCGCAACTGCAGCAGTTCATCCAGCAGGTGCGCGAAGCCTTTGACGACGCTTCGGCCAAGAATGAAGTGCCGGTGCTGCTGACCAGCCCGCAGATCCGTCCCTTCGTGCGCTCGATCATCGAACGCTTCCGCCCCCAGACGGTGGTGATGAGCCAGAATGAAATCCACGCCTCGGTTCGCCTTCGCACTTTAGGTCAGGTTTAGGGGGGCCAGGTGTGATGGCGCTCACCGCTTCCACCAACAACCTGCTGGCCTTCCCGCGGGGCGCCGCCCATCTGGGCGCGGCGCTCAAGCGCCACCGCCTGCCGGAAAACCTGGCGGCGGCGCTGGCGCGCGAAGCGGCGAACTTTCCCGAGATCAGCCCCGACGCGGCGCTGGCTTTCGCATTGGCCCAGCGCATGGCGGCCCAGCCGATAGATTTCGCACAGGCGCGCGGCATTCTTCTGGTCGGCCCCGCCGGCAGCGGCAAAAGCGCCGTCGCCGCCAAGATCCGCCATGCCGCCGCCTTGTTCGGCCGCGACTGCGAACTGGCGGGCGCCGATGGGCTGGCGCTGTTCCGCACCGGCACCAACGCGCCGGACAGGCTGATGGTGATGGAAGCCGGCGGCTTCAATCCGTTGAACGCCCGCGCCGCAAGCGCCTTCTCGGCCCTGGGCGATACCCCGGGCGTGGAAACCATCGGGGTGATTTCGGCGCTGTCGGATGCCGAGGATGTCAGCGACATCGTCACGGCCTTCCGCTTCCGCCGCGTCATCGTCACCGGCATGGATCGCACGCGCCGCCTGGGCGCGTGCCTTGCCGCCATAACAGGTGGCGCGGCGCTGGCGCATGTCACGCGCGGCGCCAGGGCCGAAGATGCGCTGGAGATGCTGGAGCCCGGCGCCCTGGCGTCACTGCTGCTGGATGTGTCGCAGCACTGAACATGCCCCCTCACTGTCATGGCCCGCGAATGCGGGCCACCCAGGTGACACCGGCGAAATCTGACAATTTGGTTCGATATTCAGTTCGGAAATAAAACGCTTTATGCCCAGCTGGGTGGCCCGCTCGGAGTTTACACTCCAGTCGCGCTTCGCGCGAACCGGGGTGGCGGGCCATGACAATTGGGATTAGCGGCGTTTTCCTTTTCCGCCGCCGCTGGCGTTATCCACTGCAAAAGGCCCCGGCCCCATCCCCACCAGCATCAGCAGTCCGCCGCAGATCGCCAGGTCGCGGGCAAAGATGCCGAACTCGACCGCACGCGCGCCCGGATCGCCATAGTGCCAGAAGTCATGCATGGTCACGGTGGCAACGACGGTCAGGCCGAACAGCATCACCGCGCCATGGCGGGTGTGCCAGCCGAACAGCAGCGAGAGGCAGCCCATGAACACCACCAGCAGCACCACCAGCAGCACCAACGGCGGCAGCGGCACATGCTTGAGCGCCAACTGTTCGGCGACAAGACGCCAGTCGCCCAGGACGTTCATGGCATTGGTGGCGTAGAACCACACCAGGATGCAGCGCCCGAAGAAAGGCGAGATGGTTTCCGAAAATGACATTCAAAGGCCCCAAGCCGACGCAGCCTGTATCGAAATGACACATGCGTTCGCATTTTGCGAGGCTTTGACGGGGATGCCGGGCCGCCTGCGGCTTTTTTGCCACATCGGCCGCCAGCACCCTGCCGGAGGTCAAGGCGTCTAGCTCGCCCGCAAGGTATGCTTGCGCAGGTGGCGCACCAGCGCCATCTCGTCCAGGCGTGCCTGGGCGCGGCGGGCCTGCATTTCCGCCAGCCGCTTGGCCTGCTGCTCGGTGGCGACTTCCAGCGCCTTGAGATCCTGGAAGGCGTTCGACAGGTCGAGCTGGGCGGCGGCATATTCGCGTTCGATTTCCCTGAGCGTGATGCGCAGGTTTTCGCGCCGCGCCTCGATGGAGCGCAGGAAGGACGGGAAGGCCAGGCGGCCGATATCGCTGTCGCCGGCGCGCTGCTTTTCGCGGGCCACATTGTCGTCCAGGTCGGCCAGCTTGCGTTCCAGGTCGGCCTTCATCGCGTCGATCGCGGCGATGCGGCGTTTCATTTCATCGACGCGGAAGCGCTTGAGGCGCAGCAGTGTATCGGTTCGGTTCATCGCACACTCCCTTCCGCGATGCCCAGGATGGCGGACAGCGCGGCATAGCCTTCGCTCAACGTCGCCCGCTCGTTCTTGGACTGTGCCAGGAAGGCTTCAAGCGGCGGGGTGAGCCTCACAGCCTCGTCCACTTCAGGATTCGTGCCAGCCTTGTAGGCGCCAAGCCGGATCAGCTCCGCCATATCTTCGTAAACGGTCAGCGGCCGGCGGGCCGCCAAAACCAGCTTTTGTTCGCCTGGACTGTTGCAGCCGGGCATGGCGCGGCTGACCGATTTAAGGATATTGATGGCCGGAAAACGGCCGCGTTCCGCAATGGCACGTTCCAAAACGATATGGCCGTCCAGGATACCGCGCACCGCATCGGCCACCGGCTCGTTATGGTCGTCGCCTTCCACCAGGACGGTGAACAGTCCGGTGATCGAACCTTGCCCTTCCATGCCCGGCCCGGCGCGTTCCAGCAGCCTGGGCAGTTCGGCGAACACGGTGGGGGTATAGCCCTTGGAAGCCGGGGGCTCGCCCGCCGAAAGGCCGATCTCGCGCTGGGCCATGGCGAAGCGGGTCACCGAATCCATCAGCAGCAGCACATTCAGGCCCTGGTCGCGCAACTGCTCGGCCACGGTCATGGCGACATAGGCCGCCTGGCGGCGCACCAGCGGCGCTTCATCGGAGGTGGCGGCGACCACCACCGAACGCGCCAGGCCATCCGCGCCCAGGTCGTCCTCGATGAATTCCTTCACTTCGCGGCCGCGCTCGCCGATCAACCCGATCACAATGACATCGGCATCGGAATTGCGCGCCAGCATCGCCATCAGGGTGGATTTGCCCACGCCCGAGCCGGAGAAAATGCCCATACGCTGCCCAGCGCAGCAGGTGGCGAAGGCATTCAGGGCCCGCACGCCCAGATCCAGCTTGCGGCCGACGCGGCCACGGCGGGTGGCGGGCGGCGGCGGCGCCTTGATGGCATAGGGCACGGCGCCCTGGGGCAGCGGACCCTTGCCGTCCATGGCTGCGCCGAAGCCGTCCAGCACCCGGCCCAGCCAGGCGGTACACGGATAAATTGAAGCCGGGCGGTCCTCGAAATCGGCGCGGGCGCCCAGGGTGATGCCGTCCAGCGCACCCAGCGGCATGACCAGGGCCCTTCCGTCGCGAAAGCCGACCACTTCGCAGGGAATTTTCTTGTTATTTCCGATAGTTATGCGGCACTGGCCGCCCAGGCTCACGGCCCCCTGCGCGCCCGTCACTTCCACCGCCAGCCCCTCGATGCGGGCGACCCGGCCAAAGCGGGTCAGGGTGGGAACGGCCTCGATATCCTGGAGCAGTGCGCGCATGAACGTCTTTCAATTGGGCCGCATGCGGAGATTTTGCCTCTCCGAAGGCGTGATCTTGAGGCCAAGGATTTAAATGGCGGTAAACTTAACAAATCGAATCAAACCCCTTAGCCGTCCCGCCCGGCCTTAATCCGGGATGAGGAAGGGCTGAAGGCGGGGCAAATGTTAAAGCTGCTGTTAACTATTTGCCTTTAATGTTTGGGAACCGATTAACCGTGCCCTGAGGGATTTTGGGTGCGGCAGACCGTTAAGACCGGCGGCGATGCCGCCCGAAGATAGAGGGGCCTGACATGCGCGTATTGCTGATTGAAGACGACAGCGCCATGGCGAGAAGCATCGAGCTGATGCTCCGCAGCGAAGGGCTTAACGTCTACACCACCGATCTTGGTGAAGAAGGCATCGATCTCGGCAAGCTCTACGATTACGACATCATCGTACTCGACCTGCAGTTGCCGGACATGAGCGGCTTTGAGGTCCTGAAGGCGCTCAGGGTCGCCAAGGTGCAGACCCCGGTGCTGATCCTGTCGGGCAACGCCATCGTCGAGGCCAAGGTCAAGGCGCTGGGCTTCGGCGCCGACGATTACATGACCAAGCCCTTCCACAAGGACGAGCTGGTCGCCCGCATCCAGGCGGTGGTCCGCCGCTCCAAGGGCCACAGCCAGTCGGTCATCACCACCGGCAAGCTTACCGTCAATCTCGACGCCAAGACGGTGGAGGTCGACGGCGCCCGCGTGCATCTGACCGGCAAGGAATACCAGATGCTGGAACTGCTCTCGCTGAGGAAGGGCACCACCCTGACCAAGGAAATGTTCCTCAACCATCTCTATGGCGGCATGGACGAGCCGGAACTGAAGATCATCGACGTCTTCATCTGCAAACTGAGGAAGAAGCTGGCCGCCGCCACCGAAGGCGCGAACTACATCGAAACCGTCTGGGGCCGCGGTTATGTGCTGCGCGATCCCAATGGCGAAGAGATCGTCCAGGTCGCGTAAGCGATCCCGTCCTGTCATTCCCGCGAAAGCGGAAATCCAACTTGTACTTGAAGCAGCTGGATGCCCGCTTTCGCGGGCATGACAAGTTTATCCTGCTTCCACAGATCAAAAAGGGCGCCCATCGCGGCGCCCTTTTTGTTTGCACGCCTGTCATTCCCGGCGAGCGTCCTGCGCAAGCGGGACGCGAGGGAAGGGAACCCGGGTGGATGATCCGGTAAGTGCTGGAACGCCTGGGTCCCCTTCCCTCGCCTCACCGTTTCACGGTGAGGCTCGCCGGGGATGACACTGTTGCTAGTTCTGGCAATCCAGCAGCTTGCTGTCGAGCGACGAGCCGATCAGGAGCGTGTTGCCCGCCGACACCGCCGCGCTGGCGCCGGCGATTTCGCCGCCGGCATTGCCATAGACCTGTTCGGGCTTCTGGGGTTCACCGTTCAGCAGGCCGACGCGGAAGACCTGGGAGGTGGCGCGCTTGCCCGCATCCGCCGTCATGGCCCGCCAGTCGTTCAGCCTGGCATGGCCCGCAACCCAAAGCTGGCCCTGATTGTCGATGCTGATTTTTTCCGGCCCGGCCGGCAGGGTCACGGTATCGCCCTCGGTCAAAGTCCCGTTGATGGGTTCGCGGCTGAAGCTGGTCAGCGAACGGGCGAGCAGGTTGCCCACGATCACATGGCCGCCGTCCGGCGTCAGCACCAGGCTGCGGGTGCCGTAAAAACCATCGGCCATCTGGCGGAACATGGTGCCGGTGAAATACAGCACATTGCCGCCCGGAATGACGCCATAGGTCTGGAGGAAATGAATCACGGGATTTTTGCTGGCCGTGCCATTGGCGACATAGAAGGCGGTGGGGCTGATCGCCGCCACATCCTGGGGATTGATCAGCAGCCCGCCCTCGATGGTCCCTTGCGCCACCAGCGCGGGCGCGGTGGCGGGGTTGGTGACTTCAAAACTGTCGATGCTGAAACGCCCACTGCTTTTTTTGTTGACCGCGAACAGGAAAAGTCCCGCGCCATCGGAGGTGCGGTACAGGCCGATGCCGCGCGGGTGGAAATCCCTGGGCCCGCCCGCCAGCTTCACCGGCGCGCCGCCCGACAGCGGCATGGCATAGATGCCGTCCCGCGCGCCCGCGCCGCGCGCACTACCGACCGAGAGGAAGGCCATGCCATTGGCGGTCTCGATGTCCTGCACCCCCGGCAGGTTGCCGGCGACCTTGCAGGTGCCCGGAAAGCCCGTATCCACCGATGAAAACACGCCATTCGCATACAGGGCGCGGCCGGCGGCGCTGACGATGACGATGATCGCCAGCACGATCAGGGCGCGGCCGGGGCGGCGGGGGCGGGTCAATTTCATAGACCCCCACTTCCAATTGTAGAGTCCGCGAATTGCAGCGAGGCGAGACGGGCATAAAGGCCGCCGCCCGCCATCAGTTCGGCATGATTGCCCTGCGCCACCACCCTGCCCTCCTCCATCACCACAATGCGCTTGAGGCGCTGGATGGTGGAGAAGCGATGCGCGATGACCAGGGTGGTGCGCCCCACCATCAGGTTGGCCAGCGCCGTCTGCACCAGCCGTTCATTCTCGGCGTCCAGCGCGCTGGTCGCCTCGTCCAGCAGCAGCAGCGGCGCGTCGCGCAGGATGGCGCGGGCGATCGCCAGCCGCTGGCGCTGGCCGCCCGACAGGGTCACGCCGCGCTCGCCCACCAAGGTATCGAAGCCGTCGGGCAGTTTCTCGATGAACTCGCTTGCGGCGGCCGCGGCGGCAGCGGCCTGCACCTGCGCGTCCGTCGCCTCCTCGCGGCCATAGCGGATATTGGCGGCGATGCTGCCGGAAAAGATCACCGGCTCCTGCGACACCACCGCGATGTTCTTGCGCAGCGCCACCGGGTCCAGATGGGTGATGTCCACGCCGTCAAAGCGGATCGCCCCGTGTTGCGCCTCGAAAAACCGCAGCATCAGCTGGAACACGGTGGACTTGCCCGCGCCGGACGGGCCCACCAGCGCCACCGCCTCGCCGCCGGCGACGTTGAGCGAAAAACCGTTCAGCGCCTTGAAATCGGGACGGGTGGGATAGCGGAAGGTCACGCCCTCGAACACCACCGCGCCGCTGGGCTTTGCCGGCAGCGCCAGCGGCCGCGCCGGCACGGCGATGGCGGACTTCTCATGCAGCAATTCCATCAGCCGTTCCGTGGCCCCGGCGGCGCGCTGCAAATCGCCCCACACTTCGCTGAGCGAACCGACGCCGCCGCCCACCAGCACGCCATAAAAGATGAAGGCCACCAGCTCGCCGCCACTGACCCGTCCGGCGATCACATCATGCAGGCCGACCAGCGCCACCGTCGCCAGGCTGGCAAAGGCCATGAAGATCGCCACCGCCGTCAGCACGGCGCGCGCCTTGGTGCGGCGCTGGGCATAGACGAAGGCGCGCTCGACCGCCTCGCCGAAAGCGCGGCGTTCGTAATTCTCCTGGGTAAAGGCCTGCACCGTGGGCACGGCGTTCAGGGTCTCGGTGCCGCGCGCCGCCGTTTCGGCGATGGAATCCTGGCTGGCGCGCGACAGCGTGCGCACCCAGCGGCCGAACAGCAGCATCGGCAGCATCACCAGCACCACCGCCCCCACCACCAGCGCCGCGAGATGGAAGCTGGTGACGAACATCAGGATCAACCCGCCCACCAGGTTGACCAGGTTGCGCATGGCGACCGAGGCGGACGAGCCCACCACGGTCTGGATCAGGGTGGTGTCGGCGGTCATGCGCGACAGCACTTCGCCGGTGCGCGTGACCTCGAAGAATTGCGGGCTCAGCCCCAGCACATTGTCGAACACCGCCTTGCGGATGTCGGCCACCACCCGCTCGCCCAGCCAGGTCACGGCATAGAAGCGGGTGGCGGTGGCCAGGCCCAGCACGGCGGCGGCCAGGATAAAGGCGGCATAGAAGCCGGTCAGGGCATGGGCCTGGGCCGCGTTCAGCCCCCGCGCATTCACCAGGCCGGAGGCGAACTGGGGCAGGATCAGGGTAGCGGCGGAAGAGGCGACCAGCGCCAGCATCGCCACCACGATCCGGCCGCGATAGGGCCTCAGGAACGGCAGGACGCCCCGCAGCGGGGCCAGGGACCGGCTTTTGGGCCGCCCCGCCGCCACCCGGGCGGTTTCCTTAACAAAGTCGCTGTCACCCCTGGCCAAGCCGGCAGTCCTGCTGAAAGAGAGGCTGTATATAGGGCCGAAACCGCCAAAGGAACCGGGGTGCGCGCACTTGCCTTTTGGGGCCCGCCTCCCTTATAAGCCCCGGCTCGCATGCCTTTCCGACTTTGGCGGCTTCGCCGCCGGGGCGGAATGGGCGTAGCGCCACGAGAAGGTACGCGTCATGAAAAAGGGCATCCACCCCGATTATCACTTTGTCGAAGTTCAGCTGAACGACGGCACCACCTACAAGACGCGCACCACCTATGGCACCGCGGGCCAGAAGATCACCCTGGACATCGACCCCTCGACCCACCCGGCCTGGACCGGCGGCCAGCAGCAGCTGATGGACCGCGGCGGACGTCTGACGCGCTTCAACAAGAAGTTCGCGGGCTTTGTGAAGTCGTAAGGTCTTCGCTATCGGATATGAAAACGCCGCCGGTCATCCCGGCGGCGTTTTTGCTTCTACTTGGCGAAGGCCTGGGCCAGCGCGTCCTGCTGCGCCCGCGCGCCGGGCGGCGGCGGCACATCTTCGCCGAACAGCAGATCGTCCAGCCGGGCGATGCGGCGATACAGGTTGTCGCTGCGATGGAGCAGGTCCTTCAACTCGCCCGGCAGCGGCGCGACATCCTCGGCGCACGCCCCCAGGCAGATTTCACGGCTGCCCAGCCGGTAGCGCTCGCTCATGGCGTCATCGCGTTCCATGTCGCCGTCGCGCACCGCGCGCTGCACCAGGAGCCAGCTTGCCGCCTGCATCAGGCGGGTGGTGACGCGCATGCTTTCGCCGGCATAAAGCATCGCCGCCTTGCGTGGCAGCACGCGCGCCTCCTCGCGGCCCCTGCCGTCGAGATAGCGGGCGGTTTCCTCCACCAACGCCATGCCTTCGTCAAAAGTCCGGTCGAACATGGCGGAGTCGGTAAAGGCCTGCGCCTGGCTTTCCATCTGTCCGTTGAGCATTTCGCCCCCAATCTGTGAGGCCGACGCTAGCAAGTCACATCAGCGTCGCAAAGCGGATTGGTTGGTAAACGGCATTCCTGCTGTGCAAATTAACGCATTCACTTTTTGAAAAGGCTTTCCGCGGCCGATTTCGTGGCATGACGCGCCGCAATAGCCTCGCGGCAGCGCGCAACTTCCTCTTCCAGCCAGGCGATGCGCCTTTCCAGTTCATGCGCGGAAAGCGTGGAAATATCCTCGCCCGGCACAATCTGCGGCGGCTTCCTGCGCGGTTCGTCGAGATCCATCGTCCGATTTTCGTTCCGGCCCTTTTCCAGTTTAGTGTGGCCCAAAAGGCGCGCCCGATGAAAGTCATTCATGTTGAAAATCCCGGCCCGGACTACCGCCTGGTGCCGGGCGAGGCCCCCATGCCGCAACCCGGCGCGGGCGAAGTGCTGATCCGGGTCGCGGCGGCGGGGCTCAACAATGCCGACCTGCTGCAGGCGCGCGGCAGATATCCCGTGCCGCCCGGGGCGCCGGAACTGCTGGGCATGGAAGTGTCGGGCACCATCGCAAATGCCGGCGACAGCGGGTTGGCGGTGGGCGCACAGGTATGCGCCCTGCTGCCGGGCGGCGGCTATGGCGAATATGCGCTCGCCCATGAAAGCTGCGTGCTGCCGGTTCCCAGGGGCGTGGACCTGGTCGCGGCGGCGGGCCTGCCGGAAGCCGTCTTCACCGCCTGGACCAACATCAGGGATACCGGGCGGCTGCGCGGCCATGAAACGCTGCTGGTGCATGGCGGCACCAGCGGCATCGGCAGCATCGCCATCCAGATTTTCGCCGCGCGCGGCAACCGGGTGTTCGCCACCGCCGGGTCCGCCGCGAAATGCGCCGCCTGCCTGGGCTTCGGCGCGGCGCGGGCGATCGACTATCGCACCGAGGATTTCGTCGCCGTGGTGAAGGAAGAAACCGGCGGCGTGGGCGTGAATGTGATCCTGGACATGGTCGGAGGCCGCTACATCCAGCGCAATATCGAAGCGGCAGGCCTGTGGGGCCGCATCGTCAATATCGCCTATCAGGACGGCACCCGGGCGGAGGTGAATTTCGCACCCGTTCTGGTCAAGCGGCTGACCCTGGCGGCCACCACCTTGCGCGGCCGCAGCTGGGAGGAGAAACGGGCCATCCGCGACGCCCTGGCCCGCGAGGTCTGGCCGCTGGTCGGCAGCCGCATAAAGCCCGTGATCGACCGGGTTTTTCCCCTGGCCGAGGCCCAGCAAGCCCATGCCGCCATGGCCCAGGGCGGCCATATCGGGAAGATACTCCTAAGCCTCTGAAACCCTTTGCGTTGGTGGGGACATCCCGCTAAAAGACCGTCCTTCCTCGAAAGCACCAAGCCTTCAAGGATCGGCTGGCCCGGTGAACGGGCTTCCGACACAGGAGAAGATTATGGCCGTCGAACAAAGACCCCTGATGCCCAAGGCCACCGCCGTCTGGCTGGTGGACAATACCGGCTTGAGCTTCGAGCAGATCGCCGATTTCTGCGGCCTGCACCCGCTGGAAGTGAAGGGCATCGCCGACGAGGATGTCGCCAAGGGCATCAAGGGCCAGGACCCGGTCGCCACCGGCCAGCTCACCCGCGAGCAGATCGCCGATGCCGAGAAGCATCCCGCCAAGCGCCTGAAGATGGCCGCGCCCAAGCACAAGATGCCCAATGTGCGCCTGAAGCGCGCCCCGCGCTACACCCCGGTCAGCAAGCGCCAGGACAAGCCCGATGCGGTCTATTGGCTGATCAAGAACCATCCGGAATTCACCGACAGCGAGATCATCAAGCTGATCGGCACTACCAAGGCGACCATCGCCAAGATCCGCGAGCGTTCGCACTGGAACGCGGCCAACATCAAGGCGGTGGACCCGGTGACCCTGGGCCTGACCTCGCAGCTGGAACTGGACCTGGCGGTGACCCGCGCCGGCGCCCGCGTCGATCGCGCTACCAAGCGCGCCACCAGAAGGGGCCCGTCGCTGAAGTCCATCTCGGAAACCACCGGCGATCCGCTGAAGATGCCGGACGTGGTGCCGCAGCCCGGCGAAGGCGAACCGGCGTCGGATGACTACAATCTGTCGAGCGAATTGGAACAGGACTAAGTTGTCATTCCCGCGCACGCGGGAATCCAACTTTCCATCCCGCGACGCACAGGTGAAGCTGGATACCCGCTGGAGTTTATCCTCCGGCCCCGCGCAGCGGGGACCGGGGGACGGGAATGACAGTTTCGTTCAGAGATACTTCAGCGCCACAAACCCCAGCACCAGCACGACCAGGAATCCGATCAGCGCCACTTCGAGATATTTCTCCAGCAGCACCTGCGCCCGTTCGCCGAACAGCGTGACCAGCAGGCCCTCGATCACGACATAGCGAACCGAGCGTGTCACCGCCGAATAGAGCATGAACAGCGGGAAGCTGACGCCCGCCAGCCCGCTGGCGATGGTCACCAGCTTGTAGGGGATCGGCGTCGCGCCCTGCACCATGATCAGATAGGCATTGTTGCTGTACTTGTGGCGCAGGGCCTCGACCTGTTCCAGGGGCACATGCAACAGGTGAATCAGCCACAGCCCGGCCGTCTCCCAGAACAGATGGCCGATGGCATAACCCAGCGCGCCGCCGGTCACCGACCAGAACGCCACCCAGGCGCCCAGCCGGAAGGCGCGCTTGCGGTCGGCCAGCATCATCGGCAGCACCATCACATCGGCGGGGATAGGAAAGAAGCTGGCCTCGGCAAAGGCAAAGGCCGCCACCGCCGCCCAGGCATGCCGGCCCTTGGCGTTGGCCAGCATCCAGGCATAGACGGCGCGCAGGCCCCACTTCTTCTTTTCAAGAGCGGGTTTCTTTTCAGGCTGATCGAGAGCGGTCATGGGCAGGGCTTCTACATTGCCGTGATGGCAACGTCCAACCTTGCCGCCAAATACGGCTTTCTTTAGCGTGCGCGGCGCCATGGCCGCCCAAAAGCCCCGAAGCAAAACCGTCACAAAGCGCGAATTCGCCCGGCGCGAACCGGCGAAAAGCCTGTGACGCTTGATTCAAAAGGCGGGCGATGGCCAGCCGCTATGCCATCGCCTTTGTCTTCATCACCTTCCTGCTGGACACCATCGGCCTGGGCATCGTCATCCCGGTGGCGCCGGGCCTGATCGCGCAGTTGACCCACACGCCGGTCAGCGGCGCGGCGCGCTGGGGCGGCTGGCTGTTCTTCGTCTATGCCCTGATGCAGTTTCTCAGCGCGCCGGTAATCGGCAACCTGTCGGATCGCTTCGGGCGGCGGCCCGTGCTGATCCTGTCGCTGCTGGTGCTGGGCGTGGATTATGCGATCACGGGTCTGGCCCCCACCATCGCCTGGCTGTTTGCGGGCCGCGCCTTGTCGGGCATGGCGGGCGCCAGCTATCCCACCGTCAACGCCTATATCGCCGATGTCTCGCCGCCCGAGAAACGCGCCGCCAATTTCGGCATTGTCGGCGCGGCCTTCGGCCTGGGCTTCATCCTGGGCCCGGCCGTGGGCGGCGTGGGCAATCCGGCGCTGAACGCCATCCTGACCCAGGATGTGCCGGCGACCGGGCAAGGCGAACTGCAAGGCGCGGCCTCCAGCCTCACCAGCCTGGCATCGGTGCTTGCGATGTGGGCCATGCCCACGCTGTTCGCCTGGTTTTCAGGGCCGTCGGCGCCGGTTTCTTTTCCGGGCGCGGCCTTCCTTGCCGCCGCCTTGTGCGAACTGGGCGCGCTGGCCCTGTTCGCACGGCGACCCGGAAAAGCTAGTTGATGACGGCGCGCAGCCGTTCCAGTTCGTCCTTGATTCGGAGTTTTTGTTTCTTGAGCGCGGCGACCCGCAGCTCGTCCCAGTCGGGATTGGACATCTCACTGTTGATGATGTCCTCGATTTTTCTGTGCTGGGTGGACAGGTGATTGATATGTCCCTGTAGCGCCATGCATGCACCTCCGTGTTGAAGAACCCGGCTGGCGCGCGCAGATTTGGCGCACGCGCCTGGCCCGAAAATTCAACCACCAAAGGCCCTGGCTGTCATCCCCCAAAACGGGCGGAACCGAAACTCTTTGCGCTTGACTCCAGAAGTGCTAACGCAAGGCCATGACAGGCAGGGACCGGCAAAAAGACGAGGCGGAACGGCTGGTTATCGGCCTGTCGGGCGCGTCCGGCGTGGCCTATGGCATCCGCCTTCTGGAAGCCTGCCGCGAGCTTGGGATCGAATCCCATCTGGTGATGACCAAGCCCGCGGAAATGACCATCGGCTATGAAACCGATCTTTCGCCCAAGCAGGTCGCGGCCAAGGCGGATTATTCCTACGCCGTCAGCGATATCGCCGCCCCCATCGCCAGCGGCAGCTTCAAGACCCGCGGCATGATCGTGGCGCCTTGCAGCGTGCGCAGCATGAGCGAGATCGCCACCGGCGTGACCACCAACTGCCTGACGCGCGCCGCCGATGTGATGCTGAAGGAACGCCGCCCGCTGGTCTTGATGGTGCGCGAGACGCCGCTGCACCTGGGGCACCTGCGCACCATGACGGCGCTGGCGGAAATGGGCGCCATCATCCTGCCGCCGGTGCCGGCCTTTTATGCCGAGCCCAAGACCTTGCGCGACCTGGTGGACCAGATGGTGGGGCGCTGCCTGGACCTGTTCGGTTACGACTGGCCCGACGTGAAGCGCTGGGGCGAGGATGTGGCCAAAAGCCGGCGGAAGAAGAAGCCATGAGCCGGGTGGTTGGGCCTGATGAAGTCGCCGCCCGCGCCAAGCTGGCGCAGTTGAGCCAGGAGCATCGCGACCTGGACACGGCGATCGCCGACATGGCGGCATCGGGCAATCCCGACCTGATGGCGATGGCGCGGCTGAAAAAGCGCAAGCTGCAGCTGAAGGACGAGATCACCGAGATCAACAACGGGCTGCTGCCGGATATCATTGCTTAATTCTCTCCCCCATCCGTCGCAACTCGGGTTTGCTCCGCAAACACCTCGTTGCGACACCTTCCCCCGCTCGTCGCTTCGCTCGCGGGGGAAGGAAGTTGTCGGATGCTGATGGTCGCCCGGCGGCTGCGCTGCCGGGCTCGAGTTCACAGAACGATACGCTACGCCGGCGTCAGTTCACCCAGCTTGGCGCGAATGGCATCCAGCGCGGCCTTGGGATTGCCGTTGTCGGGGCCGCCGGCCTGGGCCATGTCGGGACGGCCGCCGCCGCCCTTGCCGCCAAGGGCTTCCGCCGCCACCCGCACCAGATCCACCGCGCTGATGCGCGCGGTCAGGTCGTCGGTGACGCCGGCGACGATGGAGGCCTTGCCCTCCGCCGCCGTGACAAAAGCGACCACGCCCGAGCCGATTTGCTGCTTGGCGCTATCGGCCAACGACTTGAGATCCTTGGGCGATATACCTTCCACTATCCGCAAATCCGTAGCGATATCACCGACAAGAGTGCGGGTAGCGCCCACGGCCTTCGCTTCTCCAACGGCGCTACCTGACGCGCCGCTCAACGCCAGTTGCTTCTTGGCCTCGGCCAGTTCGCGTTCCAGCTTGCGGCGCTCGTCCGAAAGCTGCGCCACCCGCGCCGCCAGTTCGCCCAGCGGCGTCTTGATCGCCGACGCCGCCTCGCGCGCGATTTCGGCCTGGCCCGACAGATAGCGGCGGGCATGTTCGGATGTCAGCGCCTCGATCCGACGGACCCCGGCGGCGACGGCGGATTCGCTCACCAGCGCAAAAAGTCCGATGTCGCCCAGGCGATGGACATGGGTGCCGCCGCACAGTTCGACGGAAAAGGTCTTGTCGGCGTCAAGATCGGTGCCCATGGAAAGCACCCGCACCTCGTCGCCATACTTTTCACCGAACAGGGCTTCGGCGCCCGCCGCGATGGCCTGATCGGTGGGCAGCAGGCGTGTCATGGTGTCGGTGTTCTGGCGGATGACGGCATTGACCTGGGATTCGATGCGCTCCAGTTCTTCCGCCGTCACCGGCTTGGGGTGGGAAAAGTCGAAACGCAGGCGTTCGGCCGTCACCAGCGAACCCTTCTGGCTGACATGCGAACCCAGCACGCGCTTCAGGGCGGCGTGCAAAAGATGTGTTGCGGAATGGTTGGCGCGGGTGGCGCGGCGGCGTTCGGCGTCCACCTTCAAATCCACCGCATCGCCGGGCAGGAACATGCCTTCGGTGACGCGCACGGAATGCACATGCAGCGCCCCCAGCCATTTCTGGGTGTCGGTGACCTGACCCCTGGCCCTGGCCGAGGCCATGGTGCCGGTATCGCCGGCCTGGCCGCCGGATTCGCCATAGAAAGGCGTCTGGTTGGTGACGATCTCCACCGCTTCGCCGGCATTGGCCGCCATCACCCGGCCGCCGTCCTTGAAGATGGCCAGCACCTGGCCCTCGGCTTCCTCGGTGTCATAGCCCAGGAATTCGGTGCGGCCGACTTCATCCAGCACCGCGAACCATTGCGCTTCGCTGGCGGCCTCGCCCGATCCGGCCCAGGCGGCGCGGGCATCGGCCTTCTGCTTCTGCATCGCGGCGCTGAAGCCGGCGGTATCCACGGTGACGCCGCGCGCGCGCAGGGATTCCTCGGTCAGATCGAGCGGAAAGCCATAGGTGTCGTACAGCTTGAAGGCGATGTCGCCCTTGAGCTGGTCGCCCTTGTTCAGGCCGATTGAAGCTTCGTCCAGCAGTTTCAGGCCGCGCGCCAGGGTTTCGCGGAAGCGGATTTCCTCCAGCTTCAAGGTCTCGGCGATCAGCGGCTCGCTGCGCTTGAGTTCGGGATAGGCCGAACCCATCTCGCCGACCAGCGCCGGCACCAGCCGGTGCATCAGCGGGTCCTTGGTGCCCAGCAGGTGCGCGTGGCGCATGCCGCGGCGCATGATCCGGCGCAGCACATAGCCGCGCCCTTCATTGCCCGGCAAAACGCCATCCGCGATGAGGAAGGA
The DNA here is from genome assembly GCA_018449595.1 of Rhizobiales bacterium dw_265. Lineage (GTDB taxonomy): Bacteria > Pseudomonadota > Alphaproteobacteria > Micropepsales > Micropepsaceae > Rhizomicrobium. Next base: position 152,242 of record JAAVUU010000004.1, read on the forward strand.
GGTGGCGCGCAGGTGATCGGCGATGATGCGATGGCTGAAGGTGGCCTCGCCGGCGGATTTTACCCCGCTGGCGGATTCCGAGGCCGCGATCAGATGCCTGAACAGGTCCACATCGTAATTGTTGGTGACGCCCTGCAGGATGGCGGCGATACGCTCCAGCCCCATGCCGGTGTCGATCGAGGGCCTGGGCAGGTCGAGGCGGGTATTTTCGTCCACCTGCTCGAACTGCATGAACACCAGGTTCCAGAATTCCAGGAAACGGTCGCCGTCTTCCTCTGGCGAGCCGGGCGGGCCACCCGCGACGGACGGGCCCTGGTCGTAGAAGATTTCCGAACAGAAGCCGCAGGGCCCGGTGGGGCCCATGGCCCAGAGATTGTCGGTATGGCCGATGATCCGGTCGTCGGAGAAACCGGCAATCTTCTTCCACAGCTGCCGCGCCTGGTCGTCGGTGGGATAGACCGTGACCAGCAGCTTGTCCTGGGGCAGGCCGATCACCTTGGAGACGAAATCCCAGGCGAAGGTGATGGCTTCTTCCTTGAAATAATCGCCGAAGGAGAAGTTGCCCAGCATCTCGAAGAAGGTGTGGTGGCGGGCGGTATAGCCGACATTGTCCAGGTCGTTGTGCTTGCCGCCGGCGCGCACGCATTTCTGCACCGTGGTGGCGCGGCTGTAGGGGCGCTTTTCCGCGCCGGTGAACAGGTTCTTGAACTGCACCATGCCGGCATTGGTGAACAGCAGGGTGGGATCGTTGCGCGGCACCAGCGGCGAGGAGGGCACCACCTGGTGACCCCGTTCGGCAAAGAAATCCAGGAACCCGGAGCGGACATCTGAGAGGCTTTTCATGGGAATAGTTTGTACCGGCTGAAAAAAACCTTGTCACGCCTTGGGTTTTCGATGGGAGGCATGCCCATCGGGCCCCACTGTCGGCCCCCCACCCCGTCATTTCCCTGCCGGAAAAACAGAAGGCGCGTCCCCCATTCACGCGGGACGCGCCTTCTGCCGAGGAGCTGAATTCATGGCGGAATTCAGCTTTTTGGGGGCCAGGGCGCAGGCGCAAGCCGGAGCCCCATCAATTAAGTGGCCTATTCGTCCAGTTCGTCCGCCTTTTCCGAGGCGTTCAGGACCAGGTTTTCCCCGATCTGGCCGGCATTGGCCCGAATGGCGGTCTCGATCTTGTCGGCAATGTCCTTGTTGGCGGTCAGGAAGGTCTTGGCGGACTCCCGGCCCTGGCCGATGCGGCTGCCGTCATAGGAGTACCAGGAGCCCGATTTCTCCACGATCCCGGCCTTGACCCCAAGGTCCACCAGCTCGCCCACCTTGGAGATGCCGTGGCCATACATGATGTCGAACTCGACCTGCTTGAAGGGCGGGGCGACCTTGTTCTTGACCACCTTCACGCGGGTCTGGTTGCCCACCACTTCGTCACGGTCCTTGATGGCACCGATGCGGCGGATATCCAGGCGCACCGAGGCATAGAATTTCAGGGCATTGCCGCCGGTGGTGGTTTCCGGATTGCCGAACATGACGCCGATCTTCATGCGGATCTGGTTGATGAACAGCACGATGGTGTTGGATTTGGAAATGCTGCCCGTCAGCTTGCGCAACGCCTGGCTCATCAGCCGGGCCTGCAGGCCGGGCAGGCTGTCGCCCATCTCGCCTTCCAGTTCGGCCTTGGGGGTCAGGGCGGCGACCGAGTCGATCACCACAATGTCCACCCCGCCCGACCGCACCAGGGTATCGGTGATCTCCAGCGCCTGCTCGCCGGTGTCGGGCTGGGAAACCAGCATCTCATTGATGTCCACGCCCAGCTTGGAGGCATAGACGGGATCGAGCGCATGTTCGGCGTCAACAAAGGCGGCGATGCCGCCCTTCTTCTGGATCTCGGCGATGACATGCAAAGCCAGGGTGGTCTTGCCGGAGGATTCCGGGCCATAGACCTCGATCACCCGGCCGCGCGGCAACCCGCCAATGCCCAAGGCGATGTCCAGCCCCAGCGAGCCGGTGGAGACGGCGTCCGTCGCCAGCCCCAGGTCGCGGCTGCCCAGCTTCATCACCGAACCCTTGCCGAAGGCCCGGTCGATCTGGCTCAACGCCGCCTCAAGGGCGCGCTTGCGATCCGAATTCTGTTCCTTGCCAACCACCCGCAACGCCGCCTGTGACATGAGATGTCTCCCGTTATTCCACAGCGCCCGCCGATCCCCAAGCGAATCCGGCGCCGCTGTGGAGTGACAAAGGTACATGCTTTGTTCTTATTGGCAAGATACTGGTTAAAGCATTGAATTTTCACTGCAATACTACATCTTGTTCTTCGGATGTTCCAGCCATCTTCCAACCCCTTGTCCGGCCAGCTAAATTCGGCGCCAACAAGAAAAACCGGGGGTTCCATGAAGGCTTTCAGGATTGTGCTTTTGGGTCTGGCTGCGACGCTTTGGACTGCCCCGCTGGCCTCGGCCGCGCCCTGGATGACCCTGACCTCGACCTCCATCAGGGATGGGCAGATCATTCCCGCGCGCTATGGCGCCGACGATCCCAAGCGCGCCTGCAGCCCGCGCAATCCCGCCATCTGCCCCTGCCCTGGCCAGAATGTCTCGCCGCAACTGGCCTGGCACGACGCCCCAGCGAACACCAAGAGCTTCGCAATCCTGATGTATGACATTGACGGCCAGTATGGCGCGGGGGTGTCGCACTGGGTGGCCTACAACATCCTTCCCGCCACCACCGAACTCAAGGAAGGCGACGGCACGGCCGGAAAAGGCTTTACCGGCGGCGCGGGAACGCGCGGCAACGCCAATTATACCGGCCCCTGCCCGCCGCAGGGCGACGGGCCGCATCATTACCTGATCACGGTGATGGCGCTGGACCTGGACCCCATCCTGGCCGCCGGCCTGACCCGCGACCAGTTCCTCAGCCAGACCAAGGGCCACCTGTTGACCAGCGCCACCATCGGCGGTCTGTTCGCGCGCCAATACAACTGAAGCGGCAGCCAGGGATTTCGGGAAGGGCCTCATGAAGATCATCGCGCTCATGGCTGGGCTTGCGCTTGCCGCCGGATGGCTGGCCCCGGCACAGGCCAGAACCCACCACAGGGCCGCACAGGCTCACAAGACCGCTGTCCGCAGCCATAAAGAGGCGCACAAAGCCATGCCTGCCCGTCCCGCCGCGACCTATATCGAGAAGGCCCCCTGGGGCGAAACCGCCGACCATCAGAAGGTGGACCTCTATACCCTCACCAACAAGAACGGCATGCGCGCCCGCATCACCAATTACGGCGCCTTCCTGGTGTCGCTGGAGGTGCCCGACCGCACCGGCAAGCTGGCCGATGTGGTGCTGGGCTATGACAATCTGAAGGACTATGCGGCCGGCACCACCTATGGCGCGGTGATCGGCCGTTTCGCCAACCGCATCGGCGGGGCCCAGTTCACCCTGGACGGCAAGACCTGGCACCTCAAGGCCAATGCCGGGCCCAACAACATCCATGGCGGGCCGGTGGGCTTCAGCTATCACGTCTACAACGCCACGCCGCTGGACAGCCCCTCGCCCGCGCTGATCCTGCAGATGGTGTCGCCGGACGGCGACCAGGGCTTTCCCGGCAACCTGAACTTCACCGTCACCTATACCCTGACCGCCGGCAATGTGCTGCGCATCGAATACCGCGCCACCACCGACAAGCCGACGGTGCTGAATCCCACCAACCACTCCTATTTCAACCTGAAGGGCGCGGGCAACGGCGATGTGCTGAACCACCGGCTGCAGGTGTTCTCGGATGCGGTGACGCCGACCGACGCCAACCATATGGCGACCGGCGAGGTGATGAAGGTGTCGGGCACCGGCTTCGACTTCACCAAGCCCAAAGCCATCGGCAAGGACATCAACGGCCCCGATCCCGCCATCGTGGCGACGCCGGGCTATGACATCAACTTCATCGTCAAGGGCCCGATGGGCAAGCTGCGCGAAGCCGCCAGGGTCACCGAGCCGGACTCCGGCCGCGTCATGGATGTGTGGACCACCCAGCCGGGCATCCAGCTTTACCTGCCCAACAATGACAAGCCGATCACCGGCAAGGGCGGCGCGCAATATATCAAGCGCGGCGCCTTCTGCCTGGAGACCCAGCATTTCGCCAATGCGCCCAACATCCCCGCCTTCCCCTCCACCGAACTCAAGCCGGGCAAGATTTTCTACCAGGTGACGGAGTTCAGATTCTCGACGGCGAAGTAACCTCTGATGTCATGGCCCGTCGCTACGCGCTGGACGCGCTAGCGACTGCCCGGGCCATCCAGGGCAACCAGCACCGCGCTTGCGGCTCTGGATGGCCCACGTAAAGTGGGCCATGACATTTGGGGGACGGAATGGAACTGCTTTTCTCCTACGGCACCCTGCAGCAGGACAGCGTGCAGCTGGCCCAGTTCGGGCGCAGGCTTGCCGGCAAGCCCGATGCGCTGATGGGCTTTCGCCAGGAGATGGTCCAGATCACCGATCCCGATGTGCTGGCCAAGAGCGGCAAGGCCTTTCACCCCATCGTGTTGCCGGGGCGCAAGGACGACCAAGTGCCGGGCATGGTGTTCGAGATCACGGCGGAGGAACTGGCGGCGGCCGATTCCTATGAGGTGGCGGATTACAAGCGCATCGCCGCGCCGCTGGCCTCGGGCCTCACCGCGTGGGTGTATGTGAAAGCGTAAAGAAAAAGGCGCTGCGGTACCGCAGCGCCTTTTTCCATTTCACGTCGGAGGGGGCTACTTCTTCGCCCACGGTCCCACTTCGGGCTTGCCCTGGGTATTGGCCAGCTTGCCCAACTCGTCCTGCACGCCCTTGGCGATGGCGCCGGTCTCGCTGCCCGCCTGGAAGCAGGTGAAATCGGGACGGTCGCGCCAGGCCAGCGGCCCGCACAGCTTCACACCGGCCTTGAGCGCGGCGTCATGCACGATGTTGATCTCGCGCTCATAGTCGGGATCGTTCTGCTTGTAGCCGGAATGATTGCCCAGGTCGCCCGAGGCCGCGAACACCGCCGTCACGCCGGGGATCTTGGCAATCCGGTCGGCGTCTTTCAGGCCCGCCAGGGTCTCGATCATCAGGATCAGCACCAGATTGTCGTTGATGGTGGCCCGATAACCGCCCGGCACATTGGCATAAAGCGCAAAGGCCTGGCCGCCGCCATTGGAGCGCCGCCCCAGCGGCGGGAAATAGGCCCAGTCGCGCGCCTTGATCGCTTCCTCGTAGGACCGCACCGTCGGCACCACCAAGACCAGCGCGCCGGCATCCAGGGCATGCTGTTCCTCGCGCTCGTCGGTATAAGCGACGCGCACGCCCGGCACCGCCTTGGCATAGGGACAGGTGGCCCACATCTTCTGGGTCTGGTCCCAGTCGCGCCCGTTGTGCTGATGCTCGGTCCAGATGAAGTCGTAGCCGGCATTGGCGAAGGCGCAATAGATGGCAGGATCGGTGGCCGAGAACAGCGTGCCGCCGGTCACCTTGCCGCCCGCCAGCAGCTTGATCTTCACCGGATTCCACAGCTTGGAGCCGGGCGGCGGGTCATAGGCATGGCCGAACTTCCAGGTCTTGTCGTCGAACTTGCCCTGGTTCAGCGCGCCCTCCGGCGCCTTGTCGATGGCATGGCTGTCTTCGCCGGCCTTGGCGGCCAGGGGATATTTGGCCTGGGCGGCGGCGACATCGTCTTCATTGGCCTGGCCAAAAGCAGAAACCGTGGCAAGACCGACAGCCGCTACAATCGCGGCCGAGAACAGCAGGCGTTTCATGGATTTCTCTCCCAGCGGCCACCGTGTCGCGGCCTTGTCGAACTGCATGCAGATAAGCAGGCGGGCGGGAAATGGTCAAACTGTCTCAATATTTCGCTCGGTATTTCGCTTGTGCAACAATGCTTTCCTCCCTGCGGCGCCTTGATAAGGTGCGCGCCCCGGAGGGACCCATGAACCGCTTTCTTGTCACCGCGCTGATGGCGCTGAGTTTTTCGCTGCCGGCAAAAGCAGGCATCGCCGTCCAGGCCTGGGGCGGCCTTAAAAATGACAAGGAGGACAGGGGCCAGGGCGTGGACCTCTATATCCTGACCAACGCCAGGGGCATGGAAGCCCGCATCGCCAATTACGGCGGCATCATCACCGCCATCAAGGCGCCGGGGCGCGACGGCAAAATGGCCGATGTGGTGCAGGGCTTCGACAGCCTGGCCGACTATACCAGCACCGATTACAAGGGCCGCTATGGCGCCACCATCGGGCGCTTCGCCAACCGCATCAAGGACAACAGCTTCCGGCTGAACAATGTCAGCTATCACATCGCCCGCGACGCCTACACCTTGAAGGAGTCGCAGAACAAGCCTTACGACGAGCGGGTGTGGAGCGCCTCGGCCAAGGATGGCGACGAACCGCAACTGACCCTCAGCCTGATCGATCGCAATGGCACCATGGGGTTCCCCGGCACGGTGCGGGTGCAGGTGACCTACACCCTGACCCGCAACAATGTGCTGCGGATGGACTATCGCGCCCGCAGCGACAAGGACACGGTGATCAGCCTGACCAACCACGCCTATTTCAACCTGGCGGGCGACGCCTCGGGCCCGGTGCTGGATCACCTGTTGACGGTGAATGCCGATGCCATCACCGCGGGCGACGCCTCCAATACGCCCACCGGCGAGATGCGGCCCGTTGCCGGTACCGCCTTCGATTTCCGCACCCCCACGCCGATCGGCAGGAACATCAACGCGCCCGATCCCGCGATCCAGAAGGCACGCGGCTTCGACCAGAATTATGCCATCAACGGCACACGCGGCACGCTGAGGCTGGCGGCGCGGCTGGAAGATCCCAAATCGGGACGGGTGATGGAGGAATGGACCACCCAGGACGGGGTGCAGGTCTATAGCGCCAATTATTCGCCGCCCAGTGTCGGCATCGCCAAGGGCTATGCCATCCACAGCGCGGTGGCGCTGGAAGCCCAGGCATTTCCCAATGCGCCGAATATCCCCAGCTTCCCCAGCGCCGTCCTGCCGGCCGACACCATCTACAACCAGACGACGGAATACCGCTTCAGCGTCGCGCCCTAATTATTCGGCATAAAGTTATTTGGAATAAAGCGCCATGCACTGGGCGTAGCTTTGTTGCGCGACGCGGGTCTGGGTCGCGGCATCAAAGGCGTTGCCGGTGGCATCCTGCCGCGCGACGGCCTGACAGAAAGACGTGTCGGGCGGCGGCGCGGCAATCGCGGGCGCCGGCGCAGCCGTCGCAACGTCCTGGGGCGCGGCCTCGCCGAAACTGGTCAGATGATCCCAGTCGGCATCGGTACAGCCCGACAACAGGACGACACAGGCAAAAGCAACAAGGGCGGAACGCATGACTCTCCAGTACACTGAATAACAGTGCGCGGATAGGATGCGATTGGGGCTGAAATAAGGTAGTGAAACCGCCGCAACATCCCGGCCATGCTGCAACTGCGCTATGCCTGCCCTGACAAGACTTCCTTTACCTTGGCGGCAAGCTGCTTGAGGCCGAAAGGCTTGGGCAGGAAGTGGATGTCCTCGGAACTCTGGTCGTTGCGGCGGAAGGCTTCCTCGGCATAGCCCGACATGAAGATCACCGGCAGGTCGGGATTGCTGGCCTTGACGGCGCGGACCATGGTGGGGCCGTCCATGTTGGGCATCACCACATCGGTGATGATAAGGTCGATCTTGCTTGCGCTGTTCTTCACGATATCCAGCGCTTCCTCGCCGCCGCCCGCTTCCAGCACGTTATAGCCGCGCATGCGCAGCGCGCGCGCCGCGAAACTGCGCACCGCTTCCTCGTCCTCTACCAGCAGGATGGTGTCCTGACCGGTGACGTCGCGCGCCGCCGCGGGCATCGCCTCGACCGGCGCGGCATCGGCGGCTTCGCTCCTGCGGCGCGGCAAATAGATGTTGAAGGCGGTGCCTTTGCCCACTTCGCTGTCCACGGTGATGAAGCCGCCCGACTGTTTGACGATGCCATAGACCGTGGCCAGGCCCAGCCCGGTGCCTTGGCCCACCGGCTTGGTGGTGAAGAAGGGATCGAAGATCTTGCTTTGAATCTCTTTCGACATGCCGGTGCCGGTATCGGCGACCTCGATGCGGACATAATCGCCCGCCGGCATGATGGCGGTGCCCAGGGCGCTGGCCTGGCTGATGGTCTGGTTGGCGGTTCGAATCGTCACCGTGCCGCCGCCGGGCATGGCGTCGCGGGCATTGACCACCAGGTTGATGATGGCATTGCCCAGTTGCGCCTCGTCGGCATGGACCTGCCACAGATCGCTGTCGCGCTCGACATTCAGGGTGATGCCTTCGCCCACCAGGCGGCGCAGCATCTGCGCCAGTTCGCCGATCACCTCGCCCAGCGCCAGCACCTTGGGCTGCATGGTCTGCTTGCGGCTGAAGGCCAGCAGCTGGCTGACCAGGGCGGCGGCGCGCAGCGCGTTCTGGTGAACCTCGTTGATCTCCTTGAACGACGGATCGCCCGCCTGGTGGCGCATCAGCAGGAATTCGCAATTGCCGATGATGACGGTGAGCAGGTTGTTGAAGTCATGCGCCACGCCGCCCGCCAGCTGGCCCACCGCCTGCATCTTCTGCGACTGGGCGAACTTGGTCTCCAGCGCCTTCTGTTCGGAGACATCCACCAGATAGAGAATGGCCCTGCCGGATTCGCCCCTGGAACGGGGCATCGGCGAGGCAAACAGTTCCGCCATGCGCTCTTCGCCATTGGCCGATTTGGCGCCGCGCAGTTCGACGGCCTTCAGGCCGGTCTCGCCGTTGGCGGCGGCGGCGATCAGCGTCATCACCTGGGCGCGCTCGCCCGCCTCGACCAGGTCGCTGAAATTGCGCGAGGCCAGCGCGCCGCCCGCCTGGAAGAATTTCGCCAGCGCCGGATTGGCGTCGGAAATTGTGCCCGCCGCATCGGCGAAACCCACGCCCATCGGCGCGTCGCGGAACAGGTCGCCGGCATTTTCTATGGGCCGCGCCTGCGGCGCGGGCGCAGAGATAACGGGTTCGGGCGCAGCGGCGACGGCGCGAGTCAGATTGGGCTGGGGCGCGGTCGAGGCGGCCAGGCGCGGGGTGAACCACCAGGCCGCCTGGCGATCCGGCAGGGGCCGCACACAGGCCACGATCTCCAGCCCCGGCATCACCTGGAAGGTCTCTTCCCGGGCGCGGCCATCGGCGGCGTCGCGCGACAGGCGATAGAGCACGGCGGCCGACGGCTCGCCGGCCAGCGCCAGTTCGGGCGGCGGCGGCGATTCCATTTCGCCCACCCCCGCCATGCGGCGATAGACGGGATTGCAGTCCAGCACCGCGCCGCCTTCGCCGGTGATCGCCCAGGCGACATTGGCCTTGGCGGCGGCTTCGGCGATGCGCAGCGCATCCTGGCCGGCGCGGCCCTGGCGCGGCCACACCGCATAGATCAGGAGCAAAGCGACGACCGCGATTCCCGCCAGCAGGGCATAGCCCGCCAGGCCGGCGATCTGGGGCGCGGCAATGGTGAGGGCGGCGGAGCCGACCGCCAGCACGCCAAAGCCGATGGCGGCCCAGCGCCAGGGGCCGGTGGGTACCCCCATGGGGGTGGCGGAAAGGGAGCGTGAAGCATCCATTAACGCCACAATACAAGATTTGGTTAACCAAACCTTTCCGGCCACCAAATACTTGAATTAACACAATAATTCTGGGGACGAACGAACGCTGTTCGGTGCCCGCTGTGCAGAAAAGTTAATGCCTCGAATCAGCAGCTTTCACCCTCCCCTTGTGGGAGGGTCGAAAAATCCGTCAGGATTTTTCGGGGAGGGGGCGGCCCTTTGGTCGTTACCCCTCCCCGAAATTCGCTTCGCAAATTTCGACCCTCCCTCAAGGGGAGGGTCGAGGCGCCTAATTCGCTCTTGCCGGCAGTTTGCCCCGCAGGCGCATGACATAGCCGATGACCTGGGCCACGGCCTTGAAGTGTTCCGGCGGCACCGGATCGTCGATCTCGATGGCGGCGTGCAGGGCGCGGGCCAGCGGCGCGTTCTCCACCACCGGCACATCATTCTCTTCGGCCACGGCGCGGATGCGCAGCGCCAGCGCGTCCACCCCCTTGGCGACGCAGACCGGCGCGGCCATCTTGCCGCTCTCATAGCGAAGCGCCACGGCAAAGTGGGTCGGGTTCATGATGACCACACTGGCCTTGGGCACTTCGGCCATCATGCGCTTGCGCGACCGCTCATGGCGCAGCTGGCGGATCTTGGCCTTGATGGCGGGATCGCCTTCATTCTGGCGATGTTCTTCCTTGATCTCCTGCTTGGACATGCGGTTGCGCGCCATGAAGCGTATGCGCTGCCAGAAATAGTCCAGACCCGCGATCACCCCCAGCGCCGACAGCGAGGTCATCAGCACCTTGAACAAAAGCCGCGACATGTCGCTGACCACGGCGCCGGTGGACTGGGTGAGGATATTCTCCAGCCCGCCGCGCTCCGGCCACAGCTGGGTCCAGATCGCCGCGCCGACAATGGCCATCTTGACCAGGCCCTTGAGCAGGTTCATCCAGCCTTCGGGGCCGAACATGCGGGTGAACCCCGCCACCGGCGAGACCTTGGCGAAATCCGGCATGATCTTGTCGAACGACAGGCTGGGGCGGCTTTGCAGCACATGGCCGCAAACCGCGGCGAGCATCATCACCGCGAAGAAGGGCATCACGATCATGGCAAGCTGCGGCAGCAGCAGCCCGGCCATGGCGTGAAGCCCGGCCGCATCCACGCTCATGGTTTCGGGCTGTTCCAGGAAGGTCATCAGGACCTTGGCGAAACCCACCATGATGGTTTTGCCGAACATGGCGATGGCGAGGGTGCCGCCCGCCAGCAGGATGAAGGCGGTGACTTCGGGGGACTTGACGACATCGCCGGCCTCGCGCGCCTGCTCCAGCTTCTTGGCTGTGGGTTCTTCCGTCTGCTGCGACTTGTCTTCGTCGGCCATCAGAGAAAGGTGCCCATGGAAACCGTGTAGTAGTTCAGGAACACCGTCATCAGCGAGCCGATCAGCGCCAGCATGATGAGGAAGCCGCACACGATGTTGATCGGCACGGCGACGAAGAAGATCTGAAGCTGCGGCATCAGCCGCGCCAGCACGCCCAGCCCGGCATAGACGGCAAAACCGAACACCAGGAAGGGCGCGGCCAATTGAAAGCCCAGGGCAAAAGACGAAGACGTAAGCTGGATCACCAGCTGCGCCATGTCGCCGGTCGGCAGATGCCCGCCCGGCGGCAGCAGGCGGTAACTGCCGGCGATGGCGCCGATGGCCAAATGATGCAGGTTGGTGGCGAAGATCAGCGTGGTGCCCAGCAGGGACATGAAGTTGCCGACCACCGCGCCCTGGGTGTTCTGGGTGGGATCGATGGTCTGGGCATAGGCCAGGCCGGTCTGGGTGGCGATCAGATAGCCCGCCACCTGCAAGGAACTCACGATGATGCGCGCCATCGAACCCACCAGCACGCCGGCGGTGGTTTCCTGGGCCAGCAGGATGACCAGCCCGACGGTGGAGGATGGCGCCACCGCGGGATAACTGGCCTGCACCTGCGGGGTCAGCGCCAGGGTGATGGCCAGCGCCAGCACCAGCCGTACCCGCGCCGGCACGCCCATCTCGCCGATCGCCGGCAGCAGCATCACCATCGCGCCCACCCGGCTGAACACCAGCAGATAGGTCAGGACGATGCCGGACAGCGCGGGGAGCGTGATATGCACGTCAATACGCCGCGATCTTACCCGCGATATCGGTCATCAGGCCCATCATGGCGGCGCCCGCGAAAGGCAGGCACACCAGCAGCACCACGAAAGTGGCGACGATCTTGGGCACGAACACCAAAGTCTGTTCCTGGATCTGGGTCACCGCCTGCAAGAGGCCGATGCCCAACCCGACCACCAGCGCGGTCAGCATGGAAGGGGCGATGATCTCCAGCAGCACCAGCATGGCGGTACGGGCAAAATCGATAGTCGTCGCGGGGTCCATATATATCTCTCTCTTTGCTTAAATCGGCATGTTCATGATGGACTGGTAGGCGGCAACGACCTTGTCGCGCACCGCCACCACGGTATCCAAGGTGATTTCGGCGGCATTCACCGACTGCACCACATCCACCAGGTTGGCCTTGCCGGCGACCTGGGCGGTGGCGGCCTGTTCACCCTGGCGGATGGTAGAGATCGAATCCTTGACCGCGCCCGACAGGAAATCGGAGAAGCTGCCGCCCGGCACGGCGGCGGGCGTGGTGGCCGCCTGTGTCGCGGACGCGCCCATCTGGGCGGCGGCGCGATAGGCGGCGGCTGCGGCGGCGGGGATAGCCATGCTCTATCTCCTACTTGTTGAGCAGATCGACCGTCTTGGCCATCATCTGCTTGGTGGAATCCATCACATTCAGGTCGGCTTCGTAGGAGCGCTGTGCCTCGCGCATGTCCATGATTTCCACCAGGCTGTCGACATTGGGCAGCTTGATATAGCCCTGGGCATCGGCATTGGGATTGCCCGGGTCATACTGACTGTGGAATTCGCTCTTGTCGGGCAGCGGCTTGCCGGCGGCGACCAGGTTGGTCTGCAGCTCGCGATCGAAGCTGGGCGAGATGGTGGCGATCTTGCGGCGATAGGGCTCGCCGCCCTTGGTGGGCGAGGTGGAGTTCGCGTTGGCGATATTCTCCGCGATGATCTTCATGCGCTCGGTCTGGGCGCGCAGGCCCGAGGCGGCGACCGCCATGGATTTTGAAAAGTCCATCATCAATCTCCTTATTTAATTGTCGCTCCGGCTTTCGCCGACGCTCTTTATTCAATGGTCGCTCCGGCTTTCGCCGACGCTCTCTATTCAATGGTCGCTCCGGCTTTCGCCGACGCTTCTAGTGCCCGATCGCCGTCTTCATCAGCGTCATGGCCTTGGCATAGATATTGGCAGCGGCCTGGAACTCGGCCTGGTTGTCGGACACCTTGACCATCTGCTCCTCCAGCGACACGGCATTGCCGTTGGGGTCGGATTCCTGGTCCGGCGCCGCCTGGTCGTCGAACTTGCCGCTATGGGCAGGTGTGATGGCGATATGGCGCGCATTGGTCGTCATCAGGGTCGAACCTGAATCGCCGCGCAGCGCCTGTTCGAAATCCAGCGGCTTGAGGTCGCGCGAGACGTAGCCGGGGGTGTCGGCATTGGCGACGTTCTGCGACAGCACGTCCTGGCGCTGGTGCAGCCAGGTCATGCGCTCGCGGAGCATGGAGAACAGCGGCACGTCTGGCAGGTTCATCGCGGGTAACCTTTCGTTAGCCTTGAATACGGCCCAAGGGTGCGCCCCACATGCTTAAGCACGGCTTAACACCGGGAGATTTTTGCCGGGCAGAAGCTGCCGCGCCTTAACCCGCGATTAAGGTTGATGCCCGTTAATCCCCCTCATGGAATTCGTGGACCTTCTTCGTTACTTCGGCGCCCTGCTGCTGGTGCTGGCCATGGTCGGCGGCGCCGGGCTTCTGGCGCGGCGCTTCGGCGTGCCCGGCGTCACCCGCGCCGTCAGCGACAAGCGGCTGGCCATTGTCGAGACCTTGATGGTGGGGCCGCGCCAGCGCCTGTTCATCGTGCGCCGCGACAATGTCGAGCATCTGGTGCTGTCGGGCCCCGATGGCGCATCGGTGATCGAAAGCGGCATTCCCGCAAAAGAAATGCCCGCGCCGTGACCCTGCTCAAGCGCCTGCTGCCCTTCCTGCTGCTGCTGGCGATCATCGCGCCAGGAGCGGCCTTTGCCGCGCCGCTGCACATGGCCGCCGCCAATGCCCCTGCTGCCGCCGCTGCGGCGGCGCCCAATGGCGGGCTTTCGATCGACCTGAACGGCAGCGGCCTTTTCACCGACCGCATGCTGCAGATCGTGGCCCTGGTCACGGTGCTTTCGATCGCGCCCTCGATCATCATCATGATGACCAGCTTCGTGCGCATGGTGGTGGTGCTGTCGTTGCTGCGCACGGCGCTGGGCCTGCAGTCGTCGCCGCCCAACAGCGTGATCGTGTCGCTGGCGATGTTCCTGACCCTGTTCGTGATGACGCCGACCCTGACCGACGCCTATCACCAGGGCATCCAGCCGATGATGAACAACCAGGTCACTACCGAACAGGGCTTTACCGCCGCCCTCGTGCCGATGAAGAAATTCATGCTGGCGCATGTGCGCGAGGCCGACCTCAAGCTGTTCTCCGACATGGCCAAGCAGAAGCCCACCAATGACCCCGCCCAGGTGGCGGTGACAACGCTGGCCCCCGCCTTCATGCTGAGCGAACTCAAGCGCGCCTTCGAGATCGGCTTCCTGATCTTCGTGCCCTTCCTCATCATAGACATGGCCGTGGCCTCGATCCTGATGAGCATGGGCATGATGATGCTGCCGCCGGTTATCATCTCCCTGCCCTTCAAGCTGATTTTCTTTGTGCTGGTGGACGGCTGGCGGCTGATCGCCGGATCGCTGGTGCAAAGCTACCTGCACTCTCCACCCCCGACTTGACGGCGGTCTGCCGCCGCTAGACAGTTCCCAAAAATAAAGGGGAGCGCGGCATGGGTTATCTCAGAATCTCAATGCTCATGGTCCTGCTGCCGCTTCTGGCAGCCAGTTCCGGCCATGCCGCCAATCCTGTCGGGGGGCCTGCCAGCGACGCCGAACGCTGCGTCGCGCTGGCCGGCAAGACCGTCGCCCCCAACACCGTCATCCAAAGCGCCGACTGGAAGCCCGACGGCGATACGGTGGCGACCAGCGCCTCCAAGGCGGTCGTCACGAGCGCCTTCTGCCGCGTCATCGGCGTGGCGACGCCCGTCAGGGACTCCCATATCGGCTTTGAAGTCTGGCTGCCGCCCGCCTCAAGCTGGAACGGCAATTTCCGCGGCGAAGGCTCGGGCGGTTCGGCGGGCAATATCTCGCCGGGGCCGATGAACGAGGCGCTGGCATCCGGCTATGCCACCATGTCCACCGACAATGGCCATGTGGACCCGCCGGGCGGCAATTACGGCCTGGAATGGGCCTACAAGCATCCGCAGAAGATGATCGATTGGGGCTGGCGGGCGCTGCACCTGTCCACCCTTGCCGCCAAACAGGTGGTGCGCGATTTTTACGGCAAGCCCGCGGGCGAGAATTATTTCGTCGCCTGTTCCGCCGGCGGCCATCACGCCCTGATGGAGGCCAGCCGCTTTCCCGCCGACTATGACGGCTTTGTCGCGGGCGCGGCGCCGTGGAAATGGACCGCGCTGATGCTGGCCCATACCTGGGACAGCATTCCGGCCCTGAAAGACCCCACCGCCGTCACCGCCGACAGTGTGGCGATCCTGAACCGCCGCATGACCCAAGCCTGCGACAAGCTTGATGGCGTGGAGGACGGCATCATCGCCGATCCGCGCCGCTGCACCGTCGATCCCGCCGAATTCCAGTGCAAAGCCGGTGAGACCGCCAACTGCCTGACCCCCGTGCAGGTGGCGGCGGCGCAGCGCATCTATGCCGGCGCCACCCGGTCGGACGGCGCACGGCTGCAACAGGGCATGGTGCGCGGCAGCGAGCTGGGCTGGTTTGGCCTGATTACGGGGCCACGCCCCGGCGGCTCCAGCTGGGATTTCTGGAAGATGGCGGTGTTCCAGAATCCGGATTTCAAGAATGTGGATTTCGACTTCGACCGCGACACCGACCGGGCGATGGCCACCAGGATCGCGGACGAAAGCCTGGCGCAGGTCTATGACCAGAAGCCCGATCTGGATGCCTTCAGAAAGCGCGGCGGCAAGTTCATCCTGTTCCACGGCATGGCAGACTTTCAGATCTCGCCGCTGGTGGATATTGATTATTACGACCGCCTGGTGGCCCGTTATGGCCAGGAAAAGACCGACGCCTTCCTGCGCTTTTTCCTGATCCCGGGCATGGGGCATTGCTCGGGCGGTATCGGCTTTTCGCATATCGGTGGTGCAACCGGCGCACCGCTGAAGCCGGATGCCGATCACGACATGGTCAAGGCGCTGGAACGCTGGGTGGCGAAAGATGAAGCGCCGTCCATCTTTGTCGCCACACGTGGCAACGATACAAAGCAAACCCGCCCGATCTGCCGCTATCCATTTGAAGCCCGGTATGTTGGCCGCGGCGACACCAGGGACGCGGCCAATTTTGTCTGCCGGCCACCGGCGTAAACAAAGATTCATGACGCTTTTGAGGGTTGCAATGCGCGGCAGGGGCGCTATGTCTCCGGCATGGCGATTTATGCGGCGGTAATCCGAAATCCCCGGCTGTTGTTGGTCGGCGCGCTGATGCTGGCGGGCCTGATGCTGCCGCTTCTGGGCGCTATCGCCTAGGCGCGGCAGGCGCTAAACTGGGCCCCATGGCGCACGACCATTCCCTCCACGCTCACGACCATGTTCACGGCCATGAACATGACCATCCCGCCAAGGCGCATGACCATGGCGTGTGGACCCGCGACCATGTCTTCCTGGGCGAAAGCCATTCCAGCGCCGAGGCGCGTGCCAAATGGGCCGCCATCGTCACCGCCGTCTTCATGGTGGTCGAGATCGCCTGCGGTTTCGCCTATCACTCCATGGCGCTGTTGGCGGACGGCGCGCATATGGCGACCCATGTCGGGGCGCTGGGGTTGGCGGCGGGGGCCTATTGGCTGGCGCGGCGGCATTCCGGCAGCGGCCGCTTCACTTTCGGCTCGGGCAAATTCGGTGACCTGGCGGCTTTTTCCAGCGCCATCATATTGGGCATCACCGCCCTGGCGGTGGCGGTGGAATCGGTTCAGCGCATCGTCACGCCGGGGCCGGTGCAGTATGGCGACGCCCTGCTGATCGCCTGCATCGGTCTGGCGGTAAACCTGGTCAGCGCCCTTATCCTCAAGGACAATCACTCCCACGGCCATTCCCATGACGGCCATGACCACTCTCATGCCGGAAGTGGGCATGGCGGCGACGACAACAACATGCGCGCCGCCTATGTGCATGTGCTGGCCGATGCCGCCACCAGCGTATTGGCGATCGTGGCGCTGGCCTGCGGCTATTATTTCGGGCTGGGCATCCTGGACCCCATCAGCGGACTTGTCGGCGCTTTTGTCATCGCCAGCTGGTCCTATGGCCTGATCCGCGATTCCGCCATGGTGCTGCTGGACGCCGATGCCGATCCCAAACAGTCCGACGAGATTCGCGGCTTCCTGGAAACCGAACTCAAGGCCCGCATTCCCGACCTGCATCTGTGGCGGCTGGGGCCGGGGCATCGCGGGTTGATCGTGTCGCTGATCTCACCCGATGCCGTCAGCGCCGAGGCGGTCAAGGAGACCCTGCGCCGCCGCTATCCCGACCTGTCGCATGTGACGGTCGAGGTCGCGGTCTGCGCCGACTGCACTTGATGTTTGGGCGTAAAAGGAAAATCACCGAAGACTTGGCGGAAGACCTGAAAAAGGTCACCGAAGTCGCGGGCGACCAGATCGCGCCGGGCGTCGGCACCCTGATCCTGGTGCTGGGGGCGGCAGCCGTGGCGGGCGCGGGCGCCTATTACGTCAGCCGCAAGCGCAAGAAAAAAGCCGCCGGAAACCCGGCGGCTCTTTCAGCGTCTGAAAAGTCAGACTAGCGCGGCAGAAGCCCTTCGCGCTGCATGCGCTTGCGCTGCAGCTTGCGATAGCGGCGCACGGCCTCGGCGCGCTCGCGGGCGCGCTTTTCGCTGGGCTTCTCATAGGCGCCGCGCAGCTTCATCTCCCGGAAGATGCCTTCACGCTGCATCTTCTTCTTCAGCGCCTTCAGCGCCTGGTCGATGTTGTTGTCGCGCACGATGATCTGCAAAGCTGGCTCCTGGCCGGGAATTAAGAGGCGCGGGTCATACCAGAGAGAAAAATCCCTGTCTACCCAAGGCTTTTAACCTTTTGGCCCTTCCGTCGTTCCCTCCCCAGCGCCATATTTCCCGGCATGGCAATTTTGAAGATCGCCCGCATGGGCCACCCGGTCCTGGCGACCCCGGCGCTGGTGGTTCCAGACCTCAAAAGTCCGGAAATCCGCCGTCTGGTCAATGACATGGTGGAAACCATGATCGACGCCAACGGGGCCGGCCTGGCCGCCCCCCAGGTGCATGTGCCGCTGCGGGTGGTGGTGTTCCAGGCCCCCGACGGCAGAACCGACCCCGGGCTGGCCGACGAGGAAAAATTCGACCACACCGCCCCCCTGACGGTGCTGATCAACCCGGAAATCGAAATCCTGGACCCCGCGCCCGAAGGCGGCTGGGAGGGCTGCCTGTCGGTTCCCGGCCTGCGCGGCTGGGTCGAGCGGCCGGCCCATATCCGCTACCGGGGGCTGGGCATCGAGGGCGAAACCATCGAACGGGTGGCGCGGGGCTTTCATGCCCGGGTGGTGCAGCATGAGTGCGATCACCTGGACGGGCGGCTCTACACATCGCGGATGGGCGATCTTTCGCGCCTGATCTTTGAATCCGAAATCCGGCATTTCCAGGTGGCGTCATGAGCGAGACACCCAAAAAGAAATCCGCCGCCAGGAAGAAACCCGCCACAAAGAAAAAGACCGCGCCGAAAATGGAAGCCCCCAAGGAAACACCGAAGACCGACACCCGCCGCGACGACCAGCAGATGCGCCAGGCGGTGCTGGAAGCCGCCCTGCCCCATGCCGCCTTTGACGGCTTCACCGATGCGGTGATGCAGAAGGCCTGTCTGGAGGCCGGGTGCGTCACGGGCGATCTGGCGCGGCTGTTCGAGAACGGGCCGGCCGGGCTGATCGAATTCTATTCCGCCTCGGTGGATGCAGAAATGGAAAAGCGCCTGGCGGCGATGGACCTGAAGGCGATGAAGATCCGCGCCCGCGTCGCCGCCGCGGTCAAGACGCGGCTGGCGATCCTGAGGCCCCACAAGGAAGCGGCGCGCCGGGCGGCGGCGCTGCTGTCGCTGCCGATGAATGTGTCGCTGGGGGCGAAACTGACCTATCGCACGGTGGATGCGATGTGGCGGGCGGCGGGCGACACCGCCACCGATTTCAACTTCTATACCAAGCGCGGCATCCTGGCCGGCGTCTATGGCGCCACCGTGATGCGCTGGCTTAACGACACCAGCGAGGATGAGGCCGCGACCGATGAATTCCTGGCCGCCCGCATCGAGAATGTGATGCAGTTCGAGAAGTTCAAAGGCCAGGCGAAGACCGTGTTGGCGAACCTTCCGGCCTTTGGCGATTGGTTGAAGCCGAAGGCAAAGCCCTAAATGTCATGGCCCGCGCGGAGGCGGGCCATGACAATGGCGTTACAGCAGTTCCGCGATCTGTACCGCGTTGAGCGCCGCCCCCTTCAGCAACTGGTCGGCGGCGACGAACATCGAAATGGACTTGCCCGACGGATCGGACAAATCCTTGCGGATGCGGCCCGCCAGCACATCGCCCTGGCCGCTGGCGTCAACCGGCATGGGGAAATAATTGTTGGCCCAGTCATCCACGATACGGACCCCCGGCGCTTTTTCCAGCAGGGCGCGCACCTCTTGCGGCGCGATGGGCCGTTCGCATTCGAAGGTCATCGACACCGAATGGGCGCGCAGCACCGGCACCCGGATGCAGGTGGCGCTGATGGCGATGGCGTCATCCTCGAAGATTTTTTTCGATTCGCTGATGACCTTGGTTTCCTCGTCGTTATAGCCGGTCGCCATGTCGATGGCGGTGTTGTGGCTGAACAGGTTGAAGGCATAAGGATACTTCACCACCTTGGGGGCATAGGCCTCGCCGTCCAGCCAGGCGCGGGTGGAATCCTCCAATTCCTGCATCAAGGCCGCGCCGCCGCCCGATGCCGCCTGGTATGTCGAGACGATCAGCCGCTTCACCGGATTGACCCGATGCACCGGCCACAGCGGCACCAGCGTGGTGATGGCGGCGCAATTGGGATTGGCGATGATGCCCTTGTGGTCCTTGATACGGCGGGCATTGATCTCCGGCACCACCAGAGGGATCGCCGGATCGGTGCGGAAGGCGGAGCTGTTGTCGACCACCACCGCGCCGGCCTTCACGGCGATAGGCGCATACTTCTTTGAGATGCCCGAACCGGCCGAGAACAGCGCGATATCCACGCCGGCAAAGCTGTCGTCCTTCAATTCCTCGATGGTGAGGGTTTCGCCACGGAAGATCTGGGTCTGGCCCGCCGACCGCGCCGAGGCCAGCAGCTTCAGCGACGCGAGCG
Source organism: Rhizobiales bacterium dw_265 (assembly GCA_018449595.1). GTDB lineage: Bacteria > Pseudomonadota > Alphaproteobacteria > Micropepsales > Micropepsaceae > Rhizomicrobium. The sequence goes on from JAAVUU010000004.1 coordinate 172,378, forward strand.
GCACACCGCGTGCTTCGATGCAGCCCACAAACTCGCGGCCCACCGCGCCGGTTGCGCCGACAATCGCTACAGTCTTGTTCTTCACTGGTCTTCTCCATTCCAAAACAAAAAAGCCCCGGTCCTTTCGGAGCGGGGCTGGGCGTCTCGCGGGTCTTTCGACTTAAGCGCGCACAATCCCAGCCCCGGTGGGCTTGGTGGTCGTGGTCTTGCGCTTGATCGTCATGTTCATGGCGGCGGAACCTATTTATCCGTCACGCTTTCGTCAACGGTTTCAGGCGGGTGACATGGCCCATTTTCCGTCCAATGCGGGCTTCCGACTTTCCATAAAGGTGCAAGGCCCCGCTTTTGCTCAGGGATTCCCAGGCGTCGGCCTCCGCCCCGATGATATTCTCCATCACCGCATCGGCATGGCGCTCGACCGCGCCCAGCGGCCAGCCCGCCACGGCGCGGATATGCTGTTCGAACTGGGAACACTGGCAGGCCTCGATGGTCCAGTGGCCGGTATTGTGGACGCGCGGCGCGATCTCATTGACCAGCAAGGCACCGTCGGCGGCCACGAACAGTTCGACGGCGAAGACCCCAACATAGTCCAGCGCGTCGCCGATCTTCCTGGCAATCGCCTTGGCCTCTTCCACCTGCGCCGCGTTCAGGCGCGACGGCACGGTGGAGCGGCGCAGGATATGGTTTTCATGGTCGTTCTGCGGCGGATCATAGGCGGCGAAGGCGCCGTCCGCGCCGCGCGCCGCGATGACCGAGGCCTCATAGGCGAAGTCCACGAAACCTTCCAGAATCGCAGGCGCGCGGAACCCTTCAAAGACCTTTGCGGCGTCATCGGCGGACGCGACCTTGCCCTGGCCCTTGCCGTCATAGCCGAAGCGCCGCGTCTTCAGTATGGCTTTGCCGCCGGCCTGCGCAAAGGCCTCGCGCGCCTGCTGCGCCGAAGACACTTCAAAGAAGGGCGCGGTCTTCAGCCCCAGCTTTTCGATAAAGCTTTTCTCGCTCAGCCGGTCTTGCGCAATCGCCAGCGCATGCGCGCCGGGCCGCACGGCGACCCGGGATTCCAGATGGGCGATGGCATGGGCGGGCAGGTTCTCGAACTCGAAGGTCACCGCGTCGCAACGCCCGGCGAACCCCGCCAGCGCATCCAGATCGTCATAAGCACCGACCAGGACGTTGGGCGTCACCTGGAAGGCGGGCGCGTCCGGTGCGTCATTGTAGATGCAGGTCTTCAGGCCCAGCCGCGCCGCCGCCATGGCCAACATGCGGCCCAACTGGCCGCCGCCGACGATACCGATGGTGCCGCCGGGAGCGACCTGCTTTGCCAAAGTCTTCATTTCGGGATTTTGGCGACCGATTTCGTCTGCCTAGCGCGCCAGGCATCCAGCCGTTTTTTCACCCCGGCATCGGACAAGCCCAGGATGGCGGCGGCATGCAGGGCGGCGTTCTTGGCCCCGGCCTCGCCGATGGCAAAGGTCGCCACCGGCACCCCGCCCGGCATCTGGGCGATGGAGAGCAGCGAGTCCAGCCCCTTCAGCGCCCGGCTTTCGACCGGCACACCGAGTACCGGCAGGGTGGTCATGCTGGCCACCATGCCCGGCAAATGCGCCGCGCCCCCGGCCCCGGCGATGATGACCTGGAGGCCGCGCGCCTGCGCTTCCCTGGCATAGGCCGCCATGCGGTCGGGGGTGCGGTGGGCCGAGACGATGCGGCTCTCATACCCGATGCCCAGCACGTCCAGCATGTCGGCGGCGGCCTTGAGGGTCGGCCAGTCCGACTGGCTGCCCATGATGATGCCGATTTGGGTTTTGCTGCTTCGATTCGCCATGTCGGTCCTTCGCGAAGCGGCGCACTATAGGGAGAAAAAGCGGCAGGGAAAGCGGCTTTTAGACCCCGTTAACCATTCGTTGGGGAACTTGAACGCACTGTTAACGCATCCCGGGTTAACATTTCCGGGCCAAGAATTGGCAGGCCGTCCATGAAAGTCGAACGCAACAGCCCCGTCCGCCCCGCCCGTTCGGTGGCCCAGGCCGCCTATGCGCGCCGCATCGAGGCCGCCGGGGAAGTGGACCCCGTGGATGCGCCGGCCAGCGTGCTGGGCATTCCCGAAGCCGAATTCACCCCCCGGGTGCGCGACGCCATCATGGGGCTGATGGGCGAGGTGGACGAACTGCGCCGCGAACTGACCCAGACCCGCGCCCGGCTGGACGAGGTGGAAAAAACCGCCGACCAGGACGGCATGCTGCCGCTGCTCAACCGCCGCGCCTTTGTGCGCGAACTGACCCGCTATATCTCGCTGGCCGGCCGCTACAACACCCCGGCCTCGCTGGTCTATTTCGACCTCAATCATTTGAAGCGCACCAACGACAGTCTGGGCCATGCCGCGGGCGATGCCGTGCTGGCGCATTTCGCCGGTGTGCTGCAGGCCCATGTGCGCGACAGCGACAGCGTGGGGCGGCTGGGCGGCGACGAGTTCGGGGTGCTGCTCTCCCATGCCGACCAGGAGCAGGCGCTGAAGAAGGCCGACACCCTGGCCCAGGCGCTGAAGGATTCGCCGACCCTGTGGAACGGCCATTCCATCCCGGTCAGCTTTGCCTATGGCGCCTTCGAACTGACTTCGGCCGACAACCCCGACACCGCGATGCAGCGCGCCGACCAGGCGATGTACGCGCAAAAGAAGATGCAGCGGTCAGCCGCCGAGTGAGCCTGCGGCGCGCGCAGCGCGTGAGCAGGTCCAGCGGACCTGCGAAAGCAGGCGAACGCCGCGAGCTTGGGCGAGCGGCCCGCGCGGCGGCTTTGCCGGCCCATCCGCCTTGTGGGATGTTCGGCGCATGACGCTTTCCTCTCATCGCCTGCGGATGTTTCTGGCGCTGCTGCTGGGCCTTGGCGTGCTGGGGCTGGTGCTGCTGCATTTCGACCTGGCGGCGGTAGCGGCATCGCTGGCGCGGGTGGGCCTGGGCGGCTTTGCACTGATCGTCTTGGCGGGACTGGCTGCGGAAGTGGTGCTGGCGATCGGGCTGTGGCCGCTGTTGCCGCGCAAACTGTCGCTGGCGGCGATCGTGGCGTCGCGGCAATTGCGCGACTCCGCTTCCGACGTGCTGCCCATCACCCAGTTGGGCGGCGTCGCCTTCGCGGCGCGCGCCCTGGTGCTGGCCGGGCTGGGGGTGTCGGAGGCAAGTGCCGCCGTGATCGCCGACCTGACGGCGGAGACTTTCGCCCAGGGCCTGTATGTGCTGGTGGGCGTGCTGGCCAGCCTGTCGCTGCTGCGCCACAGCCCGCAATTGTCGCCCTATGTCGGGGCCATGCTGGGCGGGGCGCTGTTCCTGTCGGCGGGCAGTATCGGCTTTGCCCTGCTGCAACTGGGCGGCAGCCGCTGGGCCGGCCGGCTGGGCGAGAGACTGTTCGCCACCCGCGCCGCACAGGCGCAGGCGTTTGGGCAGGCGGTGCATGTCATCTATGGCCGGCACGGCCGCGTGGCGCTGTCCATCCTGCTGCAGTTCGCCGGCTGGATCGCCAGCGGGTTGTGGCTGTGGGTGATGCTGCGGGCGATGGGGCTGGAAGCCGGACTGTGGACCGCCATCGCCATCCAGGCGCTGGTCGAGGGCCTGCGCAGCGCCACCGTCTTCATCCCGGCGGCGGTGGGAGTGCAGGAAGCTGGCTATGCGGTGCTGGCGCCGGTGTTCGGCCTGACACCGGAGATCGGGCTGGCCCTGTCGCTGCTGCGCCGGGCACGCGACATTGTGGTGGCGGTGCCGGTGCTGTTGTTGTGGCAGTTCGCCGAAACCCGCCGCGCGGCGCGGGCCGCAAACTGAAAGGCCGGAGCTTTCGCCCCGGCCCTGATCCCACAATGTCATGGCCCGCTTTATGCGGGCCATCCAGTTTCGGGTTGCAACAAACTGGATGGCCCGGACAGTCCCTAGCGGCAGCGTGGGGACGGGCCATGACGAATAGGGTTACGCCATCGCCTTTTGCAGATTCTCGTCCACCTTGTCGAGGAAGCCTTCCGTGGTGAGCCATTTCTGGTCCGGCCCGACCAGAAGCGCCAGATCCTTGGTCATGAAGCCGCTCTCGACGGTGGCGACAGTGACTTCTTCCAGCTTGAGCGCGAACTTGGCCAGCTTGTCATTGCCGTCCAGCTTGGCGCGATGCGCCAGGCCGCGCGTCCAGGCATAGATCGAGGCGATGGAGTTGGTCGAGGTCGCTTTGCCCTGCTGATGCTCGCGGTAATGGCGGGTCACGGTGCCATGGGCGGCTTCGGCTTCCACCGTCTTGCCGTCGGGGGTGAACAGCACGCTGGTCATCAGGCCAAGAGAACCAAAACCCTGCGCCACGGTGTCGGACTGCACGTCGCCATCGTAATTCTTGCAGGCCCAGACATAGCCGCCCGACCATTTGAGCGCCGAGGCCACCATGTCGTCGATCAAGCGGTGTTCATAGGTGATGCCCGCCGCCTTGTAGGCGTCCTTGAATTCGGCATCGAAGATTTCCTGGAACAGGTCCTTGAAGCGGCCGTCATAGGCCTTCAGGATGGTGTTCTTGGTGGACAGGTACAGCGGGTATTTGCGCGCCAGGGCGTAATTCATCGAGGCGCGGGCGAATTCGCGGATGGATTCGTCCAGATTGTACATCGCCATGGCGACACCGCCGCCCGGCGCTTTGTACACTTCATGCTCGATGGTCTGGCCGTCATCGCCGACGAATTTGATGGAAAGCGTGCCCGCACCCGGATAGACGAAATCGGTCGCCTTGTACTGGTCGCCAAAGGCATGGCGGCCGACCACGATGGGCTTGGTCCAGCCGGGCACCAAGCGCGGCACATTCTGGCAGATGATCGGCTCGCGGAAGATCACCCCGCCCAGGATGTTGCGGATGGTGCCGTTGGGCGACTTCCACATCTTCTTGAGGTTGAATTCCTTCACCCGCGCCTCGTCGGGGGTGATGGTGGCGCACTTCACGCCGACGCCATGCGTCTTGATCGCCTCGGCGGCGTCCACCGTGACCTTGTCTTCCGTGGCGTCGCGGTTTTCGATCGACAGGTCGTAATATTCCAGGTCGATGTCCAGATAGGGCAGGACCAGCTTCTTCTTGATCAAATCCCAGATGATGCGGGTCATCTCGTCGCCGTCGAGCTCGACGACCGGGTTGGCGACCTTGATCTTATCCATTAGAGAGTCCTCGCAAATTCGGGTTTGGGGGGATATAGCGGGGCGCAGTTAGCCCCACAAAAGCCGGCCCGTCAAAGCGCCAAATGACCCCACCCGCAGTCATACTTTCCCACACCCAGATGGGCGAAAATGTCGGCGCCGCGGCCCGGGCGATGAAGAATTTCGGCCTGTCGGAACTTCACCTGATCGCCCCCAGGATGGAATGGCCCAACGACCGGGCCCAGATGCTGGCCAGCGGCGCGGGCGACATCCTGGCGGCCGCGAAAATCCATCCCACGGCGGCAGAGGCGCTGGCCGGTTTCAACCTGGTGCTGGCGACCACCGCCCGGGGCCGCGACGTGCTGAAGGAGATTCATACCCCCGAGGCCGCCGCCCGGCGGCTGCGGGCGGCCGCCAGCGATGGCATCAGGACCGCCCTGCTGTTCGGGGGCGAGCGCGCGGGGCTGGACAATGACGAACTCAGCCTGTGCGACGCGGTCATCACCATTCCCACCGCCGAATTCTCGTCCCTGAACCTGGGCCAGGCGGTGCTGCTGTTGGGCTATGAATGGCTGAAATCGGCCGACACCACGCCGCCGGTGCGCACCCGCCCCACCATCGGGGTACCTGCCGGCCGCGGCGAACTGATCGGGCTGTTCGAGCATCTGGAGCAGGAACTGGACGCGGCCCAATTCTTCTTTCCGCCCGCCAAGCGCGAAGCCATGGTGCGAAACGTGCGCGCCATGATATTGGCCTCGCGCCTGACCGACCAGCAGGCGCGCACGATACGGGGTATGATCGTGGCGCTGGTGCGCAACAAGTATCGAGGCAAGGTTTGAGCGCGGTTCCCCTTATCGGTTTTATTCTGATCGCACTGCTGGCGATTGGCTTCGCGGTGGTGCCGCTGCTGCGCATGAAAGAGAAGAAGGGCCGCGCCCTTCTGCTGGCCGCCATTGCCCTGTTCATGCTGGGGATCGGCGGCGGCACCTATTTCTTCCTGGGCCGCCCGCACCTGGCGCAGCGCGCCGCCCAGGGCCTGGGCACCCGCGAGGTCAACGGCCTGATCCCCATGCTGATCGCCCGGGTGCGCCAGCGGCCCAATGATGCCGAGGCCTGGCGCTACCTGGCCCAGGCCTATGTCGCCGCCCGGGATGCGCGCGACGCCGCCAAGGCCATGGCGAAAGTGATCGCGCTGACCGGCAAGGGCGACGGCGGCCTGGATTCCGCCTATGGCATGGCGCTGGCGCAGGATGCCGGGGCGGTGACGCCGCAGGCCGAGGCCGCCTTCGCCGATGCGCTGGCGGTCGATCCCCACGACGCGGCGGCCAGGTTCTATCTGGGCCTGGCCAGGCAGGAGCGCGGCGACCGCGCCGGCGCGGCGGCCTTGTGGAACAGCCTGCTGGCCGACACGCCCGCCGCCGCGCCGCTGCACCAGATGCTGGTGGACCGGCTGGCCATGCTGACCGCGCAGGCGGGCCCCGGCGCCGCGCCCAATCCCCAGGCCATGGTGGCGATGCTGGCGGCGCGGCTGAAAGCCGACCCCAATGACGCCCTGGGCTGGGTGCGGCTGATGCGGGCCTATGCCGTGCTGGGCGAAACCGCCAAGGCCAAAGAGGCGCTGGCGACGGCGCGCAAGACCTTCAAGGACAATGCCGACGCCCAGACCGCCTTCGCCACCGCCGCCAAGGCGCTGAAGCTGGAATAGTCATTTCACCCGCTGCGGCGCGGCACCCAGTTCGCGGATCAGCGCCTCCAGCGCCTGGGCGGCGCGCTCCACCGCATCGCCGTCGCGGCCACGGATCACCAACTGGGCTCCGAACGGCTGGGCGGCGCCTTCGCGATAGAAGGGATAGGAGCCAATGGCGACATCGGGATGGGCCTTCTGCAGCGCCGCCAGGCCGGCCGCGACAACGCCCTCCGGCACGGCGGCCTCCACCGTGATGCTTTGCACCGCCACGCCGCGCGGCAGCTGCGGCGCAATCGCCTCCAGCATGGCGCGCATCACCATCGGCACCCCGGCCATGACATAGACATTGCCGATCTGGAACCCCGGCGCGCCCGACACCGAATTGGCGATCAGGGCGGCGCCATGGGGAATACGGGCCATGCGCTTGCGGGCCTCGTTGAATTCGCCCGGCGGATAGCGCGCTTCCAGCAAGGCATAGGCCTCGGGGTGATAACCGATGCCAACATTGAAGGCGGCGGCCACCGCATCGGCGGTGATGTCGTCATGGGTGGGGCCAATGCCGCCGGTGGTGAAGACCAAATCATGCCGCGCGCGCAAGGCATTGAGGGCGGCGACGATCTCGCACCTGTCATCGGGCACCACCCGCGCCTCCTTCAGGTCGATGCCCAAAGCGGCCAGGAAACGGGCGATATGGTTGGTATTGGTGTCCTGGGTGCGGCCCGACAGGATTTCATCCCCGATCACCAAGACGGCGGCTGTGCTTGTCATAACTTCCTGTTTGGATTTGGTCGCCGGGACATTATATTGCCTGCGATGACCATCGTACCCCAGTCCGAGATTTTCGAGGCGGCGCGCAAGGCCCATTTTGCCGTCACCGTCCACAACCCCGCCGATTTCGAGGGCATGCGCCGCGCCGGGCGGCTGGCCGCCGAGGTGCTGGATCTGCTGGTGCCGCTGGTAAAGCCGGGCGTCACCACCGCCGCGCTGGACAAGGTGGCGTATGATTACATCATCGCCCATGGCGCCATCCCGGCCTGCCTGGGCTATCGCGGCTATCGCCACACCGTCTGCACCAGCATCAATCACGTCGTCTGCCACGGCATTCCCGAAGACAAGGCGCTGCGCGACGGCGACATCGTGAACATCGACGTCACCGTCATCCTGGACGGCTGGCATGGCGACACCAGCCGCATGTATCCGGTGGGTGACGTCAAGCTGAAGGCGGCGCGGCTGGTGGACATCACCTATGAATCCATGATGCGCGGCATCGCGGCGGTGAAGCCCGGCAACACCACCGGCGATATCGGCCATGCCATCCAGAGCTATGCCGAGGGCCAGGAGCGTTGCGCCGTGGTGCGCGATTTCTGCGGCCACGGCCTGGGCAAGGTGTTCCATGCCCTGCCCAACATCGTGCATTACGGCAAGCCCGGCCATGGCATCGCCCTCAAGCCCGGCATGTTCTTCACCATCGAGCCGATGATCAACCTGGGCGGCTATGGCGTGAAGGTGCTGAGCGACGGCTGGACGGCGGTGACGCGCGACCGCTCGCTGTCGGCGCAATTCGAACATTCCGTGGGGGTCACCGAAGATGGGGTTGAAATCTTCACCCTCTCGCCAAAGGGGCTCGACAAGCCTCCCTATCTCTGACGGTGTTTCCGGGGTGGAAGACGCGGGTGCGTTCTTCGCGCCGCGCGCGGGCTCACATGACAATGGCACCGCCGGTCACCGCGAGCGGCTGCGCGAACGTTTCCTCAAGGGCGGCGCCGACGCCATGCCGGATTATGAACTGCTGGAACTGACGCTGTTCGCCGCGATCCCAAGGCGGGATACCAAACCGCTGGCCAAGGCGCTGCTGGCCCGCTTCGGCAGTTTCGCCGAAGTCATCGCCGCGCCCCGCGCCCGGCTGATGGAAGTGAAAGGATGCGGCGAAGCAGTCGCCAGTCACCTCAAGATCGTCGAGGCCGCCGCCCACCGGCTGTCGAAAACCAAGGTGATCGGCCGCCCGGCGCTGTCGTCCTGGGCGGCGCTGCTGGATTATTGCACCGCCGCCATGGCGCGCGAACCCAATGAAGCCTTCCGGGTGCTGTTCCTGGACCGCAAGAACATCCTGATCGCCGATGAGGTGCAGAACCGGGGCACCATCGACCACACCCCCGTCTATCCGCGCGAGATCGTCAAGCGGGCGCTGGAACTGGGCGCCTCCAGCCTGATCCTGGTGCACAACCATCCCAGCGGCGATCCCACCCCCAGCCGCGCCGATATCGAAATGACGCGCGAAATCGCCTCCGCCGCCAGGGCGCTGCATATCGCGGTTCACGACCATCTGGTCATCGGCCGCGCCGGCCATGCCAGCTTCAAGAGCCTGGGACTTTTGTAACCATGGATGGCCGGGTCAAGCCCGGCCATGACAGAAGGGCTTTAGTCCACCAGGTGGGTGCCGTGGGTGATGGCCGCGCCCGCGCGCATGGCGGCGGCGATGAAGGTGGTTTCGGAGATTTCCTGCGGCGTGGCTCCGGCCTTCGCCGCCTTCTCCTTGTGGATCATCAGGCAATAGGGGCATTGGGTGGTCAGGGCCACTGCCAGCGCCATCAGTTCCTTGTACTTGACCGGGATCGCGCCTTCGGCAAAGGCGGCATGGTCGAAGGCCAGGAAGGCCTTCCAGGCCCCGGGCGCGCCTTCGCCCAGCTTGGGCAACTTCCTGATGTCTTCGGAATCATAGAGGTTGGACATGCGCTGTTCCTTTGCGGAAATTTCCTTGAAATTAGCGTAAAACAGCGGCAAATCCAGCCTCTTTCACCTGTCATCCATCCGCGCTAGAAGCGCCTGCAAAGAACAGGTGCCGCATGATCCCCCGCTATGCCCGCGATCCGATGGTCGCCGTCTGGTCGCCAGAGACCAAGTTCCGCATCTGGTTCGAGATCGAGGCCCATGCCACCGACGCGCTGGCGGCGCTGGGCGTGGTGCCCAAGGAAGCGGCGGCCAAGATCTGGGAAATGGGCCGCGACGCCAGGTTCAACGTGGCGCGGATCGACGAGATCGAGCGCGAGGTCAAGCATGACGTGATCGCCTTCCTCACCCATCTGTCGGAGATCGTGGGGCCGGAAGCAAGGTTTGTTCATCAAGGAATGACGAGTTCCGACGTCCTCGACACCTGCCTGAACGTCCAGATGGTGCGCGCCGCCGATATATTGATCGCCGATGTCGAGGACCTTTTGACCGCGCTGAAGAAACGCGCCCTGGAATACAAGATGACGCCCACCATCGGGCGCAGCCACGGCATCCATGCCGAGCCCACCACCTTCGGCGTCAAGCTGGCGACCTATTACGCCGAATTCGTCCGCGCCCGCCGCCGCCTGCTGACGGCCAAGGACGAAATCGCCACCTGCGCGATTTCGGGCGCCGTGGGCACCTTCGCCAATATCGATCCGCGCGTCGAAGAGCATGTCGCGGCGAAAATGGGCCTGCGGGTCGAGCCGGTCTCGACCCAGGTGATCCCGCGTGACCGCCATGCCGCCTATTTCGCGGCCCTGGGCGTGGTGGCTTCCTCGCTGGAGCGGCTTGCTGTTGAAATTCGCCATCTGCAGCGTACCGAAGTGCTGGAGGCCGAGGAATATTTCTCCCCCGGCCAGAAGGGCTCGTCGGCCATGCCGCACAAGCGCAACCCGGTGCTGACCGAGAACATCACCGGCCTGGCCCGCATGGTGAGGAGCTATGTCCTGCCCGCCATGGAGAATGTGGCGCTGTGGCATGAGCGCGACATCTCCCATTCCTCGGTCGAGCGCTATATCGGCCCCGACGCCACCATCACGCTCGATTTCGCCCTGGCCCGCATGACCCAGGTGATCGAGAAGCTGCTGGTCTATCCCGAGCGGATGCAGAAGAACCTGGACCTCACCCATGGCCTGGTCCACAGCCAGCGGGTGCTGCTGGCCCTGACCCAGGCGGGGCTGGCGCGTGAGGACAGCTACCGCCTGGTCCAGAAGAACGCCATGCGCGCCTGGAACGGCGAAGGCGATCTTCTGACCCTGCTCAAGGCCGACCCGGAAGTCGCCGGGGCGGTTCCCGCCGCCAGGCTGGAGGCCATGTTTGATCTTGGCTATCACCTCAAACAGGTGGACACGATCTTTGCCCGGGTGTTCGGAAAATAAGCCATTGAAATTGCTTATGTTCCCCAGCGCCTGTGGACGGGAACCTGTCATGCGCCCATGCCGCGGCGGGAATCATTGCGGCGGGGGCCCCGCGTCCCTAAATTGCGGGCTTAACGGGCCAAAAGCCTATGAAGGAATACGCCCATGAAGCGCCGCCGCATCATCTACGAAGGCAAGGCCAAGATCCTCTACGAAGGCACCGAGCCGGGCACCGTCATCCAGTACTTCAAGGATGACGCCACCGCCGGCAATGGCGCCAAGAAGGACACCATCGAGGGCAAGGGCGTCCTCAACAACCGTATCAGCGAATATCTGATGACCCAACTGGCCGGCATCGGCGTGCCGACCCATTTCGTGCGCCGGTTGAACATGCGCGAGCAGCTCATCAAGGAAGTCGAGATCATCCCGCTGGAAGTGGTGGTGCGCAATGTCGCCGCCGGCTCCATGTCCAAGCGGCTGGGGATCGAGGAAGGCACGGCGCTCCCCCGCTCCATCATCGAATATTACTACAAGAACGATTCGCTGAACGACCCCTGGGTCAGCGAAGAGCATATCACCGCATTCGGCTGGGCCTCGCCCCAGGACCTGGACGACATCGTCAACCTGACCATCCGGGTCAATGATTTCCTGAGCGGCCTGTTCCTGGGCGCCGGCATCAAGCTGGTGGACTTCAAGCTGGAATTCGGCCGGCTGTGGGAAAACGACTATATGCGGATTGTCCTGGCCGACGAGATCAGCCCGGACAATTGCCGGTTGTGGGACGTCAACACCAACGAGAAGCTGGACAAGGACCGTTTCCGCCGCGACCTGGGCGGGGTGGTGGAAGCCTATTCCGAGGTCGCGCGGCGCTTGGGTATCATGCCCGAATCGGTGCAAGGCGAAAACAAGGGGCCCGTCCTCGTTCAGTAATTGTCATTCACACGTGACTGTCATTCCCGCGAAAGCGGGAATCCAGCTTTAGAAAAAGACATGAAAGCTCGCGTCTTCATCACCCTGAAAAACGGCGTCCTGGACCCCCAGGGCAAGGCCATCGGCCATGCCCTGAACGGGCTGGGCTTCGGCAGCGTCGGTGAAGTGCGCCAGGGCAAGGTGATAGACTTGGAACTGTCGGGCAGCGACGCGGAAGCAGCCAAAGCCGACATCAAGGCGATGTGCGAAAAGCTGCTCGCCAACACCGTGATTGAAAAGTACGAGATCGAGTTGAAATAGCCCTGGTGTCATGGCCCGCCGGGTCGGTAGCGACCGCGTACCGACGGGCCCCCCAGGCAGGCGTGGAACGCAGCGGCCGAAGAATGAAATATCGCACCGAATCTGTTGAAACCGGCGCGCTATCACCTGGGTGGCCCGCATTTGCGGGCCATGACAATTTGGGAGTTGTCGCGTGAAATCCGCCGTCATCGTCTTTCCCGCCGCCAACTGCGACCGCGACGCCCAGACGGCGCTGACCCAGATGACCGGCAAGGCGCCGCACATGGTCTGGCACCAGGACAGCGAGCTGCCCGATGTGGACCTGGTGGTGCTGCCGGGCGGTTTCTCCTATGGCGACTATCTGCGCTGCGGCGCCATGGCCAACCAGTCCAACATCATGGGCGCCATCAAGACCCATGCCGACAAGGGCGGTGCCGTGCTGGGCATCTGCAACGGCTTCCAGGTGCTGACAGAAGCGGGCCTGCTGCCCGGCGCGCTGATGCGCAATGCGGGGCTGAAATTCCTCTGCAAGCCGGTGGCGCTGACGGTGGAGGAAACCCAGTCCTCCTTCACCCGCAAGTACGACAAGGGCCAGGAAATCCATATTCCCATCGCCCATGGCGAAGGCAATTACTATGCCGACGAAAACACCCTGGACCGGCTGGAAGGCGAAGGCCGGGTGGTGTTCCGCTATCGCGACAATCCCAATGGCTCGGCCCGCGATATCGCCGGCATCCTCAACGAAAAGCGCAATGTGCTGGGCCTGATGCCCCATCCCGAGCGGGTGGTGGACGATGCGCTGGGCGGCATCGATGGCCGCGGCATTTTCCAGAGCCTGATCGAAGCCCTGTCATGACAAAAATAACGCCGGAACTCGTCAAGGAGCATGGGCTCTCTGACAGCGAATACGCGAAGATTCTCGGCCTGATGGGCCGCGAGCCCAGCTTCGTGGAACTGGGCATCTTCAGCGTGATGTGGTCGGAGCATTGTTCCTACAAATCCACCCGCTTCCATCTGAAGAAGCTGCCCACGAAAGCGCCCTGGGTGATCCAGGGCCCCGGCGAGAATGCCGGCGTGATCGACATCGGCGATGGCGACGCCTGCATCTTCAAGATGGAATCCCACAACCATCCCAGCTTCATCGAGCCCTATCAGGGCGCGGCGACCGGCGTGGGCGGCATCATGCGCGATGTCTTCACCATGGGCGCGCGCCCCATCGCCATGATGAACGCCCTGCGCTTCGGCGAGCCGTCGCATCCCAAGACCCGGCACCTGGTCAACGGCGTGGTGCATGGCATCGGCGGTTACGGCAACTGCATGGGCGTGCCCACGGTGGGCGGCGAGGTCAATTTCCACCGCAGCTACAACGGCAATATCCTGGTCAATGCCATGTGCGTCGGCCTGGCGCGGCAGGACAAGATTTTCCTGTCGGCCGCCAAGGGCGCGGGCAATCCGGTGGTCTATGTCGGTTCCAAGACCGGGCGCGACGGCATCCATGGCGCCACCATGGCGTCGGCGGAATTCGACGATGCCAGCGAAGAAAAGCGGCCCACGGTGCAGGTCGGCGATCCCTTCACCGAAAAACTGCTGCTGGAAGCCTGTCTGGAACTGATGGCGACCGACGCCATCATCGCCATTCAAGACATGGGCGCGGCGGGTCTTACGTCTTCGTCCGCCGAAATGGGCGACAAGGGCGGCTCGGGCATCGAACTCGACCTCGACAAGGTGCCCCAGCGCGAAGCCAACATGACGGCCTATGAGATGATGCTGTCGGAAAGCCAGGAGCGCATGCTGGCGGTCTTGAAGCCCGGCCGCGAGGCCGAGGCCGAAGCCATTTTCCGCAAATGGGAACTGGATTTCGCCGTCATCGGCATCACCACCGACACCAGCCGTCTGGTTGTGAAGCACCAGGGCAAGACCGTCGCCGACATGCCGATCACCGCTTTGTCCGACGAAGCGCCGGTCTATGAGCGGCCTTTTGCCGAGCGCAAACCGAAGGCGGGCGATGTTGCCTATGACACATCCAAACCCGTGCTGGCCTCGCTCAAGACCATCCTGGCCTCGCCCGACATGGCCTCGCGCCGCTGGGTGTGGGAGCAATATGACCACACCGTCATGGCCGACACGGTGCAGGTGCCGGGCGGCGACGCCGCCGTGGTGCGGGTGCATGGCACCAAAAAGGGCCTGGCCATCACCACCGACGTCACCCCGCGCTATTGCCGCCCCGACCCGTTCGAGGGCGGCAAGCAGGCGGTGGCCGAGGCGTACCGCAACATCACCGCCGTCGGCGCGCTGCCGCTGGCCGTCACCGACAATCTCAATTACGGCAATCCGCAGAAGCCCGAGATCATGTGGGAGATCGTGGCCGGCATCGAGGGCATCGGCGCGGCCTGCCGGGCGCTGGATTTCCCGGTGATCGGCGGCAACTGCTCGCTGTACAACGAGACCAATGGCGAAGGCATCCTGCCCACCCCCGCCATCGGCGGCGTGGGCCTGATGGCCGATGTGTCGAAGATGGCGACGGTGGCCTTCAAGCGCAGCGATGACGTTGTGATCGTGATCGGCAAAACTTCTGGTGGTTCAGGGGGCGGCCATCTGGGCCAGTCCATTTATCTGCGCGAGATCGAAAGCCGCGAGGAAGGCGGCGCGCCGCCGGTGGATTTGGGCCTTGAGAAGAAGCATGGCGATTTCGTGCGCGGCCTGATCGAGCAGGGCCGGGTGGACACGGTGCATGATGTGTCGGACGGCGGACTTCTTGTGGCGTTGGCTGAGATGGCAATGCCTAGGGGCATCGGCGCCTCGGTGGGGCTGGCCGGATTGCCCGACGCCATCCCCTTCTGGTTCGGTGAGGACCAGGGCCGCTATGTCATCGCCGCGCCGTTTGCGGAAGCCGAAACGATCATGGCCGAAGCCCGCGCCGCCACTATTGCGGTGGCCGAACTGGGCAGGACCGGCGGCGACGCCTTGAGCCTGGACGACAAGAGCAGCGTGAAGATCGCGGCCCTGAAAGACGGTTTTGAAAACTGGTTCCCCGCCTTCATGTCGGGCGAAGAGATTCCGGTTACGAATTAGGAGTGGCCCCATGGGCATGAAAGCCAGCGAACTCGAAGCCTTCATCAGGCACGCCTTTCCCGACGCCGATGTCGAATTGAAAGATCTGGCCGGCGACGACAATCATTGGGCCGCCACCATCCGCTCGTCCGCCTTCACCGGCATGAGCCGCGTCGCCCAGCACCAGCTGGTCTATGCCGCGCTCAAGGGCAACATGGGCGGGGTGCTGCACGCCCTGCAGCTGCAGACCATTCCCAAGGGCTGATCCTCCTTGTCATGGCCCGCAAAAGCGGGCCGTGACAATAGGGCTTAAATCAAATCCCCCCAGCCCCGCTTGCGCACGCGGCGGTAGGCGTCCTTGTCGCGCGCGGCCACGAATTGTGCGCGCAAGCCGTTCTCATCGCACAGTTTGAAGGTCAGGCCCGGCTTGCTCTCCAGCGGCGGGGCCAGGATGCGCGCGCCATGTGCGATCTTGTTCCGCGTCGCCACGACATAGCTGTAGCGCTCGTCCTCGAACGGCACATGCCCGCCCTTGAGCCGCATGTGATCGCGCGAGCGCGGCAGCCGCTGGGAGAAATGGCACCAGTCCTCTCCCACCATCGGGCATGCCTTATCGTGCGTGCAGGGCGCGGCGACATGCGCGCCTGCTTCGATCAGCGCCGCCCGCGCCGCGCGGATGCGGGCGAAGCCCTGCGGCGTGCCGGGTTCGACCAGCACCAGCGCCATGGTGGCCGATTGCCACAAATCGGTGGCGGCAACACCCGCCTGGTCTTGCGCCAGTTCGGCCAGCACATAGCTGGCGATCACCATCTCGGCGGGCGGCTTTTCGCCGCCAAGATCGCCCGCCAGGATTTCGGCATCGGGCAGTCCGGCATCGGCCAGGCTGCGCGCCAGGGCCCGAAGCGCCGGATTGCGGTCCAGCATGGTGACGGCGATCCCCGGCCACAGGGCCCGCGCCGCCCAGCTTGCCGCCCCGGTGCCCGCCCCCACATCCAGCAGGCTTTGCGGCACAAAATCCGGCATCACGTCCCCCAACCGCGCCAGCACGGCGGCACAGGCGGCATAGGTGGCGGGCATGCGCGCCACGGCATAGGCCGCCGCATCGGCCTGGCTGGCGATGCCGTGGCTGGTCTCGCCCTTGCGATAGCCGGCCGAGATCTTGTCCGCACGCGCGGCAAGGTCTTTGCGGCTGACGCCTTCCAGCATCTGGTCCAGGGCGGCGGCGAGCGCGGGCGGCAGGGTCATGCAAATCCGGCAAAGGTAGGCAGTTCGGGCCGTCTTGACCCTCCGCGCCCCCGTGCTTAGATCACACTTGAAGCTTCCGCGAGAGTTCCCGATGTCCGATGTCCAGGCCCGTATTGCCGATGACGTGAAGTCCAGCGACGTGCTGCTCTACATGAAGGGCACGCCGGCCTTCCCGCAGTGCGGTTTCTCGGCGGTGACGGTGCAGATTCTCAGCCATGTCGGCGTCAAGTTCAAAGCCGTCAATGTGCTGGAAGACCCCGAAGTGCGCGAGGGCATCAAGGCCTTCTCCAACTGGCCCACCATTCCCCAGCTGTACGTGAAGGGCGAGTTCGTCGGCGGCGCCGATATCGTGCGCGAGATGTTCGAGCAGGAAGAACTGGTGCCGTTCCTCGAACAGCACGGCGTGGCGCTAGAGACCGCCTAGCCCCTGACGAAATGCCGTTGCCAGACCGGCGCAATCTGCGGCCGCTCCGACACCGCATCCGCCAGCGCCATCAGCCGCGGCAGGTTGGCGGCGCGCCAGTCGGCGCCGACGGTCCAGCGCGAGAACATCGCGGCATAGATATCCAGGATCGAAAAGCCCGACTCCAAAAGGAACGGCCCGGCAATGGCGCGCTCGATCAAAAGGATGCGCTCGCGCACCCGCCGCCGCGCCGTTTCCTTCAGCGCATCGGCCGCCTCGCCGGGCGGCGCGAAGCGTTCGGGATAATCCACGATCTCGACAATGGGATAGATTTCCCCCGCCATGAAGGCCAGCCAGCGATAGGCCAGCCAGCGATAGGCCAGCGCCCGCTGGTTGCCGGCCGCCGGCGGCAACAGCCGCGCCTGGGGAAAGTGATCGGCCAGGGTCAAAAGGATGGCGGCGGATTCGGTGACGACCTCGCCTTCCGGCAGCCGCAGCGCCGGCATCTTGCCGGAGGGATTTATCGCCAGGAAATCCGGCGCCCGCTGCTCGTTTTTCGCCAGCGAAACCAGCGCGAAACTGTAGGGCGCGCCGGCCTCGGCCAGCGCCGCTTCGGCGCTGAAGGCGCCCGAACCCAAATCTCCGTAAAGCGTATAGCTCATGGGCGAAGCTTAACGCGGGCCGGCAAAAGAAAAAGCCCGCGCATCGCGGCGCGGGCTTTTGCATATCCGTATTGCGAAAAATCAGCGCGAGTAAAATTCCCCCTCGCGCGTCAGCGCGAGTAAAATTCAACGATCAGATGCGGCTCCATCTGCACGGCGTAAGGCACGTCCGCCAGCTTGGGAGTGCGCAGCAGCTTGGCGGTCTTGGCTTCGGCCACTTCCAGATATTCCGGGGTGTCGCGTTCCGCGCTCTTGGAGGCTTCCAGCACCAGCGCCATGTCCTTGGCCTTGGCCGACAGTTCCAGCGTGTCGCCTTCCTTGACCTGGTAGGAGGCGATGGTGACGCGGCGGCCGTTCACCTTCACATGGCCATGGCTGACGATCTGGCGGGCGGCGAACGGCGTCGGCACGAACTTGGCGCGATAGACCACGGTGTCGAGACGGGTTTCCAAGAGGCCGATCATGTTCTCGCCGGTGTCGCCGGGGCGGCGGGCGGCGTCGGTGTAATATTTGCGGAACTGGCGCTCGGTGATGTTGCCGTAATAGCCCTTCAGCTTCTGCTTGGCCTGCAGCTGGGTGCCATAGTCGCTGAGCTTCTTGGCGCGGCGCTGGCCGTGCTGGCCGGGGCCATAGGAGCGCTTGTTGACCGGGCTCTTGGGACGGCCCCAGAGATTCTCGCCGACGCGGCGGTCGAGCTTGTACTTGGAATTTTGGCGCTTGCTCATCAGTCCTGCTTCGTGAATCTGGTACCGGCGGATGCCGGAAAGGCGCGCACTTATACGGATGGATTCCGGCCTGTCAAACAGGTACAACTTATAGTTTAGTCATGCAAATCTGTTTCAATTATTTCAATGGCTTATGCCACATGGCGCCGATTCTAGCCGCCAGTATAACTTCGCCCGGATCAACAGCGCCATGCGTATGGCCCCGGCTTGCGGCTTTGCGCAGCGCCGTTGAAACATTGGCGATATGGTGAAGCCGATCGGGGAATGGGAAGCGGCGGCGAATTAATTCCATGAAGAAAATCATCTTTGCGGCGGCCCTGACGGTATCGAGCGCATCCGTCTGTCACGCCGAAGAACCCTCTGCCATTGTGGAAATCGGCGGCGCCAGCGAAACCAGCCTCAAAGGCGGCACGGGGTTTGGCCCCAGCTTTTCCGTCGAGGCGACGCCGATTGAAGACGTGCTGGAACTAGAAGGCGGCATCTCTCCCTTGTTCAGCCACGGCCAGACGGAATGGGATGCCGATTTCCTGTTTAAAAGGCCCTGGACCCTCTCCGACAGGGTGGAGTTCATGGCGGGGGTAGGCCCGTCATGGTCCCACACCTTGAACGGCGGCAAGACCGCCGATACGGCCGGCGCGGAAGCAGCCCTGGATTTCATGTTCTGGCCTTGGCCTGACCGGAAGTTTGGTTGGTACATGGAGCCCAGCTACGGCATCAATTTCGGCCACGACCATGAGCAGTCGCTTTCCATGAGCGTTGGGCTGCTGATACCCGTTCCTTAGGCGGCGATCTTCTTGCGCGTCAGCGGCAATGACCGCTAGCGCCTGCGGCTGATGGTGGCGGCGATTTCCGCGGCGACTTCGGCGCGCAGGTCCGGCGGCCGTGTCGCCGCGGCATGCATTGGCGAGGGCGGCGGCGCGCGATGGAAAACCATCCCGATCAGGCGCGGCATGTAGGTCTCGAACCGGGTGGTGACGCCCAGGTCGCTGCCCTGCAGGCCGATGGCCAGCAGCAGGGCCGCCGCCGCCGCAAAGCCCGCCAGGCGCAGGGCGCGGCGGGCGCCGGACGGTTCCGCCGCCAAAGTGGGCCGCATGGGCCGGGGCGCCGGCATGGCCGGAACCGGGCCGGCGGAGACCTCCAGGACTTCCGGCACGACATGCGCGGGCAGGGGCAAGGCCTGGGTTCCAAGCCGCGACAGCATCAGCCGGCGCGCCTGGAAACGCTCCCGGCGGTGCGCATTGATGCTGTCGCACAGCACATTGCGCCGGGCCCACAGCTCCTCGACCTGAAGCCGGCGTTCCAATTCGGGCGTTAGCTGCTCCATCGGGCGAAAACAGCAGAAACCGCAGCATCGGCGCCAGCATTGCCTGCCGCAATGCTTAACGCGGGACGCTCGCTTGACGCGCGCCAACCCGCCCCCCAGTTTGCGCTCCCATGGCCCCGTGGCGGAACTGGTAGACGCACCGGACTTAAAATCCGTTGCCGCGCGAGCGGCGTGCCGGTTCGAGTCCGGCGGGGGCCACCAGGATTTTTCCCATCGCCCAAAACAACCCATCGCCCAAAACAAAAGGGCCGCCACCCGGCAGGGTGACGGCCCGCATTGTCGTCCTTGGTCGTCGCTTACGCGGCGCTGCCCTTCGCAAGAAGAATCCAGTTCGCGGCCTTCGACGTCCGCAGATAGTGACAATGAGACACTGGATCACCTCCTTCTGAGAAATTGTTGCATCGCAAATATAGCGGGATTTGCCATCGGTTCAAGCTAGCGTTCAAGCCGGCCTGGCGCGGCATGCGATATTGGCCCGCGCGGGGCGGGCCGCTAACATCGCGCCCCATGGGGATGGGGTGAGATGGAGACAATCTCGACAACCTGCCTGATCGTGGGCGGCGGTCCCGCCGGCATGATGTGCGGCTATCTGCTGGCGCGGGCCGGGGTGGATGTGACGGTGCTGGAAAAGCACAAGGACTTCCTGCGCGATTTCCGCGGCGACACGGTGCATCCCTCGACCCTGCAGATCCTGCACGAGCTTGGCCTGCTCGACGATTTCCTCAAGCTGCCTTTCACCAAGGTCTCCCATGCCGGAATTGACATCGGCGACGCGCATTTCCAGGTCGGCGATTTCGGCCGCCTGAACACCGTATGCAAATTCATCGCCATGATGCCGCAATGGGACTTCCTGGATTTCCTCAGCGGCCGGGCAAAGAAGTTTCCCAACTTCCGTCTGATGATGGAGACCGAGGCAAAGGACCTGATCGCGCAAGGTGACCGCATCGCCGGCGTACTGGCGACGGGACCGGCGGGAAATATCCAGATCAAGGCCGGACTGACCATCGCCGCCGATGGCCGCGGCTCGATCCTGCGCGACAAGTCCGGCCTGCCCCTGCGCGACCTGGGCGCGCCATTCGATGTGCTGTGGCTGCGCCTGCCGGTCCTGCCCGGCGATCCCGCCGGCCTGATCGGCAAGGTCAAGGGCGGCCAGCTGCTGGTGATGATCTACCGCAGCGACTATTGGCAGTGCGCCTACATCATCGCCAAGGGCGGCTTCGACGCCATCAAGGCCGAAGGCCTCAGCAAATTCCGCAACCGGCTGAAAGAGGTCGCGGGCTTCGCCGCCAGGCGGGTGGACGAGGCGATCCGGGATTTCGACCAGGTCAAGCTTCTGACCGTGACGGTCAACCGGCTGGAAAGCTGGGCGCGGCCCGGCCTGCAATGCATCGGCGACGCCGCCCATGCCATGTCGCCCATCGGCGGGGTGGGCATCAACCTGGCCATCCAGGACGCGGTGGCGGCGGCCAATATCCTGGGGCCGGTACTGCGCAGGGGCGTGCCCAGGCTGTCGGACCTGAAAAAGGTGCAGAAACGGCGGGAATTCCCCACCAAAGTGATCCAGGCCTTCCAGGTGGCGGCCCAGAACCGCCTGCTGGCGCCGACCATCAAGGCCACCGATACCCCCAAACCGCCCTGGATCGTGCGGCTGTTCAACGACCATCCCCGGCTTCAGGGGCTGCCGGCGCGCCTTGTCGGGCTGGGCATACGGCCCGAACATGTTAAAATCGCGCGGCAATGAAGCTTCAGATTCGTCCCATCCATGGCTGGGGCTGGTTCGGCCCCGAGGCCAGGCCGGTGGATGTGCCGCCCGCCTTCCCCCTGACCGTGACCGTCACCCAAGAGGGCGACCCCTTCACCAGCGTGCTGGGGCAGGTGCCGGCGGGAACGCACCCGCTGGCCGGGCTCTGGCTGATCCTGTCGCGGCGGCATGGGCCGTTCGGCGCGCCGTTTGACGGCAACTGCAACCTGTTCGGCTTCGACCACAAGCCGGCGGTGCCACCGATCAACGAGGCCCTGAGCGATACGCCGGTGCTGACCGGCTATGTGCAGATAGACGAATTCGCCGACTGAGAATTGGTGCGGCGCAAAGACGAATGTCCATTTGCGGGATGTGGAAACGGGCGTAACATTTCTGGGTGACCGGTAAGGGAGTTTTCCCATGGCTTTGGTTCACCACCATGATGTGCATGTCCCCTCCACTTCGGAGCAGAAGCGCTGCGCCGCGATGTTCTGCGCCACCTGGGTGGGGTTCTTCGTCCTGATCGGCCTGTTCTCGCTGCTTGTCAGCGCGCTTTAGGCGGGGCGAAATAACAACCTGTCATGGCCGGCCTCCGAGCCGGCCATCCACGGTTCGGTGCCTGTTCCCTGGATCCCCTTCCCTCGCGGCTGAACGCCGCTCGCCGGGGATGACAGCGCGCTTTGGCGCGCTGTCACATCTGCATCGTCCAACCCTCGACACCCATTGCCGCCTGGCGCACCGCTTCGGTCAGCGTGGGATGCGAATGGCAGGTGCGGGCGATGTCTTCCGACGAGGCGCCGAACTCGATCGCCAGCACCACTTCGGCGATAAGGTTGCCCGCCTCCGGTCCCACGATGGCGCAACCCAGCACCTTGTCGGTCTCGGCGTCGGCCAGGATTTTCACAAAGCCGTCGGTCGCCGCGATGGTCTTGGCGCGGGCATTGGCGGTGAAGGGGAATTTGCCGATCTTGTACTTCACACCGGCCGCCTTGAGGTCTTCCTCATTCTTGCCGACGGTGGCGACTTCCGGGAAGGTGTAAACCACGCTGGGAATGGCGTCGTAATTCACATGCCCCGCCTTGCCGGCGATGTTCTCGGCGCAGGCCACGGCCTCTTCCTCGGCCTTGTGCGCCAGCATGGGGCCTTCGCGGCAGTCGCCGATGGCATAGATGCCCGCGACATTGGTGCGGAAATGCGTGTCGGTGATGACCCGGCCGCGCTTGTCCAGCGCCACGCCCACCTCGGCCAGGCCCAGATTGGCGGTGTAGGGGATGCGCCCGATCGCGACCAGCATCACATCGCATTCGATGACGGACTTGTCGCCGCCCGCCGCCGGCTCGACCGTGACTTTCAGCCCGGTCTTGGTCTTTTCCACGCCGGTGACCTTGGTGGAAAGCTGGAAGGTGAAGCCCTGCTTGGTCAGGATGCGCTGGAAGGCCTTGCTGACTTCCAGGTCGATGCCGGGCGTGACGCGGTCGAGGAATTCCACCACCGTCACCTCCGCGCCCAGCCGCTTCCACACCGAGCCCAGTTCCAGGCCGATGACGCCGGCGCCCACCACCAGCAGCTTCTTGGGGACCGCGCCGAGCGTCAGCGCCCCGGTCGATGAGACGATCTGCTTTTCATCAACGGTGACGCCGGGCAGCGGCGCGACATCCGAGCCGGTGGCGATGATGATATTCTTGGCCGTCAGGCTGCGGGTCTTGCCGTCGGGCAGCTTGACCTCGATCTTGCCCAAATTTCCATTGGAAGGAGCCGCCGTGATCTTGGCCTCGCCGATAATGCCTTCGACCTTGTTCTTCTTGAACAGGAATTCCACGCCCTTGGTCAGTTCGCCAACCACCTTGGTCTTCTGCGCCATCATGGCGGGCAGGTCGAGTTCGACCTTGGCCTTGATGCCCAGCTTGGCGAAATCGGTTTCGGCTTCATGGAAGCGCTCGCTGGCATGCAGCAGCGCCTTGGAGGGAATGCAGCCGATATTCAGGCAGGTGCCGCCAAAGGCGCCGCGCTTGTCGATGCAGGCCGCGGTCAGGCCCAGCTGGCCCAGCCGGATGGCGACATTGTAGCCGCCGGGACCGCCCCCGATCACGATTGCGTCGAAACTGTCAGCCATGAACCTGCTCCCGATGAGATGGCCGGAACATAAGCATCCGAAGGGTGCGGAAACAGCCTAAAAACGCATGGCGGCCCGCCAAATTTACCGCCCATTCGTTGCGCGAGCGGCACTTCTTCTCCCCCTCCCCTTGCGGGAGGGGGCGTGGGCGGCGCGCATCGCGCGACGCACGCGGGGGAGGGGGAAATCACACCTGCGGCGGGTTCTCGCGCAAATCGGGGTCCGGGAAGATCAAATCCACCACCGTCCCCCGCCCCGGATCGGAATGGACGCTGGAAACACCGCCCAGTTGCAGCCCGAAGGTCTTGATCAGGCGGCTGCCCACGCTTTTGCCGGTCTCGTCCATGGCAAAACCGACGCCGTCATCGGCGATGGCCAGCCGCAGCTTGCCGCCGGGCACAGGCGTCATGGTCACCCGGATCACGCCCACTTTCTCATCGGGGAAGGCGTGCTTGAAGATGTTGGTCAGGGCCTCGACCGTGAACAGCGCCAGCGCCACCGCCACGCTGCCCGTCACCACCCGCGAGGGCACATCCACCTCCACCCGCGCCCGCTCGTTGCTCATGCCGCCGGCGATCTGGTGGCTGAGTTCTTCCAGCAGTTGCTTGATATCGAGGAAGGACTGGTCTTCCAGCTCATTCAGGATGCGGTGTACCAGCGCCAGGGCATTGATGCGGGTCTGGGCCTGCAGCAGCGCATCCTTGGCGCCGGCATCCTTGACCTGGTTGGCCTGGATGGAGAGCAGGCTCATCACGATCTGCAGATTGTTCTTCACCCGGTGGTGGATTTCCTTGATCAGGGTGGTCTTGAGGTCCACGGATTCGCGCAGCCGCCGGTCGCGGTCCTGGATGCCTTGCGCCATCTCGCTCATGGCGTCGCCCAGCAGCCTGAACTCGATGGGGGCGTCGGCCAGGTCGGGACGGATGGCGTAATGGCCGCTGCGATAGGCCGCCGCGATGCGGCGCAGATAGGCGATCCATTGCGTCACCTGGCGGTCGGTGGCCAGCCAGATGGCGAACCAGGCAAAACCGATCATCAGGATCG
Source organism: Rhizobiales bacterium dw_265 (assembly GCA_018449595.1). Taxonomy (GTDB): domain Bacteria; phylum Pseudomonadota; class Alphaproteobacteria; order Micropepsales; family Micropepsaceae; genus Rhizomicrobium. Next base: position 196,850 of record JAAVUU010000004.1, read on the forward strand.
GCAGCGCGAAATCCAGCCCGACATGCAGATAGGTGTCGCCGAACAGGCGGCGCTGGCCCATGGCGAAGGCCACGAAGATGGAATTGCCGATCAGGCTGGCATTGCCGTAGCGCCACAGATCGCCTCTGGAGTCCACCGCGCTGGACACCTGTTCGGGATCGCCGCCCGCCGCCAGCGCCGATTTGGCGATGGCCGCGCCGACATCCTTGTTGTTGGTGGCGATGACCTTGCCGCTGCGGTCGTAAACCGTCACCACCGCGCCCTTGGGCAGCATGGCGGCGCGCATCATGTAGTCGATCCAATGGACGTCCAGCGCGATGGCGACGGTGCCGTCAAAGCGGCCGTCCGGCTTCTGCAGGGCCAGCATGGCGCCGATCACCGGCTGGCCGGTGACGCTGCTGGTCAGTTCGTTGGACACCACCATGGCGCCGGTCTTCTGCGCCGCCTGGAACACCTTGAAATCGTCGACATTCAGGCCCTTGGCCAGCGCCATGGCCGAGCACACCACCCGGCCATGCTCGTCGATGCGGGTGAGGTTGGAGAAATAGCGCACCCCGATCAGGGTGTCCGACAGCACGCCGTCGCAATTGCCGTTCATGCCGCGCACTTCCGACAGGCTGCCCACCGCGCGCAGCACCTGTTCGGCCGCGGCCAGCAGGTTCTGGTCGCCCCCGGCCACGGTATGGGCCGACTGGAGCAGCCGGTCATGGACATTGGCGATGTCGAGACGGGCGCGCTCCACGCCCTGGAAGATCGAGACCAGGATCACCGGCAGCAGCGCCAGGGTGATGATGATCTGCAGCCGCTGGCGCAGGGTCCAGCCGGGCTCGCGGCCCATGCCGGTCATGAGGTTATTTGGGGCGCTTTTTTCCGGCGACAACCTGCTCGGAGCGGCCAGGGCTGAGCTGATCAAGCTGCGCCATGATTTCACGAGCGGCATCTCCCCCGGCAGGCCGCGACACGTCGCCCAGACTGCCGCCACCGTCCAAAATCTCTATCAAGGTCTTGCGCGCGCGGGCAACCCGGCTCTTGACGGTGCCGACGGCGCATTTGCAGATCGCCGCCGCATCCTCATAGGAAAAGCCGCCCGCGCCTACCAGGATCAGGGCTTCGCGCTGCTCGTCGGACAGATGTTTCAGCGCCCGCACCGTGTCGGACAGTTCGGCGGAATGGATCTGGTCCTCGCCGCCGCCGGGAATGCGCTCCGCCGCTTCCTGGTCCCAGGGCGCCTGGCGCCAGGCGCGCCGACGGTCGGAATAGAACTGGTTGCGCAGGATGGTGAACAGCCAGGCCTTCAAGTTGGTGCCCGGAATGAAGCTGGCCCGGCTCTGCCACGCCTTGACCAGGGTTTCCTGCGCCAGGTCGTCCGCCGCTTCCTGGTTGCCGGTCAGCGAGCGGGCAAAGGCGCGCAGGAACGGCACAAGGCCAAGCAACTCTGTCTTGAAGTCGGGGCTTTCCGGATTCTGGGCCGGCTTCTGGGCGTGGCGGGACGGGGCTGAGGTGGGCATCACGAGGTCTTCTTGCCCCCCTGCTCCTCGGCTTCGTCAATCTGGCGCAGCAGGTCCATGAAATCGTCGGGCACCGGCTCCTGCGCCACATCGTCATACATGCGGCGCAATTCCCGGCCGATGGCCCGTTGCCGGGCGCGGATGGCACGCGCCTTTTCCGTGGGCTTTTCGTCAGACACGGCGGTATCCCATTGCTGCGACATTTGCGGCCAAGCCAATCTCTCGTGTCGCGGCCCCGGTTTTCCGGTTCAGCGACGGTTTCAGACTTAACAATCCCATTGCCCAGTTCCCTTCCCAAGTTCCAAACGAACGGCATCCTTGATGGTTCCGGCGAACAAGGGAACTTTTTTGGCTGGCGCAAGTTCCTGCTCTGAGCTTTATCTTGGGCCGAAGGAGCCTTTCCATGAGCATGTCGCAAATCCTGGCGCCGCATCTTCCCTATCTGCGGCGCTATGCCCGGGCCCTGACCGGCTCCCAACCCAGCGGCGACGCCCATGTGCGCGCCGCCTTGACCGCCCTTCTGGCGGGGGACCAGAGCCTGATGCAGGGCGTGCCGCCACGGGTGGGCCTGTACCGGATTTTCCACGCCATCTGGCAGTCGGGCGCGGAGCATTATGACGACGAAACCGAGGTGGCGGGCAAAAGCCCGGAAGGCCGGCTGAAGTCGCTTTCGGCCTCCAAGCGGGCCGCCCTGCTGTTGACCGCCGTCGAGGCCTTCAGCCTGGAGGAAGCCGCCTTCATCATCGGCGAAAGCTCCGAGGAAGTGGAAGCCGCCATCCTGGGGGCGCAAAAGACCATCGACAACCAGCTGGCCAGCAAGGTGCTGATCATCGAGGACGAACCGATCATCGCCCTCGACCTGGAAAACCTGGTGACCGAACTGGGCCACAAGGTGGTCGCCATTGCCGCCACCAAGGATGACGCCGTCGCCAAGGCCAAGTCGGAGCGGCCCGGCCTGGTGCTGGCCGACATCAACCTGGGCGAAGGCGGCTCGGGCATCGATGCCGTCAGCGAAATCCTGGCCGGTTTCGACATTCCGGTGATTTTCATCACCGCCTATCCCGAAAAGCTGCTGACCGGGGAGCGGCCGGAACCGACCTACCTGATCGCCAAGCCCTTCCTGCCGGAAACCGTGCAGGCCACGGTCGGCCAGGCGCTGTTTTTTCATCCCGTCGCCAAGGAAGCCGCGTAGGCTGCCGGCGCGTTACCCTTTGAACCCTGGAGATTTGACATGGCCGCCAAGAAGCAAGCCGAAGCGACCGGCACGATTGAAGCCCGCCTGGCCGCGCTGCGCGCCGATATCGCCGCCTTGCAGGGCGACGTGAAGGGACTCTATGGCGATGTCAGCGACGTGGCGTCGGAACGCGCCGCCAAGGCCCTGAAATCGGCCGAGGAAATCGCCGACCGCGCCATGGTCCTGGCCGAGGAAGCCGCCAAGGAAGGCAAGGCCCGGGCGCTGGAATACAAGGACGAGGCCGAGGAGTGGGCCGAAGAAAATGCCGAGGTCTTGCGGGTCCGTGTCCGCGCCCAGCCCATCCAGTCGCTGCTGATCGCCGGCGGTATCGGGGCATTTCTGGGTGCCATTTTCTTGCGGCGCTGATGCGCCGCGGGGCGCCGCCAGGCCTGTTTCCCTGTTAACCCGCGCTGGCGTATAAGCAATGCCGACAGAGAACGGGGATTTCATGTTCGCGCATCTGACCGCCAAGGCCGTGCTGGCCGCTGCCGCCATCGCCATGGCGTTCTTCGGCATCGGTCTTTTGGGCATGGCGCTGGCGGCCTGGCTGGTCAAGGAACTGGGCGCGGTCGGCGGCTATGCCCTGGCGGGCGTCATCCTGCTGGCCCCTCCCCTGAGCTGGGCGGCGTTTACCCATCTGTCGCGGCCCAAAACACCGCCGCCCGCCGCCAATAATGAACTGACCCGGGTTCTGCTGGCGGCCGTCGCCAAGGAAACCCCCTGGCTGGCCCTTGCCGGCGCCGGGCTGGCCGCCGCCGCCAACCTGTTCCTCAACCGCAACAAGTCTCCCAAATAGCGCCACGCGGCCCTGCGGCCTGTGGACGGACGGGAACTCGCACCCCCGGCAAAACGTTTTTGCGACCTGGACTACAGGGAACAAAAACATGCTCGGTTGGGCGCTCACCTTTCTGATCCTCGCGCTGGTCGCGGGCTATATGGGATTTTTCGGTCTGATGGGGCTGGCGGCGATGATCGCCAAGCTGCTTCTGGTCGTATTTGTCATACTCCTGATCGTCAGCGCCTTTTCTGGCGCCTTGAGGGGCAGGCCGCCGATCTGAAGGGGAGGTTGCATGCGCATTCCCGCTTTCATCCTGGAACATCGCGTGGAAGCCCTGATTGCCGGCGTCCTGCTGCTGGCGCTGGTGTTCGGGTCCGCCGACCGCCATGCCGCCGAAGTGGCGCAGGCGCTCACGCATCCGGCGGTAACACAGAAGATGTAAAAACTTGCCGGGGCCGGGAACGCCTTTCCGCGCCAGCCATTATCTGAGGCGAGCGGATATTCGATCCGGAACGCCCCCAGCCCCTTCGACAGCCCGCTTCGGGTGTCCGCTCCCTAAAGCCCCGCGAAAGCGGGGCTTTTTGTTTCTACGGCATCTTTCCCAATGTGGGATTTTTGGGACGCGCCACCGGGTACAGCATGTACAGGCTCGAAGGTGTCTGCATCTGGGTGGGAAAGCCCATATAGCCGAACGCCTGTTGCAGCAGCGGATGCCGGTCGCGGCGGAATTCCACCAGATAGATCATCGGCCCCGCCATCAGGCCCGGGGGCGGCGCGGACGCATCGGGATAGCGCCAGGGCTCGTTGACCTGCACCACTTTCAGGCCGGGATGGTTGAAGCGCAGCCAGGCGGTGGTCTCGTAATCGGTGGTGAGGATGGCCTCGGCCAGATGCGCCCGCACCAGCGCCGAAGCGACCTGGCCGATCGGGGCGAAGTCGCGGCCCAGGATGCGCGCCACCGGGTCTTTCTTGACCGGGATCACGCCGAACGCCGCCTGGGCATAGACCAGCAGCAGCAACAGTCCCGCCACCGGCGCGGCGGCGAAGGAGGCAAAGCGCCATGGGCCGCGCGTGCCGAACGCGCCCGCCGCCAGGATGGAGAGGGCCGGGTAAAGGAAACAGGGCCAGTTGCCCTGCACCCGGTCGTGCAGGGCATGCTCCAGGAAATAGGCGATGCCGGTCCAGGCCAGGCAGGCCAGCAACAAACGATCATCACCCCGCCGGCTGCCATGCCACAAACCGCACAGCATCAGGACAAAGATCAGCGGCGTCGCCAGGCCCAGTTGCGCGCCCAGGAATTCCAAGAGGAAGCGCGCCGTCAGATGCCCGCCGGTGGTGCGCCCGAACTGGAAGGCGAAAGTTTCCCAATGATGCTGCGCCTGCCACAGAAGATTGGGCAGGAAAATCAGCAGCGCCAGCGCCGCGCCCAGGTAGGGCCACGGCGTCCTGAGCCAGTGGCGCTGACGCGCATCCGCGATCAGCCAGATCAGGGTGCCCAGGCCCAGGAACAGCGCGCTGTATTTGGACAGCAGACCCAGCCCGGCGGCGACGCCCACGGCGAGCCACCATCTGCCGTTGTTGGTCGCCTGCACCTTGGCCAGCGCCCAGATAAATGCGGCGCTGGTGACCAGCGACGGCATGTCGGGCGTCGCCGCCAGCAATTCCACCGACGCCATCAGGGTGAGATTGAAGAACAACGCCGCCAGCACGGCCTTGTTTTCGTCTTTTAAAACCAGCGCCGCGGCGCGCCAGACAAACCAGCTGGCGGGCAGGGAAAGAACGACGCCCGCCACGCGCACGCCAAAGACTGTGTCGCCGAACAGCAGGGTGCCGGCGCGGATCAGCCAGGCGATCATGGGGGGATGGTCGAAATAGCCGGCCGCCGGATGCAGCGACCACAGCCAGTAATAGGCCTCGTCCGCCGACAGCGGCAGCGCCGCCGCCACCACCGCGCGCAGGAACAAAAGCAAGGCAACAAGCGCGAAGGCCAGCCGCGCCGATATCATGCTCTAGCGCCGCATTTCGCGGCGCGACCATCCGCGAGGGCCGTGCCCCGCCTCCCCTGCGCGCGCGCAGCGCGCAGGCGGTGCCCGTAGCTGGCCCGGGCGCGAAGCGCCCCCTCAAGATCAGGCGCGCTACGCGCGCCGGGGCCAGCGAAGGGCGGAGGGGGCAAAAAAAACATCATCTAGCCCGCCAGACGAACAAAGTGGACATGGCATAATTCCACAGGGCGCTCATCACCGCGCCCGCCGCGCCCGCCGCCCACCAGATCGGGCGCTCCATATAGAGCCAGCCGGCCAGGTCCACATTGGCCAGCACCCCCACCGAACCGATCAGGCCAAACAGCACAAAGCCCTTCAGCATGCTCCAGCCCTTGAGGCGGCGATCCCGATAGGTCAGTTCGTTGTTGAGCAGGAAATTGCTGACCATGGCCACGAAGGTGGCGGCGATCTGGGCGGCGCGGAACAGGTCCGGCTGCGGCGGCAGGAAGACCAGCAGCAGCCCCAGCGCGAACAGATGCACGAACAGGCCGATGGTGCCGACAATGGCGAAGAAGATGAAACGCGGGTCCACCAGGTCGCCGGTCATCTTGGCCAGCAGCAGGCCCAGGAATTCCACCCCGATCTGGGCGTTGAACTTGCTTTCGCCGTCGAAGCGTTCGCCGAAGCTGTAGGGCTGTTCGGCGATGCGCAGCTTCGCCCCCGCCGTGGCGGCGATGTCGAGCAGGATCTTGAAACCCGCCGGCGACAGGCGCGGCGCGATTTCGTCAAAGCGGTCGCGCCGCATCATGAAGAAGCCCGACATGGGGTCCGACAGCGGCGTGCCCACCAGCCGGTGGGTCAGCCGGGTCGCCAGCCGGGAGATGCCGCCGCGCGATCCCTCAAGCCCCTGGGCGCTGCCGCCCGTGACATAGCGGGTGGCGGCGACCAGATCGGCCTGACCGTTTGTCAACTTTGCCAGCATGGCCGGAAGCACCTTTTCGTCATGCTGCAGGTCGGCATCCATCACCGCCACATAGGGCGCCGCCGAGGACAGGATGCCCTCGATGCAGGCCCCCGCCAGGCCACGGCGGCCCACCCGCAGCAGGCAGCGCACCCGGGGATCGCGGGCGGCGATCTGCTTGACCGCGGCGGCGGTACCATCGGGAGAACTGTCATCAACAAAGATGGCTTCCCAGGCGATCCCGGCCAGCGCCAGGTCCAGCCGCCGGACCAGTTCGGCGACATTGCCCCGCTCCTTGAAGGTCGGGATAACAACCGACAGCTCCGCTGTCGGTTTGTTATTTTGGTCGCTCCCGCTCACGCGGACGCTCCTGGCAGTTGGGGACTGGGCACAGACGGGCGCTCGGAAAAGAACGGCCCTTGGTGACGGGCGCGGGGTTTGGCGTCAAGGGGTTAGCGCCAGCTGGTAGGGAAGGGTTAACCAGGACAGCCGCTTGAGAGATGCAAGGGGTGAAACTTCTGCTTTCGCCAGGCGTTGGCGTGGCATGCGCAAGGACAGCCAGCCCGAACACGGCCCCATCCCCGGCCTTCCCGCCGATCATACCCATCTGCGCCGGGCGGCGCCCCGGGTGCTGGTGGTGGAGGACGAGATGACGGTGGCCATGCTGATCGAGGATATGGTCAGCGAACTGGCTTATGAGGTCGCCGCCGTGGTCCCCAGGCTGGAAGACGCCATGCGCCTGCTGGACGGCGACCTGTTCGACCTCGCCCTGCTGGATGTGCATCTGGGCGGCAAGACGGTGTTTCCCTTCGCCGCCGAACTGGAGGCGCGGGAGATTCCCTTCCTCTTCGCCACCGCCTATGGTCCGCGCGGCATTCCGGCGGCATTCCAGGCCCATATGGTGCTGCAGAAACCGTTCGGCCCGGTCGAATTGCGCCGCGCCCTGGTCGGCCTCGGCGGCCGCGTCAACTGACCTGCTTTAGTGAACGAAATAGACCAGGATGCCGGCGATCACCGCCAGCGACAGGCTGATGAACAGCACATAGCGCATCACGCCGAGTTCCTTGCCCTGGCGGGCTTCCTGGGCGCTCAGAACGGGTTTTCCATTTTCGGTTGTCGCCATTGCCGTATCTCCTTGCTATTGCGCCGCGTGGCCGCTGGCGGCGGGCGCCAGGCGCTGTTCCAGTTCCGCGATTGTCGCGCCGATCTCGCCGGCGGCGTCATCCTGGCGGTCGCGCCAGGCGCGCAGGATTTCCAGCCGCTCCATGTCGGCGAACCGCCGGTCGCGCAGCACATCGGACGGTGTGCGGTAGATGCGGGCCGGATTGCGCCGGATGTCGTCCAAAAGAATCTTCTTGCTCATGCGGGCCTCCCGGACGCGGCTCAGATACGTCCCATCAGCGCCAGCACCAGCACGATGACCAGCACCAGGCCCAGGGTGCCGGAGGGGTAATAGCCCCAGCCCCGGCTGTGGGGCCAGGACGGCCAGGCGCCCAGAAGCAGCAGCAGAAGGACGACGATCAGGATTGTTCCAAGCATTCGAAATTCCTTTCCCGGATGAGACAGCAACACGCCCGCTCCGTCACGGTTCCCCCTTCCCCGTGTCCGCTGCCGCAAAAATGCGGGAACGGCAGGCGTTCCGGGCCGTTTCCGGCACGGCGATCGCGGCGGAGATGTCCGATGAAAATGCGTGAGATGATGGTTCCCGGGGCGGCTCTCCTGCTTCTGGCGGCGGGGCCCGCCGTGGCGGGTTCCTCCACTGCGGCGGAGCGCGAAGCCACCCGTCAGTTGAATCTGGGGCAGTCGCAAATGGCCCCGCAGCCGGGGCCACAATTCACCGACGCCACCGCCGGCCAGCCCGCCGGCAGCCCGCCCGCCGCGGCCCCCACCGCCAGGGTTGAAACCATTTCCGGGGACGCGCCGATTCTGTCCAGCATCACCAATCCGCCCGCCCGGATCGCATCCGCCAATGTGCTGGACGCCAGCGGCGCCACCATCGGCGCGGTCCAGCGCGTGGAAGTCACGCCTCAGGGCCAGCCTGTCCGGGTGGCCATCGCGCTGATCGGCACGGATGACAGGCTGGTGGTGCTGGATGCGGGCGCGGTGACGTATGACGCATCCAGGAACCAGATCCTGGCGCAGCAATCGGCGGATCAGATCCGGTCCCAAAATTCGTCAGCGGCTCCGACCGGCTGACGCAATCTTCTATTTCGCGAACTTCAGTGCCGCGAGCGCGCCCGCGCTTGCGGTCACGCCTGTCAGGACCGTGCCCCAGGCGATGTCGAACAGGGTGACCCTGAGCGTCCACACCTTCATGGTGGCATAGTTGGTGAGGTCATAGGTGGCGTAAGTGAAGAAGCCGAACAGCGCGCCGTACAGCAGGGCGGTTTTCCAGTCGGCGGAGGCCAGCGCCGGGCGCACCGCGAAGATCAGCACGCCCACGATATAGGTGAGATAGAAAATCACCGCCACGGTCATGTTGGGATCGTCGGCCAGCAGCGGCCCCAGGTCGCGGTGATAGATTGCGCCCGAGGTGTTGGTCAGCCATAGAAAGTCAAGCGCGCCCATCACCAGAACGCACGCGACATAGGCTATCAGATACGCCATCGGCCACCCCCACCCTGTGCCGCTTTTTACGCGAGCATAGCGCCTCCGGATCATCTAGTCTTGCGCCCTTGTGGGGGCCCGCATCGGGGCGCGGGCGGTGATCCAGGGGCCGCGGGAGCGCGTAGCTGGATCACAGGGTTTCGGGGCATTGATGAGCAGGATCGCGGTAATCGGCACAGGGATTTCGGGCCTCGGCAGCGCCTTCCTGCTGAATCCGCAGCACGACATCACCGTCTATGAGAAAGCCCCCCGGATCGGCGGTCACAGCCGCACGATAACGGTTGATTATGATGGCCGCGCCATTGCGGTGGATACCGGCTTCATCGTCTTCAACCGTCCCAATTATCCCAACCTGTGCGGGTTGTTCTCCCATCTCGATGTGCCCACCCATGCCAGCGACATGACCTTTGCCGCCTCGATCCGGGACGGCTGGCTGGAATGGGGCGCCAAGAACCTGGATGCGGTGATCGGCCAGCGCCGCAACCTGCTGCGGCCCAAATTCGCCCTGCTGGTGCGCGATGTGTTCAAATTCAACACAAGGGCCATGGCGGTGGTGGAACGCCATCCCGAACTCAGCCTGGAAGGACTGATCCAGAAACTGGGGCTGGGCGAGTGGTTCCGCCGCTATTACCTCTTGCCCATGTCGGGGGCGATCTGGAGCTGCCCGCCCTGCGAGATGATGAATTTCCCGGCCCGCACCCTGGTGCGGTTTTTCGCCAACCATCACCTGATGTCCCCCACCGGCCAGCCGCAATGGCGCACCGTGACCGGCGGCAGCCAACAATATGTCAGCCGCATGACCGCGCCCTTCGCCCATCGCATCCGCACCGATTGCGCCGCCGTCGCGGTGACCCGACCCACTTCTGGTAAAGATGCCGGCAAGGTGCAGGTCCGGGACAGCCAGGGCGGCATGGAGACCTACGACCGGGTGGTGATGGCCGGCCATGCCGACGAGACCCTGGCGCTGCTGAAGGATGCCGATACCGCCGAGACCGGCGCTTTTTCCTGTTTCCGCTACCAGAAGAATCATGCGGTTCTGCACCGTGATACATCGATGATGCCCCGGCGGCGGCGCTGCTGGGCCAGTTGGGTCTATACCTCCGACGGCGAATTCCTCCATCCCAAGATCACCGTCACCTACTGGATGAACCTGCTGCAGGGCATTGACGAAAAATATCCCCTCTTCGTCAGCCTCAATCCCAAGCGCGAAATCCCCGAGCACCTGGTTTTCGACCGCACCGAGTTCGATCATCCGGTGTTCGACGAGGCGGCGATGGCGGCCCAGGCCCGCGTCGCCGCCCTGCAGGGCAGCCGCAACACCTGGTTCGCCGGCGCCCATCTGGGCCATGGCTTCCATGAGGATGGCCTTGCCAGCGCGGTGCGCGTGGCCCGCGCCATGGGCGCCGCCGTGCCCTGGGAAACCGATGCCGGTTTCGCGCCCGATGCGGCGCAACAAAAATCCCGACAACCTGTCATGCGTCCGTCTTTTCCCGGCGCGGACCCGCTTCCGGCGGAATTGTTTTGAGCCGCGCCCGCGCCTAGAATTGGGTTTTCTCCTTGTAGGGAAGACGCCGCCATGTCCCTGATACCCGCCGCCTATATCGAGAAGAGCTGGCGCAAGGCGATCGGCTCGCTGGAATACGGCACCCTGGAATTCATTGCGCCCAATGGCGAGGTGACGCTCTGCAAGGGCGAGCATCCCGGGCCGAACGCGCGCTTCCACATCCATGAATGGGATGTCTTGCGCCGGATCATGGCGCGCGGCGATATCGGGCTGGGCGAGGAATATATCGCCGGCACCTGGGACACCGACAGCGTCGAGAAGCTGGTGAGCCTGTTCCTGCTCAACCTGGATCATTTCGACAGTTTCTCGGACGGCAATTTCCTCAACCGCATGGGATTTGTTATCCACAACGCCTTTGTGCGCCGCAATTCCATCAAGGGCTCGTCGCGCAACATCAAGGCGCATTACGACGTCGGCAACGACTTCTATTCGCTGTGGCTGGACCGCAGCATGACCTATTCCTCGGCGCTCTATAACGGCACCGACGAACTGTACCGGGCCCAGCAGAACAAGTATGAGCGCATCCTTTCCAAGTTCAGCGGGAAGAAAGCCGATGTGCTGGAGATCGGCTGCGGCTGGGGCGGCTTCGCCGAGCGCGCCGCCGCCGACAGCCACCATGTCACCGGCCTGACCATCTCGCCCGCCCAGCACAAATTCGCCACGGAACGGCTGAAGGGCGCCGCCGAGATCAAGCTGGAAGACTATCGCCTGACCAAGGGCACCTTCGACAATATCGTCTCCATCGAGATGTTCGAGGCGGTGGGCGAGCATTACTGGCCGGCCTATTTCAACACCGTGAAGGAAAGGCTGAAGCGCGGCGGCCGCGCCGTCATCCAGACCATCACCATCAAGGACGAATATTTCGCCGGCTATCGCGGCCGCAGCGATTTCATCCGCCATTACGTCTTCCCCGGCGGCATGCTGCCCAGCCTGGCGCGGTTCCGCGAGGAAGCCGAAAAGGCGGGACTGAAATTCGCCGGCGCCTTCGGCTTCGGCAAGGATTATGCCCGCACCCTGCGCGAATGGCTGGTGCGGATGCAAAGCGTGGAGCCGCAGATCAGGGCGCTGGGCCATGACCAGCAGTTCCTGCGCAACTGGGAATTCTACCTGGGCATCTGCGCCGCGACGTTTGAAGTTGCCCGTACCGATGTGGTGCAGGTGGAACTCATCAACGCTTAGAGCGATTTGCGTTCAGATCGAATCGCCGAACCCGATTGTCATTCCCGCGCAAGCGGGAACCCAGCCTTGCAAACACGCCTCTTGAACCGCTCCGGCGGCGTTACTTCATAACATCCGCAAAGCTCAGCCTGGCATCGAATAAAGATCGCACCACCAGCTGAATCCGGGTGGAGACGCCGAAGCGGCGCTTGGCATCCTCGATATGCTTGTGGACCGTGGATTCGCTGATCCCCAGGACCTGGCCGATCTCCCAGTCGCTCTTGCCCTGGGCCACCAGCACCACGCAGTCGCGCTGGCGCGGGGTCAGGTGCGGCCCGCCCGGCGCGGCGGGCTGGGGGCCTGGCGCGCGCAGCGCCTCGGCGGCGTCAAAGGCCAGGGCGCCGACATAATGCGCCGCCGCCAGCGATCCCAGCGGCAAGGGCACGCCGTTCTTCATCAGGAAGGAGCAGCAGCCGGCAAAGATGCTGTAGCTGCCCGCCTCGTTGGCGCCGCGCGGACGGTGGACCGGCACCGTCACCGCCGCCCCGATGCCCGCCGCCACCGCGCCATCCAGGAAATCGCGCTGGTTGCGGGTCAGCGCCACCAGCCGGGGAATGTCGGACCACAGGAAGGGCGCGAAGGACTGGGAGGCCGCCGCCGCCACCGCATCGCCGGAAGGCGCCGCAACGGCGTTCCAGCCGGCCGGCAGGTCGGCCAGCCAGACCGCGCCGCCGGCCCCCTGCAACAGGAGATGGTGGAAGCCCAGCGCCCAGACCGCCTCGCACATCAGGGTGCGAAGCTGGACCACATCCCGGACGGTGCGGACGGAACGGGCAAAATCCTGCACAATGCGCGGGCGGGCGCGAACCCGGCCCTCGGGTTCCATCTGCAGCAAGTCATGCGCTTCACTCATGCGCGATTCTATAGCCGGAAAACGCCCGCGTGAAAGTTCTAGATCGTGCCGGTACGGGACACCTGCCTGCGAACCGCCCCCGACGAGCAAGGCCGGCCCCTCCCGGCGCGACCATAATTCCGCTGTTTTCGCGGGCAATATCGGTTATGGAGGGCCCCGTTCACGGGAACCCAGAAAAAGGTCGTTTTATGCTCCGCAATGTTTCCATCGCGCTGGCACTGTTGGCCGGCACCACACTTGGCACCACTTCGGCCGCCAATGCCGCGGGCGACGCGAAAGCCGGCGCCGAGGTCTTCAAGAAATGCGCCCAGTGCCACACCGCCGAAAAGGGCGGCGGCAACGGCCTTGGCCCCAATCTGTTCGGCGTGGTCGGCCGCAAATCCGCCAGCCTGCCCGATTTCCAGTATTCCTCCGCGCTGAAAGCCTCCGGCCTGACCTGGACCGAGGCCAACCTGACCAAGTGGGTGACCAAGCCCGGCGCCACGGTACCCGGCACCAAGATGATGTTCGCCGGCCTTTCCAGCAAATCCCAGCAGGCCAACGTCGTCGCCTACCTCGCCACCTTGAAGTAACCAGCGGCGGCCCCTCCCCCGCGCGCGTCGGCGCGCCAAACAGGGGGAGGTGGCCGTAGCTGGCCCTGGGGCCAGCGAAGGGTGAGGTTGGCAGCCAAGCCAACCGAACGCCGAGCACCGATAGGTGCGAAGGCCGGAAGGGAGGGGGCGATGTGGCGGAGTGACGCACGCCCCCCAAGCGGTATTAACCAGTTTTGCTGCAATGCAATGCAACTGGTGCCTAACCCGCCCCGGTTCGTTGACAGGGCCGTGTCCCCGGCCATATTTTTTGCACCGCACAACAGCAGGACGGCATCGCCGCAAGCGGTCAACGCGCGTCCAGGGATTCAAGAAACGCCATGAAGCTTCTGGTGCCCGTCAAACGGGTGATTGACTACAATGTGAAGGTCCGCGTGAAGGCGGATCAAAGCGGCGTGGACCTGGCCAATGTCAAAATGTCCATGAACCCGTTCGACGAGATCGCCGTGGAAGCGGCGGTGCGCCTGAAGGAGACGGGCAAGGCCAGGGAAGTGGTGGCCGTTTCCATCGGGCCGGCCCAGGCGGCCGAGACCCTGCGCACCGCGTTGGCGATGGGGGCCGACCGGGGCATCCTGGTCAAGACCGACCAGGCCGTCGAGCCGCTGGCCGTCGCCAGGATTCTCAAGGCGCTGGTCGAGGCGGAAAAGCCCGATTTCGTCATCACCGGCAAGCAGGCGATTGACGATGACGCCAACCAGGTCGGCCAGATGCTGGCGGCGCTGCTGGGCTGGCCGCAGGGCACCTTTGCTCACTCCCTGGAACTGGCGGACGGCACGGCTAGAATCGCGCGCGAAATCGACGGCGGGCTGCAGACCGTGGCGGTGAAGCTTCCGGCGGTGATGACCACCGACCTGCGCCTCAACGAGCCGCGCTATGCCTCGCTGCCCAACATCATGAAGGCCAAGAAAAAGCCGATAGACCAGAAGACACCCGAGGAACTGGGCGTGGACATCGCGCCGCGCTTCAAGGTGCTGAAAGTGTCGGAGCCGCCCAAACGCGGCGGCGGCATCAAGGTCGAAAGCGTCGGCGAATTGCTGGACAAGCTCAAGGCCGACGGAGTGCTGGCATGACCAGCCTTGTCATCGCCGAACACGACAATGCGACCTTGAAGGACGCCACCCACAAGACCGTGACGGCAGCCGCCGCCGTGTCGTCGCCGGTCCATATCCTGGTGGCGGGCGAAAACTGCGCCGCCGTGGCCGAGGCCGCCGCGAAAATCGCCGGCGTCGAAAAAGTGCTGCTGGCCGACGCGCCGATCTATGCCAGGCAGCTTGCCGAACCGATGGAGGCGCTGATCCTGTCGGTCGCCGATGGCTATGACGCCATCCTGGCTCCGGCCACCACCTCGGGAAAGAATTTCCTGCCGCGCGTGGCGGCGAAGCTGGACACGCCGCAAGTGTCCGAGATCATCAAGGTGATCTCGCCCGACACGTTCGAGCGGCCGATCTATGCCGGCAATGCCATCGAGACGCTGCAGGCGCCCGCCGGCAAGAAAATCATCACCGTGCGCACCACCGCCTTTGCGGCGGCGGGTGAAGGCGGCAGTGCGGCCATCGAAAAAATCGCCCCCGCCACCGATCCCGGCACCTCGTCTTTCGTGGGCGAGGCGCTGTCCAGGTCGGAACGTCCCGAACTCACCTCCGCCAAAATCGTGATCTCGGGCGGGCGCGGCCTGGGTTCGGCGGAGAATTTCCATCTGCTGGATTCCATCGCCGACAAGCTGCATGCCGCGGTGGGGGCGTCGCGCGCCGCCGTGGATGCGGGCTATGTGCCCAACGATTACCAGGTGGGCCAGACCGGCAAAGCGGTGGCGCCCGACCTCTATATCGCGGTGGGCATTTCCGGCGCCATCCAGCACCTGGCCGGCATGAAGGACTCAAGGGTCATCGTCGCCATCAACAAGGATGCGGAGGCGCCGATCTTCGGCGTCGCCGATTACGGACTGGTGGGCGACCTGTTCAAGATTTTGCCCGAACTCGACGCGGAACTGGCGCGGCGGGGCTACACATGAAGGATCAAGCACATGGCTGTTGAGAAAATTGGCGTCATCGGCGCCGGACAGATGGGCAACGGCATCGCCCATGTGCTGGCGCTGGCCGGCTATGACGTGGTGCTGGACGACATCAACAAGGACGCCCTGTCCAAGGCAGTGGGGCTGATCGAGAAGAACATGCAGCGCCAGGCCGCCAAGGGCCTGATAAAGGAAGAGGCCATCAAGCCGGCCCTGGCCCGCATCCGCATCACCGAGACGCTGGACGACCTGCGCGACCGCGACCTGGTGATCGAGGCGGCGACGGAAGACGAAGCCATCAAGAAGAAGATCTTCCAGGATCTGTGCAAGCGCATCTCCGACAAGACCATGGTGGCCACCAACACCTCGTCCATTTCGGTGACGCGGCTGGCGGCGGCGACCGACCGGCCGGAGAATTTCATCGGCCTGCACTTCATGAATCCGGTGCCGGTGATGCAGCTGGTGGAAGTGATCCGCGGCATCGCCACCAATGACGCCACCTTCCAGGCGGCGCTGGAGATCGTCAAGAAGGTCGGCAAGACCGCCGCCTATGCCGAGGACTTCCCCGCCTTCATCGTCAACCGCATCCTGCTGCCGATGATCAACGAGGCGGTCTATACGCTGTATGAGGGCGTGGGCAATGTCGACGCCATCGACACCGCCATGCGGCTGGGGGCCAACCATCCCATGGGGCCGCTGCAGCTGGCCGACTTCATCGGGCTGGATACCTGCCTTTCGGTGATGCAGGTGCTGTATGAGGGCCTGGCGGATTCCAAATACCGCCCCTGCCCGCTCTTGGTGAAATATGTCGAGGCCGGCTGGCTGGGCCGCAAGACCGGGCGCGGCTTCTACGATTACCGCGGCGAACATCCGGTGCCGACGCGTTAGATCCGTCCAAACCGGGTGCAGATTTAGCGTCTGCCCGGCCCGCGGAAACGCGCGTCAGCTTCCGGTTATGCGTTTGAAGTAAGCCACCGCTTCCGGCGAACCCCATTCGGCGGGGCCTTCGGCGCGCGCCACCACCTTGCCGGTGGGGTCAATCAGGATGGTGGTGGGCAGCCCCGGCACCACAAAGCTGCGCAGCATCATGCGGTCGGTGTCCAGGTAAACCGGCAGGGCGCCCGCGCCATGGCTTTTCAGGAAAGCGGCAGCGTCCACCTTTTCATGGTCGGTGTTGATCGCCACCACTTTGAGCCCCGGCGCATTGGCCTGCAGCCGGGCCAGGGAGGGCAGTTCCAGCACACAGGGCCCGCACCAGGTGGCCCACAGGTTCACCAGCACATAGCGGCCCCTGAAGGCCTCCAGCCCATGGCTCGCGCCCGTGGCGTCGGCGAAATGCACGTCAGGGGCGGCTTTTGGGGTCTTTTCCAGCGCCAGCACCGCCAGGGAGGCCGGCGGCTCCAGCCCCTGATGGACAGAAAGCAGCCCCCTCGCATATAGGATGCCCAGCGCGACCGCGAGAATGACGGCCAGGACGGTGACGATTTTCGCGGGTTTATTCATGGATTCGATCTTATGAGTACCAACAAGATGTGGGGCGGACGGTTCTCCGCCGGCCCCGCCGCCATCATGCGGGAGATTACTCCCTCGATTGATTTCGACAAGCGCCTCGCGGGCGAGGACCTGGCGGGGTCCAGAGCCCATTGCCGCATGCTGGCGCAGGAAGGCATCATTTCCAAGGATGACGGCCAGGCCATCCTGGGCGGGCTGGACACCATCGAAAAGGAAATCGCGGCGGGCGATTTCGTCTTCAAGCGCGAACTGGAAGACATTCATCTCAATATCGAGGCGCGGCTGGCCGAGCTGATCGGGCCGGCGGCCGGGCGGCTGCACACCGCGCGCTCGCGCAACGACCAGGTGGTGACCGATTTCCGCCTGTGGGTGCGTAGCGCCTGCGAACGCGCCGGCCAGGGCTTGCTGGCCTTGCAGCAGGCGTTGCTCGCCCAGGCCGAAAAGCATGCCGCCACCATCCTGCCGGGCTTCACCCATATGCAGGTGGCCCAGCCGGTGACCTTCGGCCATCACATGCTGGCCTATGTCGAGATGTTCGCCCGCGACCGCGGCCGCTTTGAAGACACCCGCAAGCGGCTGAATGAATCGCCGCTGGGCGCGGCGGCGCTGGCGGGAACCTCTTTCCCGATCGACCGCGACACCACCGCCAAGGCGCTGGGCTTCGCCCGGCCGATGCGCAATTCGATGGACGCGATCTCGGCCCGCGATTTCGCGCTGGAATATCTGGCGGCGTGCAGCATCGCGGCGGTGCACCTGTCGCGACTGGCGGGCGAACTGGTGCAATGGTCCACGCCTGCTTTTGGTTTTGTGCGGCTGTCGGATGCCTTCACCACCGGCTCCTCCATCATGCCGCAGAAGCGCAACCCCGACGCCGCCGAACTGATCCGGGGCAAGACCGGCCGGGTGCTGGGCGATTTCGTGGCGCTGGCGACGGTGGTCAAGGGCCTGGTGCTGACCTATGGCACCGACCTGCAGGAAGACAAGGAGCGGGTGTTCGATGCCGCCGACACGCTGGAGATTTCGCTGGCGGCGATGGCGGCGATGATCGCCGACCTCACCGCCAACCCGGCCAGGATGCGCGCCGCCTGCGAGGCCGGCTATCCCACCGCCACCGACCTGGCCGACTGGGTGGTGCGGGTGCTGAAGAAGCCGTTCCGCGAGGCGCATCACATTGCCGGCTCCATCGTGAAGCTGGCGGAGGACGCCGGTGTCGGGCTGGACGCGCTGTCCCTGGCCGACATGCAGACGGTCGAGCCCGCCATCACCCAGGACGTTTTCAAGGTGCTGTCGCTGGATTCCAGCGTGAATTCGCGCATGAGCCTGGGCGGCACCGCGCCCGCGCGGGTGAAGGAACAGCTGGCGTACTGGAAGGGTCTGCTGAAATGAAAAGACTGCTTGCTGTTGTGGCGCTGTCCTTGCTGGCTGCGGCCTGTGGCGTGAAGAACGATCTGGTGAAGCCCAACGGACAGGCCACGCCCAAGGACACGCCCGATCCGTCGAAGCCGCCTTACCCGCTGGGGCGTTAGTGAACTGTTTCCAATACAAAGACGGTGTGCTGCGCGCGGAAGGCGTGCGGCTGGACGCGCTGGCGGAGAAAGTCGGCACGCCCTTTTACTGCTATTCCACCGCCACGCTGGAACGCCACTACAAGGTATTTGCCGCAGCGGTGCCCGCGGGCTCGCTGGTCGCCTATGCGGTCAAGGCCAACGACAATCTCGCCGTGCTGAAGACGCTGGCGAAACTGGGCGCGGGCGCCGATGTGGTGTCGGGCGGCGAACTGGCCAAGGCGCTGGCGGCGGGCGTGCCTGCGGGCCGCATCGTCTTTTCCGGTGTCGGCAAGACCAAAGACGAAATGCGCGCCGGGCTGGAAGCCGGCATCCATCAGTTCAATGTCGAGAGCGAACCGGAACTGGCGGCGCTGGACGAAGTGGCGCGCGCCATGGGCAAGCGCGCCGCCGTCAGCTTGCGCATCAATCCCGACGTGGACGCCAAAACCCACGCCAAGATCAACACCGGCACGGCGGAAACCAAGTTCGGCATTCCCTTTGGTCATGCCCGCGCGGCCTATGCCCTGGCGGCGCAGATGCCGGGCATCGCCATCGCCGGGGTGGATGTGCATATCGGCAGCCAGATCACCGAACTGGCGCCGTTCGAGACCGCCTTCACCCGCATCGGCGAACTGATCGCCACGTTGCGCGGCGATGGCCACACCATCACGCGCCTGGACCTGGGCGGCGGGCTGGGTGTGCCATATGAACACAACAACACCCCGCCGCCCGACCCCGCCGCCTATGGCGCCATGGTGACGCGGGTGACGCGCGATTTCGGCTGCACTTTGTCGTTCGAGCCGGGGCGGCTGATCGCCGCCAACGCCGGGGTGCTGGTCAGCCGCGTGATCTATGTGAAGCGCGGCGACGCCAGGACCTTCCTGATCCTGGATGCCGGGATGAACGACTTGGTGCGCCCCGCCATGTATGACGCCTTCCACGAGATCGTGGCGGTGGCGGAACCCGCGCCCGGCAGCCCGCGCCCCAAATACGATGTGGTGGGGCCGGTGTGCGAAACCAGCGATCTTTTCGCCGCCGACCGGGCGCTGCCGGAACTCAAATCGGGCGATCTTGTGGCGATCCTGTCGGCGGGCGCCTATGGCGCGGTGATGGCGGGGGATTACAATGCCCGCCCGCGCGTGCCGGAAGTCTTGGTCGCGGGCGAACAATGGGGCATCGTGCGCCCCAGAGAGAGTTATGCCGACCTCATCGCCAAGGACCGCATCCCCGACTGGCTTGCCGGCTGATCGTTTAGATCAGCGGATCGCGCTGGCGCGCGCGGTGCTGTCCATCGAGCGGCTGCTGCCCAGGCTGTGGCCCGCCATCGGCTTTGCCGGATTCTATATCGCCCTGGCGCTGACCGGCGTCTTTGCCTTCATTCCCTGGCCGGCCCAGGCGCTGTTGCTGGCCGCCACCATCACCGCCACCGCCTTGTCGCTGGCCGACGGGTTTGAAGACTTTGCCTGGCCGCGCAGCCTGGATGCGGCGCGGCGGCTGGAGCGCGACAGCGGACTGGCGCACCGCCCGGTGTCGGAGCGCGGCGACCGGCTGGTGGGCGACGATCCGGTGGCGCGGGCGCTGTGGGCCTTGCACCGGCAACGCGCCTTGCCAGGAAAATTCCGCATCGCCCCGCCCAGGGCCGGCCTGGCCGAACGCGATCCCCAGGGGCTGCGCTGGGTTCTGCTGGTCGCGCTGGCGGTGGGCATCGTGCTGGCGCGCGGCGACACCGGGGCGCGGCTGGTCGCGGCATTCGACAGCGGCGCGGGCGCCGCCGCCAGCCTGGATGCCTGGGTGGACCCGCCGCCCTATACCGGCCTGCCCTTGACGTCTCTGCATGTGGGCGATGACGGCATCGTTAAAGTGCCGCAGGGTTCGGTGCTGAACCTGCGGGTGCATGGCGCGCCGCGCACGCCGGGACTGACGGCGGGCAGCAACAGCGTGCCGCGCTTTGCCGGCGAGGACGGCGAATATTCCAGCAATGTGATCCTGTCGCGCAGCGCCCGGGTGCGGGTGCAGGTGGGTGGCCACGCCATCGGCAAATGGATGATCGAGGCGGTGCCCGACATGGCCCCCAGCATCATGCTGACCGCCACGCCTTCGGCCACCGAACAGAAGGCGACGAAGTTCGCCTTCAAGGGCAGCGACGATTACGGCATCGCCACTGTGCGCGCGGTGATCGTGCCGAAAGGAAAGTCCGGCAAGCCGCTGGTGACCGACCTGCCGCTACCGGAAGCCTCTGCGAAAGCGGTGGGCCAGACGACCTATGTGGACCTCACCAGCCATCCCTATGCGGGCCTGATGGTGGAAGGCCATCTGGAAGCGCGCGACGCCATCGGCCAGCTCGGCACCAGCAGCACGGTCAGCTTCCGTTTGCCGGCGCGCATCTTCACCGATCCCCTGGCCCGCGCCATCATCGAGCAGCGCCAGCAGCTTGCCACCACCGATGCGGCGGGCCGCAGGATCGTGCTGCTGACCCTGGATGCGCTGACCATCGCGCCGGATCGCTTCTATGCCGGCAAGAACGACATCTTCCTGGATTTGCGCCACGCCTATGACGGAGTGAAAAGCGCCAAAAGCGATGCCGACATTGCCAAGGTCGAGCAGATGTTGTGGGAAACCGCGCTGAAGCTGGAACGCGGCGGCCTTCTGTCGGCGGCGGAGGAATTGCGCAAGCTGCAAGCCATGATCACCGCCGCGCTGGCCAGCGGCGCGCCGCAGGAGGTGATTGACGAACTGCTCAAGCGCTATGACGAGGCGATGAAGCGCTACATGGACGCCATGGCGGCCAATCCCACGCCGCAAAGCCAGACGCCGCTGGACCCCAATGCCAAGACCGTGGGCCCGGGCGATGTCCAGACCCTGCTCGACACCATCAAGAAACTCTCCCAGGCCGGCGACCGCCAGCAGGCGGCGCAGCTTCTGGCCATGCTGCAGGCCATGCTGGAAGACATGCATATGAGCCAGGGCCAGAGCGGCGATGCCGGCGGCCAGAGCCAGCAGAACAAGGCGCTGAACGAAAAGCTGCAGAAGATGGGCCAGCTGATGGGCAAGCAGCGCGAACTGCTGGACAAGACCTTCCGTCAGCAACAAGGCCAGCCAGATCCCAAGGATGGCGGCGCGCAAGGGTTGGCCAAGCAGCAGCAAGACCTGCAAAAGCAGTTGCAGGAATCGCTCAAGGGCATGGACGGCAAGTCGGCCGAAAAGATGCGCGAGGCCGGCAAGGCGATGGGCGATGCCCAGAATTCGCTGGGCCGCAAGGACATGGCCAACGCCGGCAGCGCCCAGAACCAGGCGCTGGATGCCCTGCGCCAGGGGGCGCAGGAACTGGCGCAGCAATCAAAGGACGGCAAGACAGGCAGCAAGGAAGACCCGCTGGGCCGCGGGCCGTCGCCGCTGGGCAGCAGCGGGATCAAGATTCCCGGCGCCACCGACCTGGCGCGGGCGCGCGAGATTTTGCAGGAACTGCGCCGCCGCTCCGCCGAGATGAACCGGCCGCAGCAGGAACGCGATTACCTGGACCGGCTGTTGAAGGCGTTTTAGCCACATCCCCAACTGTCATGGCCCGCCAGAGCGGGCCACCCAGTTGAAGCATAATCACTGTTGAAGAAAGAAACCGAGACCGGATGGCGACACCCGCGCGGTGTCACCTGGGTGGCCCGCATTTGCGGGCCATGACACGGGTGTGTGCGGCTAAACCTTACCAATATAAGGCAAACAGCGATGCCGCCCGGCGTCGTCCATGCCGTAACCGATCACGAAATCATTGCCGACAGTGAAACCGACATAATCGGCGCTGGCGACGCGGTCGGGGCGCTGCTTGTCCAGCATCACCGCCACCTGCACGCTGGCCGCGCCCGCCGCCTCGATCAGCTGCACCGCCTTGGCGATGGTGCGTCCCGCATCCAGCACGCCGTCAATCACCAGCACATGGCGGCCGGCAATCTGCTCCGACGGGCCCGCAATCATCGAGATCGCGCTGGCCACCCGCTTGTCGCCATAGGAGCGCAGCCAGATCATCTCGATATCCAGCGACACGCCTTCCCAGGCCAGCGCCCGCACCAGGTCGGCGGCGAAGACAAAGCCGCCCACCAGCACCGGCATGGCGATATCGGGCACCAGCCTGGCCCCGGCGATGGTGCGCGCCATCACGCGCACCCGCTCCTGGATTTCTTCGGCGGAAAACAGCGTGGCCGGCGGCATTTCAATCGGTGTCACTTACGGGCCGTCCTTGGCGAAGCGCACTTCCAGGTGCCGCGCGGCGGCGGGCGGGCTGGACAGGCGGGTGACGAACGGGACCTGCTGTCCGGGCTTCAGCACCGTGGCATTGGGCTTGAAGGTCCAGTGATACAGTTCATGGCCCGCGCCGTCGCTCAGGGTCACGCGCACCGTCTGCGGCACCGGCAGTTCGCGCGAACCGGCATTGACGATCTGGCCGGTGACCGCCAGCACGATCTGGCCGTCCTCGCTCTGGCGCTGGTAATTGACCTGGCGGAAATCGATGCCGCTGGCATTCACTTTCAGGCCCAGGCTGGAATAGACCCCGGCCGATTGCGGCCAGATCACCGCGATGTCCTGGCGCCAGCGCACCGCCGACACCGCGATCGCAAGCACCATCGCGATCAGGCCGATCCAGCCCGCCACCACCGCCAGCTTGGGACCGATGGGCGCGCGCGGCGCGGGCGTGGTGGCGGCCGGGGCATAGGCGCGGGTGGGGCTGGAAGCCGCAAAAGACTCCGCCGCCGCCGGGGCGGGCGCGGCCGGTTCGGGCTCCGGCTCGGGAATTTCCGGCGCCTGGTGCCAGCTATGGCCGCATTTGGCGCAACGCACCGTCCGCCCGCTCGCGGGAAACTTGGCCCCGTCCACGGAATAGCGGGTACTGCACGAAGGACAGGTGAGAATCATGCCCGGCCGGTTGAAATATCAGCGGAAAATACGGGTCGGGGGGCACAACCGCAAGGCAGGCGCGAAATACTTTCGCGCCACCCCGCGAAGCGGGGGCGTACCCGCTTCCAAACAAAATGAAGTATGTTCTGGGTATGGTTCGCTTTGAAAATGTCGGCATGCGCTATGGCGCCGGGCCGGAAGTGCTGCGCGATGTCAGTTTCTCGCTGGAGCCGGGGTCTTTCACCTTCCTGACCGGCCTGTCGGGGGCCGGCAAGACCACCCTGCTGAAGCTGATCTATGTCGCCGAACCGCCTTCGCGCGGGCTGATCACCCTGTTCGGCACCGAACTGGCCACCGCCAGACGCCGCGACCTGCCGGCGCTGCGCCGCCGGATCGGGGTGGTGTTCCAGGACTTCCGGCTGCTGGATCATCTCTCGGCCTTCGACAATGTGGCCTTGCCGCTGCGGCTGGCGGGCAAGAAGATGAGCGACTTCTCCCATGACGTGCGCGAACTGATGTCCTGGGTGGGGCTGGGCGACCGGCTGCAGGCGCGCCCGCCCACCCTGTCGGGCGGCGAGCAGCAGCGCGTCGCCATTGCCCGCGCCGTGGTGGCAAGGCCCGATCTTCTGATCGCCGACGAGCCCACCGGCAATGTCGACCCCGAAATGGGCGCCCGGCTGATCCGGCTGATCGCCGAACTCAACCGGCTGGGCACCACCGTCCTGATCGCCACCCATGACCGCGCGCTCATTGAAGCGACACGCGCCAGGGAGATGCGGCTGATCGAAGGCCGGCTGGTGGAGTTGCGGGCAGCATGAAGGAACGCGCCACTTACATTCTGCCGCGCGACAAGGGTGCAGCCCCGCTGGATTTCGTCATCGCGGTGATGGCCTTCCTGGCGGCGCTGGCGCTGGGCGCGTCCCTGGTCGCCGACCGCGCCGCCCAGGGCTGGCAGAGCGGGTTGGCCGACCGCATCACCGTGCAGGTCATGCCGCCGGAAACCGGCGACGCCCGCGCCGGGCTGGAGACCGAGACCAAAGCGGCGCTGGCGGTGCTGACCGCGACGCCGGGCATCGCCCATGCCGGCCTGTTGTCGGACGCGGAGATCAATGCCCTGGTCGAACCCTGGATCGGCAAGGATGGCGCGGTGTCGGGCATTCCCTTGCCCCGGCTGATCGACGCCGCTGTCACGCCCGGCACGGAACTGGACATCAACCGTCTGTCGGCCAGCCTCAAGCGCGCCGCCCCCCACGCCAGCGTGGACGATCACCGCCGCTGGATCGCGCGGCTGCGCGGCGTGGCGGACGCCGTGCGTTTCTCCGCCTACGGAATATTGCTGCTGATCGCCAGCGCCACGGCGGCGGCGGTGTCATTCGCCACAAGGGCGGGGCTGGACGCGCATCACGAGATGGTGGCGCTGCTGCACCAGATGGGGGCGCTCCCAACCTTCATCGCCCGCGCCGTGGAATGGCATTATTTCATCTCCGCGCTGTTCGCCGCCGCCCTGGGAACCCTGTTCGCGGCGCTGCTTTTCCTGGGTGCGGGCGGGCTGGAGATTTTCGGCGTCGAGGCGGTGCCTTTCCTGCCGCCCTTGTCGCTGAAATGGATCGAAATCCCCTGGCTGCTTGCCGTGCCGGTCGCCACATCGCTGATTGCCTGGGCAACCGCGCGCATATCGGTGCTGTCGGTGGTGAAAGCGATCTACTAGCCATTTCCAAGAACGGTTTGCTATTCTCGCACGCGAACCCCGGAGCCTTTCTCCTTGCGCGTTTTCCTGGCCGTGATCCTGCTGGTCGTCTTGGCTTACGGGCTGAGCTTTGTGCTGTGGGTCTCCAACCTGCCGGCCACGCCTGTCCTGGCGCCCCAGGCCGACGGCATCGTCACCCTGACCGGCGGCGACGAGCGGCTGGACACGGCGGTGGCGCTGCTGGAACGCGGCGCGGGCAAGCGGTTGCTGATCACCGGCGTGGCGCAATCCACCACCAAGGACGACCTCGCCAAGCTGTCGGATGGGCGGGCGCGCTTCGCCTGCTGCGCCGACCTGGGCTATGCCGCCGAGGATACCCATGGCAATGCGCAGGAAGCCGCCACCTGGGTGCGCGACAATCATTTCGGCTCCATCATCATCGTCACCGGCCGCTATCACATGCCGCGCACCATGCGCGAGTTTTCCGCCGCCCTGCCCGATGTCACTTTGATCGCCTATCCGGTGGACCAGAACCGCATCGACCTGGGCGGCTGGTGGCGGCATCCGCGCACCGCCCAGCTTCTGCACCGGGAATATCTCAAATATCTCGCCAGCCTGGTCACCACGCGGCTGGCCCAGTGAGGAATCAATAACGTGACCTGGCTGCGGTCGCTTTTGTTCCTGCTGTGGTTCGCGGGCGTTTCCGCCCTGCTGTCGCTGGTGTTCTGTCCGGTGCTGCTGTTGCCGCGCGGCGCCACCGTCTGGCTGGCGCGGACCTGGGCGCGCGCCGCCTTCTGGGGCCTGAAAATCATCGCCGGCATCGGCTGGGAAATCCGCGGAGTGCCGCCCAACGGCCCGGTGCTGGTGGCCTCCAAGCATATGAGCATGTGGGATACGCTGGCCCTGTGGCTGGTGCTGGACACACCCGCCATCGTGCTGAAACGCGAACTGCTTTATATCCCTTTCTACGGCTGGTTCCTGTGGAAGGCGACCGCCATTGCGATTGACCGCAAGTCCGGCGCGCAGGCGCTGCGCAAAATGAATCATGCGGCCCAGGCCGTGCTGGCGGAAGGCCGTCCCATCCTGATCTTTCCCGAAGGCACGCGCAAAAAGCCCGGCGATGCGCCCGACTACAAGCCCGGCGTGGCGGGGCTCTACAGCCTGCTGGGTGTTGCCTGCGTGCCGGTGGCGCTGAATTCCGGCGCCTATTGGACCAGCTTCCTGAAATATCCCGGCACCATTGTGCTGGAATTCCTGGAGCCGATCCCGCCGGGCCTCAAGCGCGGGGCCTTTATGGCGGAATTGGAACAGCGTATCGAAACCGCGACACGGCAGTTGCTTGAAGCATGACAAACCTGAAAAAGCGCGATTGCGGCGGCTGCACCGTCTGCTGCACCGAATTGAAAGTGGACACGCCGGAGTTCCGCAAGAAGCCGCAGGTGCCGTGCCAGCATCTGACCGCCAAGGGCTGCGGCATCTATGAGACGCGCTTTCCCATCTGCCGCGAATTCCTCTGCGGCTGGCGGCTGTTCGCCGACCTGAATGACGGCTGGCGGCCCGACCGCAGCGGCGTGGTGATCGTGCGGCTGTCGCCCGACAATGTGCCCCCGGACTATCGCGCCCCCGGCTATGGCATGCAGTTGGACATTGTCGGCGGCGAGGCCGCCATCACCCGGCCCGGCTTCGCCGAATATGTCGCCGCCCAGGTCAAGCGCGGCGTGGCGGTGCAGATGTCGGCGGCCTCGCCCGCGACCCTGGTCAACGCGCATCTGGACCCCGCCACGGTTGCCAGGGACATGGCCGGCACGCGCGCGACCCTGCTGCGGATTTTCGCCATGCTGCATGCGGCGCGCTGGAAAAAAGGCATCGGCATGCTGGTGCCGCTGTACCGGCTGAAACTGGCGCAGCAGAAAGCCATGGTCACAAAGGCTGGCAAAGGGTAATAACCCCGCCATGAATTATTCCAGCCGCTTCTGGCTTTATGCGCCAATTACGATTTTCCTGCTGATCGCGGCGGGCGTGATGGCGCACTGGAAATTCGCCGCCGATGATTTCGAAAAGAGGCTGGCGGCGCTGAAGGGCCGCGCGGTCATTCCCGGCGTGACGATGGACTGGTCGTCGGTGGCGGTCGGCGGCTTTCCGTTCCGGCTGGATGCCGGTTTCACCGGCCTCACGCTTTCGGGCGCGGGGGCGCACGGTCCCTTCCGCTGGAGCAGCGAGAAATTCGCGCTGCACCGGCTGACCTATGGCCGCCCCAAGGCGGTGTTCGAAGCCGGTGGGCGGCAACATTTGTCCTGGACCGATGCCAGCGGCGGCGCGCATGAAGCCGATTTCCTGCCTGGCTCCTTGCGCGGCGGCAGTGTGATGGATGCGCGCGGCCTGACCCGTTTTGACGTGGACATTGTGGATGCGGGCGCGAAAGACTTCACCATCGGCGAATTGCAGCTTCACATGCGCCGCGATCCCGACGGCAGCGATCTGGACCTGATGCTGAAGGCCGATGCGATGAATGCCGGCGGGACATTGCACAAAACGGTGCAGGTCTATGCCACCCTCAGCCAGGCGGCGGCGCTGGCGCCGCTGCTGCGCGGCGAAACCGCCTGGCCGCAGGCTGTGGCGAACTGGCGCGCCCAGGGCGGCAAGGCCAAGCTGTCGCAGATGATCGCGCCGGGGCTGGCGGCCGACGGGTTGCTGTCGCCGCTTTATTAGAACCAAGGTTCAACGGCAACCCAGCATTGTCATGGCCCGCAAATGCGGGCCACCCAGGTGACGTTGTGCAAGTCTGACAATTCGGTTCGATATCTAATTCGGAAGCAGGGCGCTTTATGCCCAACTGGGTGGCCCGCTCTCCGGCGGGCCATGACAAGAGAGTTCAGACTTTCAACTGAGTACGGTTTCTAAGATTTCCGCCCGAAATTCGGCGCGGATGTATCCTGGCCGATATCGACAATGGCGCGGCGGATGGCGCGGGTGCGGGTGAACAGGTCGAACAGGGTCTGGCCGTCGCCATTGCGCACCGCGCGCTGCAACAGGCTGAGGTCTTCGTTGAAACGGCCCAGCACTTCCAGCACCGCCTCGCGATTGTTCAGGAACACATCGCGCCACATGGTGGGATCGCTGGCGGCAATGCGCGTGAAGTCGCGAAAGCCGCTGGCGGAATATTTGATGACCTCGCCTTCGGTCACCTGTTCCAGATCGTGCGCGGTTCCCACGATGTTATAGGCGATCAGGTGCGGCAGATGCGAGGTAATGGCCAGCACCAGGTCGTGATGGGCCGCGTCCATCACATCCACCTGGCTGCCCAGCCCCTGCCAGAACGCCTTCAGCCGCGCCACCGCCGCGTCATCGCTGCCGGGTGCGGGCGTCAGGATGGCCCAGCGGCCGTCGAACAGGCTGGCGAAACCGGCTTCGGGGCCGCTGAACTCGGTGCCGGCGATGGGATGGGCCGGAATGAAGTGCACATCGGGCGGCACAAAAGGCCCGACATCGCGGATCACCGCGCTTTTGACCGAGCCCACATCCGACAGGATGGCGCCCTTGCCCAGATGTCCGACGATTGCCTCGGCGATTGTCTTATAGGCGCCCACCGGGGCGCAGAGGATCACCAGTTCGGCATCGTCCACCGCGTCGCCGCTATCGGCATGCAGGCTGTCGCAGAAACCGATCCTGCCGGCGCGGTCCAGCACATCGGGATCGGCGTCATGGCCGGCGATCTCTTTCGCCAGGCCACCGCGCCGCGCCGCATGGGCGATGGAGGAGCCGATCAATCCCAGCCCGATGATGGCGATCTTACGGAAAGACTCCATCTCAACCCGCCATGAACTGCTGGATCAGCGACACCGCCAGCCGGTTCTGTTCCTCGGTGCCGATGGTCATGCGCAGGCAATCGGGCAGGCCATAGCTCGCCACGCCGCGCAGGATGACCCCGCCCCGCATCAGGAAGGCATCGGCGGCAGCCGCCGTCTTTCCTTCTTTGTTTTCTTGGGCGCCTCCGGCGCCGGGTGGAAAATGGATCAGCACGAAATTGGCGGCGCTGTCGTCCACCCGCAGCCCGGTCTTGCGGATTTCCGCCGTCACCCAGGCCAGCCATCGGGCATTGTGCGCGGCGGCGCGCGCCACATGCTCCGCATCGGCGATGGCCGCGGCGCCGGCATGCTGCTGCAACATCGAAGTGTTGAAGGGCCCGCGGATGCGGTTCAGCACATCGCAGACCGACGGCGGCGCATAGCACCAGCCCAGTCTGAGACCCGCCAGCCCGTGAATCTTCGAGAAGGTGCGCGTGACCGCCACATTTTCGAATTCGGTCACCATGTCCATGCCGGTCTCATAATCGGACGCGGTGACGAACTCGCAATAGGCGGCGTCGATCACCAGCAACACGCCTTCCGGCAGCCCGGCATGCAGGCGGCGCAACTCGGCGCCCGTGAGATAGGACCCAGTGGGGTTGTTGGGGTTCGCCAGATAGCACAGCCGGGTCTTGGGCGTCACCGCCGCCAGCATGGCGTCCACGTCCACCTTGATGCCGCTGTTGGCGGTGCGCTCGGGCACCATCACCGGGACGGCGCTGTTGGCGCGGGTGGCGATTTCATAGACCAGGAAGGCATGGGCGCTGAACAGCGCCTCGTCGCCCGGCTGCAGATAGGCATTGGCCAGCATGGTCAGCAGCGGGCCGGAGCCGTCGCCCCCCGCCACGATCCGATCCGGGTCGATGCCATGGACCTTGGCAATGGCCTGGCGCAGCAGCCACGAACTGCCGTCAGGGTAAATCTGCAGGTCATGCGCGGCGGCAACCAGCGCCGCCATCGCCTTGGGGCTGGGGCCCAGCGGGCTTTCGTTGGACGACAGCTTGAACACCCGGGCCGCGCCGGGCGCGGCGGCCCGCCCGCCGACATAGGGCGAGATGTCCAGGATGCCGGGCTTGGGCGTGGGGTTCATGGGGTCCGGGGCGCTCGAAAAGGGCGGTATTGATAGGGCGGCGCCGTCATAAACGCAAAGCAACCGCCGATACAAATCGCGGTCCTCCCCCTCATGCGCGCAGCGCATGGAAGGGGGAGGTGTCCGTAGCATCGCTTGCGATGCGCAGGACGGAGGGGGGTCATAATTGACTAAAGTCCGGGGGCAGCATAGCTACGGCCTCCCTGAGGAGAGGCGATGACCGAAGCCCCCCGTTTCCTGCACGCCATGAAGGCCCCGGCGGCCGATGCCGGGCTGGCCGTGACCTTCGACGCGCCGCTGGTGCTGGACAGCGGCAAGCAGCTTGCCCCCTTCACCGTCGCCTATATGACCTATGGCGCGCTGAACGCCGCCAAGAGCAACGCCATCCTGATCTGCCACGCCCTGACCGGCGACCAGTTCGTCGCTAGCGACCATCCCATCACCGGCAAGCCCGGCTGGTGGACCAGCATGGTCGGCCCCGGCAAGCCGATAGACACCGACCGCTTCTTCGTCATCTGCGCCAATGTCATCGGCGGCTGCATGGGCTCGACCGGCCCCGCCGATACCGATCCGGCCACCGGCAAGCCCTATGGCACCAGCTTCCCGCTGGTCACCATCCGCGACATGGTCCGCGCCCAGAAGCGGCTGGTGGATCACCTGGGGATCGAGAAGCTGCTGGCGGTGGTCGGCGGCTCGATGGGCGGCATGCAGGTGCTGCAATGGGCGGCGTCCTATCCCGGCTGCGTCCGCGCCGTGGTGCCGATCGCCTGCGCCGCCCGCCACAGCGCCCAGAACATCGCCTTCCACGAGGTCGGCCGCCAGGCGATCATGGCCGATCCCGACTGGCATAACGGCGAATACCAGTTGTACGGCACCAAGCCGTCCAAGGGCCTGGCGGTGGCGCGCATGGCGGCGCACATCACCTATGTCTCGGAGATGGCGCTGCAGCGCAAATTCGGCCGGGCCTTGCAGAACCGCGAGGCGCTGTCCTTCCAGTTCACGCCGGATTTTCAGATCGAATCCTATCTGCATTACCAGGGCGCCAGTTTCGTGGACCGTTTCGACGCCAATTCCTATCTCTACATCACCCGCGCCATGGATTATTTCGACCTGGCCGAGGAGCATGGCGGGCACCTGTCGGAAGTGTTCCACCTCAACGCCCCGCGCTTCTGCATCATCTCCTTTTCCAGCGACTGGCTGTTTCCGCCGGCCGAGAACAAGCGCATCGCCCATGCCCTGAACGCGGTGGCGGCGCAGGTGAGCTTTGTCGAGATCAAGACCGACAAGGGCCATGACGCCTTCCTGCTGGACGAGCCGGAAATGTTCGCCACCGTGCGCGGCTTCCTCAATCACGCCGCGGGCGATCTGGCATGAGCGAACTGCGCCCTGACATTACCCATGGGTCGGGCCTGCGGCCCGACCTGGCGGCCATCGCCGACATGATCCGCCCCGGGGCGCGGGTGCTGGATGTCGGCTGCGGCGACGGCGCGCTGCTGGAGCATCTGGTGCGCGGCAAGGGCGTGGACGGGCGCGGCATCGAGATTTCGCAAAGCAATGTGAACGCCTGTGTGGCGCGCGGCCTGGCCGTGGTGCAGGGCGACGCCGACAGCGACTTGGTGGATTATCCCGCCCAGGTGTTCGACGCGGTGATCCTGTCCCAGACCATCCAGGCGACGGAAAAGCCGCGCGTGGTGCTGGAGCATCTGCTCCGCATCGGCCGCCGGGTGGCGATTTCGCTGCCCAATTTCGGCTATTGGAAAGTGCGCTGTTCGCTCCTGGTGGGCGGGCGGATGCCGCGCACCAAGACCCTGGATTACAGCTGGTGGAACACGCCCAACATCCATCTGTGCACCCTGGCCGATTTCGTCGACCTGACGCGGGAGTGCGGCGCCACCATCGTCGAGGCCCATGCCCTGAACGACAATGGCAGGACCGCGACGATGAATCCCGACAAGCTGACGCGCGGCGCATTCGGGCCGAATTTCTTCGCCCAGGGCGGCGTCTTCCTGATCAAGAAGTCTTAGAAATCCCCCGCCGGTTTCAGCGCCGCCTTGGCACGTTCCGGCTTGGCGCGTTCCATGCCCCGGGGCGGGGTGGCGGCGGCATAGAGCGACTTGGTCGCTTCCACGATATGCACCCCGCCGATGCCCGGAAACATTGTGCCGCCGATCTTCTCCCAGCCATTGCCCGAACCGCTGACCGGCTTGAAGGGCGGCGCATACAGCGCATGTTCCCAATGCCCCGGCTGGAACAGCGCACCTTTCAGCACGTCTTCCAGTTCCATTTTGGAAAAAGGCCGGCCATGCCCGAAGGGCGACACCTGCACCTGGGCCCAAAGGCTGGCGCGGTTGGGCGCCACCAGCAGCACCCGCCCCTCCGGCGCCAGCACCCGCCACAACTGGCGCAGCAGGGGGCGCAGGCTTTCCGACGCCTCGATGCCATGCACGATCAGGATGCGGTCGAAGAACACGTCAGGAAAGGGCAACGCCTCTTCCTCGCACAGCACTGCCGCATTCTTGCCGCCAGGCCAGGTGATGACGCCCTGGGGCGCCGGCATGGCGGCAATGGCGCGCTCGGCCTCCGGGAAGGCGCCCAGATAGGGAATCGCATAGCCATAGCCCAACACCCGGCAACCGCGCAGGTCGGGCCACAGGGCCGCCACCCGGCGCAGGATGGCGCGGCGCGCCAGCTGGCCCAGCGGGGCATCATAGAAGGCGGCAAGTTCGCGCACATCCTGCGGCATGGCACTGGATTAGACCGGGCGGGACCAAGGTTCAACGCTGCAGCGCATCCTGCCGGAGCGGTTCCAGGAAAAGCGCGTAGCGGTTTTCCGTCCGGAACCGCGACAAAACAAAGAACTGAAGCGTTTTCGCGATTCAAAGAAACGCGAAAACGCTTTAGGTTGGGCGCGCCCAAGGAGACGCCATGCCCCCCACTTCCAATATCGAAATCGAAATCATCCCCTGCCTGTCCGACAATTACGCCTATCTGGTGAAATCGGGCAACGCCTGCGCCGTGGTGGACCCGTCGGAGCCGGGGCCGGTGCGCGCGGCGCTGGCCCGGCGCGGCTGGAAACTGACCCATATCCTCAACACCCATCATCACCTGGACCACACCGGCGGCAATCTCGCGCTGAAGGAAGAAACCGGCGCCCAGGTGGTGGGACCGGGCAAGGATGCGGCGCGCATTCCGGGGCTGGATATCGGCGTGGACGAAGCCTCGGGCTGGGAATTCGACGGCCGCAAGGTTCAGGTGCTGGAAGTGCCCGCCCATACCAGGGGGGCGATCACCTTTGTGATCGACGGCAATGCCTTTACCGGCGACACGCTGTTCGCGCTGGGCTGCGGGCGGCTGTTCGAGGGCGGTCCCGCCATGATGTGGAGCAGCCTCTCCAAGCTGATGACCCTGCCGGATCAGACCAAGGTTTGGTGCGGCCATGAATATACCGAAAGCAACGGCCGTTTCGCCCTAACGCTGGAACCGGGCAATGCCGCCTTGCAGACGCGGGTGCAGGAAGTGAAGGCCATGCGCGCGCGGCTGGAGCCGACCGTGCCCTCCACCATGGGGCTGGAGAAGGCGACCAATCCCTTTCTGCGGCCGGACTCGGCGGAAATCCGCAAGAGCCTGGGCATGGAAAGCGCGAGCGATGTCGCCGTGTTCGGCGAGATCCGGTCGCGCAAGGATACCTTCTAGGCTAGCGGGCTTTCTTCTTGTCGGAATCGCCGTCAAAGGGCGAGGTCACGACATCGCCGGCGGCACCCACCACCGAACCGGCGGCGCCGACCACGGCCCCACCCGCATCGACCACGGTGGAGGCGGCGTCATAGGCGATGCAGCCCGACAGCAGCACCGCCATCGCGGCAAACACCGCGACCGTCACCGGAATCCGCATGAAATACTCCATCGCCTGCCCCATTTGACAGGAGGACACCCTAGCGCCCCAATGGTCAAAATATCGCTAACCACGGCAGGGAAGACGTGACGGGAATATCGGACGCACTGTTTGTCACCAGGCTTTACAAGGCCCGTATCGCGCCGCCGCGCGACCTGGAAGCCACCTGCCTGAGCATTGCCGCCGAAGACAGTGCCGGGCGGCGCTGGTCGCGCGACCATGGCTATGGCGGCTATACCTCTTATGCCTCGCTGAACGACCTGACCCTGCGCGCCAGCATTTTCGCCGACCTGGAAAAGGCGATCGCCAGGCATGTCGCCCAATTCGCGCGCGAACTGCAATTCGAGAGCGGCAAGCGGACCCTGGACAGCCTCTGGATCAATGTGATGAACAAGGGCGGGGTCCATGCTGCGCATATCCATCCCCATTCGGTGATCAGCGGCACTTACTATGTCACCGTGCCGCCCCGGTCGGGCGCGATCCGCTTTGAAGACCCGCGCCTGCCCATGATGATGGCCGCGCCGCCACGCAAGAAATCCGCGCGTCCCGAAAACCGCAGCTTTGTGGACGTGGAGCCCAAAGCCGGAATGCTATTGCTATGGGAAAGCTGGCTGCGCCACGGCGTCGAACCCAATGCCGCGCGCACGCCGCGCATATCGGTGAGCTTCAACTATTCGTGATGGAACGTTGCGGTGTGCTGTCCGTTTGCGACCGTATCCCCAACAGGACAGCGCCCATGAAAATTCTTGCCGCCTCCATCTGCGCCCTGGCGCTGCTGTCGCCTGCCGCCTCTGCGGTTGAACTGGGCGTTCATGTCCTGGGGGTTGGTGTCGGCGCGCATGTCGGCAGCCATGGGGTGGGTGCCGGCGCGCATGTCGGCGGTGTCGGTGCTGGCGCGGACGTGGACCGCCACGGCGTTGGCGCCGGCGGCCATGTCGGGCATGTCGTGGGCACCGGCGCCCGTGTGGGCGATCGGGGTGTGCATACCGGCGCGCATGTCGGGCCGGTCGGCGCCGGTGGAGGACTTGACCGGCACGGCGTCGGCGCGGGCACGCATGTCGGATCGGTGGGCGCCGGGGCCAATGTCGGCGACCACTGCCGTCAGCGCGATGATCGCGGCCGTTGCAATTGAGGTTTAAAGGTCCGGTATTGCGATGGCGCTACTAGCCCGCGCTTAGCCCTGGGGGCGCACCAGGGTCACGCCGCGATTGATCGCGCCGGGCTGGCGACCGTCAACCGTGTCGCCGCCCTCCCAGGTCTTGCCCGACTTGTCGATGGACGAACGCCCGCCATTGGTGTCGTTGGTGCGATGCGCGGCGCGGGCCTGGGCGCGCGCTTCGCTGGACATGCGCACGGTTTCCGCACCGGCGACGCCGGGGGCATAGCCGCCCTGGCCTTGGGCAAAGGCGGGGACAAATGCGGGAACCGCGAAGGCGGTCAGCAGCGCCAGCGCGGGCATGAGGAATTTATGCATGTCGTACTCCCCGCCGGGCCGGAACGATAAACCCGGCCCGCCGGACGGTCCATGCCGGCGCCGTTCAGCTTTCGGACAGGTATCAGGCCTGATTTCAGGCTTGACGCCGCCG
This sequence comes from Rhizobiales bacterium dw_265, assembly GCA_018449595.1. GTDB lineage: Bacteria > Pseudomonadota > Alphaproteobacteria > Micropepsales > Micropepsaceae > Rhizomicrobium. The sequence goes on from JAAVUU010000004.1 coordinate 232,199, forward strand.
GATGATGGCGTCCAGCTTGGCGGGCAGCTTGGAAACGAAATGTTCCCGGTCCCAGGCGATCTTGGCTTCGTGCAGGATTATTTCGCGCACCTCGGGCGGCAGATGCGGCCAGGCCGCAATCACGCCCGAGCCCAGGCGGCGGACCAGGCATTCATCCTCGGCCGGATATCTGAATTCTTTCTCTTGCACGAACGCCATGCGTCGGCCCTCTCATTTGGTTGGCGGTGGAACCGGGCGAAGCGGGAACTTCGGCGCGACGGCACGGGAGCATCGGCCTGGCCGGGCCACCCATTACGATTGGTGAACAAAAGCCCAATCCGGCCAAAAGCCTAGCGCGGACAACCGGCTTGGGGAATGAAAAAATGCGCGGGCCCGTTAACGGCCCTTCTTCTGCCGGCCCTTGCGGGCGGCGTAGCGGGCGTCGCGGGCGGCCTTCTGTTCGGCCAGCAATTGCACCATCTTTTCGGCTTCCTCGCGTCTGGCGGCTTCGGCGGCCAGCTTGGCCTCTTCCGCTTCGCGCGTCTTGCGTTCTTCTTCCTCGATGCGGGTGCGCTCGGCGGCCTCGGCGGCGTGGCGCTTTTCCTCTTCGCGCTGGCGCAGGCGTTCGGCCTTGGCGGCGGCGGCGGCCTGGCGCTCGCCGGCGGTCTCTTCCAGCTTCTTGCGCGCTTCCTCGGCGCGGGCCTTGGCCTTTTCCAGCATCGCGGCGCGCGCCTTGGCGGCCGTTTCCAGTCGGGTGGAGTATTTCTCGTCGTCTTGGCGGGGCATGTCTCTAAGAGTTCTTTTCAGGTTTCCAGGATACGCAGGTTGGGCGCCGTCGTCCTGTTTTGGGTCTTGCCTTGGGGCTTGTTGTTGGCGTCCACCAGCAGCACGCGCGGCTGCCAGGTCTTGGCTTCGGATTCGTCCATGCGAGCATAGGCGATGATGATGACAAGATCGTCCTTCTGGGCGAGGCGGGCGGCGGCGCCGTTGATGCCGATCATGCCCGAGCCGGGGGGCGCGGGGATGGCATAGGTGGTGAAGCGCGCGCCATTGTTGATGTTGAGCACATCCACCTGCTCATGCGGCAGGATGCCGGCGTGTTCCATCAAAACGGCATCCACCGAGATGGAGCCCTCATAATCGAGGTCGCACCGGGTCACCGCGGCGCGGTGGATTTTGCCCTTGAGAAGCGTCAGTTCCATCTTAGTTGTCCAGGAACGACCGCAGCTTGCGCGAGCGAGAGGGGTGCTTGAGTTTTCTAAGCGCCTTGGCTTCGATCTGGCGGATGCGCTCGCGGGTGACGCTGAACTGCTGGCCGACTTCTTCCAGGGTGTGATCGGTGTTCATGCCGATGCCGAAGCGCATGCGCAGCACGCGTTCCTCGCGCGGCGTCAGGGTCGCCAGCACGCGGGTAGTGGTTTCGCGCAGGTTGGCCTGGATCGCCGCGTCGATCGGCAGCACGACATTGGGGTCTTGAATGAAGTCGCCCAGGTGGCTGTCTTCCTCGTCGCCGATGGGTGTCTCAAGGCTGATCGGCTCCTTGGCGATCTTCAGAACCTTGCGCACCTTTTCCAGCGGCATCGCCAGCCGTTCGGCCAGTTCTTCCGGGGTCGGCTCGCGGCCGATCTCGTGCAGCATCTGGCGGCTGGTCCGCACCAGCTTGTTGATGGTCTCGATCATATGGACCGGGATGCGGATGGTGCGGGCCTGGTCGGCGATCGAGCGGGTGATCGCCTGCCTGATCCACCAGGTGGCATAGGTGCTGAACTTGTAGCCGCGGCGGTATTCGAACTTATCGACCGCCTTCATCAGGCCGATATTGCCTTCCTGGATCAGGTCGAGGAATTGCAGACCTCTGTTCGTGTATTTCTTGGCGATGGAAATCACCAGGCGCAGGTTCGCCTCGATCATCTCCTTCTTGGCGACGCCGGATTCGCGTTCGCCCTTCTGCACCGTCTGGACATTGCGGCGGAATTCGCTGACCGACTGGCGGGTTTCCGACGCCATGGCCTGGATGTCGTCGCGCAGCGCCTTGATCTTGTCGCGCTCGTCGGTGACGAAATCATGCCAGCCGATGCCCGACAGGCGGCCGACCCGGCGCGCCCAGTTGGGGTCCAGCTCGTTGCCGAAATACTGCTTGAGGAATTCGGCGCGCTCCACGCCATGGCTTTCGGCCAGGCGCAGCAGCTTGCCTTCCAGCCCGACCAGCCGCTTGTTGATGCCGTACATCTGGTCGACAAGGGCTTCGATACGGTTGTTGTTGAGCTTGAGCGACTTGACCAGGTCCATGGTCTCGTTGCGCAGCTTCTTGAAGCGGCGTTCCTGGCCCGTGCTCAGTTCATCGCTGGCAAGGGCGGCCTCGACCGAGGCGTCCTGCAGCTTGCCCAGCTTCTTGTAGAGATTGGCGATGGCGTCGAGCGAGGCCAGCACCTGCGGCTTCAGCGCGGCTTCCATCGCCGACAAGGGCAGGTTGCCCTCATCGTCGAAATCGTCGCCGTCATCGGCATTGGCCGGGGTCTCTCCGCCTTCACCGCCTTCGCCTTCTGCCTTCGGTTCGGCGGGCTTGGGGGCCGGCGCGGGCTTGGGAGGCTCGGGCTTCTTGAATTCGGCGACGGGGGCCTCGCCATTGGCGGCGGGCGGATTGAGCGGCTGGCCATCGGGGCCGACCGGCGGCGGCACATTGGCGGGCTGGCCATCGGGACCGGCGCCATACATGGCCTCCAGGTCGATGATGTCGCGCAGCAGCACCTTGCCTTCGTTGAGTTCGTCGCGCCAAACGGTCAGCGCCTCGAAGGTCAGCGGGCTTTCGCACAAGGCGCCGATCATCAGCTCGCGCCCGGCCTCGATGCGCTTGGCGATGGCGATTTCGCCTTCGCGCGACAGAAGCTCGACCGAGCCCATCTCGCGCAGATACATCCGTACCGGATCGTCGGTGCGGTCATACTGTTCGCCGGCCTTCTGGGTGGTGGCGAGCGCCTTGCTGCCGCCCTCGGCGGGAACCAGCGCGCCGCCCTCCTCGCCTTCCTCGGCCTCTTCGCTTTCGATGACATTGATGCCCATCTCGTTGAGCATCGCCATGGTGTCTTCGATCTGCTCGGACGAGGTCTTGTCCGACGGCAACACCTTGTTCAGTTCGTCATAAGTGACATAGCCGCGGGCCTTCGCCTTGGCGATCATCTTGCGGACGCCGACATCCGACATGTCCAGCAGCGGCGAATCCGCATCGCCGGGGGTCTCGTTTTCGCCGGGCTTTTTGGGTGCGATCTTGCTGCCCGGCTTGATGACAGGGGAGAGGGCGGCGGCCTTGGGGTCGGCTTTCGCCCCGGCCTTCCTGGCCTCGTCCTTTTTGGAGCCCTTGGTTTCCAGGGCCTTCTTGGCCTCCTGGGCGGCGAGTTGCGCCTTGGTCAGCTTTTCAACTTTCTCTGTCTTGGCGGGCTTGGCCTTGATCGCGGTATGGGCGGCGGCCTTGGTCGCGGTATGAGCGGCGGGTTTGCCCTTGGCAGGCTTGGGAGCGACCTTCGCCGCTTTGGCGGAAGGTTTAACAGGCGTCTTTTTGGCGGGCGCCGACTTGGAAGCCGCGGCTTTCGCAGAGGTGCGGGCGGCGGGCTTCTTGGCGGGCTTGGCGGGTTTCTTGGACGGCTTGGTCACTTTGGCGCTTACCTGACGGGAACCTTGTTCGGACTTGGACTCTGACTGGGACTTAGGCGACCCGACCAGAAGGTCGAGCAGCCAGGTCGCGTAAGTCTTTGGCGGCATTCAGAAACCCGATATCCAAATCCACGTCCGGTTCAGAAGAGGCCGCCTGCGAGACGGTGTAGGGGTGGGGCGCCCTTGGCGCAAAACGCACCATCAGATCAGCCATGCCCATACGCGCCAAATGGGTTTGAACCCCAGCTTTTTCAAGGCTGGAGCCGGAGGCGGCGAGGTTTAGAAGTTCGCGGCGCAGGCTGTCAAGCGATTGGTCCACAAAGGACAGTTCCGCCAGCACCTCGGCATGGCGCAAGGCCAGCTGGGGCTCCTGGGCCAGCATGCCGCCGATCTCGCGTTCCTTGGTTTCCCGCGCCCCAGCCACAACCGCGCGGACAAGGCGATTCTCCCGCACAACCGGGGATACCGAGTCCGCCGTGCCCGGCATGGGACGCGGCTTGAAATCGCCCCGATACTTGCCCCTCTGGTCGCCCGGACGCGCCGGCTGGAACGGCCGCGCCGGAGCCGCCCCTTGCGATGAAGATGGCCGCTTCTTGAAATTCTCGAACACCAGCTGGTCGAAGCCCCGGCGGTAATAGTCGGCCACCTTGGCGTCGGTGATGCGGTCCACGATCTCTTTCAGAGTGTGCTCCAGCCCGGCGCGGCGTTCCGGGGTGGAAAGTTCCTTGCCCTCGGTCTCGGCGCGCCACAAAAGCTGCGACAAGGGCAGCGCCGCATCCAACAGGCCCAGCATCGCGCCCGAACCGTTATGGGCGATGAAGGAGTCAGGGTCTTCGCCCGAGGGCAGGAAGGCGAAACGCAGCGAATACCCGGCCTTCAGATGGGGCAGCGCCAGATGGGCGGCGCGGTGCGCCGCCTTCAATCCCGCCGCATCGCCGTCAAAGGCCAGGATCGGTTCGGGCGCGGTGCGCCAGAGCAGGTGCAGCTGGTCCTCGGTCAGCGCCGTGCCCAAAGGCGCAACGGCATGGGCGAAACCGGCGCGCACCAGCGCGATCACATCCATATAGCCTTCGGCCAGGACGATGGTGCCGGCCTTGATGGCGGCAGAGCGGGCGGTGGCGAAATTGTAGAGATTGTGGCCCTTGGAAAACAGCGTGGTTTCGCCGGTATTGATGTATTTTGGCTTGGCGTCGGCCTCCAAAGCGCGCGCGCCGAAGGCGACGATGCGGCCACGGCCATCGCCGATGGGAAACATCACCCGGTTGTAGAAAAAGTCGCGCATCGGCTTGCCGTCATCCGCCGGGCGCGCCAGTCCTGCCGCGATGATGTCGTCCTGGGTGACATTGTGTTCGGTGAGATGCTTTATCAGCGCGCCATTCCCCGATGGCGCATAACCCAGGCGGAACTGTTTCGCCGCCGCGCCATCCAGCCCGCGCCCCTTCAGATAGTCGCGCGCCTCGCGGCCCGCCGCATCAAACAGCTGCGCCTCATAGAATTTCGCCGCCAGTTCGATCACGTCATGGAGCGACTTCTTCTGCTGCTCCCGCGCCTCGTCCTCCGGCGACCATTTGGGCAGTTCGACCCCGGCCTCGCCCGCCAGCTTTTCCACGCTTTCCGGGAAGCTCAGGCCCTCGGTCTCGATCAGCCAGCGGAAACAGTCGCCGCCCTTGCCGCAGCCGAAGCATTTGTAGGTCCGCCGCTCGTTCTCGACCTTGAAGCTGGGCGACTTTTCGCCATGGAAGGGGCAGCAGCCCCACATCACCCGGCCCTTGCGGACCAGCTTGACGCGGCGGCCCACCAGCGCGACCAGATCGGTTCGCCGCCGGATTTCCTCCAGCAATCCTTCGCCATAGCGCATGGCTCCAGAATAGCCGAAAGGCCCTCTTTTTGGGGGATATTTGGGCGGGAAATCCCGCCCCCCTGTGCATGGATTTTTAAAAGGGCAGGGTTAATCTGGTTTTCGGGCGGCAAATCAGGGGCGGGCATGACCTACCAGTTACCCTTCGAATCCGAGAGCGATCCACGCTGGAAACTGCTGGAAGTCGCCCGCCTGCGGCTGGACACGGCCGGCAGCCAGGCAGAGGTCATCGAGATCGTGCGCGGCTGCGCCCGCAACGTGGTCTCCGCTGACGGCGTCACCTTCGTGCTGCGCGACCACGGCCATTGCCATTATGTCGAGGAAGACGCCATCGGCCCTTTATGGAAGGGCCAGAAGTTCCCCATGACCAGCTGCATTTCCGGCTGGGCGATGATGAACAGGAAGACGGCGGTGGTGCCCGATATCTTCCAGGACGACCGCATCCCGCACGAGGTCTATCGCAAGACCTTCGTCCGCAGCCTGGTGATGGCGCCGGTGGGCTTCGACACGCCGGTGGCCGCCATCGGGGCCTATTGGAGCGACAAGCCGCTGATCTCGCCGCGCGAGATCGCGGCGGTGGAAACCATCGCCGGGCTGGTGGGCGAGGCGCTGCGGCGCACCAGCCTCGCGGCCTGAAGACTATTTCCCGCTCAACGCGTCTTTGGTCGCCGCGCTGGCTTTGGAGAAATCCATCTGGCCGGCATAGCGCTCTTTCAGCATCGCCATCACCTTGCCCATGTCCTTGATCGAGGCCGCGCCAACCTCGGCGATGGTCCCGGCCACGGCGTCTTTCATCGCCGCCTCATCCATCTGGGCGGGCATGAAGGTGCGGATCACCGCGATCTCGGCTTCCTCGTTTTCGGCCAGTTCCGGGCGGCCGCCCTGGCGGTAGACGGCGGCGGATTCCTCGCGCTGCTTGATCATCTTGGCCAGCAAAGTGAGGATGTCGTCATCGCCCACCAGGTCCTTGCTGGTTTCCGTGCGGGCGGCGATGTCACGGTCCTTCAGGGCCGCCAGGATCAGCCGCACGGTGGCCAGACGCTTGGCGTCCTTGGCCTTCATCGCCTCCTTCATGGCGTCGGTGAGCTGGGCGCGCAGGGACATGGGATTCTCTTTCCTTGGACGGCGCGAACTTACCGGGAAACCCGCTGTAATTCCAACACCTTGATTTTCATGGGTTAAATGAGGTTGACGCGGAGGTGTCACATCCCTATTTTCGCGCAAATTCGAGGCCCCCATGACCGACTCATCTCCTGCACCCTCCGCCAGCGCGGAGAGGGTATTTTCGCGCGGCGGATTGATGCTGGCGGACGGGACGTTTTTCGAGGGCACCGGCTTCGGCGCGGTGGGTTCGGCGGTGGGCGAGGTCTGCTTCAACACCGCCATGACCGGCTATCAGGAGATCCTCAGCGATCCTTCCTATGCCGCCCAGATCGTGGCCTTCACCTTCCCCCATATCGGCATTGTCGGCACCAATGACGAAGATATCGAGACCATCACGCCTGCGGTGCGCGGGCTGATCGTGCGCGCCGATGCCGAGCACCCCTCCAATTATCGCAACCTGCTGGCGCTGGACGGCTGGCTGAAGAAGCACAACATCCCGGCCGTGGCGGGCATTGATACCCGCGCCCTGACCGCGCTGATCCGTGAAAAAGGCATGCCGCATGGCGTGGTGGTGAACTTGGGCGATCACCCGGCCGACCATGCCGCTTTGCTGGCGCAGGCCGAGGGTTTCGCCGGGCTGGAAGGGCTCGATCTGGCCAAGGACGTGTCCGCGACCCAGACCTACAAATGGAACGAGATGCCCTGGGCCTGGAACGAAGGCTACAAGAGCGAGGGCGCGCCGTCTTTCCGCGTCACCGTGATCGATTATGGCGTCAAGCGGAACATCCTGCGGCTTCTTGCCGGTATGGGCGCGGATATCACCGTGGTCCCGGCCAATGCGACGACGCAAGAGGTGATGCGCCACAAGCCGCATGGCGTCTTGCTGTCCAACGGCCCCGGCGATCCGGCGGCCACGGGCGAATACGCCATTCCCACCATCCAGGGCGTGATCGAGACCGGCACCCCGGTGTTCGGCATCTGCCTGGGGCACCAGATGCTGGGACTGGCCTTGGGCGCCAAGACCCGCAAGATGGCCCAGGGCCATCATGGCGCCAATCATCCGGTGAAGGATTTGACCACCGGCAAGGTCGAGATCGTCTCGATGAATCACGGCTTCACGGTGGACCGCGACACGCTGCCCGAAGGCGTCACCGAGACCCATGTCTCGCTGTTCGACGACACCAATTGCGGCATCGCGCTGGACGGCAAGGATGTGTTCGGGGTGCAGTACCACCCCGAAGCGTCACCCGGCCCGATGGACAGTCACTATCTGTTCGAGCGGTTTGCGGAAGCGGCGAAGAAGCGGGTTTAAAAACCCAGTGTCATTCCCGGCGAGCATCGCGGCACGCGATGCGAGGGAAGGGAACCCAGGCTATCGAAATCTTGCTGATGTTGAGGGCCTGGGTCCCCTTCCCTCACGCGCCGCTTTGCGTCGCGCTCGCCGGGGATGACAGGTGGTGTGGTTAGCGCGCGAATTCCACCACGTCGAGAATCGATTCCTGAATCGCCGGAATCTCCAGCCGCAAATGATTATCGCCGATGCCGGTGAGCAGGCCGATCTGGTCGTCCGGCGTCACCTGCGCGCCCAGCGACGGGGTGTTGCCGGAATAATTGTGATAGGGCTCGCCGCGCGCCGAAGACGCGCCCAGATACACCCAGGCGCCGTTCTCGGGATACAGGAAGCCGATGAAGCGCTGGCTGCCGCCGGACTTCTGCAGCAGCAGCCCGCCGTTATAGGGGCGGATATTGCAACTGAACCAGCCGTCATAGACCATGAAGGACGCCATGCGCCCCAGCTTCATCTGGCGGCAGCGCCAGTTGCCCATCAGCAGCCGGGCGGGCACGGCATGGCCATCGGGCTGCATCACCCGCACCAGGGCGCGGAAGTCGCCGCGGCCGTCGCCATTCTGGGCGTCCCATATGGCCTGCTTGCGGATGGTCGGAAGCTGCGCCAGCCGGTCAACATCGGCGGGGGAGGCCTGGTCCTGCCAGCCGGCAAAGGCCAAAGACGGCGTCAGGGTCGCGGCAGCCAGCGCCGCTGCGAAAATCAGTTTAGGTATCTGTGCGCCCATCGGAAGGCTCCTGGCCATTATCCGATGATGTCCACCCCTTCAGATCCGCGGTCGGCGGCATGCCGATCACGTTGAAGCCGGCGTCGACGAAATGCACTTCGCCGGTGACACCACCTGCCAGGTCACTAAGCAAATACAGTGCCGCGCCGCCGACATGGTTAAGATCGACGGTTCTCTTGAGCGGCGCATGGGCCTTGTTCCATTTGAAGACGGTGCGGGCGTCGCCCACCGCCGCCCCCGCCAGGGTCCGCATCGGCCCGGCCGAGATAGCGTTGACCCGGATGCCGTCGCGGCCCAGGTCGGCGGCGAGGTAACGCACCGACGCTTCAAGCGCCGCCTTGGCGATGCCCATGACATTGTAGTTGGGCATCACCCGTTGGGCGCCGAGATAGCTCAGTGTCACCAACGCACCACCCGGAGCCATCAGGGCGGCGGCGCGCTGGGCCACGGCGGTGAAGGAATAGCAGGAAATATCCAGGCTCCGGGCGAAGTTGGCGCGGCTGGTATCGACATAGCGGCCCTTGAGTTCGTCGCGGTCGCTGAAGGCCAGGGAATGGACCAGGAAATCCAGCGTGCCCCATTCCTGCTTGAGGCGCGCGAAGGCGGCATCCAGCTGTTCGTCACTTTCGACATCGGCGGGCAGGACCAGGCTGGAGCCGATCGAAGCCGCCAGCGGCCCCAGCCGCTTCTTCTGGGCATCGCCCTGATAGGTGAAGGCCACCTCCGCGCCATGCCCGGCCAGCATCCGCGCGATGCCCCAGGCGATGGAATGGTCGTTGGCCACCCCCATCACCAGGCCGCGCTTCCCGGCCATAAGTCCCGGTCTGGCCTCAGGCATCAGGGCGTCCAGGGGTGTTTTCTGTTCCATTGCGGGACATCACTTCTCGTGGCGCTGGAAGACCAGGCAGGCATTGGTGCCGCCGAAACCGAAGCTGTTCGACAAGGCGGTGTTGATGGTGGCGTTGTCGATGCGCTTGCGCACGATGTTGGCGCCTTCGACCGCCGGGTCCAGCTGCACGATATTGGCGCTCTCGCAGATGAAATTGTTCTGCATCATCAGCAGGGTGTAGATCGCCTCATGCACCCCCGCCGCCCCCTGGCTGTGGCCAGTCAGCGACTTGGTGGCGCTGATATAGGGCGTGTTGGGACCGAACACCGTCTTGATGGCGTTGATCTCGGGAATGTCGCCCACCGGGGTCGAGGTGGCGTGCGGATTGATGTAATCCACCGGCGCCTTGATGCCTTCCAGCGCCAGCCGCATGCAGCGCACCGCGCCTTCGCCCGACGGCGCCACCATGTCGGCGCCGTCGGCGCTGGCGCCATAGCCGGTCAGTTCGGCATAGATTTTCGCGCCGCGCGCCTTGGCATGTTCCAATTCTTCCAGCACCAGGATGCCGCCGCCGCCACTGATGACAAAGCCGTCGCGGGCGATGTCATAGGCCCGCGAGGCGCTTTCCGGCGAGGCGTTGAACTTGGACGACATCGCGCCCATGGCGTCGAACAGTTCGCTGAGCGTCCAGTCCAGTTCCTCGCCGCCGCCGGCGAACATCATGTCCTGCTTGCCCCACTGGATCAGCTCGAAGGCATTGCCGATGCAGTTGGCCGAGGTCGAGCAGGCCGAGGAGATGGAATAGTTGTAGCCCTTGGTCTTGAACCAGGTGGACAGGTTGGCGCTGGCGGTGGAGGACATCGCCTTGGGCACCGCGAACGGCCCGATGCGCTTGGGGTTGGAATTCTGGCGGGTGATGTCGGCGGCCGCGACGATGGCCTTGGTGCTGGGGCCGCCGGTGCCGACAATCAGGCCGGTGCGCGGATTGGAAATATCCTTTTCCTCAAGCCCGGCATCGGCGATGGCCTGGGTCATCGCCACCCAGCAATAGCCCGCGCCATCGCCCTGGAAGCGCCGCGCCCGGCGGTCCACCACTTCGTCGAGATTGATCTTCAGCGAACCATGCACCCGGGAGCGGAAGCCCAGGCGGATGTAATCGTCCGCCGCGACGATGCCGGAACGGGCATTGCGCAGCGAGTCGGTGACTTCGGCGGCATTGTTGCCGATGGAAGACACGATGCCGAGGCCGGTAACGACCACTCTTCTCATGGGAACCTCAGAAACTGGTCAGGCGGAAGCCGGCGCGCCTTGCGCCAGGGCCGCGGCCGCATCGGTGAACAGGCCGACGCGCAGGCCCTTGGCTTCATAGATCACCTTGCCGTCCACCTTCATGACGCCATCGGCAATACCCAGCACCAGCCGGCGCATGATCACACGCTTGAGATTGATGATGTAGGTGACCTTCTTGGCGGTGGGCAGCACCATGCCGGTGAACTTGACCTCGTCCACGCCCAAGGCGCGGCCGCGGCCGGGACCGCCCATCCAGCCCAGGAAAAAGCCGACCAGCTGCCACAGCGCATCCACGCCCAGGCAGCCCGGCATCACCGGATCGCCCAGGAAATGGCATTTGAAGAACCACAGGTCGGGATTGATATCGAATTCGGCGATGACCTCGCCCTTGCCGTCGCTGCCGCCATCGGCGGTGATGGAGGTGATGCGGTCGAACATCAGCATCGGCGGGGCGGGCAACTGGGCGTTGCCGGGACCGAACAGTTCGCCCCGGGCACAGGCCAAAAGGCCCTGAAGGTCAAAAGAGGATTTCCGCAACGGCTGGTCCACGATCCTGTGTTTCCTTGAAAACTCTCATATTTCCGCAACGGTTCCCTACCCGAAAAGGGGGGCGGAAACTACCGCGAAGCACGTCCTCTTGCTTAGAAGCGTTCTAACATATATCTTTCACACTTTAGCAGGCTTGTACCCCGCCCGACAGGCGGAACAGGACCTTATGGGAACGAGAATGGGCAAGGCAGCCGGGGAAACCCGGGATTTGGCGGCAAGGGATCTGGCGCTTCTGGCGACCGGCCGGCTGCGCCATGCCGGGTTGCGCCCTACCCGCCAGCGGGTGGAACTGGCTGGCCTGCTGTTCAGGGACATGGACCGTCATGTCACGGCGGAAAACCTGCATGCCGAAGTGACGGCGGCGGGGGTGAAAGTATCGCTGGCCACCGTCTACAACACCCTGCACCAGTTTACCGAGGCCGGCCTGTTGCGCCAGGTGATCGTGGACGCGGCGCGCAGCTATTTCGACACCAACACCGGCGACCACCAGCATTTCTTCCTGGAGACGGAGGGCCTGCTGATCGACATTCCCGGCGAAAGCATCGAAGTGGCGGGTGTCCCCGCTCCACCCGCCGGTCTGGCGGTGGACCGGGTTGACGTGGTGGTTCGCGTCAAGCGGGCTTGATTTCCCCCTCCGCCCTTCGCTGGTCCCAGGACCAGCTACGGGCACCTCCCCCGTAGAACGGGGGAGGACATGCGGCGAGGGTTGAGAATGATTCTCACAGTTTAGAACTGTTCTAACTCGTTGACAGCTTTTGTCGGCGGGGTCAGTCTTTGCGCGGAATTCAAACCCGCACAGGAGACGCTGATGCCCGCACTCAAAGACACCAAGACCTGGGAAAACCTGAAAGAGGCCTTCGCCGGCGAAAGCCAGGCCAACCGCCGCTACCTCTATTTCGCGCAGAAGGCCGATGTCGAAGGCCATAACGATGTCGCCGCCGTGTTCCGCTCGACCGCGGAAGGCGAGACCGGCCATGCCCATGGCCACCTGGAATATCTGGAAGAAGTCGGCGATCCGGCGACCGGCGAGCCGATCGGGGCCACCGACGCCAACCTCAAGGCCTCCATCGCGGGCGAGACCCACGAATACACCGACATGTATCCCGGCATGGCCAAGACCGCCCGTTCGGAAGGTTTCGAGGAAATCGCCGACTGGTTCGAAACCCTGGCCAAGGCCGAGAAGTCCCACGCCGGCCGCTTCCAGAAGGCGCTGGACAGCCTGGACGCTTAATTCGCTTTGTCTTTCCTCCCCCGTTCACGGGGGAGGGGGACCGCGAAGCGGTGGAGGGGGGGAGAGTCACCATCCCCTCCAGCGCATCTCCCCCCTCCGTCACGCCGTCGCCGTGCGCCGCCGTGCCACCTCCCCCCGTGAACGGGGGAGGAAAGAGAGAAACATGACCGGCGAAGGCAGTCTCGACGCCCCCACCCGCCAGATCATTGACTGGAAAAATCCCGATTTCGCCGACGAGGCCAAGCTGGATGCCGAGATGCGCCGCGTCTTCGACATCTGCCATGGCTGCCGCCGCTGCTTCAACCTGTGCGACAGCTTCCCGCGCCTGTTCGACCTGATCGACAACAGTCCCGATGAAGATGTCGAGCATCTGAAATCCCAAGACTTCAAGCCCATCGTCGAGGCCTGCACGCTTTGCGACATGTGCTTCATGACCAAATGCCCCTATGTGCCGCCGCATCCCTTCATGCTGGATTTCCCGCACCTGATGCTGCGGCACCGTTTCGTCGAAGCGAAGAAGGGCCAGACCGAAGCGGTGCAGCAGCAGTTGGCGGAGATGGACCGCAACGGCGCGGCGGCGCGTTTCGTCTCGCCCATCGTCAACTGGGCGTCGGACAAGAAGAACGGCCTGACCCGCGGGCTGATGGAAAAGACCGTCGGCATTGACGCGCACGCGACCCTGCCCAAATTCCACGCCCGCACCTTCGTGTCGGCGGCCAAACAGCACCAGAACGCGGTCAACACGGCCGCGCCGGCCTTCGGCAAGCGCAAGGCCGCCCTCTATGCCACCTGCTTCGTCAATTACAACAAGCCCGACACCGGCATGGATGCCCGCGCCGTGCTGAACCATATCGGCGTGGAAACAATCGTCGCCTATCCCGGCTGCTGCGGCATGCCCATGCTGGAACAGGCAGAACTTTCCAAGGTCGCCGACACCGCCGCGAAAGTGTCGAAGGAACTGGTGGCGCTGATCGACCAGGGCTATGACATCGTCGCCCTCACTGCCTCCTGTGGCCTGATGCTGAAATTCGAATGGGCGCTGATCCTGCCCGATAATCCCGACGTGAAGAAGGTTCAGGACAACGTCTTCGACATTGACGAATATGTGGTGGACGTGGCCAAGAAGGACGGCTTGCCGACGGGCCTCACCCCCCTGCCCGAAGGCGTCACGGTGCATCTGGCCTGCCATGCCCGTGCCCAGAACATGGGCCCCAAGGCGGCGGAGATGCTGAAGATGATCCCGCAGACGCCGGTGGATGTGATCGAGCGCTGCAGTGGCCATGGCGGCACCTTCGGCGTGGTCAAGCCGACGCATGATGTGGCGGTGAAGGTCGGCAGGCCGGTGTTCAGGGCCGCCAACGCCAAGCCGCGCGGCCATATCGTGTCGGACTGTCCGCTGGCGGCGATCCATATCGTGGCGCATACGGATACGCCCGCGCGAGAGCCCGAACATCCCATCCAGATCATGGCGCGGGCGTTTGGATTGAAGGAGGACTGAATGTCCGAAGCCCAGCGCAAGATCACGCCCGCCGACATCCTGTCGATCCCGGAATATGACCAGCAGCGCAAATCCCTGAAGGCCAACCTGCTCCCCATGAAGCGGCTGCGCCGCATCGAGGTCGGGCCCTTCGCCACTTTCTATTTCGAGAATTACGCCACCATGTGGATGCAGGTGCAGGAGATGCTGCGCATCGAAAAGGGCGGCACCGAACAGATCGCGGGCGAGCTGGCGGCCTACAATCCGCTGATCCCCCAGGGCGACGAACTGATCGCCACCCTGATGCTGGAGATCGAGGACGAGAAGCGCCGCAACGCCGTGCTGCTGACCCTGGGCGGGATCGAGGAAACCGTCTTCCTGGAAATCGGCGGCGATACGATCAAGGCCACGCCCACCGAATATGACGACCGCACCACGGCGGACGGCAAGACCTCATCGGTCCACTGGCTGCGCTTCAAGCTGACGCCGGATCAGATCGCGCGTTTCAAGACCGAGCGCGTCGTGCTGGGCGTCAGCCACCGGAACTACGGCCATATGGCGGTGCTGGCGTCCGAAACCCGCGCGGCGCTGTCCGGGGATTTCGCCTGACGGTCGCTGGCCGACACCGTCGCCAGGAAATCCTCGAACAGCACGCCGCTGAAGCGGGCGCAGAGCAGCACCATCACCGGCTGGTCGAGGTCGTCGGCCAGCGGCAGGGCGCAGAATTCGCCGCTGAGGAAATTGCGGTCCACGCAATCGCAGCGGGCGATGAAACGCAGCGGCCGGCCGGCGGTCATGACTTCGTCCAGCCCCGTCTGGAAGCGGAAGGCCGGACCCGGCGTCAGGCATTCGCCCAGCAGCTGCCCCGCGGCCCCGTCATACACTTTGGCGAATTCCGTGCCCACCAGGCGGACGCGCCAGGTGCCCGGGCTGCCCTGCGCGATGCGTTCATACAGCGCAATGTCGGGCAGGACGCTTTTAAGCCGCCGCGCGGTCAAGGCGGAACGGCGCGGCAGCACCGCGTTGCCGCGCAATTCCTGCCACAGCGACAGCAGCGCCGCGAAGCCCGGCCAGGCGAAGGTGCGGGGCGCATCGCAGCGCGCGTCCCAGCCCAGCCTGAGGGCATGGGCGTTGTAGACCTCGCCGGGAGCCGCCTGCGCCATGGCCGCCATCCTGCGCCGCCGGGGGTCAACATCCGGTAAAATATTCGGTAAAAATGCTAAAGTTTGGCTTGGCCTTCCACGATTCCGGCATAGCGCTGCAGCGTCAGCATTTCGTAATGGCCGGTTTCCGCGTCCAGCACATAGAGCGGATCGGGGATCGCCGCCGGGTCAAAGCCCTCGCGCACCAGGTCCACCTTGCGCTGCTTGAAGGTGCCGGTGACCTCGATTCGCGCGGCCAGGCGCAGGAAAATCGGCCAGGCATAATGCGGCAGGCGCGCCTTCAGCCGGGCGGGCAGGTCGTCCAGCCGGAAATCGCCGTTCGCCACCAGGGATGCCATGCCGGCGCGGCCTTCGGCGCCGGGCACCGTCACGCCATAGACGCTGGCTTCCAGGATGCCGGGCGCCGCCGCCAGCACCTCCCCCACTTCGCCGGTCGAGACATTCTCGCCCTTCCAGCGAAAGGTGTCGCCGACGCGGTCCACAAAATAGAAATAGCCGTGCGCGTCGCGCCGCATCAGGTCGCCGGTGCGGAACCACTGGTCGCCCGGCTTGAAGACGTTGCGCAACATCTTGCGGTCGCTGTCGGTCTTGTTGGTATAGCCCTCGAATTCGCGCCCGGCGCGGGCGGACATGCCGCCGATGGCCTCGCCCACTTCGTCGGGGCCGGCCTCGATGCAAAGCCCGTCCGCGCCGCGCACCGGCATCTCGCTCTCGACATCGAAGCGGATCACGCGGCTGGGCAGCAGCCATTCCAGATAGTCCGGCACCCGGCCCACCGCGCCCACGGTGCCGTCATAGTTCAGCATCGAGACATTGGATTCCGTCGCGCCATAGAATTCCACGATGCGCGGAATGGCGAAGCGGGCCTGGAACTCGCGCCAGATTTCGGGCCTGAGGCCGTTGCCGGTGATGGCGCGGACATGATGGCCGCGCTCCAGCGGCGAGGGCGGCGCGTTCAGCAGATAGCGGCACAATTCGCCGATATATTCGAACATGGTGGCGCGGTATTTGTGCACGTCTTCCCAGAACTCGTGCACCGAGAATTTGCGCTTCAGGATCAGGGTGCCGCCGGCAAAAAACGCCAGGCCCACCGCGCAGACCCCGCCGGTGGAATGATACAGCGGCAGCGGGTCATAGATGCGGTCGGTTTCGCGCGGGCGCAGCGCGCCGACAAAGCCGCTCATCATGAACAGCATGCGCATATGGCTGAAATTGGCGGCCTTGGGCAGGCCGGTGGTGCCGGAGGTATAGATGAAGAAGGCGCGGTCGCGCAGCGTGACCCCGGCGCGGGCCTGTTTGCCGGGCGGCGTATCCGGCGCTGCCGCCAGCGCCGCATCCAGATTTCCACCGTTGCCTACGCTGCCGCTAGGCAACCCTTGCACCCACAAGGCGGGCGGCGCCTCGAATGGCGCATCGTGAAAGACCTGCGCCAGTTCCGCCCCGACGATCGCCGCCCTGGCGCCGGAAATGGCGATCGAATGCGCCAGGGATGCGCCGGTCAGGTTGGTGTTGATCAGGGCCGCGGTGGCGCCCGCCTTGAACAGGCCCAGCCAGGCGCAGATGTAATCGGGCCGGTTCTCCATCAAAAGCGCCACGCAGTCGCCGCGACCGATGCCCTGCCGCAGCGCCCAATGGGCATAGCGGTTGGCGCGCGCATCCAGCTGGGCGTAGGTCATCGCCTGGTCGAGATAGCGGATGGCGATATTGCCGGGCCGCCGCGCCACCTGGGCTTCGACAATATCCACGATGCTGCGGCTGGCATGGGGCTTGACCCGCCGCAGCAGCCACAAGGTGCGCGCGATGCTGGTGAGATAGACATATTCGCGCTTTGTCGCGCTTATGAGACTCAAAGGCGTTCTCCCGAACGGACCTTGAGGCCCAACTTTGTTCCAATCAAGATATGGGAATGGACGAGACGCTCGATCTGCGCGGGCTCAAATGCCCGCTGCCCGCCATGCTGGCGAAGAAGGCGCTGGCCCGGCTCGCGCCCGGTGCGGCGCTGACCGTATGGACGGACGATCCGATGGCGGTGGTGGACATTCCGCACATGTGCCATGGCGAGGGCCATGCCGTGACCGGCATGGCCGCGCGCGATGGCTACAATGAATTTTCGCTGGTCAGGTCTTCTCAGGCGGCTTAGGCGCGGCGTCGGGACCGATGTGAGCAATGACATCGGCGGCGTTCAGCGCGCGGGGCTCCTTGGCCGCCTGTTCCGGCGTCAGCATCACGATCTCGGCATAGGCCGCGTAATTGGTGCGCACCACGATATCCACCGACGGGTCATAGCCGAAGCCATAACCGCCCCAGCCGCCGAAGCCGCCCCAATAGCCGAAGCGGCCGCGACGGCCCCAGCCGCCGCCCCAATAGGGGCCGGGGGCATCGGGAACGGCGGTATAGCTGTGGTTGGTCTTGGTGTTGCGGGTGTCGAAGATGAAGCTGGAATAGCCGGCGGCGCGGGTCACTTCGGCGGCGCGCAGCAGCAGATAGCTTTCCACCGTCTCGCGCGGGGTCACCGAATTGCCGGTGAAGGTCACGCGATAGCGGGTCTGGGTCAGTTCGCGGTCGGTATAGCCGGTCTTCTGGCCTTCGGTGCGCGGGGCATAGGGCGACGGCGTCATGCAACCGGCCAGCAAAAGGGCGCTTACCGTCAGGGGCAGCGTCCGGGTCAGAATACGGGTGGGATTAATATGGATCATGGCAAACTCCTGTTCGCGCCCTCCACAGTCGCACATTAATATGGGTGCGCCACCGGCGAAATCCCAGTTACAAAAGGGTCTTTTTGTCTCGGTTTGTCGGCTGGGAGCCGCTCAGTCCCTTGATTTCATGAGACTTCCCCCGGCGGGGCGCGTCATTTTGCACTGCACCCTCTTGCTAAACCGCGCCGCGCGGGTGAAGTTCGTCCTGTCCGGCCAAGGAATGCCGCCAAGGCAGCTGGAAGGGCCCGAAAACGGGCTTTGGGCTAACGGGGAATGAGGGGCCTGAACATCGCCATGCTCGGCTATTCCCTCTCCGCTGCCCTTGCCATTGTCCTGGTCGCGGTCTGCATTCTGTCCTGCCAGTTGGCCGTATTGGGCTGGCTGCGGCTGACCCGCAAGCGTCCGGCCTTGCGTCTGGCGCAGATGCCCGAACACGAACTGCCGCATGTGCTGGTGCAGCTTCCCGTCTGCAATGAGGGCGCGGTGGCGCTGCGTGTCGCCGCCGCCGCCTGCGCCATGGACTGGCCGCGCGACCGCCTGACCATCCAGCTGCTGGACGACGGCAGCGCGGAAAATCACGCCGTGCTGGCTGAGAGCCTGCCCGGCATCGTGCCCGCCGATATCGACCTGCGGCTGCTGCGCCGCGGGGACCGCAAGGGCTTCAAGGCCGGCAACCTGGCCTTCGGGCTGGCCCATTCCGACGCCCCCTTTGTCGCCATGTTCGACGCCGACTTCGTGCCGGCCCCGGATTTCCTGCGCCGCACCCTGCCGGTGCTGCTGGCCGATGACGGCCTGGCCTTTGTCCAGACGCGCTGGGGCCATGCCAACCGCAACGCCAACTGGCTGACGCGGGTGCAGGGCCTGCTGTTGGATTCCCATTTCGCGGTGGAACAGGAAGCACGCTTCCGCGCCGGCCTGCCCATGGCGTTCAACGGTTCGGCCGGGGTGTGGAACCGGCTGGCGATCGAGCAGTCGGGCGGCTGGGCCGGCGATACCCTGACCGAGGATCTCGACCTGTCGATGCGCTGCGTGCTGGGCGGCTGGCGCAGCGCCATGCTGCACGACCTGGAAGTGCCCGGCGACCTGCCGGAAACGGCGGCGGCCTGGCGTTCGCAGCAGGCGCGCTGGACCAAGGGCCCGGCGCAATGCGCCCGCAAGCTGCTGCCGCGGGTGTGGGAAAGCGCCCTGCCGCTATGGAAAAAGGCCGCGATGACGGCGCAGATGTGCCAGTTCGCCTTCTATATCCTGGCCTTCACCAGCGCCACGATCTCGCTCTTCATGATGTCGGTGGGCATCAAGCCCTATCCCGCCGTCACCATCCTGGGCCTAGTGGTGACCTTCATGGGCCTCAGCTGCAGCCTCGCCTATCTCTGGCTGGGCCAGCGCATGCTGGACCGCCAGCGCGAGGGCCGCCTGATCCCCAGCCTGTTGCTGGCGGTGGTGTTTCCCTCCGGCCTGATCCTGGCCAACACCCGCGCCACCCTGGAAGCCTTCTTCTCCAGCCGGATGGATTTCGTGCGCACCATGCGCCCCGGCGAGATTCAAAAGGGCGGCTGGCGCGGCCTGCCCGAACTGATGGCCGGCGTGTTCGTCGCCACGTTGGCCTTCGCCGAAAGCAACTGGGCGGCGCTGTTTTTCTTCTTCGCGGTTTCGGGCCTGGTTTCCATCGGCACCATGGGCGCCATCGCCCCGCGCCCCGCACCCCGGCGCATAACGTCCCGCGAGTGAGCCACGACCGGCGAAGCCGGGCGATTTGATCTTGCGGATCAAATCGAGTGGCGAACGCGCCGAGCACAAGCGAGGCGCCAAAGTTAACGCCTCCTTAATAAATCCCGGCGCCTTTTAGTCCTTAAAGATCGAAATTCCGGCCTAACGCTGTCTTGGCGGCGGGTCGGGTAACGTCTGTCCGGGCGTGAGGACTGTGGCGATGAGGATCATCCAAAAACTGCCTTTAAAAAGGTTGGCGGCGGCGGCGCTGTTGATGCTCGGCCTGGAAGGCTGCGCCAGCAATGTGATGGATTACAGCCAGACCCCGATGCCGCGCGAACGCGGCCATGCGGTGATCGAGAGCGACGGCCGCAAGCCGCTGCAATGCGTGCCTTACGCGCGCGAACATTCCGGCGTGAAGCTCTATGGCGACGCCTATACCTGGTGGGACAAGGCGGCGGGCAAATATCCGCGCGGCGCCGAACCCGCGGCCGGCGCGGTGATGGTGCTGCATGACTATGCCGGTCCCGAGCAGGGCCATCTGGCGGTGGTGCGCCGCATCGTGAGCCCGCGCGAAATCCGCATCGACCATGCCAACTGGCTGGATGACGGCTCGATCTATGTCAACGATCCGGTCGAGGATGTCAGCCAGGACAATGACTGGTCGCTGGTGCGTGTCTACAATCTCAAGACCGGCGGCTGGGGCGGCAAGCTCTATCCGGTGCAGGGGTTTATCGGGTCGGGAACCAAGGGTTCCGATCTGGTGGCGGGAGCCGACGGCGGCGCCCATATGGGCGCCACGGCCCTGGTCGAAGAAATAAACTAATTCTTTCAATATTTTGGACTAAATGTGCGCCATTCTGCCTCGCCCCTCTTTGGGCCGGGGGGCGTTGCGCCTATCGTCCGCGCCTTCCAAAATCCGGGAACGGCCGCCGGGGATGTGACAGGGCCGAACGAAAACCAGGACGCAGGGGCCGCGTTTCCTTCAGATGTTCTTTCGCACCCGCCCGTGAACCCCAACCAGCCCGAGATGGCCCTGCCGTCCGGCGATCCGTTCGCGGACGCGCATCCGCGCGACCCGCTGGCCGGCGCGGTGCCCGATGCGCCGCCCGCCGCCGACGGCGTGCCCATCCACGGCCGCCGCCATATGGCCGGCCTGATGCTGGGGGCGATGGGCGTGGTGTTCGGCGATATCGGCACCAGCCCGCTTTACGCCCTGCGCCAGACCGTACTGGCCACCGAAGGCAACCTGCCCAACCATGTCGCGGTGATGGGCTCGCTCTCCATGATCTTCTGGGCCCTGATCCTGGTGGTGACACTGAAATACGTCCTCATCATCATGCGCGCCGACAACAATGGCGAAGGCGGCACGCTGGCGCTGGCGGCGCTGGCGCATCGCTCGCCCGGGATGACGCGGCGGATCAAGGCCACCATCGGTATCGGCGCCATTGTCGGCCTGGCGCTGTTCTTCGGCGACGGCATGCTGACCCCGGCCATCACCGTGCTGTCGGCGGTGGAAGGCCTGAAGGTGGAGAGCAGCGCCTTCGAGCCCCTGGTGGTGCCGCTGTCGCTGGCCATCCTGATCGCGCTGTTCATGATCCAGGATCGCGGCACCCACAAAATAGGCCGGCTGTTCGGGCCGGTGATGCTGCTGTGGTTCTTCGCGCTGGCCGGCTTCGGACTGGCCTCGCTGCTGCGGACGCCGGGCATCCTGGCGGCATTCAATCCCTGGTACGCCATCCAGATGTTCCTGCATGCGCCCTGGGTGGCGTTCGTCAGCCTGGGCGCGGTGGTCTTGGCGGTGACCGGCTGCGAGGCGCTGTACGCCGACATGGGCCATTTCGGCAGGAAGCCCATCCAGTACGCCTGGCTGTTCCTGGCGCTGCCGGCGCTGCTGCTGAACTATTTCGGCCAGGGCGCGGCCCTCTTGCGCCATCCCGAACAGGCCGAGATCGCCTTCTTCGCGGTGATCCCGCACTGGGCGCATATGCCCATGGTGGCGCTGGCCAGCCTTGCCGCCATCATTGCCAGCCAGGCGGTCATCACCGGCGTCTTCTCCATGACCCAGCAGGCGGTGCAGCTGGGCCAGTTGCCGCGCATGGAAATCCGCCACACCTCGGCCACCGACTATGGCCAGATCTTCGTGCCGCGCATGAACCTGGCGCTGGGCATCGGGGTGGTGCTGATCGTGCTGATCTTCAAAAGCTCCAACGCCCTGGCGGCGGCTTACGGCATCGCGGTGACCGGCGTGATGGTGATCGACACCTTCAACGCCGGCATCGTGGCGGGCAAGCAGTGGCGCTGGTCGCCGCTGCTGGTGGTTGCCCTGTTCGGCGGCATGGGCATCAGCGATCTGCTGTTCTTCACCGCCAACAGCCTGAAGATTCCCGAAGGCGGCTGGCTGCCCTTGTTCATCGCGGCTTGCGTCTTTGTGGTGATGGATACCTGGCGGCGCGGCCGCCGCGTGCATATGGAGAAAGTGCGCTCCGAATCCCTGCCCTTGTCGCTGTTCCTGGAGCGGGCCGACAAATCCACCACCCGCGTCGCCGGGCTGGGGGTGTTCCTGTCGTCGCGCACCGACGTGGTGCCGGGCGCCCTGCTGCACAATCTCAAGCACAACAAGGTACTGCATGAGCGGGTGGTGATCGCCAATGTCGTGGTCGAGGACACGCCGCTGGTGCCGGCGGCCAAACGCCTGGAAGTGGAAAAGCTGGGCAAGGGCTTTTACACCGTGCGCATCCATCACGGTTTCTTCGAGACCCCCGACGTGCCCCAGGCGCTGGAAGAGGCCCGCCGCTTCGGCCTGGCGCTGGACGTGGATACCGCCACCTTCTTCATCGGGCGCGAGACCCTGATCCCGGCCGAACGCTCCGAACTGGGCAAGCTGCGCAACCGGCTCTACCGGGCGCTGGCCGCCAACGCCCTGTCGCCCGCGCGTTTCTATCACCTGCCGCCGAACCGTGTGGTAGAACTGGGCACGCAAATCGCGATCTGACCTTGAAGCAGACCCCAGAAGAAGACGTTCCCTTCCGCCGCACCCTTGGGCTTACCGTGGGGGCGCTTGGCGTGGTGTTCGGCGACATCGGCACCAGCCCGCTGTACGCCATGCGCGAATCCGCCCTGGCGCTGGGCGGTCATGCCGCCAGCGCCTTTGCCGTTTATGGCGCGGTGTCGCTGATCTTCTGGACGCTCATTGTCGTCGTCAGCATCAAATATGTCGGCTTCATCATGCGCGCCGACAACAATGGCGAGGGCGGGGTGATGGCGCTGGCGGCGCTGGCGCATCGCTCCCCGGTCAACCGCAAGATCAAGACCGCCATCGGCATCGCCGCCCTGATGGGGCTGGCGCTGTTCTATGGCGACGGCATGCTGACCCCGGCGATCTCGGTTTTGTCGGCGGTGGAAGGGTTGGGGGCCTCGGAGTCCTTCCGCGCCTGGATATTGCCCATCACCCTCATCATCCTGGTCGGCCTGTTCCTGGTGCAGAACCGCGGCACCGAAAAGATCGGCAAGGTGTTCGGGCCGGTGATGGTGTTGTGGTTCATCATCCTGGCGGTCCTGGGCGCCATCGCCATCATGCGCCATCCCCAGATCATCGCCGCCGCCAACCCCATGTACGCCATCCGGCTGTTCGCGCTGGAGCCCTGGACGGCGTTCGTGGCGCTGGGTTCGGTGGTGCTGGCGGTCACCGGCTGCGAGGCGCTGTATGCCGACATGGGCCATTTCGGCAGCCGGGCGATCCGCTGGGCCTGGGTCTATTTCGCCTTTCCCGCCTTGGTGCTGAACTATTTCGGCCAGGGGGCGCTGCTTTTGGCCGATCCCAAGGCCGCGCCCTTCCTGTTCTATGCCCTGGTGCCGGGCTGGCTGCATTATCCCATGGTGGCGCTGGCCACCATCGCCACCATCATCGCCAGCCAGGCCGTCATCAGCGGCGTCTTTTCCATCACCCGCCAGGCGGTGCAGCTGGGTCAGTTGCCGCGCATGGAAATCCGCCACACCTCGGCCTCGGAGATGGGCCAGATCTATGTCCCCAAATCCAACGCCCTGCTGGCGGTGGGCGTGGTGCTGATCGTGCTGATCTTCAAGACCTCGGACTCGCTGGCGGCGGCCTATGGCATCGCGGTGACGGGCGTGATGGTGATCTCCACCGCCCTGGTCGCCGTGGTGGCGCGCTATCGCTGGCGCTGGAAGACGCCGGCGGTGCTGGCGGTGTTCGGCGTGCTGGGACTGATCGACCTGGCCTTCATGGGCTCCAATGCGCTCAAGATCGTGCAGGGCGGCTGGCTGCCGCTGGCGGTGGCGGGCGCGACCTTCATCGTGATGGACACCTGGCGCATGGGCCGACGCATCCATCTGGAGGCGATGCGCGACAATGCCCTGGCGCTGGACCTGTTCCTGGAGCGCGCCGACAAGTTCAGCCAGCGCATCGCCGGCACCGCCGTCTTCCTGTCCACCCGCACCGATGTGGTGCCCAACGCCATGCTGCACAGCCTCAAGCACTACAAGGTGCTGCATGAGCGGGTGGTGATCTGTTCGGTCTCCGTCGCCGACAAGCCGGTCGTGCCGCGCGCCAAGCGCGTGACGGTCAGCAAGCTGGGCAAGGGCTTTTTCGCGGTCAGGATCAGCTATGGCTTCTTCGAGACCCCGGATATTCCCGCCGCCCTGGCCGACGCCCGCGCGCAAGGGTTGGCGCTGGAACCGGACGCCACCACCTATTTCCTGGGGCGCGAGACTTTGGTGCCGGGCAATGAGCCCAGCATGAAACGCTGGCGGGTGGCGCTGTATATGTGGCTGGCGTCGAACGCGCTGAGCCCCGCGCGATTCTATCACCTGCCGCCGGGGCGCGTGGTGGAGTTGGGGACGCAGGTTTCGATTTAACGTTCTCAACCGTCATGGCCCGCTTCATGCGGGCCATCCAGTTTCGGCGGGTAAGAGAACTGGATGGCCCGGACAAGCCGGGCCATGACGAAAGGAGCTAATCCAGCGCGTAGACCAGCGCCTTCAAATACGCGCTTTCCGGCAGCAGCGGATGCACCGGATGGTCCACGCCCGCGCCGGCCTGGCGGATCAGGGCGGCGCGGCGGCCGGTGCGTTCCAGGCCCGCGGCGCATTCGGCGGCAAAGCGTTCCGGCGGGATATTGTGGGAGCAGGACGCCACCATCAGGATGCCGCCCGGCGCGGTGACATCGGCGGCCAGGCGGGCCAGCTTGCGATAGGCTTTCGCACCCGGCTCCAGATCCTTTTTCGACTTCACAAAAGGCGGCGGGTCGGCCAGCACGATGTCGAAAGTCTCTTCCGCCGTCTTCAGCCGCGCCAGTTCCTCGAACACATCGGCCTTCACCGCCTGGATCTTGACGCCGTTGGCACGCGCCGATTCCTCGGCAATGGCCAGCGCCGGAGCACTGCTGTCCAGGCACACGACCTCTTTCGCGCCCGCCTTGGCCGCCAGCAGGCCGAAGCCGCCGGTATAGCTATAGGCATCCAGCACGCTCTTGCCCTTGGCGAAGTGGGCGATGAAAGCGCGGTTGTCGCGCTGGTCGTAATACCAGCCGGTCTTCTGGCCTTCGCTGAGGTCGGCGACATAGCGCACGCCGTTTTCCTCCACCGCGATGCGGGTGCCCGCGCCCTTCAGGGTCTTCACATAGGAATCCAGCCCTTCCAGGGAACGGCTGGGGGCATCGGCGCGCAGGATCACCGTCCGGGGCTTCACCACCGCATCCAGCGCCATGGCGATGGCGGTGAGCTGCTTTTCCATGCCCGCGGTGCCGATCTGCACCGTCACGGTGTCGCCGAAACGGTCGATCACCAGCCCCGGCACGCCGTCGCCTTCGGCATGGAACAGCCGGTAGAAGGGCGCGCCATAGGCCGCGTCGCGCAGCGCCATCGCCCGCGTCATGCGCGCGGCGAAGAACTCCGCATCCACCACCACATCGCAGTCGTCCGCCAGCAGCCGCACCGCGATCAGGCTCTTGGGATTGAAATAGCCGGTGCCGAAGGCGCGCCCGTCCTCGCCGCGCACATTGACGATGGAACCCGGCGCTATCGCCTTGGCCGCCTCGTCCATACGAATCTCGTTGGAGAAAATCCAGGGCGAACCGGCGCGGGCGCGGCGGCCTTTCGGCAGAATGATGCTTTTGCGGGACATGATGACAGTCCTTACAGGGGCCTTGCGCCGGGGTCTATGGCGTCCTTAGATGCCGCCCAATTCAGGTATGGAGAGCAGCATGGCCGTGGACGGCAAGTGGGAAATCGTCATCAATTCGCCCCTGGGCGCGCAAAAGGCCACCCTGGAGCTGGTCGCCGACGGCGCCAGCCTGACCGGCACCCAGCAGGCGGCGCAGGGCTCGGGCCCGCTGGAAAACGGCAAGGTTGACGGCAACACCATCAGCTGGTCGGCCAAGATTTCCTCGCCCATGCCCATGACCCTGGATTTCTCCGGCGCGGTGGATGGCGACAAACTGTCCGGCAGCGTCAAAGCGGGCTCTTTCGGCTCCTTTCCCTTCACCGGCAGCCGCAGCGCCTGATATAATCACGCATGTCATGAAAGAGGGCAGTCGTTCCCGACTGCCCTTTTGTTTTGGAGCGTCCGCGCGAGCGGGAGCGACCAAATAAAGGGAGCCCTGCCGTGAACCTGCCGATCCATCGCGAGGGTTACCCTTTCATCGCCATCTTCGCGGCGGTGAACCTGCTGGCCTTCCTGCTGGCGGCCTGGCTGGGCTGGCTGCTGATCCCCGTCACCCTCTGGTGCATCGCCTTCTTCCGCGATCCCGAGCGCAAGACGCCGCAGGGCGAAGACCTGATTATCTGCCCCGCCGACGGCAGGCTGCTGCCCATCGTGGACGCCGTGCCGCCGGCCGAACTGGGCCTGGGCGATGCGCCGCGCCCGCGCCTTTCCATCTTCATGAACGTGTTCAACGTGCATGTGAACCGCAACCCGGTGTCGGGCCAGGTGGTGACACTCGCCTATCGCCCCGGCAAGTTCTTCAATGCCAGCTTCGACAAGGCCAGCATCCACAACGAGCGCATGTCCATCCGCCTGCGCCCCGAAGGCATGACCGACGAGGCAAGCGACCTGGCGGTGGTGCAGATCGCCGGCCTGGTGGCGCGGCGGATTGTCTGCGACCTAGCCCAGGGCGAAGGGGTGCGAAGGGGCGCGCGATTTGGCATCATCCGATTCGGCAGCCGGGTCGATGTCTACCTGCCGCCGGGAACGGAAATCCTGGTGCAGCCCGGCCTGAAGACCGTTGCCGGCGAAACCGTGCTGGCGCGGTTCATATAGGGGGTTCGTGCTTGGAGTCTGACAGCCGCATCACCCGCCGCCGACGCGCCCGCCAGATCGTGGCGGCACGGCTGGAAAAGCTGGAAGACCTGTCCATCGGCAAGCTGGTGCCCTCCACCCTGACCTTGCTGGCATTGGCCAGCGGCATCACCGCCATCCGCTTCGGGATGAATGGCGACTGGGCCGGCGCCGTCAGCTTCATCATCTGCGCCGGCATCCTGGACATGCTGGACGGACGCGCCGCCCGCCTTTTGGGCGCCGACAGCCGGTTCGGGGCGCAACTGGATTCGCTGGCCGACCTGGTGAGCTTCGGCGTCGCGCCGGGCCTTATCATGTATCTGTGGAGTCTGAACCAGCTGGGGGACCGCGGCTGGATCGCGGCCCTGATCTTCTGCGCCTGCGCCGCCATCCGGCTGGCCCGCTTCAATGTCGAGAGCGCGCGCGACGAAGGCGCCACCAAGGGCAACCCCTTCTTCACCGGCCTGCCCACCCCGGCGGCGGCCTGCATGGTGCTGCTGCCGCTGCTGCTCTCGTTCCAGTGGAACGATCCCCTGATCACCGCGCCCTGGATATCGGTGGCGCTGATCGTCCTGACCTCGGTGCTGATGGTCAGCCGCCTGCCCACGCCCTCGATCAAATACATGAAGCTGCAGCGCCAGCACCGGGTGCTGGCGGTGATCGCCTTTGCCGTGCTGGCGGCGGCGCTGATCGCCTGGCCCTGGGCCACCATGACCATCGGCCTGCTGATCTATGTCGCGACCATTCCGTTCGCCATCGTCGCGCACCGCCCCCGCACAGCGACAGAACAGGCGTCCTAATCCAAACGCCCATGCACGCCACGCGGGAGAGAGACCGCGTAGCGCGCCTGGGCAAACTTTTATGCCCCCTCTGTCGCAACTCGGGTTTGCGTTCCGCAAACACCTCGTTGCGACATCTCCCCCCGCTCGCGGGGGGGGAGAAAGCTGGTGGATGCTGAGGGTCGCGCCGCGAACTGCGGCGCGCGAGCCTATTTCGAACTGGAGGGCGGGGGAGCAAGCCCACCCATAAGCCGGTTCTGGAACTGGCCCGGCGCGCCGGGGTTCTGCTGGAAGCTCTGGTTGTAGTCGTTATAGGTCGGGCCGTTCTGGGCGCTGCCGCCATTGGCCAGGATCACCGTGCCGCCAAGGCCGCCGCCGCCGCCACCACCGCCCCCTTCATTGCCGACACCGCCGCTCCAGCCGCGCTCATCTATATGCAGGCCGTCATCGCCCGGCGGCGGGCCGTTGTAGGCGACGGGCGCGGGAATGCGGGCATCATTGGGGGCGACGCGCCAGGCGCCATGCCATTGCTGCTGCGCCACCGGGGCGAAAGCGGCATAGCTGTAATGGCCGCCTTCGGCGCGGCGCACCGGCCCGTGCGCCGTGCGGCGGGGGGCTTCGGCATGCTTCGGCTTGACCTTGTGGTCGCCCGTCTTGTGGTCATCCGGGCAGTCGCACAGGCAGGTGACCTTGGCCTCATGCGCCAGGGCCGCCATGGGTGTCAGGGAAAATACCGCGGTGGTCAGGAAAAACCCGGTCGCAAAAACAGTTACCCTCATCGCACTCTCCGTTCGTCTGGGGGCGTGTCGCGGGGCATGCGAAGCGCGTGTATCAATACGGGACGTTCTAAACTGGGACAGGTGCGCAGGCGAGCGCCGAATGAAGGCTTGGTTAATTTCCGTGTGACGGGAAAAGTTCCGGCGCAAAGCCGGTCTTAAGATTTGGCTGCGCAAACTGCTGTCGCGACGGGGGTTTCATGACGGCCGACAGCCCGCTCTGGGCACCAGACATTCATGCCGAAGTGGAACGCGAAAAGCGCCTCCATCTCGTATTGCTGCGCGGCGTCATCGAAAATCTCAAATCCACCCGCGTCGCGGTGCCCTTCTTCGGACTGGCGATCGGCGGCATGTTCACCCAGTCGGTGAGCCTTGCCTCCATCGCCATCTGGTATGTCCAGGTGCTGGTTGCGATGGTGCCGCAGATCGTCGTGCTGACGCGCTTTCCCCAGCGCAACCTGAACGGCGAGGAAGCGCGCCGCTGGACCCGGCTGGTCACCGCCGCCAACCTGTTCTTTGTCGCCAACTGGGCAAGCCTGGGCTGGCATTTCTGGGCTTCGGGCGACAGCAACGCCAACCATGTCCTGATCCAGCTGATCCTGGCGGCGACGCTGGCCGCGCATGCCGCGACCACCGGCGCCTGCCGCGCCATCTCGCGCCCGGCGCTGTGGCTTTACCTGGGCGTGATGATCCTGGTGCCGCTGCAGGGCGTCGGCGATCCCGCCACCATCACCCGCTCGCTGGCGATGGTGCTGACCGCGCCGGTCTATGTCGGCTTCATGGCGATGGTCTCGAAACGCAACTTCGCCCGCGCCCGCGCCGCCGGGCTCATGGCCGAAGAGCGCAATTCCCTGCTGGCCGAACTGGTGATGGCCAAGCTGGAATCCGACCGCGGCCGCGAGCGCGCCGAAGCCGCCAGCCTGGCCAAATCGCAATTCCTCGCCAATATGAGCCACGAACTGCGCACCCCGCTGAACGCCATCCTGGGCTTTTCCGAGATGATATCGTCGCGCATCTTCGCCGCCGATGCCGAGCGCAATGTCGAATATGCCGGGCTGATCCATTCCAGCGGCCAGCACCTCCTGGCGCTGATCAACGACATTCTCGACCTGGCCAAGATCGAGGCCGGACGCTGGAAGCTGGAAGAGGCCGAGCTCGACCTGTTCCATATCGCCGATGAATCCCTGCAGCTGGTGTTGTGGCGCACCAAGGACAGCAAGGCGGCGCTGGTCAATGCGGTGCCGCAGGATTTCGCGCTGGTCTATGCCGACGAGCGCGCCCTCAAGCAGATCCTGCTCAACCTCTTGTCCAATGCGGTGAAGTTCACCCCCGAGCACGGCACCGTCACCATCTTCGCCGAACGGCGCCCCGACGGCGCGCTGTCGTTCGGCGTCAGCGACACCGGCATCGGCATCGCCGCGGAAGACCAGCACCGCGTGTTCGACAGTTTCGGCCAGGGCAAGCATGACGTCGCCATCGCCGACAGGGGCACCGGCCTGGGCCTGGCCATCGTCAAGGGCCTGGTGGAATCCCACGGCGGCCAGGTCTTCCTGAAAAGCGACGTCGGCAAGGGCACAAGGGTCACCGTCACCCTGTCCGCCGCCCGGGTGCGGCCGCGCCCCCAGGCTTTGCAATCGATGCGGCAACTGGAAGAAGACGTCGCCTAGGACGCCTTCTTCAGCGCCTGCGCGCCGCGATGGGTCAAGGCATGCACGAAGGCCAGCTTTTCGATCACCCGGGGCGCCAGCACAAAGGGATAAAGATCGGTCAGGCCCATGCTGCGGTTCATGCTGTTGGTGGCGAATTCGATCGGCAGCCAGGCATCTATCAGCGTGTCCATGCGCGGCGCCTTGTAGGGGTCGAAATCGATCGTCGCGGCCAGTTCGCGCGCCCGCCGGGGCCGCACCTTCAGGCCGAACGCGCCCGCCGTCTCCAGCGCGTCCACGATATGCAGGTAATGCGCCCAGGTCTCGGCGAAATCCTCCCAGGGGTGCATGGTGGCGTACATGCTGACGAAATTCTCCTGCCAGTTGGCGGGCACGCCCTCGTCATAATGCCGCTGCAGCGCCTGGTCGTAATCCAGCCGGTCGTCGCCGAACAAGGCGCGGAACGCCGCCAGCCAGCCCTGTTCGGCGGCCACCAGCCGGTCCCAGAAATAATGCCCGCTTTCATGGCGGAAATGGCCCAGCAGGGTGCGATAGGGCTCGCCCATCTCGCCGCGGACCTTTTCGCGCACCGCGTCATCGGCCTCGCGCACCGCCAGGGTGATCAGGCCCTTGTCATGGCCGGTCATCACATTGCGGGCATGGCTTGCCGGCGGATCGGACAAAAAATCGAAGGCCAGGCCGTTTTCGGGCGCCTCGGCCCGGCTTTCCAGCGGCAGGCCCAGCCGCAGCAGGGAATAGAACAGCCGGTGCTTGGCGGTTTCGATCTTGCGCCAGAGCACGTCATTGCCGGCAATGGAGAGGTCGGGGATGGTGCGATTGTGCCGGCAGGCGGCGCAATAACCGGCCTCGTCATCGGCGGGCACCATCCAATTGCACATGCCGGCATCGTAATTGCGGCAGTATTTGTAGTCCTTTTGCGGCGCCGCCAGCACCGCCCAGCCGCCGGATTCCGCGCGATCCAGGGCGGAAATCTCTGTCAAATCAGTGAGATAACCCAATGCCCGGCCGCAGTTTTCGCACAGCACATTCTCGAAATACAGCAATTGGCCACACGCCTGGCAGCTGAACAATTTCATGGAAGTTTTTCCCGCACTTGTTCAGGAGAACGCCGGGATTTTAACGACGTTCCCGTTAAACCAGCCTGCGGCGCAACGGCGTGTAGCCGCATCTTCGCAGTTGCGGCATAGTTACTATCCACAAGGACATCCGATGAGCATCCAGGTCGCCCTCCGTCACGTCACCCGCTACCGGTATGACCGGCAAATCACCCTGGGCGCCCAGACTATACGCCTGCGGCCGGCGCCGCACACCCGCGCCAAGGTGGTGGCCTATTCCCTCAAGGTCGAACCCGCGGATCATTTCATCAACTGGCAGCAGGACCCCCAGTCCAACTGGCTGGCGCGGGTGGTGTTCCCGGAAAAGACCGATCACTTCACCGTGGCGGTGGATCTCACGGTCGAGATGGACGTCATCAATCCCTTCGACTTCTTCCTGGAACCCTCGGCCGAGGATTTCCCCTTCGCCTATTCCGCCGAGCAGAAGGCCGAACTGGAGCCCTATCTGCAGACCGGCGAAATGGGCGCCGCCTTCGACCGCTATCTCGCCGCCATCCCGCGCGAGAAAAAGCACACCACCAACTTCGTCTTCGATCTGAACGCGCAGCTGTCGCGCGACATCGCCTACACCATCCGCATGGAGCCCGGCATCCAGACGCCGGAAGAAACCTTGTGCAAGGCCTCGGGCTCCTGCCGCGACACCGCCTGGCTGCTGGTGCATCTGTTGCGCCACCTGGGCCTGGCGGCGCGCTTCGCCTCCGGCTACCTGATCCAGTTGAAGGCCGATGTGAAATCGCTGGACGGCCCCTCGGGCACCGAGGTGGATTTCACCGACCTGCATGCCTGGTGCGAAGTCTATCTGCCGGGCGCGGGCTGGGTCGGGCTCGACCCGACCTCGGGCCTTTTTGCCGGCGAAGGACATATCCCGCTGGCCTGCGCCGCCAATCCGACCCAGGCGGCGCCGATTTCCGGCGGCGTCGAGCCCGCCGAAGTGCTGTTCGACTTCGACATGAGCGTGACGCGGATCAAGGAACCGCCGCGCGTCACCAAGCCCTATAGCGAAGAGCAATGGGCCGAAATCGAAAAGCTGGGCGACGAGGTCGAGAAAATCCTCAAGAGCCATGACGTGCGCCTGACCATGGGCGGCGAACCGACCTTCGTCTCCATCGACGACCGCACCGGCGCGGAATGGCATACCGCCGCCGTCGGCCCCACCAAGCGGGCGCTGGCCGATACCCTGATCCGCCGCCTGCGCGACCGTTTCGCGCCCGGCGGCCTGCTGCATTACGGCCAGGGCAAATGGTATCCGGGCGAATCCCTGCCGCGCTGGGCATTTGCGCTGTACTGGCGCACCGATGGCGTGCCGCTGTGGAAATCCGCCGACCGCATCGCGACGGAAAAAGCCAATTACCAGCCCACGCTGGAAGACGCGCGCGCCATGATCGACGCCGTCGCCAAAAAGCTGGGGCTCGACAGCTCCTATACCATCCCGGCCTATGAGGACTTCTGGCACCATCTGGCGCAGGAACGCGCCCTGGCCGCCAATGTGGACCCGCGCGATTCCAAGCTGGAAGACCCCGAATTGCGCGCCCGGCTGGCGCGGGTGTTCGAGCGCGGCTTGAGCCAGGCGGTCGGTTATGCGCTGCCGGTGGAGATGGGCACCCAGCGCTGGCTGTCCGAACACTGGACCACCCGCAGCGGTCACCTGTTTCTTTTGCCCGGCGACTCGGCGATTGGCTTCCGGTTGCCGCTGAACTCATTGCCCCATGTGCCGCCGCAGCTTCGCAGCTTTGTGCCGCCGCCCGATCCCTTCGCGCCGCTGCCGCCGCTGGAGCGTCCGGAAAAATCCGGCCAGCCCTTCACCAAGGGCGATGGCAACGGCGTCTATAACGGCCGCCTGGAAGGCGAGGTCAGCCCGGAAGTCTACAAGCCCGTCAACACCGCCATCATCGAACTGGCGCAGGAGCCGGCGGTGCGCACCGCCCTGACGGTGGAGCCGCGCGACGGAAGGTTGTGCGTCTTCATGCCGCCCACGCCCGCGGCCGGCGATTACTTCGCGCTTCTGGCGGCGGTGGAAGAAGCCGCCGAACAGTTGGGCGTGGCGGTGCATGTCGAGGGCTATCCGCCGCCCTACGATCCGCGCGTCAATGTCATCAAGGTGACCCCCGATCCCGGCGTCATCGAGGTCAATATCCATCCCGCCAAGGACTGGCGCGAGCAGGTGGACATCACCAAGGCGCTGTATGAAGAGGCCGCGGCGTCGCGGCTCTCGACCGAGAAATTCCAGCTCGACGGCCGCCAGACCGGCACCGGCGGCGGCAATCATATCGTGGTCGGCGCCCAGACCCCGCCCGACAGCCCGTTCCTGCGCCGGCCGGACATGCTCAAAAGCATCCTGGCCTATTGGCAGAACCATCCCGCGCTGTCCTACATGTTCTCGGGCCTGTTCATCGGCCCGACCAGCCAGGCGCCGCGCATGGACGAAGCCCGCCATGACGCACTGTACGAACTGGAAATCGCCTTTGACGAAATCCCCGCGCGCGATGCCGCCAATGTCCCGGCCTGGCTGGTGGACCGTGTCTTCCGCAACCTGCTGGCCGATTCGACCGGCAATACCCACCGCACCGAAATCTGCATCGACAAGCTCTATTCCCCCGACGGCCCCACCGGCCGGCTGGGGCTGGTGGAGTTCCGCGGCTTCGAGATGCCGCCGCATGCGGAAATGAGCCTGGCCCAGTCGCTGCTGATGCGCGCCCTGATCGCCCGCTTCTGGAGGGAGCCGTACCAGAGCAACCTGGTGCGCTGGGGCACCGGACTTCATGACCGTTTCATGCTGCCGCATTTTGTCTGGGCCGATTTCAAGGATGTGATCGCCGACATGAACGATCACGGCTTTGCCTTTGACGCCGAATGGTTCCGCCCGCATTGGGAATTCCGTTTCCCGCAGGTGGGATCGGTCCAATATGAGGACATCGGCCTGGATGTGCGCACCGCGCTGGAACCCTGGAACGTGATGGCCGAGGAAGGCACCCCCGGCGGCACCGTGCGGTTCGTGGACGCCTCGGTCGAACGGCTGGAAATCAAGGTCAGCGGCATGACCCAGGGCCGCCACAAGGTGCTGGTCAACGGCCGCGCCCTGCCGCTGCGCACCACCGCCCAGGGCGAGGCGGTGGCCGGGGTGCGCTTCAAGGCCTGGCAGCCGCCGCACGGCCTGCATCCCACCATCGCGGCCCAACCGCCGCTGGTGATCGAAATCTGGGACGGCTGGCGCAAACGCAGCCTGGGCGGCTGCACCTATCATGTCGCCCATCCCGGCGGCCGCAACTCCGAACTCTTCCCGGTCAATGGCAATGAGGCGGAGGGCCGCCGCCTGGCCCGTTTCGAGCCGTTTGGCTTTACAGGCGGAATATTCGATGTGGCGCGGGAAGAAGCCAACCAGGATTTCCCCTATACTCTCGACCTGCGGCGCGAGTCCGGGCGTCCGAAGGCCTGAGGGGAGACTGAGTTTTAAGTGTCTGACGTGGCCGAACCTTCAAGACCAGCAGCCGCGGCGCGGTTCGACGAGCTGCATGATCTCGACGGCACGGTCAGGCCGCACTGGCGCGCCTTTGCCCGCACCCTGACCCAGTTGTCGCCCGAGGAATATGCCCGCCGCAAGGCCAGCGCCCGCGCCACGGTGCAGGACAATGGCGTCACCTATAACGTCTATGACGACAAGGCCGGCCAGGCGCGGCCCTGGCAGCTCGACATCGTGCCCTTCATCCTGTCGGCCGCCGACTGGAAGGCGATCGAAAGCGCCGTGATCCAGCGCGCCATGCTGGCCGACCTGATCCTGCGCGATGTCTATGGCGCGCAGAACCTGATCCGCCAGGGCGTGCTGCCGCCGCAGCTGGTCACCGGCCATCCGCAATTCCTGCGCCCTTTGTGCGGCACCCGCCCGGCGGGCGACGTGCATGTGCATCTGTATTCCGCCGACCTGGCGCGCGGCCCCGACGGGGCCTGGAAAGTCATGGCGTCGCGCGCCGACGCCCCCAGCGGGCTGGGCTATGCGCTGGAAAACCGGCTGGTGGTGGCGCAGACCTTCCCCGAAAGCTTCGGCGAGATGCGGGTGGCGCGGCTGGCCGCCTTCTTCAATGCTTACCGCGAAAGCATCCTGGGCCTGGGCCAGTCGCGCCGCGACCGCGCCGTGCTGCTGACGCCGGGCCCCTATAACGAGGCCTATTTCGAACACGTCTATCTCGCGCACTATCTGGGATTAACTCTTGTCCAGGGAGACGACCTGGCAGTTCGAGATGGCGAGGTCTTCCTGAAGACCCTGACGGGACTGGAAAAGGTCGCCGCCATCTTCCGCCGCGTCGACAGCGATTTCTGCGATCCGCTGGAATTTCGCGGCGACAGTGCCCTGGGCGTGCCGGGGCTGGTGGAAGCGGTGCGTTCGGGCGGGGTGGTGCTGGCCAACGCGCTGGGCGGCGGCGTGATCGAATCCCCCGCCATGGATGCCTATCTGCCCGCCGTGTCGCGGGCGCTGCTGGGCGAAGACCTGAAAATTCCCGACATCGCCACCATCTGGTGCGGCACCGAATGGGGCAGGAAGGAAGCCCTGGCGCGCATGGACCAGTCCATCCTGCGCAATGCCTTCGACGCCCGCCCGCTGTTTTCGCGCCGCTCCAGCGCGCGGCTGGGCGGCGACCTGGCCGGGGCGGAGCGCGAGCGGATTCTGGCGCAACTGCGGCATCGCGGCGAGACCATGGTGCTGCAGGAAGTCTCGCCTTTGGGCGTGGCGCCCACCTTCGAGGACGGCAAGTTCGGGGCGCGGCCGGTTTCGCTGCGCGTCTTCGCCGCCTGGACGCCCACCGGCTGGATGGTGATGCCAGGCGGGCTGACCCGCGTCGCCGCCGACGACACGGTGCGGGCGCTGTCGATGCAGTCCGGCGCTTCCAGCAAGGATGCCTGGGTGATCTCCAACGCCCCGGTGGACACTTTCACCCTGCTGGGCGCGGGCGGGCGCACGCTTGAGATCAAGCGCCAGGGCGAATCCGCGCCCTCGCGCGCCATGGACAACCTGTTCTGGCTGGGCCGCTATGCCGAACGCACCGAAAGTTTTGTGCGCATCCTGCGCGCCGTGGCGTCGCGGGTCAGCGACGAGCCCGCCAGCGCCCTGGATGTGGCGCGCAAGCTGCTGATCCCCTTCAGCCAGGCCAGCGATTCCCCCATCGAGGAAATCCTGGACGAGCATGAACTGCTGGGGGAACTGCAGCTGCTGCTCTACCATCCGCGCAATTCCCGCGGCCTGCAGCGCCTGCTGGGCCGGGTGGAGCAGACCGCCTGGTCGGTGCGCGACCGGCTGTCGCTGGACACCTGGCGCACCATCCACGCCATCACGGTCAACGAGCAACTGCCCGATGCCGAGGCCCCTTTCGAAGTGGCGGGGACGCGCTTCTACCTGGACGCGCTGGTGCGCCGCTGCGCCGCGCTGTCGGGCCTGTCGGCGGAGAACATGACGCGCGGCCCCAACTGGCTGTTCATGGACATGGGCCGCCGGGTCG
Source organism: Rhizobiales bacterium dw_265 (assembly GCA_018449595.1). Taxonomy (GTDB): domain Bacteria; phylum Pseudomonadota; class Alphaproteobacteria; order Micropepsales; family Micropepsaceae; genus Rhizomicrobium. Next base: position 268,922 of record JAAVUU010000004.1, read on the forward strand.
AGCGCGCCCATCACCTGGCCTGGCTGGTGCGCCAGACCGTGGCCAGCACCGACGCCCGCGAGAATGAGCATATCCGCATCCTGCTGGAGATCGCCGACAGCGCCATGACCTATCGCTCGCGCTATCTCAATGTCTTCCAGCTGGTGCCGTTCGTGGACCTGCTGCTGCTGGACGAGAACAATCCCCGCTCCTGCGCCTTCCAGCTGGCGGCGATCGAAAGCCATCTGCGCGAACTGCCGCGCATCACCCTGGCCCAGCGCAGCGACGTGCCGCGCACCATCGCCGCCGAGATGCGCGGCGCCGCCGCCAATGCCCATCCCGCGCGGCTGGCCTTCTGCCAGAGCGGCGAGCGCCCGGGCCTGGTCGAACTGACCGACGGCATCGTCTCCAGCGCCACCGAACTGTCCGACGCCATCGCCGACGCCTATTTCCAGCATGCCAGCCGCAGCCGCACCGGCAGCGGGCAATATCTGGATGGCGTCTGATGGAATATTTTGTAAGGCATCGCACCACCTATCGCTATCTGCAGGACGTTTCCCATTCCTGGCACCTGGCGCATCTGCGCCTGCGCGAGACGCCGCTGCAGGCGGTGCATGACAGCCGCATCACCCTGAGCCTGGAGCCCGCCAGCCGCGCCGACCGGCCCGACTATTTCGCCAATCCCTGCGAATGGTTCGCCATCGACCAGCCGCACACACATCTGGAGGTGCTGGCGGAAAGCCATGTCACGGTGTCGCCGCCGCCCGAACGCGCCTCGCGCGACAGCCTGACCTGGGAAGAGGTGCGCGCCGCCCTGGAAAATCCGCAAGGCGAGGAAGAACGCGAGGCCGTGCAGTTCCAGTTCGATTCCCCGATGACCCGCTTTGAAAGCGACATCGCCGCCTATGCCGAGGGCAGCTTCCCGCCCGGCCGCCCCTTGCTGGGCGGCGCGATGGAACTGATGCACCGCATCCACCGCGATTTCCGCTATGACACCACCGTCACCGATGTGACCACACCGGTGGACCGGGTGTTCGAGATTCGCGCCGGCGTCTGCCAGGACCTGGCCCATGTCGGCATCGCGGCGATGCGCAGCCTGGGCCTGCCAGCGCGCTATATCTCCGGCTATCTGCTCACCCAGCCGCCGCCGGGCAAGGCGCGCCTCTTGGGCGCCGATGCCAGCCATGCCTGGTTCAGCGTCTGGGCGCCGCCTTTTGGTTGGGTCGATCTCGACCCGACCAACGATCTGGTGGTGGGGGAAAGCCATGTCACCTCGTCCTGGGGCCGCGACTATGGCGATGTCGCGCCGGTGGCCGGCATCATCCTGGGCGGCCATGACCATGTCGTGGATGTGGGCGTGGATGTGATCCCGGTGGACGACGCCCATCCCGAACTGCCCCACATTGCCCCGCAGACCGGCCCGCGATAAACGGGGCGCGTGAACGCCCTCCTGATCCTCGCCATTGCGCTTGGCGCCTTTGCCGCCACCATGACCGGCGGGCTTTTCGCCCTGCGCCTGAAAAAGCTGCTGCCGCTGGTGCTGGGCTTTTCGGCCGGGGCGGTGATCGGCGTCGCCTTCTTCGATCTGGCGCCCGAGGCCCTGGAGGCCGGCAAGGGATTGTATGAGCCCCGCGCGCTGCTGGCGGTCTCGGCCCTGGGCTTTTTCCTTTATGCCGTACTGGACCGGATGGTGGCGCGGCACGACTGCGAGGGCCAGCTCAATCCGGCGCGCGGACTCATCGGTGCTGCCAGCTTCTCGGCCCATAGCGTGCTGGATGGCTTTGCCCTGGGCGTGGCGTTCCAGACCAGCCGCGAGATCGGGCTGGTGGTGGCGGTGGCGGTGGTGGCGCATGATTTCGCCGACGGCCTCAACACCGTGAATGTGGTGATGCGGAATGGTGGCTCACGATCTTTTGCCCTGCGCTGGCTGGCGGTGGACGCCATCGCGCCGGTGCTGGGCGCGAGCCTCAGCCTGCTGATCCCCACCAGCGCGGGGGTGCTGTCGCTGCTGCTGGCGCTGTTCTGCGGCTTCTTCCTGCATATCGGCGCCAGCGAGCTTCTGCCGGAAAGCCATCGCGCCTATCCCAGGCCCGCCACCACCATCGCCACCCTGCTGGGCGCGGCGTTTCTGTACGTTGTGACGGCACTGGTACAGTGATGTCCTTACCCTCCCCTTGAGGGAGGGTCGAAAAATTCTGGAGCAAGGCGACAGGATTTTTCGGGGAGGGGCCACCCTCCACCACAACCCCTCCCCGAAATTTGCTATGCAAATTTCGACCCTCCCTCAAGGGGAGGGTTGGCTTATTTGATTTCCGTCAGCAATGGCCGCCCCGCGAAATGCGCATCGAGATTGTCCAGCACCAGTTGGCTCATGGCGCGTCGGGTCTCGACGGTGGCGCTGCCGACATGCGGCTGCAGTACGACATTGTCCATGCCGAACAGCACCTGCGGCACCTGCGGCTCATTGACGAACACGTCCAGCCCCGCCCCGCCCAGCTTGCCGGACTGAAGCGCCTCCACCAGCGCCTCCTCATCCACCACCGCGCCGCGCGCCACATTCACCAATATGCCGGTGGGGCCCAGCGCCTCGATCACCGCCTTGCTGACGATCTTGCCGGTCTGCGGCGTAGAAGGAATGATGACGATCAGGAAGTCGCTGTCCCGCGCCAGCTCCACCAGGTCGGGATAATGCCGCCACGCCACATCCGTCACCGGATGGCGGCTGTGATAGGCGACCGTGTTGTTCATCGCCTCCGCCCGGCGGCCGATGGCGCGGCCGATGCGGCCCATGCCCAGGATGCCGACACGCTTGCCGCTGGCGCGCTGCGCCAGGGGATATTCCCCCTCTTGCGGCCAGCGCCCGGCGCGCACATAGCGATCCGACGCCACCAGGCGGCGCGCCGTCATGATCATCAGCCCGATGGCCAGGTCGGCGACATCGTCATTCAGCACCTCGGGCGTGTTGGTGACGGGAATGCCCTTCGACCGCGCGTATTCGACCGGAATGCCGTCATAGCCGACACTGGCCGAGGCGATGATCTCCAGCCTGGGCATGCGGTCGATCAACTCCGGCGCCGGGCCGGAATGGCCATTGGTGACAGCGGCGCGCACGATACCCGCCACCGCGTCGAACTTGTCTTTCCAATGCACGCGATAGCGCGCCTCCAGTTCCGCCTGGACTTCGGGACGCAGCTTGACGAACTGGATGACGTCGATCACGGGCTTTCCGCCATCGCCTTCATGGCGTCCAGCCCATCGCTGAACCGCTTGGTGCGCTGGGCGCGATTTTCCGCCTTGGCCTGGTCGCTGCCCAGCGGCGCCTGGTCGTACAGCAGGGTGTAGACGATCTTGGTCTTGCGCCCACGGTCCAGCGGCTCCACCGCCAGAGTGCCGTGATACAGGATGATCGAGGACGGCTGGGTATAGGAATAGGACCAGGGCGTCGATGCCACCATCAGTTCATTGTTGTTGCCGTTGAGCAGCCGGTTGGTGCCGACCGCGACGCCGTTGCCCTGGGTGATGACGCAGGTCACTTTCAGCCAGGTGGCGATGGCGCAATAGCCGCCGATCCTGGCCCAAGTCTGTTCGGGGGTGCGGTCCACCACCTTTTCCAGCAGGATGGTGGCATATTCCGCCGCACCCGCCTCTGCCGGCATCAGCAGCGCCATCAATAGTATCTGGGCCATTGCTGCGCCTGCGAATAGACCTGTCTTCATTGCCGTCTCCCCATCGCTTTGCGCGCTGTTTAATCCCTGATAAAACGCATCCGGCCCGCACGCAACAGACATAGATGCGGCGCTTCGGGGAAGCATGTTTCGCATCATCGTTCCGGCGCTGCTTTGCCTCATGGCCTCGGATGCGGTTGCCAAGGATCTGAAAGTGCTGACCGGCGCGGGCATGTCGGTGCCGATACGGCAACTGGCCGAGGATTTCGGCAAAAGCAGGCACGCCACCGTCACCGTGGTCAGCGACACCGCCGGCGGGGTGCAAAAACGCGTGGAAGCCGGCGAGGCCTTCGACCTGGTGATCGCTACCCAGGCGGTGATGACGGCGCTGTCCAGCGAACAGCTGGTGGCGGTGCAGCATCACGATCTGGCGCAGATGGTGGCGGGGCTCGCCGCCAAGGCGGGCACGCCCAAACCGGCCATTGCCGATGCCGCGCAGGCGCGGACCACCCTGCTGGCGGCCAGGACCATCGCTTATGTCGATCCGGCCTCGGGCGGCATCACCGGGGTATTTTTCCTCAGCCAGGCCGACAGGCTGGGCATCGGCGGAGAGGTCCGCGCCAAGGCGGTGCTGGAACCCAATGGTACGGGCGTGGCCGAGGCGGTGGCCACGGGGGCGGCGCAATATGGCGTGACCCTGGTCAGCGAGATGCTGCCCAACAAGGGCGTCGCGGTGTGGCCGCTGCCCGACGACATCCAGATGACCACCATCTATGCCGGAGCGATTTCGACCCATGCCGAAAACGTACTGGACGCCGCCGCGCTGCTGGACGACCTTCGCGGGAAAAAGGGCCATGACGCCGCCATCCGGGCGGGGCTGAAACCCGTTCCAAACTAGACACCAGGGAGAACTGACATGGACCGCCGCAAATTCTTTTCCGTGACCGGGGCGGGCGCCGCCGCCGTCGCTGCAGGCGGCATTCCCGCCGCCGAGGCCGCCTCGAAACACAAGGGCGCGACCGGCTCCTGCGCCAGCGCCGGCTTGCAGCCGCTGAAGGCGCGGCTGGGCCACCAGATGAACGGCAAGCTCAACGAATCCAACTGCAGTTGGGCCGCCCGCTATGGCCTGGACGCCATCTGCGCCAGCCCGGACGTGAAAGACCCCGACCGCCTCTATCCCACGGTCGAGGAACTGAACCAGATGCTCGACCTGGCCAACAAGCACAAGCTGAAGGTCGAACTGATCGATTCCATCCTGCTGACCTCTTCCAATGTGGACCGCGAGAAGCATCCCGCCATCGTGCTGGGCCAGTCGCCGGAGCGCGACCATGACATCGAGCAGATCCAGACCACGATCAAGAACTGCGCCGCCGCCGGCATCCGCACCCTGAAGTACAACATGTCCATCCTGGGCGTGGTGCGGTCGGGCACCGTGCAGGGGCGCGGCGATACCCAGTACAACAAGTGGAACTATCAAGAGGCGCTGGCCCAGAACAAGCCACAGACCAAGGCGGGCAATGTCAGCGACAGCGAATTCTGGGACCGCATCGAATATTTCCTCTCCAGGGTGGTGCCGGTCGCCAATGAGTACAAGGTGCGCATCGCCTGCCATCCCCAGGACCCCGGCATGCCGCCGGAGGGCTATCTGGGCATCCACAATGTGCTGGGCACGCCCGACGGGTTGAAGAAGTTCGTGACCCTGCATGAAAGCCCCTATCACGGGCTGAACTTCTGCCAGGGCACGGTGTCGGAAGACCTGTATCATCCCAATGACGAACTGCCCGATGTGATCCGCTGGTTCGGCAGCCGCAAGAAGATCTTCAATGTTCATTTCCGCAATATTCGCGGCGGACGCGACAATTTCGTCGCCGAGATGTTCCCGGATGAAGGCGATGTCGATTTCGTCAAGATGCTGAAGGTCTATCGCGAGGTCGGTTATGAAGACCTGCTGATGCCCGACCACGCGCCGCGCGTGATCGGCGGCGATGAGCAGTGGGGCAGCCGCGAGAATTTCGCCTTCGAGTTCGGCTATATCCGCGGCCTGATCCAGTCCGAGCAGCATCTGGTCTGAAGACGGGCCGCCGCCAAAACAAAGAGCGCCGTCCCCGCGACGGCGCTCTTTTTATTTGTGGGCTATTCCACGCGTTCCAGCTTGCCGATCATCAGGATATAGGCCAGCGCCCCGATCACCGCGACGGCGGCGATATAGCTGAGGCCGGGCGCGAAATTGCCGCCCTTGGCGAGATAGCCGATGATCAGTGGCGTGGAGATGCCCGACAGGTTGGAGATGAAGTTGAAGGTGCCGCCGGTCAGCCCGATCAGCGGCTTGGGCGCGACATGGGAGATCAACGACCAGCCGATGCTGGCCATGCCGTTGCCGAAGAAGGCCAGCGCCATGAAGGCGATCACCAGTTCCGGGGCATCGACGAAATTGGCCCCGATAATGCTGGACGACAGCAGCAGCCCGAAGATGATCGGCGACTTGCGCGCCGTGCCCAGGCTATAGCCGCCGCGCAGCAGCCGGTCGGACAGAAAGCCGCCCAGCTGGGTGCCGACAAAGGCGGCGATGAAGGGCAGCGAGACATAGAAGCCCGATTTCAGGATACTGAGATGGCGGAACTCCACCAGATAGGTGGGAAACCAGGTCAGGAAGAACCACTGGCTGGAGGTGACGGCGAACTGGCCGATATAGACGCCCCACAGCTTCTTGTACTTGAACACCGTGGCCAGGTCCGCCCAGTTCAGCTTGCGGCGCTGCTTGCCCGCATCGGCGCTGCCCAGGTCCACCAGCCCGCCGCCGGTCTCGATCAGCTCGATCTCCGCCGCATTGGCGCGCTTGGATTCGCGCGGCGTGCGATAGGCGATCAGCCACACCAGCCCCCACAGCGCCCCGCCGATGCCGGTGGTGAAGAACACGCTGCGCCAGCCATGGGTCACCACCAGCCACACCAGAAGCGGCTGCAGGAAAGCCAGCCCGATGAACTGGCCGGAGATATAGAAACCCACCGCGCCGCCGCGCTCGCGGTCGGGAAACCAGGATGTCACCACCAGGTTGTTGATCATGTAGGACGGCGCTTCCAGCGCCCCGATCAGGAGCCGCACCAGGAACAGCGAGGCAAAGCTGCCGGCCACCCCCAGAAAGGCCGTCGCCAGCGACCACAGGATCAAGATGCCGGGATAGAAGAAGCGCGGGCGGATGCGGTCCACCAGCCAGCCGCCGGGAATCTGGCAGAAGGCATAGGTCCAGCCGAAGGCCGACAGGATCCAGCCCATATGCACCGTGTCTATGCCCAGCTCCTTGCGCATGGCGGGTGCGGTGATGGAGATGTTGCTGCGGTCGAGATAGGTGATGACCACACAGACAAAGATCATCAGCATCACGACATAGCGATGGCGGGTGGGGGGTCCGGTCACTGTTTCCGTCATCTCACCACTCCGCGAAAGACCCGTCTTCATGACGCCACACCGGCGGGCGCCAGCGATGGCCGATGGCGGCGCCGCGTCTCACCGCGTCTTCATTAACCGCAATACCCAACCCTGGCTTATCGGGAATCGTCGCATAGCCATCGGCATAAGCGAACACCGAAGGATCGCTGACGTAATCCAGCAGGTCGCCCGCCGTGTTGTAATGGATGCCCAGACTCTGTTCCTGGATCACGGCATTGTGGCAGACCGCGTCCAGTTGCAGGCAGGCCGCCAGCGCGATGGGCCCCAGCGGGCAATGCAGCGCCAGCGCCACGTCATAGGCTTCCGCCATCGCCGCGATCTTGCGGGTCTCGGTGATGCCGCCAGCGTGCGACGGATCGGGCTGGATGATGTCCACCAGCCCGTCGCTGAGAATCTTCTTGAAATCCCAGCGCGAGAACAGCCGCTCGCCAAGGGCGATGGGCGTGGCGGTATGGTTGGCGATGTCGCGCAGCGCCTCGGCATGTTCGCTCAACACCGGCTCCTCGATGAACATCAGCTTGAAGGGATCGAGTTCCTTGGCCAGCACTTTCGCCATCGGGCGATGCACCCGGCCATGGAAATCCACCGCGATGCCGAAATCCGGCCCCATGGCGCCGCGCAGCGCACCCACCCGCGCGATCACCGCATCCAGTTTCGCATTGCTGTCGAGATAATGCAGTTCCTCGGTCGCCAGCATCTTGACGGCGGTGAAGCCGTTGGCCGCCACCGCCTTCGCGCCCGCAACAATAGCGTCCGGCCGGTCGCCGCCGATCCAGCTATAGACCCGCATCCTGCGCCGCACCGGCCCGCCCAGCAGCACATGCACCGGCTGGCCCAGCACCTTGCCCTTGATGTCCCATAGCGCCTGGTCGATGCCGGCCAGCGCGCTCATGTGCAGCGCGCCGCCGCGATAGAAACCGCCGCGATACAGCACCGTCCAATGGTCTTCGATGGCGGCCGGGTCTTTGCCGACCAGATAGTCGGCCAGTTCCGCGACCAGCGCCGCCACCGTTTCGGCGCGGCCTTCCACCACCGGCTCGCCCCAGCCGGTGACCCCGGCATCGGTCTCGACCTTGAGGAACAGCCAGCGCGGCGGCACCACAAAGGTCGTCAGTCTGGTGATCTTCATCCCGGCCCTGAAATGTCTGACGGCGGCGTTTCCCGCCTTGCGCCGACAGTGCCGGGCTTTGTCCAAGCACGCAAGTTGTCGCAGCGGCAAGGCGCACGGCTGAAATCCGCGCCATACGGCCTATATTTCGTCCATGCGCGAAGACACCGAAGTCCCTCTGAAAACCGCCATCGCCCGCGCCGTGCTGGGCCACTGTCCGCATTGCGGCAAGGGCAAGCTGTTCCGCACCTATCTCAAGCAGGTGGATCAGTGTTCGGTGTGCGGCGAACAGTATGGCCAGATTCGCGCCGACGACGCCGCCCCCTGGCTGACCCTTATCGTGGTCGGGCACATCTTCCTGCCGCTGGTCTTCCTGTTCAACTGGGACTGGATGCCGACCTGGGCGGCGATGGTTTCGATGTCGGCGCTGATCGTGGCGATCTCGCTTGTCGTCCTGCCGCGCGCCAAGGGGGTGTTCATCGCCATCCTGTGGCGGACCCACGCCCCCGGCTACAAGCCGGTCGAACTGGCCTAGTTCTCGCAGCGATTTTCGCAAGCACCGAGGCAGGCGCAGGATAGCGACTTGGCTTTGCTGCTGAGAAACTGCGCCAGCGCCGCCTTCAGCAATTGTTGCCGCGTCGCGCCGGTCTTCACCGCGATGATCCCCAGCCGTTCATAGTCGTGCGCCGACATGCGCACCGAACAGGATTTCTCCTTCGACGGCGGCACAGGCTCGCTGCGCGCCGGTTCACCATGCCAAGCCAGTGCCGCTTTCTCCGGCTCCGGCATCATGCCGCTCGCCATGCTATTCCAGGGCTGCGCCTCGCCCTTGCGCGCCAATAGCCCGGCGGTGATGGAGGCAAATTTCGCACTCATTTCCACCCTCCAAATACGGGCAAGTCGCTGGCGCGGCGGCCGAACACGCGGCGCTCAGGAATGCGTGGCAGCTCGGCGATGCGGCGCTCCATGCCGCTGCGCCGTTCCGGCTCCTCATGGCCGGGCGGTTCCGCCGCCAATAATTCCGACGGCGCATCCATGCCCGACGCCAGCAGCGAATTGATCGCCAGGTGACCCGGCCTGAAGTCGGGCAGCAGCGCCGGATCGCGCACGATGCGCGACAGCCGCTCCTGGATATAGAGCCACAGGTCGGTGATCTCTTTCGCCGACTGCGACGCGGGCGTCACCTCGCCCACGGTGCGGCCGTCGATCATGCTGGCGGCGAAATCCACCCGGTGATGGATGGTGACCGGCGCCACGGTGCCGTGCTGCGACAGCGCCACCGCGCTTTCCCCGGTGATGCGGGCGCGCGCCGTGGCGGCATTGACGACAAAGATCAGCGGTTTGCCATGGCGTTCGGCGATGTCCACCGTCGCGCCCACCGCGCGCAGGTCGTGGGGCGAGGGCCGGGTCGGCACGATCACCAGGTCGGCATGGGCCACGACCTTGGAGATGGACTGGGTGATGGCGGGCGGGGTGTCGATCACCGCGATGCGGATGCCCATGCGGTCCAGTCCGGCCAATGCCTCCTCCAAGTCGGGTAATCCCGCTTTTAAAAAATGGGGCGCGGGCGCGGCGCGCGCATTCCACCAGGCGGCCAGCGAGCCCTGCGGATCGGTGTCGATCAGCGCAATCTCGCCCGCGCCCTGGCGCACCGCCTCGACCGCCAGATGGCCCGACAGCGTGGTCTTGCCCGATCCGCCTTTCTGGGAGGCTGCAACAATGGTGTACATGGCTTTATCCCTCAGCCATGCCATGGTGCGCCCGCCGTCTTTCGCCCCGGTGAAGGCGCAAGCCCCAATTTGTTTCGAATAAGAGGGGCATTTGCCGCGCTGCCCCCTTCCGTGCCGGAACGGAATGACCGAGGCTGCGTTGCCGTTCATTAACCCTCAAACCGCGCGCGCGCCGGAAAGACCGATGACCGTCATTACCAATGGTCTTTCGACCAGCCTGTCTGTCGGCGGCATGGACCTGCGGCGCATCGCGGCCCATCCCGATCACTGGTATCCCCTCGCCTGGTCGGACGAGGTCAGGCCCGGCAAGACCCTGGCCCGCCGCTTCGCCGGCGAGCCGGTGGTGCTGTTTCGCGGTAAAAGCGGCCAATTGCATGCGCTGGAAGACCGCTGTGCCCATCGCCAGGTGCCGTTGTCGCTGGGCGTGGTGGAAGGCGAAACCCTGAAATGCGGCTATCACGGCTGGTCCTATGATTGCCATGGCGCCTGTGTGGATGTGCCCTATCTGGGCCGGGCGCGACTGCCCAATGGCGTGCGCGCCTATCCGGTGCGCGAAGTGGACGGGCTGGTCTTCATCTTTCCCGGCAATCCCGCCCTGGCCGAACGGCACGCGCCCATGGCGCTGGGGGCGAAATCGGACCATCGCTACAAGACCCGCCGGCTGAACCGCGAGATCGCCTGCCACTACAGCTTCCTGCACGAGAACCTGTTCGACATGAATCACCAGTTCCTGCATCGCAGCCTGATGGGTTCGATCAAGGCGAAATGCCTGGGCCGCCGCCAGGGCGAGGACTGGTGCGAGGTCGACTACACCTTCAGCCGCACGGCGGGCCGCCCCAGCCTGGGCGAAAGCGCCATCCTCAACACCATCCGCGCACCCAAGGACGGCGCCAATGCCGACCTGATGACGATCCGCACCGGCTATCCCTACCAGACCCTGCGCGTGTGGGTGAACGGCGGCGATCCGGTGCTGGATGTCTGGCTGGGCTATACCCCGCTGGACAGCCAGCAGCGCACCACCCGCACCTTCGGCTATCTGTCCGTCCGCAAATCGAAAATTCCCGGCCTGATCCATGCCGCCTGGCCCTTCATCCGCTGGTTCACGGAAGCCATCTTCACCCAGGACAAGAACATCATGGAGCAGGAGCAGAAGGCCCATGACGCCCAGGGCGACGACTGGAACAACGAGGTCTTCCCCCCGATCCTGGAACTGCGCGGGCTGCTGACGCGCTGCGGCGTGCCGATGGACGATGCCGGCATCGACGCGGCCATGGGTTTAAGCAGCCGCTAACCTGGCCGGGCGACAATCGCGCCATGGCCCAAAGCTTCGGACGCCGCACTGCTGGTTCTGCCGGCCCCACCGGCCCGGCCGCGCCGCCCCGCGCGGCGATGCCGGTTGCCGAACCCGCGCCGGCACCGCAATGGACCTCCGGCGATCCCGAACTGGAACAGTGGAAACAGAGCCGCAAGCGGCAGCCCCTGCCCTGGCGGCAGATCTACCTGATGGCCGGGCTGTGCTTCGGCGTGGCGTCGCTGGTGCTGCCCGACAGCGTCAACAGCGCGGCGGACTGGCTGCTCTATGCCCTTATGGCGGCCAGCTTTTATGCGGGCTGGCGCAAAAAGCGGGCCTGACGGAACCGGGGCGTGACCGGACGTCGCAGCAAAAGCACCTTCCAGACCGCTGGTTTGTGCCCCACATCAGGGACCAGCCATGACATCCCAAACCAAGCCCGCCCGGCAGGCCTTCACCCGCTACCAGATTTTCGTGATCGCCATCCTGGCGTTCCTGCAATTCACCATCATCCTGGATTTCATGATCATGGCGCCCTTGGGCGCCATCGTGATGCCGGCGCTGCATATCAGCCCGCGCCAGTTCGGCCTGGCGGTATCGCTTTATGCCTTCAGCGCCGCCGTCTCGGGGCTGCTGGCGGCGGGCTTTGCCGACCGTTTCGACCGCAAGCGCCTTCTGTTGTTCTTTTATGGCGGCTTCATCCTGGGCACGGCCTTGTGCGCGGTGGCGGGCACCTACCATCTGCTGCTGCTGGCGCGGATGGTCACCGGACTGTTCGGCGGCGTCATCGGTTCGGTGGTGCTGGCCATCGCCACCGACCTGTTCCCGCTGGAGATGCGCGGCCGGGTGATGGGCTTTGTGCAGACCGCCTTCGCCGCCAGCCAGATCCTGGGCCTGCCGGCGGGAATCTATTTCGCCAACCAGTGGAACTGGCACGCGCCCTTCGTGGCGGTCGTGATCCTCACCCTGGCAGCGTCGGCGGTCATTATCGTCGGCCTGCAGCCGATCCGGGGGCACCTGGCCATGAAGCAGGAACACAGCCCCTGGCGGCATCTGTTCAACACCCTGAAGCAGCCGCGCTTTACCCCGGCCTTCGCGCTGACCGCCTTCACCACCATCGGCGGCTTCATGCTGATGCCGTTCGGCAGCACCTATCTGGTCAACAATGTGAAAATCCCGCTGACCCACCTGCCCACCATCTATCTGGTCACCGGCCTTTGCACCATTTTTGCCGGGCCGCTGATCGGCAAGGCCAGCGACAGGTTCGGGAAATTCCGCGTCTTCCTGTTCGGCAGCATGCTGACCATCGTGATGGTCGCGATCTGGACCAACATGGGCCCGACCGCATTGCCCGTGGTGATCCTCATCAATGTGCTTTTGTTCGTCAGCATCTTCTCGCGCATGATCCCGGCCCAGGCGCTGATCTCGGCCCTGCCCGAGCCGACGCGGCGCGGCGCCTTCAACGCCGTCAGCGCCTCGCTGCAGCAATTCTGCGGCGGGCTGGCCTCGGTGCTGGCGGGGCTGATCGTGGTGAGCAACAGCCAGGGCGAACTGCAGCACTTCAACCGGGTGGGCTATATCGTGATCGCGGTATCGCTGTTCGCTCTGTACTGCATGTTCAAGGTACACCGGCTGGTGCCGGAAGCGCCCGAGACGCTGCAGCCCGCGGCAGTGCATTAGCAGAATTTTGGATCGGCCATCGGCCTGACGCGCGGCGGCGCTACGCTGACGCTAGCCGCCGCTTGTCATTCCTTTGCGCGCCACTGGCGCGCAAAGGAATGGTGCCGCCTGCGTGACTCGAACACGCGACCCCCGCATTACGAATGCGATGCTCTACCGACTGAGCTAAGGCGGCTACCGGACGGCCGGGAAACTACGGATTCCGGCCCCCCTCTGCAACCACCAAAGCTGGCGCAAAACCCCTTAATTCGGGGTTTCGCCGCCTATTCGCCGTAGGAAATCCGCCAGATCTTGCCCTTGTTGGAGTCCGCGACATACAGCGCGCCGTCCGGGCCGACCGCCACGCCCACCGGGCGATAGGCCGCCGTCTTGACGTTCCTGGCCGCCGCATCCGGTCCCGCGAAGCCGTCGGCGAATTCCACCGGCGTACCCGCCTTGTTGCCCGCAAACGGCACGAACATCACGTCATAGCCGGCATGGCCGCCCGGCAGGATCGCGCCATCGGCGCCGCCGCCATGCATGGCCAGGAAGGCGCCGCCGCGCCAGGCGCGCGGGAACTGGCTGCCGGTATAGAAGGCCATGTCCAGCACCGCCGGCCGCAGCGGCGCGAAGGCCGCCACCGGCGTCGCGTACTTGCCGCTTTCCACCACCATCTTGCCGTCGCCGCCATAGTCGGGCGCCAGCAGGCGCGTCTTGCGCACGCCGTCCCAATAGGTATAGGGCCAGCCCATGTCGGTGCCCCGCGTGATGCGGAACATCTCGTCGGCGATGGCATCGTCATCGGCCGGGGTCAAAAGTTCGGGCCAGGTCTTGGCGGTGGCGTCGCGGCCATGCCAGGCGCCGTACAGCGCATCGCCGCCGCGCCAGTCCATCGCGCTCATGTTGCGGATGCCGGTGGCGAAATGTTCGCCATCGGCCAGCGTCTGCGCCGGCTTGGAGTCGCTGAAGCGCCAGATGCCGCCCTTTGTCTCCAGCAACGGACAGGGCTTGAGCCCCTTGGGCTTGGCGTCTTTCGGCGTCGCCGGATCGGGGCAGTTGCTGGCGCCGCCGCCGCCGTCAATGCCGACATAGATGTTGCCCTTGCCGTCAAAGGCCAGCGGATGGTTGGTGGCGGCCAGGCCGTCCACGACCAGTTCCGGCGCGGCGGCGGGCACCAGCGCATCATCCAGCGTGAAGCGATAAACCCCGGTGCCCGACGCGGCATACAGCGCACCCTTGTAGATGCGGATGCCGGTGCCCTGGTCCGCCGTGCCGACTCCGAAATGCTCGGTCGCGACCGGTTTGTGATCCGGCCCCAGGCGTAGCGCCACAATGCCGGCCGACGGCTGGTCGCGGCCATGTTTGGTGGAGACATAGATGTCGTTGCCGCGCAGCGCCAGGTGACGGATGGGCCCCAGCCCCTCTGCCACCACCTGCGCATGAAAGCCCGGCGGCAGGGTCAGGCCATCGGGCTCGGCCGCGAAAGCGGGCACGGCGAAAACCGACGCGGCAAAGGCGGCGGCGGTGAGACGTATGCGGATCATCTGTTTCCCCCTGTGTTTTGCGGCAACGCTAGCGCCCGGCCTGCGGGAAGTCTACCGGCCCCGGGGATGGGCCTTGGAATAAGTCTCCAGCAATTGCGTGGTCTCGATGGCGGTATAGATCTGCGTCGTGGACAGCGAGGCATGGCCCAGCAGTTCCTGCACCGAACGCAGGTCGCCGCCACCCTGCAATATGTGCGTCGCGAAGGAATGGCGCATGGCATGCGGCGTCGCCCGTTCCGGCAGGCCAAGCCGCCCGCGCAGCTTCTGCATCAGGGCCTGCGCCTCGCGCGGGCTCATGGCGAGGCCGCGCCGCGACAGAAACAGCGGTGTGGCTGGCGCACCGCTGAACGGAATCTGCGCCGCGTAATCCGCCAGCGCCGCGGCGACCAGCGCCAGCACCGGCACGCTGCGCTCCTTAAGGCCCTTGCCGATCACCGTCAGCGTGGTGCCCAACGGCACGTCACCGCGCTTCAGGCCCAGCGCCTCGGAAATACGCAGACCCGCGCCATACAGCAAGGTCAGCAGCGCCACGTCACGCGCCCCCAGCCATTCGACCTTGTGTTCGCCCGCTTCCTCGATGGCGCGCGCCGCATCCTCCACCGACAAAGGGCGCGGCAGGCGGCGGCGCACCCGTGGGGTGCGGATGGAACGGGCGGCGGCATTTTCCAGCACGCCTTCTTTCGCCAGGAATTTGTAGAAGCTGCGCACCGCCGCCAGCGCCCGCTGCACCCCGCCCGCACCCAAGCCTTCCGAGCGGCGCGACGTGATAAAGGCGCGGATATCGGCGGGCGTCAGCTTCGCCAGCGCGCGCTCGGTCATCGCGCCGCCGGTATGGCCGGCCTGGAAGCCGATAAAGCGCGCCACGTCGTCGCCATAGGCGCGCAAGGTGTGGGGCGAGGCGCGGCGTTCATGCGCCAGCGCCGCCAGCCAGTTCTTGCGAAGTGCGTCCGCCCCTTCGGCCACGTTATCCCTTGATGACCACACCGGCCTTTTTGGCATCGGCCTCGAACGCCGCCAGGCCCTTGTCGGTCAGCGGATGGTTCAACAGCGCCTTGAACACCGACGCCGGGATGGTGGCGACATCGGCTCCGGCCAGGGCGCTTTCGCGCACATGCTGCACATGGCGCACCGACGCGGCCAGGATTTCTGTCTTGAAGTTGTAATTGTCGTACAGGGTTCTGATGTCATGGATCAGCCCGATGCCGTCTTCGCCCATATCGTCCACCCGGCCGATGAAGGGCGAGATGAAACTCGCGCCGGCCTTGGCCGCCATCATCGCCTGGACGGGCGAGAAGCACAGCGTGACATTGACCATGGTGCCCTGATCGGACAGCGTCTTGCAGGCTTTCAGCCCCGGCCAGGTCAGCGGCACCTTCACCGCGATGTTCTTGGCGATCTTGGTGAAGATGGCCGCCTGCTGGATCATGCCGTCATAATCCATCGCCAGCACTTCGGCGCTGACCGCGCCCGGCACGATGGAACAGATTTCCCTCAGCGATTCGACATAGTCGCGGCCCGTCTTGGCGGCCAGCGAGGGATTGGTGGTGACGCCGTCCACCAGGCCGCTGGCGGCATATTCGCGGATTTCCGCCACATCGGCGGTGTCGAGGAAGATTTTCATAATAGGGTCCTGACCTTATTTATTGACCTTGGAATGGGGCGGCGCGAAGTGTAGCCCATGACCCATCTTACTCCATGATAAGAGCTCGTATAAACCCCGCGCCACCTCCTGAAATCCTGGAAAAGCCGGTGGTGGGCGTGTTGCTGCCGCTGCCCTTGGCGGGGGCCTATGACTACAAGCTGCCTGCCGGTTGTAACGCCGCGCGGGGGGCGCTGGTTGCCGCGCCGCTGGGGAACCGCGCGGTGCTGGGCGTGGTCTGGGGCACCGCCGAAGGCACGGTGGGCGACAACCGGCTGAAGATCGCGGAACCCTTGGAAGGCGCGCCCGCGCTGCCCGCGAAACTGTGCGACTTTGTGGACTGGGTGGCGGATTACACGCTCAACCCGCCGGGGGCGATCCTGGCCATGGCGCTGCGCTCGCGCGGCGCGTTTGAACCGGAGACGATGCGTATCGCCTATGTGCGCGGGCCGGTGACACCGCCCCGCATGAGCGCGGCACGGCAACGCGCGCTGGAGGTGGCAGCGGACGGACTGGCGCGCAGTGTTTCGGGACTGGCGGAAGACGCCAATGTCAGCGCGGCCGTGGTGCGCGGCCTGATCGGCGCGGACGCGCTGGTGCCGACGCAATTGCCGGAATTCCCGCCATTCCAGATGCCCGATGCGGCATTTGCAGTGCCGCAGCTGAATGGCGACCAGGCGCTGGCGGCACAAGCCCTGCGCGACGCGGTGGCGGCCAAAAGATTCTCGGCGCATCTGCTGGATGGCGTCACCGGCTCGGGCAAGACCGAAGTCTATTTCGAGGCGGTGGCGGCGGCGCTGCGCCAGAACCGGCAGGTGCTGATCCTGTTGCCGGAAATCGCATTGACGATGCAGTTCCTGGAGCGCTTCGCGGCGCGTTTCGGCGTGCGGCCGGCGGAATGGCACAGCGACCTGTCGCAGAAGGAACGCCGCCGCACCTATCGGGCCGTGATGCGGGGCGAGGCGCGGGTGATCGTGGGGGCGCGGTCGTCGCTGTTCCTGCCGTTCTCCGATCTGGGCCTGGTGATCGTGGACGAGGAACACGAGCAGGCCTTCAAGCAGCAGGACGGCGCCATCTATCATGCCCGCGACATGGCGGTGGTGCGGGCGCGAATCGAGGATTGCCCGGTGGTGCTGGCCAGCGCCACGCCGTCGCTGGAAAGTTTCGTCAATGCCACCAGCGGGCGCTACGCGCATCTCAAACTGGCGTCGCGGCATGGCGTGGCGGAAATGCCCAGCGTGCAATTGATTGATCTGCGACATGAACGCGATCCGGTTGATGCCGAACACAAGGCGCAATGGCTGTCGCCACCGTTGCGCGCAGCCCTGGAACGGACGCTGGGCGCGGGCGAGCAGGCAATGCTGTTCCTCAACCGCCGGGGCTATGCGCCGCTGACCCTGTGCGAGGCCTGCGGCCACAAATTCACCTGCCCGCATTGCTCGGCCTGGCTGGTGGAACACAAATACAAAAGGCGGCTGGCCTGCCATCAATGCGGCTATGAGATGGCGATGCCGACCGAGTGTCCGCAATGCCATGAAAGCGGCACGCTGATTGCCTGCGGTCCCGGCGTGGAGCGGGTGGCGGAGGAATTCGCCGCCTTCTTTCCCCAGGTGCGTTATGGCATCGCCTCGTCCGATACCCTGGTACATACCGGGCCCGGCGAGATGCAGGGGCCGCTCAAGCTGTTCGCGCGCGGCGAAATAGACGTGCTGATCGGCACACAGATTGTGGCGAAGGGTCATCACTTTCCGCAACTGACTCTGGTTGGCGTGGTGGATGCCGACCTGGGCGGCAGCGACGGGGACTTAAGGGCGCGCGAACGGACGTTCCAGTTGCTGCACCAGGTCTCGGGCCGCGCCGGCCGGGCCGAGAAACCGGGGCTGGTGCTGCTGCAGACCCGCAATCCCGACGATGCGGTGATGCAGGCCCTGGCGCGCGGCGACCGCGACGGCTTTTACGAACAGGAACGACAGTTCCGCGAAGCCGCCGCCGCCCCGCCGTTCGGGCGGCTGGTGGCGCTGGTCATCAGCGGCCATGACGGCGAGGCGGTACGCGCCATCGCCCGCCAGCTGGGCAAATCGGCGCCGCCCGCGCGTGACGTGAAAGTATGGGGCCCGACACCGGCCTTCTATGCCCTGTTGCGCGGCCAGACGCGCGAACGGCTATTGGTGCAGGCGGCGAAAGGCGTGGATGTGCAAGCCTATCTGAAAGCCTGGCTCGCCGCCGTCAAAACCCCCGCCGCCGTGCGCGTCGCGGTGGATGTGGACCCGGTGAGTTTTTTCTGACGCCTCCTACCTTCATACGCTGCTTATGGAGTTACATAAGCTTCCGTCGCCTGAAGATATTCACGTCATCTGAATTTAAATCAAACCATTCGCCATTCTTACGCTTCGCTTCAAATCTTTTATGCCAGTAAGCTTCGATACCGACTGGGTCATCGGTTCGGATGTGGTGAACGATGCCAGCCTTCTCCGGTAACTGAATTGAAAGCTGGCGTTCGCGCTGCCCGACAGAAATACTGCGCCCTATTTTGTAGTAACGCCCAGACTTAAGTAGATACACGAAACCATCTTCAGAATCTGATCTCGCTTTATGTGACGAAGAGACGTTCTTTTTGATCTGCAGATTTTCGCACAAGACAATAACGTCTTCATGGCCGTCATGAGTTTCGCAATACTCTTTTACCTTTGAAAGCAGAGTTGTCTTGTTTCCCAGGCGCCTAAATGGAGTCCAACTCGGGAAACTATGGTCTGCTTGTCCTTTCATTTTAATCTCAGCATCCACCGGCAGATGACCAATCTCCCTGACTAACGCGATGTATTTTTCAATCAGAAAGTCTTCGTTATAACTTTCGGTCCATTGGTTCGGCTTGAAGCCCGCTTCGCGCAAAGCGTCTCCCCATCGTGCCCAGTACTTTCCGCGCCATTCATGCTGGCGGACACCTGTTTCTGAATGAAAGAGCTTCTCTCCTGGCGGCACTCCGTTGGAAGCCGCTAGTCGCCGAATCTCGGTTAGAATCCCGTCTTTGGTCATTTGAACTCCGCTGATTCGACTCTATCAGCAGTTGAAACTGCGGAACAACGGATGGCCGGGTCAAGCCCGGCCATGACAAATTTGGGATTAGGCGCGGTGGATTTTGTGGCGTGAGCAGGAGCGCCGAGCGACGTGTACAAGCCGTACACGAGCGATAGCGCGACGAACTCACGACGCAAAAGACGCGCGCCTAAAGCGTCCGCACGTCCGTCAGGTGCCCCGTTACCGCCGCCGCCGCCGCCATTGCGGGCGAGACAAGATGGGTGCGCCCGCCGCGGCCCTGGCGGCCTTCGAAGTTGCGGTTGCTGGTCGAGGCGCAGCGTTCGCCTTCCTTCAGCTTGTCGGCATTCATGGCGAGGCACATGGAGCAGCCCGGATCGCGCCATTCGAAACCGGCCTCCAGGAACACCTTGTCCAGTCCCTCTTCCTCGGCCTGTTCCTTCACCAGCCCCGAGCCCGGCACCACGATGGCATTGACGCCCTCGGCCACGCGTCTGCCGCGCGCGATGACGGCGGCGGCGCGCAGGTCTTCGATGCGGCCGTTGGTGCAGGACCCGATGAAGACATGATCCACCTTGATGTCGGTCAGCTTCATGTTGGCGGTCAGGCCCATATAGTCCAGCGCCCGGGTCGCGGCGGCGCGGTGATGTTCTTCCTTCATCGCCGCCGGGTCCGGCACGGTGGCGGTGATGGGCAGCGCCTGCTCCGGCGAGGTGCCCCAGGTGACCATCGGCACGATATCGCGCGCATCCAGCACCACTTCGGCATCGAACACCGCGTCATCGTCGGACTTCAGGGTCTTCCAGTACATCGCGGCAGCCTCGAAGGCGGCGGCCTTGGGGGCGCGCGGCTTGCCCTTGACATAGTTCAGGGTAGTGTCGTCCACCGCGATCAGCCCGGCCCGCGCCCCGCCCTCGATGGTCAGGTTGCACAGGGTCATGCGGCCTTCCATCGACAGGCTGCGCACCGCCTCGCCGGCATATTCGATGACATAGCCGGTGCCGCCGGCGGTGCCGATCCTGGCGATCACCGCCAGGGCAATGTCCTTGGCGGTCACGCCATCCGGCAGCGTGCCGTTGACCGTCACGCGCATATTCTTGGAGTGCTGGGCGCGCAGGGTCTGGGTGGCCAGCACATGCTCGACCTCCGAGGTGCCGATGCCGAAGGCCAGCGCACCGAACGCGCCATGGGTCGAGGTATGGCTGTCGCCGCAGACGATGGTGGCGCCCGGCAGGGTCCAGCCCTGCTCCGGCCCGATGATATGCACGATGCCGGCGCGGATATCGTCCATGGCGAAATATTCGACGCCGAAGTCGGTGGTGTTGCGGATCAGGGCTTCGACCTGGGCGCGGCTTTCCGGCTCGGTGATGCCCTGGTCGCGGTCCTTGGTCGGCACATTATGGTCGGCCACCGCCAGGGTCAGGTCGGGGCGGCGCACCTTGCGGCCCGCCAGGCGCAGGCCCTCAAAGGCCTGGGGGCTGGTCACTTCATGCACCAGGTGCCGGTCGATATAGAGAACGGGGGTCTCGCCGGGGGGAGCGTCCACCAGATGGGCGTCCCAGATCTTGTCGTACAGCGTCTTTGATGATTCTCGGGCCATGGCGGTTCTTCTTATGAGGACGGGTATGCGAGGGGCTTACTTATAAGCCGGGGCGGACCAGATCAATGCTGCGAAAAATACAGCACGGTCATGATGATAATGATGGCGATGAACTGGGCCAACACCCTGATCCGCATGAGTTTATTGGACCAGGTGGCGGCGGTGTCGCCGCCCTTCCACAGGGTATAGAGCCCCAGGCACAAGACGCCAAAGACGATCGCCACGGCCACGCCGACAAGCAGCTTTCCGGTCATGGGCAGTTTATCGGCCCGTCACGCCAAGGCGTCAATCTGCGCATCGGAGAAGTTTCCGGGCACGATTGTTACGGGGATGGACTGGACCGCCGCGCCGAACATGGAAACCAGCGGGCCGGGGCCCTGCTTGCCGGTGCCCGAGGCCAGCACCAGGATCGAGATGGCGGGATCGTCCTTCAGCAGTTGGGCCAGGCATTCCGTGGTCAGGCCGTAAGGGATCACCAGTTCCGGGATGATGCCCGACAGCTCATTCACCAGCCTGGCGGCCTCGTGCAGCATGGCTTCGGCCTCGGCATGGGCCTCGTCGCGCATGATCTCCTCCACCCCCTTCCATTGCTGGAAGTCGGGCGGGGTGGCGGCGCACATCAAAGTGACCCGGCCCTGGGTATGCTGGGCGCGGCGGGTGGCGAAACGCAGCGCCACCCTGTGCTCGGGCGTCTTGTCAACGACGACCAGGAATTTGCGGGGACCGGCGCTCATGGACAGAAAGCTAGCGCATCGCTGCCGCCTTTTCACCCTCCCTCAAGGGGAGGGTAGCTTCTTCTTCAGGTCGTAAAGAATCTCCAGCGCCTCCTTGGGCGACAGGGCGTCGGGCTCGATGGTCTTGAGTGCATCTTCAACCGCGCTGCCCTTGGCGGCGGGCGCGCTGGCGCCAAAAAGAGGCAGGTCATCGATGCGGGCCAGCGGCTTGTGGCCCTCGCGGCCTTCTTCCAGGGCGCGCAGCACTTCCTCGGCGCGATGCACCACCGCCTCGGGCAGGCCCGCCAGCTTGGCGACATGGATGCCATAGCTGCGGTCGGCGATGCCTGCCACGACTTCGTGCAGGAAGACGATGCTGTCGTTCCATTCCCGCACCTTCATGGTGTAGCAGGCCATGGACGTCAGCCGTTCCGCCAGCGCCACCATCTCGTGATAATGGGTGGCGAACAAGGCGCGGCTCTCGTTGGCTTCGTGCAGATGCTCGGCCGCCGCCCAGGCAATCGCCAACCCGTCATAGGTGGCGGTGCCGCGCCCGATCTCGTCCAGGATCACCAGCGAACGCGGCGTCGCTTGATTCAGGATCGCGGCGGTCTCCACCATTTCGACCATGAAGGTCGAACGCCCCGCCGCCAGGTCGTCGCCGGCGCCGACGCGGCTGAACAGCCGGTCCACGATGCCGATATGGGCGCTTTCCGCCGGCACGAACGAGCCCATCTGGGCCAGGATGGCGATCAGCGCATTCTGGCGCAGGAAGGTGGACTTGCCCGCCATGTTGGGGCCGGTGACCAGCCACAAGCGCCCCTTGGCATTGGGAGAAAGATCGCAGTCATTGGGCACGAAAGGCCCGGCATTGGCGGCTTGAAGCGCCGCTTCCACCACCGGATGCCGTCCGCGCCGGATGTCGAACGCCAGGCCATTGTCCATCCTGGGCCGCACATGACGCGCCGCGACGGCAAGTTCGCCCAGTGATGCCGCCACGTCCAGCACACTCAGCGCATCGGCGATGCCGCCCAGCGCCTCGCCATGTTCCAGCGCCAGCATCGTCATCTCATCGAACAGCGCGGCTTCCAGCGCCAGCGCCGACTCGGCGGCCTGGGAGATGCGTGACGCCAGCGTTGCCAGTTCGTCGGTGGAAAAACGCACCGCCCCCGCCATGGTCTGGCGATGGCGGAAGGTTTCGCGATCCGTCATCAATTTGTCGGCATGCTGCTGGCCGACTTCGATGAAATAGCCCAAGACGCCATTGTGCTTGATCTTGAGCTGCGTCACGCCGCTGGCGCTGCGATACTTGCCTTCAAGGCCCGCGATGACGCGGCGGGATTCATCGCGCAGGGCGCGCAACTCGTCCAGCGGCGCATGCGCCCCGTTTTTGATGAAGCCACCGTCACGCGCCAGATAGGGCGGTTCCTCCACCAGCAGGAATTCCAGCCGGTCGGACAGCCGCGACAAGGCGGCGATATTCTGGGTCATGGCATCAACCGCGCCCAGTGCCTCGCCGCCCAGCGAGTCTTTCCGCAACCCGTCTCGCAACCCGCGCGCCGCCTTCACCCCGTCGCGCAGGTTGGCGAGATCGCGCGGCCCGCCGCGCGCCACACTCAATCGCCCCAGCGCGCGGGCGATATCGGGCGCGGCGCGCAGGGCCTCGCGCGCCCTGCGGCGCAGTTCGGAATCCCCGGCAAAGGCTTCGACCGCATCATGGCGCGCGCCGATCTGCTTCACATCGGTCAGGGGCGCGGCCAGCCGCCCCGCCAGCATGCGCGCGCCGCTGGCGGTGACGGTGCGATCAATCCCCGCCAGCAGCGAACCGCCGCGCTGGCCGCTCAAAGTCTGCGTCAGTTCCAGGTTGCGCCGCGTGGCGGCATCGATGCCCATGAAATGCGATGGCGATACCTGCACGATACGCTGCAGGGCGACCTTGCGGCCTTTCTGGGTCAGGTCCAGATAGGCGATCAGCGCCCCCGCCGCCGACAGTTCGGCGCGGCTGAACGCGCCCAGCCCATCCAGCGACAGCATGTTGTAATGCGCCTTCAAGGCGCGCTCGCCATTGGCGGAGTCGAAACGCGATGAGGGCAGCGGCGACAAGGCCGCGCCCAACGACTTGAACGGCAGGCTGAACGCTTCGTCCGCCAGCAACCCGTCAGGCACCAGCAATTCCTTGGGTGACAACCGCGCCAGTTCGGTGGCGATTTCGCCCTGCCCCACCTGCGCCACCGAAAACTCGCCGGTGGACATATCGGCGCTGGCCAGCGCGAATTCCGCGCCGCTGCGCCCCAGCGCCGCCAGCAGGTTGGACGACCGCGCTTCCAGCAGCGCGTCTTCGGTGAGCGTGCCCGGCGTCACCAGCCGCACCACTTCGCGCCGCACCACCGACTTGGCGCCACGCTTCCTGGCCTCGGCGGGGTCTTCGACCTGTTCGCACACCGCCACCCGGTGGCCCTTGCGGATCAGCTTTTCCAGATAGGATTCGGCGGCATGCACCGGCACGCCGCACATGGGAATGTCTTCGCCCGCATGCTTGCCGCGTTTGGTCAGGGCGATGTCCAGCGCCTCCGCCGCCTTTGCTGCATCCGCGAAGAACAATTCGTAGAAATCGCCCATGCGGTAGAACAGCAGATAGTCCGCATGCGCCGCCTTGATGGCGAGATATTGCGCCATCATGGGGGTCGCATCGCCCACCGACGTCACGTCAGCAATCTGTATACCGATTTCTGTCTCGCTCATGCGAACCAGACTAGCAGAGCCGATGCGCGGGCTGCGTCACGGAAGCTTGATGCAATCGCCGTAGGGGTGGTTATTCTGTGGAAAATTCTTCCCAGAACCAGAAAACGCCAAAAGGCCACAAGGGGTACCCAAATGTCCCGCCCGTCCTTCACCGATGACGAAGCCCTTGCCTTCCATGCCGGGGCCAAGCCCGGCAAGCTGGAGATCACGCCCACCAAGCCGATGGCGACTCAGCGCGATCTTTCGCTGGCCTATTCGCCCGGCGTCGCGGTGCCGGTGCTGGCGATCGCGGAAAATCCCGAACTTGCCTATGAGTACACCACCAAGGGCAACATGGTGGCCGTGATCTCCAACGGCACCGCCATCCTGGGCCTGGGCGACCTGGGGGCGCTGGCGTCGAAGCCGGTGATGGAAGGCAAGTGCGTGCTGTTCAAGCGCTTCGCCGATGTGAATTCCATCGACCTGGAAATCGACACCAGGGATGTCGAGGAATTCATCGCCGCCGTGCGCTACCTGGGCCCCAGCTTCGGCGGCATCAACCTGGAAGACATCAAGGCGCCCGACTGTTTCATCATCGAGCAGCGGCTGCGCGAGTTGATGGACATTCCGGTGTTCCATGACGACCAGCATGGCACCGCCATCATCTGCGCCGCCGGCATCATCAATGCCGCGCATCTCACGGGCCGCAGGCTGGAAGACCTCAAGGTGGTGGTCAATGGCGCGGGCGCGGCGGGCATCGCCTGCCTGGAACTCATCAAGTCCCTGGGCGTCAAGGCCGAGAATGTCCTGCTGTGCGACACCAAGGGCGTGGTCTATCGCGGCCGCACCGAAGGCATGAACCAGTGGAAATCGGCGCACGCCACCGATACCACCGCCCGTACCCTGGTGGATGCGGCCAAGGGCGCCGATGTGATCCTGGGCCTGTCCAAGAAGGGCGCCTTCACGCCGCAGATGGTGGCGAGCATGGGCCCCAGCCCCATCATCTTCGCCATGGCCAACCCATACCCTGAGATCACGCCGGAGGAAGCCAAGGCGGCGCGGCCCGACGCCATCATCGCCACCGGCCGCAGCGACTATCCCAACCAGGTCAACAATGTCATCGGCTTTCCCTATATCTTTCGCGGCGCGCTGGATGTGCGCGCCACCGCCATCAATGAGGAAATGAAGCTCGCCGCCGCCCGGGCCATCGCGGCGCTGACGCGCGAGGATGTGCCCGATGAGGTCGCCGCCGCCTATCGCGGCGCGCGCCCGGTCTATGGCCCGGAATACATCATCCCCTCGCCCTTCGATCCGCGCCTGATCTCCAGAGTCTCGGCGGCGGTGGCGGAAGCGGCGATGAAGACCGGCGTCGCCAAGAAGCAGATCACCGATCTGGTCGCCTATCAGGACCAGCTGTCGGCGCGGCTGGACCCGTCGGCGGGCCTGTTCCAGATGGTCACCAACGCGGTGCGCGCCAAGCCCAAGCGGGTGGTGTTCGCGGAGGGCGAGGAGGATTCGGTCATCCGTGCCGCCGCCGCCTTCCAGAATTCCGGCCTGGGCAAGGCGATCCTGGTTGGCCGTCCCGATATCGTGAAGTCGGGCTTCCGCAAGCTGGGCCTGGCCGAAGACCTGATCGAAATCCGCGTGCCCCATTCCATCGAGCAGGCCACGCCCTTCATCGACGTGCTGTACCAGCGCATCCAGCGGCGCGGCGGCTTGCACCGCGATGCCGTGCGGCTGGTCACCCGCGACCGCAATGTCTATGCCGCGCTGATGGTCAGGACCGGCGAGGCCGACGCCATGGTGACCGGCGTGACCCGCAACTATGCCCGCGCCCTTGCCGATGTGCGCCTGGTGCTGGACCCTCCGATCGGCCAGCGCCCGATGGGCATGCAGGTGGTGTTCGACAAGGGCCGCCTGGTCCTGATCGCCGACACTTCGGTGACCGAAATCCCCACCGCCGAACAACTGGCCGACATCGCCATGCAGGGCGCCGCCGTCGCCAAGCGTTTCGGCCTGGTGCCGCGGGTGGCGCTGCTGGCGTCCTCGACCTTCGGCTTTCCGCGCAGCGAACGCAGCGAACGCATCGTCGAGGCGGTGCATGTGCTGGAAGGGCGCGGCGTGGACTTTGAATATGACGGCGAAATGGCGGTGGATGTGGCACTCGACAAGAACAAGCTGGCGCTTTATCCGTTTGTCCGCCTCACCGACACCGCCAATGTGCTGATTATGCCGGCGATCCATTCCGCCTCCATCTCCACCAAGCTCTTGCAGCAGATGGGCAATACCAGCGTGATGGGACCGCTGCTGGTGGGGCTGGAGAAATCGGTGCAGATCGCGCCACTGGGCGCGCGCGCCAGCGAGATCTACAATGCCGCGGTGGTCGCGGCCTATGACATCAACCAGTGACGGTCCTCTTGGATTTTGAAAAAGCCACGGCCTTCCTGGACGGCATCTGGGATGCACAGATCGTTCCGCGCCTGACCGATTACATTCGCATTCCCAACAAGAGCCAGGCCTTCGATCCCGACTGGGAAGCGCATGGCTTCATGGAACAGGCGGTGACCCTGCTGGCGGACTGGGCGCGCGGCAAGCTGGGCGCCTTTCCCGGCGCGACATTGGAAGTGGTGCGCCTTCCGGGCCGCACGCCGCTGATCTTCATTGAGATACCCGGCGACGCCGCCGGAACCGTGCTGATGTACGGCCATCTCGACAAGCAGCCCGAGATGCTGGGCTGGAGCGAGGGCCTGGGGCCATGGCGGCCGGTCATGAAAGACGGCAAGCTGTATGGCCGGGGCGGCGCCGATGACGGCTATGCCCTGTTCGCGTCCCTGGCGGCACTGCTGGCGCTGAAAGAGCAGGGCGCATCGCATGGCCGCGCCGTCATCCTGATCGAGGCGGGCGAAGAATCCGGCTCCCCCGACCTGCCTTTCTATATCGACCATCTGGCGGCCCGTATCGGCGAGCCCGATCTTGTTGTCTGCCTGGATTCCGGTTGCGGCAATTACGACCAGTTGTGGCTGACCACCTCGCTGCGCGGCATGGTGCTGGGCACCCTGACGGTCAGGGTCTTGACCGAGGGCGTGCATTCCGGCGCCGCCAGCGGCATCGTGCCCTCGTCCTTCCGCATCCTGCGGCAATTGCTGTCGCGCATCGAAGACCCCGAGACGGGAGCGATGCTGCTGCCGGAACTGAAAGTCGAAATTCCCGCCGACCGCCAGAC
This sequence comes from Rhizobiales bacterium dw_265, assembly GCA_018449595.1. Classification (GTDB taxonomy): domain Bacteria; phylum Pseudomonadota; class Alphaproteobacteria; order Micropepsales; family Micropepsaceae; genus Rhizomicrobium. The sequence continues at coordinate 296,274 of JAAVUU010000004.1, forward strand.
CCAGGCAAAACAGGCGGCGCAAATCCTGGGCGATGAAGTGTGGTCGGAACTGCCCTTTGCCGGCACGACCGAACCGATGGGCACCGATAATGCCGATCTGATCCTGCAAAAGACCTGGCAGCCGCAGCTTTCCATCACCGCCATGGACGGCTATCCGCTGCCGGAAAATGGCGGCAATGTGCTGTTGCCCTATTCCACCGCCAAGCTCAGCCTGCGCGTGCCGCCCAGCTGCGACGCCGATGCGGCGCGGGCGGCGGTAAAGGCGGCGCTGGAACGCGATCCGCCCTATCGGGCCGAAGTGCGTTTCGACGCGCCGCGCGGCGAGAATGGCTGGAACGCACCGACCCTCTCGCCCTGGCTGGAAGCCTCGCTGAACAGCGCCAGCAACGCCGCCTTCGGCAAGCCGGTCGCCTTCCAGGGCGAAGGCGGCTCCATCCCCTTCATGGCCATGCTGGGGCGCAAATTCCCCAGGACCCAGTTTGTCGTCACCGGCGTCTTGGGGCCGCATTCCAATGCCCATGGCCCCAACGAATTCCTCCACATCGGCTTTGCCAGGAAACTGTCGGCCTGCATCGCCCAGGTACTGGCCGATCACGCCGCCCAGGCATGAGCGGTGGAGATCGCGCCGAGCGCCGGCCTTTATATTTCTTCCTGATCGCCACCCTGGGCGTCGGCGCGGCCGCCAGCGTCTTCACCCAGCCCGCCATTCCCACCTGGTATGGGGGCCTCGCCCATCCCGCCTTCACCCCGCCCAACTGGCTGTTCGCGCCGGTCTGGACCACGCTCTATATCCTGATGGCCTTCGCCGGCTGGCGGGTGTGGCGCAAGGCCAGCTTGCGTTCGGTCGAGATGGCCGCCTTCGTCCTGCAACTGGCGCTGAACCTTGCCTGGAGCACGATCTTCTTCGGCCTGCATCGCATCGGAGCCGCCTTCATCGAGATCGTGGTCCTGGACATCGCGATCCTTGCCACCTTGCTGCTGTTTGCCCGCCGTGACGCCATTGCCGGCCTGCTGATGCTGCCCTGTCTGGCCTGGACGGTGTTCGCCAGCGTACTGACCTGGGCCTTCTGGACCCTGAATCCGGTTCCCGGTTAACGCTAAACCTCAAAATTTCCGCGCCAAGTCTTTCGCCTGTTTCCGGGGGATGCTTGGTAAAGGCATGAAAGCGCCTTTCGTCCTTGCCGTGCTGGCCATGAGCCTGGGCCTTTGCGCCTGCGCCACGCCCAGCCCGGAATCCGCGGCCCAGAACGATCCCTGGGAAGCGACCAACCGCGACGTCTTCGCCTTCGATGTCTGGGTCGAGCATCATGTCGCCGCCCCGGTGGACGACGGCTATCGCGCCGTGGTGCCGCAGCCGGCGCGCGAGGGCGTACACAATATCGTCACCAACCTGCATGCCCCCATCGTGCTGGCCAACGACATCCTGCAGGGCCATGTCAAAAAGGCCGCCAACACGCTGGGACGGGTGGTGCTCAACTCCACCCTCGGCCTGGGCGGGCTGATCGATGTCGCCGGCAAGCTGGGCATTCCCGCCCATGACAATGATTTCGGCATCACCCTGGGCAGGAACGGCGTGCAGGAAGGCTCCTATCTGGTGCTGCCGCTCCTTGGCCCCCTGCCGCCGCGCGACCTGTTGGGCGGCGTCGTGGACGGCGCTTTCGATCCCTTCGTCTATGCCCGCTTCCCCGGCCGCAGCACCCTGTTCCTGGCGCGGCGCGGCACGGTCATCCTGGACACGGTGGATCGCCGCCGCGACCAGTTCGACACCATCGAGCGCACCTCGCTGGATTTCTACGCCACCACCCGCAACCTCTACCGCCAGAGCCGCAATGCCCAGATCCAGGGCGATGCGGCCTTGCTGCAATTGCCAGAACTTTAAGGAGGGCTTTAAGGGCTGACGAGAAGTCAGAATCCCATCAAAGGCTTGGCAAGAACCGCCCCCCTCCCTATATACCCCTTTGTATCGGCAGGGGTTTGCCCCGCTGCCGGTTTTGTCAAATATTTCAATGGGATGGACCGGAGGACGCCTTAGGGGTCAGGACTCCATGCCCGTTTGAGAGGAACTTAGAATGGCTAAAGTAATCGGCATTGATCTTGGCACCACCAACAGCTGCGTGGCGGTCATGGAGGGCTCTGCCCCCAAGGTCATCGAAAATGCGGAAGGCGCGCGCACCACGCCCTCCATCGTCGCCTTTACCCCCGATGGCGAGCGCCTGATCGGCCAGCCCGCCAAGCGCCAGGGCGTCACCAATCCCGAGCAGACCTTCTTCGCGATCAAGCGCCTGATCGGCCGCCGCTTTGACGATCCGATGACCAAGAAGGACATCGGCATGGTGCCCTACAAGATCGTCGCCGGCGACAATGGCGACGCCTGGGTGGGCGGCCGCGACGGCAAGAAGTACAGCCCCTCGGAAGTGTCGGGCTTCATCCTGCAGAAGATGAAGGAAACCGCCGAAGCCCATCTGGGCGAAAAGGTGACCCAGGCGGTCATCACCGTTCCCGCCTATTTCAACGACGCCCAGCGCCAGGCCACCAAGGACGCCGGCAGGATCGCCGGCCTGGAAGTGCTGCGCATCATCAACGAGCCCACCGCCGCGGCCCTGGCCTATGGCATGGACAAGAAGGGTGCCGGCCAGACCATCGCCGTCTACGACCTTGGCGGCGGCACCTTCGACGTGTCCGTCCTTGAGATCGGCGATGGCGTGTTCGAGGTGAAATCCACCAATGGCGACACCTTCCTGGGCGGCGAAGACTTCGACCAGCGCGTCGTCAACTTCCTGGCCGACGAGTTCAAGAAGGAAAACGGCATCGACCTGCGTTCGGATCGCCTCGCGCTCCAGCGCCTGAAAGACGCCGCCGAAAAGGCCAAGATCGAACTGTCCAGCGCCCAGCAGACCGAAGTGAACCTGCCCTTCATCACCGCGGACGCTTCGGGCCCCAAGCACCTGACCATCAAGATCACCCGCGCCAAGCTGGAAAGCCTGGTGGACGACCTGATCCAGAAGACCATCGGGCCGGTGAAGCAGGCGCTCAAGGATGCCGGCGTCACCAACAGCCAGATCGACGAAGTCATCCTGGTCGGCGGCATGACCCGCATGCCCAAGGTGCAGGAAGCCGTGAAGGCGCTGTTCGGCGGCAAGGAGCCGCACAAGGGCGTCAACCCGGACGAAGTGGTCGCCATCGGCGCCGCCATCCAGGGCGGCGTGCTGAAGGGCGAAGTCAAGGACGTGCTGCTGCTCGACGTCACCCCGCTGTCGCTGGGCATCGAGACCCTGGGCGGCGTCTTCACCCGCCTGATCGACCGCAACACCACCATCCCGACCAAGAAGAGCAATATCTTCTCCACCGCCGAGGACAACCAGGGCGCCGTCACCATCAATGTGTTCCAGGGCGAGCGCGAAATGGCGGCGGACAACAAGTCGCTGGGCCGCTTCGACCTGCAGGGCATTCCGCCTGCGCCGCGCGGCATTCCGCAGATCGAGGTCACCTTCGACATTGACGCCAACGGCATCGTCAGCGTCACCGCCAAGGACAAGGCCACCAACAAGGAGCAGCAGATTCGCATCCAGGCCAGTGGCGGCCTGTCGGACGCCGACATCCAGAAGATGGTCAAGGACGCCGAGGAGCATGCGGCCGAGGACAAGAAGCGCCGCGAGACGGTGGAATCCAAGAACCAGGCCGAAAGCCTGATCGCTTCGACCGAACGGGCAATGTCCGAGCATGGCGACAAGGTGGATGCGGCCGACAAGACCGCCATCGAGGCCGCCATCGCATCCCTGAAGGATACGCTGGGCGGTGACGATGCCGAGGCCATCAAGGAAAAGACCAATACCCTGGCCCAGGCTTCGATGAAGCTGGGCGAGGCGATGTACAAGGCGCAGCAGTCCGAAGCCGCCGGCGCGGATGCCGCCGCCGATGGCGCGAAGGCCGCCGACGACAATGTGGTGGACGCCGACTTCGAGGAAGTGGACGACCACAAGAAGGCGTAATGCATAGGCCCGCCTCCCCCTCTGCGCGCAAGCGCATGAGAGGGGGAGGTGGCCGTAGCACCGCCAGGTGCGAAGGCCGGAGGGGGTCGGAGTAAAGTCGGGGCCATGAGCAGTACAAAGCGTTGTTATTACGAAACCCTGGAAGTCGAGCGCAGCGCGACCGGCGACATCCTGAAATCCGCCTATCGCAAGATGGCGATGCGGTTTCACCCCGACAAGAATCCCGGCGACCACACCGCCGAAATCAAGTTCAAGGAAATCAACGAAGCCTATGACGTCCTGAAGGACGATCAGAAGCGCGCCGCCTATGACCGTTTCGGCCATGCCGCCTTCGAGAACGGCATGGGTGCCGCTGCCGGCGCGCGTACGGGCGCGCAAAGCCCGTTCGGCGATTTCGCCGGCGGCTTCGGCGACGTATTCGAGGATATTTTCGGCCAGATGATGGGCGGCATGGGCGCGCGCGCCAAGCGCAGCAACCGCGGCCAGGACCTGCGCTACAATCTGGACATCACGCTGGAGGAGGCTTTCAACGGCCGCGCCGCCGAGATCCATGTCCCGACCGCCGTGGCCTGTGAGACCTGCAGCGGTTCGGGCGCCGAGCCCGGTCATTCCGCCGAGATGTGCCCCACCTGCGCCGGCCACGGCAAGGTCCGCGCCACCCAGGGCTTCTTCACCATCGAGCGCACCTGCTCGTCCTGCCGCGGTTCGGGCAAGATCATCCGCCATCCCTGCAAGACCTGCAAAGGCGCGGGCCTTGTCCAGAAAGAGCGCACCCTCAATGTGGACGTGCCGCCGGGTGTCGAGGAAGGCACGCGTATTCGCCTCAGTGGCGAGGGCGCTGCCGGGGTCAATGGCGGCCCGCCCGGCGATCTCTATATTTTCCTGTCGGTGGCCGAGCATCCCATCTTCCAGCGCGACGGCCACGATCTGCACTGCCGCGCCCCGGTGTCCTTCGTGATGGCGTCGCTGGGCGGCAGCATCGAGGTGCCGACCCTGGACGGCGGCCGCGCCACCGTGAAGATTCCCGAAGGCACCCAGCCGGGGCGGCAGTTCCGCCTCAAGGCCAAGGGCATGCCGGTGTTGCGCAGCGCCCAGCGCGGCGACCTGTATGTCGAGCTGGCGGTCGAAACTCCGGTCAAGCTGACGCGGCGGCAAAAGGAATTGCTGCGCGAGTTCGAGGCCGAAAGCCAGACCGGCACCCATCCCGAGGCCGAAGGCTTCCTGGCGCGGCTGAAAGAATTTTGGAACGGCTGCGACAAGCCCTAGAGTCGCGGCAATCACCAAGGCAGGGCTTATCCGTGACAGCGTCCATCAAGCCTGCCTCTTTCGCCGACAACCTGCGCTTTCTGCGCGCCCTGATCGCGCGGCCCAAGAAGATCGGCGCCATTGCGCCGTCCAGTCCGGCCCTGGCCCAGGCCATCGCCGCCCAGATCGACCCCCTGGCGGGCCCGGTGCTGGAGGTCGGCCCCGGCACCGGCATCATCACCGAGGCGATCCTGGCGCGGGGCGTGCCGCCCGCCCGCCTGACCCTGATCGAATATGACGAGGACTTCGCCCGCCACAATGCGGCGCGCTTCGCGGGCGTGCATGTGATCCAGGGCGACGCCGCGCAACTGGAAAAGACCCTGGCCGGACGCGAAACCGGCCTGTTCGGGGCCATTGTGTCGGGCATTCCGCTGCTGAATTTCCCGCCGCCCTGGCGTCAGGGCTATATGGAAGGTCTGGCGGCGCGGCTGGCCCCGGGCGCGCCGCTGATCCAGTTCTCCTATGGCACCCATGCCCCGGTGGTGCCGCCGCCCGGCCACAGCGTCGTCCGCGCCGCCATGGTGTGGAGCAACATCCCGCCCGCGCGGGTCTGGGTTTACCGCAAAATCTAGCTTTTATGCTGCACCCAATGCTGCAGCATAAAGTGCAGCATAACGCTTTATGCTGCACCCTTTGCTGCGCGGTAAGTATATGAAACCCCTATGTCATGACCGCCCTTGAGGCGGCCATCCATGGCGTGGCGGGTTGATGGCCGGGTCAAGCCCGGCCATGACATCCGTAGAGAAGTCACTCGACCGCTTCCGCCAGTTCCAGCCCGCTTGCCGGGCGCATTGCCAATCGCATTGTCAGCCCCATCTCAGGTGCCGTAAGGAAGCCCATGCCCCTCAGCGACGACGAACTGGACCGCTATGCCCGCCATCTGGTGCTGCGGGAGATCGGCGGGCCGGGCCAGGCGAAGATTCGCCAGGCGCGGGTGCTGATCGTGGGCGCGGGCGGGCTGGGCAGCCCCTGCGCCCTGTATCTGGCCGCCGCCGGGATCGGCGCCATAGGGCTGGTGGATGACGACACGGTCAGCCTGTCCAATCTGCAGCGGCAGATACTGTTTCGGACGGCCGATGTCGGACGGGGCAAGGTCGCGGCGGGAGCGGAGGCATTGCAGGCCCTCAATCCGGGCGTGCGGCTCAATCCGCATCCGGTGCGTCTCACCGCCGACAATGTTCAGGCCCTGATCGCGGATTACGACATCGTGGCCGACGGTTCCGACAATTTCGCCACCCGCTTCCTGCTCAACGACGCCTGCTTTTTCGCCCGCAAACCGCTGGTCTCGGCGGCGGTGACCGAATTCGAGGGCCAGCTTGCCACCTACAAGGGCTGGCTGCCGGACTGCCCCTGCTATCGCTGCCTGTTCGCCGCCCCGCCGCCGCCCGGATCGGTGCCCTCCTGTTCGGAAACCGGGGTGCTGGGGGCCGCCGCCGGGGTGATGGGGTCGCTGCAGGCGCTGGAGGTGCTGAAAGAGACGGCCGGGCTGGGCACCGGGCTGGCGGGGAAAGTCCTGACCTACAAGGCGCTGGCAGCGGAGTTCCGCACCCTGCGCCTGCCCAAGGACCCGGCCTGCGCCTTGTGCGGGTCCGACCCAAAAATCCGGGATCTTTCGCGACACGGTTAACCCGCAATAAAGCAGATCGCGCCAACATGCCGGGATGGGGCGCGAAATTCATTACGAGGTTTTCCGGCGCGTTGGCGCCAAGGGCGGCTGGACCTTGCACGAGGTCGTATCCGGCCGCGAGACCGCCATCACCATGGCCCAGGAGCTGATGGCGGCCGACAAGGCCACCGGCGTCAAGGTGGTCAAGGAAACCTATAACGACGATACCGGCGACTTCCTCACCCTCAAGATTTTCGAGGACGGCCTCAACCAGGTGAAGATCGCGCCGGCCCAGGAGGATGCGCCGCATGCGCTGCCCTGCTTCCAGCCCAGCGACCTGTATTCCTATCATGCGCGCGCCACCATCGCGCGGCTGCTGTCTGAATTCCTGGCGCGCTGCAAGATCACCGTGACCGAACTGCTGCATCGCGCCGACATGCTGGAAAAGCTGGAAGCCACCGGCACCCTGTACCAGCACGCCATCCAGAAGATCGCGGTGGCCCAGGCGCATAGCACCAACATTCCGGTGCAGCAGATCGTCAAAAGCCTGAACGAGCTTGCCACCAAGGCGATCAACCGCGTCTATCGCGACCAGCGCAACGGCGCCTTCCCCAATCCGGGGCCGGAACATATGACGCCGCTGGCGATCAAGCTGTGCGCCAATCCCGACAGTTCCTATCTCTTCAACGGCGCGCTGGCGCATTACCTGAAAGACGCACGCGGCTGGGACGACAAGGTCCGCCGCCTGCTGCTGCTGCTGGATCATGCCCCCGCCGAAGAAGCGCCGCGCGCCTTGCTGCTGTCGGCGGTGGACGCCATCATCGCGGAAATCCTGGCCGGTTCGGCGGCGCTGCACGACCTGCTGGGGCCGTCGGAAAACCTGGGCCATGCCCTGAACAAGCTGGTGACCCTGTTCCTGGGCAAGACGGAAGAGGGCGCCAAGGCGGGCCTGGCGTCCCTGGCCGGCCATTTCGCGCGGGACGGACTGCCGGAGTCGCGCACCGCCGTCGCCCAGCGCATCATCGCCGAATTCAAGAGCAACAAACGCCTCAACCCGGAATTCATGGTCGAGGAGTTGAAGGCCCTGCGCGCCATCGCCAACCGCATCGTGCTGGGCATCGGCCGCTATCTGAGCCATGAAGACCTGATCGCGGCCTTCACCCTGCGGTCGAAACGGCTGGTGACGCAGGAAGCGCTGGGCCACTATATCGCCGAGGCCGCGCCCGACGACAAGCTGGAGCGTATCCTGTTCGTCGAGGACAATATCATCGGCGCCGAAAACAAGCGCCAGCTTGCCAGCTATATCGCGCCGGTGCTGAATGCCGCCGCCTTCGAAGCCCATTTCGCAAATCCCAAGCAGCCGCTGCTGCAGCGGCTGCAGCGCCTGGCCCAGCTGCAGGCGCGGGTGCGCCGTTCGGGCTTTGTGATGGAAACCCGCGAAGAGGTTTGCGCCCGGCTGGACATGCTGGCGACCGCCGCGGCGGTGCGCGGCAGGCTGTTTGAATCCATCGACGCGCGGGCTGGCGGTCCTGTCGAAAAAGCCCAGACCCTGCTCAAACTGGCAACCGGCGGCATGCTGACCGAGGGCCTGCTGGCGGCGCGGGCGCGGGAGATGATCCTGGGCTATCTCGCCCGGCCGGGCTTTCTGTCGGGCTATATGGCGAGCCATGCCGCGCCCGGCCAGACGCCGGACAACGAAAAGCTGATGACCGAGTTGATGGAAACGCTTGAAAAAGCCGGCATCACGGCGGAGACGGGGCTGAAAAGCATCGCGGCGTAACTGCCCCTTTGTCATGGCCCGCCGGAGAGCGGGCCACCCAGTTGAAATTCTCGCGATAGCGAAAGAGAAGCGCTGGCGTCACCTGGGTGGCCCGCATTTGCGGGCCATGACAGCTAGGTTTGCTTTGGCTTCTGCAGAAATCCGTCCAGCAGCAGCAGGGCCACGCCCGCCGTTATGGCGATGTCGGCGCCGTTGCAGATGAAGAGCGACGTGCGGCCCAGATGCAGCCACAGGAAATCGAACACGCCGCCGCCATAGGCCCAGCGGTCGGCCAGGTTGCCCAGCGCCCCGCCCAGGATCAGCCCGAAAGCAATGGCCGAAAACATGGTGGCGGCGCGCCAGGCCATCACCGAGACAAGGGCACTGACGACCGCCAGTACACCCGTCAGCAGCAGGCGGCCTGAATCGGTATTTTGTGTGAAAAGGCTGAAAGACACGCCGTGATTGAACACGGGAGTGAAATCGGCAAGGCCGGGGATGATGGTGAAGCCAGCGGTAACCTTCATCAGCGCGCGTTCGGCCGCCACGTTCAGGCCGAACGCCACGGCGGCGATCCCGAAGGCGAGGGCGCGCCGGTTCAATGCGCGGCATCCCAATTGTCGGCGGCCCGCGCATCCACCACCAGCGGCACCGAAATCTCCACCGCCGGCAGTGGCGCTTTTTCCATGATCGTCTTTATCAGCTTTGATGCCTTTTCGACTTCCCTGTCGGGCGTCTCGAAGATCAGTTCGTCATGCACCTGCAGCAGCATGACGGCGTTGATCTTCTTTTCGGCCAGCGCGCCCGGCAGCCGCACCATGGCGCGGCGGATGATGTCGGCGGCGGTGCCCTGGATGGGCGCATTGATGGCGGCGCGCTCGGCCCCGCCGCGGAACCCCGGCACCTTGGAATTGATCTCGCGGATATGGATGCGCCGCCCGAACAGCGTCTCGACAAAGCCATGGGTGCGGGCGAACTGCTTGGTCTCTTCCATGTAGTCGCGGATGCCGGGAAAGCGCGCGAAGTATTTCTTGATATAGTCCGACGCCTCGCTCTGGGCGATGCCCAGCTGGTTGGCCAGGCCGAAGCCGGAAATGCCGTAAACGATGCCGAAATTGATCGCCTTGGCGCGGCGGCGCACTTCGGCGGGCATGCCGGCGACCGGTACGCCGAAGATTTCCGACGCCGTCATGGCATGAATGTCCAACCCTTCCGCGAACGCCTTTTTCAGTTCCGGGATATTGGCCATATGGGCCAGGATGCGCAGTTCGATCTGGCTGTAGTCGGCGCTGATGAGTTTGCGGCCCTTGGGCGCGATGAAGGCCTGGCGGATGCGGCGGCCTTCCTCGGTGCGCACCGGAATATTCTGCAGGTTGGGATCGGTGGAGGCCAGCCGCCCGGTCGAGGTCGAGGCCATGGCGTAAGAGGTATGCACCCGCCCGGTCTGGGCATTGATATAAGTGGGCAGGGCATCGGTATAGGTGCCGCGCAGCTTGGCCAGGCCGCGCCATTCCAGCACCTTCTTGGCGATGGGAGCGCCTTGCGCCGCCACGTCTTCCAGCACGTCGCTGTCGGTGGACCAGGCGCCGGTCTTGGTCTTGCGCCCGCCTTCCATCTTCATCTTGTCGAACAGGATTTCGCCCAACTGCTTGGGCGAGGCGATATTGAAGTCCTGGCCCGCCAGCTGGTGGATTTCGGTTTCCAGCCCCGCCTGCTGCTTGGCGAAATCATTGGACAGCTTGCGCAGCAGGTCGGGATCGATCATCACCCCGGCCCGCTCCATGTCGGCCAGTACCATCACCAGCGGCCGTTCAAGGCATTCGTAAACGCTGCGCTTGCCCGCCTCGATCAGGCGCGGTTTCAGCAGCAGCGCCAGCCGCAGCGTGACATCGGCATCCTCGGCGGAATATCGGGTCGCTTCCGCCACCGGCACGCAGGCGAAGGAAATCTTGTCTTTGCCCTTGCCGGTGACTTCGTTGAAGGCAATCGGCGTGTGCGACAGATGCAGGACGCTGAGTTCGTCCATGCCATGGCCATGCAGCCCGCCTTCCAGCACATAGGACATCAGCATGGTGTCATCTATGGGGTCCAGCCGGATGCCGCGCTGCAGGAAGATCAGCGCGTCATATTTCAGGTTCTGGCCGATCTTCAGCACGCCATCGTCTTCCAAGAGCGGCTTCAATTGCGCCAGCACATCGGCCTCGGTCATCTGGACGATGGCGTCGCCGCCATCCTGCGCCTGCGACAGGTCCAGGGTCAGCCCGTCGCCGCGGCGATGGCCGCAGGGAATATAGCAGGCCTCGCCCGGTGCCACCGCCAGCGACACGCCGCACAGGCCGGCGGTCATGGCGTCCAGCGAGGTGGTTTCGGTATCGACACAGACCCGCCCCGCCGCGTAGGCACGCGCCACCCATTGGTCCAGATCGCGCGCCGCCGTCACCGTGACATAGGCGTCATGGTTGATGGGGGCGCGCAGGGCGCTGGTTTCGGCGGGCGTTTCGGCCTCGATCGGCGGCAGTTCGGGTTTGGGCGGCAGCACATTGGCCACGGTCGGCGCGGCGTCGATCGCATCCACATCTTCGACATTGAAATGCGCCGCCACCCGGCGGGTGATGCTGCCGAACTCCATCGCCTTGAGGAAGGCGATCAGCCCGGCGGGGTCGGGTTCATGGACGGCGAATTCATCCGCCTGTTCCTTCAGCGGCACATGCTGGTCGAGGGTCACCAGCTTCAGCGAGACGCGGGCATTGTCGGCATTCTCGATCAGGGTTTCGCGGCGCTTGTTCTGCTTGATCTCTCCGGCGCGGGCCAGCAACGTCTCGACATCGCCATAAGCATTGATCAGTTCGGCGGCGGTCTTGATGCCGATGCCGCGCACACCCGGCACATTGTCGGTGCTGTCGCCCGCCAGCGCCTGCACCTGGATCACCTTGTCGGGCATGACGCCGAACTTCTCCAGCACTTCCGCCGAAGCCAGCCGCCGGTTCTTCATGGTGTCCAGCAGTTCGATCCTGCCGTCCACCACCAGCTGCATCAGATCCTTGTCCGACGAGATGATGGTGGTGCGCGCCCCCGCCTCATGCGCCAGGCGCGCATAGGTGGCGATCAGGTCGTCGGCCTCATAGCCCTGCATCTCGACGCAACTGACGCCGAAGGCGCGGGTGGCATCGCGCACCAGCGGGAATTGCGGGATCAGGTCTTCCGGCGGCGGCGGGCGGTGCGCCTTGTATTGCGGATAGATGGCGTTGCGGAAGGTCTTTTCGCTGGCGTCGAAGATGACGGCCAAGTGGGTGGGCTGGTCGGGGCCCTTCATGTCCTCCAGCAACTTCCACAGCATGTTGCAGTAGCCGGACACCGCGCCCGTGGGCAGGCCATCGGACTTGCGAGTCAAAGGCGGCAGCGCGTGATAGGCGCGGAACAGGTAACCCGAACCATCCACCAGATAGAGATGGTCGCCCTTTTTAAGGGCCGTCAATGATGATGTCCGGCGCCGGCCTTCAGCACAAAGCGCTTGTCACAATAGGGACATTCCACGAAACCTTCGTCGCCCATTTCCAGATAGACGCGCGGATGACCCAGCGCGCCGCCGTCGCCGTCGCAGGCGACGCGGGTGTGATCGGTTTCAACGATTTCGGGGGCCGAGACGGGCATGGGACACTCAATTCACACGACGGGCGGGATCATAGCCGCTAAGATTTAACGGGCAAGACCAAGGTTGGCGAAGATGGTGCGGCTCAGCAAAATCTACACAAAAACCGGGGATTCCGGCGAAACCAGCCTGGGCGACGGGGCGCGGCTGCCCAAATTCGCCCGCCGCATCGCCGCCATCGGGGCGGTGGACGAGGCCAATTGCGCCATCGGCCTGGCGCGGCTGCATGCCCCCTCTTCCCTGAATTTCGGCGATGCCGACGCCATGCTGGCGCGCATCCAGAACGACCTGTTCGACCTGGGCGCCGACCTGGCCGCGCCGGAAGACGGGCGGCGGCCCGAGGAGCGGCTGCGGATTTCCGGGGCGCAGGTCGAACGGCTGGAACGCGAGATCGACGTCCTGAACGAGAAACTCAGCCCCCTGGATTCCTTCGTGCTGCCGGGCGGCACGGCGCTGGCGGCGCATCTGCATATGGCGCGCGCCGTCACCCGCCGCGCCGAACGCAAGATCGCCGAACTGTCGGCCAAGGGCGCCTTCCACGAACAGGCGCTGCGTTTCACCAACCGGCTGTCGGATCACCTGTTCGTGATGGCGCGCACCGCCAATGACGGCGGCATGGGGGATGTGCTTTGGATCCCCGGAGAGAACCGCTAGCGCGACTCCGGCGTGGGCGTGGCGCAGGGATTGGTGTCGCTGCAAGCGGCATCCTTCGGCTTTGCCGCGCTGGTCGCGGGCACCACCACCGCCTGGTCGGCATTCACCTCCGACGGCGGAATGACGTTCTGCAAGACCGGCGGGGGATCGGGATGCACCGGCTCGGCATTTTCCGGATCATTCTGCAGCTGCGCCAGCGCCGGCACGCCGGACAGCAAGAGCGCCGTCACCACCATCCATCGCATGGCCTATCCTCCTTGAGGGGCAGTACAGGATAGGAAGGAAACGCGGCGGCGCGGATGAATTGCCCGCCACATGCACGGATTTAATATGACTACTCAGGCCCGTATTTGCGGCCGAAGATAAACGCCAGAATCACGCCCAGCACCCCGGTCGCGGCCCAGCCCGGCAGGGCCAGGAAGGAATAGACCCCCTGCGCCATGCCCGGCAGGCGGTTCTGCACCCAGCTCTTGAAGCCGTCCAGGCTGGCGGGGAGAAACAGGCCCCAGATGGTGTCCAGGCTGCGCACCACCAGCTCGCCGCCGCGCTCCAGCGACGAGATCGCATCCGCGCCCAGCAGCAGCAGGGCGGCGACAATCAGGATCAGGCTGACAAGGCGCATGAAGACGGCCATGGCCTGATTTACCGCGGCCCGCCGTCCGCGGGCAAGCAAAAGGCTGTGCGCGGTTAACCCGGCTTGGGATAGGGCGTGCCGTCCTTGTGCGTGTACCAGCCCTCGCTGTCCTTCACATACAGATCGATGTCGGGATAGGAGCAGGCATCGTCGCCGGAACGGGTGCCGATTTCCAGATAGACGGCAACGGCGCCGGAACGGTTCACCAGATGATGGCCGTCGGGGACGCCCTTGGGGAAGGCGGCGCAGTCGCCCGCCGCCAGGGTCTCTTCGCCCGCATCGCTGACCAGCACCAGTTCGCCCGACAGCACATAGACAAACTCGTCCTCGCCGGTGTGCCAGTGGCGCTGGCTGGACCATACCCCCGGCGGCAGGGTAGCCAGGTTGACGCCAAAGTCTTTGAGGCCCCCGGCATCGCCCAGCGCCCTGCGGCAGCGGGTTTTCACCGGCTGGTCGAAAGGCGCGGGATAGCCGGAGCCGATGCGGGGCGCGATGGCGGCAATATCGATTTTCGGCATGTCCGGTCCAAAAGAAAACGCCCGCGAAGCCTAAGCCTCGCGGGCGCTGTCTTGCAATTGCCGCAGGAGGCTTAGGCCTGCGGTGCCTCGGCGGGCGCCTTCTTGGCCAAATCCTCGCCGGTGGCCTGGTCCACCTGCTTCATCGAGAGGCGGACCTTGCCGCGATCGTCGAAGCCCAGCAGCTTGACCTTCACGGCCTGGCCTTCCTTGACCACATCCTTGGGATTGGCGACGCGGCCCTGCGCCAGTTCGGAAACATGCACCAGCCCGTCCTTGGGGCCGAAGAAGTTCACGAAAGCGCCGAAGTCCATCACCTTGACGATCTTGCCGTCATAAATCTGGCCGACCTCGGGTTCCGCCGTCAGGCCGCGAATCCACTTGATCGCCGCCTTGATGGCTTCGTGATCCGAAGACGCCACCTTGACGGTGCCGTCGTCTTCCACATTGATCTTGGCGCCGGTCTTTTCCACGATCTCGCGGATTACCTTGCCGCCGGTGCCGATCACGTCGCGGATCTTGTCGGTGGGGATCTTGATCTGCTCGATGCGCGGGGCATGTTCGCCCAGCTCGGCGCGGGCGCCGGTCAGGGCCTTGTTCATCTCGCCAAGGATATGGATGCGGCCGCCCTGGGCCTGGGCCAGCGCGACCTTCATGATCTCTTCGGTGATGCCGGCGATCTTGATGTCCATCTGCAGGCTGGTGATGCCGTCCTCGGTGCCCGCGACCTTGAAGTCCATGTCGCCCAGGTGATCCTCATCACCCAGGATGTCGGACAGAACCGCATAACGATCCCCCTCAAGAATAAGCCCCATGGCGATACCGGCGGTGGGCTTCTTCAAGGGAACGCCCGCATCCATCAGCGCCAGCGAGGTGCCGCAGACGGTCGCCATCGAGGACGAGCCATTGGACTCGGTGATCTCCGACACCACGCGCATGGTGTAGGGGAACTCGTCCTTCTTGGGCAGCATCGGATGGATGGCGCGCCAGGCCAGCTTGCCATGGCCGATTTCGCGGCGGCCGGGCGAACCCATGCGGCCGGTTTCGCCCACGCTGTAGGGAGGGAAGTTGTAGTGCAGCATGAAGGTCTGCTTGCCGGTGCCTTCCAGGCTGTCCACGAACTGCTCGTCCTCGGCGGTGCCCAGGGTGCAGACGCAAAGCGCCTGGGTTTCGCCGCGGGTGAACAGGGCCGAGCCATGGGTGCGCGGCAGGATGCCGACTTCCGCCACGATGGGACGCACGGTGGTCAGGTCGCGGCCGTCGACGCGCGTCTTGGTGTCCAGCACCGCATTGCGCATCACATCGGCTTCCACGTCATGCAGCAGGCTGCCATAGACATTGGCGGCAACCTTGCCCTCGCCTTCGCCGACGAACTGCGCGGCGAACTTCTTCTTCGCCGCCGACAGCGCGTCGCGGCGCTCGAACTTGATGGGAAGCTTGAAAGCCGCCGCCAGGTCGGCCGAGGCGGCCGCCTTGATCGCGGCGCGCACCGGGGCATGGATGTCGCCCGGCACGGCGCGCGGGTCTTTCGCCGCCTTTTCGGCAAGACGGATGATGGCGTCGATGGCGGTCTGCATATGCTTGTGGCCGAACATCACCGCGCCCAGCATCACCTCTTCGCTGAGTTCCTGGGCTTCGGATTCCACCATCATCACGGCGTCGCGGGTACCGGCGACCACCAGTTCCAGCTTGGAGTCCGGATAGGTATCAATCGAGGGGTTCAGGACATATTCGTCATTGATCCAGCCGACACGAGCTGCAGCAATAGGCCCCATGAAGGGCAGGCCGGACAGGGTCAGCGCCGCGCTGACGGCGACCATCGCCACCACATCGGGATCGTTCTCCAGGTCGTGGGACAAAACCTGGGCCACCACCAGCACTTCATTCTTGTAGCCGTCGGCGAACAGCGGCCGGATCGGGCGGTCGATCAGGCGCGAGATCAGGGTCTCGCGTTCGGTCGGGGCGCGCTCGCGCTTGAAATAGCCGCCCGGAATCTTGCCGGCGGCGTAATAGCGTTCCTGATAGTTGACGGTCAGGGGGAAGAAATCCTGGCCTTCCTTGGGATTCGCCGCGCCGACGACGGTCGCGAGAACGACCGTCTCGCCATAAGTGGCCAGCACCGAACCATCGGCCTGGCGGGCAATCTTGCCGGTTTCCAGGGTCAGCTCGCGGCCGCCCCAGTCGAACGTCTCTTTGTGGATCGTGAACATCGGTTTTCTTCTCTCATTGCCGGCCGCCATATTGCGCGCCGGCTTCCTAAATGGCCCCCCTATGGGGCCGGCTTGGGTGCAAGCTCATCTTGAGCCCAAGCAAAAGCACGGCCTCACGCCTTTGCGTAAGACCGTGCCAATTCTGTTTGTGCCTGTATCAGCGGCGCAGGCCCAGCTTCGCGATGATGCCTTCATAGCGCTTCACATCGCGGGACTTCACATAGTCCAGCAGGGTACGGCGCGTCGCCACCATGCGGATCATGCCGCGGCGCGAGTGATTGTCCTTGGCGTGGGTCTTGAAATGTTCGGTGAGGTTGGCGATGCGCTCCGACAGGATCGCGATCTGCACTTCCGGCGAGCCGGTGTCGTCCTTGGAGGTCGCGTTTTCGGCGACGACTTCTTTCTTGCGTTCGGGGGTAATCATGTTTTCTTTCCGGACATCAGGGCGTTGAGAAATTGAAAACGCGAAACGGCCTAAGTTCTCCTTCGGCGATTTCGGCCAGTGCGACGGGCGAACCGTCTTCTTCCTTGAGAAAGACGGTCAGACCACTGAGTTCGCCGTCACCGAATCCGTCCTTCATCTTGGCGAACAAATTCGCGCGGATGAGAACGGGGTTGCCGGATCGGATGCGAACCGTATCGGGACCACTGACGGCCAGCGCAGGGATGCCGTCCAGCGCGGTCGAAAGGGGCCTCAAATACCCAAAAGCGGCGGGACTATGCATAAAAGGGGTCAGGGTATCCAGCGCCACGGCGTCTTTTTCTTCCCAGCTTCCCAGGCGGGTGCGGCGCAGAGCCGAAACATGGCCCAGAGTTCCCAGCGCCTGCGCGATGTCGCGCACCCAGGAGCGGACGTAAGTACCTTTGCCGCAACGGATTTCGAATTCAGCCGTGTCCTGAACAGCGTTCAGCAGGCGGGCCTCGAACACCGCCACGGCGCGGGGTTCCAGGACCACGCTTTCGCCCTCCCGCGCCAGGTCATAGGCCCGCGCGCCGTCCACCTTGATGGCGGAATAGGCCGGAGGCACCTGATTCAAGGTTCCGGTGAAGCGGGGCAGCATGGCCTCGATTTCGGCCCGGCTGGGACGGTGGGTGCTGGTGCCGGTGACCTTTCCTTCGGCATCGTCGCTGTCGCGGCTTTCGCCCCAAGTCGCGGTGAAGCGATAGGTCTTGTCGGAATCCATGGCATAGGGAACGGTCTTGGTCGCTTCCCCCAGGGCGATGGCCAGGATGCCGGTCGCCATCGGGTCGAGCGTACCGGCATGGCCGGCCTTCTGGGCATCGAAGATGCGGCGGATGGCGGCGACGGCCTGCGTGCTGCCCATGCCCAGCGGCTTGTCCAGGATCACCCAGCCGTGAACGGCGTTACCTTTTTTCCTACGGC
>JAAVUU010000005.1 GCA_018449595.1 Rhizobiales bacterium dw_265
GCTGCCGCAAGGCGCTGTCGTCCGGACGCTTCGCGGCATAGCGGTAGGTCTTCGGCTCCAGGCCAACCAGCCTGCAGGCCCGCCGCTGCATGTACCCTTGTCCTTGATCGCCCAGCTCACGGCCAGTCTCCGCGCCCTGGGCGTTAGAAGTTTTTTGCCAATATCTCTTTCAGCGTCGCCGCGTCCAGCACTGTCTCCGCCAGCAGCTTCTTGAGCTTGCGGTTCTCCTCCTCCAGTGCCTTCAGCTTCCTGGCGTCCGAGACATCCATGCCGCCATAGCGGGACCGCCACTTGTAAACGTGGCATCACTGATCCCATGTTTGCGGCAAAGCTCCTTTGCTCCAAGTCCCGCCAGGTGCTGCTTCAATATTACGATGATCTGTTCTTCTGTGAACCGGCTGCTCTTCATAATCCGTCTCCTTCAAGGAACGGATTCTACCTCATAGCGGGGGGCAATTGCGGGGGGCAGGTCATAGCGTGACTCAAACCAAAATGCCTCCAACATTGACGATTTCTGAATCCACTTTCCTATTTGCAAATATTCATTTGTAGCCTCGCTTGGCGAGTTCTTCGTCCAACTCGGGGAGGCTCTTGAACAGGTCGCCCACCAGTCCGTAATCGGCCACCTGGAAAATCGGCGCGTCCGCATCCTTGTTGATGGCGACAATCTTGCGGGAGTCCTTCATGCCCGCCAGGTGCTGGATGGCGCCGGAAATGCCCACCGCAATGTAAAGATCCGGCGCCACGACCTTTCCGGTCTGTCCCACTTGGTAATCGTTGGGCACATAACCCGCATCCACCGCCGCGCGGCTAGCGCCGACGGCGGCATGCAGCTTGTCGGCAACGGAATCGAGCAGCTTGAAATTCTCCGCCGAACCCAACCCGCGGCCGCCGGAAATCACGATCCTGGCGGAAGTCAGTTCTGGGCGTTCGGATTTGGACAAGGCCTCGCCGATGAATTTCGAAAGACCCGGATCGGCGGGGGCCGTAATTTTCTCGAGCGTCGCGCCGCCGCCTTCCGCCGCCGCGCCAAAGGCGGCGGTGCGCACGGTGGCGATGATCTTACCTGCCGGCGCTTGCACCGTCTCGATCGCGTTGCCAGCATAGATTGGATGCTCAAACGTATCAGGCGAAACGACCTTGAGAATTTCGGAAACCTGCGGCGTGTCCAGACTGGCGGCGACGCGCGGCAGGATGTTCTTGCCCGTGGTGGTGGCAGGCGCCAAGATCGCGTCATACGCGCCGGCCAGGGACAGGATCAGCGCTTCCATCGGCTCGGCGAGCTGCCGGGCAAGGCTGGGCGCATCCGCATGCAGCGCTTTTTCAACACCGGCAATTTTGGCTGCAGCCTGGGCGACCGCCTCGCAATTTTCCCCCGCCACCAGCACATGCACGGGTGTGGAGATCGCGGCCGCCGCCGTCACGGCTTTATGCGTGGCATCCTTCAGCATGGCATTGTCATGTTCGGCAAGCACCAGCGAGGCCATCAGATCACCCCGTCGGCTTTGAGCCGGTCCAACAGCGCGCCAACACTTTCCACCTTCATGCCGCCGCCGCGCTTGGGCGGCTCCGACACTTTCAGAACCTTTAAGCGCGGAGCTATGTCCACGCCCAGATCGGCCGCCGTTTTTTCGTCGATGGACTTTTTCTTGGCCTTCATGATGTTAGGCAGCGAGGCGTAGCGTGGCTCGTTCAGGCGCAGGTCGGTGGTTATCACCGCGGGCAGCTTCACCTCCACGGTCTGCAGCCCGCCGTCGATTTCGCGCGCGACCTTGGCGCTATCCGCCGCCAATTCCAGGCTGTGCGCGAAGGTGGCTTGCGGCCATCCCAGCAGTGCCGCCAGCATCTGGCCCACCTGGTTTGAATCGTCATCGATCGCCTGCTTGCCGGTGATGACCAGGTCAGGCCTTTCAGCCTCAACAATGGCTTTCAGGATTTTGGCCACAGCGAGCGGCTCAACAGTTTGGTCTGTTTTCACCAGGATGCCCCGGTCGGCGCCCATCGCCAGCGCGGTGCGAATGGTTTCCGAGGCCTGATGCGGGCCGATGGACAAGGCGACCACTTCCGTGGCCATGCCCTTTTCCTTCAAGCGAACCGCCTCTTCCACGGCGATCTCGTCAAACGGGTTCATGGACATTTTGACATTGGCCAAGTCCACGCCGCTCTGATCCGCCTTCACGCGAACCTTCACGTTGTAGTCAATCACCCGCTTGACGGGTACAAGGACCTTCATGTTTTACGCTCCCACACTCCAAGATTTGCGTTGTCATTTGCATTCTGTGACGGCGCCGATCTGCGCCACTGGCTCGACGAGCGCGGCACCAAGCCCGTCATCCCCACCGCTCCAATCGCAAACAGCCGTTCCGCTTCGACCGCAAGTCCTACAACTGCACCACGAGATCGGGAACGCATTCCGCCGACTCAAGGGCTTCCGCCGCATCCCACACACCATGACAGGATCGCCGGACACTTCTTGGCATAAGTCTACCTCGCCGCGCTATCGTCTGGTGGATTTTACGAGCCTTGGCCCCATGACCTCAAAACCCCTCGACCGGCTCCTGCGGAAGAAAACGCCGGGACTCCGATTGAACGACTGCACTGAAGGCGGCCGGCATCAATGGCGATTTCCCATCAACCGTTTTCCTTACCCTGCCGCAATATGCAGGAAGTCAGACGAGCCGGCTTGGCCAGCCAGTACGTACTCATGAAGGAAACTGCGCACGCAACACACATATAAAGGCCAACCAAAAGACTTGACCTGAAGTGTTCAAACAAGGCGGTCGCGATTATGGGGGCAAAGCCACCCCCAAAAATGGCACCTAGCTGATAGCCAAGCGATGCGCCGGAATACCGAACCTCTACGGGAAACAACTCAGCAAAGAGCGCTGCTTGCGGCCCATACATAAGGCTCATCAGAATCAACTCCACCGAAAGGTCGATAGCAATCAGTACAGGAGAACGTGTTTCCATCAATGGAAAGAACAATAGAGCCCAAACACCAGTCAATATAGTTCCTACCATGAATATTTCCAGCCGCCCCCATCTGTCCGACAAATGCCCGCAAAATATCAGAGCCGGGACCATAACGATTCCCGCAATCGTGATAGACCCGAGCATCGTATCCTTTGAAACATGCAGCGTGCCGGTTCCGTACGTAATGACGTAGGTGATAGCGATATAAAAGCAAATATTGGTAGCGACGTATGTGCCGCCAGCCAGGGCGATTTCTTTAGTGTGAGAGGCGATCACCTGCAAAACGGGCGATATATTCCGCTCGCCGCCACCGCCCGCCTCTTTGACCGCTACAGCCCCACGAAATTCTTCCGACTCGGTAAACCGAAACTGGATGTATATGCCAATTCCCACCAGCACAATGCTCAGCAGGAACGGGATGCGCCACCCCCAGGCTTCAAATGCGCCTGGCGTCAAAATCGTGCCCATAGTCAAAAAGACAATATTCGCAAGCACAACACCCGCCGGCGCTCCGATCTGGACAAAGCTACCATAAAACCCGCGTCGCCCCGGCGGTGCACTTTCGGTTGCCAATAGAGCGGCCCCCCCCCATTGCCCGCCAATTGCCAGACCTTGTACAAATCGCAGAACAACCAGAAGCAGGGGGGCAACAGCACCAATCGAGGCATAAGGCGGCAATAGACCAATCACAGTCGTCACACACCCCATTACCAAAAGTGCGGTAACCAGAGCAATTTTACGTCCAAAAACATCGCCAATATGCCCGAACAGCGCGGCACCAAATGGTCGGGCCAGAAAGCCGACTGCGAAAGTACTGAACGCCGCGATCTGCGCAATGAATGGGCTCAGATCAGTTGAAAAAAAGAGTTTGGGAAATACGAGCGCCGTCGCCGTCCCATAAGCAAAGAAGTCGTACCATTCGATCGTGGTGCCCATGGCCGCACCAAGAGCAGTTTTGAGAATAGGCGTGCCGGCTGTTTTGGCCATCCAGCGTTACTGGTCTTTGTCCGCGTCGAGGAAATCGACCATGAGCGTTGCTGTTTCTTGCCGACCGCGTTCATCGCGTTCGGGGGTTATCGCCGTTTTTGCATTCGGTATCAGTTCCGCACCCATCTCAAGGTGACTGAAAAACTGATCACTTGGGGAAACCGTGATGAGGACAGGATTGCGTACCAACGGCAGACGTTCCCGTTTCGGATAGCCGATGCCCGCGTAGTAATTGCGATGATATGTAGTACACGACTTCAAAAACTCTATGACCTCCTGGTGAAGGTATTCAGCAGGTGGCAGATCGAGGTTCCTGCGTGTCTCATTCCGTCGATCCCACCACGGCCAAAACAACCAAGCGTCCCGTACAATGGACCAGCATTTGGTAAACTGAGTTCCATCTTGGTCTAAGGCGATGGTAGGCGCGTGATCATTATCGAATAAATTGCCTCTTTCAGCATTAGAGAACACGGAAAGCCCGTCCATGACGATTCGGTTGATTCGATCTCCGTGTCTTATTGACAACTCGGCGCATATCGTAGCTCCCGTATGCGTTCCGTAGAGATCCACCCTTTCAAAACCTAAAGCGTTGATGGTATCCCAATGCGCCTCAGCCAGATCCGATAATTTAATTTCACTTTGCGGAAGAGCCTCCGAATCTCCAGTTCCGGCAGTGTCGATTATGACCACGTGCCGACGCTCTGCCAGATGTTCGGCTAACGCAACCAAGCTAAAACCTGAACTCGGGGCAGCATGGAACATAACGAGAGGGGGCAGATCTTTCGTACCACCGCGCCGAATGTGCATCTGACCATGCGGGAGATCCACGAAGTATCTTTTAAAACAGGTCATCTTCCACCCCACGGATCCTACAGGCACGAGCGAAACTAATCGCCGGGACGAATATAAGCTGATCATTTCCCCGGAAATTCATTCTAGTAAGATCTGGGCAAGCCCAACACGTGCTGCGAAAGATATGCCAAAATCATGTTGGTCGAAATTGGCGCCGTTTGATAAATCCGCGCCTCTCGCCATTTGCGTTCAATATGATATTCCTGTGCAAAGGCGAAGCCGCCGAAGGTCTGGAATGCAGCCTCTGCCGCATGCCATGTTGCCTCAGACGCCAGCAGTTTTGCGATATTCGCATCCGCGCCACAGGGGCGCCCGGCGTCATAAAGTGCAGCAGCGCGCCGGCACATCATGTCCGCCGCTTCAAGTTCCGCAAACGCCCGCGCCAGAGGAAACTGGATACCCTGATTTTGTCCAATGGGACGGCCGAAGATCGTACGCTCATTGGCGTAAGCAACCCCTTTCTCGAGAAGCCATCGACCGTCGCCCACACATTCGCTGGCCACCAGAATGCGTTCTGCGTTCATCCCATCAAGGATATAGCGAAACCCTTGCCCTTCCTCCCCAATGAGGTTGCTGACGGGGACTTCCAGATTCTCGATAAAAATCTCCGTACTATTGTGATTGATCATCGTTTTTATCGGGCGAATGTCTATCCCGCGACGTTTGGAATCACGCAGGTCCACCAAAAATACCGACAGCCCTTCAGTTCGTTTCTTCACGCGGTCCAGCGGCGTAGTTCTCACGAGCAGCAGAAGCAGGTCCGAGTAGAGGGCGCGAGATGTCCAAATCTTCTGCCCATTTATGACATAGACATCACCACGGCGCTCCGCCCTGGTCCTTAGCTGCGTCGTATCTGAACCGGTATTCGGCTCGGTGACGCCGAACGCCTGCAAGCGTAACTTGCCCGAGGCGATATCAGGCAGGTAAGCCGCTTTCTGCGCCGCGCTGCCATGGCGAAGCAGGGTTCCCATGATGTACATTTGGGCATGCGCTTGGCTCGCGGTGCAGCCGCTGAGATTGATTTCTTCCAGAATCACCGCCGCAGCGCGCAACGGGAGACCCGCGCCACCATATTCCTCCGGGATAAGCGCCGCCAAAAAGCCAGCTTCTGTCAGATCATTGACAAATTTTGTGGGATATTCGGTCTGCTCATCAAGCTCTCTCCAATACTCAGGAGGATAATTTTCACAAATCTTTCGAACAGCAGAGCGTAGCTCTGGAAAATCCGAATCCGCAGAAAGTAAAACTTCATCCTCGGCCTTCGAAGACATATCTAAAGTACTCATTTTTCGACCTGTGGTAGTGAGAAGTGTATAGCCTTAAATTTTAGGCAACCCGGCACGCGCGATCGCTCCGGACATATTCTCTCCCGGAAGCCAGAGTTCTACTTTTTTTCGCAAGTCGATGAGCGCCTGCAAATCTATCCCGGTATCAAACCCGAGCCTTTCAAGGAGAAATACGGTATCTTCTGTTGTTACATTCCCTGTAGCTCCAGGGGCGTAGGGGCAGCCCCCGAGCCCTCCAAGGGACGCGTCAAAAATTCGAATACCAATGTCCAGGGCAACCGTGATATTCGCCAGCCCCAGCCCTCTCGTATCGTGAAAGTGGCAACCCACGGGGATTGCTCCAACTTCGGACTTTACTGAACTGACGAGACGCCGCACTTGCACCGGATCGGCATAACCGACCGTATCCGCGACGATAATTTCATCCGCCCCACTCTGGGCGAGCGTGCTTGCGATATTTATAACGCGTTCCTCTGGAATCGATCCCGCGATCGTGCAACCAAAAGACGTCGAAATACCGACGGATAGGTGAGGTCGCAATCCAGGCAACTGGTTCCGCATTTCAACGATATTTGCAAACTCTGATATAGATTCCTCCGTGCTTCGCCGAACGTTCGCGCGGTTATGTGCGTCACTCGCCGAAAGAACATATGTTATCTGCGGCAATCCAAGACGAAATGCCCGTTCAGCGCCTTTCAGGTTTGGAACCAGCGCAGACGGCTTGATTGTTCCAATTGCCAAAGCAGCGCGCACAACCTCCTCGGCATCAGCAAATTGCGGAAGCACTTTGGCTGGCACAAAGGACGTCACTTCAATCTCTGTTACCCCGGCCTTTGCCGCCAAGAAACACCATTCGATCTTTCGTTCAGTCGGCAAGATCGTTGCCACCATTTGGAGGCCGTCTCTTAACCCTACTTCTCGAACACAGACCTTTTCGCGCACGTGTAAACCTCAGAAGCTATTCACCACGAAAAACTGCCTTGCGGCCTTCATTAAATGCCAAAACACCCTCTCGCCGATCCGCTGTCGGTATCAGGCGATTG
The DNA here is from genome assembly GCA_018449595.1 of Rhizobiales bacterium dw_265. Lineage (GTDB taxonomy): Bacteria > Pseudomonadota > Alphaproteobacteria > Micropepsales > Micropepsaceae > Rhizomicrobium. Next base: position 7,142 of record JAAVUU010000005.1, read on the forward strand.
TATGTCGCAACTTCAAATGCCAGGCCGTCCAATAACGACATTTGCAAGCCTCGATGTATGGCCTGCTTTGTCGCCCGCACGGATAGAGGGCCGTTACTTGCAATTCGCTCAGCGAGCGCCAGCGTCGTTGGGAGCAAATCTTCGGACGATGCAACCCGATTGATTAAGCCCCATTGCAGCCCCTCAGCCGCACCAAACGCCGCGCCGGAAAATATCACCTCCTTGGCACGACGTTCGCCCACGGCCCTGGCAAAATTTTGCGTGCCACCGCATCCGGGCATTATTCCCAAGGTGACCTCAGGCAAGGCAAACATCGCGTTTTCGGAGGCGTATACGAAATCCGACGCGGCAGCGAGTTCACAACCGCCCCCATAAGCCGCGCCATTTACCGCTGCGATAACGGGAAGAGTTGTCGCTAGAAGCGCGTCAAACATGCGTTCGAAGATGACATGCTGAGCGACCCAGTCCTTATCTGTCATTTGATTGCGTTGCTTAAGGTCTCCACCCGCGCAAAACGCTTTCTTTCCCTGCCCCGTCAAAATCACGACACGGAGATCTGCCGCATCGCGATTCAGGCCTTCAAACACCTCAAGCAAATCCAGTCCCATCTGTGTATTCATCGCGTTTGCGACGTTGGGACGATTGAGAGTGACGACTAGGGTATGCTGGCCATGCCTATCGACAGCTATTGTTTCAAAGTCAGATCGCACTATGCACGGCCCTTATGTGGGGATAAATTCAGCGTGATATATTTATTCTTCATTTTTTTTACTGAACGCTTTTTAGCGGCACGCAATCTGAACACAGTGACCAGCAACGTTTCTCTTGGCTTGATTTAGAATTGAGAACTACCGCGTACCAATGATGGGTATCACCACCCGCATAGAACGGTCTAGCGTCCCAATTCCATATACGTAGAGTGCGGCAGGCATCCCGAAACGCTTATCTAGAATATGCGAAGCTTCTGCAAAGCCGCTGCTCACAGCAGGGCCGAAACATGATTGCGATGGCGTTAGCTGTCCGCGTTCCATGCCCGCGCCTCACGCGGATACAAGGGCCGGTATAGTCATCGGCTCGGCAGATCGATTATATTATCGCCGATCTCCCAATACAGTCAATCATGCGTCTAAACATGGAAGGTTCAACGCCATAAACCGAAAGTTCAAAGATTACGACGGTATAGCTCGATCAGGCGCTCCCAATGCAGTTCACTCGATACTCGGTCATAGGTTTGGCGCGCAGGAAATGCAAAACCATGTGAAGATCCGGGATAGGTTTCGATGCGCACATTAGCTCCCGATGATGCAGCTAGCTGCGAGAACTTGCGGACCTCTTGTTCAGGCACATAAGAATCGTGTTCCGCAAACGCAAAATAACAGTCAGCCTTTACCGCATTCATCCGCAAATGCGGGGACTCCGGCCCATCTGTCACCAGCGCAGCTCCATAAAATGAAGCAAGCGCACCAATGCTCTCTGGATAAGCGGCAGCCGCTCCTATTGCGTAACGGCCACTCATACAATACCCGACGATCCCCTTTGGCCCCTTTTTGACATTGTCACAGGCAGACAGAAAGTCGAGAAAGACACCGCAATCCTTTGTCACCTTGTCAATATCAATGCCATGAACAAGCCGCCACATTCTCGATCGCTCCGGCCCTTTAATCTCGATCTTTTCGGGGTCGAGTTTGGGATCGCCATGGATTTCCCGATAATAGAGATTGGGTAGCAGAACGTTGTAATCACTTGTCGCAAGCCTTCTTGCCATATCGCGCAATTCGTCCCGAAGGCCCAGCGCGTCCATCAGAAATATGATCCCAGGATAGGGTCCACCCCCATCCGGATAACAATGGAAGGCGTCACAGCGTCCTTCCGGGGTGATGATCTCAATCTCTTGTTCTTGCATGGTTCTGCCCTTATCCTGCCGCTAGCGCGCAGCCTTTCCATATGCGTCACCTTGCTGGTGCGCTCGACGCCGCAGCCACCATGCATAGCGCATGTCCCAATCATCCCAGCCGTCTTCGCCCTTTAACTCTAAAGCGGCGTGAAGCGCCCAATTGGGATTGAAAAGGAACTCCCGGCCGACCGCGATGATATCGGCGCTTCCGCTGCGCAATATTTTTTCGGCATGGGCGGCATCGCGGATCAAACCCACGGCTGCGGTTGGCATGCCGAGTTCTCGTTTGATACGGTCGGCAAAAGCGACCTGAAAACCGGGCACGCGGGATACAAGCGACTTTCCGCGCGGCAACTTATTTCCACCCGACGAGCAGTCTATCATGTCAACTCCGGCATCGCGGAGATGCGCCGCAAACACTACGGAGTCTTCGATGCTCCAACCAATATCGACTCCGTCCACAGATGAGATTCGAGCCAAGATGGGTTTATCCTCAGGCCACTCGGCGCGAATTGCACAAGCAACGAGTGACGGGACACGCATTCTTCCCTCCAGGCTGCCTCCGTATTCGTCATCCCGCTGGTTCGCCAACGGAGAAAGAAAGTTCTGGAGCAGGTAACCATGCGCACAGTGAATTTCAATTGTGTCGCACCCCGCTTCGCGTGCGCGAATGGCGGCCTGACGATAGGCCTGCACCATCTGGTGAATATCGTCCGCTGTCATGGCAGCCGGTACAGGCCAGCCCTCATCAAAAGGAAGTGAGGAAGGACCATGCACCTCCCACGGCGTTTCCCCCCTTTCCGATGCGTCGCGTTCCGACAAATAGGCATTCCCATGCCAGGGGCGCTGGCTGGATGCCTTTCTGCCGCCGTGGCAAAGTTGAACCCCCACTGGAACACCACATGCGTGTGCAAAATTCACGATACGACGCAGAGGCTCAATCTGCTTATCATCCCAGAGACCGGGGCAGCCGTACGTTATGCGCCCATCTCGTTTAACAGCCGTGTTCTCGATCATGATCAATCCCGCGCCACCCATCGCGAACCGGCCATAATGAACGAGATGCATGTCATCCATGACCCCATCCTCGGCGCCATACATGGCCATCGGTGAAAGCATAATCCGGTTTTTCATCTGCATGGACCGCAGACGATAAGGCTGAAACAGCAGCGGCTGCGAAACTTCGACTGCTTCTTGGTCCGTAAGCATGGATTGATCTCTTTTCGACATTGGCTACGCGTCAATCGGCTTGCGAGCTGATGTAGTCACAGCCATGTTGACCCGTCCTGTTTCTGAAGTAGTTTTCATGTGAAGCCATCGCTTGTCTCGCGGCAATCTGAGTCAGACGGCCATGGATTGGCGTATGCACCATCGCGAAAGGCGAAAGCCAGGCTTCCAGCAATAATGATGCACCGCACGCGCCTCAACTCCACGACGAACGCAGTGAACCTCATTTCTTCCGGGCGCAAAAGTCTCGATCGGAGGCAATAATTCACATGCATGTAAATAATTTCCATATCAACGCAAATCGCGCGTGTTATCTCTGTATATAGATGTTTAATGTGGAATTGAGGCTGTCAGTCAATTTGACTAAGCGTTCGATCACAGTTGTGAAAGCCGATGCAGGGCGGATGAGCCGACTACCGCTCCAGAGCCAAAACCATGTTGTGCCGCGATCGGATTGTCATCCGTGAATCAGTGACGGCGCTCGAACGAATGGAATGTACGTTTGGGACTTCGCAAAAACGAGTTGAACGATCATGGCGAACATCGAAGGCAATTTAGAAAAAAAGCACGAGCTATCCGTTAAGCCCGTCAAGCCGGTTAAGTCTGCAGAGCGCGTATTCACCATGCTCGAGCTGTTTGAGAGAGAAAAGCGGGGGCTCACAGTCAAGGAAATTGCGTATCATTTGGACTGGCCGCTTTCCAGTGCGTCAGTTTTATTAGGCGTGATGGTAAGGCTCGGATACCTTGAAATCGAAAAGCCTGGTCGCCGTTTTCTTCCGACGCTAAAAACGGCTCGCCTTGGCCTATGGGTCGAGAACAATTTCAAAGTTGATGACACCACCTTTCACATAATGGAGAATATCGCGAAGCTCACGGGCGAAACCGTGTTGCTGGCGGTAAAGCATCAGTGGAGCGCCCTATATATCCATGTCATTCAAGCGACAAATCCTCTGCGCTTGCATGTTCCGACTGGAACCAAGCGGCCCCTACCTCTTTCAGGCTGCGGCCTTGTACTTCTGGCCGCCCTGAGGGACGAGGAAATTTTGTCGAACATAGACAAAATGCAAATGCCGGATGCGCCCGACGAACCAAGCGCCAATGAGATTTGCCGCAAGATCCACGATGTCAGGCGTAACGGCTTCGCAGTAACCGCAGATGCGGTAACGCTTGGCGCGGGCACCGTCGCTGTCCAATTACCGTACGAGATTAAGGGACGCGCAGCAGTAATTGGTGTCGGCGGCTCGTCCACGGTCATTCGCCAAACCTGGCAGGAAAAATTGCAAATCATCAGGGCCGAAATTACGCGGCACGCCGCGCCACCAATCGCTTTGGAATAGGAATTGCAACTTATGTTCACCATCGCTTCTCAGTTTATGGCGCAGGCGGAAAGCCGGCCTCACGCTCCGTTTCTATGCATTCCCCCCAGCCCGCAACGCGATTATTTGCCGGATGGCCAGGAATACACCTACGAAGAGGTGGCGGCGCGCGCAAAAACATTGACGAAGCACTATGGTGCGGCAGGCATTGGGCACGGCCACCGCGTTGCCATTCTTGTCGAAAATCGACCCGATTTTTTTTGGCATTGGATTGCGCTGAATATGCTTGGTGCATCAATCGTACCGCTCAATCCGGACAGCCGGAAAGCAGAACTGGTTTATATATTTGACCTCACAGAGCCCGACCTCTGCGTGACACTGCCCAAACGCGCGATGGATCTTTCAGAGGCTATTGCCCAGTCGGGAACAAAAACACCTGTCGTATCCCACCTTCAAGTGGAGGACGGGGATGTGCCAACGATTACCAGGCCCGCTCCCTTCCCGGGACAGCCCGACAGCACAAGTGAAGCCGGGTTGTTATTTACGTCCGGGACAACAGGAAGCCCCAAGGCATGCGTCCTCAACAACCGTTACTTTGTAACGGCTGGCGTCTGGTACACGTCACGGGGCGGGCGCGGGACATTCCGATATGGGCAAGAACGCATGTATTCGACCTTGCCCGTGAATCACCTCGGCGGGCTTGGATTTGCAGCGATGGGAATGATCGTTTCGGGCGGCTGCCTGATTCAATCGGACCGGTTTAGCCCCCGCCGCGTATGGGCGGACGCTCGCCATACTGGCGCAACGGTGATGCATTACCTGGGCGTGGTTCTGACAACACTGTTGCAAATGGAGCCAACCGAAGACGAGCGTATGCACTCCATCCGGTTTGCCATGGGCGGCGGCGGCGGAGATCCCGCGCTTCGGAAGGCCTTCCAAGACCGGTTTGGGGTTGAACTCTGTGAAGGGTGGGGGATGACGGAAACCGGGCGGACAATATATGCTTCGCATCCGCCGTTTCATGAAGATGTATCAAACTTTGGTCGCACCACAGAAGGCTTCGAGGTGCGCGTTGTCGATGACGCAAATCAACCCGTTGCCGTCGGGGAACGCGGAGAGCTTCTGGTGCGATTTTCCGGGCCCGACCCTCGCTTCGGATTTTTTGCACATTATCTCAAGAACGATGAGGCGACCGAGCAGGCGTGGGAGGGCGGATGGTTCCACACAGGCGACATGGTATCAATGCTCGCCGACGGCACCATCTGCTTCATAGATCGCAAGAAAAACATTATCCGCCGCGCGGGCGAGAATATAGCCGCAGCCGAAATCGAATCGGTACTCGATAGGCACCCGGCCATAGAGGTTTCCAGTTGTGTGCCCATCAAAGACCCGATCCGGGAAGAGGAGGTTTTCGCCTTTGTGCAACTGAAGGACAAAGGTGCTGATGGCGATAAGATCGCCGAAGGCATTTTTCAGTGGTGCCAGGAGCATCTTGCTTACTTTAAAGCGCCGGGCTGGATTTGCTTTATCGACACCATGCCCTTAACAGGGTCCAACAAGATCAATCGCGCTGTACTGATGGAAAAGGTTAAAGATCCTCAGACTTGCGAAGCGATTGATCTGCGTTCGATGAAACGCCGCAAGGCATCTTAGCGCCGTCAGACAGGCGCGCTGACGTCTGAAAGACTTAGCCGAATCCCGATTTCAGCATCCAGCTTCATGGTCCGAACACCGCTGGCCTTGCAAGAGTGCACACGTTACGCGCGCCTTAAATTGCTGTGATGACAAAAAAATACCGGCCTTACGGCCGGTATTAGTTATGCGGCGACGGGAGACGCCGACGATGATCGCAGAGAACTACCTGCCGAGCTTTTCCTTTTGCGCTGCAAACCAGGCGGGGTCCGATTGGCTGAGAAGGCCAACCCTGGCGACAGTCATGCCAGCCTCAGCCCTGAGCCTGGCCATCAGTTCGCCCCAGTTCCATGCGGTTGCCAGGACATCCACAACCGGCACATCGTCCACGCGGATAACACCCGCTTCATGGATACCGAGGGCGTAAGGCAGTTCTCCGGGAATGATAACTTCCGCGCCCATAGCAATCAGCTTTCGTGCGGCCGCCTTGAACCCATCTACAGGTTTGCCGGGATTCAAATAGACAGACCGCAACAAGTCGGGCTGCGGTTCCACAGTCGCCAGGCCAACGACCCGATCGCCCAATTTATAGCGCGCGATCGACTCTCTGTTTTTATCGTCGGCGGCGTGGCCGACACCGACAATGCCAACCATCCGCCCAAGGGACATACCAACCGCGAGCGAAGACTCCATAACGGAGACAATCGCCATATCAGTCAGCGAGCGCATCTCCATGACCTGCTGATCGGAGAATGACCCGATGACCATCGCATCGTAACCCTTGCGCTCGGCGTCAATGGCTTGATCGGCAATGACACTAAACGCCCGGCTTTCGACGAAGGCATTGGCCCAGGGCAGTTCGTAGATGGACTTTGACCAAGTAATACCACCGCCGTGTGAGGGCAGCGGTTCAACATCGACGATTACGCCGCGTTGCCGAGCGCGATCGGACCGCTTCTTCAATGTCGCGAGATAAGGATGGTCGGGCGGATAACTGCCAATCAGTTGATGGCGGATCCGGATTGCGCCTTTAGTTGACGGCGTCTGCGCAGCCGCCCCCGTACCAATTGCAGCCGAAGTCAGCCCGGCCGCGGCCGCGCTTAGGATGTGACGGCGCGGAAGAACATTGTCTACCATTAAACCTCCCAAAAATAGAACTTTATCGCTGTTTGCTTCAGGTCGCTTTCTTTGAACCGACGCGATCCAATTGCACTGGTGTGAGATTCATATCACTTGACCAATGGAATTCCCATGATTGCAATTCCATGCATATGAAATGCGAAATTCTATTATTGCGGAAAAGTCACGAAAGGTTTTGGCTTCACGGCATAGCGATTCGTCAGAAAGAAAACACTGACGGCGGAAATCAGGCAGAGCAGGATCATGTAGAACGCCACCGCAAGCGGCGAACCATAGTATTCAAAAAGTGCCGTGGCTATGAGAGGCGCGAAGCCGCCCCCAAAAATCGCACCGAGATTGTAGCCAATTGACATGCCCGAATATCGCACAGATGCGTTGAACACCTCGGAAAAGAGAGCCGCCAATGGTCCATACATAAGATAACAGCCACAAAGGCTGATCGACATTGCAACTGTCAACGACAGCAAATCGCCACCTTCAATCACTTTCCAGAATGGTATCGCCCACAGCGCCGTGATAGCGGCCCCGAATATTATAACGCCACGGCGCCCGAACCGGTCGGAACACCATCCGCCGACCAAAACCATAACTGCCGTCAAAAACGTAGAAATGACAACGGCCGCCAAGACCATCTTGCGATCCAAGCCGAGTTGTGAGGTCATATACGTGACAATGTATGTGACAACGATATAGAAGCAGCCATTCGGAGCAAGCAAGCATCCTGCGGTTGCGAGTACCTCCCGCCAATGATGCCGCAAAGCTCCGACAAGAGGCGCTTTATCCGCCCGCTTTGCCTTATGCCCAAGCGCCTCAAATTCGTCCGACTCGCCGACGCGCAATTGAATGTAAGCGCCCAACCCGATCAAGAGAACGCTGAGAAGAAATGGTACGCGCCAGCCCCATGACTTAAAGTCATGTGGGGAAAGCACTTCAGCATCTATCAGAAAAATCACGCTCGCCAGAACAAGACCCGCCGGCACGCCCATTTGACAAAAGCTGCCATAGAAGCCCCTGCGCTTCTCGGGTGCATTTTCAATGGCCAGCAGAGCCGCGCCTCCCCATTGGCCGCCGACCGCCACGCCTTGCAGAAATCTCAAAACCACCAGTAAGCAAGGCGCGGCATATCCGATCTTGCCGTATGTAGGAAGGCACCCAATGAGGCTGGTTGAAAGGCCCATCATAGTCAGCGCAACGACCAATACCCGCTTGCGGCCGAGCAGATCACCAAAGTGGCCAAAAAGCAGCCCTCCGAGCGGCCTGGCCAAAAATCCAACAGCAAAGGTGGAAAAGGCCGCAAGCCGAGCGATAACGGCCGGCGCGTCTGGCGGGAAAAATATCTCGGGAAATAAAAGGGCTGTAGCCGTTCCGTAGATGTAGAAGTCATACCATTCGATCGTGGCCGCTGCCAACGAGCTGCCTACAATCCGCACATCCTGCCACCGTCGAGAGTTACTTTTCACCCGGGATCTCCCATCGGCTTCTAGAGTATCGTGTGGTCTTGGCTGAACCGGAAGAATACCGGCGTGTCAAAGACCACACTTCACTTTGGTTCACGTTCCTGACGAGAGGCGCTTCGCGATAAAGCCTTATTCACCCGATATTCGCCGGCGCGTTATTTGTGCGCGCGATCCCTCTTCTCCCGATAGCGTGTCAGCCTCTACAGATTTGCGCGTATCCCGATGGTAAAGCGGCGCCCAAGGGTGTCATACGTGTTTGTCAGCGTCTGGGGGTTATAGTAACCGGTGGTCGCAGCAGACGTATACGGAATTTCGGGCGGCGGAATATTCAAGAAGTTCTCGACGACCCAATAGAATTGCAGTTGCGAATCTTCCTTGAAATTATACGTACCCTTGATGTCGGGGAAAACGACCCACGGAACGGTGTTGTTGGGGACCATCCCCGGCGTAAACAGATAGCTGTTCCGGGCGGAACTGAACATGCGAGCCGACAGAGTCCACGTAAACGGCCCGTCAGAGTAAGTCGCAGCCAGGTTCATGTGGAATTTGGGCAACCCGCCGCCCCCGGTATCCGCGCCCAGCGAGCCGGCGTTATCGGTCACAATGCCTGCGCTGGATACGGCTGTGTTGTGGTCCGTATAATTGCCCGAGGCATGCCAACGCATGTCTCCGCCAAAAAGCTCGTGCGAGTATTCGAGTTCAAAGTCGATGCCGCCGGTCGATGCCCGGGCGGAATTAAACGGCACCGTGAACACTTGTGTGAGTATGCCATTCGAGTCGCGAACAACAAAGGGGCAATACTGTGCCTGCTGTGCGGGCGTGCCCGTCGCGCAATACAATACTTCATAGGCCGCGCCGACCGAGGCAATCTCACCTGCAACGGTGATGTTATAGTAATCCACCGAAAGATTGAGCCCCGGCAACGACTCCGGCGTCAGCACCACCCCTCCCGTGAAGGTATGTGCATTCTCCGGCCGCAGGTTTAGATTGCCCGTCGTCGTGGTATTGATGCTGGGGGTCTGAGTGGGATGCAGGGGATCATACGGCGTTGCCGCACCGGAACTTCCAGTCGAAAAAAGCTCGTTCAGGTTTGGCGCACGAATGTCGTATGAATATGTCCCACGGATGCGCAAATCATCCGTGATCTGGTCGTTGATACCCAGCTTCCATGTCTCCACAGCGCCGCTGCGCGTATAATTCGTTACGCGACCGGCGATATCAAAATCAGCGGACCTCGCAAACCATGCGTCCTTGACCAAGGGAACGTTGACTTCCAAGAACCCTTCCGCCACCTGCTGCGAACCGGAAAACGCGCCCTTGTTGCCAGCATAGGCCCCAAAAGCCTCGGTCACAGGCGATCCGACGGCGCTGGCGCTTTGGAATCGCCAGTCGAAGCCGCTGGCAACAGAAACCGGACCGGCCCAATTGGAGAATAGAGTGCCGTTGATGGATGATCCAAAGGCGACCATGTGGTTGACGGATAAAGTGTAGGTATCCTGGTTGATGTAAGCCAGCGCCCCGGGAGACGCCACGCCAACCCCGAACATATCAAGCGGCACGCAGCCGTTAGTCGGGTTGGTCAGAGTCGAACGGCACATGGGCGTCCCGTTAACGGGATTGGCGACAGCATCCATCGCGAGCTTAAGCTTTGCCTGTATCGGGTTATTGTACCAGGTCTGCATGAAGTGCGCCTGACTGTACGAACTGTAGACTTTCCAACTCCAATCGTCGCCAATGGTACCGTCCAATCCGGCGCTCAACCGATACAAGGTGGTTTTCGCAACAGATGGGATGTCGTGTATCCGGCAATCAGCCCAGCATGCCAGGTTCTCCATGGTCGAGCCAAACGGGAACGAGGTTAACCCCAAGCCGGTCATTTTGGACTTCACGCTTGCCGGCAGGAACGGGTTGTCGGCCGATACCGTGATGTTGCCCAGGAAGAAGTCGGGATTGCCAGACGTGGTCTCACCATCCTGGGCAAAGTCCGCCGACACATGGCCAACAATCGAATTGTTGATCTTGTAGCTGCCATACGCGAACAGGTTATTGCCCTGCTGAGGGCTTGCGAGAATTTTCTCATAGATCGTCTGCGTTTCCGCATCCCCGCCAGCCGAATACACGCCCGAGATTTGACCCGGGTTGTAGGGGACGGCGACGCCCTGACCTACGAATTGCGTCCCCGCGAGCGGGCCGCCCGTGATGACACCGCCTTGCGTGGCCTGCCACAGCCCAATGTTATTGACGCGAATGTATTGGGTCTGACCGTTGCCGGCAACGTAATTTGGGTTTGGCATAAACCCGGGGTCATGGAACCAGGAACGCTGGTTAGCAAGCAAAACATCCGGGCTTTTCAGATAGCTGCCGCTCAACAGGAGGTGGCCTCTGCCGCCCGCGAAATCCGTACCGAATGCAATATCGGCCTTGTACGTTTGATAGTCGAAATGCGATGTATTTCCGTACTGTATGCTCCCCTTCAGCCCACTGTATTGTTTGTCCAGGACATAGTTGACCACACCGGACACGGCGTCAGAGCCCCAGGCTGCCGAAGCGCCACCCGTAACAACGTCAACGCGCTGAACCAATGCACTCGGAAGCGTATTCAGATCGATGGCGTTCGTCAGGGTCGATGGGATCAACCGCTCACCATCGAGCAGGACCAACGTCCGGGTCTGGCCTAGATTTCTTAAATTCACATAATTGCCACCCGACCCATAGGAACCCGACCAGCTTCCCACCGGGGATGCACCGACGCCAAACTGCGGCATCTGATCCAGCACGTCTCCGATCGTGACCTCGCCGGAATTGGCGATGTCATTCGCGGAAACCGAACTCACGGGCGTCGGCGCTTCAAAGCCGGATGCCGAGATGCGCGACCCAGAAACCACGACCGATTCCGTCGCAGTTTCAGTCGGCGCGGATTGCGCCATTGCGGCAGTCGCCGCGAAAACGGAAACAGATGCGAGCAGCACCACCTTGCTGAAATTATTGGTCATTTAGGTCCCTCCGAGTTTAGGCAGATCGCGTTTTTTGCCCGCAATCTTTTTGTTTTTTTTGCAAAAATACTGTCGTCAATTTCGTCACTCATGTTTTGATGGAGGGCGGTAAAAATCAAGTTGAACCTCCGCCAGCAAGCGGCTTTGTTTTCACGAATGTGGAAATTATGGGGTTCTGCAATTGAATCGCATCGCCAACACTGGTCCGCGACATCATGATCGCGTTCAAGCCTCTGCTGACCGAACACTGTCCGCCGACGCCGTTCTCTACGAGAGATGCCTGAGTGTAGTCTATCTAATCTATATGTGTTTAGTTCGAAGCGGGAACAACGCTTCGCATGAGATCAAGGAGACCATCAATTGGATCATCAACTCTCGGGTGCGCAGAAGAACGGCTGTATAATACCGATTGTGCCCACAATCTTCGATGAGGACTTTCGCATAGACTACCCTGGCCAGCTTCGCGCGATCGACTGCACGATTGATCAAGGCGTGAGCGCGCTTTGCATATTGGCAAACTTCTCCGAACAGTTCTCGTTGAGTGATGAGGAAAGGGCGCGCCTGACGACCCACGCTTTGGAGCATGTTGGCGGTCGAAGCCCGGTCGTGGTTACCATCAGTCATTTTTCCACCGATGTCGCCTCGCAACGGGCCAGGTTTGCGAAGGATGCCGGTGCGTCCATGCTGATGATGATGCCCCCTTATCATGGCGCGGGCGTCCGGCTAAGCGAGAGTGCGATCTATGAGCATTTCACGCGCGTGGCCGATGCCGCCCAATTGCCGATCATTATCCAGGATGCGCCCTTAAGCGGAGTGCCATTGTCTGTCGCTTTGTTGGAGAAGCTTGCACGAAACCATCAAATGCTTCGTCATGGCAAGATTGAGGTGGCGCAAAGCGCCGACAAGATTGCGGAGCTATCCGAGAAAGCGCGAGATGTTTTAACGCCTTTCGATGGCGAGGAAGGAATCACCCTTATAGCTGATCTCGATGCCGGCGCGCAGGGAACCATGTGCAGCGCGATGGCGGCGGATCTCATAGGAGATGTCAGCCGAACTTATGCAGCAGGAAACAGAGAAAAGGCTGTCGAACTTTACCGGCAACTTCTGCCGCTTCTAAATTACGAAAACAGGCAATGTGGCTTGCGCGCGGCCAAGGCCGTTATGAAGTTCGGGAAGGTCATTCAATCGGATGCCGTCAGACACCCCTTGACCTCTCTGAGTGAGCGATCCAGGAAAGGCCTCCTGGAATTGGCTGAAGCCTTAAATCCTTTGGCGGCGCGGTGGGGCCGCTGACCGAAACCACGTACCGGATCAGAACTCCAGGGTGTCAGGCTGACGGGGGAAAAAATGAGACGACCCATTACGAACATCACAATTGTCGGCGGCGGCACCGCGGGCTGGATAACGGCAGCTTACCTGAACGAGCGATTGCAGTGGGGACCGGCTGCGCACCGTGACGTAACAATTACAGTTATCGAGTCGCCAAATATTGGGCTGATCGGCGTCGGCGAAGCTTCAGTACCGACGTTACAACAAACGATGCAATTACTCGGTATTTCCGAGGCGGAATTTATGGAACGGGCGGACGCCACGTTCAAACTGGGCATCTGGTTCGATAAATGGAATGTCAACAAGGATGGGGTTCCGACCGGGTTTTTACATCCATTCACTGGCGGATGGACCGTTAAGGGCTTAAATCCCGGCTATTCCTTCAAGCAATATGGTCTTCCGGGCCAGGATAACGTCTGCGATCAGGATTTCGTGCGGACTATCTCCGCGACTCTTGAAGCTTTCGAGAATTTCAAAGGGCCGCGGACTTTGGACAGCCCGCATTATGGCGGCGCGCTGCGATACGCTTATCACATTGATGCCGCCAAGATGGCCGCATTTCTCGCCGATGTGTGCAAGAAGCGAGGTGTAACACATATATGGGACGACGTACTCGACGCAACCCTTGACGAGCACGGCTATATCGCTTCGCTGCAATTGAAAGAACGCGGCAGTTGGCCGGTTGAACTCGTCGTTGACTGCACCGGCTTTCGCGGACTTCTGATTAACAAAGCTTTGGGTGAGCCGTTCGTGTCCTATTCAGATTATCTGCTGAACGACCGAGCTATCCCAATGCAGATTCCCCACGCCGATCCAAGCCGCATTGCCCCGGTGACCGGCGCGACCGCGATGGATGCCGGCTGGGTTTGGCATATACCACTGCACAAGCGCGTCGGGACAGGTTACGTTTTTTGCAGCTCATTCAAAAGCGAAGACCAAGCCTGGAAGGAGTTCGCCGAATATCTCGGCCCCCTGGCAAAAGGCATTGATCCGCAACCAACCATCAAAATGCGGGTCGGCCGCAACCGCAGGAGCTTTGTCAAGAATTGCGTCGCCATCGGCCTCTCCAGCGGCTTTCTTGAACCACTCGAATCAACGGCCATCATGTCGCTCGAATTGCAGGCGCGTTGGCTGATCAGTTATTTGCCATCGACGGATTTCGAGGAATCTTTAGCCAACCAATATAATCGCGCGACGGCGCGGCTCTATGACGAGGTTCGCGATTTTCTGACGCTCCATTTTTCGCTGAGCGAACGCAAAGGCCCATTCTGGGATGCCGTCCGAAACGACGCAAAAAAATCGGATACCATGCTTGAACTTCTCGAACTCTGGAAATACGCGCTGCCGACGCCTTTGGATTCGCGGTTAATGGCTGTTTTCAGTTCCTGGAGCGTTGCGTGCATTTTGATGGGGAAGAATTTCTACCGCAAATCCCATCTGACGCCGACAGAAGTCGTTTCATCGCAATTGTGGGAAAAATATTGCCGCGAAAATGCCGCGTTGAAACAAAAAGCCCTTCCGCAATTGGCGGATCACAATGCTTTGGTTGAACATATGCGGCAACAGGCGGTTTCCGGAAAAAGTGCGCAGCGCACTTTGATCAATGAAATGCCGTTAACTGGCGAAGGAGCATTCCTGGTGTCACCGCAGCCGGTTCTGGGACAACGTATTGTCTGAATAGCGAACACATAGGCAAAGAATATTCGGAGAGGCGCGCATGCAAAGCCTGACAGACGCAGTCGCTAGCGCGCCGCCTCCTTTTCTATTCGCCACTATGGCAATGGTACCGTTGCTCGCGCCAGGCCCAACCAACACATTGCATTTTGCGGCGAGCGCCAAGGAAGAACTGAGCGCCTCACTTCGACTGGTGTCCGCGGAATTGTTCGGCTACCTGGTGGCAATCCATGGATTGGCCTTTTCCATCGGGACATTTTTGCTGGCGTCTCGTGCCGCACAGATCGGGGCACGAGCCATTATTACGCTGTATTTGCTGTGGCTGGCGAGCAAGCTGTTGACGCGCGAAACGTCTGTGCAAAGGCAAAGCATCATAACCCCTGAACGAGTGTTTGTGACGACGCTGTTGAATCCCAAAGCCGCGGTTTTTGCTTTTATTGTTCTGCCACCAATGACAGGCGGGCACTGGCTTTCAGCTGTCCCGTATCTCTTGGGCCTTTCAGTTCTCATCGTCGTCGCCAGCGTGAGCTGGATAAGCCTGGGCGCAGCAATTGGCAACGGCCGGATCGCCGTAATCAGTCCACGCGTCATCCAGTCGGTTGCTTCCGTTCTCATGATTGTCTTTGTCGCGCTGATCAACATTTATCCGACACTGACGGTTCGCTAGAGCGTTTTGCGATCACGCTGAAGCATACACTGCATGGCGCAGATAATTTGCGTATTCGGGGGCGAGAAGGCGTCGAGCCTGTCCGAGATGGCGTCGAGGAGGGCGGCTTCGATTCGGGCTTCGGCTTTGCGCAGCAGGGTTTTGAGCTTTGAGAAGACTTGCTCGATTGGCCCAAGTCTCGTCTATAAATACAAGCGGAGATGGGTCGAGCTTGCCTTGATGACGCTTCCAGCGTTCACGCCGCCTTTTGACGTCGGGCCGATCCTGCTCGCTTGCAATTCGAGCCGAGCCTTCTGCGGCCAAGCGCGAGTCTCGGTTGTACTGTCAAATACCGTCAACGCCAGAGATCGCACTTTCGTGACGATCACATATTCGAATAATTTGGACCGCCGCCGCCTTCGGGCGCATTCCAGGTAATATTCTGCGCTGGATCCTTGATGTCGCAGGTTTTGCAGTGAACGCAATTCTGCGCGTTGATCTGGAACCGAAGCACGCCGTACTCCTCCACGACTTCATAGACGCCCGCAGGGCAATAGCGTTGTGCCGGTTCCGCATATTCCGGCAGGTTACGGTTGATCGGTATTGAGGGGTCGCGCAGCCCCAGATGCACCTGCTGGTCCTCATCGTGATTGGTATTTGCTACAAAGACGCTGGACAAACGGTCGAAAGTCAGTTCTCCATCCGGCTTGGGATAGATGATTTTCCGAGAATCCTGCGCCTTTTTAAGAGTGGCGAAATCGGGTTTGCCGTGCCCCAACGTTCCAAAGATGGAAAAACCGAATAGGTGGTTGGTCCAAAGATCCAGTCCAATGAAGGGCAGCGCGAAGATCGTTCCCAGCCGCGACCAGAGCGGCTTGGCGTTGCGGACCAGCTTCAGATCCTTAGCGACAGCACTTTTGGCATAGGCGTTTTCGTAATCCACCAGAACATCATTGGCACGACAGGCCGAAATGGCGGCGAAAGCCGCATCGGCTGCCATCATGCCGGTGCGTATCGCGTTGTGGCTGCCTTTTATCCTGGGCAGATTGACGAAGCCAGCAGCGCACCCGATCAACACGCCGCCCGGAAAGGCAAGCTTTGGCACGGATTGAAATCCACCCTCAGTAATCGCGCGTGCGCCATAGCCCACACGCTTGCCGCCTTCGAGCATGTGCCGGATGGTGGGATGAGTCTTGGCGCGCTGAAACTCCGAAAATGGTTCCAGCCAGGGATTGTTGTAATTGAGATGAACGACAAAGCCGATGGAGCAGTAATTCTCGCCCCAATGATACATGAACAGGCCGCCGCCCGTGTCATTCGTGAGCGGCCAACCCATGCCATGCACCACCAGGCCCTTGCGATGCTGGCCCGGCGGAAGCTCCCATAGTTCCTTCAGCCCGATGCCGAATTTTTGCGGTTCACGGTCGTCATGCAGACCGAAATGAGCGCCCAGAATTTTCGATAATGATCCCCGCGCACCTTCCGCGAAAAATGTGTATTTGCCGCGCAGTTCCATGCCGGGCTGATAGTCAGCTTTGTGATGCCCGTCCCTGGCCACACCCAGATCGCCGGTGATCACGCCTTTGACGATATTTCCCTCAATGATCAGGTCATTCGCGGGAAAGCCAGGATAGATCTCCACACCCAGGGTTTCCGCCTGCTGCCCCAGCCAGCGGCAAAGATTGGAGAGACTCACAATGTAGTTGCAGTGATTGCTCATCAGCTGGGGGAAAAGAAAATGTGGAAGCGCGATAGCCGCGCTTTTGGTAAAAAAGTAGAAGCGGTCATCGGTGACTTCCGTCTCTACCGGCGCCCCCTTCTCCTTCCAATCCGGGATCAATTCGTTGAGGCCGCCGGGATCAAGCACCGCGCCTGATAGAATATGCGCACCAATTTCTGAGCCTTTTTCCAACACACAGACGCTGATCTCACAGCCCTTCTCCTGGGCGAGTTGCTTCAAGCGGATCGCTGCGGAAAGGCCCGCTGGCCCGCCGCCCACGATCACCACGTCGTAATTCATGCTCTCACGAATATCGCCCTCGTCCTTCATAAACATCCCACAGCCTTATCGTCATTTTTTGGTAGTTAAAAGGCACATCTTTTTACCTGTGTGAACGTGCTTTTGCTTTGGTATTATTGCGGCCGATGCCGTTGCGAGATTAACAAGACCCCGACATTTGGATTTGCTGATCCATTTTTGCCGCCAACAAGCTGTTGAGACTGCCGCTGTTGAGCCACATGCCCGTGCGTGACTATTTCGCGGCATCGCTGACCTGGCGCTATTTCGGCAATCTTACCGGCCGGCCGCTCATTCTCTTCCCAATCCGGCGACCCAATATCCCAAGGGCCTCTTTCTCCAGCAGCGCCAGGATTATCCCGGCCTGGGCAGCCACATGTCGCCACGGCCCGACCATGGCGAAACCAGCTATCGCGGCGCAGGAAGGCTGGCTGGCCGCAGGACACTGAGTCACCGGCGGTGATTCCGGCATGGGGCGCGCCGCCGCCATCGCCTTTGCCCGCGAGGGCGCCGGTGCCGCCATCACCCATCTGCCGGTCGAGGAGACCGATGCTCGCGAAGTGATCGCGCTGATCCGCCAGGCCGGGCGCATGGCGGAGCGAGTCTGGGCGTTCGGCACCTTGATTCGCGCATCGGCGACCTAGTGGACGCCGGCATCGGCCACCGGCAAACCGTCTCTACTGTATCTCAAGGCGCTGTGCGATATCGGGGGGCTGGAAGAGCGCAAAGCGGGCGCGAAAAGCTCTTCATCAATCCCGCCCTGCTCACGGTTCTAACCGATCGCCGTTAGCCCAGCCCATCAGGCGAGATAGATGTCGTCCGGCGCAGTTTCGCCGAATAGCTTCTTCTGGCGCTTGTCCTTCCACTTCTTGATTCGGTCACAAATGCCATCATTGAAGGTTCGTCCGAAGCGCTCCATCAACTCGGGCTTGGGTCCACCTCGCGCGAGCGCACCATCGAAGCGCCCGTCCACGACTGTACCTAGCAAGACGCCGGCACACCACAATTCCTCCGGAATCGTTGCATCGCGCATGGCGCGGGCCCAATGATTGCTCCACCGATGCCGCTCCATCGCATATTTGGCGGCGTCATAGGCATCCAACAAAAAGCCGGCATCGGCCTTATGGACTTCGATGGTCTCCAGGGCCCAAGGCGTGTCGTCCGACAGGCCGGCAACCATAATGGCGCGCGATAAGGGCAGGCTCCTCCCGAGCCCGCCTGCCGAGCGCATAGTTCCAGATCGCCGCGGACTTGGCGGCGCGTTTGGCCGCCAACACTTCAACATCGTCAAATAATTCACAGAGCGCAATCAGAATATTGCGGACCTTTGGTAGGCCTTAAGACTGCTCAGTTGATCAATGCCAAGGATAAGGAAAGTGGGTCGATGAAACCATCTAAGTAATTGATTTTACAAGAAAATATCGAAAATGTGTCAACCCCTCCTCTGACTGGACCGACACTTCAAGGATATTTAGGCGGGACAACGCTTTATTGGGTTGAGGCAAAGCCGTGCACAAACGGTGCACACCGCGCTCGCTTTTCCCGCTAAATTCTAGCGACGGTGTAGGACGAATTAGATAGACAATAGAGCCACTTAGGGCTGGAGAGGGCGCAATAGTGCAGTTTTCTGCTGAGATGAAAATAAGCCAATAAAATGAAGTTCTTAAGCCACAAATTTTCTGTAGCCCCCATGATGGAAATGCGCTAGTTATCCTTATAAATCAGTACTTTCTACGATCGCCGTAGTAAGCCTGGTTCAGATGACTTCGCAAATTTCTTCCGCGGTATCCAATCCCGCCAATACTACGACGGCGTTTCTATTCCTACTACGATAGCCTGTTCGATAGAGCCGGGATGGTGCGCGTAAGCTATTCTGGGCTAGCGATATAGTCCTGGTATGCGAGACGCATAGATGGCCTCAATCACAAAGCAAGCTTCCGGCAAATGGCGGGCTCTGGTCAGGCGCAAGGGCCAAGTCATTAGCGAGACCTTCATTCGCTGGGACTCGGCACGCCAGTGGGCAACCGAAATGGAAGCGCTGATCGATAGCGGCCAGACGCCCATCGGCAAACGAAGCCGGCCAGTCACAACCTTCGCAGAGCTGATCGATTTGCACCTTCAGGACATGGCTGCAATCGGCAGGGCCCCTGGGCAGACCAAGGTCGATCAACTCAACCGGCTTAGGCGTGAGCTCGGGTCCACCCGCATCACCGCTTTGGATCGCCTGAAGTTGATCGACTATGGGCGAAAGCGCGCCGCCAAGGGAGTGAGCCCAGGCACGCTGAATGGCGATATCGGTGCCATAAAGCTGGTTGTGAGTCATGCCGCTGCGGTTCAGGGTATGCGCGTCGCGGTAGACCAAGTCGATTTGGCTCGAATCGCCCTAAAACGGCTAGGGCTCGTCGGAAAAGGCGCCGAGAGAGGTCGCAGACCTACGGAAGAAGAGCTGACGCGAATAATCTCTTATTTGGAAGCTCGCCCAACTATGAAGCTGCCCGCAGCGCGGATAGTCAAATTTGCTTTAGCCACGGCCATGCGATTAGACGAGATCTTCCGCGTCACTTGGGGCGATCTAAGCGAGAAAGAGAAGCTGCTGACGATCCGAGATCGAAAGGATCCACGCCTCAAGAAAGGCAATGACCAACAGATACCCCTCCTGTCCCTGACCGGCTTTGATGCTTTGGCGCTAATCAACGAACAGCGGCCCGAACACCCTCACCCCGAAGGCCGCATATTTCCCTATTGGAAGCGTTCAGCTACAGCCGCCTTCTTCCGCGCCTGTGCAAAATTGAGCATTGAAGATCTTCATTTCCATGACCTCCGACACGAAGGAACAAGCCGGCTCTTTGAAGCCGGGCTATCAATCCAGCAGGTTGCGCTTGTAACTGGCCATAAGGACTGGAAGATGCTTCAGCGCTATACCCACCTAAAGGCCAGTTCGCTACATCTGCATGTTGCGCCCCCGCGCTACTCAGCAACCGCCCAACAGGCATAGAACCACGCTCACTTCCAGTCGTAATCATAACGAATTTGCAGGGCACAAAATGCCCCCTGCCCGCCCGCTAATTTCGGCGGATAGCAAAGGACGTTTTATGACTGACACACAGAGCATACCCTTCAGATACCTCGTTACACGGGAAGCAGCCGAAATTCTTGGCCTGTCCCGCAGAACCTTGGAGAAGCACCGGACATACGGCACCGGACCTCGGTTTCTAAAACTGGGAGGACGAGTGGTATACAAAATCGAAGACCTACGCTCCTGGGCAGAACGTGGTGCCCGCAGCTCGACCTCCGACCTCGGTGAAGGAGTTGTGCTGCCCGCCAGGAGACATGATCCAATAGCTACTTCCCGTGCACGGGCAAGGCAACGAGGCAAATAAGCCTGAATATAGAGCACTGACCGGCGCTGACGGCGTCGGTCAGTGCCAATTCTCTGCGTCCTCCGTCGGTCGGCTTTCTGAGCCATCTTGCTCATCACGCTTCTATCCTGCGCACGCATTCGCGCCGATAGACCGTGAACAGCAGGCTCAATTGAAATGCGGCATACGTCCATCCCGATACACCGATCATAAGAAGGATCGTACCCACTTTGATTTTCAGAGGCATGATCGACCAGCAATTAGCGAGCGCTTCTAACTGCGGTAACAATGCCGCTAGGGATAAAAAGAGGGTGGAACTGGCTAGGCCGGTGAGACTCACCAACAAAAACAGCGCCCACCCTGGCAAACCCTCGACTCCGGAAGATTTTTGGCGTTCTCGCCACGCGCAAAACACTTTGAAGGTAGTTTCGATGCTATGAGCGATCTTTTGTACCTTTATCATCACAATCTCCCTCTCTTCGCGATGAATCTCAATTTGTCATTTCGACGTCGCCCGTGCCCAGGGCTGGCCACGCAGAGAATGAGCATAAGCTGAGCAAGTGTAATCCGCCGCCGCAAGGGTGGAGGGCTTATTGGAAAAGCCATTCCCCGTAAGGACTTTACCGGTATCGGTAATGCGACTGGAGCAAGGCCTGATTCGGCCTATACTTAGATTCTCGAAGGAGTCGTTGATGGACATCGACATGCACTATTACGGCACCTACGCCCTGGCCCGAGCGGCCGGCATCAAACCAGACGTTGCCCTCCGAATTGCCACCGCGGCTGAATTCGTAGACGATTCCACGGATACTGAAATTATCGTCAATCCTCAGGGCGCGCGGTTTCGCGGCGAAAGCACGGCCCATCACCCTTCCGACTTCGCGCCCAACAACGATCGGGATGATCAGCTCCTAGTGTGGCTGCCGTTCCACTTCCTGCCGGGTAACGAAGGCACCACCCAAACACAGCGTCTCGTCTGCCGCAAGAACAGCAAGATCGCGCAAGAGATGGTCGCCCACCACCTTGAACTATCCGATCGCATCTTCGCGGCTGAGATGATTGGTATCACCGCACATGTCTATGCTGACACGTTCGCTCATTACGGTTTCTCCGGCGTAAGTTCTCGGGCCAACCGTGTCGATAGCCTTTCGATAACGCTGGTCAACGGCGCCCCATTAACCGGACGTCTTGAACGATTCATGGGGAAATTTGGTCTCCAGGGCGGTTTGATGAAGAATTTTCGGGATGCCGTCACGGCGGCAGCCAGCGCGGGTGCCGAAGACACTACCGGTGCGCTGGGCCATGGTGCGGTCGCCACCTTTCCAGATCAGCCTTACCTGGAATGGAGTTACAGCTACCAATTTCCCGACGTCGTTGGCTCAAATCAACGGATTGCACGCCAAAACGCTGGCGACTATCTAGAAGGGGCGCAGTTCCTACATGCCATGTTCTTGGAATTTGCTAAGCGGCGGCCCGACTATGTGGATGCCAAAGGTCCGCTGAGCTTCGACAAGATCGAGGGCACGGTAGATCAGATTTTCAAAACCGTATTGGACTGCGACGGGCGCATCGCGTTGTGGAAAAAAGCGCTAGCCGATGGAAAGCTGTCAGCAGAGCCGGACGCCACATTGATCGATTACGATCATCAGTCTTGGCGCAATCAGGTTGCGAAATTGGCCACCTTTCCAGAGCCTGAGATGGCCAGCGGTGTACCGGTGTACCATTTTTATACGGCGGCAGCGCTGCACCAATATTATATACTACGCGATCTCTTGCCGCGATACGGCATCTATGTGATCTGAAGCCTTAAGGCTTCACGATCTGGCCGCGAATTTCGCCAGTAGGATGTGCATCACTGTGCACATCAATATACCAACGGCCTGCGAGTAATTGCGCTGCCTGGCCGTCTGTAAGCGTTGCCATTCCACTGACCGGAGAATCCGGTATTGGAAAAGACACGACGATATTGGCATCTTCCGATTTGGCTGCGGGTCCATGCAGATCCACTGATGTACCGACGACGCCGCTATAGCTGACAGAATATGTCAATTGCCGAGTGTCGCTATCGTAAGTGAACTGCGCTTCTCCGTGGGCTGCCGTAGTGATGGCGGGGACCTCAGCTGCACCTGAAAGGTGTGCGACCAGCACGCTCGTTTCCGCGCGCGCGGGCAGAACGGCCGCGAGCGACAACGCCAAAATTAAGCAAAATTTCCGCTGAGGGCTCATGCCGACTCTCTGTTCGGACCGCCGCGTTTCGTAGCAGATTTCCCAGCCGATTGATATGAGCTACCGCAGCCCACCACCAATACCGCTTAGTCCAAGTCCGTTTCGTCTATGGGTTCGGCATCATGCCTGGTGTCATGCATATGAGCGATCAACCGACCGTTTTTGACGGGATCAATTTTATCGGCCTCGGCTGAAGCCCAGTTGACCCAGTCGACTAGATGCGATGAGGCAAGCGAACTACCGTCGTGGCCAGATGATTGTATGGCCTCTACGAAAGCCCGAATATCGTTAGCCTTGCGAAACTCAACTGCTTGGCGAAGCAATCCACGAACGCGCTCTTTTTCGCGCCGTATGCGGCGTTCCTTCGTGGCATGTTCCAATGCCTCCTGGCGCCTCTTGGCTTCCTCACGTATCCTTTGACGTGATTGCAGTGCCCACTCATAGCGCTGGGCGGCATGTCGCCGGTATTGCCGCTCACCTTCGACGATTAGCTCTACTACAATCTCCGGAAGTTGCTTTTCCAGCGAATTGCCCTGCTGATCTTGCCATACAAGATGAAAGCTCTTGCCGTCAGACCCGGTTGGGATTCCCAGCACTAAGGTATCTGAACCGTGCTCATTGCGAACAGTCACAGAGCGATAATCACGCTGTGCTCCGAGCCGGTCGAGGGTAAGCGAGAAGTGTTGCGAGCCCACGACCACGCCTAGATCCCTGCCCTCCTTGCCGCTCAGAGAAGGTTTCGCGCCAGCACGCTGAAACGAAAGAAATAGTGCATTGAGAACACGCAATCGGCGCTTCTCGAAGGCAGATTCAAATAGCGGTTTATCCCATGAGTAAGTTGAAGCACTCAGTGCTTTGATACGGACCGCGTCCGCCTCTAGGAGCTTCCCGATGGCGGGATGGGTTTTGTCGAGCTGCTTCGGGACCGTGACCTTTCCAACCAAGACATGAGCCTTTGCCAGAATCTCAGGCATGTCGTCCGGGAAAATCGGCTGGAGCGGCTCAGGATCGTCCAAATTGGTAGGACGGTGGGTCCAGTGCCGGGAGTTGCCCTTAGCAACCTCCACCATATCGGAAGCCCCAATGCCTCGTTGCGGCAACTTGGTTCTAAGGACGGGTTTACTGGCCTTTAGCTTCGCCCAATAGCCGCGTTCCGGGACTGGGATATCGGCTTTCCGGCATGCTTTAGCGAGCGCCACATCCGAGATTCCAAAATGGGCGGCCAATGTTTTTATGGGCTCGGACCAGACAAGGTCATAGAGCTTTTGGCGGGTAAATTGCGGCATAGCGGTTGTGATAAGCTGACGGTGGATAACTGGCTTGCGTTAAACTTAAAAAGTTACTTGAAGTCCGCCCAAACTCTGGTGTGTGTAGTACCAGCCAATTTTATCGAGCCAGCAGAAACCTCTGCGAACTTCGCAAATTTTGGCCAGTCGACTACAGCAGCACGGACTTTGTCGATAATTGCGGTAACGCGCTTATCGTCCAGACCGTGTCTTTTGCCGAGCTTCAGGACCAACTCACGGGTTGGCCTCCTTCCCTCGCCTTCTATGTCTAGATAATGCTCACCCCCGGTCCCAGAAGAGTACGTGAGATCGTAAGCAGGAGCTAATCTCCACTCACCATCTGGTCCCATTAGATAAGCGTGCTGCCGCATATGATCGTCGCGATTTGAAGCAAGAATGTTGAAGACCATACGTTGGAATGCAGCTGTTACATCGTCTGCCCGTCGGGTTATGGCTAAGGTTGCCCGCAAAAATGTGTCGTAGCTTGCTGATGGAATTGTTGGAGACGCTTCAATGGCCCCAGCTAGAGACACCATGTGAAGGCGCTTTCCGCCGTCCAATCTGTCAAATCTACGGGTCGCGAAATAACCAGGCCCCTTTTTCGTCTTGATCAAGCGATGATTGCTGAGGTTTAGACCAGCTGCCTCAGCCATCGCGGCATACGCCTCTTCGATGGGGCCGATGTCCTCAGGATCCTGCGGCGCACGGAACTTCACAAGCCATGCCTCTTGGCCAGGCGCTATTTCTCCGTTGCCGACGGAGATCTTGCCTTTTCCGTCGAAGCCAACATGGACTTTGGGCCGTGCACCGCCCGATCCTCCTCCGAGCTCCGCAAGAGTTTCGGCCAATTTGGCCTCCTCGCCCTCTAGCAGCGCTGTCGCATCCGCGGCTAGAGCGTCTAAATCCAGGCTTTCCACGTCTTCGGAAGGTGTTGTCGCCGGCTCGAAGATTAAAGCGCCTCGTCCCTGACTACCCACCAGAGCAAGCTGATCCAGCACACTGAGGGTTGCGATATCGATATCGAGCTTAGCCAGGCGCTTCCGCATTAAGAGATAGCCCCATTGCTCTGGTAGGCTATCGGCGAGGAACCCGTGAAGTCCCTTAAACTCCTGACTACTGGCAGCCTGAAGACCGGCTTCAGGTGGATATTTGAGCGGGGAGACGGCAAGCTTGCGTGCAATGACTTCTGCAGACCACTCAAGCTGAGCTACGCCGGCATCCATGGCCAGACGCGCTGCCGGTAAGCGGGTCGAGGCATCAAAGACTAAAGCGACTGAAAGAGGCGTGCCGGGCGCCAGTTTCATGGACTAGTCATGTGGCGTGGGGCTCGTTTACGCACACTAGGTGCTGCAACGGCAGCCTGACGCCGCAGAAGTTCGTCTAGGCTCGAGGCAGCTGGTGCTGGAAAGAGTTCGCTTAGCCCCTCCTCACACCGTAAGGCGATCGCAGCATTGATGAGGTTCTCAACCAGGCTTGGCCCGTTGGCTTCCATTCGCTTCCAGGTACTAAGACTCATCCCAGCTCGCGTAGCAGCCTCTTCCTGAGACCATCGCTGACCAATCCGACGAAGTCGGATTGCCTGACCAAGTTCTTGCCGTAGCTCTTCGGGGGTCTTTAGCATAGGTCAACTATGAACTATTACGTGCCATTTGTCAACATAACAGGCCATAGTTGACCTAATGAGTTGCCTAGAAATGCCAATTGTCGTTTCGTTACATGCCACTCTCTTCAGGGTATATATACCCTGAAGAGAGTGGCAGTGAACCAATCCTCGAAATGGGCGCTATTTGGCCAAAAAAGTTCGGCTAATCACGGGGTATATATACCCCGTGATTAGCCGAGAGCGCGACTCCAATGCCTAGACCTAGCCGCCTAGTTCTAGCCAAGGAGGATATCCTGGCGTTGTTTCGGGCTGCACCACAAAAGGTCTACTCAAAGTCCGATCTGACTTCAGTACTGACCGAAAACCGGCATACCTGGCATCTGCCAAAGTACGTCACCATTCGCGACTTCATTGCCTTCCTAATCAAAAATGGCGACCTGCGGGCGCGCAAACTGCGCTCTGAAACCTACGGACAGGAAATCAACCGATACACCTGGGGCAGTGCGTCTGACCTCGAATTGGCAGCATCGATACGAGCGCAGGGATACTTCTGCCATGCCACAGCCCTCAGTTTGCATGGCTTGGGCAAGCTTTCACAAAAGACGATCTATCTAAACGTTGAACAGAGTGCAAAACCCGCCCCGAGCGGCACGTTGAGCCAACAAGGCCTCGATCGCGCCTTTGCCGGCCATCAGCGTCAGTCAAAGCTCATATACAAATACAAGAACATGTCTGTTGTGATGATTTCGGGGAAAAGCACTAACCGCCTCGGCGTTGAACAGATGCCAGGTCCGGCATTGGAGATGATATCAGCTACAAATCTCGAGCGAACACTTATCGATATCGTAGTACGGCCCGCATATGCTGGCGGCCCTTCTTCCATACTTGAAGCCTACCGAGCCGCACGGGGGCGCCTATCCACGGATCGCCTTTTGCAGATATTGAGCGACCTCGACCACATGTATCCGTACCACCAAGCCATCGGCTTCCTGATGCAACGTGTCGGATATCCGGAAACGGATTACCGCCGGCTTCAAGCGTTGGGAGTGGATTACGACTTCTACCTAGGTCACGGGCTAAAACAGCCTGCTTACTCCAAGGATTGGCGGCTATACTATCCGGCCAATCTGCCCGCCCTCCGTCCATACAGACGTTTACCGGTGGCGTAGAGCCCGCCAGCAGAACTGACCGCGGGTTTCACCGGAGACTGGCAACGTCACAAGACAGCTGTGTGAGCCTGTGCCGCTTTCCAGCACTGCATCATAGTAGAATTTTCATCGCCAAAATTCCGGGCGTTTTTGTCGAAAAACCGGATCACTTCCAGGGTGCGCCTGGATTGCTTGGGCGGGCGGTTGGTGTGATCGGCGATGTATTCCATGACCTCGGCCTTTGTCATGGCATCAAAATTCTTTTTGACTTTCCGAGGCCCGTTTTTCCCACTGTAATCCAGTACGGTAAGCGTCAACGGCAAACTGTACCCGTGAAACAGATCCAGCTGCGCGCCTTCGGGCTTGACGTTGAGATTGCAGATAACGTTCAAGATGCTCTTCAAGGCAATCTTGATGAGGTCGTCTTTCTCGACGCGGATGATCTCTGGATATTTTTCGAGGAATGCCGCGATTATATCCTCATCTGGCGCGCCTTTGCGCGCAAGTTTGGCTTTAATCTCAATAAGGCGAGCCCTACTTTTGGGCGCTTTGGCCTTGCGGTGAACCATCCCAGCACACTCCGCGAATCAGTCTGCTAGAATACAACACTTCCGGCTATGTAACTATTTGGGGATTATGCCTGCCTGTGGGCCGTCCGCCGCCGTACCGTCCTGGCTGGGACGGGCTGCATACTGCCGTCATTGGCCTTAACACGCCCGCCAAGATAGCGACCAATGGCGGCGGCAGATATGGGATCAGGTCGCTGCCCATGTCTTCGCAGATAATCGGAATAAGCGTTAGCACCATATGTGGCCTCGATGCCTTCGGCCTCGACCCTTAGCTCCTGAACATCCTGGAGGTCTGTGATGACATTCGACTGGACATGCCGCCGCATTTCGATTCTCCTCTTTCGAGGTGAACCGATTCGTTGCTGCTTGGACGGCGCAACACAGGTTGATGCGGACGGGCGGCAACCCGGACCGAATCGCTTTTCAGGCTAGCCGAAATCCCATTGAAAAGATTCAACAATCCCCTCCCGGGGACCGGCCTTAGGGCCTTTTGCGTCCCAACTGGTAGAGTAATCGAGACCATAAGGAAGCAGGTTTACCAGCTTGCGGAACTGGTAGCGCCTCGGCGGCAGGTTGGGATTGGGCCCACTTTTCAGGGCTAATATTCTTGTGTCCAGGCGGACGGATCTTATGCCAGCGTAAATACCGCGAGGTCACAGTGAACTTGTCGGCTTCTTTCGGATCCCCTCCCAACTTTACGGCGATCGCCGTGACGCCATCCACAAATGTCAGCTTGTCGCGATACATGTCGAACAGGGCTTTAAACAGTTCGCCGTAACCGCGCTGCGCCCAAATAGCGACGCGATAGCAACCATAGCCGATCACCAGCGGAAGCAGACTCAAAAGAAGCGTCAGCCCCGGGGATGGAAGGTATGGCAGATTGAAAAGCGAATAATGAATTGAGCGAGCGACAAAGCCGCCGAGGCCATAAATCACCAAGATCGCAAAACTGGCGTAGCAGGCAAAGCAGACGTAAACTGCGCTGTCAGCCATAGCCTGGGTTTCGTCAATCGCGCCGCGAAGATCTTTGTCGAGCGCCAGCCAAAGCCGCGACCAATAAAAAATCGAGTCCAGTTTATAGGCCGTGTTCGTGTAAGTCTCGTAAGCGTAAAGAAGATTGCCAAGCCGGGTCGGCATACCGGCATAAAACTCGCCGGTTTTTTTATCTATGGGATAATCCAGCTTCTTCGCGTTGACTTCGGAAGCCCGCCTCGTCTTCCCCTCTTTGGTGAATTTCGCATATCTGCTTCGGATGCGCTCTAACCGGCGCGCTTGACACTTCTGCATCAAGAATAAAATCCAGGCCGGCAAATAGGCGCGCCCCTCCAGGAACATATAGATGGGGGCGTCGCAAAGTACGATGAGCCAGCCGAAAATTACGGCAGTGATCGGAACCAGCACCGTCACGGTGATTTTACCGTCCCCCAGCAACCCTACCCAACCGAAAAACCCCAGAAAGAATGGAAGGGTCGCGGTCGCGAGCACGATGCCCGGAAACACCAGCCGAAAGACCAGTGTGATGCTGAAATCGAAGGGAAATTTCATCCCGCGGACGCGATGTTAGTCTTCTTCGCCATCGCCATCGCCGACGCCGCGCGGCGGCGTCGATCCATCCGGTGATTTTCGCGTAGGTTCAGGTGACGGCCCGCGTTCCGGAATATGAACGGGAATTTCACGGTCACCACCTTGATCACGGTCGCGTGGACCGTTCGCGTTCATCGTCATTGGTTAATCCTCCTCACCATCACCGTCGCCTCTCGGACCGGCGGCGGCCGCATCCGGCGCATATCCACCGAGGGCTAATTTATGTTTCCGCTTCCGATTTACGGGCCGCTTCGCCTTCTTGGCGCCAATTTTCTTGGACGCGTGGCGTAGGCCGACTTTTTTTATACTGCGCTTGGTGCGCTTTTTTATCGAGCGTTTGGTCTTGGCCTTCTTTGCCGAGCGCTTCGCTTTCTTTTTTGCCATTGCCATGAGCCCCCACCCCTTTTGCGTAAACTTGGCCGACTCTTATATCACTATTGCGGCAACCTGGGCGTGCAATGCCATGGTTCGTGAGGGAATCGCACCAAATTGTCTATTGGGCAGATAGCCCGCAGAAATTGCTTCGTAATTTGGCTTCGAGAGCTGTCTTAGGCGAACGGTTATTAGGTCATCAACACCCCCGCTGGCTGCCATTTAGCCTGGAGTGAGATAAAATCACCTTTGCAGCCATGTGCATCACCGCCCGATGAAATTTGAGAAGCCCCAGCCCGGAAACCCACACCGCCTGACTGTTGGCCAGCATGTCATTGCGGTACGCAGCCTGGCGCGCTTCGCGGGCGACGACGGACTTGTCCAGGTCATGACGGTAAAGGCGCCAAAAATACTTTCACTCACCCCAGAGAACGCATTCTTCACCGTTCGTCGAGTTTGGGATCAACGCACTGAAGCAGGCTGGATGAAGCAGATCGAAGACCGGTTTCAGGCGCTGGCGGACGATGTTTTGGCGGGCAGGATCGAGCATATCACTGGCGACGATGGTTGGACTATCACGCACTATTTCTCGCTTTGGTATTTTCGATCGCGGCAGGAGCCGCCGAGAGAACCAGATGTCCAATTCGCAGGCATCACAGGCGAGCAACTAAGTCAGGACCAAGAAGAAAGGTTCGAGAAGATGCATGTTATGTTCGCCCGTGAGGGCGGACGTATGCCGACCCGCTTTCTCAACGGCATCCAACTTCAAACCCGTGTGGATCAATACGCCCACCAGGTTCTCAAAAGCTGGACATGGGGTGTGATCCAGGCGAAGTCGGGCGAATTCGTATTGCCGGATGTGCCGCACCACGGTTTCATCCCCTTGACGCCAAAAGTTCTGCTTGCTGCGAACCACCCCAACGGAACGATACTGAAATCTAACCTCATTGAGATCAATGTGAGTTCTTTAGCTTATACTTGGGCATATTTTGTCGCTCGCAACGTCCAGACCGCGTTAGCCGGCGTCACCAACTCTGCCATCGCGAAAGCGGTCAAACTCAGGGATGCGAAACTGGCGTCAGGCGAGCTGGTGGACGGTCCAATCCCGTCCGCAGGTTGATAAACCCACGCTAAGCCGCAATGACATTATCGTCCTGGTAAGCGTAGGCCACGGGCGCAGCGATGGTGTCACCCTCGAAATTCCGGCTGATTTCTACGGCAATAAGGCTGTCTCCTTGAAAAGCAGGGCTGAGTTCGAGCGTGAGGTAATCAAAGAGCGCTCGTTCATGAACCGCAACAATAAGCTGCCGGTTCATTGACTTAGACAAGCTGCGAAGGAGTGCCGCAAACTGCGCGATATGAACGTCGTCCATGGACTGGACTGGATCGTCCAACACCAACCATGGCATTTTCGACGGAACAGATAAATGCAGAGCCAAAAACAGGGTCAGCGCGGCGGTATTCAAATTACCCTGACTTAGCATGGCGCCGGGAGTACCAGATCGGCCCCCTGTCCGATGATAGGTTTCGAGGACTGCTTCGACCTGCTCACGGTCGGCTGTTGGCAAACGGAACATCGGTACGAAGTCTTCGGATGGCGCGAGGCGAACAAAAAGGTCTTTCCAGACCTTATTGAGCGCATCATTAAATACTGTCTTCACGGTAGAGGATCGCACGGCGGCCGCCGCATCCGAAACCTTCTTTGATATCGCACGGCAATCTTTCACCGCATCTTCGGCAGCCTCGACCTCCGCGGTCCGCGCCAATAGTTCCTTTTCGGTCGCACGCAACTGGTCGAAGTCGACAATTTGCTGCGCCAATTCGTTCAAAGTTGAGATCGCCCGGACCCGAAGTGAAACCGCGGCTTCCGCTGCAGCGGCCTTCTCCTGCGCTACACGGTCCGCATCTTTCAGCGCTTCGTCCACGCCGGGGAACGTCTCAAGAGCTAAGCCCGTAATTTCAAGAACGATCCGGGAAATCTCAGGTAACAAAGAGGTTGTTGTCGCGCTCTGGCGCCTCGCGATCAGCAGCTGCGAACGCGCGGCAGTCGCCTGCGCGATCAACTGCACGCCCACCTGCGCTTCGCCGGCGAGCGCTTGAAGTTCCTGAGCGAAGGCCGATGCGCGGCCGGCGCGATTGGTGAGTTCGGCCACTGCCGTTGGAGTCTGCACCAACTGTTGGGCGCTAAGAAGCTCGCGCTGGGCGATAGACAGAACGCTGCTCTGTTCAGCCCGCTCTTTCGCGAGCGCCTGGAGGCGCCCAGCCTCCGTCGTAAGGTCCGCAATTTTCTTCGCGATGTGCGTAGACAAAGGACCTCCGTCGGTTTCAGAGAAATCACGGTCGCAAATGGGACAGTCTTCGCCATGTACATGACTCGCCACTCCGGCGAGGGCCGCTGCCAAAGCCCCAGCGTCGCCAGCGGACTTGGATAGTGCTCCATCAATTTCTATTATGCGCGAAGTTGACCGCTGAACACGCAGCTGTATCTCTGCAACCCGCGTGCCCGCGGCGGTGGACTGATTGATCAAATTAGTACAGCGCTTTGCTTCGGCGGAAGCGCGGGCTTCGGCTGTTGAGCGGGCGATTTCAGGACCATCATCGAAGCTTGGCAGATCTGGATACTCGGTCGCCATTTTGGCGAGGGCGTTTTCGATTGTCTTACCGGGACCGTTGCGCCAGTTCGTCAATCTTTCGGCAGCTGCATGACTGGCCTGATCTTTGGATGCTTCTTCTCGAGAGATCGCGTCGGGCGAAAGCCCGGACCAGTTCTTGACCGCGTTCCGCAGCTCCGCGCGTAGGCGCTCAAGACGTGCAAGGGCGTCGGCTTCGGCTTGGCTCTCAGACAGCGCCTTTTTCGCCTCTTCGATTTGATCGCTGGTGGCGAGTGGGCTTGGCGCACGATTGAGCTGAGCCAGCAGACCAGATGCTTCCTCCCGTTTGGATGACAACATGAAGTCGGCTGCCACTATCGCGGTCGCGTTCTCCTCCGTGTCAGTTTCGACGGATTTGGTCAAACTCTCATAGCGACGGTATTCGGAGACAAGATTTCGGATGCGTGCAACATGGGACGCAGGCTTGAGCCCGTCGACCAGGGCATCTAAGGGATCTATTCTAAGGATTTCCTTGACGAACTGCGTTAGGGGAGACGACGTGTCCGTTTTGCGCTGATCGTAAATTTCCAAAAGTCTACCGAGGGTCGATTGTGGCAGATAGCAGCGTTCCGCGAAGAATGCGCTGTCGGCCGGATCAAGCAGGGGAGAACAATCAAACTCCGTGTTGGAGAATTCCACCTTGCCGTCTGACTTAGCTGCCGCCTTGTGCAGCCCCGTCGTCGTGAGAGTAATTGAGCCGGATTCACGCCCCAAATTGGTTATATAGCTTTTGTAGCTTTCACTGGTAGCCGCGAGATGAGCGTTTGCTCCGGTAAGAGCCAATTCCAGCGCTGAGAGAACGCTGGTCTTGCCCATGCCGTTAGTGCCGTGGATCAGTACGACCTGGGCATCCATTGGAATAGCAATCGTGCCGCGGATACTGCGGAAATTCTCTATGACGAGCGTTTGTAGACGGGGGGGCATTTAGAATTCTTCCTCCTCGTCTTCCTTAAGGGCCGGCGCGATGAGCGTTGTGATTTCTGCGGCAAACTCTTGTTCAACCGCCTCCTCCCCGCCCCTGGCCGCCACAATTAGCCGTTCCAGATATGGTGTATCGTCAACGATATGGAGCTGTGCGCGAAGTGCGGGCTCCCATTCGACGGCGGCTTGTGCCGGCCCAATTGCTTGCAATGGTAACAGGACCGACAACCAGTCTCGTACGGCTTCGTCGGCTTTAGGACCGGAAGGCGCACCGATCGGCAGCACCCGGCAGACACGGCTTATGGATCTTATGGTCTCTGGCGCCGCTTGGCCGGATGTGAGAACGGCTGTTACCGATCTCTTGGATTTTAGCACGTCGAGTGCCCGCGTCAGTCCCAGGACGTTGCGCACGACAATTTCGTCGGAAGTCTCAGACTTTAGCTCGATTACTATCACGATATCATTGGCGCGCTTCTCTGCCACCAGGGCGTGGGCGAACTGAAAGCTGACTGAGCCGACACGCATGGGCTGCGACAATTGCCGGTAGCCGCCCTCTTTGACGAGAATATCGACCACCTTGTCTGCGGTTGTCATACAGACACCCTCTTTCGAAAAGCATCCCTCAGATCGTCGAGATTAGCCGCATCCTTGAACATGGCCCCTAGTGAGACATAGCGCGGACCGACGGAGCCATCCCGGTAGACACCGCCCGGATTTCTCTGTTGGCGCGGCGTCACATTTTTCGAACAGATAACAACAACGTCACTGTCATCCTCGGCAAAGACGCCTTCGCCAAGCATAGTGTTTATGGTGTCATCGTTCGCTGCAAAAATTATGCGCGCTTCGGTGCCACCGGAAGCAAGACGAAGCGGGCCGGATTCTGGCAAGCTCGGATCATCGCACTTCATTTCCCAGTTCCCGGCCTGGGCATCCAAGCCGATCAGGCCGAGAGCCGCGGCGGCTTCTCTGAGGCCAGTAGAAGCGAGTGATTGTTTGCCCTTCATTTGATGCGCTGGTTGCGAGTCGAGCGCATAATACGGTTGCACACCAGCTTTGCTCAGGCCATCGGAAATTTGATGTCGCACGCGCGACAGGCCAGCGGCAACAGCGTGGGTCAAGTCCAACCGCCTGGTATTGCCGGCTTCCGCGATATTGTCGCGGACAAAGACCAAGCCGGCTTCGATTGCCGATTGCGCGGCGGAATTTAGGTTCGGCGCGGCAACATCGCTCGCCAGCACTTTCAACTTTTCGGTTAGCACCGACAGTAGGAGCGCGAGCAACAGTGGCTTCGCATAAGCCCGGATCCGTGCGGCCTCACAGATTTGGTCTCGATTGGGGTCATAATCATCTCCGTAAGCCACAGTCAGAAGATCTTTATGGTCCTGGCCCAGCGCCTCAGCGGAAATGACGATTGGCGTCGGGTTGGCGTTCCACTTCCAACCCTTGATCGCACCAACGGCTGAGAAGAGGTTTTTGATATTCGTATCTTGAGCCGATAGCCCGATCAGGAGTGCACGCGATCGCTGGATAACGCCTTCGAGCTGGTCGCGTACGAGCTTAAAGGTCTGAGAATTGATCCATCCCTGGATCTGTCCGGATCGCGCGATCAAGAGAGGGCGGTATTTGGCTTCGTCATTGATGGCGCGGACGGCGCACCCGTGGAATTTGTAGAGCGTCGCGAATGGCGCTTCTGGAGAGCGCAGATCATCGCCAGTTACGGTAATCTTGAACACCTTATCTGCATGTCCGAGCTGGGCAATCGCGGCTTCTATCAGGCCGTCCCAGTTCGGCGTCGCAATTTCCGAAATCGCACCTTCAAGGACCAGCATTCCGACGGCCAGGTGTTCGCAATCCGGCTCTTCCGCGGCAAAAGTGGCGGGAAAATCCAGGCCGACCCAGAGGAGGAAATCTGCCGGCTTCCCAGCCACCTCAGTAGATAAGACCTTCGAGTATTGGTCCCAGAGCCGATTGGTCAGCGTCTTGATACAGCCCCAGTTTTGAGGCGGCACCGCCAAGTCGATTTGACCGCGCTGAGATGCATCGAGCGCGGCGAGGCCAATGACATGATCTAATGCGAGCTTATAGGGGCAATCTGCGGCCATCGTGGCGTTCTGGCGGAGATAGTCCAACAATTTAACAAGGACGCCATCGAGGCCGATCACGCGATCGCGCGATATCCCCGAGCCGAGCCAAAAGGTGTAGCCGCCATGAGCGATTGCTTTTGCAACGGCGCTCAATGGCCCGTCGAACAGATCGAGGGTCTCTTTGATCGAGATGTCGCTGGCAGTCGGCAAATATCACCCGCCCAAACGATGAAATGAAAATTTGAAAACATCCGGGTCGCCCAACCCGGTTTTACTCATACGCGAACGCGCTAAGCCCAGCCCGTCAAACCTAAGACAGCTATGCGCGGGTAATCGCGCAAGGAAGAATGGTGCCACTTAGGCGTGCTGTCGCACATTAGTGGAATTGATTGGCAGGGCTAGGGGTAAATGAGGAGGTATAGGTCATGCCGGCACGCGATCGGGGCCGTCTGGGCGCAAACACCGGGTTTGAGAGTGGCGCCCCGGGCCGGACTTGAACCAGCACACCTTTCGGTACCGCATTTCGAATCTATCGCGTCCATTGCCCTTTGTAACTCTACTCAGGAATGCGAACTGCTGTTGCCGCACCCATGTCCGCACGGATACATTTTCTAGCAACTTCAGTAGATTAGAGGGCGGTTGGAATGTGCAGAAGCAGATGTCTAGGATTGATTATCTAATTAAATGAGTAACTTAAGCCACAAATTTTCCGTTGCCCCTATGATGGACTGGACCGACAGTCCCTGCCGGGTGCTGCATCGCTGCCTGACCCGGCACGCCCTGCTTTATACCGAGATGGTGACGGCGGAGGCCGTGCTGCATGGCGACCGCGCGCGGCTTCTGGGGTTCGATGCCAGCGAGCATCCCCTGGCGCTGCAGCTGGGCGGCAGCGATCCCGCCCGTCTGGCCCAGGCGGCGCGCATCGCGGCGGATTTCGGCTATGACGAAATCAACCTGAATGTCGGCTGCCCCAGCGACCGGGTGCAGTCGGGCCGCTTCGGCGCCTGCCTGATGCGCGAACCGGCGCTGGTGGGCGATTGCGTCGCGGCGATGCGCGCGGCGGTTTGCATTCCCGTCACGGTGAAGTGCCGCATCGGCGTGGACGACCAGAACCCGGAGGAAAGCCTGCGCGCATTGCTGGACAGTTGCAGCGCGGCGGGCGTGACGGTGTTCGCGGTGCATGCCCGCAAGGCCTGGCTGGAGGGACTGTCGCCCAGGGAAAACCGCGACGTGCCGCCGCTGGATCATGACCTGGTCTATCGGGTCAAGCGCGAACGCCCGCACCTGATCATCCAGGTCAATGGCGGCATCGAAACCCTGGAGCAGGCCGAGGCGCATCTGCGCCATGTCGATGGCGTGATGCTGGGCCGCGCCGCCTATCACAATCCGGCGCTGCTGGCCGAAGTGGATGCGCGTTTTTTCGGGGCCGCGCCGGTGGATGTGGATGCGGCGGTGGAGGCCTATTGCGATCATGTCGAACGCCGGCTGGCGGCGGGGGGGCGGCTGCACACCCTGACCAAGCCGATGCTGGGGCTTTACAATGGCCGCCCCGGAGCGCGGCTGTTCCGCCGCCATCTCAGTGAAAACGCGGTGCGCGACGGCGCGGGGATCGCCGTGCTGCGCGAGGCCTTGGCGCTGGTGAAACGCCAGCCCGTCGCCGCATGAGCGATACGCCAAATCCCGAAGTCCGCCACACGCTGGGCGAAGACATCTATGCCATCGCGATCGGGGCCTCGCTGTCGGCCTTCGGCATCGTGATGCTGCATGCCGCGGGGCTGGTGACGGGCGGCGTGGCGGGCCTGGCGCTGACCGTTTCCTACCTGACCGGCATTCCCGTCGGCACGCTGTTTTTCACCATTAACCTGCCCTTCCTGGTGCTGGCGCAACGCACCATGGGCTGGCGCTTCACCATCAAGTCGGCCGTCACCGTGGCGCTGCTGTCGGTGCTGACCTGGGTGATGCCGGGCCTGAGCCCGATGGGCCAGGTCAATGCCTGGTTCGCCGCCATCTTCGGCGGCACGGTGATCGGCATGGGCATTCTGTCGCTGGCGCGGCACAAATCCAGCGTCGGCGGCATCGGCGTGCTGGCGCTGTATCTGTACGAGAAGCGCGGCATCAATGCCGGCAAGGTGCAGGGCGCGGCCGACACAGTGATCGTGCTGTCGGCCTGTGTCGTGCTGGATGTGCGCCACCTGCTGCTGTCGGTGTTGAGCGCCGTCGCCTTGAGCGCGGTGCTCTACACTTTCCACCGCAAAGGCCGCTACACCGGCTACTAGACGGTCTTGAATATCCCGCGCGCGGCGCCCCATGTCCGCAGCAGTTGCGGCCAGACCGCATCCGGCTTGCCCGCCGTGCGGGCGATGCCGAAGCCGTGGCCGCCCGTCTCAAAAACATGAATCTCGGACGGGATTTTCGCGGCCTGCAGCGCCAGCCAATAGGCGACGCCATTGGGCAGCGGCGGCACGGTGGTATCGTCGGCGGCCAGGCACACCCAGCTGGGCGGCGCGTCGCCCGGCACATGCTTCTCGCAGGAATAGGCGTCGATCAGCGCGGGCGGCGGGTTCGGCCCCAGCAACTTGTCAACCGATCCCTGGTGCGCGCCCGCTCCCATGGTGACGACCGGATACATCGGCACCGAGAAATCCGGCCGCGCGCTGACGCTGTCGGCGGCATCCAGCGGCGCATAGACATTGGCGGCGAAGCGCGTGGCGATGGAACAGGCGACATGGCCGCCCGCCGAAAAGCCCATGAAGCCGATGCGCGCGGGGTCTATGGCATATTGCGCCGCATTGGCGCGCACCAGCCGCACGGCGCGCTGGGCATCCTGCAGCGGTACGTCGCTGCGGTTGGCCCAGCCTTCGCCCGGCAGGCGGTAGCGCAGCACAAAGCAGGTGACGCCCATGGCGTTGAAGTGGCGGCCCACATCCATGCCTTCAAAGTCCAGCATCTGGCGGCTATAGCCGCCGCCCGGCGCCAGGATCAGCGCCGAGCCGTCCGGCTTGTCGGGCCGCAGCACGTTCAGCACCGGCAGGCCGACCTGGTCTATGGCGCGGTCGCTGGGCGTGATGTAGGCGGGCTCGTGATTGACCACCCGGTCGGCCGGCAATTTCAGCCCCGCGCCGCCCGGCGGCGTGCCGGGCCACAGCAGGATATTTTCCCTGGGGTCGCTGGGCAGCACGCCGTCGCCCGCAACCGGCGTATCCGCCAGG
The DNA here is from genome assembly GCA_018449595.1 of Rhizobiales bacterium dw_265. Taxonomy (GTDB): domain Bacteria; phylum Pseudomonadota; class Alphaproteobacteria; order Micropepsales; family Micropepsaceae; genus Rhizomicrobium. The sequence continues at coordinate 45,479 of JAAVUU010000005.1, forward strand.
GCCTGCTTTGACAAAGCGGCGGCGGCAATGCCGGCCCCGATAATCGTGCGGCGATCCATCAATCCCTCCCGTTATTGTGCTTTTGTCTCCCACTTTGCCACCGACGCGGCGGCAAGGCCATTGGCCACGGCATTGGTGCCGGTGCGGCCCATGTCCAGGAAATGATCCACGCCCAGGATCAGCACGATGCCGGCTTCGGGAATATGGAAATAGGGCAGCACCGCCGACACGATCAGGATGCCGGCGCGCGGCACCCCGGCGATGCCCTTGCTGAGGACGAACAGCATGAACAGCATCTGCGCCAGCGCCCAGCCGGCAATCGGCACGTCATAGGCCTGGGCCACGAAGATCGCCGCCCAGGTGCAATAGCACATCGAGCCGACCAGGTTGAAGGAATAGCCCAGCGGCAACACCAGCGCGGCGATGCGGTTGGGCACGCCGAACGCCTCCAGCCGCGCCAGCAGGCTGGGATAGACCGCTTCCGAACTGGCGGTGGTGAAGGCGATCAGCGCCGGCTGGCGGATGGCCAGCAGCAGCGCCTTCAGGGGCCCGCGGCCCAGGATCGCCGTGCCCGCCGCCAGCATCGCCAGCCATATGCCCGCCAGCGCGACATAGAAGCCGCCGACATAGGCGGCGTAATGGACGATGATGTCGGTGCCCTGCTCGGCCAGCGCCACCGCCACGGCGGCGAACACCGCCACCGGCGCCAGGTACATCACATAGCCGGTCATCTTGAGCATCAGCTTCGACACGGCCTCCGCCAGCGCCAGCAGCGGTTCGCCCGCCGCGCCCATATGGGCGATAGCGACGCCGGCCACCAGGGCGAAGACCACGATCTGCAATATCTCGTTCTCGGCCATGGCCTGGACGATGGAGACCGGCACCAGATGACCGACAAAAGTCGCCAGGGTCAGCGGCGGCGCCGATGCCGCGCCCGCGACGGTTGCGGCCGTCATGTGCATGCCCGCGCCCGGCGTCAGCAGTTCGACCGCGGCCAGCGCCACCAGGATGGCGGTGACCGAGGCGGCGACGAACCAGGCCAGCGCCTGCAGGGCGATGCGGCCGACCGTGGCGGTTTCGCGGATGCGCCCCACCCCGGTCAGCAGGGTGGAAAACACCAGCGGCGCGATGATCATGCGGATGGCGCGCAGGAAGATGGTGGCCAGGAGGCCCAGTCCGCCGGTCAGGCCCTGCATGGTCGGTTTGTCGGTGACCGTGGCGTGACAGGCCAGGCCGAAGCCGATGCCCAGCAGCATCGCCACCAGAACCCACATTGTCATGCCGCGCAGCATCAGAAACCTCAGGACGTAATCTACCGCTACCAATTGTCTTTCGAATTGGATTTCACGCACGCGGCTAAATTCGCTGAGATCGACTCGATGGCCAGCCGGGCCTTGTCACCGCCGGAGAACGACCAAGTGCCAATGGGCGTCCAACCAGTTCTAGCATCAAGGAACTGTTCGATGTTCGTATGAACAATCCTAAAGCGACCATCCTTGGCCTGGAACGTCATTGTTGTCCGCGCTGTAGGGGCGAGCAGACCAAAAGAGTACTTGAACGAATTATTCGCTACTATGACACCGCCATCAACGTCTTCAGAGATGATCATTGGCGCGTCAACGAACCCGGGCTTTATGAATTGCGCAATACATATCTTCGCGCGCTTTGTTAATGCCTGATGATCTCCGGCTGCATCAAAAACAGGACTCTCTACGCTGTTCAGATATCGCGTGTCGTCCGTGCCGGCGGCCCAACTTTCGCCGGCCAAACCAAACCCAAAAAGAACTGCCGTAGCCGTCACAAACCAGTTTTTGCGCACGGCTACCCTCGTCAAAGACAAGCCCCAATCTGAGGCTATATCTTTTGATCGTATTCTCCAACCTCGGGATGTTTGCCCAGGCGCGCGTCAATGTCGGCGAAGATTGCCCGCATATTGGCCTCGGAGGCCGGGCTCTCGACCACCACAACCAGCGATGGCTTGTTGGAGGAGGCGCGCACCAGCCCCCAGGTGCCGTCTTCCAGGGTGACGCGCACGCCATTGACGGTGACGACCGAGGCGATCTGCTGGCCCAGCAGGGTTTCGCCCTTGTCTTTCATCGCGGAATATTCCGCCACCATGGCCTCGACCACGGCATATTTGCGGTCGTCGGGGCAGAAGGGCGCCATGGTGGGCGAGCCCCAGCTTTTGGGCAGGCCGTCATACAGCGCCGACAGCTTGGCGCCCGCGCCCGCCTTGTCCAGCATCTCCAGCACCTGGATGCCGGCGACGATGCCGTCGTCATAGCCATGGCCGATGGGCGGGTTGAAGAAGAAGTGGCCGGATTTCTCGAAACCCGCCAGCGCCCCCAGCTCGGCGGTGCGGCGCTTGATATAGCTGTGGCCGGTCTTCCAGTAATCGGTCTTGACGCCATTGGTCTTCAACACCGGATCGGTCAGGTAGAGTCCGGTGGACTTCACATCGACCACGAACTGCGCGTTCTTGTGTTCGGCGCTGAGGCCGCGCGCCAGCATCACCCCGATCTTGTCGGCGAAAATCTCGCGGCCCAGGTCATCCACCACGCCGCAGCGGTCGCCGTCGCCGTCAAAACCCAGGCAGAGGTCGGCGCCCTGTTCCTTCACCGCAACGCCCATGGCATGCAGCATTTCCATGTCTTCGGGATTGGGATTGTATTTGGGAAAGGTGAAGTCCAGCGCGTCATCCATGCCGATCACCTCGGCGCCGATGCGGCGCAGGGCTTCGGGCGCGAAGGCCCCGGCGGTGCCGTTGCCGCAGGCCGCGATCACCTTGATCGGGCGCGACAGCCTGTGGCCCTTGGTGATCGCCGCAAGATAAGTCTCGCGCATGTCGGGCACGGCGATGTACTTGCCGCCGTCGCGGGCCACACCCTTGTCATTCAGCACAATGTCCTTGAGGACGTTGATCTCGTCGGGGCCGAAGGTCAGCGGGCGTTTCGCCCCCATCTTGACCCCGGTCCAGCCATTCTCGTTATGGCTGGCGGTCACCATCGCCACCGCCGGACAATCCAGCGCGAACTGCGCATAATAAGCGACGGGCGACAGCGCCAGCCCGATGTCATGCACTTCGCAGCCGGCCTGCAGCAAGCCGATGGTCAGCGCCTGCTTGATGCTCTGGGAATAGGAGCGATAGTCATGCCCGGTGACGACTTTGGGCACGACGCCGATCTGGTGCAGATAGGTGCCCAGCCCCAGGCCCAGCGCCTGGATGCCCAAGAGGTTGATCTCCTTGCCGAACAGCCAGCGCGCATCATATTCGCGAAAGCCGTTGGCGGTGACCAGCGGCAGGTTCTCGTAATCGGCGGTATTGGGAACAAGGTCGGCGCGGGGCTTGGTCATGGAATATCCGGGCAAAGGGATGGGAATGCGCGAAGGTTGTAGCGAGGCCGGAGCGTCTTCTCAACCTGGCGTTTTTTCAAGCTTTTGCGCGTGATAGGGTTCCGCGCATGATGGAAGAAATCACACAAAAGCTACAGCTTCCGGTGCTGGAAAAGGGCTGGGTATGGCTGGTGGGCGCGGGCCCCGGCGATCCCGGGCTGATCACGGCGCTGGGGCTTTGCGCCCTCGCCCAGGCCGATGTGATCCTGCATGACGCATTGGTGAGCGACGCCTTGCTGGCGCTGTCGCCCGCCGAGAAAATCTATGCCGGCAAGCGCGCCGGGGTGCGGTCCTGCAAGCAGGATGAAATCTCGGATCTTCTGGTGGCCCTGGCGAAAGACGGCAAGCGTGTGTTGCGGCTGAAGGGCGGCGATCCCTTTGTCTTCGGGCGCGGCGGCGAAGAAGCCCAGGCGCTGGCCCGCGCGCGCGTGCCGTTCCGCATCGTGCCGGGCATCACCGCGGGCATCGGCGGGCTGGCCTATGCCGGCATCCCCGTCACCCATCGCGACACCAACCATGCGGTGACCTTCATCACCGGCCATGGCGCGGACGGCAAGCTGACCAGGCTGGACTGGGCGGCGGTGTCGCGCGGCGCGCCGACCCTGGTGCTGTACATGGCGCGCAAATTCGCCGGCGAGATCGCCGACGCGCTGCTGGACGCCGGCCGCAGCGCCGGCGAGCCCGCCGCCATCGTCGCCAATGCCGCGCGCCCCGACCAGCAGGTGATCCTGACCACCCTGGGCGGGCTGGCGCGGGCGGCACAGACCGCGCCCACCCTGTCGATCATCGTGATCGGCGAGAATGTGCGGCTGGCCGGCGAACTCAGCTGGCTGGCTTCAACTGCTTGAGTCTTTCCGGCAGTTCTTCCATCACTGCCCGGCGCTGCGCATCGGTCATGGAAAACCAGTCGGTGATTTCCGCAAGCGTCCGGCCGCAGCCGCTGCACAGCCCGCTTTGGGCGTCATAGGTGCAGATTTTCACGCAGGGGCTTTGCATATCCTGTGGTTTACCACGGCTTTTGCTCCAACTCGTACTGTTGCCTTAACCGGGGCTTAACAGCGCCTCTCTAGGCTTGGCGGGTATTTTCGGATATCCCCCCCATGGCAAAAGCGCAGTTCCACAAGAACCAGCGGGTTTACGTAAAGCCGGTCGGCACCTGGGCCCTGATCGAGCATGTCGTGCCGCACTGGGCCAAGGGCCTGGATGAGCCCATCCGCATTCATTACGACGTGGGCCTGGGCCGGGAATTCGCCGCCGAGGAACTGCTCAGCGAAGAGCCCATGGGCGAGAACGTCAAGAACAGCGCCGATCACTGGCGCATCGTGCGCGCCCGCAACAAGTGGCAGCCCGCCGAAGACTGCGCCCGCCATCCCGTCCCCGGCACCTATCCCGTCGTCGTCACCGGCGAGGCGGAATGGGGCGGCTGGCGCGTGCCGGGCGCGGAATATGACCTGGACCCCGCCAAGGTCGAAGAACAGGCCCGCCTGATCGCCAGCGCGCCGCGCCTGGCGTCCTTTGCCAGCAATCTGGTGACCTGGGCGCGCCGCTCGGGCGAGGACATGCCCAACGAACTGGCCGAGCTGGCGCACCAGGCGCAGGACCTGCTGTCCGAGGTCAAGCGGACCTCGTGACGACCGCGCGCGACCCATGGCGGTCGAGCGGCTGGCGCGGCCGCCCGCTTGCGGAATATCTCCATATTTATCAACCCGTTCATGACACACCCACCATGACGGTGCCGCGCGGCCCCTGATGGGGGATGCTTTTGCGCGGGCAGAGGGGCTATATAGCGCCGCTTTCCAATGGGGCCTTCCATGCGAACCGATGAACCGCGCGCCATCCATCTTGCCGACTATCAGGCGCCGGATTTCCGCATCCAGACGGTGCATCTGGATTTCGCGCTGGAGCCGGAAGCGACGCGCGTCACCGCGACGCTTGCGATCGAACGGCAGGCGGGCACCGGGCCGCTGATCCTGAACGGCGAGAACCAGACTCTTCTGTCGGTGGCGCTGGACGGCCGCGCGCTGGCGGCGGGCGATTACCTGCTGGACGACAAAAGCCTGACCATTCCCAACGTGCCGCCGCACTTCACGCTGGAGGTTTCAAGCCAGATCAATCCCGCCGCCAACACCGAACTGGAAGGCCTGTTTCTTTCCAACGGCATGTTCTGCACCCAGTGCGAGCCGGAAGGCTTCCGCCGCATCACCTATTTCCTCGACCGGCCCGACAATCTCTCGGTCTTCACCGTGCGCATCGAAGCGGCCAAGGAACAGTATCCGGTGCTGCTCTCCAACGGCAACCGCATCGACGGCGGCGACCTTCCCGGTGGACGCCATTTCGCGGTGTGGAACGACCCCTTCCTCAAGCCATCCTACCTGTTCGCCCTGGTGGCGGGCGACCTGGGCGTGATCCGCGACAGTTTCATCACCATGACCGGGCGCACCATCGAACTGGCGATCTATGTCGAGCATGGCAACGAGCCGCGCGCCCATTACGCCATGGATTCACTGAAGCGGGCGATGAAATGGGATGAAGACGCCTATGGCCGCGAATACGACCTGGACATCTTCATGATCGTGGCGGTCAGCGCCTTCAACATGGGGGCGATGGAGAACAAGGGCCTCAACATCTTCAATGACAAGGTGCTGCTGGCCTCGCCGGAAACCGCCACCGACGACGATTATGCCCGCATCGAGGGCGTGGTGGCGCATGAATATTTCCACAACTGGACCGGCGACCGCGTCACCTGCCGCGACTGGTTCCAGTTGTCGCTGAAAGAGGGCCTGACCGTCTTCCGCGACCAGAATTTCTCCGCCGACATGCGCAGCCACGGCGTGCAGCGCATCCAGGATGTGCGGGCCCTGCGCGGCCGGCAGTTCGTGGAGGATGCCGGGCCGCTGGCGCATCCCGTGCAGCCGCAGAGCTATATCGAGATCAACAATTTCTACACCGCCACCATCTACGACAAGGGCGCGCAGGTGATCGGCATGCTCAAGACCCTGGTGGGCGACGAAGGCTATCGCAAGGCCACCGACCTGTATTTCCAGCGCCATGACGGCCATGCCGCCACGGTGGAAGACTGGGTCAAATGCTTCGAGGATTCCTCGGGACGCGACCTGACCCAGTTCCGCCTGTGGTACCGCCAGGCCGGGACGCCGGTGATCGCGGCGCGCGGCGCCTACGATGCCGCCGCCAGGACCTATACGCTCGATCTCAGCCAGAGCCTGGCCCCCACGCCCGGCCAGCCCGACAAGCTGCCCATGCATATTCCCGTGCGCATCGGCCTGGTGGGCCAGAAGGGCGCGGCCCTGGCGGTGACCCTGGAAGGCGAAAACAGCGCCGGTCCCGAAACCCGCGTGCTGGAACTGACCGGGCCCGTGCATCGCTATGTCTTTGTCGATCTGCCGGAAGAACCGCTGCTGTCGCTGGGCCGCGATTTCTCCGCCCCCGCCAAATTCCAGACCCCGCACAGCCGCCATGAACGCGCCGTGCTGATGGGCTGCGACAGCAACGCCTTCAACCGCTGGGAATCCGGCCAGATCCTGGCCGCCGAGATCATGCTGGATGGCGCGAGCGATGCCGATTACATCGCCGCGCTGGGCGAAGTGCTGCGCCGGGCCGAGGCCGATCCCGCCTTCGCCGCCCAGATGCTGATGCCACCCACCGAAAGCGAGTTGGCGACGCGGAAAACGCCGGTCGATCCCGACGGTATCCACAATGCCCGCACGGCGCTGGTGCGCGCCATTGCCCATGCCCATCAGGACGAACTGGCGCGGCTGTATGAGGCGATGCGCGATTCCACCGACTTCTCCACCGACGCCGGATCGGCGGGCCGCCGCGCCCTGCGCAATGCGGCCTTGCGCTATCTCACCGCCGCCGACGACGAAGCAGCGGCGGGGCTGGCGGAAGCGCATTACCGCAGCGCCGCCAACATGACCGACATGATCGCGGGCCTGGGGGCGCTGACCCGCATGGAATCGCCCTTGCGCGACGCCGCCTTCACCCATTTCCACGACCGTTTCCGGGGCGATCCGCTGGTGCTGGACAAATGGATGAGCCTGCAGGCCGGCTCGATCCTGCCCGAGACGGTGGCCTCGGTGCGGGCGCTGATGAAGCATCCCGCCTTCGACATCAGGAATCCCAACCGGGTGCGCGCCCTGATCGGCGCTTTCAGCGTCAACCACCTGCGCTTCCACGGCAGGGACGGTTCGGGTTACCAGCTGGTGGGCGAAACCATCCGCATCCTGGACCCGATGAACCCGCAGGTGGCGGCGCGCATGGCCGGGGCCTTTGAAAGCTGGCGCCGCTATGACGAAAGCCGCCAGGCGCTGATGCGGGCCGAACTTGAGGCCATTCACGGGCTGTCGGGCATTTCGCCCAACCTGTTCGAGGTCACCGGCAAGATGCTTGGCTAACGGTCCTCCCCCCGCGCGCGAAGCGCGTCAATTAGGGGGGAGGTGCCTGTAGCATCGCTTGCGATGCGAAAGGCGGAGGGGGCAATGAGTCGCCCACCGATTCGCCGCTGCCTGAGTCAATAAGACCTTAATAATCTGGTGACGCCGCGGAGGGCGATTCCCATACTCGTCTTTGCGCGAATCAGCGCGCGGGTGGGACACATGGCCGAGGCGACGGCGCGCCTTTCAGGTCTTTGGAGCGGCGTTTTCGCCGCCGCCTTTCCACGTCCCTTGATGAGATACCTAGAACAGCATTTGACCCGCGACCGCCGTTTCATCGTCCCCCTCTGCATCCTGTTGATCTGCGGCAGCTTCGCCGGCACCGCCCTGCTGCAGATGCGGCTGGACCGCGCCAAGGCGATCGCCCAGGCCGCCACTTTCGAACGCGCCCGCGCCGCCGACATGGCGCGCGAAACCGGCCGCATCCTGGACGGCTATGCCCGGCTGGGCGCGGTGTTCGCGCAAAGCCCGATGCAGTATCGCAGCGCCGATCTGGGCCGGGCCGAACCCGCCATCCGCGATATCGCGGTGCTGGACGGGGCCCAGATCACCCGCCTCAACGCCATCGACACCACCGCCATCGCGCTGCCCGCCTTCACCGGACCGCGCACGCTGTTTCCCGGCGGACTGGCGTTTCGTGCCAAAGACGAAACAAACCACGCGCGGGTGATCGCGGTGCTGTTCGACGCCAGTGTCCTGGCGCGGCCCCGCATCGCCTTGCGTCCCAATCCTGGGCGTCCAGGCCCCGGCGGCATCAGCGCCCCGGTGCCGGGCTGGCCGCTGTTTGCCGTGACCCAGGTGAATGAGGACGCGGCGCTGGCAAGCTGGACCGGGGCGCTGCCGCTCTATCTGTTCGTGATCCTGGGGCCGGCGGTGGCGGGCGCCTGGCTGGCGGCCTTGTTCGTGGGCGCCTTCGAGCGCCAGGCCAAGGCCGCGCGTGCCGTCCGCGCCTTGAAATCCACGCGGCCTGTCGAGGCAAAGCTGATGGTGCGGCTGGCCCATGCCGAGCGCGCGGCGTGCGAGGCCCTGCGCGCCAAGTCGGAATTCATCGCCCATATGAGCCATGAACTGCGCACGCCGCTGAATGCGGTGATCGGCTTTTCCGAAATCATCGCCGGCGGGCTCTATGGCCCGGCCGGTCATCCCAAATACAGCGAATATGCCAGCGACATCGCCGAGGCCGGCAAGAACCTGCATGGCAAGATCGGCGACGTCCTGGAATTCGCCAATATCGAGGCGGGGCGCTATCCCCTGACCCCGGCGCGGGTGGAGCTTTGCGAGATCGCCCTGGCGGTCGTGGCCGAGCACAAGGGCCGCGCCTTTTCCCGCCGCATCGCCTTCGACATCGGGGTGGTCGAGCCGGTGACCGTGCGCGCCGACGCCTCGGCCTTGCGGCGCATCCTGTCCAACCTGATCGACAACGCCCTGCGCTACACGGGCGAAGGCGGCACGGTGCGGGTGGATGTGCGGCTGGAGGAAGGCGCGGGCCTTCTGGTGGTGCGCGATACCGGCGGCGGCTTTTCGGCGGCGGAACGGGCCCTGGCCGGCAAGCCGTTCGCGCGCTTTGACCGTACCGGCGAAGGTGCCGTGACCGGCGCGGGGCTGGGCCTGGCCATCGCCATGGAACTGGCGCGGCGCATGGGAGGGACGGTGGGGCTGGCCGGACATGCCCATAATGGCGTTTGGGGCGGCGCGGTCATGGAAGTCAGGCTGCCCCGGCTATGAGCGTTTACCTTCTGTTAACCATGGTTAACCAAGCTGGCCCCAATAAGGGGAAGACCATGCTTCGGGGAATTGCCGCGCTGCTTGCGGCCGTGACGGTCACGGCTGGCTTGGCGTTTCCGGCCTTTGCCCAGAACGGCCCCTCCTACCAGCTTGTCAGCCAGGGTCCGGACGGGCTGGAACTGCGCTTCCATGGCATCCCGCTGCGCGGCGTCCATGCCGACGACAGCCAGAACGCGCTGTCGCTGGATTTCCAGCAGCCGGTGGATGGCGGGGTGTTCGACCGCCTGCCGGGCGATGTGCCGCAATGGATTTCCATGTCCTATGCCAATTTCGACAATGGCGTGATCCGCAGCCCGCGCCCGGTGACGTTCCTGACGCGCGCCGAGTCCGACGGCTTTTCGCTGCGCATCGTGCCGCGCGGCGGGCCTCCTGGTCAGGGACCTGGACCTCAGCAGATGGCGCAGATGGGACCGCCGCCGCCGATGCGCGGCGCTTATGGTCCGGTGCAGCAGCAGATCTATCCCGCGCCCCAGCAGCCGGTGCCCATCGCCACCGGCTTTCACAGCTATGGCGAATACAGCGCGTTGCGCGGCTATGAAGGCCAGGAACTGGCGATCCGGCGCGGCGATCCCATGTGGCAGGCGGCCTATGGCCGCGCCGCGATGCAGGGCGATTCCGGCATGGGGGTCTTGAGCGAAGCCAACTGGTACCATGGCGGCGACCGGGTGGTGTCCACCGACCTGACCGGCAAGTTCACCTTCCTGCCCGGCGTCTCGTTCGTGGGCGATGTGAAATACACCAACCTCAGCGGCAGGAATGTGCGCCTGAGCGACGGCACCATCGCGGCGGCCCGCGATACCGACCTGGTGACCGGCGTGGGCGGCTTTGCCTTCGAACTGGGGCGCGACAGCGAGTTGAAGCTGGAAGCCTCGGAAGGCAACAATATCACCGGCGGCCGCGCCACGCTTTACTCCGGCGGCCCCGCCGGCTTCGGTTACCTGAAAGTGGACTATCACAGCCCCTATCTCGACACCCCGACCGCCGTCGCCAACCGCGCCGACACCGATACGGTGGTGGGCGGCGTCGGCGGCGGGCTGTGGTACGGCTTCTGGGGCAGCATCGGCGGCCGTTACGCCCGCTATGGCGTGCATGGCGATGCCGATATCGGGCGCACCGCCGGCTGGGACGCCAACCTGCGCTGGCAGGCCAATGTCTGGGACGGGCTGCTGGCCGGGCTTTCCTATGACGGCCATGGCGAATACCTGTCCAGCAACGACAGCCGCACCGGCGACGCGCCCACGCCCTTCGTTCCGCTGGGCCTGCGCAATATCGAGAACCATGCCGTCACCGCCACCCTGTCGGACAGTTTCGCCGACGGTCTGTGGTTCGCCGCCTATGCCGGCTGGGTGGTGGACCGCTATGCCAGCGACGGGCTGATGGCCGGGCTGGACCTGCATTATGTGCCGGCGCCGGGCCTGGATATCGCGCTGGGGGTGCGCCAGTCGCAGGTCTCCTACACCCAGGGCGAAAGCGGGCGCCAGACCACCGCCGGCCTCAACATCAATCTGGGCATGGGCGTGCCGCCGCAGCCGGCCTGGATGGCCAACCAGCTCACCCCTTCCTTGTAAGTCGCATCGCGCCGCGTCTAACCTGACCGCGCATTCGCGGGATGGGGCGGACATGAAACGGGCATGGATACTGGCCGCGCTGCTGGCGCTGGCGGGCTGCGGCAAGGACGAGTCCAGGCCCGTCACTTTGTTCCAGTGGCAGGACTATATGGAGCCGCCGTTCCTGGCGGATTATGAGGCGGCCTACAAGGAAAAGCCCGCCATCACCATTTTCGCCGACGAGGACGAAGCCTTTTCCAAGATGCGCGCCGGCTTCAAGCCGGACGTGATGGGCCCCTGCTATTACGAATTTCCGCGCTGGAAAGAGGCGGGACTTCTCGCCCCGATTGATACCTCCAAGCTCAAGAACTGGGACAAGATCTCGCCAACCTTGCGCAACCTGCCGGGCATTTCGGCGGGACCGGGCAAGGTATGGTTCGTGCCGCATTACTGGGGCAACACCTCGCTGACCATCCGCACCGACCTGGCGCCGGAATATGCCAGATCGCAAAGCTGGAACATCCTGTTCGACCCCAAATACAAGGGCCGGGTGTCGGTGATGGACGGGGTGGACGACACCGTGCCCTTCATCGCCCATATGGCCGGGATCGACGCCTATGAGATGTCGCAGGCCGACTGGGTGAAGGTGCAGGACAAACTGCGCGAACTGGTGCCGCACCTGCGTTTCGTCTCGTCCGACGACACGGCGCTGGCCCAGGGACTGGCCAGCGGCGAACTGGTTGCCGCCATGAGCTGGCGCACCACCTTTGCCGCGCTCAACCGCGAGCACAAGCCGGTGGCCTATCTGACCCCGCCGGGCGGCATCTTCACCTATGTCTGCGGCCTGGTGATGCACAAGGACCCCGCCGACGAGGCCAAGGCGCTGGCGCTGATCGATTCCTCGCTGTCCGACGACGCCGCCGTCTACACCATCACCCATATCGGCGACGAGCCCGCCAATACCCAGGCCATGGCCAAGGTGCCGGATTCGGTCTTCGCCAATCTGAACATCAGCCGCGACCTGGAAGGCTTCCTGAAAAGCGGCATCTTCCAGCGCCGCCTGAAGGACAAGGACAAGATCGTCAGCGCCTGGACCGCCATCCGCAGCGGCGTGCAGTAGCGTCAAGGCCGGCGCCAGCGCAGCGTCTCGACCAGCAGGGCGAAGGCGGGCGACTGCTGGCGGCGGCTGGGGAAATAAAGATGGTAGCCGGGAAAAGGCTGACACCAGTCCCCCAGCACCTTGACCAGGCGGCCGTCGCGCAATGGCTCCTCGACACAATCGTCCGGCACGAAGGCCAGGCCCAGTCCCGCTTCCGCCGCCTGCACGCACAGCCGCAGATTGTTGAAGGTCAACTGGCCTTCGACCTTGATGTTCTGGGCGCGGTTGCCCTTCTCGAATTCCCAGGCATAAAGACGGCCGCTGCTGCGCATGCGCAGATTGATGCAACTGTGTTCGGCCAGGTCGCGCGGCGCCCTGGGCCGCGGCCGGCGCGCGAAATAGGCGGGCGCGCCCACCACCACCATGCGCTTGTCGGGCCCGATCGCCACCGCGATCATGTCCTTGTCCACCGCCTCGCCCAGCCGCACGCCGGCGTCATAGCGTTCGGCCACAATGTCCACGAAACCCTGCTCGATGGTGAGTTCGACCTTGATGTCGGGGTAATGCGGCAACAGCCGCGCCAGCGCCGGCCACAGCACCGTCTCGGCGGCATGTTCCGACGCGGTGATGCGGATGGTGCCGGCGGGCTTTTCGCGCAAGGCCGTCAGCGCGGTCAGCCGGTTGCCGATGTCGCTGAGCGCCGGGGCCAGGATTTCGATCAGCCGCTCGCCCGCTTCGGTGGAGGCGACACTGCGGGTGGTGCGGGTGAGAAGACGCAGGCCCAGCCGCGCTTCCAGACGCCGGATGGTATGGCTGAGCGCCGATTGCGAGGTTCCCAGCCGGGCGGCGGCGCGGGTAAAGCTCTTTTCCTCGGCCACCGCCAGGAAGGCGGCCAGGTCGTCCAGCTGTTCGCGCCGCATTGATGAAAATCCGACATAAGTCTTTGTGGACTTTAGCGTCTAATCGCTGAACGGGGCAGTCCTTATCTTGGAAGCCTCAGCAAAAAGGAAAGCATCATGCAAAAACGCAAACTCGGAAAAGGCGGATTGGAAGTCTCGGCCATCGGCCTGGGCTGCATGGGGCTCAGCTTCGGCTATGGCAAGCCCACCGGCAAACAGGAGGGCATCGCCCTGATCCGGGCGGCGGCCGACCAGGGCGTGACCTTCTTCGACACCGCCGAGGTTTACGGCCCCTATGTCAATGAAGAGCTGGTGGGCGAGGCACTCGCCCCCATCCGCAAGGATGTGGTGATCGCCACCAAGTTCGGCTTCGACGTCGCCAAGGGACTGGGCCATCTCAACAGCCGCCCCGAAAACATCCGCGCCGTGGCGGAAGCCTCGCTCAAGCGCCTCAAGACCGATGTGATCGACCTGTTCTACCAGCACCGGGTGGACCTGGACGTGCCGATCGAAGATGTGGCGGGCACGGTGAAAGACCTGATCGCCGCGGGCAAGGTCAGGCATTTCGGCCTGTCGGAAGCAGGCGCCGCCACCATCCGCAAGGCGCATGCGGTGCAGCCGGTGACGGCGCTGCAAAGCGAATATTCGCTGTGGTGGCGCGAGCCGGAAAAAGAAATCCTTCCCACGCTGGAAGAACTGGGCATCGGCTTTGTGCCCTTCAGCCCGCTCGGCAAGGGCTTCCTGACCGGCGCCATCGACGAAAAGACCAGCTTCGAGAGCAACGATTTCCGCAACAGCGTGCCGCGCTTCTCGGCCGCAGCCCGCAAAGCCAACCAGGCGGTGGTGGAGGCGCTGGGCAAGATCGCCGCCGGGAAGGGCGCGACCCCGGCACAGATCGCGATCGGCTGGCTGCTGGCGCAAAAGCCCTGGATCGTGCCGATTCCCGGCACCACCAAGCTTCACCGCCTGACGGAAAATCTGGGCGGCGCGGCGGTGGAACTGACGGCGGACGATCTGAAAGCCATCGAGACGGCTTTTGCCGGCATCGCCGTCGAGGGCGCGCGTTATCCCGAAGCGCTGCAGAAGCTGGTCGGCCGCTGACCCCAAAAAGGCGAACAAGAAAAAGGCGAAGCAGCCGGGCTGCTTCGCCTTTTTAGTCAGATGAGCGGTACCGCGAGCGTTGGTTCGCGCGTGATCCGCGCCGCTTATGGGCGCGTTCCGCGGGCAAACGACAAGCTGCGTCTCAGACGACGCCGCGCTTGTGTTCGCCGACCACGACGCGGCCCGGCGCGAAGGCGCGCTTGAACACGTCAAGCGCCTTCATCGGCTGGGCATCGCCGCACATGAACACGTCGAAGGCCGCGAAGCCCTTCTCCGGCCAGGTGTGGACGGAGATGTGGCTTTCCGCCAGCACCGCCACGCCCGAGATGCCGCCGCCGTCTTCGAACTTGTGCAGGTGAATGTGCAGCAGGGTTGCGCCCGCCTCGTTCACCGCGTCGATCAGCGCGGTTTCGATCCGCTCGCGGTCATCCAGGCCGGTGGCTTCCCACAGGTCGATGATGACATGGCTGCCGGCATAGACGACGCCGTTGCGGTTGATGAAGTGATCCTTGTAGTCGTCGTTCGACGGCATCACGACCACCGGACGCGGCGCCTTGGGCGCACGGACCCGCGCTTCCTTGTTCAGAATTTCTTTTCGCGGAGTTGCCGCAACCAGATTAAGTCGAGCCATCAAAGCACCTACCCGTCTTGGAGTTGACACCTAACGCCTTGGCCTTACGGACTTCCGGACGCACCTAAAGAAGAAAGCGACGAACGGGGTCACCCGGTCGCCGCTTTGTCCCGCTTTTTTTCTCGCGGGGTCGAATGTGAAATAGGGCCAACGCCCCCCCTGTGCAAGAAGAAATTTCCCCCCGGGGCAAGTTTTTTGCGGCGCGTGACAGAGGTGCGTCCAGCGCGCGGCGGCGGCAGCGGCGCGGCGGCAACGCTTCGCGCGCCGGAAAGCCCCATGAAATCGGCATCAGACGCGTTTCGCCGCGCGGTAGACAGCGCCGCGCGGCGGCCCTATACGCGAACCCAGTCACAATCTTTAAGGAAACGTTATGGCCCGGCCACAGCCTCTCCCGACCCAGACCAGGGCGTCCAGCGCCAAGCTCGCCACCGAGCGCCTGCACAAGGGCTACGCCCAGCAGATGGATATCACCAAGGTGCTGGCGGACGAGAAAAGCCAGTTCCAGCACATCCGCATTTTCGACACCGTCGCCAACGGCCGGGTGATGACCCTGGACGACATCGTCCAGATCACCAGCCGGGACGAAAGCGCCTATGCCGACATGCTCACCCACCTGCCGATGCTGGAGCATGGCAAGGTCGAGCGGGTGATGATCGTGGGCGGCGGCGACCTCTCCATCGCCGACGAGGCGCTCAAGCACAGGAACGTCAAGGAAGTGGTGCTGGTCGACATTGACGGCCGCGTCATCGAACTGTGCAAAAAGCTGTTCGGCGAGGTCAACGCCAAGGCCTTCAAGGACAAGCGCATGACGGTCGAGGTCGCCGACGCCTTCGAATATCTGGGCCGCAAGGAAAGCAAGAACCGCTTCGACCTGATTATCGCCGACCGCCCCGATCCGGTCGGCCCCGGCAAGGCGCTGTTCGGCGAAACCTTCTACGACCGGGTCAAGGGCGCGCTGCGCAAAGGCGGCTATGCCACCTTCCAGACCGGCGTGCCTTTCTACCAGCCCTGGGAAATCACCGAGGCGCTGGAGGAACTGGCGCGGCATTTCCCCAAATCCGGGCTCTATCTCAGCGTGGTGCCGACCTATATCGGCGGCTTCATGGCGCTGTCCTGGGCGAGCAAGGGCGGCAAGGCGCTGGGCGCCGCCGCCGGCCTCAAGCGCGCCGCCAAGGCCTACAAGAAAGCCAAACTGAAGACCGACTATTACAATCCGGCCATCCACGCCGCCGCCTTCGCGCTGCCCAACTGGATCGCCAAGCTGGTGCCGTAAGCCTCACCGGGGGGTTTTGGCGAGCGCCGCCTGCCGGGCGCGGTAGCTCAAGATCAGGCAGGCCTTATCGCCGCCGGCGCAGTCCTTGTCGCGTGCCGCCAGCCAGAGGCGCTGCGCGGCAAGCTGGGCGTCGTGCCGCGCCTGCTCGGCCTGGCGATACTGCCGTTCCTGGGGTTTTTCGTCGGCCCTGGCCGCCGGCACCACGGCCAGCCAGCCGCGGTAATCGTCCGCCACCCGCCGGTCCAGCCGCGCCAAAGCGGCATCGGAGCAGATGGTGTGTTCGATCGCCGTCCGTGCCGTGGCGCAGGCGAAAGAGGGCGCGGGCGCGCGCGGATCGGGGCGGATCACATCCGCCAGTTCGGCCAGCGGAATCCGCACCTTGAGTTCGCCCTGGGCATAACCGGCGATTTCGTAAGGTTCATACGTCAGTTCCAGCGCATCGGAGAGCCAGGCGAAGTTGCGGAAATCGCCGGCGCCGTCACGGATATATTTCGGATCAACGCCCTGCAGCCGGGGCAACCGCGACAGACCGGCGATGGCCAGGCTGTTGACGCGCGCGAGCCCCCGCGGGCCGTCCACCAGCTCCGCCAGCTCGACGCGCGCCCCGTCCGGCATCAGGAAATTGAAGCTGATCATATCCGGCATGCCGTGGGCGTGGCCGGCATAGTAGGTGTTGGTGCTGACCTGCACGACGAACATCCGGGCGTCGTTGCGCCGGACCTGGTACCCCATCCAGCCGCCATTGGCGCCTTTCGAAGCTTCGCCCGTCAGGTCGAGCGGATCGGGCCTGTTGGGCTCGCCCCCGGCGGCGTAGGCCGCGGCAAGGCCGGAAAACATCCGGTCCATGCCGGCGCGGCCGGTATGGGGGTAATGGACATCCAGCTTCAGCAGCTTGCCCGTGCGGACGATCGCCTTGTCGCTGACCGCCAGTTGCGCCTGGGCGGCGGTCGCCAGCAGCAGCCCCAGCGCCACAATCACTTTGCTCGTCATGTCGGCTGGCCGGTCCTAGAGTGCGCGGAAGTTTCGCCGCCGCGGGTTAGCGCCGGTTTAAGGCTGGGAAAAGAGCATGGAACGCCGCCTCCTGCAGATCGCCGTCGCTGTCGCCGGGCTGGTGCCGGTGGCGGCCGGCGGACTGGGGGCGCTGTGGCCGGAACTGGTGCTGG
The DNA here is from genome assembly GCA_018449595.1 of Rhizobiales bacterium dw_265. GTDB lineage: Bacteria > Pseudomonadota > Alphaproteobacteria > Micropepsales > Micropepsaceae > Rhizomicrobium. The sequence continues at coordinate 62,821 of JAAVUU010000005.1, forward strand.
GGGGGCCGCCGCACGCCCTGACGCATGGCGCCTATCTGTCGGGCCTGCTGCTGGGCATCGGTCTGGGCTACTGGTCGCTGATCCCCACCATCGCGCGCCAAAGCCGCGCCTTTTCCCTGCTCAGCCTCTGTGTGGTGCTGGGCGGGCTGGCGCGGCTGGTGGCGGCGCTGCGCCTGGGCGCCTGGAGCCTGTCGGTAACCTTGCCGCTGGTCATGGAACTGGGCGTCACGCCGGCGCTCTGGCTGTGGCAAAGACGGGTGGCGAGGTCTTCCCTTTTGCCGCCTGAGTGACCACATTCCGGATCGCAAACACCCGGAACTTTCCCATGGCATTGATCGGTCCCGGCGGGCGTCCCGTCACCTCCCAGCCCGCCCAGAACGCCGCCAGCGGCACAAGCCCCCATATCAAGGATTCGGGCCTGGCCACCTTCGCCGCCGACGTGCTGGAAGCCAGCCGCGAGGTGCCGGTGATCGTGGATTTCTGGGCGCCCTGGTGCGGCCCCTGCAAGACCCTGGGCCCGGCGCTGGAAAAGGCGGTGGATGACGCGGGCGGCGCGGTGAAGCTGGTCAAGGTCAATATCGACGAGAATCCCGAGATCGCCCAGCAGCTGCGCATCCAGTCCATTCCCACCGTCTATGCCTTCAGGAATGGCCAGCCGGTGGACGGCTTCATGGGTGCGATCCCCGACAGCCAGATCAAGGCCTTTGTCGCGGCGCTGGCGAACGGCGCCGGCGGCGGTCATGACCACGACCACAGCCATGGCGGCCCGGAACATACCGAAGAGGTGCTGGCGGTGGCGGCGGACGCGCTGGCGGCGGGCGACATCGCCCTGGCGGCCCAGGCTTACGGCCATGTGCTGCAGGACGAGCCCGGCCATCCCGCCGCGGTGGCGGGCCTGGCGCGCGCCTATCTGCTGGGCGGTGAACTGGAGCAGGCCCGCACCACCCTGCAGATGGTCAAGCCCGGCGGCGAAACCGACGACGCCATCCGCGCCGTGCAGGCCGAATTGAAGCTGAAGGAAGCGCCCGCCCCGGAAGCCAGCGAGACGGCGGTGCTGCGGGCGAAGCTGGAGGCCAATCCGGCGGACCACCAGGCGCGCTATGACCTGGCCATGGCGCTGGACGCCGCCGGCGACCGCGACGGCGCGGTGGCGGAACTGCTGGACCTAGTGCGGCGCGACCGCAAGTGGAACGAGGACGCGGCGCGCAAACAGCTTGTGGTGCTGTTCGAGGCGATGGGCTTCACCGACCCGCGCAGCGTGGAAGGCCGCCGCAAGCTGTCCGGCATCCTGTTCTCCTGATGCCCCGGCACTATCACGCCTGGTCCGACCTGCCCCATTCCCTGCCGCTGTTTCCCCTGACCGGCGCGGTGCTGCTGCCGCGCGGGGCGCTGCCGCTGAATATTTTCGAGCCGCGCTACCTGGAGATGGTGGATTATGCCCTGACCGGCGACCGGCTGATCGGCATGATCCAGCCCAGCGAAAGCGAGGACAAGGTGCTCAAGCCGGCGCTGTCGCGGGTGGGCTGCGCCGGCAAGATCGTGTCCTTCCGCGAGACCGAGGACAATCGCTACCTCATCACCCTGCAGGGGCTTTGCCGCTTCCGCCTGACCGGCGAAATGGAGAGCACCACGCCCTGGCGCGCCGGCTTCTGCGACTTCGCGCCTTTCGCAGGCGATCTGGCCCAATTGGGCGACGAGGAATTCCCGCGCGAGCGGCTGCTGGCGGCGCTGAAGGCCTATCTCACCCACCGCGACATGAAGGCGGACTGGAAAAGCGTGATGACCGCACCGGGCGAGGCGCTGGTCAATGCCCTGGCCATGATGTGCCCCTTCGATCCGGCGGAGAAACAGGCGCTGCTGGAGGCCCCGGGCTTTCAGGAGCGCGCCTCCACCCTGATGGCGCTGCTGGAAATGGGCGGCGAAGCCGGGCCGACTACGCTAAACTAGCGGGCTTTTAATGGCCTGTCGCTTCGCACCATGAGGCCTTGATGGAAACCGATCCCAAACTGCTGGAAATCCTGGTCTGTCCGCTGACCAAGACCACGCTTCACTATGACCGTGACCGCCAGGAACTGGTGTCGAAAGCCGCGGGGCTGGCCTATCCCATTCGCGGCGGCGTGCCGATCATGCTGCCGGGCGAGGCGCGCGAACTCACCGACGCGGAGCGCGGCTGATGCCCCCCGAGCAACATTGGCCCAGTGAAATCCGCCTCAATCCGGGGCGCGACGTGCTGACCGTCGCCTTCGACAGCGGCGAGCGTTTTGCCCTGCGCGCCGAATATCTGCGGGTGGAATCCCCCAGCGCCGAAATCCGCAACCATGGCGGTCCCAAGACCATCCTGACCGGCAAGGAGCAGGTGAAGATCGGCGGGCTGGAGCCGGTCGGCAATTACGCCGTGCGCATCGGCTTCGACGACGGCCATGACAGCGGTCTCTACAGCTGGGACTATCTGTTCAAGCTGGGCGCGGAAGAAAAGGATATCTGGGCGGAATATCTCAGCGCGAGCGGGCGATGAAGGCCAAACCGCCGTCGCGCAAAGCCGCCGCTTCCGAAAAAAGCCTCATCCGGCGGGTGCGGCCGCAAATCCGCAGCCTGGCGAAGCTGCCGCGCGGCCAGCGCGTCGCCCTGGTCAAGGGCCAGGACAGCGGCCGCTTCATGGATTTCTATCACGACATCCTGACCAACAGCTGGCCGGTCTTCTTCCTCAAGCTGGCGCTGGCCTTTGTCGTGGTCAACCTGGGGTTCGCGGCGCTGTATGTGCTCGACCGCGGCGGCATCAGCCACGCCCGGCCGGGCAGCTATCTCGACGCCTTCTTCTTCAGCGTGCAGACCCTGGGCACGCTGGGCTATGGCGTGATGGCGCCGCGCACCCTCTACACCAACCTGCTGGTGACGGTGGAAAGCTTCAGCGGCATCCTGACCATCGCCTTGTTCACCGGCATCATCTTCGCGCGCTTTTCGCGGCCCTTCGCGCGGGTGGTGTTCAGCCGCGTCGCCGTGGTGACGCCGTTCGACGGCGTGCCGACCTTGATGTTCCGCACCGCCAACCAGCGCGGCGAGGCGATGCTGGACGCCTCGGTCACCGTCACCCTGGCGCGGCAATACACCACCCTGGAGGGCGTCACCATGCGCCGCTTCCAGGAATTGAAGCTGCTGCGCTCCAGCAATTCGCTGTTCGCCTTGTCCTGGACGGTGATGCACCCGATTGACGCCGACAGCCCGCTCCATGGCCTGACGCCGCAGGAGATGGAAGAACAGGACATGGAGATCGTAGTGATGCTCAACGGACTGGACGAGATCCTGGCCGACCGCATCTATTGCCGCCACGCCTATTGGGCGGACGAGATCGTGTGGAACCGCCGCTTCGTGGACGTGATCTCGGTGACGCCGGGGGGCCAACGCATGGTGGACCTGACGCGGTTCCACGATACCCAGGACATCTAGTCCCGCACCGGCAGCGCGTTTATCCCACCAAGAAACAGCGCGGTGGCGAAGCCGGTGGCGGCTTCGACATCGCCGTCCGCTTTCACCCGCTCGGCCAGTTCGAACGCCACCCCGGCCAGCGCCGCGGCCAGGACCTGTGCATCCACCGGCGGCAGCAGGCCCTGCGCGATGGCGGTGTCCAGGTCGGCGCGCAGCTCGGCAAAGCCCGCCAGCACTTCCGGCGAATCCATGCGGAAACGGCTGGTTTCGGGGACGGCGGATGGCGCGCCGCGCTGTTCGGCCACAAAGGCGAAGAAGGTGCGAAAGCCGCCCGAGAGCAGTTCTTCGCGCGAGGCCGCCGCCAGCCGCGCCTCGCGCAGCCGGGGGCGGATCGCCAGCGCCACGTCGTCGCGCAGCGCCTGGTACACTTCTTCCTTGGACTTGAAATAATTGTAGAAGGTGCCCGAGGCCAGCGGCGTGGCGCGAATGATGTCGCGCACCGTGGCGGCGGCAAAGCCCATCTCGGCAAAGACCTGGCGCGCCGCCGCCAGGATGGTCTCGCGGTTCTGCAGCTTGGTCTGTTCGCGGCGGCCGCTTTGGGTGCGGGACTTGGGCAGGGCATCCATGGGGGAACTTTAGCAGGAGGCTATGGCAAAGACATGCCGGTGCCGACCGCCGCCGCCACATTTGCAAATCCGTCGCGCAACAAACAGTCGCGCAACTCGCGCTTGATGCGCGCCACCAGGCCCGGCCCATCCAGCGCCAGCGCGGTGTACACCTGCACCAGCGACGCCCCGGCGCGAATCTTGGCATAGGCATCCGCGCCCGACGCGATGCCGCCCACGCCAACCAGAGTCACCGTGCTGCCCAGCCGCGTGTGCATCTGGCGCAGGATTTCCGTCGAAGGTGCGAACAGCGGCCGACCCGACAAGCCGCCGGTTTCGCCGGCATGCGGCGATGCCAGGGGCGGCCGGGCGATGGTGGTGTTGGAGACGATCAGGCCCTCGATGCCGCTTGCCCGCACCACATCGGCAATATCATCCAGGGCGTGCGCGTCGAGGTCCGGCGCGATTTTCAGGAGAATAGGTGTCTTGCGCCCACTTCGCGTCTCCAAGAGCCTGTCGAGCAATCGCGACAGTTCGTCCCGATTCTGCAAGCCTCGCAGCCCCGGCGTGTTGGGCGAGGAGACATTGACGGTCGCATAATCGGCCAGGGGCGCGAGCATCGCGAAGGCGTTTTCATAATCGCGAATGCGGTCTTCGCTGTCCTTGTTGGCGCCGATATTGATGCCGACGATCCCCTTGCTTCGGCGGCGTTCCAGGTTGCGCGCCGCCAGCGCCATGCCGCCATTGTTGAAGCCCATGCGGTTGATGACGGCACCGTCTTCGGTCAGCCGGAACAGCCGGGGCCGGGGATTGCCCGCCTGCGGCCTGGGCGTGACGGTGCCGCATTCCACAAAGCCGAAGCCGAAGCGGGCCATGGCGTCGGGTACCCGCGCGTTCTTGTCGAAGCCTGCCGCCAGGCCGACCGGGTTGGGGAAATCCAGACCGAAAGCCGTGACCGCCAGGGACGGATCATCGGCGGGCGCGGGCGGAATCAGTGGCCCCAACCCGCCCGCCAGCCTCAGCGTGGCGTTGTGGGCGGTTTCGGCGGGCAGTTGCCGCAGCAGGCGGGCCCCGAGATCGAAAACAGACAAGCAGCTTCCTTTGCGTGCAGAGGGGGAGCCCTACCCTCTAGACGGGCACCCACGATAGCTTTATATTAGGAATAATAGCCGTAAAAAACGGTTAGATTCCTAAAATTCAACGTCCAATGCTGACCCATTCCCAAATCTGGCGCGCCATTGATGCCCTTGCCGCCCGTCATGGCATGTCGCCATCGGGCCTGGCCAAGCTCGCCGGTCTGGACCCCACCACTTTTAACAAAAGCAAGCGCGGCACCGCCAATGGAAAGCTGCGCTGGCCCTCGACCGAGAGCCTGGCCAAGGTGCTGGGCGCCACCGGGGCGTCGCTGGAGGATTTCGTCGCCCTGGTCGGCGAGGCGGGCAACCGCGCCATGCGGGCGCGGATGGTGCCCCTGATCGGCATGGCCCAGGCGGGCACCCAAGGCTATTTCGACGATGCCGGTTTTCCCGCCGGATCGGGCTGGGAAGACATCGCCTTTCCCGAGATCGCCGACGAGCATTGCTATGCGCTGGAGATCACCGGCGATTCCATGCTGCCGGTCTATCGCGACGGCGACCGCATCGTGGTGTCGCCGTCCGGCAGCCTGCGGCGCGGCGACCGGGTGGTGGTCAAGACCCATGCCGGGGAAGTGATGGCCAAGCAGTTGGGCCGGCTGACGGCGCAGCGCATCGAACTGAAAAGCTTCAATCCCGCCTTCGAGGACCGCAGCTTCGCCTTGAGCGAAGTGGCGTTCGTGCATCGCATCATCTGGGCGAGCCAGTAAGCCGCTGCTCTATCGTCATGGCCCGCAAATGCGGGCCACCCAGGTGACACACGCTCATATCCAGACAATGGAATTCGATATTTTGTTCGTCGAGGTCCGCACCCTATGCCCAACTGGGTGGCCCGTCCGTACACTGTCGCTACGGACCCGGCGGGCCATGACAATTGGGGGGGCGGGTCAGCGCAACACCCAGCGATATTCCGCCGCCTTGTGGCTCTTCCACAGCGCCAGCAGGGACTTCTCCAGCGCCGCGCGGGTGGCGAAGATGCAGGCGCCGTCCTTGCCCGCCACCGTGCCCGAAACCCGCGCCGCGCGCGCATCCCTGGCGCAGTCGGGGCGGATCTCGCGCGCGCTTTTGGGGCCGGTGATGACCAGCAGGCCGTGATAGCGCGTCCAGTCCTCGCTGGCGGGATGATCCAGCGCCGCCGCCTGGTAGATCAGGACACGTGACGGCGCGCCGGGCAGCGGGAACAGGCCCAGCTCGAAGCCCTGGCCGAAATCCTGGCCCTTGTCTGTTTCGGTGAGGCGATAGCGGCCCTTGGGCAGCCTGGTCAGGGCGTAATGGGTCTGCTTGCGGTCGGGGCCCGTCTCCACCACCGCGCCGGCGGCGAAAGGCTGCACGCCGACATCATCGCGATAGAGCCGGGTCCGGGTCTGCCAGCAACCCGCCACCAGCAGCGCGATCACAAGAACGGCAAGTTTTCGCAAACACGCTCCTAGTCGGCAAAACCCTGATACTTGCGCAGCCGCGCCGCGAACGCATCATGCGGGCCGCGATTGAGAAGGCCAAGCATTTCATTGGCCCGGTCCTGGATCTTTTTCTCATAGGCGGTGACGGCCTCGCCCGCCAGGGCGGCGCGCAGTTCCGCTGCGATGCGCGCCCGGTATTTGTCGTCGTCGAAACCGGCCAGGGCCAGCGCCACCTGATAGCGCACCGCGACATTGCCCGGCGCCAGTCTCACGGCGCGGTCGAACAGCGCCACCGCCTCGCTTTCGGTGGCGCCATAGATGGTGCGCGCCAGGAAGGCGCCGCCGCCGCGCACCACCTCGATATGCCAGCCGCCCAACGCCGAGACGGCGAAGGGATTTTTCGGATCGTCGGCGATTGCGGTATCCAGCGCGGCCTTGGACGCGGCGGGGGTGCCGCGCAGCCGCGCCTTGACCGCGCCGATGAGGCGCGACTGGTAGCCCAGCGCCACCGCCAGCCAGACCTGGCCATAGGCATTGTGCGGATCGGCGGCGACGGCCTGCCGCGCCAGGGTTTCGGCGCGCGTGAGACAATCCATGCAGGGCTGGTCGCGCAGCACATCCTCGGCCAGCACGGCGCGGGCGGCGATGGCATAGCCCTGTGCGGTATGCGCCGCCTCGCCCAGGCGCGCCGCCTGGTCGTAATCGCCTTTGGCATACAGCGCGAAGATGTCATCGCTGCTCGCGGCCTGCGCCGCGCCTGCCGACAACAGCAACGCCAGGACGGCGGACTTCATTTCGCGAAATCGCCCGCCAGGGCGCCGCGGATCATCGCCGCCGTCGCCGGCACGCCGAACAAGGCGGCGAAGGAGCCGAAGCGCGGCCCCTGGGTCTGGCCCAGCAGCACCTCATACAGCGCCGCGAACCAGGCCCGCAGCGGCTCGAAGCCATGCGCCTTGCCGACCTCGTACACCACGTCCTGCACCAGCTTGCCGTCGCGCGCATCGCCCAACGCATCCAGTTTCGCCGCCAGGTCTTCCAGCGCGGCGCGCTCCTTGTCGTCGGGGGCGCGAAACACCTTCGCCGGCTTCACGAAATCCTCGTAATAGCGCAGCGCATAGCCGACCAGGCGATCCAGCCCCGGATTGGTTTGCGGCGACACGGCTTCCGGCGAATAGGCGCGGATGAAGCCCCACAATACTTCGCGGTTGGAGGCATTCGATGCCGACACCAGATTGAGCAGCAGCGCGAAACTGACCGGATAGCGTTCCAGCGGCACCTTGCCGGCATGGATATGCCACACCGGATTTTCCAGCCGCTGTTCGTCGGTGGTTTCCGCCGCGTGATAGGATTCCAGATGGGCGATATATTCGTCCACCGCCTTGGGGATCACGTCGAAATACAGTTTCTTGGCGGCGCGCGGCTTCTGGAACATGAACAGCGCCAGCGATTCCGGCGAGCCGTATTTGAGCCAGTCGTCCAGGCTGATGCCATTGCCCTTGGACTTGGAAATCTTCTGGCCCTGGTCGTCCAGGAACATCTCGTACATATACTGTTCGGGCGGGGCGCCGCCGGCGATTTTGCAAATGGCGCTGTAGAGCGGCGCCTGGGAGAGATGATCCTTGCCGTACATCTCGTAATCCACGCCCAGCGCCGCCCAGCGCATGCCCATGTCGGGCTTCCATTGCAGCTTGCAATGCCCGCCGGTCACCGGGACGGTTTCCTCGCTGCCGTCTTCCTCGACATAGGTGATGGTGCCCTTTTCGGTGTCATGGCTGACCACCTTGGCCAGCAGCACCTTGCCCGAGCGCGGACTGACCGGCAGGAAGGGCGAATAGGTCTGCTGGCGTTCCTCGCCCAGGGTCGGCAGCATCACCGCCATCACCTTGTCGTAGTTGGCCAGGATGCGCAGCAGCGCCGCGTCGAACCGCCCGGACTTGTAGGTGGCGGTCGAGGAATAGAATTCATAGCGGAAGCCGAACTGGTCCAGGAAGGCGCGCAGCCGCGCATTCATGTGATGGCCGAAACTTTCATGGGTGCCGAAGGGATCGGGAATGGCGGTCAGCGGCATGCCCAGATGGGCCGCCAGCATCTCCTGTTGCGGCAGGTTGTCGGGGACTTTGCGCAAGCCGTCCATGTCGTCGGAAAAGGCGATCAGGTGGGTGGGCACATCGCTCATGCTCTCGAAGGCATGGCGCACCCAGCTGGTGCGGGCGACCTCGCCGAATGTGCCGATATGGGGCAGGCCGGAGGGACCATAGCCGGTCTCGAACAGCACCCCTTCCACGGGCTTGCCCCCAGCCTGACGCGCCTCGATCCGCGCCAGCAGCTTGCGGGCCTCCTCAAAAGGCCAGGCCTTGGCGCCAAGGGCACGTCCCGCCAACACATTCACAGCAAAATTCATCCTTCGTTAAGTGGGTCTTAAGCGTTCTGAAAGGGCGCGAAAGTTAGGCTTTGCCAGGGTTTTGCGCAATGACCGTAGACGAGACGTCCCAGGGTAACGACGCCGAAGCGGTCTTCGCGGGCCGCATCGATGTCCTGTATGCGCTCGGCCGCCATTACCTCTCCCTGCCCTTCGCGGTCTTGTGCGTTCCGGCGACCCTGATCGCGGGCCATGCGCCCAGCGTCCTGCCGCTGATGCCGCTGCTGCTGCAGATCATCGTGGTGATCGCGGCCGAGCAGCTGACCACCGCTTACCAGAAACGCCCCGAAGGCTCCAACCCGCATTTCTGGGCGCGGCGCTATACCTTCGTTTCGGCGATTTCCGGCGCCACCTGGGGGGTGGCGGCGCTGTTCTGGTTCGTGCCCGATTCCTTCCCGGCCCAGGCCTATCTCGCCATGGCCTTCCTGGGCATGACGGCGACGGAATTCATCGCCCGCTCGGCGCATCGTCCGGCCTATCTGGCGCATACCCTGTTCTCGCTGGGTCCGCTGGTCGGGCTGTTGCTGTGGCAGGGCGGGCTTTACGCCGACTGCACCGCGATCCTGATGGTGCTGTTCGCGGCCGTGCTGATCAGCTATTGCCACGGCATGGCGCGGCTGCTGGACGAATGCGTCCACCTGCGCAACGAGAACGGCAAGCTGGTGATCCGGCTGCAGCGCGAAAAGCGCGACGCGCTGAGCGCGCGCGACGCGGCCGAAGCCAGCGCCCTGGCCAAATCCGCCTTCATCGCCAATATCAGCCACGAACTGCGCACGCCGCTGAACGCGCTCTTGGGCATGGCGCAATTGCTGGAGCGGGCCGAACTGCCCAAGCAGCAGGGCGACCATGTCAAGGTCATGCTGCAGGCGGGCTTCGGCCTGCAGACCCTGATCGACGATGTGATCGCGCTGACCCGCGACGACAGCGACCAGCTGGAAGACGAGGATTGCGATCCCATGCAGGCGGCGCGCGCCGTGGCGCGGCTGCTGCAGCCGCGCGCCTGGGAGAAGCGCCTGCACCTGACGCTGAGCGCCGCCAGCGGCCTGCCGCGCGTCGCCGCCGATCCGCGCAAGGTGCGCCAGGTGCTGCTCAAGCTCACCGACAATGCCCTGAAATTCACCGAGCGCGGGCTGGTGGATATCCGCCTGGATTACGATGACGCCGCCCAGAGCGTGCGCTTCTGCGTTTCCGATACCGGCCATGGCGTGGCGCCGGAAGTGGCGCACCTGCTGTTCAGCCCTTTCTCGCCCGGCGACTCCTCCTATGCCCGCAAGGAACAGGGCGCGGGCCTGGGCCTGGCGGTGGCCAAGCGGGTGGTGGAGCAGGCCGGCGGCGGCATCGGTTTCGACTCCCATCCCGGCGAAGGCGCGCAATTCTGGTTCACGCTGCCGATTTCCGGCGTCGCCGCCAGCGCCGCCGCCGCGCGCAACGATGTCGAAGGCCAGCTTGCCCCGCCCGCCGGCCTCTGCCTGCTGTTGTTCCTGCGCACCACGGCCGTGGCCGATGCCCTGGCGCACCTGCTGGAGCCCTTCGGCAATCGCCTGGTCCGGGCCGAAAGCATGGCCGAGGCGATCGGCCGCGCCGGCAAAGAGAAGTTCGACGCCATCATCGCCAGCGCCGGCGATGCCGACATGCTGGCGGCCGCGCCCGGCGTGAAAGCGCCGCTGATCGCGGTCCTGCTGCGCGGCGACCGCGCCCCCGCCGCCACCGACAGCGTACTGCGCTGGCCGGTGGAAGCCGACCAGCTCTATCGCGCCCTGGACGAGATCTGCGAACCGCCGGAAAAGCCGGAAGTAGCCGCCGAAGTCCCGCCCGCCATCGATCCGGTCGCCTTCAGCACCCTGGAAAAATCGGTGGGCGCGAAGATCCTGGTGGAAATCCTGCAATGCTACATCGTCACCGCCGAGCAGTTGACCAACGCGCTGTCAGAGGCCTGCGCCGAGGAAAAATGGGATGACGCCGCCCGGCTGGCGCAGGACATTGTCGGCGCCGCCGGCGGCCTGGGCCTCACCGCCATCGCCCAGGCAGCGCGCAATTTCGCGGCGGGCGCGCGCGCCGGCGAGGACTGTCACACATTGCGCAATGCCGCCCAGATGGTGGTGGGCGAACATATCCGCGCCCGCCAGGCGCTGATCCACCTGTATCCGGACGTGGCCTGACTTTCCCAACCGTCATGGCCCGCTTTATGCGGGCCATCCAGTTTGTTGCGATAAAACTGGATGGCCCGGACGAGCCGGGCCATGACGAAAAGACTACACCTTTAGGCAGGCGCGCCGCATATTCCCGCGCCCATGGATTCTCTTTCCCATCTGATTGCAATGGTTCCCGCGCCGCCCGGAGCCGCTGTCGCGCGCGGTGACGGCGCGGCGGAACGCATCGGCCTGCATGACGCGCGGCCCCTGTTCGAGGAAGGCGATGTGCTGGTGGCCCATGCCGCCTTCGTGGCGGGGCGGCTGGGCGCGCGCACCGCCGCGCCGCTGTTCGATGTGCTGGAACTGTACGCCTTTGTGCGGCCGGGCCTGCCCTTTGTGCCCAGTGCGCTGGGCCTGGCGCGCGCCTTGGGACTGGAGGCGCCGCGGACGCCGGAAGACTCCGCACGGGCGCTGCATGCCATCGCGCGCGCCTTGCTGGAGGAAGCCACGCGCTGGCCGCAGGATGTGCGCGCGGCGCTGGCGCCGCTGGTCGGCACCCTGGAACGGGCGGGCTGGCGCTGGGCCCCGCTGCTGAAAGCGATCACCGGAGACGCGCCGCATGGCTCGCCCATCGCCGGGCTGGAAGCCTGGCGCGGGCTGCCGCAATGGGAAGATGAAGCCCCGGTCGGCCAGCCCGGCTCGCAGCCAATCGAACCCGCCGAAGTGCGCGCGCGGCTGGCGCGTATGGTCGGCGCGATGCGCCCCGAACAGGCGGCCTATAGCGACGCCGCCAGCTATGCCTTCGGGCCGCGCGAACAGGCGGGCGCGCCGCGCGTCGCGCTGGTGGAGGCCGGCACCGGCACCGGCAAGACGCTGGGCTATCTGGCCCCCGCCAGCGTGTGGGCGGAGAAGAACGGTCCCGGCCTGTGGATCAGCACTTACACGCGCAACCTGCAACGCCAGATCGTGCAGGAGATCGCGCATCTGTGGCCCGATCCCGTGGAGCGCGCCGAAAAGGCGGTGGTGCGCAAGGGGCGGGAGAACTATCTCTGCCTGCTGAACTTCGAAGAGGCTGCGAAGCGCACCGCCCTGGCGCCGGGTCCGCGCACCATCGCGCTGGCGCTGATCGCGCGCTGGATAGCCTCCAACACCGATGGCGACCTGTCGGGTGTCGGCTTTCCGGCCTTTCTCGCCGCGTATATGCCGCTTTCCACCGTGACCGACCGGCGCGGCGAATGTATCTATGCCGCCTGCCCGCATTACCGCATCTGCTTCATCGAGCGCGCCATCCGCCGCGCCCGCCATGCCAGCATCGTGGTGGCCAATCATGCGCTGGTGATCGCCCAGGCGGCGCAGGACTGGCTGGGCGTGGATGAAACCACCGATACCTCCGATGAAGGCGGCCGCCGCCTGCGCTATGTCTTCGACGAAGGCCATCATTTGTTCGATGCCGCCGACAGCGGCTTTTCCGCCTCGCTGTCGGGGCGCGAGATGGCCGAACTGCGGCGCTGGATTCGCGGCCCCGAAGGCCGTGCCCGCACCCGCATGCGCGGGCTGGAAGAACGCCTGAAAGACCTGATCGCCGATGACGAAGCGGCCATGGCATCGCTGGAAGAAGCGGTGGCGGCGGCCTCGGCGCTGGCGGGCGAAGGCTGGACCCAGCGCCTGAGTGCGCCGCGCGGGCCGGGCGAAGTGTTTCTGGCCCTGGCCTACCAGCATGTGCGCGCCCGCAGCGGCGACGACGCCTTCTATTCGCTGGAAGCCGAGACCCAGCCGATGTCGCCCGAACTGCTGGACGCGGTGCGCACACTGTCGCGCGGCTTGAAGCGCATCGCCGATCCGCTGGCCAACCTGGCGCGCCTGTTGCGCAAGAGGATGAACGACAAGGCGGCGGACCTGGAACCCTATACCAAGGCGCGGCTGCTGGCGGCGGCGCGCGGCGTGGACCGGCGCGCCAAGGCCATCCTGCCCGCCTGGATCGGCATGCTCGACACCTTGGAGAATGGCGAGATCGCCGAGGAATTCGTGGACTGGTTCGAACTCACCCGCGAGGATGGCCGCGACGCCGATGTCGGGCTGGAACGGCATTGGGTGGACCCGACCAAGCCGCTCTCGACCGCCGTGCTGGAACCGGCGCATGGCGCGCTGATCACCTCCGCCACCTTGCGCGATACCGGCGGCGATCATGACGACCATTGGATCAGCGCCGAGGTCCGCACCGGCGCGGGGCACCTGCCGCAGCCGGCGCGGCGGGCCCATTTCGGCTCGCCGTTCAAATATGAAGACCAGTCGCGCATCTTCGTCATCAAGGATGTGCCCCGCCGCGATCCCGAGGCGCTGGCCGCCGCCTATCGCGAACTGTTCCTGGCGTCGGGCGGCGGGGCGCTGGGGCTCTTTACCGCCGTGCGCGCCTTGCGCGATGTGGGCACGCGCATCGCCGCCCCGCTGGCGCAAGCGGGACTCACGCTTTACGCCCAGCATATCGACCGGCTGGACACCGGCGCGCTGGTGGATCTGTTCCGCGCCGAGGAAAACGCCTGCCTGCTCGGCACCGATGCCTTGCGCGATGGCGTGGACGTGCCGGGCCGCAGCCTGCGGCTGGTGGTGTTCGACAAGGTGCCCTGGCCCAAGCCCACCATCCTGCACAAGGCGCGGCGCGCCCGCTTCGGCAAGGGCTATGACGACCTGTTGACCCGTTTCCGGCTGAAACAGGCCTTCGGGCGGCTGATCCGGGGACCGCAGGACAAGGGTTGCTTTGTGATTCTGGAAGGGGCGACGCCGTCGCGGCTTTTGACCGCTTTCCCGGAAAAAGCCCCGGTCAAGCGCTGCGGCCTGGCCGAGGCGATTGGGGATATCCGCCTGTTCCTGGGCCCTGACGCCGTGACCCACGCCTCCGCCCCCTTTATAACCGGGTGATGGCTGCCACCCTCGAACTCCCCCCAAAAAATGAAAATGGCGACGAAGGCTATGGCCGGTTCTCGACCGGCATCCTGCCCAGCCATGTGCTGAAGCGGCTGCTGGAGCAGGGCCGCGAAATCCTGGCCGAGGAGCCCTTTCTGCCGGGCCAGATCCAGCCCGCCAGCCTGGACCTGCGGCTGGGGCCGGTGGCCTATCGGGTGCGCGCCAGTTTCCTGCCGGGGCCTGCCGCCACCGTGGCCGACAAGCTCAAGACCGTCTTCATGCATGAGGTGGACCTCAGCGACGGCGCGGTGCTGGAAGCCGGCTGTGTCTATATCGTGCCGCTGCTGGAACGCGCCGAATTTTCCGCCCGCATTTCCGGCGGCGCCAATCCCAAAAGCTCGACCGGGCGCATCGATGTCTTCACCCGGCTGATCACCGATTACGCGCCGTCCTTCGACCGGGTCGCGGCCGGCTATCACGGCCCGCTTTACGCGGAAATCTGCCCGCAGACCTTTCCGGTGCTGGTGCGCAAGGGCTCGCGGCTGAACCAGTTGCGCATCCGCAGCGGCTCGCCCGGCTTCACCGATACGGCGCTGCGGCGCCTGCATGAAGCGACGCCGCTGGTCTTTGTCGATGGTGAGGGGGGCGAACCCAATATCGACGGCGGCCTGGCGCTCTCGATTGATTTGCGCGGCGATGCCGATGCTGGAAAGCGAATCGGCTTTCGCGCCAAGAAGCACACCGGCCTGATCGATGTTGACAGGGTTGGCGCGCTGGACCCCGCCGACTATTGGGAGCCGATCGAGGCCAACCCCAGGGGCGACATGGTGCTGGACCCCGACGAGTTCTACATCCTGGTCAGCCGCGAGAAGGTGGCGATCCCCCCCGACCATGCCGCCGAGATGGTGCCGTTCAACCCCCTGGTGGGGGAGTTCCGCGTTCACTATGCCGGCTTCTTCGATCCGGGCTTCGGCTATGCGGCGGGCCAGCCGCCCAGCGCCCGCGGCGTGCTGGAAGTGCGCTCGCGTGAAGTTCCGTTCATCCTGGACCACGGCCAGGTCATCGGCCGGCTGGTGTTCGAACGGCTGACTGATCCGCCCCCGGAAGGTTACGGCGAGGGCCTGGGTTCCAATTACCAGCGCCAGGGATTGAAGCTGTCCAAGCATTTCCGGTCACCGTGACGCTAGTCACTGGTAACAATTGTTGCGAAAAGTACACAACGCCCGCGCAAAGCACATGTCAGCCCTGCAAAGCCATTGCACCGGCGTGTCTCTCCGGCACAGTTAGCGCACTGCAGATGGACGGTTTGGGGAAACCCTGCAGCGGTTGGTTCCGGAAATGGGGTCCGGGGCTGATGGTCCTTTTTGAAGGGGGCAGTGAGAGGCGGTTACGGCGCAAAAGCAGCCGGCCGCCTCTCGGTTTTTCTGCTCTATGACGATCCTGACCACGGCCCGCCTGACCTTGCGGCCCCAGGCCCAGGCCGATGCCCCCGCCCTTTTCGCCATCCTGAACGATCCGCTGGCCATGCGCTTCTGGCACCGCCCCGCCATCGCCCGGCTGGCGGTGGTGGAGGAACTGGTCGCCGAGCAGCAGGCCGCCATGGCGAACGGTGTTTGCCGCTACTGGACGGTGTTCGAGGACGGCGCGGCGATCGGCAGCGTGGACCTCAGCCTGATCGAAGACGCGTCGGCCGAACTGGGGTTTGTCTTGCGGCGCGACCGCTGGGGCCTCGGCCTGGCCAGCGAGGCGGCCGGTGCGGTGATCGCACAAGCCTTTGGCCCGCTGGGCCTGACGCATCTGGCGGCGGCAACCTGGTCGGAAAACCGCGCGGCGGCGCGGGTGCTGGAGAAAGCCGGTTTTGCCCGGCGCGACCAGCGTCTGGTGCGGCTGGCGGGCGGCGCCGTTGTGGATTGCAATTTCTATGTCCTGCGGCGTGACCAATCGATCATGGCGAACGGCAGGTAGTAAAGCATCAGAAACGCGATGCCGGCGGCGATCAGTTCGGGAATATACCAGGGCCAGGGCGACATGAAGGTCAGCAGGTTGGTGCCCGGCGGCTTGGCGCGCAGGAAGCCGTAATCGGTGCCCAGCGCCCAGTCGGCCAGCCCCGCCACCGCCGCATAACCCAGGGTCGCACCGATGACGCGCGGCAGGCCGGCGGCGCGGGGCCGCAGGCCCGAGCCCAGGGTCAGGTACAGCAGCGCGGCGATGATGCCGCCATGCTCGACAAAGAAGAACAGGAACTGGGCGTCGGGCCAGTCATAGGCGATGTCGGGCGTCAGCAGGCCCTGCAGGGTGCCGCCCAGGCCCCAGAAATAACCGAGTTCGTAAAGAAACTGGTGGCGCGTCAGCAGCGCCGCGATCAGGGCGAGGCAAGCCCAGTCGCAGAGATTGAGCGGCAGGGCGTTGCCCAGGGTCAGCCAGCCGCGCTGGGCGAACAGGATGTACCAGCAGATCCAGCCGATGGCGAGAAAGCCGGCAAGGCTGAAACGCACCAGCCGGTCCTGCCCCCGCGCGAACGCCGCCAGCAGCAGCGGCGCACCGACGCTCAACGCCAGCGCCACCAGATGCGGCGTGCCGAACATAACGAAAGCCGGTCTCATCGCGCCAGTATAGGCGCAGATCAGGATACGTATTCAACGAAGGTTCTTCCCCCCTTGTCATGGCCCGCGTATGCGGGCCACCCAGGTGACACCGGCGCAAATCCAACATTTGGTTCGATATTCAGTTCGGAAGCAGGGCACTGTATGCCCACCTGGGTGGCCCGCTCTCCGGCGGGCCATGACACATTGTTTGATCCAGAGCCTCAACTCTTGTCGCGGCCCATGCGGCGCCAGCGGGCCACCAGTTCGTCCAGGCCGTGGCGGTCCATGTTGGGCGCCTTCCAGCTTTTGGAAAAGCCGCTGTTCATGTTGCGCGGCACATTGCGCTTGCCCAGGTCGTCGAAGCGCACCCGCATCGGCATGGAGACGCCCTGCCCCAGCACGATGGCCTCGCGGTCGCCCAGCAGGGGCAGGAAATCCACCAGGTCGATCATGCCTTCATAGGTCGAGCCGCGAATGACGTCCTGGTCGCGCTCGCTGGACAGGCGCAGCACGATGGCGGTGCCGCACTGGGAAAGAATGGTGGAGTCCAGTTCGCAGGGCCGCTGGGTCACCAGCGCCAGCGAGAGTCCGTATTTGCGCCCCTCCTTGGCGATGCGCGACAGGGCCTGGCGGGTGGGCACGAACTTGATGTCCTGCACCGGGGCATAGCGATGCGCCTCCTCGCAGACCAGCAGCATCGGCAAGCCGCCCTTGCTCCATACCGCAAGGTCGAAGGCCAGACGCGAGATCACCGAGATCACCACGTCCAGGATTTCCGGCGGCACGGTGGAAAGGTCGATCACCGAGATCGGGCGGCCGTCGCCCGGCACCCGGAACAGCCGTGCCAGCACATCGCTCATTGTGTCTTGAACGGAAAGACTGCCGAACATGAAATTGTAGCGCTGGTCGGTGACCAGGCTTTCGATGCGGGCTTTCAGGCGGCGATAGGGCAGGAGGAACTGGGTGCGCTCCAGCCGGCCCAGCTGCTCGTCCAGCCAGGCGGTGACGTCGGACATGCGGAACGGGGTGGGCGTGTCCACGGTGATGACCATGGTGTTTTCGGTTTTGCGCAGCGCGCCGGAGCGCGAGGTGATGGACTCGCTGTAGCGTTTCTTGGCATGCACCACCGCGTCGGAGAGGATTTCGACTTCGGCGTCGTAATGGGCGTCGCGATTGACCAGCGCGGCCACCATCTCGGCGAAGTCCAGCATCCAGAAGGGAAGACTGAAATTGTCCAGGCTGATCGGCTCGACCAGCCCGCCGAAGGCGGCGGAATATTCGTTGTGGATGTCGAGGATCAGCACATGGGCATGGGCATGCTCGGCCAGCAGCCGCTGCAGGATGCAGGTGACGGCGCTGGACTTGCCCGAGCCGGTCGAGCCCACCACCAGGAAATGCTTGGCCAGCAGGTCGTCCACCAGCAGGCGGGCGGGCACGCTGGGTTCCTGGAACAGGCTGCCGATCTTGATCGAGGCCGCCTGGGGCGGGGCATAGACGCGCGTCAGGTCGTGCTTGTCGGCCAGCAGCACCGCATCGCCCAGGGTGGGCAGGTTGGAAACGCCGCGGCGGAATGTCAGGCGTCGATTGTGGTCCGGCACCACCTCGCCGGCCAGGTTGATTTCGACCAGCCCCAGCGACTGGGGCTCGCCCTCGGCGGCCGGCATGGGGGCGCTGATGCCCGAGATCACGCCCATGACCGACGCCCCGGGAGTCACGACCTTGACCAGGGCGCCGATCTGGACGCGCGCCTCGTTGGCGACGCCGTCCTGGCGCTCCAGCACGGCCACGGCATGGCTGCCCGACACCGAGACGATATGGGCCAGGCGGATGGGCGGCACCGCGGGCAGGCCGCGGCGTTCGCGGAAAGGCGGCGCGGCGGGCCGGGGATGCGGTCTTTCGATATGCAGGGTCATGCGACTTTTTCCATGCGCGAAGACGCGGCGGCGGCCTGGCGCGGCAGGGTGACGACGGCGGTGGTGCCGGCGCCGGGCTGGCTGTCGAGATAAAGGCCGCCGCCATGCAGCTTGACGATGCCCATCGCCAGCGGCAGGCCCAGCCCGGCGCCTTCCTGGCTGCGGGCGAGATGGTCCTGCACCTGGGCGAAGGGCTTCATCGCCAGCACGATCTGCTCATGGGTCATGCCGACGCCGGTGTCGGCGATGGCGATGGTGATGCCGCCGTCCTTCAGCGCCTTGGCGATGATGAGGATGCGGCCGCCTTCGGGCGTGAACTTGCTGGCATTGGACAGAAGATTGACGAACAACTGGCGCAGCCTTCTGGCATCGCCCGCGATCTCGGGCAGGCGCGCTTCCAGGCGCATGTCCACCGGCTGGTGCCTGGCGTCGAACAATCCCTGGCAATGGTCCAGCGCGGCTTCCAGCACTTCGCAAATCATCAGCGGTCTTGAATCCAGCGCCAGCGCGCCGGATTCCAGCCTGGACATGTCCAGCACGTCCGACACCACGTCCAGCAGGCGGCGGCCCGCCCTGGCGATATGGTCGGCATAGTCGGCCGCCTCGCGCGCCGTGGTGGCGCCGGGTTGGCGGATCAGGTCGGAAAAACCGATGATGGCGTTGAGCGGCGTGCGCAGCTCGTGGCTCATGGTGGACAGGAAGGCCGACTTGGAGCGGTGGTTGAGTTCGGCTTCGGCGCGGGCGGCGCGGATGGCGCGCTCGGTATATTTGCGCAGCTGCATCTCGCCGAAGGTGTCGCAATACCTGGCAAGCAAGCGATTGGTTTTGCGCGCGCGCGCGACTTGGCCCGGCATGGCCATGCAGCAATATCCCCGGCAGACATGCAACCTTAGGGGGAAACGCCTTTGCCGCCGGTTAACGCGCGGCAATCAGGTTTGCGCGGGCCGTAACCTGTGGTTGCACGGCACCGTTCACGCGCGCTTGCAACATGGCTGTCGGCAGGCAACCGCCGCCGCTAGTGTGATCCGAAAATCGGGGGAAACATGCAGTTTGCCATCAAGCGCGGCATCGAGCGCATTCCCGGCGGCATGGTGATCGTGCCGCTGACCATCGGCGCCCTGATCGGCACCTTCGCGCCGGGCACCGCCGGCTTTTTCGGCTCCTTCACCGGCGCCTTGTTCAGCGGGGCGCTGCCGATCCTGGCGGTCTTCTATGTCTGCATGGGCGCCACCATACCTTTTGAAACCCTGCCCCAGGTGGCAGGCAAGGGCGGCGTCCTGCTGGCCGCCAAGGTGGCGATGGGCGCGATCGCCGCGCTGGCCTTGGGGCATGTCCTGGGCACCAAGCCCATCGAGACGGGCCTGCTGGCGGGGCTTTCGACCCTGGCGGTGGTGATAGCCATCAACGACACCAATGGCGGGCTCTACATGGCGCTGATGGGCAAATACGGCACGCCGCAGGAGATGGGCGCCTATTCGGTGATGTCGCTGGAGTCGGGCCCCTTCATCACCATGATGACCCTGGGGGGCCTGTTGGCCTTCCCGTGGCAAACCCTGCTGGGCGCGATCCTGCCGCTGGCCATCGGCATCGCCCTGGGCAACCTGGACCGGGAGATGCGCGACTTTCTGGGAAAAGCGGCGCCGGCGCTGATCCCCTTCTTCGCCTTTGCCATCGGCGCCTCGCTGGACCTGACGAAAGTGTGGCAGGCGGGCGTTCTGGGACTGGCGCTGGGCGCTTTCGTGGTGGTGATATCGAGTGTGGTGATGTTCCTGGCCGACCGCGCCAGCGGCGGCAAGGGCATCGCGGGTTTGGCCGCCGCAGCGACCGCAGGCAATGCCGCGGCGGTGCCTGCATTGGTGGCCGCGGCCAATCCGGCTTACGCCGCCGCCGCGCCCGCCGCCACGGTGCTGGTCGCGGCCAGCGTGGTCGTCACCATGCTGACGGTGCCGCTGGTGACGGCATGGTGGGCGAAGCGGATTGGGGTACACGCTTAAATGCAGCATACCCCATTGTCATGGCCCGCCGGGTCGGTAGCGACAGCGTACCGACGGGCCACCCAGTTGGGCCCGGATGCAGTGTTGAAGAACAGGATATCGAACGCACCTTCCGGCATCACGCGCGGTGTCACCTGGGTGGCCCGCATTTTCGGGCCATGACATCGAGTTGCTGTTGCGGGGTCAGGACTTCGGGTAATCCCGCCACAGCCATTCCAGCGCGGCGGGCAGAGTCTGCGCCACCACGCGCGGGTCCACATGATGGGCCTGAAGGGCGAAGACATACTTGTAGTCATAGCCCTTCTTCTTCAGCACCGCCGCCATGCGGTTGTTGGCCAGCGGCCAGTTGTGCCAGCTCTGCTCCGCATCGTCGTAATGCAGGTCTTTCTCGCCCACTTCCATCCAGATGCGGATCGGTTTTTTCGCCGCCTTGGGGATCAGGGTGGCGTGATACTCCCAGCCGCCGCGCGGCGTTTTCGGGTCCTGCGGCGATGCCTGGTTCACGAAGGTCCCGGAATAGGAAAGCACCTTGTGGTAACGCTCCGGGTGATACCAGGCCATGGTCCAGGCGCAGATCGCGCCCGAGGAGCCGCCCATGGTGGCGCGGCCTTCCGGGTCTTTGGTCAGCGTGACGCCGTAATTCTTTTCCACCGCCGGCAGCAGTTCGCTCTCCACCCAGTTGGAATAGCGATCCGACATTGTGTCGTATTCCAGCCCGCGCTGCGAGCCCTGGGCATCGCTGCCGCCGCTGTCGGCGGCGATGACGATCATGGCGGGCAGACGATGCGCCGCGATCATGTTGTCCAGCACCGGCGCCATGCGCCTGATGTAGGAATGACCGTCCTGCACCACCATGAAGGGCGCGCCGGGCTGCACCTGTTTGGGAATATAGACATAGACATGGCGCTCATAGGGACCGGGTTTGGAAATCTTGTCTTCCGGCCAGGGCAGGCGGTTGCCCCAGGCATCGCGCCTGGCGGTCAGGTCATTCTCGGTGCGCACGATGCCCGGATAGATCTTGCTGTCGGCGCTGGTCATCACGAACTCGCGCACATCGCCTTGCGGCACGGCGGGATTGACCACGCTTTCCGGCGCATCGGCATAATCGGGACCGATGATGCTGTTTTCGGCGCTCACCGCCGGCGGCGGGGTGGGAAACTTCTCGCTGGCCGTGCTGGCGGGACTGGCGCCCGGTTGCGGCGGCTGCGCCAGCGCGGGCGCAATGGCGAAGACCGCGCCCGCCAGAAGCATCAGGTTGCGTCTTTTCATGTCTCTTCCCCTTTTTATTGATGTCCGGCATTCGCCGGTTATCTCGGATAGTCCCGCCACAGCCATTCCAGCGCCGACGGCAGGGTCTGCATCACCACGCGGCCGTCCACATGGCCCGCGCCCAGCGCGAAGACATAGCGATAGTCATAGCCCTTCTTCCTGAACGCCGCCGCCATGCGGTTGTTGGCCAGCGGCCAGTTGTGCCAGGTGTCTTCGGGCACGTCGAAGCGGTTGTCCTTTTCACCGACTTCCATCCAGACGCGGATGGGCACTTTCATGGACTCCGGGATCAGACGATCGTGATATTCCCAGCCGCCGCGCGGCGTGATCGGGTCCGGCGGCCAAGCCTGATTCACAAAGGTGCCCGAATAGCTCAGCACCTTGCTATAACGGTCGAGATGGGTCCAGGCCATGGTGAAGGCCGCGATCCCGCCCGATGAACCGCCCATGGCGGCGCGGCCTTCACGATCGCCGGTCAACGTGACGCCAGTGTTTTTGGTCACTGCCGGCAGCAATTCATTCTCCACCCAGGCGCCATAACGGCTGCTTATGGTGTCATACTCCAGCCCGCGCTCCGAGCCTTGGGCATCGCCGCCGCCGCTGTCGGCAAACACCACCACCATCGGCGGCAGGCGTTTGGCGGCGATCATGTTGTCCAGGATGTTGACCATGCGCTTCACATAGCTATGGCCGTCCTGCACCACCATGAAGGGCGCATTGGGTTGCACCTGTTTGGGGATATAGACCCAGACATGGCGCTCATAGGGGCCGGGTGCGGAAATGCCGCCCGGTGGAATGACATAATTGCCATAAGCATCGCGCTTCATATCGGCAATGCGCACAATGCCGGGATAGGTTTTGCTGTCAGCGGAATAGAGAATGAATTCGCGGATATCGCCCTGCGGCACGGCCGGATCGGCGGTGGCTTCCGGCGGATTGGCGTAATCGGGACCGATGATGCTGTTTTCCGCGGTGACCGGCGGGGGCGGGGTGGGAAACTTCTGCGGCGGCGCGGCGGCCGGCAGAGGCGTGCATGCCGGCGCCAGCAGGATCAAAAGCAGAGTACCCGTCGCGTACCGCATTCCGGCCCCCGTATAGTGTTGTTCTGATTATGCTCCGACCGACTGCGCGGCCTGCGCCAGCAAGGCCGGCACGGCGTGGGAAATATCCAGGATCACCGCATCCTCGTCCGGCGTGGGCTTTTCCAGGGTGGCGAACTGGCTGTCCAGCAGGGCGGGCGGCATGAAGTGGCCCTTGCGCCTTTTCATGCGGTCGCCGATCAGTTCGCGCGAGCCGTCCAGCAGGATGAAATGCACCTTGCCGCCGACTTCCTTGCGCAAACAGTCGCGATAGCTGTGCTTGAGCGCCGAGCAGGACACCACCACGCCATGGCCGGTCAGGCGCTCCACTTCCATGCGCGCGCCGATCGCCTTGAGCCAGGGCCAGCGGTCTTCATCGGTCAGGGGAATGCCAGCCGACATCTTCTTCACATTGGCGATGGGGTGCAGCGAGTCGCCCTCGACAAAGGGCACGCCCAGCCTTTCGGCCAGGCCGCTGGCGATGGTGGTCTTGCCGGAGCCGGCCACGCCCATCACCACGATGAGCGGCTTGTCGAGTTTCGCGATTTCGCTGTTCATGCCTGACTTCATGTCTGCGGGGCCGCGGCGGCGCGGCACCCCATTACCCATTCCCGGCGCCCGTTTCGGGCCTTTATCCTGCAACCGAATACTATAGTGTCACCCTCCAAAGCCACGGCAAAAGCGGCATACGGAGGAAAAATGCGGGCGGATATCAGGTTTGGCATGGCGGCCCTGCTTCTGTGCAGTGCAGCAGCGAAGGCGGGCACCGTACAGTCCGATATTTTCGGGACCACCAGGGACGGCGCCACCGTGCATGCCTTTACCATGACCAACAATCATGGCCTCAGCGCCCGGGTGCTGGATTATGGCGGGGTGATCTGTGACGTGGAGGCGCCGGGCCGGGACGGCAAGCTGGCCAATGTCATCCTCTGCCAGAAGGACCTCAAAGGCATCGAGGCCACCGGCGCGATGAGCGCCCTGACCGGGCGCTATGCCAACCGCCTGCTGCACGGCTTCACTTTGGACGGCAAGCATTACGAGCTGCAGGCCAATGCCGCCGGGGTCACCCTGCATGGCGGGCGGCCCGGCTATTCCAGCCGCATCCTGGCGACGGTGAAGACCTTCCAGCATGCCACCGATGCGGGCGTGACGCTCAGGCTGGTGAGCCCGGATGGCGACCAGGGCTTTCCCGGCGCCCTGACGGTGGAGGTGACCTACACCCTGACCGACAACAACGACTTCCGCATCGACTACAAGGCGACCACCGACAAGACGACGGTGCTGAACCTGACCAATCACACCTATTACAATCTGGCCGGTTCGGGTTCGGTCGAAAATCAGGTGATGACGGTGATGGCCGACCAGGTGACGCCGACCGACGCCAACCAGGTGCCGACCGGCGAACTGACCGATGTGGCGGGCACGGCGCTGGATTTCCGCGCCCCCAAGCCCATCGGCCGCGATCTGCGTTCTTCGGAGCCGCAGATGCTGATCGGGCGCGGCTATGACCACAATTATGTGCTGCGAAAGTCGAAGCCCGGGGCGCTGGAACTGGCGGCGCGGATCACCGACCCGGCCAGCGGGCGCACGCTGGAACTCTCCACCACCCAGCCGGCGGTGCAGGTCTATTCCTCGAATAACCTCAATGGCGCGGCGGTGAACGCGCAGGGCCTGGCCATGCGGGCGACCGATGGTCTGGCGCTGGAAACCCAGCACTTCCCCGACAGCCCCAACCATCCCAATTTCCCCAGCACCGAACTGAAGCCGGGCGAGACGTTTACCTCGACGACGGTGATGCACTTCACGGTGCAGTAAGTATGCTGTCATGGCCCGGCCATCCTCCGGTCGCGCGCAGCGCGATCCGGGGGACCGGGCCATCCAGGGCAACAAACGCAGGCGCTTTCGGCTCTGGATGGCCCACGTAAAGTGGGCCATGACAATGAGGTCTAAACCAGCGCCGTCCGGCCCCAGGCGAAGCACCTGGCGTTGTTGTCCGCCTCGGCCTTGTCCTGATCGGCGGGCGACAGGGTGCTGACGACAGGCAGCGGCTTTTTCGTCTGGTTGGCGTTGACCAGGCGGATGGTATCGGCCAGGAATTTCGCCGGGCGGTCGGGCCAGGTCGTCCAATAGGCATCGGTCAGCACCGGAATCTTCAGCGCGTCGCGGGTGATCAGTTCATGCACCGGCTTGAGCGCCGGATTGGCCTTTTTCAGCACCGACCACATCGCCGGAATGTCCATGAAACCATCCTCGAACAGCACTTCCGACATCAGGAAGCCATCGGCATAATTCTGCACGCCCAGATTCTTCATATGGGTGGCCTTGGCATAGGGCGCCAGCTTGACGATCACATCCATGGGGTCGTCGCACATCGACAGGTTGTTGCCGAAATCGACATTGGCGCCCAGGTGCTGGCTGGAATATTTGCGCAGAATCTCGACCTCCTCATCCACGGCGCGGTCCTTGTGGTTCTCCATCGCCAGCGCGATGCCCACCTTCTCGGCGATGGGCAGGCAGGCGTCCAGTTCCCGGGTGGCGACCGCCGTCCAGTCCTTGTAGTCCTGCAGGGTCTTGAAGGTCTCGTAGCGGCGGCCCACGAAGCAGACCACGCGCACCGCATCGGCTCCCAGTTCCTTGTAGTTGCGCAGCGCCTGCTCGAAAGCCCCCAGGTCGTCCAGGTGGCGGGTCAGAAGATCCAGATCGCCCTGGATGAACATGCCGTTCCTGTCGAGCTGCTTGCGCAGGGCCTTGAGGTCGGTGCCCAGCGGCACGGTGAACTGCACGCCGCCGCCGCCCAGGCCATGGACATAATCCACCACCTTGAAGGGATCGACCTTGCCGCCGTTGGCGGCGCGCATCGCACGCAGGTAATGTCCCAGCGCCGTCTGCGAGGTGCCCAGCGGCGACTGCGCCGCCGCCATCGCCGGTATCGCGGAGGCTGCCGCCAGGGCCGCGCCTCCCATCATCACATCACGCCGCGTTGTCATGCTTTTCTCCCTGATGTTTTTTCCGGTTCAGGCGGCGGTCCAGCCGCTTTAAATCAGGCGGCTGTCCAGCCGCCGTCAATCACAACGTCGGTGCCGGTGACGAAACCGGCCAGGTCGCTGCACAGGTAACAGGCCAGCGCCCCGATCTCTTCCACCTTGCCCCAGCGGCCGACCGGCAGCTTGGTCAGGAACAGCTTGTTGGCTTCCGGGTCGTTTATCACCGGCAGGTTCATCTCGGTGTGGAAGGGGCCCGGCGAGATGGCGTTGACGGTGATGCCCTCCAGCGCCAGTTCCAGCGCCAGCGACTTGGTGAAGCCCAACAGCCCGGCCTTGCCGCTGGAATAGGCGGTGCGGTTGGGCAGCGAGACATGCGCCAGCATCGAGGACAGGTTGATGATGCGGCCATAGCCGCTGCCCTTCATGCCGGGCACAAAGGCGTTGCAGGCCAGGAAGGTCGAAACCAGGCTGGAATCCACCACCGACTGGAATTCCTTCAAGGTGAATTCGGTGACGCTCTTGCGGATGTTGATGCCGGCCGAGTTGATCAGGATCTGCGGATTGGGGAATTTGGCGTTGACGTCCTTCGCCAGCTTGGCGACATCGCTTTCGCTGGTGACGTCGGCGGTGAAAATCTCCACCGGGCCGCTCAACCCGCCCGCGACCTTGCCCAGCTTTTCCGCGTTGCGCCCCACCAGCGCGATCTTGGCGCCGGCGCCCGACAGCGTCTGCGCCATGGCTTCGCCCAGCCCGCCGGAACCGCCCACGATCACCGCTGTCTTGCCTGTCAGATCAATCTTCATGGGGGAAACCTTCTTGCATGGGGTAAGGGGTCAGGCGCGCGACTTGTCCGGGTCGATGAACAGCCAGCAGGCGGCGGAGAGGAAAGCGGCGGCGCTCATGGTCATCAGCACGATGTTCCAGTCATTGCCGCTGTGATCCAGGATGATGCCGCCCAGCACCGGCGCGACAAAGCCGGCGAAATTGCCCAGCATGTTCATGGTCGAGGCGACGGTGGCGGTATACTGCTTGCCGATCTCCACGCAGGTATTCCAGGAGATCGGCATGGTGAGGTCGCTGGAGAAGCTGGCCAGCGCCATCAGCGCCATGGCCAGGCGCACATCACCGACATGGGGAATGACCAGGATCAGGATGGCGGTGCCGACAAAGCCGCCAATGGCGATCCAGCGGCGCGGCACCGACAGGGGAATCCAGCCCGAGACGATGGAGCCGATGCCGCCCAGCAGCAGCGGCAGCACGGCATAGCCCGCCGCCGCGCCCGCGCTCAGCCCGCGCGCCTGCTGCAGCCAGGTGGGCAGCCAGGTGACATAGAAATACCAGGTGTAGGAAAAGCCGAAATACTGCAGGCCGAGAAAGGCGATGTCGCGCTGCATCAAGAGCTGGTACCATTTCCTGCCATGGTCATGCAGCACCAGGTCGCGCGAGCCCTGCAGCAGCGCCAGTTCTTCCTTGTTGACCGCCTTGTGCTCGGCCGGATCGTTCTTGAACCAGGCCAGGAAGAACACCGCCCAGATCACGCCAAGCGAGGCCAAGGCGACAAAGCCCAGCCGCCAGCCGAACAGTTGGATCACCAGCAGCGCCACCGGCGGCGCCAGCGCCCCGCCCCAGCGGCCGAAGGCCCACATCAGGGCCTGGGCCTTGACCCGCTCGCTCAGGGGCAGCCAGGCCGACAGCATGCGCGTCAGGTTGGGAAAGCAGCCGGCCTCGCCCGCGCCGAAGGCGAAGCGCACCACCAGCAGCGAAACCAGGTTCCAGGCCGCGCCGGTCAGGGCGGTGAAGATCGACCACAAGACCACCACCTGGGTCAGCACCCGGCGCACGCCCATCTTGTCGCCCATCAGGCCCATGGGAATCTCGAACAAAGCGTAGGACAGCGCGAAGGCGCTGAACACCATGCCCATCTGGGTCTTGCTGAGATGCAGCTCGGCGGTGATCGGGCCCGCCGCCTGGCTGATCGCCACGCGCTGGATGTACATGATCATGGCAAGGGTCAGCGCAAAAGCGACGACCCAGTAGCGCGCACGCGTCGGTTTCATGAGCCGTTCGCCCCTTTGATCCTGACCCTCTATTGGGGCATGGGAAGCCGGATGGGCCGTGACATGATCGGCCTTCACATCGGCTTGCGACTTGTATACTAAATTCAGTCAGCGGCAAGTCAATGCGATCGGGACGTTTTGGCATGCCCAGGACGTGACGAAATGCATGACGAACTGATAACAAAACCAAGGACTTTTGGCGGCCGCCGCCATCCGCCCGCCGTTTGCGGAAATCTGCGAAAAAGCGGCGTTCATCGGAGAACCGGATTTGACTTCACCTTCTTTCAATTTCAACGGTGCGGTGGCGCTGGTGACCGGATCGGGACGCGGGCTGGGCCGCATGATCGCCGAGACCCTGCTGGCCGGCGGCGCCCATGTTGCATTGCACGACATCAATGAAGAAGCGCCCGCCGCCTTCGGCGAAGCCGAAAGCCTGACGGCGCTGGCGGCGGAACTCACCAGGCGCGGCGGCGGCAAGGTCACCGCTGTCACCGGCGACATCAGCAAGGAAGATGACGTCACCGCCCTGGTGAAAAAGGTCGAAGATACGCTTGGGCCGGTCTCCATCCTGGTCAACTGCGCCGGCGGCGATATCGCCGCCAGGGGCGGCAAGCCCGATCCCAATGATGCGCTGCACATCAGCCTGGAAGACATCCATGCGGTGATGAACCGCAACTTCATCGGCACCATGCTGATGTGCCGCGCCGTGGTGCCCGGCATGGCGGCCCGCGGGCAAGGCGCGGTGATCAATTTCGGTTCGCTCAACGCCCATGTCGGCGTCTCGCCGGAAGTGGTATATGGCTGCGCCAAGGCGGCGATCCTGCATTACACGCGCTGCCTGGCGCTGGAGATGAAACCCAAAGGCGTGCGCGTCAATGCGGTCAGCCCCGGTCCCACCACCACGGCGCGGTTCCTGGCCACCCGCGCCACCGACGCCAGCATGATGGCCGACATGAACAACAGCGTGTCGCTGGAGCGCTACGCCAAGCCGGTCGAGATCGCCAATGCGGTGGCGTTCCTGGCCAGCGACCAGGCCGGCTTCGTCAACGGACAGGTGCTGCGCGTGGATGGCGGCATGAGCCTGTTCCCCGGCTGATTTTTTACCTTCAGGGATTTCGCGATGTACGACAGCAAGAAATACGACGGCAAGACCCCCGCAACCCTGCGCAGCCGCGCCTGGTTCGACAATCCCGACAATCCCGACATGACGGCGCTGTATCTGGAGCGCTACCTGAATTTCGGCCTGACGCGCGAGGAACTGCAGTCCGGCAAGCCGATCATCGGCATCGCCCAGACCGGCAGCGACCTGTCGCCCTGCAACCGCCATCACATCGAACTGGCCAAGCGCATCCGCGAAGGCATCCGCGAGGCCGGCGGCATCGCCATGGAATTCCCGGTCCATCCCATCCAGGAAACCGGCAAGCGCCCCGGCGCGGCGCTGGACCGCAACCTCGCCTATATGGGGCTGGTGGAACTGCTGTACGGCTATCCGCTGGACGGCGTGGTGCTGACCATCGGCTGCGACAAGACCACGCCCGCCTGTCTTATGGCTGCTGCCACCCTCGATATTCCAGCGATCGCCTTTTCGGTCGGGCCGATGCTGAACGGCTGGCATGAGGGCGAGCGCACCGGCTCGGGCACCATCGTGTGGAAGGCGCGCGAGATGATGGCGCGCGGCGAACTGGATTATCGCGGCTTCATGGAACTGGTGGCGTCGAGCGCGCCGTCGGTGGGCTATTGCAACACCATGGGCACGGCCAGCACGATGAACAGCCTGGCCGAGGCGTTGGGCATGCAGTTGCCGGGTTCCGCCTCGATCCCCGCGCCCTATCGCGAGCGCGGCCAGATGGCCTATGCCACGGGCCTACGCATCGTGGACATGGTCAAGGAAGACCTGCGGCCGTCGAAGATCCTGACCAAAGAGGCGTTCCACAACGCCATCGTGGTCAACTCCGCCATCGGCGGTTCGACCAACGCACCGATCCATATCTGCGCCATCGCCCGCCACATGGGCGTGGACGTGCCGCTGCAGGACTGGCAGACGGTGGGTCATAAAGTGCCGCTGCTGGTGAATTTGCAGCCTGCCGGCGAATACCTGTCCGAGGATTTCCATCATGCCGGCGGCGTGCCCGCGGTGGTCAATATCCTGATGCAACAGGGATTGATAAAAGAGAACGCCCTGACCGCCAACGGCAAGACCATGGGCGAGAACTGCAAGGGCAAGAAGGTGTTCCTGCCCGAAGTGATCTGGCCCTTCGACAAGCCGATGAAGACCGACGCCGGCTTCATCGTGCTGACCGGCAACCTGTTCGACAGCGCCATCATGAAGACCAGCGTCATCAGCCCGGAATTCCGCGCCCGCTATCTGTCGAACCCCAAGGACCCGGAAGCCTTTGAAGGCCCGGTGGTGGTGTTTGATGGACCGGAGGATTATCACGCCCGCATTGACGATCCCAACCTGGGCGCCGACGAGCATTCGATCCTGATCATGCGCGGCGCGGGCCCGGTGGGTTATCCCGGCGCCGCCGAGGTGGTGAACATGCGCCCGCCCGCCTCGCTGCTGAAGGCCGGGATCAATGCCCTGCCCTGCGTCGGCGATGGCCGCCAGTCGGGCACTTCGGGTTCGCCCTCCATCCTCAACGCCTCGCCGGAAGCGGCGGTGGGCGGCGGGCTGGCCCTGTTGCAGAATGGCGACCGGGTGCGCATCGACCTCAACAAGGGCACGGCCAACATGCTGGTGCCGGATGAGGAACTGGCCGAGCGCAAGGCGGCACTGGACGCGGCGGGCGGCTACAAATATCCCGCCTCGCAGACGCCATGGCAGGAAATCCAGCGCGCCCATGTCGGCCAGATGGGCACCGGCATGGTGCTGGAAGATGCGGTCAAGTTTCAGAAGATCGACCGGACCTTCGGCATTCCGCGCGACAATCACTGACCATTCACCGCATGGCGGTTGAGAGAGTCGAAAGAAAAGGCGCCGGAGCGATCCGGCGCCTTTTCTGTTTTCCTCACTGTCATGGCCCGTCGCTACGCGCTGGACGCGCTAGCGACGGGCCATGACATGAGTGCTTAAATCTTCGTCCGATAGACCTTCTGCTTCTGGCTGCCGAGCTTGTCGATACCCAGCTCGATCACATCGCCTTCCTTGAGCCAGACCTGGGGCTTCTTGCCCATGCCCACGCCCGGCGGCGTGCCGGTGGAGATCACATCGCCCGGCTGCAGGCTCATGAACTGGCTGACATAGGACACCAGGGTCGGCACGTCGAAGATCAGGGCAGCGGTCGAGCCGGTCTGCATGCGCTGGCCGTTGACGTCCAGCCACAGGCCCAGGTTGTTCAAGTCGCCCACTTCATCCAGCGTGACCAGGTACGGCCCGAACGGCCCGAAGGTGTCGCAGCCCTTGCCCTTGTCCCAGGTGCCCAGCCGCTCCAGCTGGTATTCGCGTTCCGACAGGTCGTTCACCACCACCGCGCCCGCGACATAGTCCAGCGCCGTTTCCTTGGTGACATACCGGGCTTCCTTGCCGATCACGATGCCCAGTTCGACTTCCCAGTCCGACTTCTTGGAGGCGGGCGGCAGATAGACATCGTCATTGGGGCCGATGATGGCCGAGGTCGCCTTCATGAAGAGGATCGGCTCGCTGGGCGCGGGCATGCCGCTTTCGGCGGCATGGTCGGAATAGTTCAGCCCGATGCAGAGGAACTTGCCGACCCTGGCCACCGGCTCGGCGATGCGCACGCCAGCCGCCACCACCGGCAGGCTGTCGATATCGGCGCCCCTGATGGCCGAAAGGTCCGACAGCACGCTGCCGTCAAGGTCCTTCACGATACCCGACAGGTCGCGAATCGCGCCGTCCTTGTCCAGCAGACCGGGTTTCTCCTGACCCTTGGGGCCATAGCGCAGAAGTTTCATTTTGCGTGTTTCCTTGGGGCTGAAATGCAAAAAAATCCCGCCGCGTTTTAGCGCGGCAGGACCGTTTGGAACAGCGAATTCTCTGACGCTTCCTTGGTCTCAATTGGCCGGGAAGCTGGCCGCCAGATACTTGGAAATGGTGTCGAATTCCGCGTCGGTGGCCTGGGCGCCATTGTTCGCCATCTGGTTGACCAGATCCTTCCAGCCCGCCGCATCCAGCTTCTGCTGGGCGGCGATTTCCGGCGAATGGCACTGGGCGCAGACCCGCACCATCACGTCGCGGCCCGGCCCCGGCGGCAGGGACTTGTAATCGTCCTGGGCCCAGGCGGGCATGGAGGCTGCGGACACCAGCAAAACAGCAATCAGAACCTTGCGCACGATCAACTCTCTCTTCTGCTCCGAACCTGCTTTAAAACCTATTTGTGTGGCAAAGCAAAGGCGATGACTTCGTCATTGGTGACCACCGAGCCCGTCTGGGAGCCGCCGGTATCCAGCGCCGCGACAAACTGGCGCCCATCGGAACCCCGGTAGGTGACCGGCGTGGCAGTGACCGAGGCCTTCAGCTTGACCTCCCACAGCTTTTCGCCGGTTGCGGTTGCGAAGGCGCGGAAGCGGAAGTCGTCGGTGGCGCCCACAAAGGTCAGCCCGCTGGCCGTCAGGATGGTGCCGCCCAGGCCGGGACGGCCGGTATCCTGCAAGCCCGCGGGGAATTCCTCGGTGACGCCCAGGGTCTTGCGCCAGGCCACTTCGCCGGTGTCCACATTCACCGCCACCAGCTGGCCCCAGGGCGTGGGCCCGCAAGGCAGCTTCTTGTCCGGGTCCCAGAACCGCAGCACGCCATAGTCGTTGACGAAGCTGCCGTCCGGCTTCTGTGTCACATGCATCGGCTGGAACAGGTTGTTCACATTGGCCACGAACAGATGACGTTTGGGATCGAAGCTGCCGCCATAGAAATTGACGCCGCCCTGGGTGCCCGGCGGCGAGACGGTGATCTCGTTATAGCCCGGCGGCAGGAACGGCCCGCCCAGCACCATGTGCTTGTCGTCCACCAGCTTCTCGCACCAGGCCTGATGCTCGGGCTCGCCCTTGTAGAGCTTGTCGCGCGACAGGGTGTTCTGTGCCAGCGGCTCGGGCTTGACCGGGAAAGGCTGGGTGGCCGAGGTCATCTCGCCCGGCACCTTGGATTGCGGCACGGGGCGTTCCTCGACGCCGAAGATCGGCTTGCCGGTGACGCGGTTCAGGATGAAGGCCAACGAATTCTTGTTGACGGTCAGCACGGCGGGAATCGTCTTGCCGTCTTTATGGACATCCATCAGCACCGGCGGGTCCTGGGTGTCATAGTCCCAGATGTCGTGATGCACGACCTGGAAGTGCCAGAGATACTTGCCGGTGTTGGCGTCCACGGCGACAAGCGAAGAGCCGAACAGGTTGTTGCCCGGCCGGTCGACGCCGACGCGGTCGTTGTTGGGCGCGCCCAGCGGCATGTAGAGGATGCCGCGCTGGGCATCGACCGTCATATAACCCCAGACATTGACGCCGGAGCGGTTTTTGGCGCCCTCGGGTGTCCAGGTGTCATAGCCGAACTCGCCGGGGCGCGGCACGGTATGGAAGGTCCAGACCAGCTTGCCGGTCCTGGCGTCCCAGGCGCGGGTGTCGCCGGCGGGGCCGTAATTGGGGCCGCCATCGGGCGTGCCGGCGCCGGTGATGATGAGGTTTTTGTAGATCACCGGCGGCGACGGCAGGTTGTAGATCGCGTTCGGCCCGGTCTGCATCACTTCAGGAGTCTTGAGATTGACCACGCCATGCTCGCCGAAGCCCTCGGCCAACTGGCCGGTTTTGGCGTCCAGCGCATACAGCCGGCCCAGGCGGCTGCCGAACACCACGGTGGCGGGAGCGCCCTTGGCCCCCGCCCAGTAAGAAAGCCCGCGCGCCGACGGCGTGTCGCTGTCGGGCATGGTCCATTTCCATATCTCCGCGCCGGTGGTGGCGTTCAGCGCGATGATCTGGCCATAGGTGGAGGCGATGTACATGGTATTGCCGACCACGACCGGCACCACCTCGACCAGGCGCGGGCGGCTGGCGTAGCCGGCGGGGGTGAGGTGATAGCTCCAGGCTTGCTGCAGGTTGGCGACATTGTCCTTGTCGATCTGGGTCAGCGGCGAATAGCGCTGGCCGCCCAGGTCATGGCCCGCGCTGGTCCAGTCGGTGCCCGCACCAAAGGCAGCCGTCGCCATCAGCGCAGTACCCGCCAGTGCCGCTTTCATCTTCATCATGCTTCCCTGCTCATGCCGTATGGTGGAACATGAACGCGGCCACCGCCCTTTTTTGGCGATGGCCGCGTTCATGCATCTTGCTTACTGCTCCGGGCGCATCATGCGCGGCGGCGGCGGCACAAAGTCGGTCAGTTCGGTGATCGGCTTCTTGCCGGCCCAGGCGATGCCGCGCATCAGCACCTTCTGGATGGCGGGGTCCTGCAGGCTGTCCACCATATGGCCCTGCATCCAGACAAAGGCGCGGGCCGGGGCGGTGCCGCCCGGCGCGGTATGCTCGTAGGTCCACATCTGCGGCACGGTCTGGCCGACGCCGCCGCCCTTCCGGGCGCTGGGCGTGTCGGGCATGGTGACCGACAGGATGGGATGGACTTCCGGGGCGAAGTTCAGCTTGTAGAAAGCCTCGTCATAGATCTGCAGCGGCATGCCCTGGACGATGGGGTTTTCCTTGTCGATGAAGTTGTAGTCCAGCGTCGCGGTCCAGGT
This sequence comes from Rhizobiales bacterium dw_265, assembly GCA_018449595.1. Classification (GTDB taxonomy): domain Bacteria; phylum Pseudomonadota; class Alphaproteobacteria; order Micropepsales; family Micropepsaceae; genus Rhizomicrobium. Next base: position 97,383 of record JAAVUU010000005.1, read on the forward strand.
GTAGTTGGTCTCGCCATGCTTCTTGCCGGCGCCGACCAGGGTCGCCATGTCGGCCGGATCGGGGCCGCACAGCGAGTCGTGGAAGGTCACCAGCCCGCCGCCGCGCTTGACGTAATTCTGCAGGCGGGCGCGCTGTTCCGGGGTCATATAGCCGGCATCGCCTTTGTAGATGATGACGACGTCGGAATGATCGAGCTGTTCCTGGCTGGGGAAGGAGAAGGCTCCATCCACCACCGCGCCATGGGCGGTGAGCAGCTTGGACCAGGTGTCCAGCCAATAGGGATAGTCATGCGCGCCCGGGCCGTGGCTTTTCAGGCCGCCGAACAGGAAGATATGCATGCCGTTGACGTTCTGGCCCTGGGCGTGCGGCGCCTTTTCCATATAGGCCGCATATTTCGCATAGTCCTTGGCGGTCTCGGCCGCGGCCGGGATGGCGAACGCCAGCGCCACGGCGCCGGTGAGCAGAATTCTTTTGAGAATCATGGTGACAGCGTTCCTCTGGTTACGCCCCAGCTGGAGGTTCGAGCGCCCCATCACTGTAGACAATATACTTTAGGGGCCTGCGCCATTTTTTGCCAAGGGGACAACAGCGCACACCTCTAAATCTCGCATCTGCGAGATACCCGCGCGCGCGCCAGCGCGCTTGCACGGGAGAGCGTAGCTGACCCTTGAGGCCGGGCCAGCAAAATGTCCTGCGGACATTTTGCCCGGCCGAACGTCAGCGAAGGCCGGAGGGGGAAAATGTATCAAAGTTTGCTAAGGCTTTTTCGCCAGGGTCGAATAGCGCTCCGGCTCGGTATAGGCCATGCGCATATGGGTCAGCAGCGCCTCCTGCAGGTCGTCGCTGGTGCGGCCCGCGATCGCATCCAGGATGATGCGGTGGTGCGACAGCCGCCAGCGCCGCACGTCCTTGGTGACGTGTTCCAGGGTCTTGTGCGCGAACAAAGGCACCATCAGCGAATTCAGCGCCCGTTCCAGATAGGGATTGCCGGCCGCCTTCCAGATGACGCGGTGGAATTCCAGGTCCAGCGCGGCCGCTTCCAGCAAGGTGCCGTTCCAGGCATCCATCTGGCTGACCAGGCCCTCCAGCAGGGCCAGGATGTCCGGCGTCACGCGCGCCTGCGCCAGGCGCAGCGCCTCGGTCTCCAGCACGATGCGCAGGGAGGAAATCTGCGCCACCTCTTCGGGGCCGATATTGGTGACGAACATGCCGCGGCGCTCGCGGTTCTGCACCAGCCCCTGTTCCTGCAGCTGCGACAGGGCCTCGCGCACGGGGATGCGGCTGATGTTCAGCTCGCGCGCGATCTGGCTTTCGTTCAGCCGGTCGCCCGGCTTGTACTTGCCGGCCAGGATGTCGGCCGACAGCATCTTGACCACATGCGCCCGCAAGGTGGGCGGCGCATTGGCGGCGCGCGGCGTCCCAGGCTCCAGATCTTCCAACCGTGTCCCCCCAATCTTTTCTATGGCAGCGCATAGGCGATGACATAGTCGCCCTGCCTGTTCTGTAGCGCCGAGTGGCCCCCCGCACTCAGTACTACATATTGCCTGCCGCCGGAGTCCAGCCGGTAGGTCATGGGCATGGACTGGCCCGCCGCCGGCAGCGACACCCGCCACAATTCCTTGCCGGTTTCGGTGGAAAAAGCCCGGAAATAGCGGTCGGTGGTGGCGGCAATGAAGGTCAGGCCGCTGGCCGTGGTGATGGCGCCGCCCTGGTTGGGCACGCCCAGCGGGAACCACAGCGGCCAGGGCGCCTCGTCGCGGGTGGTGCCCAGCGGCACTTCCCACACCTTCTTGCCGGTGGTGATATTGATGCCGGTCAGGCGGCCCCAGGGCGGCGCATTACACGGCGCGCCGAACATGCTCATCATGTTGTCATAGACTTGGCGGTAGGGCGTGCCGATCAGCGGCGAATAGCCGTCGGTGCCCTGGTGCGGCGCCAGGTGATGCGCCGCCAGGATGCTGGAGGAATTGACCACCAGCATGTTGCGGCCCGGATCGAAGGTCAGCCCGCCCCAGTCCATGCCGCCCAGGCTGTTGGGATAATCCACGCTGGGCTTGTCGTAATAGGGCGTGAAGATGCCCTCGTTGACCAGCTTGTGGAAACGCTTGAGGCAGTCCCAGCGGTCCACCAGCGCGAAACCGAAAATATCCTTGTCCGTCACCTTGGTGAGCTGGACTTCGTGTTCGGGCAGCACCGGGATCGGCTGGGTGGGCGACAGGCCCTTCTGGATGCCGCCGGTGGAAACCGGCGTCTCCTTGACCGGGAAGATCGGCACGCCCGTCTCGCGGTTGAGCACGAAGATGTAGCCCATCTTGGTGGCCTGGGCCAAAGCGGGGATGGTCTTGCCGTCGGGCGACTTGTAGTCGAACAGCAGCGGCTGGGACGGGCTGTCATAGTCCCAGATGTCCCTGTGAACGAACTGATAGTGCCACACCGGCTGGCCTGTGTCGGTGTTCAGCGCCACCACCGACGAGCCGTAATAGTCCCAGTCGCTCTTGCCGATATAGGAATCCACCTGCGGCGTGCCGGTGGGCAGGAAGATCAGCTTGCGGTCCACATCCACCGACATCGGCGCCCAGACATTGGGGGCGCTGCGCGGATAGTGCTGGGCGTCGCCCTGGGGCTGGTCGGGCGGGGCGGCGGTGAAGGCCCACACGATCTTGCCGCTGCGCGCGTCCAGCGCCCGCACCACGCCGCCGGGCATGTCGGTATTGTGGAAGTCGATGATCTTGGAGCCGGTGATCACCATGTCGCCGACGACGGTGGGCGCGGACGAGATGCCCCACAGCGCGGGCTTTTCGATGGTGCCCAGGCCTTCGTGCAGATCGACCTTGCCATGGTCGCCGAAATCCTCGCAGGGCTTGCCGGTCTGTGCATCCAGCGCCCACATCTTGCCGTCGATGGTGCCGCCGAAGATGCGTTGGGAGCAGGTGCCCGTGGCCTTGCTGTCTTTCCAATAAGACACGCCGCGGCAGGTGATGACGGTGGCGCCCCGTGTGTCGGGGTGGGCGTCGAACATCCATTTCTGCTTGCCGGTGGTGGGGTCCAGCGCGATGATGCGCGATCTGGGCGAGCAGAGATAAAGCGTGTTGTCGGCCAGGATGGGCGTCGCCTCGAACGCCAGGTCGGCATGCTTGCCCGGTTCGGACAGGTCGCCGGTACGATAGGTCCAGGCGACCTTGAGGTCTTTCACATTCTCGGCTGTGATCTGGGTGTTGGCGGAATAGCGCTGGCCCAGATGGCTATGGCCCCAGACCGGCCAGCCATCCACCACGCCGCCGCTGAAATCGGTTTTGCCGGCAGGCTTCTGGTCACAGCCGGCCAGCCCCGCGACGAGTGCCAAGGCCGCGAGCCAGCGCCCGCGATTTCCGCTTTTCAACATCCTGTCCTATCCTGCCCTTGCAGGCGAACGCCGCCTGCTCTGTATTTTATATACATACTGGCGGGGCAAAGGGGCCGCGTCCATAGCCTTGTTGCGGCACCCCAATCACAACAATAAATCAGGGAGCGTCCCATGAAATTGCTGCAATCCCCGATCTCGCGCCGCACCATGATGGCCGCCAGCGCCGCCGGCCTGCTTCCCGCCCATGCCGTCCCCGCAAAACCGCGCGCCCTGGCCCTGATCGGTGACCGCTATCACAATCCCGATTACATCCGCGTCAGCCTGGACAGGCTGTTCCAGGCCCTGAACCTGCCGGTGGACTATACCATCGACACCGCCGGCCTGTCGGCGGCGGCGCTCAAGCCCTACCGGCTGCTGCTGATCCTGCGCGACGGCATGCTGTGGCCGGGCGGCTATTCCGGTCCCGACGCCTATGGCTACGAGCCCGACCTGGAGAACAAGGACGAATGGCCGGCCGCCCAATCCGTGATGTGGATGACCGAAGACCAGGGCAAGGCGATCCGGGATTTCGTCGGCAATGGCGGCGGCTTTTATCCGCTGCACAATGCCAGTCATATCTCACTGTCGTCGAAGAATTATCGCGACGTGATGGGCGGGGCCTATTTCGGCCATCCGCCGCTGCGCCCTTTCGAGGTCCATGCCACCGCCAACGCCCATCCCATCACCGCGGGCATGACGCCGTTCACGGTCAATGACGAACAGCATTATGTGGATTACGACAAAGACCCCGGATACGTCATCCTGGAATCGGAAAATCGCGACGGGCTGACCTACAATGGGCGCGGTACGAAATCCCCGGCGGGCTGGGCCTATGACTATGGCAAGGGCCGGGTGGTGTTCACGGCGGTTGGCCACACCATCCATGCCATGTGGAATCCGCAATATTTCGAAGTGCAGAAGCGCGCCGTGCGCTGGCTGCTGAAGGATCTGTAGCCGCCGCCATGGATTTGCGTAGCGTGTTTGAACGGGGCCTGGCCGCCCATCGCGGCGGCAGGCTTGTAGAAGCCGAGCAGGCATATCGCCAGGTACTGCGCGCACAGGCCGGCAATGTCCCGGCCCTGCATATGCTGGGCTATCTGGAAGGACAAAAGGGCCGCTTTGGCGAGGCCGTCGCGTTGCTGGCGGCGGCGGCGCGGCTGGCGCCGCAGGATGAAACCATACTCACCCATTACGGCCATGCGCTGCTGCAGGCAGGCAACAACGACGAAGCGCTGGCGGTCTATGACCGCGTGCTGGCGATCCGGCCTGACGCTGTGGATGTGCTGTCCAACCGTTCGGTGATCCTGTCGGGGCTGGGGCGGCCCGCCGAGGCGCTGACGGCGCTGGACAAGGCGCTCCTGCTGCAGCCCGGCGCAGCGATGCTGCACTACAGCCGCGGCGTGATGATGGGCCAACTGTTGCGTCCCAAGGAGGCGCTGGCCTGCTACGACCGCGCATTGGAACTTGACCCCGGCCTGCAACTGGCGCGCGGCAACCGCGCCATGGCGGCACTGAACATTTGCGACTGGGGCCGCGCGGACGAGATCGGCGCGGAACTTGCCGGCCTGGTGGCGGCGGGCGTGCCCTTCGCGCCGCTCACCCTGCAGGGCTATAGCGACGACAAGGCGCTGCTGCTGCGCTGCGCCCGCAACACCATCGCGGCACTGGCGCAGCCGGCATCCGCGCCCGGCCCACGCCATCGCCATCGCCATCGCCATGACCGCATCCGGCTGGGCTATGTCTCGCACGATTTCCGCGACCATGCGGTGGGGCACCAACTGGCGCCCCTGATCGAGCGCCACGACCGCGCCCGTTTCGAAGTCATCGCCATTTCCACCGGGCCCGACGACGGCAGCGCCGCGCGGGCGCGGCTGGCCGGGGCCTTCGACCAGTTCCACGACCTGGCGGCGCTGGACGATGCCGGGATCGCGCGGCGGATGCGGGAGATGGAAATCGACATCGCGGTGGACCTGAACGGGCATACCGGCGGCGGGCGGCCGGCGATCTTCGCTGCCCGGCCCGCGCCGGTGCAGGCGGCCTGGCTGGGCTATCCCGGCACCACGGGCGCGGACTTCATGGACTGGCTGATTGCCGACAGGACCGTCGCCCCGCCGCAGGACCAGCCCTTCTTCCGCGAAAAGCTGATCCACCTGCCCGATACCTATTTTCCCACCGATCCGGCGCGCGCCCTGGGTGCTACTCCCAGCCGAGCCGAAGCCGGATTGCCGGCGGGTGCTTTCGTGTTCTGCGCCTTCAACAATGCCTGGAAGATCACCCGCCCGCTGTTCGAGGTCTGGATGCGGCTGCTGGCGGCGGTGCCGCATGCGGTGCTGTGGCTCAAGGCGCCCGATGCGGCCGCGAAAGACAATCTGCTGAAAGCGGCGGAGCAGCACGGCATCGATCCGGCGCGGCTGGTCTTCGCGCAGAATGCACCGCTGGAAGACCATCTGGCGCGCCACCGGCTGGCCGACCTGTTCCTCGACACCCTGCCCTACAATGCCCACGCCACGGCGGCGGATGCGCTATGGGCGGGCTTGCCGGTGTTGACCTGCCGGGGCGAGGCGTTTGCCGGGCGGGTCGCCGCCAGCCTGTTGCAGGCGGTGGGGTTGCCGGAACTGGTGACGGAAAAGCTGGCGGACTATGAGGCGCTGGCGTTGGTCTTGGCGCGCGATCCGGCGCGGCTGGCGGTGCTGAAGCGGAAGCTGGCGGACAATCTTTCCACCACGCCGCTGTTCGATGCCGACCGCTTCCGCGTCAACATCGAAGCCGCCTTCACCACAATGCTTCAAACTTCACTGGGCGAATAGCGGCGCTTGCCGATCAGGCCCAGCCAGAAATCGCGATAGTCGCGCAGCAGGTCGGGGACCAGCCAGAAGCCGTGGCGATAGGGCGTGTCCACCCCGATGGCGATATTGGCCTCGTTGTGCTCGCTCCAGCCGCCGAACAGATGGTCCCAGACCGGCATCATGCCGAAGAAGCCGGTCGCCTGCGTCATGTCCAGCTTGTGGTGCAGCCGGTGATGCAGCGGCGACTGCAGGACGTAGCGCCCGATCCAGCCCCAGCCGGATTCGATGCGCGAATGGATCAGGTAGCCCAGCATGGCGACCGCGACATTGACCCAGACCACCGCCTCGGGGGTCGCGCCCAGCACCGTCATCGGCACGGTGAGGACGAAGATGCCGACAAAGCCCGCCGGATGGATGCGCGCGCCGGTGATGACGCAGAAATCCTGCGCCGCATGATGGAAGCGGTGCAGCGGCCAGAACAGCCGGGTATGGCCAATGCGATGTGCCCAATAATCGAAAAAGGAATAGAGCGTGAAATAGACCGCGACCTGCAGCGGCAGCGGCATGATGCCGCCATCCAACGCGATGCCGGTCCTGGCCGCCAGCCAGTCCTTCAGCGCCAGGCCCGAAATCACCGAGGCGCCCAGCATCATCACCCGCCCGGCCAGGCCCATCACATGCGCCTGGTCCAGCACGAAATACATCATGTCGGTCTTGATCGAGGCGCTGGGCGCAAGCAGGGCGCGCAGCGAGCTTTTCTCCCAGCCGGTCACGGCGCATTCCAGCCACAGCGCGCAAGGCAGGATCAGCAGTACCAGACTGGCATTGCCGAGAATCTTGTCATGGATGTTGTGCAGCTTCAGGACATGGCCCATCAGGCGCAGCGACGCCTGGTCCGGCACAAAGCGCGGCAGCGCCCACCAGGCCGCGCCCAGCAGCGCCGCATACAAGGCAAAACCGGCCAGGATCAGGCTGCGCGAGCCCGGCTTGCGGGTTGCGGGGCGGCCGGCCAGCGGAAAGGTTGCGACGGTCATGCCGGGCGCGATGCAGGCGCCATGCCAGCCGCCAAGGCTACACCGCGCCCACCGCCTGGGCTATCCTTGGGAAAAATCCGGGAGACGGCCATGAAGATACTATCACTGATCGCGCTTGCGGCCTGCGCCTTGCCCGTGATGGCCCAGGATACGATTAAGAACACGGTGGACCCCGCCGAAGTGGCGCGTCTCAGCGCCGAGCACCCCCAATGGGCCAAATGGCTGGCCGATCCCGAACTGGCCAGGCTGACCCTGGCCGGGCCGAAAATGCCCAACTCGCCCTGGCGGGCCGACGATATCCGCCGCCCGCAGCCTGCTTTTGTGGAGACCGGCGCCGCCTGCGCCGCGCCGCCGCCCGGCGATGCCGATGTGCTGTTCGACGGCAAGGATTTGTCGAAATGGACCGGCGATCACATCGAGCAATGGACGGTGAAGGACGGCACCGTCACCACCGGCGCGCACATCTATAACTTTCTCAAGACCAGGGCGTCCTATGGCGACGCGCAGATCCATGTCGAGTTCCGCGAGCCGCAGCAGCCGCATCCGCCGCTCAATCCGCAATATCACGGCAACAGCGGCGTCTTTCCCATGGGGCTTTACGAGGTCCAGATTCTCGACGCCACCAACAACGAAACCTATCCCGACGGCATGGTGGGCGCGATCTACAGCCAGAACCCGCCACTGGTGAATGCGGGGCGGCCACCCGGCGTATGGCAATGCTATGACATCGTCTTTCATGCGCCGCGCTTCAAAGGCGATGCCGTGGCCCAGCCCGCGCGCATGACGGTGGTGCTGAACGGGGTGCTGGTGCAGGACAATACCGTGCTGATCGGCGCCACGGTGCATGGCAAGGTGGCGCATTACCAGCCGCATGCGGCCGAACTGCCGCTGGCGCTGCAGGATCACGGCAATCCCGACAGCCATGTCTCGTTCCGCAATGTCTGGATACGGCGTCTCAGCCCGGACTGACGGGCTTCAGTCCCAGTTTGACCAGCGCGGCATTGAGATGCGCCTTGGCCTCGGGCGTCGGTCCCGGATAGGGCCCCAGGATCGGGGTGTTGCCGACATAACCCAGGTCGGCGATGCCTTCCGGCGCGGAATAATAGCCCGCCAGCATCAAGCCGCGCAGGCGGGCGAAGAAGCGCCCCGGCCGCTCATAGCCGGGCGCGATGCGGTCACGCCAGGCGATGGCGTCGAAGATGGCATGGCGGGTGTCATTGCCGGTCTTGATGAAATCCGCCCCCGAGCGGCGCACGGCTTCGGCATCCAGCCAGGCCAGGCCCGGCACGATCACGGCGCGGTCGCCGCGCTGCTGGGGATAGGGGGCGCTGAGCCATTCGTCGAAGAAAGCATCCAGCCCGACGGCGCCGCCGGAGGGCGAGCCCGCATCCGCCGGCAGGATCAGTTCGGCGCTGGCCCGCACCACATCGCGCTGCTGGGCATCGAGCGTCAGCGGCCAGGGCACCATCGCCTGTTTCAGGTCGGGGTCGCGGCCATAGCCCGCCATGGTGACAGGCGGCAGCGGCACTTCGGGCCATGGTGCAACGGGCGTTGCCACAACAGCCGTCGCGGCTTCGGCCATGTCGCATCCCGCCGTTGCCCAGGCGCCGGTGGCGGCGATCCAGCCCAAAGTGACGCGGCGGGAGATGCTCATACCTCGCCCTTCCGAAGGCGCTCGGCCAGTTTGTCCATGCTGCGCCAGGCCAGCGCCATGATGGTCAGGGTCGGGTTCTTGTGGGCGTTGGAGGTGAAGATGCCGCCGTCCACGATCACCAGATTGTCCACCTGCCAGGTCTTGCCGTAACTGTCGGTCACCGAATCCGCGTCGCTGTTGCCCATGCGGGTGGTGCCGACCTCATGGATGATCCAGCCGCCATCGGCGATGGCCTGCTGCGGCGGCTGCTCGGGCCCCAGCACCTTGCCGCCCAGCTTGTGAATGATGTCGCGCGCCGATTTCATGCCATGGGCGATCTGGCGGTATTCATGGTCGGACCATTTCCAGTGGAAGCGCAGCACCGGAATGCCGAAGCGGTCTTTCGCGGCGGGGTCCAGCTCGCAATAGGAATCCGCATTGGGGATCATCTCGCCGCGCACCGTCAGCGAGATCTGCGCCCCGTAATAGCGCCGCGCATCCTCTTTCAGCGCCGCGCCATAGCCGTCCATCGTGTCGCTCATCGCCACGCCCGCGCCCGGCATGTTGAAGCGGCCGCCGATCTCATAGTGATAGCCGCGCGGGAAATCGAGCTTGCCCGCCGCCTGTTCCTTGTACAGCCAGAAGGGGATGTAGAGATGCGCCACATCCTTGCCGTCTTCATTGTAGCGCGGGCGGCTTTCCAGCGCCGGAATATGGCCGCTGACATTGGTGCCGGTGGTGTCCACCAGGTTCTTGCCCACCTGGCCGCTGCTGTTGGCCAGGCCTCCGTCGGCGGAATTGAGCAGCAGCCGCGCGCTCTCGCAGGCACTGGCCGCCAGCACCACGGCGCGGGCCTTGACCCTGTGCGTGGTACCGCTGACCTTGTCGAAATATTCCGCCCCCGTCGCCTTGCCGGCGGCATCGGTCAGCACCCGCGACACCATCGCATTGGTGCGGATGCGCAGGCGGCCGGTGCCCATCGCCATGGGCAGCAGCGAGGTGGTGGTCTGGAAGGCGGCGCCGATGGCGCAGCCGCGTCCGCAAGGCGAGGCATTGAAACAGGCCTGGCGCGGCGCATGGGGATGGTCGATATCGCGGGTCAGCACGGCATAGCGCGACGGCACGCAGGGAATCCCCAGCGCCGTGGCTCCCGCCTGGATCGCCAGTTCGGCGATGCGCGGCTTCGACGCCGGCTGCAGCACGCCGGGCGAGGAGTCCGGATGGTTCTCCAGCCCGCTGTTGGCGCCGGAAACCCCGATCAGCCTTTCGGTGCGGTCATACCAGGGCGCGACGTCTTCATAGGAGATCGGCCAGTCCATCCCCAGCCCGTCGCGGCTGTACGGCTTGAAGTCATAGGGCCCGAAGCGCGGCACATGCCGCCCCCAGTGGTTGGTGCGCCCGCCGACCATGCGCGAACGCCACCATTTGAAGGTCGAGCCCGGCGCATTGGTATAGGGCTCGCCCGGCACATCCCAGCCGCCGCCCGCGGTGGCGTCGTAATAGCCGAAATGCTTGTCCGGCGTGGACGAGGCGCGCAGCGGCGCCTGGTAGTTCCACTGCAGCATGACATTTTCTTTATTGGGATCGTAGTCGCGCCCCGCTTCCAGCATCAACACCTTGATGCCGGCGCGGGTCAGCGCATAGGCCGCCATGCCGCCCGCCGCGCCCGAGCCGACGATCACCACATCGGGTTCGAAATGCGCCGCTTTATGGGGTGGGGTCTGAGGCATCAGCCGGTTCTGGATATCAGCGGGCGCAGGTTATTGCATGCCGGGCTTGTGTCCAGCGCCTTGTATGCAGGGCTCACCTGCCGCGACGCACATCGCGGAACGGCACGAGTTTCTTGCGGTCTTCGCACCACAGCGTCAGGCGGATGGTGCGGAAACTTTGCCACAGGGTCAGCCGGCCGACATCCTTCAACTCGGGATGATCCTTCAGCACCTGGGGCAGCCGGTAATAGGGTATCCGGCTGTTCATGTGATGGACGTGATGGATGCCGATATTGGCGGTGAACCAGCGCAGCAATAGCGGCAGGTCATAATAGGAACTGCCGTTCAGCGCCGCGGTCTGATGGCTCCAGTCGGGCGCGCGCGTCCAGGCCGCGCCTTCGAACTGGTGTTGGACATAGAACAGCCACACCCCCATCGAGGCCGCCAGGATGGCGATCGGCATATGGACCAGCAGAAACGGCTTGGCCCCCACCAGCCAGATCATCCCCGCCGCCAGCACGGTAATGGCGGCGTTGGTGACCATGGTGCTGACCCAGGGCCGCCATCCGGCGCGCATCTGGTGGAACGGCAGCCGGTGCTGGATCAGGAACATGTAAGGCCCGCCGACCGCGAACATGACGACCGCATTGCGGTACAGCCGATACAGAAAGCGGCGATGCGCGGGCAGCGCCTTGTATTCCTCCACCGTCAGGGTCTCGATATCGCCGATGCCACGGCGATCCAGGTTGCCGGAGGTGGCGTGATGGACCGCATGGTTGCGCTTCCAATAGTCGTAAGGCGTGAAGGTCAGCACCCCCAAGGCGCGCCCGACCCAGTCGTTGAGCGCATGGTGGCGGAAGAACGAGCCGTGGCCGCAGTCATGCTGGATCAGGAACAGCCGCACCAGCAGCCCCGCCGCCGGCACCGCCAGCATCAGGGTCAGCCAGTATCCCACCCGCAACGACGCCCACATCAACAGCCAGGCCGCGACCAGGGCGGCGGCGGTAACGGCGAGTTCGAACACGGATCGCATCTGGTTGGGCTGCAGATAGCCTATCAGCGCTTTTTTCAGGTGTCGGGCTTCAGGCATCACGCAACGCTATTGCCGGTTGGGGTTGGAGCGGGTGAAGGGAATCGAACCCTCGTATGCAGCTTGGGAAGCTGCCGTTCTACCATTGAACTACACCCGCGTCGGGGCGCTTGTAACATAATCGCCGGTGTCTTCCACCGGCCCCTCGCTCAAACTCGGGGAGTCCGGGCGCGGGTCTTAGCATGGCGTCCTGCCGGCCTCAAACGGTGATAAGACCTGACATTCCCAGTGCGCGGGGCCGGGCCTGCCCGGCTTGTGGCAGGCCCGGCCGGCGCGGTTCACACAAGGGTGACCGTGACCTCGATGTTGCCGCGCGTCGCCTTGGAATAGGGGCAGATCTGGTGCGCGGCATCGACCAGCGCCTGCGCCACGTCGCGCGCCACGCCCGGAAGGCTGACATCCAGCTTCGCCCGCAGGAAGAAGCCATCATCGCCCAGGTTCAGGGTGATCTCGGCGTCAATCGCCGGATCGGCGGGAAGCGTGATCTTCTTCTGGCTGGCGGCAAGGCCGATAGCCCCCATGAAGCAGGCGGAATAGGCGGCGCCGAACAACTGCTCGGCGGCCGGGTGCGGCTGCACCAGCTTGAGGTCGAAGGCGCCGTCGCTGCTGACGGCGGTATTCCGGCCGCCGCCGACATTGTGGGTGCGGCCGGTGAAGAGGATTTTCTCGGACATGGCTTGGTTCCTTTCTCGGGTTGGTGTCAACGTATACGATTTAATCGGACGCGATCTAAATAAAAGGGCCCGGCCGGCCTGTCAAGCACTTCCGATTTAATCGGATACGATTTATATAGGGTCAGGAACCGCGAAACCTTGGATTCCCATGCCTGCCCGTCCCGACACGCCCAAACTCTCGAATTTTCTCTGCTTCGCGGTCTATTCGGCCAACCTGGCCTTCGGCCGCGCCTACAAGCCGATCCTGGAGAAGCTGGGCCTCACCTATACCCAATATATCGTCATGGTGGCGCTCTGCGAGGAAGGCGACCAGACCGTCGGCGCGCTGGGCGAAAAACTGTTCCTGGAATCCAACACCCTCACGCCCATCCTCAAGAAACTCGAATCGTTGGATTTCATCCGGCGCCAGCGCGATCCCGCCGACGAACGGCAGGTGCGGGTCAGCCTGACGGCGGCCGGCCGCCGTTTGCTGGACCAGGACTTCAGCGCCGAACTGCTCAAGGCAACGGGCCTGGGAGAAGATTTTCCCGCTGTGCGCCAATCGGTGACCAGGCTGCGCGACAACCTGCTGGACGCCACGCGATCCGGGAAGAAATCGTAATCGCCCGCCCCTTTGCGTTTCGTGCGGTCCCCTTCCCGGCGGCGAGGTCCGGCGGATACGCCTCAAACTCTCATCAAAGCGGAGTTTTCGGTTTCTTAAGCATTGTCGCAACGCGATGGAAAGGGGCGGCGGCCTAATCTCACCTCGCTTTCAAACCACGGGGCTTGTTTCATGCGCACTTTCCTGAAGACTTTCTGCAAGGACGAATCCGGCGCCACCGCCATCGAGTACGGCCTGATCGCCGCCCTCATCGCCGTTGTCATCATCACCGGCGTGACCGCGGTCGGCACCAGCCTGTCGGCCACCTTCGCCACCCTGTCCACCAGCCTATCGAAGTAGGCCTTGGCGCGACGGCCCTCACGCCGCTAGCATGCGGTGAAAGGGCCGTCGCCATGCCGCATCTGCATCTCCTGACCACCGGCGGCACCATCGCCATGACGGCGGGCGCCAATGGCGCGCAACTGGGCGCGCCGCCGCCCTTTGTCGAAGTGCTGACCCGCGCCGTTCCCGACCTCAAGGTCACGGTCACGCCGCTCCTGGCCAAGCCCAGTTCCGGCTTTTCCTTTGCCGACATTGCCGGCATCGCGCGCGCCGCCGAAGCCGCCGCATCGCAGGGCGATGGCGTGGTCGTCACCCATGGCACCGATGTGCTGGAGGAAACGGCCTTCGCGCTGGAACTGCTCACCCGCACCGGCACGCCGATCGTGGTGACCGGCGCCGTGCGCCTGGCCAACCAGCCCGGCGCCGATGGCGACGCCAATCTTGTTGCCGCCTGCCGGGTGGCCTTGAGCAAGGCCGCGCGCGGCAAGGGCGTGCTGGTGGTGTTCGACGACGAAATCCATTGGGGGCCGCTGGCGAAAAAGCGCCATGCCTTCCGCACCCACGCCTTCTCGTCGGAACCCTTCGGCCCGCTGGGCTGGGTGCGCGAAGGCGTGGTGCGTTTCACCCTGACGCCGGAAAAACGCCTGCCGCATCTGGCATGGGGTCAAAGTTCAGATATGGCCGCACCCGCTATTCCGATCCTGGAAGTCGGCCCGGCGATGGAGCCCGCCGTGCTGGAAAAACTGCAGGACTGCGACGGGCTGGTGCTGGCGCTGCCCGGCGGCGGCCATATCGCCGACACCTGCACGGCGCTGCTGGAAAAGATGGCGGGCCATATGCCGGTGGTGTTCGCCAGCCGCACCGGCGGCGGCGAAACCCTGCGCCAGTCCTATGGCTATGCCGGCGGCGAGATCGACCTGATCGGGCGCGGCCTGATCCCGGCGGGGCCGCTGGACGGCCGCAGGGCGCGCATCGCCCTGGCGATCCTGCTGTCGAACAAGGCCTCGCGCGAAGACATCGCGGGATTCTTTCAGGCGCTGTGAGCATCGGCCGGACGCCCCGCATTAACCAATTCCGCAGTCTGTCGTTGCCAGGCCCATGCACGCCATGCTGGATTGGCGGCGATATCGGTTGCCCCCCGATTGCCTCAGCCTTGGAGGGCGTCGTGAAACCCGTCTTTTTCCTTTCGATCATCCTGTCGCTGGCCTTCGCGCCGGCCTTTGCAGGCGAACTGCCGATCGTCTCCGACAGCGAGGCGCAGGAAGCACCCGCCATCGAACTCTCCGACTTCACCGGCGGGGTCAGCAACGCCGATGTCCATGAGAGCGGCGGTACGGTAGTGATCCAGATGATCCAGCCCGCCGCCCAGTCATCGGCGGCGGCGGCCACCAGCGCGCGCTACGCCGCGCCGGCCGCCAGCAGCGCACACTGATCCGGTCTCAGATCGTGACGTTGCCCGTCCTGGCCGCCTTCACCAGATGGTCGGCGGCGCGGTAAGCCAGCGCCGAGATGGTCATGGTGGGATGGTTGCGCCCGCCGGTGACAAAGCTGGAACCGTCCACCACGAACAGGTTGGGCACGTCATGGGCGCGGTGATACTTGTTCACCACGCTGGTCTTGGGGTCGTTGCCCATGCGGCAGGTGCCGCGGGCATGCGCCCCGCCCCGGCTGTCGTTGACCGTGTCGGCCCACACCGTGGTGGCGCCCGCCGCCTTCAGCACCTCGACCGATTTGTCGATGAAGAACTGCACGCCCTTCAGGTCGTTCTCATGGCTCTGGGTGGTGATGCGCATGGCGGGCAGGCCCCAGGCGTCCTTCACCTCCGGGTCCAGGTCCACCCTGTTGGTTTCCAGCGGCATCTGCGAGATGAAGTTGGCGATGTACATCTTGCGGTTCGCCTGTTCCGCCAGCGCCTTCTTATAGCCCGCGCCCCAGCTTGGCGCACCATGCGGCCCGCCCAGCGCATAATCTATCGGGCTGGTGAAGCCGCGCGCCGTCATGCGGCCGCCGCCATACCAGCCGCGCCCCTTCACGTCATTGGGCACATAATCCAGGATGGCGGCGCCGGTGACGCAGCCCTTGTATTCATTGAGCGGCTTCTCGAACAGGCCCGAGGCGCCGCCGCCATTGCCGGTCATCAGATATTTGCCGACCACGCCGCTGGAATTGGCCAACCCATTCGCGAAGCGGTTGGATTTCGACATCAGCAACAGGCGCGGCGTCTCGGTGCCATTGGCCGACAGCACCACCACCTTGGCCTTCTGGAAGACCTCGCGGTTGTTGTTGGCCTTGTCGAAATAGACCGCGCCGGTCGCCTTGCCGCTGGCGTCCACCGAAATCTCGCGCACATAGCTGTTGACGCGGATCTCGCATTTTCCGGTGGCGACCGCGAAGGGCAGCAAGGCCACCGCCGAGGATGACCGCGCCTTCACCTGGCAGCCATAGCCCGAACACATGCCGCAATTGATGCAGCCGCTGCGGCCATTGTAAGGCTCGGTGATGATGGCGGCGACATTGGGCACCACGGTCAGGCCCAGCTTCTGCGCCGCCACGCGGAACAGCGCGCCGGAGCTTTTTTCCGGCAGCGGCTTTTGCGGATAGGGCTTGGACATGGGCGCGATGAACGGCGTCTTGAGGTTGGGGCCGCTGATGCCGATCTCCCATTCGGCCTGGGTGTAATAGGGCTCCAGCTCCTTGTAATCCACCGGCCAGTCGGCGATGCCGGTGCCGGCCATGGTGCCGAAGCGAGAAGCCTCGTCGAATTCCCAGGGCAGGTGCCGCCAGGATGACGCGCCATAGGTGACGGTGCCGCCGCCCACCACGCAGCCGTAATTGTGATGGCCCTCGACCGCCTTTTCGCTGTCAGTGCGGCGGAAGGTGTTCTTCTGGCGCGCGGGATCGCTCATCAGCATGTCCACGGGCGCGGGGAAGCGGTTGCTCAATTCATCCTTGCTGTAGTCCTGCTCATGGCCATAGGCGCCCCAGCCGCCCTGCTCCAGCACCACCACGCTGAAACCGGCCTGCGACAACTGCTTGGCCATGACGCCGCCGGCCGCGCCGGAACCGATGACCAGGAAGTCCACTTCCTCGGAAGGATCGTATTTTTTCATCGCCTACACCCGGTCATAGGCGCCGAACGGGGCGCGGAAGTTGAGGCTGTCGTCGAAGCCGATCTGGGTCCAGCCCACTTTGCGGAAATTGCCGCCATGCTGGGGGGCGGCGAACATGCCCATGAGGGTGTCGTCGCGCACCGTCTTGAAGAAAGGAGTCTTTTCGATCCCGGTCAGCAGCGCGATCTGGTCGGCATCGGAGAGCGCGCCCAGCGGCTTGCCGCCGGTCCTGGCCGCGAGGTCGCCAAAGCCCCTGGCATAGATGTCCTGCTTGTCCTGGGCGAAAGTCACCAGCGCCAGGTCGATGAAATAGATCACCTGCGCCTCGCGCGCGCCGGGCGTGTCGGTGGTGGGATAGATCTGCGCCGCCATGGCGTCTATTTCGGCGGCCTGGGGGCGGGTGAAATACGTGAAGTTGCCCATGGCCTGCGCGGTTTCGGCGGCGGCCACCTGGGCCGGCCAGTTGGCGGCCAGCCAGGCGGCGCTGGATGCGCTGAAGGATTTGAGAAGAAAATTGCGCCTGCTGTCGCTCATGATCGTCTCCTATTTATGGACGTATCGGGTGATGCCTCGGGGCGCGACATTGACCGCGCCATACATATTGCCGTTGGGGGCGACGACCACGCCCTCGCCCGCACCGTCATCGGGCACGAAGGCGTCAGGCAGGGCCTTTGAGATGGAGCCGATCCATACGCCCTTCTTCCAGCCGGGATGGAGGACTTCCGTGGAATCGGCGTCGATCGCATAAAGCCGGTCGCCGGCGATATAGAAGCCCGATGGGCGGCCGAACTGCTTCCATTCCGCGAGGAACTTGCCGTCCTGGTCGAAGATCTGGATGCGGTTGTTGTAGCGGTCGGCGACATAGAGCCGGCCTTTGCTGTCGAAGGCCAGGGCATGGCAGTTGTTGAACTCGCCGGGCCCGGTGCCGGGCTTGCCCCATTGCTTGATGAACTTGCCGTCGGGGCTGAATTTCATCACCCGCATGTCGAGATTTTCGGGAATGAAGGGCTTGATCGGGGCATGGCCGTCGCTGACGAAGATGTCGCCATTGGGGGCGGTGATCACATCGCTGGGCGAACCGAAATGGGTTTCGTCATCGCCGCGCTGGCCGGCGGTGCCCAGGCGCAGCAGCACCTTGCCGTCCGGCGACAGTTTCACGACCTGCAGCCCCTTGGTGCCGTCCTTGCTGATGGCGCCGTCGGTGACCCAGATATTGCCATGCGCGTCCACATGCAGGCCGTGCGGGAAGACGAACAGGCCCGCGCCGATGGCCTTGACCGGCTTGCCGGTGGCGGGATCGAGCTTGACGATGGGATTCCTGTCGGAGCCGTCGCAGCTGTTGGCGCCGCAGCGGTCAATCGCCCAGATCTCGCCATGCGGGCCGCGCTCGATGCCGGCGGAGGAGCCCCATTTGCCCGCCTCGCCGCCGGGGGGCGCCGCCCATTGATGCTCGGGCGCGCCATAGGGCTGTTTGAGGCCGCTGTCCTGCGCCAGCGCCGCCCCACAGGAGGTCGCCAGAAGCGCAAGGGCCAATGCAAATTTCACGATTATTATCCTTCCCCGGACTTGATAATTCTTTGGCGCTTTGCGGCTGTTTTTTTAGACGCTATCTCCCATGCCGGGACGCGTCAAAGGCCGCGAAGCCTGCGAAAAACTCTTATCTGGCGTTGCGCCGCAGCAATGCCGGAGGCGTGGCCCGCGCCGGCAATTTCGCGCATGGCTTGGGCGTGAGGCCTGTCCTATGGTCCGGGCGCGAACAAGATGAGTATGGACATGAAAATTCTGGTCACGGGCGCGGGCGGCATGATCGGCAGGAAGCTGGTCGAGCGCCTGTCCGCGGATGGCAGCCTGGGCGGCAAAGCCATCACGGAACTGACTTTGGTGGATGTGGTGGATTCCCCCGTTCCCGACGGCGCGCCCAAAGACACCAAAGTCATCGTCGCCGATTTCAGCGAGACAGGCGTCGCCGCCACCCTGGTCCAGGACCGCCCCGACATGATCTTCCATCTCGCCGCCATCGTGTCGGGCGAGGCGGAAGCCGATTTCGAGAAAGGCTACCGCATCAACTTCTTCGGCAGCTGGCATCTGCTGGAAGCGGTGCGGCTTGAAAGCCAGAAAGGCGGTTACAAGCCGCGCTTTGTCTTTGCCTCCAGCATGGCGGTCTATGGTCCGCCCTTCCCCGATCCCATTCCCGACGATATCGCGCTGACGCCCACCACCAGCTATGGCGTGCAGAAGGCGATGACCGAACTGATGCTGGCCGATTACAGCCGCAAGGGTTTCCTGGACGGCATCGGCATCCGGCTTCCCACCATCTGCATCCGTCCCGGCAAGCCCAACAAGGCGGCCAGCGGCTTCTTTTCGGGCATCCTGCGCGAGCCGCTGAACGGCCAGGAGGCGACGCTGCCCGTCAGCGAAAGCGTGCGGCACTGGTTCGCCAGCCCCCGCGCCGCGGTGGCGTTCTTCATCGCCGCCGCGAATGCCGACACCGGCAAGCTGGGTGTCCACCGCTCCATGATCATGCCGGGCGTCTCCGCCACCGTGGGCGAGGAGATCGAGGCCCTGCGCCGCGCCGCGGGCGACGAAGCCGTGGCGCGCATCAAGAAGGTGGACGATCCTTTTGTGGCCGAGATCGTCAAGGGCTGGGCGGGCAATTTCACCGCCGCCCAAGCCAGGGCGCTGGGCTTCGCGGCCGAGACGGATTTCGACCAGATCATCAAGGTCTATCTGGAAGACGAAATGCCCGTGACGGAAAGCCGCTAGCGGAAAAAACCGGCAGGACCGTCTTAAATAAAGCGCGGCCCACACAGAGCCGCCGGAGGGAAGACGCCATGAAAAAACTGATGCTCGCCGGCGCTATCGCCTGCCTGCCGCTTTGCGCTTCACAGGCCGCGCCAAAAACCGATTGGCCCGCCTATGGCCATGACTCCGGCGGCGGGCGCTTCTCGCCGCTCACCCAGATCACGCCGGACAATGCGGGCAAGCTGGCGGTGGCCTGGACCTACCACATGAATCCCACGCCCTCGGCTTCCGCCGCCGGGCGCGCGCCCTTTTCCACCACCACGCCGCTGGTGGCGGGCAACAGGCTGTTCCTGGGCACACCGTATGGGCGCGTCGTGGCGCTGGACGCCACCACGGGAAAACAACTCTGGGCCTATCAGCTTCCCGGCAGCGACCAGCCGCCCTATCGCGGCCTGACCTATTGGCCCGGCGACGGCAAGCTGAAGCCGCGCATCGTCTTCGGCAGCACCCAGGGCCGGCTGATCGCGCTGGACGCCGCGACCGGCGCGCCCGCCAAGGGCTTCGGCACAGACGGGGTGGTGGAGACCAAGACGCCGGAAATCATGAATGGGCTGCCCAACG
The DNA here is from genome assembly GCA_018449595.1 of Rhizobiales bacterium dw_265. Taxonomy (GTDB): domain Bacteria; phylum Pseudomonadota; class Alphaproteobacteria; order Micropepsales; family Micropepsaceae; genus Rhizomicrobium. Next base: position 117,087 of record JAAVUU010000005.1, read on the forward strand.
CCTATTACGGCTATTCCTCGCCCGCCAGCATCTACAAGAACCTCGCCATCATCGGCAGCCGGGTGCAGGAAGCCCCCGCCAAGGGCGCCTCGGGCGATGTGCGCGCCTGGGATGTGCGCACCGGCAAGCTGGCCTGGACCTTTCACACCATCCCGCGTCCCGGCGAGAAATTCCACGACACCTGGGAAGATGACGGCTGGCAGCAGCGCAGCGGCGTCAATGTCTGGAACATGCTGACGGTGGATGCAAAGCGCGGCATCGCCTATCTGCCCATCGCCGCGCCGACCTTCGACCGCTATGGCGGCGACCACAAGGGCGCCAACCTGTTCAGCGACTCCCTGGTGGCGGTGGACGCCAGCACCGGCAAGTATCTGTGGCACTTCCAGGCGGTGCATCACGACATCTGGGACTATGACCTGGACACGCCGCCGGTGCTGCTGACGGTGAAGAAGGACGGCAAGGAGATTCCCGCCATCGCGGTGATGAACAAGTCGGCGCTGCTGTTCATCCTGAACCGCGTCACCGGCCAGCCGGTGTTCGGGGTGACCGAAACCCCGGTGCCGCCCTCGCCCGTCGCCAGCGAAAGCGCCTCGCCGACCCAGCCCATCCCCGACAAGCCGGAGCAACTGGCGCGTTCCAGCTTCGATCTCAGCGAAGTGGCGCAACTGACGCCGGAACACACCGCCGCTTGCCAGAAGATGATCGCCGACGGCCATCTGACGGGGTCAAAACGCTTCGAACCCATTCCCGCCGATCACGGCATCATCCGCTTTCCCGGCGGCGAAGGCGGCCCGGAATGGGCCGGCGGCGCCTTCGATCCGAAACTGGGCCTGTTCATCGTCAACACCAACAATCTTGGCTATGTCGAGAGACTGGTGAAGAAGGACGATGGCGAATGGAACATGACCAGCAGCAATTTCCGCGACCGCGCCACGCGCATGCCGTGCCAGACGCCGCCCTGGGGGATGCTGACCGCCGTCAACGTCAACACCGGCGACATCGCCTGGCGGGTGAACCTGGGCGTCACCGACCAGTTGCCCGAAGGCAAGCGCGACACCGGCCGTCCCAGCAATGGCGGGCCTATTGTGACTGCCAGCGGCGTCACCTTTATCGGCGGCACCGACGACCAGCGCTTCCGCGCCTTCGATTCAAAGACCGGCAAGGAATTGTGGACCTACAGGCTGGATTATTCGGCCCATGCCACGCCCATCACCTACCAGGGCAAGGATGGGCGGCAGTATGTGGCGGTGGTGGCGACGGGCGGCTCGTATCTCGGCAGCCCGACCGGCGGCGACAGCCTGCTGGCGTTCGCGCTGCCGAAATAAACCCGACTGTCATGGCCCGCAAATGCGGGCCACCCAGGTGACACCGCGCGACGGCGGCATGTTCGCGGCGATATTTCTGTTGTTGCGGAATCGTGCCCAACTGGGTGGCCCGCTCTCAGGCGGGCCATGACACGGGGAGATTACGAGAAGAGCTGGATCACGCCATAAATGACGGCGACCAGGACGACGAACAGCCCGGCCACGATGGCGACCGAAACCCAGAACGGAAACGCCCCGCCGCCATTGGCCAGCTTGGTTTCTTCCCTGCCCTGAACATCCGACATCGAAAATCTCCTGTGGGCGGTGTTTTAAGCCGCCAGCGGCGTTTGTCAAACGGCGATGGGCGCCGCGATCCGGCCGTGGGACTGGTAGTTCTCCAGGGTGAAGTCCCCGTACTGGAAGGCAAAAATGTCCTTCACGTCCGGGTTCAGCCGCATGACGGGCAGCGGATAAGGCTTGCGGGCAAGTTGCTCGTCCGCCTGGTCCAGATGGTTCAGATACAGGTGCGCGTCACCCAGGCTGTGCACAAAGTCGCCCGGCTGAAGCCCCGTAACCTGCGCCACCATCAGGGTCAGCAGGGCATAGCTGGCGATGTTGAACGGCACCCCCAGGAAGATGTCGGCGCTGCGCTGGTAGAGTTGGCACGACAGCCTGCCGTCCGCGACATGGAACTGGAACAGGCAATGGCAGGGCGGCAACGCCATCTTGGGCACATCGGCCGGATTCCAGGCGGTGACGATCAGCCGCCGGGAATCGGGATTGGCCTTGATGTCGCGCATCAGGTTGCCGATCTGGTCGATGGTGCCATCGGTGCGCGACGGCCAGGATCGCCACTGATAGCCATAGACTGGGCCAAGTTCTCCGTTCGCGTCGGCCCATTCATCCCAGATGGTGACGCCATGCTCCTGCAGCCAATGGACATTGGTCTCGCCGCGCAGGAACCACAGCAGCTCATAGATGATGGATTTGAGATGCACCTTCTTGGTGGTGACCAGCGGAAAGCCGTCGGCCAGGTTGAACCGCATCTGGTGGCCGAAGATGGCGCGCGTGCCGGTGCCGGTGCGGTCGGCCTTTTCCACGCCGGTATCGCGGACAAGCCGGAGCAGGTCGAGATATTGCTGCATGGCGCGATCCTAGCGGATTCGACCCTGGAAAGGCAGCGGCTTGAGATCGGGTTCCAGCCATGCGCGCCGGGCGTCCACAGACATCAGCCGCGCCAGCGACCAATATTCCAGCAGCCAGTTGGGGTTGCCCAGGCTGGAGGCCATCAGGGCATTGGCGATCTGAAATACCGGCACATCCGGCGCATTGAAATCCAGCACGCCCCGCGCCGCGCGCAGCGAGGCCTGGGTGATGGTCTCGTGATAGCCGGTTGTGTCGCTGTTGACGCCGCCCAGCGATTCATTGAAGCGGCGGATCAGGCCCGGCATGTCGCGGGCCGGATCGATGTCGGGGCGGTACCGCATCAGCCACAAGGCAGCCGCGAAATGGGCGGCATGGGTCCATTCTTCCTTGCGCAGGCTGCAGGCCAGAAGCCCTTCGCCCAGATGGTGGATGTCGTCTTCGGCCTTGAACATGCGGGTTCCCTGCCGCCGGCCCACCGGAAAGTCAACAAACAGGGGGCTTTCGCATGGCTTCAATTCCTGACCGGCAGCGCCTATATTGGAACCGTCATCCGGGTCCGCCCGGGCGACTATGGCGATAAACGACTGTGTAATAAGCAGCCCGGACCCGGGGGCGGTACCCGGCGCCTCCACCATAAGCGCATTTCGGCCCGGACGACGGGGATGCGTTTGTGTGGGGGCGAAACAGGATCGACGGATGTGTAAAGGCAGTTCTTTTGCCCGGTATGGTTCCGCCGTCATCGGACTATTGTTTAGGTGCCAACGATAATGAAATGGCCCTCGCTGCCTAACTTAGGTTAGGTAAGCGCGGTTTCGGTGGGTGCACCGAGCAACAGAAGCACCCACCACTACTCAGCCGCCTTGATCCGCCAGGTCTCGCCGCGCCGGTCGTAAAAGGCGACCAGCGCGCCGGCGATGCACAGGCAGCCGCCGCCCATCACCGCGGCGCGCAGGCTGATATGCTCGGCCATCCAGCCCAGCAGCAGCGCACCCCAGGGCATCATCCCCATGAAGGCCATGGCATACAGCGCCACCACCCGGCCGCGCATGTCGTCGCGCGACAAGGTCTGGATGATAGTGTTGGACGATCCGCCCAGCAGCATCAGGCTGAAGGCCGACGGCATCAGCAGCAGCAGCGACAGCCAGAACCAGTGCGACAGGGAAAAAGCGATCAGCGAGGCGCCGAACAGCGCCGCCGCCACCACCGGCGTCAGGAACAGATGCCGGTCGGGCACCCGCGCCAGGGCATAGGCGCCCAGCAGCGCGCCCAATCCCACCGCGCCATAGAGAAAGCCCAGTCCCGCGCTGCCCTGGCCCAGCGCATGCGCGAAGGCCGGCATCAGCGACAAATACGACGCCCCGAACGCCGAACAGACCGCCACCAGCACCAGCGAGGCGCGAATCTCGCGTTCGCCCCAGGCATAGAGCACGCCCTTGCGGATGGCGCGCAGGGCATTGCCCTGCGGCTTGATGGTGCGCGGCGCGAACACCATCAGCCGCACCCCCGTCAGCACCGCGGCATAGGACAGCGCGTCAATGGCAAAGCACCAGCCCACCCCCACCACCGCCACCAGCAAGCCGCCGATGGGCGGGCCCAGAACCCGCGCCAGGTTGAACATCATGGAGTTCAGCGAAATGGCATGGCGCAGGTCTTCGCGGCCCACCATCTCCACCGTCATGGCCTGGCGCACGGGAATGTCGACCGCATTGACCACGCCCTGGAACAGGGCCAGCGCGATCACCATCCATACTTCGATCAGATGCGTCAGGGTCAGCGCCGCCAGCACCACCGACTGCAGCATCGCCGCGCTCTGGGTCAGCAGCAGCATGCGGCGGCGGGGAAAACGGTCGGAAATCGCACCGCCGAAGGCCGAGAAAAAGAACACCGGCGCCTGGCCGGCGAAACTCACCACCCCCAGCAGCAGGGGCGAATGGGTCAGGCTGTAGACCAGCCAGCCCTGGGCGACATTGGTGATCCAGGTGCCCATCAGCGAGGTCAACTGACCGGCGAAGAACAGCCGGTAATTGCGATGGCGGAAGACCGTCAGGAAGGCAAAGGCGCCGCGCTCGGCCTGTGCGGGCAGGATTTCCGGCGGCGGCGCCGCGGCGGGAACCTCTTCGGGGATCGTGTCCGGCAGAACGGCGTCAACGGGATGCTGGGTCATGGACGGTTTGGCTTACGCCCCGCCGCCGCCCGGCTCAAGCCATCATTGCGCAATCCTGATGGCGATATCGCCGCGCCGCCGTCGCCGAATCGCCCAAGGCAAAACGCGATCCACCGGGGAAGCGATTTGCGCAATTTCCCCGCAAGAATCCCGGGGAGAACAAGGAACGCGGCACATCGGCAACGGCCTGTTCCGCCCCCGGTTCCTCATTTTCTTCGCAAATGCGTCAAAATGGAGCTTTCCGCCCCCTGCCTTGCCCCCTGCCGCAATTGACTCCATGACCGCGGCGCTTAGTCTCCCGCCTATATGGCGAAAGACTTTATCGGCTATCAGGCTTTGACCGACTCGGCGCTGCGCGGCGTGGTGCGCGATGCGTTGCGCCGCATCGAAAAGTCCGGCCTGATCGGGGCGCATCATTTCTACCTGACCTTCAAGACCCATGCCGAGGGCGTGGACATTCCCGACTTCCTGAAGGAACAGTATCCCGACGAGATGACCATCATCATCCAGCACCAGTATTGGGCGCTGAAGGTGAAGGAGGATTATTTCGAGGTGACGCTGACGTTCAAAAAATTGCCGGCGCCCTTGCACATTCCCTTTGCCGCCCTGACCGCCTTTTTCGATCCGGGGGTGCAGTTCGGCCTGCAGTTCCGCGCCGAGGGGGATGCCGCCAGGCCCGCCACCGGCCCGGTGATGGTGCCGACCAATCCGCCCGAGGCCGAAACCGAGGCGCCGGAGCCCATGGCGGTCAAACCCGCCCCGGCCGAAAAGCCCGCGCCGGAAAAACCCGCGCCCGGCGAGGTCGTCAGCCTGGATTCATTTCGCAAGAAATAGATATTTCCGCCCTAGTCTCTTGCTTCATTCCCGCCAAATTCCGCCGAAAGCCCCGCCATGACCAAGACCCGCACCGAGACCGATACCTTCGGCCCGATCGAAGTGGACGCGACCCGCTATTGGGGGGCCCAGGCCCAGCGCAGCCTGGGCAATTTCAAGATCGGCTGGGAGAAGCAGCCGGCCCCGGTGATCCGGGCGCTGGGCATCATCAAGCAGGCGGCGGCCCGGACCAACATGGCATTGTCGGGCCTGGACAAGACCATCGGCGACACCATCGTCGCCGCCGCCCAGGAAGTGATCGACGGCAAGCTGGACGAGCATTTCCCGCTGGTGGTGTGGCAGACCGGCTCGGGCACCCAGTCCAACATGAACGCCAATGAAGTGATCTCCAACCGCGCCATCGAGATGCTGGGCGGGGTGATGGGCTCCAAGAAGCCGGTCCATCCCAACGACCACGTCAACATGAGCCAGTCGTCCAACGACACCTATCCCACCGCCATGCACATCGCCTGCGCCGAGGAGATCGAGCACCGGCTGCTGCCTGCCCTCAAGCACCTGCACAAGGCGCTGGCGGAAAAGGTCACGGCCTGGAAAGACATCATCAAGATCGGCCGCACCCACACCCAGGACGCCACGCCTTTGACGCTGGGCCAGGAATTTTCCGGCTATGCGGCGCAGGTTTCCAACGGCATCGCCCGCATCGAACAGACCCTGCCCAAGCTGATGGAACTGGCCCAGGGCGGCACCGCCGTAGGCACCGGGCTGAACGCCCCCATCGGCTTCGACAAGATGGTGGCCGCGGAGATCGCCAGGATCACCGGCATGCATTTCACCACCGCCCCCAACAAGTTCGAGGCGCTGGCCGCCCATGACGCCATGGTGTTCAGCCATGGCGCCATCAACACGGTGGCGGCGTCGCTGTTCAAGATCGCCAACGATATCCGCCTGCTGGGTTCGGGCCCGCGCTCGGGCCTGGGCGAACTGGCGCTGCCGGAAAACGAGCCGGGCTCTTCCATCATGCCGGGCAAGGTCAATCCCACCCAGTGCGAGGCCATGACCCAGGTCTGTGTGCAGATCTTCGGCAACAATGCGGCGCTGACCTTCGCGGACTCCCAGGGCCATTTTGAACTGAACGTCTACAATCCGGTGATGGCCTACAACTTCCTGCAGTCGGTGCGCCTGATGGCCGATGCGGCGGTGTCGTTCACCGACAATTGCGTCGTCGGCATCGTGCCGCGCGAGGACAATATCAAGGCCGGCCTCAACCGCTCGCTGATGCTGGTGACGGCGCTGGCGCCCAGGATCGGCTATGACGCCGCCGCCAAGATCGCCAAGACCGCGCACAAGAACGGCACCACCCTGAAAGAGGAAGCGGTCGGCGGCGGCTATGTCACGGCGGAAGAGTTCGACGCCATCGTGCGCCCCGAAGACATGATCGCGCCGAAGTGACCCCACCCTGAGCACCCATCGCATCATCCCCGCGCCCGGCCATGCCGTCATCCGGGACACGGCGACCGGCAAGGTCAGTTACTGGCAGAAGGAATATCACCAGAGCGCCGCCGACAGAAGCGGCGTCAGCACGGCCGATTACATCCACGCCATGTATTTCTTCCTGATGCAGGCGCGGTCGAAGGACGTGCTGATGATCGGCTGCGGCGGCGGCACCCTGGCCACCATGCTGCACCGCTCGGGCGTGAAGGTGACGGTGGTGGACCTGCACAAGCTGTCGTTCGACATCGCGCGCGGCTATTTTCACATGCCGCCGGACGTGCCCTGCCATGTCGCGGACGGTGTCGCCTATCTGAAAAAGCGCCGCCATCGCCATGACGCGCTGGTGCTGGATGCCTTTGGCGAGGGCGGCATGCCGGACGCCTTCAAGACACCGGCCTTTTTCAGGCTGGCGAAATCGCGCCTCAAGCCGCGCGGTTCGCTGTTCCTGATGAATGTCATCGTGGATGACGACAAGGACCGCACGCCCGACAATCTGGTGCGCGGCCTGCGCCGGCAATGGCGTCGGGTGCGCCTGCTGGACACCGACGGCTGGCTCGACCGCAATGCCGTGATCGCGGCCGGCGCCGTCGCAAAACTGGACAGGCCCAAAGTGCTGATGCCGCCCACGCCGGGTGGCGACAAGCTGGCGCGCGAACTGGATGTGCTGGACTGGCGGCCCACAAGATGAGCCTGAAGAAACGCTCCTTCACCTTGTCGGGGCATCGCACCAGCGTGGCGCTGGAAGCGGAGTTCTGGGCGGTGATCGACCAGGGCGCCCGGCGCGAGGGCAAAAGCCTGGCGGCGCTGGTGGCCCAGATTGACGCATCGCGCGCCGCCCGACCGCTGGCCAGCGCGCTCAGGCTTTACGCTCTCGCCAACAAACAATAGCCTTGGCGGATGCTCACGCTTTATCACCATCCCCGCACCCGTTCGTCGCGCTTCCTCTTCCTGCTGGAGGAACTGGGCTGCCCGTATGACATCCACCGCATCGCCAACATCCGCCGCGCCGACGGCAGCGGCGGCGTCGATCCGGAAAATCCCCATCCCCATGGCAAGTCGCCGGCGCTGAAGGATGGCGACACGCTGGTGTGGGAATCCTCCGCCATCGCATTATATCTCACGGACAAATTCACTCAGAACGGCATCGGTCCCGTGGTGGGCGATGCCCGGCGCGGCGCCTATCTGTCGTGGCTGGCCTATTATGCCGGCGTGATGGAGCCCGCCTGGATGAGCGCCTATATGAAATGGGAAATCCCGCGCGGCACCGCCGGCTGGGTCAAGACCGGCGAGATGATGACCTTCGTCAACGCCACCCTGGAAAAAGGCCCCTATCTGCTGGGCGAAAAGTTCAGCGCCGCGGACATCCTGATCGGCACCACCCTCAAGATGTTCATGGGTTCGCCGCTGCTGGAAAAGACCGATCTGCTGGAAGCCTATGTCGGCCGGGTGATGGCGCGGCCCGCCTTTGCCCGCGCCCAGGCCAAAGAGAATGGTTGAGATCGTCAACCTCAAGCGGGTGCGCAAGCAGCGCGCCAGGGCCGAAAAGGACAAGGCGGCCGAGGCCAACCGCGTCCTGCACGGGACGCCCAAGGCCGTGCGCAAGCTGGCCGACGCCCGCAAAGACCAGGCGGAACAGCGCATTTCCGGCCACAGGCTGGAAAAACCTGATGCGGATAATTAAGTGGGAATTGCACCCCCCACCCCGTAAAATCCCGAAATGTTCCCAGATTCCCTGTGTGCGCCCAAGGCTTCACGATGAGCGGCTATGGCGACCGCTATTCCGATCCTTTGGATTCCGCGTTTGAAGAACCTTCAACCGCGCCGGTACCGCGCGATCCGCCCTATCTCGCCGGCCTGAACAAGGAACAGCGCGAGGCGGTGGAAGCGGTGGACGGCCCGGTGCTGGTGCTGGCCGGGGCGGGCACCGGCAAGACCCGCGTCCTGACCACCCGCCTGGCCCATATCCTGGCGACGCGGCGCGCCTGGCCGGGCCAGCTTCTCTGCGTCACCTTCACCAACAAGGCGGCGCGCGAAATGAAGGAGCGCATCGGCGCCCTCATTGGCGGCGCCGTCGAAGGCATGCAGTGGCTGGGCACCTTCCACTCCATCGGCGCCAAGATGCTGCGCCGCCATGCCGAACTGGCGGGGCTGAAATCCAACTTCACCATCCTGGATACCGACGACCAGCTGCGCCTGATGAAGCAGCTGATCGAGGCCGAAGGCGTGGACGAAAAGCGCTGGCCGGCCCGCACCCTGGCCTCGCTGATAGACGGCTGGAAGAATCGCGGCTTGCGCCCCGACGATGTCGGCGAAGGCGATGCCCAGGGCTATGCCTTCGGCAAAGGCAAATCGCTGTACCGCCAGTATCAGGAACGGCTGAAGGCGCTGAACGCGGCGGATTTCGGCGACCTGCTGCTGGAGACGCTGCATATCCTCAAGACCCAGCCCGACATATTGGCCGATTACCGCGACCGCTTCCGCTACATGCTGGTGGACGAATATCAGGACACCAATGTCGTGCAGTATCTGTGGCTGAACCTGCTGGCCAAGGGATCGGGCAATGTCTGCGTGGTGGGCGATGACGACCAGAGCATCTATGGCTGGCGCGGCGCGGAAGTGGAAAACATATTGCGGTTCGAGCGTGATTTCCCCGGCGCGCGGGTGATCCGGCTGGAGCGCAACTACCGTTCGACGCCCATCATCCTGGGCGCGGCCTCGGGACTTATTGCGGCCAACAAGGGCCGCCTCGGCAAGACGCTGTGGACCGAGGGCGAGCCGGGCGAGAAGATCAAGGTCATGGGCGTGTGGGATGCGGAAGAAGAAGCCCGCAATGTCGCCGCCGATGCCGAAGACCTGCACCGCCAGGGCCACCGCTTTGCCCAGATGGCGGTGCTGGTGCGCGCCTCTTTCCAGATGCGCGAATTTGAAGACCGTTTCATCAGCCTGGGTCTTCCATACCGCGTGATCGGCGGCCCGCGCTTTTATGAGCGGCTGGAAATCCGCGACGCCATGGCCTATCTGCGGCTGATCGCCCAGGGCGATGACGACCTGGCATTCGAGCGCATCGTCAACAAGCCCAAGCGCGGCATCGGCGATGCGTCGGTCGCGACCTTGCATGCTTTTGCCCGCGCCCGGCGGGTGCCGCTGCTGGCGGCGGCGCGCGAGATCGCCCAGACCGACGAGCTTCCGCCCAAGGCGCGCAAGGCGCTGGGCGAACTGACGGCGAATTTCGCACGCTGGAGCGAGACGTCGCGCGTCTTGCCGCATACCGAACTGGCCGAGATGGTGCTGGACGAAAGCGGCTATACCGACATGCTGAAGGCCGACAAATCGGCGGAAGCGCCGGGGCGGCTGGACAATCTGAAGGAATTCGTCCGCTCGATGGAGGGTTTCGAGTCGCTGGCCGCCTTCCTGGAGCATGTCAGCCTGGTGATGGAAATCGCCCAGGATGAGTCCGGCGACCGCATCAACCTGATGACCCTGCATGCCGCCAAGGGGCTGGAATTCGACACCGTATTCCTGCCGGGCTGGGAGGAAGGACTGTTTCCCAGCCAGCGCACCATGGATGAGAACGGCATTGCCGGGCTGGAGGAGGAACGCCGCCTGGCCTATGTCGGGCTGACCCGCGCCAGGAAGCGGGCCCGGATTTCCATGGCCGCCAACCGCCGGGTGCATGGTTCGTGGCAGGCGGCGCTGCCGTCGCGCTTCATCAAGGAAATTCCCGACGAGCATATCGACGCCACGGTGGATGAAGGCTTTTACGGCGGCTATACCGGCTTCCGCGACAATGAGAATGCCGCCAATTTCGGCAGCACTTATGACTCGCCGGGCTGGAAGCGCGCCCAGGCCAACAAGGCCGCGTCGGGCGGCTATCGCACCCGCCCGCCGTTGATCGAGGCGCAGGCCTGGTCGGTGCAGACCTCCGATCCCGGCGCCAGCGCCTATTCCAAAGGCGACCGCGTCTTCCATCAGAAATTCGGCTATGGCCGCGTCACCTTTGTCGAAGGCAACAAGCTGACCGTGGCCTTCGACAAGGCCGGCGAAAAGCGGGTGATCGACCAGTTCGTGTCGCGCGCCTGATTTTCCTCCTCCGTTTACGGGGGAGGTGGATTGGCGCGAAGCGCCAAGACGGAGGGGGGAGATGCGCGACGACGAAGGACGGGCGCGCCGGTTCGCCAGACAGCTTCGCCGCCAACTGACAGATGCGGAAGTGATTTTGTGGTCGCGACTGCGGCATTGGCCTCTGGTGAAAATTCGCAGACAACATCCGGTCGGGATTTATATCGCCGATTTCGCCTGCGTCGCCGCGCGTCTGATCATCGAGGTAGACGGCGCGACCCATGGCAGCGATGCGGAAATTGCCCATGATTTGGCGCGAACGCGGTATCTGGAACAGCGCGGCTGGCGCGTCTTTCGGGTGACCAATGATGCGATTTACAAAAATCTCGACGACACGCTTTCTGCGATAGCGAGCTTACTCCCCCCTCCACCGCTTCGCGGTCCCCCTCCCCCGTGAACGGGGGAGGAAAGCCGCCGATATCGCCGCGGCGCTGGAAGGTCCGGCGCAGTCTGTGCCGCACGCGCGACATATCCACCTGTTCCCGGCATGCGCCACGCTGTAAAATCGCGGCCATGAAAGCGATACGCCGTTCTTGTCAACATTCGTGGTGTCATGACTTAGCCGAACACGATTGCGTGTCAGCGGGCACCGCGCCGTGGATAGACTCTGACCAGTATCCTTTTGCATCAACCGGTTGGCGCAAAAATTGGGGGAGGGGGTATCGGTTTTCCGGTCGCACAATTAAATTGCGCAAGCCCGAATCCGGATGGCGGCCCGCCACTTCGCTATCCACACTTTGGCGCAAGACGCAGGACGCAAAGTTGACGATCCTGCGACTTGTGGGCATATCCCCGCCATGACCAACCCACCCCTCTGGAAAGCCAGCGTTTCGCTGACCAAGGCCGAAGCCCCCGACGTATCCGCCGCGCTGGAACTGGACGGCAGCGCCCAGGCGGTGCTGATCGTGGAAGAGCCGTTCGCCGACGGCGCGGTGGTCGAGGCGCTGTACACCGAGGAACCCGATGCCGCCTATCTCAGCCGTATCGCGCGGCGCGAGATCACCGTCGCCCCCCTGCCCGACCAGGACTGGATTCGCCTGTCGCAGGAGGGCCTGCCGCCGGTGCGGGCCGGGCGCTTCTTTGTCTATGGCGCGCATGATGCGGGTCAGGTGCCCCATGGCGTGATCCCGATGCGGATCGAGGCCGGGCTGGCCTTCGGCACCGGCCATCATGAGACGACCGCGCTGTGCCTGACGGTGCTGTCCGATCTTGCCAAGAAACGCGCATTCCGCAAGGTGCTGGACCTGGGCTGCGGCACCGGCCTTCTGGCCATCGGCGCGGCGATGCTGTGGAAGCGGCCCGTGCTGGCGTCGGACATCGATCCGGTCGCCGTCGAGGTGACGCGCGAGAATGCGCGGGCCAATGGCGCGGGCGCGCTGGTCAGGGCCGTCACCGCTGACGGGCTGACCAGTCCGGTGCTGGCCCATGCCGCGCCCTATGACCTGCTGATCGCCAACATATTGGCCGGGCCGCTGACCCAGCTGGCCCCCGCGATCCAGAAATCGCTGCAGCCGGGGGCGACCCTGGTGCTGTCGGGGCTGCTGAACAATCAGGAAAAGCTGGTGACGGGTTTTTACCAGTCGCTGCGGCGGGTTGCGGTGCGCCGGATGGGGCCGTGGAGCGCGCTGGTGCTGGAAAAGCCATCGCGCTAACCTGCCGGACATGGACAAGCCCTTTCAAAGTTACGACGACGCCTCCAACCCCGCCACCTGTGCGCCGCGCCTTTCCGCCCTTCGCGCCGAACTCGCCAGGCGCGGGCTGGACGGATTTGTGGTGCCGCACAGCGATCAGCATATGGGCGAGTACCTGCCCGCCTTTGCCGAGCGGCTGGCCTGGCTGACCGCCTTCACCGGCTCGGCCGGCGCGGCGGTGGTGCTGACCGGCAAGGCGGCGGTGTTCGTGGATGGCCGCTATACGCTTCAGGTGCGCAACCAGACCGACACATCGCTGTTCGAACCGCGCGACCTGGTGGGCGAAGGCCCGCAGGGCTGGATACCCGGCAACCTGCCGCGCGGCGCCAAGCTGGGCTATGATCCCTGGCTGCACACCGCCCATGGCGTGATGCACCTGAAAGCCGCCGCCGACAAGGCCGGCGGTACATTGGTGGCGGTGGAGAGCAATCCGATTGATGCGGTGTGGCACGACCAGCCCGCGCCGCCGGTCTCGCCCGCCCGGCCGCATGCCCTGAACCTGGCCGGCGAGCAGAGCGAGGCCAAGCGGCTGCAACTGGGCGAACAGTTGAAGAAGGCGGGCGCGGAAGCTGCCGTCATCACCCTGGCGGATTCCGTCTGCTGGCTTTTGAACATGCGCGGCCATGACGTGCCGCACACGCCTTTCACTTTGGCCTTTGCGATCCTGCATGATGACGGCGGCGCCGACCTGTTCCTGGACCCCGCCAAGCGCACGCCCGAACTGATGGCGCATCTTGGCAACTCGGTTCAGGTTCACAATCCCGACCAGTTCGCCGCGGCACTGGACGCCATGAAGGGCCGCAGCGTGCTGGTGGACCCGTCCACCGCCGCCGCCGCGATCTTCGACCGCCTGCAGAAGGCAGGCGCCAAGATCCGGCAAGGCGCCGATCCCTGCCAGTTGCCCAAGGCCTGCAAGAACCCGCTGGAGATCGCCGGCATGCGCAAGGCGCACATCCGCGACGGCGGGGCGCTGGCGCGGTTCCTGGCCTGGTTCGAAACCCATGCGGCGGGCGGCGAACTGACCGAGATCGATGCGGCGGAAAAGCTGGAAGGCTTCCGCCGCGCCACCGGCGTCTTGAGCGACGTGTCGTTCGACACCATCAGCGGCGCGGGCAGCAATGGCGCCATTGTGCATTACCGCGTCACCCGTTCGACCAATCGCGTCATCGCGCCGGGCGAGATGTTCCTGCTGGATTCGGGCGCGCAATATCCCGACGGCACCACCGACGTCACCCGCACCGTCATGGTGGGCGAGGCGACCGCCGAAATGCGCGACCGCTTCACCCGCGTGCTGAAGGGCCATATCGCGCTGGCGACGGCGCGCTTCCCCGACGGCACCATCGGCATGCAGCTCGACAGTTTCGCCCGCCGCCCGCTTTGGGAGGCGGGACTGGATTACGACCATGGCACCGGCCATGGCGTGGGATCGTATCTTTCGGTGCATGAAGGGCCGCAGAACATCTCCAAGAAGCCGGTGCTGCAGGCGCTGTTGCCCGGCATGGTCTGTTCCAACGAGCCGGGCTTCTACAAGGCCGGCGCCTTCGGCATCCGCATCGAAAACCTGGTGGTGGTGACGCCGCCGGAAGATGTGGGCGGGGAGCGCAAGATGATGGGCTTTGAGACCATCACCCTGGCGCCGATTGACCTGAACCTGGTCGAGCCATCCTTGCTGACGGAAACGGAGCGCCGCTGGCTGAACGCCTATCATGCGCGCGTGCGCGATCAGATAGGGCCGCTGGTCGAGGAAGAGACGCGGACCTGGCTGGAGCGGGCGACCAGAGCCATCTGATTTGATTCAGGTCAAAGCGGGGATCGAGCTTACGGGGTTTGATCGGGATGCGGCTGGAGCCCTCCCCCCCTCTTCCCAGCCGCCCAATGGTTAGCCCGGCTGGTTCCCCCCCGCCGGGCTAAACTTTTCCAGGCCGGCATTCAGGCGATCAGCTTCAGCCAGGCATCCTCGTCCATCACCTCGACGCCATGCTTCTGGGCGTCTTTCAGTTTCGACCCCGCGCCCGGGCCCGCCACCACGATATCGGTCTTGGCGGAAACCGAGCCCGACACTTTCGCGCCCAGGCTTTCCGCCCGCGCCTTGGCTTCGGCCCGGGTCATCTTTTCCAGGGTGCCGGTGAAGACCACGGTCTTGCCGCTGACGGGCGAGGATTTGGCGGGCGCGGCCATGTCTTCCACCGTCAGCCATTGCAGCAGCCGGTCCAGCGCCTTGACGTTGTGCGGTTCGGCGAAGAAATCGTGAATGGCTTCGGCCACCACGCCGCCGATGCCGTCGATGCTTTCCAGTTCCTCACGCATATTTTCGGCCTTCATGCCGTCCAGCAGATGGCCGATGCTGCGATAATGCCGCGCCAGCAGCCGCGCCGTGGTTTCGCCGACATGGCGGATGCCCAGGGCGTTGACCAGCCGGTCCAGCGAAATCGTGCGGCGGCGTTCGATCGCGGCCATCAGATTCTCGACCACTTTGTCTTCGCGGTCTTCGCCTTTCTTTTTGGTCTTGCCAGAAGTCTTTGACGGCTCCTTGCCCTCGGCGGCGCGGCGTTCCTCGCTCAGCGCGGCGCGATGTTCGGCCAATACCTTGCTGACTTTTTCCGGCTTTTCGGTGAGGGCGAAGATGTCGGCGGGCTCCTTCAGCAGGCCCTTTTCATGGAACAGTTCGATCATGGTGCCGCCCAGGCCCTCGATATCGAAGCCGTCGCGGGCGACGAAATACTTCAGCCGTTCCACCGTCTGGGCATCGCAGATCAGCCCGCCGGTGCAGCGGCGGTCCACATCCATCTTGCCGGTCTTTTCGTCCACCTCGCGCACCGCATGGCTGTGGCAGATCGGGCAGCGGTCGGGAAACTTGTAGGGCTTGCTGGTCTTCGGACGCTTGTCGGTCAGCACCTGCACGATCTGCGGAATGACATCGCCCGCCCGCTGGATCAGCACCGTGTCGCCGATGCGGGCATCCAGCCGTTCGATCTGGTCTTCATTGTGCAGGGTGGCGTTGCTCACCACCACGCCGCCCACCGTCACCGGCTTCAGCCGCGCCACCGGGGCCAGCTTGCCGGTGCGGCCGACCTGGATCTCGATGGCCTCGATCACCGTCTGCGCCTGTTCGGCGGGGAATTTGTGCGCCGTGGCCCAGCGCGGCGAGCGCGAGACAAAGCCCAGCCGCTCCTGCAGCGCCAGGCTGTCCACCTTGTAGACCACGCCGTCAATGTCATAGCCCAGCCTGGCGCGGCGGCTTTCCATGTCGCGGTAGAATTGCAGGATTTCTTCCAAAGTCTCGCAGCGCTTCACCAGCGGATTGACGATGAAGCCATAGTCCCGGAATTTTTCCAGCATGCCGCTTTGGGTTTTCGCCGGCAATTCCGTGATCTCGCCCCAGGTATAGGCGAAGAAATTCAGCGCCCGCGACGCGGTGATCGCCGGGTCCAGCTGGCGCACCGACCCGGCGGCGGAATTGCGCGGATTGGCATAAGTCGGCTTGCCCTCGGCGGCCTGGCGCTCGTTCAAGGCCGCGAACGCCTTGTGGGTCATGTAAACCTCGCCGCGCACTTCCAGCACCGCTGGCGGCTTGCCCTTCAGGCGCAGCGGAATGTCGCCGATGGTGCGCAGGTTGGCGGTGATGTCCTCGCCTTCCTGGCCGTCGCCGCGCGTCGCGCCCTGCACCAGCACGCCATGTTCATAGCGCAGCGAGGCGGAAAGCCCGTCAATCTTGGGTTCGGCGGTGACGATCACCGCCTCATCATCCTTCAGCCCCAGGAAGCGGCGCACCCGGCCCAGGAAATCACCCACATCCTCGTCACTGAAGGCATTGTCCAGCGACAGCATCGGTACGCGGTGCGTGACCTTGGCGAACCTGGCGCTGGCCTTGGCCCCCACGCGATGGCTGGGGCTGTCGGGGCGCACCAGCAAAGGGAAGCGCGCCTCGATCCCGGCATTGCGGCGGCGCAGGGCGTCATAATCGGCGTCGCTGATATCGGGGGCGTCCTCGCCATGATATTTGCGGTCGGCCTCGGCGATCTGTTTCGCCAGCCGGTCGAGTTCCTTTGCGGCCTCGACAGAGGTCAGCTTTTCGACGGCCTTCATGGCGCGTTCCGGGAGAATCGCGCGATGGCGTGATGACGCGCATAGGCGGGGGACAAGATCGGGCTTGCGCAATTTAATTGTGCGGCCCGTTTTTTCGTACCCCCTTCCCCCTCCCGTCTTCTCACGGCCAATGCGTGCAAGACGTTATCGCAGAGCGTGGCCAAGCTTATCCCCATTTTGCCGTGGGATAAGGTTGCCGGCAGCCGGGAGGACAAGTTGAGGACAGGCACATGCGCACTCCGAAAGCATCGCGCGCAGTATAGCGGCTGTTGCGGATGTAGAGAAACCGCGCTCAAGCCCGCTTGCGCGGCCTCCTGGGGGACACGCCGGCTTCCGCCATCAGACGCCGGGCGGCGGCGCGGGCTTCGTCGGTGACATTGGCGCCCGACAGCATGCGGGCGATTTCCTCCAGCCGCTCGCCGTCATCCAGCAACTCGATCTTCGTCTTGTCCTTCGCGCGCGAAATGCGGAAATGCCGCGCCGCGCGCGCCGCCACCTGCGGGCTGTGCGTCACCAGCAGAACCTGGGTGGTCTCAGCCAGCCGCTGCAGCCGCATCCCCACCGCATCGGCCACCGCGCCGCCGACGCCCCGGTCGACCTCGTCGAACACCATGGCGGCGGGCGACGACACCTGCGCCAGCGCCACTTTCAGCGCCAGCGAGAACCGCGCCAGCTCGCCGCCCGAGGCGATCTTCGCCAGCCCGCCAAAGGCCGCGCCCTCGACGGTGGCGACTTCGAAGGCGATCTTTTCCAGCCCGGTGGCCGCGCCCTTGTCATCGTCCAGCCGGTCCAGCGCGACGCGGAACCTGGCATGGCCCAGTTTCAGCGGCACCAGTTCGCCCGCCACGGCGGCTTCCAGTTTTCCGGCCGCACTCGCGCGCGCCCTGGACAATTTGCGCGCCGCCGCCAGATAGGCCTGGTGCGCCGCCGCGACTGCGCCTTCGGCCTTTTTGATCTGGTCGCCGCCGCTGACCAGCGCTTCCTGTTTGGCCACGAACTCATCGCGCAGGCCGGGCAGCGCATCCGGCGTCACGCCATATTTGCGCGCCAGCGCCCGCAGCGCGAACAGCCGCTCTTCCTTGCGTTCCAGCGCGCCGGTGTCGCCGTCCAGCCGCGACAGCAGCAGATCCAGCTCGCGCCGCGCCTCTTCCGCCAGGGCATAGGCCTGTTCCAGCGCGGTTTCCGCCGGCGCCGCGATGCGGCGGGCTTCCTCATTCATCCGCGACAGTTTTTTCAGCGCCTGCGCCAGCCCGGTCTCGGCGCCACGCTCGCCCGCCAGCGACTCCAGCGCCGACGACACATCTTCCACGATCCGCGCCGCATGCATGCCCAGCGCCCGTTCCGCCGCCAGCCGCGCCTCCTCACCCGCCTCCGGCGCGAATTCGGACAGTTCCGTAGCGGCGGCACGCACAAACTCCGCTTCGGCGGCGGCACGCTCGGCCAGCGCCTTCAAATCCTCCAAGGCCGCACGCGCGGACATCCAGGCGCCATGCAGCGCCGCCACGGTCTGGGCATCGCCCTGCAACCCGCCGAAACCATCCAGCAAAAGACGATGTGTCGCGACATCGAAAAGCCCGCGATCATCCTGCTGGCCATGCACTTCCAACAGCAGCGAGCCCAGGTCTTTCAGCAACCCCACGCCCACCGCCTCGTCATTGACGAAGGCGCGGCTGCGGCCATCGGCGGCCAGGGTCCGGCGCAGCACGATCGCCTCGCCCGCCGCCATGTCCTGATCGGCCAGCAAGGCATAGGCGGGATGAGTCTTTTCCGGCTCGAACACGGCGGTGGCCGAACCCTGCTGTGCCCCGGCGCGCACGCTGGCACGACCGCGACCACCCACCGCCAGGCCCAGCGAATCCAGCAGGATGGATTTGCCCGCCCCGGTCTCGCCGGTCAGGACATTCAGGCCGGGGCCGAATTCCAGCGCCGCCTGCTCGATCAGGACAATGTCACGGATGGTCAGCGCTGCCAGCACGCGCGTACCCGACTCAAAGAATGCGGTGGAAAGCCTGACTGATCCAGGAGGCCCTGTCTTCCATCGGTTTCAGGTTGCGGCCCTTCAGGATGTTGTAGGCATCCTTGTACCAGCCCGAACCGGGATAATTCTTGCCCAGCACCGCCGCCGCCGTCTGGGCCTCGCGGTCCAGGCCCAGGCTGTAATAGGCCTCGGTCAGCCGCTCCAGCGCCTCGGCGATCTGGGGCGTGGTCTGATAGACATCCACCACGGTACGGAAGCGGTTGATCGCCCCCACATAATCGCCGCGCGACAGGTAATAGCGGCCCACCGCCATCTCCTTGCCGGCCAGGTGATCGCGGGTCAGGTCGATCTTGAGGGTGGCGTCGCGGGCATATTCGGTGTCGGGGAAACGCTGCACCACGTCTTCCAGCGCCACCAGCGCGCCTTCGGTGTTGGACTGGTCGCGGGCCACGTCCACGATCTGCTCATAGAGCGCGATCGCCTTGATGTAGAAGGCATAGGCCACTTCCGGGCTGCCGGGATGCAGCGAAATGTAATTGTCGGCGGTGGAAATGGCGGCGCTGTACTGGTTGGACTGGTAGGAGCAGAAGGCGCTGATCAGCATGGCGCGCCGCGCCCACACCGAATAGGGATGCTGGCGGTCCACCTCGTCGAACTGCTTGGAGCAGAGATCCCAGGCCCCCGCATTGATCGCCCGCCAGCCATCGGCATAGATCTGCTCGACACTGCGCTCGCGATAGTTGGCGGCGTCCTTGTTGGCGTTGTTGGTTTCGTCGTCCTTGCCGAAGAGGGAACAGCCGGCCAGAACGGCCAGCGCCCCGCCCAGCAGGGTGGCGCGCACAAAAGGCTTCAGACGGGCGGCAACGGCCATGGCAATCCTTGGTGCGCAAAAATAACAAGCGTTTTCAATCGCTTATCCCGGCCACTGGCCCGCCTCGCGCATTATCGTCTTTATATACAGCGGCGCGCCGATTTTGGGAAAGTGTCACTTTATCAACCCCTCCGGCCTGCGCTGACCTCAAAGTTCCACCAGCTCATGGTTGGCGGGGTCGGCGAACAGCGCCCTGAGCAGGGCATTGTTGAGGGTGTGGCCGGATTTCACGCCCTCGAAGCGGGCCAGCAGGGGAGCCCCCGCCAGCGCCATGTCGCCGATGGCGTCCAGAATCTTGTGGCGGACGAATTCATCGGCGAACCGCTGGACATCCTTGTTGACCACCCCGCCATCGTCCAGCGCCAGTGTGTTGAGCAGGGTGGCGCCCCGCGCCAGGTTCATGCTGTTCAGCGCATCCAGTTCCTTCAGGAACCCAAAAGTGCGGGCCGGGGCGATCTCGCACCTGAAACCGGCGCGGCTGAAGGCGAATTCGAAATACTGTTCCCCGATGACCGGAAAGCTCAGTTCAAAGTCATAGGACAGGGCCTCGGCGGGCAGCAGCGTGGCCCTGGCGTCGCCCTGCTGCACCATGACCGGCTTCAACACCCGGATCGCCTTGCGGCGCTCGGGTTGTTCATGGATGCCGCCGCTTTCCAGCAGGGCCAGATAGGACAGGGCATCGCCATCCAGGATCGGCGGTTCCGGCCCGTCCAGGGTCACCAGCAGATCGTCTATTTCCAGGCCCGCCGCCGCCGCCATCAGATGCTCGACCACGCCCACCTTGGCGCCGTCCTTCTCGATCACGGTGCCCAGCCGGGTTTCCGACACATTGGAATAGAGCGCCGGAATATCCGCCTTGAGGTCGGCACGGTGAAAGACGATGCCGTGGCCGGACGGTGCGGGGGCCAGCCGCATGGTCACCGCCACACCCGAATGCAGGGCGATGCCGGTGGCGGTGATGTCCCGGGCGATGGTGGTGCGTTGCGTCATGCCGCGGTTATAGCGCGCTCCGCGCCCCAGGGGTATCGTGGCCGCCACGAGGAAACCGCATGGTGAAGATCACGGCATTGCTGCTGATGCTGGGCGCGGCCTGCGCCCAGGGCGCGGCCTGTGCGCAGGCTGCGGTGCTGGCCGACATGCCCTACCGGCTGGGGGCGGACCGGCGCATCGTCACCGATGTTTACGTAGACGGCCAAGGGCCGCTGAAATTCATGCTGGATACCGCCGCCAGCCGCACCATGCTGTATGAGCGCACACGCCAGCAATTGAACCTGTCGCCGTCGGGCAGCAGCCTGCTCACCGTCTATGGCATCAACAATGTCGGCACCGCCGTCCCGGTGAAACCGCAGGAGTTGCGCCTGGCCGACGAGGCGATCCGCGGCCTGGTGATGGGTGTGCTGCCCAATGACCAGGAAGCCGCGGACGGCGTCCTGGGCATGGATGCGCTGGTTCACTACACGCTGCTGCTGGATCACGACACCATGCGGCTGAAGCTGTTGCCGCCGATGGACCCCGGCCCCACGCCCTATAGCGACTGGTCATGGGCCAGCCTGGCGCCGCGCCCGCTGAAGGATGGCGCCGTCACCTTCTGGACCCTGAACGCCAGCATCAAGGGCACTGGCATGACCACCATCCTGGACATGGGCGCGGGCATGACCATGCTGAACTGGGCGGCGGCGGAAAAGCTGGGCTACAAGCGCACCAACTTCGCCACTGACGGCCTGCCGCAGCGGCTGCGCGACGCGCTGGGCACGGTGGAGCCGGTGGGGGTGGTGAAAGGCGTCACCATCTGGGTGGGCGGCAAGGTGTTCAGCGACCAGACCGTGATCGTGGCCAACGCCGCGGTGTTCAGATATTTCGGCCTGGACAGCCAGCCCGCCGCCATCGCCGGCCCGGGCCTGTTGGGCGACAGGTCGCTGGCGATAGATTTCCAGAACCGGCGGCTCTACATCGGCCCCGACCCGCGCAGCCAGGCGCCATCCTGACATGAGCGCGTTCGGGTTGAAGCCCGCAAACAAAAAAGGCGGCGCAAGCGCCGCCCTTTTCGCATCTGGAAAAATCTAATTCGACTGGCGGCGCAAGAAAGCTGGTATCTCGAACTGCTCGTCCCGCTTGTGGTCGGGGAACAGGTCGTCGGCGCGCGGCGCTTCCGGCTGTTGTGCGACCTGCGGCATGGTCTGCGCCGTGGCGCGCGGCGCTGCGGCCCGCGGTTCCGCCGCAGGTTCGGCGCGCATGTCTGGCGCGGCCTTCTTGCGGCCGAAGAAACCCCAGCCGGCCTTCTTTTCAGCCTGCAGGTTCTGCGGCGCCAGGGGCTGGGCCTCCAGCGGACGGCGGACTTCGGTGGCCGGATACTTCGCTGACATTTGGGCCGCCTCGGGCATCACTTCGGGCGCATCGGCGCCGCCCAGGATGTAATCCTCGGCCGGGCTCTTTTCGGCGCCGATTTCGGCGGCCAGCGCATCCATGGTGGCATGCACCGGATTGGGCATCGGCGCGGCGGCGACCGGCATCGGCTGCGGCACCCGCGCCGGCTGCTTGACCGCCAGGTGCGGATGGAGTGTGCGGACCTTTTCGGCGGGCAACGGCATCCGGACCTGGTCGGCGTCAATGCCGGTGGCGACCACCGAGACGCGGATGCGGCCTTCCATCTCGTCCAGGATGGTATTGCCGAAGATGATATTGGCGTCGGGATCGACCTCGGCGCGGATGCGGTTGGCGGCCTGTTCGACCTCGAACAGCATCAGGTCGGGACCGCCGGTGATGTTGATGAGCACGCCCTTGGCGCCCTTCATGGTCACATCGTCGAGCAGCGGGTTGGAGATCGCCATGTCGGCGGCGCGGCTGGCGCGGTCCTCGCCCTCGGCCTCGCCGGTGCCCATCATCGCCTTGCCCATCTCGGAGATCACCGACTTGATGTCGGCAAAATCGAGATTGATGAGGCCAGGCATCACAATGAGATCGGTGACACCGCGCACGCCGGCATGCAGCACTTCATCGGCCATGGCGAACGCCTGGGCCATGGTGGTGCGGTCATTGGCGACGCGGAACAGGTTCTGGTTGGGAATGACGATCAGGGTATGGACGAACTGCTGCAATTCCTGGATGCCGCGCTCGGCCACCCGCATGCGGCGGTCGCCTTCCAGCGCGAAGGGCTTGGTGACGACGCCCACGGTCAGGATGCCCGCCTCGCGCACGGCGCGCGCGATCACCGGGGCTGCGCCGGTGCCGGTGCCGCCGCCCATGCCGGCGGCGATGAAGACCATGTGCGCGCCCGAAAGCTGCTCCATGATCTCGGCCATGGATTCCTCGGCGCCGGCGCGGCCGACTTCCGGCTGGGCGCCTGCGCCCAAGCCTTCGGTGGTGGTGGCGCCCAGCTGGATGCGGCGGGTGGCCTTGGACTGGGCCAGGGCCTGGGCATCGGTGTTGGCGACGACGAAATCGACGCCTTCCAGGCCGGCCTCGATCATGTTGTTGACGGCATTGCCGCCGGCGCCGCCCACGCCCAGGACGGTGATGCGGGGGCGCAGTTCCTTGCTCTCGGGGACTTTCAGGTTGATCGCCATTTAGATTCTCCTCAACGACTGGTTTCGATCACCTTGCGGCACGCCAGAATTCCCAAACGATTCGTTGTTATATTGTTGAATCACTAGAGCCACCTGCGGGTCAACCGCCCAAGCATTCCAAAAGGCATTTCGCCCTTTGTTTTTAACGGCTGCATCGCCAGAGCGGGATTGAGAAGTTCGGGCGGCATGGTGGCGCCGGCCATCAGCAGGCCGATGGCGGTGGCATAGT
Organism: Rhizobiales bacterium dw_265; assembly: GCA_018449595.1. Lineage (GTDB taxonomy): Bacteria > Pseudomonadota > Alphaproteobacteria > Micropepsales > Micropepsaceae > Rhizomicrobium. The sequence continues at coordinate 140,563 of JAAVUU010000005.1, forward strand.
CGGGTCCGGCATTGGCGGCGGCGAGGCCGGAAAACGCCGCGGGGCGGCCGATACGGACCTGCTTGTTAAGGATGCGCGCGGCCAGCTCGCGGGTGCCGGCCAGCTGGCAAGCGCCGCCCGTCAGCACGGCGCGGCGGCCCGCCGCCACGTCGAAGCCCGAAGCACGCAAGCGAGTCTGAACCTCGCCGAAGATTTCTTCAAGCCGGGCTTGGATGATGCGGGTGAGCATGGAACGCGGCAGGCGCAGGGCGCTGTCATCGCCCTCCTCGCCCATCTGGGCCACCGACACCACATCGGCGCCGCCATCCATCTCGCCCATCGCCGCGCCATACAGCGTCTTGGTGCGTTCCGCCGCCGCCAGCGGGGCCGCCAGCATGCGGGCGATGTCGCTGGTGACGGCAAAACCGCCCACCGGCACCACATCGGCATGGACCAGATGGCCTTCCAGGAAGACGGCGATGGAGGTGGTGCCGCCGCCCATGTCGATCACCGTGGCGCCGATCTGCTTTTCGTCTTCCGTCAGGGTCGAAAGACCGGAGGCATAAGCGCCGAACTGGGTGCCGATGACGTTGAGATGGCAGCGTTCCACCGCCAGCTTGAGGTTCTGCAGCGGCGACGGCTTGACCGCCACGGCATGCATGGCCACGCCGATGCGCTGGCAGAACATGCCGGAGGGGTTCTTCACGCCGCGCGCCTCGTCCACCACATAGGTGGTGGGGGCGGACTGGATGACCTCGTGGCCGTCCAGCCTGGCGCGGCTGCGGCCGTCCATCAGCAGGGCGCGCAGATGGGCATCGCTGACCAGGGCGCCGTTCAGCGCCATCACGGCGCGGCTGGTGACGCTGACCGGCTGGCCGCAATTGACGCTGATGAGCACATTCTGGATGCGCGCATCGGCCATGTTCTCGGCGGCGGCGACGCAGTCGCGGATGGACTCCTCGGCCTGTTCCAGGCTGGTGATGGTGCCGGCCTTCAGCCCCGCGGATTCGCGCAGCGCCGAACCCAGCACTTTCAACGAGCCGGCCTCGGCCTGGCCGATGACGCAGACCACCTTGGAGGTGCCGACATCCAGCGCCGAGACCAGCCCGGGGCGGTAGGCGGGGATTTCATTGTTCACGCGCAGGCGCACGGTCTGGTTCATGTCTCTTTGCCCCGTTCAACGTCCTTCTTCTCGCCATTCTTCAGAAGGAAAAAATACTGGGTCGGCGAACGCAGGTCGATTTCGGTGACGTCCCGCTCCAGGATGCCTTCGTCTATGATCAGGTGCTCCAGGGCGTCGAGTTGCTTCTGCCAGCCGGCTTCGGGAAGCTTTACGACAACGCCATCGTCCAGGATCAGGTTCCAGCGCCGCTCGGACTGGCGGGCATAGGCGGCGACGCGGGCATTGACGGCGCGATGCGCCGCGACCTGATCCACCAGGTCGGCCGCGGCGGGCGGCGCGCCGGCGCCCACCAGCTTGGGCAGGCGGCGGAATTTCTCCACGTCATGGGTGGTGATGACGGCGCCGGAGCGTTCAACGACCGCGATGGGCGCCTGGCCTTCCGCATTGGGCGGCAATTGCCACAAGGCGAAGGGCCGTTTCTCGACCAGGGTCACAAAGATGGCGTCGGGATAGCGGCGATGGACCTCGGCGGTGGCGATCCAGTCCAGATGGTTCAGCCGGTTCTGCGCCGCCCACAGGTCGGCGGAGAAAATGGACTGGCCGGGCTGCATGCCCAGCACCGCCAGCACCTGGTCATAGGGCGTGCGGCGGTTGCCGGTGATGTGGATTTCCGAAATGCCGAAGCCGGCATCGGCGGCGACGACATCCAGGCCGTGGCCGGCGGCGCGCACGCCGCGCCCGATCACGCCGCTGACCAGCAGCGCCGCCAGCAGGACCAGCAGCAGGACCAGCCCGCACAGCACCATCATCGGACGCTTGAAGAAGGGCTTGAATTTCGCCAGCGGACCCGGCGGCTTGGCGGCGCGGGCGGCGCCGGGCTGCACTTCGGGCAGGTCGCGCTTGGCGCGGCCCTTGTTTGTCGGAGAGGGGCGCACGGTCTGGGTGCGGGCCTTGCCGCGCGGCTTGCGGTCCAGGGTCACCGATCGCATGAGGCGTCCTCCACCATCCAGCGGCAAAGCTTTGCGTAGGACATGCCGATATGCGCCGCCTGTTCCGGTACCAGCGAGGTCGGGGTCATGCCGGGCTGGGTGTTGGTTTCCAACAGCACCAGGCGGGACGCATCGCCGGTATCGTCATAGCGGAAATCGGTGCGGCTGACGCCGCGGCAGCCCAGCGCCTTGTGCGCCGTCACGGCGAAGGCCATGCAGTCGGCGGCGACGCCATCCGGCACCTGGGCGGGCAGGATGTGTCTGGAGCCACCCGGCGCGTATTTGGCTTCATAATCGTAGAATTCCAGTTCGGTGGTGATCTCGGTAACGCCGAGCGCCCCATCTTTCCCAATGGAAGGGTCACCCATCACGCTGACGGTCAGTTCGCGGCCCGGAATGAATTCTTCCACCATCATCTCGCTGGAAAGATTCCAGGTGTCGCTGCCCAGCGCGGCGGGCGGGCGGTTGTCGCCCTTGCGGATGATGAAGATGCCGACCGAGGAGCCTTCGTTCACCGGCTTGACCACATAGGGCGGCTCCATCAGATGGGTTTGCGCCGCCGCATGGCGATCGCAGACGATGGAACGGGCGACGGGCAGGCCGGCGACGCGGTAGATATCCTTGGTGCGTTCCTTGTGCATCGCCAGGGCCGAGGCCAGCACGCCGGAATGGGTGTAAGGCAGGCGCATCCATTCCAGGATGCCCTGCACCGTGCCGTCCTCGCCGAAGCGGCCATGCAGGGCGTTGAACACCGCATCCGGCCTGGCGGCTTTGAGTTGCGCCATCAGGTCTTCGCCAGGGTCCACGCTGACCGGATCGAAGCCCTCCTGCGCCAGCGCCGCCATCACGCCGCGCCCCGAGGACAGCGAGACCTCGCGTTCGGCGCTGCGGCCTCCCATCAAGACGGCGATACGGCGATACGCACTCATGCGATCCCCACCCGCTTGATTTCCCATTCCAGGGTGACGCCGGATTTTTCCAGCACCCGCCTGCGGACGTCCTCGCCCAGGGCTTCCAGTTCGGCGGCCGTGGCGTCGCCGGTGTTGATCAGGAAGTTGGTGTGCTTTTCCGAAACCTGCGCCGCGCCCCGCATCAAGCCCCGGCAACCGGCTTCATCGATCAATTGCCAGGCCTTGTGGCCAGGCGGGTTCTTGAAGGTCGAACCGCCGGTGCGCGACTTGATCGGCTGGCTGGCCTCGCGGTTGGCCGACAGTTCCTCCATCCGCGCCCGGATGGCGGCGGGTTCGTCGGCTGCGCCTTCAAACACCGCTTCCACGAAGATCAGGTCGTCGGCCGCGCCTTTGGCTTTGCGATATTCGAACGCCATGTCGGCGGCGGAAAGCGTGATTTTTCGGCCCTGGCCATCAATCGCGGTGGCTTCGACAAAGATGTCCTTGATCTCGCGGCCATAGCAGCCGGCATTCATCTTCAGCGCGCCGCCGATGGTGCCGGGCACGCCGCGCAGGAACTCCAGACCGGCAATGCCGGCATCGGCGGCGGCCCGCGCCACCGCGCCATCCAGCGCCGCCGCACCGGCGCGCAGCCGCAGGCCATCGGTCTCGATCTTGCCGAAGACCGACGACAGCCGCACCACCACACCGGGAATGCCGCCGTCGCGCACCAGCAGGTTCGAACCCACCCCAATCACCGACACAGGCAACCCTTCGGGCTTCGCCGCCAGGAACGCCGCCAGGTCGTCGCCATCGGCGGGACGGAACAGAATTTCCGCAGGCCCGCCGGCACGAAACCACACCAGATCCTTCAGCGGCGCGTCATGGGCGATGGAACCGCGCACCGGCGGCAAGGCGATGCTGGACCGGGTCATCATCACAACAGACCCTCCAGGTTTTTCGGCAGGTTGTTCATCCACTGGGTGATGGAGCCCGCGCCGGTGCCGATGATGGCGGCGCCCGGCTTGACATAGGGCAGCACCGCCTCGGCCAGGTCGTCCTCGCCGTCAATGGTGATGACATTGCGATGGCCGTGGGCGCGCAGCGCCTCGGCATAGGTATCGCGGTTGATCCCTTCGATGGGCTTCTCGCCCGCGGCATAGACCGGGGCGATGATCGCCACATCGGCGTCGTTCAAACAGGTGGCGAACTGCTCGAAAGTGTCGCGCAAGCGCGTGTAGCGGTGCGGCTGCACCACCGCCACGATGGGACCGGCATAGGCCTGGCGCGCCGCTTTCACGGCGGCGGCGATCTTGAAGGGATTGTGGGCATAATCGTCGATGATCGCGGTGCCATTCACTTCGCCCACCTTGGTGAAGCGGCGGCCGACGCCCTTGAAACCAGCCAGGCCGGCGGCGATCACCGCATCGGGCACGCCCAGCTGGCGCGCCACGACAATGGCGGCGGTGGCGTTCTGCACATTATGCTCGCCCGGCATGGGCAGGCTGAGGCCGGTCAGCCGTTCTTCCGTGCCCTTGCGGCGGTCGGTGAACAGCATGTCGAAACGCGACACGCCTTCCGCGAAGGAAACATTGACGGCGCGGGCATCGGCCTGGGGGCTGAAGCCATAGGTGATCATGCGGCGGTCGGTGATGCGGCCGACCATCGCCTGCACTTCGGGATGGTCAATGCACAGGACCGCGAAGCCGTAGAAGGGCACATTCTCGACAAAGCGCTGGAAGGCGTCGCGCATATTGTCGAAGGTGCCGTAATAATCCAGGTGATCGGGGTCTTCGTTGGTCACCACCGCCACGGTCGCGGGCAGGCGCAGGAAGGTGCCGTCGCTTTCATCGGCCTCCACCACCACCCACTCGCCCGCGCCCAGCCGGGCGTTGGTGCCATAGGCATTGATGATGCCGCCATTGACCACGGTAGGGTCCATGCCGCCTGCGTCCAGCAAAGCGGCGACCAGTGTCGTTGTCGTGGTCTTGCCGTTGGTGCCGGCGATGGCGATGCAGGAACGCAGGCGCATGATCTCGGCCAGCATCTCGGCGCGGCGCACCAGCGGCAGGCCCAGCTTGCGGGCTTCGTCGAATTCGACATTGCCGGGCTTGACGGCGGAGGAATAGACCACCGCATGCGCGTCCTTGAGGTTCGCGGCGTTGTGGCCGACATGCACGGCGATGCCCATGGCGCGCAGCCGCTTGACGTTGGCATTGTCGGCGGCGTCGCTGCCCTGCACTTTATAGCCGAGGTTGTGCATGATCTCGGCGATGCCCGACATGCCGATGCCGCCGATGCCGATGAAATGGATGGCGCCGATATCCAGCGGCACGCGGGTGGTGACGGGCGTGACCATTACGCGGCCCTCGTCAAGCGCTCGACCACATCGGCCAGTTTCGCCGCTGCATGCGGTGTCGCCAAAGCATGGGCGGCGGCGGCGCGGCGCGCCAGGGCCAGCGGATCGGCGAAAATCCCGGTCAGCATCCGGGCGAGCAAATCCGGGGTCAAATCGCTCTGGCGCACGGTCCACCCCGCATCGGCGCGCGACAGGATTTCGGCATTGGGGGTCTGGTTGTCGTCCAGTGCGCCGGGCAGCGGCACCAGGATGGCGGGGCGGCCGATCGCCATGAGTTCCGCAACCGTGCCCGCGCCGGAGCGCGCGATCACCAGATGGGTTTCGGCCATGCGGCGCGGCAGGTCGGTGAAGAAGGGCTGCAGGTCGGCGCGGATCTCGGCATTGCGGTATATCTCGCGCACCTGCTCGATGTCTTCGGGGCGGCACTGCTGCACCACCGACAGGCGCATCTTCATGTCATGCGGCAGCCGGGTCAGGGCGGCAGGCACGATCTCGCTCATGGCGCGCGCGCCCTGGCTGCCGCCGAATACCAAGAGGCGCAACGCCCCCTTGGCGTCGGGCACATTGTAAGGCGCGCCCCACAATTCCTCGACCTCGGGCCGCAGGGGATTGCCGGTCAGCACGATCTTGCTCTTGTCGTCGGGCGCGAAGCGGGCGATGGGAAAGGCGGCGGCCACGACCCTGACCCTGTTCATCACCAGCCGGTTGGCGCGGCCGACCACGGCATTCTGCTCGATGATGGCGGTGGGCAGGCGGGCGAGCGTGGCGGCCAGCATCACCGGCACGCTGGGATAGCCGCCAAAGCCGATCACCGCGGCGGGCTTGAGCGTCAGCAGCCTGGCCAGCGCGATGACGATGCCGGCGCCGATCTTGAACGGCGCCGCCAGCGACGAGAAAGGCGAAGACGGCACGGTCTGAATTCGCGCGCCGGGAAAGGCGGTGGCGTAATTGGCGAAGCGGGCGTCGGTCATCACCACGATGTCGCGGCCGCGTTTCACCAGTTCGCCCGCCAGCGCCTGGGCGGGGAACAAATGCCCGCCGGTGCCGCCTGCCGAAAGCACGATCACACTCATGCCACGCTACCCACGAAAAAATTCGGATCGTCGCGGGTCGCCATCAGCTTGGGGCGCTGGCGGGTCACCGCCAGGGCAAAGCCCATGGTCAACGCCACCGCGAACAGCGACGACCCGCCATAGGAAATGAACGGCAGGGTCATGCCCTTGGCCGGCAGCAAGGACACCGCCACGCCCATGTTGATGAAGGCCTGCACCGCCGTCACCACGGCAAGGCCCGCGCCGGCCAGTTGCGAGAAAGGCTCGCGGCAGCCCGCCGCGCGCAGCAGCAGACGCACCGTCAGGGCGCAGAACACGAAAGCGATCAGGGCGCAAAGCACAAAGCCGAACTCCTCGCCCGCCACCGCGAAGATGAAATCGGAATGGGCGTCGGGAATGCGGTATTTGATGGTGCCCGCGCCGGGCCCCACGCCGGTCAGCCCGCCATGGGCAAAGGCCTTCAGCGCCAGGCCGGCCTGGTAGCCGGTGTCGGATTCGCTGAGGAACTGCTGCACGCGATGATGCACGTGCGGGAAGATTTCATAGGCCACGACGCCAAGCGCCGCCACAATGCCCAGCCCGGTGCCGATCCAGAGGAAATTCACGCCATAGAAAAACAGCATGGCGCCCCACAGGCAGATCAGCAGGCCGGTCTGGCCCACGTCGGGCTGCTTGATCAGGATGGCCAGGGCGGGCGCCAATAAAAGAAACGTCACCACCGGCTTGGGAATCGCCAGCGGCTGGCGGTCGGCCAGCACCGCGGCGGCCAGGATGGCGAAGCTGGGCTTGAGGAATTCCGACGGCTGCAGCGCAAAGGGACCAAGGTCGAGTTCGCGCCGCGCCCCCAGCACATCGGCGCCGACAAACAGCACCAGGAACGATCCGATCAGGGCGCAGGCAAAGGTCACCGCCGCCAGGATGCGAATCTGGCGCAGGGTCAGCAGCGACACCGAACACAGGATGGCGATGGCGACGCCGGCGAACACCACCTGGCGCGCGGTATAGCGGAAATCCCCGGCGGTCAGCGGCCCGCCGGTGATGGCGGGACTGGCGGCGAAGGCCAGCATCAGCCCGATGCCCGCCAGCACGATCATGCAGAGCAGCGCCAGCCGGTCCACCGTGAACCACCAGTTGGTGAAGCCGCTGTTGTCGGCGCGGTTCATGACGCCACCCTTGCGGTGTGTTCGCGCGGCAGCCTGGCCACCAGGTCGCGGAAGACGTCGCCGCGCTGCTCGAAATCCTTGAACTGGTCGTAACTGGCGCAGGCGGGCGACAGCAGCACCACCGGCGCGGACGAAAGCGAAGCCGCCGCGTCGCGGGCAGCGCTTGCCACCGCCACGTCCAGGGTGGCGGACATCTCATACAGCGCCTTGCCGTCCAGGGTGCGGGCGAACTGGGGCGCGGCTTCTCCGATCAGATAGGCCTTGCGGATGCGCGGGAAAAAGCCGCCAAGGCTTTCGATGCCGCCTTCCTTGGGCTTGCCGCCCGCGATCCAGAAAATATCGGGATAGACCGCCAGGGCACGCGCTGTGGCGTCGGCATTGGTGGCCTTGGAATCGTTGATGAACTGCACCTTGCCGATGCGGCCGACATCTTCCATGCGGTGCGCCAGGCCGGGAAAGCTGGCGATGGCGGCGGCGATGGCCTTGGTGTCGCTGACATAGGGCCTGACCGCGCCATAGGCCAGGGCCGCATTCTGCCAGTTGTGCGCGCCCGGCAGGTGAACCGCCGCGCCCATCTCCATGATCTTGACGGCGCGCGCGCCCATCGCGTCGTACAGCGCCCCGTCCACCACAAAGATGCCGCGCCCCAGCACCTTGCCCACCGAGACGGGATGGGCCTGCACCCCGGCCGCCGAAAGCTGGGTGAAGATGGCCGAGGAATAAGCGTCGTCCACGCCCACCACCACCTGGCCGGTTTCGGCGGTCTGGCGCATCAGCCGCGCCTTGATGGCGGCGTAATTCTGCATCGTGCCGTGACGGTCGATATGATCGGGCGACAGGTTGGATAGCACGCCCACATCCGGCGCCAGGCCGGGGGCGAGGTCGATCTGGAAGCTGGACATTTCCAGCACATAGATGGTTTTGGCCCCATTTTTGTTTGAAGAGGGCGGCGGCGCCAGTTCCAGCACCGACTTGCCGATATTGCCGCCGATCTGGGCGTCGAAACCGCAGGCATTCAGGATATGCCCGACCAGGGCGGTGGTGGTGGACTTGCCGTTGGTGCCGGTGATGGCGATGACCGGCGCCTTGCCCTGAACTTCGCGCGCGAACAGTTCGACATCGCCGATGACCGGAACCCTGGCGGCGGTGGCATGCTCGACCACGCCATGCGGTTTGGGATGAGTCAGCGGCACGCCTGGCGACAGCACCAAAGCGGCGATCATTTCCCACGGCCATTCGCGCCAGGGCATGATCTGCGCCCCTTCCCGGCTGCCCAGGTCGCGGGCGGCGGCATTGTCGTCCCAGGCGATGACCATGGCGCCGCCGGCCACCAACGCGCGGATCGCGCCCAGCCCGGTGCGGGCCAGGCCGAAGACGGCGACGGTTTTTCCGGCAAAGGCGCGGGCCGCGATCATCGTGTCACCGCAGCTTCAGGGTGGCGAGGCCCAGCAGCGCCAGCACCACCGCCACGATCCAGAAGCGGATCACGATGGTGGGCTCGGTCCAGCCGAGTTGCTCGTAGTGATGATGGATCGGCGCCATGCGGAAGACGCGCTTGCCGGTCAGCTTGAAGGAAACGACCTGCACCACGACGGACACCGTTTCGATGACAAAGAGTCCGCCGACGATGGCCAGCACGATCTCGTGTTTCACCGCCACCGCGACCACGCCCAGCGCGCCGCCCAGCGGCAAGGAGCCGGTGTCGCCCATGAAGATCGCGGCGGGCGGGGCGTTGTACCACAGAAAGCCCAGGCCGGCGCCGACCAGCGCCGCCAGGAATATCGCCAGCTCGCCGGCATATTCGATGTAGGGAACCTGCAAATAGGCGGCGAACCTCTCATTGCCCACAAGATAGACGATCAGCGTAAAGGTGGCGGCGGCGATCATCACCGGCACGATGGCGAGCCCGTCGAGACCATCGGTGAAATTCACCGCATTGGCGGCGCCCGCGATCACCACCGCGCCCACCGCGATGAAGAACAGGCCCAGCGGGATCAGCGCCGTCTTGATGAAAGGCACCGCCAGCGCGCCGGACAAGGCGGGCGCCTGCGACTGCATGATCAGCCATGTGGCCAGGCCCGCCACCGCGAACTCGATCAGCAGGCGGGCGCGGCTGGAAAGCCCGTCGCTGGTACGCTTGGTCACTTTATAATAGTCGTCCAGGAAGCCCAGCAGGCCGAAGGCCGCCGTCACCAGCAGCGCGATCCAGACATAGCGGTTGGACGGACTGGCCCACAGCAGCGTGGAACCCAGCCAGGGAATCAGGATCAGCAAGCCGCCCATGGTCGGCGTGCCCGCCTTTTCAATGATGTGGCGCGCGGGGCCGTCGGCGCGGATGGGCTGGCCCTTGCCCTGCTTCACCTTCAGCCAGCGGATCAGCATGGGATTGATCAGGAAGGCGATCAGCAGCGCCGTCACCACCGCCGCCCCGCTGCGGAAGGTGAGGTATTTGAACAGGCGGAAGAAGGCCAGCTGGTCGGTATGGGTGAGCAGCGACAGGTAATACAGCATCAGGCGCCCTTCTTCCTGAGAGCTTCGACAATGACCGACATCTTCGCACCGTTGGAGCCCTTGACCAGCACGGTGTCGCCGGGCGCCAGCGCGGCCAGGACCAGCGGCAAAAGCGCGGCGGCGGTCGGCGCATAGGCACCGCGCCGCGTCGCGGGCAACGCATCCCACAGGTGCCGCATCTGCGTACCGCTGGCGAAGACCAGGTCTATGCCATTGTCGTCAATAGGCACGGCCAGACCGGCATGATGGGCGATGCCGCCCTCGCCCATCTCCAGCATGTCGCCCAGCACGGCGATCTTGCGGCCGGAAGCCGCGCCCAGCAGCGCCAGCGCCGCCGCCACGGAGGCGGGATTGGCGTTGTAACTTTCGTCAATCACCGCGATGCCGCCGGCGTCAAAGCGCGCGCCACGGCCTTTCAGGGCGGTGAAATCCTTCAGCGCGGCGACGGCGTTCAGCACATCGCCGTCCAGCAGCGCCACGGCCGCCAGCGCGCCCACGACATTCTGGGCGATATGGCCGCCCGGCGCGCCGACAAAACAATCCACCGCCGTGCCCAATATGTCGGCCTTGACCCGCATGCCCGCGCCGTCGGGCGTGAAGGAAATCAGTTTCGCATCGCCGCCGGTACCGAAGCTGACGATGCGCGACACCTGCGCCTGGCGGGCGCGCGCCGTCAGGCGATCCGCATAATCGCTGTCGGACGGGATCAGCGCCGCGCCGCCCGGCAACAAGCCTTCGAAGATTTCCGACTTGGCGTCGGCGATGCTTTCGCAATTGCCGAAGAATTCCAGATGCGCTGGCGCGATGGTGGTGACCAGCGCCACATGCGGCTTCACGAATCCGACCAGATTCCGCAACTCGCCGAAATGATTCATCCCCACTTCAAAGACGCCATATTCGGCATCGCGCGGCAGCGCCGCCAGGGACAGCGGTACGCCCCAGTGGTTGTTGTAGCTGGCGGCGCTGGCATGGGTCTTGCCCAGGGCGTTGCAGGCCAGGCTGAGGATTTCCTTGGTGGTGGTCTTGCCGGCGCTGCCGGTGACGGCGATGACCTTGGCATTGCTGCGGGCGCGGGCGGCGCGCGCCAGATCTTCCAGCCCGCGCTGGGTATGGGCGACCGTCAGCAACGGCCCCGTCACGTCGTCAGGCCTATGCGTCACCAGCGCCGCGCCCGCCTTGGCGTCAAAGGCGGCAGCCACGAAATCATGGCCGTCGCGATGGTCGCCCTTGAGCGCCACGAACAGGTCGCCTTCGCGCAGGGTGCGGGTGTCAATCGAAAGCCCGTTCACGGCAAAGGGCCTGCTGGCCTTGCCCAGGGTGGCGGCTTCGGCTTCGGCGGAGGACCACAGCGTCATGCGGCGCGGCCTCCCAGTTCCAGGGCGTATCTCACCGCTTCCGCGCGGTCGGAAAAGGGATGGGTGACGCCGTTGATATACTGGCCGGTCTCATGGCCCTTGCCGGCCAGGATCAGCACATCGCCGCCCTTGAGCGACTCCACGGCGGCGCGAATGGCGGCATGGCGGTCGCCAATCTCGCGCGCGCCCGGCGCGGCGGCCAGGATTTCGGCGCGGATGGCGGCGGCATCCTCGGTGCGCGGATTGTCGTCGGTGACGATCACGTCATCGGCCAGCCGCACGGCGATGGCGCCCATCAGCGGGCGCTTGCCCTTGTCGCGGTCGCCGCCGCAGCCGAATACCACATGCAGGCGGTTGGCCGTATGCGGGCGCAGCGCTTCCAGAACTTTTTCCAGGCTGTCTGGCGTGTGGGCGTAATCGACATAGATCGGCGCATTGTCTTTGGAGAAGGCGACCTTCTCCATCCGGCCCGGCGCACCCTTGAGATGTTCCAGCGCCTTGAAGACTTTCGCCGCATCACTGCCAAGACCGATGGCCAAGCCCGCCGCCACCAGCGCATTCGAGGCCTGGAAGTCGCCCGCCTGGGGCAGCAGCACATGATGGATTTTTCCGGCGTGGCGCAAGGTCAGCGCCTGCGCGCCGCCCTGATCCTCGCGGCGTTCCAGGATGATGGTCTCGCCCTTGCGCCCGACCGTAAGAAGTTTCAGCCCGCGTGCTTTCGCGGCCTCGATGAAACGGCCGGCATGTTCGGCATCGGCATTGACCACCGCCACGCCGCCGTCCCGCACCACTTCCGAAAACAGCCGCAGCTTGGCCGCCAGATAATCGTCGAAGGTGGCGTGATAATCCATGTGATCGCGGGTGATGTTGGTGAAACCGCAAGCCGCGATCTTCACCCCGTCCAGCCGATGCTGGTCCAGACCATGGCTGGAGGCCTCGATGGCGAGGTGATCGACGCCATCGGCTTTCAACTGCGCCAGCAGCGCATGAATCTCCACCGGATCGGGCGTGGTGTGGCCCAGCGGCATCTCGCCTTTCGGCCCGACCACGCCCACCGTACCCAGGCTGGCGGCGGCGTCGCCCAGCGCCGTCCAGATCTCGCGCAGGAAGGCGACGATGGAGGACTTGCCCTTGGTGCCGGTGACGGCGGCGACCACATCCGGCTGGGCGGCATAGAAAGCGGCGGCATAGCGCGCCAACCCGAGGCGGGGATTTTCATCGGCGATGAAGCGCACCCCCAGCGCCACGACGTCCGGCTCCAGCGCAGGCGCACCCAGCACCGCGACCGCGCCGCGCGACACCGCGTCTTTCACAAAGCGCGCCCCGTCCGTCTTGCTTCCCGCCAGCGCGGCAAACAGATAGCCCGGCTTGACCTTGCGGCTGTCGCTCGCCAGCCCCGTCAATCCAAGCCCGATAAAGTCCTTCATGCCCGCTATTTTCGCGTCGGAATGTGGCGTCATTGCGTATCCGATGCCAGCTTGGTGGGCGGGGCATTGTTCGGCACGCCCAGAAGCGGCGCGATGCGCTGGATCACCCGGCCCACGGCCGGCGCCGCGGTCCAGCCCGCCAGCGCGAAACCGGCGGTGGCCTTGGTGCCATGCGGCTGGTCGAGCAGGATATACACCACATAGCGCGGGTTATGCGCCGGGAAGACGCCGTAAAAACTGGTGCGCAGCGCGTGGGGAATGTAGCGGCCATGCGGACCCGGAACCTGGGCCGAGCCGGTCTTGCCGCCCACGTCATAGCCGGGCACGTCGGCCTTCTTGCCCGAACCATTGGTGACGACATAGCGCAGCAGGTCGCGCATCTGTTCGCTGGTTTCCGGCTTGATGACCTGTTCGCCGCGCAGGTCGGTGGCCTCCTGCTTGAGGAACGTCGGCGTGATGCGGCGTCCGCCATTCACCACCTGCGCGGCGGCGGTGACGAAACTGAGCGGCGTCACCGAAATGCCCTGGCCGAAGCCGATGGTGGCGGTCTCGATCTGGCCCCAGTTGGCGATCGGATACAGCGGGCGCGCTGTTTCCGGCAACTCGGTCTTCAACGGCTTGAGCAGGCCCATATGGGCGAGGAATTCGCGCTGGCGGGTGGGACCGCTGCGCAGCACGATCTGCGCCGTGCCGATGTTGGAGGACTGGGCCAGGATATCGCGCGCCGCCAGGGTGGCGGGCATGTGCTCGGCTTCATGGATGGTGAACTTGCCCAGCTTCAGGCCCTGGCCGATGGTGAAGACCTCGTCCAGGCTTTTCAGCGTGTGGTCTTCCAGCGCCAGGGTGAAGGTGATGATCTTGAAGATCGAACCCAGCTCATAAACATCCTGCGCCATGATGTTGCGGCTGGAGTCGCCGCCTTCCACCTTGCGCAGGTTGGGATCGAAATCGGGCGCCGACACCATGGCCAGCACCTCGCCGGTGTTCACGTCCATCACCACGCCGCCGGCGGCGCGCGCGGTGAAGGTGGTGCGCGCCTGGTCCACCTCATGCGCCAGGATATACTGCACCCGCATGTCGATCGAGGTGCGCACCTGGCCGCCCGCCGCGGCGCGAATCTGGTTCTGCAGCCCCATCTCCAGTCCGCTGACGCCATTGTTGTCGGGATCGGTGACGCCGACCACCTGGGCGGCATTGCGGCCATCGGGGTAATAGCGCTTGCCGCCGGGCTCGAACTCCAGCCCCGGCAGGCCCAGATGCATTACCCGCGCCTCGGCATCGGGCGTGATCTGGCGGGCGACCAGCACATAGGGATGCTTGGCGTTGTTGAAGCCGGCCAGCAGGCGGCGTTCGTCGGCGCCGGCGGCCACGGCCAGTTCATGCGCGGCCTCGGCCTTGTCGAGGAATTGCGGGCGGGCATACAGGTCCTTCACCGGCAGGTCGCGCGCCAGCAGTTCGCCATTGCGGTCGGTCAGGTCGGCGCGGGCGATGGTGGCGATGGCGGGATGGCCGTCGCCGAAGGATTTCAGCAGGGTGACATGGACAAGGCGGATTCCCACCAGCGCGAAAGCGGCAACGCAAAGAACCGCTCCGATGACAATGCGACGCTGAAAGACAGTGGGCGCTTCGCTCATATCCTCACATGCCAGGGTCGTTCGGCGCGTCCGAGGCGGGCACCTGGGCGCTGGCGTTATGCACGGGGGTGTTGTTCAGCGGCGCGTTCGGGCCCTCGCCCTCACCGGCGCCACGGCGCGGCAACTGGTCGAAGCTGGACAACTGCACCGAGGCGCTGTCGGCCATGCCCAGCTTTTCCTGCGCCAGCTGCTGGATGCGCTCGGGCGAGGCGACATGCTGCCATTCGGTTTCCAGCACCGCGATATGGGCGTGTTCCTGGGCGATCTGGCGCTGGACCTGGCCCAGTTCCATGTGTGCCACCCGGGTTTTTTCGGAGACGTGGTAGAGCGCCAGGATCGAGAAACCCATCAACGCCACGCAGAAGAAGTTCAGGATGCGAACCATGATGCTCTCCTATGCCGCCAGTTTCAGGCCGGCCCGCAGCTTGGCGGATCGGGCACGAGGGTTGGATGCAAGTTCTTCCGCCGACGGGGTGCGCGGGCGGGTGGTGAGAAGCTGAAAAGCCGGGTTCGACGCCGCCGCTACCGGCATGTGGCGCGAAGGCCGCGCCGCCGCCGTGCTGCGCCGGCCCAGGAACTGCTTGACGATACGGTCTTCCAGGCTGTGGAACGATACCACCACCAGCCGGCCTTGCGGCTTGAGGATGGTCAGCGCCGCCTCCAGGCCGCGCTCCAATTCGCCCAGTTCGTCATTCACATGGATGCGCAAGGCCTGGAAGGTGCGGGTGGCGGGATGGATGGCGAAACGCAGCGCCGCGGGGCCCTGGGCCTGCGATACAATGGCGGCCAGTTGCGCGGTGCCGGTGATGGGGCGGGCGGCGATGATGGCGGTGGCGATGCGGCGGGCGTTCTTTTCCTCGCCATGGCGGGCGATGACCGAGGCGAGCGTGCTGTGATCGGCGCTGTTGACGAAATCGCCCGCCGTTTCGCCCGACAGGCTCATGCGCATGTCCAGCGGGCCGTCTTCGCGGAAGCTGAAACCGCGCGCCGGCTGGTCGAACTGGAAGGACGACACGCCCAGGTCCAGCACCACGCCGTCGCTGGCCTGCGTGTATTGATCCATGTTCGAAAATTCGCCCTGCACCAGGGTCAGGCGGCCGGCGAAGCGTTCGACCAGCGCCTGGCCGCGGGCGATGGCGTCGGGATCGCGGTCAATGCCCAGCACCTTGCAATCGGCGGCTTCCAAAATGGCGGTGGTGTAACCGCCGCCGCCAAACGTGCCGTCGACATAATGCGCGCCGTCACGGGGGCTGAGCATTTCCAGCACTTCGTTCAGCATGACGGGCAGATGGCCGCTCATGCGCTTTCTCCTGAACGCGCGCGCTCCATTTTCGCTTTCACCCGCGCCAGGGCCTCGGCCTCGATGGGCGCATAACGCTCGACATCCCAGACCTGGAATTTCTGCGCCTTGCCGACGAAGACGATTTTGTCCTTCAGGCCGGCATGTTCGATCATCTGGTCGGGCAAGCGCACGCGGCCATTCTCGTCGATCGGCAGCGACTGGGTGCGCGCGATCAGCGCGGTGGCTTCGTCGTCAAAGCCGGCGGAGAAGAACGGGTCCTGCGTGGCGAGCCGCTCATTGACACGGTCGAGCAGGGTCTGTCCGAAAGCGTCCAGCGCCGGATCGATGAAGCTGGGGCAGACATAGACGCCCATGGTGTTCTGGGCGGACAGGAGATGGCGATAGGTCGCGGGGATGCACACCCGCCCCTTGCTGTCGAGCGAGCCTGCAACCGTTGAAATGAACGGCTGGACCAACCCGGTCATCGCGCCTGTACCCCCCTTGACCCCACGGCCTGGGCTGACCGGAAACTCGGCCGTCTGCCAGGCGGGCCATCGCAGCCCTTTGGGACAGTATGGGATAACATGGGATGGATTGGGCCGTCAAACCAAAAACCCTGATTTTTGAGGGACTTGGCTAGTGTTCTTCGCCTGACTCAGCCGCTAGGGCTTGAATCAAGAGAACGATTGACGAACACGGTAAGGATGCGGTGACATGGGTAAACAGGGCGTTAACGACTTTATCAGGCATGCAATCGCAGATTGTGCCTGCGGGGCACGTCCGGGAGCGGCCCGGCTCTGCAACCACAGGCTGATTCGACTCGACAGAAGGGCGGCGCACCGTTTCTCTGCCGGGCGCGAACAGTGAGGACAGCATGAAAATCGGATTTATCGGCCTGGGCCGGATGGGCGGCCATGTCGCGGAGAATTTGCTGAAGGCAGGCCACAGCGTGACGGTGTGGAATCGCAGCCAAGGCCCCGTCGAGGCGCTGGTCGCCAAGGGCGCCGTCGCGGCAAAGACACCAGCCGATGCGCTGCAGGGCGACGCGGTCTTCTCCATGCTGGCCAACGACGCGGTGATGCGCGAGGTCGGTCTGGCCGGGCCGCTGCTGGCAAAGGCGGCGGCGGGCCTGATCCATGTGAATTTGGCGACCATCTCGGTGGACTTCGCCAAGGAATTGCAAACCACGCATAAAGAGGCCGGCCTTGCCTATCTGTCGGCGCCGGTGTTCGGCCGCCCGGAAATGGCGCAGCAGGCCGCGTTGGTGCTGGTGGCGGCGGGCGATGCGGCGGCGCTGGAAACCCTGCAGCCGGTGTTCGCCAAAATCGGCAGCCGCACCGTGCCCCTGGGCGAGGACGCCTGGAAAGCCAACCTGTTCAAGATCACCGGCAACTTCATGATCGCCAGCGAGCTGGAAGCCATCGGCGAAGCCTTCGCCTTGCTGCGCAAGGGCGGCGTGGACCCGGCCGCGTTCCATGACGTGATGGGCGGACGGCTGTTCACCGGCGCGGTGTTCAAGAGCTATGGCCTGATGGTGTTGAACCAGCAATATGAACCGGCGGGTTTCGCGCTGACCTTGGGATTGAAGGACGTGAACCTGGCGCGCGCGGCGGCGGCGGGGTTGGGCGTGGAAATGCCCACCGCCGAACTGCTGAAGGCCCATTACGATCAGGCGGTGGCCTGGGGCTGGCAGGACAAGGACTGGTCTGCGATCGGCGAGGTCTCTGCCAAGAAGGCGGGGCTTTGAGGCCACAGCGTTTCCTGGAGGCGCAGGCGCCGGTCTATGACCAGGTGCTGGCGGAACTGCGCGCCGGTCAGAAACAGAGCCATTGGATGTGGTTCATCTTTCCCCAGATCATCGGGCTGGGATCGAGCCCGATGGCGCGCACTTATGCACTTCACAGTCTGGCAGAAACAGAGGCCTATCTGGCGCATCCGGTGCTGGGGGCGCGCTTTCGCGAATGCTGCCAGGCGATGCAGAATATCCGGGGCAAAAGCGCGCTGGAGGTGCTGGGCTCGCCCGACGACCTGAAATTCCGCTCATCCCTGACCCTGTTCGCCGAGGCCGCGCCCGACGAAGTGCAGTTTTTCAACCTGCTGGAAAAATACTTCGACGGCGAACCGGACGAGCGGACGCTGGAGATACTGGCGCGACAGGATCAGGCGGGGGTTTAAGCGGCCGTCGTTTATGTTAGAAACAGCGCCATGAGCGTGGAAGAGATTCAAGACGCTATTGCAGCGCTTTCTGTTGAGGAGCGCGCCCGACTACGTGCGTGGTTTGATACGTTCACGGATGATGAATGGGATCGGCAGATGGAAGCCGACGCCAAAAGTGGCAAATTAGATAAATTGATTGACGAAACGCTTGTCGAGTTTCGTAATGGCCGTTTCCGCGAAATTTAGAGTTGCTCAGACCGTTTCACGATCAGGATCTCTCTGCGGCACTCCTAGATACTCTTCCCAAGCATCGCGATAGCGATCCATCCAACCATCCGGATAGGGATTTGGGCCGTCCTGGAAAATTGAGCTGTAACTGGGAGTAATCCTTCGCATGTTACTGTCATTACGAACCCGTCCATTTTTTCCCGGTGTCGCGAGCCATTTTGCGTGCGCCTCACGAACGACGCTGGCCACCACCGCACTCGGTATTACGAATACATCAGTGGCCTGATCTCGAAAATTGACAAAACAATAAAGCAGGTGATCACCGATTATGTCTTCGTGCTTTTTTGACATGTGCCATCCACCGTCACCACCGGCATACCGACGTGATTTAACTTGGATTGCAGCCTGCTTATTTCCATCTTCATCAGTCACAACAATGTCAGCTTTTGGAACACCTACAGGTGCGAGTGCCACAACGTAACCGCGCTTCAGAAGTTCTGACATCACGAAATATTCGCCAGCAGCGCCGGTCAAGGTCGTCTTCGACGTCATGAGTCCCCCAATTTTTTAGGATATATCACAAAGTTGGGTCCCGGCTCGCGCTTCGCGTTGCTGCGCAACGCTCGCGGGCCGGGATGACAGGTTTTAAGGTGTCAGATGGCCTGTAAGCCGGGTTCTGTCCTTCATTGCTGAAGGGGTGACCATTCCTCTGGGATGTGTGTCGCCACACACCTCTCGCGACCGACCCGGACGGCGACGCGGAAAACGCCACTTGCCATCCCTATTTGGTCTTGCTCCCGGTGGGGCTTGCCTTGCCATTCCTGTTGCCAGGAACGCGGTGCGCTCTTACCGCACCATTTCAACCTTGCCGGACCTTTAGGGCCAAAACCCTAAAAGTCTGTGGCGGTGTCATTTCTGTGGCGCTATCCCTGGGGTCGCCCCCGCCGGACGTTATCCGGCACCGTCTTTCCGTGGAGCCCGGACTTTCCTCGAACCCATTGCTGAGCCCGCGGTCACCCGGCCATCTGACACAACAGAACCTGTCATCCCGGCCAGCCGCGCGCAAGCGCGGCGTAAGCCGGGACCCAACTTGGAATTGCTTAACAGCCTGTCTTTTGCAACAGGGAAGCCAGCAGCCGGGCGGATTCGCGATCCCACACACCGTCCACCTTGGCGGGTCGGAAGTGGCGCTGGAAGGCGGTGACGATCTTTTCCGCGCCCGCACCCGGGTCATAGCCATAGCGGCACAGCGCCTCGATACCCAGGTTGCTGTCCTGTGATACCGGCCACAGCCCGATGCCCGCCTTCGCCAACCGCTCCCAGGGGAACAGCTCGCCGGGATCGTCCTTGCGCGCCGGGGCCACATCGCTGTGGCCCAGCACCCGCGCGCTGGGAATGGGATGGCGCAGCAGGATGCCGTGGCAAAGCGTGATCAGCGCCGCGATCTGCGGTTCGGCAAAGGGGCGATAGCCGAAGGCATGCCCCGGATTGACCAGTTCGATGCCGATGGAGCGGGCATTGATGTCGGTGTCGCCCGCCCACCAGGCGACGCCGGCATGCCAGGCACGGCGCGCCTCCGGCACCATGGCATAAATGGTGCCGTCTTCATCGACGGTGTAATGCGCCGACACTTTCGC
This sequence comes from Rhizobiales bacterium dw_265, assembly GCA_018449595.1. Taxonomy (GTDB): domain Bacteria; phylum Pseudomonadota; class Alphaproteobacteria; order Micropepsales; family Micropepsaceae; genus Rhizomicrobium. The sequence goes on from JAAVUU010000005.1 coordinate 160,349, forward strand.
CACCGGGTCGCACAGCCGGTCCAGCGCGCCTTGCGCCGTCGGCATGCCGGTATAATGCAGCACCAGCATGTCCACGGCCGCGCCGTTGCGATCGTCATGATTGGGCGACGGCAGTTCGGCGCGCTTCATCACACAAATATCTTGTATTGCACGATTTCGCCGTCCGGGCGCTTCAGGGAAAATTCCGCGCCCTTCTCATGCTCGTCCACCAGCGCCTCGAACAGGCGCAGCGCATTGCGGATGACTTCGGCATAGGACGCCGCCTCGGTCTTGTCCTTCAGCTTCTGCAGCCGCTCCATCGCCTGGGGCGGCATTTCCAACTGCACCCTTGTGGTCGAACGCTCGCCGGTTTCGACTTCCGGCCCTTGACCCTCGGAGAGGGGGCCACGAAAGCCACGGCGATGATGATGATGTCCGCGCATTACGACACCTGCTGCGTGATGCGGCGGTGATAGCGCCAGTGAAACACCGCGCGCACCAGCACACTCAGCACCAGCAGCAACGCACCCACGCCGATCATGCCATAGGCGATGCCGGGGGTCAGCTGGTGCTGCACGGCCAGGGCCACCAGCCCCGCGACCACCAGCAGGACCGCGACGCCGCCCAGGCCGTGGCGGCCATGGCGGCGGAAGTGATGATGGTGATGGCCATGATGATGGTGGCGGCCATGCCGCCCGCGGCGATGGCCGTCGCGGCTTTCGTCCAGTGGGAATTCATCTCCCACACCAATATCCAGTTTGCTCATTCAGTCTCCTTGAAAAGGCAGCCAGGATCGGCCGCCGAGGAGAATATCATCAATAAATCATCATATTTCAAGCTTCCAATAGCGTCTTAGTTTGAATTATTCGCCACATAATTGAAAATTCATATTTAGAACATATGCTTACTAGTCATCAAAATATGTCACAAATATCGCCGCCCAGCGCGTCCAATGCGATGAAATCTGGCCGTTTGCTGCCTCCAAGGCTTGCAGCAGCCCCTTCGCCAAACTCCGGCCATGGCGGCGGGCTCAGGCTGGGTAAGCCGCCCCATTCCGGGAATGGCACGGAACATAATCATGCCTTGGCGGGTTGCTTTAAGTCGGAGGGCCAATCCCCGCCCTCTGATCATCCCTGAGAGCCCGGCGCGTTCCCCAAGCCCCTTCGCGCCGGGCTTTTTGCTTCATCTATTCCCCACCGCAAAGGTGATCCGTGCTCCAAGAGAAAAAGCCGTTCAGCGTGCCCGAATACGAGCGCATGGCGAATGTCCTGCAGATCATGTCGGACGACATTCGCCAGCGCCCCGCCATGAATCACCATTTCGCCGAGCGATTGCAGCGGCTTGCGACGGAGATGATCGAGGACTGCCACCGGACGCATCCCTGAAACTCTCCCGCCGGAAAATTCAAACCGGGACACCACCCAGCCAATTCATCCCTGATTTTCAGCCAAGCCCGCGCTCCGACTGGATTTTTTCATAGGCATTGTTGATCGCGGCCAGCTTGTCGGTGGCCATGCGGATGAATTCGGCCGGCACGCCGCGCGCCATCAGGCTGTCGGGATGGTTCTCGCGCACCAGCCGGCGATAGGTCTGCTTGATCTCGTTATCGCCCGCCACATAGGAGACACCCAGGATCACATAGGGGTCTGTGAGCTCAGGGGCAAAATGCGTGGCGCGGATGCGGCGGTATTCGTTGGGCGCCAGGCCGAAAATATCGGCCACTTTTTCCAGGAAGGCGGCCTCGCCGGGATGCAGCACGCCGTCCGCCTTGGCGATCTCGAACAGCCCATCCAGTATGTCCTCCAGCATCGCCGGATTGCCCTTGAACAGTTCCGCGATCTGGCCGGCATAATGCTCGAAGCCCGCCACGTCCTGGCGCGCCAGGGTGAAGATGCGCCGGACATTGGCCTCTTCCTGCGGCGGGATCACGAAGACCTGGCGGAAGATTTCGAACTCGGCCTCGGTGGCGACGCCATCGGCCCCCGACATCTTTCCGGCCAGGGCGATCACCGCGATGGTGAAGGTGACGCCGGGGTCGCTTTCGCGGTCCACCAGGAAATGGCCCGCCACCGCGCCCACCACGGCACCAATGGGGCCGCCGACCAGCAGGCCGGTCGCCGCGCCGCTGATCTTGCCCCAGACCGACATCACTTCCCCTATGGTCGCACGGCCGACGCGCTACGCGCTGGCCGATGCTCTGGCTTACGCCGCACTCGCCGCGCGGGGATTATAATTGAGAATCGGCGCAAGCCAACGCTCGGCGGTTTCGATGTCCCAGCCCTTGCGGCGGGCATAGTCCTCGACCTGGTCGCGCTCGATCTTGCCGATGCCGAAATAGCGGCTTTCGGGATGGGCGAAATAAAAGCCCGACACCGAGGAGCCCGGCCACATGGCATAGCTTTCAGTCAGCTTCACCCCGATGCGGTGTTCGGCATCCAGCAGCTTGAACAGGGTGGCCTTTTCGCTGTGTTCGGGCTGGGCGGGATAGCCCGGCGCCGGGCGGATGCCGCGATAGCCTTCCGCGATCAGCTGTTCGTTGGCCAGGTTTTCGTCCGGGGCATAGCCCCAATAGTCCTTGCGCACCCGCTCATGCAGGCGTTCGGCAAAGGCTTCCGCCAGCCGGTCGGCCAGGGCGCGCAGCAGGATGGCGGAATAATCGTCCTTGGCTTCCTCGAACCGCTTGATGTGCTTGTCCTCGCCGATGCCGGCGGTGACGACAAAGCCGCCGATATAGTCTTCGACGCCAATCGGCGCGATGAAATCCGACAGCGCCAGGTTGGGGCGGCCCGCTTCGCGCGCCATCTGCTGGCGCAGGGTATGGAGCGTCTGGATGGGAAATTTCCGCGCCTTGTCGCCATAGACGATGATGTCGTCGGGGTTTTCCGGCGACTTGTTGGCGGGCCAGAAGCCGATGGTGGCGCTGGCGCTCAGCCATTTGCCGTCGATGATCTTCTTCAGCATGGCCTGGGCGTCGCGATAGAGATCGCCGGCCACCTTGCCCACCTTGTCATCGGTCAGGATGGCGGGAAACGGACCCGCCAGTTCCCAGGTCTGGAAGAACGGGCCCCAGTCTATGTAGTTGGCCAGTTCCGCCAGGTCGTAATTGGTATAAGTGCGCGACCCCAGGAAATTGGGCGCAGGCGGCGTGTAGCCGGTGAAGTCCGGCGCGGCGGCATTGGCGCGCGCCTGCTCCAAGGTCACACGCTTGCCGCTGCTCTGCTTGTTGGCATGGGCGATGGCCATTTTTTCGTATTCGGCGCGAATATCGGACGCATAGGTGGCGCCGGTTTCCTTCTGCAGCAGGCTGGAGGCCACGCCCACGGCGCGGCTGGCGTCGGTGACATAGACGGTCTGGCCACGGCGATAGCTGGGATCGATCTTGACCGCGGTATGCACCTTGGAAGTTGTGGCGCCGCCGATCAAAAGCGGAATGTCGAAACCCTGACGCTCCATTTCGGACGCCACCGTGACCATCTCGTCCAGCGACGGCGTGATGAGGCCGGAAAGACCGATGATATTGGCCTTGTGCTCTTTCGCGGCGTCGAGAATCTTTTGTGTCGGCGTCATCACCCCCAGGTCGATCACCTCATAGCCGTTACACTGCAGCACCACGCCGACAATGTTCTTGCCGATATCATGCACATCGCCCTTCACCGTCGCCATGATGATGCGGCCGGCGGGCTCCTTCACCTGGCTCTTGTCGGCATCCATGAAGGGCAAGAGATAGGCCACCGCCTTCTTCATCACCCGCGCCGACTTCACCACCTGGGGCAGGAACATCTTGCCCGAGCCGAACAGGTCGCCCACCACATTCATGCCGGCCATCAGGGGGCCTTCGATCACGTCCAGCGGCCGGGTGGCGGCGGCACGCGCCTCTTCGGTATCCTCGACGATGAAGGCGTCAATGCCCTGCACCATGGCGTGGGCAATGCGCTCGTTCACCGGCAGGCTGCGCCACTCCGCATCCGCGACATCGGCCACCTTGCCGTCGCCGCGATATTGCTGCGCCAGGTCCAGCAGCCGCTCGGTCGCATCGGCGCGGCGGTTGAACAACACATCCTCGATGCCCTCGCGCAGCGGCGTGGGAATGTCCTGATAGACGGTGAGCTGGCCGGCATTGACGATGCCCATGTCCATGCCCGCCTTGATGGCGTGGAACAGGAAGACGCTGTGCATCGCTTCGCGGACTTTTTCATTCCCACGAAAAGAGAAGCTGAAGTTGGAGACGCCGCCCGAGATATGGGCATGCGGGTTTTCGCGGCGGATGACCTCGCAAGCCTCGACAAAGGCCTTGCCGTATTCGTTATGCTCCTCCAGGCCGGTGGCGACGGCGAAGATATTGGGATCGAAGATGATGTCCTCGGGCGGGAAGTTCAGCTTCTCCACCAGCAGACGATAGGCCCGGTGGCAGATCTCGATCTTGCGTTCCCGGGTGTCGGCCTGGCCGGCCTCGTCGAACGCCATCACCACCACGGCGGCGCCGAAACGCATCACTTCCTTGGCATGTTCCAGGAACGGTTCCTCGCCTTCCTTCAGCGAGATGGAGTTGACGATCACCTTGCCCTGGCAGCATTTCAGGCCGGCCTGGATCACATTCCACTTGGAACTGTCGATCATCAGCGGCACCCTGGAAATGTCCGGCTCGCCCGCCATCATGTTGACGAAGCGGGTCATCGCCGCCTCGCCGTCGATCATGCCCTCGTCCATGTTGATGTCGATGACCTGGGCGCCGTTCTCGACCTGGTCGCGCGCCACATTGAGCGCGGTTTCATAGTCGTTGGCGACGATCAGCTTGCGGAAGCGGGCGGAGCCGGTGATGTTGGTGCGCTCGCCGACATTGATGAAGTTCAGGTCGGGCGTCAGGGTAAAAGGCTCCAGCCCCGACAGGCGCATGTATCTGGGCTTTTGCGGAATGACGCGCGGCGTGACGCCGGCGATCGCCTTGCCGAAGGCGGCGATGTGGCCGGGCCTGGTGCCGCAGCAGCCGCCGACGATATTGACCAGGCCGGAACGGGCGAATTCCTCGATCATCACCGCCATCTGTTCCGGCGACTCGTCATAGCCGCCGAATTCATTGGGCAGGCCGGCATTGGGATGGGCGCTGACCAGCGTGTCGCAGGCTGCCGCCAGTTCGGCGACATAGGGGCGCAGTTCGCGCGCCCCCAGGGCGCAGTTGAGCCCGATGGCAAAGGGATTGGCATGGCGCACCGAATGCCAGAAGGCTTCCGCCGTCTGGCCGGTCAGGGTGCGGCCCGACAGGTCGGTGATGGTGCCGGAAATCCACACCGGCAGGCGCACGCCCAGTTCCTCATACACTTCTTCAATGGCGTAGATCGCGGCCTTGCAGTTCAGGGTGTCGAACACCGTCTCGATCATCAGGACATCGCTGCCGCCGCGAATAAGTCCATTCGCGGCGTTCTTATAAGTGGCGCGCAACTGGTCGAAGGTGATGTTGCGGAAGGCGGGGTCGTTGACATCGGGCGAGATGGTGGCGGTGCGGTTGGCCGGCCCCAGCACGCCGGCCACCAGGCGCGGGCGGCTCGACGTGGAAAATTCATCGCACAGATCGCGCGCCAGCCGCGCCCCGGCTTCGTTCAACTCGCCGACCAGATGGCCCAACCCGTAATCTTCCTGCGAGGTGAAGTTGGAGTTGAAGGTGTTGGTCTCGATGAAATCCACCCCTGCTTCCAGATACTGGCGGCCGATATCCTGGATGATTTCCGGCTTGGTCAGGGTCAGCAGGTCGTTGTTGCCTTTCAGTTCCGACGGATGATTGCCGAAACGGCCGCCGCGGAAATCCTCCTCGCCCAGCTTGAAGCCCTGGATCATCACGCCCCAGCTGCCGTCCAGCAGCAGCAGGCGCTTCTGCGCCTCTTCCTTCATCCAGGCGATGCGGGCGGTGCGATCGAAGCTCATGTCATGTCTTTCGGGGCGATGCCCAGGATGCGGCAGGCCGCATAGGTCAGGTTGGCCTGGTTGAGGGTATAGAAGTGAAAATCGTCAAAGCCGCGCGCCCGCAGCAGCCCGACCTGGTCGGCCAGCACGGCGGCGGCGACGATGCGGCGGGTTTCGACGTCATCGTCCAGGCCCTGATAGGCCTTGGCCAGCCATCCGGGAATGGAGGCGCCGGTCTTGCCCGCCATGCGCGCCACGGCATTGAAATTGGTGGTGGGGATGATGCCCGGCACCACCGGAATGGTGATGCCCGCCTTGGCCGCATCGTCACGGAAGCGCGCCGTCAGGTCGTTGTCGAAGCAGAATTGCCCCAGGGCGCGGGTGGCGCCCGCATCCATCTTGGCCTTCAGCAAGGCGATGTCATGGCCGTGCGATGGCGAATCCGGATGGCGCTCGGGATAGAAAGACACGCTGATCTCGAAATCGCCGATCTTCCTGATGCCCGCGATCAGTTCCGGGGTCGAGGCATAGCCGTCGGGATGGGCCCGATAGGCGCCGCTCATGCCCGGCATGTCGCCGCGCAGCGCCACGATATGGCGGATGCCGGCGTCCCAATAGGCGCGCACGATGTCGTCAATCTCGCCCCGGGAATGGCCCACGCAGGTCAGGTGCGCCGCGGGCTTCAGCGTGGTTTCCTCCACGATGCGCCTGACGGTGTGATGGGTGCGCTCGCGCGTCGAGCCGCCCGCGCCATAGGTGACCGAGACAAAGGCCGGCGCCAGGGGCTCCAGCCGGCGGATCGCCAGCCACAGACTGGCTTCGGCCTCGTCGGTCCTGGGCGGCGAGAATTCGAACGAGACCTTCAAGGGTCTCTCTCCGTCCTTGGGATTGTCGATCAGCGTTTCCAGGCTCATGCGGCGTCTTTTTTTGCTTTGGCGTTGGCGGCGGCAAGCCACAATTTGACAGTGAGTTTTTCGCCTTCATTCTTGGGGGCGATGGTTTCGCTGCCGGCCCCGGCCAGGCCCGCGCCGGCAAACCAGCCTTCCACTTCCCGGTCGGAAAAGCCCAGGCGGCGATGGGCGAATTCCTCGCGCAGGAACTCTTCCCTGTGGGAGGCAAAGTCGGCGATCAGCAATTTTCCGCCCGGCGCCATGACGCGCGCGGCTTCCGCCACCGCCGCGCCGGGATCGTCCAGGTAATGCAGCACCTGGTGGAACAGCACCACATCGAAGCCCGCGCCCACGTTGCCATTGGAAAAGGGCAGGCGGTAGGTATCGCCCAGCCGCACCTGGGCGTTCTGGATGCCCGATTGCAGCAACCTGTCGCGCGCGATGGCCAGCATGTCGGGGCTGACGTCAATGCCCACCGCGCGCGCGGCATGGGGCGCGATCAGTTCCAGCATCCGGCCGGTGCCGGTGCCCGCATCCAGAAAATTGCGGATCGGCGCGGCGGTGAGATGGCGCGCGATGGCCGCCTCCACATCTTTCTCTGGCGCATGGAGAGCGCGGATACGCTCCCACTCCGCCGCATTGGATTTGAAATAGGCGGCGGCGGCGGCGGCGCGGGTGTCGCGCACATGCGCCAGCCGCGCCCGGTCGGCTTCCTGCGAGGCCGGATCGGCCAGGGCGGCGATGGCCGCGCCCAGTTCCGCCCCGATGCCCCGGTCGGCGGCGCGGCAGAACACCCAGCTGCCTTCCTTGAAGCGCTCCACCAGCCCCGCCTCGCCCAGCAGCTTGAGATGGCGCGACACGCGCGGCTGCGACTGGCCGACGATCTCGATCAATTCGCTGACCGTCAGCTCGGCCTGGCGCAGCAACAGCAGCAGGCGCAACCTAGTGGGATCGCCCGCAGCCCGCAACATGGAAACCAGCCTGTCCAACGCCCTTCCTCACATATAAGCATATCTTTATATGCTCAGGAAAAGGCCGCCCGCAAGGGGCTGGACTCGCGGACCCAAAACCCGGCAAAACCCCGGCAATAAGGTGGGCGGTTCAAGGGTATGCGCGGCTTTCGGGCGCTGATCGTGGGAATTTTTGCGCTGGCGGTTGCCGGCTGCGCCTCCACGCCGCCCGAGGCGCTGGCCGCCAACGATCCCTATGAACAGACCAACCGCGACATGCTGCGGTTCAACGGCAAGATCGACCGTTACGTCGTCATTCCCACCGTCGGCGTCTATTTCATCCTGGTGCCGGAAGGCGGCCGCCGCGGGGTCCACAATTTCCTGGGCAACCTGTCGCTGCCCACCATCTTCGTGAACGATATGCTGCAGGGCGAGGTCACCCGCGGCAGCCAGTCGCTGGAGCGGCTGGTCATCAACAGCAGCCTGGGCCTGGGCGGCTTCTTCGATCCGGCCAGCAAAATGGGCATTCCCGGCCATGGCGAGGATTTCGGCCAGACCCTGGCGGTTTGGGGCGCGGGCGAGGGCCCGTTCCTGATGCTGCCCTTTTTCGGGCCCAGCAATCCGCGCGACGCGGCGGGGCTGGCAATAGATGCCGCGATCGACCCCACCAACCGGATCCGCTTCAAGCAGCATCTGTGGTGGGCGGCGGGACGGGAATATTTCACCCTGCTGGATCTGCGGGCGCAGACCTACCAGACGGTCCAGGGCATCCAGCGCAGTTCGGTAGACTATTATTCATCGTTGCGCAGCCTTTACAGACAGCTTCGCAATGACCAAATCCGCAACGGGCGGGCCGAGGGGCAGGATCTTCCTGACTTTTGAGATTGTTACAGTGTCCGCACGGCCTTGAACTTGCCAGAGCAAACCGCGAAAATCGCCAAAACAGGAAAGACCCAGATGCAGCTCTCGATGCCCCTGATGCGCCGCGCCGTGCTGGCATTCGGCCTGATGTTCGCGGCCCCGCTCGCTTTGTCCGAACCGGCCGCCGCCGCCAATGTCGCGGAGAACTTCGTGGACAACAACATCCACAAGGGACTTGAAATCCTGAACAACAAGGGGCTCTCGACCGCCCAGCGCCGCGACCAGTTCGAGGGCTTCCTGCTGGGGCTGGTGGACGTCAAGCGCATTGGCTTGTTCACGCTGGGCCAGTATCGCCGCACCGCGCCGCCCGCCGATGTGGACGCCTTTATCGCCGCCTTCAAGAATTATGCGGTCGCCGCCTACCAGTCCTATTTCGCGCGCTATTCCGGCCAGACCCTGAAAGTCACCGGCTCGACCGAGCGCAGCCCCACCGACTTCATCGTCGCCACCCAGTTGCAGGACCCCCATTCCAGCCAGCCGCCGCTGGAAGTGGATTTCCGCGTCCGCACCGACACCGGCAATCCGGTGCTGGTGGACGTGTCGGTGTCGGGTATCTGGCTGTCGCTGGAGGAACGCGACCAGTTCACCGCCTTCCTGGGCCAGAACAACGGCAATGTCCGCACCCTGATTACCCATCTCAGCGAACTGGCGGTCAATCTGGACAAGCCGGCGCAGTAGGAAGCGCCGTCACCGGGACGCCGCGTCTTGCCGCTCAGGCCCGCGCCACGGATGAGACACGCAGCATCGCGGCAAAGCCCAGAAAAAGCGCGGTCGCCGCGAAACTCACCATGGCTTCGCTCACAAGCATGCCGCCGGTTCCCCAGCGGCTTTGCGCGGCGCCGTCGGCCAGCGTCATCACCAGGATGGGGACGTTGGTGAGGCAGGTCAGCAGCGGGGCCTTGGTGGCGGCGCAGGCCGTGCCGATCACGTCCAGCATGACGGCGGCAAAGCTGGCATACATGGCGCCATTGGTCAGCGCATAACCGAGGGTGAAGACGGCGAACATGGCGGGCGAGTGCGGCGCCATCATCATCGCCAGTTCCACCAGGCTCATCGCCGCCGCGCCCGCGAGATAGGATGCCCGGGCGCCGAAACGGTCGCAGATCCGCCCCATCGCCAGCGCCCCGATGGCCGAGACCGCACCGCCCGTCACGCCGGTGGCCAGCGCCACCTCATCGGCGCCGGCATGCCAGCCGCCCGCCACCGCCGCCCACAGATTGCCGGCGGCGCCTGTGCCCAAGGGCAACAGCAACAACACGCAAGCCAGGATGCCCCGGCGCGAGCGCACCAGCCCCAGCACATCGCGCCAGATATTGCCGATGGTGGAAATCAGCATGGCGGTGCGATGACCGTGCATGGGCTCGCGCACAATCAGCAGGGCCGCGCAACACCCCGCGCACACCAGGCCCAGCACCGCGCCCGCGATCCAGGGCGTGCCCGCGAAATGATGCGACAGCCACAGGCCCAGGCCGCCGCCCATGCCGATGCCGCCGATCGAACCCGCCATGAACCAGCCCGCGGCATCGCCCTTTTTGCCGTCCTCGGCATGGGCGGCGAAAGCGGCGGTGACCTGTCCGGTGAAGGTGGACGCGACCGCGGTGGCGAATGCCAGGACATCGAACAGCAGCATGGAGCCGCCCCTGACCGGCAACAGGCCCGTCAGCGCGATGCCAAGGCCGGTCGCCGCCGTGCCGATGACATACCAGGCGCGATAGCTCAGGGTGAAATCCACCACCGGCGCCCACACCACGCTCCAGGTCAGGGGAAACAGGCAAAGCGCCGCAACGCCCGCAATGGCCTGGGTGCTGACACCCGCCTGGGCCAGCAGGAAGCCCAGGGTGATGGTGAAGTAGCCGTTGACGATGCCATAGGGGGCGTGAAGGACGGCGAAAATCCAGTTCGGCAGATGTTCCGCGTCCCGCGCCATGCACCAAACCACCCCAACCCCGCAAAACCCTAGAATTGAAAGGGGGGCGCGGCAACAGGAGCTTCCGTCACATCGTTATCGGACGGGGACCATCAGGCCCGCGCGAACCTCTTGTATTTGATCTTGTGCGGCTGGTCGGCGGCCAGCCCCAGGCGCCGCTTCTTGTCGGCTTCGTAGTCCTGGTAATTGCCCTCGAACCATTCGACATGGCTGTCGCCCTCGAAGGCCAGCATGTGGGTGGCGATGCGGTCCAGGAACCAGCGGTCATGGCTGATGATCATGGCGCAGCCCGCGAAATCCTCCAGCGCGCTTTCCAGCGCGCGCAAGGTATCGACATCCAGGTCGTTGGTCGGTTCGTCGAGCAGCAGCAGGTTGGCGCCGGATTTCAGCATCTTGGCCAGGTGGACGCGGTTGCGTTCGCCGCCCGACAACTGGCCGACCTTCTTCTGCTGGTCGCCGCCCTTGAAGGCGAAGGCGCCGGTATAGGCGCGGGAATTGATCTTGGTCTTGCCGAATTCGATGATGTCGGTGCCGCCGGAAATCTCCTGCCACACCGTCTTGCCCGGATCGAGCGCATCGCGCGACTGGTCGACATAGCCGATCTGCACCGTCGATCCGACCTTGAGTTCGCCGGCATCGGGCTTTTCCTGGCCCGTCAGCATGCGGAACAGGGTGGTCTTGCCGGCGCCGTTGGCACCGATGACGCCGACAATGCCGCCCGGCGGCAGCTTGAAGTTCACATGCTCATAGAGCAGGCGGTCGCCATAGCCCTTGGCCAGGTCGACCGCCTCGATCACCAGATCGCCCAGCCGCTCGGCCACCGGGATCATGATGGTGGCGGTGCTGGCGCGCTGTTCCTGCGACTTGGCCACCAGTTCTTCATAGGAATTGATACGCGCCTTGGACTTGGCCTGACGCGCCTTGGGCGACTGTTTGATCCATTCGCGTTCGCGCGCGATGGTGCGCTGCTGCGCCTGCTCCTCGTTGGATTCCTGCTTGAGGCGCTTTTCCTGAATCTCCAGGAACGACGAATAATTGCCTTCGTGCGGAATGCCCTTGCCGCGATCCAGTTCCAGAATCCAGGACGTCACATTGTCGAGGAAATAGCGGTCATGGGTGACCAGGATGACGCAGCCCTTGTATTCGCGCAGGGTGTTTTCCAGCCATTCCACCGATTCCGCGTCCAGATGGTTGGTGGGTTCGTCCAGCAGCAGGATGTCGGGCGCGTCCAGCAGCAGCTTGCACAGCGCCACGCGGCGGCGCTCGCCGCCCGACAGGGTTTCGACATTGGCGTCGCCATCGGGGCAGCGCAGCGCGTCCATCGCCTGGTCGACCTTGGAGTCCAGGTCCCACAGGCCCTGGGCGTCAATTTCGTTCTGCAGGTCCGCCATTTCGTCGGCGGTTTCGTCGGTATAGTTGGCGGCGATCTCGTTGAAGCGGTCGACCAGCGCCTGCTTGGCGGCGACGCCTTCCATGACATTGCCGCGCACGTCCTTGGCCGGATCGAGCTGCGGTTCCTGGCTGAGATAGCCCATGCGCACGCCATCGGCGGCCCAGGCCTCGCCGGTATATTCGGTGTCCATCCCGGCCATGATCTTCATCAGGGTGGATTTGCCCGCGCCGTTGACGCCGACGATGCCGATCTTGGCGCCCGGATAGAAACTCAGCCAGATATCCTTCAAGACCTGCTTGCCGCCGGGATAGGTCTTGGAAAGCCCCTTCATCACATAAACGAACTGAGGACCGGCCATCTAGTTGATTCCTTACGTTTTCAGCAGCCATCGCGGGCTGTCTACTCTCTGCGCAGGACTCATACAGCACTGTCCCCGATATTTGAACGATGCTTTGCGGATAGCCGTCACGTCCCAAACGGCCTTTTCAGCCCTGGGCGGAAGATAATCTCAAGGCCGCTCGAACGGCCCGCTAGTGGCCCGCGGCCCGCAATTCGGCCTCTGCCTTGGCCATCTGGGCCTGGAAGGCGGCATTTTCCATCAGCCGCAGCGCCAGCACGGTGCCGAACTGCTGTCCCGCCACGATGTCGCTGCGGTAATGCACGCCGCAGATCAGCCGGCTTTCGGCATAGTCCGACGCCCGCGCCATGATGACCTGCGACTTGGCCGGGATCAGTTGCGCCAGCACCACGCCCAGCGAAAAGCCCAGGGTGGCATGCCCGCTGGGATAGGAATTGGCCGCCTTGCCCGGCTTCACCATCTCGCAGGTGTGCAGCGAGGTATCCACGGTATAGGGCCGGTCGCGATGGAAGAACTTCTTGGCCTCTTTGGTGTCGCCCTCTTCCTCGTCGGCTACCATGTCCAGCAGCTTGATGGTCTCAGGCAGTTTGGTCAGGTCGAAGCCCAGCACGCCATTGTACAGGTCGGGATGCTCGTCATGGGCGTCGCTTGTGGCGGCGGCCTTGCGCTCCGCACTGGTGCGGGCGGCAATCGCCCGCAGCTCGGCCAGTTCCGCCTGCGATGTGACGGAGTCATTGGCGGCCGGCGGCGGCAGGAACCGCCCGGCGTCATACGCCGAAGGTTCCAGGATGCCGGCCTGGGCAGAGGCCGCCATCAAAAAAAGCCCCAGTGGGAGAACGCCGATGCGCATGGAGCTGGTCCTCAGAAGGTTGCCTTGACGGTGAACTGGAAACTGCGCGACGCCTGGAAGTAATACTGGTCGGTGCTGCCGGTTCGGTTGGTGTAATCCTGCACGCTGCTGCCGCCGATCGGCTTGCCGGTGCTGTCGTTGATGCCGACCGAGGCCAGGCTGCGCGAATTCAGCAGGTTGTAAAGGCCCAGACCGACCTCGACATTGTCCAGAACATCCACGCTGCCCTTGAAGTCCATCTGGTTGTAGGCGCCCAGTTTGTAGAAGGTGGTGTTGGTGCTGTCGGAATATTGCTGGCCGACCAGCTTGTCGATCAGCGACAGCTTCCAGATGCCCTGCTTGTAGAAGAGGCCGCCGGCCGAGGTCCACATCGGCGCCTGCTTGACCCACAGACCTCCGGTCTTGGAATTGTTCAGCGAACCGTTCAGGAACACCGCAAAGCCGTCCAGGTCGCCGCCGAAGGAATAGGTGCCTTCGCCCTCGATGCCCTTGTAGGTGGCGACGCCGGTATTGACGCCGCAGGTTTCGCTGGCTTGTCCGCCGGGGAAGGCCTGGTTGCAGGCTTCGAAGACGATGTTGTTGTTGACCCCGATGTAATAGACGTCGGCGTCGAAGGTGAAATTGTCGGCATAATAGACGGTGCCGAACTGGTAGTTGGTGCTGGTCTGCGCCTTGGGAAAGGTGGTGGTGGGCGTCTTCTGTTCGAAGGCGCTGATGTCGGGAACATAGATGCCCTGGGCGTACTGGGCATAAACGCTCCAGCTGGGCTGGATCTTGTAGTTCAGCATCACGAAGGGCAGGTCGCGGGTGGTGGTGAACTGCGCGTTCACGCCGCGCACCGGCGAGGTCTTCTGCTCGATCTGCGCGTTCACATAATGGTTCCACCAGACATACTTGAAACCGGGCGTGATGGTGAGGTCTTCGATCGGGTGCAGTTCCAGTTCCACGAAGGGCTGGTACTGGTTCCAGCCGGAATGTTCCTGATATTCGAAATAGCCGCCGCCGAAGGGCGCGGATTTCTGGCCCTTCACAAGGCTGGCGTCGGGGAATTGTGGACCGTTGAAGGGATTGCAGCCAGTGACGGTCTGGCCGAAGCACTGGGTGGCGTCGAAGTCGGAGCGGGCGCGCTGGGAGGTCGAAGTTTCCCACCACACGCCGGTGCGCACCTGGCCGGTCAGCCAGCCGAAATCGAAATCCTTGGAGACGCGGAAGATGTCGCCCCAGTTGCGATAGGCGTTCTGCTTGGTATAGCCGGGAACATTGTTGGGGTTCGTGGTGCCGCCGACGATGGTGCTGCCAAAGACGGCGCCGCCGATGTTCGTGCCGCCGGTAACGGTGCCGCCGGTAATGGTGCCGTTGGTTTCGGTAACGCCATTTTTGATGTCGGCCGCGGTCTGCAGCACGTCCAGGGTGCTGAGCGTCTTGTTGGTATAGGCATAGGTGTAGGCGGTGTTGTCCACCTTGAGGCCCCAGGCCAGATCGCCCTGCAGGCGCAGGTAATCCATGTCGGTCTTCTTGTGGACATGGTTGTAGGGGGCGTAGGTGCCGGCCTTGGGGTTGTTGATCTGCAGCGCGAAGTCCTTGCCATAGCTGACAAGCTGGGCCGGGGTGGCGCCGGCATTGTCCTCAAGCTGCTGGAACAGGCCGTTGTAGGAACCGAACACCGTGGCGGTCCAGCCGGGCGCGAATTCCGTCTGGAACTTCACGGTATAGTTCTGGGCGGCGCTGCCGTTGTAGGTCAAGTAACCGGCGGTGTTGGTATCCAGGTAGTTGACCATCAGGCGGTTGTTGACGCCCAGGACATTGAAGTCGCCGGTCTGGTAGTTGCCGTTGAATACGCTGGTGCCGAAGCTGCCCGCCGTCGCATCCACTTCCCCGCTGCTGTTGGATGTCAGCGCGGCGGAGAACATGTTGACCGAGCCGCCATAGGTGGACGGACCCATGTTGCCGGCATTGCCGGGGCCGCGGTCCACGTCGATGCTGCCGATGATGGCGGCGGGGAAATAGGATTCCGAATGATGGCTGGGGCCGTTGGTGTCGCCGAACGGAATGCCGTCATAGGTGATGCCGAAGCTGCCGTCGGGCAGGCCGCGCAGGGTGTTCTTGACGCCATTGTCCGACAGGCCGGGACCGTTCAGGTCGCTGCCGGTCATGCTGGGGGCGATGGCCAGGATGGTGGTGTAGGTGCCCGACGCCGCCACCGAGTCCTCGATATAGGAGCGGTTGATGATGGTCTGGGGTTCCATCGTGTCCAGCGACGCCTTGGCCGGCGCGGTCTCGGGGTCGAAATTGGTGCCGGTCACCACCACCGTCTCGATTTCACCGGCGCTTTCGGCGGCAGCCACCTGCTGGGCCTGGGCGGGCGCGGCCAGCAGCAGCGCGCCGGAGGCGGCCAGCGCCAGCAGGGCGGCGGAATTGCGCAGGAAACGGATATCGGACATGGAACTTCCCTCGTTGCGAATGACGGCGGAGACAAAGCGGCCATGCAGCGGAAATCGCGGTTTGCCGCGATTTCACCGTCACCTGGCGTTGCTTGATTGGCCCCGTTCTTGTGCTGGGGTAGTCCCATGGCTGTTTGACGGTCGCGTGACACCGGCTATACGAAAAATCAAACTGGCCGCGGCAATGGATCCGTTATGGTGGAAGGGTGGCCGGGCCCGGGTTTTCCGCAACCGGCCGCGAACAATTGGCGCAACAAAGATGAAATCCCCGTGAGACTCCTGCTTGTCGAGGACGACCGCGAAACCGCCGGCCATATCGCCCAGGCGCTGGGGAACGAGGGCCATGTGGTGGAACAGGTGCATGACGGCGCCGCCGGGCTGGCGCGGGCGCGCTCCGGCGAATATGGCGCGCTGGTGGTGGACCGCATGCTGCCCGCGCTGGACGGGCTCAGCCTGGTCAGGCAGTTGCGCGCCGAAGGCCACCATGTGCCGGTGCTGATGCTCACAACCATGGGCGGACTGGACGACCGGGTCGAGGGCCTGACCGGCGGCGCCGACGATTACCTGGTGAAGCCCTTTGCCTTCGCCGAACTGATCGCGCGGGTGAACGCCATCACCCGCCGCGCCGCCCACGCCCCGGGCGAACCCGTCAGGCTGGGCGCCGCCGACCTGGAGATCGACCTGATCCGCCGCACCGCGCGGCGCGGCGGACAGCCGATCGAATTGCAGGCGCAGGAATTCCGCCTGCTGGAATACCTGCTGCGCAATGCCGGGCGCGTGGTGACCCGCGCCATGCTGCTGGAAAATGTCTGGGACCTGCATTTCGATCCGCGCACCAATGTGGTGGAGACGCATATGAGCCGCCTGCGTTCCAAGGTGGACCGCGGCTTCGCGCCCGAACTGATCCACACCGTGCGCGGCGCGGGATATGTCCTGCGTGCGGGCTAGATTCCTCCATACCGAGGCGTTCCGCCTGTCGGCGATCTATGCCGCGATCTTCTGCGTCTCCGTGCTCGCGATGGGCGTGGTGGTGCTGGCGATCGCGCGCGACGCGCTGGAAGACCAGATCCTGCAATCCTCGCGCACCGACATCGCGGCGATCGCGCGCGGCTATGCCAGCGACGAAACCGACGAGGCGCGCGAGGTGGCGCAGCAGTTGATGGGCGCGCCGGGGGCCTCGGATTTCCTGCTGTTGCAGAAGAACGGCAAGCGCATCGCCGGAAACCTGCCGCGCATGGCCGCCCAAACCGGCATTGTGCGGCTGCCCGCGGGCGGCGGCCATGGTGACATACTGGGCACGGGCCAGTGGATCGCGCCGGGCCTCTATGCTTTTTCCGGCAATGGGCTGGAGGCGATGCAGGGCGCGATTTCGCGCATCCTGCACACCCTGTCATGGCTGTTCGCGGCTTCGCTTCTGCTGGCGGGGCTGGGCGGCCTGCTGGTCAGCCGCACCTTCCTGCACAAGAGCGAAGCCATGGCGAAAGCCTGCCGCGCCATCATGGACGGCGACATGCGGGCGCGCATTCCGGTGCGCGGCACCCAGGACGAACTCGACCGGCTGGCCGCCACCATCAACGAGATGCTCGACCGCATCGCCGCGCTGATGGAGAACCTGCGCCAGGTGACCAACGACATCGCCCATGACTTGCGCACGCCGGTATCGCAATTGCGCCAGCGGCTGGAACTGGCGCGCGACGGCGCGGCGGGCGACGGCCAGGCCGCGCTGGATGCCGCTTTGGCCAGGACCGACGATATCCTGGCGCTGTTCGCCGCTCTGCTGCGCATTGCCCAGATCGAAGGCGGGGCGCGGCGCGCCGCCTTCACCACCCTGGAACTGGCGCCGCTGCTGGAGCAGATGCGCGAAATCTTCGAAGCCGTGGCCGAAGGCTCCGGTCATCGCCTGCATATCGCCATCTCGCCCGCGCCCGCCATTCGCGGCGACCGCGCCTTGCTGGTGCAACTGCTGACCAACCTGACCGAGAACGCCATCCTGCATACGCCGCGCGGCACCAGCATCACCCTGGCGCTGGGCATGGAACAGGACCGCGCCACCGTGCAGGTCAGCGATGACGGCCCCGGCGTTCCCGCGGCGGAACAGGCCAAGCTGTTTCGCCGGCTTTATCGCCGCGAAGCCAGCCGCACCACGCCCGGATACGGCCTGGGGCTTGCGATGGTGGAAGCCATCGCCACCCTGCACGGCGCCAACGTCCAGGCCAGCCATGCCGCCGAAGGCGGCCTGGCCATTGTCATCGGTTTCCCACGCGAGGCGTGAACTATACAAATTGCCAATTTCCCTTGTTTTTCTGAGACTTAGGTGATGCCAGCGACTAGCTTCGGTCGAACACCGAACGGACGGGCATGCGGACAATCACACCATGGCGGTGCGGCGGCGGCTGGCGTCGCGCAGCCGCCACAGGCTTTTTCGTAACGGTTGGTGCGGCGCAGGCCGCGGCCTTCACCGTGAACAAAACGCCGCTGACAGCCACCGAGAAAAACATCGAAACCCTGGGCACGGGGATCGCCATTGCCTTGCCGGTGGTGGCCGGCGGCATCACGCTGTTGAAGCATGACAAGGTCGGCGCGGTGCAACTGGTTGTCGAAACCGGCCTGACCGTCGGCACCGTCTATGCCTTGAAGCAGTTTGTCCGCGAAAGGCGCCCCGACGGGTCGGACTATCAATCCTTTCCCTCCGACACCACCGCGCTGGCCGCGTCCGGCTCGTCGTTTCTGTGGGGCCGCTATGGCTGGGAATATGGCCTGCCCGCCTCTGCCCTGACCGAGTTCGTCGCCTATAGCCGGGTGCAGGCGCGTCAGCACCGCTGGTACGACACCCTCGCCGCCTCCGCCATTGCCGCCGGATACAGCTATGTCCTGACCACGCCGTTCAAGCGCCGCTACAACATTGACACCAGCCTGGATGCTTCGCCCGACGGCGCGGCGGTGCGATTTTCCTACAATTTCTGAAGTGCGGGAGCACGCGATGAAGAAACTGTCTGTTGGATTTGTTGCCGGCCTGCTGGCGCTGGCGGGCGCGGCGCAGGCCCAGCCCGCCTACAAGCTGACAAAGATCATACCCATCGGCGCCCCCGACCGCTGGGACTATGTGGTCTACGACGATGGCCGCGCCTATGTCGCCCATGGCGATGTCCTGACGGTGGTGGATGTGGCGGCGGGCAAGGTCGCCGGCACCTTGCATGTCGGCGGCGTGACGCATGGCTTCGCTTCCGTGTCCCCGGGCAAGGGCTATACCGACGACGGCAAGGCCGGTGTCGCCGTGGCCTTCGACCTCAAGACCCTGAAGGAACTGAAGCGCATCAAGGTCCAGCCCGACGCCGACGGCATCGTCTACGATCCTGCCAGCGGCCATGTGCTGGTGATCACCGGCGATTCCGGCAAGGTCTCGGTCATCGACCCCAGGACAGACAGCGTGATCGCCACCATTGACGGCGGCGGCCCGCTGGAGTTCGGCGTATTGGGCGGCAACGGCAAATTCTATGTCGATGGTGAAGACAAAAACGAGATCGTGCGCATGGACCTCGCCACCAGCACGGCCGACGCGCACTGGCCGCTGACCGGCTGCAAGACACCGCACGGCCTGGCCCTGGACCGCGCCCGCATGGTGCTGTTCGCCAGCTGCGGCAACAAGGTGATGGACGTGGTCAATGCCAGGGACGGCACGGTGCTGGCCAGCCTGCCGATCGGCGACGGCAGCGACTTCGCGGCGTTCGATCCGGTGCGGGGCCTGGCCTTCAGTTCCAACCGCGACGGCACTTTGTCCATCGTCACCGCCCAAGACAGCAAACAGGGCGGCAAGTATGTCACCCTGCCGCCGGTCACCACCCTGCCTGGCGCGCGCACCATGGCGCTGGACCCCAAAAGCGGACGGCTCTTCCTGGTGGCGTCGGATGTGACGGTGAATGACGCCGTGCCCGCCACCGACCGCGCCCATTACAAGGTCACGCCCGGCAGCGCCAGGCTGCTGGTGCTGGACCCGGCCCGCTGAATTTTCAGAACTTTATTTTCGCGCGGCTGAGCAGCGAAACCGCGGTCGCGCCGCGTTGGCCCTGGACATTGGTCTGGTAGGCGGCGTTGGTCTGCAGCGCCACCGCGCCGTCCAGGAAGTTGGTGACATAGCCCACCGAGATATCGGTCTCCGGCGTGTGGCCGGGATTGAAGGACTGGCCCACCACCAGCGGCGGCAGGTCGCCCGAACTGGTCAGGCTGGAGAAGCTGCCGGCCATGCTGGGCACCGGCTGCGAGAAGGACAGCCCGACGCTGTCGTCGCCGCCGAACAAGCCATGCTTGGCGATGGCGACGGCATAGGACTGTTCGTGCAGGTTGGTGGCCGCGCCGCGCATGTCCAGCTGGGTCATGCCTTCGCTGAACGAGGCGGTGGTGATCCAGCCTTCGCCGATCTTCACATGCGCCGACACGCCCAGCGCCTGCGTGCTGGCCTTGGGCGCGATGCCGGCGGCAAGACCCAGCGGCACGCCCGAACGCTCGGCGGAAATGCCGGTGACATCCAGGCCAAGCGCGCCGGTCACATCCCAGCTGAGGCCGCCCAGCAACGAGCGGGTCTCGCTGGCGTCATAGATCAGGCCCAGGTTGCCGGCCGGCGCCCCGGAGTCGAAGCTGAAGCGATCCAGCCGCTCGCTGTTGACCGCGGCGCCCACCCGCAGGCGCAGGTTCGCCGCCGGCACAAAGGTCACGCCGCTATAGCGGCCGCCATCGGCCAGGCTGAGATAGGGCGCGGTCACCGCCGACAGGAAGGGCGAGGCCGTGCCGTCGTAAGTGGTGAAGCGCGAGGCGATGTCGAGATTGACGCCGGAATCCAGCGCCAGGTTGGGCGTCAGCGCGGCGCTGGCGGCAAGGGACGACACGGTGCTGGCGAGCGTCAGGTTGGCGCCGTTGCCGAGAGATGCGGCGATGGTGGGCTGCAGCGCCACGCCGGCCACGCCGGGGCCGGACAATTCATAGGCCGAGATCGCTTTGGAGTCGCCGAAGGACAACAGGCTGGGCGCCAGTTCGGGCGCGGCAAAGCCCGGCGTCGCCACCGCAGACACGGCAGCAAACCCCGCGGCAAAAACCGCAGCGTGCGCGAACTTCCTCATCGTCAGAACCCCTTCCGGGGACCCCTCTTCAGGTGGCAGGAATTTACCAGACAGCTTGTTCCCGTCCAAGCAAAACAAGAGATTTTCTGAGGCTTTCCGGTCACATACCGACCCTGCAATACATACAGGGTTGCCGCGCCGTTAAGGTGGGCTGTAATTATATTTCAATATCTGGGGGGTCGCCGTGCCATTCGTCAATCTCAGGGGGCTACCCTTCTTTTTTGCCCGGAGCGGGCGCGGGCCGCATCTTTTGCTGATCGGGGGTACCGGCGGCGACTTGCGCCGTCCCGAAACCCAGGTCGCCGGCCCCCTGGCGCACCAGTTCGAAGTGCTGACCTGGGACCAGCGCGGCATGGGGCAAAGTTACAAGGGCGATGGCCCCTTCACCATGGCGGACTATGCCGATGACGCCGCCGCCCTGATGACGGCGCAGGGCTGGGACGACGCCCTTGTCATCGGCATCTCATTCGGCGGCATGGTGGCGCAGGAACTGGTGTTGCGACATCCCGGACGGGTGCGGCGGCTGATCCTGTGCTGCACGGCCCCGGGCGGCGGCGGGGGCGCGTCCTTCCCGTTTCACGAACTGCCGCCCATGCCCGCCGGAGAACTGGCGGCGCTGAAAGTGCGAATCGCCGACACCCGCCGCACCGATGCCTGGATCGCCGCCAATCCGGGGCCCTATCGCCTGCTGCTGGCGATGGCCGCCGCCGATCCCTTTGCCGCCGAGCCGGGCCATGCGGAAGGCGCGGCACGCCAGATCGCGGCGCGCGCCACCCATGACACTTGGGAGCGTCTGCCGCAGATCGGCTGCCCCACCCTGGTAATGGGCGGACATTACGATGGCATCGCCAGGCCGGAGGTGGTGACGGCGCTGGCGGGACGGATCGCCGGCGCCGAACTGCGTTTCTTTGAAGGCGGCCATCTGTTCATGCTGGAAGACAAAAGCGCCTATGACGCGATGGCCGCCTTTCTGACTGCCTTTCCGGCCGATTAGGCGGCGATGGGCGCCACCTTCTCCAGCACGCGCCGCAGGTCGTCGGGCGCGAACGGCTTCTGCAGCACCGGGCGGGCGGCGAAGCGTTCGGGAATGCCGCGCTCGCCATAGCCGGTGGCGAAGACGAAGGGCTTGTCCCTCGCCGCCAGCCGGTCGGCGAAGTCGAACACGCTCCTGCCGTTCAGATGCACGTCCAGCACCGCCACATCATAGCCCGCCTCGTCACAGGCCATGGCTTCTTCCAGGCGGCTGGCGACGCCGGCAACCCGGTAGCCGAACGCCGCCAGTATGTCCTCCATGAACAGGGCGACGATGATTTCATCCTCGACAATCAGAACCCGGACATCCGTCATGCGTCCCTCAGCTTCATGGTCCATTCGCAGACCAGCCCCTCGGCGGGGAAGTCCAGCCGCACCACGCCCGACAGTTCGCGCGCCAGGCCATGCTCGATCAGGCGCAGGCCGAAGCCCCGGCGCTGCGGCGCGGTAACGGCGGGGCCGCCGCGTTCCTCCCAGCGCAGCCGGGCGCTGTTGCCGTCCGGCGCGATGGTCCAGCGGACATGCACGCAGCCGGTGTCGTTGGAAAGCGCGCCATAACGGGCGGCGTTGGTGGCGAGTTCATGAAAGCCCATGCCCAGCGCCAAGGCGCGCTTGGGGTCCAGATGCACCGCCGGGCCCTCCGCCGCGAAACGGATATGGCCTTCGTCGCGCCAGGGCCGCAGGGCGCGACGCACCACGCCTTCCAGCGAGGCGCCTTCCCAATTGTCCGAGGTGAGCAGGTCATGCTGGCTGGACAAGGCGAACAGCCGCGCCAGGAAGGTGTCGCGCGCCGGCGCGTCCACGCCGCGCAGGGTCTGCATCGCCATGGCCTGTATCGTCGCCAGGGTGTTCTTGACGCGATGGTTGAGTTCATCGAGCAGCAGGTTCTGCTGCCGCTCGCTGCGGCGGCGATGTTCGCTCTCCAGCGCCGGGCTGTCGGCGGACTTGGTGCAGATGATGCCACCGATGCTGCCGTCTTCCTGCGGCACCGGCGAAAAGGAGAAGGTGCAGTAAGTCTCCTGCGGACGGCCGTCGCGCCCCATGACCGGCATCCCGGCTTCGGCATGGCTGGATTGCCCCATCATGGCGGCGGCGGCGCGATCCTCGATCCGGTCCCAGATATCCGCCCAGACCTCGCGCGCGGGTTGTCCCAGAGCGCCGGGATGCCTGCCGCCGATGATGGGCAGACAGGCATCGTTGTAGAAGTTGACCAGATCGGGGCCCCACCACACCCACATGGGCTGGCGCGAGGCCAGCATGATCCGCAGGCAGGTTCGAAGCGTCTGGGGCCAATGGCGCGTCGGACCAAGCACCGTCGCCGCCCAGTCATGGGCGCGCATGGCGGCGCCCATCTCTCCGCCGCCCGCCAGGAAATCGGGCGCGGTATCGGTCATCTGCCTGCTAACATGGACATTCATAACTTCCGGCGCCCTTGCCCAATTCCCTCTGAACGCAAGCGGCGGTTGAGAGTTCCAAACCGCACCAATTTGGAGGACAATGCGGATGCAGCGGGGCCGGAACTTTGGCCGGGTCCGGCGGTTCTTGATATTGAATTTCGCATTTCAGGGACCATCTCGAATATAACTCCGGCCTGTCGAACGGGATCATGATGCTAGCCGCCGTTCAGCCCTCCCCCACCCTGGCCGAGGCCTATCGGGCCGTGCGTGCCCATACCGCGGCGCTGGCCGCGCCGCTGTCGGCGGAAGACGCCGTCCTTCAATCCATGCCCGACGCCAGCCCGGTAAAGTGGCACCTGGCCCATACGACCTGGTTCTTCGAGACCGTGATCCTGTCGCGGCAGCCGGGCTACAAGCCGTTCGATCCACGCTTCGCCTATCTGTTCAATTCCTATTATGAGGCGCTGGGGCCCCGGCATCCGCGGCCGCGGCGCGGACTGATAACCCGGCCCGGCCTGGATGAGATTTATGCCTGGCGCACCCATGTGGATGCCGCGATGGCGAGGGCCTGCGAAGACCAGAGCCTGACCGGTCTGATCGCGCTGGGCCTGCATCACGAGCAGCAGCATCAGGAACTGATCCTGACCGACATCAAGCATGCCTTCTTTTCCAATCCGCTGCTGCCCGCTTATCGCGAAACTGTCCCCGCCGCGCATGCGGCGGCGGCGGCGGACTGGCTTTCGATTCCCGGCGGCGTGACGGCGATCGGCCATGACGGCCCTGGCTTCGCTTTCGACAATGAAGGCCCGCGCCATCAGGTGCTGCTGCGGCCCTTCCATATCGCCGCGCGCCCGGTCAGCAATGGCGAATACCGCGCTTTCATCAGCGACGGCGGCTATCGCCGCCCGGAATTCTGGCTGTCGGACGGCTGGACCAAAGTGCAGGAAGAACAGTGGCAGGCCCCGCTCTACTGGCTGAAGGACGATGACGGCACCGAGAGCGTGTTCACTCTGTCCGGCGTGCGGCCGCTGGACCCGAATGCGCCGGTCGAGCATGTGAGCTTTTACGAGGCCTGCGCCTATGCCGCCTGGGCCGGGGCGCGCCTGCCCACCGAATTCGAATGGGAGGCGGCGGCACCCTTGTTCGCGCACGGTGAGGTGTGGGAGTGGACGCGGTCCTCTTACGATCCCTATCCCGGCTTCAAGGCCTTTGAAGGCGTCGCCGCCGAATACAATGGCAAGTTCATGGTCGGCCAACTGGTGCTGCGCGGCGGCAGCCACGCCACGCCACCGGGCCATATCCGTTCGACCTATCGCAATTTCTTTCCACCGCACGCGCGCTGGCAGTTTTCCGGAATAAGATTGGCGGAGGACATATGAGCGCGCGTGCGTTTTTTGATTGCCCTACCGCTTCGCTACTTGAGGGCGGCGCGCGCTGGCAGTTTTCCGGAATAAGATTGGCGGAGGACATATGAGCGCGCGTGCGTTTTTTGATTGCCCTACCGCTTCGCTACTTGAGGGCGGCGCGCGCTGGCAATTTTCCGGAATTAGATTGGCGGAGGATATCTGATGGACGCGCGCCTGGCACGGGTTCAATACACCGCCCCCTTCGCGACCGAAAGTTTCGCCGACAGCCTGGCCGTGGGGCTGCGCAAGAGCCCCAAGGAAATCGCCAGCAAGTTCTTCTATGACGCGGAAGGCTCAAGGCTGTTCGACCTGATCTGCGAACTGCCGGAATATTACCAGACCCGCACCGAGACGGCGCTGCTGCAACGCCACGCGCCGGAGATCGCCGCCCTGATGGGCAAAGACGCGGAGATCGTGGAATTCGGCGCCGGTTCGCTGCGCAAGGTGCGCATCCTGCTGGATGCCGCCAGGCCGCAGGCTTATACGCCGCTGGATATTTCCGGCGATTATCTGGCCGATGTGGTGCGCGCCTTGGCGACGGATTATCCGGCGCTGACCGTGCGGCCGCTGGTGGCGGACTTCACTTTGCCGATGGAGATCGCGGCGCTGCCGCAAAATCCGCGCCGCGCCGGCTTCTTTCCCGGCTCCACCATCGGCAACTTCCGGCCCGACGCCGCGCTGGCCTTGTTGCGCCGCATGCGCGGGGCGTTGAATGGCGGCGGCCTGTTGATCGGCATAGACCTGGTGAAAGACCCGGTGCTGCTGCATGCCGCCTATAACGACGCAGCCGGCGTCACCGCCCGCTTCAACAAGAATCTGCTGGCCCGCGCCAACCGCGAATTCGGCGCCGATTTCGACCTGGATGCCTTCGCGCATTACGCGCCCTACAACGTCAACCTGCAGCGCATCGAGATGTACCTCGTCAGCCTGAAGCGCCAGACCGTCAGCTTCGGCGGCGCGGGTTTCAGCTTCGCCCAGGGTGAGGCGCTCTATACCGAGGACAGCCACAAATACACCATCGAAAGCTTCCGCGAGATGGCGGCCAAGGCGGGCTTCGCGCCCCGCGCGGTGTGGACCGACGAGGACCGGCTGTTCAGCATGCACTGGCTGGAATCGCGTTAGGGTCCGGACACAATTGCCGTCGATCAGATCAACAACTTGTCATGGCCCGGGAATCCGGGCCACCCAGGTGACACAGCTTCCCATGCCGGCGTCTTTTGCGCACCAACTGGGTGGCCCGCTGTAGCGGGCCATGACAAGTTTATTTTAAATTCCAACTGCGTACAGACCTTAAGACGCACGGCCCTTGAATCCGGGCGATGCTGGCGCGAAAAGAGACGGCCCAAACAAGGACAAAGCTCATGGTGTTACGGCTGGTGCAGTTTCGGAGCGCGGACGGCCGCCGCGCCGTCGCGGCTTTGGGCAACGATACCCTGGGCCAGGTCGTGCAGGGCGTGACCACCACCTATGAACTGGCGCAGATGGCGATCCGGAACGGCGCCTCGCTGGCGGCGACCGTCGAGACGTTGGGCCTGGGCGAAAGCGTGGATATCCGCGCCACCCTGGCCGAGGGGCGGGTGCTGGCGCCGCTGGACCATCCCGACCCCGCGCATCTGGTGGTGACCGGCACCGGGCTGACCCATCTGGGTTCGGCGG
This sequence comes from Rhizobiales bacterium dw_265, assembly GCA_018449595.1. Taxonomy (GTDB): domain Bacteria; phylum Pseudomonadota; class Alphaproteobacteria; order Micropepsales; family Micropepsaceae; genus Rhizomicrobium. The sequence continues at coordinate 186,555 of JAAVUU010000005.1, forward strand.
AAGGCCGCGACGCCATGCACCAGAGCCAGACGGGCCTGCTCACCGACTCCATGAAAATGTTCAAGCACGGGCTGGAGAACGGCAAGCCCGCGCCGGGCCAGGAAGGCTTCCAGCCGGAATGGTTCTACAAGGGCGACGGCGCCTCCATCGTGGCGCCGCAAGCGCCCCTGGTCTCTCCCGCCTTTGCCCGGGACGGCGGCGAGGAGCCGGAGATCGTAGGGCTTTACCTCATCGGCCCCGATGGCACGCCCCACCGCCTGGGCTATGCCCTGGGCAATGAATTCTCCGATCACGTCACCGAAAAGTTCAACTATCTGTGGCTGGCCCATTCCAAGCTGCGCCCCTGCAGCTTCGGCCCCGACCTCCTGACCGGCGAATTGCCCCAGGCGGTGACGGGACGCTCGCGGGTGCGGCGCGGCAACGAAATCCTGTTCGACAAGCCCTTCCTGTCGGGCGAGGCCAATATGAGCCACACCATCGCCAACCTGGAGGCGCATCACTTCAAGTATGAAGGCTTCCGCCGTCCCGGCGATGTGCATGTGCATTTCTTCGGCACCGCCACCCTGTCGTTCAGCGCCGGGGTGAAGACCGAAAATGGCGATGTGTTCGAGATCGAGGCCGATGCCTTCCTGTTTCCCCTGCGCAATACGCTGGGCAGCGCCCCTGCTGCGGATGCGAAGGTCACGGCGCTGTAGCTTGCAAGCCCGCGGTCAAAGCGCCAAGCTGCCGCGAAATTTTGGGGAGTGACTCATGAAAACGCTATTGATCGCCGGTTTCGCCGTGCTGGCCTCCACCGCCGCCTTCGCCCAGTCGGGCGGCCAGATGGCGGTGCCCAACACGCCCGACAAGCAGATTTATGACGTGCCGCCCGGCAGCAAGGATGTCGAGGTCATCATCCAGACCCGCAGCCTGCAGCAGGGCGAGACCGTTACGCCGCACATCCACAATGGCGTGGAGATGACCGAGGTCGTCGAGGGCACTTTCGAACTGTATGTGAAGGGCCAGCCGGTGAAGATCATCCATGCCGGCGAAAGCTTCCTGGTGCCGCGCGAACTGCCGCATGACGCCCGTCCCGCGCCCGGCACCGGCCCGGTCAAGCTGGCGGTGACCCTGGTGATCGACAAGGGCACCGCGCCGCGCACCCCGGTCAAGGACGTGCTGATTCCGGCCGGGAAGTAAGACCCGACTATTTCCGTCGTCATGGCCCGCTTCATGCGGGCCATGACGATAAAGTCCAGTTGGATAACGCGCATTGTCGATGCGGGACCAGCAAGGCATAAAGAAGCATGTGGCTTCTCTATGCCTTCTCGGGTCCGCTCCTCTGGGCGGTTTCCACCCACATCGACAAATATCTCGTCGATAAATATTTCCGGCACAGCGACACCGCCGTGCTGATGGTGTTCACCGCCTTCCTGGGGGTGATCGCGCTTCCTGTCATCTGGCTGCTGGAGCCCAGGGTGCTGGCCCTGCCCTGGCTGGCGACCGTGGTGATGACGGTGTCGGGCATCCTTTATATGGGCGCGATGCTGTTCTACCTGCAGGCGATCCAGAGCGAGGAAGCCAGTGTGGTGGCGCCGCTGTTCCAGGCCAACACGCTGTTCACCTTCGCGCTGGGGCTGGTGTTCCTGCACGAACTGCCGCACTGGCCGCAACTGCTGGGCGCGGGCCTGGTGGTGACCGGCGCGCTGGGACTGTCCCTGGACAGGACGCTGCATTTCGGCAGCTTCAAGCCGCGGCTGGTGCTGTTGATGTGCGCCGCCACCTTCGTGCTGGCGCTGTCCAGCGTGGTGTTCAAATTCTTCGCGGTGCATGACGAATTCTGGAGCACCACCTTCTGGACTTTTGTCGGCGAGGGTCTGTTCGGGGCGGCGATCCTGGCGGTGCCGCATTACCGCAGCCAGTTCGTCCACCTGTTCCGCAAGAATCCCGGCGCGGTGATCGGCGTCAACGCCGCCAATGAGCTGATAAACCTGGGCGGCGGGCTGGGGGTGCGCTATGCCTCGCTGCTGGCGCCGGTGGGACTGGTCTCGGCCATCTCGGCGACCTCGACCTTCTTTGTCTTCCTGTTCGGCATTCTGCTGACCGTGTTTTTTCCGCGGGCGGGACGGGAGGATCTGTCCGCCCGGAACCTCATCCAGAAGGCGGTGGGCGGCCTCTTCATCATGGCCGGGGTTGTCCTGATCGAGGCGCAGGGCGGCGGGCCGTAAAATTGCTTGCCGCAAGAGGCGAATCCGTGCGCCACTCCCGGCTATAAAAAACAGGGGAAGACGCATGCGGAAACTGGGCCTGTTGCTGGGTCTTATGGTCATCGGGGGCGCGGCCTTCGCCCAGGATGTGCCGCCCTATTGGGCCTATCCGGTGCCCAAGCCCTCGGGCCCACCCGCCAAGCCCGACAATGTGGTGATGAAGAAGGTGCCCGGCTCGAAGTTGCGATTCACCGATGCCGGGGTGAGCGACCGTTTCGTGGTGCCGGACTGGTTCCCCAGGGAGCATCCGCCGATGCCCGATGTGGTGGCGCATGGCAGGAAGCCCCAGGTCTTTGCCTGCGGCTATTGCCACCTGCCCAATGGCCAGGGCCGCCCCGAGAACGCCTCGCTGGCCGGCCAGCCCGCCGGCTATATCCTGGAACAGGTGCAGGAGATGCGGGCCGGCCGCCGCAAGACCTCGGTACTGATGGGCTCGATCAAGAGCATGTATGCCATCGCCGGCGCGGTAAGCGATGACGAAGTGAAGACCGCCGCCGACTATTTCTCCAGGCTGAAATACAGGAAATGGATTCGGGTGGTGGAGACCGCCACGGTCCCGAAAACCGATATTTCCAGCCACAACATGATGATCCGGGCGGCCGGGCGGGAGCCGATCGGCGACCGCATCCTGGAAATCCCGGAAAATCTGGAACGCACCGAATTGCGCGATCCCCGCTCGGGCTTCGTCGCCTATGTGCCCAAGGGCTCGGTGGCGCGCGGCAAACAGCTGGTGGAGTCGGGCGCGGGCGCCTTTCCCTGCGCCTCATGCCATGGCGCCACCCTGCAGGGCGACGGCAATGTACCGGCGCTGGCGGGCCGTTCGCCCAGCATGATCGTGCGCCAGTTGTACGACTTCAAGCACGGCACCCGCAGCGGCCCCGCCGCCGACCCGATGAAGACCGAAGTCTCCAACATGACAAATGCGCAAGCCATGAACATCGCCGCCTATCTGGCGTCGCTGAAGCCGTGATGCGCGGCTTGGATCAATTCATAGCCGAATGGGATTGGCGAGGCCGAGCGACCAGGACTTAGGATCGCGCAAAACAAGACCGGGAGAGACGCCATGCACACCACCCGCCGTTCATTCCTGATGGGCACGTCGGCGGCCGTGATGCTGCTGCCCCAGCCGCTCAAGGCGGCCGAGGCCGTGGTCGCCATCGGCACGCCGATGGACCCGCCGGAATGGGCGCTCTTGCAGCAGGAGCTGCTGCATGCCCATACGGCCGCCTGCGTCAAATTCTTCCAGCGCTATTTCAACCAGGCCAGCGGATGGCTGGAGGAGACGGAGCGTTTCGGCGGCGACGACGGCCCCGACGACTCCATCGAGAACGTGAATGACTGGCCGCATGTCTATGCCCTGGGCGGCGATGACGTGCTCAAGACCATGTACACCAAGGCCTATGAGGGCCATGTGCGCCAATATAGCGCCGCCCACACCACCGACGTCCCGGCGGCGCGGCTGGGCATGTACTACAAGGAATTTCCCGCCCAGTTCGACTGGCAGCACAATGGCGAGGGCCTGACGGTCTTCAACCTGATGCCGCTGGGCGATCCCTACAGCCATCTGTATCGCGAGCGGGTGAAGCGCTTTGCCGGCTTCTATATGGACGAAGACCCCGGCGCGCCCAACTACGACCCCAAGCTGAAAATCATCAAGAGCCTGATGAATGGCTCCAGAGGCCCGATGCTGCGCAAGGCCACGGCGCTGGACTGGACCGGCGATCCCATCGAAGTGGAAAACCGCTTCCCCTCGCTGGGCCATGGCGAGGGCGCCTACAAACAGATGCTGGCGCATTTCGAGGGCTATGGCGATGTGGTGGGCGACCATCCGCTGAACCTGGCCTCAACCCAGCTTGCCACCAATGCCTACATGCTGACCCATGAGCCCAAGTACAAGGAATGGGTGCTGGGCTATGCCGACGCCTGGGCGGAACGCGCCCGCGCCAATGGCGGCATCATCCCCTCCAAGGTCGGGCTGGACGGCAAGATCGGCGGCGAGGAAGGCAAATGGTATGCCGGCACCTATGGCTGGAGCTTCAGCCCCATCGTGCCCATGACCGGCAAGCCGTCCGACCGCAACCGGGTGCCATGGTGCATCGGCGGCTTCTTCAACGCCTATCTGCTGTCGAAGGGCGACGACAAATATCTGGATGTCTGGCGCAAGACCGCCGACAAGTTCGACGCCGCCGCCAGGACGGTGGATGGCAAGCTTTCCACCCCCACCATGTTCGGCGACCAGGGCTTCTACAGCTACCGGCCCGGCAAGTACCGTTTCAACTTCCTGGAAATCTATGCCCTCTCGATGAAGCCCAGCGACCGCGCCCGCTGCGAGGACACCGCCTGGTACGACTATCTGGAAGGCAAAAATCCCGGCTATCCGGTCAAGGCGCTGCGCGAGGCCATGGCGCGTATTCGCGGCCATATGCAGATCGTGGATGACGACAACACCTCGCCCGACATGCGGCTGGCCGACAGCGCGCTGGATTACAATCCCGCTTCGGTGACGGCGCTGACCCAATTGATGGAAGGCGGGCTTTATATCCAGCATCCCGGCTGGTCCAAATCCACGCCGGCCCAGGGCGGCACACTCCTCTACAGCCGCTTGCGCTATTTCGATCCGGTGCGGCGGCGCGCCGGCATGCCGCCCGATGTGGCGGCGCTGATGGAAAGCTGGGGCCCCGACAGCCTGACGCTGACCCTGGTCAATATCAGCCCCAGCCAGGCCCGCAGCGTCATCGTGCAGGGCGGCGCCTATGGCGAACACCAGATCGTTTCGGTGAGCGACGGCAAGGCGACGGTGGCGATTGACGCCCCGAATTTCCCGGTGCGGCTGGCGCCGGGCGCGGGCGCGACGCTGACCATCCGGATGAAGCGTTTCGCCAACGATCCCACCCTCTCCTTCCCCTGGGAGGCGACGGTGGCCGACCTGGGCAATCCGCCCGAAATCGAGAAATACGTCCACAAATCCAGCGGCGTTCCGTGATGCAGTCGGAGGGATCATGAAAAAAAGATTTTTAATTGCGGCCCTGCTGGTGGCGTCACCCGCGCTGGCGCAGACCTTCCCGACCCAGCTCGAGCCGCCGGGCCCGGTGAAGATTCCCGATGCGCCGCAACTGCCCTATCACTGGGGCACGCGGCCGGTGGCGCCGCTGGGCGAGACGTTCGGCAATGTCGCCGCCATTACCCTGCTGCCCAACGGCGACCTCTTGGTGTTCAACCGCAATCCCGACATCATGATGGTGGAGTACGACCCCAGCGGCACCACCGTAAAGCGGGTGTTCAATCCCAACATGGCGATGAACCCGCACGGGCTCCGGGTGGACCGCCACGGCAATATCTGGGCGATCGATAGCTTCCTCAACGTCATCTACAAAATGAACGGCAAGGGCGAGGTGCTGCGGGTGTTCGGCACCCGCGGCGAGAATGCGGCATGGACCGATGGCAAGTGGAACGGCATGTTCAACCAGCCGATCGACATCGCCTTCGACGGTCAAGACAATTTCTATGTGGTGCAGAGCCATGGCGGCACCTCGCCGCCGGCCGACTGCAGCTTCTGCGCCACCTATGACATTCCCCAGGTGCGCGCCGTCCCCCATCACGCCGTTTATGTGAAGCCGCCGGTGGTGCCGGGCAGCGATCCGCGGGTGATGAAGTTCGACAAGGACGGCAATTTCCTGGCCAGCTTCAGCCTGGCCCATCCCGACGGACTTTATCCCACCATCCATAGCGTGATCGTCTCGCCCAGCGGCGAAGTCTGGGTCGGCGACCGCGCCAGCCGGAAGATCCTGGTCTTCGACAAGGATCTGAAAAGCCATCACGACATCCAGTTTTCCAACCTGACGTGCGGCTTTTATCAAGACGCCAAGGGCCAGCTCTGGATGTCCACCGGGCGCGACGGGCTGGTGCTGAAGCTGGGCTGGGACGGCAAGGTACAGGGCTGGTACGGCAAGCACGGCACGGTGCAGAATTCCAACGACATCGGCGAAGGCCATTACATGGCGGTGTCGGCGGACCAGAAGACCATCTGGGTGGCCGATACCGTACTGGCCAAAGTCCTGAAGCTGGAACACGATTAGCTTTTAAGCGAACCCCCTCCGGCTTTCGCAGCGCAAGCGCTGCTATAGCCCCCCCTTGCTTGCGCTTCGCGCAAAAGGGGGAGGCGGGCCTGTGCTTTCGGCAAAAAAGAAGGGCGGCGCCGCGAGACGCCGCCCTTTCGTGTCGAAACAAGCCCGGTCAGAGCGTGCCGGCGATGGTCGCGAAGAACATGCGCGGCGGGATGGGATAACCCTGGAAGCCGCCATTGGCGCCGGTGACGTTGATGGTCGAGATGCCCTTGATGTCGGCCAGGTTGGTGATGTTGCCGCTGATGCGCAGCTTCTTCAGATAGTCCAGGTCTTCGTCGAAGGTGTAGCTGGCCTCCAGGCCGGTGACGAAGGTACTGCCCACCTTGACGTCGTCGGTATAGGTGGCGAAGCGGCGGCCGATGAAGTCGCCGTTCACCTGGGCCTCGAAGCCGCCCCAGTTGGTGGACAGGATGAACTTGTTCAGCCAGTTCGGCACCACCGGCACCTGCTTGCCGGCGATCAGCAGGGTGGTGTTGATGGTGGCGTTGGGCACGATGTTGTCGTTGTACTGCGACTGGTTCCAGGAAATCGCGTCATAGAAGGCGAAGTGGTCGCCGAAGTGCAGGGTCGCGGCCATGTCCACGCCATCCGCCGACACGCCGCCGACATTCACCAGGATCGCGGGATTGGGATTGATGAAATTGTAGGTCGCGACGTTGAACAGCCGATTGTAGAAATCGACGTGATAATAGTTGATCTGGCCGTCGACACCGGTCAGCCAGCCAAGGTCCAGCTGACGGCTGGTGCGGACGCCGGCCTCATAGGTCCAGGACCGTTCCGGGTGCGCCGTGTTCTTGAAGGTGTCGAACGCCGCCTGGCTGCCCAGCGACCAGGGCGAGGCGCCGTAGAAATTGCTGCCCGCGGCATAGGGAATGAACTGGCGCACATTTTCCTGGACGTTGGCGAACAGCTGCTCGCTGTCATTGACGTTCCAGGTCGCGCCGGCCTGGGGCAGGAACCACTGGTTGGTGGTGATCGAGCCGGTGGGGAACTGCACCGCCGGGCTGGTCGCCGGCAGGCCGGCGACATTGCCCGCCGCCAGGTTCTTCTGCTGGGTGATGACGTCATTGCCCGCGGTCTGCAGGCTGGTCTTGATGCCGGCCGACAGGGTCAGGTCCGAGGTAATGTGCCAGTTGTCCTGCACATGCATCTGAATGTCGTCGGTGCGCATGCTGACGTCATACTGGGTGAAGGCCGGATTGCGCGGCACGTCATAGGGCGTCAGGTCGTTGTTGGCGGCCGAGAAGGCATACCAGCGGCGGCCGGTGCGCGAGGCGTTGCGCTCGTACCAGATGCCGGCCTCGATGTCGTTGTCGCCCAGGGTCCAGTTCAGGGTCGAGCGGAAGCCGAAGCGGTTGATGCGGTATTCGGTGGTGCGGGCTTCATAGCCCAGGCCGCCGAACTGGTTCACCAGGTTGGTGAGGGTGCCGGTCGAGGTGGGATTGGCGCCCACCACCAGTTGCGGGAAATAGACCGCGAACAGCGCCGGCAGGCCGGCATTGTTGACCGGGCCGGCGACGATGCCGCGGCCCGTATCGTGGTGGAAATAGCCCTGGTTGGACCAGGTCATGCCCGGAATCACGTTCCAGTCATACTGGGCATAGGTCAGCGCGTCCTCGCGCTGGGCCGCCGAGTGATAGTTGGAGAAGTTGTTGCCCTGGGCCACCGGCGGCGTGCCGGGCTGGGCGGGATTGGTCTGCAGGCTGGCGACGGCGCCGGCCAGGTTGGGATACTGGAACGGACGGACATAGGGCGTGAAACCCGCCGCCGCCGCCGTCTGCTGGTTGCCATAGCCGGTGGCGTCTTCGTTGGGCTCGACCTTGGTGTTCCAGTCGGCATAGAAGGTGAACTTGCCCACGTCATTGGCCTTGACCACTTTCAGGTTGAGCTGGTCGCCATGCTGGTAGCCGTCAAAGTCCCAGGCGCGCGCATTCTGGTGCAGGAAGGACAGATAGCCCATCCAGCCGTCGCCCAGATCGCCCGTGTCGCCGCGCAGGAAGACGCGGGCGGTGTCATAGCTGCCGCCGGTGGCGCGGACATCGACGCCCGCCGTGTCATAGGGATCGCTGGAGAAGGTTTCGATGGCGCCGCCCAGGTTGGAGGTCGAGGCCACGCCCAGCGAGCCGGTGCCCGACGACAGCGTGACGCGCTTGACGTTTTCGCTGGACAAGGCGCGCGACGGCGACAGGCCGTTATAGTTGCCGTATTGCTGGTCGCCCAGCGGCACGCCGTCCATGGTGAAGCCCAACTGCTGCGTGGTGAAGCCGTGAACCACCAGCGATTCATTCTGTTCGTTGTTGCCCCAGGGATCGGAGGTCTCATAGACCACGCCCGGCAGGGTCTCGATCGCCTTCAACGGCGAAATGCCCGGCAGGATCTTCTGCGCCTGGACGCCGCCGATCTCGACCGCCGAATGGGTGCTTTCGCGGTCTGAGGTGACGATCACCGATTCCACATCGCCGCCGTCGCCGTTGGCCGCGAACTGGGACATGGTGGCCTGCGCCTGCGCCATGCCGGTCATGGCGGCAAGCGCGGTGGTGGCGAGAAGCGCACACTTCAGTGTGGCGCGCAAAGTCACGGTCATCGGAAAGTTCCCCTATAATTTTCGCCAATCACGCTGGCGCCGGAGAGGTAGGAGGACCGCAATACGGAAGAGAAACAGTTGCGTGTCGTTTTCGTGAAAACCACCGCAGTTGCAGCATCGCATCCGCAGCCGGGTGTCATCAGCATGTCGGATGACCGGAATAGGGATCAGCTTTTCATCAGCGGGAACTTTCATGCTGCGTCTGACATTTCTTGCCACATGCCTGTTTGTGACGGCCGCGAATGCCGCGCCGGTGCTGATGGTTTCCATTGACGGCTTGCGCCCGGCGGATGTTCTGGATGCAAAGGCGCGCGGCATCGCCGTGCCGGTGTTGAGCGGGTTGGCCGCCGGGGGCGTCTATGCCGACGGCGTGAGGAATGCCCTGCCCACCGTCACCTATCCCAACCACACCACGCTGATCACCGGCGTATGGCCCGCCAGGCACGGCATCGCCAACAACCCCACCTTCGATCCGCTGCAGAAGAACATGGGCGGCTGGTACTGGTACGCGCAGGATATAAAAGTGCCGACCCTGTGGGACGCGGTGCACCAGTCGGGCGGCAAGGTCGCCAGCCTGTCCTGGCCGGTCAGCGTCGGCGCCAGATCCATCGACTACAACCTGCCGGAATACTGGCGCGCCCCCGATGTGCATGAAGAAGACATCAAGCTGATCGGCGCGCTTTCCACGCCCGGCATCGTGCCGCTGCTGGAAAAGCAGACGGGCCTGGGCTTCATCGAGGCCGATGGCGAGACGGTGGAGGAAGATGTCGGCCGCACCCGCTTCGCCGCCGCGCTGATCGCCGCCAGGCATCCCCAGTTCACCACCGTGCATCTGCGCGGGCTGGATCATGTCGAGCACGGCTTTGGGCCCGGCTCGCCGGAGGCCAATCATGCGCTGGAAACCCTGGATGCCGCCGTGGGCAGGCTGGTCGCCCAGGCGCGCAAGGCCGAACCCGACCTGGTTGTGGCGATCGTTTCCGACCACGGCTTTGCGCCGGTCGAGCATGCGGTCAACCTGATCGCGCCGTTCGTGCAGGCCGGGCTGATCGGCCTGGATGCCAAAGGCAAGGTCACCGGCTGGCAGGCCGAGCCCTGGGGCGGCGCTTCGGTGGCGGTGGTGCTGGCGCATCCCGATGACGCGGCGCTGAAGGCCAAGGTGTCGGGCCTGCTGAACGGATTGGCGGCCAAGCCGGAACTGGGCATCGCCCAAGTGATTGATGCGGGCGAGATCGCGCGCATGGGCGGCACGGCGATGGCGTCCTTCTGGCTGGACTTCAAGAACGGTTATGCGATGGGCGCCGATCCCACCGCGCCCATGGTCGGGCCGGGGCCGGTAAAGGGTACCCACGGCTATTTCCCGACCCACCCTGAAATGCGCGCCACCTTCATCCTGTCGGGACCGTCCATCGCCAAACGCGGCTCGCTGGGCGAAATCGACATGCGCGACATCGCGCCGACCCTGGCAAAAGTGATGAAGGTGTCGCTGCCCAGCGCCGACGGCAAGCCGCTGCTTTAGAAACCAGTTGTCATCCCGGACGCGCGCCAGCGCGATCCGGGACCTATCGCGAAAACGGCACAATGGGTCCCGGCTCGGCGCGCTGCTGCGCAGCGCTTGGCCGGGATGACAAGATAGGGGTTATTCTAGGCGGGCTTTTTCTTCTTGCCGAATTTCTTGGGCCCGAACTTTTTCGGCCCGAACGTCTTCTTGTCGCCGTCGAATTTCTTGCCATGGAAGCCGGGTTTGCGCGGCGGCTTGTCGCCGGGCGTATCGCCCTGGGCCAGCGGCGTGCGCGGCCGTGCGGTGGATTCGCCGCTCTGGTCCAATGCGGGAGAGATACGGACGCCGCCCTTCTTGCGCTCGCTGACCAGGATGGTGAATTTCGGCGCCGCCTCGGCTGCGACCTGGAACAGGGTTTCCATTTCGAACACCCGGATGGCGCCGATGTCCTTCTTGGTCACCTCGCCCTGGCGGCAGATTTCCGGCAACAGCCATTTGGGATCGGCATTGCGTTCGCGCCCGACATTCAGCCGGAACCAGACGCCGTTCTGCATGTCGCCGGGCTTGGAGCCGCGCGGTTCACGATGCTCGTGGGGTGCGTGCTCATGGGGGGCCTGTTCGCGTGGCGCGTGGTCGCGCGGTGCCCGTGCCGCAAATTCACGCGGTTCGCGCGGTGCGTAATCCCGCGACTTTTGCGGGCGATCCTTGTGATCGCGCGGCTCGCGCTTCTGGAAGGGTACTTCTTCCTCGATATCTTCCGGCGCCGGCAGTCCGGCGCGATACAGCTTCACGAATGCCGCCGCCAAAGTGCGGGCATCGCGCGACTTCAGCAGTTCGTCGGCCATCGCCAGATCATCGTCGCTGGCGGCCTCCGTCAGGATCGGATTATCCAGCAGCCGTTCCTGGTCCAGCTTGCGTATCTGGGCTGCCGTCGGCGCTTCGCCCCAGCTGGCGGTGACCCGCGCCTTGCCCAGCATCTCTTCCACCCGGCGGCGGCGCGATGGCGGCACCAGCAGGACACTGATGCCTTTCTTTCCCGCGCGTCCGGTGCGGCCGCTGCGATGCTGCAGCACGGCGGCGTCATTGGGCAGGTCGGCATGGATCACCAGCGCCAGGTTGGGCAGATCGATGCCGCGCGCCGCGACATCGGTGGCGACGCAGACCCTGGCGCGGCCGTCGCGCAGCGCCTGCAGGGCATGGTTGCGCTCGCTCTGGGACAGTTCGCCCGACAGCGCCACGGTGGCGAAGCCGCGCTCGGTCAGCTGGGCCGCGGTGTGGCGCACCCGCTCGCGGGTGCCACAGAACACCAGCGCACCGGGCGGGTCCAGAAAGCGCAGCAGGTTGACCACGGCGCGCTCGATCTTGTTGCCGGCGATGCGGATGGCGCGATATTCGATGTCGGCATGGCCGCCGGCCTCGCCCCTGGTGGCGATGCGCAGCGCATCCTTCTGATACTGCGTCGCCAGTGTGACGATGGCCTTGGGCAAGGTGGCCGAAAACAGTAGCGTGCGGCGTTCGGCCGGCGTGGTTTCCAGGATGAATTGCAGGTCTTCGCGAAAGCCCATGTCGAGCATCTCGTCGGCTTCGTCCAGCACCGCCACCTTCAACGACGCAACATTCAGCGCCCGCCGCTCCAGGTGATCGCGCAGGCGTCCAGGCGTGCCAACGACAATATGCGCGCCGCGCGCCAGTTCGCGGCGCTCCGCGCCAGGGTCCATGCCGCCGACGCACGAAACAATGCGCGCGCCGGCATAGTGGTAAAGCCAGGTCAGTTCGCGCTGCACCTGCAGCGCCAGTTCGCGGGTGGGCGCGATGATAAGCGCCAGGGGATCGCGTGCGGGGCCGAAGGCGTCGGCGCCTTCCAGCAAGGTATCGGCAAAGGCCAGCCCGAAGGCGATGGTCTTGCCCGAGCCGGTCTGGGCCGACACCAGCAGGTCGCGGCCCTCGGCCTCAGGCTCGATCACCGCCAGCTGGACCGGGGTCAGGGTGGTGTATTCGCGCTCGGCAAGCGCACGGGCCAAAGCGGGATGATTGACGAGGGTATCGGACAAGAACGGGAACTTTCAGGGAGGGATTTCGCCTCTCTTTATTCCTATTCCCCCAAAAAGATAGCTTTCAGCCCTTCATGCCACCCATGCGGGCCATCATCTGGCGGTCCTTGTTGGACTGCATCAGCAGGGTCAGCCCCGAAATCGTGGCCAATCCCAGCCCCCCAGGCATGCCGGTCTCGGGATCGGCGGTGATCTTGCCATAGCTTTCGCCGGCGACTTTTTCCCACTTTCCGGCGGGCTTCTTGATCTCGATGCTGGCGACGGTGGCCTTCAGCACCAGCCGCACGATGGCGGGATAGGGCGCGCTGGGCTTGGTCAGGCTGGGGAAGCCGTCCATCATCTGCCAGCCATTGGCCAGCGCCCATTGGGTGATTTCATCCTTGGTCATGGGGCGATTAGATCACACCGCCTGTCCGGCGCACCAGCCCGACGACCAGGCCCATTGGAAATTGTAGCCGCCCAGCCAGCCGGTCACGTCCACCACCTCGCCGATGAAATAGAGCCCCGGCACCGCCCGCGCCTGCAGGGTGCGGGAGTCCAGACCGCGTGTGTCCACGCCGCCCAGGGTGACCTCGGCGGTGCGGTAGCCTTCGGTGCCCGATGGCGTCACTCGCCAATCGTTGATCCGCGCCGCCAGCGCCTTCAGCCTGGCGTCGGACAGATCGGCCAGGGTGCCGGTGTCGCCCGCAATATCCCTGGCAAGACGGCGCGGCAGCAGGGTGGCGAGGAGGTTGTGCGGCGACTGTTTGCCATTCTGCCGGCGGGCGGCGCGCAATGCTGCCAGCGCATCCGCGTCCGGCAGCAGGTTGACGGCGATCTCCCTGCCTTCGCGCCAATAGGAAGAAATCTGCAGGATCGCAGGACCGCTGAGGCCGCGATGGGTGACCAGCAGCGCCTCGTCGAAACTGGTCTTGCCGCACGCCGCCCGCGCCGGCAGCGCCACCCCGGCCAGCGGCTTCAGCCGCTCCAGCAGCGCGCCGTCAAAGGTCAGCGGCACCAGGGCGGGGCGCGTCTCGGTCACTGCCACGCCGAACTGCGCCGCCAGCCGGTAGCCGAAATCGCTGGCGCCCATCCTGGGAATGGACTTGCCGCCGGTCGCCACCACCAGCGCGGCGCAGGTCACGCTTTCGCCATCGGACAGCCGCAGCAAAAACCCCGGCGAGGTGCTTTCGACGTGTGCGACGCGCGTTTTCAGGCGCAGCCGCGCATCGGCCATTTCCGTCCGCAGCATGGCGACGATCTGCGTCGCCGGGCCGTCGCAGAACAGCTGGCCCAGGGTCTTTTCATGCCAGGCGATGCCATGGCGATCCACCAAAGCGATGAAATCCTGCGGGGTATAGCGGCTGAGCGCCGAGATGCAGAAAGACGGATTGGCCGACAGGAATTGCGCCGGCGTGGCATGCCGGTTGGTGAAGTTGCAGCGCCCGCCGCCGGAAATACGGATCTTCTCGCCCGGTGCGTCGGCTGAATCCAGCACCAGCACCCTGCGGCCGCGGCGCGCGGCGGCGGCGGCACACATCATGCCCGCCGCGCCCGCGCCGATCACGACGACATCGAAGGCTTCCATGAGGCCGGTTATGCCGCCGCCCGGCTTAAATGAACAGCATCAGGGCTTGGCCGGTTCCTTGACGAAATCGGCGACATCCTGCGCCGCCAGGGTCGGCACGCCGGCTTTCTGGAAAAATCCCAGGTCGCGTAGCCAGCCGATGAAGCGATCCTGCCATGTGCCTTCGCCGGTGAAATCGCGATAGCCCATGCCGCCGCCATGCTTGCCGCGGGCATAGATGTGGATTTCCACATTGGGGATGCCGGCATTGAGCATGGCCGCGAAATACTCATCCGCCCACACCGCATGCACCTTGTCCTGCCAGCCCGCGCCGGCAATGAAGGATGGCGGCGCGTCTTTCGGGATCGCGGGCGCACCGCCTTTGGTGAACAGCGACGGCCCCGGATAGATCGCGCCGACAAAATCGGGACGCGATGTGACGCCCGCCAGCGGATCGCCGGGCTTGGCGTTGGCGGCGTTGAAGTCGTCATACTGCAGCGCCGTCGCCATGGTCAGTTCGGCGCCGGCGGAAAATCCGATGATGCCGATCTTGTGGGGATCGATATTCCATTCCGCCGCATGGGCGCGCACCAGGCGGATGGCCTGCAGCGCGTCATACACCTCATCCGTCTTGGCGTTATAGCCATCCTTGCGCAGGCGGTTGCGCAGGATGACGGTGCTGATGCCGTAATTGAAGAAATAAGGCACCTGGTCGCCGCCTTCGCTGCCGATCACCAGCATGTTGTGGCCGCCGCCCGGCGCCACGATGATGGCCGTGCCGGTGTTGTTGGACGCGCTGGCCAGATGCACCTCGATGGAGGGATTGTGGACATTGACGATATTGGCGACGCGCCCCGGCACCGCCTTGTCCATGGTGTAGACCTCGGCCTCGCTGACGCGCTTCGCGTTGAGGAAAGGCGAACCCTGCGGCCACAAAGTCATCACGATGCCGCCCGGCAATATGGCCTGCGGCTGATAAGCCCCCCTGGTCACCGGCCCCGCATGCGGCAGCATTTGCGGCACAGGCGTTTGCGCCAGGGCCGGCAGCGCCAGCAACAGCATCAGGCTCAGAATTTTACGCATATCATCTCCCCTTTTTTTGTTGTTATGAACGCAGGTCGGTCAGGCCGCGCCCCAGCGCGATGCGGATCAGGTCGGCGGTCTGTTCCACCCCCAGCTTCTCCTTGATGCGGCTCAGCGTATTGGCCACCGTCTTGTAGGCGATCCCCAGCACGGCGGCGATCTGGGACAGGTTCTTGCCCTCCGCCAGCAGGCGCAGGATTTCCAGGTCGCGCTGGGTCAGGGGCCGCAGATAGGCATCGTCGGTCAGATCATGGGTGGCGATCTCATGCGCGATGTCTTTTTCGATCACGGTGCCGCCCGCCAGCACCGTATCCATCGCCGCCAGCAATTCCTCCGGCGCGGCATTCTTGCTGACAAAGCCGCGCGCCCCCGCCTCCATGGCGCGGGTGGCATAGATCGCTTCGGTATGCAGCGAAAAGACCAGCACCGGCAGTTTGGACGCCAGGCGCAGCAGCCGGCGCAGCAATTCCAGCCCGCCCAGACCCGGCAAATTCAAGTCCAGCACCACCAGGTCAAACGCGGCGCGGTCGACCTCGACCAGCGCCTCTTCGCCGCTGGCGACTTCGGTGACCGCAAGCTGCGGCCGTTCCGCCAGCAGCCGCCGGATGCCGGAACGCACAATGGCGTGATCGTCCACCACCAGCACGCGCTTCATGCGGGCTCCAATTCGCGCGCCGCCGGCAGCACGGCGCTGATGCGCACGCCATGCGCCAGTTCCGCGATCTCCAACTGACCGTTCAAGGTCCGCACCCGCTCCGCCATGCCGGCAAGGCCGCTATGGCCCAGGCTTGTGGCGGCCGGATCGCGGCGCAGGCCGCCGCCATTGTCCTCGACCATGACCAGCAGCCGGCCATCCTCGTCGCGCACGGCGATGCGGATGATTTCGGGCTCGCCATGCCGCACGGCGTTGCTGACGCTTTCCTGGATGATGCGCCAGGCGGTCTCCAGCCGGCGGCGATCCAGTTCCGAAACGGTATCCAGTTCGCGCACAAAGCGGACGGCGGGATAGCGCCGCGACCAGAAGGCGACCAGATCCGCGACCGCCGCCTCCAGCCCGAAATCCAGCCCGCTGACCGGACGCAACTGGCGCAGGATGTCCGCGACATGGCGCTGGATATGGATCGCCGCCTCGCGCACCGATGCGCCCAGGGCCGGTTCCAGTTTCGCCACCGCCTTGGCGTCCACCTGGATGGCGAAGAGATAAGGCCCGACCTCGTCATGCAGGTCGCGCGCGATCACGGCGCGTTCTTCCTCCTGCAGGTTCTGCAGTTGCTGGTAAAGCCGCCGGTTGCTGGCGGCATAATGCGCCAGCCGCGATGCCATGTCGTTGAAGCCCCGCGCCAGCCGCGCGAATTCCGGCGGGCCTTGCGTATCCAGCCGCGCGTCATAGCTGCCGTTGGCGATGGCGACCAGCCCGGTCTGGAATTTGCGGAAAAACCGCAGCGCATAAGCCACCGCCAGCGACACCACCGCCATGGTGGCGGCGCAGAACAGCAGCACGGTGACAAAGGCGTCGCGGACATGGTCCCACACCTCCGCCAGCTCGCTGCGCGGATCGCTGGTCAACACCACGACGCAGGGATATTTGCGCAGGTTGATGTCGATGCGGGCCGACATGGCGGGCGGCGCCATCAGCCGCGCGAACCAGGCCGGCGCCGGATCGGACAAGGCCGCGATCTGGGAAGCCACGATCACCTTGCCGGCTTCATTGACCAAAGCGGCGCGCACATGGCGCTGGCCCTGGAAGCTGGCCACCACCTGGCGCAGGGTGACGGTATGCTCGACATCGCTTTTCAGGGTGTCGCGCACCGATTGTTCGGCGCCCTGGAAGGCGGTGCGGACCTCGACCTCCGCCACCGCGCGGGCATGCAGCGACAGGAAGGCGCCGCCGCACAACAGCGCCAGCACCAGCAGCACGCCAATCGAACCCAGGACACGGACCTGCAGCGACATGGGCCGCAGTATAGCGCCATCCCGACTGTCCCCCTGCATCATTTTCCCCCATGCGCGGCGATCACGCGAAGGAATATCTCGCCGAAATCCTTGCGCTTCGCCGCGCCGACGCCATGGACCTCGGCGAAACCGTCCAGGTCGCCGGGACGGCGCGCCGCCATGTCGATCAGGGTGCGGTCGGAGAAGATCACGAAGGCCGGCACCTGGCGTTCGCGCGCCAGCCGCAGCCGCTCGGCTTTCAGCGCCGCCAGCAGCGCCGGATCGCCGGCTTTCGCCGCGTCCTGGGACGCAGGTCCGGGTCCGCTGCGCGCGCGCGGCTCAAGGGGGCGATAGGTGAAGGCCGTTTCGCCACGGCCGAGGGCGCGGCCCTGCTCCGAGATCGCCAGCCCGCCATGGTCGTCCGGCGTCAGGAAGCCGCCCGCCACAAGCTGGCGGATCAGGGATTGCCACTCTTCCTTCTTGCGCGCCGCGCCGCCGCCGAAGCTGGCAAGCCGGTCATGGCCGCGCTCGAGAATCTTCTGTGTCCGGGCGCCGCGCAGGATATCGACGATATGCGCCCCGCCGAACCGCGCGCCGCTCTCGGCCACCGCCGCGAAGACAATGGCGGCCTCCGCCGCGCCATCGCTGCGCGGGGCCTGGTCGAGGCAGTTGTCGCAATTGCCGCACGGCGCGGCGTCCTCGCCGAAATAGCTCAGCAATATCTGGCGGCGGCATTGCGCCGTCTCGCAATAGCCGACCAGGGTTTCCAGCCGGGCGCGGCTGCGCCGCTTGTGCTCCTCGGGCGCGTCCTCGTCGTCGATGAACATCCGCCGCATGCGGATGTCGCCGGCGCCGAACAGCATATGCGCCTCGGCCGCCCGCCCGTCGCGCCCGGCCCGCCCGATTTCCTGGTAATAGGCTTCCAGGCTGCCCGGCAGGTCGGTGTGAAAGACATAGGCGACATCGGGCTTGTCGATCCCCATGCCGAAGGCGATGGTCGCCACCATCACCACCCCGGCCTCGGTCATGAAGCTGTTCTGGTTGGCGTCGCGCGCCTCCTTGGCCATGCCCGCATGATAGGCCAGCGCCCGCACCCCGCTGCGGCCGAGAAATTCGGCCGTCTCTTCCGTCTTCTTGCGCGACAGGCAATAGACGATGCCGCTGCGCCCGGCATGGCGTTGCACGAAATCCAGCAACTGGCGCCTGCCGTCGCTGCGGGCCGTGACGCTGAGTTTGATGTTCGGCCGGTCGAAGCCCAGCACCAGCGTTTCCACGCCGCCGCCGAACAGGCGCGCCGCGATGTCGGTTCGGGTCGCTTCGTCCGCCGTCGCCGTCAGCGCGATGATCGGCACCTGCGGGAAAATATCGCGCAGCCGCGACAGGTCTTCATATTCGCGGCGGAAGGCCGGGCCCCATTGCGAGATGCAATGCGCCTCGTCCACGGCGACCAGGCGGACATCGCGGCGGCCGAGCGCCTCCAGCATCCGCGCCGTCATCAGCCGCTCGGGCGCCAGATACAGCAGGCGCGTCTCGCCCGCCATGACGCGGCGCCAGGCGGCGACATTGCCATCGCGGTCTATCGAGGAATTGATCGTATCGGCCGCCACCCCGGCCAGGCGCAAGGCCGCGACCTGGTCCTGCATCAACGCCACCAGGGGCGAAACCACGATCGTCAGACCGCCCAGGACCAATGCCGGCACCTGGTAGCACAGGGATTTTCCCGCCCCGGTCGGCATCACCGCCAGCACGGGGCGGCCGGCCAGCAGATGTGTCATCACGGATTCCTGGCCCGGACGAAAATCCTCGAATCCGAACACGTCCTTCAGGACACGCCGCATGGCAGTTGTATTGGGCATCTGAATTCCGGGACCGGATTGCCTGATACGGGCTTCTTAAGACAAAACGCAATGGAGAGCGCGGCCTGACCGGCCTGCGGAATTATTTTATTTTCTAAAACAATGGCTTGGTTGGTGGTGGGGGCGGCAGGGCCCCGCGGCGCGAATGCGCCGCAAACAAAAGAATCGATCCCTGTCGAGACAAAACGGAATGACTGGGAAAGGTGGTGGGCGCGACAGGGATCGAACCTGTGACCCCTTCCATGTCAAGGAAGTGCTCTCCCGCTGAGCTACGCGCCCCCAATCCGGGGCGGCTTCTATAGCGTCGGGGTCCACGGGGGGCAAGCGCGGCTTTGCCGGCCCCGGAACCGGCTTTGGCCGGTCAGGCGGCCGCCAGCATCCGGTCCACTTCCGCCACGATCTCGCGCAGGTGGAAGGGCTTGGACAGGACCTTGGCCTGCTTGGGGGCGCCGGACGCCGGATGCAGCGCCACGGCGGCAAAACCGGTGATGAACATGATCTTCAGGGCGGCGTTCATTTCGGCCGCCCGCTTGGCCAGTTCGATCCCATCCATGCCGGGCATCACGATATCGGTCAGAAGCAGGTCGAAGGCGGAACTCTTGATGCACTCGTAAGCATCGGCGCCGTCACCGAAATCGGTCACGGCATGGCCGGCCTTGACCAGCGCCGCCGCCAGGAATCGGCGCAGGGATTCATCGTCTTCCGCCAGTAGGATATGCGCCATCTTGCCCGCCTGCCCGTTCGTATAGAACCCTATACCAGGCGCGGCTGTAAACCGGTTAACAAAGACCGGGCGGCCTTGCCAGCCCGGCCCCCCGGTGCGACCTTGCGGCCCGATAAAGAGTCTCAATTCCATGGCACAGCCCCCGTCCGAGCAGCCCGATCCAGCCCCCCTGCGGCTGGACCGTCCGGCGCGCCAGACCGTGGCCTTCGTTTTCGCCTCGCCCCATTCCGGCCGCGCCTATCCCGCCAGCCTGCTGGAACGCAGCCGGCTGGACGCCACCACCCTGCGCCGCTCGGAAGATGCCTTTGTGGACGAGTTGTTCGCCGGGGCGGTGGCGCTGGGGGCGCCGCTGCTGTCGGCCCAGTTCCCCCGCGCCTTCCTGGACGTCAATCGCGGCAGCGCCGAGCTGGACGCCGCCATGTTCGACGCCCCCCTGGGCGTGCCGGTGGATGCCCCCAGCCCTCGCGTCGCCGCTGGCCTGGGCGTCATCCCCCGCATCGTGCGCGACGGGGCCGAGATCTATCGCGGCAAGCTGGGCAGCGGCGAGGCGGCTGCGCGGCTCAGCCAGCTCTACCGGCCCTATCACACCGCGCTGGCGGCGCTGCTGGAGGAAACCCGCAGGCAGTTCGGCGTGGCGGTGCTGATAGACTGCCATTCCATGCCGTCGGCGCTGTCGGTGCCCGACATCGTGCTGGGCGACCGCTATGGCGCCAGCGCCGCCCCCGCCTTGACCGCGCGGGCCGAGATGGCCTTCCTGCGCGAAGGTTTCCGCGTGGCGCGCAACACGCCCTATGCCGGCGGACATACCACGGCGCTGTATGGCAAGGTGGCGGCGAGCAGCCATGCCCTGCAGATCGAGATCAATCGCGCGCTGTATCTGGACGAAGACCGCATCGCCAAGAAACCGGCGTTTGAATCGGTGCGCGCCCGGCTGGGGCGGGCGATGCAATACCTGACCGCCATTCCGCTGTCCCACCTGCGCCGGCCAAGCCAGGAAGCCGCCGAATAGCGATATTTCGCATGCGCTGAAACCGGGTGCCTGGCATGGACGTTTTCCAGACGATCCATTGAAAGGGGTTCTTATGACCCTCGCCCGAACCGCCGCCTTCTGCGGCCTGCTCACCGCCCTTCCCGTCCTGGCACAGGCTGACGACATGGCGCCGGTGGCGCTGAACAGCCTGTCGGCGGCGCCGGCCAACATCGCCGCCGCCAGGGTTCTGGACCAGCAGGGCCATGTGCTGGGCAAGCTCCAGCGCATCCAGACCGACCAGGATGGCAAGCCCGCGGCGATCGCTTTCACGGCAAACGATGGCCGTGGCACGGTCGTGCTGGCTGCCGCAGCCGTCAGCTATGACGGCAAGGAACTGGTTGCCGCCAGCGACCAGCCGCAGATCGCCGCGCTGTCCCGGCCGCAGTTGCGCACCGCCGCAGCACAGTAAATTACTTCGGCGGCAGGCGCGCCAGATCAACCAGCTCCACCGAGCCGCTGGCGAAGTTGGTCACGATCAGCGTGTTGCCGTCGGCGGTCGTTTTCAATTCGCGGGGAAAGCCGCCCGCCGGAATGCTGGCCTGCGATCCGGCCAGGTCACCGGCATCCAGCACCGAGACCGACTGGCTGGCGCCGCCGCCAAAGCGGTTGGAGTTGGTGACGAATACCTTGCCTTTCGCGGCCACCACACCAACGGGCGAAGAGCCCACGGTAATGACGGCGCGCAAGGCGTGCGTGGCGTCTGCGATCAGCTTGCCGGTATCAAAGGCCTGCACGGCATTGGCGCCGCGCGCCGTGACATAGGCTGTGGCGCCATCGGGCGACAGCGCCACCCGCACCGCATTGCAGCCCGCCGCCACGCCGCCGACAACCGATTTGGCGGGATCGGCGGCGGCCCGCGCCAGGTCAATGACCAGCAGCACGCCTTCGGGATGGGGCGGGCCTTCGGTGGTGCACTTGGCTTGCCAGCTACGCGGCCCGACTTCGCTGGTGGAATACAGCAGTTTGCCGTCGGGCGAGAAGGCAAGTCCGACCGGCGCGTTCGCGACCGGGATCTGTCCGACCGGCTTGAGGCTGCCCGGCAATCCGGCGGTGCTGTAAAGGCTCAGGGAGGCGCTGTCTTCGTTGGCGACGACCAGAAGCCGGCCGTCGGGCGAGAAGGCGGCATAGACGCTGCCGGCATGGGGACCGTCATCGGCGGACGCCACGGCGTCGCCCGTGCCGGCCAGCAGTTTGGCGGCCTCGAACACCAGCACCCCGGCTTCATTGGCCGCGGCCAGAAAACGCCCATCGGGACTGAGCGCCATGCCGGTCACCGGACCTGCCACGGGAATGAACGCCGCCTGGGTCACAACCCCCTCGGCCCGCTTCAACACCACAATGCTGCCGGGACGCGCGGTCAGGGAAACGAAGATGGTGCAGCCGTCGGATGTCGGAATGGCCGAGAAGGGATGGCCGGATACCGGCACCTGGGTAATGGCCTCCTTGGCAGGCTGGTTGCAATCGGCCCGCGCGCCCTGCGCCCACACCATGCCCGCCAGCGCCAGCGCCAAAACCAATATCCTGCCCATGCCGCCTCCCATTATTTTTTGGCATGGAACGCCGAAACAGCCACGCTGTCCAACAGCCCTTAACCATTTTGCCTTAGGGATTTTGGCCAGGCTTTCGCGAGGAAAAGCACCGCGAAAAAAAATGGCCGCTCCGAAGAGCGGCCAAGTTCAGGGAGGAAACGCCCAGGAAGGGCGGCGGCTTCGCAATCAAGGATCGCAATACCGCGCTGCAACAATATGCCGGAGACGGACTTTGTCCGCAAGGACAAAGTCCGTCCTTTCCTGACAAAACGCCGCAGAAATGCTGGAAAAATCCGTGACAATTGCCTGAATCTTTTGCAACTGCTGCCTCCTTCGGCATTGGTGCGGTGCAATAACCGTCATATTCGTTAACGCGGCGGATTCATCACACCGTCGCGAAGCAGCAACAAAAGATTCGCGCGAAGCAGCTACTCCCCCGCATAGCAAAGGTGCGGAGCCTCATATGGCTGACGTCTCGTTCTTCGAAAATGCTCTTGGAGGCTTCGCGCCGGCCAAGGCCGCGACGCCCCCCGCCAGCGCGATAGACACGATCCGATTCAGCCGCCACCGCACCATCTTCATCTCCGACACCCATCTGGGCACGCGGGGCTGCAAGGCCGAGGCCCTGGCCGATTTCCTGATGCACAATGACTGCGAGACGCTGTTCCTGGTGGGCGACATCGTGGATGGCTGGCAGCTCAAGCGCCGCTGGTACTGGACCGAGGCGCAGAACCATGTGGTGTCGGAAATCCTGCGCAAGGTGGACGCCGGCACCCGCGTCATCTTCGTGCCCGGCAACCATGACGAATTCGCCCGCGACTATGCGGGCCGGCTGTTCGGTGGGATCGAAGTCATCAACGAAGCCATCCACGAAACCGCGGACGGCAAGCGGCTGTGGGTGCTGCATGGCGACCGCTTCGACGGCGTGATCGCCTACGCCAAATGGCTGGCGCATGTGGGCGACTGGGCCTACGGCATGGCGCTGCGGCTCAACGACATGCTGTTCGCGGCGCGCAAGCAGCTGGGGCTGCCCTACTGGTCGTTGTCGGCCTGGCTGAAGCACAAGGTCAAGAACGCGGTCGAATACATCTCGCGCTTCGAGGAGATCGTGGCGCGGGAGGCCGAGTCGCGCGGCGTGGACGGTGTCGTTTGCGGCCATATCCACCATGCCGAGATACGCCGGATCGGCGGCGTCCTCTATCACAATGACGGAGACTGGGTTGAAAGCTGCAGCGCCCTTGTCGAAGATGCCAATGGACATATGGAGATTCTTCGCTGGGCAACCCCTCCACAGAGATGCGCCACCCCTGTTTCCGCTGCGGTTGCCGGCAAGTCCAAAGCCGCGCTTATACCCGCGTAGAGCCAAGAGGCTTGTGCCAGGGCCCATCCCCGGCGTGGCGGCGCATTTGAAGATCATGATTGTCACGGACGCCTGGTCGCCCCAGGTCAACGGCGTGGTGCGCACGCTGGAGACCCTGGGCAAGGATCTGGGCAGCCTGGGCCATACCGTGCGCTACATCACGCCGCTGGGGCGGCGGACCTTTCCGATGCCCACCTATCCGGAAATCCGGCTGGCGCTGTTTCAGAAGCGCGCCTTGACGCGCGAGATCCAGGACTTCGCCCCCGATGCGGTGCATATCGCCACCGAGGGCAGCCTGGGCCTGGCGGCGCGCGCGGTGTGCCGCAAGCACGGCATCGCCTTCACCACCGCCTTCCACACCCGCTTCGCCGAATATGTCCATGCCCGCTTCAAATTCGTGCCGGAACGGCTGGTATGGCGCTGGCTGCGCCGCTTCCATGCCCCCGCCACGGCCGTAATGGTAGCGACCCAGACCCTGAAGCGCGAACTGGCCGATCACGGCTTCAAGCATCTGCGGATATGGTCGCGCGGCGTGGACATCGAGAAATTCCATCCCGTTGCCGGCCACCGGCTGCCCTATGAAGGGCCGGTCTGGATTTATGTCGGCCGCGTCGCCATCGAGAAGAACATCGAAGCCTTCCTGGCGCTGGATATTCCGGGGACCAAGGTCGTGGTGGGCGACGGCCCGGCCAAGGGCTCCTTGTCGCAGAAATACCCGGCGGTGAAATTCCTGGGCAACCTGACCGGCGAGCCCCTGACCCGCGCCTATGCCGGCAGCGACGTCTTCGTCTTTCCCAGCCGCACCGATACCTTCGGCCTGGTGACCCTGGAAGCACTGGCCTGCGGCCTGACGGTGGCGGCCTATCCGGTGGAAGGCCCCCGCGATGTGGTGGGCCCTGACGTGCCTGGCGGCAGCGATGTGGCGGTGCTGGACGAAGACCTCAAGGCAGCCTGTCTGGGCGCCCTGGAACTGGCCCGCAATCCCAGGCCCACCAGCCCCCGCGCCTTTGCCGAAAGCCATTCCTGGCGCGCCTGTACGCTCCAGTTCCTCGGCAATATCGCGGTCGAGCCGGACCTGCCGCACGGCGTCTCCGAAGAGCGCTAACCCTCTCCGGGGAAGGGCTTATCGAAGCCCTCCGGCTAGGCTAGAACGGGCGGGCAAGCCCAGGTTCCATACCCGTTCATGACCGCGCCCCGCCTCACGGCCCGCGAATATGCGTTTCTCGGCTTGGGCATTCTGTTCTGGGCGGCTTTTGTCATCATGCTGGGCAAGGACACCAGCTGGGACTTCCGCAATTACCACTGGTACGCGCCCTATGCCCTGCTGAACCACCGCATGGGCATCGATGTGGCGGTGGCCCACCAGGCCAGCTACTACAATCCTTATCTCGACATTCCCTTCTACTGGCTGGCCACCCATACCCGCGCCTGGATCGCGCTGGGCGTGCTGGGCGCGGTGCAGGGCGCCATTATCGTGCCGCTCTATCTGATGGGGCGTTCGGCGCTGCGCATGGGGCTGGACGATGGCGACCAGAAGACCATGGCGGGGGCGCTGGCGCTGTTCGGCCAGGTGGGCGCGCTGACCCTGACCGAATTCGGCGCCACCTATTACGACAATGTCATGGCCCTGTTCGTGCTGACGGGCCTGGCGATCCTGGTGCTGAACCGCGAAACCCTGCGCGCGGGCCCGCCGGTCAAGGCGGCGGCGCTGGCGGCGGCGGCAGGACTTGTCACCGGCATGGCGATGGGGCTGAAACTGCCGGAGATGCCCTTCTGCGTCGGCTTCGCCGGCGCGCTGCTGGCGCTGGGCGGCAACTGGAAACAGCAGCTGGTGCGCCTCCTGGCCGGCGGTGTGGGCGGGATGATCGGCTTTCTGGTCTTCAGCGGTCCCTGGATGCTGTACATGTACCAGCTGACCGGCAATCCGCTGTTTCCCTATTTCAACGAATATTGGAAGTCGCCGCTGGCGCTGGCGGCGCCCTATCGCGACCTGCGCTTCGTGCCCACCTTCCGGCCCTGGTGGCAGCAACTGTTCTTCCCGGTGCTGTTCACCATCGACTGGCATGTCGCCGACGACCTGGGCTTCCAGGACATCCGCGTCATGCTGGCCTATCTCTTGGTGATCGCGGCCGGCGCGATCTGGATCGTGCGCCGCCAAGCCCGCGACGCGCTGCTGGACAAGCGCGTCACCGCCGTCCTGTTCGCCTTTTCGGCGCTGGCCTATTTCGAATGGCTGCGCACCTTCGCCATCTATCGCTACATCATCCTGTTCGAGATGATCGCGCCGCTGCTGATCGTCGGCGCGGTGGGGCTTTTGCCGCTGGCGCGCAAGACGCGCTATCTCGCCTTGGCGGCGCTGGGGGCGTGCTGCCTGCTGACGGCGCGCAGCGATTTCCTGGAGCGGGCGCCCATCGAAGACCCCTATATCCAGACGGCGCTGCCGCCCATTCCCCGCCCCGACAAGACCATGGTGGTGATGACCGGCGACGCGCCCATGGGCTTCATCGCCACCACCCTGCCGCCGCAGATCGCGGTGCTCAGGATCGACGGCTGGATGGTGCAGCCGCGCGACGGCACCCGGATGACCAAAGACATGATGCGCCGGGTGGCGCGGCATCTGGCGGGCGGCGGCGATCTCTACCTGATCGCGGATGCCGCCGACATGGGCCGCGCCCATGATGCCCTGGCCGACTATCATCTTGCCATCCGCTGGTCGGAGTGCCAGCAATTCGATACAAACCTGATCGGCACCTATCAGTGGTGCCCTCTTTCAAAAAAGCCATGATGGCGAGAAAAACATAAGCCTGATGAAAGTCGCGGTCCTGGTGCCCTGCTATAACGAGGAAGCGGCCATCGCCACGGTGGTGCGCGACTTCCGCGCCGCGCTGCCGGACGCCACCGTCTATGTCTATGACAACAATTCCAAAGACCAGACGGCGGCCAGGGCGCGCGAGGCCGGCGCGGTGGTGCGCACCGAGACCCGCCAGGGCAAGGGCAATGTGGTGCGCCGGATGTTCGCCGACATCGAGGCCGACATCTACCTGCTGGTGGACGGCGACGACACCTATGACGCCGGCGCCGCCCCGCGCATGGTGGCGCAACTGGTCGCCGACGGCGCGGACCTTCTGACGGCGCGGCGCGTCCATACCGATGCGGCAGCCTACCGCGCCGGCCATGTGCTGGGCAACCGGCTGCTGACCGGCCTGACCGCGCTGCTGTTCAATGTCCGCATGCCCGACATGCTGAGCGGCTATCGCGTTTTCTCGCGCCGCTTCGTCAAGAGCTTTCCCCTGACGGCGGAAGGTTTCGCCATCGAGACCGAACTCACCGTCCATGCCGTGCGGCTGATGATGCCGCTGTCGGAGATGGAAACCCGCTACAAGGAACGCCCGGCGGGTTCGGTTTCCAAGCTCAATACCTATCGCGACGGCTTTCGCATCCTGGGCTTCATCGCCTATCTGGTGCGCGAGGAGCGGCCGCTGGTGTTCTTCTCCGCCTTCGCCTTCGTGTTCTTCCTGGTGGCGCTGCTGATCGGCGCCCCGGTGGTGTCGGAATATATGCACACCGGGCTGGTGCCACGCCTGCCGACCGCGGTGCTGTCTACGGGGCTGATGATGATTGCCGCCCTGTCCAGCGCCTGCGGCCTGATCCTGGACAATGTCTCGCGCAGCCGCTGGGAGGCCAAGCGCATGGCCTATCTGGCCATTCCCGGCCCGCTGGACCTGAAATGAAACGCCTCGCCATGACGCTGTCGCGGCACAGCTTCGTGCGCTTCGCCTTCATCGGCGGCTGCGGCTATGTCGTGAATGCCGCGATGCTGGCCATCGCCACCGATGCGCTGCACCTGGCGTTCGAGCCGGCAATCGCCTTTTCGATCTTCATTTCCATGTGCTTCACCTGGCTGGGCAACCGCTACCTGACTTTCCGGGCAAGGCGCGCGCGCGGCCTGCCGGGCATGACGCAGGAATGGCTGAAGTTCATGGGCGCCAATGCGGTCGGCGCGGTGGTCAATTACGCCGTTTCGATCGCGGTGGCGCATTTCGCCCCGCCGCCCTTCAACAACAAATATGTCGCCCAGGCCTGCGGCGTGCTGGCGGGACTGGTTTTCAACTTCACCCTCTCCAGCAAGATGGTGTTCAAGGATTCACGCTGAGGCACAGATGACGATCCGGCGCTGGCTGCTCGCGTGCCTGCTGGTATTGACGCCGGTCCCCGTCTTTATGTCCGTGCCGGCGCGAGCCGACAGCATGGTGCGGATTCAGTCCGACAACTGGACTGGGGCCGACGAGCGCGATTATGGCGCCTTCATCACCGCCATCGGGGACAGCGACTGCCGCACGGTGGACCGTTGCCTGAACGGCGCCGCCAATCCCTTCCGCGCCGGCAATCCTGAAGGCTTTGAGTTCCGCTCCGACTGCGCCGACCTGCCTTATTATTTGCGCTTCTATTATGCCTGGAAGCGCGGCCTGCCATTTTCCTTTGTCAGCGACGTGTCGCCGCGCGGCCACAGCCGCGATATCCGCTACAGCCCCAAAGGCAACCAGGTGGAGGCACGCCGCGACGTCACCACCGGCGACGATGCGCTGTCAGTGCTGACCGCGATCCGCGACCGGATTTCGTCGGCCACCTACCGCATCCATCCCGACAGCGACGGCAACGACCTCTATTCGCCCGCCATCGCGCCGCGCGCCATCCGTCCCGGCACGGTGATCTACGATCCCAACGGCCATCTCGCCATCGTCTACCGGATCGAGGCCGATGGCCGCATCCGCTATATCGACGCCCACCCCGACAATTCCCTGACCCGCGGCTTTTACGATTTGCGCTTTGAGCGGGCGTCGCCGGGCATGGGCGCGGGCTTCAAGAACTGGCGCCCGCTGCGGCTGATGGGCGCCCGCCGCGCCCCGGACGGCACCCTGGAGGGCGGGCATGTGGTCGAGGCCCGCAATGTCGGCATTCCCGATTTTGCCCTGACCCAGTTTTTCGGTACCGAAGGGCGGCCGGCGGACGACAGCGACTGGAAGCGCGGCGGCTTTGTGCTGAACGGCCAGCCGATGGACTATTACGACTATGTCCGCGCCCGGCTGGGCGGCGGCAGCCTGCGCTTCGAGCCCCTGCGCGAGATTGCCGACATGGTGGCGTCCAACTGCGCCGACCTGGGCTATCGCGCCGATGCCGTCACCCTGGCGCTGGAAGCCGGGCTGCAGAACCGGCCGCAGCCCGAACGGCTGCCGCAGAACATCTATGGCAGCGAGGGCGACTGGGAGACCTATTCCACGCCGTCACGCGACGCCCGGCTGAAGACCGCCTTCAAGGAGCTGCGCGACAATGCCCAGCGCTTCCTGGCCCTGTGGCGGGCGCGCGATCCGCGGCTGGTCTATGCCGGCGGCGACATGGCCGGCGACATGCTGGCGGTCTATGACCGCGCTGCGTCCGCCTGCGGCCTGTCCTATTTGAGAAGTGATGGCAGCCAGGTACAGCTAGGCTATGAGGAGGCGCGCCGGCGGCTGTTCCGCCTGTCCTTCGATCCCTATCACTGCGTGGAACTGCGCTGGGGCGCGGCCGGCGGCGAACTGGCGACCTGCCGCGACGGGGCCTTCGAGCGCCGCTGGTATGACGCCGAACAGAGGCTGCGCAACCAGATCGACCGCACTTACGAAGCACGGATGGATTTCGGCCTGGACGAACTGGAAGCCGGGCGCGGCGGCGTGGCCGAGCCGCCCGACACCGACACCCGCAGCTATCTCGTAAAAGAAAAAAGCCTCAAGTAGCGAAGCGATAGGCCATAAAAGAAGGGCGCTGACCTGCGCCAGCGCCCTTTGTTCGTGCCGGTATCGGCCTCTACTTGCGGGAGGCCAGCGACCAGAGATGGGCCAGCAAGGCGTCCTTCTCCGGCGTCTTGACCTTGGCGAAGGCGGCCTGCGCGTCGGACTTCTGGCCGGCGGCGAGATAGGCCTGGCCCAGGCGCATCTGGCCGTTGGCGGCGTCCTTCAAGGGCTTCTTGAGGCCGTTCTGGATCACGCCGATGGCGTCCTTGGCCTTGCCTTCGCCGATCATGTTCTCGCCGACCTTGACCAGGTCGTCGCCCATGGGCGCGGCGGTGGCGGCGGCCAGCGCCTTGGCTTCATTGGCGGCATTGGCGGCGGACTGGGTCTTGGCCAGGTTGAGCAGGCGGGTCGAGCGGTCGTCGTTCAGGATCTTCGCGGCCACGCCCTTTTCGATATAGGTCTGGGCTTCGGCGGCGAAGGTCAGCTGCAGCGCCAGCTGCGACAGCAGGGTATAGTCGTCCTTGGTTTCGATCGCACCGACGATATAGCGGATGCGGTTGACGTCCAGCGTGTTGTGGTCGCTGAGACCCTTGGAGCGTTCCGCCAGCTTCAGCAGCAGCTTCCAGTATTCCGGCTTGCCGGAACGGGCGACCAGGCTTTCCAGCGCCGCGCGCTGGGTGACGTCGTCGCCGATTTCATAGGCGCAGCGGGCCTGCAGTTCCAGGCCGGTGTCGGAACCCGCCAGGGTCTTGGCGTATTTCACGCAGCCGGTGAAATCGCCCGCCTTGTAATAGGCCTGGCCCACGATCAGCTGGGACTGGGCGTCGAAGGCGCCCTGCTTGCGCAGATAGTCGGCGTCGGCGATCACGTCCTTGAACTTGCCGGCATTATAGTCCTGGGCGAACTTCGCCTTGGCGCCCTGCGGGGTATTGGGGTCGGCCGACGACACGGCGATCAGGTTCTTGAACTGGTTGATGATGGCGTGGTCATCCGGCGTGGAGGCGGCGGCTTCCGCTTCGTTCAGCTTGACCTTGGCGGCGCTGTAATTCTTGGCCGAGATCAGCGACTGGGCTTCCTTCAGCAGGGGACCGACCTTGGCGCTGACGGTGGCGGCCTGGGCCGGGGCGGCCATCACCAATGCGGTCCCGCCCATGACGGCGGTGCCCAGGAATATCGCCGTCAAAACGGCACGCAGTTTACGGACAGTCATTGAACCAAGACCTCTTTCGCGTCGTTCACAAAAAGGGAAAGCGTGCGGGGGCGGCCCACACGCTTTGCACCCGTGGCCATGCCCTCACAGCCTCAGTTATACTGGTCGATGCCGGTGAAACCAATATGCGTGGCGCCAAGGCGCTGGGCATCGGCCAGCACTTTCGCAACAGCGTCATATTTGGCCAGCCGGTTCGGACTGACGTGGATTTCGGGCTGCGGATTCTTCTTGGCCGCATCCTCGAGATAGGCATCCATCGTGGAACGGTCCACCGAGGCGCCGTTCCAGGTGATGGTGCCGTCAAAGTCCACACCCAGTTCGACCGTCTCCGGGATCACCGTCGGCGGCGTCGAATTGGGCGCGGGCATGTCCAGCTTCACCGCATGGGTCTGGATCGGCAGGGTGATGATCAGAAGGGTCAACATCACGAGCATCACGTCGATCAGCGGCGTGGTGTTCATTTCCACCATTACGGCGCCTTCAGCGGTACTAGCACTCATTGCCATGGCGGATTACCTCAATAGCTGCCGGCTTCGAGAGAGTGGGGTTCGGTGATGAAACCCACTTTCTGAATACCGGCTTGTTGACAGGCCAGAATGATGCGGCCGATGGCCTCGAAGCGCACATTCTTGTCGCCGCGAATGTGAACTTCGGGGAACGGCTTGCCCGTCGCCTGCGCCTTCTTAAGGGCGTCCACGAAGTTCTTGCGCATCGTGGCCTGATCGACCGGCCGGTTGTTGTAGTACATGGTTTCGTCCGTCGTCACCGCGATCACAATATTCTCAGGCTTCGTCTGGGTGACGATATTGCGGTAGGTCGGCAACTGGACGGGCACCGTCTTCAGGATCACCGGGATGGTGACCAGGAAGATGATGAGCATCACGAGCATCACGTCCACGAGGGGCGTGGTGTTGATCATGACGTTCAGTTCTGCCTCGTCATCCTCAACGGCGTGTTGGACGTCTACTGCCATGGAACTGTCTCCGGGTGACTATCTTCAGCCTACTTGCTGCCCTTGCTGATCAGATAGGCCTGCAGGTCGCCCGCGAAGGCGCGCAGCTTCTCGGTGATGACCTTGTTGCGGCGAACCAGGTAGTTGTAGAGCAACACCGCCGGAACCGCGACGAACAGACCGATGGCGGTCATGATCAGCGCTTCACCGACCGGGCCGGCGACCTTGTCGATCGAGGCCTGGCCGGCGACGCCGATACCGATCAGCGCGTTCAGAATGCCCATGACGGTTCCGAGCAGACCGACGAACGGCGAAACCGAACCGACCGAACCCAGGAAGGCGATGCCGCCCTGCAGGCGGGCATTGGCGTCTTCCAGCTGGCGGGTCAGGGTCATGCCGATCCAGTCGTTCAGGCCGACCAGGGTCGTGCCGCCGGCGGAGGCCTTGAGGCCGGCTTCGGCGATGCCGCGGAAGACCGAGGCCTTGGGCAGCTTGTCGACGCCTTCATTCAGCGTGGCCGAGGTCCAGAACTTCTTCTCGACCTGGCTGGCCTGGCCGAGAATGCGCTGCTGTTCGATCCACTTGGTGAAGAAGATGTACCAGGTGCCGGCCGACATGATCGCCAGCACGACCAGAATGGCCTTCGAGATCCAGGAACCTTCCGCCCAGATGTGGCCGAGGCTGTACTGGGCCGGGGCCGGCGGCGCGGCAGCGGACGAGGGAGCCGGGGCGGGGGCTTCGGCCTGGGCCATCGCCGGGGCGATGGGGGCGAGATTGGCAACCGGAGCCAGGGGGCTCAGGCTCGACATGAAGACGACAGCAAGGGCGATCGCCAGTTTCTTGAAGTTCATTTTTCTACTCCGTGGTAAACTAGATAATTGCGTGGATTGGGGTTGGATTACTTCGCGTCCTTAAGGTCCCATTTGACCGAGACGCGGGTCGAAACGGCGGTGGGGGTGCCCTGGTTGGTCGGCGGCTGCCAACGCCAGTGCGATTTCACGAAATCGCAGGCGGCGGTATCGAGACGTTCCGAACTCGAGCTCTGCTCGACCTTGCAGTCGTCCACGTTACCTTCCGTCGTGATGTGCACCAGCATCAGCGTGGTGCCCTGTTCGTTCAGGCGCACCGAGATCGGCGGATAGGGCGGCAGCACATGGGTGCGCCCGATCGGACGCAGCGGGTCGCTGGCGGCGGCCGGCGGCGCGGCCTTGGGCGGCGGCGCGGGCGGGGCGGCCTTCTGCACGGTCACGGGCGGGGGCGCCGCGGTGGCGACCTGGAAGTCCGGCACGATGGCGACCGGCGGCGGCGGCTTCACCAGATCCGGCGGCGGCGGCGGCGGCGCCTTGGGCGGCTCCTTCTGCGTATCGACGGTGGCCTTGATCTCCTGCAACTGCTTCATCAGAGCGCCCTGGTTCAGGGCGGCGACGAGACCGAAGATCACGGCGATGTGAATGCCCACCACGATGGCGATGCTGGTGGCTTTGCTGCTGGCGCTCTTGTCGCCGACTTTCAGATGATTTGGACGTTCCATGCGCTCTCACTCAGACAGACAGGAAAGGACCCGGCACAACATGCATCCGGGACCAACGAATTTTTTCGAGACCTAAATCTTCATTACCCGACATGACGCCCTATCAGTGGCGTCTTTCGGCTGCTTTTAAAGCAACCGCCTAACTTCTTTGCAAGGGGGATCAACGACATCGGCCCCGCGGCCATCCCGTCCCGGCGACACCGGCAGCCGTCTGCAGCGTGCCCGCTGCGATGCGCGATGCCTCATGCATAGGCACCTTCGCAGGTGCAGCATCACCTTATTACCCTGCTAACCCTTGGCCCACGCGCCACAAATCCGCCTGTATTGATTATGTCTTACGCTTCTGCACGCAAGGAAGGCGAAGGACATGGCCGCCGGTCCAAAGCGCGGCCCAAGTTCCCTTGCGACATCTTTGCTTTCGGCAGCAAAAAAAATTCGCGATGCTGGGACGATCGGGCCGCTCGCGCCTGAGGATTCTCGCGACAATTCAAGGACCACACAGCAATGCGATATCTCCACACCATGGTGCGTGTCTCCGATCTGGAGGCTTCGCTCGACTTCTATTGCGACAAACTCGGATTGGTGGAAGTCCGCCGCATGGAAAATGAGAAGGGCCGTTTCACCCTGGTTTTCCTGGCCACGCCCGACGATGCCGGGCGCATCGCCAAAGAGGCCGACACCGCGCTGGCGGCGGAAAGCCCGGTGATCGAACTTACTTATAACTGGGACGAGAAGGGCTATGGCGGCGGGCGCAATTTCGGCCACCTGGCCTATCGGGTGCAGGATATCTATGGGCTGTGCGAGAGGCTGATGGCGGCCGGCATTGTCATCAACCGGCCGCCGCGCGACGGTCACATGGCCTTCATCCGCTCTCCCGACGGCATCTCCATCGAACTGCTGCAGGACGGCACCCTGCCGCCCCAGGAGCCCTGGGCTTCCATGCCCAACACGGGAAGCTGGTAGGGGCGATGAACTTCGGCTCGGACAATGCCTATGGGGTGCTGCCCCAGGTGATGGAAGCACTGGCGCGCGCCAATGCGGGCGCCGACAAGCCCTATGGCGCCGACGCGCCGACCGCGGCGCTGACGGCGCAATTCGCCGCCCTGTTCGAACGCGAGGTGGCGATATTTCCGGTCGCCACCGGCACCGCCGCCAACGCGCTGGCGCTGTCGGTGCTGGCGCCGCCGCATGGCGCGATCTTCTGCCATGCCCAGAGCCACATCATGGTTTCGGAATGCGGCGCGCCGGAATTCTATGCCCATGGCGCCAAGCTGATCGGGCTGGAGGGCGCGGACGGCAAGCTGACCGCGGACGCGCTGGCCGCCGCCATCGACGCCCTGCCCCGCGGCTCTGTGCATAGCGTGCAACCCCATGCCGTGTCGCTGTCGCAGCCCACCGAACTGGGCACGGTCTATGGCCTGGATGAACTGAAGGCGATTGCCGAAGTCTGCCATGCCCGGGGCCTCAAGCTGCATCTGGATGGGGCGCGCTTCGCCAATGCGCTGGCCTTCCTGGGCGCCTCTCCGGCGCAGGCGACCTGGCAATGCGGTGTGGATGTGCTGTCTTTCGGCGCCAGCAAGGGCGGCACCATGGGGGCGGAGGCCGTGATCTTCTTTCATCCCCCCGAGCGGGGCGACTTCGAATACCGCCGCAAGAAGGGCGGCCACCTGATCTCGAAAATGCGCTTTGTCTCGGCCCAGCTTGCGGCCTATGTCCGGGACGGGCTGTGGCTGACGGCCGCCGCCCGCGCCAATGGCCTGGCGCAAGACCTGGCCACGGGCCTGCGCAGCCTGAACAGCATCCGCATCGCGGTGCCGGTCGAAACCAACATGGTGTTCGCGGACATGCCGGTGGAGATGGCGCAGCGCCTGCGCGCCGCCGGGGCGCTGTTCTATGACTGGACGCCGCCCAGGGATGGCCGGGTGCTCACCCGGCTGGCAACCAGCTTCGCCACGCCCAAGGACGACGTGGCGAAGTTCCTGGAGATCGCCAGGCGCTAGATACGACCGAGCACCGTGACGGTGCCGACCTGGGTGGTCGAGGCATTGTCGCCGCGAATCCAGTCGTAATTGATGCCCAGATGCCAGGTATCGGTGCCCGCCCCCAGGCTGGCGCCCAGGATGGTATTGCCCTTGTCGGGGTCGGGGCCGATGAAGGTCATGGTGTTGCCCGCCGTGGCGCGCCCGCCGGTGGAGGCGAAGGCGGCATTGACCTTCACCGCCTGCTGCAACATGTCGTAACGATAGCCGGCGCGGCCTTCCGGGGTCAGATCGACACCGAACACATTGATGCTGGTCTTGAGGTCGGCGCCCACGGCACCGCGTATCGAACTGGCGAAATAGGGCGCCACGTCCAGGTTGAAGCCCGAGCCGCCATTGGCTTCGGTATAGCCTTCCTCGCGCAGGGTCATGCCGTCCAGGCTGACATGCGGGTCAAGCTCGAAGCCGGCATATTTCAGCATCACGCCGGTGTTGGCGCCGATCGCGCCCATCACGCCGGGACGGCGGCTGGTGGCATCGCGGAAGACATTGCCGACCTGGATGGTGCGATTCTCGGTGAAATCGCCATAGGCGACGCTGAGCTGGGTGTCGAAGAAGACAT
This sequence comes from Rhizobiales bacterium dw_265, assembly GCA_018449595.1. Taxonomy (GTDB): domain Bacteria; phylum Pseudomonadota; class Alphaproteobacteria; order Micropepsales; family Micropepsaceae; genus Rhizomicrobium. The sequence continues at coordinate 222,180 of JAAVUU010000005.1, forward strand.
GCTTGCCCTTCCAGTCGGTATAGCCGGTCAGCATGTACCACTGGGTGTCGGTGACGGTGGAGCGCGGCAGCTGCTGGGAGACGTCGCCGCTGTAGAAGGTGAAGGCGCCGCCATACCAGCCATTGCGGGGGCTGCCGCTGTCCAGGCCCAGGGTGAAGCCGAAGCCGTGATCCTTGAAGGAGGTCAGGGTGCCATCGGGGGCGGTCTGGCCTTTGTTGTTGATCTGGCCGGTGAATTCCTGGCCCCACAGGGTCATGTCGCCGGGCGCGTCGGCATAGCTGCGCAGCAGGCGCTGGCGCGCCGCCACTGGGCCGGTGGCCTGGTCGGTGAGCATGATGGCGATCTCGCGGGTGCCGCCCGACACGTCGGGGGCGAATTGCGAGAATTTCTGCTGCGCCTGCTGCTGGCTGGCGGCGACGTTGATGCCGCTCGAGGGCACGCCGGGGTGGTTGTAGACGGTCAGGGCCGTGGCGACGGCGGAACCCAACTGGGGATCGGTGGCCAGGGCCGCGGTCACGAAGGGAAACTGCGCCTTGGCCGAACCGGACAGGTTGAGGCCGGGCGAACCATCGGGGTTGATGGCATTGACCGAGCGCGGCAGCAAATGCAGCAGCAGGTTGTCCTGGCCGCTCTGGGTGATGATCGAGAGCGGGGTGGGGCCATTGTCGCCCGCCACGATATTGGCGCTGGCGGGCGACTCGAACAGGAACGGGGTGTTCTGGCCCAGCAGCGCATTCTGCGCCGCCAGCGAGGTGACGCTGTCGTTGATCTGTCCCGTCGGCGCCCGGATCAGGGTGATGGTCTGCTCCGTCGGCGCCGCAGGCGTGCTGGACGAGATGTAGGTGCCGAACTGGATGGCGAGGTTGGCGCCGTTGAGGTTGGCGCTGTTGGCCTGGATCACCGGCGTCAGGCTGTTGAGATTCTGCTCGGAGATCGCCAGGCCCAAGGTGCCGTTGGCGTCGACCTGCACGGTGCTCGCCTGCACCGAGGTCGAGGTGTTGGCGACGAAAAGCTGGCCATTGGGATAGACATGAATCGCCAGTTCGGACGCCGAGCCGGTGTTTATCACGGCGTTGACATAGCCGAAGCCGCCGACATTCAGCTGCTGGCCGGTGCCGGCGCCGAAATCCAGGATCGCCGCATCGGTGGTCGGCGCCGCGCCGCTGAACTGGCTGATGATATCCTCCGCCATGATGGCGTAGTTGTTGGGCGTATTGATGATCGCCGAACCGAAAAAGGCGGGATCGAAATTGTTCGTGTCGACAGAAGTGCCGTTGTTGCCGGTATTGCCCACATTGACGATGATGTTGGAGCCGGCGCCCAACAGGACATCGCCCAGGATGCGGCCGCTGTTGTTGATCACGATGTTGTTGCGGGTGGAGCCCGAAAGGTCGATGGCGCGCTCGATGCTGATGACGTTGGCGCCGGTCTGGGGCGTCAGGACCGTGTTGGTGGCCTGGATGGTGCCGGCATTGTTGATGGTGGCCAGCGAGTTGGACTGGTCGACAATGGCTTCCGACACCAGGCTGAACGGGCTGCTGGCGGTGGCGATGCTCTTGTCCGGCGAGACGGTGTCGGTGGTGACGCTGGCGACAATGGTGGCGTTCTTGCCGACATTGATCAGCGGCAGGTTGGCGTTCTGGCTCAGGATGACGCCAAAGGCGCTGCCCTGGCCGACCCCGTTCACCAGGGCGCTGATCAGGCCCGACGTGTTGGTGGAGCCGCTGATGGATTCCGCCTTCACGTCCAGCCGCGGCACGGTGGCAAAGGCGCCGATATCCAGGGCCGTGGCGGTGGTGATGCCGTTGGCGGTGACGGTCGTGGTGCTGGTGCCGGCATTGGCCGCGATGGTGCCCGTGTCCAGGATACCGCCCAGCTGCTGGTAGGTGATGTTGGTGACCGTGCCGGAACTGTCGGTAACGGCCTGGGTGACCGTGCCGCCCGGGCCGCAGACGCCCGCGCCCGAGACCACGCCCAGGCAGGTGTAATAGGTCGTGGAGGCGCCCTGGATGATCAGGGCCGCGGCCGAAAGGTCGGGATCGATCGGCCTGGCGCTGATGCTGCCGCGGTTGATGAAGGAATAGCCGGGATCGACGGTATCGATGTCGGCGGTCACCGGCCCGATGGTGATGGGCGCGCGCGGCGTGGTCAGGGAGCCGGTGATGGACTTGGCCGGATCGATCAGGACGGTGGGCTCGGTAAGGCCGCCGCCGATGAGGCCGGCCGAGCTGATGGTGGCATACCCGCTCGAATTAGAGGTGCCGGGGCCGCCATTGAGGAAACCGCCGTCAATCGAGCCGCCGACGATGATGGCGCTGCCAGATTCCAGGTTGCCGCCCCGGGAACTGGGTGTGGCGGTGCCGGTCAGCGAGATCGCGCCATCGTTGACGAAGGAGCCACTCGACTGGGTTGGGCAGGTGAAACCGGACGGCGCGCCGGTGTCGCTGGCGCAGGAATGGATGCCGCCCAGGGTCTGGATGCCGATCATCCCGGCGCCGACGCCTGAAAGGCTGGAACTGTTGATGAAGTCGCCGTTCAGGGTGCCGTCCAGATCCACCATGACGCTGTCGGATTCGGTGGAGCCGTCGCTGGAATTCTGCAGGATGCCGCCGCCGCCCAGAAGCATGCTGCCGGTTATCTTGGTGCCCTGCACCAGGTAGATGGCGGCGGACAGGTCGCCCTGCACATTGATCGCGGACTGCTGGGTGACGGCGGAGGCGCCGGTCAGCGCCACGGCTGTCAGGTTGGTGAGATTGACCGAACCGTAAAAGGTGTTGCCGCCCTGGATCAGAATGCCGCGCTTGGTGGTGCCGCCGCCGCTGACGTCGATGGTGCCGGTCGAGGAAAAGCCGATCGCGGTGGGCGAGACGATGCTGCCGGCGGTGGTATCGATCAAAACCGCGGTGGCGCTGTCGGTGTTGGCGTTGGAAATGAAGCCGTTGTTCAGCACCGTGTTGTTGGAATTCAGGGTGAGGGCGGGATTGTTGGCGGTGCCGATGCCGATGCCGCCGCCGGAATCGATGGTGATGTTGCCGCTGGTGGAGGTCAGAAGCGCCGTCGAGGTGCTGTTCGATATCTCGGTATCGGCGCGCGCGCTCGAGAAGGCCACGGCAGCCGCCACCGTGGCAGCCGCAGCGGCGGAAAGCATCAAACGGTGCTTGATCAACGCAAACCTCTATAAAATCATGCCTGGGCGGGCGGCCCTGGCCTTTGCCTCTTTGCCAGGCCCGTCCCCGGACCTGCTCCTGCGCGATCGCGCAGGCCGCACCGTTTTTTCCTCTGCAGGACACCTGCCCGCCCCGCCTTGGGGTCTATAGGGGGTGGAGGTCCGTTCTGCCAGCGCCTTTGTACCCGGCTATCGTCCCGGTTCAACAGCAATTTTTCCTCCAAAGGGCCCGATTCCGGGCAAATGGCGGCGTCTTAATCCGGCGTTAGGCCGCGGGGGCGCAAAATCCCGGGTGAAAAAGGCTTAACCCGCGATTTTTTGCCCACATGAAGCAGTCCCGGCACACAGGTTTCGCCAAGCTCACCCAGAAGGATGTGAGCGCCGCCGCCGCGCGCCATGAGATGCTCTATTCGGGCCGCGTGGGCGGGGCCCGCGCCGTGTTCGCCTTCAGCGATCTCTCCGGGCTGGACCTGTCGGGCCGCAACCTGGCCGATGCCGACTTCACCGGCGCCATCCTGGAAGAAGTCAATTTCGCCGGCGCCAAGCTGGATTCCGCCAGCTTCTTCGGCGCCGACCTGCGCCGCACCAACCTGTCGGGCGCCTCGATGCGGCGCGTGGACATGCGCGGCGCCTCGCTGCGCGGCGCCAACATGATCGGCACCGACCTGTATGAGGCGGACCTGCGCGAAGGCACCATCGCCGAAAAGGACAAATACGGGAACCTGCGCGTGCTGCAGCACGATGTGGGGCCCACCGAACTGCCCGCCGCGATGATGAACAGCGCCAACCTGTCGGGCGCCAAGATGACCGGCGCGGTCGCGGTGCAGGCCGACTTCACCGACGCGGTGATGAAAGGCTGCCGGCTGACCCGCGCCAACCTGCGCCAGGCGCGCCTGACCGGCGCCAATCTGGAGAATGCCGACCTGTCGGGCTGCAACCTGACCGGCGCCGACCTGGCTGGCTGCATCCTGATCGGCGCCAAGCTGGACTTCGCCACCACCCATGGCGCCGACATGAGCAAGACCTTGACCGAGGCGGTTGTCCCCGACGCCGCCGAGGTGGCCGATATCGAGGCGCTGCTGGAAAGCCATTCGCGCTGGGCGGAGAGCGAAGGCCGCGAAGGCCGCCCCGCCGACCTCACGGGCAAGGATTTGCGCCACGCCAAGAAACTGTCACACCGCATGCTGACCGCCCTGATCGCGCCCGGTGCCCTGCTGTATGGCGTCAACCTGGAAGGCGCCTCGCTGCAGGGCTCCAACCTGGCGGGCTGCGACCTGCGCTCGGCCAAGCTGGGCGGCGCCGACCTGCGCGGCGTCAACCTCTCCGGCGCCCAGCTCAACCATGCCGACCTGCGCGACACCAAGCTGGGGCCCCTGATGATCAGCGGCGCGCGCCTGCTGCCGTCGCGGCTGGACAATGCCCAGGCGCGCTATGCCGACCTGCGCGGCACCGACCTGCGCCGGGCGCGGCTGTCGGGCTGCGACATGAGCTACGCCAACCTGGCCGATGCCGACATGCGGGATACGGAGACGCAAGGCGCCGATTTTTCGGGTGCGAAATTGCCCGGTCGCTTCGCGGAAGCCTTGGCGGCGACGGCGTAAGCTGCAATGCCTTTCCTCCCCCGTAAACGGGGGGGATCAGGCCGCCATCATTGCGCTCTTGGCACGGATGAACTGGGCCAGCCGCGACAGCGAGACCTTGGCTTCGTTGCGCCCCTGCTCCATCTGGAACAGATGGCCCATGCCGTCATAGATCTCGACACTGACCGGCACACCGGCCTCGGCGCAGCGGTCGCCCAGCTTGGACGCATCGTCGCGCAGGATCTCATGCGCCCCGGCATGCACCATCACCGGCGGAAAGGTCGTGAAGGCCGCATAGGCGGGCGAGGCATAGGCGTCGCAGGGATTGGACTTGCGCAGATAGTAGCGGGCGCTGAGGAACAGCAGGTCCCAGTCCAGCACCGTGTCGGCCTTGCGATTGTGCAGCATGGAGGGGCCCGACAGCGACAGGTCGGCCCAGGGCGACAGGCCCACCACGCCCCCCGGCATGTCCAGCCCGGCATTGCGCACCGCCAGCGTCACCGCGAAAGCCAGGCCGCCGCCCGCCTCGTCGCCCGCCAGGATGATGGAGGAGGCCGGCACATGTTTGGCCAGCAGGCCGCGATAGGCATCTATGCCGTCGCGCACCGCCGCCGGAAAGAAACATTCCGGGGCCAGCCGGTAGCGGACACTGAAGCCGCGCACGCCGCTGGCCTCCACCAGCCGCCCGATGACGGGGCGATGGCTTTCGGGGGTTCCGGCGACAAAGCCGCCGCCATGGAAATACAGGATAGTGCGCACCGGCTCCGGCGTCACCGCCCCCACCCACTCGCCGGGAATGGGGCCAAGCTGGCCCGGCGAAAAATCCACCGCCGCCGGGGCGGCGCCGAACCGGGCGAACAGGGCGTCATAGCGCGCCCGCAGCGCATCGATGCCGGCGGGGACTTTGGGCTGGGAGTGCGGCCAGAGCGCCATATGCAGCCGAAGCAGCGTTGCGTTACAAGAGTATCAAAAAAAACGGGGCTTCCAAAGGGAAGCCCCGTTTCCGGTCAAGTCATGGGCTGATCAGCCCACCGCTTCAGGCGGCAGCCTTGCTGCCTTCGATCGTCTTGAGATCGGGCGCATTGATGGCGATGCGGCGCGGCCTCTTCTCTTCCGGCACGATGCGCTCCAGGTCGATCTGCAGCAGGCCGTTTTCAAGACGGGCGCCCTTGACCTCGACATGCTCGGCAAGCTGGAAGTTGCGCTCGAAGCCACGGCCGGCGATACCCTGGTGCAGGAAATTGGCCTTCTCCTGGGCCTCCTCGCGCTTGCCGGCGATGGTGAGGACGCGGTCCTTCACATCCACCGTCAGTTCGCCGGCGGCAAAGCCGGCCACCGCCACCGTGACGCGGTAATTGTTCTCGTCGCTGCGTTCGACGTTATAGGGCGGATAGCCCTGTTCGGAGGCGGACTCCAGCAGGCCGATCAGGCGGTCAAAGCCGACGGTGGAGCGGAAAAAGGGGGAATAATCGATACGCATGGGACAACCTTTCAAAGCGTTGTTGCGGGCCCCGCCGAACCATTCGCGCGGGGACGGCCCCTTCCGGCGGCCGCACCCGGTTATCTGGGGTGGGGAAAGTCGCCTTCAAGGCCTTTGCGGGCCTTGAAAAACCGGGCTTAAGTGCCATGAAAGCCAAAAAATCAGCACCAGATCATGATTCCCGCCGCCACCCTGTTCGATCCCCTGCCCATCCAGGCCGTGGGCGCGCGGCTCAGGGCCGCCAGGTTCCCGGCCGCGCCGGACGTGCCGTATCGCGGCGTATGCGTGCTGCTGAACGGCCAGACCGAGTTCATCGAGAAATATTTCGAGGTGATAGACGAGTTGCGCGGCCGGGGTTTCGCCGTGGCGACGATGGACTGGCGCGGCCAGGGCGGCTCGGCGCGGCTGTTGGCCGATGACAGCCGCAAGAGCTTTGTCGGCGACTTCCGCGAATATGAGGAAGACCTCGACACCCTGATGAACTGGATCGTCACGCCGATGCGGGCGGGCGGCGCCAAACCCATCGCCCTGGCCCATTCCATGGGGGCGCACAATCTCTTGCGCTATCTTTTGAAAAAGCCCGGCAGTTTCGAAGCCTGTGTGCTGAGCGCCCCGATGATCGGCATTTCCTTTCGCGGCCAGCGCGAATTCCTGGTGCGCGCCATCACCGCCTTGCAGGTCTGGCGCGGCCGCCGCAGCAACTGGGTGTGGGGCATGGAGGCGCGCGATCCCCATCGCATGACGTTTTCCACCCAGATGGTGACCTCCGACCCGCAGCGTTTCGCCCGCACCCAGATGCTGCTGCAGGAACAGCCGGACCTGCGGCTGGCCGGCGCCACCTGGGGCTGGCTGGCGGCGGCCATCGCCTCGATGGACTGGTTGAAGGCCAAAGGCCGGCCCGAAAGCATCGCCACGCCGCTGCTGGTGGTGGGGGCGGGGAAGGACCGCATCTGCATCACGCCACAGACCAGGGCGCTGGCCAAACGCATGCCCCAGGCGGACTATCTGGAGATCGCGGAAGCCGGGCACGAGATCATGATGGAACGCGCACCCTTTCGCGCCCAGTTCTGGGCCGCCTTCGACGATTTCACAAAGAACCGCGCCCCGGCGTGAGCCGAGGCGCGGCGCTTTAAACGACCGTTCCGGCGTTACTGGGCCGGAGCGGGAGCCGGCTGGGCGGCAGGCTGGGCCTGTTCAACCGGGGCCGAAGGCTGAGCCTGTTCCGGCGCCGTGGGCTGGGCCGCCGGCATGTCGGACGCGGTGGTCGCCGTCGAAGGCACCGCCGCGCTCGAAGCGGTGCCGGTGCTGGCCACGTCATTGGGCGACGGGCTGGGCGCGGTCACCGCGGTCTGGGGCGCCGGGGTGCTGGCGGGCTGGCTGGTGTCAGCCGCCAGGCGCTGCGACGCGCCGCCGGAAACCTCAGACGAAGCCTCAGACTTGGCGACCTTGGTCCTGGCCGGCTTGGCCGAGGCCGATTTCACCGGGGCGATATCCGGCGCGGGTGTCGCATCGGCGGTGGCCGGGGTGTTGGCGTCAGGCGTGTTCATCGCAGCCTGCTGAGCGGGCGCGGGCGGCGGTGTCTGGGCTGCGACCGGCGCCGGAGCCACCGGCTGCGGCAGGTTGGCGGCGGTAACGACCTGTCTGCTCGCGGAGGTGCCCGAAGCGCTGTAGGCATACACGCCCACCGCGCCCACCATCAGAGCGACCGCCAGCGCACCGACGATCTTGCCGGTGTTGTTGGGCGCGCGGTCTTCGGGATTGGTGGTGTGGAAAGAGCCCAGGCCCGAACCATTGCCGGTCGGCTCATTGTTCAGCGCCATCGGACGATCGACGGATGGCGAATTGAAATCGCGCAGTGACATGTATTCCTCCTACGGAATTCATTGGCTTCGGTAAGAGAACGTGATTTTCGGGCGCCAGTTTCACAGACGTGAAACAAAGGCAGAATGCGGCAGCATTGCGCGCGGCCGTCAAAATGCGGCGGCCGGAAAAGCCCGGATAACCGCTATTTCAGCAGCTTCATGGCTTCTTCGTGAATGCGTTTGTCGCCGCAGGCCAGGATGGTTTCGCCGGAATTGGCAGGGCCGCCATCCCAGGCGGTCATGATGCCACCGGCACCGTTTACCAATGGAATCAGCGCCGCCGCATCCCAGCGCTTGAAGCCCGCCTCGATGACGATGTCCACAAAGCCCATCGCCAGCATCGCGAAGATATAGCAGTCGCCGTGATAGCGGGTCATGCGCGCCTGCGCCTTCACGCGGGCAAAAGCCGCCTGCTGTTCGAGCGACATATAGGCGGAAGGATCGGTGGCGCAGAGGATGGCGTCCTTCAGGCTGGCGCATTCGCGCACTTTCAGCGGTGTGCGGGTCTCGCCCTGCAGCAGCACGCTTCGGCCATTGACGCCGACAAAGCGCTCGCCCAGCACCGGCTGGTCGAGGATGCCCAGCACCGGCCTCTCGTCCTTTTCCAGCGCGATCAGCGAACCCCATTCATGCCGCCCGGTGATGAAGCATCGCGTGCCGTCCACCGGGTCCAGAACCCAGCGCCAACCTGAGGTGCCGGGCTTCTCGCCATATTCCTCGCCCAGGATCGCATCGTCGGGGCGGTCGCGATCGATGATGGCGCGGATGGCGCGCTCGGCACCCTTGTCGGCCTCGGTGACGGGATCGAAGGGATGGGCGCCCGGCTTGTGGATGACCTCGATGCGCTGGCGGAAAAAGGGCCGGATCGCCGCGCCCGACGCATCCGCCAGGCGATGCGCGAAAGAGATCAGCTTGTCGTCAACGGTCATGGCGCGGTTTTCCAGAACGAGACGATCAATCCGCCCGTGACGATCAGGATGCCGCCCAGCAGGACCGGCACGGTCGGCGGTGTGCGGAAGAACAGGAAATTGATGACCTGCCACATCACGAACAGGGTGGCGATATAGAGCCCCACCACCTCGCCGAATTCCAGCGGCGCCAGGTTGAGGAAGGTGCCGTAGCCGGTGAGCAGCGCCATGCCGGCCACAAACAGCACAATGCGCCAGCCCCCGGCATGGTCATAGAGGCCCCTGCGGATCAAAGCGTCCCCAGTCACCTCCATCGCCGTGGCGATGATGAGAAAAACCAGGACGGGCACGTTTTCGAGCAGCTTCATGCGAAGCAGTCTAGCAGAAAACCGGATCAGGCGTCCGCCGACTGCTTGGCGCGCTTCCTGAGATGGGGAAGCAGTTCGCGCTTGCGCAGGCGGATGTTCAGCGGCGTCACCTCGACCAGTTCATCGTCCTGGATATAGGCCATCGCCTGCTCAAGCGTCATGGGGACAATAGGTGTCAGCTTCACCGCCTCGTCCTTGGAGGTGGTGCGGATGTTGGTCAGCTGCTTGGACTTCAATGGATTGACGTCCAGGTCGTTGTCCTTGGCGTTCTGGCCGATGATCATGCCTTCATAGACCTTGGCGCCGGTGGTGATGAACAGCTTGCCGCGTTCCTCGATGTACCACAGGCCATAGGTCACCGCCTCGCCCTGCTCGGTGGAGATCAGCACGCCGTTGATGCGGCCCACCATCGGGCCCTTGTGCGGGGCATATTCCAGGAACATGCGGTTCATCACCCCGGTGCCGCGGGTGTCGGTGAGGAATTCGCCGTGATAGCCGATCAACCCGCGGGCCGGGGCATGGAAGACGATGCGGGTCTTGCCGGCGCCGGTGGGGCGCATGTCGGTCATCTCGCCCTTGCGCAGCGAGATCTTCTCGATGACGGTGCCGGTATAGGCGTCGTCCACGTCCACGGTGACTTCCTCGATCGGCTCCAGCCGCTCGCCATTCTCGGTCTTCATCACCACGCGGGGACGGCTGATGGAAAGCTCGAAGCCTTCGCGGCGCATGGATTCGATCAGCACGCCCAGCTGCAACTCGCCGCGGCCGGCCACTTCAAAGGCGCCTTCGCCGGTTTCCGAAACCTTCAGCGCGACATTGCCCTCGGCCTCGCGCAGCAGGCGCTCGCGGATGACGCGGCTCTGCACCTTGTCGCCTTCGCGGCCGGCATAGGGGCTGTCATTCACCGCCAGGGTCATGGACAGGGTCGGCGGATCGATGGGATGCGACGGAATGGGATCGTTCACGGTCAGGTCGCACAGCGTGTCGGCGACGGTGGCGGTTTCCAGGCCGGCAATGGCGACGATGTCGCCCGCCTCGGCGCGCTCCACCGGCACCCGCGCCAGGCCGCGAAAGGCCAGCAGCTTGGTGATGCGGGTCTTTTCGATGATTTCGCCGTCGCGGTTCAGGGCCTTGATGTTGCGGCCCATGGTGGCAATGCCGGATTCGATGCGGCCGGTCAGGATGCGGCCCAGGAACGGGTCGGCCTCCAGGGTGGTGACCAGCATCTTGAAGGGATGCTCCTCGCTGGCCAGGGCCTGCGGCTTGGGCGGCGGCACATCTTCCACGATGCGCTTGAACAGCGGCGACAGGTCCTTGCGCTCGTCCGCCAGCTCGTTCACCGCCCAGCCGTTGCGGCCGCTGGCATAGAGGTGATGGAAGTCGAGCTGGTCATCATTGGCTTCCAGCGCCAGGAACAGGTCGAAGATGGATTCCAGGGTTTCCTCGGGCTGGGCGTCGCTGCGGTCGATCTTGTTGATGACCACGATGGGCTTGAGGCCCAGCTTCAGCGCCTTGGCCAGCACGAACTTGGTCTGGGGCATCACGGATTCCGCCGCATCCACCAGCAGCACCACGCCGTCCACCATCGACAGGATGCGCTCCACCTCGCCGCCGAAGTCGGCGTGACCGGGCGTGTCCACGGTGTTGATGCGCACCCCGTTCCATTCCACGCTGGTGCACTTGGCCAGGATGGTGATGCCGCGCTCGCGCTCCTGGTCGTTGGAGTCCATGGCGCGTTCGTCCATATGCTGGTTCTCGCGCACCGAGCCCGACTGCTTCAAAAGCTGGTCAACCAGCGTGGTCTTGCCATGGTCAACGTGGGCGATGATGGCGATGTTGCGGATTTCCATGGGAATCAGGCCTTTGGCGCGGAGAAAGGCGGCTTATAGAGGCGGCCCTGCTGCGGGGCAACATGGGAGCCGGAGGAGTTTGCGGGTCCGTGCGGGAAATCGGCGCATTTTGCCGCTTTTCCGCCGCTTTTGCGCGTTTTTGGCCCGATTTCCTGAGACATTTGTGAGAGAGATTTCCCGTATACACGTTCTATAATACTGCCGCATAAGCGCTGTAAGGCTGTCCGCGTCTGCCGGCGGCCCTGTGGGGCGCTGGCGTCGGCTTGCTGGGCCGGTGGATTGCCGGGGCTTTGAGAGACGGATTAAAGCGCGCTCCACGGGCGCGCAGGGGTTAGGATTTGGTCGAATGAACGTGCAAGTGAGCCCCCCGCCGGGGCCGGTCGAGCCCCGGGATGCGGGCCAGGATACGATGCAAGACGAAAGCTGGACGGGCCATGCCCGTACCTATGTGGTGGGCGGCGTGGCGCTGGCCCTGGCCCTGGGCGGCTTCTGGTATTTCACCCATGCCAGCGGCGGCGACCCCGCCAAGGGCAAACACAATCTGGCGGCCCCGGTCAAAGTGGCGCCCGTCGAACAGCGCACCATGGCGGTGATCGAGCGCACCATCGGCACGGTGATGGCCAATTCCACCGTGCAGGTGAACGCGCGCGTCAACGGCCAGCTCACCAAGGCCTTCTTCACCGAAGGCCAGATGGTCAAGACCGGCGACCCGCTGTTCGAGATCGATCCGCGCCCCTATCAGGCCGCCCTGGACAATGCGATGGCCTCGCTGGCCACCGCCAGGGCCAAGGCCGACCGCTACAGCCGCCTGCGCGCCCAGAACGCCGTCGCCGGGCAGGATTTCGACGACGCCCAGGCCGCCTATCTGGAAGCCAAGGCCAATGTCGAAGCCGCCCGCCTGAACCTGGAATATGCCACCATCCGCTCGCCGGTGAACGGCAAGACCGGCCCGATGCTGATCCAGCCGGGCAACATGGTGACCGCCACCACCGGCGCCAGCGCCAACAGCACCACGGCCAATCCACTGGTCACCATCAACGAAATCCAGCCGGTGAAAATCTCGCTGCAACTGCCCCAGTCCGACCTGCCGCGCATCCAGGCCATGGCCCGCAAGCAGGCGCTCACCATCGTGATGAACATGCATGACGCGGGCGGCGAGGATATTCAGGTGCCGGTCAATTTCATCAGCAACAGCGTGGCGGGCACCACCGGCACCATCGAGCTGCGCGCCACCTGGCCCAACACCGACGCCGCCCTGGTGCCGGGCCAGCTGGTGGATGTGACCGTGAACCTGGCCGAGATTCCGCACGCCCTGCAGGTGCCGCGCGAGGCGCTGAACACCGGCCCCGACGGCCAGTTCCTCTATGTCGTCCGGGACGGCGCCGCCCAGCAGGTGGCGGTCAAGATGCTGTTCGACGACGGCGTCTACGACGCGGTGTCGGGCGACCTCAAAAAGGGCGAACAGGTCATCACCGATGGCCAGCTCAGGGTCATTCCCGGCGCCACGGTTTCGGTCACCGCCAGCAAGCACCATGCCCCGGCCGGGACCACGGGCCTCATGACCAGCGGCCGCCGCAAGGTGCCGCGCGCTTCGGACAACGAAGGCTGATCGCCTTCAGGACGCACGATGAACCTGTCAAAGCCCTTTATCGAAAAACCGGTCATGACCACCCTGGTCATGGCGGCTATGGTGATCTTCGGCGCGGTCGGCTATTCCAGCCTGCCGGTTTCCGACCTGCCCAACATTGACTTCCCCACCATCTCGGTGACCGCCAGCCTGCCGGGCGCCGACCCCGACACCATGGCCTCCTCGGTGGCCTCGCCGCTGGAAAACCAGTTCTCGACCATCAACGGCATCGACCAGATGACGTCGTCGAGCACCCAGGGCACGACCACCATCAACCTGCAGTTCAGCCTGGACCGCGCCCTGGACGGCGCGGCGCTGGACGTGCAGTCCGCCATCAGCGCCGCCGGCCACTTCCTGCCCAAGACGCTGCCGCAGCAGCCCACCTTCCGCAAGGTCAACCCGGCCGACCTGCCGATCATGTTCATCGCCATGCGATCCGACACCATCAAGCCGTCGGACGTGGACGAGTATGCCGAGACCCTGCTGGCCCGCCAGATTTCCACCATCGAAGGCGTCGCCCAGGTCAGCGTCTTCGGCTCCGCCAAGTTCGCCGTGCGCGTCCAGGCCGATCCCTATGCCCTGGCGGCGCGCCAGATCGGCATCGACACCCTGGTGAACGCGGTCAGCGCCGCCAATGTCAATCTCGCCACCGGGGCGCTCAACGGCCCCACCCGTTCCACCGTCATCCATACCGGCGGCCAGCTCAACAACGCCGCGGAATTCAACGACCAGATCATCACCTATCGCAACGGCGCCCCGGTGCGGCTGAAGGACGTGGCGCGGGTGATCGACGGCGAGGAAAATCCCTATGGCAAGAGCTGGTACAAGGACCAGGACGCCATCGTGCTGGCGCTGTTCCGCCAGCCCGGCTCCAACGTGGTGGAGGTGATCGACACCATCAAGAAGATCCTGCCGCAGTTCAAGGCCAGCCTGCCGCCGTCGGTCAAGCTGGACGTGGTGTTCGACCGCAGCCTGAACATCCGCGCCTCGATCAACGATGTGCAGGAAACCCTGATCATCGCCGCGGTGCTGGTGGTGGGGGTGATCTTCGTCTTCCTGCGGCGGGTTTCGGCCACCATCATCCCGTCCCTGGCGCTGCCCATCGCGGTGATCGCGACCTTCGCCGGCATGTCGCTGATGGGCTACAACCTGGACAATCTCTCGCTGATGGCGCTGACCCTGTCGGTCGGCTTCGTGGTCGACGACGCCATCGTCATGCTGGAGAACATCGTCCGCCATATCGAGATGGGCAAGAAGCCCTATGACGCCGCGATGATCGGCTCCAGCGAGATCGGCTTCACCATCCTGTCCATGACCATCTCGCTGGCGGCGGTGTTCATCCCCATCGTCTTCATGGGCGGCATCGTCGGCCGGCTGCTGCACGAATTCGCCGTCACCATCATCATGGCGATCATCTTCTCCGGCGTGATCTCCATCACCCTGACGCCGATGCTGTGCGCCCGCCTGTTGCGCGAGGAGCATGGCGCCCGCCACAACAAATTCTATGAGTGGAGCGAGGCCACCTTCAACAAGATCCAGTCGGCCTATGACCGCAGCCTGCGCTGGAGCCAGAGTCACGGCCGCATCATCCTTGGCGCCTTCGCCGCCAGCCTGGTGCTTTCGGTGGCGCTGATGGGGGTGATGCAGCAGGACTTCCTGCCCAGCGACGATACCGGCCGGTTGCAGGCCAACATGCAGGCCGCCAACGGCACCAGCTACCGCCAGATGGCGATCTACACCCAGCAGGTCGCCAAGATCGTCGGCGAGGACCCCGATGTGGAGGGCGTGCTGGCCCAGATGGACGGCGCCAACGGCAATGCCGGCACCAACCAGTCGCGCCTGATGCTGATCGCGCTCAAGCCGCTCAGCGAGCGCAAGTCGGGACCGGACGCCATCATCCGCCGGCTCAGGCCCAAGGTGTCCCACATTCCCGGCGTCAACGTCTTCCTGGTCAATCCGCCCGCCATCCGGCTGGGCGCCCGCCAGGCGCGTTCGACCTACCAGTACACCATGCAGGGCCTCGATCTCGACCAGCTCAAGGAATATTCCGACAAGCTGATGGATACGCTGCGCAAGAACCGCGCCTTTGTGGACCTGAACTCCGACCTGGACGCGGCGATGCCGTCGGTGCAGGTCAAGATCGACCGCGACCGCGCCGCCGCCTTCGGCGTGTCGCCGCAGCAGATCGAGACCGCGCTGGGCTCGGCCTTCGGCGGCCAGCAGATTTCCCAGATCAACCGGCCCTCCAACCAGTATGAAGTCATCATGGAACTGCTGCCGCGCTTCCAGCGCGACGCCAGCGCGCTGGACCGGCTTTATGTCACCGCCGCCAACGGTACCCTGGTGCCGCTGACCGCCGTCACCACCATGACCAATTCCACCGTGCCGCTGTCGGTCAACCATGCCGGCCAGATTCCGGCGGTGACGGTCTCGTTCGACCTGGCGCCGGGCTTCGCCTTGTCCGACGCGGTCAGCGGCATCCGCGCGGCCAGCGACCAGATCGAGATTCCCGATTCTATCCAGGGGCAATTCCAGGGCACCGCCGCGGCGTTCCAGGATTCCACCAAGAACATGGGCATGCTGCTCGTCATCGCCATGGTGGTGGTCTACATCATCCTGGGCATCCTGTATGAAAGCTTCATCCACCCCCTGACCATCCTGTCGGGCCTGCCCAGCGCGGCGGTGGGGGCGCTGATTACGCTTTATATCGCGCACCTGCTGTTCCTGGCCGGCATCACGCCGTCGGACATGTCGCTGACGCTCTATGCCTTTGTCGGCATGATCATGCTGATCGGCATCGTCAAGAAGAACGCCATCATGATGATCGACTTCGCGCTGCACCGGCAGCGCAACGACGGCATCGCCGCCGAACAGGCGATCTTCGAGGCGGCGCAGGTGCGCTTCCGCCCGATCATGATGACCACCATGGCGGCCCTGATGGGCACCCTGCCTATCGCCTTCGGCAGCGGCGCGGGCGCGGAATCCCGCCGCCCGCTGGGCCTGTGCGTGGCGGGCGGCTTGCTCCTGTCGCAGCTGCTGACGCTCTACATCACGCCGGTGATCTATTCCTATCTCGACCAGCTGGGCACGCGGCTGTCGCGCAAGAAGTCCAGGCGCCCCGGCACGGCGCATCCGGCGCCGGCGGAGTAATCACTTTGCCTTTTCCTGCTGGCGCATCCGGTAGGCGATGCCGTCCTTCTGCATGCGCAGGCGGGCGTCGGCGCTCATGGTGTAGAGCCCGCGCAGATAGCCCAGGTCGCTGTCGCTGCGTGCGGCGGGTTTGTTTTCGCCATCTTTCGCCAGCAAGTTGACGATGCTGGGCCAGCGCCAGCATCGCGGCATAGTCGGCCAGGGTGCCCACCTCATGGTCCGTCAGCTTTGGTGGGGCCGGCCACAAGGAATTTCAGCGACGCCGCGAACACAGCCCAAAGCGCACCCGTGCGGCATTGCGTGACAAGGTTAAGGCGGGCAGCGCGATGGCGCCGGCAAACAGCGTGGACTGCCAGATGTGATCCAGCAGCGCCGGGATCATGGCTCTTTCTTCCGCCGGGCCGACAGTTCGCGCAACAGCCGTTCGGCATCGGCAACGTCCTTTGGCGTCAAGTTGCCCGCCTCGATCAGCTGGGCCATCACCGGCTGCATCCGTCCGCCGAACAGGCCCAGGAACTCATCCACCAGGCGACGCTGGGCGGCGTCGCGGGTCAGCACCGCCTCGAAGATATGGGCGTTGCCGATCTTGCGGGCCCGGCGCAGCGCCTTCTTGACCTCCAGCCGGTACACCATGGTCTGCACCGTGGTGTAGGCGGGGCGGGATTTGGCGGGGAAGCTCTCCTGAATCTCGCGGATGGCGGAGGGACCGGCGGTCCACAGCGCCTCCATGATCTGCAGTTCCAGCTTGCTCAACTTGGGCAGGCGCATCGCCAAATCCAGACCTACGACAGATGTCGTAAACTAGACCGTCAATTCTCCAACGGCAAGCCCGTGGGACGCGGCCGCAGATGGTCGAACACCCCGCACAACAGCAACCCGGCCAGGAAGCCGCCCAGATGCGCCTGCCACGCCACCAGCCCGCTTTCCCCGCCCATGCCCAGCCCGGTCACCCCCGCCAGCAGGTTGATGGCGGCCCAGACGGCGGTGAAGATCAGAATCTGGCGGGAGAAGACCGGCGCCAGCGGCGTTTCGCCGGGCGCCGTCCCCAGCATCCATGGGGGCATCTGGCCGGGCAGCATGCGCAGCGCCGCCGCCATCAGGCCGGAAATGGCGCCGGAAGCGCCCACCACCGGCACGGCGCTGCCCCAGTTGAAGGCCAGGTACATGCCCGCCCCCGCCACGCCGCAGACGATGAAAAACAGAAGGAACAGCGGCGCCCCGAAGCGCCGGGCGACGATGGGCCCGAAGGCCAGCAGCCACAGGCAGTTGATCGTCAGATGGGTCCAGTCATTGTGCAGGCCCATATAGGAGACGAAGGGCACGGCGCGTTCCCAGATTGAGCCAGGATCGGCCATGTGGCTGTCCAGAAAGGCACGGCTATAGCGTGCCGGAACCAGGCCATATTCGTAAATGATGTCCGGTGAACTGCCCGCCCTGGTCAGGGTGCGGGCGGCATGCAGCACGGCCAGGCCCCCGATCAGCCAGATCACGACAGGGGGCACGCGGAAGACGGGCTGGCGCGGGGGACCGGACTGCAGGAATGCCATGGGGCACTATCTAGGGCGGTTCGCCGCCAAGGCCAAGGCAGGCCGGAAATGTCCCGGCCTGAAACAGGATGGGCCGCCCGCCATCGTCCCGAAACGCCCCCGGTGAGAGCCCCGGCCCCGCGCCGCTGCGGGACACGCGGCATAGGGGCCCGCAAGGACCGCGACGGCGTCACCGTCAAAACACCAAGGTTTGTGCGGCTTTTGCGGCTCGCCTGTGCCGTCCCGGCACGGCCGTTTCCTAACGCCGATTAGGGGCTGGCATGGGCGTTGCTCTGTTCGAGGCAACAGAATTGGAAAGACGCCCCATGTCCAAGTTCAAGACCAACTTCAAGACCCGTTCGAAGAAATTCGCCGCCCTGGCCTTCTTCGCCTTGATGGCCTCGACGGCGGCCCAGGCCCAGACCTGGACCAACTCGGCCATGTACAACGGCTATGGCGCGAGCAGCCAGAACGCGCCTTCCAGCTATTCGATGCGCGACGCCAACGGCAACCTCACCATGGTGAACGGCCAGATCGAAAGCGCCCAGTACACCAGCAGCACCGGCTCGCAATATGCCGGCGTTGGCATGGGGGGTGCAGGGATGGCCTCAGGACAGGCCACCGCGATCGGCAATTCGCTCAACGTGACCGTCATCGGAAGCCACAACACCACGATCATCGACAGCCAGCAGACCAACACCGGAAATCAGACGGCCACCGCCGATCTGAACTCGCACTGAAGAACAGGAAAAGGGAAGCCCCTCCCATGAACGCCCGCGCCCGCAAACACCTTCTCAAGCCCCTGGTCATGATCCTGGCCGCCGTGGCGCTGGAAGGCTGCATCAGCCCGACGCCGGACTCCATCGGCCGCTACACCTCGCCCATCGGCGGTGCGCCCGTGATCTCCAACGAGACGCCCTATTCCGCGGCCCTGCGCTGCATGGGCGGCTTCGTGCGCCAGCGCCCAGTGCGGGTCGCGGTCGGCCAGATCGCCGACTATACCGGCAAGACCGAATCCGACGGCTCGGGCCGCAAGGTCACCGCCGGCGCCGCCCTGATGGCGATGAGCGCCCTGAACAAGGCGGGCGTCCACATGGTGGAACGCTTCGACACCTCGGTCGCGGAAATGGAACTGAAGTATGCCAACAACAAGCTGATCGGCGACGACCAGCATCCCAACGCGCAGGTCGGCGACTTCCGCAAGATCCTGGCCGGCTCGATCCCCGGCTCCGACTATTACATCGTGGGCGGCATCACCGAGCTGAACTTCAACATCCGCAGCGAGAACGCCACCGGCGACGGCGGCGGCACCGCCACCAATGCCACCACCGGCACCGCCGCGGGCAGCCTGTATGTGATGAATGTCGGCCTGGACATGCGCCTGGTCAACACCAACACACTGGAAGTCGCGGACGTGATTTCCTACCAGAAGCAGATCATCGGCCGCCAGATTTCGGCCGGTGTCTTCTCCTTCCTGGGCACCAATTTCTTCGATCTCAGCGTCGGCGAAAGCGCGCTGGAGCCGATCCAGCTGGCGGTGCGCTCGGTGATCGAACGCGCCACCCTGGAGATGATCACCCGCATCTATCGCGCCCCCGGCCAGTCCTGCTCGATCAATCTGGGCACCACGGACGATCCGCTGCGCGAAGCCGGCGAACAGCCCTATTATCCGGCGCAGATGGCTTATGCCGCGCCGTATGCGCCGGCCTATCCGCAGCCTTACGCGCCGCAGCCGCAGCCCGTCTATTACGCCCAGCCGGCCCCCGGCTATGGCGATGCCTCCCGCAACGCGCCCTACCGCAGCTATGGCGGCGACGGCCCGGGCCTGTTGGGCCTGCGCGGCGGCCTATGATCTTGCAACCCTAAACCACCAGCGAACACCAACCTTTCAGGAGCCCCGCCATGAAAACCTTCAAAAACCTTCTCGCCGCATCCGCCCTCATTGCCCTGTCGGCCACCGCCTCCCTCGCCGGCGGCGTCGGCGACGGCCAGCAGTACGGCACCTGGAACGACAGCGCCTCATCCTCGTCCAACGCTTCGGGCTCCAACATCGTCAACGGCCAGATCAACCTGCAGAACAACTGGTCCAACCTGACGGGCAGCATCGACACCACGGGAAGCGACGCGACCGCGACGGGCGCCGCCGCCGGCAACCTGATCGACATCACCACCATGAACAACACCAGGGTGCAGAACAGCCAGATCGTCGGCTCAGGCGCCTCCATCGGCTCCAACGTCAATGTCGACATGAACAATGTCTGGGGCAACGCCACCGTGGCCAACCAGGTGCTGTGCAACGGCGCCAGCGTCTCCACCGACCCGACTTACGCCGCGACCAGCAACTATCAGAAGTGCAGCGCCGCCGATCCCTTCTCCGGCATCACCACCAACATCAGCAACGTCGCGGGCAACGCGATTGTCCAGGGATCTTCGCTGGGCAACAGCTTCGAGGCCGACTCCAACGCCCCCAACATGCCGATCGTGTCCCGGCAGATCAACAATTCGGGCGTGACCTCCAACATCAACGCCAACCTCTACAATGTCGGCGGCACCGCGACGCTGTCGTCCAGCGCCATCGGCAACACCTCGCAGATCATCCACTATTCGACCAACTGATAGCGGACGGAACACCCCGGAATTCTAAGGGGCAAAATTAGAGTTCCGGGGCGGAAGCAGGCGTGTGGACACACGCCTGCTTCCTACTTTTTATTTACCCCCATCCGTCGCAACTCGGGTCGCCTCCGGCGACACCTCGTTGCGACACCTTCCCCCGCTCGCGGGGGAAGGAAGCTGGCGGATGCGGCCGGTCGCCCGGCGAAATACCGGGCTCGCGCTTCGCCTTGCGGCAGGTCAATTTTGCCCTTTTCGGGCCTGTGCTAGTATGTTTTCGCCATGACCGCCCAGCCCATCGACCTGTCCGCCTTCGAAGCCGCCGCGGTGGCGCGCGAGCCTTTTGCCTATGCGATGGTGCCGCATTTCGTGAAGCGCGAAGCGATGGCGGCGATCAATGCGGATTACCCGCTTGTCACCCATCCCGGCTCCTTCCCGCTGCCCACCTTGAAATACGGCCCGGCCTTTGCGGCGTTGATGCGGGCGATTCAGGGGCCGGACTTCACCGCCACGGTGGAGAAGAAGCTGGGCGTCGATCTCAGGGGCCGCCCCACCATGGTTACGGCGCGCGGCGTTTCCGCGGCGCGCGACGGCCAGATCCATACCGACAGCCGCACCAAGCTGATTACCGTGCTGATCTACATGAACAATGCCTGGGAGGCCAAGACCGGGCGGCTGCGGCTGTTGCGCGGGCCGGGCAACCTGGAAGACATGATCGCGGAAGTGCCGCCGGACGAAGGCACCATGCTGATCTTTGAGAACGCACCCAATGCCTGGCATGGCTTTCATGCCTTTGAAGGCCCGCGCCGGGTCATTCAACTGAACTGGGTCACGGACATGGGCGTGGTACGGCGCGAACAGTTCCGCCATCGGGTCAGCGCGTTTTTTAAAAAGCTGCGCGGCAAAAGCGCTGCCGTCGAGCGGATGTAACCTTCGACCCTCCCTCAAGGGGAGGGTGGATAATCATGCCACACGCCGCGCCCGTCGCGGATGCGATGGCCGGTGGCGGTCTTTTCGACATTGTGGCTCTCCAGCGGCACCTTGCCAAAGCCGCCGGGTATGTCGAGCATATAGGCTGGCATGGCCAGGCCGGAAATCCGTGCCCGCAGCACGCGCATCAGCGCCAGGCCGTCCTCGATGCCGAGGCGGAAATGCGCGGTGCCCGGCGCCAGGTCGGGATGGTGCAGGTAATAGGGCTTGATGCGGTTCTCGACGAACGCCCGCATCAAATCGGCCAAAGTCTCGACATCGTCATTCACGCCCTTCAGCAACACCGACTGGCTGACCAGCGGGATGCCGCCGTCCACCAGCCGCCCAATGGCGCGACGCGCCTCGGGCGCGAACTCGCGGGCATGGTTGGCATGCACCGCCACCCAGCTTGTCGCGCCCGGCGCCTGCAGTGCCGCCACCGTGTCGTCGGTGACGCGGGCCGGATCGGTCACCGGCACGCGGGTATGCCAGCGGATGGTCTGCACATGCGCGATGTCCGCCAGGCGCTGCGTGATCTCGGCGATGCGGCGCGGCGACAGGATGAAGGGATCGCCGCCGGTCAGGATCACTTCCCGGATTTCGGGATGCACCGCGACATAGGCCAGCGCGGCCTCGAAATCCGTCTTCGACAGGGCATTGTCATGACCGGGGCCGATCATCTCGCGGCGGAAGCAGAAGCGGCAATAGACCGGACAGGCCGCCACCGCCTTGAACAGCACCCTGTCGGGATGGCGATGCACGATGCCGGCGACGGGGGAATGAGCGGTATCGCCGATGGGATCGGCCAGCTCCTGCGGCAGGGTATTCAGTTCTTCCAGCGACGGCAGGAACTGGCGTGCGATCGGATCGTCCGGATCGGCGGGATTCACCAGCGACAACAGATGCGGCGACACCGCCACCGCATAACGGCGGCCCACCTCTTCTAGGGTCATTTCCTGGATCTGAAGTTCGGCAGGAACACGGTCAGCAATCCGATCAGCGGCAGGAAGGCGCAGACCTTATACACGTAAGTGATGGAAGTGGCATCCGCCAGCGCCCCCAGCACGGCGGCGCCGATGCCGCCCATGCCGAAGGAAAAGCCGTAGAACAGCCCCGCGATCATGCCGACCTTGCCGGGCAGCAATTCCTGGGCATAGACCACGATGGCGGGGAAGGCGCTCGCCATCACCACGCCGATGATCATCGAGAGCACGCCCGTCCAGAACAGGTTGGCGTAGGGCAGCAGCAGGGTGAAGGGCAGCATTCCCAGGATCGAGAACCAGATGATGTATTTGCGCCCGAACCTGTCGCCCAAGGGGCCGCCCATGAAGGTGCCCGCCGCCACCGCGCCCAGGAACAGGAACAGATGCACCTGCGCCACCTGCACCGACACGCCGAAGCGGTGGATCAGGTAGAAGGTGAAGTAGCTCGTGATGGAGGCCAAATAGAAATACTTAGAAAAGATCAGCATCAGCAGGATGAAAATGCTGGCCGCGACCTTGCCGCGCGGCAGGCCGGTGTCGGAGATCTGCTTGTTGGCGCGGGCGATGCGCGCCAGGCCGTGGTGCTTGTACCAGGTGCCGACATTGAACAGGACCACGATCGCCAGCACGGCGCAGGCCGCGTACCAGGCGACCGCATGCTGGCCCCAGATGCCGACCAGGAATGCCGCCGACAGCGGCCCCAGCGCCGAGCCGGTATTGCCGCCGACCTGGAACAGCGACTGCGCCAGGCCGTGGCGGCCGCCCGAAGCCATGCGCGCCACCCGGCTGGATTCGGGATGGAACACCGACGAGCCCAGGCCCACCATCATGGCGGCGACCAGCACCACCGGATAGCTGCCAGCGACCGACAGCGCCAGCAGGCCGAGCAGGGTGGCGACCATGCCGGCAGCCAGCGAATAGGGCATCGGCCGGATATCGGAAAAGAAGCCGACCATCGGCTGCAGCAGCGAGGCGGTGCACTGGAACGCCAGCGTAATCAAGCCGATCTGCGCGAAGCTGAGATGAAAGCTGGCCTTGAGGTTGGGATAGATCGCCGGGATCACCGCCTGCATCATGTCGTTCAGCAGATGGCAGAAGGCAATGGCGAACAGCACCGTGAAGGTGGTGTCCTGGACCTGTTTGGCGGGGCTCAGGGTCGTATCGGTCATGGCCAGCGGAGCCTACGCAGATGCAGCATTTTGACTACCGCAAATCCCGCATTTCGGCCATGCCTGCCCCACCTGTCATCCCCGGCGAACATTGCCGCGCAGCGGCGATGTGAGGGAAGGGGACCCAGGCTGTCGAAATCTGTCTGGTGGCGAAAGCCTGGGTTCCCTTCCCTCGGCCCGCTGATCGCGGGCCTCGCCGGGGATGACAGCTAGTGTGTAAGCGGCGTCCAAAGGACGTCGTTGATGTTCGGCGCCCCGGTCGCCAACATCACCAGCCGGTCGAACCCCAGCGCCACGCCGCTGGCCGGCGGCATGTGTGACAGGGCGTTCAGGAAATCCTCGTCCAGGGGATAGCGCTTGCCATACACCCGTTCCTTCTTGGCCATCTCGCTTTCGAAGCGGGCGCGCTGCTGGATGGGGTCGGTCAGTTCGCCAAAGCCGTTGGCCAGTTCCACCCCGCAGGCATACAGCTCGAAGCGTTCCGCGACGCGGGCGTCGCGCGGGCTGGCGCGGGCCAGCGCCGCTTCGCACACCGGATATTCGTAGAGGATACAGGGCCGCTCCAGCCCCAGCCGCGGCTCGACCCGCAGCGTCAGGATCTTGGCGAACATGTCGGACCAGTCGTCATCCTCGGCAACATCAATGCCGCCGCGCCGCGCCCGTAGCCGCAAGGCGGCGGCGTCGCCCTCGCCCGCATCCGACAGGGTCGCCAGCAGGTCAATTCCGGCCAGATGGGTGAAAGCGTCCGCCACGGTCAGCCAGTCGGCCTCGGCGCGCGGATCGCAGGACCGATCACGATGGCGCAGCGTCTGCGCACCCGCGACATCGGCGGCCAGCCACAGCAGCCGCAGGGTGTCGGCGATCACGGCGTCATAATCTTCGCGGGCGCGATACCATTCCAGCATGGTGAATTCCGGCGCATGCAGCCGCCCGCGTTCCCGGTTGCGGAACACCCGCGCGAATTCGAATATCTTCTCCTCGCCCGCCGCCAGCAGCTTCTTGGCGGCGAATTCCGGCGAGGTGTGCAGGTAAAGCGGCCTCGTCGCCATGTCCGGCCCGGTCAGGGCGGTCTCGAAGGCATGCAGATGGGTCTCGTTGCCGGGCGAGACCGTCAGCGCCCCGCATTCCACTTCGGTAAAGCCCTGGCCCTCGAAAAAGCCCCGGATCGCGGCCTTTATCCGGCCCCGCTGGCGCAGCAGCGGTCGCCGGTCGGCATGGTTTTCAGGCTCCCACCAGGGCATTTGCGGTATCGGACCTCGTTTGCTAAGACCCCCTCAAATTCCCGTATTCGAGAGGTTTCCCGTGGTTTCGGTTATCGCCAGCTCCGTGCGCAAAGGCAATGTCATCGAGAAAGAGGGCAAACTCTATCTCGTCATCACCGCCGAGAATATCCATCCCGGCAAAGGCACGCCGGTAACCCATCTGGAAATGCGCCGCATCAGCGACGGCGTGAAGACCGTGGAACGCCTGCGCACCACCGACAGCATCGAGAAGGCCTTCGTCGAGCACCAGACCTTCCAGTATCTGTATCAGGACGGCGAACAGTATGTGTTCATGAACCCGGTCAGCTTCGACCAGCTGCATGTCGGCGCCGATGTGGTGGGCGACTATGCCCCCTATCTGACCGAGAATATGGATGTGCAGCTGCAGCTGTTCGAAGGCCAGGCCATCTCCATCGAAATCGCCCAGCGCGCCACGTTTGAAGTGGTGGAGACCGAGCCGGTGATGAAGGGCCAGACCGCCAGCGGCTCGTTCAAGCCCGCGGTGCTGTCCAACGGCGTGCGCACCATGGTGCCCACCCATATTGTCGTCGGCACCCGCATCGTGGTGATGACCGAAGACGGCAGCTACGTCGAACGCGCCAAGGACTGAATTTTCTGCTAGGCTGGGGCATCTCTTGATGGAGAACCCCATGCCCGGCACATTCCAGCTTTCGCTCGCGCCCCAGCAGCTCTGGCAGGCGATCAACCCCTGGACCTTCAACCAGCAGGGGGCGCAGTTCGGTTTCATCAACATCGACCTGGGACAGACCGCGCGTCCCGATGTGGAACAGGCGGTCCTGGATCAGGTCGGCAGCTATGGCCGCCAGCTCGGCCATATCGGCGAGGCGCTGGAAGTTCTTCTGAACCACATCAAGCCGGAAGAACTTACCAAGGCCGAAAGAGACACGCTGTCGGTTTTCCGGGGCGACATAGCCCGCGTCCGGCAAGTCAAGCAGGCCATGCCGGCCAGTGCTAAGACCGGAAATTGATCTCGACCAGCACGCCTTCGGGATCGGGCACGAACAATTGTTTCAGTTCGCCGCCCGGCACGATGCGTTCGCGGAAGGTGACGCCCGCCGCCCGCAGCCGCGCCCGCATGGCGTCGAAATCTCCACCCTGAAAAGCGACATGATCGAAGGGGCCGGTGTCGGACCCGGCATCGCCGGGCTCGCCGCCCCAGGCGCTTCCCTTGTCCGCCGCCTCAACCAGATGCACCACTGGCACCCCGCCCAGATAAAGCCAATGCCCCCGGAAGGGAAAATCAGGGCGCGGCCCTTCGGCCAGGCCCATCAGTTCCACATAGAAGTCGCGGGTTTTCTGCCGTTGCGTACAACGGATGGTGACATGCTCCAGCGCCTGGACCGGCATGGGTCAGGGCTTTTTCTTGCCGCGCTGCACGCTCAGGGCTGGCGCCGTGAAGGCGGAAGTTGACGGCTTGGCCGTCTTGGCCGCAGCGTCCTGCTTCGGCTTTTTCTTTTCGCGATTGCTGCGTAATTGTCCCTTGGCCATGTAACTGCCTCGCTTTCCCGGCGAATGACTCGATGGCGCAAGCCTAACGCTGCGCCCCGGCCTGTGCTAGGCTGGCCGAGCCCTTTTCCCGACCGAGGACATCATGAAAAAGCTGAACTTTAAAAAGGCAATTCTGGGCCTGGCGCTGGGCACCACCCTGGCCACGCCCGCTTTCGCGGCCCTCAAGGTCGGGGACACCGCGCCCGATTTCACCGCCCGCGCCAGCCTGGGCGGCAAGGAATTCGATTTCTCCCTCAAGGACGCGCTGAAGAAAGGCCCCGCCGTGGTCTATTTCTATCCATCCGCCTATACCGGCGGCTGCGACCTGGAAGCCCATACCTTCGCGGAAAGCGCCGACAAGTTCAAAGCCGCTGGCGCCAGCATCATCGGCGTGTCGGCCGACAATATGGAGCGGCTGAACACCTTTGCCGCCGACCCGAACTTCTGCGCCGGCAAATTCCCCATCGCCTCGGATGAAAGCCTGGCCATCGCCAAATCCTATGCCCTGTCCACCACCCCGCCGCACGAAGGCGCCAAGGATGTACGCGGCGTCGAAATCGGCCATGGCTTCATCGAGCGCGTCACCTATGTGATCGGCAAGGACCAGAAGGTGATCGCGGTTATGTCGTCCAAGGACGACAAGCTGTCGCCCGACCAGCATGTGGACAAATCTTTGGCGATCGTGGCGATGAAATAGTTGCTAGCCCGGCATCGGAAGCATAAGCGCACCGACGCCGGACGACCCTCCGCGCGCGCAGGCCCGCCTCCCCCTCATGCGCGCAAGCGCATGGGAGGGGGAGGTGGCCGTGGCAGCGCTTGCGATGCGAAGGCCGGAGGGGGTCATTAAAAAGTCGACCGCCCGGCGCGGACTTTCCCGGCGGGCGCTTCGAACATGGCGCGCGCCGCCTGGCCGCTGCGGCTGACGATCACCACCCCGTCGCCGCCCTGCACCGTCAAGGCGCGGTCGGGGGTGGTGATGGTGTCGCCGCCCTTGCGATTCAGCTGCACCACAAAGAACTTGCCTTCCGCCCGGCGCTCGATCTGTTCGATGGAAAGCCCGGTCAGCGCGCCCTTGTCCGGCGCCACCACCACCGCCATGTCCAGCCCCAGCCCGCGCAGGCTGCGTTCCAGTTCGCTGAATTTCTCCGACGACCGCAGCATGCGCGCGGTTTCCGGGAACAGGATGATTTCGGCGATGCGTTCCGCCCCGATATGGGTGGGCAGCACCACCTTGTTGGCCCCGGCCTGGATCAGCTTGCTTTCGGTGGACGGCATCTCGCCGCGGGCGATGATCTCGATCCTGGGATTCAGCGCCCGCGCCGACAAAGTGATAAAGACATTGGCGGCGTCGTTGGGCAGCACGCTGGCGAGCGTCCGGGCGCGGTCGATGCCGGCATCCTGCAGCGACTTCTCGCTGGTGGCGTCGCCGACCATGCACAGATAGCCCTGCTCGCGCACCTCGGCGGCGCGTTTTTCATCCTGTTCCAGCACGACAAAAGGCGCCGCCCCGGCCTTCAGTTCGCGCGCCAGCATGCCGCCGATGCGGCCGAAGCCGATCACGATGACGTGGTTTTCAAGCCTGTCTATTTCCGCTTTCACGCGCCGTCCTCCGAATACATTCTGCAGCTGGGTGATGGTGAGGAACTGAACCAGCGCGCCGGTGAGCAGGATCATTCCGGTGCAGCCGAAGATCATCAAGCACAGGGTGACGGCGTGCAGATAGGGGGTGGCGATGGGATGCACCTCGCCATAGCCGACGGTATAGACCGTCAGCAGCACCATGTAGCTGGCGTCGGCGAAGCTCCAGCCCGCGTTCATGTAGGCAAGCGTGCCCAGCGCGACCACCGCCAGCATGAAGACGACGATGGTCGCCAGCGTGCGGCCCGGCGAACCCAGCAATTCCATGACAGCCCCGCCGCCCGCACGAAGGTACGAGCCATTGACTATTACAAGTTGTGACAATGCTGGCATACCGTGATGCTGCACTGCAATGGAGACGGAAAGCCCAGCAATTCCAAGGATTTATTGTTGCTGAAATATCACGTAACAGTGGCTGAGATACGTCTTTGTGACAGCCCTGACTCTTGGTCTAGTTGGGGCGGGCTGATGGCTTAAGGGAGGGGCTCCCGACAGCGCGACGTCCGACAATGCCGCCGGTGGGAAGCACCGGCATGTTCGTGAAACGCAAAGCCGGGTGCATCAGTGTCGAACCTTCACCGTTTTGTTTTGAGCATCGCCGCCGCCTCCATCGTGCTGGCGCCGCTTTCCGCCCAGGCGGGCACGATGGCCGGCACAGGTCGTCCGGTTTCCGACATCACCAAGGATGTGGTGTCCTTCTTCGGCTTTGGCGGCGATCAGGCCAACAATCCCACCGATCCGCAGCCGGTGATCGAGCGGCCGCAAATCCCGTTGAAGACCGAACTGGCCCTGCGCGAGATCGCGCCCGTCATGGTCGCCGATGTCGCGCCGCCGCGCCTGCCGGCGGCCGCGGCGGCGCCGTCGGTCGAGACCCCGCTGCACCGGCTGTTCTGCGTGGAATATGCCCGCATCCGCTCGGGCTTCAACATCATGGGTGACGCCAAGCAGTGGTGGACCCACGCGGCCCAGAACATTTACGCCCGCCTGTCGCATCCGGTCGAGGAAGCGGTGATGGTGTTTTCCGGCTCCAAGCGGCTGAAGCGCGGCCATGTCGCGGTGGTGACCGAGATTGTCAGCCCCCGCCAGGTGATCGTCGACCAGGCCAACTGGCAGAATCGCGGCGAGATCGACCATGCCACCCCGGTCATGGATGTCAGCCCCGACAATGACTGGAGCCAGGTGCGGGTCTGGGACATGCGCTCGAACGGCTTCGGCACCCACATCTACGCCATCAGCGGCTTCATCGCCAAAGGGCTGACCACCGCGGCCCGCGACTGATAGATTGGGGTCATGGCCCCATCTGTTTCCATCATCACACCGAGTTTCGACCGGCCCGCGTTGCTGGAACGTCAATACGCCACTGTGGCGGCGCAGTCGGTGCAGGATTTCGAATGGCTGATCCTGGATGACAGCCCGGAGCCGGCGCGTTTCTTCACCGGCCTGACAGATCCGCGCGTCCGCTATCATCACCACGCCGGCCCGCGCATGCTGGTCAGCGCCAAGCGCAACTGGCTGTGCGAACGCAGCAGTGCGCCGATGATCGCCCAGTTCGATGACGACGATTATTACGCGCCGGATTATCTGGAAACGATGCTGGCGCGCCTGGCGTCCAGCGGCGCCGACATCACCAAGCTGTCGGGCTGGTTCGTCTGGTCGGCGCAGCTGAAGCGGCTGGGCTATTGGGATACGGCCAACACCCTGGGGCTGCATTTCACCTTCGGGCCCGAGCCGGTGCTGCATGCCGTCTTCAACAAGACGGCGCCGGACAATATGAAGGACAACTGGCTGGGCTATGGCTTCAGCTATGTCTTCAAGAAGGCGATGTGGCAGGCGACGCCGTTTCCGCACGTCGAATATGCCTCGGACTATGGCTTTGTCGCCGCCGGCATCGCCGCCGGCGCGCGCTTCGACCACTTCGCCGACACACGCGGCCTTTGCCTGCATGTGCTGCGCACCGACAACATGTCCCGCAGCTTCCCGCAGTATTTGCTGCCGGATTTTATGCTGGAGAAGCTGTTCGGGCCGGCCGTCGCGCCATTGCTGACGGAGTGAGGAGCGGCGCGCAAAGCGCGTGAGTGGGTCGCCTAGCGACAGCGTAGGCGACGTGGATCTGCGAAAGGTCCATAGCACCAGCGTATCGACAACGCCCGTAGCGCAAGCGAAGGGCCAAAACGCAAAAGCCCCGCGAGATTTCTCTCGCGGGGCTTTCGTTGAATTGTTCGGGCGGGTTTCTATGGTTTTTGCGTCCTTGGCAGACCTGGCAGCGTTCTACTCTCCCGCGGCTTGGGCCGCAGTACCATGGACGCAGAAGGCTTTGACGGCCGAGTTCGGAATGGGATCGGGTAGAATTCCTTCGCTATGACCACCAGGTCGGCAAAGGACGCAAAAACCGGCCCGCGCTTTCGCGCGGACTGCACAATAATACGACACACGGCGACCGATATTTCATTAAACATGCCTGGCTTTGTTTCCAGACATGGAACGGTGCTGCTTGCGATCAAGCCAATCGAGCAATTAGTACCAGTAAGCTCAACGCATTGCTGCGCTTACACACCTGGCCTATCGACGGGGTAGTCTTCCCCGGCTCTCAAGCGAAACCTAGTTTTGAAGTGAGTTTCCCGCTTAGATGCTTTCAGCGGTTATCTCGTCCGTATTTAGCTACTCGGCTATGCCACTGGCGTGACAACCGATCCACCAGAGATACGTTCCTTCCGGTCCTCTCGTACTAGGAAGAAGTCTTCTCAAGTTTCGAACACCCACGGCAGATAGGGACCGAACTGTCTCACGACGTTCTAAACCCAGCTCACGTACCACTTTAAATGGCGAACAGCCATACCCTTGGGACCGGCTACAGCCCCAGGATGTGATGAGCCGACATCGAGGTGCCAAACCGCACCGTCGCTATGGACGCTTGGGTGCGATCAGCCTGTTATCCCCGGCGTACCTTTTATCCGTTGAGCGATGACCCTTCCATTCGGGATCACCGGATCACTATGACCGACTTTCGTCTCTGCTTGGTCCGTCGACCTTGCAGTCAGGCAGGCTTTTGCCATTGCACTCAACATCCGATTTCCGACCGGATTGAGCCTACCATCGCGCGCCTCCGTTACTCTTTGGGAGGCGACCGCCCCAGTCAAACTGCCTACCATACACTGTCTCGGATCCCGTTTCGGGACCGCGGTTAGACATCAGGAACAAGAAGGGTGGTATTTCAAGGACGGCTCCACCATGGCTAGCGCCACGGTTTCAATGCCTACCACCTATCCTACACATCCCATTCCTAATGCCAGTGTAAAGTTGCAGTAAAGGTGCACGGGGTCTTTCCGTCTGACCGCGGGAACCCCGCATCTTCACGGGGAATTCAATTTCGCTGAGCCTTTGTTGGAGACAGTGGGGAAGTCGTTACGCCTTTCGTGCAGGTCGGAACTTACCCGACAAGGAATTTCGCTACCTTAGGACCGTTATAGTTACGGCCGCCGTTTACTGGGGCTTCGATTCAACGCTTTCACATCTCCTCTTAACCTTCCAGCACCGGGCAGGC
Organism: Rhizobiales bacterium dw_265; assembly: GCA_018449595.1. GTDB lineage: Bacteria > Pseudomonadota > Alphaproteobacteria > Micropepsales > Micropepsaceae > Rhizomicrobium. The sequence goes on from JAAVUU010000005.1 coordinate 253,378, forward strand.
GTCAGACGCTATACGTCATCTTTGGATTTCGCAGCGCCCTGTGTTTTTAGTAAACAGTCGCCACCCCCTGCTATGTGCCCCCGGCTAACACTTGCGTGAAAACCGGGCCCTCTTCTTCCGAAGTTACGAGGGCAATTTGCCTAGTTCCTTCAACAAAGTTCTCTCAAGCGCCTTAGCATACTCTGCCAGTCCACCTGTGTCGGTTTCGGGTACGGACTGTACGTGGGAGCTATTTCCTGGGACCACTTCCCGGCCCGACCAATCCAGTAAGGTCGAACAAGTTGCGTGATCCGTCACTTCCCACAGGCCCTGGAATATTTACCAGGTTCCCATCGACTACGCCTTTCGGCCTTGCCTTAGGGGCCGGCTAACCCTGCGCAGATTAACTTGACGCAGGAACCCTTGGACTTACGGCGAGAGGGTCTCTCACCCTCTTTATCGCTACTCATGTCAGCATTCTTGCTTCCGATACCTCCAGGCTCGCTCACGCTCACCCTTCGCAGGCATACGGAACACTCTGCTACCATTCACCTTGCGGTGAATCCTAAGCTTCGGCTCATGGCTTGATCCCCGTTACATTTTCCGCGCAAAGTTCCTTATTTAGATCAGTGAGCTGTTACGCTTTCTTTAAATGATGGCTGCTTCTAAGCCAACATCCTGATTGTTTTGGGAACCTCACATCGTTCACAACTTAGCCATGAATTGGGGGCCTTAGCTGTAGGTCAGGGTTTTTATCCCTCTTCACGACGGACGTTAGCACCCGCCGTGTGTCTCCCGTACTCAGCACTCATTGGTATTCGGAGTTTGGTTAGGTTTGGTAAGCGGTGAAGCCCCCTAGCCCATCCAGTGCTCTACCCCCAATGGTGATATACGAGGCGCTACCTAAATAGCTTTCGCAGAGAACCAGCTATCTGCAAGTTTGATTGGCCTTTCACCCCTAGCCACAACTCATCCCCGACTTTTTCAACAGGCGTGGGTTCGGTCCTCCAGTGCGTGTTACCGCACCTTCAACCTGGTCATGGCTAGATCACTTGCTTTCGGGTCTCATCCGTCTAACTCAGTCGCCCTATTCAGACTCGCTTTCGCTGCGCCTTCGCCTTGTGGCTTAAGCTTGCTAGACAGACGAACTCGCTGACCCATTATACAAAAGGTACGATGTCACCCGCTCACCAAAGGTGACCGGACTCAATCGACCTTGTTTCAACATCAACAATGTCGTCTTGCGCCGGCCGCTGGGTTTCCCCCGCGATCGGCGTTTTCGACACTGCGTTTGAAGCAAGGTTCGACGAAGTCGCTCACTTTTGGAGAGCGGGCTCCATCTGTTTGTAGGCATCCGGTTTCAGGTCTCTTTCACTCCCCTTGCCGGGGTGCTTTTCACCTTTCCCTCACGGTACTAGTTCGCTATCGGTCACACACGAGTACTTAGGCTTGGAGGATGGTCCCCCCATGTTCAGACAGGGTTTCACGTGCCCCGCCTTACTCGAGGACCTTCAAGCTTTTTACCCGTACGGGGCTATCACCCGCTATGGCCGGCCTTTCCAGACCGTTCCGGTTTTTACTTGAAGGCCACTGGCCTAGTCCGCGTTCGCTCGCCACTACTAACGGAGTCTCAATTGATGTCCTTTCCTAAGGGTACTGAGATGTTTCAGTTCCCCTCGTTCGCTCCTCCAACCTATGTATTCAGTTGCAGGTAATCCTTGCGGATTGGGTTGCCCCATTCGGAGATCTGCGGGTCAAAGGGTGCTCGCCCCTCACCGCAGCTTATCGCAGCGTGCTACGTCCTTCATCGCCTGTGTGTGCCAAGGCATCCCCCAGATGCCCTTGCTTTAACGCTTGATCGCTCAGCAATCGTTCCATGCCCAGAAACAAAGCCAGCGTACCAACGACTTGGTACACGCCTTTGAATCCAGAAATGGCTTCATGCGATCAGTCTTGAGTGTCGTATTATAGATCAACCGGTTGTGCGAACCGGCTAACCCGCCTTTACAATGTCAAAGTCCACGGCGCGCAATCTTCGATTGAAGACGGCGAACGCCGAAGCTGTTTGATTATTTTCCGTCGTATCTTTGGTGATGCCCAGGAGTGGTGGAGCCAGACGGGATCGAACCGACGACCTCATGCTTGCAAAGCACGCGCTCTCCCAACTGAGCTATGGCCCCGTTGAATGAGCGCGAAGGGAAGTCTGGTGGGCCTGGGAAGACTTGAACTTCCGACCTCACGCTTATCAAGCGCGCGCTCTAACCAACTGAGCTACAAGCCCGATGAGGCATCGTCCAGCGGTTCGCAGGCCTGATGGCGCGAACCACGACGGAAAATAGGAAGGGAAACGAAGGCGGCGGCACGGCGCCAATTGTCTAATGCCGATGTTGGGAAAATTCTCGTGAGAGCTTCCGAAACATCGATCCTTAGAAAGGAGGTGATCCAGCCGCAGGTTCCCCTACGGCTACCTTGTTACGACTTCGGCCCAGTCGCTGATCCTACCGTGGCCGGCTGCCTCCCTTGCGGGTTAGCGCACCGTCTTAAGGTAGAACCAACTCCCATGCCGTGACGGGCGGTGTGTACAAGGCCCGGGAACGTATTCACCGCAGCCTGCTGTTCTGCGATTACTAGCGATTCCACCTTCATGCACTCGAGTTGCAGAGTGCAATCTGAACTGGGACGGTTTTTTGGGATTAGCCGCTTCTCGCGAAGTAGCTGCCCACTGTCACCGCCATTGTAGCACGTGTGTAGCCCAGGGTGTAAGGGCCATGAGGACTTGACGTCATCCCCACCTTCCTCCGGCTTGTCGCCGGCGGTCCCTCTAGAGTGCCCAACTGAATGATGGCAACTAAAGGCGAGGGTTGCGCTCGTTGCGGGACTTAACCCAACATCTCACGACACGAGCTGACGACAGCCATGCAGCACCTGTCTCTGCGTCCCTTGCGGGAAAACCCCTATTAGAGGGCGGTCGCAGGATGTCAAACCCTGGTAAGGTTCTGCGCGTTGCGTCGAATTAAACCACATGCTCCACCGCTTGTGCGGGCCCCCGTCAATTCCTTTGAGTTTCAACCTTGCGGCCGTACTCCCCAGGCGGAATGCTTAATGCGTTAGCTGCGCCACTGAACAGCAAGCTGCCCAACGGCTAGCATTCATCGTTTACGGCGTGGACTACCAGGGTATCTAATCCTGTTTGATCCCCACGCTATCGCGCCTGAGCGTCAGATACGAGCCAGTGAGCCGCCTTCGCCACCGGTGTTCTTCCCAATATCTACGAATTTCACCTCTACACTGGGAATTCCACTCACCTCTCTCGTCCTCAAGTCTTACAGTTTCAATGGCAGTTCCGGAGTTGAGCTCCGGGCTTTCACCACTGACTTGGAAGACCGCCTGCGCGCGCTTTACGCCCAGTAATTCCGAACAACGCTAGCCCCCTTCGTATTACCGCGGCTGCTGGCACGAAGTTAGCCGGAGCTTCTTCTACGGGTACCGTCATTATCGTCCCCGTCGAAAGAGTTTTACAACCCGAAGGCCTTCATCACTCACGCGGCATGGCTGGATCAGGGTTTCCCCCATTGTCCAAGATTCCCAACTGCTGCCTCCCGTAGGAGTCTGGGCCGTGTCTCAGTCCCAGTGTGGCTGATCTTCCTCTCAGAACAGCTAAGGATCGGAGCCTTGGTGAGCCATTACCTCACCAACTAGCTAATCCTACGCGGGCTAATCCTTCGGCGATAAATCTTTCTCCGCTAGGACGTATACGGTATTAGCTGCAGTTTCCCGCAGTTGTTCCGTACCGAAAGGTATATTCCCACGTGTTACGCACCCGTCCGCCGGTGGGTATTGCTACCCCCCTAGACTTGCATGTTTGAGGCCTGCCGCCAGCGTTCGTTCTGAGCCAGGATCAAACTCTCATGTTTTGATCCTATTCGCAGACGACGCTGAATGCTCTTGTTTGTCGCCAGGCTTGCGCCTGGCAGACTGCGTTATTCGCAAAACCGAATTGACTTTAGGGTTTGGCCGGCTTTCCCACCTTGCGGAAGAAAAGAGGCCGAACATTTTAAGCAATTTTAGTCTTGCAAGAAGAACGCGAGCATTCTGCGTCGTTGCTCGATTGTTTGCGTCAAAGTTTGACCTTTGACGCGAGTGGCATACCGAGCCGCCGCCCACGTTCCCCTTCCTGAAATCACAATGTCAAACAGCGCGCCGAACTGACGAATTTCACGTCTGATCTCAACGGTAACACCGCTTCGCAACAACAGCCGCGAAGCAGCGTGGGCGCGGGTTATAGGTGCGGGTCTTGGGCAAGTCAAACGCAAAAAACGCAAAAAAAGCGGTTTTTTTCAGGGGCCTGTGGACGGCTTCCCGAGGGCGAAAAATCTGCTCGAGCAAGTCTATATATAGATAGTGGTTTCCAAATCGCTACCGAAGCCGGGATTCGTGCGGTGGCGCGCCTTTAGCCCAGCAAAATCAAGCATTTTCTTCCCACCGGGCAAATCGCAGCGCCCCGCTTCTCGCACGCGTGACCACGCGCCGGTTCGGGAATTCGACGCCCACGCCGCAGCATGCGGCAAGAACGCTATAATGCTTTGAAAACATTACGTTTTCTGTGAAAGTACGATACCCGGCAAACTAGCTGCGTTCGTCCGCCATGTGATGCAGGTCGACGGTGTCCAGGTTGGTCATCACGATGCCGTCGGCCCGATTGTAACGCACGTCCTGGGCATCGATCCAAACCACCTTGTCGCTGTCCAGGCGAACCAGCAGCGCTTCGACATCGCCATTGGGCGCATGCGCCGTATCGATCACCGTGCCGACGTGATTGCCGGTGATGAGTTCGACCCGTTCGCCGACCAGGCTGGCATCACGCACCACCGCCCAATGGACATAACGATCCGGCCAGATGCCGCGATGATAGGCGGCGCGTTCCGCCGCATAGCGCGCGCGCAGGTTCTGATAGGCGGCGGTGCGGTCCTGATAGTCCTGCCGCTGTGCCTGGTTCTGCTGCAGCTGGTTTTGATACTGCTGTTGCTGCGCCTGATAAGTGGCATTGCCGGCGGCGGCCTGGCTGTCGGCGGCGGCGTTGCTGGCCTTGACCTGGTTGTTGATCTCGGCGGTCTGGGCCTGTTCCGCCGGCGTGGAATGGGTGGTGGGCATGCCGTTGGCATCCGTCCGCTCACCCTGCGCCAAAACGGGCGAGGCGATCAGAAAGGTGGAAATGGCGAGGCCGCTGGCTGCGGCCAGGAAAGCATGTTTCATGGCGCTGGCTCCCTTGGGGGTTGTTCGCCAAAGGAACGTGCGGAACCGGGCGCCGTTCCGCGCGGCGCCGAATACATGTCGGAGAACTTTGGTTCCCTAGACGGTCGCCGAGATATAGTCGCGCAGCGCAGCGGCTTCGCTCACCGTTTCTGCGATACGGGTCTTCACCACGTCGCCGATCGAGATCATGCCGCACAGCCGCTCGCCGTCGCCCAGCACGGGGACATGGCGGAAGCGGCCACGCGTCATCACCTCCATCACCATCTCCACCGTGTCGCTTTCCACGCAGGTTTCCGGCCCATGGGTCATGTGCGCGCACACCGTTTCCGACAGCGCCACCGCGCCATGGGCGGCAATGGCATGCACCAGGTCGCGCTCGGAAATGATGCCGGTGACACAGCCGTCAGCGCCCTTGACGATGACCGCGCCGATCCGTTTCTCGGTAAGAATCCTGGCGACGTCCGTGATGGTGGCGCTGCCGGTGACGGCCACGACATCGCGGCCCTTGCCCTGCAGGATATGCCTGACTTGCATGACGATGTTCCTCCATTGTGTGCTGGCGGTTCATCGCAAACGGGTTTGCGGTGAAACGCAAAGCCGGCCGGTTTTCCCGGTCACTGCGACGATGCTGCGCCCGGTGGCCGAGGCTGGCAAGGCACTATCGTCGCCGCGCTGCAGCGAGGTTTTTGGGTATTACCGCGAAAATCGCCCGATTCCGCCATTTACCGGGCGATAAGCCGCCTTGAGCCAGACTGCGATCTAGGGCAAAAGAACGCCCTTCCCGGCGTTTCGGCACGGGACTTCGGCCCTAGCGACGCCGGAGTATCTGGATGGTGCTGTGGCCGAGAGGCTGCCCGCCCGCGTCAGCGGGCAACCAAGGAATGCCTTCAGCCTCCCTCTCATGGGCTGAAGTTCTGGATGGTGCTGTGGCCGAGAGGCTGAAGGCGGCGGTTTGCTAAACCGTTATACGGTTGTAAAGCCGTATCGAGGGTTCGAATCCCTCCGGCACCGCCACCCTTCCTGTCAGGGACAACGATTCCAATTACTTAGACCGCTTTTTGGCTAACCGTTTCGGTGGGGTAGCCAATTTTTGCTCTGCCTTCGGGCTTGGTATGGCGGACACCGGCATTCAGCCGATGGTCAGCCATCACGGCAGGGGTGCAAACTCATGGGAACACGCCGAACTGCCCCTGACTAGGGGCAGTTTAGGGGCAGTCTGCGAACAACCCTAACCCTGATTATCGGCTTAACCGCCTGATTTTCCTAGATAACCCTGGAGCGGGCGAGGCGAATCGAACGCCCGACCCTAACCTTGGCAAGGTTATGCTCTACCCCTGAGCTACGCCCGCACTCCAAGTGGACGGGGGTTATGGCCCAACGCCCGCGGGGATTCAAGCAGCAAATCCTTATGTTTGGGTTGCCCCGGAACCCACCCTTCCGGCAACAATCGGGCAGGCGAAAGGGGCGGCACCGTGGCGATCGGGAATTCCGGCAAGGGCTATGTCCTGCTTGCGCCCACCCTGCTGGTGATGGGGCTGGCGCTGGCCGCCCCGCTGCTGCTTTTGGCGGTCTACAGCCTGCACGACCAGAACGGCCTGGCGCTGGGCGGCTGGACCCTGGCCCAGTATCGCGCGGTGCTGGCGAGCGCCGGTTATCGCAGCCTGTTCCTGCGCTCCATCGCCATCTCCGGCCTGGTGACCCTGGTGACGGTGGCGCTGGCCTATCCCATGGCCTATTTCGTCGCCTTCCACGCACGGCGCAAATTCGCCTGGCTGATCGCGCTGACCATTCCCTTCTGGACTTCTTACCTGCTGCGGGTCTTCGCCTGGAAAATCATCCTGGGTTTTGACGGCGTGATAAATTCCGCCGCCCTGCGACTGCACCTGATCGACCAGCCGCTGAGCCTTCTGCTGTACAATCCCTTTGCCGTGGTGGTGACCCTGGCGCATGCCTGGGCGGCCTTCGCCATCCTGCCGATCTATGTGTCGCTGGAAAAAATAGACCGCTCGCTGCTGGAAGCCGCCGGCGATCTGGGCGACGGGGCACTGCGGCGCTTCCTGCGCATCACCCTGCCGCTTTCCCTGCCCGGGGTGATCGGCGCCGCCATCCTGATTTTCGTACCGACGACGGGCGATTATGTGACGCCGGAACTGGTGGGCGGCACCAAAGGCACCATGATCGCCAATGTGATCGAGGTGCAGTTCAACAGCGTGGGCAACTGGCCGTTGGGCGCGGCCCTGTCGCTGGTCAGCATGGCGATGGTGGCGGTAATCGCGGCGCTGTTCGTGGCGTCGGCCCGCGCGGCGGCGAAAGCGGCACGATGAAGAACCGCGGCCTTCTGCTCTATGCCCTGGCCTATCTGGCCTTCCTCTATATGCCGGTGCTGGTGCTGCCGGTCTTTTCCTTCAACAATTCGGAGTTCATCGCCTTTCCCCTGTCGGGCTTCACCACCCGCTGGTATGCGGGCCTGGCCGCCGACAGCGCCATGCTGCATGCCCTGGGCAACAGCCTGAAGGTCGGCGCCGCCACGGCGCTGGCGTCCACTTTGCTGGGCCTGTTGGCCGCCAAGGCGGTGACGCGCAACCGCTTGCGCGGCGCGGGCCTGGCGCTGGGCTTCATCTCCCTGCCTTTGTTCATTCCCGACATCGTGCTGGGCCTGTCGCTGTTGCTGCTGCTGGGCGCGGTGGGGCTGCCTTTGTCGCTGGCGGCGGTGGTGCTGGGGCACCTGCTGGTCTGCGTGCCCTTTGCCCTGACGGTGCTGATCGCCCGCTTCGAAGGCTTCGATCCCAACCTGGAGGAAGCCAGCGCCGATCTGGGCGAAGACGGCTGGATGACCTTCTGGCGCATCACCTTTCCGCTGATGCTGCCGGGCATCGCCGCCAGCCTGCTCTTGACCTTCATCACCTCGTTCGACGAATTCCTGGTCGCCTATTTCCTTTCCGGCACCGAAGCGACATTGCCGGTCTATATCTGGGGCCAGTTGCGTTTTCCCGAGCGCCTGCCGGTGGTGCTGGCGCTGGGCGCCATCATTCTGACCGTGTCGGTCGCCTTGGTGATCTGTGCCGAACTGCTGCGCAACCGGGGCGTGGCAAGACCGAGGGTGGGGGCATGAGTTTTCTTTCGGTATCGCGGGTCAGCAAGTCCTTCGGCGGCGCGGCCGTGGTGGATGCGGTGGACCTGTCGATCGAACGCGGCGAATTCTTTGCGCTGCTGGGGCCATCGGGCTGCGGCAAGACCACCCTGCTGCGGATGATCGGCGGTTTCGAGACGCCCGACAACGGCACCATCGCCATTGACGGCGAGGTCATGAACACGGTGCCACCGCACCGCCGCCCCACCAACATGGTGTTCCAGAATTATGCGATTTTTCCGCATCTCAATGTCTTCGACAATATCGCCTATGGCCTGCGCCGGCTGCGGCTGCGCAAAGACGAACTGCGCGCGCGCGCAGAGGCCATGCTGGCGACGGTGCGGCTGGAAGGCCTGGGCGAACGCGCCGCCGGCCAACTGTCGGGCGGGCAGCGCCAGCGCGTGGCCTTGGCGCGGGCGCTGGTGCGCGAACCCAAGCTGCTGTTGCTCGACGAACCGCTGGGGGCGCTGGACAAGCGCCTGCGCGAAGCCATGCAGGTGGAACTGCGCGCCATTCAACGCAAGGTCGGCATCACCTTCCTGCTGGTGACCCATGACCAGGAAGAGGCGCTGTCGTTATCGGATCGGGTCGCGGTAATGGGGGCCGGCCGCATCCTGCAAGTCGCCGCGCCGCGCGAATTGTATGAGCGGCCCAATTGCCGCGCGGTCGCCGACTTTATCGGGGACATGAATTTCTTCCATGCCACGGTGCGCCAGATCGGTGACAGCGTGACCGTGAATGCGGGCCTCTTGGGCATCCTCGCCCTGCCCCGCGCCAACCTGGCGCCCGGCATCAGGACCGATGACCATATCCTGCTGGCGATCCGGCCCGAGCATGTGGGTTTCAGCGAGGCTGGCGTAGCAGGCGAGATCGCCAGCGCCACCTTCCTGGGCGAACGCAGCCATTATCATGTGAAGATCGCCGGGCGCAGCGACCCGGTATCGGTCAGCGGCATCGCGCCCACGCATGGCACGGTGCATCTCGTCTTTCCGCCGGATCACCTGATCGGATTGCCCAACGCCTGATCCGACAAGACTGGCGTCAGTTCATCAACCGATGGAACACCGCCCGCGTTCTGGCCTGCATCTCGGCCAGCCGCGCCTCGACCTGATCGAAGCTTTGCCATTCCGCCGCCCGGGTCAGCAGCGCCTTCAGGCCCGGCGTCGCCTCTTCGACTTTCAGGGTCTGATCCAGGGCGATGCGCAGGACCTGGGTCAGGGCATGCTGCAATCCCGCCGCGGCGATCAGGACATCGGCATCGGCGGGGGCGAGGAACCCGGCGGCCCGCAGATTGTAAAGCGCCGCCACCGTGTTGGTGTTGAGGATGTCGGGCTGCGCCGGGGCATGCACCAGCTGCAGGGTCTGGGCGATGAACTCGATATCCACCAGCCCGCCCGGCGCATATTTCAAATCCCAGGGATTGCTGCCGGCAAAAGTCGCCGCCATCCGCGCCCGCATGTCGCGGGCGTCGGCGATGATCGCCTGCGCCGGGCGCGGCTCGGTCAGGCGGCGGCGGATTTCCGCTTCGACCTTCGCCCGCAACGCCTGCGGCCCCGCGATCAGCCGCCCGCGCGTCAGCGCCATATGCTCCCAGGTCCAGCTTTCGCTGGCGTGATAGGCGGCGAAACTCTCCAGCGAGACGGCGACAGGCCCCTTGTTGCCGGTGGGGCGCAGCCGCATGTCCACTTCATATAGGGTGCCCGCCCCAGTCGCGCTGGTCAGGGCCGCGATCAGCCGCTGCGCCAGCCGCGCGAAGTACAGCGTTGGCGACAGCGGCCTGGGGCCGTCGCTGCTTTCCACGCCGACCGGCGCGTCATAGACGAACACCAGGTCCAGGTCGGAGGACGCCGTCATCTCCCGCCCGCCCAGCTTGCCCATCGCCACCACGGCGAAACCGGCGCCGGGAATACGCCCCGCCGTGGCGGCGAGTTCGGCTTCCACCCCCGGCAAAAGTCCCGCGATCACGCTTTCGGCGATGTCGGCCAGGGTCGGGCCCGCCTGTTCGGCGGTGGCTGTGCCTTCCACGATCTGCACACCCACGCGGAAGATCGCCTCCCGCGCAAAACGCCGCGCGCCGTCCAGCATGTCTTCATAGCTGCCGGTGACGGCGCGGGCGAACTGTTCATCGAGTTCGGCGCGGCTGGGCAGGCGGCTGAGGAATTCCCGGTCCAGCAGCGCATCCATGATGGCGGGATTGCGCGCCAGATAGGCCGCAAGCCTGGGCGCCGAACCGACGATGCGCGCCAGCAGGCCCAGGAATTGCGGCCGCGCCAGGAACAGCGAGAACAACTGCACCCCGGAGGGCAGGTTGGAGAGGAAACGGTCGAACTGGTTGAAGGCGACATCGGGATCGGCGGTGCCCGCCAGCGCCTTGAGGATCGCCGGCGCCAGCTTGGTCAGCAGTTCGCGGGCGCGGGCGCTGCGCATGGCGCGGATGCGGCCATGATGCCAGCCGCGAATGCCGGCGCTGACGTGGGCGGCGTCACGAAAGCCCATGGCCGACAGGGTGTTCAGGGTTTCGGGGTCTTCCTCGACGCCGGTAAAGACCAGGTTGCCCTCCGTCGCCGTCAACTCCGGCTCGCTTTCGAACAGCCGGGCATAATGATCCTGCACATTCTCCAGCACCGATGTCAGGCGGGCGCGGAATTCCCCGGCGTTGTCATGCCCCATGAAGCAGGCGACATGCGCCACGCCCGCATCGCCGGCGGGCACCGAATGGGTCTGCTGATCCTCGATCATCTGCAGCCGGTGTTCCAGCATGCGCAGATAGCGGTAGTCGGCCTTCAATTCCCCGGCCGCTTTCGCATCCACCCGGCCCTCGCCGACCAGCGCATCCAGCGCCCCCAGGGTGGAGGGCAGGCGCAGGCCGGGATGCCGCCCGCCCAGGATCAACTGCTGGGTCTGGGCGAAGAATTCGATCTCGCGGATGCCGCCGCGCCCCAGCTTGATATTGTGGCCCGCCACCGCGATCTCGCCATGGCCGAGATGGGCATGGATCTGGCGCTTGATGGACTGGATGTCCTCGATGGCGGCGAAATCCAGATAGCGCCGCCAGATGAAGGGCCGCAGGCTTTCCAGGAACGTCGCGCCGGTCTCGGGATCGCCGGCGCAGGCGCGCGCCTTTATCATCGCGGCGCGTTCCCAGTTCTGGCCCATGGCCTCATAGTAATCCAGCGCCGCATCGGTGGAGATGGCGACCTGGGTGGCCCCCGCATCGGGCCGCAGGCGCAGGTCGACGCGAAAGACATAGCCGTCGGCGGTGGTTTCCGACAGCAGCTTGACCAGCCCGCGCACCATGTCCACCGCCGCGCCGCGCGGATCGCCGCGCTTGGCGAAGGGAAACTTCCCCGCCTCGTAGAACACCACCAGGTCAATGTCGCTGGAATAGTTCAACTCGAAGGCGCCATACTTGCCCATCGCCAGCACGGTCAGGCCGCAGTCGCTTTCCGCCACCGTCGGCGCTTGCGCCTTGAGCAGGAAGCGCAGCGCGCCCTGGACACAGGCATCGGCGAAACGGGTCAGTTCCGCCGTCACCCGCGTCACGTCCCACACGCCCGCGATATCGGCCATGGCGATGGCCAGCGCGGCGCGGCGCTTGGCGGTGCGCAGTTCCGCCATGGCCTGGGCCTCGCTGCCGGCGCGGATCACCGCATGCGCCAGCAGGATGGCGGCATTCAGCACGGTCAGCGGCCCGGCGGCGAAATATTCCGCCAGCGCCCCGGTCTCGCGCTGCGCCAACCGCCCCAGGAAAGGGCTGTTGCCGAACACGCCGTCCAGCAGCGGTTCATCGCTTGTGAAACCGCGCTCGGCCAACGCCTCCTTCACGCGCGCGGCGCGGGCGGCATCGAACGGCGCGGGAGGAACGCGAAGCATCGCGTCTTATAACCTACTCCGCCGCAGCTTTAAGCGGCGTCCGCAGCGCGGCCTTGGGGAAGCGCAGCACCGCCTTCAAGCCTGTGGGGTCATTGTCTTCCAGCGTCAGCCGGGCATTGTGGAAATGCGCCACCGCCGCCACCAGCGACAGGCCCAGACCGGTGCCCGGCGAGTTGCGGCTGGCCTCCAGCCGCACAAAACGCTCCACCACCCGGGCGCGGTCGGCCGGCGGAATGCCCGGCCCGCTGTCGGCCACCGACAGTTCCACGCCATTGTCGCCGGCGGCGGCGCGGATACGCACCTTGCCGCCCGGCGGGGTATATTTGATGGCATTGTCCACCAGATTGGCCAGCGCCTGGGCGATCAGGCTGCGATTTCCGAGGGTGGCAACCCCCGTCGAAGGCACCAACGCAAGACCGATCTTGCGCTCTTCCGCCAGCGGCTCATACAGCTCGGCCACATCGGCGGCGACCTCGCCCAGGTCCAGCGGAGTCATCGCGGCGCGGGTGGTGCCGGCATCGGTCTCGGCGATCAGCAGCAAGGCATTGAAGGTGGCGATCAACTGGTCGGTCTCGGCGATGGCGCGCTCGATCTCGCCGGCCTGCGTGCCCGACGCATTCAGCCGCGCCACCGATTCCTCCAGCCGGTTGCGCAGCCGGTTGAGCGGGGTGCGCAGGTCGTGCGCCACGCTGTCGGTCACCTCGCGCAGGCCCTTCATCAGCCGCTCGATGCGGTCCAGCATGCGGTTGAGGTTTTCGGCCAGGGCGTCGAACTCGTCGCCCGATCCGGCCAGCGGCACCCGCCGCGTCAGGTCGCCGGCAATGATCTCGCCCGAGGTGCGGTTGATGGCGTCCAGCCGCCGCAGCATGTTGCGGCTCATCAAGCCGCCGCCCAACAAGCCCAGCACCAGGATCAGCGCCACCGTCCAGGGCAAGGTGGTGGTGAACATGCGCTCGGTCAGGTAGCGGTCGTGTACGTCCTGCGCCACCAGCAGCACGAAATCGCCGGCCAGCGCGACGATGCGGCCGCGGGCGCGGCGCGTTTCCATCTTGCCGTCCACCTGGCGCTCATAGTCGAACTCGACAAAGCCGCCGGCTTCGGAAATCTGCGGCCAGGAATCCAGGTTGCCGGCGATGGGGCGCTTGAGCCCGTCGGTCAGCAGGTACAGCGTCTGGCCCAGGTGCAGCGAGCGCGAGCGCACCGTCTCGGCCAGGCCCTGCAGCCCCAGGTGCTGATACTGTTCGCCCAGGCCGGTGATCTCGGCCTCGATGATCTGGTCGGTCTGGGCGTCCAGGGTGCGGCGGGTATTCCAATAAGTGAAGAACAGCAGCGCCGACACCGACAAGGCGAACAGCAGCACATAGACAAGGACGATGCGGAATGCCTGGGTCTGGAGGAGACCGGGCTTAGTGCGCACGGATCATGTAGCCGGCCCCGCGCACGGTGTGCAGCAGCGGCGCCTCGAATCCCTTGTCGATCTTGGCGCGCAACCGGCTGATATGCACGTCGATCACATTGGTCTGGGGGTCGAAATGATATTCCCACACGCTTTCCAAGAGCATGGTGCGGGTCACGACCTGGCCGGCATGGCGCATCAGATATTCCAGCAGGCGGAATTCGCGCGGCTGCAGTTCGATGTCGGTGCCGCTGCGCTTGGCGCCCCGGGTCAGGAGGTCCAGCTCCAGGTCGCCCACATCCAGCCGCGTGCGGATGCCGGCCGGGGTGCGGCGGCGCATCAGCGCGTCGATCCGCGCCAAGAGTTCGACAAAGGCATAGGGCTTGGTGAGATAATCGTCGCCGCCGGCCTTCAGCCCCTTCACCCGGTCGTCCACTTCCGACAGGGCCGACAGGAACAGCACCGGCGTGGAGTTGGCGTGCTCGCGCATTTCCGCCACCACTTTCAACCCGTCCAGCTTGGGCAGCATGCGGTCCACGATCGCCACGTCATAGGGGCGCGACAGGGCCAGGCTCAATCCCGTCTCGCCATCGGCGGCCTCGTCCACCACATGGCCCGACTCCTTGAGGCCCTGCACCAGATAGCGCTGCGCCTCCAGATCGTCTTCGACTACGAGAATCCGCATGAATGCTCCTGCCCTGTGCTGAAGGAAAAAGGGCGCGGGATTCAAACCCCGCGCCCGTTATCGTCACGTCTTTTCGATGTCGATCGCGACAAAGGCGGTGCCGCCCTGGTTGCGCGCCACCAGCAGCAGCACGCTGGAGCGGCCGCCCTTCTTGGCTTCGGCCACGCCCGACTGGAAATCGGCCGGGGTCTTGATGGTGCGGCTGCCGATCTTCAGCACCACATCGCCCGGCTGCAATCCCTTGTCGGCGGCGTCGCTGTCGGGGTCCACCTTGGTGATGACCGCGCCGCCGGAGATATTGTCGGCGAGGTTGAAGGTCTTCTTGGACTCCGCCGTCAGCGGCGACAAGGCCAGGCCGGCGGCATTGGCGCTGGCCGCCGCCGGGCCCGTGCCGGCCGGGGCGTTGGACGCCAGGCGCGCATCGTCGGGCCTTGTGCCGATACTGACCTTGATCTGGGCCGGCTTGCCGTTGCGGCTGACCGAGAACACCGCCACCTGCCCGGTCGGGATGTTGGCGACCTTGCGCACCAGGTCGCTGGAGTCCTCCACCGCCTGGCCGTCGATCGCGGTGACGATGTCGCCCTGCTCGATGCCCGACTTCTGCGCCGGGCCGTTCGGCACGACATTGGCGACGATAGCGCCCTTGGCGTCCTTGATGCCCAGCGAGGCGGCGATCTCCGGCGTGACCGGCTGGATTTCCGCGCCCAGCCAGCCGCGCGTGACATGGCCATGCGCCTTGAGCTGCGCCACCACGTCATGGATCAGGCTGGCGGGAATGGCGAAGCCGATGCCGACGCTGCCGCCCGAGGGCGAGAAGATCATCGAGTTCATGCCGATCACCTGGCCGCGCAGGTCGAAGGTCGGGCCGCCGGAATTGCCCCGGTTGATGGGAGCGTCGATCTGGATGAAATTGGTGTATTGCTGGCTGGATTCGATGTTGCGGCCCAGCGACGACACGATGCCCGCGGTCACCGAGTTGGAGAGGCCGAAGGGATTGCCCACCGCCACCACCCAGTCGCCGACGCGCAGCTTCTTGTCGTCGCCG
The DNA here is from genome assembly GCA_018449595.1 of Rhizobiales bacterium dw_265. Taxonomy (GTDB): domain Bacteria; phylum Pseudomonadota; class Alphaproteobacteria; order Micropepsales; family Micropepsaceae; genus Rhizomicrobium. The sequence continues at coordinate 268,739 of JAAVUU010000005.1, forward strand.
AACTCGACGGTCGGCAGCGGCGTCTTGCTGTCGATCTTCAGCAGCGCGATGTCGGTGGGGGCGTCGGTGCCGATCAGCTTGGCGGTGAAGCTGCGCCCGTCGGGCAGCTTGACGGTGATCTTCTTGCTGGCGTCCACCACATGGTTGTTGGTGACCAGATAGCCCGCCTTGTCGATGATGAAGCCCGAACCGGCGCTCAGCGCCTTGTGCGGCTGGGGCTTGGCGCCCTGGCCGAACTGGTTGAACAGATCCTTGAACTGCTGGGGGATATTGCTGTTGTCGTCATCGCCATCGGTGGTGGTGGTCTCGCTGGTGATGGTGACCACGGCGGGGCTCACCCGCTCCACCAGGTCGGCGAAGCTGAAGGGCGCGCTGTTCTCCAGCATGCGCGGCGCGGCATGGTTCTCGCCGTCATTGGCGGCGACCAGCATCGGCGCGCCGGCGGTCTGGATATGCGCCACCGGCGGCAGCAGCGCGAAGGCGCCCAGGCCCACCACCACGACGGCGGCGGCGGTGCCCATCGCCATCACGCGGCGCTGGCGCAGGGACGGTTTGGCGAGATTGGACAGGCGGGAGAGAAAGCCGGCGTCCGGCTTGAGTTGGTTCGACATGGGGCTCCTTGGGGCGATGCGTGTTCCATCCAGACCCTTATTTGGTGGGGCTGTTTTAGGAGCCTAACATGGCCGGAACACTTCCCAATGATTACAACGGAGTAATTTTACTAAGCCCCTCTGGCCGCTGCCTTTTTGACCGTCAGCCAAGCCACCCCGCCACCCGCCGCCAGCACCAGGAACGGCGCCAGCCACAACAGCCAGGTGTCTGGCTGGAGCGGCGGCTTCATCAGGATAAAGTCGCCATACCGCGCCACCAGGAAATCCTGGATCTGCTGGTCGCTCGCGCCATCGGCGATCTGCTGGCGCACCAGATGGCGCACATCGGCGGCAAAGGGCGAGCCGGACTCGTCAATGCTTTCGCCCTGGCAAACCAGGCAGCGCAACTGCCGCTGCAAGGCGCGGGCGCGCGTCTCCGTCGCGGGATTGGAAAAGGTATCCGCAACAGGCGCGGCCAAGGCCGGGACCATCAGCAACAGGAAGAGAAGGACGGCTTTCATTCCGCCGCCAGCGCCTGTGCGGCCGGTTGCGATTGCGGCGCGGGCCGCGCGCGCAACCGTCCCCACAGCGACAACAACCCGCCCAGCGCCATCACCAGTCCGCCCAGCCAGATGAATGGCGCCAGCGGCGAGACATAGGCGCGGATGGTGAAGCGCCCGCCGCCCCGGTCATCGCCCAGCGCCAGGTAAAGGTCGCGGACGCCGGTGGTGCGGATGGCGGTGTCGTTCATGTCCTGGCCCTCGGCGGGATAGAAACGATGTTCGGGCAACAGGGTGGCGCGCACGTCGCGGCCGTCCATCAGCGCGATATGGGCGCGGTCGGCGATGTAATTGGGGCCGCGCTCGCGCGTCACGCCGTCGAAGCGCAGGGTGTAGGGCCCCACCGTCATGGTCTCGCCCGGCGCCAGCACCGTCAGCGCCTCGCTGCGCCAGGCTGTCGTACCCGCCACGCCAATGAGCGTGACGCCCAGCCCGGCATGGGCCAAAGCGGCGGCGAAGGCAGAGGCGCGCGCGCCCCCTCTTCCCCTGCCTATGCGCTTGCGGACATCAATCAGCGAAGCCCCGATCAGCCAGCCGGCGACGGCAAACGCCCCGGTGGCCGCAATGGTGCGCGGCGAAGCGACGGCCAGGACAACGACTGCCGCCACCGCCGCCAGGCCCAGCGCCGGATACAAATCACGCCACGCCGCCTTGAGGTCGCCGCGCTTCCAGCCCAGCCGTGGCCCGAACGGCACCAGGAACAAAGCTGCGAAAAAGATCGGCGCGAAGGTCAGGGCATAATAGGGCGGCCCCACCGAAATCTTGGTGCCGTTGATGGCGTCCAGCACCAGCGGATAAAGCGTGCCGACAAAGACGCAGGCGCAGGACGCGACCAGGAAGACATTGTTGAGCAGCAGCGTGGTCTCGCGGCTGACCGGCTCGAACGCCGCGCCGCCCTGCAGGGTATGCGCCCGCCAGGCGAACAGCGCCAGCGCCCCGCCAATGGCAAGGCAGATCAGCACCATGATGAAGAAACCGCGCGTGGGATCGCTGGCAAAGGCATGCACCGACGACAACACGCCCGAGCGCACCAGAAACGTGCCGATCAGCGACATCGAGAATCCGGCGATGGCCAGCAGCAGCGACCAGGTGCGGAAGGCGCCGCTGCGTTCGGTCGCCAGCGCGCTGTGCAACAGCGCCGTGGCGATCAGCCAGGGCATCAGCGAGGCGTTCTCCACCGGGTCCCAGAACCAGAAGCCGCCCCAGCCCAGTTCGTAATAGGCCCACCACGACCCCAGCGCGATGCCGCAGGTGAGCGCGATCCAGGCGATCAGCATGAAGGGCCGCGCCGCCCGCGCCCAGCCCTCTTCGCCAACCAGAAGCGCGGCGGCGGCATAAGCGAAAGACGCCGACAACCCGACATAGCCCGCATAGAGCATGGGCGGATGCATGGCGAGGCCCGGGTCCTGCAGCAGCGGATTCAGCCCCGCGCCCTCGAACGGCGCCGGATCGAGGCGGAAAAAGGGATTGGAGGTAAAGAGAATGAACAGCAGGAAGGCCGCCGCCAGCAGGCCCTGGATGCCGATGGCGCCGCTGGTCAGCCGCGCCCCGCCGCGCTGCAAGGCCGCCACCAGCGCGGCATAGAGCGCCAGCACCAGCACCCACAGCAGCATCGAGCCTTCGTGATTGCCCCACACGCCGGAGATTTTATAGACCAGCGGCTTGAGGGTATGGCTGTTGCCCGCCACCGCCACGATGGAGAAGTCTGACGTGACGAAGGCATAGACCAGGGTGCCGAAGGCCAGGCCCACGAACACCAGATGGCCCAGCGCGGCGCTGCTCGCCACGGCCCGCGCCCCGGCGCGGTCGGCGCGCGTGCCCGCAAGACCCGCCGCCGCCATCACCAGCGCCAGCGCCAGCGCGAAGCACAGGGCAAGCTGGCCGAGTTCTCCGGTCATTGGCCTTCCTGCCAGCGGCCGCTTTTCTTCAGCGCCTGCACCACTTCGGGCGGCATGTATTTCTCATCATGCTTGGCCAGCACTTCGCTGGCGATGAAAGTGCCGCTTGAGTCCATCGCGCCGGTCGCGACCACGCCCTGGCCTTCGCGGAACAAGGCCGGCAGCACGCCATTGAAATCGGCGCGCACCACGCTCTTGCCGTCGGTGACGCTGAAGCGGGTATCGGCGCCGGCGCCATGCTGGACGCTGCCCTTCTCCACCAGCCCGCCCAGGCGGAAGGCGACGCCCTCGCTCACCTGCCTGGCCGCCACATCGCTGGGGCTGCGGAAATACATGGTATTCTGACCCAGGCCATAGACGATCACCGCCGCCACCACACAGCCCACCGCCAGCAGCGCGGCGGCGAAAGCCAGGCGGCGCTTTTGCTTAGTTTTCATTTTGGGCGTCCATCTAGTGATGTCCACCGCGATGCAGAATCTGGTCGGCGATGCCGGTGTCATAACCGACGCCTTCCGGCGTCAGCGCGAGGGTACTGGGCCATTCCGAGGTAATCAGGCCTTTGCGCGTCAGGGCGTTCCACACATTCTGGTTTTCCAGGCCGGTGGCGTCGCTGCCGCGCACCGTGGCGTCGCCCAGGTGGAAATGATCGCCATGGGAATGGGGGAACTGGGTGATGGCGATGCCGCCGTCCTCCAGGGGCCTGGAGGCTTCGGGAATCCGCGCGATGGCCTGCAGCAGGGTCAGGGTGCGCAATTGCAGCGGATTGAGCTTGGCTGGGTTTATTTTGGGCGGCATGGCGGACTCAAAAAGAAAACGGCCGGGACCATACAGCCCCGGCCGTCCGCAATCAAAGCGCGCCGGATTGCCCGGTTACCAGTGACGGTGACCACGGCCGCCAAAGCCGAAACCGATGCCGAAGCTGGGGCCGTAATAATAGGGATAAGGATAGGGCCCGTAATAACCGCCCGGCGGGGGGTAATAACCCGGCGGGGGGTAATAGCCCGGAGGCGGCGGATAGCCGTAACCGCCGTAACCCGGCGGCGGCCCGTCATACCCGGCATTGCGGCCGTCGGAATGCATGCAGGCATAATAGGCCTCGCCATAGGCGGCCTGCACGTCATGCGCCGCGTCACGGGCATTGCTGGAGCCGATGGCGGTGCCCGCGATCAGGCCCGCGCCCGCGCCGGCGGCGGCGCCCAGGCCGGC
>JAAVUU010000006.1 GCA_018449595.1 Rhizobiales bacterium dw_265
TTCTACTTCCCGCCGGATGAAAGATGGGGCTCAGGTCAGGATGTGTCGAGTAATGACCCAGCGGGTTGGCTATATCGCGGTTAAACGACACCGAGTTCGAAATCTGTCACGGCGACACACCGACCAACGACTGGGACATCTTACGTGAACTGAATCCGGCCGAGAAACTCACATTCGACGCCATCATCGCCAATGCACCCTTCAGCTAACCATAATCACACAATCTCGATCTTGAAGATCCAGCCGTGGCTGGGGCTGTCATAGTTCGGCCAGCCAGGATGGATGCCGGCGTCGCAGGAAATCAGCGTGCCGTTGTGAAATTCCAGGCCATGAGGATCGCAGCTGCCGGGCTCGAAGTCATAGGTCATCAATACCTGCCCGGTCTTGCCGTCATATTTGACCAGACCTGGGCGGCCTTCCTTGTACGACTTGGAGTCGTTGCCGGTGACCTGCCAGATATTGCCATCGGCATCGAAGGTCATGTCGTGCCAGCGCGGCTTGTCGGCGGGGGCATAGATCGGGATCGCGGCTTCCGGCGCCCAGGTTTTGGGATCGACGCGCAGCAAGAGGCGGGGCCGGTTGGCCACGATCCAGAGCTTGCCATCGCGCCACTGGGCACCATGGCTTCCGCCGCCATCCTGGCCGGGCAGGCCCAGCGGGATCTGACGATGGCTGATCTGCTTGCTGTCCAGGTCGACCTGGAAGACACCTTCCGGCTCCTGATTGGCCATCATCCACACACAGCCATCGCCATAGGCCATGCCGGAGGTGTTGCGGGAGTTGGTCTGGACGGTCTTGAGCAGCTTGCCGTTCCAATCCACCAGCCACGCGGCCTCGCGCAAGTCAGCGGGATCGGAAAGGTGATATTGCTGCGCTGCCTTACCCGATAACTTCTGCTGGCCCAGCCAAAGCCCTTCCGGCGCCACTGCCAGCGCATTGACAAAGCCAGGTGGCGACTGGAACAGCTTGGTGGTCTTCACCATGCCGCGGGAGATTTCCGGCCGCTGTGGGCCGTAAGTAATCTTGGCCGTGGTCTGAGCTAGTGCCGATGTGGACGCGGCCACTAACCCCGCCAGGGCGGTCGTCAATGCGTCTCGCTTGGTCAGCATGGCAAATCCTTCACTCATTTGTCTTCCTCGCTTTCGAGCGTCAGATGAAATTGATCTCGAAGATGTAGCCTGCGCTGGGGCTACCAGTGCCTTCGAAGCCAGGCGGACCAACACCGGCGTCGCAGGAAATCAGCTTGCCATCACGCATGGCCAGGCCATGCGGGTCGGCGGTACCTTCCTCGAATTCCGCCGTCTCCAGCAACTCGCCCGTGGCGGCGGAATATTTCACCAGGCCAGAGGTGGTGGTGTGGTGCAGCTTGCCGTCCTGCATCACATAGCGGTCGACATCAGAGGAACCGGTCACCATCCAGATTGCGCCGCCGGGCACGTCATCGGTCCAGGCAATGCCGTGCCAGCGGTCGGTGGTGATGGGGATCATGAATTCCGGCTGCCAGCTGGCGGGGTCGACGCGCAGAATGCCCTTCAGCCAGTTGGCGACAATCCAAAGCTTGCCGTCATGGAACATCAGGCCGTGACAGCCACCGCCATTGTTGGCCGGCCCCAGTGGAATCTGACGATGCGAAACCAGGCGGCCGTCCGTGTCGACTTCGTAGATACCCTCGTCCCCGCCATTGGCGCCCATCCAAACATGGCCGTTGCCGAAGGCGAAGCCGGAGGTATTGGCGGAATCGGTCAGCACCGTCTTCTGCTTCTTGCCGTTCCAGTCGAACAGCCAGGCGGCTTCCTTCACAGGGTTGCCGGAGCGGCCATAACCTTGCGCCTTCTGTTCGGCCACCCACACACCGCCGGGCACCACCGCGATACCGTTGGGATAGCCGTCGGGCACCTTGAAGAGGTTTGTAGTCGTGACCTTGTGGTGCGGCACCTCCTTGCGCCTGCCGGGCGGCACCGCGCCCAGGTTTTTGCCCTTAGGATAATCCTGCGCCGCGGCGGCGAGGCCGCCCGCGACTGCAAGACCAAAACCCGCCAGGAACTGCCGCTTTCCTACCCGCATGACCGCTGTCCTAGAATTGCATCCGCAACCCGATCGAAGCGTAGCGCCCGATCGGATTGGAAACGAAGGTGTTGATACCGTTGGAGCTGTTGACGTTGCTCGGGACGGCATAATTGTAGAATGGCGGATCGCGGTCGAAGATGTTCTTCATGTCGAAGAAAATCTGGTCGCCGTTCAGCCAGCCGGACTGGAAGTTGTAGGCGGCGTGCATATCGAAGGTGACGTTGGCGTTGACGTGGTCGCCCCCAACCACCAGCGCGCCGCTGCCGTCCGCGGTCGGCGGGTGCGCCGCGGTAGCGCCGATGTTGCGATATGCAGACGTCCAGTTCATGAAGAAGTCGAGCGCGATGGTTTCATCCGACCAGCCCAGGTTGGCGCGCGATTGCATGGCGACGCTGGGAAAGGTCGAATTGAAGGCCGAGGTGCCCAGCACGCTGAATGGCACGCCGCCCAGCAGCGCTTCGTCGAAGCGGCTGAACTGGGTCACCGCATCACCGGCATGGAACTGGCCCCAGGCAGTATCGAAGTAATAGCTTGCATTGATATCGAAGCCTTCGATCCACAGGTCGAGCACATTGTTCTCGTCGTGGTTTTCCAGGAAGTAGATAGTGGGCGGCAGCTGGCCGGCGACTGTACCGCCCTGCGGCACACGGGTGAAAGCGTCGATCTGCGCCTGAGTACAGCCATTGGGGCACAGCGTCAGCAGATTGTTGGCTGAAGTGGTGTTGACGATCTGGGTATGGTTGGGCGCGGTGATGCCGCCTTTGTAGTGCTGGTGGAAGAAGGACAGATCCAGCGTGAAGCCCGGCAGGAAGGTCGGGGTCAGGTCGAAGCCGACATTGATGCCGTTTCCGCGCTGCGGCCGCGCCTGGGCCAGCGCACTGCCATACTGACGGATAAGGCCGGGATTGGTCGCAGTGCCCAGGTTGCAGGACTGGGCCGCCGTCAGGCCAGCGCAGCCGGGAATGGCGGTGACACCCGGGAACGCCGAGACAGGTACCGGCGACAAGGGCGCGATGCTGGCACCACCGCTGTATTCGCCGCCCTGGCTGGGGTCGCCGGAAATGCCCACCGGCACCGCCACGAAGGAAGTCGAATAGTTGCCACGGAACTTGATGTCATCGGTGACCGTCCAGTCGACACCATACTTGGGATTGAAGGTCGGGCCGACGTCGCTGTACTTGTCATAACGGGCCGAAACGTCCAGCGACAGCTTCTGCACAAATGGCCAGCCCATGTCCGAAGAAACCAACGGTGCGTTAATTTCACCAAAGCCCGACAGAACGTTGCGTCGCGCGCGGAAGATCGAGATCGTGGCGCCGTTGGACTGCACACCCGTGCCGTTCGAGCCAGTGCTGAAATTGTAGAGGTGATAGTTGGCGTATTCCCCGCCAAAGGCGACGCGAATATCGCCGGCCGGCAGACTGTAGACCGGGCCGTCGACCTGCAGGCGCAGTTGGTTAAAAGTGTTCTGGGTGTCGCCGCCGGACCGGTTGCTGTAAAGCTGTTGACGCACCAGTGCGCTGGTCTGGTTGCTGGAAGCGGGATTCCAGATATCGACCGCGTTGGCGGTTGTCAGTGGCGTGTTCAGCGCAATGACATTGGCGCCCGCCACGTCGGAGGTGGTGGTGCTGGCGCTTGTCTGGGCGGTGCCGTTGATCGCCAGCGTGGCGCAGGAGCTGCAGAAGGTGTTGATCGACTGGCTGTCATAGTGGTCGACGCCCAGCGCATCAGTAAGCTGCGCCTGCCACTTCTCGCTGATCTTGTAAGTCAGCGAGGCCTGGCCGTACCAGGCTTCCTCGTTCAGCACGTTGCTGCCGTAATTGGTGCCGTCACCCCGGCCCATCAGATCGACCCAGCTCGCCTGCTCCGACGCGGTGGACCCGGGGCTGCCGGCCGGCGCCTGGTAGAAGGGATTGATCTGGCCGCCCTTGCCCGAGGTCGGGCCATAAGCGGTGGTGTTGTTGGTAATCTGACCCGGCTGCGAACGCGTCGTCACCACCAGTTCATTATAGTCCATCATCACCGAAGCCGAGAGACGGTCGGTGAACGTCTGGTTGAAGCGCATCAACGCATTCTCGCGCACTGACTCCGGCAACGTGTCACCATAAGGCTGAATGTTGCAGTTCTTGGTCGCCTGGGTATTGGCTACCGTGGTGGTCGATGCTGCCGACAGGAAAACGCCGGCATTGCCGGGAACGATGATCGCGGCGGCGGGACAGCCATAGACACTTGTATAGTTTGTGCCACCGATGGAGGTATAGTCGCCCATCGAGGTCAGTCGTCTTGCGCTGCCTTTCAATTCGCTCTGGAACAGATAACCAGCAGCGAACATTACCGAGCCCTTGTCCCACTTGGTACCCCAAAGCAGCGTGCCGTTTGTCGCGTTGTATTGATCGGCGACGCCGCCTTCGAGCCCAATCTCTAGACCTTCATAGTCCTTGCGGGTGATGAAGTTGACCACGCCCGACACCGCGTCGGAGCCGTAGATGGAGGAGGCGCCGTCGGCCAATACTTCGACGCGCTGGATGGCAGCAGTTGGGATGATGTTGGGGTCGGCCAGCGAGTCGCCGCCAGCGCCGACAAAGCGCATGCCATCGACGACGGAAAGTGTGGAGTTGGAGATCGAACCCGCCAGTTGGTGAATCTGCGGCGCGAAGAAAGAGTTGTTGTTGGTGCCTTGAGGCGGAGCGTTGGCAGTGCTCAAGGCCGGAATGGTATTCAGCAATTCTTCCATGTTCTTGGCGCCGGAGGCGCGGATTGCTTCTTGGTCGACCGTGATGACATTGGAGCCGACCGGTGCGGCGCCGCGAATGCTGGTGCCGGTTACTGTCACTTCCTCCACAGGTGCCTGCGCCGAAGACTGTTGCGCCATGGCAGGGGCGGAGAAGAAGGAAAACGCGGCCACCAGCGCAGCACGGGAACCGCTGATCAGAAGATCTTTGCGAAAGGTTTCCATTTTTGATTCCCCCGTTTTTTTGGTTGGCGCTATGCAAAGCGTAGCCTGGGGCGAAGTCAAAAAAATCGGGGGGCGGAAATCTCACCCGGCGAGATTGGCTTAATGGGTAGGCGCGGAGCCATCTGCATACAGGCACACATTTCGCAGCGCGGCATGCCGTACTTTCATGGATAAGCCGCGGCTCTCAGCCGGCACCCAGCAGCCGTTCGGAAAAGCGCCGCGCGGTGCCCAGTAGCTCGCCGCGGATGACGGCGATCTGCTCCGGCTTGATCAGCAGGGCATCACCCGTTGCGGAAATGGCAGCCAGCACCTTGCCGCTCTGGTCGCGCACCGGCACGGCGACACAGCGCGTATCCATCCGCGCCTCGCAGTCGTCGATGGCGAAACCCTGGCGGCGTACCTTCTCCAGCTCCTGGCGCAGCGCGCTGCGATCGGTGATGGTATGGGGCGTCAGCGCCACCAGCTCGCCTTCCAGGATGAAGCTTTCCAGTTCGTCTTCTTGCAGTGCCGCCAGCAGCACCTTGCCCAGGCCGGAGCAATAGGCTTCCAGCCGCGCGCCGCAGCGGGTGTGCGAAACGAAAGAAGTGGGTGTGGCGACCTTGTGCAGATAATAGACCATGTCGTTTTCCAGCATGCCCAGGTGGATGGTCATGTCCAGGCGTGCGGACAGTTCGATCAACAAGGGCCGCCCCACTTCCAGCAGCAGTTCCTTTACGGCAACATTATGCGACAGCGACAATAGCAGCATACCTAGCCGGTAGCGGCCATTGGAACCGCGCACGAGGGCTCCGACTTCCTCCAGCGTCTGCACCAGGCGGTGGCCCGACGCTTTGGGCAGATTGGCGCGCCGGCTCAGCTCATGGCTGGTCAGGCCCTCGCCGGGATGGCGAAAAGCCTGCAGGATAGAAAAGCTTTTCCAGATCAGATTGTTCTTCTTACCGTGCGCCGCGGTATCCGCGTGTGCGATAACCGCATCGGCAACGGCCTTATCATCCCGATTCCAAAGCATGGGCATCCCCTCCCCCATGAACCGGCGCGAGCCGGCCCGCGGCGCTTATTCCCGTGGACGGCTTTTTGTCTGTGTGCCGCCTTTTGTCTTAGCATCTGCCTGGTTCGCGCCCTCTGCAAGTAGGTCCAGCGCAACATCGACGATCATGTCTTCCTGGCCACCCACCATGCGGCGACGCCCCAGTTCGACCAGGATGGCGCGGGTATCGAGGCCATAATCTTGTGCGGCGCGCTCGGCATGGCGCAGGAAAGAGGAATAAACGCCGGCATAACCAAGCGAGAGCGTTTCCCGGTCGACCCGGACGGGGCGATCCTGCAGTGGCCGCACCAGATCCTCGGCCGCGTCCATCAGTTGGAACAGGTCGCAACCATGGTGCCAGCCCTTGCGGTTCGCAGCTGCAATAAAAACTTCCAGCGGGGCGTTGCCGGCCCCCGCACCCATCCCTGCCAGCGAAGCATCGATCCGCACCGCACCGCACTGCGCCGCGACGATCGAGTTAGCCACCCCCAGCGAAAGATTGTGATGGGCGTGAACACCGCGCTGTGTTTCGGGGCGTAGCACCCGGTCATAGGCTTCCAAGCGGGCACGATATCCATCCATGTCCAGGGCGCCGCCGCTGTCTGTGACATAGACGCAGTGGGCGCCATACTCCTCCATCTGCTTCGCCTGCTCAGCCAGCGGTTCGGGCTCGGCCATGTGGCTCATCATCAGGAAGCCCGACACGTCCATGCCGACTTTGCGGGCAAAGGCGATATGCTGGCGCGCGATATCGGCTTCGGTACAATGGGTGGCAATGCGCACCGACCGCACACCCATATCGAAGGCGCGATGCAGGTCCTCGACGGTACCGATGCCGGGCAGCAGCAGGGTGGTCAGCCGCGCGCGGCTGATCGAATTGCCCGCGGCCGCCAGCCATTCCCAATCGGTGTGTGCGCCGAAACCGTAGTTGAAAGACGAACCGTTCAGGCCATCGCCGTGCGAGACTTCGATGGCATCGACACCGGCCTCGTCCAGCACCCGCGCAATCGTGGCAACATGGTCCACGCTATAGCGATGACGGATGGCGTGCATGCCGTCGCGCAGGGTCACATCCTGGATGTAAAGGCGGTCGTGATCGGGATTGAAGGTCATGCGGCGGTACCCCCCAACTGCGCGGCTGCGATCTTTTCCGCCGTGGCCAGCGCGGCCGAGGTCATGATGTCGAGGTTTCCGGCATAGGCCGGCAGGTAATGCGCCGCACCCTCCACCTCCAGGAAGACCGATGTCTTCAGGCCTTCCTGCGGTCCCAGCTCCGGGATCGGCAAGGGATCGTTGGCACCGAAGAGTTCGAACTGGACTTTCTGCTTGAGGCGATAGCCAGGCACATAGTCCTGCACCTTGGCGACCATGTCGTTTATGGAAGCTTCGATCGCGGCCGGGTCGGCGCCGGTCGACAGCGTAAAGACCGTGGCGCGCATCTTCATCGGGGGCTCTGCCGGGTTGAGGATAATGATCGCCTTGCCCTTGGCGGCGCCGCCCACTTCCTCGATGCCGCGCGCGGTGGTCTGGGTGAATTCGTCAATATTGGCGCGGGTGCCCGGACCCGCCGAGCGTGAAGCGATGGACGAAACGATCTCCCCATAGCGTACATCGGCGACGCGGCTGACCGCCGCCACAATGGGAATCGTGGCCTGCCCGCCGCAGGTCACCATGTTGACGTTTGGGGACAAAAGATGGGCCTCGCCATTTACCACAGGCACGACATAAGGGCCGACCGCTGCCGGCGTCAGGTCGATCATCACCTTGCCGGCACGGGCGCAGGCCTCGCTGTGGCGCTGATGTGCCGCCGCGCTGGTGGCATCGAAGACGATGGTGATCTCATGCCATTGCGGCATGGCCATCAGGCCGTCAAAACCGTCCGCGGTCGTCGCCACACCCATCGCGCGCGCGCGCGCCAGGCCATCGGAGGTCGGGTCGATCCCGACCAGCGCCACGATCTCCAGATGCTTCCCATGGCGCAGGATCTTCACCATCAAGTCGGTGCCGATATTGCCCGACCCAATGATGGCGGCCTTGACCTTGCGGCCGGCGCCCCCCGCTGCCATCGTGCATTCCCCGAATTTTGTTCTGACGCAAGAATTTGGAAAGGAGCGGTGACTGTCAATCGACAGACGGTGGGCCCATCTCATCCGGTGGGATCAGCGCGGTTCCGGTGCGGGATCGCGCGTGCCGTAGAGCAGCGTGATGTTGATGCGCCGGTTGGTATAGCCGGGGTTGAAATCCAGCGTGTCGGTCTCGTGGAAGAGATCGGAATCGAAGACCACGGCCCGATTGGCGCGATAGGGAATGCGTGTCGGCACCGCGCCACTGCGCTGCAGATAGTCGCGGATGGCGCCCTCGTCGGCGTTATAGCGTTCGAAGTCCCAATCCAGGGGCGCCGCCTTGTCCCATACCACCAGTCCGCCGGTTGCGGGATCGCGGTTGGCGTCGTCCGGGGTAATCCAGAAATTGACATTCACGGCGGCAAAATCGGCGTGCACGCGCGTACCGCATTGGCCCTGCTGATACTTGAAGGCCCAAGCGAACAGCAGCGGATGGTCTCGGAAGATCGCCGGATAGCTGTCGGCAAAATCGCGCGCCACCTGGGCCAGCAAGGGACAGGCGAAGCCCGATTGCGGTCGCGCGCCGACATAGCCATCGAAGGTGTCGCGCCAGATGGTGGAGCCGTGGCAGAAGCGGCGCAGCCCCTCCAGAGCTTCTGGCGTCAGCAGGTCGTCGATCACCACGATCTGCGGGCGGTTGGTCTGCCAGGCAGTGCTAATCTCGGCGATATTGTTGCGCTGGTTGATGGCGAGGCCAGCAATGCGCGCACCGCCTGCGATCTCCACGGCCCCGGCGGCGCGGCCGCGAAAGGCGGTCTGCTCGGCATCATGATCCGCACGGCTTTCGGCAGGCGCTTGCGGCGCCGTGACCAGCGCGGCGCGGCGCATGAAACACTCGAAAGCCTCTTCGGTGCGGCCCAACTCCAGCAGCAGCGCGCCCAAATTGTCGAATGCTTCGACATAATCTGGCTTCAACCGGATCGCCTCGCGGAAAGCCGCCTCAGCATCGCCGGCATACCCCAACTTGTGCAGCGCCATGCCCTGATTGTTGCGCGCCTTGACGAATCCGGGCTGAAATCGCAGCGCCGTGGCGAACGACGTCAACGCCTTGTCCCATTCGGCGCGGTCATAAAGCAGGATGCCCAGATTGTTGTGCGCCTGCGCCATTTCGGGCTTCAGCGCCACGACGCGGGAGAAAGCCGTAAAGGCCTCGTCAGACCGGCCAAGCGCCTGCAAGGCGCTGCCCAGATTGTAGAGCACACCCGGATTGCTGGTACCTTGCGGTACTGCGCGATAGGCAGCGACCGCTTCTTCCAAACGCCCTTGCGCGCGCAACGCATTGCCCAGGCCGAAACGCGCTTCGGGCAGGTCGCGACGCAGGGCCAGCGCTTCACGGTATAGCCCTTCCGCATCGGCATGCGCGCCACTGGCCGACAGCAGGTTGGCAAGGTTGACCCGCGCCTCCACCACATCGGGACGCAAGGCGATGAACTGCCGATAGACCGTGGCGGCTTCCGCCAGACGCCCGGCCCGTTGCAGCGCCGCCGCCTGCCCCCACAGGCTTTCGGGTGTGGCCGGCATCAGGTGTCGGACCACATGCGCAGCAGGTTGTGATAGAGGCCAAGTAGCTGGGCGACATCCTTGCTGTCGGGCATGGCTTGGTTCAACCGCATGATGGTGGTATCCAGCTCGTGCAGCAGACGGCGATGGCTGTCATCGCGCACCAGGCTTTGCAACCAGATGAAAGATGCGACGCGGGCGCCGCGCGTCACCGGCTCGACCCGGTGCTGGCTGGACGCCGGATAGACCACCATGTCGCCGGCCGGCAGCTTCACCCTGACCGGGCCAAACGTGTCCTCAATCACCAGCTCGCCGCCGTCATAGTCGCCAGGTGCCGAAAGAAACAGCGTGACGGCCAGATCGGTGCGCACCCAGCGCGGCGCGGCGGCGTCGGGAAAGCACAGCAGCGCGGCATCGTTGTGGGTACCGTAATTCTGTCCGCCGGTGTAGCGGTTGAAGGAGGGCGGGCAGATGCGCGCCGGCAGCGCCGCAGCACCAAAGCGCGCGTGCGATGAGAGTGCGCGCAGAATGAGATCGCTTTGCGCCCGCACCGACGGATCGGTAAGATCGGCTTCCTGATTGTCTTTGGCCGCCGCCGCCATGTGGCCTGCGCTGCCGCGGCCATCGATCCAGCGCCCAGCATCAAGCGTTGCGCGTACCGTCGCGATCTGGTCGGGCGTCAGCACGGCGGGGACATGTATCAGCATTTATTCGACCCGATCGACCTTGTAGACTTCGGGCGTGCCCACGACCTGCAGGTCGAAGCTAGCAAAGATGCCGTGGCTGATCTTCACGGCATAGCTGTCGGCGGGCTTGGTCCAGTGCGCGGTGCGGGTGTCGCCGGAAACCTGCCGCCAGGTCTGGCCGTTTTCCAATGTCACCGTAAAAACGTGATTCATGTCGAACTTATAGGACGCCATCCGCGTGGCGACATGGTCGCGCGTCACCGGCGGCGCCTTCAGGCCGAAGCGATTGGGCTGCGGCACGGGAAGCGGCGCGGGGACCATCGCCGTCTGCGGTCCCGGTGACAGGCCGAGTTCGCTGCGCATCGGCGCAGCCGCGGCGTAATAACAATCCAGCCAAGCCCGATCGGTTTCGGTGGCGTAGCAGCGCAAGTCCTGGGCCATCACCGCATCGCGCACCTGCGCGGTGCGCGGACTGGCGGCGCTTGCGGGCGGCGACTGGCTGAGCTGCAACTGCGCCTGTGGCGCCGGCGGCAGCCCCAGGGCGGCGCGCGCCGGTTGGGCGGCGCCGTAATAGCAATCCAACCACTGCCGCGGCGCACCCACTGCGCTGCAACGATAGGCACCCGCCATAACCGCATCACGCGGCCGGGGCTGGGCCAAGGCCGGAAAGGACGTCAGCACGAGCGCCGAAATCACGAAAGACCGCAACATCATTCCTCCACTGCGCGAAGACTCTAACGCCCTGGAAGAACGACCGCCATCATTTGTTGTCCGGCAGCGCAAAGACATATAGCGCCTGACCATTATTGGGGCGATGCACTTTCTGCAGCATCGTCATCGGCTTGTCCTCCGGGCTGCCGCCACCAAGGCCAGTCGTCACCGCTATATACTGCTTGCCATCGACGCTGAACGAGATGGGATAGCCCTGCACCGTCGTGCCCAACCGCGCCGACCAAAGCGTCTTGCCGGTCTTTATGTCCACGGCACGGAAGCGGCGATCGTAATCGCCGACAAAGGCAACATCACCTGCCGTCGACAGCACGCCGGTCAGGAAGGGCGTGCGCTGCTGAAAGCTCCACAGTGGCTTGAGGTCGGAGGTGCGATAGGCCGACAGCCGCCCCATGTTGCGTTCAGTGCCCGGCATCTCGAAATAGGTCTGCGAGCCATTGCTGAACATCATCACACAGCTCTGGCTGAGCGGGACGATCAGCGTATCGCTGGGTTGATGATAGCTGGCCGCCTGCCAATCATGCCCGCCTTCCGGTCCGGGGCAGGATGACAGCCACTGGTCCGGTTTCTGGTCCTGGATGGTCTTGCGATAAACCGGCTCGCCCGTCACCGGGTTCTGCGAAGCCATGATGTTCTGGTAGACGGTCTCGCGGCTGTCGATGAACTTGCCGGTGGTGCGGTCCAGCTTCCACAGGATACCGGCCTTGCCGATGGTCATCACCGTCTTGCTGTCGCCGTGATCGACCAGGATGCGCTCGAACACCTCGTCGAGGTCCAGGCTTTCGCCCGGTGCATGGTTGTAGAACCATTTCAGCTTGCCGGTATCGGCATCCAGCGCCACGGTGGAGTTGGCATAGTCGGTGGCGCCGCTGCCCGAACCGCGCAGATCACGCCGCCACGGCTTGGCCTGGGCGGTGCCCCAATAGGTCAGGTTCAGCGCCGGATCGAAGGCGCCCTGGATCCAGGTTTCGGCGCCGGCACGCTTGTCATTGGGAAGGCCGCCCCAACTGTCGCCATTGGGCTCGCCCTGCAGCGCCACGGTGAGGAATTTCCACACCTGCTTGCCGGTCTGCGCATCATAGGCGCTGATATAGCAGTGATCCTGGGCCGGGATGCGGCCGCAGCCGGTCAGGCCGGTGATGATCTTGCCATGTACCGCCAAGACGCCGCTGGTATTGTTATGGCCGGGCACGTCCGACTCCGGCGTGCTCCACACCAGTTTACCGGTCTTGGCATCCAGCGCATGCAGCACCGCGTCGTTACCGGCGAAATAGACCTTGTCACCCCACACCGCGATCGAGCGCATGCCACCATAGTTGGGACGGCTAGGCGCGGGCCCGACGCGGTTTTCCCACAATAGCTCGCCAGTCTTGGCATCCAGCGCCTGGATGGTGTTGTAGGTGTTTCCCAGAAACATGATGCCGTCGTGAACCAGCGGCGCGGTTTCGTTGGCGCCGCCCTCGTTCATCGCCCACACCCATTGCAGTTGCAGATCGTGGATGTTGTGGGTGTCGATCTGCTTGAGCGGGCTATAGCTCCAGTTGGCATAGTTCCCGCGTCCCACCAGCCAGTCACTGTCCGGCGGATTGGTCAGCATGGCGTCGGTGACGGGCGTATAATTCTTGATATCCCCAAGCATGGTCTGGCCAAAGCTGCGGATCATGCCGGCACCATTGTCGGAGTCACGGGCCATGCTGCCTTCCATCGATCCGCCGCTGCTGCCGCGGGCGCGGGCCGGGGCCTTGATACCTTTCTGGATATCGGCAGGCACGGAGCCTGTGGCGATGTCAGCGATCTTCACGGAGGTGGTGGGCATGAGATCAGTGCTGTCTGGCTTGGCGCCATTGGCCTGCAGGATGAAGGCTGTCACCGCGGCATAGCTCTTGGCATCGAGGCTGTTCGGATTGCCGTAGGGCATTGAGGTGCGGATGGTATTGTAGAGGTCGGCGGTGGTTCGCTTGCTCCAGGCCGCCACAAAAGTCTTGCCGGCCAGCGGCAGTGCATCGCCCTCGCCGCCCAGATTGGCCTGATGGCAGCTCATGCAGTTGCTGGCATAGACGCCGCGCCCGGTGTCGGCCTGGGCGGCGGTGAAAGGTCCCGGCACCTGGGCCATGACCGCGCCTGTGAACAAGCCGGCGCCCGCCGCCAGCAGGGCCACGACCGATACGGATTTTCCGATCAAGATTTTCACGACATCACCCCGTTGTAGCTGTGCGGATCAGAAATTCTTGCCGCCGGTGCGCGAGGCCCGTAGGCCTTCGCCCTGCGGCAGATACCAGCTGCCCATCTGGGGTTCGTCCTGGCCGGCTTTGAGATGTTCGGGCAGCAGCCAGCCCCAGAGATTGCCTCCTGGCGCGGGCCCCTTCTGGCTGTTGATTTGGACATAGAGGCGCCCTTGGTGCAGCGCCGCCAGCTGGGCGCGGCTGAGCTTGAGGCTGCCGCTGATCGTACCGCTTCCAGCCTGACTGGCGGTCAGGTCCAGGATCGGGTCGCCTGGGATGCCCGTACTTTCGCCCATCATGATGTGCGCATCGATGGCGGGCGAGGACATGCCCTCAAACGTGCCGGTCAGCTGCAGCGTGTCGCCGTTGAGGGTGGCAACTACCGCGCCCTCGCCGGTCAGTTCTGTCTTGGTGACGTTGCTGATCGGTGTCGGGCCTAGCACCGTCTCATAAGCGCCGGGCGCGGCATTGGCGGATGCCAGACATGCCGCCATCGCAAGCCCGACCCACGCCGCTTTGCCGCCTTGTGACATCGTCCCCTCCCCGGATATTATGACCAAGAAGTGGCATGGAAGACGGGGCGGCTCAAAACCGCCGTCTCGCGTAGTGAGACCGGAACCGAAAGCGCCGATACATCTGGAGGGCTATTGCAGGCGGGCCAATCAGGCGTCGCAGCATTTGCCTGGCGGATCGCTCCTTTGGCTCGTGGTTGCCTGATCGCTTCCACACTTAGCCACTTTTATGCCGTGAGCGGGAGCCATCCACCCCATATGCTTTAGGCCAAACCCCGCCCGTGGATGATAGGATTACGGGTTGATATCCTGTCCGTGAAGGATGGGAGGGCGGTATGGAGCGCCGCCCATGACAATGCTTGCTGAAAACCAACCTTGGAATAAGGGGCGACTGGTAGGACAGAAACGCCCCCTGAAGTCCAGGGATGTCTGGACAATTCGTGCACGGTTGCGCTCAGGTGTTCGCCGGGCAATCGCCTGCCGGCGATTGCTTTGTCCGGCTCACCCCTCCGGCACCGCTATCAAAAATTGTTGTTTTATATCAAAAATTTACATGAATTCCTGACACCATGTCTCCGGCGTCATGGATCGACGACACCGCCGCGACCAATGTTCTGGAAAGCAGGCGAGCGCGTCAGTTTCAGCATCCGCCCCCCGGGCCAAAGATCACGGCGCTTCCTTGTTTCACCAGGGTTTCCCCGACCGATCCTGATGTGCAAGACGTCGGCGTGGCCGCATCCACAGATGTCATTGCCGCCACACTGAATGGATCGGCCATGAAGAAAGCATTCGCGCTGGTGCCAAGGGCCAGGATCGGCCCAATGCGCAATGCCGTCGCGTTCCCGGGCGCCTCGACGAACAGGTAGTTGCCGGCGTTCGCGATAAGACCCGCGCCCTCGATGGCATAAAGGCCCGCCAGCGACGATGCGATCGCCGGGCTTGCAAAGACCAGCGTGCCCGTGGTTGCGCTCGCCTGTGTCTCGCCGGCCACGAACCCGGTGACTACGCCCACGAAAGCCGGGTTCGGGGTGTCGACAAGCCGTGCGGCCGGGGTGGCGACATAGGTAAGCGTGGCGGGCTCGATCTTGCCGACCGCTCCCGACGCCGCCGCCGGCAATACATAGTTCGACAGCAGTGTGCTCTGGCCCGCGGCGAGGTCGCCGGCGCGGAGCGTTGTATTGACCGCCATCCCGGTGCCGACATCCGGGCTCGCATAGCTGCCCGATGCCTGCGTCACGCGCGCCGACTGGCCGCCGACAAAACCCGAGATCACATAGTTCGACGAGTCCAGCGCCGCCGTCAGGGTACCGTCGTAAGTCTTCTCGACCATGCCCGTCAGCGAGGCGCTCAGCACCGCCTGTCCGATGGTGCCCGAGCCGGTCACCGCAGTCCCGCTCAGCACATAATTGCCTGACGCAGCGCCGCTGAGGCCCAGGCCGGAGATGTTCACCGCCTGTCGTCCGGCATTGGGGCCGGCATAGGCCGCGCCCTGTGCCGTGACGGCGACATTGCCCAGGTCGCTGGCATAGATGCCCGTCGCGGTGAAGCCGGCCGCCCCGCCCGGCAACCCCGTTGTGGCGTCGTAGATCTTGTCGATTCCGGTGGCGCCGGCGACCGTGATCGTCGCCGGCGTGATGGCCAGCGTGCCGCTGCCCGGCAGGCTGTAGTTCGAGGCCAGGGCGTTGCCGCCCGCCACCGCGATGGCCAAGCCGGACAGCAGGTTGCCGGCATGGCTCCCGACATCGGCCGAGGCCGACAGCCCCGTGCCGGAGGTCAGCGTCACGCTCTCCCCGTTCTGCGCCCCCGCCACCGCCAGCCGGTTGGTGGCGAAGCCTGTCGTCGTGTCATAGACTTTTGTTCCCGTCACCGTCAGCAGCGTTGGCGTGATCGTCAGCGCCACCGTGTTGGCCGCTGCCTCGACGAACAGGTAGTTGCCGTTGTTCGCCGTCAGACCACCGCCGTTGATCGTGTAAGCGCCGACATTGCTGGATGTGGTGGCCATCGTGGTGAAAGTCAGCGGGCCGGTCGTCGCATTGGCCTGGTCGTCGCCCCCCACAAAGCCGCTTACCGTTCCCGACAACACCGGATTGCCCCCGCCGTAAGTGCGCGTCGCCCCATCCGCTGTGTAGGTCAGCGTCGCCTGTCCGATGGCGCCCGAGCCGGTCACCGAAGTGCCGCTCAGCACATAATTGCCCGACGCGGCGCCACTGATGGACAGGCCTGAGACATTCACCATCTCCGCTCCGGCATTGGGGCCGGCATAGGCCGCACCCTGTGCCGTGACGCCGACATTGCCCAGGTCGCTGGCATAGATGCCCGTCGCGATGAAGCCGGTCGCCCCGCCCGGCAGCGCCGTCGTCGTGTCATAGGTCTTGTCGATCCCGGTGGCGCCGGTGATCGTGATCGTTGCCGGGGTGATGGTGCCCGAGCCGGTTACCGATGTGCTGCTCAGCACATAATTGCCCGACGCAGCGCCATTGATCGTCAGGCCGGAGACATTCACCGCCTCCGCCCCGGCATTGGGACTGGCATAGGCCGTTCCCGAGGCCGACACGGTGACATTGTTGCCGAAGACGCCGCTATAGCTGAAGCCCGGGACGCCGCCCGGCAACGCCGTCGTCGCATCGTAAATCTTGTCGATTCCGGTGGCGCCGTTGACTGTGATCGTCGCTGGCGTGATCGCCAGCGCCGTCGCGTTGGCGGAAGCCTGCACCAGCAGGTAATTGCCGTTGTTTGCCGTCAGCCCACTGCCATTGATCGCATAGCTGCCGACATCGCTGGTCGCCATCGCCCCCGTCGCAAAGCCCAGCGTGCCGGTCGTGGCATTGGCCTGGTCGTCGCTTCCCACAAAGCCGCTTACGGTCCCCGACAGAGCCGGATCGACCCCGCCGTATGTGCGTGTCGCTGCATTGGCCGTGTAGGTCAGCGTCGCCGGGGTGATGACATAGCTGCTGCTTGGTCCCGCCGCTGCATAACCCAGGCCGGCCAGGCTTGCGTCCATGCTCACGCCGGTCACACCGACGACATAGCTGCCGGCATTCCGGAGCGAAGTGCCGGCACCCGTAATGGTGATCGTCCCGGTTGCCGAACCGGAGTCGCCATTGACCTGGCCGGCGACCGTCAAGATCGGGATGGTTGTGGTCGTGTCATAAACACGGCCGCTGCCGACAACGGCCGAGACGGTAACGACCGGCTGTTCGCGATAGACCGCGCTGATCCCACCAGTCAGCGCCGTGGTATAGCCGGTGTTGCCGTTGGTATCGCTCCAGTAGCGGAAATTGCCCAAGCCCACGGCGGCAGACAGGCCGGTGCTGTTGGCGATGCTGCCGGTGTAGATCGTGCCGGAACCGCCGGTGCCGACCGACAGGCTGCCACCATCCAGCACCACATTACCGCTGGTATCGCTCATGCCGGGCGATGCCACACGGCTGGCAGTTTTGCCCGCTTGCAGCACAAGCGCCGTGGCGGTCGCGGAGGTGGTGGTGACGGCGCCGGTGACGGTCAGGTCGCCGGCCTGGGTGGCCACCAAAATGTCGCCGGTCGTATTGATGCCGGTGACCATGAGCGGGCCGCTGTCGGCAACCGTGACCGCCCCTCCGGCGGAGACGTTCAGGCTGGCGAAATTGTTCGTCGCACCGGCAAGCGAGATGCCGGCGGCGTTGCTGTTGCTTAACGTGACCGCGCCGAGGGCACCGGTCGCGCCCAGCGCGCCGCCATAGGTCTGCTTGCCGGTGCCGCTGGTCACGGTCAGGTTCGCGGGTGCGCCTGCGGCGGTGTCGATGGTCGACGAGAACACCAGGGGCGCGTTGGCGGTTGCGAGCGCGCTGTTGCCCAGCAGCGTGACCGCGCCGCCATAGGCCTGCCCACCCGCCGTCGTGACATTGCCCGAGAGTGTCGCGGCCGAGGCGAGTATCACGGTGCCGAGCGGCGTAGTCGCGCCCACGGCGCCGCCGAAGCTCGTGCCCAGATTGGCCGAAACCCCCAGATTATGCGCACCATCCACGGCGCCGGTGAAGACCAGCGTGCCGGTGGCATTTTTAATGGCCACGTTGGTGCCCAGCATGGTGGCGCCGCCGATCAGGATGTTGCCATTGACGTTGAGCGCAGCACTCAAGGTTGTCAGGCCCGTGCCCGTCGTCAGGCCGGTTGGCCGCGTCGTTGCCCCCACTGCCCCGCCGAACGTCGTGCCGCCGCTGTTGGTGACGGTCAGACCGAAGGCGCCATCGATGGTTCCGGTGAAGTTCACCGCCCCGGTTCCGGCGCTGATCGCGAGATTTGCGCCCAGGAAGGCGGGGCCGCCGATCGTCACGGCACCGCTGGTGGCGATGTTGCCATCCAGTTGAATCTGAGCCCCCTGCGCCGTCAGGCTGGCGAGCGGCGTCGTCCCGCCCACAGCGCCATTGAGGACGAGCGTCCCACCGGCCAGGACAAGATTGTGGCCGCCATCGATCGCCTGGTAGACTTGGTCTTGTCCCGAAGTGATGGTCGCGTCGCTGCTCAGGGTCAGTGCGCCACTCATCTGAATGCTGCCGCCGGTTGCCGTCAGGCCCGAGGCGTTGAGCGTCACCGCGCCGCTATAGGCCTGGTCCGATACTGTCGTGATGGTTGCATTGATGATGGTTGCGCCCGCGCCCGTCCGCA
Organism: Rhizobiales bacterium dw_265; assembly: GCA_018449595.1. Classification (GTDB taxonomy): domain Bacteria; phylum Pseudomonadota; class Alphaproteobacteria; order Micropepsales; family Micropepsaceae; genus Rhizomicrobium. Next base: position 18,464 of record JAAVUU010000006.1, read on the forward strand.
GCAGTTCTCCGCCCAGATCGACCGCGCCATTGAAGGTCGCCACGCCATCGCTCGCCACCGTCAGCGAGTTGACATCGACCGGCATTGCCGACGACTGAACCGTGCCGGCGAATGTGATGCTGCCGGCGCCCGCATCCATGACGAGCGGGCCAAGCAGTTGCACCGGCCCGCCGTAAATTTGCGCGCCTGTGGTGACGACATCGCCATTGAGGCTGGTTTGGCCGGTCCCCGTGGTCAGGCCGGCCAGCGCCGTCGTCCGGCCCGTGGGACCATTGATGAGCATGGCGCCCGAGGTGCCGAGCGCCAGATTGAAGGCGCCATCGACGGTACGGCCGAAGCTGATCGCACCCATTCCGGTGGTGACCGTGACATCGCCGATGAGGGTGGTGATCCCGGTTATCGTCACATCGCTGTTGGTCGTCGTAATGGCCCCGCCAAGGCTGGCGTCTTCGGCAAAGGTGACACCGCCCGTGGTCGTGATGCTGCCATGGGTCGTTGTCGGGCCGGGGTTCGACGACGGGGTGCTGGCGCCGGAATTGAGGCTGGACAGCGGGATGGTCGCGCCGACCGTACCGCCGAAATCCGTGCCGGCCGCCGCGGTGACGGTCAGGTTATGGGCACCGTCGACGGCGCCGGCGAAGCTGGTCGCGTAATTGCCGTCGTCTATATCGACATCGTCCGTCAGCATGGTCGCGCCATCGAAGGCGATATTGCCGTTGACCTTGATGTTACCGCCCAGGTTCGTCAGGCCCGTGCCCGTGGTCAGGCCGGTCAAGGGATGCGTCACGCCCACCGTGCTGTCGAAGGTCGTGGCGCCGCTGTTGCTGATGGTCAGGGCATACGCATTGTCGCTGACGCCGTCGACGGCGCCGGCGAAATGCACCGCGCCGGCGCCGGCGGAGATGGCAAGCGTGGCGCCGATCGCGGTGGCGCCGTTGACCGTAATGGCGCCGTTGGTGGAGACATTGCCGTTGAAGGTCGTCAGGCCCGCGCCCGTGGTCAGGCCGGCCAGCGGGGTGGCCCCGCCCACCGCGCCGTTGAACGCCGTGCCTCCGCTGCCCGTGACGGTCAGGCCGTGGTTGCCATCGACCGTTCCGATGAAGGTGACCAGGCCGGTTCCGCTGCTGATGGTGACATCGCTGCCGAGCGTTGTCGGGCTTATGGTCGCGCCCGCTATCATGCCCCCGATCGTGATGGCGGCGTTGTTGGCGGTGAGGTTTCCGCCGAGCGTTACCACGCTGTTGAAGGTAATGGCGCCGGCGGTGGTGATATTGCCGCCGACCGTTACCTCGCCCAGCCCGATGATCAGGTTGGTCAAAGGATTCGTCGCGCCTACGGTGCTGTTGAAATGCACGACGCTGTAATTGGTCGTCAGGCTGTCATAGTAAGGCTGAACAAGCCCGTCGACCGCGCCATCGACCGGGCCACTGAAGGTCACGACGCCGGTGGCCCCAGCCGCGACGACGATGTTGCCGCCTATGACGGTCGGGCCGTTGACCGTGATGACGCCGTTCGTGCTGACACTGCCGTTGAATATCGTGGTCCCGGGGCCCGTCACCAGGCTCGCCAGACCTGCAACCTGATCGTTAGGCTGACCGCTCGTGCCAAAGGTCGCGGTGCCGGTACCGGCCATGGTCAGGGCAAAGGCCCCGGTGAGATTTTTGGCGGCGGAAAACGCGCCCGTCCCCGCATTGATGATGACATTGTGGCTGAGGGCCATGTTGCCCGCGATCGATATGAGACCGTTATCGGTCGTGATATTGCCGCCGAAGGTCGCCGTCCCCGAACCCGAGGTCTTCAGGCTGGTCAATGCCGTCGTTGCGCCGATCGTGCCGGCGAATTTCGCGGCGCCGCCATTGGTGATGGTCAGACTGTGCGCGCCGTCGACCGGCCCGGTGAAGGTCAGCGCGGCGTTGCTGGTGTTGGTGATCGCGACATCCGCGCCCAGGGTGGTGGGACCGGTGATCTTGAGCGTGCCGCTGGTCGTGGTCAGCGTGACACTGCCGCCGAGCGTTGCGCCGCCGGAGCCGGAGACGGTCAGGCCCTTGGCGCCCGTGATCGCACCCGCAAACGTCACCCCGGCGGTTCCGGCGTTGATGGTAACGGCGGCGCCGACCACGGTTGCGCCGTTGATCGCGACGGCGCCATTGTTGGTGGTGATGTTGGCGGCCAGGGCGGTGCCCGCGCTCGGCCCCACGGTTCCCGCACCCTCGAAGGTGATGCCGACGCCGGCGTTGGCCAGGCTGATCGCGCTGTTGACCGCGATCGAGGTGCTCGCCGCCAGGATGACGTTCGACGTCGCAGCATTGAGCGTGGCAGGGCTGATGGTGACGGCGGATGTCGTGTCGGTGGTATCGGCGGCCTGGTCGAGCGTACCGGTGCCGGTCGAGGCGATAATGATGGTCGCCGGGTCCAGCAGCCATGTGCCTGCCTTACCCAGGGGCGAAAGCGTATCGACCGTGGCCCCATCGGTGACGGTCAGCCGGCCCTTGCTGGAGGTCTCGACAAAACCGCCATTGCCGCCGGTCGCGCTGATCGCGCCCGCGAAGTTCGTGACATTATCCGACCACACGACCACATGGCCGCCCGCGCCGGCCGTTCCGTTGGCGAGAATCTTTGCGCCCGCCGCGACGCGGGTCGTGGCGGCGGTCTGAACCTTCTGCTGGACCAGTTTGGTGGCGGGATCGGCGCCGCCTTGGCGGTCGCCACCGATCAGGATGGTGCCGCCGGTCGTGCCGCTGGCATTGACCACCGCCGTCGGTGCGAGGTCCAGGTCGTGGCCGGTCATGACGATTGTGCCGCCCTCGGCGTTTTTGCCGCCGGAAGCGGATACCTCGCCCGACACCGCTGTATCGCCGCCGTCCCCGCCGGAAAGCGTGATCGAACCGTCATGGCCCGAAACCGACATCGCGGTGATCGCGCCCGAGACGTTGACTGCATCGCGGATGGCGGTGGCGACCGTCGCCACCCGCAACTCGACGCGGCCACCCGCCGCCTGCACCTTGCCCGAAACATCGACCAGCCCCCGGCCGTCCGCCGTGGTGGCGCCGGTCGGAACCGCCACCTGCAGGAAGCCGTCGCCGGTAAGGTCGAGCGTCGCCCGCTCGCCCGAGCCCAGGCCCACCTTGCCCAGCGGCACCGAGATGGTGCCGGAATTGTCGACCGTGCCGCCCACCAGCGCCACGAATCCCGTCTTGCGCGTGCGGATGCGGCCGGCATTCGTCACACCGGCCGAGGCGCCGTCACCCGAAAAGTTCGGGTTGCCATTCATGAAGTCCCGGTCGCTGATGCCCAGTGTCGAACCGACAAAGCCGCCGCCGACCTTCACCGCGCCCGTCTTGGTGATGGCAATGCCGTTGGGATTGACCAGATAGACCTGGCCGTTGGCCCGGATCTGCCCGGCGATGGTCGAGGTCGTAGATCCCGTCACCCGGTTCAGTGTTGCCGACGATGCATTCGGCTGGACGAAGGTCACGCTGCTCTGCTGGCCGACGGAAAAGCTGTTCCAGTTGATGACGCCGCGCGCGGAACTTTGGGTGACAGTGAGACCATTGCCGGACGGAGCAGCGATGTTGATGCTGCCGGCCGCGACCGTGCCGCCGTGTGGCAGCACGCTTTGGGCGCGGGCGACCGTGCTGGCCAGCGACAGCGCCCCGACGCCGAGCAGGAGGGCGGTAGAATTCATAAGCCTGTGTCGAGTCGGTCGCATGCTTGTGTCTCGCGGTTCAGTTCGTGCGGCGCGGATCGCGCCTAGAAAAACTTCACCGTCATGGCGAGATTGACGCGATAGCCGCGCTCCTCGCCCGGGAAGTCCGAGACTTTCTTGGCCAGTTCAAAACTCAGCGATGTGCCATAGGGAAGGCCCAGCGCATCGGCCCCGGCGCGCAGCCCGGCCCCGAACGATCCGGCCCGGATCGTCGCCTGTTCCACCGCGGTCGCTCCATCGAGCACGCCGACGCCACCCGCGCCGAACAGGTAGGGCGCGAGCGTCGTCTGCAGCGGCCCGAGGGCTATCGTTACGGCATGCGACACCTCGGCGCGCAGCGTGGCGCCCTCATCGACTTCCAGCGTGCCCGAGGCAAAAGCCGACAGCGCGTCGGGACCGTCGAGCGAGAATTGCTCGGCCAGGAACACCGGCACGCCGAACGTGGTCTGGCCATGCCCAATCAGGGCAAGCTGGAAAGCGTCGGAAAGCGGCAGGGTGAATCGCATGTCGGCATTGAGCTTGCTGAAGATCGGGCTCGCCCCCTGGCGCGACAGCGGGATGCCGGTCGCCGTGAGGTCGCCGTCGCGCCCCGCCAGTCCCTGCGAGAAAATGCCGGTCGCCATGCCCACGTCGCCCGAGGGCAGCACGAAAGCGTCCTGGGCCTGGAAGCGCAGCACATGGTAGCGGTCCTGATAGAGTTCGGTCGGAAAACCGATTGGCGTCAGAGCTTCCTGGTTCCACTCATAGGTCGCCAGCAGCGACAATGTCTGTGCCCGGGTGCGGATCAGCGGATAGCCGGCCCGCAAGGCGACGCGCTCGAAATCGCCCTCGCCCGCCGGGGCGCCGGCGGCCGGCGCCGGCCGGGTCGACGCACTGGTATATTCCGGGTTGAGCGTGAAGCCGTCGGTGCCGATCGGCAGCACCAGGCCGCCGCCATAAATCTGCACCGGGGAGCGGCCGTCGAAGGCCCGGGCGAGATCGGAACCCGACGAAGCCGAGGCATAGACCTGCTCGCCGAAGCCGAAGACCGAGTTCAGCGACACAGAAGCGTTCAAGGCGAAGGGACCGAGCGATTTCGGCAGCCGGTTGTCGAAGCCCAGCGTTCCCGTCGCGTAAGTCTGCGTCGCTTCGACCAGCAACAGCGTGCCGCCTGGTGTCGCACCACGGGTCAGCGTCGAGCGGAGCGCCAGGCCCGGCATATCGGAAACCAGCAGCAGGCGGCGCTCGATATCGGCAAGCCGCACATGCCGCTGGCCGACGAGCGACGCCATGCGGGCAGCGACGGCGTCACGCTGACGCTCGGGCACGCCAGCCACATCGACGGCCTCGATAAAGCCGTCGACCAGCGTCAGCCGCAGCGGCCCGCCGTCGGCAAGCTTTTGGGGCGGTACGGCGACCCGCGCCAGCACATAGCCCGCCGCCGCATAGGCCTGTTCGAGCGCATTGGCGGCGGCATAGACTTGGGCGACGGTGACCCGCCGGTCCTGCAGCGCGCCGATGATTGCCGCCGTTTCGTCCTGCAGTTCGGGAAAGCCGCCTTCGACGGTGACGTGTCCCAGGCTGACCGACAGGCCCGCGGCATCCGCCGGAGCCGTCAGTTCCGCCGCGCCCGGCAGGGTGATCGCCGCGCCTTCCTGCGGCTGTGGCCGCAGCGTGGGCGGCGTGATCTGACTAGGAGCCACCTGCTGGGCGAAGGCCGGCGCGGCGACGAGCAACCCGGACGCGATTATGAGGGCCCGATGCAGGACGGCGCGGCCGAAAACGAGCCGGGAACTCGCTTGGAAAATGCCCACATGTCCTCGGTCGGTTCAGCACCGGCCCATCGCCGCGCTTTCTTCTGGAAATAGTTCCGGCAGGAACTTTGCGAGATGCGTCGGGCTTGCGACGATCGATTCAAGGCATAAGGCAGCACGCCGCCGCATAGACGCAGATGCCTCCATCAAACGCAAACAAGCGATGGAGATGATATGGTCGTTTCCTGCCGGTCGCCGACATTCACCCCGCACTTTCGTGCGAGGCGAGGCCGAAATGCATCACGCGTCAGTTGCGATACCAGTCCGAGCCGCCCTGGTTGTTCCACTGCGGATGGCTGCGATACCAGTTCTGAGGATGGTGGTAGGTCTTCCAATCCGACGGATAGGTATAGGCCTGGCGACGATGGTTCCCGTCATAGTAGTGCCCATTGCCCACCGTGAAGCCGAGGCCGACGGGGCCGACATGGACACCGACAAGTTCCGCCGCGGAGACTGGAGTGGCCACCGCGAACACCGCGCCAGCCAGCCCCAGGGCGATAACGGCGCCGTTCAATAACGTATTCATCATCTTGCGTCCTTTCCCATTGCAGGGCCGCCAGGAAAACACCGGGAAACACAGCTTTTTGGGGTATCGCGCCTTTGATGGAAACGGCAGGAGGCCGCTGGCCTTTGGCGCTGCGGCAATAACGCCTGGATCGCCGTTTCGACGCATTCGGGAGCCGACTGTTCGCATGCTCGCCAAAACCAACACCGTGCTCGCGGTACCGCCAACCTCTGTGCGAACGTCAGCGCCGGGGAACGAGCCCCTCAACGCATCGCGGGAGGCTCCTGATTTGTTTTTATGCCCGCCAATTGCCGAAAGAGTGCATCGGCGCGGTTGATGAATACCTCTTCATGCCCGTTTGAGAGGACGCTCGCGCCTTCCCCTGTCCGCGTCAGGATATAGACGCCGAATGTGCCGGGCGAGAGCCGCTGAATAAACAGCAGCGACTGCAGAGCGCCGGGCTTGAACAGGGTGAAGACGAACTTGCGAACCGTGGTGACATTGTCGCTCGAAATGACCAGGCGCTGCGGCGTGCTCTCGAACACTCGCAAGCGATATACCGTCGGGCCGGTGCTGGCGCCGTCTTCCCAATAGTAAAGGTCCGCGCCTTTTGCGAAATCGGCCCCGGCGAAATCCCTGCGCCGGTCTTTTGCATTCGCATCGATCAATGCGGATGCATCGGTGGCCAGGTGTCCCCATGCCTTGTCAGCCGCCGACCAATAGGAAATATCCTTCAGCGTGGAGATGGCGCCGATTTTCGCCAGCAGGCCATCCATCTCGCCATCGAAGTGGATGCTGCCGGCCAGCGTGACGATAAGTTTCGCGTGCGAACCGGCTGGCCACCCGGTGCAGCCTGGAGGCTGCCAATTGGCTTGCGCAAGATCGCTTGCGTGCCAAATCCCGATCATGGGGGGAACGCCGGAAGGCGGGTAGACATAAGCGCCGGATGTATCGCATGGCAGTTGTGGACCACCCGCCTGGGCGGCGGTTGCGAAACCCAGCATCACGAACAGAAACAGGCAACGGCGCGGCTTCATGCGGGAAGCCGCGATACGGGCGTCGCGTGTGTCACCGAAACGCTCAGGCCGGCCGGACCGCTGGCCGTCGCCACCTTTGCGTCAAGCCGATGGGCAAGCGCCGTCACCACGGCAATTTGCGCGAGAGAGCGGGCATCCTCGATTTTATCGAAGAGCGTTGGCATTGATCTATTCCCTGGAACGAAATGACGTCAGGCCTGCCGCGTGCCATGGCAAGAAACACGCAGACCGGCTGCAATAACCGCGAAACTGCCAATGAATTCGGGCGCGCACCGGCTAGTGGTATCGCACCATGTCATGAACCACCCGAACGAGCGTGTGTGCCATATAAGGTTTGCTGAGATACCCGGCAGCACCCGCTTCGTTCGCCTGTGACGCGGATGTCGTTCCCGAGACGACAATGGCGCGGATGGCGGGATGATCGACACTGACCTGCGCCACGAGCGCCAGGCCATCCATTCCCCCCGGCATACACACGTCCGTGAGGAGAATGCTGACTTCGGCGTGCCGGGACAGCATTTGCAGGGCTTCCGGACTGTTTTGGGCTTCCAGCACACAAAAACCCGCATCTTCCAGCATCGCGACGGTGGACATGCGAATGAGGACTTCATCCTCAACCACCAATATTGTTCGCTGAACTGCTGCTTCGTCCATGCTGAGATAAAGCATCGGGTTCCTATTAGTTCCAATTGTCCCATAATTTCAAATATTTATGAAGGATTGGCGTGGCGCAAACCATGTGCAGGCCATGCAAATCCCCGTGCCGCGCTTACAGGCGCGCATCGATGTACCGGGGCTTCACCGGATCGAAAATTCTTGCCTGTGGTCGGGCGTTCGCCGCGCAAAACGGTCCACTGGACCGTTTTGCCTGCCTTCGGCAGACTGCGGCTTACCCCTCCGCTGTTCCCAAAGAGTGCAAATGGCCGATGCCGCGGCGCTGCATCTGCTGGGCGTCATCGCGGCCCGGGCGCGGGAATTCGACAAGGCCGCCGACTATCTGGATCGGGCCCTGGCGGCCGAGCCCCGGCAACAGCCGGATCGCGCAGAACCTGGCGGCGGCGCGCGCCGCACCGCGGCCGTACCTGCCGGCAGGTCTGCGCTACCTGCTGATCCGGAATGGGGTTTCGACTTCTGGGCCGATGTCTCGCATCTGCTGGGCACGCTGCTGCTGGCGGAAGCGACGGGCCGCATTCCCGTGACATGGTGGGGCGGCGGCGGCCTTTTCAGCGATGGCGAGGAACATGATGCGTTCCAGTTCTACTTCCAGCCGGTGTCGGACATCGCGCTGCGGGATCTGCCCGATGCCGGTTTCTTCCCGCCGCGCTGGAACAAGGCCAACCTGACGCAAAGCGGCAGCGGCAGCCTGCAACTGAGGTCCAAATGGGTAGGCAAGGGCAGCCGCGCCGGCGCTGTCTATTTCCTCAACCGGCCGGAGGCGGTGGCGGTCAGCGATTTCCACATCGCCGTGATCAATGTGATGCCCTGGCTGCCCCCTGCCCATCCCATGCACGGCAAACCGCTGGATACGGTCTGCCGCTATCTGGCGGAAAAATACCTGCATCCCCAGGCCGACATCGTCGCGGCCTGCGATGCCTTCTTCGACGCCCATCTGGCGGGGCACCCGTCGTGGCGGTGCATCTGCGCGGCTCCGACAAAAGCCTGGAAGATGCGAATGCCGGCGCCACCGCCAGGGCGATCCTGTCCCTGGCGGCGCAAAGCGACCCCGGCGCGCGCATCCTGGTATTGACCGACGATGAGCACTGCCTGGCGATGGCCAAAGATATGTTTGGCGGCCGCGTCGTGGCCATGCCCTGCCAGCGCAGCCGCACCGGCCAGGCCGTGCATTACCTGCCCACTACCGATCCTGCCCGGGCGGGACGGGAAATCATGTTGGACACTTACCTGGCTTTGCGGGCGCAACGCTTCATCGGCAACGGCCTGTCGAATATCTCCGCCATGATCGCGATCCTGAAAGACTGGCCGGATGGGGCCTGTACCCTGTGCTGGGCGGCTCGGCTCTGGCGGATCGCAACCTGCGGCTCTACCAGATGCCCGCGCGCGCCTGATATCTGCCGCACCGCAGCAACGCATTTGCTGGCCAACGCCAACATTCCCCTGTTCAATGCCGGCATCGGCGCGACAGACGCCGCCTTGGGGGGAAGATGCCGACGCATTCGGAAATCTTCGATTCGATATACCGGGACGATCTGTGGAGGGCGGCTCCGGCGCGGGTTCGCGCGAGGAAACGACGCGCGACTACCGCGTCTTCCTGCAGGAGCTCCTGCGCCGCAATGCGGTCGCCAGTGTGGCGGATGTCGGCTGCGGCGACTGGCAGTTCTCCCGCTACCTGGACTGGAACGGCATTGACTATACCGGGGTGGATGTTTCGGCGGTGGTGCTGGAAAATACCCGCGCCTTCGCGCGCCCCGGCGTGCGCTTCCTGCATGCCGACGCCACCCGGGACGACCTGCCGGCCGCCGACCTGCTGACCGCCAAGGATGTGCTGCAGCATTGGTCGAATGCCGACATCCACGCCTTCCTGCCGCACCTGCGGAACTACAAGGCGGCGCTGATCACCGGCAGCTTTCCGCAGGCCGCCATGGCGTACGTCAATCGCGACATGCCGGCCCCGGGGCCAATTTCCGCCCGGTGGACCTGCACTGGCCGCCCTTCGATGTGCCGGGGCGCTTCGTGTTTTCCTTTGCCGCGGGAGATCCCAAACTGGTCTTCTTGTGGCGCCACGCTTAAGCTCGCGGCAAACAAAATCTCCTGGGGGAACCATGCGCAAATTGCGCCTCGCGGCACTGGCCTGTGTATGCGCTATTGGATCGGCCGCCGCCCAGCCGCGCGCCACCACCGATTGGCCCAGCTATGGCCGCGATGCCGGCGCCATGCGCTATTCCCCCCTCACCCAGATCACGCCGGCCAACGTCACCGGGCTGAAGGTTGCCTGGACCTATCACATGAAGCCGGCCGATGCGGTGCGTACCGCCACGTCGGAAACCACGCCGCTGGTGGTAGGCAATGTGATGTATGTGGGCTCGCCTTACGGCCGCATCGTAGCGCTGGACGCCACCAGCGGTCAGGAATTGTGGGCCTACCGGCTGCCCGGCAACGACCGGCCCGCGCCGCGCGGCATCGCTTACTGGCCCGGTGACAGGAAATATGCGCCCGAAATCATTTTCGGCACCGCCAGCGGCAAGCTGATCGCGGTGAACACAAAGACCGGCCAGGCGGCTGAGGGCTTCGGCGCGCATGGCATCCTCAATCTGAAGACGCCGGACGTGATGCGCGGCTATGACAAGCAGTATGCCGAGACTTCGCCGCCCGCGATCTTCAGGAACCTGGTGATCACCGGCAATTCCACGCCGGAAGAACCCAAGAGCGTATCCGGCGACATTCGCGCCTGGGACGTGCGCACCGGCAAGCAGGTGTGGGTGTTTCACGGCGTGCCGCGCGCGGGCGAGCTGGGCTATGACACTTGGGCGCCGGGCAGCACGGTGGACCGTTCGGGCGTCAATGTCTGGAACATGTTCACCGTGGATGTGGAGCGCGGCATCGCCTATATCCCGTTCGGCGATCCCGCCCCCGACCGCTGGGGCGGCGACCGCCATGGCATAAACCTGTTCGGCAACAGCGTCGTCGCGGTGAATGCCGCCACCGGCAAATATCTCTGGCACTTCCAGCTTCTGCACCACGCCATCTGGGACTGGGATTCCACCACCCCGCCGATGCTGCTGGATGTGAAGAAGGACGGAAAAACCATTCCCGCTTTGGTGGCGATGAACAAGTCGGCCTATCTGTTCCTGCTCGACCGCGTCACCGGCGAGCCGATCTATCCGGTGACCGAGACGCCGGTACCGCCCAGCACCGTCACCGGCGAACAGGCCTGGCCGACCCAGCCGGTGCCGGTGACGCCGCCGCCGCTGGCGCGCCAGAGCTTCACGGCGGCGAGCGATGTGACGACCATCACGCCGCAGTTGCACGACTTCTGCGAAAAGCTGATCGCCGATCACAAGCTGCATGACAGCCTGCCCTTCTCACCGCTGACCATGGATTCCCAGATCGCGCGTTTCCCGGGCAGCGGCGGCGGGCCGGAATGGGGCGGCGGCGCCTTCGATCCCGGGCTGGGCTATTTCATCGTCAACACCCAGGAACTGGGCTCGATAGAGCAACTCGAACCCAAGAAGGGCGGCTATTGGGGTTCGACCACCGGGCCCGACAGCTTCTTCGAAGAGGAGAAGCCCGGCCATGGCTATTATCCCTGCCAGAATCCGCCCTGGGGCGATCTTTGGGCCGTGAACGTCAACACCGGCAAGGTGGCCTGGCGGGTGAATCTGGGCGTCAGCGACATCATGCCGGACGGCAAGCAGGATACCGGCCGTCCCAACCTGGGCGCACCGCTGACCACCGCCAGCGGACTCATCTTTATTGGCGCCACCGACGACAGCCGCTTCCGCGCCTTCGACACCAGGACAGGCAAGGAAATCTGGACCTGGAAGATGGACGCTTCCGCGCATGCTTCGCCGCTGACCTATCGGGGCACGGACGGCAAACAGTATGTCGCGGTGGTGGCGACGGGCGGGGCCTTTGTCCACAGCCCCGCGGTCGGCGACAGCGTGGTGGTGTTCAGCTTGCCGTAGCAGATTGTCATTCCCGCGTAAGCGGGAATCCAACTTGGGGACCGCGCAAAGAAGTTGGATCCCCGCTTTCGCGGGGATGACAACTTCGCTTAAAGCCCGCGCACTTCCCTGAGCGCGATCTGCAGCATCGCCTTGCAGTGGCCCACGTTATAGGCCCAGGCGGCGGTGGGGTTGGTGCCCTTGGGCAACAGCTTGTCAATGGCCAGGCCGCGCGGATGCTCCGGGAAAACAAGGCGCTTGTAGTTGTTTTTCACCAGCAGCTTCATGACCTCGTACATGTCATTGTCGCCGTCATCGGGGAAGACCTCGGTATAATCCTCGCGCGGTTTGCGCATCACCACATTGCGGAAATGCACCTGGCCGATGCGATTGCGCGATGCCAGCCAGTTGCCCACCGCCACCGGGTCTTCGCCCAGTTCGCGGGTGACGCCGCAATCCCAGGTCATGCAGTTGGAGGGCGAGTTCACCGTCTCCACCAGCCGCTTCCAGTCGGAAAAGCTGTTCAGCACCTGGGCCGAGCCGCGACTCATCGGCGCGGGCGGGTCGTTGGGATGCACCGACAGAACCACATTGTTCTTTTCCGCTACCGGCACCACTTCCTTGAGGAAGTAAGCTATGTTCTTCCAGGTCTCTTCATAAGCATGCACGCCTTCCGCCGGCAGCGGCGGCAGATCCTTCATGCGTTCATATTTGAATTCGGTCATGCCGGCGCCACCGCGGCCGGGCGCGGTGGCATAACCGTCCTCGGCGCGATGGTTGTAGAAATTCCATTCCAGCACCGGAATGCCCATCTTGCCGTAATTGACGATGGCCTGCTTGATCCTGGCGATCTCTTCATCGCGCCCCGGCAGGCCATAGACGATCTTGGACATTTCGGGGTCCATGCCGCCCTTGTAGGACCAGCGGATCATCATGATGCCGATATGCATGCCGTGCTTCTTCAAGGCATCGACGCGCGGCTGCAGATAGCCGGTCGTCCAGGGCTGTTCCGGCACGACCGCGGCATCGACCCAGTCGATGCCGATCTGCTTCAGGCCGATGGCTTCCTCGTCGCTGAGCAGGTCGTTCATGTACAAGGTGAGCTTGGGGGTGTCGGGCCCTTCCTGCGGCTGGCCGATGCGGCTGGCGGGATGCGGATTGTAGGGCACGTCCGGTCCCTGTTGGGCAAAAGCGCGCGTCGCCGCGACCGCGCCGGCCATGGCCCCGGTCAGCATCAGCGAGCGGCGCGAAAGATGGTTCATGATTTCCCCCTGTTTTCTTGTTGGGGGAACGATAACGCGATTGCGGAGACGCCGCCTAGCAGCGCTTCTGCAGGCGCGCATTCAGGTCGCGCACAATATTGCTGGCGGTGCGCTCGCACAGGCCCGGGACCAGGGCATGGACCAGCGCGGCGCCGGCAGCGGCCAGCAGCGGCAGGGCGAAGGACAGGGCCACCTGCTGGTGCTGGAAATAGGTTTCGTTGACCGTGGCGGGATGGGCGACGAAAAGGCGCTGGAACATGGCGATGGGTCCCCGAAACACCTTCAAAGGATACCCCGCTTTCACTCGAATTTATTCCCATATATGGTCGTCAATGCGGACATATTTGGGAAATTATCCCATGAACGACCTGGATTCGATGGATTTCGCCATCCTGGCCTTGCTGCAGGAGGACGCGACCCTGTCGCTGCAGCATATCGCCGACCAGGTGCATCTGTCCCAGAACGCCTGCTGGCGGCGCATCCGCCAGATGGAGGACTCCGGCGTCATCAAGAAGCGCGTGGCGCTGCTGGACGCCGCCCGGCTGGGCGCGGGCCTGACCGTGTTTGTGCAGGTGCGCGCCGCCGAACACAGCGAGGAATGGCTGGAAGAGTTCGCCGCCGCCGTGCGCCGCATTCCCGAGATCGTGGAATTCTACCGCATGACCGGCGAGGTGGATTACCTCATCAAGATGCGGGTGGCCGATATGGCCGGCTATGACCAGGCCTACAAGCGGCTGATCGGCGCGGCGCGGATGGGCGATGTCAGCGCCTCCTTCGCCATGGAGGAGATCAAGGCCTCCACCGCCATCCCCTTGCCGGCAAGGCGCTGAGCGCTGAACCCTCCGCAAAAATTCAGCAGGGCATTCGGGGGGATATCAAAGCGCCTTCAGGCTTTCGGCGTCCGACAACAGCAGGGTCCAGTCGTCGCGGGTGAAGCCGGCCGTCTCGCGCCGCCGGGCGTGATCCAGCAGGGTTTCCAGCCGGAGGGGATCGGCGGCGACCGGCGGCGTGCCCGCCAGCAGGGCCAGGTGAAGCGCGCGCACCCCGGCATCCTCCAGCACCAGCCGGCGCACATCTTCCTTGTTGTCGGCGCGCACCGCCGCCAGGGCATGGGCGCGGTTCAGCACCGAAAGGCCCCGCGTCTCGCTGGGCACCAGCAGCAGCCCGTCCTTGCGCGCCACCAGTCCCAGCAGCGGGCTCGAACTCAGCACCACCAGGGGCACGGACACCAGCATCCCCGCCAGCAGGGGCACGAACCAGCCGAAACTGTCGCCGGCATATTTCCGCAGCACCACCGTCGCCACCAGTCCGATCAGGGTATGCGGCCAGAACTGGCGCGCGACATAATCCAGCGGCAAGGCGCGGTCGGTGCGCTGCTGGCTGCCCCAGCCGGTCGCCATGCCCATCAGGATGGTCAGCACGAACCAGCTGTGCTGCAGCATCACGATCGGCGCCATCAGGGTGGAGAACAGGCTTTCCCACACGGCGCTCGCCAACACCGCGCCGGTGCCGCCATGGGCGCTGGTGGCTTCCGCATCGTCCAGCAGCGCCACCACCGCCAGCAGCTTGGGCAGATACAGCAGCAGCAGGGTGGCGATCACCAGCACGAACAATTCGGCGGTGTGGCTGACATCCAGCCCCAGCGAAGACTGCGGCCCGCCGGCGGGCGGTGGCGTGAAGCGCATGATATCCGTGCCGGAGACGACCAGCAGCAACAGCCACAGGGGCGAGGAGACATAGCTCATGATCCCCATCGCCAGATGCAGCCGGCTCGGCAGGGTCAATCCCTGCGCAAAGAGGATGCGCAGATGCTGCAGGTTGCCCTGGCACCAGCGGCGGTCGCGGATCAGGTAATCCAGCAGGGTGGGCGGCGGCTCCTCGAACGAACCGCCCATGTCGGGCGCCATCCACACCTCCCAGCCGGCGCGGCGCAGGAAGGCCGCCTCGACAAAGTCATGGCTCATGATCTCGCCGCCAAAGGGCGGCGCGCCGGGCAGTTTGGGCAGGCCGCAATGCTGCATGAAGGCATGCACCCGGATGATGGCATTGTGGCCCCAGTAATTGCCGTCCGGTCCCTGCAGCCAGGCCAGTCCCGCGGCATAAATCGGGCCATAAAGGCTGGAGGCGAATTGCTGGAGGCGCGCAAACAGCGAATCGCGCCCCACCAGTTGCGGCGGCGCCTGGATCAGGGCGACGCGGGGATTGGCGTCCATCAACCCGACCAGCCCGGCCAGGGTCTTGCCGGTCATCAGGCTGTCGGCGTCCAGGATCACCATATAGTCGTAAAGCTGGCCCCAGCTTTCGCAAAAGTCCTGGATGTTGCCGCTCTTGCGGCCGGTGTTCTTGGGCCGGTGGCGATAATAGATGTGGGCGTCCCCGCCGAGGTCGGCTTTCAGCCGCCGCCATTCCAGTTCCTCCGCCACCCAGTTGGCGGGATTGGTGGAATCGCTGAGGATATAGAAGTCGAAATCCGGTCCCGCCGATTCCCAGATGGCGCGCACCCCGGAAAACACCCGCCCGACATCTTCATTGTAGATCGGCATCAGGATGGCGGTGCGCGCCGCCGATGTTTCCGCCGCTCGCTTCAGCGGCAGGGTATCGGCGCGGGTGAGGCGGGCAAAGGCGCCGAAGCAGACCAGCCAGAAGGACGAGGAGATCCAGGAAAACAGGATGGTAAACAGGACCAGGATGACGGCTTCGCGGCTGGTGATGCCGTCAACCTGGAATACGCCCGCCATCTGGGTCACCGCCGCGACGGTGGAGGCCAGCACCAGAAACAGATAGAGCCATCGCCGGGCAGCGATGCCTCCTTGCGTTTCAGGCACGGCGGTTGCGGAGCACGGCTGGCGCCATCACGGCGGCGCGCGGCACGGAAAGAATCAGGCTGAACAGGGCGCCCAGCACGCGCGCCGGGGTCCAGACCACGACCGGCTGGGCCAGCATCGGGCGGGGACAGCGCAACGGCACCCCGGCCAGGTCCGGTTCGAGGGAAGATTCAAAAGCGCGAGACTGGGAGTCCATCTTTGCGAAATCCAAAACAGCGGCCCATCCGACGTTGGTAATGAAACGTGACAATGCGGCGAAATCATGGATCGTTTCGCGACATTTCCGGGGCGCGACATTTCGCGAAAATTTTCCGCCCCCGGCCCATTTCGCGGCATCGGGCGCGGGGCCATAACTTTTCCATGATTGGTGCCGATCCTTTGCCCTTTCCCGGAGCCATCCCCTCATGTTCGCGCCTGACCGCCGCCTGATGCTGGCCGCCTTGTCGGCCAGCCTGGTCCCGCTGCCCGCCCTGGCCGCGGCGGCGGGCATCCGGTTGGGTAAGCCCACGCCCTTCAACTATGGGATGCTGGCCGCGCGCGCCAGAAAGGCCGCCGGCCAGCCCTATCAGGGGCCACAGACCAAGGCCGCCCAGATCATCAAGGGCATAGATTTCGACGCCGTCCAGAAGATCCGCTTCCGCCCCGACCATGCCTTGTGGCGGGGGCAGGCAGGGACCGACCCGGTCTCCTTCTTCCATCTCAGCAAATATTCCGGCGATCCGGTGACGCTCCATGTGGTGGAAGGTGACAGCGCGCGGGAGATTCTCTATGGCCCGGACTATTTCGATTATGGCGACAGCAAGCTCGATCCGGCGGCGCTAGGCGACCTGGGCTTTGCCGGCTTCCGGGTGATGGACGGACAGGACAAGCCGACCGACTGGCTTGCCTTCCAGGGCGCCAGCTATTTCCGCTCTTCCGGTCAGGACGCGCAATATGGCGCGTCGGCGCGCGGCATCGCCGTCAACACGGCCCTGGCCGGGCCCGAGGAATTTCCCCGCTTCTGCGAATTCTGGCTGGACGCGCATGGGCCGGTGGTCAGCATCTATGCCCTGCTGGACGGGCCCAGCATCACCGGCGCCTACAAATTCGATGCCGTGAAGAATGGCGACGGCACGGTTGTAATGAACGTGCATTGCGACCTGTTCGTCCGCGCCGATATTGCGCGGCTGGGCATCGCACCGCTGACCAGCATGTACTGGTATGGCGAGAATGAGCGCCGCAAGGCGGCCGACTGGCGGCCCGAAATCCATGACAATGATGGGCTGGCGCTGTGGACCGGCAAGGGCGAGCGCATCTGGCGGCCGCTGGTCAACCCGCCCCAGGTGCAGACCAACAGTTTCGCAGACAACAATCCCAAGGGCTTCGGGCTGATGCAGCGCGACCGCGACTTCGACCATTACCAGGATGACGGCGCCTATTATGACAAGCGCCCGGGCATCTGGGTCGAGCCCAAGGGCAATTGGGGGCCGGGCAGCGTGCAGCTGGTGGAGATTCCCACCGACGACGAGATCAATGACAACATCGTCGCCTATTGGCGTCCCGAGCGGGATGTTTCCAAAGGCGACACGCTGCGCTTCGACTACCGGCTCTATTGGCAGGACAGCGAGCCGGCCTATCCCAAGACGATCGCCAAGGCGGTGGCGACGCGGCTGGGACGCGGCGGCATTCCCGGCCAGTCTCCCTGGCCCCGCGACAAGCACAAATTCGTGGTGGATTTCACCGGCGGGCCGCTGGCGCAATTGCAGCAGCGTTTCGACCTGACGCCGGTGGTCGGCGCCAGCCGGGGCAAGATCGACAATGCCTATGTCATCAAGGTGGTGGGCACGCCTTTGTGGCGGGCGTTGTTCGACCTGCAGGTGGAGGGCGATGCCCCGGTGGACTTGCGGCTCTATCTCAAGCTGGGCGGCAAGACGCTCACGGAGACGTGGCTCTACCAGTATTTCCCGTAGGCGCCGTTCAATTCCGGCCGGGCAACATGCTGGTCAGTGTCTGGAACGACAGCGAATGCTGATCCACGCCCGGCGGGATCACATCGCCCGTCGCCCAGCTGAAGAACAGCAGCACGGTGTGGTTGGTATTGTGCGAAAAGCCATAGCGCGCGTCGGTGGTGGACAGCATCTTGCCAGTCTTGGCGTCATAGCCGGTGGCGACGAACTTGGCGACGCCTTTCTCTTCGGCCTGCTTGAACAAGGCGATTTCAGGCACCGTCACCGAATTGCCCACCGGGATATAGGGCACGGTCAGTTGCGGCAGGCCCACCAGCAGCGATTTCTGGTCGGTGGACAGGGCGCCTGACGACACCTGCACCACCGCCTCGGCCTGGGGGCGGTCGTCCACCACCATCAGGCCGTTCTTCAACATCTGGGTGCGGATGGCGGCGATGGCATAGCCATCGTCATAGCCCTGGAAATAGCGGGTATCCACGAAGACCTTGGTGCCCTTGGGAATGTCCAGCGACAGCTGGGCAGCGGCGCGGTCGGCGGCGGCGGAAATCAGCAGCTGTTCGCTGGCGGTGCGCTGGGGCGCGGTCGAACGCGCCGTGGTACAGGCAGCCAGCGCGGCAGCACTGACTATAAGAACGGAAATCTCGGGAATCCTGCGCATGGGGCCATTCCTTAAATCAGCCCCCGCTGGCGGAAAACCCTATTTATCCTGCGAATTGTTGCAAGCGGGCGTTCATGACATCTGCGCAAGACACCAGAAAAGAACAAACCCCGCCAGATCACCGGCGGGGCCTGTTCCAGTTCCATTTGTCCAACATCACGTCGGACGCTCGTTAGGGGCTTTCACCCCTTGTTCAGTTTCAATTGTAGCGGAGGACCGGGGCTTTAAGCCGGACCTTGGCTCCGCGCCAAAGCGGAGCCCCGGATATTTTCCGGTGGAGTCTCTTCCATCAAGGAACCTCCTGTCATGCGGTTTCACCTGCCGCGAGCGGGACCGCGTTTCGCGCGACATTCCGGCGCCAGAAATCCGGTCTCCACCGGATCGGTCGCGGTGCAACCACCGCGCAATGGGCGCCTCGGGACGTAACTGCGGCAACGCAATTTCTCTCTCGGCTGCAAAATCCTGCGCCCGAAAAAATGCAGGGTCAACACGAAACCGTCACGGAAATTTTTTGTGAGACTGGAACGGCTCCAGGCGGCGGAACCGCGCGCCGATTGTCCAGCTGGTCAGGCCGCTTACGGAAATGGCGGCACTGCCGCGCTATTTTCCAGGCGGCGGCCTGGACGGCGCCACCACCGTCACCGACACGCCCATCGTCGCGGTCGCGCGGCCGCTTGCGGGCGGCGCGGACGGGGCCGCGGATTCGGCGGCGGCAATGCCGGCTCCCAGGCCCAACAGAATCATCGCCCATTTCCACATGACGCAGCTTTCGAAAGAACGGCCGGAGCGGCACCGCCGCTCCGGCGCGCGAGCTTACCAGCGATCCTGGCGGTTGCCGACGCCGCCGCCCAGGATCGACAGATTGAGGCCGAGCAGCGAACTGCCCTGGCGCGAGGTCTGGCCGACCGCGACATCGGCCTTCACCACACCCAGCACATTGGCCTTCACATCCGCCACCGAAGCGGGCGTGTGATAGGACGGCTGCGTGGTGGCGCCGATATTGGCGTTCACCTTGGCGATGCTGCCGTGATTGCCGACATTGACCAGCGCGCTCAGCAGCGACGGTTGCTGCGTAACGCCATGGGCAAAAGCCGAAGGCGCGCCAAACACGGCGGTCAGCATGAGGGACATAAGGGCTTTCTTGAACATTGCTCTCTCCTGTTCGGTTCGGCCCCCCGGCTGGCCGAACAAGATGTGAGATCCACCATTGGACCCCGCAAACCTGGTCGCAAGCCGCGTGCCCATACAAGTCTTTGATTTCATTGACACAACTTGAGAAAATGCCGCGGTTGAGTGTTCCGCAGCGGGATTTGTGTGCGTCTCTGGCACGGGGCCGCTATACGTCCGCGCCATGCTGCGCCTGACCGACATCAAGCTGCCCCTCGACCATCGCCCCGACGCGCTGAGGGCCGCGATCCTGAAGAAGCTGAAGCTGCCAGCCGAGGCGCTCAAGGACTGGCGGGTGTTCAAGCGCGGCCATGACGCCCGCAACAGACACGCCATTCTCTATGTCTATACGGTGGACGTGACCCTGGCGGACGATGCCCGCGCACCCCGGGATGCGCGCCCCACCCCCGACATGGACTATCGCCCGGCGGCGGCGGCACCGGCGCGCTTTCAGCGGCCGCTGGTGATCGGGGCGGGGCCCTGCGGGTTGTTCGCAGGCCTGATCCTGGCCCAGTCGGGTTTTCGCCCCATCATCCTGGAGCGCGGCAAGGTGGTGCGCGAACGCACCAAAGACACCTGGGGCCTGTGGCGCAGATCGGTACTGAACCCAGAGAGTAACGTCCAGTTCGGCGAAGGCGGCGCGGGCACGTTCAGCGACGGCAAGCTCTACAGCCAGATCAAGGACCCGCGCCATCTGGGCCGCAAGGTGCTGACGGAATTCGTCAAGGCCGGCGCGCCGGAGGAAATCCTCACCGAGGCCCATCCCCATATCGGCACCTTCCGCCTGGTGACCATGGTGGAAAGCCTGCGCCAAAGCATCGAGGCCCTGGGCGGGGAATATCGCTTCCAGAGCAAGGTGGTGGACCTGCTGATCGGCGATGATCGCAAGCTGCGAGGTGTGCGTCTGGACTCGGGCGAGGAAATCCTCAGCGAGCATGTCGTGCTGGCGCTGGGCCACAGCGCCCGCGATACCTTCGAGATGCTGCATGCGCGCGGCGTGGACATCGAGGCCAAGCCCTTCTCCATCGGTTTGCGCATCGAGCATCCCCAGGGCCTGATTGACAAAGCGCGCTTCGGGCGCTCCATCCCGCAACTGGGCGCCGCCGACTACAAGCTGGTGCATCATGCCCGGAACGGGCGCGGCGTCTATAGTTTTTGCATGTGCCCCGGCGGCACCGTGGTCGCCGCCACCAGCGAGCCCGGCTGTGTCGCCACCAACGGCATGAGCCAGTATTCGCGCAACGAGCGCAACGCCAATGCCGGCATCGTGGTCGGCATCACGCCGGAAGCGGATTATCCCGGCGGCCCTCTGGCGGGCATTGCCCTGCAACGGCAATGGGAAGCCGCCGCTTTTGCGGCGGGTGGCGGCAGCTATGCCGCGCCGGCGCAACTGGTGGGCGACTTCCTCGCGGCCCGTGCCTCCACCGCCTTGGGCGAGGTCACGCCATCCTACCGCCCCGGCGTGACGCCGACCGATCTTGCCGCCTGCCTGCCCGGCTATGCGATTGAAGCGATCCGCGACGCCCTGCCCGCCTTCGGAAAACAGATCAAGGGCTTCGACCGCGCCGACGCCGTGCTGACCGGGGTGGAGACACGCACCTCTTCCCCCATCCGCATCCGGCGCGGTGACGATTACCAGAGCCTGAACACACAGGGGCTGTATCCGGCGGGCGAAGGCGCGGGCTTCGCGGGCGGGATTCTGTCCGCCGCCGTCGATGGCATCAAAGTGGCGGAAGCTGTCGCCAAGTCCATCGCTTCGGCAATTTAATTGTCCGGCCTGTAAACGGCACCCCCCTCCCTCTCCCCGGCGGGAAAAAGCCAGGCGTGGCAAGATGTTGACGCGCGAGGCGCGTGCGCCTGTCCACAAATTCGATGCCGATAGACCCGGTCTGTCCAACACTTGCCTCCTGTCACGCGGGCGATTTTACCAGCGCGGAGGACGTGTCGGATAAGTTGTAATCTTCAGGCCGACAGAAATTCCGACACAAACGGCGTGCGGGGATTCTTCCGCACATCGGCGGGCGTGCCATATTGTTCGATGCGGCCATCCTTCATCACCGCCACCAGGTCGGCGACGGCGAAGGCTTCCTCCTGGTCATGGGTGACGAACACCGTGGTCACCCCGGCATGGTCATGGATGCGGCGCAGGTCGGCGCGCAGTTCCTTGCGCACCTTGGCGTCCAAGGCGCCAAAAGGCTCGTCCAGCAGCAGCATGCGCGGCTCGATGGCGAGCGCCCGCGCCAGGGCGACGCGCTGGCGCTGGCCGCCCGACAGTTGGCTGGGATAGCGGTCGTCCAGGCCCGGCAACTGCACCAGCGCCAGCAATTCCTTCACACGGCGCGCGATATCGGCCTTGGAGGGGCGGCGACCCCGCGGCCGCACGCGCAGGCCGAAGGCGATATTGTCGGCCACGGTCATGTGCTTGAACAAAGCATATTGCTGGAAGACGAAACCGGCATTGCGGGTGCGCGCCGGCATGTCCAGCCAGTTGAGGTCGGCAAAACGCACGCTGCCGGAATCGGCGAATTCCAGCCCGCCGAGAATCCGCAGCAGCGTGGTCTTGCCGGACCCTGACGGTCCCAGCAGCGAGACGAAGCTGCCTTGCGGCGCCACGAAGCTGGCGCCGTTCAACGCCGGAAAACGGGCGAACTTCTTGGTGACGGAATCGACGGTCAGCGACATTGGCGTTTCCTAGTGACGGTGCGAGGCGGCGAGTTCGTCCGCATAGCGCCATTCCAGCAGCGATTTCAGGACCAAGGTGAGAAGCGCCAGCATCGCCAGCAAGGCGGCAACAGCGAAGGCCCCGGCATAATCGTAATTGTCGTAGAGAAGCTGGACATGCAGCGGCATGGTGTTGGTCACGCCGCGAATGTGCCCCGACACCACCGACACCGCGCCGAACTCGCCCAGGGCGCGGGCGTTGCACAACAGGATGCCATACAGCAGGCCCCATTTGATGTTGGGCAGGGTGACGCGCAGGAAGGTCTGCAAGCCCGTGGCGCCCAGGGTGGCGGCGGCCTCTTCCTCGTCGCGGCCCTGGTCCACCATCAAGGGGATCAGTTCGCGCGCCACGAAGGGGAAGGTGACGAAGATGGTCGCCAGCACGATGCCCGGCACCGCGAACAGGATGTGGATGTCGTGATCGATCAGCCAGGGCCCGAACCAGCCCTGCATGCCGAACACCAGCACATAGATCAGGCCCGCCACCACCGGCGACACCGAAAAGGGCAAATCTATCAGGGTGACCAGCACGGTCTTGCCGGGGAAATCATACTTGGCGACGGCCCAGGCGGCGGCGATGCCGAACACGGTGTTGAACGGCACCGCGATGGCGGCCGCGATCAGCGACAGCTTCACCGCGGCCAGCGCATCGGGCTCGACGATGGCGGTCCAGAAGGCGCTGACGCCATTGGCGAAGGCCTCCTTGAACACCAGCGCCAGCGGCAGCAGCAGCAGCACGGCGATAAAGCCGACCGCCACCGCGCCCAGCAGGAGCCGCAGCCACAAGGGATCTTCGGTCGGATTGAGGAAGCGTTTGCTCATCTGCGCTTCGCCGCCCAGCTTTGCAGGCCGTTCAGCGCCAGCAGCATCACGAAGCTGGCCGCCAGCATGACGACACCGATGGCGGAAGCCCCGGCATAGTCGAACTGTTCCAGCTTGGTGACGATCAGCAGCGGCGCGATCTCGCTGACGGCGGGAATGTTGCCGGCCAGGAAGATGATGGAGCCGTATTCGCCGGCGGCGCGGGCGAAGGCCATGGCCGCGCCGGTGAGGATGGCGGGCAGCAGCATGGGCAGCACCACCCGCGCGATGGTCTGCAGCCGCGTCGCGCCCAGGGTGGCGGCGGCTTCCTCGACATCCAGGCCCAGTTCGGCCAGCACCGGCTGCACCGTGCGCACCGTGAACGGCAGGCTGATGAAGATCATCGCCGTCAGCACGCCCCAGGGGGTGTAGGCGATGCGGATGCCGTATCCGACCAGCAGCGAGCCGATCCAGCCATTGGGCGCATAAAGCGAGGACAGCGCGATGCCCGCCACCGCCGTGGGCAGGGCGAAGGGCAGGTCGATGACAGCATCGAGCAGGCCCTTGAGCGGGAAGCGGTAGCGCGTCAGCACCCAGGCGATGACGATCCCGAACAAGGAGTCGATGACCGCCGCTGCCGCCGCCATGCCGAAGCTGAGGCGCAGGGAGGCCAGCACGCGGGGCGTGGAGATCGCCGCCCAGAAGCCCAGTGGCCCCAGTTCTATGGGACGGATCAACAGCGCCAGCAGCGGGATCAGCACGATGCCGGTCAGGTAGAACAGGGTGAAACCCAGCGACAGGCGAAAGCCCGGCAGGACATGCCGGGGCTTGACACGCCAAGGTTTGGCGAAGCCGAATTTCAGTCCGATCGCGCTCATCTGCCTTCGTTGTTTTCCGGGGCTATTTTCCGGGCTGGTAGATCTGGTCGAAGATTCCGCCGTCGGCGAAATGCGTGGCCTGGGCTTTTGCCCAACCACCGAAGTCGCCGTCAATGGTGGCCAGCGGCAGGGTGGGGAAATCCGCCTTGTGCGCGGCCAGGATAGCCGGATCGCGCGGACGGTAGAAGTGTCGCGCCTCAATCTCCTGCGCCGCCGGTGTATAAAGGAAGTTCAGGAAGGCCTCGGCGGGTTTGCGGCTGCCCTTCTTGTCCACCGTCTTGTCGATCAGCGCCACCGTGGGTTCCGCCAGGATGGAGCGCGACGGATAGACGATCTGGTACTGGTCGCCGCCGGGTTCCTTCAGCGCCAGCTTGGCCTCGTTCTCCCAGTTCAGCAGCACGTCGCCGATGCCGCGCTTGGTGAAGGTGATGGAGGAGCCGCGGCCCGACGAATCCAGCACCGGCACATGCTTGTACAGGGCGGTGACGAATTCCCTCGCCTTGGCGGCATTGCCGCCCGGCAGCATCTGCGCCCAGGACCAGGCCGCCAGATAGGCCCAGCGCGGCGCGCCGCCGGTCTTGGGATTGGCCACGATCACCTGGATGCCCGGCTTCACCAGGTCGTTCCAGTCCCTGATCTTCCAGGGATTGCCCTTGCGCACCAGGAACACGATGGTCGAGGTATAGGGCGCGGAATTCTGCGGCAGGCGCTGCTGCCAGTCGGCGGGCAGCAGTTTGGCCTTGGCCGAAATCGCATCGATGTCGGACGCCAGCGCCAGGGTGACGACATCGGCCTGCAGCCCGTCGATCACAGCGCGCGCCTGGGCGCCCGAGCCGCCATTGGAGGTGTTCACCGTGACATGGTCGGGCTTGTATTGGGCGCTGAAGGCCGTGTTGAGGTCTTTGTAGAGTTCGCGGGTCGCGTCATAGCTGACGTTCAGCAAGGTGATGTCGGCAGCCTGCGCGCCGGAAATGGTCAGCAGGCTCGCGGCGACGGCAAGGGAAATCAGCGTTTTCAAATCGGGCCTCAAAAGAAAACTCCCGGACTGTTCGCACAGCCCGGGAAAGTTGGGGAAGACTCGGAAAGAAATAAAGAGCCGCGCTACTTGCCCGGCTGATAGATCTGGTCGAAGACGCCGCCATCGCCGAAATGGGTGGCCTGCGCCTTGGCCCAGCCGCCGAAATCGCCGTCGATGGTGGCCAGCGGGATATTGGGGAACTGGCTGCGATACTTGGCCAGGATTTCCGGATTGCGCGGGCGATAGAAATTCTTTGCCTCGATCTCCTGCGCCGCCGGGGTGTAGAGGTACTTCACAAAGGCTTCCGCCGCGGCGCGGCTCTTGTGGCGGTCGACATTCTTGTCCACCACCGCCACCGGGGGCTCGGCCTGGATCGAGCGCGTCGGATAGACGACTTCATACTGGCCCGGCGATTCCTTCTGCGCCAGCTGCGCCTCATTCTCCCAGTCCAGCAGCACATCGCCGATGCCGCGCTTGGTGAAGGTCACGGTCGAGCCGCGCGCCCCGGTGTCCAGCACCGGCACATGCTTGTAGAGATTGGCGACAAAGGCCTTGGCCTTTTCCGCATTGCCGCCCGGCGCCTTTTCGGCCGAGGCCCAGGCCGCCAGATAGGCCCAGCGCGCGCCGCCCGAGGTTTTCGGATTGGGCGTCACCACCTGGATGCCCGGCTTCACCAGGTCGTTCCAGTCCTTGATGTGCCAGGGATTGCCCTTGCGCACCAGGAACACGATGGTCGAGGTGTAGGGCGTGGAATTTTCCGGCAGGCGCTTTTGCCAGTCGGCGGGCAGCAGGCCCGCATTCTTGCTCACCGCGTCAATGTCGGCGGCCAGCGCCAGCGTCAGGACATCGGCCTGCAGGCCGTCAATCACGGCGCGCGCCTGGGCGCCCGAACCGCCATTGGACGTGTTCAATGTGACCTTGTCGGCCTTGTACTCGGCGGCGAAGGCCTTGCCGAGATCGGCATAGAGTTCGCGCGTCGGGTCATAGCTGACGTTCAAGAGCGTCACGTCGGCTTGTGCCGCCGTTCCGGCGAGGATGCCGGCCGCGGCCAGGAGGGAAAGAAGGCGTTTCATCAATGTCTCCTTCGGATCAGAGGGCGAGCTGGGCGCGCAACGCCACAGCCGAGAGGTTCTGGCCGCCATTGACCGTGGGCGGCGCAATGGTCGCGCCGGTTGTGGCCAGGTTCACGCCGGTCAGCGGGTTGGGCGACGAGCCCGACTGCAGCTTGCTGTTCTGGATATACTCATAATTGAGCGCAAACTTGATGACATTGTTGGGGAACCAGTTCAGGCCGATGGTGGTGACCCGCTGATCGCCGCCGCGCACCGTGTTGTAGAAGTCATAGGTTCTGGTGCCCGCGGCCGCGCCGGCGGCATTGGCGACCTGGACGCTGGCCGTATCGTTGACATGATCGTTCAAGTCGGTGTCGCTGTAGCGCGCCGCCAGTTCGAAGGCGCCCCATGTGCCCTTGTTGATATTGAAGGGTTGAGCAACCTTGGGATTGGTGAAGGCGCCGGTGGCGGGATTGTAGAGGCGCTCTTCGCCGGTCAGAATCCAGCTTCCCTGCACATACCAGGCGCTGAAATTGTCATCGCTGGGGGTGACGGTCTGGGTGCCGGCGGTGGTGGCATAAGCCACCTGCGAACGCTCGACATTGAAGCCATAATAGCCGGCCTGGCCGTAGAGGCTGCCCCAGTTGCCGGCGGTTTCCACACCCCATTGGCTGAGATGGCGGGCATTCAGCGCGCCGGTGCTGATCAGGTTGTAACCGTTGGAGTCAAAGGTGAACTCGGGCGGGTCGGACAGCGAGATGCTGTTGCCCACCACGCCGGGCGTGGCGCCGTTGATGGGGTTGGTGGAGGCATTGGCAAGACCGCCCGCCACCAGGTCGGGAGTCTTGATCACATAGGTGCCGTTGACGCCGACCAGCCAGTGGGCGTCCGGCGTGTTGACCGGCAGCCAGGACAGCCGGCCGACGACGGCTTCCTGCTCGTCATAGTTCGGCGCGGCGCTGGCGCCGGCAGCGGCCAGCGCCTTGGCGCCGTCGGACACCTTGTTGCCGGTATAGGAGACCGAGCCGAACACCGAAGGCGCGGCATAGAGGATGGTGATGGAATCGCGGCCATCGCCACCCGCGATATTGCGCTGAAGGTCGGAGGGCGAATTGCGCTCCAGGAACAGGGTGTCGCCGGCGCTGGTGGCATCCTCGACGCTGGTGGGCGGCGGGTAGGCGCCGATGCGGAAGCCCCAGGGAGCCAAGCCGTCATACTGCAGATAGACCGACTGGATATGGCCGGGGGTTTCGGTGCCGCCGCTGCCGCCAAAGTCGAAATTCAGGTTGTAGGACCAGTCGCCGAACACCAGGCCCGACAGGCCCAGATAGACGCGGCGGAAATTGGAACCGCTGCCGAAATCATTGCCATAGGCGGCGGGGAGCAGGCTGCCGGCATGGCTCTGGCTGTAATAGCCGGTGTCATACTGGAACAGGCCGCGGATGGCGGCGGTGAAGCGGCCGTCGGGCGATGAGACCGACAACCGGCCATTGTCCACGCTCACCTTGTGCTGGGCATCCAGGCGATTGTTGATGTCCACATACTGGTCGGAGGTCGAACGCTTCAGGTCCACCACCGCGCCGGAATAGTCATTGTCGCCTTGCGACGCCTTGATCTGGGAAAGCTGCAGCTGCACGTCGCGCAACTGCTGTTCCAAAAGGGGAATGCGCGGATCGCTGGGCGCCGGTTTGGCGGCGGCCGCAAAAGCAGGAACCGAAAGCGCCGCCAGCGCCGTGCCGGCCAGAAGAAGCGAAGTGAAAGCCTTGTGCATGAGAACCCCGTTGAATGTCATCCCGCCGGCCTTCGGCGGGCCGGACGGGCGCATTAATTCCCCCGAATTCCTACCAAGTCAATAGAGATTTAGGTATGTGACATTTTTATGAAAGCGGACAATAAGCCAAAAAGCTCGTTTGCGCGCCAATGCGCCGCATCTGGACGAAATTATTTGGTCTTAGAGCGCGCCCGAACGGCGCAACTGGGCCGCGGCCGTCGCCAGATTGCGGGATTCCAGGATTTCCGCGGTGGCGTCGCGCGCCGCCAGCAAAGCCTTGCGGATGGCGCAGACCGTTTCCTCGAAACAATCGTCACATTTGCGATAGGCCATGACGCTGACGCAGGGACTGAGCGCCAGTGGCCCGTCCGTCACCCTGAGCACATCGGCAAAGCTGATCTCCTTGGGGGAGCGGCCCAGGGAATAGCCGCCGCTGCGGCCGCGATGGCTGCGCACGATGCCGGTTTTCTTCAATTCCAGCAGGATGGCTTCCAGGAACTTGCGCGGAATCTTTTCGCTTTCGGCAATTTCGGCGATCTGCACCGGCGCGCCATCGCCCCTGACCGCCAGGTACAGCAGGGCGCGCAGGGCGTAGCGGGCTTTCTGGGAAATCATGCGGTCAATATACCCCATTAATCCTATGGAATATAGAAAGCCTTGCGCGGCACGCAACCCGGCCAACGAAAATGGGACGCCAGATGCGACAGGTTGCGACAAGCCAGGCGGTATTCCGGCCAGATTTTGCCACTATAATCCTGACAAATTGCCATCTGGCGCCAAAACCCAAAGATCTGTGTCATGATTGAAGAACGCTTGGAGATGCCCGGCCGATGACTTGGCTCGTCAAGGTCGCACTGGATCGGCCCTACACCTTTATCGTCATGGCCCTGTTGATCCTGATCTTCGGGCCGTTGGCGGCGGCCAGGACCCCGACCGACATCTTTCCCAATATCGGCATTCCGATCATCGGCGTCGCCTTCAACTATGCCGGCCTGCCCCCCGGCGAAATGGCCGGGCGCATCATTGCGCCCTATGAGCGCATTCTCTCCACCACCGTCAACGACATCCAGCATGTCGAAAGCCAGTCCATGTACGGCATGGGCATCGCCAAGGTCTTCTTCCAGCCCAATGCCGA
Organism: Rhizobiales bacterium dw_265; assembly: GCA_018449595.1. Classification (GTDB taxonomy): domain Bacteria; phylum Pseudomonadota; class Alphaproteobacteria; order Micropepsales; family Micropepsaceae; genus Rhizomicrobium. The sequence continues at coordinate 47,361 of JAAVUU010000006.1, forward strand.
CGTCCGCCTGGCCAATGCCCAGGTCACGGCCATCTCCCAGACCGCCCTGCGCCAGATGCCGGCCGGCACCCAGCCGCCGCTGGTGATCGTCTACAGCGCCTCGACCGTGCCGGTGATGCAACTGGCTTTTTCCTCCACCGCGCTGTCGGAACAGCAGGTGCTGGATTATTCCCAGAATTTCGCCCGCCCTCGCCTAACCACGGTGCGCGGCGCGGCCATTCCCTATTCCTATGGCGGCAAGACGCGCCAGATCCAGATCGACCTGGACCCCCAGGCGATGCAGGCGCGCGGCCTGTCGCCGATCGATGTGCAGAACGCCTTCGTCAACCAGAACCAGATCGTGCCCGCCGGCCAGGTCAAGATCGGCCGCTACCAGTACAATCTCGGCCTCAACAACGCCGCCGACACCATCGCCGCCATGAACGACCTGCCGGTCAAGACGGTCAACGGCTCGACCGTCTTCCTGCGCGATGTCGCCCATGTCCGCGACGGCAACGCGCCGCAGCAGAACATCGTGCATGTCAACGGCAACCGCGCGGTGCTTTCCACCGTCCTGAAAAACGGCCAGGCCTCGACGCTCGACGTGGTGCAGGGCGTGAAGAACATCCTGCCGTCGATCAAGGCGCAGCTGCCCGAGAATTTGAAGATCGACATGCTGGGCGACCAGTCGCTGTTCGTGAAAGCCGCCATCAGCGGGGTGGCGCGCGAAGGCGCCCTCGCCGCCGGCCTGACCAGCCTGATGATCCTGCTGTTCCTGGGCAGCTGGCGTTCCACCGTGATCGTGGCGGTGTCGATTCCCCTGTCGGTCCTGTGCGCGCTGATCGCGCTGTGGGCCAGCGGGGAAACGCTCAACATCATGACCCTGGGGGGGCTGGCGCTGGCGGTCGGCATCCTGGTGGACGACGCCACGGTGACCATTGAAAATATCAACCTGCATCTGGAGCAGGGCGCCACGGTCTATGACGCCATCATGGAAGGCGCGCGCCAGATCGCGACGCCCGCCTTCGTCTCCACCGTATGCATCTGCATCGCCTTCGTCCCGATGCTGACGCTGGAGGGTGTGGCGGGCTTTCTGTTCGTGCCGATGGCGATGAGCGTGGTGTTCGCGATGATCGCCTCTTTCCTGCTGTCGCGCACCCTGGTGCCGACCATGGCGCTTTACCTGCTCAAGCCGCACAAGCCGGAGGAAGACGCCCAGCACGCCAGCGATCCGCATCTGCTGGCCCGGCTGCAGCGCAAGTTCGAGCGCGCCTTTGAGGATTTCCGCGAGCGTTACCGCAACCTGCTGGCGCTGGCGATGACCAGCCGCCGCATCTTCGTGCTCGGCTTCCTGGGCGTGGTGGCGGCATCGCTGCTGCTGTTCCCGCTGCTGGGCGAGGACTTCTTCCCGGCGGTGGACGCCGGCCAGATCACCATGCATGCGCGCATCGCGCCCGGCACCCGCATCGAGGATACCACCCAGACCGTCGCGCAGATCGAGCGCGAGATTCGCAAGGTCATCCCGAAGGACGAACTGGCCAATATCGTCGACAATATCGGCCTCAGCGTCAGCGCCATCAACATCATCTATACCAATTCCGGCATTGTCGGCCTGCAGGACGCCGACATCTTCATCAGCCTGAACAAGGATCACGGACCCACCGCCGATTATGTCCGCACCTTGCGGGAAAGATTGCCGCGGATGTTTCCCTATGTGACCTTTTCCTATCCGCCGCCCGACATCACCAGCCAGATCCTGAATTTCGGCGCCCCCGCGCCGCTCGACATCTCGGTCAGCGGCATCAAGAGCGACCAGACCATGGCCTTCGCCCAGCGCCTGCTGCGGGGCGTGCGGCAGATTTCCGGCGTCGCGGACCCGCGCATCCAGCAATCCAACACCTATCCGCAGATGAACTTCACCGCCGACCGCGCGCGCATGGCGCAGACCGGCCTGACCGAGCACGATGTCACCAACGCCCTGGCCACGGCGCTGGCCGGCACCTCGACCTCGGCGCCGAATTTCTGGCTGAGCCCCAACGGCGTCTCCTATCCCATGGTGGCGCAGACCCCGGAGTACCGGATGGACACCATGGCGGCGCTGCAGAACCTGCCGGTGACGCCGGCCAATGGCGGCGCGTCGCAGATCCTGGGCGGGCTGGGCAGCTTCAGCCGCAGCCCCACGCCGGCCGTCGTGACCCATTACGACATCCAGCCCACGGCCGATATCTATGCCACCACCCAGGGCCGCGACCTCGGCGCGGTGTCCGCCGATGTGAAAAAGCTCATCAAGGACAATGAGAAATATCTGCCCCGGGGCTCGACAGTCACCCTGCGCGGCCAGGTCACCACCATGAACACCGCCTTCACCGGCCTGTTCTTCGGCCTCCTGGCGGCGGTGGTGCTGATCTACCTGCTGATCGTGGTCAACTTCCAGTCCTGGACCGATCCCTTCGTCATCGTCACCGCCTTGCCCGCGGCCCTGGCCGGCATCGTCTGGGCGCTGTTCGTCACCGGCACCACCCTGTCGGTGCCGGCGCTGACCGGCGCCATCATGTGCATGGGCGTGGCCACGGCCAATTCGATCCTGGTGATCGCCTTCGCCCGCGAGCGCCTCACCCATCACAACGATCCCGTGCTGGCGGCGGTCGAAGCCGGCGTCACCCGCTTCCGTCCCGTGCTGATGACGGCGGGCGCCATGGTGATCGGCATGCTGCCCATGGCGCTGGGCCTGGGCGAAGGCGGCGAACAGAATGCACCGCTGGGCCGCGCCGTGATCGGCGGACTGATCTTCGCCACCTGCGCCACCCTGTTGTTCGTGCCCGTGGTCTTCAGCATCGTACACGACCGCCAGGCGGCGCGCGCCGCCAGGAAGGGCGAAGCGCGCACGTCCGAGAAGGGAACCGAGAAAGCCTATGCCTGACAAAAATCCCGATGCGGGGCCGACCCATAACGACCATGGCGGGGTCAGCCATCGCGAGCCCACGCGCGAAGAGATTCTGCGCCACACCCGGCCGCAAGGGCTGAAGCGCTGGGGCGTGATCGCGCTGTGCGCGGCGGTCGTCGTCGCCGTGGCGGGCATCGCCTGGCGGCTCTATGAAAGACACACCACCCGCGACTGGACCGATGACCAGGCCACCCCGACGGTGCAGGTGCTGAAACTGGATACGGCCGGCAAGAACGGCGAACTCAGCCTGCCCGGCCAGGTCCAGGCCTTCACCAATGCCCCGATCTACGCCCAGGTCAGCGGCTATGTGCAGAAATGGTTCGTGGATATCGGCACGCCGGTCAAACAGGGCCAGCTTCTGGCGCAGATCGATCCCAAGCCCTATCAGGCGGCGCTGGACCAGGCCAAGGGCGCCCTGGCGCGGGATGCCGCGACCCTGAACAACGCCAAGATCGACCTTGCCCGCTACCAGGCGCTGGCGGCGCAGAACGCCATCTCCAACCAGCAGCTGGCGACCCAGCAGGCCCTGGTCAATTCCGACGACGGCGTGGTCCAGACCGACCGCGCCGCGGTCGAGAACGCCGCCATCAACCTGGGCTATACCCGCATCGTCGCGCCGTTCGACGGCGTGGTGACCAGCCGCAATATCGATGTCGGCAACCTGGTGACCGTGGGAACGCCCACCGCCACGCCGCTGTTCACGGTCTCCGACCAGAACCGCCTGCGCATCTATGTCAGCGTGCCGCAAAACTATTCCGCCGCGATCAAGCCCGGCCTGACGGTCAGATTCACGGTGCCGGACCATCCGGGCCAGACCTTCACCGCCGGACTTGTCGCCAGTTCCGGGGCGCTGGTGCAATCCACCAACACTATGCTGGTGCAGTTCGGCATCGACAACAAAAGCGGCCAGTTCAAGCCTGGCAGCTATGCCGACGTCAAACTGCCGCTGCCGTCCGGCGCCAACGGCCTGCATCTGCCCGCCACCGCGCTGATGTTCCGGGATGACGGCATGATGGTGGCCGTGGTTTCGCCCGACAACAAGATCGTCGTGAAGCCGGTGACGATCGTGCGCGACACAGGCGCGGCGGTGGATGTCGCGGACGGCGCGATCCAGCCCGGCGACCGGATCGTGGACAACCCGCCCGATTCGCTGCAGGCCGGGGATGCCGTCCAGGTCGCGAACAAATAGCGCGGATCGGGACGCTCGCGGCCCATCGCCGGATCGCTTATAAGACGCGGACCTAGCGGGGAAAAACCATGCGCATACTGAAAATCCTGGTCCTGGCGCTGCTGCCGGTCGTCGGCCTGGCCGCCTGTGACAAGAAATCCGACGCCGCCACCGCGGCCGGCGGCGCCTATGACACCTCCACGGAGTCCAACACCCGCTTCCTGGCAGAGTATGCGGCGCGGCCCGGCGTGACCAAGCTGCCCGACGGGCTGATGTACCGGGTCATCAAGGCCGGCAGCGGCCCCCAGGTGCAGCGCGACCAGGACGTGGTGTCGGTCTATTACAAGGGCGCGCTGATCAACGGGAAGGTCTTCGACCAGACCAGGCCGGAGGAGCCCGCCCAGTTTCCCGCTGGCGCCCTGATCCCCGGCTGGGTCGAAGCCTTGAAGCTGATGAAGACCGGCGATACCTGGGAACTGGTGATCCCGTCCGACCTCGGCTATGGCGCCGACGGCGCCGGCGACGCCATCCCGCCCAACCAGACCCTGGTTTTCACCATGACCCTGGGCAAGGTCGAATACGCCAATTAGCGCAACTTCCTTCACTGTCATGGCCCGCCGGAGAGCGGGCCATGACAAATAGGGCCGCTTCTAAAATTTATATCCCAAGGTGATCCCCGTCATGCGCGGCGGCAGCGGCACGCATTGCAGCACGCCCGAGGTATTGGCGATGCCGAAAGACGCATTGGGCGCGGAGTTCAGCACGCCATTATATTCCGGCAGGCAGGCCGGCGTGTTGGCGACATTGGTCATGTAGACGCCGAAGTCGAAATTCTTGCCCGCGACGTTGAGGAAATCCACCCGCAGGTCGAGCAGCCCATAGGACGAAGTGCGCTGGCTGGGATCGAAACCGCGCAGGTCGGCCAGGGTGCGGCTCTGCCAATAGTAATGCGCCGTCATGGTCACATCGTCGAGCGGCACACCGGCAATGTCCTTGAGGCCGGTGGCATAGCTGACCGTCTCGTTGGTCTGCCAGGCCGGCAGCGGGAACGGCGTGCCGGACAGGTTGGTGGAGCCGGACGGCAAGAGATAGCCCGGCGGCGGGTTGTAGCTGAAATCGGTGTAGCGCGCGTCCAGATAGCTGCCCGAGACATTCACCGTCAGGCCGGGCAGCGGCAGCAGGGTCACGTCCCATTCCGCGCCGAAGATATGCGCCGTCTTGGCGTTCAGTGTGACATTGTCGTTGGTGACATTGAGGCAGGCATTGTTGTTGTAGGCCGCCTGGGTGCAGGCGCCGCCGCCCGCGACGGTGGCGATGGTGACATTGGGCAGGGACACCAGGGTCTGGATGTCGTGATAGTCCGAGAAATAGCCCGACAGGTTGGTACGCACCGGCATGCCCAGGATCGCCCACTCCGACTTGATGCCGGTTTCATAGTCGGTGACGTTTTCCGGCCTGGCGACGGTGACGGCGGGATTGATGGCGGTGGAGTTGATGGCGCCGGAGCGATAGCCGGAGCGGGTGGTGACATAGACCAGGGTGCCGTCCCACAAATCGTGATCCAGCGACAAAGTGTAGGTCGGCTTGTGGAAGCTGGCGTCGACATTGGTGTTGCAGGCGGCCAGCGGCTTGAGCACACCCGCCGTATTGGTCAGGGCGCAGGCATGGGTCTGGCCGTTATAGGTGATGCCGTTATAGGTCACCGGCGTGGGATCGAAGACGCCATTGGCCACGCCGGCGGTCGTCGCGGCGCTGGCGGGGAAGATGTCGTCCAGGGTGCCGATCAGGGCATGGCGCTCGTCATAGGTATAGCGGATGCCCCCGGTCAGCCTTGTGTCGCTGGTGATCGACCAGGTCGCCTGGGCATAGCCCGCATAACTGGAATTGCGCTGGCTGTTGGCGGAGCCATCCTGCAGGGTGATCTGCTTGCCCGACACCGCCTGCGGCGTCACCGCGCTGGGCAGGTAGAGATAGAACAGGCCGCCGTCATGCGGGCTGTCCTCCATGAAATAGAACAGGCCCGCCGTCCACTGCACCTTGTTGTCGAAGGCGTTGCCGTTGACCGTCAGTTCGGACTGCACCGACTTGTAGTCGGGCACGATATATTCGTAGTCGGCGGTGTCATAGGGCAGGCCGCGGCCGATGGAGGTGCCGCGATTGTCCCACCAGCGATAGGCCGTCAGCCATTTCACATCGATGTCGTCGAAGCGCTTGTTGATGGTGGCGCTGACCGTCTGGTAATGGCCGATATCGGCGTTGCTGACCGTCTGTTCGGTGCTCCAGAAGCCGGCCTTCTGTTCGCGCGCCACCGAGGCCAGCAGGGAATTATAGGCCGCCGGATCGGGATTCAGCGCCGTGCCGGTGAGATAATTGGTGTAATAGGGCGCGATCTGGTGGCCCAGAAGATCGGTGAAGCCGGTGCAGGTTCCGGGAATATTGCAGATGGCGGGCTTGCCGTTGCGCACGCCGCTGCCGGGGAAATAGCCCAGGTCGTGATAGGTCGAGCCGGTGTCATGCTCGGCAACAAGGTTGGCGCGCAACAGGATGGAGAAGCTGTCGTCCGGCACCCATTTGAGCGAGAAATTGCCCGCGATCTTGTTGGAGCCCATGCCCGGCTGGGTGTTGCGATAGCCGGTCGCCGGGTCCTGATAGAGGTTGGTGATATAACCGCGCTGGTCGCTGATCTGGCCGGCGGCGCGGAAGAACAGCGTATCGCTGAGCGGAATATCGACCGCGCCCTGAACCTGGGCATGGCCATAGTCGCCCAGTTCGGCGCGGACATAGCCGCCATAGGTGTCGCCGGGCTCGCGCGTGGTGTAGAGAATGGCGCCGCCGGTGGAGTTGCGCCCGACCAGGGTGCCCTGCGGCCCCTTCAGCACCTGGACGCTGTCAATGTCGAACAGCCCGCCGGAAAGGCCCACCGGACGCGCCAGGTAGACGCCGTCCATATAGATGGGCGAGGACGGATCGAACGACATCACCGACTGGCCGGAGCTGGAATCGAAATCGCGCTGGCCGCGGATGGTGACGTTCAGCGTGTCCTGGCGGAAGGTGGTGGGGGCGATATAGACCGAAGGGCTGGAGTAGCGCAGGTCTTCGATGGTCTTGATGTTCAGCCTGTCCAGGTCGGCCTGGTTGTAGGCGGTGATCGAGATCGGCACCACCTGCTCGTCTTCCTGCCGCTTGCGGGCGGTGACCACGACCTTTTCCAGCCCCGCCGCCTGGGTATCGCCGCCGGTATCGGCGGTCTGGGCCCGTGCGGCCAAAGGTACGGCAAGGGCGGTGGTCAGAAGCACCAGGAGCAGGCGGTTGGACATGGCGGTTTCCCCGGGACGGTGACAAGGGCGCGGGCGTTTTTGCATCGCCCAAAACCCTTTAAAATCGGCCGAAGCTCTATCGGAAATGCCAGACTGGATAAAGCCAATGTGGCGTTTGCAAGCCAAATCGGGAAGTTTTCCTTATAAGGCCGCGGCCGTTAAGCTTCGGCCATGAACAGCGAGGAACACATGACCAAAATCGCAATGATCACCGGGGCCGGCAGCGGCGTGGGCCGGGCCGTGGCCAAGGCGCTGGCGGCGCAGGGCTGGAGCCTGGCGCTGGTGGGCCGCAAGGAAGCGGCGCTGGAAGAAACCGCCGCCGCACTGACAGGCGAACATCTGGTGGCGCCGGCCGATGTGGGCGATCCCGCCCAGGTGAAATCGGTCTTCGCCTGCATCAAGGACAGTTACGGCCGCCTGGACATGCTGTTCAACAATGCCGGCATGGGCACGCCCGCCATTCCGATCGAGGATCTGTCCTTCGAACAGTGGCAGGCCATTGTCGGCGTCAATCTTACCGGCGCCTTCCTCTGCACCCAGGAAGCGGTGCGGCTGATGAAGGCGCAAACCCCGCAAGGCGGCCGCATCATCAACAACGGCTCGATCAGCGCCGACCGGCCCAGGCCCCATTCCGCGCCTTACACCGCGACCAAGCACGCCATCACCGGACTGACCAAATCCACCATCCTGGACGGGCGGCCCTTCGACATCACCGCCGGCCAGATCGACATCGGCAATGCCGCCACCGAGATGACGGAGCGCATGACCCAGGGCGTGCTGCAGCCCGACGGCAGGCTGGCGGTCGAACCGCGCATGGATGTGAACCATGTCGCCCAGGCCGTGGCCTATATGGCGGGGCTGCCGCTGGAATCCAATGTGCCCTTCATGACGGTGATGGCCACCAAGATGCCGCTGTTCGGGCGCGGTTGAATGAAGCCCGGAAGCATCGCCGCCGCCATCCTGCTGTCGGGATATGCGGCGATGCTGGCCTTCAACGCGCCGGGGCAACTGTCCTATGACTCGGTGACCCAGCTGGCCGGCGGGCGCGCCGGTTTCTACAACAGCTGGCATCCCCCGGTGATGAGCTGGCTGCTGGGCCTGTTCGATGCGGCGGTGCCGGGCACCCTGCTGTTCCTGGTCTTCCAGAGCCTGCTGCTGCTGGCGGCGCTGCTGATGTTGCTGTGGCGCGCTTCGCCTGGAGAGGGCGGCTGGGGCAGCGTCGCGGTCGCGGCGGTCCTCGTGCTGACGCCGCAGTGGCTGCTGTATCAGGGCGAAATCTGGAAGGACATCCTGTTCGCCGATGCGGCCATTGCCGGCTTTGCCGCCCTGGCGATGGCGGCCACGCATCGGCGCCTGCCCTGGCTTGCCGTGGCGGCGGTACTGCTGGCCCTGGCTGCCGCCACGCGCCAGAACGGCTTGGTGCTGTTGCCGGTGGCGGCCGTGGTCGCGGGCCTGACCGCGCCGCGCCGCCGGTGGGCGCATGGCCTTGGTTACCTGGCCGTCACCATGGCCCTGGTGCTGGGAATCGGGCTGGCGCTGTCGGGGCGCGGCGATGGCGGTGAAGGCGCCGCCGCCGAAATCCGGCTGGGCCAGAGCTATGACCTGGCGGGGGCGCTGGCCCGCCAGCCCGCACTGGCGCTGCCCGTCCTGGCAATCGAAGATCCGGCACTTGAAAAAGTGCTGCGCGGCCGTGGCGCGGCACTTTATTCACCGCTGCACAACGATCCCTTTGCCGCCGATGCCGCCGTCAGCGCCGCCTTGTCGGAGGCGCCCGATGGCGCGATCGGGCGCGCCTGGCGCGGGCTGGTGCTGGATCATCCCCTGCTCTACCTGCGAACCCGCTGGGCGGCCTTTGCGGCGGTGCTGACCACTCCGGACACGGTGGCCTGTCACTTCACACCCATCGGCATCAATGCGCCGCCCGCACTGCTGAGGCCGCTGGGGCTGAGCGCCGGCATCCGGCCGCAGGACCAGGCCCTGGCCAATTATGCGCGGGCCTTCTTCGGCACGCCCATCTTCTCGCATCTGTTCTGGGGCGCGGCGGCGCTGGGGCTGCTGGCGATCCTGCTGCGGCGGGGCGCCGCCCCCGATCTGGCGGTTGCCGGATTGCTGGCCGCGGCACTGCTGTTCACCATCACATTTGCGATCATCTCCATCGCCTGCGATTACCGCTATCTGGTCTTTCTCGACCTGTCGGCGATGGCGGCGGCGCTTTATGTCGTGGCCGGCCGCCAAGTCAGAAAAGATTGACGAAAAATTCAACCGGGTACGGAATATTCCGTCATGCCGGTGCGTTTCCATGACCGGCAGGGAAGAAGCAAATGCGCGCCTGCTTTCTGGGACAGAATATCTGCGCTTTGGGGTTTGGCGTCGCGACGCTGCAGACCCAACCCCCGCTTGTGGACGAGCAGACCGGCAAGCCGGCACATGACGAACATGTTAGCGCGGCCCTGGAGCGGCCGGATTCCCGCCAGCCCGCGCCGCTGCCGATCAACATGCGCCCCCTGTAGCATATCCGCAACGCCGCCTGTGGCCGCCGGGCCCTTGATCCAACAGGTCTTTTGAGTCGTATTGCGCCTGTTGGCAGGATCTGGCGGGCGGATCGCCGTCTTCGGCAGGGGCAGTCCGCCGCAGTTTTCTGTACAGGCGGCCCCTTGTGCAACGCGGCACCAAACCCGATATTGATCGTTATCGGACTCGCCGGTAACGGTATTTTATTTCGACTCCTGGTATTTGGTGGGGCATGAAAATCACGCTAGCCGCGGTCTCTGCGATCGCTCTCAGTCTTTTTGTCGGCGCCTGTTCGACGCCCAGCGCGGAGTCCGTCGCGCAGCACGACCCTTGGGAAAAGACCAACCGGGACATCTTTGATTTCGACGTCCGCGCCGACCACGCCGTCGCCCGCCCCATCGCGCGCGGCTATCGCGACGTGGTGCCCGAGCCGGTGCGCGACGGCATCCACAATGCCGTGACCAACCTGAATTCGCCGGTGATCCTGGCCAATGACGTGCTGCAGGGCGACGGCGACAGGGCCGCCAACACCTTCGGCCGCATCGTGATCAACTCCACCGTCGGCCTGGGCGGCCTGATCGACGTCGCCGCCAAGCTGGGCATCCCCTATCACGACAATGATTTCGGCATCACCCTGGGCAAGAACGGCATCTATGAGGGCTCCTATCTGGTGCTGCCGCTGCTGGGCCCGGCGCCGCCGCGCGACCTCCTTGGCAAGGCGGTGGACACCGCCTTCGATCCGCTGACCTATGTCCAGTTCCACGGCAAGGACACCTGGATGGTGGTGCGCTTCGGCATCGGCGTGCTGGACGCCCGCACCTCGCAGCTGGATGCGGTGGACACGATCGAGCGCTCCTCGATCGATTTCTACGCCACCTCCCGCAACCTGTATCGCCAGAGCCGCGCCGCCAAGATCAATGACGGCAAGCCCAGCGCCGACGCGGACCTGCCCAATCTGTAACAGCTGACGGATTGCAAAGCCCGCGCAACTGCGGTTGCGCGGGCTTTTGCTTGTCTATTCGGCTGGTGCCGGACTGGGCGCATGATCCCCAGGCTTGTCGCCCATCATGCCGTGATACCACCTGTTCCAGAAGCTCCCCGTCCAGTCGCCGAACCTGTCCATGTAGAGATATACCACCGGCGTGGTGTAGAGCGTCAGGATCTGGCTGAGGAACAGGCCGCCGACGATGGAGATGCCCAGCGGCTGGCGCAATTCCGAACCTTCGCCCAGGCCGATGGCCAGCGGCAGGGCGCCCAGGATGGCGCCGGTGGTGGTCATCATGATGGGCCGGAAGCGCAGCAGGCACGCCTTGTAGATGGCGTGGCGCGACGACAGATTCTCGCGCCGCTGCAGGTCGATGGCGAAATCGATCATGATGATGGCGTTCTTCTTGACGATGCCGATCAGCAGGATCACCCCGATCATGGCGATCAGGTCGAACTCGGTATGGAACATCAGCAGCGCCAGCACCGCGCCCACGCCGGCCGACGGCAGGGTGGACAGGATGGTGATGGGATGGATCAGGCTTTCATACAGGATGCCCAGGGTGATGTAGATGGTCAGGATCGCCGCCAGCAGCAGGAAGGGCATGTTGGAAAGCGACTTCTGGAACAGCTGGGCGGTGCCGGCGAAGTCGCCATGGATGGAGATCGGCACATTGAGATTGGCCATGGTCTTCTGGATCGCCGCCGTGGCCTTGCTGATCGGCTCGCCCGCCGGCAGGCTGAAGGAGAAGGTGGTGGCGACAAAGGGGCCCTGATGGTTGACCGCCAGCGGCGTGGTGCCGGGCCCATAGCTGGCAAAGGCCGACAGCGGCACCATGGTCTCGACCGTGGTGGAGACCGACGCGCCGGTTGAGGCCGCGCCCCGCGCGCCCACCGCCACCGAATTCTGCTGGGCGTTGCGCTCCGCCTGGGCCCCGGCATCGCCGCCCGGCGATTGCACCTGGGCGGCCTGGGACGAGGCGTCGGAAGAATCCTGCGACAGGCCGCTGGTGCCGCCGCCCTGGGGCGCCGTGGTCAACCCGCCCGTGGCCCCGCCCGTCGTGGCGCTGGCGGCGCTGGCGATGACAAAGGCGCCGCCCGCCGCGGCGCTGGCCTGGGTGCCGCTGACCGAGCCGCCGGAGGTCGAGATAAACAGGTCGTGCAGGGTTTCGGGGCTCTGCCAGAAGGCGGGCGCCACCTCCATCACCACATGATACTGGTTCTTGTCCTTGTAGATGGTCGAGACCTGGCGCTGGCCGAAGGCGTCGTACAGGGCATTGTCGATCTGGGCGGCGTTCAGCCCCAGCCTGGCGGCGGTCTGGCGGTCGATCTTGAGGTCGATCTCCAACCCCTTGTCCTGCTGGTCGGAATTGACGTCTTCCAGTTCGGGCACGTCCTGCAGCGCCGCGGTGATCTTGGGCAGCCAGGTCTGCACGTCCTCCAGGGTATCGCCCTGGATGGTGTACTGGTAATCGCCATTGCCCTGGCGGCCGCCGGCGCGGATCTGGCCGCCCGGCTGCAGGAACAGCCGCGCGCCCGCCACATTCTGCAGCTTGGGGCGCAAACGGTCGATCACCTGCTGGGTGGTCAGGCCGCGCTCGCGCGGCGGCTTGAGCGTGACATAGACCTGGCCGCTGTTGGAGGCCTGGCCGCCGGCAAAGCCGCCCACCGTCGCCACCGCCGGATCGCTTTTGATCTCGTCCACGAACTGCTGGAATTTCTTCTGCATCGACTGGAAGGAGATCGACTGGTCGCCGCGGATGCCGCCCTGCATGGTGCCGTTGTCCTGGTCGGGGAAGAAGCCCTTGGGGACGATCGCCAGCAGGTAGAAATTCAGGAACACCGCGACCAGCAGGATGAAGATGATGGTCAGCGGATTGTCGAGCGCCCAGTTCAGGGTCTTGCGATAGAAATTCTGCATCGTGTCCAGGATGCGCCGCGACCAGCGCATCAGCCAGTTCTGGTCCTCGCTGACCGAGAAATCCATATAGGCGCACATCATCGGCGTCACGGTCAGCGACACGATCAGCGACATGACGATGGCGGTGGTCAGGGTCAAGGCGAATTCGTGGAAGATGCGCCCGACGATGCCGCCCAGCAGCAGCACGGGAAAGAACACCGCCACCAGCGAGATGGACATGGAAAGCACGGTGAAGCTGACCTCGCCGGCGCCCTTCAGCGCCGCGGTCATGCGGTCCTCGCCGTTTTCCAGATGGCGGATGACGTTCTCCAGCACGACGATGGTGTTGTCCACGACAAAGCCGGTGGAGACGATCAGCGCCATCAGCGAGAAATTGTCCAGGCTGAAGCCCATCAGGTACATCACCCCGAAGGTGCCCAGCAGCGACAGCGGCACGCAGACGCTGGGCACCAGGGTGGCCTTGAGGTTGCGCAGGAACAGGAAGACCACCACCACCACCAGGATGGTGGAGAGGATCAGGGTCATCTCCACGTCATGCACCGAATTGCGGATCGAGGTGGTGGTGTCGCTCAGCACGTCCAGGTCCACCGCGACGGGCAGCGCCGCCTTGAGCTGGGGCATCTGGCCGAGGATGGCATCCACCACCTGGATGACATTGGCGCCGGGCTGCTTGGTGATGTTGACCAGGATGGCGGGCTTGCCGTTGAAGATGCCCAGGTTGCGGACATTCTCGACCCCGTCGAACACCTGGGCGACGTCCTGCAGCCGCACGGCCGAACCGTTCCGATACGCCACAATAAGGGTCTTGTAGTCGCTGGCCAGGGTTGCGGTGTCGTTGGCGAAGACCTGGATGCTCTGGCTGCCCTGCTGGATATCGCCCTTGGGGCTGTTGGCGTTGGCGGCGCTGACGGCGGCGCGCACGTCTTCCAGGCCGATGCCGTATTTGAACAGGGCGCGGGGATTGAGTTCGATGCGGATCGCGGGCAGCGACGCGCCGTTCAGCGCCACATTGCCGACGCCGGAAATCTGCGACAGCTTCTGCTGGATGATGTTGGAGGCCTGGTCGTAGATCTGGCCGGGCGACAGGCTCTTGGAGGTCAGGGCCAGGATCAGGATGGGGAAGTCGGCCGGATTGAACTTGCGATAGGTGGGGTTGGAGCGCAGCGCCGCCGGCAGGTCCTGGCGCGCCGCGGTGATGGCGGCCTGCACGTCGCGCGCCGCCCCGTCGATGTCGCGGCTGATGTCGAACTGCAGCACGATCTGGGTGTTGTTGACATTGCTTTGCGAGGTCATTTCGGTGACCCCGGCAATCGCCCCCAGGTGGCGCTCCAGGGGCGTCGCCACGCTGGACGACATGGTTTCCGGCGAGGCGCCGGGCATGTTGGCGCTCACCGCGATGGTGGGAATGTCGATGTTGGGCAGCGGCGCGACGGGAAGCAGGAAATAGGCCCCAAGCCCCGCCAGCCCCAGCCCCAGCGCCAGCAGGATGGTGGCGATGCGGCGCTGGATGAAGAGGGCGGCGACACTCATTCGGCGGGCCCAGGTTGTGGATCGGCGCCGAGATTGCCGTCATGGTGACGGGCGCGGCGGCGCTCGCGCCATTCGCGGATGTCGCGGCCGGCCCTGTCGAAATAGATATAGATGACCGGCGTGGTGAACAGGGTCAGCAACTGGCTGACCAGCAGGCCGCCGACGATGGAGATGCCCAAGGGATGGCGCAGTTCCGAGCCCATGCCCGAACCCAGCATCAGCGGCAGGGCGCCGAACAGGGCCGCCACCGTGGTCATCATGATGGGACGGAAGCGCAGCAGCGCCGCCTGGTGGATCGCCTCTTCGGGGCTCTTGCCTTCGTTGCGCTCGGCCTCCAGCGCGAAGTCGATCATCATGATGGCGTTCTTCTTGACGATGCCGATCAAGAGGATGATGCCGATGATGGAGACGATGTTGAGGTCATGGCCGGTGACGATCAGCGCCAGCAGCGCCCCCACGCCCGCCGACGGCAGGGTGGACAGAATGGTCACCGGATGGATGAAGCTCTCGTACAGCACGCCCAGCACGATATAGACGGTGACCAGCGCCGCCAGGATCAGCAGCACTTCGCTGGACAGCGAATTCTGGAACGACAAAGCCGAGCCCTCGAACTGCGAGGTGATGCTGCTGGGCATGCCGGCATCCTTCTGGGCCTGGCCGATGGCGTCGACGGCCGAGCCCAGGGAATAACCCGGCGCCAGGTCGAAGGAGAAGGTGGCGGAGGGGAATTGCGACAGGTGATCCACTTCCAGCGGCGTCGGGCGTTCCTCGACCCTGGCGATGGCCGACAGCGGCACCTGGCCGCCGCCCGCCGACGGCAGGTAGATATCCTGCAGCGAACGCACCGAATTCTGCAGGTTGGGATCGGCTTCCAGGACCACGCGATACTGGTTGGACTGGGTGAAGATGGTCGAAATCTGGCGCTGGCCGAAGCTGTCATACAGCGCATTGTCGATGGTGGCGGCGGTGATGCCGAAGCGGGCGGCGGTGTCGCGGTCCACCACCAGATAGGCCGAAAGGCCCTGGTCCAGATAGGAGGTGGAGACATTGCGCACCGCCTTGGTGTTCTTGAGCTGGCTGAGCAGCTTGGGCACGAACTGGTTGAGCGCGGGATTGGTCGCGGCCTGCAGCACGAACTGGTACTGGGCGCGGCTGATGACCGAATCGATGGTCAGGTCCTGCACCGGCTGCAGGTAGAAGGTGATGCCCGGCACGCTGTGGGCATAGTCCGCCAGCCGGTCGATCACGGTGGTGACGCCGTCGCGGTCCTCCTTGGACTTGAGGTTGATCAGGAAGCGGCCGCTGTTCATGGTGGTGTTGGTGCCGTCCACGCCGATGAAGCTGGAGAGGCTGGCGACATCGGGGTCCTGCAGGATCTTGTCCGCCAGCTGCTGCTGGCGCTGGGCCATGGCGTCGAAGGAGACGGTGGGCCCGGCCTCGGTGATGGCCTGGATGAAGCCGGTGTCCTGCAGCGGGAAGAAGCCCTTGGGGATGCCGACATACATCGCCACCGTCAGCACCAGGGTGCCGATCGCCACCAGCAGGGTGAATCTCTGGTGTTTCAGCACCCAGATCAGCAGCCGGTCATATTCGCCCACCAGCCACTCATAGAAATGCTCGATCTTCCTCTGGATGCCGCTTTCGCGCTTCTGGTCTTCGGCATGGCTGCGCAGCAGCTTGGCGCACAGCATCGGCACCAGGGTCAAGGACACCACCGCCGAGATCAGGATGGTGACCGCCAGGGTCACGGCGAATTCGCGGAACAGCCGCCCCACCACTTCCTGCATGAACAGCAGCGGGATCAGCACCGCGATCAGCGACACGGTCAGGGACACGATGGTGAAGCCGATTTCGCCGGCGCCCTTCATGGCGGCGTTGTAGGGCGTCTCGCCCTTTTCGATATAGCGGGTGATGTTCTCGATCATCACGATGGCGTCGTCCACCACGAAGCCGGCGGAAATGGTCAGCGCCATCAGCGACAGGTTGTTGAGCGAATAGCCCAGCAGGTACATGGCGGCGAAGGTGCCGACGATGGAGAGCGGCACCGACAGCGAGGGAATGAAGGTGGCGGGCAGCGATCCCAGGAAGGCGTAGATCACCAGCACCACCAGCGCCACGGACAGGACCAGTTCGAACTCCACGTCCGAGACGCTGGCGCGGATGGTCTCGGTGCGGTCGGTCAAGGTCTTGACGTCCACCGACGCCGGCAGGCCGGCCTGGATCTGCGGCAGCAGCTCCTTGATCGAATCCACCACGGCGATGACATTGGCGCCGGGCTGGCGCTGGACATTGATCAGGACGGCGGGATTCTTGTTGGCCCAGCTGGACAGCTTGTTGTTCTGCGCGCCCTGGAGCACGGTGGCGACGTCGTGCAGATAGACCGGGGCGCCGTTCTTGTAGGCCACCACGATGTTGTTATAGGAGCTGGCGTCCTGCAACTGGTCGTTGGCGTTGATGGTGTAGGACTGGGTCGCGCCGTCGAAGCTGCCCTTGGGGGCGTTGGAATTGTTGTTGGCGATGGTGGTGCGCAGGTCGTCGATGTTCAGCCCCAGGGCCGCCAGCTTCTGCAGGTTGGCCTGAACCCTGACGGCCGGACGCTGGGCGCCGGAAATGCTGACCAGGCCGACGCCGGAAAGCTGGGAAATCTTCTGGGCGATGCGGGTGTCCGCCAGGTCTTCCACCGTGGTGATCGGCAGGCTGGTCGAACTGACCGCCAGGGTGATCACCGGCGCGTCGGCGGGATTGACCTTGGCGTAGATCGGCGGCGCCGGCAGCAGGGTGTTGGGCAACAGGCTGGATGCCGCGTTGATCGCCGCCTGCACTTCCTGTTCCGCCACGTCCAGGCTGAGGCTGAGGTCGAACTGCAGGGTGATGACCGACGATCCGGCCGAGGAGATGGACGACATCTCCTTCAGGCCCGGCATCTGGCCGAACTGCTTTTCGAGGGGCGCGGTGACCGAGGTGGTCATCACGTCGGGGCTGCCGCCCGGCAGGAAGGTCTGCACCTGGATGGTGGGATAATCCACTTCCGGCAAGGCCGACAAAGGCAGGAACTTGTAGCCTGACAGGCCCACCAGCAGGATGGCGATCATCAGCAGCGAGGTGGCGACCGGCCGCTGGATGAAAGGCGCGGACGGGTTCACGCCGCTGTGCGGGACGGGCGGATTGGCGCCGCCATGCGGCGCGCCGGGCGTCGGTTCAGAGGGCGTGAGGCTCACGGCGTGCCGCCGCCACCACCGCCGCCACGGCGGCCGGCGCCGCCCGCCGCGCCACGGCGCAACTGCGACAGGGCCCTGGAGCAGGTATCGCTGAGGCTGTCGCGGTTCTGGAACAGGCACAGGCGCGCCTCGCGCGAACCGGGCGCGGCGCTGGGGCACAGTTTCTGGATGTCCGGGCCGCAGGACTTGGCCAGCGCTTCCTGCATCTGCTTGCGGCGGGCGGCGCGGGCGGCGTCGTCATCGGCCCCGCCCGAGGGCGCGGCGATCTTGGCGGTCTGGTTGGGGATTTCGACATCGGCGCCGTCGCGCAGCCGGTCGGCGCCGTCGATCACCACCGTGTCGCCCGGCTTGACGCCGGAAACGACCTGGATGTTGTCGCCATCCTGCACCCCGGTCTGGACGGTGCGCTGGGTCACGGTCTTGTCCGGCGTCACCACAAAGACATAGCTGCCGTCGGCGCCGCGCTGGATGGCGGCGACGGGCACCACGGTGGCGTGATGGATGGTGTCCACCAGCAGCCTGATATTGACGAACTGGGCCGGGAACAGCTTGTCGTCCTTGTTGTCGAACATGGCGCGCAGCTTCACCGAGCCGGTGGTGGGGTCCACCACACTGTCCACCGAGGCCAGGGTGCCGCTGGTGATCTTGACGGTCTGGCTGCGGTCATAGGCGTCCGCCGTCAGGGTGGCGCCGGAATCCACGCGCTGGACGACCTTGCCGACGCTGTCTTCGGGGATGGTGAACAGCACCGACATGGGGTCGAGTTGGGTCACCACCACAATGCCGCCGGTCTGGCCGGCGGTGACGATATTGCCGATATCCACCAGATGAATGCCGGCGCGGCCCGACACCGGCGAGACGATGTTGGTATAGCCCAGGTTGATGCGGGCGCTCTCGACATTGGCCTGGTCGGCGACCACCACGCCGGCATCGGAATTCACCGTGGCCTGCTGGGTCGCCAGGATCTGGTCGGAGATGGCGTTCTGCCGGAACAGCGTCTGATAGCGCGCCAGGTCCACCTTGGCGTTTTCGAGGGTGGCGGTGTCGCGCGCCAGCTGGCCGCGGGCCTGGTCCAGCGCCGCCTGGTAGGGGCGCGGATCAATCTGGGCCAGCGTGTCGCCGGCATTGACCATCTCGCCTTCGGTGAAATTGATCTTGATCAGCATGCCGCCGACCTGCGGGCGCACCGTGGCGGTGGCCAGCGGCGTCACCGTGCCCAGCGCATTCAGGGTGATATTGATGTCGCCGTCATACGCCTTGGCGACGCCCACCGGCTGGGCGCCGCTGTTTATCAGGCCGCGGCGGCTCTGATTCTTGGCGGGATAGATCGCCCAGATCAGCAGCGCCAGCAGCGCCAGGCCGATGGCGAACCACACCACCCGCGACAGGCGGGGGTGACGCCCGCTCCAGCCCTTGACGCCGGCCCAGGCCCGTCCAAAAGCGCCCGGCTCGGCGTCGGCCGTGGCGGCGCGCTCGAAATCACCAGGGCTGCGGTCGATATTCATTGGTTGTCCAGTCCAGGGATCATGTCACAAAAGAGCCGGAATGGCCCGCGAAAGTGGAATATATCAAATGGGTTAGCACCGCAAAACGGATCGCGGCACGAACCTGTGCCCGCGAGGGGCGTCGGCGGGTATAACCGCTCCTTGAGAGGGAATTGTGTCTGGATTGTCCCGGCTGGTACATGCGACCCGGCCGCGCTATGTCGCTGTGCCGCTTTGTACGGTCGCGGCGGGAAGAACAGGTTGAAGTTTGTTTCTGAGTATTTTTCACTGGTTTGTCCATGATGCCCGCCTTTGGGTGACCAATATCGCGCAGACGCACCCTTACTGGGTGTTTCCGGTCGCCTTCCTGATCGCCTTTTCGGAGTCCTTTATCGGGGTTTCCTTCATCATCCCCGGCACCACCATGCTGATCGCGCTGGGCGGGGTGGTGGGGATGAGCCATATCGGCCTGTTTCCCTCCTGGCTGGGGGCGGTGCTGGGGTCGGTCCTGGGCGACTGGATCAGCTGGTGGATCGGTTTTCATTATCACCACAAAATCGTGCATTTCCGGCTGTTCCGGCGCTTCGAAGAGCAAATCGAAAAGGCGCTGCACCTGTTCCACAACTGGGGCACCTGGGCGATTTTCATCGGCCGCTTCATGGGGCCCTTCCGGTCCACCGTGCCTTTGGTGGCGGGCATGTCGGAACTGGAGTTCTGGCCCTTCATGATCGCCAATGCCGCCTCAGCGGTGATCTGGGCCTATGCCATCCTGGCCCCCGGCGCCGCCATCCTGCGCCATTTTTTCCCATAACCCGCTGATATAATAGTTATTTTTCGGTAAGGCAGGGCCGCTTGGCGCCCCGGCCCGAAATGGCACCGCCGAGGGTTAACACCCGCCGGCGATTGTGCGCCGGTGGGGCGATTCCAGCGTCCCGCGTGCCAATCCGGCGCGATTTCGGGCCCTTTGCGCTGGCCCGCCTCCTGCAACCACCCCACCCGAAGCCACGGCCCCCAAAGGGCCCAGGGCCAGGAAGGGTTGCGCGTGAACAGGCAGGACACATCCGAAGCGGTGATGAAGGCGGTTTTCCCCGCCTTTGACGGCTTTGGCCAGATCATGACGGGGGCCGCTGCCGAAGCGCCCGCCCTGGTCGTCGACGCCAAGCGGGTGCTGGATGTCACGGCCTCCGCCCTCCTGCTGGCGATCCTGTCGCCGCTGCTGGCCCTGGTGACCCTGGCCATCGCGCTGGATTCGCCCGGTCCCGTGCTGTTCGCCCAGCGCCGCACCGGCCTGAACGGCAAGACCTTTGCGATTTTCAAATTCCGCTCCATGCACGTCATGGAAGACGGCGCCGATGTGAAGCAGGCCGCCAAAGGCGATGCCCGCATCACCCGCGTCGGCCGCATCCTCCGCAAGCTCTCGATTGACGAGCTGCCGCAGCTGTTCAACGTCCTGGCCGGCAATATGTCGCTGGTGGGCCCGCGTCCCCATGCCCTGGCGCATGACGATTATTATGGCGCCCATATCGCCAACTATGCCCGCCGCTTCGCGGTCAAGCCGGGCATCACCGGCTGGGCCCAGGTCAACGGCTCGCGCGGCCCCACCCCCACCCTCGACATCATGCAGGCCCGCATCGACCTGGACGACTGGTATGTCGCCAACGCCGGATTTGGCCTGGACCTGCTGATCCTGGCCAGGACGCCGCTGGAAGTTCTTCGCCCGCGGAACGCCCACTGATGCGCGCCCGCAATCTCGCCACCGCCCTGCCCATCGCCTTCGAGGCCGGGGCGCTCGCCCCCGCCAATGATTCCTATTGCGAAGTCACGGTCGGCGGCCTCAACACCGCCTGTCTCTCCCGCGACGGCCTGGCGCGCATGATGCTGCAGGACTGCCTGGACGCGCGCACCACCCCCGCCCGCCATCCCAAGCTGGTCTTTGCCTCCAACGGCCATGCCATCGCCCTGGCGGCGCGCGACGAAGCCTTCCGCTTTGTCTTCGAACAGGCCGACATCATCCATGCCGACGGCCAGGCCGCGGTGTTCGCCTCGCGCCTTTTGACGTCCACCCCCATCCCGGAACGCAGCGCCACCACCGACTTCATCCATGACGCCGCCGCCGTCGCGGCCCGGCATGGCCTGCGCTTCTTCCTGCTGGGCGCCACCGAGGAGGCCAATGCCGAGGCTGCCCGCGTGTTGGCGCAGACCTATCCGGGACTTCAGATCGTGGGCCGCCGCCACGGCTATTTCTCCCGCGACGAGGAAGACGAGCTTTGCGACGAGATCAACCTGACCCTGCCCGACGTGCTGTGGGTCGGGCTGTCGGTGCCGCGGGAATATGAATTCGCCGTCCGCAACAAGACCCGCCTCAACGCCGGCTGGCTGGTCACCTGCGGCGGCTGCTTCAACTTCGTCACCGGCGCCTACAAACGCGCCCCGCAATGGCTGCAAGCCATTGGCATGGAATGGTTGTTCCGCCTGGCGCGCGAGCCCAAACGGCTGTTCTGGCGTTATGCCGTGACCAATCCGTTGGCGATCTTTTTACTTTTGACGCGCACAAAGACGGTCCAGACGGCGCGATAGGACGCGGCCTCCATGACAGTTTCCGACATCGCGCGCCCGCACCGCTTTCGCCTGCCGGGCGGCATGCTGGGCACGGCGCTGCGCTATGGCGCCTCGGCCTGCGGCCCGGTCGCGGTGTCGGCGGCGCATTTCCTGGCTTCGCTGGTTTTCCTGCGCAACCTGCCGGCCCATGAATTCGGCCTGTTCTCCTTTGTCATGGTGGTGGTGTCGTTCGGCATGAGCCTGAACGTGTCGCTGATCTCGGTGCCGATCACCCGCCACCTGGTGACGGGCGGCGAACAGACGCGGCCGGTCTGCTTCCAGATGAACTGGCTGGTCTGCGGCGGCTTCGGCGCCCTGATGCTGGCGGCGCTGCTGGTCAGCGGCGCGCCGCCGATGGAAGGCGTGCTGCTGGCACTTTTTTCCTTTGCGTTTACCTTTCGCTGGTTTGCCCGCTGTTTCGCCTATGTCGATGGCCGCATGGCGGCGGCCATCCAGTCCGACCTTGCCTACAGCCTGCTGCTGGTCGGCGGGCTGGGCCTGATGGCGCTGCTGCATCAGGTGAGTTTCACCCATGGCAGCGAGATGCTGCTGGCGGCGGCGCTGGCGGCGCTGACGCCATTCGGCCTCAAATTCTTCCGCATCCAGCTCGCGGCGCTGCTGCGCGGCGATGTGCGTGATTATTTCCCGATCTTCCGCGACCTCACCCGCTGGTCGCTGATCGGCGTGGTGCTGACCGAGATCACCGTCAATGCCCATGCCTATCTGGTGACCTTCATCGCCGGTCCCGGCTCCTTCGCGCTGCTGGCGCTGGGCATGCTCCTGATGCGGCCGGCCTCGCTGATGCAGTCGGCCCTGCCCGACCTGGAGCGGCCGGCCATGTCGCGCGCCATCGCGGCCAGGGATTTCCCGGCGCTGGAACGCATCCAGCGCCACTTCACCTGGGGGCTGTGGTCGGCCTGGCTGGGCAACATGCTGCTGTGCGCCGGGCTGCTGGCCTTCGCCCCCGCCCTGCTGCTCAAAAAGGGTTATGCGCTGGAAGACGTGATCCTGGTGGCGGCGGTCTCGGCCGTCATCATGGCGATCCGCACCGCGCGCACGCCGCTGGCGGTGCTGCTGCAGGCGGCGGGCCAGTTCAGGCAGTTGGCCAGTATCGGCAGTCTCTCCAGCGCGATCTCGGTCGCCGCGACCCTGGCCTTGCTGCTGGCGTTTGGCCCGGTCGCCTCCCTGGGCGGCATCATGCTGGGCGAACTGGTGATCCTGGCGCGGGTGCGGCGCATGGCGCGCGACTGGAAGGCCGCGAATGCCGGATAAAGTCGTCGTCTGCATTCCCACCTTCAAGCGGCCCAGGATGCTCGCCCGGCTGCTGGATGCCATCGCGCGGCTGGAGACCGACGCCGAAGTTTCCGTGCTGGTGGCCGACAATGACGCCGAAACCCATGCCGGCCTCGATCTGTGCCACGGCATGGTGGCCTATCGCTGGCCGCTGGCCGCGGTGATCGCCGAAAAGCGCGGCATCGCCCAGGTCCGCAACACCTTGGTCGAACATGCCCTGAAGACCGACGCCCAATTCATCGCCATGATTGACGATGACGAATGGCCGGAGCCGCAATGGATCGCCCGGTTCCTCGAACTGGCCCATGAGACACAGGCCGACGTGATGCAGGGCTCCATCCTGTTCGGCTATGGCGAGGCGGCCGACGGCCATGGCGACATCCGCCGCGCCACCGGCCCGGTCGCCATGCTGCAGGGCGCCGGCAATATCCTGATCCGCCGCGCCGTGCTGGAAGAGATGACCGCGCCCTGGTTCGACCCTGCCTTCGCGCTGTCGGGCGGCGAGGATCGCGACTTCTTCGTGCGGCTTCAGCGCGCCGGCAAGCGCTTCGCCTGGTCGGACGAAGCCCGCGCCCATGGCGATGTGCCCGAGACCCGCGCCAACCTGGGCTGGCTGTTGAAACGCGCCTATTCGGTGGGCAATTCCGACATGCTGGTGGTGCTGAAACACCGGCCCGGACCCGCGACAATCGCCGCCGAGACCGTCAAAATCCTTGCCGCACTCTTGTTGTCGCCGCTGGCCGCCGTCATCCTCGCTGCCAGCCCGAATCGCAGGGCGCTTCCGCTGCAGAAACTGTTCCGCGCAGCCGGAAAGCTCACCGCGATGTTCGGGGCGCGCTACAACGAGTATGCCGTGGTCCATGGCGAGTGATTACGCCCTAAGCTACACGCCTCCCGGCACGATCGAACGCAGCTGGCTTCCGTCGCTGACCTTCATCGGCCTGCTGCTGATGATCTTTGTCGGGCTGGACGCCTTCTCGCCGCCGCCCGACGTGGCGCAGTTCGGCGGCGTCAAGGAAGCCAGCCATGGCGATGTGCTGCGTCAGATCGCCTATCTCAGCCTTGCCGGGCTGACCGTCCTGGCCGCCATCCAGCGCTTCGGCATGGGCGCGCTCCGGGCGCTGCCCTTCAGCATGGCGCTGCTGTTGGCCTGGTGCGTGGCCAGCGCCTTGTGGGCGCCGGAATCCGGCATCGTGCTGCGCCGCGCCGGACTGGAAGTGGTGGTGGTGCTCTCGCTGCTGCTGAGTGTCGAGACCCTGGGGGCCGAGCGCGCCTTCACCTTGTGGCGCTGGCTGCTGGCCTTTGTGCTGCTGGTGAATTTTCTTTCCATTCCCCTGATCGCGGCGGCGCGCCATGGCGCGGGCGAGATCGATCCCGCGCTGGTCGGCAACTGGCGCGGGCTTTACGGGCACAAGAATGTCGCCGGCGCGGTCTGCGCCATCACGGCGCTGCTGTTCCTGTTTACCCGCAACGGCTGGAAGAACTGGATCGGCATCGTCATCGCCATCGCGGCCTGCGTCTTCCTGGCGATGACCCATTCCAAATCCTCGGCCGGATTTCTTGTGATCGGGGCATTCGCCGGCCTGCTCTACCGCATCGGCTGGCGCGACGGGCTGTCGCGCGCCATCCTGGCGGCATTTGTGGCGCTGTTCGCGGTGGCCATGGTGGCCTTCGTATTGATAGACGCCCAGGCCATCGCCCATGCCCTGGAAGACCCGGCGGAATTCACCGGCCGCTCCGAGATCTGGGCGGCGGAGTTGCGCTATATCGCCGACCATCCGCTGCTGGGCGCGGGCTTCGGCACCTTCACCGACACGCGCGGCCAGTCGCCACTGCACAATTATGTCAGCGGCAGCTGGGTGGACGCGGTCAGCCACGGCCACAACGGCTATCTGCAGGTCTTCGTCACCATCGGCGGCATCGGCTTCTTCCTGGCGATGCTGGCGGTGGTGGCGGCACCCATCCGGCGCTTCTGGGCGCTGGACTGGGAGGAAACCGCCTTCAAGCCGTTGCTGTTCGCCTTGTTCGTCTTCGCGGTGCTGCACAATTTCATGGAATCCGACTTCCTGGAGGGCGACGGCGTCACCTGGTCGAGCCTGCTTTTGACCATCGCGGCCCTGAACAGCACCACCGGCAAGGCCTATTCGTTAACGGGGCGCTAACGGCGCCACCGCCATACTGCCGGCCATGGAGCCGTTCTTCAGCGTCGTCATCCCGGTTTACAATCGCGCCGAGGCGCTGCGCGCCGCGATCCTGTCCGTCCAGGCCCAGAGCTGCCAGGATTTCGAGATCGTGGTGGTGGATGACGGTTCGCGCGACGATCCCGGGGCGGTCGTCGAATCCTTCCAGGACCCGCGCCTCCGCTTCATCCGCCAGGACAATGCCGGCGGCGGGGCGGCGCGCAACACCGGCATAGAGGCGGCGCGCGGCCGTTTTGTCGCCTTTCTGGATTCCGACGATGTCTTCCTGCCGCATCACCTGGCCGGCATGCGGGCGCTGCTGGAGGGCAGCGAGGGCCTGGTCGGCTATGCCCGGGTGCGGGTGGATCGCGGCGACGGCAGGACCTTTCTCAAACCGCCGCGTGCGATCCGCGTGGGCGAAAGCATGGCGACCTATCTGCTGTCCGACCGGGGCTTCACCCCGACCAGCACCCTGGCGATGCCGCGCGAAGCCGCAAAGCTGGTCGGGTTCGACGAGCATTTGCGCGCGGCGGAAGATACCGATGTCGCCATCCGCCTGGCGCTGGCGGGCTATCGCTTTCGCATGCTGGAGGCGCCCGGCGCGGTCTGGACGGACGGCTTCGATCCGAACCGCCTGTCGTCCAGCAAGGGCAGCGCGGAAATGCGTGCCTGGCTGGCGGGGCTGAAACCGCGGATTCCGGCGCGGGCCTGGCACGGCGCGCGCGGCTGGGCCTATGCCAAGCTGGTGGTGCGCGAACAGCCGCTGGCGGCGCTGGGCCTGTATCTGAATGCGGTGCTGCGTGGCTGCTACCGGCCGGGGCTGGCGGGCATCGTCTTCCTGCAGGTTTTCGTGGGCCGCAGGCTCTATCGCCGCGTCGCCGATCTTGCCATCGGCCGGCTGCGCGCCGGCCTGCGGGAAACGCGCAAGCTGGAACAGGCGTGATTTCGCGGCGCAGGCTGCTGGCGGCCGGCGCGAGTACGCTGGCCTTTCCCGCGCAGGCGCAAAGTGTGACATCCCTCAAGGCGGTCGCCGCCGCCAAGGGCTTTGTCTTCGGCAGCGCGGCGGCCAGTTATGAATTGAAAGACGCGGATTTCGTGCCGCTGCTGCTGGCGCAGACGGCGCAACTGGTCCCCGAATATGAGATGAAACGCGACGCGCTGGAGATACAGCCCGGCGTCTATGATTTCGCGGCGCTGGATTCGCTGTTCGCCTTTGCGCGGCGCGGCGGGCTTTCCATGCGCGGCCATACCCTGGTCTGGTATTACGCCAATCCCAAATGGCTGACGCCGCTGCTGGCGGCGCGGCGCGACGAAAAGCTGCTGACCGGCCATATCCAGGCCGTGCTGCGGCGCTATCCGATGGAGTCGGTGGATGTGGTCAACGAGGCGCTGGCGCCGCCCGGCACCGCCGCCCGCGCCGATGGCCTGCGGCCGTCACTGTGGCTGGACGCCTTTGGCCCCGGCTATATCGACACCGCGTTTCACGCGGCCCGCGCCGCCGCCCCTGGGACGAGGTTGGTCTATAACGAATGGGGCTTTGAGCAAGGCGCGGTGGAGAATGACCGCTTTCGTGCGACAACGCTGCGTTTCCTGGATGGGCTGTTGAAACGCGGCGTGCCGCTGGATGCACTGGGCATGCAGGGTCATCTGTCCGCCTTCGGCAACCGGGTGGACCAGCGCAAGCTGCGCGATTTCGTGGCCGAGATCCGGGCGCGCGGTCTGGCGCTGCTGATTACCGAACTGGATGTGGAAGACATTGGCGGGCCTTCCGATATCGCGGCCCGCGACCGCGCCGTGGCCGACGAGGCGCGGCGCTTCCTGGATGTGGTGCTGGATTCGCCCGCGACCCAGGCGGTGCTGACCTGGAACCTGTCCGACCGTTATGTCGATGCGCCCGACGAATGGAAACTCAAATTGATGGGCTGGCGTTTCCGCAAGACGCCCTATGACACGCAGATGCGGCGCAAGCCCTTGTGGGATGCGATGGCGCAAGCCTTCGCGGGCCGCCGGGTGTTTTATTAAGCGACGGCGCGGACCTTCGCTGCGGTCTTCATCAGATGCGCCGCCAGGCGCGGCGCGGCATATTCCGCTCCAACCATGAAGCGCATCAGCGGCCCGAAGGCATTGGCCGCCAGAGGGCCGGTCACATGCAGGCCCGGCACCGAAGTCTCGAAGTGATCCGACAGATGCGGCGTGTTCTGGACATGCGCGATCTGCTCGCGCAACGCGCTTTCCAGAAAGGGAAGACGGCGCAAATCTGGGCGATAGCCGGTGGCGGCGATGATGTGATCGGCCGCGATCCGCACCGCGCCATCGGGGCCCTTCGCGGTCAGCAGGATGCCATCCCTCTGGGGCCGCACATCCATGATTTCGTGGCCAAGAAAAGTTTTTGCGGCCAGCTTGCCGCGCATGAACCAGCCCGGCGCGGGGCCAAGATGGCGTTTGGTGGCGCGCAGCCGCAGCGGCTGCGGCATGCGGCGGAACAGGCGCGGCGCCCGCGCGCAGAGAAACGACCGCCAGCCGGGACCGATACCGCTGGAGGGATGGGCGATAGCGTTCAGCCACGATATCGCATCGGGATCGGGCGCGGTGTGATAGTGAATCTCCGGCGCCCGCGCCAACAGGGTGACATCGGCGCCGCCCTCCTGCGCCAAGACCGCCATGTCCACCGCCGAAGACCCGGCGCCCAGGATCAGCAGCTTCCTGCCGGCGAAGCGCGACAGGTCGGGGTTGTCATAGGCATGGCTGGC
Organism: Rhizobiales bacterium dw_265; assembly: GCA_018449595.1. Lineage (GTDB taxonomy): Bacteria > Pseudomonadota > Alphaproteobacteria > Micropepsales > Micropepsaceae > Rhizomicrobium. Next base: position 75,238 of record JAAVUU010000006.1, read on the forward strand.
CAGCGCCTGCGGCAGGCCGGCGAGTTCATCGGGCATGTGTTTGAACCAGCTGATGCCCACCGCCAGCACCACCCGCGCCGCGTCGACCTGCTCGTCATTGTCCAGCCGCAACACAAAACCGCGCGGCCCGCGCGCCAGCGAAACCACCTGGCGGTCTTCCAGCATCGGCACATATTTCTGCTGGAACCAGCCGGCATATTCGGTGAACACCGCCAGCGGCACCGGGATCAGGGTGTCGTCATAGGCGACGGCGCGCGCCGCGCACCACGCTTTCAGGGTCGATTCCGGATCGGGCGACGACAGGTTGGAGGCAAAGCCATCGGACTTGAGCAGCATGCCCTTGGGCATATGCGCGCGCCAGGTCGTCAGCGGCGCGCCGAAAATGCGAAACGACGCGCCGACTGCATGGAGATGCGCGGCAAGCGACAGGCCATAGGGCCCCGCGCCGATGATGGCGGTGCTGATCACGTCGTCTTCCTCGGCTTTCGAGATGTCCCGCCGTGGGACGGCTCGCGGCCAACCTAAATTTATTCTTAGATTCGTTCACGGATGGTTGACGGACGCGCAACTATCCTCGCGTCCGATGTCTGCCAGCGTCCTGCTTGCCACGACCATGAACTGGCCGTTTCCGGCCCAGCTTACTGCTGCCTTTTCGGCAGTCGGCGCGCATGTGGAGGTGCTGTGCCCGGCGGACAGCCTGCTGGCGCTGTCGCGCCATCCGGCGCGCAAGCACAGCTTTGAGCATCTGTCGCCGATGGCCTCCCTGCGGCGCGCCATCAAGGCGGCGCGGCCCGACCTGATCGTACCCTGCGACGACCTCGCCACCCGGCTGGTGCGGCGGGTTCGCGGCGACGAAGATACCGGCCGCCTGGACTTCCTGCGCCAGGCCGCCGCAGCCGGCGCGCCTGTCCTTCCCACCATCGCGATCGAAACAAAAGAAGCCCTGGAAGACGCCCTGCAGCGTTTCAGCCTGCCTTTGGTCATCAAGTCGGACCACAGCTGGGCCGGCGAAGGCGTGGCGATTGTCCACACACCCGAGGCCGCCCGCGCCGCCTTTCGCCGCCTTCGCCGCGCGCCACGGCTGCGCGACCTGGCGCGCGCCCTGCGCGGCACCGGCATCCATTACCTCACCCGCGCCCTGCTGCCCGCGACCACCGGCCTGACCTTGCAGCGCTATGTCGAGGGCATGCCGGCCACCAGTTCCATCGCCTGCTGGCGGGGCGAGGTGGTGGGGGCGCATCATTTCGATGTGCGGCTTTCCACCACCCCGACCAGCCCCGCCAGCGTGCTGGCGCTCGCCGATTGCCCCCAGATGGCGCAGTCGGCCCAGGCCGTGGCCCGGGCCTTCAACCTGTCCGGCCTGTTCGGACTGGATTACATCCGCGGCCATGATGGCCGGGTGCATCTGCTGGAAATGAACGCCCGCGCCACGCCGACCACGCACCTGGCGCTGGGCGACGACCTGGTGGCCGGGCTGCTGAGCGCGGCCGGCTTTCCCGCGCGCCGCCGCGACCCCGTCACCAGCCGGCGCGAGATCGCGCTTTTCCCCCGCGAATGGCTGCGCGATCCGGCCAGCCCCTGGCTGGAGCGCGGCTATCACGACGTGCCGTGGGATGATCCCAAAGTGCTGCAGGCTTGTCTCCGGGAAGCCCCGGCCGCCGCAGGCGCCCTGTTGCAGGCCGCGCCCGCCGATTTCTTAACGTCAAAAAGCGCGGTTTCAGTGGCCTAACCGCAACCTGCGGCCGCGCCGCCGTTAACCATTTGTGAGGCAGGCCGGCGGTAAAGGTAAACCCTTGCGGGGCTTTAGATTCGCTTGGTCCCGGGTGAAGGCTGCGCGCACGTCATGTCTCCATACCGGCCCCTTGCATCCTACGCGCCCGGCTATTCGGCGCCGCCCTTTGCGCCGCCGCCGTTCCAGCTTGCCGATTTCATCCGCCTGCTCGACGCCCGCCGCGGCCTGATCGCGCGTGTCGCCATCGGCACCGTGCTGTGCGCCATCGCGGTGGCGCTGGTGCTGCCCACCGTCTTCACAAGTTCGGCGGTGGTGATGCTGGACCCGCGCAAGAACAATATCACCGAACTGTCGGCGGTGCTGTCGCCGCTGGCCAGCGATCCCGCCTCGGTGCAGAACCAGATCCAGATCATCACCTCGCGCGATCTCGCCGCCCAGGTGGTGGACCGGCTGAAGCTGGACCAGGACGGCGAGTTCAATCCCCGCGCCGGCGACCCCAGCATGCTGGACCTGCTGGGCGAAATGGGCGCGCTGCTCAGCCCCAGGCATTGGGCGGAAAGCGAAACCGTCAGCGGCGCCGCCGGCCGCGACCGGGTGATCGACGCCTTCCAGCATCATATCAGCGCCGATGCCCAGGGGCTTTCCACCGCCATCACCATCAACGCCACCGCGCGCGATCCCGCCAAGGCGGCGCTGCTGGCCAACACCCTGGCCGGCGCCTATGTGAAATCCCAGGTCACCGCCAAGATCGGCGCCACCACCGCCACCACCGACTGGCTGAACGGCCGGCTGCAGGACCTGGCGCAGCAACTGCAGATCCAGCAGGAAGCCATCCAGCGCTACAAGGCCGAGCACAATCTCAACGATTCCGCGCCGGGCAGCTCCATCGTCGACCAGCAGATGGTGGGGATCAGCGCGCTTATGGTTCAGGCGCGTTCGGAATTGGCGGAGAAGCAGGCCGTTCTGGACCGCATCCGCCAGCTGGTGGCTTCGGGCAATCCCGCCGATGTCAGCCAGATCGTGTCGTCGCCCTTGATCGTGCAGTTGCGCGGCCAGCAGGCGACGCTGCTGGCGCAGGAAGGCGACCTGGCCAGCAAATACGGCCCGCTGCACCCCAAAATGCAGGCGGTGGAAGAACAGAAGCGCGACCTGGACATCAAGATCAGCCAGGAAGTGAACCGCCTGGCCGCCAGCGCCGGCAATGACGTGATGGTGGCCCAGGCGCATCTGAATTCCCTGCAGGGCAGCCTGGGCGGCACCGAAGGCACCGCCCACAGCCAGAACATGGCGCGGGTGCAGTTGCAGGCGCTGGAATCCAACGCCAACTCCACCCGCACCATGTACGAGGCCTATGTGCAGCGGCTGCGCCAGAGCCAGGGGCTGGACGATGTGCAGACCCCCGATGCGCGCATCATCAGCCAGGCGGCCATACCTTTGGCGCCCAGCGCCCCCAAGCGCGGGCTTATTGTTGCGGCCTCGGTCCCCCTGGGGTTGCTGCTGGGCGTGATCGCGGCGCTGCTGGCGGAAAAATTCGGGCCGCTGATGCCGGTCAGGGTCAATGGCGCACCCCGCGCCGCCATCATGCCCGCCCGCCGCAAGGACAAGCGCGCCCGCAGCCTGCCGCCGCAGCGGCCGCTGGCGGTATGGAGCGGGCCGCCCATCCTGGGGGAGATCGACGATGTCGCCGCCCTGCGCGCCGCCGATTTCGTGCTGGACTATCCGGCCAGCAAATATTCCCACGCCATGGCCGACCTGGTGCGGCAGCTGGAAGCCCGCGAAGGTGGGGGCGCCATCATCGCCCTGACCTCGGCGGACAATGGCGAAAGCCGCAGCGCCATCGCCGTCAGCCTGGCGCGGGCGGCGTCCAGGATGGGCAAGAAGGCAATCGTCGTGGATTGCGCGCCCGGCCACCTGGCGTCGCAGGCGATGAAGGCGCGGGTCCGCAGCGGCGTCTATGAAGTGCTGACGGGCGCGGTGCCGCTGAACCAGGCGCTGGCCAAGGATTCCCGCGGCGAGGTTTACCTGCTGGGCACCGCCAGGCGCGCGCCCAACAGCGTCACCATGTACAGTTCCAGGCCGATGCAGCGGCTGATCTCGGTGCTGCGCGACGGCGCGGATTTCGTGGTGATCGACTGCGGCCCGGCCAATGGCGGCCCCGATGCGGCGCTGATCGCCCGGCTTGCCGATGCGACGGTGCTGATTTCCAGACGCCAGATGCTGCACAGCCCGCTGGTCGCCAACGCGGCGCGGGCGCTGGACACCGCCCATGCCGCGCCGGTTGGGATTGTGGTGACAAGGTAGCCCCGCCTGTCATCCCCGGCGAGGGCGAAGCGGAGCGGAGCGCGAGGGAGTGAGTAGCGACAGCGTGCGAACGACCCAGGCTTTCAACACCAAACAGATTTAGACAGTCTGGGTCCCCTTCCCTCGCGCCGCATTTATCGATGCGCCGCTCGCCGGGGATGACGGGTGGGGTCTAGCGCGGCAGTTCCGAGCTTCCCATCAGGAATTCGTCCACGCCGCGCGCGCACTGCCGGCCTTCCTTGATCGCCCACACCACCAGGGACTGGCCCCGCCGCATGTCGCCGCAGGCGAAAATCTTGGCCTTGCTGGTCTGGTAGTCGGCCATGGTCGCCTTGACGTTGCCGCGCCCATCCATCTCGACCCCGGCCTGCTCCACCAGCCCCGCGACCCGCGCCCCGGTAAAGCCCATCGCCAGCAGCACCATGTCGGCCTTGAGGGTGAATTCGCTGCCCGGCACTTCGACAAGATTCATCTTGCCGCCGTCGCCCAACTGCCATTCCACCCGCACACATTCCAGTGCGGTTATCTTGCCGTTCTCGCCGATGGCGCGGCGGGTCTGCACCGCCCAGTCGCGCGCCGCGCCCTCTTCCTGGCTGGAGGAGGTGCGCAGCTTGAGCGGCCAGTCCGGCCACACCAGCAGCTTGTTCTCCTTCGCCGGCGGCTGGGGCATGATTTCCAGTTGGGTCACCGACACCGCGCCATGGCGGTTGGAAGTGCCGATGCAATCCGAGCCGGTGTCGCCGCCGCCGATCACAATCACATGCTTGTCCTTGGCGGACAGGGTGCCGTTCGGCGCGGCCTTGGATTCGGCGTCGCCCGCCACCCGCTTGTTCTGCTGGGTGAGGAAATCCATGGCGAAATGCACGCCATCCAGGGCGCGGCCCTCGATGGGCAGGTCGCGCGGCGTTTCCGCCCCGCCCGACAGCACCACCGCATCGTAATCGGCCAGCAGCATGTCCATCGGCACCGTGACGCCGACCTCGGTATTGGTCTTGAACGACACGCCTTCGGCTTCCATCTGGCGCACGCGGCGGTCGATCAGGTGCTTTTCCATCTTGAAATCGGGAATGCCGTAGCGCAGCAGCCCGCCGATACGGTCGGCCTTTTCAAACAGGGTCACCGAATGGCCCGCCCGCGCCAGTTGCTGGGCGCAGGCCATGCCGGCGGGGCCCGAGCCCACCACCGCCACGGTCTTGCCGGTCTTGCGCGGCGCCATCACCGGCTGAACCCAGCCTTCTTCCCAGGCGCGGTCCACGATCTGGCATTCGATGGTCTTGATGGTGACGGAGCTGTCGATGATGTTCAGGGTGCAGCTGGCCTCGCAGGGCGCGGGACAGATGCGGCCGGTGAATTCCGGGAAATTGTTGGTGGAATGCAGCGTCTCCGATGCGGTGCGCCACTGGTCCCGGTAGACCAGATTGTTCCAGTCGGGGATCAGGTTGTTGACCGGGCAGCCCTGGTGGCAGAAGGGAATGCCGCAATCCATGCAGCGCGCCGCCTGTTTGCTGACATCGGCCGCCGGCAGGGGATGGACGAATTCGCGGTAACTCTGGATGCGCGCTTCCGGCTTTTCGTAGCTGCGATCCTGCCGTTCGATTTCCAGGAAGCCTGTGATCTTGCCCATGGTTCCTACTCGGCTGCGATGGCGGCGCGCGCCTTCATGTCGGCCAGCGCCTTGGCATAATCGGACGGCATCACCTTGACGAACTTGGCCAGCGCCGCGTCCCAATTATCGAGCAGGCCGCGCGCCCGCTCGCTGCCGGTGTGCAGCAGGTGCCGCTCCACCAGTATCCTCAGCCGCTCGGCGTCGAAGCGCAGCAGGTCGCCCATGCCCGGATCGGCGACGCTGACCGAACGCTGGCGCGGCATGCCAGTGGAATCGCCACCTTCTGCGGGCGCGATCTTTTCCAGCCTGACCATGGCCAGGTTGCAGCGCCGCTCGAAGGCGCCGTCGGCGTCATAGACATAGGCGACGCCGCCCGACATGCCGGCGGCGAAATTGCGCCCCGTCTTGCCCAGCACCACCACCACGCCGCCGGTCATGTATTCGCAGCCATGGTCGCCGGTGCCTTCCACCACGCAGACCGCGCCGGAATTGCGCACCGCGAAGCGCTCGCCCGCCACGCCATGGAAATAGGCCTCGCCCGCGATGGCGCCGTACAGCACGGTGTTGCCGACGATGATGTTCTGGGCCGGGTCGCGGCTGAGGCCGGCGGGCGGCTTGACCACGATGCGGCCGCCGGACAGCCCCTTGCCGACATAGTCGTTGCCGTCGCCGGTCAATTCCAGCGAAATCCCGCGCGCCAGGAAAGCGCCGAACGACTGTCCCGCCGTGCCGGTGAACTTGACGCTGATGGTGTCTTCCGGCAGGCCGGCATGGCCATGGCGGCGCGCCACTTCGCCCGACAGCATGGCGCCGACGGTGCGGTCCACATTGCGCACCGTGCGTTCCAGGGCGACCGGCTGACCGTTCTCGATGCTGGGCTGGGCGGCGGCGATCAGGTCGTGATCCAGCGCCGATTCCAGGCCGTGATTCTGCTTTTCGGCGTGATGGATGGCGACGCCGGGCTTGGGCGTGACGCTGTAGAGGATGCGCGACAGGTCGATGCCCCTGGCCTTCCAGTGCGACACCGCCTTGCTCATGTTGAGCCTGTCCACCCGGCCGGTCATCTCGGCCACGGTCCTGAAGCCGAGATTCGCCATGATGACGCGCAGCTCTTCGGCGACGAAGAAAAAATAGTTGATCACATGCTCGGGCGTGCCGGTGAAGCGCTTGCGCAGTACCGGGTCCTGCGTCGCCACGCCCACCGGGCAGGTGTTCAAATGGCATTTGCGCATCATGATGCAGCCCGAAGCGATCAGCGGCGCGGTGGCGAAACCGAATTCGTCCGCGCCCAGCAGCGCGCCGATGGCGACGTCGCGGCCGGTGCGCAAGCCGCCGTCCACCTGCACCGCGATACGCCCGCGCAGGCCGTTCAGCACCAAAGTCTGCTGGGTTTCGGCCAGGCCGATTTCCCAGGGGCTGCCGGCATGGGTCAGCGAGGTCAGCGGCGAAGCGCCGGTGCCACCCTCGAAACCGGAAATGGTGACATGGTCGGCGCGGCACTTGGCGACGCCGGCGGCCACCGTGCCGACGCCCACTTCCGACACCAGCTTGACCGAGATGCGGGCCTGCTGGTTGACGCTTTTGAGGTCGCGGATCAATTGCGCCAGGTCTTCGATGGAATAGATGTCGTGATGCGGCGGCGGCGAGATCAACCCGACACCAGGGGTGGAATGGCGCACCCTGGCGATGGCGGCGTCCACCTTGTGGCCGGGCAACTGACCGCCCTCGCCGGGCTTGGCGCCCTGCGCCATCTTGATCTGGATGTCGTCGGCATTGACCAGATATTCGGCGGTGACGCCGAAACGGCCCGACGCCACCTGCTTGATGGCCGAACGCATGGAATCGCCATTGGGCAGCGGCTTGAAGCGTTCGGCTTCCTCGCCGCCCTCGCCGGTGTTGGAGCGGCCGCCGATGCGGTTCATGGCGATGGCCATGTTGGTATGAGCCTCGCGGCTGATCGAGCCGAAGCTCATCGCCCCGGTGGAGAAGCGCTTGACGATCTCGCTGGCGGGTTCGACCTCGTCCAGCGGAATGCCCATGCCGTCGGTCTTGCCCTCTTCAAATTTAAAAGTCATCAGGCCGCGCAGGGTCAGCAGGCGCTCGCTCTGTTCATTGATCGTTTGGGCGAACAGCTCGTATTCGGCGGGATTGTTGCCGCGCACCGCATGCTGCAGGCGCGACACCGTCTCCGGGGTCCAGGCATGGTCCTCGCCGCGCAGGCGGAAGGCATAGTCGCCGCCCACATCCAGCATGTTGCTGTAGATGGGATTGTCGCCATAGGCGTCGCGATGGCGGCGCACGCAGTCTTCGGCGACTTCCTTCAGGCCGATGCCCTCGACCGTGGTGGCGGTGCCGGTGAAGTATTTCTCGATGAAGGCGGTGGAAAGCCCCACCGCGTCGAAAATCTGCGCCCCGCAATAGGACTGGTAGGTGGAGATGCCCATCTTGGACATCACCTTCAGCATGCCCTTGCCGATGGCCTTGATATAGTTCTTCTGCACTTCATAGGGCTTCAGCGCCAGGCCCTGGCGGACGCGAATCTGCTCCAGGGTCTCGAAGGCCAGATAGGGGTTGATGGCTTCGGCGCCATAACCGGCCAGTACGCAGAAGTGGTGCACTTCGCGCGCTTCCCCGGTCTCCACCACCAGTCCGGTCTGCATGCGCAGGCCCTGGCGGATCAGGTGGTGATGCACCGCCGCCGTCGCCAGCAGCGCCGGCACCGGCACGCGGTCGGGCGAGGTGGCGCGATCCGACAGGATCAGGATGTTGTTGTCGGCCAGCACGGCATCGGTGGCATTCAGGCAGATGCGCATCAGCGCATTGGCCAGGCCGTCGGCGCCTTCGCTGGCGGGCCAGGTGCAGTCCACCGTGCCGGTGCGGAAGGCGCCGTCCACCAGGGTCGAAATCGAGCGGATCTTCTCGACATCGGTATTGGTCAGGACCGGCTGGCTGACTTCCAGCCGCTTGTGCGCCCCGGCTTCGCCCAGGGCCAGAAGATTGGGACGCGGCCCGATCATCGAGACCAGGCTCATCACCAACTCCTCGCGGATGGGATCGATCGGCGGATTGGTGACCTGGGCGAAGTTCTGCTTGAAATAGTTGTAAAGCAGCTTGGGCTTCTTCGACAGCACCGCGATGGGCGTATCGGCGCCCATCGAGCCGATGGGGTCGTCGCCCGCCGTGGCCATCGGCTCCAGGAAGAACTGGATGTCTTCCTGGGTATAGCCGAAGGCCTGCTGGTTATCGAGCAGCAGCGAGGGATCGTTGGTCTTGGCCCGGTGGTCTTCCGGCAGGTCGGGCAGGTCTTCCAGCTTGAACTGGGCGGCCTTCAGCCATTCCTCATAAGGTTCGGCGGCGGAGAATTTCTGCTTGATCTCCTCGTCTTCGACGATGCGGCCTTCCTCGAAGTCGATCAGCAGCATCTTGCCGGGCTGCAGCCGCCATTTGCGCTTGATCTTCTCCTCGGGCACCGGGATCACACCCGATTCCGAGGCCAGGATCATCAGGTCGTCATCGGTGACGATATAGCGGGCGGGACGCAGGCCGTTGCGGTCGAGCGTCGCGCCGATCTGGCGGCCATCGGTGAAGGCGATGGCGGCGGGGCCGTCCCAGGGCTCCATCAGCGCGGCATGATATTCGTAGAAGGCCTTGCGGCTGGCATCCATGCTCTTGTTGCCGGCCCAGGCCTCCGGGATCAGCATCATCACCGCATGGGCCAGGGGATAGCCGCCCGCCACCAGCAGCTCCAGCGCATTGTCCAGACAGGCGGTGTCGGACTGGCCGTGCGGAATGATCGGCCACATCTTGTCCAGATCGGGGCCCAAGAGTTCGGATTCCATGCCGCGTCGGCGCGCATTCATCCAGTTGACGTTGCCGCGCACGGTGTTGATCTCGCCGTTATGGGCGATATAGCGATAGGGATGCGACAGCTTCCAGCTGGGGAAGGTGTTGGTGGAGAAACGCTGATGCACCAGCGCCACCGCCGACACCGTCAGCGGATTCTGCAGGTCGCGGTAGAAGCGGCCCACGTCATGCGCCAGCAGCAGGCCCTTGTAGACCACGGTGCGGGTGGAGAAGCTGGGCATGTAAAGCTGGTTGATGGCGGGCAGCTTGTGCTTCTTGGCCAGCGCGGCCAGCGGGTTCTGCGCCTGCTTGCGAATGGTCAGGACCTTCCGCTCGAACTGGTCCTGGTCCTTGATGTGCGGGCCCGCCGCAACGATGGCCTGGCGGATCAGCGGCATGCCGTCCAGCACGGTCTTGCCCAACCCGGCGGGATCGGTCGGCACATCGCGCCAGCCCAGCAGGATCTGGCCTTCCAGCTTGATGAAATGCTCGAACTGCTTGACCACGATCTCGCGCGCCTTGGACTCGCGCGGCAGGAAACACATGGCCACGGCATAGCGGCCGGGCTCCGGCAGCGAGACGCCGGTATCGCGCGCCCATTCGCGGAACAAGGGATCGGAAATCTGGATCAGGATGCCGGCGCCGTCGCCCACCAGCGGATCGGCGCCCACCGCGCCGCGATGATCCAGATTGATCAGGAGCTGCAGGCCCAGCCCGATGATCTCATGCGATTTCGCGCCCTTGATGTTGGCGACAAAGCCAACACCGCAGGCATCATGCTCGTTGCGAGGGTCATAAAGACCCTGTTTCGGCGGCGCACTCATCTCAACCCCAACCAGCATCGTTCAGGCGCATATCTCCCGCCCCGCCGGGCGGAGCAATAAAGTTGCGCTTTCTTGTCGAAATTACGGGTTATTCGATCACGTTCGTGGTTGCAGCGCAACACGCAAGCTACGCATAAAACAAATAAGGAGGCATGCATTCAGCGCGGGATTGACTCGGCCCGGCTGCCGCGCACTATAGAACATACCATGAACAGAAGTACAAAATTGGCCGAATTGCGCCATGCCCTGGCGCAGTATGGCCTGCCGCCGGATCGCCCGTCCGTCATGCTGGGCGAGCCACGGCTGGATGCCGTGCTGGGCGGGGGCTTGCGGCCTGGCGCCCTGCACGAGGTTTTCGCCGGCGACTGGAGCGCCAGCGGCTTTGCCGCTTTGCTGGCCTTGCTGGCGGCCCAATCTTCTACTGCCCAATCTTCTACTGATAGAATCCGCAAAAGCCTGTTCTGGGTGCGGCCTGATTATGAAGCCATGGAATATGGCGCGGTGTCGCCTCATGGCCTGGCCGAACTGGGCGGCGATCCGAACCGCCTGATCCTGGTCAGAACCCGCAACGCCGCCGACGCGCTGTCGGCCGCAAACGACATCCTGGGTTGCGAGCATGTCGGCGCGCTGCTGCTGGAAGTGGAAGGCGCGCCCAAATGCCTGGACCTGGTCGCCAGCCGCAGGCTGGCTTTCGCGGCGGGCGAAAGCGGTGTCACCGTGGTGATGCTGCGCGGCGGCGCCGACATCGAGCCCAGCGCGGCGCTGACCCGCTGGCAAGTGTCGAGCGCGCGCATCGAGAACGATGACTGGGGAGCCCCGGTCTTCGAGGCCGAGATTGTGCGTCATCGCCTGGGCGGGCTGGGGCGCTTTCTTCTGCAATGGGATTCCGAACATGGCTGTTTCAACACGCCGGATCATGGCGCTGTGGCTGCCGCGCCTGCCGACCGACCGGCTTATGCGCCGTGCCAAAGGCGCGCCATCTGAGGCGCCGCTGGTCGTCAGCGGCAAAAGCGGCAATGCGCTGCATGTTCATGCCCTGGAGGCGCGCGCCGAACGGCTGGGCCTGCATCAAGGCCAGCCCCTGGCCAATGCCCGCGCCATGGTGCGGCCGCTGCGCGTCGTGCCGGCCGATGAAAAGGCCGATGCGGCCCTGCTGGAAAACATTGCCGACTGGTGCGACCGCTTCACCCCGCTGGTGACGCTGGACCCGCCGTATGGGCTTTATCTCGACATCACCGGGGCGGCGCATCTGTTCGGCGGCGAAGCGGCGATGCTGTCGCTGGTGACGCAGAAGATCGGCGAACAGGGTCTCGCCGTGCGCGGCGCCATCGCCGGCACCTCGCTGGCGGCACATGCCCTGGCGCGATATGCGCCGCGCACCATCACGCCGCCGGGCGGCGAAGCGGCGGCCATCGCCCCGCTTCCCATCGCCGCCCTGGAATGCGGCGACAAGGCCCTGCGCGCCCTGCGCCATGCCGGCTTGAAGACCATCGGCGTGGTGGCGGCCCGCCTGCACAGCGAATTGACCGAAAGGCTGGGCACAAATTTCGTCGCCAATCTGAAAGTGATGCTGGGCGCGGAAGAAAAACCGCTGACACCGCGCCGCCCCCTGCCCGACCTGATGGCCGAGCAGCGGTTCGCCGAACCCATCGTCACCGAAGACCTGATCGCGGCATCGCTGCTGTCGCTGGCGCAAAGCCTGGGCGGCATCCTGGAGCGCCAAGGCCGCGGCGTCAGGCTGCTGGAAGCCGCCTTTTTCCGCGCCGACGGCAAGGTGACGCGCATCGCGGTGAAAATGGGCGCGCCGCTGCGCGATCCGCGCGTGATGCTGCGGCTGTTGCGCCAAAGGCTGGACGCGCTGGCCGATCCGCTGGACCCGGGCTTCGGCTTCGACGTCATCAGGCTGGAGGCGCTTTTGGCGCAAGACATCCAGCCCGCCACTTCAAGTTTCGACAGCGACGAAAATGCGCGGGCGCAGATCGCCTTCCTGGTGGACCGGCTGTCGGCGCGCTTTGGCGAACATCGGATACAGCGTTTCGTGCCGCAGGACAGCCATATCCCCGAGGCCGCCGGGGTGGCGATCCCGGCCCAGGATCGCGATTTCGGTGAATGGTCCCTGAAACGCCAGCCTGGCTTTATGAATGGAAGTGGGGCCCCGCGCCGCCCGCTGCGGCTGCTGGAAAAGCCGGAGGAAGTGCAGGCCATCGCCTCGGTGCCCGATGGGCCGCCCAGGCAGTTCCGCTGGCGGCGGGCGCAGTTCGACGTGGCGCGCGCCGAAGGCCCCGAGCGCATCGCGATGGAATGGTGGAAGAACGCGGGATTGACCCGCGATTATTTCCGCGTCGAGACACAGGACGGCCAGCGCTTCTGGCTTTATCGAGACGGCCTCTACCACCAGATCGGCGCGCCGCGCTGGTACCTGCAAGGCGTGTTTGCGTGAGCTACGCCGAACTCGCGGTCACCACCAACTTCTCCTTCCTGCGCGGCGCGTCGCATCCCCAGCAGTTCGTCACCCAGGCCCAGGCCCTGGGCCATGCCGCCATCGGCATTGCCGACCGCAACACTTTGGCGGGCGTGGTGCGCGCCTATGGTGCCTGGAAAGACTTGCCGGAAGACGACCGCCCGCAACTGCTGATCGGGGCGCGGCTGGCGTTTCGCGACGGCACGCCCGACATCCTGGCCTATCCCAAAGACCGCAAGGCCTATGCCCGGCTGTCGCGGCTGCTCTCCATCGGCAAGCTGCGCGCAAGCAAAGGCGAATGTTTTCTCGATCTGGCCGACCTGCAGAAATGTCGCCGGGGCTTGCTGTTGATCGTCATGCCGCCAGCCGATCCGAAAGCGGCGTTGCCGGTGCTGGCCGCGCTGGGCGCCGACACCTGGCTGGCCGTGTCCATGCTGTACACCGGCGAAGACCGCCGCCGGCTGCGCGACCTTCAGCAGGTGGCGCGGCAGGCGCGGGCGCCGCTGATCGCCGTCAACGATGCGCTCTATCATCATCCGGACCAGCGCGACCTGCAGGATGTCGTCACCTGCATCCGCGAGCATGTCACGCTCGACCAGGCCGGTACCCGGCTTCAGGCCAATGCCGAACGCCACCTGAAGCCGCCTTCGGAAATGACGCGGCTGTTCCGCGCCTGTCCGCAGGCCGTCACCGAGACCCTGCGCTTCGCGGCGCGCATAAAATTCACCCTGGGCGAACTGGGCCAGCGCTATCCGCGCGAGCCGGTGCCGCGCGGCAAGACCCCGGACGGGCATCTGCGCGAGCTGACGCAGGCGGGGCTCAAATGGCGCTATCCCGGCGGCGTGCCGCACAAGATCGCCGCCATCGCGGAAAAAGAACTGGCCTTCATCGCCGACGGCAGGATCGCGCATTATTTCCTCACCGTGCATGACATCGTGAAGTTCGCGCGCGGCCAGGACATTCTCTGCCAGGGTCGCGGCTCGGCCGCCAATTCGGTGGTCTGTTTCGCCCTGGGCGTCACCTCGGTGGACCCCACCGATATCGACGTGCTGTTCGAACGCTTCCTCAACACCGAACGCCGCGAACCGCCCGACATAGACGTGGATTTCGAACATGAGCGGCGCGAGGAGGTCATCCAGCATATCTACAAGCGCTATGGCAGGAGGCGGGCCGCCATCACCGCCACCGTCATCCATTATCGTCCGCGCAGCGCCATCCGCGAGGTCGGCAAGGTGTTCGGCCTGTCCGAGGATGTCACCGGCAAGCTGGCCGGCACGGTGTGGGGCCATCATGGCGACGAACTGGAAGCGCATCAGGTGCGCCAGGGCGAGGCCGATCCCGCCAATCCCGCCATCGCGCGCGCGGTGGATTTCGCCAACCGGCTGATGGGCTTTCCCCGCCATCTCTCCCAGCATGTCGGCGGCTTTGTGCTGACCCAGGGCAAGCTGGACTGGACCGTGCCCATCGGTCCCGCCGCGATGGCGGATCGCTATTTCATCGAATGGGACAAGGACGACCTCGATACGCTGCGCATCATGAAAGTGGATGTGCTGGCGTTGGGCATGCTGACCTGCATCCGCAAGGCCTTCGACCTGATTCATGTCCATGCCGAAAGCGGCCGGGAGAAAAAGCTGCTGCTGGCCACCGTGCCGCCAAAGGACCCGGCGGTTTACGACATGCTGTGCGCGGGCGACGCCATCGGCGTGTTCCAGGTGGAAAGCCGCGCCCAGATGAACATGCTGCCCCGGCTGAAGCCGCGCACCCTGTACGACCTGACGGTGGAAGTCGCCATCGTGCGCCCCGGCCCCATCCAGGGCGGCATGGTGCATCCCTATCTCAAGCGGCGCGCCAATCCCGCGCTGATAAAATTCCCCGCGCCGCATCCAGACCGTGGTCCCGCCGACGAACTTTACACCGTGCTGGAAAAAACCATGGGCGTGCCGCTGTTCCAGGAACAGGCGATGCGGCTGGCCATCGTCGCCGCCAAATTCACCTCCGATGAGGCGAACGGATTGCGCCGCGCCATGGCGACCTTCCGCAACGTCGGCACCATCGGCTCCTTCCGCGAGAAATTCGTCAGCCGCATGACCGCGCGCGGCTATGACCGCAGCTTTGTCGAAGCCTGCTTCGAACAGATCAAGGGCTTCGGCAGTTACGGTTTCCCCGAAAGCCATGCCGCCAGCTTTGCCTTGCTGGTCTATGTCTCCGCCTGGATCAAGAAGCATCATCCCGCCGCTTTTGCCGCGGCGCTGCTCAATTCCCAGCCCATGGGCTTCTATGCCCCGGCCGAGATCGTGCGCTGTGCCCGCGATCACGGCGTGAGCGTGCTGCCGCCCGACGCCGCCTGGAGCGACTGGGATTCAACGCTGGAACGCAATGAGAAAGGCGCGTTGTGCCTGCGGCTGGGGCTGCGCCAGATTGACGGCCTGGCCGAGGCCGCGGCCCGCGCCATCATGGAGGAACGCGGCTATGGCTATCGCGGATTTGCCGATTTCGCCCGCCGCACCGCCCTCTCCAAACGCGCGCTGGTGACATTGGCCGAGGCCGATGCCTTTCGCGGCTTCGGGCTGGACCGGCGCGAGGGGTTGTGGGCGGTGCGGCGGCTGCCGGACGATGATCCGCTTCCCCTGTTCGCGCCCCGTGCTACCCCGGAACAGGGCGCCGAACAGATCGCGCCCTTGCCGCGCATGGCCGACAGCCAGCAGGTGGTGGCCGACTACCAGACCCTGCGCCTGTCGTTGAAGGGGTATCCCACCCAGTTCCTGCGGCCGTTGTTTGACCGGGACGGCATCGCCTCCTGCGCCGGCCTGGCGCTGCTGCCCGATGGCGCCCGCGCGCGGGTGGCGGGCGTGGTGCTGGTGCGCCAGCGCCCCGGCGAAGGCACCGCCATCTTCATCACCCTCAGCGACGAAACCGGCGTCGCCAATCTGGTGCTGTGGCAAAGCCTGTTCCCCCGCTTCCGCAAGGAGGTGATGGGCGCGCGCCTGCTGCTGGCCGAAGGCAAGGTGCAGAAAAGCCCCGAAGGCGTGCTGCACCTGATGGTGGAACATCTGATTGACCGCAGCCATGACCTGCACCGCCTGTATGAAGACGACGCGCCGGCGCTCGCCCATGCCAAGGGCGGTCATCCGCGCAATGCACGCGTGCTCCCACCGTCCAGAGATTTTCATTAGTCAAATAGGCCGCATGCGGAGTTCGTGACCCGGCACAGCGTCTCGCCTATGATCGCGCCACGCGAGGGGAGACGCGAAAGCACATGGCATGGGAGCGGGCCACGGAAGGGGACAAGGGGCTCCGGCACTGGACAGGATTTACCCTGATCGCCGCCGCCCTGATGCTGGCAGCCCCCCTGTGGTCGGTGTGGGCCCCGGCCATGCCCGACTATCCCGCCCATTTCGCCAGCTTCGCGCTGATCGAAAACGGCCGGCCCACCAGCGCCTATCACCTGCAATGGGTCTTTGTGCCCAACCTGGCGTCGGAGATCCTGGTGCCGTGGCTGGCGCGGCTGACCGGACTGGAAACCGCGCTCAAGCTGTTTCTCACCGCCGCCGTCTTCCTGTGGGTGCTGGGCCCCGGCGCCATCCATCGCGCCTTGTACGGCCGCACCGGCATCGCGCCCCTGTTCGGCGCCTTCTTCGCCTATAACGCCAATTTCATCTGGGGCTTCTTCAACTATTATTTTGCCGCCGGACTGAGCTTCCTTGTTTTCGCGGGCTGGATCGCCACCGAGAACCGCAACGGCCCCTGGCGGCTGGCGGGCTTCACCCTGGCGGTCACGGCGCTGTATTTCTGCCACCTCTTCGCCATTGCCGGATTGTTGTTGATGCTGGCGGGGTTTGAGGTCGCGCAGAATGCGCGGTTGGAAAACCGCGACCTCGCCGCCCTGGCGCGCCGCGCGGCGCGGGTCGCAACACTTTATATACCCGCCGCCCTGGCCTTCCTGTTTCTCAAGCCGCACAGCGCCGGCGACGACACCGCCTTCAACCTGGCCGACACCATGCTGGACCGGTTCGAAAGCCTGATGCTGCATGCCTTTGACGATCCTGCTTATGTGTTGCCGGTCTGCCTGCTGGGCGGGCTGGGGCTGGCGTTGCTCTTCGGCAAGGCGCGGCTGCATCCCGCCATGTGGGGCAGCCTGGCGCTGTTGCTGGTGGCCGCCATCCTGGCGCCGGAATGGGCGGCGGGCGGCTGGGCGGTCCATCTGCGCTTGCCCGCCGTGTTCGCCGTCCTGCTGTTCGCTTCCGCCGAACTGCGCATGACGCCGCCGGTGCGCGCGGGCCTGGCGGTGCTGGCGCTGGTCATGATCGGCTGGAGCGCCTGGAGCCTGGCGCAGACCTGGCGCGGCTATGACCGCAATTATCGCGCGTTCCAAGCCGCGCTCCCCGGCATTCCGCGCGGCGCCAGGCTGCTGACGGTGCTGGACGGCAACGCCATCGGCATGCAATCCGACCAACCCTATTGGCACATGGCGGAATTCGCCGTGCCGGTGCGCGATGCCTTCACGCCGCTGCTGTTCACCACCAAAGGCCAGCATGTGGTGCAGCTCAATCCCGCCTATGCCCCCTATGCCGCCGCCACCGCCCAGCAGGGCTCGCCGCCGGACATTGACGAACTGGATTTCCTGGCAAGCGGCCGGATGGACGCCGATGAAGACATGGCGCTGGTAACGCCCTATCTGAAATACTTCCAGTGCCATTTCGACATCGCGGTGGTGGTGTATCTGGACGGCAAGCCCAGCCCGGCGCCCGCCATGCTGAAGTTGCGCCAGGCGCACAGCTTCTTCTCCCTATACGACATCGTGCCCGACCGGATGTGCGCGCGGCCATGAGCATGCGCCTCTCCACCACGGCCCTGTGGAGCGCGATGGCGGCGCTGGCGCTGGTCGTGCTGCCGCTGGCGGCGCGCAACCTGGCGATGATCCCGGCGCACATACCGCTGGACCCCAATGAAGGCTGGAACGCCGCCCATGCCCTGTCGGCGATGACCGGCCACACGCTGTATCCGAAGCCGCCGGCCTGGATGACGAACAATTATCCGCCCTTGTCCTTTTATATCGTCGGCGCGCTGACGCGCCTGACCGGCGACGCGATCGTCGCGGGACGGCTGCTGGCGGGGATGGCGTTCCTGGCGGCATGCGGCGGCATCGGCGCGCTGCTGCGGACAATGGACTGCGATGGCCGCGCCGCCGTGTTCGCCGCGCTGTTCTTCGCCGCGGTGCTGCTGGTGGGCAGCGACTATGTGGCGATGGACGATCCGCAGATGCTGGGCCATGCCGTCCAGGTGGCGGGCCTGCTGCTGGCGCTGCGCCACCGCCCCATCTGGGCGGCAGCGCTGTTCGCGGTCAGTCTTTTCATCAAGCACAATCTGCTGCCGCTGCCTTTGGCCACCGGGCTTTGGCTGTTGTGGCAGGAGCGGCGCGCGGGGCTGCAGTTCCTGCTCTGGGGCCTGGCCTTTGTCCTGGTCGGGCTGATCGGCTTTCAATTGCATTTCGGCGCCAGCCTGTTGTCGCAGCTGATGTCGCCGCGCCTGTCGTCGGCCGCCAATCTGCGCGCCGCCTTGCTGCATCTGTGGTGGGCGCCGCTGCCGCTGGTGGCGATGCAGGGCCTGCGCGGCGACCGCTGGAGCCTGTTGTGCTTTCTGTATGCCGCCGCCGCCCTGGCCCTGGGCCTGGTCTTCGCCGTCGGCGATGGCGTGGATGCCAACGCCTTTTTTGACCTGGCCATCGCTTTGTCGCTGGCACTGGGCCTGCTGGCGGATCATGGCCGCCGCAACTGGCTGGCCGCTTTCTGTGCCGTGCCGGTGCTGGTCTTTCTGGCTTTCACCTTCACGGACAACAATTTCTTCTTCACCCGCGGCTTCGCCGCCCAGTCGGCGCGCGACATCGCCTTCCTGCAAAGCCGTCCCGGCCCCGCCTTGTGCGACCAGCTTTCGCTGTGCCTGTGGGCCGGCAAGACGGCGCAGGTGGATGTGTTCAATGTGGGAGAAGCCATCAAAAGCCGCGCCCGCGATCCCGCAGCCCTGACGCGCATGATCGCATCACACCATTTCGCGGCGATCCAGTTGCAGGATATGGATGCTTTGGGGCCGCAGGTCCGCGCCGCCATCGCAAGCCGCTACCGCCTCGATCACACCGACGATAACGGAAGCTTCTTCACGCCCTTATATAATTAGGCTCTGGCCTTGACGGTGCCGTGGCGCTCCAGCTTGCCCCAGCCCACAAAAGGCCCGCGCAACGCCGTCCACAGCGAGCGCACCACCACATAATACATGATCTGGCGATAGCCGAAGCGCTGCAGCACCAGCCACCAGAGCAGGCTCCAGTCCTCGCCCTTTTCCATCAGGAAGCCGACCATCGCCGCCAGCAGGTCCACGATGGTGAAGACCACATAATAGGCCAGCACGGTCTCCAGGCTGGCGGCGTTGAAGTCCCCGCCATGCTGGCTGTAGGCGATCCATTGCGTCACCAACTGCCACACCAGCAAGAGGTCGGCGACCGGCGCAAGGGTGGTGAGCAGGATCTGGAACAGCCAGACCTGCGGCAGCGCCACCAGCCCCAGCTCGCCATATTCGGCGTTGAAGGTGATGCGGCGGTATTTCCACAGGCATTGCAGCGTGCCATAGGCCCAGCGGAAACGCTGCTTGGCCAGGCCGCCGACCGTCGCCGGGGCTTCGGTCCAGGCGACGGCGGTGGGATCGAACAGCACCCGGTATCCCATGGTCTGGATATGGATGGTGAGATCCTGGTCCTCGGCCAGGGTATCGGCGGGAAAGCCGCCCAGTTCCAAAAGCACATCGCGCCGCCACGCGCCGACCGCGCCCGGAACAACCGTCAGCGTGTCCAGCGCCGACAGCGCCCGGCGCTCCAGATTCTGCGCCACGATATATTCCAGCGCCTGCCAGCGGGTGATCATGTTGATGCGGTTGCCGACCTTGGCGTTGCCCGCCACCGCGCCGATGGCGGGATCGGTGAACCAGCGCACCAGCCGGGCGATGGTGGTGGCTTCGAACTGGGTGTCGGCATCCAGCGCCACGATCACGGTGCCGCTCGCATTGGCCATGCCGATATTCAGCGCATTGGCCTTGCCGCCATTGGGGATGGAGATCACCCCCACGCGCGGGTCGTTCATGAAATGCGAGCGGGTGATATAGGCGGTATGATCCTTGGAGCCGTCGTCAATCACCAGCACTTCCATGTTGGCGTAATCGCTGGCCAGGATGCGCTCGACGGTGGCGACGATGACTTTCTCTTCGTTGAAGGCCGGGATCAGCACCGTCACCGCGGGCGGGCCGTCGACGCTGGGGGCGGGCGTACCGATGCCGCGCGCCCGCTTCCACAGGGCCAGTCCCGCCAGCACCAGCAGCCGCGCCACCCCCAGCACAATGGCGCCCAGGAAGCAGTAATAGAGGAACTGGGCGACATAGCTGATGGTCAGGAAGACGAAGCGGTCGGCATAGAGCGACATGGTCAGCGGCAGGCGCGGCATCACATCGTCGCGCTTGAAGCCCGCCAGTTCCGACAGCGGCACAAAGCTGTAGCCCTTGGCACGCAGCGCATCTATCAGCTTGGGCAGCAAAACAAGTGTCCGGCTGCGGTCGCCGCCGGAATCATGCATCAAAAGGACATTGCCGCGCAGGTCCGGGTTGGGATTGTTCAGCGCCTTGAACACCAGCGCCATCATGTCGGGCACGCTGCGCTGTTCCCAGTCCAGGGTGTCGAGATTGGCGGTGACCTCGATATAGCCCAGCGCCTGGGCCTGCTTGATCGGCTCGATCTCGTCGGCATCCGAGGGGCTGGCGTCGCTGAGATAGGGCGAGCGGAAGAACCGCATCGAGCGGCCGGTCAGCGCCTGGAACAGCCGCTGGGTCGCGTTCAACTCCAGCCGCACCGCGGGCGCGGGCGTGTCGGCCAGGTTGGGATGGGTGTAGGTGTGGTTTCCGGCTTCATGGCCGTCGGCCATGATCCGCTGCACCAGGCCGGGATGCGCCTCCATGTTGGAGCCGATCATGAAGAAGGTGGCGGGCACTTTCTTCTCTTTCAGGATGGCCAGGATGGTGGGCGTCCATTCCGGGTCGGGGCCGTCGTCAAAGGTCATGGCCAGCTTCCTGGGATCGGAACCGCCCACCTTGCGGATCACATAGCTGGTGGGCAGGCTGTCATAGCGCTCGTCCACGATGTCGCCGGTCGCCGCTTCGGTGGTCAGGCTGCGCACGCCCAGCGAGGGATCGCCTTCCACCCGCAGGATTTCGCCCTGGCCGGAGAAATCCACATCTTCCAGATTGTTGGCGATGTGCTTGAGGCTGTCGGGCGCCGGCGCATCATAGGGCCGGCCCATCAGCGGCAGGATGGAAGGGTCTTCATAGCCCAGCTTCCACAGGGCATAGCCGGCCGGGCGATAGGGATCGGCGGCATGGATCTGGTTGAAGGCGGTGACGCCGTCCAGGAACCAGACCTGGTGTTCGCCGTCATTGTCTATGTAGCTGAAATGGGGGTTGTTGGTGGCCGGGTCGAACTGCACGGTGGCGCCATTGTCGCGCGCGTCGGTCATGGCGCCTTCGAAGCTGTTGACCTGAGTGGCGCCGCCCTTCACCCAGTCATAGCCATAGGAGCCGATGGCGATGATGGTGGAATCGGCGGGAAGCTGGCGCAGGCGCTTGTCGAGGATGCCCTCGTACCAGGACTGGCCGGCGATGGCGCCCGGCGCGCCTTGGTCGTCGGTCTGGTCGTAGGCCATCAGGATGGTGTAGTCCACGATATCGGCATAGGCCTGGTAGGGCCAGCCGTCGTCATCGAAGGGTGCGGCCTGGGCGATGATCCAGTCGTGCGGCGCGAAGGCCGCCGACATGCGCGACAGGAAATCCTCCAGGTCCTTGTGGGCGCCGGGCGGCACTTCCTCGAAGTCCACCGTCACGCCCTGGAACTTGTTGACGCTGACGAACTGGATGATCTGGTCCAGCAGCGCATCGGCGCGCCGGCGGTCGGCCAGCAGCCTGGCCAGCCCGGCCCCGTCCCATTTGGCGCCGTTATAATTCTGGACCATCGGCAGGATGGCGACCCCAGGCTTGTTGGCGCGGATGAAGTCCAGCGAGCGATGCTCCAGCCAGGTCTTGAAGGTCAGGTCCGGGCCGTCCAGGGTTATCCAGAGCGGCACCACCCAGTCGAGATTCTTCAGGGACCGCTTCAGCGACGGCCAGCTGGGGTCATCCGTGCCGCGCCAGTTGGTATAGAAGCCGATCGCCAGGGGCCGTCCGTCCTGGGGTTTGAGGATTGCAGGCAGCACCCGGCTGGGCAGCGCCCCCTGGGCCCGGCGCAGGCTGGCGATTTCCTGCAGCCGGCGCTTGCGCGCCGCCGCCGCCAGCCGTTCGGCGCGCGCCAGCAACCCCGGCTTCTCGGCTCGCTTGACCAGGTTGGGCGCGGCCACGACGCCGCGGCCACCCGGCAGGTCGAGCCCGGTGACCGGGGGCGACAAGGCCAGGCTGGCGCCAAAGCCGGTCAGGATCACCAGGGCCGACAGCCCCACCACCCAGGCAATGACCTTGATGCGGGCCGCGCGGCGCCCCGACGCGTCGAAGAAGATCGGCTTGTTGGCCATGAGTTGTTGATACAATGGGGTCGGGGGCAAATCTATGGCGCGCGCTGGAACCGGACAGCCGCGTTCGTGCTAAGAATCGGTGTGGCGATTCCCGCGGTGAGACGTGCCCTCCTATAACTGTGCGAAGTGTCCCGGCTATTGTTGTTCCTATCCGCTGATCCAGCTGAACAAGCGGGACGTGGAGCGGCTGGCGAAGCATTTCGGCCTGGAGTTCGAGGCCGCCCGCAAGAAGTTCACCCGGGTGGACCCGGAGGCCAAATACGCCATGCGGCGCAAGGCCGACAAGCATTTCGGCAAGATCTGCCAGTTCTTCGATACCGAGGCGCGCCGCTGCACCATCTATACGGCGCGGCCCACCATCTGCCGGGAATATCCCGGCGGCGGCTGCGGCTATTACGGCTTCCTGATGGCAGAGCGCAAATCCCAGGAAGACGACGATCATGTCGCTTCCACCTGGAACGCGTGAAGACTGCCTTCCCCGGCGCATGTGAAGCCTGCTTGCATGGGGAGGCAACATCCCTTGTTGCGCTGCAACAGCTAACTGCCCAGCTTTCTTCATAAAAAGCCCATCCGCCGCATGACAGCGGGCATTTTCCTGCTCTAAGGTTCCAGGCAATCAAGGGATTAAAGCCCGCGCGCCGGGCCAATGAGGGTATTTGCGGTATGCTGGGCTGGGCTCAAAATTACGATCCGTTTAACAATCCGGCCATTTCGGCGCTGGTCGCGGCCGTCCCGATCATGCTGCTGCTGGCGATCATCGCCACCAACAAGATCCAGGCCCATTGGGCTTCGCTGATCGCCATCATCGTCGCCATCGGCGTGGCGGTGCTCGGCTTCAACATGCCGGCCGACCTGGCGTTCAAGACCACGGCGCTGGGGGTGGTTTCCGGCTTCTTCCCCATCGGCTGGATCATCCTGAACGTGATCTTCCTCTACCGCCTGACGGTGGACAAAGGCATGTTCGCCATCTTCCAGCATTCCATGGGCAGCGTGACCGGCGACCGCCGGCTGCAATTGCTGTTGATCGCCTTCTGCTTCGGCGCCTTTTTCGAAGGCGCGGCCGGTTTCGGCACCCCGGTGGCGGTGACCGCCGCCATGCTGATGGGCCTGGGCTTTTCACCCCTGGCCGCCGCCGGCCTGTCGCTGATCGCCGACACCGCCACCGTGGCGTTCGGCGCGCTGGGCACCCCCATCCAGGCCCTGGCGTCTTCCACCGGCATGGACCCCTTCCTGCTGGGCCAGATCATCGGCCGCCAGTCGTCGGTCTTTGCCTTCATCGTGCCCTTCTGGCTGATCTGGGCCTTTGTCGGCTGGAAAAAGACCTGGGAGGTGTGGCCCGCCATCCTGGTGGCGTCGCTGGGTTTCGCCATCCCCCAGTTCATCATCTCCAACTATATCAATCCCTGGATCGTGGACATCGTGGCCGGCGGCTGCGCCATGGCCTGCCTGGTGCTGTTCCTGCGCGTCTGGCAACCGAAGGAAATCTGGACCTCGACCAAGATCTGGGGCAAGGACGACGCCTCCACCGGCACCGCCAAGGTCGCCGAACCGCTTGAGCATCTGCCGACTTCCAAACAGATTTTCGCCGCCTGGGTGCCATGGATCATCCTGTGCGTCGTCTTGGGCCTGTGGGCCACCGACCTGTGGAAGGGCCTGGTCAATCCGCTGTTCTCGCCCACCTATCATGTGCCGGGCATGGACAAGCTGATCCACCGCATGCCGCCCATCGTCGCCAAGCCGACCAACGAGGCGGCGGTGTTCAGCTTCACCTTCCTGTCTTATTCCGGCACCGGCATCCTGTTGTCGGCCATCCTCGCCGGCCTGTTCATGGGCTATTCGCCGGGCGCCCTGGTGAAGCAGTGGTTCCGCACCATTTATGTGGTGCGCTTCTCGCTGATCACCATCTCCGCCATGCTGGCGCTGGGCACCCTCACCCGCTATTCGGGCGTGGACGGTACCCTGGGCCTGGCCTTTGCCCGCACCGGCTGGCTCTATCCCTTTTTCGGCACGGCGCTGGGCTGGCTGGGCGTGGCGGCGACCGGATCGGACACTGCGGCAAATGTGCTGTTCGGCGGCCTGCAGAAAATCACCGCCCAGCAACTGGGCCTCAATCCCGTGTTGATGGCGGCAGCCAATTCCACCGGCGGTGTGATGGGCAAGATGGTGGACACCCAATCCATTGTGGTGGCGGCCACCGCCACCGGCTGGTACGGGCATGAAGGCTCGATCCTGCGCTTTGTGTTCTGGCATTCGATTGCGCTGGTGTCTCTGGTGGGCATTTTGGTTATGCTGCAGGCCTATGTCTGGCCCTTCACTTTGACGGTGCCGGTCATTCCCTAACCCGGACGTTTCCTCGGTGAGGCGTCCTTATCAGGACGCCTCACCGCCATGGACCGAATTGAAAAGCATGGGCTGAAAGTCAGCCCCGCCCTGCATGCCTTTATCGAAACTGAAGCACTGCCCGGCAGCGGGGTTGCGCCGGATGCGTTCTGGGCCGGTTTCGCCGCCCTGGCGGTGAAGCTGATGCCGCAGAACCGGGCGCTGCTGGCCGAGCGCGACCGGCTGCAGGCCGCGATCGACGGCTGGCACAAGGCGAACCCCTCCAGGCCGATTGACGCCGAGGCCTATACCGCCTTCCTGAAAGAGATCGGCTATCTGCAGCCCGAAGGCCCGGACTTCCAGATCGGCACCCAAAATGTGGACCCCGAAATCGCCACCGTGGCCGGGCCGCAGCTGGTGGTGCCGCTGACCAATGCGCGCTTTGCGCTGAACGCGGCCAATGCCCGCTGGGGCAGCCTGTATGACGCGCTCTATGGCACCGACGCCCTCCCGCAGGAGGGCGAGCTGGCGGCAGGCAAGGGTTACAATGGAAAGCGCGGGGCGGCGGTGATCGCCTTTGCCCGCGACGTGCTGGACCAGGCGGCGCCGCTGGCCGCCGGATCGTGGAAAGACATTGACGGGATTTCGCTTGTGGGCGGCGCGCTGGTGCCGGCCCTGAAAGACCCGTCGCAGTTCAAGGGCTTTGCCGGTCATGCCGGCGCGCCGTCGCTGATCCTTTTGGCGCATAACGGCCTGCATATCGAAGTCCATCTGGACCGCAGCCACCTGATCGGCAAGACCGACAAGGCCGGCATCAGCGATGTGGTGCTGGAATCGGCCATCACCACCATCATGGACTGCGAGGATTCCATCGCCGCGGTGGATGCCGAAGACAAGGCGGGGGCCTATCGCAACTGGCTGGGGCTGATGAACGGCACCCTGAGCGCCAGCTTCGAGAAAGGCGGCAAGACGCTGGAGCGCCGCGCCAACCCCGACCGCGACTATACCGACCCGGACGGCATGCCGATCTCGCTGCCGGGCCGCAGCCTGTTGTTCATCCGCAATGTCGGCCACCTGATGACCAGTGACGCCATCCTGTTGCCAGACGGCAGCGAGATCGGCGAGGGGCTGATGGACGGCGTGGTCACTTCGCTGGTGGCGCTGCACGACATCAGGGGCAAGCGCGCCAACAGCCGCGCGGGCAGCATCTACATCGTCAAGCCCAAGATGCACGGCCCCGCCGAGGTCGCCTTCACCAACACGCTGTTCGATGGCGTCGAAGACCTGCTGGGGCTGGAACGCCACACCGTCAAGATGGGGGTGATGGACGAGGAACGCCGCACCACCACCAACCTGAAAGAGTGCATCCGCGCGGGCAAGGACCGCATCGTCTTCATCAATACGGGCTTCCTGGACCGCACCGGCGACGAGATGCACACCTCGATGTATGCCGGGCCGATGGTGCGCAAGGGCGACATGAAGTCGTCGAAATGGCTGGCGGCCTATGAAGACCAGAATGTGGATATCGGGCTGGCCTGCGGCTTCCAGGGCAAGGCCCAGATCGGCAAGGGCATGTGGGCGATGCCCGACCGCATGGCCGACATGCTGAAGGCCAAGATCGGCCATCCGCTGGCGGGCGCCTCCTGCGCCTGGGTGCCCTCGCCCACCGCCGCCACATTGCACGTGCTGCACTATCACCAGGTCAGCGTGACGGCGCGGCAGGACGAATTGAAATCGCGGCCCCGCGCCAAGCTGTCCGACATCCTCACCATCCCGCTGGCCGACCGCCCCAACTGGTCACCGGAGGAAGTGCAGCAGGAGCTGGACAACAACGCCCAGGGTATTCTGGGTTATGTCGTGCGCTGGGTGGATCAGGGCGTGGGCTGTTCCAAGGTGCCCGACATTCACGATGTCGGCCTGATGGAAGACCGCGCCACCCTGCGCATCTCAAGCCAGCATATCGCCAACTGGCTGGAGCATGGCATCGCCACTCCGGCGCAGGTGACCGAGACCCTCAGGCGCATGGCCGTGGTGGTGGACAAGCAGAATGAAGCTGATCCCTTCTACACGCCGATGGCGCCGGGCTATGACGGCATCGCCTTCAAGGCGGCGTCGGACCTGGTGTTCAAGGGCAAGGAACAGCCGTCCGGCTATACCGAACCGCTGCTGCATGCGGCGCGGAGGGACTTGAAGGGCGACGCCTCCGCTTCATGACCCCAGGTCCCGGGAGCAAGTTCAGCATCATGGCAATCACAACCCGTTTGCACCCGCGGCGGCTCAGTGAATGCCACGGTTGGTATTTACCCTACAAGCCAGGAACAGGTTCTTCCCGTAATTAAAGTAGATCAACAGATTCGGGGGCAATCTCAATGCAAACGATATCCAAGCACGAAGAACGACAGTTCATGCACGTTTTCGCCAGCATCAAGGACGACAGGGTGAGATATTTCTTTGCGATGCTCGCAGATGCGATAGCGCAAAGCAGCAATCAGGTACCCGTCGATGCCGGGCAGGCCAATACCAGTCCGGAACATCTGCAGGAAATTGCGCGCCGCCTGAACCAGAATCCTTGAGCTTGCTGCGCCGCTTCCTGTCGATGGAACCAGGGCGAAGCCTATAGCCGGTTGTCAGGGTACGGAGGGACGTGTTTCCTCTTGCATGAGGAGCGTCCCTGGCGCCTAGTTACGGCCATACTGCCGAGTCTTTCATGCTGTCCATCGCGCCGGCGCTGTTCGAGCTTATCGGACGCTTGACCGCCGCCACCACGGTCCCGAGCGTCTGGGACGCCTATATCACGGCGGCGCGACATGCTGGGTTCAGCCACGGCCTTGCCTGCACCACCTATCCCGGCCGTCCGCTGGCCCATCGGGTCGCCGCCATCTCCGTGCCTGCGGGCTGGCTGGCGCATTATTCGGCGCAGGATTATGGCCCGCACAACCCGCTGATTGAACGCACGCGAAAGGCACTGAGGCCTTACGAATGGGCCGCCACCGACTGGGACGCCACCCTCACACCGGTCCAGCGCCATTGGCGCGACGACTGCATCGGGGCCGGCATGGCGCACGGCATCTGCGTGCCCAATATCGCGGGGGGCGAGGGCAAGGCCATCTACCTGGCGGGACAGTCCGACGACGTACATCCCAACGATCTGACCACGCTTTACCTTGCCGGACTGGAAGCCCTGCTGCGCATGCGGGAGCTGAGCCTGGACGGCGAGGCCAAACATCTGCCCGCGCTGTCCGGACGCGAGGCGGAATGCCTGAAATGGGTGGCGGCGGGGAAAAGCGACTGGGAGATCGGCGCGATCCTCTCGCTCAGCGAGAAGACCGTGAACATCTATATCGAGCGGGCCAAGCACAAACTGTGCGTACCAACCCGCGCCCAGGCCGTGGTTGTGGCGCTGCGCGGCGGACTGATCGGGCTTTAGCTCAGACCGACTTGTCCAGCGCCTTCAAAATCGCGTCGGTCATCGCCGTGGTGCCGACCTTGGTCATGCCCGGCTGCATGATGTCGCCGGTGCGATAGCCTTCCGCCAGCACGGTATCCACCGCCTTTTCCAGCCGCGCCGCCTCGTCCTTCATGGCGAAGGAATAGCGCAGGCACATGGCGAAGGAGAGGATGGAGGCGATGGGATTGGCCAGGCCCTGGCCGGCAATGTCGGGGGCCGAGCCATGGATCGGCTCATACAAGGCCGACGGCAAACCATTCGCCTTCTTGTCGCCCAGCGAGGCGGACGGCAGCATGCCGATGGAGCCGGTCAACTGCGCCGCCTCGTCCGACAGCACGTCGCCGAACAGATTGTCGGTGACCAGCACGTCGAACTGCTTGGGATTGCGCACCAGCTGCATGGCGGCATTGTCGGCCAGGATATGGTGCAGTTCCACGTCGCCATATTCGCGCCTGTGCAGGTCGGTGACGACTTCCCGCCACAGCACACCCGTCACCATCACATTGGACTTTTCGGCGCTATGCACCTTGTTGCCGCGCAGCCGCGCCATGTCGAAGGCGACGCGGCAGACCCGCTCGATCTCGCTGGTGGTATAGGTGCCGGTGTCCACGGCGCGCTTCTGGCCGTCCGGCAGGGTGGTGGTTTCCTTGGGCAGGCCAAAATAGACCCCGCCCATCAGTTCGCGCACAATCAGGATGTCCAGGCCCGACACGATCTCGGGCTTGAGGGTCGAGGCATCCTTCAGGGCGTCAAAGCACAGGGCCGGGCGCAGGTTGGCATAAACGCCCATGTCCTTGCGCACCCGCAGCAGCCCGCGTTCGGCGCGCTTCTCGAACGGCAAGCCATCCCATTTGGGACCGCCGACCGAGCCCATCAGCACGGCGTCGGCGGCGATGGCCTTTTCAAAGGTTTCGTCGGGATCGGGGCGCCCGGTGGCGTCGATTGCCGCGCCGCCCAAAAGGGCCTCCTCGGTCTTGTAGGGCAGGCCCTTCTGGCCATACCAGCCGACCACGCGCATGGTGGCATCGAGCACTTCGGGACCGATACCGTCGCCCGGCAGCAGGAGGAGCTTGTATTCGTTCATCGCATGAATCCTAAAGCCAGGGCGTCTGGGTTTTCTGCTGCGCCTCATAGGACGAAATCTTGTCCTCGGCGCGCATGGTCAGTCCGATATCGTCCCAGCCGTTCAGCAGCACCTGCTTGCGGAAGGGATCGATCTCGAAGGTCACGGTGCCGCCATCGGGGCCCTTGATCTCCTGCTTTTCCAGGTCAATCGAGATGATGGCATTGGCGCCGCGCCCGGCATCGTCCAGCAGCTTGTCAACGATCTCCTGCGGCAGCTTGATCGGCAGGATGCCGTTCTTGAAGCAGTTGCCATAGAAGATGTCGGCAAAGCTGGGGGCGATGACGCAACGGATGCCGAAATCCAGCAGGGCCCAGGGCGCATGCTCGCGGCTGGAGCCGCAGCCGAAATTGTCGCCCGCCACCAGGATCACCGCCTTGCGATAGGCCGGCTTGTTCAGCACGAAATCGGGCTTCTCGCTGCCGTCGGCATTGAAGCGCATCTCGTCGAACAGCGCCTTGCCCAGGCCGGTGCGATGGATGGTCTTCAGATATTGTTTGGGGATGATCATGTCGGTATCGACATTGATCATGTTCAGGGGGGCGGCGACGCCCTCAAGGGTCTTGAATGGTTCCATGGGGCCGGGACCATAATCCATTCCCGGGAAAAGTGAACCCCGGGCCAGGGCGTTGAAACTGCGGCAAAATCAGACGACGGCGCTGGTCGCCTCGTCGGGGTACAGCTTGCGGCCGGCGTCGATCCGGGTGAACAGGACCGCCCCCAGCACCGACAGCCCGGCCACCACATAGAAGGCTGCGTTCCAGCCATAATATTTGACGATGAAGCCCGTCGCCGCGGCCACGATGGCGCCGCCGATATTGCCGAAGGTGTTCATCACCGCCGAGCAGGAACCGGCAAAGCTGCCGCCGATATCCAGGGTCACGGCCCAGGCATTGCCCACCACCAGTTCCAGCCCGAACACGCCCAGGCCGAACATGGCGGCGGTGAGATAGGGGTCCTTGGTCCAGCAGCCCAGCGGAATGAAAACCGCGCCGATCAGGAAGCCGGCGATGGAAACACTCTGGCGCGCGAACTTGATGCGGCCGGTGCGGTCGATAATCATGTCGGAGAACAGCCCGCCGCAGACATCGCCCACCACCGCCGCCGCCAGGGTCAGGCTGGCGAAGAAGCCCATCTCGGCCAGCGAATAGCCGCGCTGGGCGTTCAGATATTTGGGATACCAGACCAGGAACATGTTGATCGCATAGCCGTAGCAGAAATACATGCTGGCCAGAATCCACATCTGGCGGCTGGAGAGAATCCGCTTCCAGGGAATCGGCTGATGCTTCCTGGCGCCGGTGCCCAGCGCGGCCACGATCTTATCGCGTTCGCCTTTATTGACGCTTTTGTGCTCGCCGGGCACGTCGCGATAATACCAGAACCACACGCTGGCCCAGGCCAGGCCCACCGCCGCGAACAGGAAGAAGGGCATGTGCCAAGTGTAAAGGCCGATCAGGGTCGCCACCAGGACAGGCGTCACGGTTGAAGCCAGGCGCGAACCGGCATGGGTGGTGCCCTGGGCGACGCCGCGCTCCGACGGCAGCATCCAGCGCGAAAGACTGCGATTGGCAATCGGGAAGGCGCCCGCCTCGCCCACCCCGATCAGGAACAGGCAGATCATCAGCATGGGCAGAGACGAGGCCAGCCCCGTCAAGAAAGTGAAGACCGACCACCACACCACCACGCTGGCCAGGGCGATGCGCGGCCCCATCTTGTCGCCGAACCAGCCGCCCGGAATCTGGAAGATGGCATAGGCCCAGGAATAGCAGGACATCACCAGGCCCATGGTCTCGATCGGGAAACCATACTCCTTCTGGATGGACGGCAGGGCGTTGGACAGCAGCACCCGGTCCAGATAGGTGATGAAATAGACCAGCACCACCAGGCCCAGCATGATGTAACGCACGCGCGTCGGCCGAGCCGTGGTACTGGACATTACGCTTTCCCTTCAACGCCTGCGCGGCGCGTGTCGGATTCTGATCACGAAAACGGCGTTTCCGTGGCTTAATAGGGCATATTGGGCAGGTCGGCCGGGCGCTTGGGGCATTGGCTTTCGGCGCGGTCGCGGCAGCTCGTCCAGATGGTGGGCACCGGCTGGCCGGCCATATAGACCGCGGCGATGGTCTCGGTGTTGCGGATGTCGTCCAGCGGGTTCTTGTCCAGCACCAGCAGGTCGGCCCACTTGTTCTTCTCGATGGAGCCGATCATGGGGTCCTTCAGCCATTCCGCATTGTCGTGGGTGGCGGACTTGATGGCGTCCATCGGGGTGCGGCCCGCCAGCACCTGCAGCTGCATCTCCTCATGCGCATTGAAGCCGGGGAAGCGGCCATTGGGACCGCTGTCGGTGCCCATGCCGGTCTTGACGCCGGCCTTCACCATCGCCTGATAATTCTCCAGCGTCTGGAACAGGGTGCGGTCCATGTCCCAGAACACCTTCTTCTCATAGGGCAGGCCGGGGAAGCGCGTCAGGCCCAGCACCACCGCCTGTTCGCGCGCCATGCTGCGCAGGGCCGCGACCGTGCCCGGCGTGACGCCGCGGGTGAAGAAGGGATCGTTCAACCAGGGCATGACCGCCAGGCTATAGGCCATTTCGCGGCTGAGGGTGGGCGACACCATCCACACGCCCTTGGCCTTCATCATGTCGAGGAATTCGGCATCCACCGGCTGGTCGCGCACCATATGGGCGAAACCGTCAATGCCTTCGCGCACCAGTTCCTTGGCGTCGTCGAGATAGAAGATATGCGCCACGGTGCGCAGATGCTTTTTGTGCGCTTCATCGATGATGGCGGCGGAGACGCTGTAGGGCATCTTGACGGGGATGGTCTTGCGCTCGTCATCCATCCAGAGCTTGATGAAATCGACGCCCTTGGCGGCCTGCTCATCCACCAGCTTGCGGCCTTCCTCCGGCGTGGCGATGGGTTCGGTCACGCCGACCAGGCCGCCATAGCCGCCCTTGATCACCGCGCCCTGGCCGGCGCTGAAAATCCGCGCCACGGTGGGACGGCTCTTGCGCTGCTGGTTGCGCATCTCCAGCACAAAGTCCTTGTCGGTGCCCAGCACCTGCACCGTGGTCACGCCATAGGCGGCATATTGCTTCAGGTCGGCCTGGACGTTCTGCGGCGTCTCGTATTTCTCGTCCTGGGTGACGTCATGCATCATCCCGACATGGACATGGCTGTCGATGATGCCCGGCATCACGAACTTGCCGCTCAGGTCTTCGACCTTGGCGTCCTTGGGCGCCTTGAGCCCCGAAACCGGGCCGACCCAGGCGATCTTGCCATCGGTCATCACAATGGCGGCATCCGGCAGGGCCGGGGCGCCGGTGCCGTCAATCACCGTCACATTCTTGAGAATGGTGGTTTCCGCCCCCGCCGGCGCCGCGCCCGCAAACAGCGCCAGCAGGCAAACGCCGAATTTCAAATTCCGCATGTCCAAAACTCCATACTCAACAATGCTGTTTGCGTCCGCGTTCTTTACGGCAGGGACGGCGGAAAAAAAACAGCAAAGAGTTCGCTGCACTGCGGCATGAATCAACGGATGAGACGGACAAAAAAATTGCCGCCTTCCACAAGGGAAGGCGGCACAAATGTTACGGGTTCATCCCGCTTCTTTTTTTCCCAACCGGGCGCGGCCGAAGCCGCCATGCCCGTCCGGCTTGCGCCGATAACTCGTTGATTCCGGCTGTTTCTTCTTTGCGAGACCTTTGCCCTGGAACCCCTTGTTTCCTCGACCCCAGCGGACGGTCTTCGCCGCCTTCGCTGACGCGACTCCCTTCGGGCGGGGCCGCTTGCAAACAGGTTACGTCAGACTGCGGACGATTTCAAACAGCCGCGTCGCTTTCACACAGGATGGCGGAGACGTGTTGCGCTTTTGCCCATCGTCGCCGCGCAACGGAGATGCTGACAACATCCGCCGCATCGTCTGGACAGCGGCAGCGGCGTGCGGTGGTATGCGCCGCCGATACCGCCGGGCTGCAACCTGGCCTAGAAAAGAATCCGGGGAGCATCATGGATCGCCGCAAATTCGTTGCCGGTTTGGGGATGGCCGCGCTGTGGACGCCGCCCTCGGCGTTCGCGCTGGGCCTGCCCAGGGACAGGATCAAGCGCATCCGCTATTACAAGACGCCCACCGACGCGGCCGGCCGCGCCAATATCCACCAGCCGACCTTCAACCAGTCCACCAATATCGTCACCATCGAGACCGAAAGCGGGCTGATGGGCATCGGCGAGGGCGGCGAGCCTTCGACCATGGAGCAGTGCGCCGGGCTGATCATCGGCGAAGACCCGTTCCGCATCGAACATCTGTGGCAGACCATGGAGCGCGGCTATTTCTATCCATCCGGCCGCGAAAAGACCCATTCCCTGGGGGCGCTGGACGTGGCGCTGTGGGATCTGAAGGGCAAGGCGCTGGGCGTGCCGGTGTGGCAGCTCTTGGGCGGCAAGAGCCGCGACCATGTCGAATGCTATGCCACCAGCTATCCCACGCCCAAGGGCGGCACCCTGGAAGACGCGGCGCGCGCCTGCATCGCGGAAGGCTTTCGCGCCTATCGCACCGGGGTGCGCGAGGCTGTGGAGTTCGACCGTTTCCGCGCCGTGGAACAGACCATCGAGGACTGCCAGTTGATCCGCAAGGGCGTCGGCAAGGACGGCGCCTGGGCGATAGATTTCCACGGCACCATGGACCCGCAAGACGCCATCACCCTGGCGACGGCGCTGGAGCCCCTGCGCCCCTTCTTCTGCGAAGACCTGATCCGCGGCGAGAATATCGACGTCTACAAGACCTTGCGGCCGCGCCTGCGGGTGCCGGTCGCGGTGGGGGAAATCTATGGCGTGAAATGGGAGATCAGCCCGCTGATCGAGCAGAACCTGATCGATTTCGCGCGCTGCACCGTGCCCAATGTCGGCGGCATCACCGAATATATGAAGATCGCGGCGCTGTGCGAGACCCATTATTGCGGCATGATTCCGCATTTCACCGGCCCTATCGGGGAAACCGCGCTGGTGCATTGCCTGACGGCGACCAGCGTGATCGGGCTGATGGAAATGACCAGCGCCGGCCGCAAGCCCTGGCCCTATTTGCCGCAGGCCTATGACTTCCATGACGGCAAGCTGTGGCCCAACGACCGGCCAGGCCTGGGCGTCACCCTGAATGCGTCCAAGCTGGAAAAGGTCGGTGACTGGACGGAGCATTACGCGCCGATCCAGCTCAATCACCGCCCGGATGGGAGTTACACGAACTGGTAGGCAGTTCAGCGCCACCCATCCCTAATTCGTCATGGCCCGCTTCATGCGGGCCATCCATATGGATCGCCCGAATAGTCGCTAGTGCGTCCAGCGCGTAGCGACGGGCGATGACGAAGGGGGAGAATCAAGAAGCCCGAAACGCCGCCACGCATTTCTTCGCGCGTTCGGAAATCTCCGCATCGCTGAAATCGGGCTTGAACAGGTCGCTGCCCAGGCCGAAGCCCGCCGCGCCGGCCTTGCGCCACTCCGCCATGTTGGCGGCGCCGACGCCACCCACGGCATAGACCGGAACATCCAGCACCGCCAGCATGGCTTTCAGGTGATCGACGCCGCCGGTCGAGGCCGGAAACAGTTTCAGGGTGCGCGCGCCGGCCGCGACGGCGGCAAAGCCTTCGGACGGCGTATAGAAGCCCGGCATCACCGTCAGACCCAATTCCACGCCGCGCGCGATCACCGCCGGATTGGTGTTGGGCGTCACCAGCAGCTTGCCGCCGGCACCGGCCACCCGGTCCACATTGGCGGTATCCAGCACGGTTCCCGCACCCGTCAGGCAACGGCTGCCAAACGACTTCGCCAATATCTCAATGCTCTTGAACGGCTCCGGCGAATTCAGCGGCACCTCGATGGCGCGGATGCCGGCTTCGAACAGCGCGTCGGCCACGCCTTCGATCCGCGCCGGGGTGACGCCGCGCAGGATGGCAACCAGGGGAGGCGTATCGCTCATGAAAAGATTTCCGCATGGATATGGACCAGGCCGGCCAGCGCCGCCTGGTCGCCGTCGATTATAGGGCTCTTCAAGTCATATCGCGCCAGCACCTTGCCATAAAGCGCCGCCAGCGCGGGGGTGCAGACCAGATGCACAACCCCCTTGAGGTCGAACAGCGACGCCGCCGTGCCGACATCCTTGCCCAGCACCAGGCCCGACAGATACGACGCCGCATCCGCCTTGGGCACGGCGCCGGTGACGACGCGGCTGCGGGCGCTGAACAGCAGATGCAGCAGGTCGGCCTGTTGCCGCGCCGTCTCCAGCCCCAGTGCGAAAGCCTTGCTGTCCGCATCCACCGCGCCGGTCTCGCGCGCCAGCACGCTGTGGGTCTTCAGCAGTTCGAACAATTCGCCCGACAGCGCGGTCTGGAACCGCGTCACCGCGCCATTTTCCACTTCCACCCATTTGGCATGAGTGCCCGGCATGCAGAAGACATGGCGGCCCCTGGCCAGCGCCGGGTCGCGCCGCAGCGCGCCCAATATCTGCACTTCCTCGCCGCGCATCACATCGGGGGCGCCGGTCGGGCCGGTGCATTTCAGCCCCGGAATGATGGCGATGGCGCGGCCGTCCTGTTCGAAGCGCGAGGCCGCGCCCGCAATGGCCTGCGGCCTGGCCGGACAGGTCAGATAGGGCACTTCGCGCCAACCGATGGTGGAGCCCACCATGCCGCCCAGCACCGCGGGCAAGGGGCCGTGCGCCCGGTCCCAACTGGCCACCGCCTTGGCGAACCGCCCGGCGCAATCGGGAACCGACGCGCCCTCGCCTTCGCCGCGCGCCAGCACCTGTCCCGCCGCGCCGCAGAGATAAAGCCGCAAACGGCTGGTGCCCCAGTCGCCGGCGATGAAGGCCGCCTTGCTCATGCGCCGCTTTCTATACGGGTTGGCGCAGCCGCGCCACCGATCCCCACGGAACAGAATTCCGCTTCGCCGGTTATTTTCCCGTGTTCAAAGCCGCAAGGAAAAGCCATGGCACGGAAATATTCCAAGGCAGCCTCCAAAAAGGTCAAGAAGGCGCTGGAGGAACGCAAGAAGGGCACCTTGAAGAGCGGCTCCGGCGGCACGGTCAAGAGCCGCAAACAGGCGATCGCCATCGGCCTGTCGGAAGCGCGTGCCGAGGGCAAGAAAGTGCCAAAGAAAGCCAGCAAGAAGAAGGCGAAGAAATAATTCTATTTCGGCGGCGTCAGCCCGCGATGCTCCAGCATCGGGCCGATATCGGGGTCCTTGCCGTAAAAAGCCTTGAACATCGGGCCATAGTCCAGCGTGTGGCCGCGTGACAGGATCAGGTCGCGGAAGCGCTGGCCGTTGGCGCGGGTCAGCCCGCCATGGGCGGTGAACCAGGCATAGGCATCGTCATCCAGCATCACCGTCCACTGATAGGCGTAATAGCCGCTGGCATAGCCATTGGCCCAGATGTGCAGGAAATAGCTGGAGCGATAGCGCGGCGGCACGTTGGGGAAATCGGTGCCGGTATCCTTCAGCGCCTTGGCCTCGAAGGCATCCACATCCGGCTTGGGCGCGCCGGGCGGCAAGGTGTGCCACTGCATGTCGAGCTGCGACGCCGCCAGCAATTCGCCCAGTTCATAGCCCTGGCCCCAGGTCTGCGACGCCTTGATCTTGTCCACCAGCGCCTGCGGGATCGGCGCGCCGGTTTTATAATTGACCGCATAGTGTTTCAGCACATCGGGATACAGCGCCCAATGCTCGTTGAACTGCGACGGAAACTCGACAAAGTCGCGCGCCACGCTGGTGCCCGACACCAGCGGATAGGTCTGGCTGGCGAACAGCCCGTGCAGGGCATGGCCGAATTCGTGGAACATGGTGGTGGCGTCGTCAAAGCTGATCAGCGCCGGCTGGCCGGGCGCGGGCTTGGTGAAGTTGGCGACATTGTAAATGACCGGCTTGGTGCCCAGCAGTTTGGACTGGCCGACGAAATTGCTCATCCAGGCGCCGCCGGATTTGTTGTCGCGCTTGAAGTAATCGAAATACATCAGGCCCAGCGCTGCGCCGTCATGGTC
The DNA here is from genome assembly GCA_018449595.1 of Rhizobiales bacterium dw_265. Taxonomy (GTDB): domain Bacteria; phylum Pseudomonadota; class Alphaproteobacteria; order Micropepsales; family Micropepsaceae; genus Rhizomicrobium. The sequence goes on from JAAVUU010000006.1 coordinate 112,508, forward strand.
GAACACCTCATAGACCATCACATCGGGCTGGTAGACCGGAATGTCGCTGCGCGGCTTGAAGGTGATGCCGTAGAGCTGGGTGGCGGCATACATCACGCCATCGGTCAGCACCTTGTGCAGCTCGAAATAGGGCTTCAGCGCCGCGTCATCCAGATCGTATTTCGCCTTGCGGACTTTCTCGGCATAGCGCTGCCAGTCCCAGGGCTTGAGGTCGAAGTGCGGACTCTTCTCATCAGAATTGGCCTTGTCTATCGCGGCCTGAATCAGATTCGCCTCTTCGGCCGCCTTGGCGCGGGTGGCGGGCGTCAGCTGGCCGATGAATTTCTCCACCGCCTGCGGCGTCTGCGCCATCTGGTCGTACAGCACATAGGCGGCATAGTTGGGATAGCCCAGCAGCCCGGCCTTTTCGGCGCGCAGCAGCGCCAGTCGCTGGATGATGGCGCGGGTGTCGTTGGCGTCGCCCTTCTCGGTGCGAATCCAGCCATTGTGGAACAGCTTTTCGCGGGTGGCGCGATCCGACAGGTCCGTCAGCAGCGGCTGCTGGGTGGTGTTCTGCAGCGGGATGACGAACTTGCCTTTCAACCCGCGCGCCTTGGCGTCATTGGCGGCGTTGGCGATCTCCGCGTCCGACAGCCCCGCCAGTTGCGCCTTGTCGTCCACCACCAGGGCGCCGGCCTTGGCGCCCGCCACCAGCTTCTGCTGGAACGAGGCTTCCAGGCTGGCTTCCTGCTTGTTGATCTGTTGCAGCCGTGTCTTGTCCTTGTCCGACAACTGCGCGCCGGCATGGACGAACTGGCGATAATAAAGCGTCAGCACCTGGGCCGCTTCCGCGTCCAGCCTCAGCGCGGCGCGCTGGTCGTACAGCGCCTTGACCCGCGCGAACAGTTTGGGATTGAGGAAGATGGCGTCGTTATGCGCCGCCAGCCGTGGCGCTTCCGCGGTCTGCACTTTATCCAAAGCTGGATTGGTGTTGGCCTGAACCACGCCGAAGAAGGTGTTGCTGACCCGGTCCAGCATCCGCCCCGAACGCTCCATCGCCGCGATGGTGTTGTCGAAGGTCGGCGCGGCGGCGTTGACGGCAATCGCGTTCATTTCGGCGATCTGCTGCTTCATGCCCTCTTCGAAGGCGGGCTGGTAGTCGCTGTCCTTGATGATGTCGAAACGCGGCGCCTGATAGGGCAGCGTGCTGGGCGCGGCGAAAGGATTCGCAGCCAATGCGGGCGCGGCCCACAACAAAGCCAGGGCGCTTACAGAAAGAACCTTACGCATATCCCTCTCCGCTGATCCGGGGACGGATAATACCCGCCAAAAGCCGGGATGCTAGATAAGACCCGCCGCCCGGATGGCGCTGGTGGCGGCGGCGACATCCTCGCGGATGGCCTGCTGCCTGTGCTTGCCCAAGGTGACGACGGCCTTGACGCTGTCGGCATATTCGCCGGGCAGCACGGCGCGGATGCCGGTGACCTGACCGGGATCGATGCCCACCGTCTCGCCATCGGGACGGGTCAGATTGACCAGTTCGGTCTTGCCGTTCCTGCCGCCCAGCTTGCCGGTGATGCCCGCGATATAGGCGCGGGTCTCCGCCGGCAGGGTGACGCCATGCTGAAGATGATCCTCCAGCCGCCCAGGCCCGGCATTATAGGCCGCGAACATCGCCGGATAGCCGTATTTCATGTGCAGCCAGCGCAGATAGGCGGCGCCCGCCAGGATATTGTCGTGGGCATCGAAAGGATTGCCGCCCAGCCGGTACTGCGCCCGCATCTCGTCATAGGTGCCGGGCAGGACCTGCATCAGCCCCAGCGCGCCGGCGCTGGAAACCATGGGCCTGGTCTGGTCCAGCATGGTGCGACCGCCGCTCTCGCGCTGCATCACGGCGCGAATCCAGGGCTTGGGAACATGGAAGCGTTTCGACGCCTCGGTGACCGTGCCATCCCAGCGATCCAGCAGCTGCGACGGCGTCATGGTGGATTCTTCGTCGAAGGCCGACGGCTGCACCGCCTGCGGCTCGCCCATCAGCCGCATCACCGGACGGCGCGCCGCAACCGGATGGCGCGCATCATAGCTCGCATTCTGCGTCATCAGCGCCGCGGCGGCGAACAGGCCGCCGAACACCAGCGCCCACGCAAAGCCGCGCGGAGAGGGTTTCACAAAAGCGGCGGATTCAGAATCGGACAACATCGGCTCCTGGACGTATTGGCGCGGGCATGAAACGGAAGGCGCCAAAACTTTTCTGTCGGGCGCAGAACCAACGGCCCCGCGCATACGCACCCCAGCGACAGGGGACATAGACGCGAGGCCGCGGACATTCAAGCGGCATTTTGCCGGAACAAAGGTTCCTAGCCCTGCATGCTGCGCAGATGGGCGGTCAACACTTTGATATCGCCGTTGTTTTGCGCCAGCACGGCGCCGAACTCATCGCGCTGCGCCACGGCCAGCCACACACCGCCGACACCCAGATCCACCAGCACGGGTTTTGCGCCATCGGTGCGCACACGGAAATCGACTTCCAGCGGCTCGGCGCCGCCCACCATGCTGGTGCGCACGACAAAGTCGTTCGGGGCCCGCTCATGCGAATCCGTCACCCTCAGGCTCTGCCCGGCATAGCGCGCGAAATAGGACTGATACATCGCCAGCACATAGGTCTGATAGGCGGCGACATAAGCATCGGTATCGGCGGGCGATGCCGATACCGCATATTGGCCCAGGAGGAACAGCGCCACGCGCTTTACATCGGTGACGCCCAGCACAAAGGCGGCAAAGCGCGTGCGGCGTTCCTCGGCGCCCAGCGTCTTGTCGTTGAGGATATTGAAGCCGGCCTGGATATTGCCACCGACAAAATCCTCCGCCGGGCTGGCGGCCAAGGCGGGCAGCGCCGCCGACGAGAAAAGCAGGCCCGCCGTCAGCAGGAGACGTCTGCGATGCATTTAAGATGATCCTTCGCCACGACCGCCTGGGCGGCGATCCGTTTGGCCCCTGCCCTGTGAATAGCCGCAAAAGCCGTCGGAAATATGGCAGTGCCGCGGCCCCTTGAAACCACAGGATAAACCGCCAAATGTGGAGCATGATTCCGCTGTCCGTCCTCGATCTTTCCCCCATCAAGCAAGGCAGCGATGCCGCCAGCGCGCTGCGCGACAGCCTGGACCTGGCGCGGCATGTCGAGGCGCTGGGCTTTGGCCGCTACTGGCTGGCGGAGCATCACAACATGCCCGGCATCGCCAGCGCGGCCACCGCCGTCGCCATCGCGTATGTCGCGGGCGGCACCAGCACCATCCGGGTGGGCGCGGGCGGCATCATGCTGCCCAACCATTCCCCGCTGGTGATCGCCGAGCAGTTCGGCACCCTGGCCTCGCTTTATCCCGGCCGCATCGACCTTGGCATCGGCCGCGCGCCGGGCACCGACCAGCGCACCGCACTGGCGCTGCGCCGGACCCTGGAAGGCAACATCGACAATTTCCCGCAGGACGTTCAGGAACTGCTGGCCTATCTGCGGCCCGCCGTGCCCGGCCAGCCGGTGCGCGCCATCCCAGGCGAAGGCACCAATGTTCCGGTGTGGATTCTGGGCTCCAGCCATTATGGCGCGCAGTTGGCGGCGGCATTGGGACTTCCATACGCCTTTGCCTCGCATTTCGCGCCCGACGACCTGGATTTCGCGGTGCAGCTGTATCGCCGCGACTTCCGGCCCTCGCCTTACCTCGACAAGCCTTATGTGATGCTGGGCCTGAACGTCTTTGCCGCCGACACCGATGAAGAAGCGCAGTTGCTGTTCACCTCGCTGCAGCAGGCCTTCGTCAACCTGCGCACCGGGCGGCCGGGCCCGCTGCCGCCGCCGCTGCCCGGCTATGCGCAAACGCTGGAGCCGCGCATCGCCGACCTGCTGTCCAGCGTGCTGCGCTGCGCCATCGTGGGCGGGCCTGCCAAGATTGCCGAAGGTCTGGGCAGCTTCATCGCCACCCACAAGCCGGACGAGATCATGGTCACCGCCCAGATCTTCGATCATGCGGCGCGGCGCAAATCCTACGACATACTGAGCAAGGTTTACCCGCCCGCCGGGACCTGAACCGCTGGCCCCCGGCCCGGCCCGCTGATAGTGTCCGAACCGGAAAAACGCCCGCTTAACAAGGGCGCCGGGGAGAAACACATGCGTCATCTGAATTGGGTCATGGCCGCAGTCATCGCGCTGGCAGCCGGTCATCAGGCCTTTGCCCAGACCCAGGCGCAAGCGACCAAGCCTGCCAGCAAGGCGACCATCGCCTGGGCCGCCAAGCCCGCCAGGCTGCCGCCCTATACCGGACCCAACCGCCTGGTGTGGCGTCTGGCCGACATCCTGGCCGCCCACAAGGGCAAGGACAGCTGGTCGCAGACCGTGTTCGACAGCCGTGACTTTACCGGCGAATGGATTTCCATGGCGCCGGGCGAAAAGACCAAGACCCAGTTCTATGCCGACGACCGCGTTTTCTGGGTGGTGCAGTCCGGCCAGATGAAAGTCACCATCGAGGGCCAGGAGCCGTTCATCGCATCGAGGCACTTCCTGGTGCAGGTGCCCAAGCGGCTGCAATACAGCATGGAGACCGTGGGCAGCGAACCCGTGCTGCGTTTCCAGATGAAGCCCGCCGGTGAATCGCCCGACTATCCCCTGAGCGAAACCCCGACGCCGGTGAAGGGCGTGCAGTATGTCCAGGCGGCCTATACCGGCCATGGCGATTACGACAAGGTCAATGTGCCCGTCATAGATTTCGAAAAGCAGATCGTGCAGGGCGGCGAGAAACGCGGCGTGTGGATTCGCGACGACCACACCTTTGTCACCATCCTGCGCTCGGACAAGGGCGTGCCGACGCCGCCGGATACGGTGTGGGGCCATTTCCATGCCAACTTCCCGGAAATCTGGCTGATCGTCGAGGGCACCCAGCAGTTCCTGGTCGAAGGCGAAAAGCTGGTCACGGTCACCGATGGCGACCTGGTCGCCGCGCCCACCGGCCGCTGGCATCGCGCCATGCCCTATGGCGATGGCCCCTCGACCCGGCTGGCCTATATTCCCCGTCCCGACAATCTGCACTGGTACCAGCCGGACCAGGCCGCAGGCGGCAACTGACATTCCCAAGGAGTATGCGCGTGACTTTTAAAATCCTTGCGCCGGCGCTGGTTGTGCTGGCCCTTGCGGCGCCGGCTTTTGCCGCAGACTACCAGACCAACCTCGGCCCCATGCCGCTGGATGACGAGACCAAGGCGGTGATTGCCGGGCGCGGCGACGCCACCGCGACATCGGACGGCAAGACGCTGTCGGTGAAGGGCGCGTTCCATGGCCTGCCGTCCAACGCCACCGATGCCCATATCTTCGTCAGCCCCATTGCCGGGGTGCCGGGCAAGCAGATCCTGGACCTGGACGTCACCAAGGCGACCGCGGGCACCGTCTCCGGCGAATTCAAGCTGACCTCGGCCCAGGCCACGGCGCTGCGTACCGGCAAGCTCTATATCCAGATCAACAGCGAGAAGGCGCCCGATGGTGTGCCGTGGGGCGCGAAAGGCACCCTGTGGGGCTGGCTGTTCCCGGCGCACGAGACTGTCGGTCCCGACGTGCCGCAGGAAGGCCACTGGTTCACGCCCCAGCTCGACACGCCGTCGCGCTAAGAGATTTCGAGGAATTCGATGATGCATAAGAAACATCTCTTGCTGGCCACAGCGGTCGCCAGCATTGCCTTGGGCTCCGTGGCCCTGGGTCAGAACACATCGGGCCCTTTCACCCAGGCCCAGCTTGACGCCGGTCGCGCCGGCTATGCCGCCAATTGCGCCCAGTGCCACAATCCCGACCTGTCGGGCACCAACGATGCGCCGCAGCTGGCGGGCGATGCCTTTACCGGCGCCTGGAAGGGCCGCACCACCCTGCAGCTCTACAACAAGATCAGCAAGACCATGCCCGCCGGCCGCGGCGGCAGCCTGGACGAGAAGACCTATACCGACATCACCAGCTTCATCCTGCACGCCAATGGCGCCAGGACCGGCACCACCGCCTTCACCGCCGCCACGGCGGCCCCGATCGGTTCGATCGCCGACGGCAAGGTGCCCGATGACGTTCTGCATCCGCCGGTGCTGACCGCCTTCCAGCGCGCCCAGGCCGGCATGCGCGTACCCGATCCCGGCAGCTTCGCCGTACCCACCAAGTTCGGCGTGACGCTGGAAGGCCATATCGAGAATTACGTGCCCGTCACCGAAGCGATGATGAACAACCCGCCGGACAGCGACTGGCTGATGTTCCGCCGCAACTATCAGGGCTGGAGCTTCAGCCCGCTCAAGGAGATCAACACCGGCAATGTCGGCTCGCTGCAGCTGAAATGGATGTGGTCGCTGCCGGAGAACGGCACCATGGAGATCACTCCCATCGTCCATGACGGCATCCTCTTCATCTGGGGCACCGGCAACACCATCCAGGCGCTGAACGCCAAGACGGGTGAATTGCTTTGGGAAAACCGCCTGGGTCCGGCGCCGCGCCGTCCGGGACCGGGGCCGTCCACCGAGGAGACGCGCAGCCTCGGCCTGTGGGGCAACAATGTCTATGTCAACACGCCCTTCGGCATGGTCTATGCGCTGGACGCCCGCACCGGCAAGGAAGTGTGGAAGAACAGCATCGTGGACTACAAGCCGGGCATCGGCGGCTCCACCGGCGGGCTCATCATCATCAAGGGCCGCGTGCTGGTCGGCATGACCAATTGCGGCCGCCCCAAGACCGACGATCATTGCTATATCAGCGCCTATGACGCCGCCACCGGCAAGCGCGACTGGAAGTTCGTCACCACCGCGCTGACCGGCCAGCCCGGCGGCGACAGCTGGGGCGGGCTTCCCGACAATGAACGCAAGGGCGCGGAGACCTGGATCGCCGGCACCTACGATCCCGAGCTGAACACCACCTACTGGGGCACCGCCCAGGCCAAGCCGTGGCGGCGCGACCTGCGCGGCTCCGGCACCGGCGCCACCGACTATGCCAACTCCACCCTGGCGCTGGACCCGGAGACGGGCAAGATGAAGTGGTGGTTCCAGCATGCGCCGGGCGAGTCGTTCGACCTCGACGAAGTGTTCGAGCGCGTGCTGATCGACCATGGCGAGCAGAAGACGCTGATGACCATCGGCAAGGCCGGCATCCTGTGGAAGCTGGACCGCGTCACCGGCAAGTTCCTGGATGCGCGCGAGACCGTGTTCCAGAACATCTGGGCCGGCATTGATCCCAAGACCGGCACGCCGCACTACCGCAAGGACATCGTGGACCAGAAGGTGGACCAGTGGCTGTCCTCCTGCCCCGGCCCGGAAGGCGGCCATGACTGGCAGGCGACCAGCTATCACCAGCCCAGCGACACCCTGATCATTCCTCTGTCGCAGAGCTGCGTCTTCATGCTGGGCAACGGCTCGCAGACCTATTTCGAGATGCCGGGCACCGACGGCAACATGGGGCGGCTGTCGGCCTATCGCACCAATGACATGAAGCCGCTGTGGTCCTTCCAGCAGCGGGCGCCCTTCCTGACCGGCGTGATCTCGACGGCGGGCAATGTCGCCTTCATCGGCGACTTCGACCGCGTCTTCCGCGCGGTGGACGTCACCAATGGCAAGACCCTGTGGAAGACGCGCCTGGGCACCACAGTGCAGGGCTATCCGGTCTCCTTCAGCGTGGACGGCAAGCAGTATGTCGCCGTCACCACCGCCCTGGGCGGCGGCAGCCCGGAACTGAAGCCGGGCACCATGCTGACGGAAGTCCATCGCCCGCCCAACGGCTACAACCTGTTCGTGTTCGGCCTGCCGGACGACAAATAGGGCTGAAATCCCGGATTGTGACAGGGGCGCGGAGCGATCTGCGCCCCTATCTGTTTGTAAATGCTTATATTTTCCTGCCCCCGCTTGACGTTATAATGTGGGCATTGCAAAGCATGGCCCCAAATAGGGGATTCTGTGCTGCGTTTTTTCCAAGCCCTGATGCCGCGCGAAGAAAATTTCTTCGGCCAGTTCAATGCCCATGCCCGTACCCTGGTGGACGGCGCCGTTGCCCTGCGCGACCTGCTGGAGGGCGGCGACGGCGTCGCGGAGGCCTGCGCCCGCGTCGCGGCGCATGAAGAAGCCGCCGACGCCATCGCCCGCGAGGTGCTGCTGGGGGTGCGCCGCAGCTTCATCACCCCCTTCGACCGGGGCGACATCAAGGACCTGATCAACCATCTGGACGACGCCATCGACCAGATGAAGAAGACCGCCAAGACCATCGCCTTGTTCGGGGTGGACGATTTCGAGATGCACATGCGCCAGATGGCCGACATCATCCTGCGCTGCGCCGAACTGACGGTGGAGGCGGTGGGGCTGCTGGGCGCGCTGCGCGACAATGTCGGGCGCATCAACGCCATCGCCGAAGAGATCACCCGGCTGGAGGAACAGGCCGACGAATTGAACGAGCATGGTATCCGGGCGCTGTACCTGAAGCACAAGGACGGCAACGCCATGGCCTTCATCGTCAGCAACGAGATCTATGACCATCTGGAAAAGGTGGTGGACCGCTTCGAGGATGTCGCCAACCGCATCAGCGGGCTGGTCATCGAGCAGGTCTGATGCTCCTGATCGCCCTCCTGATCGGCGTCGCCCTGATATTCGACTTCCTCAACGGCCTGCACGACGCCGCCAATTCCATCGCCACCATCGTCTCCACCCGGGTGCTGTCGCCCCGCTACGCCGTGGCCTGGGCCGCGTTCTTCAACTTCGTCGCCTTCGCGGTGTTCGGACTCCATGTCGCCGCCACCATCGGCACCGGCATCGTGACGCCCGCCGTCATCAGCGACCAGGTGATCTTCGGGGCGCTGATGGGCGCCATCGCCTGGAACATCATCACCTGGCTGGCGGGCATCCCGTCTTCGTCATCCCATGCCCTGATCGGCGGCCTGGTCGGCGCGGGCATCTGCAAGGGCGGCTGGAAAGCCATCGTCTGGCCCGGCCTGGGCAAGACCGCCGCCGCCATCGTCGTTTCACCGGCCATGGGTTTTCTGCTGGCGCTGGTGATGGTGCTGATCGTGTCCTGGGCCTTCCTCAAGGTCACGGCCTTCAAGGCCGACCGCATCTTCCGCCACCTCCAGTTCCTCTCCGCCGCCGCCTACAGCCTGGGCCATGGCGGCAATGACGCGCAGAAAACCATGGGCATCATCGCCGCCCTGCTGTTCGCGCACGGACTGGGAGGCGCGAGCTTCCATATTCCTTTCTGGGTGGTGCTGTCCTGCCAGGCGGCGATGGCGCTGGGCACCCTGCTGGGCGGCTGGAGCATCGTGCGCACCATGGGCGCGCGCATCACCCATCTGACGCCGATGCAGGGCGTCTGCGCCGAAAGCGCCGGCGCCATCACCCTGTTCATGGCCAACAGCATGGGCATCCCGGTCTCCACCACCCATACCATCACCGGCGCCATTGTCGGGGTGGGCGCGGCGCGCCGCGTCTCGGCGGTGCGCTGGAATGTGGCCAAGGACATTGTGCTGGCCTGGATCGTCACCATGCCGGCGGCGGGGCTGATGGGCGCGGTGTTCTATCTGCTGGCGGACGCGGTGGGAATGTGACAGTCGCGTGAACCGCAACAGTGTTGGGTCGCAGGCGTATGGCCCATAGACTGAATGGGCGAATCATCCGGAGCCGCTTGTGACTGGGCCTTCACTCTTCCGCGAACATGGCCAGCAGGTGGCCGCGCTTTGCTGGCGCACGGCCCAGAACGGCGCGCTGGAAGTCCTGCTGATCACCTCGCTGGGCAGCAAGCGCTGGATCCTGCCCAAGGGCTGGCCGGAACGCGAGATGAACCTGGCCGACAATGCCGCCCGCGAAGCCTTCGAGGAAGCCGGCATCGCCGGCGTGACCGATCCCCACCCCATCGGCGTCTATCCCTACCTGAAGGAACGCAAGGACGGCGGCGTTACCGCCTGCAGCGCCTCGGTCTTCGCCCTCAAGGTCGAAAGCCAGGCCGCGGACTGGCCGGAAAAAGGCGCCCGCGAACTGGCCTGGCTGCCGCTGGCGCAGGCGGCGGCAAGGGTGACCGAGCCGGGGCTGCGCCAGATCATCCTGGATTTCAGCAAGCGGCACAGCCTGAAGCGCGCCGGCTAGTCATTCACCAGGTCCAGCGGATAGAGCGGCCGTGTCACCCTGGTAAAGGGGATGCGCCGCATGTTCACACAGGTCGGACCCGGCGTATCCGCCAGGAAGATGCGCGCCGCGATGGGCGTGTAGGAGACGCGGAAATGTGCCGGCGAGCGCACGAACACCAGCGCCGCGGCGGCCGGGTCCAGCCCGACGGATTTGTGAATCCCCAGGTCCCATTCGAAATGCGGAATGGAGCGCAGGTTCAGCCGGATGCTGCCGATCGCCAGCACCACCGTCAGGCCCATCTCGCCCGCCATGCCGTTGCCACCGGGGCCTTCCAGGATATAGCCGCCATCGCTGATGACCTTGACCTTGCCGGTGACGGTCAGGGGTTCGCCCAGGCCGGAGCGCTTGTGGCCCACCGCCAGGGTGACGGTCTTGCCGGCCCCGGCCTTCGCCGCCTCGGCCGCTGCTTGCGCATCGCAGATGGTGCAGATGCTGATGCGGCCGGCGCGGTCGGCGCCCGCATGCAGCAGCGCCGCCAGCACGGCGGTGGAATCCGCCGCCGCCCCGCCCGACGGCGTGTCGCCGGAATCGCTGGCGACCGTCAGACCGGGCTCGGAAAGCCCGATGCGGATGATCTCGTCCAGCGGCGTCACCACCGGCTCGAATTCCGCGCGGCGGTCCCAGGCCATTTGCGCCAGCCGTTCGGCGGCGGCCTGGGCTTTGGCCGGGTCGGCGCCACAGACCAGCGCGGCAAAGCCCAGGTCGGGGGTGTCGATCCAGGGCTGCACCGGAAACAGCGAGACATGCAGCACCTCGCCACGCGCTTCCATGGCGCGGCCTTCCGCCACGATGTCGGCCAGCGGGGCGGCGGTGGTGCGGGCGGAATCGGGACTGACGATCATCGCCCGCTTGGCCAGCGCCATCACCGGCTTCACCTTGCCATTGATCCAGTCAATCAGGAGCCGCGTGGCGCGATGGCCGGTCTCGTACATGTCTATGTGCGGGAATTCGCGATAGCCGATATAGGCGACATCGGGCTGCAGCATGGCGGGCGTGATATGGCCGTGCAGGTCCAGCGACACGGTGACGGGCGTGCCGGGTTTCAGTTCGGCGCGGACGCGGCGCACGATCTCGGCCTCGGCATCGGGCTCGTCCTCCAGGATCATGGCGCCATGCAGCGACAGGAACACGCCGTCCACCGGCCGCGCCGCCCGCAGCCGCTCCAGGATTTCGCCCAACAGGATTTCAAAGCTGGCGCGCTCCACCGTGCCCGAGGCCATCGCCATGGTGGCCAGCAACGGCACCGGCACGGCACCGGCCTCGGCAATGGCATCCAGCGCCCCGGGGATTTCCAGCCGCGCCTTGCCGAAAGCGGTCAGCATCTGGTCGCCGCGCCAGAGATATTGTTCCTCGAAGGTCTTCAGCGTGGTGGTGAAGGGCACGAAACTGTTGGTTTCCTGCTTCAGTTCGGCGATGGCGATGCGCATGACGCCTCCTATATCCGGCCGCAGCCGGGGATCGCCGCCAGCAGGGCCCTGGTGTAATCGCTCGACGGCGCGGCAAAAACCTCGCGGGTCGGCCCGGATTCCACCACCCGGCCATGCCGCATCACCATCACCCGATGACAGACCTGGGCCGCCACCCGCATGTCATGGGTGATGAACAGCATGGCGAGATTCATCCGGCGGCGCACATCGTCCAGCAGGTCCAGCACCTGGGCCTGCACCGTCACATCCAGCGCCGATACCGGCTCGTCGGCTATCAGGACATCGGGCTTCAGCATCAGGGCCCGCGCCAGGCCGATGCGCTGGCGCTGGCCGCCGGAGAATTCATGGGCAAAGCGGTCCATGGCCTGCGGGTTCAATCCCACCAGCCGCAGCATCTCGGCGGCGCGGGCGCGCGCGGCCCCGGCCTCCTCGCCATAGGCGCGCGGCCCGGCGGTGAGGATGTCGCCGATGCGCCGGCGCGGATTGAGCGAGGAAAATGGGTCCTGGAACACCATCTGGATGCGGCGGCGCAAGGGCCGCAGGCCGCGCGCCTTCATGCGGGCGATATCGGCGCCATCGAACAGCACCGCGCCCTCGTCGGGGTCCAGCAGCCGGATCACGCAGCGCGCCAGGGTGGATTTGCCGGAGCCGGATTCCCCGACAATACCCAAGGTCTCGCCCCGGTTCAGGATCAGCGACACCCGGTCCACCGCCGCCACATCGGCGCGCCGCGAAAACAGCCCGCCGCGGCGGAACCGCTTGCTGAGACCCGTGACCCGCACCAGCGGCGCGGCCTGCGGCAGCGGCGGCAGGGCGCAGGCATCCCGGGGCACCGCCGCGATCAGGGCGCGTGTATAGGGATGCGCGGGCGCGCCCAGCACCTGCGCCACCGGGCCGCTTTCCAGCACCCGGCCATGGCGCATCACCGCCACCCGGTCGGCGATGTCGGCGACCACGCCGAAATCATGGGTGATGAACAGCACGCTCATCTGACGCTCGGCCTGGATGGCCTTGATGAGTTTCAGGATCTGCGCCTGGGTGGTGACATCCAGGGCGGTGGTGGGTTCATCGGCGATCAACAGCCGGGGCGATAGCGACAGCGCCATGGCGATCATCACCCGCTGGCGCTGGCCGCCCGAAAGCTGGTGCGGATAGGCTTTCAGCAAACCCGCCACATCCTTCAGGCCCATCTGGGAGAGCAGGTCGCCGGCCTGCCGCAGCGCGAGGCTTTCGGGGATGGCGCGATGCGCCCGGATCTGTTCGCTCACCTGCCCGCCGATGGCGACGACCGGATTCAGCGCCGCCATCGGGTCCTGGAAGATCATGGCGATGTCGCGGCCGCGCCGCGCGCGCAAGGCGGCGGGCGGCTCCTTCAGCAAATCCACGCCGTCGAACAGGATGCTGCCGCCGGTCGTCACCACGCCGCGCGGCAGCAGCCCCATGATGGCATGCGCCGTCACCGATTTGCCGGAACCGGATTCGCCCACGATGCAGACGATCTCATTGCGGGCGATGTCCAGGCTGACATCGCTGACCGCCAGCGGCCGGTCGGCGCCCGGCGGCAAGGCCACGCGGAGATCGCGCAGCGACACCAGCATCAGCGCCGCCCCCGCGGATTGAGGGCATCGTTCAGCCCATCACCGATGAAGGCCAGCGCCAGCACCGTCACCATGATGCACAGGCCCGGCAGCACCGTGGTCCACCAGGCCACCCACATGGCCGAGCGCGAGCCGCCGATCATGCTGCCCCAACTCAGCAGGTTGGGATCGCCCAGCCCCAGGAAACTCAGCGCCGATTCCGTCAGGATGGCGCTGCCCACCATCATCGAACTCACCACCAGGATCGGCGGCAGGGCATTGGGCAGGATTTCGGCGAAGATGATGCGGGCGTCGCTCAGTCCCAGGGTCTTTGCCGCCTGGACGAACTCCCGCGCGCGCAGGGCGAGGAATTCGCCGCGCACCACCCGCGCCACCTGCGGCCAGGAAATCAGCGCGATGCCGATGACCGTCGAGGCCAGGCTGGGCTGCAGGAACGCCACCAGCACCATCAGCAGCACAAAGCTCGGGATGATCTGGAAGAATTCCGTCACCCGCATCAGCAGGTCGTCCACCAGCCCGCCATAATAGCCCGCCACCGCCCCCAGCAGCACCCCGATCCCCACCGCGCCCAGGGTGGAAGCGATGCCGACCAGAAGCGAGATGCGCGCGCCATAGGCCAGCCCCACCGCCATGTCGCGGCCCAGCACATCGCTGCCGGCCAAGAGCCCCGGCGCGCCCGGCGGCAACAGCGGCATGCCGACAATGGCGAAGGGCCCGCGCGCGAAGAGCAGCGGCGCGGCCAGCGCCACCGCCACAATCGCCGCGAAGAGGACAAGGCCGGTCAGCGCAACAGGTCTGGACAGGAAGGCGCGAAGAAATCTCATGCCAGCTCCACGCGCGGATCGGCGAGGGAATAGGCAATGTCCGTGACCAGGTTGAACAGGCTGATCAGGATGGCGGTGACGATGAAGATGCCCAGCAGCAGGGGATTGTCGCGCGCCGTCACCGCCTCATAGGCCAGGGTGCCGATACCGGGCCAGGAAAACACATTCTCCACCAGCACGCTGCCGCCGACCAGGGTCGAGGCCTGCAATCCGGCATAGGTGATCAGCGGGATCAGCGCATTGCGCAATATGTGCCGCCGCCGCACCTGGCCCTCGCGGATGCCCTTGGCGCGCGCCGTCTTGACGAAATCCTGGCCGGCGACCTCGATCATCGCGGTGCGGGTCAGCCGGGCGTAGCCGGCGAGGTAATAAAGCGCCAGGGTCATGCCCGGCAGGATCATGTGGCTGGCCACGTCGGCGACACGCGCCAGGCCGGTATAATCGGCGCCCATGGTTTCGATGCCGAAGGGCGGCAGCCACGCCAGCCATACCGCGAACAGCAGCACCGCCATCATGCCCAGCCAGAATTGCGGCACGGCATAGAACAGCATCGAGAGCACCGTCACCGCGGCATCGCCCGCTGATCCCGGCCGCCGCGCCGCCAGGCCGCCCAGCCACACCCCGCCCGCGATCGCCACCACCAGGGCGAAGGCATCCAGCAGCAAGGTGTTGGGCAGGCGTTGCAGGATCACCTCCAGCACCGGCATGCGCCGCGCATACGATGTGCCCAGGTCGCCCTGCGCCACCGCGCCGAGATATTTCCACAGCTGCACCGGCAGCGGCCGGTCCAACCCATATTCGGCGCGCAGGCTTTTCACAAAGGCTTCGTCGGCATAGCCTGACTGGCCCGCCATCACGGTGGCGGCATCGCCCGGCGCCAGCCGGATCAGGAAGAAACTCAGCACCACCACCGCGATGGTGACCAGCGCCGTCTTGACCAGCCGCATCGCGATATAGTGAAGCCTGTTCATGCCAGGCCTTTCATGCGAGCCGCGCCGCGCCGAAGCCGTCGCAGGGACCATTGGGCCCCGTCACCACATCGGTCAGCCGCCGGTTGTAGAACAGCATGGGCTTGCGCTCATACATCCACAGCATGGCGGCGTCCTGGGTGAGGATCTGCTGCAGCCGGCTGTAATGGGCTTGCGCCTCGTCGCGGCTGATGGCGATGGCGGCCTTGGCGAACAGCGCATCCACTTCGGGATTGATATAGCCCTGGATATTGGTCTGGGGCACGCCCTTGCGGATATTGGACGAGACGAAGAAGCGCGAGGTGCCGATGGCGGGATCGCCATATTCGCCATAGCTGTTGCAGTCGCAGTCGAAATCCCAGTTGCCGCTGCGCTGGCTGAAGGTGGGCCAGTCGGTGGCTTCCAGCTGCGCCTCCAGCCCCACCTCCAGCAGGGCCTGCTTGATGTATTGCGCGCCGCGGGTCCAGGCGCCACCGCCATCCGGGGTCAGCATGATGCCGAAACGGTGGCGCACCCCGCCCAGTTTCGGCTTCAATCCCATCTCGTTCAGCAGGGCGCGGGCACGGGCCGGATCGTACGGATAGCGGGTCAGCGCCTTGGCGTCATAATAGGGCGCGGTGGAGGGAATGGGACCGTGCGCCACCTTGCCCAGGCCGAAATTGATCGCCGCAACCAGGAATTCGCGGTCCACCGCATGCAGGAAGGCGGCGCGAAAGCGGCGGTCGCCGAACGGCCAGCGCCGCATGTTCAACTCCATCACCGTGATCTCGCCGGTGCCGTTATAGGCGTCGGTGCTGGCAACCAGATCGGGATTGGCCACCAGCCGGGAATTGACCACCGTGTCTATGTCGTCGGCCAGCGCCAGGTCCACCGCCCCGGTCTCGATCGCCACCATGCGCTGCTCCGGCGTGGGGCACAGCCGGTAATAGATGGCGTCCATGCCGGGCTGGCCGCGCCGCCAATAGCGCGGGTTGCGCTCCAGGTGGATGTACTGGCCGCGTTTCCATTCCGCGAACCGGAACGGCCCGGTGCCGATGGGCTTGAAATTGAAGGGATTGGTGCGGAAGTCGGTACCTTCATAGATATGCGCCGGCATCATCGGCGCGCTGGACGCCATCAGCGACAGCAGGAACGCATTGAAGGGCTGCTTGAGATGCACCACCGCCGTCCAGCGGTCGGGCGTCTCGATCCGCGCGATATGGCTGAAGGCATTGCGGCTGCGAGGATTGAGCTGGGGCAGCATCACGCCGCAACTGAAGGCCACGTCGCGGGCGGTGAAGGGCACACCGTCATGCCACACCACATCGGGGCGCAGATGAAAGGTGTAGGTCAGCCCGTCCGGCGTCATCTCGAACGCCCGCGCCAGGTTGGGCCGCGGCCGGAACTGCCAGTCGAACAGCAGCAGGGATTCGTTGATGTTGCCGCAGATTTCCTGCGCCAGCCTGGTGTTGAACAGCGGATAGCACAGGCTCGCCGGCTCGTCGGTCATCATCGCATTGATGATGCGGCGCCCGTTCGCCTGCGCCTGCGCCGGCCAGGCCGATGCGCCCAGCGCCGCTCCCAGCATGGCGCGGCGGTCCAGCATCAGGTCGCCGGAAAGGGAGTGAGGCTCGTGAAAAATCCCGGCGATGAAACCCCTGGTCATCCGGCTATCTCCCGCGCCGCGCGCGGCGTCCAGGGTCGCGTCTATCACCGCGTCGTCATGCGCAGCCGAGACAAACCAGGCGCCGCGCTCCAGCACCCGCACGCCGCGCCCAAGCAAGGCATGGACGAATTTCACATACAGCGCCTTGTCGGCTTTCAGCAGGTCGCGATAGTCGCGCGCCGGCGCCTCCAGCCCGAAGCCGATATGGAACATCAGTTCAAAGCCCGTGACCTGGGCCTTGATTCCGGCTTCGTTCAGAATCGCGCGCAACCCGTCGCGCAGCCGCACGCCGCGCACCGACCAGCCTTCATACAGTTCCGGCGTCAACGCCTGTTGCGTCGCCACCATCGCCGCCATCGCCACCGGCTGGGCATTGAAGGTGCCGCCATGCAGCACGCCGCCGCTCGCGAACAGGTCCAGCAGGTCGGCGCGGCCGGCGATGGCCGCCACCGGAAAGCCGTTGGCGATGGCCTTGGCGAAGAGGGAAAGATCGGGCGTGACCCCGAAGCGCGCCTGTGCCCCCGCGCGGTCCAGCCGGAAGCCGGTGATGACTTCGTCGAAGATCAGCAAGGCGCCATGCCTGCGGCAGGCGGCCAGCGCGCCTTCCAGGTAACCGGCGGCCGGCGCGATGGCGCCCTGGTTGCACATGGCGGGCTCCATGATGACGCCGGCGATGTCGCCCCGCGCCAGCCGCGCTTCCAATCGGCCCAGGTCGTTCCAGCCGATCACGTCCAGTCCGTCGCCGGCGGCGGCCTCCTGGCCCGCACTGCCCGCCACTTTGACCGGCGCATTCGCGCACTCCAATCGAGAGGGGGCGGTGGACCACAGGATATTGTCGAACCAGCCGTGATAATGGCCCTCGAACTTCAGGATGATGCGCTTGGCCGTCGCGGCGCGCGCCAGACGGAAGGCGGCCTGCACCACTTCCGAGCCCGACGATCCGAATCGGATGCGCCGGGCGGAGGCAATGCGCTCGCACAGAATCCTGGCGGCCTGGAATTCCACTTCGGACTGGCCGGCATAGAGGATGCCCTTGTCCACCTGGTCCTTCACCGCCTGCTGCACCCCGGCCGGCGTGTGGCCCAGCACCATCGCGCCCATGCCGCAGTAATAATCGATCAGCCGGTTGCCGTCGGCATCGATCAGGTATGGCCCCTCGCCGCGCTGGAACACCAGCGGCCCGCCCTGCATGCCGATGCGGAAATTGCTGTTGATCCCGCCCGCGATGGTTTTCGCATTCTCGGCGATCAGCGCGGCGGACTTGTCGAACAGCATCCGGCATCCCCTCGGATTTTCTCCATTAGGGAGAGGTCAAGCGGGTTTGACAAGCAGCCTGGGTGCGTAAATCCTTGGCCCAACAGCAAGGGGGATGGGATGCGGCGCTTTCTGGTCATGGCCCTGCTGGGGCTTTGCCTGCCGGTTTCGGCGGCCGACTATTTCCCGCCCAAGAGCGGCTGGGCGACGCACACCCCGGCGCAGGAAAAGCTGGACGCCGCCCGGCTGAAAGCGGCGATAGATTTCGCGGTCTCGGCCGAACTCACCTATCCGCCCGACCTGGCCAAGGTCGGCGACATCCGCGACCTGCCTTTTTCCGTGCCGCTGAAATATGCCGGCGAAGCCTTCAACACCCCCATCGGGCCGCTGAAAGCGCATTCGCCCGCCAACGGCATCATCATCCGCCACGGCTACATCGTCGCCGAATGGGGCCGCACGCAGGATGTGGACATGACCTTTTCGGTGACCAAGACCTTTTTGTCGTCGGTGGCGGGCGTCGCCTTCGACAAGGGCCTGATCAAAAGCGTCAACGACCGGGTCATCGACTATGTCCAGCCGACGGCGGATTTCCTGTTGCCGCATAACCAGCCCATCACCTGGGACAACATGCTGCGCCAGGACTCCGGCTGGATCGGGACGTTGTGGGGCAAGCCCTGGTGGGTCGACCGCCCCGATCCCGGCAATCCCGCCAGCGAACTGATCAAGGGGCCGCCGCCGGTCGGCGCGGCCTGGAAGTATAACGATGTGCGGGTGAATGCCCTGGCGCTGGCGTTGACGCATTTGTGGAAGCGGCCGCTGCCCGAGGTGCTCAAGCAATATGTCGCCGATCCCATCGGCATGTCGGACGACTGGCACTGGGAAGGCTATGACAACAGCTTCACCGAGGTGGACGGCAAGCGCATCCATGTCGTGTCCGGCGGCGGCCATTGGGGCGGCGGCATGTTCCTTTCGGCGCGCGACCAGGCGCGGCTGGGCCTGCTGGGCCTCAACCGCGGCAAATGGGACGGCAAGACCATCCTGTCCGGCAAATGGGTGGCTATGGCGACCACGCCGACCGGGCCCAATCCCGGCTATGGCTTCTGCAACTGGTATCTCAATACGGGTAGAAAACTCTATCCGGCGGCGCGCGCCGACAGCGTCGCCTTCATCGGCGATGGCGCCAACATCGTCTTTGTGGACCATCAGCACGACATGGTGGCGGTGGTGCGCTGGATCGACAGCGCCAAGATGAAGGAATTCGTCCGTCTGCTGATCGAGGCGACGGGGGAACCCGCGCAATAGTTCCGGCGGCCTGGCGCGCAACACCGATCACGGGAACGTCCGGAGTTCCCAAAGTTGCCAAAGTTCCGACGCAGCTTCGCCGGAAATGCGCCGGAAATTGTTCATGTACGGTTCAGAATGGATTCATACATTTCACAGGCGGCGGAATCGTGAAAACGCCGCAGGAATTTTGATTCAAATCACGTGACTCGCTTTAACGATCTTTATACACACCGCCTCCAATTCAAATCGCCAATTCAAATCTAAGGAATGATCTCTGTGTCTCATGTTCTGCGTACTGCGTCGCGTGGCGTTCTCGGAATCCTGTTCCTTGGCGTTTCTTCCGTTGCCGCCCTGGCGACGACCAACACCGCCACCTTCCAGGTGACGGCCAATGTGCTGCCGACCTGCCAGATCTCGGCGGGCAATCTGAATTTCGGCGATTATTCCGGCGCCGCCCTCGTCAACACCTCGACCATCACCGTCAACTGCACCCAGAATCAGGGCTATGATGTCGGCCTGGATGCGGGCAACGGCAATGGTGGCGTCACGGGCCGCAAGATGACCGGCCCGAGCGGCGCGGCATTGGGTTATGGCCTCTATCGCGATTCCAACCACTCCACCAACTGGGGCAACACGGTGGGCACCGACACCTATCACGGCAACGGCAGCGGCAACGCCCAGCCGCTGACCGTCTATGGCCAGTTGCCCGCCGCTGAATCCGTGATGGCCGGCGCCTATGCCGACACCATCACCGCCACCATCACCTACTGACAGGCGGGTGACGGCTCTGCGCCACCTGGGCCTGGTTCTTGCCCTTCTCGCGAGCGCGCCGGCGGCCATCCTCGCCGCCGGCGCGGCCCGCGCCCAGACCCTGGCGATCCAGCCCGTCACGGTGCAGCTTGCGCCGGGCCAGATGGCCGCCACCGTCACGGTGGTCAACCAGGGCACCAGCGATTCCGCTTTCCAGGTCCGTCCTTTCGCCTGGGATGTGCAGGACGGCCAGGACCGGCTTTCCGCCACAGACCAGCTGATCGCCAGTCCGCCGCTTGGCACCATCGCGCCCGGCGGCACACAGTTGATCCGCCTTGTGCTGCATGCCGCCGCCCAGGGCAAAGAGGCGGCCTATCGCATCTGGATTGATCAGATCCCTTCGGCCTCCGAGGCCGGCGCGGTGCGCATCGCGCTTCGGGTTTCCATTCCGGTCTTCGCCGAACCCGACAGCCGTGTGGCGCCCGCGCTTGCCTGGCATGTCGCGCTCCAGGACGGCAAAGCCTATCTGGTGGCCGACAACAGCGGCACGCGGCATGAAAGCGTGCGCGACATCGTGCTGTCGCGCCCCGGCGGCGGCGCCATCGCGGTCGAAGGCGGTATCTCGCCGCATGTCCTGGCGGGGGCTTCGCGGCGCTGGCGCCTGGATGGCGCGCTGCCCGGCGCGGGAAGCCAGCTTCGGATCACCGCGCATACCGATGGCGCCGATATTGACCAGACAGTCGCGGTCGGTCCCCGACCTTGAACCTGTTCGCCCGCAGGGACGCGCGCACCGCCAGGTCAAGCCTGCCGCGCGCGCTGCGGCTGGCGGCGGCGGCCCTGCTCCTGCTGCTGGCGCGGACGCCCAAGACCGAAGCTGCGCCGGCGGACGAAACACTGGCGCTGGCGGTAACCATCAACGGCCACGTCACCGGCAAGATCGGCGAATTCCTGCTGCATGGTCAGGCGCTGTTCGCCATGCCGTCGGAACTGGCGCAGCTTGGGCTGCGATTGCCCGCGGGCGTGGTGCCGGGCCCGGACGGCCGGGTGGCGCTGTCGGCGGTGAAGGATCTGGTCTGGCGCCTGGACCAGCCCAGCCAGACCCTCTTTCTCACCGTTCCTGACGCGCTGCTGCAACCCACCTTGCTCGACGTGGCCGCGTCGCCGTCCGCGCCCTCGGCGGTGGAAAGCGGAATGGGCACCACCCTCAACTACGACATGGTGGGCAACCTGAGCGATGGACGCGGCACGGGCAGCGGCGCTTTCGACCTGCGCGGATTTTCGCCCTGGGGCGTGGCCTCGACCAGCATGCTGGGCTATGCGGGCGCGACGCCCTCCGGCGCGGGCGGAGTGAGCGCGATCCGGCTGGATTCCGGCTATGCCTATGCCGATCCCGAAACGCTACGGCGCTATCGGCTGGGCGATGTGATCGCCGGAAGCGTGAGCTGGAGCCGCCCGGTGCGGATGGGCGGCATCCAGATTCAGTCGGACTTCTCGCTGCGTCCCGATCTCATCACCTTTCCGCTGCCCACCATCGGCGGCCAGGCGGCGGTGCCGTCAACGGTGGACGTGCTGGTCAACAACGCCCAACTGCTGTCCCGCCAGGTGGGGCCCGGCCCCTTCCAGGTGAGCCAGCTTCCGCTGGTCACCGGCGCCGATACCGTCACCACCACCGTCACCAACGCATTGGGCCAGCAGGTGACCACCAGCATGCCTTTCTATGCCAGCTCCGAACTGCTGGCGCCGGGGCTGCAAAGCTATTCCGCCGAACTGGGATGGGTGCGCCAGAACTGGGGCGTGCGCAGCGACGATTACGCCAGGCTGGCCGGATCGGGCACCTGGCGGCAGGGCCTGTCGCAGGACTTCACCGGCGAAATCCATGCCGAGGCCACCGGCGGACTGGCGATGGGCGGGCTGGGGATCGCCGCCAATGCCTTCAACCTGGGCACCGTCAATCTGGCCGCCGCCGCCAGCAGCGGGCAAGGCCGCGACGGCGGGCAGGTTTCCTTCGGCGCCGAGCGCATCGGACAGGTGTTCAGCCTGGGCGGCGCGGCGATCTTTTCCAGCCCGGGATTCCGCGACATCGCCGCCATCAGCGGCCAGCCGGTGCCGCGCCGCCAGATCAGCGCCAATATCGGCCTGGCGCTGGGCAGGCTGGGCTCTTTTGGCGTGGCCTATACCGGCCTGGACCGCGATGCCGGCACCGTGCCCATCATCCTGGGAGGGACGGGAGGACTTTATATTCCGGGCCTTTCGGGCGCCAACGGCAACGGCTCGGGTTCGGACCTTGTCTCCTTCCTGCCGGCGCAGCACGCCCATGTGGTGTCGGTCAGCTATTCGGCGCAGGTGGGAAATCTCTCCTTCTATGCCACCGGCTTTGCCGACCTGGCCCAGGGTGGTTCCAGCGGCGCGATGCTGGGCCTGACCCTGCCGCTGGGGCCGCGCAGTTCGGCCAGCGCCGACCTGGGCACGGGCGGCGGCGGCGACTATGCCCAGCTCCAGGCCCAGCAGACGCCGGTGACCGTGGGCGACTGGGGCTATCAGGCCGACGTCACCAGCGGCCGGCCCGATCATGAATTCGGCCAGGTGCAATACAAGTCGCCCTGGGGCCTGGTATCGGCGGGCGCCGACCGGCTGGGCGGCCAGACCACCTTGCGCGCCGAGGGTCAGGGCGCGCTGTCGCTGGTGGATGACGGCCTGTTCGCCTCCAACAGCATTCAGGACAGCTTCGCCGTGGTGGATACCGGCGGGGTCGCGGGCATCAGGGTGATGGAAGAGAACCGCGATGTCGGCCGCACCGATTCCGACGGTCAGGTTCTGGTACCCGACCTGCGCGCCTTCGACGTCAATCACATCGCGATCGATCCCACCGATGTGCCGGTGGGCGAGACACTGCCTTTCGACACCCGCACGGTCAGGCCCCAGGACCGTTCCGGCGTGGTGGTGCCTTTTCCCATCGCGCCCAGCCGCGCCGCGCTGCTCAGGCTGGTGGACCGCAATGGCTTGCCGGTGCCGGTGGGCAGCGCCGCGACGCTTGCCGCCACGGGTGCTTCGGTCCCGGTGGGCTATGAGGGCGAGGCCTATCTGGAACATCTGATGCCCGGCCCCAACCGGCTGGAGGTGCTCGAAACCGATGGTCACCGCTGCACGGTGGATTTCGATTACCAGGCCGGTTCGGGCGCGCCGCCCATGCTGGGGCCCCTGCCCTGCCGGGAACAATAGCCATGCGCCACCGGCTGATCTTTCTTCTTCTTTTTATCCTGCCCGCGGCGCGCCCGGCGCTGGCCCAAAGCTGCATCCTGTCGGTGACGCCGGTGGTGTTCGGCAATTACCAGTCCTATGCCGCCGCGCCCCTGGATTCGACCGGCAAGGTGACGGCGAACTGCTCGGACGGCGTTTCCGCGATGGTGGCGATGAATCCGGGCATGGGCGGGAATTTCGCCGGCCGCCGGATGCAAGGCCCGGGCGGTTCGCTCGCCTATCAGCTTTATGCCAATCCGGCGCACAACATGGTGTGGGGCGACGGCACCGCCGGTTCTGTCCTGGCCCCGCTGTCGTCCAGCGGCGGTGTCACAATCTATGGCCGCATGCCCGCCGGACAGATCGCGGCGGCAGGCGCCTATAGCGACACGATACTGGTAACCATAAGCTTCTGAATCGGCGCGATGCTTAAAATGCATCGGATGTGCCTAAACCTTTCACAAGTGCGCACGTTTTACCTGATGGCAGGCCGGATCGGCGATCCGGCAGGGGTAGGCCATGCGCGGTTTTCATCGGGAAGACGCAGAGGGTCGGCGCAGGGGCGCCGCGCTGCTGGCGCTCGTCTGGCTGGGCCTGCCGCAAGCCCATGCGGCGACGCGATCCGAGATCTTCCAGGTCGGGGCCTTTGTGGTCGCGCCCTGCAGGGTGGTCCTTTCCATGGGTCCGGTTCGCCCGGGCGCGCAATCGCCTGCCTGCCTGCCCGCGCCCGTGGTCCTGCCGCGGCCGATCGTGCGAACCGGAAACGGCGACGAGCCCGTGCTTACCCTGGAATTCTGACCCGCGCCGCGTCTGCGCTGCGTCTATCCCGGGCGCGCAAATTCCCCAGGCCTGGGCGATTGCACGTCATCGAAATATACGCATCATTGCCTGTCACGGTTGGCCATTTCCATGTCGAACGACCTGTCCGATCGCCGGGATGCCCGGCGCTTTCCCCGCATCTGGCTCTGGCTTCCGGTTTGCCTGGTCGTGCTGTTCGCCGCCTATGTGCTGGCCGGCTTTTACCTGGTGCCGGGCCTTGTGCGCTCTGAGGCCACCGGCTGGGTGAAGACCAATCTCGACAAGCCCATCGCGCTGGGCGAGATCCGGTTCGACCCCCTCACCTTCACCCTCGACATCAGCGACATCGCGCTGCCGGCGACGTCAAAACCGATGGTCGCGGTGGGGCACCTGCGGCTGGGCTTCTCGATCCTGTCGCTGTTCCAGCCGGCCTACCGCTTCACCGAAGTGACCCTGGACCGGCCTTTCATCCGCGCCCGTATCGCGCCCGACGGATCGCTCAATCTGGCCGAACTCCGGACCCGCACCCATTCCAGCGGACCCAATCCGGCGGTGAAGATCAGCATCCTCACCGTCAACCAGGGCCGGGTGAACTATGCCGATGACAGCCAGGCCCAGCGGCCGGAAGAAACGCTGATCCCTATCGCCTTCACCCTCACGGATTTCCAGACCAACCTGGCGGCCGGCGGCGGCTTCACCTTGAATGCCAGAAGCGAACAGGGCGAAGGCTTTGCCTGGCGCGGCACCTTGTCCATTGCGCC
Source organism: Rhizobiales bacterium dw_265 (assembly GCA_018449595.1). Taxonomy (GTDB): domain Bacteria; phylum Pseudomonadota; class Alphaproteobacteria; order Micropepsales; family Micropepsaceae; genus Rhizomicrobium. Next base: position 137,194 of record JAAVUU010000006.1, read on the forward strand.
CATCGCCTCGCGCGGACGCCTCGCCGTCACGGCGCTCAAGAGCGAGACGGTGCAGAAATTCCTGGGCGGAAAGATGCCGCTGGCGCTTGCCGGCGGCGAGGCCAGCGTCACCGCCGATTATGATTTCGCCTATGGCCCGCAGGGTCTGCTGCTGACCCTGTCGCTGCCCCAGGTGACGGGCAGCGGCCTGTCGGTGGTGGGCGACAAGGCGCTGTTCCGGGGCAGGCTGACCCTCGCTCGCCTGAACGTCAGCGCCGGACCCATCCGGTTTGCGGCCAATGCCCATGGCATCACCCGGCTGACGCTGGCGATGCCCAGACTGGCGCTGCAGGGGCTTGGCGTCACGGCAGCGGGTGCGAGCGCGCCGGACCTTCAACTGAGCGACGCATCGCTGAGCGGCCTGACACTGGATTTCGGCGCGCGCAAGCTGGCGCTGGGCAGCCTGGTTCTGGATGGGGCGGCAGCGTCGGTGCGCCGCCAGCACAATGGCCAGATCAGCCTGTTGAGCCTGTTGCCGCCAAAGCCTTCCGCGCCGGTCGCAACAGCCCCGGCCCGGCCCTGGCAGATATCCCTGGACCAGTTCGCGCTCAACGGCGCGCGGGTGCGTTTCGAGGACCGGGCGCCGGCACGCCCCGCCCGCTTCGATATCGCCCCGCTCACCGTCAGCGCCACCGGCGCGAGGAGCGACCTCAGCCAGCCGGTGACCCTCCATTTCGACACCGGCATCAACGGCAAGGGCCATGCCGCCGGCGATGCCACCCTGACGCCGGCAAGCCTGGCGGGCGACCTCAAATTCACCCTGACCGGCCTGGCGTTGAAGCCTTTCGCGCCCTATCTGCCGCCGCTCAAATCGCTGGAATTGCGCTCCGGCCAGGCCAGCGCATCCGGCGCCGTGCATTTCGAAGGCGCGAACCTCAAGGCGCTGCGCTTTGCCGGCAATGCGGCCATCGGCGATTTCAGCATGCTGGAAACCAGCACCAAGAGCCCGCTGTTTGCCTGGCGCTCTTTCACGCTCAAGGGCATGGACATCCGCGACAATCGTGTCGAGATCAACCAGGCCAGTCTGGTGCGGCCGCTGGGCCAGGTGGTGGTGCTGCCCGATCGCAGCTTCAACTTCACGCCGCTGATGCCGCCCAGACCTGCCGCATCGGTCAAGGCCGCCGCCATCGTGCCGATCCGGGCCGCGTCTGCCGCGCCGGCCTGGAGGGTTCACCTGAAACGGCTTGGCATCAGCGGCGGCTCGATGGGTTTCTCCGATCTGTCCATCCAGCCCAATTTTTCCGCCCGCGTCGAGGAACTGAAAGGCACTATCGCCAATATCACCAACGCGCCCGGCCAGAGCGCCGCCATAGACCTGAGCGGCCAGGTGATCGACCAGTTCTCGCCCGTCACCATCAAGGGTTCGATGGACCTGATGGCCTATGACCGCCAGACCGACATGCAGCTTGCCTTCCGCAATATCGAGCTGCCGGTGTTCAATCCCTATTCCGGCCGCTATGCCGGCTATGCCATCGCCAAGGGCAAGCTCACCACCGAACTGTCCTACAAGATCGACAACCGGGCGCTGAAGGCAGACCATCATGTGATCGTCGACCAGCTGGAATGGGGCCAGGCCAGCACCAGCAAGGATGCCGTGCCGCTGCCCGTGCGGCTGGCGACCGCCCTGCTCAAGGACAGCAAGGGCGTGATCGACCTGGACCTGCCGGTGACGGGGTCGCTGGATGATCCCAAATTCAGCATCTGGCCCATCGTCTGGCAGGTCGTCGGCAATGTCATCGAAAAGGCGGTGACCGCGCCCTTCCGCCTGATCGGTTCGCTGTTCGAAGGCGCCGACAAGGCGCAGTACATGGATTTCGCGCCGGGCTCCGCCGGCCTGCCGCAAGGCTCGGCCGAAGCCCTGGGCGCGCTTGCCAAGGCCCTGGACCAGCGGCCCGCCTTGAAGCTCGATATTCCCGCGGGTCCGGGCATCCGCGAAGACGCCGTCGCGGTGGCCGACGGCGCGATCGACAAGGCGCTTGTGGCCAACGGCAAGGCGGCCAGCCTCGCGGCGCTGGATGCGGACGACCAGCATGACGGGCTGGAAGATCTTTATCGCGGCAAGCTGGGCAAGAAGCCGGCCTATCCCGATTTTTCCGCCGATGCCCTCAGGGGCGCGCCCGGCGCCAAGCCCGATGCCGGCGACGATGATCGCAAGACCCTGCTGGAATCACAGTGGATGCGCGGCGAACTGCGCAAGAGCTTCATGCCCGGCAATGCCGAACTGGCCGCGCTGGGCACGGCGCGCGCCACCGCGGTGCGCAACGCGCTTCTGGCGGGCGACACCGCGCTCGATCCGGCCCGCGTCTTCATGGCCGCGGGCCTGACGGCAACGGCCACTGACGGCCATTCCCGCCTGGAGCTGAAATTCGAATAACACCGGCCTTTGCGGTCATTCCTCCTCCGCGATGATGCGCAGCGCGGGAATATCGCGCACCGTCATCCATTGGCGGTCGAAGGCGATGACGTTCAGCCGCCGCAGCCGGTCCAGTGTGCGGTTGATATAGACGGTCGTCAGTCCCAGCGCGTCGGCGATGTCTTCCTGGCGCACCGGAAAATGAAACCGCCCTTCCTTGCTCAGGCCCCGGCCTCTCAGCCGTTCCTCCAGTTCCAGGATCAGCTGCGCCACGCGCCCCAAGGCGCTTCTGCGTCCCATGTCCACCAGGCGGCGGTTCATGCAGGCGACATTATAGTGCATGGTGGCGGCCAGCTGGCGCGCCTGGGCGCCCGATGCCTTGGTCAGCAGGATCATGTCCTCGAGCTTGAAGACGCAGACCGCGACGGCGGTGAGGCTTTTTACCGAGAAGGGAAGCGCGAAATTGGGGAAATACAGATTTTCCAGCATGATCGCATCGCCGGGGATCAGGAAAGACAGAATCTGCCGCCGCCCGTCCGGCATCTGTTTGAAGCTGAACGCCCAGCCGGAATAAAGCGTGAAGATCTGCGACATGACCTCGCCTTCGCGCAGGAATGTCTTCTGCGGCGCGATCTTCAGCACCCCGCGGCGGCGGGTGTAGATCTCGCCCGGTGTGGCGTCCCGCGTCGGGCCATACAGCGCGAAATGGCCGAGGCTGCAGTTCTGACACGCCAAAGGGGGCACGCGGCCCGTTTCCTCATCCATCTTCTTATCGTCGGGTCGCGAGGTTTTTACAGCCGGGATGCTCGACATCCTGCTTCGCAAGCATTTTGCACACTTTTCAATGGTCGGTCTGAAATCGGGGGTCGAAAGATCACGGCCGGGGAAATTGAATACAGTCTCTGCGAAACTCCGATGAGAGTCCAAAGCAGGGTCACAACCCATTCGTGCAGATGGTTTTTGTAACAACCATTTCCAGCACGCAGCGCCGCCGAAAACGGGCGCCGATTGCCGCGCATGTTCCGGCAGGGACCGCCGATTGAGGCAGAGCAATGTCCGCGACGGCCGTGGGCATTTTGACCATTGCCATGGTTAACGATGCTCAGCGGATCGTGCAGACGGCGCTGACAGCCCCTTTGCAGGCGGCCGATACGGTCAACAATAATCCAGTTTATATATTTATCTAATAGATTGAGTTTATGGGCTTATTTGCCGCGGTTAACGCGCGATTAATCGGCAAATCCCAGCATTGCGCTCAGATATTTCCCGCGGCTGACAAGGGGTTCGCCGCCGGAAAAGCAAAGGGGTGGCGCAATGTTCAATACGGTAAAGACAGTGTTTTCCGGCCATGGCGCGCGTGACGCGGCCGCGCAGCATCGCGAAGCCTTTTCCACTTTCATGTCCTCGGCGGCGGCGGTCGCGTCCATGCCGCTGATGATGGTCGATCGCAACCTGAACATCATCTATGTGAACGAGGCGACCAAGCGGCTGGTGCGGGACAATCTTCCCACCTTCCGCACCCTGATGTCGAACATCGACCCGGAGCGGATGCTGGGCGTCTGCATCGACGCCTTCCACAAGAATCCCTCCCATCAGCGCCAGATGCTGGCCGATCCCTCGCGGTTGCCCCATCGCGCCGACATCGCCATCGGCGACATGCGCTTCGCGCTCCATGTCAGCGCGGTGATGGACGCCAAGGGCGGCTATGTCGGCAACATCCTGGAATGGCAGGATGTGAGCAAGCAGCGGGTCAACGAAGGCATGATCGCCGCCCTCGACCGCTCCCAGGCCATCATCGAATTCACCACCGACGGCCGCGTCCTCTCCGCCAACCGCAACTTCCTGGATACGCTGGGCTACACGCTGGAGGAAGTCCGCGGCCAGCATCACAGCCTGTTCGTGGACCCCGCCTATCGCCAGTCGCCCGAATACCGGCTGTTCTGGGAAAAGCTGGGGCGCGGCGAGTTCGACGCCAGCAAATACAAACGCATCGCCAAGGGCGGGCGCGAGGTCTGGATCCAGGCCAGCTACAATCCGGTGCTCGACCAGAGCGGCAAGCCCTACAAGGTGGTCAAGTTCGCCACCGACATCACCGCCGCGGAGAATGAGAGCAACGAACTGAAGGCCAAGATCGCCGCCATCGGCCGTTCGCAGGCCGTGATCGAATTCGATCTCGACGGCAAGATTCTCGCCGCCAACGAGAATTTCCTGGCCACCATGGGCTACAGCGCCGCCGAGATCGTCGGCCGCCACCACAGCATCTTCACCGATCCCGACTATGCCAAGAGCGGCGAATACCGCCAGTTCTGGGACCGCCTCAACCGCGGCGAATTCGTCGCCGACAAGTTCCTGCGCCTGGGCCGCGGGGGCAAGGAAATCTGGATCCAGGCCTCCTACAATCCGCTGGTCGATCTCAACGGCAAGCCCTTCAAGGTCGTCAAATTCGCCACCGACATCACCCAGGTGGAAAACGAGCGCCGCCAGGCCGAAGCCGAACGCGCCGCCAAGGCCGCCGAACAGGCGCTTGTGGTGCGTTCGCTGGCAACCGGCCTCAAGGAACTGTCGGCCGGCAATCTCGTGCCCCGGCTCAACGACCAGTTCGCGGGCGAATACGAACAACTGCGCCAGGACTTCAATGCGGCCCTGAACCGCCTGCAGGAAACCATGCAGACGGTGATGTCCTCCACCGGCGGCATCTCCACCGGCGCGGCCGAGATCAGCCAGGCCGCCGACGATTTGTCCAAGCGCACCGAGCAACAGGCCGCCAGCCTGGAGGAAACCGCCGCCGCGCTGGAACAGATCACCGCCACGGTGAAGAAGACCGCCCAGAACGCCAAGGACGCCAGCACCATCGTCACCACCGCCAAGTCGGCGGCGGAAAGCGGCGGCCAGATCGTGAACACCGCCATCAAGGCGATGGACCAGATCGAACAATCCTCCAAACAGATCACCGACATCATCGGGGTGATCGACGAGATCGCCTTCCAGACCAATCTTCTCGCCCTGAATGCGGGCGTGGAAGCGGCGCGGGCGGGCGACGCCGGCAAGGGCTTCGCCGTGGTGGCCAGCGAAGTGCGCGCCCTGGCGCAGCGCTCCAGCGAGGCGGCGCGCGAGATCAAGACCCTCATCAAGGCCTCCAGCGAGCATGTCGCGTCGGGCGTGAAGCTGGTGGGCGAATCCGGCGAGGCGCTGCGCAAGATCGTCAGCCAGGTGGTGGAAATAAACGCCCTGGTGACCGAGATGGCCCAGGCCGCCCAGCAGCAGTCCACCGGCATCGAGGAAGTCAATACGGCGGTGACGCAGATGGACCAGGTCACCCAGCAGAATGCCGCGATGGTCGAGCAGAGCACGGCGGCGTCGCGCAACCTGGCGGGCGAAACCGCCGAACTGTCGCAACTCGTGTCCTTCTTCCGCGTCGGCGCCCAGGATGCCCCGGAAGCCCGCATCACGGCGAAGCCGTCTCCCACCAGCGGCCATGCCGTGGCGCGCTCCGTCCCCCGGCCGGTCGCAAGACCCGCCGCCGGGGGGCGGCGCGCGGCAACCGCGACGGCGCTGCGGCCCGCGGCCCGCGAAGACGACTGGCAGGAATTTTGAGCGGCGGAGGGGACGCCATGCCGAATTCCATACCAGACGCTGAAGGCCCGGCGCGGGTCGTCCTTCCCGCCATCCTGGACCTGAAGGCGATCCCGGCCCTGAAAGAAGAGCTGATGCAGGCCGCCGCGAGCGCGGGCGGGATCGCGGTCGATGCCGGCCAGGTGCAGCGCATCTCCTCGCTCTGCCTTCAGCTTCTGCTGGCGGCGGGCATGCAGACGGAACTTCGCATTTCGCCTTGTTCGAAGGCGTTCAACGAAACGGCCCATGGCCTGGGGATCGCCCCGGCGCTCGGCCTTACAACAGACAGCGATGGCAGGAGACAGTGATGGGCAAGACGATCCTGACGGTGGATGACTCCCGCACCATGCGCAACATGCTGGTGATGGCGCTGACCAATGCCGGCCATACCGTGGTGCAGGCCGAGGACGGCATGCATGGCGTGGAAATGCTGGCCCAAAATCCGGGCATCGATGTCATCATCACCGACATCAACATGCCGCGCATGGACGGCTATATGTTCATCGACCATGTGCGGCGCGATCCCCAGGCCCGCACCACGCCCATCCTGGTGCTGACCACCGAAAGCGAGCCCGCCAAGAAGCAGCGGGCCCGCGATGCCGGCGCCACCGGCTGGATCGTCAAGCCGTTCGACGCCGAGAAGCTGGTCGCCGCCGTCCGCCGCATAGCGCCATAGGCACCGCCATGGATTCGATGGAAGTCATCAGGCAGGGCTACTTCCAGGAATGCGAAGAGCTGCTGCTTGCCATGGAGGAAGGCCTCATCGCCATGGAAAGCGGCGAGGCCGACGCGGAGACCATCAATGCGGTGTTCCGCGCCGTTCATTCCATCAAGGGCGGGGGCGGCGCCTTCGGCCTCAGTCACCTGGTCAAATTCGCGCATGGCTTTGAAACCGTGCTCGACCATGTGCGTTCGGGGGTGCTGACGCCGGAGGCCGACAGCATCAAGATCCTGCTGCGGGCCGGCGATGTGCTGGCCGATCATGTCAATGCGGCACGCAGCGGCCGCGCCCTGGCGGCGGACCATGGCGACGATACCGTGGCCGATCTCGCCGCCCTGGCCGGCGGCGAGGCGGAAGAAGAAGAAGAGGGCGGCGATCCCTTCGCGTCCAGCTTCACGCCGCTGCGGCTGGACCTTGACGATGACACTTCCACACCGGGCACGCCGGGCATGCCGGGCTGGCGCATCCTGTTCCGCCCCACCGGCCGGCTGTATGCCAAGGCCAATGAGCCCTTCCTGATTCTGCGCGAACTGGAATCGCTGGGGCCCTGCGAGGTGGAAGCCGATCTTTCCGCGCTGCCGCCCCTGGCGGATTTCGACACCGACCGGAGCTACCTGGGCTGGACCATCCGCCTGATGGCCGATGTGCCGCGCGCGGCGGTGGAGGAGGTCTTCGAATTCGTTGTCGATGACTGCGTGCTGGAGATCGAGCTTTTGGCCGATCCGGTCGCGGACATCGAACTGCCCCTGCCTGCCATGGCGCCACAAGACGCGCCGGAAGCCCCGCAAACACCGGAGGCGCCCGACAAACAGGCCGCGCCCGCCGAGGCGCCCAAGCAGACCATCCGCGTCGATCTCGACAAGGTGGACCGGCTGGTGAACCTGGTGGGCGAGCTGGTCATCACCCAGGCCATGCTGACCCAGCGCGTCACGGAATCCGGCCTGGCCCGCACCTCGCTGGTCAGCAACGGACTGGCGGAACTGGAACATCTGCTGCGCGACCTGCAGGAAGGGGTGATGGCGATCCGCACCCAGCCGGTGAAGTCGGTATTCCAGCGCATGCCGCGCCTGGTGCGCGAACTGTCCGTGCAGACCGAAAAGCAGGTGCATCTGGTGCTGGAAGGCGAGGCAACCGAGGTGGACAAGACCGTGATCGAGCGGCTGGGCGAACCGCTGACCCATATGATCCGCAATGCCGTGGATCACGGGCTGGAAGCGACCGCCGCCCGTATCGCGGCCGGCAAGCCGGCGGAAGGCACGGTGAAACTGTCGGCCGAACATCGCGGCGGGCGCATCGTCATCGAGGTCAGCGACAATGGCGGCGGCATTAACCGCGCCCGGGTGCGCGAAAAGGCGGTCGAGAAGGGCCTGATTTCCGCCGCCGCCGTCCTCACCGATGAGGAAACCGACAATCTGATCTTCAAGCCGGGCTTTTCCACCGCCAGCCAGGTCTCCAACATTTCCGGGCGCGGCGTCGGCATGGATGTGGTCCGCCGCAGCATCCAGGACCTGGGCGGGCGCATCGTCATCAATTCCGTGCCGGGCCAGGGCAGCCGCTTCAGCCTGACCCTGCCGCTGACGCTGGCGGTGCTGGACGGCATGGTGGTGGCGGTGGGCGGCCAGACCTTCGTGCTGCCTTTGACCCATATCGTGGAAAGCCTGAAGCCGCGCGAACAGGATATCCGCCCCTTCGGCCGCGACCGCTCGCTGCTGAAGGTGCGCGATGCCTATGTGCCGCTGGTCAAGGTCGGCGCGCTCCTGGGCGTGCCCGGGTCGCAGCCGGACGCGGCGGGCGGGGTGGTGATCCTGGTGGAAAGCGAAGGCTCGGGCCGGCTGGCCCTGGCGGTGGACCAGATTCTCGGCCAGCGCCAGGTGGTCATCAAGAGCTTCGAAGCCAATTATCGCAACATCGACGGCATCGCCGCCGCCACCATCCTGGGCGACGGCCGTGTCGCCCTCATCCTGGACGTGGACGGCATCGTCTCGCGCTGCCGCGCCGACGCCTGCCACAATGAAGACATCGAACTTGCAGCCACGGGGACCGGACCATGAGCGACACGATTGACGAAATGCGTTTGCAGTTCATCACCTTTCTCACCGGCGAACAGGAATATGGCGCCAACATCATGACCATCCGCGAAATACGCGGCTGGACCGAAACCACGCCCTTGCCGCATTCCCCCGATTATGTGCGCGGCGTCATCAACCTGCGCGGCGTGGTGCTGCCGGTGGTGGACCTCAAGGCACGGCTGGGCCGGGGGCTGACCGCCGCCAATCCCAAGCATGTCATCATCGTGGTCAATATGGGCGCGCGCACCCTGGGCCTGCTGGTGGATGCGGTGTCCGACATCCTCACCGCCAAGGCGGCGGAAATACAGCCCACGCCGGACCTGGCGCGCGACACCCAGAGCGATTTCGTCGAGGGCATCGTGGTGCTGGACCAGCGCATGGTGACCCTGCTGTCGATGGAGAAACTGGCCCAGTCCTTCGCGGGCGCGGCCGAGGCGGCATGATGGCGGTGGCGGCCGGATCGCAGGCAGGGCTGGTTCCCGACGCGGAATTCGCCTTCACGGCGGCGGATTTCCGCAAGATCGCGGCGCTGGTGCATGGCGAAGCGGGCATCGTGCTGTCCGAAGGCAAGGCGCATCTGGTCTATTCGCGCCTGGCCAAGCGGCTGCGCGGCATCGGACTTCGCAGCTTTCGCGACTATTGCGCGCTGGTGCAAAGCGATGCCGGCGCCGACGAACGCATCGCCATGATCGCGGCCATGACCACCAATGTCACCCGCTTCTTCCGCGAGCCGCATCATTTCGACCATCTGCGCACCCTGCTGCCGCCGCTGGCCGCCGCGGCGCGGGCCGGGCGGCGCCTGCGCATCTGGTCGGCCGGCTGTTCCTCGGGCGAGGAGCCCTATTCGATCGCGCTCACTTTGCTGGATGCGATGCCGGACGCGGCCCAGCATGACGTGCGCATCCTGGCCACCGATCTCGATCCCAACATGCTGACCCGGGGCCGGGCGGCGCGCTATTCGCGCCATGCGGTAGCGCAAGTGCCCCCGGCGCTGAAGGACCGCTTTACCGTCGCGGAAGCGGACGGCGTGGCGATCTGCGACGCGGCCCGCGCGCTGGTGCAGTTCAACGAACTCAACCTTCTGGCGCAATGGCCGATGAAGGGCCGCTTCGACATCATCTTCTGCCGCAATGTCATGATCTATTTCGACGAGCCCACCCAGGAGGGCATCTGGCGCAAGTTCGCCGGCCTTCTCAATCCCGGCGGCTCGCTGTTCATCGGCCATTCCGAGCGCATCGCCACCGAGCGCCAGCCCTTCGACCTGGTGGCCCAGACCACCTACAAATTGCGGGGGCACCGATGACCGCGCCCATCCGCGTCCTGATCGTGGACGATTCCGCCACCATCCGCAGCCTGTTGTCGGCGCTGCTGTCGCGCGATCCGCAAATCGAAGTGGTGGGCGAAGCGCCCGAACCGGCCGTGGCCCGCCAGATGATCAAGGATCTCAGCCCGGATGTGATCACCCTGGATGTGGAAATGCCCCATATGAACGGGCTGGAATTCCTGGAAAAGATCATGCGGCTGCGGCCCATGCCGGTGGTGATGGTCTCCACACTCACCCAGAAGGGCGCCGAGGTGACCCTGGCGGCGCTGGAGCTGGGCGCGGTCGATTTCTTTCCCAAGCCCACCGACAATGCCGCCGCCCTGCTGGAAGGCGGCGGCGCGGAACTGGTCGCCAAGGTCAAGGCCGCCGCCCGCGCCCGCGTGCGGCCCCTGTCGCGTACCATTGTCGTGCCGCCGCTGGAAGGTTTCGATCCCGGCGACAGCGTGGTCGCCATCGGCTCCTCGACCGGCGGCGTGGAAGCCTTGTTGCAGGTGCTGTCGGCCTTTCCGGCCAACTGCCCGCCCACCGTCATCACCCAGCACATGCCGCCGCATTTCACCGCCTCCTTCGCGGCCCGGCTGTCGCGGATGTGCCGGCCGCAGGTCAGCGAGGCCCGCGACGGCGATGTGCTGCGCCCCGGCCATGTCTTCATCGCGCCGGGCGGCGAGGCGCATCTGGAAATCACCGGGCGCACCACCCTGCGCTGCAAGCTGGATGCCTCGGCGCCGGTCAGCGGCCATCGTCCGTCGGTGGATGTGTTGTTTCGTTCCGTCGCGGCCTCGGCCGGCGGCCGCGCCGTCGGCGCGATCCTCACCGGGATGGGCAGCGACGGCGCCAGCGGCCTGCTGGAGATGCGCAAGGCCGGCGCCGCCACCATCGGACAGGACGAAGCCAGCGCCATCATCTACGGCATGCCGCGGGCCGCCTTCGAGCGGGGCGCGGTTCAGACCCAGCTGCCGCTGGAGAAGATAGGACCGGAAATACTTCGTCTTTGTGGAACCGAAAAGGAGAAGCGCCATGCCCGCAGCGGCTAAATTGAAAGTGGTGGTGGTGGACGACCAGATGACCATGCGCAGCCTGGTCCGCACCAGCCTGCAGCAGATGGGCGTGGTCGAAATCCGCGAATATCCTTCCGCCGGCGAGGCGTTGCAGGGATTGAAGGAGGCGCCCACCCATCTGGTGATCTCCGATTTCAACATGCCGGGCATCGACGGGTTGGAGTTCCTGCACACCGTGCGCACCGATGCGGCGCTGAAAAGCACGGCTTTCATTCTCCTGACCGGACGGGCGGACAAGGATCTGGTGCAGCGCGCCGCGCAACTCGGCGCCAACAACTACCTGGTCAAGCCTTTCACGGTGGCCAATCTCAAGGGCAAGCTGGAACAGGTCTTCGGGCCGCTTTCGTGATGCAAAATTCCGCGGCATGGCAGGACACCGAACAAGGATTGCGGCGGTTTCGCAACCCGCAGGACGGTCAGTGGCATGTCCAGATCATGCAGGGCGACTATTATGTCTCCGACCGGCCCGACGAAGTGCTGACCACCATCCTGGGCTCCTGCATCTCCGCCTGCATCCGCGATCCGGTGGCCGGGCTGGGCGGCATGAATCATTTCCTGCTGCCGGAAGGCAGCGGCGCCGACGCCAGCGCCCAGCGTTTCGGCGTCAATGCGATGGAAAAGCTGATCAACGGCATTCTGGGCCGGGGCGGCGACCGCCGCCGGCTGGAGGCCAAGCTGTTCGGCGGCGCCAATGTCATCGCCGCGCTGTCTTCGGTCGGCACCCGCAACGCCGCTTTCGCCCGCCGCTTCCTGGAGGATGAAGGCATTGGGCTGGCCGGCGGCGATGTCGGCGGCACCCATCCGCGTCGCATCCAGTTCTGGCCGGCATCGGGACGCGCCCGCCAACTGGCGGTGCGCGCCGACAGCAAGACGCTGGTGGAAAGCGAAATCCGGGATTCGCGCCGTCCGGTCGAGTCCGACGTGGAACTGTTTTAGGAGCGGCGATGGAAAATTCACTCCTCTGGCTGGATGCGGTGGCGCAGGAATTGAAACTGCTGGCGGACGATATCGCCGCGCTCGGCGAACGGCTTTCGGGCGAAGCAGGCAACGGGCCTTGCGCGGCGCTTCAATATTTCGACCCGCTGTCGCAGCGCGCCGCGGCGCAGGCCGACCTGCTGCTGGCGCTTCGCACACGCGGCGCCGATCCGGCGATGCTGATCGCGCGGGTGCCGTTTCACGACGCCAGGCTGCGCCTGCTGGCGGCGGTGACGGGGGAGGCCCGGCCGCCTGCGGCGCCGGACGGCGTTGCCGGGATGGAGCTGTTCTGAGGGACCGGCCATGAGCGCGAAGCGATACAATCTCTCCAACCTGTCGGCCCTGATCGTGGACGGCGACACCCATGCGGTGGAGTTGCTGGGCGGCATGTTGCGCGCCTTCGGCCTGCAACGCCAGACCGTGGCGCCGACCGGCGGCGAGGTTCTGTCCCGGCTGGTCGGGCGGACGGCGTTCGACCTGGTGCTGTGCGAATCCGAATTGAGCGACATGGCGGGCGCCGAACTGGTGAGCCGGTTGCGGCGTCAGGCCGATAACGCCATCCGCTTTGCCCCCATCGTCGTGCTGACCGGGCATACCCCGCTTTCCAGCGTCGGCGCACTGCGCGACAGCGGGGCCCATTGCATCGTCAAGAAGCCGATCTCGCCCGCGACGCTGTTCGACCGCATTGTCTGGGCGGCCGAAAATACCCGCACCTTCGTCGAAACCGACAGCTATGCCGGACCCGACCGGCGCTTCCGCAACCTGCCGCCGGCCGATGGCGTATGGCGGCGCTCCACCGATCTGACCTCCCAGGTGGGCGAGGCGAGCGAGCCCAATCTCAGCCAGGCGGAAATCGATTCCTTCATGAAACCCACAAGGATATCCCTCGAATGACCGCCAAGGCGCGCCTGATCACTCCGCCCTACCAGCTTCAGCAGAAGCTTCTCGAACCCGGCGGCATCGAGAAGGACAAGGCCGTGGCGGACGCCGCCGCGGCCGTTGAAAATCTTCGCCAGAAACTGTCCATCGCGCTGGCCGAAGAGGTGGCGCGGCTGGAGAAAAGCGCGTCGCAGGATGGCCGGGGGGATGAAACGGCGGTGGGCGACCTGCGGAAAATCGCGCGGGTGATCTACAATCTGGCCGGCACTTATAGAAATGCCGAACTGCAGTTCGTGGCCGCCAACCTGCTGGATTCGATGGAGGCGATGCGCGACCGGGGCGTCTCCTGCACCGCGCCGGTGGAAGTGCATGCCCGCGCCGCCCGCCTGTTCGCCGCCGCCGGAGACAAGGTCTCGCCGGCCAGCACCGACGCCGTGCTGAAACAGTTGAAGGGCATGACCGAACACCTGCAGTTGCAGCGGCCCTGTTCGCCCGAAAACTGCGCGCGCTGCCCCGCGGCGCCCAGGTCCCAGGCCCCGGGATAGTCCGCGGTTTTCTTCAGGGAACCAGCCCGCTGGCACGATAGGCCTGGACAATCGCGTCGTAGACCGAAACATCGCCACGGCTTCGGGCAACGAGCTGGGCGCCCTCGATCGCCGCGAAAATCGCCAGCGCGCGATGCGGAACCGCATCCGCGTCTTTCCTGAGCGACAGGGCCTTGGCAAGCCAGCGGACGTTCATCTCGCCGAACTTCACCACTTCGTCTCTCACCTCGGCGGGTAATTCACTGTGTTCCGCCGCCATGATTCCACCCAGGCACATGCGGTTCTGGTTCTGCAAGGTGGTGCGGAAGACGTCGGCATATTTGCGGATGCAGGCCGCCGGATCGGAACTGCCGGCGAGCACGCCCTCCAGATAGTCCTCGAAGTCCGCGGTGTAACGGCGCGCCAGCGCACCACCCAAGTTCCCCTTGTTCGGGAAATAATGATGGATGCTCGCGCTTTTGATGCCGACATCCTTCGCCAGCTCGCGGAAGCTCAATCCGCTATAGCCGCGATCCTGCACCGTCAGGCGCGCCGCCGCCATGATCTTTTCCCTGGTATCGCCTGCGGTCACGGGAGCCTCCTATCTACCTGACGATAGATAGGGGTTGACAACAAAGATTGGAAGGCCCAGTTGAAGCCCGTCAGGCTTACCTACCTATCGTCAGGTAGAATTATCGCCCGGCAGGAGAACAGCCATGACCAATCCGAAAATCAGCGACACCAACCCCATCCACTACCAGGACGCGGCCGCTCTCGCGGCGCTCATCCGGACCAGGCAGCTTTCGTCACGCGAGGTTGTGCAGGCGCATCTGGACCGCATCGCCGCCGTCAATCCGCCGATCAATGCCGTCGTGACCCTCATGGCCGAAGATGCGCTCAAGGGCGCGGACCTTGCCGACAAGGCCGTCGCGGCTGGCGCGGCCTTGGGTCCGCTGCACGGCGTTCCCTTCTCGATCAAGGATTCCCTGGACACGGCGGGCGTGCTGACCCAGCGCGGCTCCAGACTGTTCGCGGGCAACATACCGGACAAGGACGCGACCGCCGTCGCACGCTTCAAGGCGGCCGGCGGCATTGCGCTGATGAAGACCAATGTGCCGGAATTCTCCTTCTGGACCGAGACGGACAATCGCGTCACCGGCCGCACCAACAATCCCTGGAATCTCGCGCGCACCCCCGGCGGTTCGTCGGGCGGCGAATCGGCCGCGCTCGCCGCCGGCATGTCGCCCATCGGCATCGGCAGCGACGTGATGATATCCCTGCGTGGGCCTGCCGCCTTCACCGGAATCGCAGCGCTGAAGGCCACCCATGGCCGTGTTCCCTATACCGGCCACTATCCCAGCATCCTTTCGCACTGGTGGCATGTCGGCGTCATGGCCCGCACCGTCGGCGACGTGGCGCTCGGCCATGCGATCCTCAAAGGTCCCGACGGGATGGATGGTTACGCCATCCATGCCCGGAGCGCCGAGGCTGACGGCATCAGGCTCGCCGGTCAGCCCCTCCGCATCGGCTGGGTCTCGGATGCGGCCTTCGGTCCTGTCGATCCCGAGATCACCGCCGCCGTCGCCGCGGCAGCGGCCCAGCTTGCCGGTCTCGGATGCGCGGTCGAAGAGGTGACGTTGCCCTTTATCGGCAATGCGTTCGGGGCGCTCGCCACGCTCGTCTATGGTGAAATCGTACCGTTCATCAAGGCGATTGCCGCTGGCCGTGAGAGCGAGTTGCATGCCGTGGGCGTCGGCGCCATTGCCCTTTCGGACCCAAGCTTCGGCGATTTCGCGGCGGCCCATGTCCAGTCCGAAGCGCTCCGATCCGCCTTCGCCGGTTTTTTCGAGAAATACGACGTGCTGCTGACGCCGGTGAACCCGATGACCGCCACGCCGCACGGCGCCCAGGAAGTGGTCGTCAATGGCGTGACCGTGCCCTGGACCCATGTCATGGCCGCGACTTCACCGTTCAACCTGGCCGGGCTGCCTGCGCTGTCGGTTCCCTATGGCTTCAGTTCCGAGAAACTGCCCATCGGCATCCAGCTTGTCGCGAAATGGCTGGATGAGGCCACCATATTGCGCCTTGGCGCCATGCTCGAACGCCGCGGCGGTCTCGGCAGCCGGCATCCCGACATCTGACCATATCCGTGGTCAGAATGGGACCGCATGGTCGCGGCGCAGCCTGGCCTGAAGAGGCCGTGTATTTGGCTGAATTGGCGATAAGATGGCGCGATGGAGCTGCTGGCCCTCGCCCGGATTGTCACCTGGCAATGCGCCAGCCTGTGGGTTGCCGATGTCACGCCGGCCGGGGTGCGAAAAACCCAGCATACCGATTTGCATTCTCATCACGCCATCCAGGTCGTCATTGCGCTCGGCGGGCGTTTCCGGCTGCAAACGTCTTGCGCCGAGGTCGGTGGCGATGCCGCCGCGGTCGCGGCGGACGTCTTTCACAGTTTCGAAGCGGAAGGCTTGATCGCGCTTCTTTTCATCGAGCCGGAAAGCCGCACCGGCTGCGCGATCTCCGAGAACCTGTTTTCCGACCGGGAAGCGGCAACGCTTCCATCCGGCATCGCGGGCGATATCGGCGCCAGGATCGCCACCGCCTACCATGCCCAGGTTCGGAATGATGAAACCTTGGTCGCATTGGGCAACGCCCTGCTTGCCCGCATGGCGGGCAACACCATCGCCTGCAGCCCGGATCTGCGCGTCCGCAAAGTGATCGCCTGGGCGGCCGGGCGGCTTGAAACCCCGATCAGGCTGGCGGATGCCGCCCGTGTGGGCGGGTTGTCCGCCGGCCGGTTGCGCCATCTGTTTGTCGAACAGACCGGCCTGCCGCTGCGAACCTATCTGTTGTGGATGCGGCTGACTCGCGGCATTCAGTTGCTTGCCGAAGGCCAGTCCCTCACGCATGCCGCCCACCGGGCCGGCTTCGCGGACTCCGCGCATTTCAGCCGGACATTCCGGCGGATGTTTGGAATCGCGCCGACCAACCTTCGAATATCATAGCCCTTTCATTCAAGCATTGCGCCTGGCGCGTTCCCAGGTAACCGCTGCCAAGGGCGGAAATCTGGAGAGCCAGTAACCGGCCAGATACCGGAGCCGGGCCCGCGCCCGCGACGCATCATGTTAGAACGCGAATGTTTGCCGGCAAATCTCCAGCCGATGTTTGACGAGAGCATCACCGTGCGCCCGCCGGTCGAATGCACGGCCTGCAGGCTGGGCCGCCATGTCATCTGCAGGCCAAACGGCAATGCGGAGCCGGACGAGATCAATGTACGCCGCCAGGGCATAACCATGTTCGATCCCGGGAAACTTCTTGCACGCCAGGGAGAGACGGTAACGCAGAGCATGACGCTTTATTCCGGCTGGGCCTACCGCTTCAGGCAATTGGCGGATGGGCGCCGGCAGATTCTGTCCTTTGCCGTTCCGGGCGATTTGCTGATGCCCGAAAGCGCGTTCTTTCCAGACTATGCGGCGCCCTATTCCATCAAATCCCTGACAAGAGTCTCGATCTGCATCATTCCGCTCAAGGACATGATGGCGCTGATGCACCGCTCTCCCGAGCGGGAGCACCAGTTCAAATCGTTGATCGCGCATGAGGCCGCGGTCATGAGGCGGCTGATTGTCGATCTCGGTAAACGCAGCGCCCTGGGCCGTGTTTCCCAGCTGATCCTGGAACTGTATCACCGGCTTGCGAGCAAACAGCTCAGCGCGAAAGGGCAATTTCATTTTCCGGTAAGACAGGAGCAGCTGGCGGACGCAGTCGGGCTGACGCCGGTCTATGTCAATCGCACCCTGGACCGCCTGCGCCAGAAAAACCTGATCGCATTCGACCGCCAGCGCATGACGATCCTGGATGTCGAGGAGCTTCATGCCATCGCGGAAGAAGAATAGCCCCGCAACAGGAAGCGACCCTTACTTATCGCAAGCACCCCCGGCACGATCTGCGCGAACCCGCACTGCGAACCCTTTATCTTCCAGGGCGCGACCGCGCCCCGGCGATCGTCCGCCGCCCCCGCGGAGCCGTCATGCGAAGCATGACCGGCGTGAGTGTTGTCCGCCCAGTATAGCTGGACTCGGTTTTCAATAAAATCAGGCACTTAGCGAATTCTCGGCATCGGGATTGGACTGATTCGGACTCATATGCCCGGACTATCCGGCAAAATTGCCGGATCAGGTCGGACTCACCTTTCCACCAGCGCCAATACAAGCGCCCAGGAAGGACCGCACGGCGCCGGATGGCTGGTAGCCCCAGATGGTCGGGCGTCCAGAAGCTTCCAGAACGCTGGAGAATGCTGCCTCTACCGGGCGCTGCGGCGCACCCGGCGATTACAGGTCTCAGCATCGTCCGGGTTGGGATGCTCGCCGCCGCCCTTCCACTCATCGGACCCTAGCCATTCCTCGAAATAGAATAGCCAAGTCGCTGTCCATGGCACGAACGTCTGATCGATGCGCATGGAGCCTGCCCATTCATCGGACCCCGGGAGGTAGAGGCCGAGCCTTGTCGGATTGTGATAGATGTGGGGCAAGTCCCTTTGCGAACAGCGATAGACGGATCAAACGTCATCTCACCCTTCATGACGGTCCTCCTGGGCGCGATGTTCATCGGCCACGACTTTGGCATACCGCCGCTGGAGCTAACGGATTTCATCCATGCTCCCGGACTTAGGTTGAAGCCCAGCGAATTGCCTGTAACTGCTTGAGAACCCAGACAGTTTTCTGCCAGCCGGATGGCTCCCGGTAAACATGGCGACGATAAGTCTGGGAGGAAATACCCCCATTTGAGCCTTACAGCGCCCGGCCGCTACGTGCACCTGGAATTTTCATTCTGCGCCCCGATCAAGCCGCCTGAGGGCGAATTCCTCGGTGGCGCAGCATCAATCGAACCTTGCCTGCGCACCTAGCAGAAGAAGCGCGGGTCAGACACTGTCAACACGGCAACGTCCGGCAAACCCAATTGTTAGGATTACGCGGCCCTCACTGCCTCTGGGTCCAACACTGATACATTCCTATAAAGGCATTGGGGTTGTCTTGTTCAAAACTGTGCCAGAGCGATAGATCGTTTTCCCCGCCCAAAAACCGATCTTGAAAGCATCGCATCATGCGCTCGTCCACATCCATACCGATGAAGCGCTGATCCGAACGGGAAAGAAAATGCTCAATCTCTCGCAATGTGAACAGACTTTCCTGCTCATGAAATAGCATGTCCCGGCATTCGTTGATGCTGTAAAAGTCCGGCATTGACAACAACGGCTCGGCTATCTGCGGCTGTGCCAAAATCGCCTGACGTGCTTGACGTATCCCTGCATCGCTTCGCGCCAGCCCTGCCAAACGACGCGCCGGTTCCAAGCTCCGCCGTGCCAGAGCACTGTAAAGCCCGACCTGCATAAAACCACCAGGGCGCAGCAGGTTCGTCAGGGCACGCCAACCGCCAAGCGGATCATGCAGATGGTGCAGTACGCCGCCGGCGCTGATGAAATCAAATTTCTGCTCGGAAAGCGCCAGCAAGTCGCCATGCGCGAATGTGATGTTTACGCCAAGCTCGCGCGCCTTGCGCTTAGCATAGCTCAGACTGGCAAGACTTAGGTCCAGCGCCAAGATGTTCGCTCCGGGTAGCAGTTGAGCGCATTCGATCGCTGAACGCCCGGTCCCGCACCCTGCCACCAGGACATCCACGACAGGTCTCTCAACCAGACACGCGCGCGGAAAATTGCTGCGCAGATAGGTCGTCAGAGACATGGCCCCGCCGGGCCGCGCTGCTCTGGTCCAGCGCGGATAGGGATGAGCTTCGTATTGTTCCCGGACCCTTAGTGATGTCTCGTCATGGATGGGCGTGATGGCCTTGATGGTCTCACGCAGCTTCAGTTCCTCCAAAGGCTCGCCGACCTGCTGCTTCAGCAAATCCGCGACGGGCCGTGGCCAGTTGCTAGCGCAGAGTGTCGCTGCCTCAGGCATGGCATGGAGCGGTCGATAGGCCGCTCGCGCAACCACATGCTGAATCTCTGTTCCCAGTATGGCAACTGCCTCCTCCTCTTCCGCAGAAACCACGAAAACATAGCCGTTAATGAAGCACTGCTGCGCCAAGGCGGCATGAAAAGCCAGAGTTGGAGCACTCCAGGGCCGCTCGATGTCTTCGAGCATCGTGCGACGCGCTTTGGTCAGAAGCTTCTCCATTTCCGGATCGCAGACAGGGGATGAGACCAGCAGAGCCGAAAACAGTGGATCGTTGAAGAGAGCTTCAATGGCACAACCATGTCTGCTACGCAGAAACGACAGCACCGGTGCGCAAAGATCGCCAGGCCGGCACCAGCCTTCCGTGAGTGCGCGCAACAGCATCTCCGGGCTTGCATGAGTTCCCCCCGTCCGAAGAATACGGCCAGCCAAGGCCCGGTTGGCGCCATTGTCATCCAGCACAAGTGCCCGGCCGATGGCAGCAAGAGCAGCTGCCGTCTCACCCGCCAGGAGATAAAGGAGCGCCATGTTGCTCCATATCGTGGAAGATCGGGGCGCGAGGGTGAGTGCCTGGCGATACGCGGCCTCCGCATCCGCCCAATGTCCTTCCTCACGCAGCGCGTTTCCCAGATTGGCGTGCGCTTGCGCAAAATCAGGTACCAGCGCCAGCGCGTAACGATAATGTACGATCGCCTGCGACCAATCGCCAAGTTCAGCCAACACCGTGCCCAGATTGTTATGGGCCTGCGCAAAATCCGGCCGCAGTGTCAGAGCGCGACGATAACTGTCAGCCGCTTCCTGAAGCTGTCCCGCATCACATTCGACCGTTCCCAGGTCGTTATGAAACTCAGCGCGGTTCAGATCGGTCGCCACTGCGCGCCGCATCAGCGCCAGCGCCTCGACATGGTCACCTCCCATATGGACCAGGCTCCCCAACAGGTGCAGCGCTTCCGGATGGTCGGGGATATCGGCCAAGACCGCGCGGCAGGCGAGCGCGGCCGCGCGGTGCTGCCCGGACCTAGCATGGGCTCTCGCCGCCTCCATCTGCCTGACCGTCATGGTCGCATCCCCTCTCCCATTGGACCGCGATTGCCGCCGCCGTGCAAGGCGGCCGGATCACACCGGGCCCGGTCGCTCCATTACAATGCCATGAGCTTCGGGACCAACCTTCATCAGCGCGGCGATAGACAGCGCGGCAAATGCCGCCACCACGGCCAGGGCAATGGAATAATTGCCTGTGCGTTCGGCGATGGCTGTCTGCAGGACGGCATTAACCGAGGCGATCAGGTTGCCCAGCTGATAATAGGTCCCCGGAAAGGTGCCCCTGGCTGCGGCAGGCGACAATTCATTGAGATGGGCCGGGACCACGCCCCAGGCGCCCTGAACGCAGAACTGCATCATGAAGGCTCCCGCAGCAAGCATTCCGGCAGTGGTCGAAAAGGCCCACAGACCCACCACGGGCAACGCCAGAAGCGCTATCACGATCACCGTCCTGCGCCTGCCAAAGTTCTGGCTGATCGAACCGAAGATCAACCCGCCGGCGATGGCGCCTATATTGTAGATCACGGCGACGTTCTTCACCGTGGCAGGACCGAAGTGATGCTGCACCTGAAGGAAGGTGGGATAAATATCCTGGGTGCCATGACTGAAAAAGTTATAACAGGTCATCAGCGCGATGGCATACAGCGCCATCTTCCAGTGATCGCGCAGTACAGAAAATGTTGAAGCAGCGGGCGACCGCGCCTGCCGGCGATAGAAATGCTGTGATTCTGGGACACAGAAAAAGATATAGGCGATCAGCAACAACGCCGGCAGCACGCCGCTCATGAACATGCCGCGCCAGCCTATCGCGGCATAAAAAAACCATAAACCAGGGACGCTACCAGATAGCCCGAAGGATATCCCGACTGCAGGATGCCCGAAACCATGCCGCGCGCTTTCCCGGGTATGGTCTCCATGGAAAGCGAGGCGCCGATACCCCAGACGCCTCCCATCGCCACTCCGAAACAGGCGCAGACCGCATAGAAGGTCCACAGCCCAGTGGTGAAGGCTATGGCGAAGCTGAGCAGCGAATAGAGCAGCACATCCAGCATTAGGATGGGACGGCGGCCGAAGTAATCCGCCAACCGGCCGAAGAGAAAGGCGCCGATGGGCTTGCAGGCCAGTGTCAGCATGACCGCGACCGCGATCCTGGGAATGGATGTACCGAACTGAGCCGCTATATCCTTGAACACAAAAACCATCAGGAAGAAATCGTAGGCGTCCATCGTCCAGGCGAGGTAGCTGGCCGTTACGGTATGGATCGCGGCTCCGGTCCATGGCGATGCTTTGCTGAAAACCATCGTGTCTTCCGGTCCTGCCAATGTCAGGGCACGGCAGCGGGGGTTAGCAGCGGCTTGCCTTTGTCGACCGTCCAGGCATTGACCAACTTGACCGCTTCATCGCCCAACGGAACGGAGCGGTGGATAGCGCCGCGCGGAACCATAAAGCTGTCGCCAGGACCCAGTTCGCGCGGCGCCTGGCCCACGACTTCCAGGCGGATGTGTCCCTGCACGACATATCCCATCTCACTACCATAATGGGTATGGAACGGATTGCCGCTGCCCGGGGCGACTTCGACGGTGCCGAACAGGGTTTCCTGCGCAGGATCGGCAGCGACATCCGCTCGCTGCAGGATAATGCGCCGCGCCGCCGGCTTGGGCGTATCCTGTGCAGCGGCGGAAACCAGACAGACCGTGAGAAACGCGACAGTGAAACCGGACCAGCGCATCATGGCACCTATTGCCGGATGAAACCGGGAGCCCCAGGGGTAGCAGTCTTCTTGCCGCTGGGCCCCACCCCCATCATCTGCACGATGGTCTCTTCGTTCCGGGCGCCGTCGTAATGCACCTTGCCGGCGGGATGGATCATAATCCCTCCGACCGGAATCCCCACCGCCGAGGCGGGATCGAACTTGTCGCCGGTCCCTGTCCACCAAGTGCCCTTGATCACGGTGCCAATCCGGGTCTCGGGATGGGAATGGGGCGTGCTCATCACCCCGGGCGGAAATTTCAGGCGAATGACATACAGGCCTTGCTTGGTGGGATCACCATAGATGAAAGCTTCCTTGATGCCGAATTTGGCACCGTCGCCGGGATAGTCCACCCATTTGATCGTTTCCGGCGTCAGGCGCAGGAAATCGGTACCGTCGGAACCCATATTCTGACCATGGACGACGGTGCCACCGGCCACCGCCAGAAAAGCAGCAAGGCCGGCGATCTTCCAATTTTTCATGATGCTGAACTCCAATATTGGCTGGGACGTCATTCGCCGCCGGTATGTTCGGACTGGTAGTAATGCAGACTGGGCGGGCGTGGTGTGACCGCCAGGCGCGTCCCCATGGCGGTGCCGCCCGAGGTGGCACGATGCCAGCGCTCCTCGGGGGCAAACACGATGTCGCCGACGTTGGCGGTGATCGGTGGCACGCCCTCGATCAGGAAATCGAGCTTACCTTCCAATACGATCCAGAACTCCGCGAAGTTCTCGTGGAAATGGCCGTAATTGCTGTCCGGCGGCGTGGGAATGCCCGGCGTGCGGATGATATTGGCCCAGGTATGATCATCCTTGACAAAAGGACCGCCCTTGCCATTTGCCCCCACAATGTCTTTTTCAAAATCGATATAGAGCCTGTTGATCTCGTCATACTTGCCGCGGCCCGTATAACTCGCCTTGGTGAATTTGAAGCCGGGCACGGGCACAGGCGTTTCGGCGATCGGATAGCTTGGGGTTTCACCTGCCGCCCGCACCTCAAAACGCAGCGACGGCGCAGTGCCTACCGTTTCCATGCTGTAGGGAATGCGATAAGGCACTTGCACCAGGAAACCCTTCGACGCCACGAACGGCTCCTGGCCCTCGACGGTGAAGCGAATCTGCCCCGACATTACAACCCAGAAGACGCGGTCGTCGGCATAGAATTGGGTCTTGGTCTTTCGGCCAGGAGCCATGGAGATATACTGTCCGACGTAATCGCGGGTCAGCACCTCAGTCTCGGCCCAGTCGCTCTGACCGGCATGACGAGCCAAGATATCGGACAGCCGCCTGAGCGGCTTGTTGGGCGGTGTGAACGGCGCCGGCTTTTTCGGCTGTGGCGCCCATGCCAGCAAGGACGCGGACTTCTCAGGCTGGGCCCCCGCCACGACGGCCGTCAGCAGCGACAGAACAACGAAAGATGCGGCGTATCTCAATGAAAACATCCGATGTGCTTCCCCCAAAATGCTTGTTATTTTTCTATTTTCCGTCGTCGATTGTTGGCAAGCGATCCTGCGCCGTCAACGCTGCACGGACGATTTGTTTTGATCGCATCATCTGCTTTTGTGATCGCGTCCCTGATGCGCCGTAAGATCGAATATCATATCGCACGGAATGCCTTTCCATACAGGCGGGCGGAGTCGAGGAAAGTGGATAAAGCGCTGGAGACGAAACCGTCGCGGCGGCGCGCGAACAATGTCTGCACCTGGCAATCCTCGCCGGTGACGCGGTGGGCGCGCATCGCATCGGGCGGCGCCAAGTTGAGCACCGCGCGCGGCAGCAGGGTGACGCCAAGCCCGGCGCCGACGCAGCCCACGATCAACTCCAGCGTGTCAAGCTCCATGACGCGGGCGACCTCGATATTCTGGCGGGCAAGAATGGCGCGCAACCGGCGTTGGTAATAGCTGCCCTGCCCCAGCACAATCAGCCTTGTGTTGGATGGGATCGCCGCGATGCTGGAAATTTCAGGGGCGGTGAAAACCGCCAGTTCCTCGTCCAGGATGATCTCGGTCACCAGATCGTGGTGCTTGGCCGGATCGCAGACGAAAGCGCCCTCGATCCGGCGCTCCAGGATCAGATCGGTCAGCAGAGGCGTCGTTTCGGTGCGCACCGTGATGTCCACCGCCGGAAATTCAGCCAGATAGGAGCATAGCAGCTTGTTCAGATGCAGGGCGGTAGTGGTCTTGCGCGAACCGATCACCAATGGCCCACTGGGCGTGCCGCCATCGGTAATGGCGCGCTTGGCGTTTTCGATTTCCACCCGGACTTCAATAGCGTAAGGCAACAGCCGGATACCTGCCGGTGTCAGAACCATGCCGCTCGAGCGCCGCTCGAACAACAGAACTCCCAGCTCATCTTCCAGAGCGCGAATGTGGGCCGTCACGTTGGATTGGACCGTATTCAGTTCCAGCGCCGCGCGCTTCATGCCCTCATGGCGCGCCACCGCTTCGAAAACCCTGAGATCCTTGACATCCAAAGCCGTTCTCCGCCTCAAAAAGAAGATGAGCGCCGCGACATAAGCCGCAGCGCTCAAGACCTGGCCGCTCAGGGGGACTAAGCGATCAGTCTTTACCTCGGGGCCCATGAAGCGTGGGCCCAAAGGCAACCTCGACGCACATACTGCTTGCGGGCAGTATATGCTTACATTTTGACGCGCACACCCAAGCGGTAATAGCGCCCGACGATATCATAGGTCGTCACATTGATGCCGCTGGAGGAAACTGCAGGCGGCAGATTGGCGATATTATCTACTTTGCCGTAAACCTGCGTCGTGTCGCTCAGATTGTAGCTGGCACCGACGTCGAGATAAAATGCACCATCCATATGGTTATAGTTGATGGTCGGGTTGGCGACCGTAGGCAACGGACAGCTTCCGACATCGCATTGAATGTACGACTTGTTGAACACGCCATCGGAAAACCAGCGCTCGGTAAGAGTCAAGCTACCCCAGTCAGCGGTGTAATCCTCGGTGACGTACGCCTTCCACAGAGGCGTTGTACCTCCGGTGGCATTGTAGGTTGTGCTGGTGCTGAAATTGGCTAGCGCGCCGGCGGTTTCGGAAATCGGCTGACCCGGCACGCCAGGATCGGTGATGAACTTGCTGGTATGATTGACCAAAGCGCGCAAAGTGAAGGCGCCGGGGACGTTCCAGTCCTGCAAGTCGAACTGATAGGACGATTCAATGTCGAACCCATCCGTCGTCTGCGACGCTAGATTGAATACTTGTGAGACGATTTGCTTGAATGGAGACGTCGCCGCCGGACCGCCATCGGCGGTTACGATTACATTGCCACCGCAATAAGCAGCGTTGCCGTAATAGCACAGGTCCACGACGTTCTGGATCGAGAGCGCAGCAATTACACCTTTGACGGCGATGCGGTAATAATCGACCGAGGTGCTGAAGCCGGGGAGCCAGTCAGGCTGGAAGACCACGCCAATCTCGGTGGTTTGCGACTTTTCAGGCTTCAGCGCCAGGTTGCCCGCATTGACCTGCTGGACGCTAACCGCCGGCGTGCCTGGCAGGAAGTCGTTCTTAACCGTGGAATTCATAACCGAGCTCGGTGCGAACAATTCGCTGAGGTTCGGAGCGCGCACGTCGCGCGATTGCAGGGCGCGCAGACGGACGCCGGGAATCGGCGTTTCCCAAGTACCACCAACCTTCCAGGTCATCACCTGTCCAGAGGTGCTGTAGCCCGTCATGCGACCGGCAAGATCAACATCCATTTTTCCCCAGGTTGCATCGTTGAGCACCGGAATTCCGACTTCCACGAAACCTTCGCTTTCGTGATAGTTGCCCTTACCATCATGGAAATTGCCGGCATACCAACTGTTGCCGGCGGTTCCAGTCACCGGATCGACAGGATACGCCATGGTGTTGGGATTGGTGGCCGTGACGCCGTTGCCGTATGGATCATCATAGGTGTTATAGGCTTCCTCGCGATATTCCACACCGGTAGCCAACGCGATCGGGCCGGCCCAATCCGAGAAGGGCGTGCCATTGACACTGAGGCTGAATGCCTCCTGCCTTTGACTGGTGATGGAGTAGGGGCCATCGGCCGGCTCGACATAGGCTAGCGCTTCCGGCGAAATCGGCACGTCGCCGATGATGTTGAGCGGCACGCAACCCGCCGCCTGCGCAACCGCCGAGCGGCACACGATGGAGCCGTTGGGACCTGCCACCGCGTCAATTGCTGCATTGTAGCGCGGGGTCAGCGACATGTTCTTGATATGGATGCTGGTATCTGACTCGCCGTGTTCGAAATAGCTGTCCCATGACCAGTCCTTGTTAAACAGGCGGAACTGGCCATCTGCGCCGACTACATAACGGCGCTGGGCATGATAAACGTCGATCTGCTCATAATTTGGGAAAGCGGCGCTTTCGGTGCCGTACTGGAAGTTCGTGATGTTGTTGGCGATGCAGGCCGCGTTGATCGAGGCGGGCAGGAACGCGTTGGGACCACCGGGAGCATTGCCGCACTGAATGGTGAGGTTTGCGTTCTTGTAGGGGCCCGGATTGGGGTGGCTCATGCCGCGGGAGACGCCGAAATTGACCGTGGCATAGACCTCCATATCCGGCGTCAGGTTGTAGGATAGGCGGGTGTAGAAATTGCCGCGCGTCAGGGCGGACTGTAGTGTTTGCCCGCTCTGGAAGCTGCTGAGATCTCCCGGATCCGCGGCGGTGCCGAAGCAGGTGGGGCTGACGCAGCCATTCACCGCACCGCTGGCGGAGTGGGACGGAGTGCCGCCGCCGGCATAATTGAAGTTATAGGGCGCGCCGTTGACGCCGAAGCCGATACCCTGCAGCGGGCCGGCCGTGATCAGACCATACTTCGTATACTGATAATTCTGCGCCGGGGCACCAAACGTATATTCCGGCGAACCGGCAGGCGTCGCCGCGATGGAACGCATCTGGACACCGGTGAATTGATTGAAATTGCGGCCGTCGATGCCGTGGCTGTCATAGCCGGTATCGGCCGGATGGCCGGTCGGCTGGATGCCGGGACTGTACATGTATTCGGCGGCCCCCTCGATATGACCGCGCCCCCCGAACAGGTCGGTGCCCAAGGCGATCTGGCCGGTGCCGCCTTCGTCATCACCATAATTGCTGATGCCGCCTTGAATATTAGCCTTCAGGCCAGTGAAGTGCTTGTCGGTTACGAAGTTAACCACGCCCGCCACCGCGTCGGAGCCCCAGGAGGCAGACGCGCCGCCGGTCACCACATCGACACGCTGCAGCAGCAGCTGCGGCATTAAGCTGACATCGACCACGCCGTTGAAGTTGGAGCCCACGACGCGCTGGCCATCCAGCAGTGTCAAGGTGCGCAGCGGACTGAGGCCGCGCAAGGCAAAAGCGGAAATGCCGTTCAGGCCCGTGCTGGTTGAACCGGTTTCGTAGGTCGTGCCGGTGCTGCCCTGCAATGCGGGCAACTGCACGATAGCGTCGAAAACATTGGGCTGGGCATTCTTCTCGATGTCGGCGGCCCCCACCACGGTGGTCGGCGTGGGTGCATCGAAGCCTGCGCTCTGCAGGCGTGTGGATGAGACGACGACCTGCTCGACCTGTTCGCTGGCGGCCTGGGCAGAGGCCGACGTGGCCCCCGCCACGGACGCCATCAGCAGCAGCGCGGCCGCGCTGGTTGTCGACATCATATGCTTGCCGCGAAAAATAGCGATGTTATGCAACGGCGCAATGCGCCGGTTGCCGTATCGAACCGTCATCGTTTCCCCTCTGTGTTTTTTGGCATCTCTGCCTTCGCTAACAGATGGGTTAGGAAGCCGATCCAAGTCAATTCTTGTGGAGCGATTTGTTTTGATCTGCCGATCTGTTTTTGCGATTGCGGCAATCAACATCGTTGCGATGACATCGCTTGATTTGCGCAGTGCTTTGATTTTGGAATGTCACCGAGCCGTGATGGCACTCATCGCCGGCGCACAGGAGACGATCGCGATGACTTCCCTTACCAGGCGAACCCTGCTTTCGACAGCGGCCGTCGGCCTTTCCACATCAGTTTGGCCTGCATCGGCGCATGCATCTACCGATAGCGATTGGCGCAATTATGCCAACGATCTGGCCAACAGCCGGTATGCACCGCTGGACCAGATCAATGCTTCGAACTTCAGCAACCTGGAAGTGGCATGGCGCTTCCGCACCGAAGCGTTAGGACCGCACCCCGAATATCAATATGAGGCGACGCCACTCGTCATAAGCGGAAAACTTTACAGCACTGCAGGATCGCGGCGCGACGTGATCTGCCTCGATGCAGCGAGCGGCGAGATCATCTGGATGCACGGCGAAAATGAGGGTGAGCGTGGTACCAACGCACCGCGGCAGCTGTCGGGACGCGGTGTCGCCTATTGGACGGACGGTACCGGCGACGGCCGCATCCTGTATGTGACGCCGGGTTATCGCCTGATCGCTCTGGATGCAAGGACCGGAATTCCCATTGAAGGATTTGGAAGCAACGGCGTCGTCGATCTCAAGCTCGATGACGATCAGCAGATTGATCTCGTCACCGGAGACGTGGGGTTACATGCTACGCCGGTCGTGGCCGGCAATGTAGTGATTGTCGGCGCAGCCCATCTCTCGGGCAGCGTTCCCAAGCACCGCGGCAATATTAAGGGCTATGTGCGCGGCTTCGATGTTAGGACCGGCAAGCGTATCTGGATCTTCCACACGATCCCACTCAAGGGCGAATTCGGTTACGACACATGGCTGCATCCAGGGGATGCGGAAATAGCCGGCAACGCCGGATGTTGGGGCCAGATCTCGGTGGATATGGAACTCGGCCTCGCTTATCTGCCCATTGAACTTCCGAGCGGCGATGAAGTCGGTATTTATCGTAGCGGATCGGCATTGTTTGGCGAGAGCATTGTCGCCGTTGAACTTCAGACCGGCAAACGCCGCTGGCATTACCAGACAGTTCATCATGGACTTTGGGACCGCGATATTCCATGCGCCCCGCTCCTGTGCGACATCCCCCATGAGGGTCGGATCGTCAAAGCGCTGGCGCAACCGACCAAGCAATGTTTTCTCTATGTACTGGATCGCGAGACCGGCAAACCGATCTGGCCGATTCCTGAGAGGCCGCAACCCGCCGGCAACGTGCCCGGAGAGTGGTACTCTCCGACGCAGCCGATTCCCTCACGACCGCCGGCATACGATGTGCAATCTATCAACGCCGATACGATAATAGATTTTACGCCCGAGCTACATGCGAAGGGACTGGAAATCATCTCGCATTATCGTACCGGCGGCATCTATACCCCGCCGACACTTTCGACCTCCGGCGGCAGTTGGGGATCGTTGGTCGCGCTGACGACGCAGGGCGGCACCAACTGGCCAGGCGGCGCCTACGACCCCGAAACACACTTGGCTTATGTCTTCTCGCAAACCACGGCCGGCGCGATGGGCGTGGTGCCTGTCACCGATAAGAAGGTGTCGGAATTTGCGTATGTCCATGGTATGGCCGGCGAGGAAACCAAGCCAGTCGGCGTCATGGGCGGTATATCACGGCCCGGCGTTCCGGCGAAAGAAGCACCTCCGGCAGGTGGCCTGCATCCAGGCCGGCTGATGGTGGACGGCCTGCCCCTGATGAAACCGCCATACGGGCGTATTACCGCCATCGACCTCACCAAGGGCAACATAGCTTGGCAGATAGCACACGGCGAGACCCCGGACTATATCCGCAATCATCCTGCCCTGAAGGGCCTCAAAATTCCCCGTACGGGACGGCCTGGACTATTGGGGGTAACGCTGACGAAAACACTGGTTATCTGCGGCGAGGCTGGCTTTTTCACGACCCCCTCGGGCCGACGCGGCGCGATGCTACGAGCCTATGACAAGGCGAACGGTGAAGAAAAAGGCGCTGTCTATATGCCTGCGCCACAGACCGGTTCTCCCATGACCTTCATGCTGGACGGACGCCAGTATATCGTGGTGGCCATAGGGGGAGGCGGCTATCCAGCCGAATTGATCGCGTTCTGCCTGCCGCGCGATCGTCAGGGTCAGGCTTGAACCAGCGACAGCATCCGGCGAGGCCGTTCGTCATGCAGATGCTGGCGGCCATAGGCGCGCGCGCAGTCGAGGAAGGCGGACAGGGCACTCGAAACGAAGGCATCGCCACGCCGCACGAACAGCGTCTGAACCCTGCAATCTTCGTCCGCCACGCGATGAGCTCGCACACTGCCCCGAGGAGAAATCATGTTGAGCACTGCGCGCGGCAACAATGTGATACCCAGACCGGCACTTACACAATCCACGATTACTTCCAATGTTCCCAACTCGATTATCCGGCCGGCATTGACACCCCGGCGTGCAAGCAGCGCCTGCAACTGGTTCTGGTAGAAGCTGCCCTGCCCAAGCACCACCAGCTTGATGTCGTGCGGAATGTCTTTCATCCGGTGGATGTTGGGCGATGTCAGAACCACAAGCTCTTCGTCCAGAATGACTTCGCCTACCAAATCATGATGATCCACGGGATCGCAGACGAATGCTCCCTCGATGCGGCGTTTCAAGATCAGATCCTTCAACAACGGAGAGGTCTCGGTGCGGACCTTGATGTCCACGTCAGGGAAATCGCCCAAATAGGAAGCGAGAATCCGCCCGAGATGCATGGCTGTCGTGGATTTACGCGATCCAATCACCAGCGGGCCAGACGGCGTTCCCCCATCGGTGGCGGCGCGCCTGGCATCTTCGATCGTGGAGCGCACTTCATGAGCATAAGGAAGCAAACGAAGTCCCGCGGGCGTCAGGACCATGCCGGTCGGACGTCGCTCGAATAGCGACACCCCCAGTTCATCCTCCAGCGCACGAATGCGCGCTGTCACATTGGACTGTACGGTGTTCAGTTCCCTGGCAGCCCGCTTCATGCCTTCATGGCGGGCCACAACTTCAAATACTCTCAGATCCTTCGCATCCATTACTGCCCTCCCTTCCGCTCTTCGGCGGCCGACAATTATCTCCGAAATGGCAGAAACAACAACTTATAGCTTCCATTGAGACAGTCCAACCGGAGCGAAGCAGGCGCGAATTGATGGTGCGAATGCTAAGTCGCGGCACAACCAATACCAACGAATACCTGCTTTATCGCGACATAAGCTATTGATTCAAATTCTATTTCCGAGCGTCTCTGACATCGCCAAAGAGCACGGTGTCAGCGCTGAACTGTGCCAGTGGCGCGTGCGGATGACGGGAGTGGATTATCAGCTCGGCGTTAAAGCGCGCGGGCGCTCTCATTGATCAAGTTATGCCGTTTAAACGACTCTCTGTAGCTTGGAGGCGCTCTGGTATTCTGCAAGCCGCTGCGTGAAATTTCCCTTCGTATCGTGACGGTCGCTCAAGGCGGCGGCGCCGAAGAGCGGCCCATGTTCCTCGAACCGATCGATCCAGTCGATGACGGTCGTGAAGCCAGGGGCCCTCTCGGTCGGCTCCTGCCGGCGGCGTTTGAGCGCAATCGACCTGATGATCGGGACCAAAATAGTTCGGAGCGACAATAGTCAGGATGAGCTTTGCATTCGGTGACATAATCCAACTTGCGCGTGTTGGCGACGTCGCCCACGGTTAGGGGGCTTCCCCATCCAGCGCAATGTCGACAAACGATGCGGGGCACATGGCCGGGAACCCCAGCGTGCGCCGCTCGGCACCATGATAGTATTGGGTGGAGGCACCGCGTTCGGTCGGGATGCCCCAGTTCGCCGACCCCATATGCACAATGCCCCGGCGCACATAGAGCAGCGGAAACCGCTCGCCTTGGTCCAGAAGATGCGGCACAGGAAGCGTTCCCCATGCATCTTCCACGGTGACACGCGGAAAGTTGCAGCGAAACTGGCCGGGGACGAAGAAGTTGCGGGCAAAGTCCGCAATAGGCTTTTCAATACCGATGCGGACATGCAGGCGGGTGAGATCGAAAGGGTGTGCGTATTTCAACGGGAGGGGTCCTTGAGAGTGCGCGGGCGACGGCGCCTCCAAGGGGGCGAACTGCGCGCGCAGATGCTCTGGTCACCGCAGTGACGAGCAGTCGTTGGTGGGGTAAAATGGATACTGGACGCGACCCGCGCCGATGCAATCCAGTGCCGGAATCCTGCAATGACTGGATAGATTTGTCAATAATTTCAATCTCTTGCCGCGGATTCCGCGCCGAGGTGGATAACAAAACAGGGTTTACGCCCAGGTCTGTCGGACTTGCCTGTCCCAGATCATGGCAAACATGACAAGGGGCCTCATCGCGGTGGCGCCTTTTTGTCCGTGTGCCACTCCATATCGATGTTGAGACACCAGTTATCGAAATCCAAGATCACCATACCGGCGGCATCCTCAGCCCACTGGAACAGCATGAACCAGGCTCCCGAATGCGGCCTTACGCTCTCTTTTTTGGGCTACGCCGGAATTAAGATTGCGCCCGTTTTCCGGTACTGAGGCGATCCGATCCTCATTCCTAGACTTAATCTAAGAGTGGCCGAAGTCCTGCGCGAACGACCGGAACGGTCGCTGCCCAGTATAATTCGCCTAATTTTTGTTGGGCGTTGATGCGGCGGTCATTCGCGGTGGTCCGCACCACCTCTGCTGCTGCAGTCCAATTTTATTTGGCCGAGTCCGGCCATTTGTGGCGGACAACAAAAATGGTGCACCCGAAGAGATTCGAACTCCTGACCCCCAGATTCGTAGTCTGGTGCTCTATCCAGCTGAGCTACGGGTGCGTTTTGGAGGCGCGAACCTATTTGGGTGCCTCTCCAAAGGCAAGAACAACCGCGCGGGACTGAAACATTGCCGTAACACTCCCCCTTTTCCGGCCAAGCCCCGGTGAAAACATGAGGATTTCCACCCAAGCGGCATTGTGCTCCCTTGTCCCCTCCCGCCCCTCTGGTTAAGACTTGGCGTCAAGGTCTGCCCGCGCGGCGCGCAGCGGACGGGGTTGGGTTTTGGCGTCCATGCGACCGTATCCCGGTCGCGGGGCAGGGGCGCCGGGCAGCGGAGAGCATAATGACGGGAATTCCGGCAAGGCAGGGGCTCAAAAAGGGCCTTGTTCTGGCTTTTGCGCTGGCGGCTGGCTTTGGCCTGACCGCCTGTTCCGATGTTGACAGCATGTTCGGCGATGACTCCGGCGGCATGTCGGCCTCGGATGCCCCCACAGCCGATGGCGCCGGCGCGCCGCCCACCGCCACGGCGGTCGCCGCCCTGCCGCCGGCCCCGGGCGCCGCGCCCGTGGCCACCATCACCCCGGTCACCATCGAGTCCGGCAGCGATACCGGCACCCAGGTCAACAAGACCATCCAGTCGCTGCGCGCCCAGGTCGCGGGCCTGCAGGGCAAGCTGGCCGCCAATGCCGGCCGCCTGGCCGACCTGCGCAACCAGGGCGCCGGCGCTGCCGGGGCCTATCAGGAAGCCAAGGCCCACATCACCACCCGCCTGCAGGTGGGCACCACCCGCGGCAACCCGGAACTGGTGGCCGAATGGAACACCGCCCAAGGCCAGCTGGACGCCCTGTCGGCCAATATCAACGGGTTGAATGCGCTGGGCACCGACGTCAACAATGACAGTTCCACCGCCCATTATGCGCTGGACCAGATCGGCGCCACCTACAATGTCTCCGGCGCGGTGGATGAAGACCATCGCCAGCTGCGCCTGCTGGAAGACGAAACCAGCCAGACCATCGTGATGATCGACCGCATGCTGCGCGAGGTTTCCGACGCCACCCAGCGCCAGACCGCCTATGTCGGGACCGAGCGCGCCAACCTCTCCACCCTGGCCGCCTCGATCAAGAGCGGCGACTTCTTCGGCGGCGGCGTCACCGGCTCCATCGGCGGCGGTGGCCTGCAGACCGCTGCGGCGGGCACGCCGCTGGTGGTGGTAAAGTTCGACCATCCCGATGTGGACTATCAGCAGATTCTCTATGCCGCGCTGAACCAGGCGCTGCAGAACCGCCCCGGCGCCAGCTTCCAGGTGGTGGCGGTTTCGCCCACCCGCGGCACCGCCGCCTCGGTGCAGATCGCCCAGTCCACCGCCCGCCGCCATGCCCAGGACGTGATGCGCTCCATGACCGACATGGGCGTGCCCGCGACCCGGCTGAACGTGGCCTCGACCACCGATCCCGCCACCAGCGTCAGCGAAGTGCGCGTCTTCGTGCGCTGATATTTCAGGCATTTGAATTCAAAAGGCCTCGCTGTCGCAGCGGGGCCTTTTCATTTGTGGCGTTTGTGCAAAGCCGCTTACCATCCGCGCAGGGATAGCGCGGGGTCGTCATGAAATTTGCGGGCACGAGTTTGAGGGCGCTGTGCGCCGCCGCCCTGATCGCCACATCGCTGCCGGTGACAGCGCAGGTAACGGAAACCGTCGCCAAGCACCACATGATCGCCGCCGCCAACCCCCATGCCGCCCAGGCCGGCCTGGACATGATGCGCGCCGGCGGCAGCGCGGTGGATGCCGCCATCGCGGCGCAGCTGGTGCTGGGTCTGGTCGAGCCGGAGTCCTCGGGCATCGGCGGCGGCGCCTTCATGCTGGTCTACAATCCCAAGACCCGCAAAACCACCAGCTTTGACGGCCGCGAACAGGCTCCTGCCTCCGCCACGCCGACCATGTTCCTGGATGCCGCCGGCCAGCCGCGGGCGCATTTCGATCCCATTCCCGGCGGACTGTCGGTGGGCATTCCCGGCGTGGTGCGCATGCTGGCCCTGGCGCACAAGAAGTACGGCAAGCTGCCCTGGGCGAAACTGTTCGACCCCGCCATCAGGCTGGCGGAAAAGGGCTTCCCGGTCGGCCCCAAGATGGTGCGCCAGATCAAGGCGATGCAGAGCCGCGTCAGCGATATGCCCGACATCAGGGCGCGCTTCTTCCACGCCGACGGCACGCCGCTGGCCGAAGGCGAGACCTACAAGAATCCCGAATATGCCGCGACCCTGAAGAAGATCGCCAAGGACGGTCCCGACGCCTTCTACAAGGGCGAGATCGCCCAGGCCATTGTTGACGCCGTACACCACGCGCCCAAGAACCAGGGCGGCATGACGCTGGCCGACCTGGCCGGCTATCGGGCCAGGGAACGCGCGCCGGTCTGCGGCGACTATCGCCAGTATCATCTCTGCTCCATGGGCCCACCCTCGTCCGGCGGCATTGCCGTGCTGCAGATGCTGGGCATGCTGCAGCGTTTCCCGTCGGAACAGTTGACGCCCGGCACCCTCAGCGGCGCGCATCTGTTCGCGGAAGCCAGCCGCCTGGCCTATGCCGACCGCGCGCAATATCTGGGCGATCCCGCTTTTGTGAATGTCCCGATCGCCGGGCTGACCGACAAGGGCTATATCGCCAGCCGCGCCGCGCTGATCGATCCCGCCCATGACATGGGCACCGCCGTGGCCGGCGATCCGCCGGAGAAACACGCCGCGCTATCGCCCCAGGTGTCGCCGGTGCTGCATGGCACCAGCCACATGACCATCGTGGACGACAAGGGCGAGGTGGTGGCGATGACCACCTCGGTGGAGTTCATCTTCGGCGCGGAAATCTTCGCCAAGGGTTTTTTGCTCAACAACACCCTGACCGATTTCTCCTTCCAGCCGGTGCGCGACGGCAAGCCGGTGGCCAATGCGCCCGCGCCGGGCAAGCTGCCTTTGTCGGCCATGTCGCCCACCATCGTGTTCGACAAGGACAACCGCTTCCTGGTCTCGGTCGGCTCCCCCGGCGGCCCCGCCATCATCGATTATGTCGCCCAGACCCTGGTCGGCATCCTGGACGCCCATATGAGCCCCAAGGACGCCATCTCCATGCCGCGGGAAATCAACATGAACGGTATCACCCTGCTGGAGAAAGGCCCTGGGGCCGAGACCCTGGCCGCCCAGCTGACCGCCATGGGCCATACCGTCCAGGTTCCCGAGGTCGAGGGCAGCGGGTTGCATGGCATCATGCGGGTCAAAAACGGCTATATCGGCGCCGCCGACCCCCGCCGGGACGGAATCGCGCTGGGGGACTGAGGCTTCTTTTCCATTTTAGCTGCTCGAAACTTCCAGTTTCAGAAGAATTTTGTCGAGCGGTACGCCCATGATGTCGGCAATCTCGCTGCGAGCCTCTTCAATGATTGTGCGAATAGTCCGGATCACCTCAGCTGCCTTAGGAGCAAAAGCGGGCAAGCCGGTCCTCAGAAAAATCTCAGTGACGCCCAGAGCGGTGGCGGCTTTCACGAAGGTTTCGTAGCGAGGGATGATGCCGTTCTCTTCCCAGTTCCACACGGCGGTGGTGGTCACTCCACTCTGACGGGCAAGTTCAGACTTTGACATTTTTAGGCCTTCCCGTAGGGCCTTGATACGCTTGGCGATTTCAAGATCACGTTTCATATTTCGTAATATCTCATCAAGTTTCCGCTGCTTCTATAGCCATAAGTTGAAGTTATATACAATTTAATTTCACATACTTTGAAGATGATGAAACCATTACCTGTCCTGAGGGGGCAACCCGAATATTATTTCAACGCTGCGGCCGGCCGGCAGGTCGTTGACAGGCGGGGCTCGCCCCCCTAAAAACCGCGCTCTTTTCCGGCCTTCGGCCGACTTTTGGAGCCTGACGACCATGAAGCGCACCTATCAGCCGAGCAAACTCGTGCGCAAGCGCCGCCATGGCTTCCGTTCGCGCATGGCGACCGCCGGTGGCCGCAAGGTGTTGAACCGCCGCCGTTCGTCCGGCCGCAAGAAGCTCTCGGCCTGAGCCTAGGCACCCCAGGGGGCCTCTCATTGTGGATCATCTGAAGAAACGCGCCGACTTCCTGAGGGCGGCGCGGGGAATCCGCCGCGTCGAAGGCGCCGTCACCCTGGAAACCTGCCCCTCGCCCGAAGCGGGTTCCGGTTTGCGCGTGGGCTTCACCGCCAGCAAGAAGGTCGGCAATGCCGTGGCCCGCAACCGCGCCAAGCGCCGGTTGCGCGCCGCTGCGTCGCAACTGCTGCCCCTTTTGGGCCGCCAGGGCCATGACTATGTTCTGGTGGCGCGCGGCACCACCGGGACGCGTCCGTTCCAGGCCCTTTTGTCCGACATCGCCACGGCCCTGAAAGCGGCGCACAAGAAGCTGGACGCAGGCAGGGGAGAGGGTCATGCGTAACATCGCCATTGCGATCCTGTCCGCGCCGATCCGCGCCTATCGCGCCTTGCTGTCGCCGCTGATGCCCAGTGCCTGCCGCTTCACGCCGAGCTGTTCGGTCTATGCCCTGGAAGCCCTGCACCAACATGGGCCCGTCACCGGCCTGTGGCTGACTGCGAAGCGCCTGGCGCGCTGCCATCCCATCACCTGGCTCGGCGGTTCGTCGGGCTTCGATCCCGTTCCTCTTTCAAAGACCCCGCATCCATGAACAACAACAAGAATGTGCTTTTTGCCATCGCGCTGGCGGCGGCGACCCTGTTCCTGTGGCAGTATTTCGTCGCCACGCCTTCGATGAAGGCCGAGCAGGCGCGCCAGGCCCACCTGTCGCACCAGGAAAAGAACAAGCCGGTGGCCAGCGCCCCCGGCCTGCCCGGCATCGCGGGCGGCGACACCCATCTGAGCCGCGAGGCGGCGCTGAAGGCGGGCGGCAAGCGGGTGGCGATCGACACCGCGATGGTGGACGGCTCGATCCTGCTCAAGGGCGCGCGCATCGACGATCTGCGCCTGAAGAAATACCACGAGACGGTGGACCCCAGGTCGCCGGAGATTGTGCTCCTGGCCCCCAAAAGCACCGACTATCCCTATTATGCCGAGTTCGGCTGGATCGGGGGGCAGAACATGCCCGATGACAACAGCCGGTGGGTCCAGACCGGCGGCGGCACGCTCGCCCCCGGCAAGCCGGTGACGCTGAGCTGGGACAATGGCCATGGCCTGGTCTTCACCCGCACCATCGCCATCGACGACAAATACCTGTTCACCGTCGCCGACAGCGTCGCCAACAAGAGCAGCGCCCCGGTCACCCTGTTTCCCTTCGGCTATGTCGCGCGCCAGAACATTCCCAAGACCACCAGCAGCTGGATCCTGCATGAAGGCTTTGTCGGCGTCGCCGACGGCAGCGAGGTGGACGCCAAATATACCGACTTCAAGGATCCCGGCACCCCGCCCAAGGCATTTGCCTCGACCGGCGGCTGGGTCGGCATCACCGACAAATACTGGATGGCGGCCATCGTGCCGCCCCAGGGCGAAGGCTTCAGCGGCCAGTATCTGGGGGCCAAGACTCCGGCCGGCGCCGACGCCTATCAGGCCAATTACCGCCTGAATGCGCGCATCCTGGCCCCCGGCGCCTCGGCCAGCGTCACCCACCGGCTGTTCGCCGGCGCCAAGGTGGTGGACATCCTGCGCGGCTATCAGGACAGCCAGAACATCACCCATTTCGACCTGGCGGTGGACTGGGGCTGGTTCTGGTTCCTGACCCGGCCCTTCTTCTGGCTGCTGGACACGCTCTACAAATATCTCGGCAATTTCGGCCTCGCCATCCTGGCGCTGACGGTGATCGTCAAGATCGTCTTCTTCCCGCTGGCCAATGCCAGCTTCCGCGCCATGACCAAGATGAAGAAGCTGCAGCCGCAGATGGAGGCGCTGAAGAAGGAGCACGGCAAGGACCCGCAGAAGCTGCAGCTGGAAACCATGGCGCTGTACAAGCGCGAAAAGGCCAATCCGGTGTCGGGCTGCCTGCCGATCCTGCTCACCATTCCGGTGTTCTTCTCGCTCTACAAGGTGCTGTACGTCACCATCGAGATGCGGCATGCGCCGTTCTACGGCTGGATTCACGACCTGTCGGCGCCCGATCCCACCTCGCTGCTCAACCTGTTCGGGCTGATCCCCTACGACCCGCATGCCGTGCTGCCCCAGGCGGTCGCCTTTTTGTCCATCGGCGCCTGGCCGATCCTTTACGGCATGACGCAGTGGATGCAGACCAAGCTGAACCCCGCGCCCGCCGATCCGGTGCAGGCCAAGATGTTCGCCTTCATGCCGCTGATCTTCACCTTCATGTTCGCCACCTTCCCGGCGGGGCTGGTGATCTATTACGCCTGGAACAACCTGCTGACGGTGATCCAGCAGTACATCTTCATGCGCAGCCATGGCGTGGAAGTGAAGTTCTTCGAGAATGTCGGCGTGAAAAAGAAGCTGAAAGCCGCCAATGACTGAACCGGACGGCGGCGCTGCTGGGGAAGCCGCGCGCAAGCTGTTCGCGGGGCCGTGCGATTTCGTCTGGGGCGCGACCACGGCGGAAAACCTGCCGCCGGAAAAGCTTAACGAGGTCGCCTTTGTCGGCCGCTCCAATGCCGGCAAGTCCAGCCTGGTCAACGCCCTGACCGGCAGGAAGGCGCTGGCGCGAGTGTCGCAGACGCCGGGCGCCACCCGCCAGATCAACTTCTTCAATCTGTCGGATCGGCTGATGCTGGTGGACCTGCCCGGCTATGGCTTCGCCAAGCGCTCCAAGACCGAGGCCAATGCCTGGCAGGCGATGATCTTCGCCTATCTGCAAAGCCGTTCCCGCCTGCGCCGCGTGGCGCTTCTGATCGATGCGCGGCGCGGCCCGATGGATACCGACATCCAGGTGATGGACCTGCTGGACCGGGCCGCCGTCTCCTACGGCCTGGTCCTGACCAAGAGCGATGAGATCAGCGCCGCAGACCGCGCCAAGGCCATCGCCGCCGCGGCCACCGAAGCCGCCAGGCACACCGCCGCTTTGGCGCAAGTGCAGCTGACCTCGGCGCTGAAGGGTGAGGGCATAGCCGCCCTGCGCACCCATCTGGCGGCATTGGCGGAATAATCCGTAGAAAGACCTGCCTTGCCGCGCTATAAGGCGCGCGCTTTTCAACTGAGCTTGCCCGATGGCCGGATCCTCCGACGAGCCTGAAGACCGGAACCTGCGGGTGATGGCGCGCTGGCGCTCCACCGGCCGGGTGCTGGTCGAGGCCCTGCCCTACATCCTGAAATACGACCAGAAGACCATCGTGGTGAAGTATGGCGGCAACGCCATGACCGGCGCCGGCACCGACGACTTCGCCCAGGACATCGTGCTGATGAAGCAGACCGGCATCGATCCGGTGGTGGTGCATGGCGGCGGGCCCCAGATCGGGGCGATGCTGAAGCGGCTGAACATCGACTCCACCTTCATCGACGGGCTGCGCGTCACCGACGAAGCGAC
Organism: Rhizobiales bacterium dw_265; assembly: GCA_018449595.1. Lineage (GTDB taxonomy): Bacteria > Pseudomonadota > Alphaproteobacteria > Micropepsales > Micropepsaceae > Rhizomicrobium. Next base: position 177,591 of record JAAVUU010000006.1, read on the forward strand.
GGTCGAGGTGGTGGAGATGGTGCTGACCGGCTCGATCAACGCCCAGATCGTCACCGGCATCAATTTCGCCGGCGGCCGCGCCGTGGGCCTGTCGGGCAAGGACGGCAACCTGGTGGTGGCGCGCAAGCTGGCCATGACCAAGATCAATCCCGCCACCGGCGAGCGTGAGGCGGTGGACCTGGGCTTTGTCGGCGAGCCCGACACCGTGAACCCGGAAGTGCTGCACTCCATCATGAAGTCGGAGACCATTCCGGTGATCGCGCCCATCGGCGTCGGCGCCAAGGGCGAGACTTTCAATATCAACGCCGATACGGTGGCGGGCGCGGTCGCCTGCGCGCTGCGGGCCGAGCGCCTGATCCTGCTGACCGATGTGGAAGGCGTGCTGGACCAGGACAAGAAACTGATCCCGCGCCTGACCCTGGCCGAAGCGCGCGAACTGATCGCCAACGGCACCATCTCCGGCGGCATGATCCCCAAGATCCAGACCGCGATCGATGCGGTGGAAGGCGGCGTGCATGCCGCCGTCATCCTGGACGGGCGCATTCCCCATGTGCTGCTGCTCGAACTGTTCACCGAGCACGGCGCGGGCACGCTGATTACCGCCGAATGACGCGCGGGCTGCTGCTTGCGGCCCTGGTGCTGGCGGGCCAGACGATTCTGATGTGCGCCCCGGCGCGCGCCGCGCTGACCCTGTGCAACCGCACCAGCTATATCCTTTATGCCGCGTCGTCCGCGATCCAGTCGCCGCGCAGCGAGACCGAAGGCTGGACCCGGGTGGTGCCCGGCGACTGCCAGGTGGCGCGCAAGGAACCGCTGACGGCGGAGACCTATCTGGTGCATGCGCGTTCCTCCATCGCCCATTCGGGGCCGCCGCGCGCCTGGGGCGGCAACTATCCGGTCTGCGTGAAAGACGCCAATTTCGTCCTCAAGCAGGGCGTCACCCAGCCGGTCTGCATGGCCGACGACACTTTCGCGCTGCCTTTTGCGCCGCTGGACAATCGCGGCAAAAGCATCTGGACGATGAATTTCGACGAACAGCCGGCGATGACCCTGACCCAGGCGCAACTGGCCGGGGTCAAGCGTCTGTTGAAGGACAATGGCTATGCCATCGGCCGCATCGACGGCGCCCCCGACAAGGCGACCGGCGCGGCGCTGGCGGATTTCCGCAAGCGCATGCATTTCACCAACGATGCCGGCAATGCCCAGCTTTTCGACGCCCTGGAGCGCGAAGCCCGCAAGCAGATCGCCCCCGCCGGCTATACCGTCTGCAATGACGGCCGCGAGGCGCTGCTGGTGGCGCTGGGCCAGATTTCAAATCAGAACGAAGGCGGCAAGTCGGTGTCGCGCGGCTGGTGGACCGTGCAGGGCGGCGCCTGCGCCCACACCATCACCACGCCGCTGGGCAGCGACGCGGTGTTCCTGCTGGCGCAGCGCAAGGGCGGCGGCACGCTTGTTGGCGGGGCACAGCGCTTCTGCACCGTTTCGGCCGCCTTTGAAATCCAGGGCGCGGGCAATTGCGGCGCCCGCGGCTATGGCGAATCCGGTTTCGCGCCGACGCCCACCAAGGGTGTCCCCGGCTATGTCGCCCATATCGGCGTGTCAGGGCTGAAGCGCTAGGCCGGGATGTTGAAATAGTTGAGATGCCAGCGCATCTCTTCCTTGGTCAGGGGAAAGCCGACCCCGCCCCGTGCCGGAAGAATGTCGCGGGTCGGCAGCTTCATGATGAAGGTCTGGATCTTGAAGGCCACGCGCATCGAAAGATGGGCGTGCCACACCAGCGCCACCACGGGCTTGGCGCTGCCCGCCGCCAGGATCTTCTTCACTGTCTGTTCGGTGACATTGGCAAGCTGGGCCAGCGCCACGATCACCATTTCGCGGCTTCCCGCCAGCGCCGCCTGTTCCAGGAACAGGCCGTCCAGCCGCCCTTCGTACCGGGCCGCGGCCACGGCCTCGGCGGGAGAAACCGCATCCGGCGCCAGCGGGTTTTCCGCCAGCCGGGCCCGCAATTCGCGGTTCAGGTGAATGCGGGTGGCGTCGGACAAGTCGTTGCGCGCCGCCAGCCGTTCCAGGATGGAAGCGCCGACCAGGCTGGCAATGCGGCGCACGGCGCGGGCCGACAGGTCGGCGCGCAACGCCAGCGGCAAATGCCAGGCGTGCATCTCTTCCGCCTGGTCGATGATGCGGTCCAGGATTTCCTTGCGGATGGCCGCGTCGGGATTGACCAGCAGCGCCGCCACCGCCGACACGTCCAGCGATTGCACCAGCCGCTCGCTGACGGCTTCGCTGACCGGCTTGCGGCTGGCGATGGCCGCCAGCGCCTCCTGCACCTGCCCGCAGGCGATGATCTCGATCAGGTCGGCATCGGACAGAAGCGGCGAATATTGCAGGATGGGCCCCGCGACGATGCTGTTCAGGTCGCGCGCCAGGATCAGGACAATGTCCTTGGGGATGCAGTCCAGGCTTTTGATCTCTTCCGCCAGTATGGCGCGCACGCGCACGTCCGCGTCGCGGGCCAGGCATTCCAAGGTCTCGACGGTGAGGGCGAAAATGTGGGAGCTTTCGCGCTCCGACAGGCCCGGCATCAGGCGCGCGATCTTCACCGCCAGTTCGGCGCGGACATCCTCATTGTCGTCAATCGCCAGCACCCGGTTGGTGAAAGCCGACGCGACGGGATTGGCGGCGACGGCGGCGCGGGTCGCGGGCCCGCCATGGGTGGCGAGATAGTGCAGCACATCGGGGCCGGCATCGGTGCTGGAGGCCAGTTCGGCGGCGCCGCGTTCCTGCCCGCGCTGGCGCGCGGTGCGCAGGTCCAGGATATCCAGCGCATCGCGCGGATCGAGGCCCGGCTTGGCCTGGCCGGTTCCGTATCCTGGTGGCGTTCGCTGTTCCATGCTTCCTCTTGTCGCGATTGTGCGGCCCGCCGCTTTAACAGTTGTTAAAGAGACATGGTGGACATCCCTTAACGGTGCTTGCCCCTGTCGCGGGGCTGGGCCATGTTCCCGCTCATGGAAACCGGCGTTTTGACGGAAAATGGTGCGGTGCAGCCAGATTCGCGGCCCGATTTCCGTCATGTGCGGTATTGGATTTTCGACCTCGACAACACGCTCTACCGGGCCGACAACGGCATCTTCGCGCAGATCGAATCGCGCATGACCGATTATGTGGCCGCGCTGCTGAAGCTGCCGCGCGACCAGGCGCGGCTGCGCCAGAAGGAACTGTACCGCCAGTATGGCACCACCCTGAGCGGACTGATGTGCGAGCATGATGTGGATGCGGAGGATTACCTGCACCATGTCCATGACATCGACCTGGGCGAACTGGGGCCCGATGCACCGCTGGCGGAAGCGGTCGCGGCCCTGCCGGGACAGCGCTTTATCTTCACCAATGGCTGCCGCAACCATGCGGCGCGCATCCTGGACCGGCTGGGCATGACGCATCTGTTCGAGTCGGTGTGGGACATCCGCACCATCGCCTTCGCCCCCAAGCCGCAGGCGGCCGCCTATGACAGCGTGGTGCGCGCGGGCGGCGTGGACGCGCGCGCCAGCGCCATGTTCGACGACATTCCCCGCAACCTGGTGCCGGCGCGCGCCCTGGGCATGACCACGGTATGGCTGAACAACAGGGATTCGCCCTGGACGCAACACGGGCCGCAGATGGATGTCGCGGACGGCGACATCAGCCACGAAACCGACGACCTCACCACGTTTTTGAACAGCATCAGGATTTGACATGACGACTGAAGACATAGCCCTTGCCGTCGAAGCAGCATGGGAAACCCGCGAAAGCATAAACCCGGAGACAAAAGGTGTGGCGCGTGATGCCGTGGAAGCGGCACTCGATGGCCTGGACGATGGTCGCTATCGCGTAGCGCATAAAATTGACGGCGAGTGGAAAGTATATGAATGGCTGAAAAAGGCGGTACTGCTGTCGTTCCGGCTCAATGACATGAAACTGATTTCCGGCGCACCGGGCGAGGCGGTGTGGTGGGACAAGGTGGATTCCAAATTCCTGGGCTGGGACGAAGCCAGGTTCCGCGATGCCGGTTTTCGCGCCGTGCCGGGCGCCATCGTCCGCCGCAGCGCCTTCATCGCCAAAGGCGCGGTGCTGCTGCCCAGCTTTGTCAATGTCGGCGCCCGTGTCGGCGAAGGCACCATGATCGACACCTGGGCCACGGTCGGCTCCTGCGCCCAGGTCGGCGCGCATTGCCATATCAGCGGCGGCGCCGGGCTGGGCGGGGTGCTGGAGCCGCTGCAGGCCGCCCCCACCATCATCGAGGACAATTGCTTCATCGGCGCCCGCGCCGAAGTGGCCGAAGGCGTGATCGTGGGCGAAGGCAGCGTTCTCTCCATGGGCGTGTATCTGTCGGGCTCGACCAAGATCGTTGATCGCGCCACCGGCGAAGTGCATTACGGCAAGGTGCCGCCTTATTCGGTGGTGGTGTCGGGCTCGATGCCGTCGGGCAACGGACCCAACTTATATTGTGCCGTCATCGTCAAGCGGGTGGACGAAAAGACCCGCGCCAAGACCTCGATCAACGAATTGCTGCGCGACTGATGCCCAAACACATTGACGCGCTGACCATCGACGCTTTGGTCCTGGCCCAGGCCCTTATCCGCCGCCCCTCGGTGACGCCGAAAGATGCCGGCGCGCTGGACGTGCTGGAAGCCGTGCTGAAGGAACTGGGCTTTGCCACCCATCGCCTGCCTTTTGGCGATATTGACAATCTCTATGCCCGGCTTGGCGATGCGGCGCCGCATTTCTGCTTTGCCGGCCATACCGATGTGGTGCCGGTGGGCGAAGGCTGGCAGGCCGATCCCTTCGCCGCCGATGTGCGCGACGGCATGCTGTATGGCCGCGGCGCCGCCGACATGAAGTCGGCCATCGCCGCCTTTGTCGCCGCCTGCGCCCGCGTCGGCACGCCCAAAGGTTCGGTCAGCCTGCTGATCACCGGCGACGAGGAAGGCGAGGCGGTCAACGGCACCGTCAAGCTGCTGGAATGGCTGAAGGCGCGCGGCGAGAGGATCGACCATTGCGTGGTGGGCGAGCCGACCTCGGTCGGCCATGCCGGCGACACGCTGAAGATCGGCCGCCGCGGCTCGATCAACTTCCGGGTGACCGTGACCGGCAGCCAGGGCCATGTCGGCTATCCGCAAAAGGCCGTCAACCCGATTCCGGCGCTGGCCGAACTGGTGACGCAGCTGGCGTCGCACAAACTGGACAAGGGCAGCGAGCATTTCGATCCCTCCACTCTGGCCTTCACCACCATGGATGTCGGCAACACGGCGACCAATGTGATCCCGGGCGAGGCGTGGGCGGGATTCAACATCCGCTTCAACGACAGGCACACGCCCGAAAGCCTGACCAACTGGGTCAGTGACCGCGCGGATCGCATTGCCGAGGAAACCGGCTGCAAGATCACGGTGACGGCCAAGACCTCCGGCGTGGCCTTCCTGACCGCGCCGGGCAAGTTCACCCAACTGGTCAGCGACACAGTCTCCAGCGTCACCGGCCAGTCGCCGTTCTTTTCCACCAGCGGCGGCACGTCGGATGCGCGTTTCATCAAGGATTTCTGCCCGGTGGTGGAGTTGGGGCTGGCGGGCGGCACCATGCACAAGGCCGACGAATGCGTGCCGGTCAGCGAGATCGCGGCATTGACGGACATCTATGCGGCGCTGCTGACGGCATACTTCGCAAAGCCGCCGATCTAATAATCCACGCGCACCAGATACAACCCATCCGGCGGCGAGACCGGGCCGCAGGCGGCGCGGTCGCGTGCCTCCAGCGCCGCCTTCACGTCGCGGGGCTGCCACTTGCCTTCGCCTACCAGTTTCAGCGTTCCGGCGAAAGAGCGGATCTGGTGATGCAGGAAGGAGCGCGCCGAAGCCGCGATGTGAATCTCATCGGCGCGGCGTGACACGTCCAATCGGTCCAGGGTCTTGACCGGCGACTGGGCCTGGCATTCGGCGGCGCGGAAGGTGGTGAAGTCGTGCTGGCCCGTGAGAAACTGCGCCGCGGCATGCATGGCCTCGGCGTCCAGCCTGGGCGAGACATGCCAGACGCGGCCGTGTTCCAACGCGGGCGGGCTGCGGCGGTTGAGAATACGGAACAGGTAATGCCGCGCCTTGGCCGAGAACCGCGCATGGAATTCGCTGTCGGTCGCGGCGGCTTCCAGCACGGAAACCGGCGCGGGGCGCAGATAATGGTTCAGCGCGTCGCGCACCTTGCCGGCGTCGAATTCCTTGACCAAGTCGAAATGCGCCACCTGTCCCAGGGCATGGACGCCGGCATCGGTGCGGCCCGCGCCGGTGACGGTGACGCGCTCGCCCGACAGTTTTTCAATCGCGGTTTCCAGCGCGCCCTGCACCGAAGCACCCTCGTTCTGGCGCTGCCAGCCGACAAAAGGCCCGCCGTCATATTCGAGGGTCAGGCGGTAGCGCATCAGGCCAGTATCGTGCCGGGCGGCAGGGGAAATCCTTTGAGAAGCTCCCGACCGCTCATCGCGCGCGCGCCTGCGCGTTGAACGCGGTCAAGATGAATGTACCCTTCGCCGCACGCCACGACCAAATTCCCTTCATGGCTGTCGAGAACTTGCCCGGACCTTTCGGTTGTCCGCCCCACCATCTGTCCTGGTGTCGAATACAGAACCTTGAGGCGTTCGCCATTCGCTTCCGACCAAGCTCCTGGCCATGGCGAAAGCCCGCGTATTTGCCGGTCAATCTCCCAAGCACTTTTCGTCCAGTCTATGCGCGCTTCTTCCTTCAGGATTTTCTTCGCATAGGTCACGCCGGCCTCGCTTTGCGGCACCGGCGTCACGCCGCCGCGCTCCAGCGCCCCCAGCGCCCGCACCATCAGGTCGGCGCCCAGCCCTGACAGTTCCGCCGCCAGTTCGCCGCTGGTCTTGCGGCCGACCGGCACGCGCTCGGCCATCAGCACTGGGCCGGTGTCAAGCCCTTCCTCCATCCGCATCACCATCACCCCGGTCTGGGCATCGCCGGCCATCACCGCGCGCTGGATGGGGGCGGCGCCGCGCCAGCGCGGCAGCAGCGAACCATGCAGATTGAAACAGCCCAGTCTTGGCGCATCCAGAATGGCTTTGGGCAGCAACAAGCCGTAAGCCACGACAATGGCACCATCCAGGTCCAGCGCCGCGAAACCCGCCTGTTCGTCCGCGCCCTTCAAGGACAGCGGCGTGCGCACCGGCAATTTGTGATCGAGGGCGAATTTGTGGACGGGGCCGGGTTCCAGCGCCATGCCCCGGCCCTTGGGGCGCGGCGGCTGGCTGTAGACGGCGGCGATGTCATGGCCCTGGGCGATCAGTTCCGCCAGCGTCGGCACCGCGAAATCGGGCGTGCCCATGAACGCAAGGCGGAGCGTCATCAGCCGGCCGCCGCCAGCTTCTTGGCCTTGGTAAGCTTCTTGACCGCCATGCTGCGCTTCAGACGCGACAGATGGTCGATGAAAAGCACCCCGTTCAGGTGGTCCATCTCATGCTGCAGGCAGGTCGCCAGCAAGCCGTCGGCTTCCAGCACCTGCTTGTTGCCGTCGCGATCCAGATACTCCGCCTTGATGCGGGCGGGGCGCTCGACATCGTCCCAGATTTCGGGCACCGACAGGCAGCCTTCCTCGAACACCGCCGTCTCTTCCGAAGCCCAGAGGATTTTCGGATTGATATAGGCGACCGGATTGCGCTGGCCCTCTTTCTGATCCAGGTCGATCACCAGCACCCGCTTGGGAACACCAATCTGGATGGCAGCGAGGCCGATGCCGTCGGCGGCGTACATGCTGTCGGCCATGTCGTCCACCAGGGCGCGAATCTCGTCGGTCACGGCCTCCACATCGGTGGAGACGGCTTGGAGGCGCGGATCGGGGGCGGTTAGAATGGGGCGAACGGTCATGGGCGTGAAATAGTCATTGCGCCCCGAAGGGTCAAGTTTCGATGGATTTTGCGCTGATTATTCTGGCGGTTGCCGTGGTTACCGGCGCGCTGATCCTGGCCTTTGCGCGCCCCAGACCGGCCGCCGCGCCCGCGCCCGATCCGCGGCTGGATACCCTGCTGGCCAAGCAGGGCGAGATCGGCGGCCAGTTCACCCAGACGGTGGCGGCGCAGGAATCCCTGGCCCGCACCCTGGGCGAACGGCTGGAGGCGCTGGAAAAACGCATGGGCGAAGGGCTGGCCGCCAGCACCAAGCAGACCGGCGACACCTTTGTCAGCATCACCGAGCGGCTGACCGTGATCGACACGGCGCAAAAGAATATCACCGAACTCAGCGGCCATGTCGTGTCGCTGAAGGCGATCTTCAGCGACAAGCAGGCGCGCGGCGCCATCAGCCAGGACCAGATGGAAGCCATTGTCGCCGAGCATCTGTCGCCCGACCAGTATGAGTTCCAGGCCACGCTGTCGAACGGCAAGCGGCCCGACTGCGCCATCCGCATTCCCAATGTCACCGCGCGGATCGTGGTGGATTCCAAATTCCCGCTGGAAGCCTTCGAGGCGCTGCGCATTGCCGACAGCGACGAGGCCAGGAAAGCCGCCATGGTGTTCGTGCGCGATTCCATGGCCAAGCATGTCAAGGACATCAAGGAGAAATACCTGATCCCCGGCGAGGTGCAGACCCCGGCGATCATGTTCGTGCCGTCGGATTCCATCTATGCCGAACTGCATGCCAGCTTTCCCGAAACCCTGCGCCGGGCGCGCCAGGACCAGGTGGTGGTGGTCAGCCCGCATGTCTTCATGCTGGTGATCGGCACCATCCAGAGCCTGATGCGCGACGCCCGGATGCGCGAACAGGCCGACCTGATCCGAAAGGAGGTCGGCACCATGCTGAAGGACGTGCGGCTGCTGGGCGAGCGGGTCGAGAAACTGCAACGGCACTTCAACCAGGCCGATGGCGACATCAAGGACATTCTCATCAGCCGCGACAAGGTGGTGGGGCGGGCGGAAAAGATCGAGAAGGTCGAAATCACCGCGACGGAAACGCCCAAGGCTCTCGGCTAGAACATCGGCCATCGCCGCCATTTTTTCGCACTCGGCTATCAAGCGGTCCAGCCGGGCGAAACGCAGGCGGTCGGCGGCGGTTCGGCCGCGCATTTCGCCTAGCCCTCCCCTTTATCCACGGCTCTGGTGACATGCCCCTGCGCGGCGTCGCCGCGCGAAACATGGATGTTGTGGCGAGTTTCGCCCTTCAGCCGCGCCAGCGATTCCGTCAGCCGGGCGCTGGCCTTCATCAGCTTTGCGACATAAGCCAGATCGTTACGGCGCTGGTGGCCATATTCGTCATTGTCGCGCGGTTGGCGCGACTGGGCCAGGCAGTCCTGCATCGCCGCCAGACAGGTGGCGAGCTGGTCGTTGAGCAATTGTTCGGGCGTCTTGTCTGTCATCCGCCCATGTTAGGCGCGGACAAGGCCGTGTGGATTGGCGGGAAGCGATGTTCTGGCGCCAAATCGCGCGCGGACAATGCAAAAATAAATTCCGGCGGATGTGGACAAGCATCGCTGTCATCCCCTTCCCTCGCGGCTACGCCGCTCGCCGGGGATGACAGTCTCAGAGTGCGCGGCGGGCCTTGAAGGCGGCCGACAGGGTGCCTTCATCCAGATAGTCCAGTTCGCCGCCCACCGGCACGCCATGGGCCAGACGGGTGACTTTCCTGTCTCCGAGCAGGTCCATCAGGTAATGCGCCGTGGTCTGGCCCTCGACCGTGGCGTTCATCGCCAGGATCACTTCATCGATGCCGTCTTTCACCCGAACAAGAAGACCGGAGACATTCAGCCGCTCCGGCGTCACCCCGTCCAGCGCCGACAGCGCCCCGCCCAGCACATGATAGCGGCCGCGGAAGACGCCCGCGCGTTCCAGCGCCCACAGGTCGGCCACATCTTCCACCACACACAGGGTGTGCGGATCGCGGCGCGGATCGCTGCAGATGGTGCAGGGCGACTGGGTATCGAGATTGCCGCAGATCTCGCAGGTGAGGATGGCGTCGGCGGCCTCGCGCAGCGCGTCGGCCAGCGGCTCCAGCAAGGTGTCGCGCTTCTTCAGCAGCGCCAGCGCCGCGCGGCGCGCCGAACGCGGCCCAAGCCCCGGCAGCTTGGCCAGCAGCCCGATCAGGCGCTCGATTTCGGAGCCGATGGCGGGCATCAGAAAGACCCCTCCCCGAAAAATCCCCAAGGGATTTTTCGACCCTCCCTCAAGGGGAGGGTGAACAATGAAGAGCGGTTCATTCTTCGTCTTTGTCCGGCATGGGGGCGGCGATTTCGGGGGTGGCGGTGTCGCGCACCGCCACGATCTCCGCGCCGGGGAAGCGATCCAGCACGGCGCGCACCATCGGTTCCTGCGCCACGCTTTCAAAGCGCGCCGTCTTGGCCGCCTGCTTCTGTTCCGCCAGCGTCGGCGCGCCGCCGCTGTTGGCGATGGAGACCGACCAGCGTTCGCCGGTCCAGTCCTTCAATTTCTGCTGCAGGTCGCCCGCCAGGCTGCGCGGGGCGCGGGCATGGGGGCGAAATTCGATGCGCCCCGCTTCCAGGCTGACCAGATGGACGTAATTCTCCAGCGCCACCCGCAGGATGGGGGCGTTGTTGGCGGCGGCGAGCGCGACGATGTCTTCCAGGGTGCGGATGCTCGCGGTGGGGGCCGATTCGGGTTGAGATTGCGGCACTGTGCGCGTTGCGACAGCCCCCTCCCCCACACGCGCTTGCGCGCGCGTGCCGCTCGGCGGGGCATCGCCCTGTTGGGCGCTGCCTGATCCGCCTCGCCCCGCGGGGGGCGGGGGTGAAGAAGGAGCGCGCGGAACGCCGCCGCCATCCAGCAAGTCTTTCACCAGCTTGTCGGTGGGCGGCAGTTCGGCGGCATAGGCCAGGCGGATCAGCGCCATCTCGCAGGCGCTGATGGGGCGGGTGGCGTCGCGCACTTCAAACAGCCCCTTGAGCAATATCTGCCAGGCCCGCGTCAGCGACGCCACCGACAGCTTGGCGGCGAGGTCGGCGGCGCGTTTGGCCTCGCCCGAACCGCCGTCGAAGAAGCCCTGGGCGGCGGGCGCGACCTTGATGCGGGTCAGGAAATGCGTGGTTTCCAGCAGGTCCTGCATCACCGCCAGCGGATCGGCCCCGGCGTCGTAAAGCCCCTGCAGGTCGGCCAGCGCCTCGGCGATGTTGCCGCCCATCAGCTTTTCGAAAATGTCCAGCACCCGGCCCCGGTCGGCCAGTCCCAGCATGGCGCGCACGGTTTCGGCCGAGATGGTGTCACCCTCACCATGGGCGATGGCCTGGTCCAGCAGCGACAACGAATCGCGGGCCGAGCCTTCGGCGGCGCGGGCGATCAGGGCCAGGGCGCCGTCTTCAATCTTTACGTCTTCCTTGTCGGCCAGGGTGCGCAGATAGGCGGCCAGTTCGGCGCTGTCTATGCGGCGCAGGTCGAAACGCTGGCAGCGCGACAGCACCGTCACCGGCACCTTGCGGATTTCGGTGGTGGCGAAGACGAACTTCACATGCGGCGGCGGCTCTTCCAGCGTTTTCAGCAAGCCGTTGAAGGCCTGCTTGGACAGCATATGCACTTCGTCGATGATATAGACCTTGTAGCGGGCCGCGACCGGGGCATAGCGCACGCCCTCGATGATCTCGCGGATGTCGTCAATGCCGGTGCGGCTGGCGGCGTCCATCTCCTGCACATCGACATTGCGGCTTTCGCTGATCGAGACGCAGGGCTCGCAGACGCCGCAGGGCTGGATGGTGGGCGCCGTGCCCTTGCCGTCGGCGCCGATGCAGTTCAGGGCGCGGGCGATGATGCGGGCGGTGGTGGTCTTGCCCACCCCGCGCACCCCCGTCAGCATGAAGGCATGCGCGATGCGCCCGGTGGCGAAGGCGTTGGACAGGGTACGCACCAGCGCCTCCTGCCCGATCAGGCCGGTGAAATCGGTGGGGCGGTATTTGCGCGCCAGAACGCGATAGGGCGTGGGGGAAGCCATGGCCGAACTATAGCAAGGCCGATGGCCTGCGATACGAAATGTATTGTGGGTAAATTAAGGTGGAAGCCGGCGACCCGCAGCAGATTCGGTATGGCTGCTACCTTCCGGTCCTGACCAGGTTAGCGAGAACTGCGTCCGCCGACTTCCGGGGCGGGATATAGGATTTCCCGCCGAAAAATGCGAGTCGTGACGGATGACACCCATCGCTTTTTCGGGAAATCCCCTGGACCGGGCCAGCTATCGCCGCAGCGACGCCGCCTGGCTGGCGGCACAGGCGGCTGGAGGGCTGTACCTGCCCTTCTGGCAGAACCGGCCTTTTGTCGCGGACGATCGGGCCGGGTTCCTGCCCTGGCGCGCGGACTGGGAGGGTGCGGCTTGCGTGTTCCTGGGGCTGGATGGCGCGCAACCGCTGTTTGCGGTGGAATTGCCCGGCGACGCCGAGCCGGTTCTGGATGGCGGCACCTTCCAGGAGATGCGGCCTGCCGCCTTCGTGCTGCCCGCCCGCGACACCGCCATTGCCGGCCAGGCCAAGGCGCTTTTGGACTGGCACAGGCGGCACGGCTTCTGCCCCAATTGCGGCCATGCCACGGCGATGCGCGACGGCGGCTATCGCCGGGTCTGCCCCAACTGCGGGGCGGAGCATTTTCCCCGCACCGATCCGGTGGTCATCATGCTGCCCGTGCTGGGGGACGAATGCCTGATCGGGCGCAACCTGCGTTTTCCGCCGCAATTGTTCTCGGCCTTCGCCGGTTTCGTCGAGCCGGGCGAAAGCATGGAGGAAGCGGTCGCGCGCGAACTGCGCGAGGAAGTGAATATGGAGGTCGGCGCGGTGACCTATCACGCCACCCAGCCCTGGCCGTTTCCGTCCTCGATCATGCTGGGCTGTTACGCGCGGGCGCTGAGCCGCGACTTCGCCATCGACGGCCATGAGATCGAGGCGGCGCGCTGGCTGTCAAAAGACGAGGCCCGCGCCCGGCTGGCGGGCACCATCACCGACGAGATGAAACTGCCCGTCACCATCGCCATCGCGCATCACCTGATCCGCGATTGGGCGATGCGTTAGGCGCTGCCGAAGCGGCCGCTGTTGAAATCGGCGATGGCCTGGCGGATTTCCGCCTCGCTGGTCATCACGAACGGGCCATAGCCGACCACCGGCTCGCCCAGCGGTTCGCCGGTCATCACCAGCAGCACGCTATCGCCGTCGGCGCGGACGCGGGCCTGCGAGCCTTCGCGGGCAAAGCGGATGATCTCGGCCTCGCCCGCGCCGGTACCGTCCACCGTCACATGCCCCGACAGCACCGCCAGCAGCGCGGTATGGCCTTCGGGCAGGTCCAGCGTCACCTCCGCGCCCGCCGTCAGCCGCACGTCCCACAGGTTGATGGGGCTGAAGGTGCGCGCCGGGCCCTTGGCCTCGCCGAACGCGCCCGCAATGACCCGCGCCGTGCCGCCCGGCAGTTCCACCACGGGAATATCGGCGCTGGCGATGCCCTGATAGCCCGCCTTGGCCATCTTGTGTCTGGCCGGCAGGTTGACCCACAGTTGCACCATGCGGAACGGGCCGCCGGTTTTGGTATAGGCGGGGGAATGGAATTCCTCATGGATGATGCCGCCGGCCGCCGTCATCCATTGCACATCGCCCGGCGCGATGATGCCGCCGCCGCCGGTGGAATCGCGGTGGGCGACCTCGCCCTCATAGGCGATGGTGACGGTCTCGAAGCCGCGATGGGGATGCTGGCCGACGCCGCGCGGGGCCGCCGCGGGCGGGAAATTATAGGGCCCGGCATAGTCGAACAGCAGGAAAGGACTGTTGTCCTGGGCCTCGCGGTCATAGGAAAACAGCGAGCGGACGGGAAAGCCGTCGCCCACCCAGTGGCCGCTTTGCGAGGTCAGAACAGCTGCGATCTTTTTCATCGAAATCTCCCGGCGGCCCGGCCGCCTGTGTACTCTCGGTATTTTGGGATGGCACCCGGCCCACGCAAGTAGGATCATGGAGGATACCACCCAAGAACATCTCGACCATCCGCCCAGCTGCCTGAAATGCGGCACGACGCAGACGCTGATATGGCGGGTCATAGCCTACGACTTTGCGATTGACGGGCGCGAGATCGAGGCGGCGCGCTAGCTGACCAAGGATGAAGCCCGCGCCCGGCTGACGGGCACCATCACCGACGATATGAAGCTGCCCGTCATCATCGCCATCGCGCATCATTTGATACGGGATTGGGTGGGCAACTGCTCAGGGCGTGCAGGTCTTGGGATCGGCCATATCGGTGATGATCGCCACTTTTTCCCAATGATCCGTATGAGATAGGTGACGTCTTCGCATCGGGCTCCCGAAAGTTTTACGAGCCGTGCAGACCGCAAAATCGTCTTCACCGCTGGAGCTGAGAACCTTGATCTCGCCGAGCGAGCCGTCCTGAAGGAAATGCACATACAGCAGGGTATCGCGCTGATGCAGCACCAGGGCTTGAGCCTGGATGCAAGCCGCCCATAAAAAACAGAAAGCCAAGGCTTGTTTCATGTCGTGCTAATCCGGCATGTCTTCGCGGAAGGGCGAGGCCGGATAGACCCCCATCACCGTCATCTTGGCGGTCTGGAAGTCCAGTTCCTTCAGCGCCGCCGCCACATTGGGGGCGTCGGGGTGGCCCTGGATGTCGGCGTAGAACTGGGTGGCGTTGAAGGAGCCGCCCAGCTGATAGCTCTCCAGCTTGGTCATGTTGACGCCGTTGGTGGCGAAGGCCCCCAGCGCCTTGTACAGCGCGGCGGGAATATTCTTCACCTGAAACACCAGGCTGGTCACCACCTTGCCCGCGTTCGGCGCGCGTTCGGCGTCGCGCGACATAATCAAAAAGCGGGTGGCGTTGTGATGTTCGTCCTCGACATCGGCCTGCAGCACCTTCAACCCATAAAATTCCGCCGCCAGAGCCGAGGCGATGGCCGCGACGCTTTTGTCGCCCAGTTCGGCGACATGCTTGGCCGAGCCCGCCGTGTCGTACCAGTTGTGCGCCACCAGCTTGCGGTCCCGCAGGATGGTGCGGCACTGGGCCAGCGCCGGGCCCTGGCTGTAGACGCTTTTGATGCCGTCCAGGCTGGCGTCTTTCAGGCCCAGCAACTGGTGACGGATGGGCAGGAAATGCTCGCCCACGATATGCAGCCCGCTGTCGGGCAAAAGGTGATGGATGTCGGCGATGCGGCCGATCAGCGAATTCTCCACCGGAATGATCACCAGGTCGGTATCGCCATTCTTGGCCGCCGCGATGGCGTCTTCAAAGGTGGGCGCGGGAACGGCCAGGGCATGCGGCACCGCCTCGCGCGCCGCCAGGTTGGCGTAAGCGCCGGGCTCGCCCTGGAAGGCGATCTTTTTCGCATGGGCGATGGCGGCAATCATGACAGCAACTTTCGGGCGCGTTCGAGGTCGCCGGGCGTATCCACCGACAGCGGGGCTTCGTCAACCCGCGCCACCGCGATGGTCATGCCGGCTTCCAGCGCCCGCAGCTGCTCCAGCTTTTCGGATGTCTCCAGCGGCGACGGCGGCAAAGCGACAAAACTCTCCAGCGCCTCGCGGCGATAGGCATAGAGGCCGACATGATGCCACAGGGTGGCGCCGCCGGTGGGCGCGGCCGCCCGGGTGAAATACAGCGCCCGGCCCAGCTTGCCATCGGCGTCCCAGGCCACCACCGCCTTGACCACGGCCGGATTGTCGCGGTCGGCATCGTTTTCTATGGGGGCGGCCAGGGTGGCGATATCCGCCCCGGAGGTCTTCAGCGCCGCCGCCACCGTCCTGATCTGGCCGGGGTCCAGGGCCGGCAGGTCGCCCTGCAGGTTCACCACCACATCATGCTTGCCGCCGGAGTCGATCATGCCCAGGGCCGCCCAGATGCGGTCGGAGCCCGAGGGCAGGCCGGGGTCGGTCAAAACCGCGCGCCCTCCCGCCCGTTCCACCGCCGCCACGATGGCGGGCTCCCCCGTCGCCACCACCACCGGACCCAGCCCGGCGGCCACCGCCTGCCGCCAGACCCGCACGATCATGGGCACCCCGGCTATGTCGGCCAAAGGCTTGTCCGGCAGCCGGGTCGAGGCCATGCGGGCGGGGATCAGAAGGATGGGGTTCATGACGGTTCCTCTTAGGCCGGGATTGGCGCTAAGGCCAGACAGCGCCTAATATTTATGCGACGCTTCGCCGCAATGACGCGAGGGCGGCGGCGGGTAATGTCGCCCCGTATTTCGCCGCGCCCCAATTCTCGGGGTACCGGCCTTTTTTGAACGGTCGCGCAGCCTGATCGCCTTCGGCTGGCTGCGCTTACGGGGAGCTTTGCGGCCTATGGATTCCTTCGAGTGGAACAAGATCATTGGTGCGGTTCTGGGCACCGCGATCTTCATCTTTGTCGTCCGCCTGGTCGCCGAAAAAATCTATGAGCCCGAGCATCCGGCCAAGCCCGGCTATGTCGTCGAGGGCGTGGTCGAGGCTTCGGCCGGTGGCGCCGCCGCGCCGGTTGAGGAAGCCCTGCCCGACTGGGGCACCGTGCTGGCCAAGGCCGATGTCGCCGCCGGCAAGGCGACCAGCGCCAAGTGCGAAGCCTGCCACGATCTGAGCGCCGCCAAGACCACCAAGATCGGCCCGCCGCTGTATGGCGTGGTGGAACGCGCCCGCGCCTCGATCGCCGGCTTCTCCTATTCCGCCGCCATGAAGGGCAAGGGCGGCAGCTGGAGCTATGACGAACTGTTCAAGTTCCTCAAGTCGCCGGGCGCCTATGTGCCGGGCACCAAGATGAGCTTCGCCGGCGTCTCCAAGACCGACGACCGCATCAACCTGATCGCCTTCCTGCGCAGCAACACCGACGCGCCGGCGCCGATCCCCGCGCCCAAGCCCGCTGCGGCGCCTGCCGCCGCCGCGCCGGCTGCGGCGCCCGACGCCAAGGCGGCCGCCCCCGATGCTTCCAAGGCGGCGCCCGCCGACAAGAAGTAGCGGTCCCGCATGGCGCTTCCAGGCCCAAGGGCGGCCGAAGGACCAGGCAAGCCGAATGTCCTGTTCCTGCTGCCGCCGGGCTGGGATGCACTGAGCAAGGCGCTGTTCGGGCATGAAGCCTTCAACAGCTTCCTGCACGGCAAGGATCATTACGCGCCGCAGCAGATCGACTATTTCGTCGGCTTCCGCCCGCCGCACGGCTTCCTGAAGACCCTGCCGCGCATCAAGGCGATCTTCTCCCTTGGCGCCGGTGTCGATGGCTTCCTGCGCGATCCCGAATTTCCTCGCCACCTGCCGGTGGTGCGGTTCGTGGACGAGACCCTGCAGCGGGAAATGGCGCAATATGTCACCATGCACGTCCTGATCGTGCACCGGATGCAGCGCCAGTTTGATTCCGCGCAAAGAGAGTCGCTGTGGAAGCAGCGTATGCTGGTTCGGCCTACCCGCGAAGTGCGCGTCGGCATATTGGGTCTGGGCGATATCGGAGCGGTGACCGCCGAGCGGCTGATGATGTTCGATTTCCAGGTGATCGGCTGGAGCCGCACCAAAAAGGACGTGCCGGGCGTGACCAGCTATGCCGGGCAGCAGGAATTGCCGGAGTTCCTGGGGCAATGCGATTTCCTGGTCTGCATGCTGCCTTTGACGCCGGAGACCGAAGGCATCCTGGACGCCAGATTGCTGGCGGGCCTGCCGCAAGGCGCCTGGCTGGTGAATGTGGGGCGCGGCGGCCATGGCAACGAGGCCGACATATTGGCGGCGCTGGACAGCGGGCAACTGGGCGGGGCGGTGCTGGACGTGTTCCAGACCGAGCCGCTGCCGCCGGACAGCCCGTTCTGGACCCATCCCAAGGTGACGGTGACGCCGCATATCGCCGGCATCACCGATCCGCGCAATGCGGCGGCCTTTGTGGTGGACTGCGTGACGCGCGCCGAAACCGGCCAGCCCTTCCGCAACGTCGTGGACCTCAACCGGGGTTACTAGTGGGCAAACTCGCCAGCCGGATCAAGGACGCCGCCGCCGACATCTTTGTGCGCGCCGAACAGCGCGGCGCATTCGACAAGCTGCCGGCGTTCCAGCGCGACCTCTCGCAATATCCCGAACTGGCGGCGCTGGCGGCGAATTATCCCACCATCCGCGAAGAATGCCTGGCGCTGATCGGCGGCGGGGTGCGGATTCCAGGGATGGAGGAACTGACCAGCTATACCTCCGGCGGCATCCACCAGATCGCCTGGAAGAGCTTCATGTTCAAGTCGGGCCGCTTCATCGACGAGAATTGCGCCCTGGCCCCGAAAACGGCGGCGCTGCTCGCGCGCATTCCCGGCGTCTATACCGCCTTCTTTTCGGTGCTGGAGCCCAACCAGCATATCAAGGCGCATTGGGGCTATTGGAAGGGTTTTGTGCGCTATCACCTGGGCGTGGTGATTCCCGACAACAACCGCGACGAAAAATGCTGGATTCGCATCAACACGCACGCCCAGGCGCGCGGCGGCGACAAGGCGGCCATCGAACAGGGCGAGAAATATTTCTGGCATGACGGCGATGCCGTGCTGTTCGACGACACCTTCCTGCACGAGGCCGCCAACCAGACCGACCAGGTGCGGGTGGTGCTGTTCCTGGACGTGGCGCGCAAGATGCCCTGGCCGCTGGCGCTGCTGAACCGGCTGTTTTTGTGGATCGCCCACCAGGACAAATCGGTGAAGGAAATCCGCCGCAACGCGACGATCAAGGCGGCATAACTCTTTGTGTCATGGCCCGGCCTGCCCGGGCCATCCAGAGCGACAAGCGCCTGTGTCTGTTGTCCTGGATGGCCCACGTAAAGTGGGCCATGACAATTAGAGCCGCTTAACAGACGTCACCGGCCCCGCCGCCCTTTCGATGCGCGCCGCCGCTTCGGCCAGCGGCTCGACCGCGACCAGCATGTGAAAGGCGTTGGCGTGCAGCAGGCGCGTCTCGTCCAGCATCACGCCGACATGGCCTTTCCAGAACACCAGATCGCCACGCTGCGTGGCGGCGGGGACCGCCTCCCCCAACGCTTTTTCCTGCATGTCGGTGTCCCGCGGCGCGGCGTGCCCCGCCGCCCGCAGCGCGGTCTGGATCAGGCCCGAACAATCCAGCCCGGCAAAGGTCTTGCCGCCCCACACATAGGGCGCGCCGACAAAGCGTTCCGCGACGGCGACGAAATCGGGCTCGGCATGGCCGGCCGGCGCCAGATGCCGCGCCGGGATGAAACCGGCATTGGTCTCGACGAAATCCCCGATCGGCTTTTCCACCCGCAGCAGCGCGTTCATCGGCAGCAACTGCGTCACCGCCGCCTTGACGTCGCAGCGCGTCAGGACCGGCGTGGCGACAACCGCCACCCGATGGGTCGGCGTGACCGGCGCTTCCAGCGACAGGCAGTGCAGATAGCCGACATAACCGTCGCTCTCCAGCTGGCCCCAGGCCCAGCCGTCCTTCTGCTCATAGACCGTGAAGACTTCGCCAAAGAGGATTTCGGTTTCCTGCGCGGCATAGGATTGCGGACTGGCCCGCAGCGGGGTGTGGCCGCGCAAGGCCATGCGCGGCACGCCCTCGGCATAGCGCGGCGCGTCAATCACGCCCTTCAGCCGCGCCGCCGCCAGGTCGGCGCGCGCGGGCGTGATGCGTTTGTCAAAATCACCGGCCATAGCGTTCCTTCAACAGGGCATACAGCGCGCGCGCGCTGTTGGCCTCGCCGCCCAGTGGGCGGCCCGGCTTGGGCCGGTCGATCCAGGCGGGAATGTCCAGATGCACCCAGCTTTTGGTCTTGGAGACAAAGCGGCCCAGGAACAGCGCCGCGGTGATGGCCCCGGCAAGGCCGTAAGCCGGATTGTTGTTGAGGTCGGCGATGCGGCTGGCGATTGTGTCTTCATAGCCGCGCCATAGCGGCAGCCGCCACAGCGGGTCTTGGGTTGCCGCGCCCAGCCGCGCCAGGTCGGCGGCCAGCGCCTCGTCATCGGTGAAGAAGGGCGGCAATTCCATGCCGGTCGCCACCCGCGCCGCCCCGGTCAGGGTGGCGACGTCGATCAACAGTTCCGGCTGTTCATCGTCGGCATCGCTCAGGGCATCGGCCAGGACCAGGCGGCCTTCGGCATCGGTGTTGCCGATTTCCACCGTCAGGCCCTTGCGGCTTTTGAAGACATCGCCGGGGCGCATCGCCGTGCCCGACACGGAATTCTCGACAGCAGGGATCAAGACCCGCAGCCGCAGTTTCAGTTTCGCGCCCATCGCCATGCCCGCCACCGCCAATACCGTGGCGGCGCCGCCCATGTCCTTCTTCATGGTCAGCATGGCGGATGACGGCTTGATGTCGAGGCCGCCCGAGTCGAAACACACGCCCTTGCCGACCAAGGTGACCAGCGGGCCTTTACCCCACATGATCTCGATCAGGCGCGGCGCGCGCGGCGAGCCCGCGCCCACCGCCGCGATTAGAGGATAGTTTTTCGCAAGTGCCGCGCCGACAACCACCGACACTTTCGCGCCATGCTGGTTTGCCAAAGCGCGCGCCGCCGCTTCCAGTTCGGCGGGCCCCATGTCATTGGCGGGGGTATTGACCAGATCGCGGGCCAGAAACAGATTGGCGGCAATGCGCGAGATTTCCGCGCCATCCACGCCCTTGGGCAGCACCAGTTTCGCCTGCGGCGCGGCCTTCTTCTTGTAGCGGTCGAAACCATAGCCGCCCATCAGCCAGGCCAGCGCGGCATTGGCCCCGCCGCAGAAGTCCGGCACCTCGCCCAGCCGGTAGGTGCCGGCGGGCAGTTTCTCGGCCGCCGCCGCCAGGGCGAAGGCATCTTTCGAGTCGCCAAGTCCCAGCACCCAGGCCGCGATGCCGTCTTTCGCATCGGGCAGCGCCGTCAGTTGCCCCGCCGTTCCGGCAAAGCCCGACGCCAGCGCCAGGCCGCCGCGCAGATGCTTCGCCAGCCACGCCTTTGCATCCCCCGCCGTGACGGCATGCAGGAGGATGGCGTTTTTGCCGCTGCTTGCAAGGCTTGGATGCATGAATGGCTCTTTGCGGTTGGCGGGGCTGACTTTATGAATCACTGCCTGCAATCGCAAGGAGCGTGCATGTATACCCTGATCGTCGGCACCCGCGAATGGTCAAGCTGGAGCCTGCGTCCCTATCTGGCGCTGGCCGCGACGGGCGTGCCGTTCGAGACGGTGCTGATCCGCCTGCGCGAAACCCAGCATCCCACCACCCGCGACACCATTCTGACGCATTCCCCGGCGGGCAGGGTGCCGGTGCTAAAGATCGCCGAGAAGGGCCAGACCGTGACGGTGTGGGACAGCCTGGCGATCTGCGAGACCGTGGCCGAGCGCCATCCCGAAGCAGCGTTGTGGCCCGCCGATCCCGCCGCGCGCGCCATCGCCCGCAGCTATGCCTGCGAGATGCATTCCGGCTTTCCCGACGTGCGCGACCAGTTGACCATGCTGTTCACCCAGAAGCGATCCTTGCCGGAGTTGCGGGAAAACACCCGGACGCAGATCGCGCGTATCCTGCAAGCCTGGGAAGAGGCGCTAGCGATCTATCGGGGCGACTTCCTGTTCGGCGCCTTCTGCGTCGCCGACTGCATGTATGCCCCGGTGGTGTCGCGTTTCGAGACCTATGGCGTGGCGGTCCCGCCTGCGGTGCGCGCCTATATGGACCGCATCCTGGCGCTGCCCGCGATGGCGCAATGGCGCAAGGGTGCCGAGGAAGACATCGCGGCGGGGATCGCCTAGCTGCGCGGCAGCTTGTCCATTTCGCGGTAAAATCTCGCTGCGCCGGAATGACGGAGCGTTCGCGCCCGCGAGAGCGACCAAAATAAACATTTCATTCCGGCGATGACTGGCGCGGAAGTTTATCCATTTCGCGATAGAAGCGCGCCGCGCCGGAATGAAATGGCGCGGGCGGATTCAGGGCGGCGCTGTCCAGGCCGATCCCGCGCGCGGACGGATGGCTGGCGGCCAGGGCGGCATGATTGGCCGGATGGAACAGCGCCCGCGTCATGCCATAGATCATGGCATCGCTTTCGCCGCCGCGCGTCACCCACCAGGCGCGTGTCGCCACCGTCTCCACCGCGGCGGTCTGCCCCGGATAGGCATTGGCCGTGATCGTCGTGGCTTGAAGTTGCGGCATCATCTTGACCAGGCGGTCGCGGCCCTCGCCGTCAATCGGCGCCAGCCGCGCCAGGCGATGCGCCAGCAGATCCTTGACCGCATCCAGCGGCACGCCCGCCACCGCGAAATAGGCATCTATCCTGCCGTCGCGCAGCAACTGCGCCGGCGGGGTGTCCGACGCCACCTCGCGCACCCGCACGCGATAGGCATCCAGGATGGCGCGGCCGCGCACCTGGCCGCCCGACCCGGCGGCGCCCAGGAACACGCGCTTGCCGCGCAGGTCGCCCACCGACCGGATGGCGGATTTTGCCGCCACCACCAGATGCGCCTCTTCCGGAAACAAAGCGGCGATGACGCGCAGATGGGTGGCGGGACCATAGCGGCGGAAGGCGCCCTCGCCCTTGACCGCGGCGGCGATCACATCGCCGTCGGCGAAGCCGGAATCCACCGCGCCGCTGTTGACGCCGCGCAGATTGTCGGCCCCGCCTTCGGAGGTGCGCGCCGACAGGATCACGCCCGCCGGGCCGCACACCGTGGCGGTTTCGCAGCGGCCGACGCCGGGGGGATGGCTTATCAGTCCCGCCATGGCCTGGCCGACGGGAAAATAGACGCCTTCGGTGGAGCCGGTGGCGATCTGGAAGGAAATGCGGCTGGGGCCGGACTCCGCCAGTCCCAGATCGCCGCCCAGCAGCGCCGCGACCACCAGCGCCGCAAAGGCGAACAAGGCGATCAGGGCGGCCAGGCGCTGGGACATGTGCAAAAGGGTTAACCCTTCATTGCGTCAGGAGTTTGGCGTTCGCACCAGACCGATCCAATCCACCATTATGTGCGCGGATATACTTAAGTCTTTGTTGACCGGGCATCTGGCAAGGTCACGGCAGCGTAAACCCGAGGCTGTCCCCCCATGCCGAAAACACTCCGCTTCGCCGTCCCGCTCGCCGCCTTGCTGCTCGGCTCCTCCGCCCTGACGGCGCAGGCCGGCTGGTTCGACTTCGGCTCGTCCTCGAAGACGGACACCACCGCCAAGGACAGCAAGGACGCCCAGAACAAGGACAAAGACAAGGTGCAGCCGGCCACGACCCTGGACGACAGCATCCGCCAGGCCCAGCTGCTGCGCCTGGCCGGGCAGTATCCCGAAGCGATCAAGCATCTGTCGCAACTGATGATGGTGGCGACCGACGATCCGCGCGTGGTCAGCGAATATGGCAAGACCCTGGCGGCGATGGGCCGCGCCGACGATGCGATCAACTTCCTCAGCCGCGCCCAGCAGCTGTCGCCCAATGACTGGACGGTCTATTCCGCCATGGGCGTCGCCTATGACACCAAGGGCGACCAGCATGCCGCCGCCGCCTCTTACGATCGCGCGCTGGCGCTGAAGCCGGGCGAGCCCAGCGTGATGATAAACTATGCCTTGTCGCGCATGCTGGCCAAGGACCCCGACAGCGCCAAAAGGCTGATCGCCCAGGTCGAAGCCGGCGGCGGCGCCAGCGACCCCAAGATCGCCAGCAATATCGCCATGATCCGCAAGATGGCGCCCGCCGCGCCAATACAGCCCCAAGTACAGGCGGTGGCCGCCAATGTGCCGCCTCCGGCCGCAGCCGGGCCCAACCCCGCACCCACCACCCATGTGGCACAGGCGCCGCTGCCCGCGCCCCAGCCGCGCATGGCGCAGAACCCGCCCGCCGCCGCGCGCCCCGTCAATAACGGCGTCATAGATTTCGTGCCGCAGGTGCAGATGCCGAACGCCGCCCCCGCTGGTGTGGTGATGCAGCGCGTGCCGGTGGACCCGCTGGCGGGGCCTGTTGCCACTGCCGCCACCCATGCGCCGCGCCCGCTGCATCCCAAGGCCGAGGCCGCCGCCAATCCCGCGCCCGCGAACCCTGCGCCGGTCAAGACCGCCGCCGGCGCTGCCCAGGATTTGCAGGCCAAAGCGGATGCCCTCGCCAAGCAGCTGACCAACAAGCCCGCCGCCATCGCCGCGGCAAAGGCCGAGGCGAACAAGCCCGCGCCGAAAGTCTTGCCGCCCACACCGTCCAAGGTTGCCGAGGCCAAACCCGCCAAGGCCGTGCCGGTCAAGGCCGCCGCCAAGGATGCGGTGCCGGCGCTGCGCATGAGCGCCAACGCTTATTGATCTATCCGCATCGAACGCAAAAGGCCCGGATGCGCTCCGGGCCTTTTTCTTTGTGCAAAGTTCAGAGTGCAAAGTTCAGACCGCCCGGATCACATCATGTGTTTGATGGTGATGACAGCCGGGCCCATGATGACGACGAACAGACACGGCAGAAAGAAGATGATCATCGGCACCGTCAGCTTGGCGGGCAGCGAGGCGGCCTTGCGTTCGGCCTCGTGCATGCGCATTTCGCGGTTTTCCGTGGCGGTGACGCGCAGCGCCTGGCCCATCGGGGTGCCGTATTTCTCGGCCTGGTTCAGCGCCGTGGCCACCGCCTTGACGCCCATATGGCCGCAGCGCTTGGCCAGGTTGTCGAAGGCCTGGCGGCGGTCGGGCAGGTAGCTGAGTTCGGCGGTGGTGAGCGCCAGCTCTTCCGCCAGTTCGGCCGACTGGACACCGATCTCGGCGGCGACCTTGGTGAAGGCGGTCTCCACCGACATGCCCGATTCCACGCAGATCAGCATCAGGTCGAGGGCGTCGGGAAAGGCGCGCATGATGGATTGCTGGCGCTTGGCGATCATGTTGCTGACGAACAGGTCGGGCAAATAGAAGCCGATGCCGGCGCCGGCGAGGGCCGCCAGCACCTTTTCCACCGCCGTCCAGTGCAGGTGCAGGATCAGGAACAGGTAGAACAGCGTCACCGAGAAGACGATGAAGGGCATCACGAAGCGGAAGAACATGAAGGTGATCAGCGGCGCCTGGCCGCGGTAGCCGGCGCTGGCCAGCTTTTCGCGGGAATTCTCGCCTTCCAGCACATTGGCCAGCTTGAAGCGGTCGAGCGTCGCCTTCATGTAGCTGGTCGGCTCGACCCGCAGCGAGCCGCGCTTGGCGCTCAGCGCCGCGTGATGCTTGGCGCGCAATTCCTCGCGGCGGCGTGCCACGGTCTTGAGGCGGTCGTCCAGGCCGTTGCGCTCCAGCAGCGGCCCGCCCAGGGTCACGATGGTGGCGAAGGCCAGGATGCCGATAAAGGCGGTAATCAGGAAATTCCTGTCGAACAGGAGGTTCATCACAGTGCTCATCGCGCCCTCCTCAATGCTTGAAGTTGATCATCTTGCGCATCACCATGATGCCGGTGAACATCCAGAGCACGCAGCCCGCCAGCATCAGGTTGCCGGAGCGTTCGGTGAACAACAGGCCGATATATTTTGGGGTGGTCAGATAGACGATGCCCATCACCCCCGGCGGCAGCGAGCCGATGATCATGGCGCTGGCCTTGGCCTCCGACGACATCGCCTTGATCTTGCCCTGCAGGCGCTTTCTGTCGCGCAGCACCCCGGCCAGGTTGCCCAGTGCTTCCGACAGGTTGCCGCCCGACTTGCCCTGGATGGTCATCACGATGGCGAAAAAGCTCACTTCCGAGGTGGGCATGGATTCCATCATCCGTTTCAGCCCCTGTTCCATGGTGACGCCGACCTTCAGGCTTTCCACCAGGCTGTGGAATTCGCTGCCCACCGGATTGGGCGCCTCGCGCGCCACGATGCGCAGCGCCTCGTTGGTGGGCAGTCCGGACTTGACCGAGCGCACGATGACGTCGATGGCGTTGGCGAAATTCTCGGTGAACTTCTTCCTGCGGCGGTTGGCCAGGAAGCCCAGCGTCCAGCGCGGCAGCCCCAGCCCCACCACGAAGACCGCCAGCGCGATCACCAGCGGCTTTTGATGGGTGGCGATGGCCAGCGACGCCGCCATGGCGGCGACGATGCCGCAGATCATCCAGAAGCTGCGCGGACTGGTCTTGGGAAAGCCCGCCTGCTCCAGGCGGCGGCGCATGGTGGGCTTTTCCTTTTTCGCGGCGCGGTTCTTCTCCACGTCCTTGAGCATGGCCGCGACATTCTTGCGCTTCTGGGCGGCATCCATCTGGGGGGTGGCGGCGCGGCCGCGCGCCCCGCCCGGCGGCCTGGCCACCGCGGCGACGCGCTTGCGGGACTTGTCGTCGCCGCCGGCAAAGGCGAACACCGCCCCGCCCGCCGCCAGCATGAACAGGAGCGCCACCGCGACGATCATTGATTGACCTTGTCGAGGGCGTCGGCCAGTTCGCGTTCCAGGTTGTAATAGCGCGCGCGCTCCCAGAAGTTGGGGCGCACGATGCCGGTGCCCATATGCTTGCCCTTGAGGCGGCCGGTCTCGTCCTCGCCGGTCACTTCATAGGTGACGAGATCCTGGGTGATGACGACCTCGCCTTCGGTGCCCACCACTTCGGTGATCTTGGTGATGCGGCGCGAACCGTCGCGCATGCGCTCGGCCTGGATGATGACGTCGATCGAGCCCACGATCATCTCGCGGATGGTCTTCATCGGCAGGGAAAAGCCGCCCATGGTAATCATGGATTCCAGCCGCCCCATCGCCTCGCGCGGGGAGTTGGCGTGCAGCGTGCCCATCGAGCCGTCATGGCCGGTGTTCATCGCCTGCAAGAGGTCGAAGGCCTCGGGTCCGCGCACTTCGCCCACGATGATGCGTTCGGGGCGCATGCGCAGGCAGTTGCGCACCAGGTCGCGCATCGAGATCATGCCCTGGCCTTCCAGGTTGGGCGGGCGGGTTTCCAGACGCACCACATGCGGCTGCTGCAGTTGCAGTTCGGCGGCGTCCTCGCAGGTGATGACGCGCTCCTCGGTGTCGATATAGGCGGTCATGCAGTTCAAAAGCGTGGTCTTGCCCGAGCCGGTGCCGCCGGAGATCAGCACATTGCAGCGGCAGCGGCCGATCACCTGCAGCACCCGCGCCGCATCCGCGCTGACCGAGCCGAACTTGACCAGGTCGTCCAGGGTCAGCTTGTCTTTCTTGAACTTTCGGATGGTGAGGGTGGGGCCATCCAGCGACAAGGGCGGGCCGATGACGTTGACGCGGGAGCCGTCCAGCAGGCGCGCATCACAGATCGGCGAGGATTCGTCGACGCGACGCCCGACCTGCGACACGATGCGCTGGCAGATGTTCATCAACTGGGCATTGTCGCGGAAACGGATGTTGGTCAGCTGCACCTTGCCGGCGACTTCGATGAAGACGCGGTTGGCGCCATTGACCATGATGTCGGCGATGTCGTCCCGCGCGAGCAACGGCTCCAAAGGCCCATAACCAAGCACATCGTTGCAGATGTCCTGCAACAGGTGTTCCTGCTCGGCGATGGACATCACCACCGCCTTGATCGAGATGATCTCGTTGACGATGTCGCGGATTTCCTCGCGCGCCGAATCCGGGTCGAGCTGGGCCAGCTGCGCCAGGTCGATGGTGTCGATCAGGGCGTTAAAGATGGTGGACTTGATCTGGTAGTAATCGTCCGAGCGGCTGTCGGCCACCACCCGCGCCACCGGCTTGGACGCCTGCGGCGCCGTCTGGGGCGCCGGCTGCGATGCGGCGGCCGCGATGCGCGGCGGCGCATTGGCGGCTTCGCGCGCGGCGGACGCGGGCGTCTTGCCGAAGGCGGGTTCCGAAGTGGTGCGCTTGCCGAACATGACTTAGGAAGCTTTCTTGCCCTTCAGGAACGAGAAGATGGAGGCGGAGCTTTTTTCGCTGACGCCCGCCATGGTGCGGCCCGTCAGGCTGCGGCACAGGCGGCGCAACGCTTCCGACACCGGCGCCTTGGGCGCCAGTTCGATCACCATCTGGCCGTTGTTGGCGGCCTGGCCGAACAAGGCCGGCTCGAAGGCGATGATGGCGGCGGGGTCCACGCCCATGGTTTCGGCGAAATCCTTGGAGGGGATTTCCGGGCGCTTGGGCATGCCCACCTGGTTGATCACCAGGCGCGGGGCCGCGTCGTTGGGCCGGGCGTTCTTGACCAGTTCGATGATGTTCTTGGCGTTGCGCAAGCTGGTCAGGTCCGGCGTCGCCACGATCACGATGTCGTCGGCCGCCATCAGACAGTTCCTGATCCAGGGCTGCCAGCCATGCGGCAGGTCCAGGATCACGCAGGGGGTGGACTGGCGCACCGCGTCGATCACCGCCTCATAGGATTCCGGCACCGCGTCATAATCGCGTTCCAGCGCGGCGGGGGCCGTGAAAAGGGACAGGTGATCGCCGCGCTTGAGCAGCAGCCGGTCCAGCAGCACATCGTCCAGGCGTTCCGGCGCCGACAGGGCATCGGAAACGCCCTGGCTGGCTTCGTCGTTGAAATCCAGGCCGACGGTGCCGAACGGCAAATCGAGATCGACGATGGTGGTGTTGACATGCAGTTCCTCGGCGATGCACCAGCCGATATTGTGCGACACGGTCGAGGAACCGGCGCCGCCGCGCGCGCCCACCACCGCCACGACGCGGCCGATCGGGGTGGCGCCGGGGTCGAGGTAAAGGCCGGAAATCACTTCGATCAACTGCAGCGGCGACAAAGGCGCCACTAGATATTCGCTGGCGCCGCGGCGCATCAGTTCGCGGTACAGTTCCACGTCATTGACGCGGCCCACCACGATCACCTTGGTGGCGGGATCGCAGACTTCCGCCAGCCGGTCCAGTTCGCCCAGCGCGTCCTGGCCGTTGAGCTTGGTCTCGACGATCAGGAGGTTGGGCGTGATCTGGCCGGTATAATGCTCGATGGCGGCGTTGACGCCGCCAAGCTGCACCTGCAGGTGCGCCTTGGAAAGGCGGCGGTCGGCGCCGGCGCGCTGCAGGGCGGCGCCGGTGTCGGGGAATTCGCAGAAGGCATGGATGGAAATGCGCGGCACCGGCCGCTCATGCGGCGCGGCGCCGAAACTTTCCACAGGAGGCGGTTTGGTGGACATGCCTGAATTCCTTATTGGATGACGCCGCCGTCCACGCCCGGCGAGGACTGTTCGACCGCCTTGTCGACGGTTCGCTTTTCGGCCTGGGTGACTTCGCCCTTCTCGTAATGGTCCAGCACGGTGGCGCGGCGGGTGGTATCCACCGGCGTCATGCCGCGCGGGCCCAAGAGGTCGCGGGGGTCGGCCACCATGGCGGCGACATTGTGCTGCACCGAGCAGCCGAAGTTTTTCGGCGTCAGATTGTCGGCGGTGAAAGCCAGATTCTCCGACCAGTCCTTGCCGCAGGTTTCGGCATGGGCGGTATAGGCGATGTAACTGACATCCACGCGGAAGTCGTTGTTCATCACGTCATGGGTGGAAACCAGGATCTTGTCGCGCGGAATGCCGGTGGCGGCGGCGCGTTCGGCGAAAAAGATGATGGCGGCGTGGGCAGGCGGGCCGCCCGGCACGCTGATGCCCAGGCTGCCATTGCCATGGGTGCGATAGTCGTCGAGGAAATTGTCGAACCTCACCGCATCGTCGGTGGAAAGCCCGTCGGCGCCGCCGGCGAACTGAACCTTGATCTCGCGATAATTGGGCTCGACCGCGATGGGGTGGTTGACCTCGCCGTCTTCCTTGATGGTGGTGCCGTCGTTGGTGACGGCGCAACTCCCCGCGAACAGGATGCAGCCCAGGGCCAGGGCGCGATAAAGATGTTCCAGTTTCATCCTTTGTCTCCTAGCGCACGATAAAGCCGACGGGGGCCTCGGCGGTGGGCGTCATGGGCGCGTCGCTCTTGTTCTTGTAGGTGGCATTCAGCTTGCCCAGCAGCAGCGTCTCCGGATCGGTGGGGGCGACGAAGCCGTCGGTGGGGGCGGCGAAGGCATTTTCGGCATTGGGTTCGACCAGATAGGCGCTGACCAGCACCACCAGTTCGGTCTGGTCGTCGGCGAAATCGCGGCTGCGGAACAGGGCGCCCAGAACCGGCAGGTCCTTCACGCCGGGAAAGCCGTCAATCACCTGCTTGGTGTTGTGCTGCATCAAACCGGCGACCGCGAACGAACCGCCGGAAGGCAGTTCGATCGTGGTCTGGGTGCGGCGCATCGTTAAAGCCGGAATGGTCAGGCCCTGGGTGGTCGCGCCGCCCGACAGGGTGAACGCGCCGGTATTGGAAAGTTCGCTGACCTCGCTGGAAAGCTGCAGGCTGATGCGGCCTGGCGACAGCACCACGGGCGTGAAGGACAGGCCGACGCCGAATTCCTTGAACTCGACGGTGACGTTGCCCTGCAGATCCTTGGCCACCGGCACCGGAAATTCGCCGCCCGCCAGGAAGCGCGCGGTTTCTCCCGACACGGCGGTGAGGTTGGGTTCGGCCAGCATATGCACCAGGCCGACCCGCTCCAGCGCCTGCAACTGGCCTTGAACATTGTTGTTGATGCTGCAAGTGCCCGCGCCCTGCAGCACGGTGGCGAAGGGATTGAGGCTCTGGCCGGTGCCGCCGCGGCAGACCTGGCCCACCTGGGCGCCCGACAGGTCGCTCAGCGCCTGGCCCACCAGGGCGAACTGGTTGGAGGTGGAAGCCGCAATGGGCGTGGAGCCGCCCACGATCTTGGCGGTCTGCAGGTTGACGCCGAATTGCTTGGCGATGTTGCGGTCCATCTCGGCGATGCGGACCTTCAGCATCACCTGCTGGCCGCCGGCGATGTTGAGCATGTTGATGACCTTCTTGGGGTCGCCGGCAAAGCGGCCCGCCAGGTCGTTGGCGCGGGTGGATTCCAGCGAACTGGAGACCGAGCCGGTCAGCACGATATTGTCGTTCATCGCCTGGACCTGGATGGAGGAATTGGGCATCGCGGCCTTCATCAGGCCCTGCAGGTCGAGCGTGTCCTTCTCCACCCTTATGTCGAGAGACAGAATCTGCTTGCCGGCGGCGTCGAAGAAGAAGGCGTTGGTCTGGCCGACCTTGGTCGCCAGCAGGAAGATGCGGCGCGGGGTGCGGACCACGGCGTCCACCAGTTCGGGATTGGACACCAGCACGTCATGGGCGTCGGTATCCAGCTGCACGATGGCGGCCTTGTCCTGCGACAGGGTGAGGCGCTGGTGGACATTGCCGCCGCGGGTGGAGATGGCCATCACCTTGGCGCCGGTATCGTCGGCGGGTTTGGCCTGCGCCGGATACAGCGCCAGGGCGCCGGCGAGCGGCAGCAGCGCGAGCAGCAGAATTTTGCGGAAGGCCGAAATCACTGGGCGCTCTCCTGTTGCTGGCGCTGGCCGGTCAGGCCATAGCGGAACACCTGCACCGGGCCGTTATTGTCTTCGTTGCGCTTGCGGTGCCGGGGGTCCAGGGCGGCGACCTCGACATTGTCGCCCAGGGGACGCAGCGACAGCGACAACTGGCCGGCGCTGGCCGACATGGCGATGATCTCGGCCTGTTGCGGCGAGACTTCCACCGTCGCGGTCTTGCCGACCACGGTGCGGGTGTCTTTTTCCTGCTTGAAGGTCTGGTCCACCGCCATCACGCGCAGGTTGGACAGGATGGTCTTGGCCTGCACGCGCGGCGGCGAGCCGTCGAACTTGCGCGTCAGGATCACGTCGACGCGGTCGTTGGGCAGCACAAAGCCGCCGGCGCTGGACTGGGCGGAGATGTCGATCGAAACCGCGCGCATCCCCGGCGACAAAGTGGCGGCGAGAAAGCCGCTAGCATCGCCATGCACGATGGCGTTGGCGGCGATGGGCTGGCCCTGCAGGATGGAGGCGCGCACCACGGTGCCCTTGACCGCTTCGTCGATGCTGCCGACCGTATTGTGGGTGATGAAGGAGGAGTCCACCGAAGCGGTCGGCCATTTTTCCCAGCGCACCTGATCGGCGGCCAGCGCCTGGCCCGGCGTCAGCGCGGTGTTGGCGACCAGCACCTCGCTCATGGGCATGACGGGCGCGGGCCTGGCTTCCACCTGCGGCGTGCCGCCGCCCAGAAGGCCGCGCACCAGGAAGGCGGCGCCGCCAGCGGCCACAAGGGCGAAACCAAGCACGATGAGGCGTTGGGTATTCATCAGGGCAGCTCCTTTGGCGACAATTCACCATGCAACCCTTTAGAATTTGCTTAATGCGCGCGGGCGCATTTCCCATGAAAGCAAAGGAGCGCGCGGCAAATTTGTCTAAAAGCGTCGCGAAAAACCGCCGGTTCCCGGTAGGCTTTTGTTAAGCAGCGGCGGCAAGACGGAAAATCTCCGTCTGCGGCAGCAAGGCGAAAGCGCCCGCCGCCAGCGCCACGCCATACGGCACGCCCGAGCGCGCATCGTGCAGTTTGGCGATCCAGGCCCGGCGCGACAAAGCCGAAGGCAGCGGCCATTGCCGCAGCAGCAACAGGCCGAGGGTAAGAAGGCCGCCGGCGATGCTGGCGACCAGGGTGTAGGACAGAATATCCTTGAAACCCAGCCACAACAGCACCGCGGCGAACAGCTTGGCGTCGCCGCCGCCGATATAGCCCAGCGCGAAAAGCGTGACGCCGATGAACAGGCCGAGAAACCCGGCCAGCAGATGCAGGCCGATGGCCGAAAGCGGCAGGTGCGCCACCGGCGCGAACAGCGCAAAGGCCGCAAGCAAAGCGATGGGCAGGAAATTGGGAATGGTGAAGCTGGCGAGATCCCAGCCCGCGGCCACGGCCAAAAGGACCGGCAAGGCGACCAGGACCAGCACTTCCGCGATCATGTCGGGCTCTGAAAAAAAGAACGGCCGCCCTTTGCGGGACGGCCGCCCTGGCAAAACATGCCGACCGCCCTACTTCGACAGGCTGGTGGACAGAGTGGCGAACGTAGACGACAACGACGTGCCGACGGCGGTCACGCCTGTGATGATGACGACGGCGATGAGAGCGGCGATCAGGCCATACTCGATGGCAGTGGCGCCCGATTCATCGCGAACAAAACGCGAGATGAGGTTCATTTTAGTCTCCAACTTTAGTGACACCCTAGGATGCCCAACCCCGGACGAAATCTTTTCGCTCGTTGCGGACGCGGCGAGAGTAGGAGAGGCGGCTTAATTTCGGCTTAATCGCGCGCCGATGCCGCGCGCGCGGTTGTGCCGCGCTGATACGGAAAAGGCCTTGTGGAACGGGCCTTATCGTAAATATCAGACGTTTGTTTACCATGGCGGCCGGTTTCGTCCTCCGCGCCACAACCGGCGCGGGCCGCGCGCGTGCGGCGACGCGAAAAACCGCGGGCCGATGCACGCCAGTCCGACGCGGCAATCGCGCCATGCCCCTTAAGTGTTCTTTTACGGCGCAAGCCCTAGTCTCACAGATGCAAAAAACCGGATGCTCCGCCATGCGCCGCGCCCTTCTCGCCACCGCTGTTGTCACGATCGCCATGCCGGCCCTGACCACAGGCGTTTGGGCCGCGGGCAAGAAGGCCGCCGAGAGCGCCGTCAATGTCGGGCTGGACGAGGTCCACACCCTCACCTTCCGCGGCCCGGTTTCCAGCGTCTATGTCGGCAACCCCACCATCGCCGACATCACCATGATCGACGCCCGCCACGCCTTTGTGCAGGGCAAGGGCTATGGCCGCACCAACATCGTGGCGATGAACCAGGACGGCGTGCAGGTGTTCGGCGCCAAGGTCAATGTCACCGGCGCGGAAGGCGGCGCCACCGTGATCCTCAATCGCGGCACCCAGCGCATCACCCTGAGCTGCGCCGGCCAGCATTGCGAGCCGACGCCGATGCCGGGCGACGGCAAGGATTCCTACGATCCTTCCAATGCCATCGCGGCGGCGCACCAGGCCGCGGCGCGCGCCGCCTCCCTCGCCGACGCCGGCGGTCACTGAACTTCAGGCTTTCTGAATCAGCGGAGAGACCGGCTGGGGCATAAGGCCAGGCTCAGCCCCGCCAGCACATGCCAAAGCGTCAGCAGCAATTGTTCCAGGGCTTGATAGGCCAGGGTCATCGCTACTTGCTCACGCGCACATTGGTGATCTGCTGGGCGATGGTGCTGAAGGCGGTGGCGATCTGGCTGGACTGGGTGAGGGGGAAGAACTTGCTGGGATCGCTGGCGCACTTCGACAACGGATCGGAATTGCCGTCGGCATTGTTGATGTTCACATAGAGGGTATAGACGATCACCCCGTCGGCCTTGGCGGCGGCGCAGGTATCCTCCTCGCGGGTGTCGATATTCTGGTCGTCCGCCGTGTTTTCCGACGAGCCGTTGCCCCACCAGCGATTCTGGGTGTTGAGGCCATCCGACAGCAGGATGATGTAGCGCGCGGTGTTGGCGGGCACCGATGGCGTGCCATAGGGATCGCCGGGGGTCAGCATCTGCCAGCCATTGGCGACGCCGATCGCCTGGTTGGTCGAGCCATTGGCCTTCATATTGCCGATCTGGGTGTTCAGGCTGGTCCAGTCATAGCCCAGCGGCGTCACGGTGGCGCTGAGGCAGGTGCCGGTGATATTGGCCGGCGGCATGCCCGATGTGCCGCTGGGCTGGGTGTTCTGGATGTCGTTATCCTGGGTGCGATCTATGATACAGCCATTCCAGCTGGAATGGTTGTTGGGCGTCCAGGTATGCTTCCACTGCTGGGTCTTGCAGACCTTGGCGCTGTTGGTGCCGCTGCAGCTGCAGTTGGGCGTGGAACCGGAAGTGGAAAAGCCGCCGCAGGTGGCGCTGCTGCCGCTGGAGACCTGGATGGTCTGGCCGCTGACCTTGGTGGCGGTCCAGCAGCCGTTGTAATAGCGCACCCAGTGGTCGATGTTGTATTTGCCGGAGTTTTCGCTGGGGCAGATGCCCGCGCTGGGGATCGGCGAAATCCAGACCCCGCTGTTGCCGTTTTTCGCCGGCGCCACATTGGCGGCGTTATTGGTCGAGCTTATCGTGCAATAATAGCCGAAGGGATTGTCCTGAGAGACATTGTTGCTGTTGGAGCCGGTGGTGGTGGTGAAGGGGCAGTCGTCGCCCGTGCCATAGGCGTCGAATTTGATGTTGCTCTTGGGAATGACATAGCCGTCGGCGATCGCGGTGCCCTGACTCGTCGAGGTGACGTTGAGCGCCGGCGCGGCCTCCCAGTCCGTCCAGTCGAGCCAGGATTTGCTGACATTGGTCTTGCCGACATTGATCACCGACACGAAAGGCACGATGCCGACCTGGACGTCGCCCGGGGTGGAGGAGGCGGCCTTCAGGTCGGTGAGAAGCTGCTTGGCGGCGCTGATCAGCGCGGTCATCTTGCCGCTGGACGACATGGAGCCGGAATTGTCCAGCACCAGAGACACCCACAATTTGCTCTGGCCCCACACCACGGTGGAGGAAGTGGAGATGTTCAACTGCTGGCCCCAGACCGGGCCGCCGAAAACCCTGGCATACATCTGGCCGGCCGCCGCCATCACGGTGGTCGGCATCGCGTCGCTGGCGGTGATGGTGATCGAGCCCTGGTTGTCGTAGGTGGAAACCGAAACCTTGGGCGGGCCATAGTCGGTCTTGTCCACCTTGTAGTTGGCGTTGAAATAGGTGTTGGCGATGGTGGTGGCGTGGGCGCTGTCCAGGCCCGGGGTCGAGCCGACGGCCAGGGCGGCGGCATCCAGCGCCTCGCTCATCTGCTGGCGCACCAGCACGGCGCGCCAATAGTCCAGGCCCGCGCCCGCCGCGATCGAAATCGGCACCAGGGTCAGCGCGAACATCATCGCGACATTGCCGCGGCGCGATCCGGCAAAGCCGCGCAGCAGGGCGCGCGCGCGGCGCGGCAGCGTCTTCATCATCCGGTTCAGCCCGTTCATCGGCGCTATCATCGCGCAAAGGCGTGAAAAAGCCGTTGCTTTCGCCCAAGCTGGTAACGCAATCCTTAAGGAAACCGGCCCTGCCGTTAACGCTGGCGAACAAGCGATTAAAATGCCGCCTATCGCGTTCACCACCGGCGCGCGCCCGTTAACCGCGCATTGAGCAAGAATGCCGGTTTGTCTTCGCTCGCAAGCCGATGCGGCCTAGAAATACCGTCACCAAGAGGCTTAACCGTCGTGATCCTCCGCGAGCGTTGCGAAAGACTTTGCCGCCGCCTCGCCACCGACGCCGACAAGGGGTCGGCGGCGATCGAATTCGCCATGCTCGCGCCGGTGTTCTTCGTGCTGCTGATGGGCATCCTGGAAGGCGGGCTGATGTTCTTCAGCCAGTCCGCGCTGCAGAATGCGGTGACCGAAACCAGCCGCCAGATCCGCACCGGCCAGGTGCAGGGCGGCAACATGACCCCGGGCCAGTTCCGCACCACCGTCTGCGGCCTGATCGCGCCGCTGATCCCCTGCGACGACAACCTGCAGATCGATGTGCAGGCCTATGCCGGCTACGCCAATGTCAATGAAGACTCGCCGCTGAAGGCCGACGGCACCATCGACCCGGCGCAAAGCCATTTCATCACCGGCAATGCCTGTGACGTCGTGCTGGTGCGCGCCTTCTACAGCGAACCCATCTATACCCCGGTGATGGAATGGTTCCTGGTCAACATGGCCGGCGACAAGCATCTCAATGTGGCGGCGGCGGCGTTCCGCAACGAGCCCTTCGACCAGGGCCAGGCGGGCTGCTGATGCAAGGGCTGCTGAAACGGTTCCGCAGATCGAAGGACGGCCTGGCGGCGGTGGAATTCGCCATGCTGCTGCCGGTGCTGCTGACCCTGTTCTTCGGGGTGATGGAATTGGCGCTGGCGCTGGCCTGCCGCGCCGATGTCGCCAACGTCGCCTCGACCGCCGCCGACCTGGTGGCGCAGGAGAGCGCGGTCTCCACCGCCGACATGGGCAATGTCTTCAGCGCCGCCAGCGCGATCCTGTATCCCTACAAAGTCGACTACGCGACCATCACGATCTACAGCATCGTGGACAACAGCAACAGCGCCAGCAAGAATGGCGGCGGCAGCAACTCCAGCGGCAAGGTGATGTGGAGCTGCCAGAAAACCGGCACGGGCGGGGCCAAGACCGGCCCGACCACGCCGCCCCCCAACTCCAACGGCGGCGACATCATTGCCGCCACCAACCTCGTCAACGGCAATCCCACCTACGGCGGCGGCGGCAGCGTGATCGTGGCGACGATCACCTATCAATATACCTCGCCGACCACCCGGATCATCAGTTCGGCGATTCCGATGCAGAACACTTTCTATTCGAAGCCGCGCCGGGTCTTGCAGGTCACCGGGCCCGACAGCTGCTCCTGATCACCGTGGCCGGATGAGTCCTTCCTGCGCCACCGAAGCGACCAGCGTGCCTTCGCGCGTGTAGATCGCGCCGCGATTAAAGCCGCGCGCCCCCGAGGCGGACGGCGCATCCTGGGCATAGAGCAGCCATTCGTCGGCGCGGAACGGGCGGTGGAACCACATGGCGTGATCCAGGCTGGCGACCTGCACATCCGAAAAGATGCTCTTGCCATGGGGCAAGAGGGCGGTGTCCAGCAGCGAGGTATCGGACACGAAAGCCAGCAGCGCCTGGTGCAGGGCCGGATCGTCCGGCAGGACGCCGCGCGTCTTCAGCCAGATATGATCCACCGCCGGCCGCGCCGGGCGGTCGCCCGCCGCCGAGGCGGGACCGCGGCCCAGCACCGAACGGGTTTCAAAGGGCCGCTCGCTGCCAATCCAGTTGGTGAAGGCGGACGGCAGGTCGCTGCGGCGCAGCAGGACCTCCTGCTCGTCCTCCAGGGTTTCGGGGGCCGGCACCACCGGCATCCGGGCCTGATGGTCGAAGCCGGTTTCCGCCTTCTGGAAAGACGCCGCCAGGACGAAGATCTGCGCCCCATGCTGGATGGCCACCACCCGGCGAACCGAGAAGCTGGCGCCGTCGCGCGAACGGTCCACCTCATAGAGTATCGGCACCTTGGGATCGCCCGGCCGCAGGAAATAGGCGTGGAAGGAATGGCAGAATCGCTGTGGCTCCACCGTGCGGGTCGCCGCGACCAGCGCCTGGGCCAGAACCTGGCCGCCAAACACCCGCTGAATGCGCTCCGGCGGCGATGTGCCGCGGAAGACGTTGTCGTCCAGCTTTTCCAGGTCGAGCAGCGCCAGCAGGCGCGTTAAAGCCGTGTCTGTCATTGCGATGCCCCGAAAACTTGTAACATATTGATTTCAGTATAATATTTCATGGTTCTATTAGAAAAACCAGCCGTCAGACTCAAATGCCGTCGCAGGATGGCGGATGGAGGTCAAATGGAAATACAATTCGGGGCCGCTTCCGGCTCTGCTGTTGCTGCGGTGTCACAGGGCATCGGTAAAACCTTGGAAACCGGGCGTAAACCTGCCGCAAAGCAGCATTTGCCATGGAGACATTCCGGGGGATCGCCGTTATAACCCCGTCTATAGGTTTTTGATGAAATTGGCGGGACCCCACCCGTCTGGATTTTAGCGAGGGTTGAAAAATGAAGCTTCGTTTGCTTGCCATGGCGTCTGTCGCCGCCGCGGCGCTCAGCACTCCGGCATTCGCCGGTGATGGCTGGTATCTGGGTCTGGGTGGCGGTTACGACAGCCAGCAGGCCGTGAATGCCACCGCGCTGGGGGCCACACCCAACACCGTCGCCCATGCCGGCTCGAGCGACAACGCCCTGGGCGTGGCCGCCGTCGGTTATGCCTTCCCCGAGAATTGGCGCGCGGAAGTCGAGCTGGGCTACACCTCGCATGACTTCAACTCCGGCCCGGCTTCCGGCACCGACGACAACCTCACCACCATGTTCAACCTCCTCTACGATCTTCCGCTGGACGATCAGTGGAAGGTGAGCTTCGGCGGCGGTCTGGGCATCGGCAAGCTGCATGCCCGCGCCGATCTGCCCGGCATCGCCGCGCCGATCCTGCACGGCACCAATTCCTCCTTCCAGTGGCAGGCCATCGTCGGCTTGGCCTATTCGATCTCGCCGGATGTCGATCTGTTCGGCGAATACCGCTATCGCCAGAACGAAGCCGACAGCAATTTCGGTGGCGTGACGGGCTTTGCGCCCTATAGCCTTTCCGCGGTCAGCGAGAATGTGGCGATCTTCGGCCTGCGTTGGTTCCTGACGCCGCCGCCTCCCCCGCCGCCGCCGCCTCCCCCGCCGCCGCCGCCTCCCCCGCCGCCGCCGCCTCCGCCGCCTCCCCCGCCGCCGCCGGCGAAGACGTACATCGTCTTCTTCGACTTCGATAAGTCGAACCTCACCGCGGAAGCACAGAGCACGGTCACCGAGGCTGTTGCCGCCGCCAAGACGCTGGGCTCCGTCCGCATCATGGTCACCGGCCACACCGACACCGTCGGTTCGGATCGCTACAACCAGGCGCTGTCGGTTCGTCGCGCGACGACCGTGAAGGACGAAATGGTCCGCCAGGGTCTGGGTGCCGACGCGATCGCGATCGAAGGCAAGAGCTTCCACGACCCGCTGGTTCCGACCGGCCCGGGCGTGCGCGAGCCCAAGAACCGCCGTGCGGTCATCGACCTGGGCGGCTGATCGGCCCGGAACTGAATCAGAAAGGGCGGGCCTCGTGGCCCGCCCTTTTTGTTTGTGCCGCGCGGTCTTTTGATTTGGGCGCTGCGCGCCCTGGGGCCGTCATCGATCTCGGTGGCTAAGCATCGGGTTCAAACCTGAAACGGAAAAGGCCGGTCGTAAGACCGGCCTTTTTCTTTGCCTCGTCCGGCCAAAAGAAAACAGCGCGCAGAGCATCCGCGCTGTTTTCGTGTCCGCTACCGCGGAAACAGGAAAGGGTTCGGCGGATCGCCGGGCAAATCCGGGCGTGGCTGCGGCGCGATGTCCGGCCCGGCCTGGACGCCCTGCAGCGACACCGCCACCTTGATCTCGCAGCTGTCCACCGGATTGGCCTCGTTGACCGGGATGCCGGAGACGAAGTCTTCCAGCACCGGCTTGTCGGGGGCCAGTGCGGCGGAGAACACCACCGCCGCGGCCCTGCAGAAATTGGCCTGTTCGCCCGGCTTGATGCGGCGCTGCTCGGCGTGATTGATGGCGCGGGTCTTGTAGGAGTCATAGGCGGCATCGCCGGCGCGCGCGCCGTTCATCCGCTTGAACATCGCCTTCAGGACGGCGTCGGACTTGCGCAGCTCCTTCTGGAAGACGATCTGGAAGCGGCTCATATTGTTCATCGTTTCCGGCCCGCAGCTCAGCGCCGCGTCGGTCAGTTCCTGCACCACCGCCGAGACCTGGATGGCCGAGATTTCGGACTGGGAAGCGCAGGCCCTGGAGACCGCCCGCGCATCCGCCACGGCGCCGCCAAACAGGGTGAGGGCCGCCACACAGGCGCCCAGCTTCATGCACGTCATGTGAAAACTCTCTCCGACATTGTGACCGCCCAGCGAAGCGGACCATAGCCGCAACCCACGGGGGTCGCCAAGCCTTTGGGAAACCGGGAACTTTCCCGCCGTCCAGGCAGCCTTGCAACATTTGCCGGTAGCGGCGCGTTAGCAATCGGTAACGGCAACACGGTTTTGTGACCATGCTTCAGCCCCGAACTGCCGCCTGTGCCGCCTGCG
The DNA here is from genome assembly GCA_018449595.1 of Rhizobiales bacterium dw_265. Taxonomy (GTDB): domain Bacteria; phylum Pseudomonadota; class Alphaproteobacteria; order Micropepsales; family Micropepsaceae; genus Rhizomicrobium. Next base: position 217,926 of record JAAVUU010000006.1, read on the forward strand.
CCCTCGTCCTGGGTGCGGCCCCGGCGCTGGCCTTCCGGGTCCCGGATGTGGATGCCCCCATGCCGACCCAGCACCAGATCGAAAGCCGCTATACCGACGACCACCCCTCCCGGCCCCCCTATGCCATGACCTATGCCGACGAGGCGGCCGGCAGCCTGGGCGTCCATGACGGCCAGTGGGAGGCCTTCAATACCCGCTCCACCGATCCCCTGGTTCCCAGCTTCAAGGGCGGGGTGGATAACGGCGCGGCAATGATTCAGCTGCAGTGGCGGCCCAACTAGCCTCCCAATCCGCCCGCATTCTTGCTATCTGATGCCCGCGTCAAAGCGGTGATCCATGGCTTACAAAGTGGCAGTAGTAGGGGCGACCGGCAATGTCGGCCGGGCGATGCTGAATGTGCTGGCGCAGCGCGAATTTCCCATCAGCGAAATGGCGGCCCTGGCCTCGTCCCGCTCGATCGGGCGCGAGGTGTCGTTCGGCGACCATGTGCTCAAGATCAAGTCGCTGGAGCATTATGACTTCCGGGGCACCGATATCTGCCTGATGAGCGCCGGCAGCACCGTCGCCAAGGAATGGGCGCCCAAGATCGCGGCCCAGGGCTGCGTGGTGATCGACAATTCCAGCGCATGGCGCATGGACCGGGGGGTCCCGCTGGTGGTGCCGGAGGTCAATGCCGACGCCCTGAACGACATTCCCAAGGGCATCGTCGCCAATCCCAACTGCTCCACCGCCCAGCTGGTGATGGTGCTGAAGCCGCTGCATGACGCCTTCCGCATCAGGCGGGTGGTGGTTTCGACCTATCAGTCGGTCTCCGGCGCCGGCAATGAGGCAATGGATGAGCTGTTCAGCCAGACGCGCGCGGTGTTCGTGGCGGACCCGATAGCCCAGGGCAAATTCACCAAGCAGATCGCCTTCAATGTCATTCCCCAGATAGATGTCTTCCTGGATTCCGGCGTCACCAAGGAGGAATGGAAGATGGCGGTGGAGACCCAGAAGATCCTGGACCCCGATATCCAGCTGACCGCCACCTGCGTGCGGGTGCCGGTGTTCGTGGGCCACAGCGAATCGGTGAACATCGAGTTCGAGTTGCCGGTGACGGCGGACAGGGCCCGCGCGATATTGCGCGCCTTCCCGGGCGTTCAGGTGGTGGATAAGCGCGAGGATGGCGGCTATGTCACGCCCATCGAATGCGCCGGCGAGGACGCGACCTTCGTGTCGCGCATCCGCAAGGACCCCACGGTGGAGAACGGGCTGAACCTTTGGATCGTCGCCGATAATCTGCGCAAGGGCGCCGCGCTGAACGCGGTGCAGATCGCCGAAACCCTGATCAAACTCAAACTTTTGAGGGCCGCATAATGCCGAAAGCCTATTGGATTGCCCGCGTCGATGTCAGCGATCCCGAAACCTACAAATCCTATGTCGAAACCGGCAAACCGGCCTTCGCGCGCTACAACGCCAAATTCCTGACGCGCGGCGGCAGGACCGAGGTGCTGGAAGGCTCCACCCGCGCCCGCAATGTGGTGATCGAGTTCGCCTCGATGGAAGACGCCCTGGCCTGCTACCATGCGCCGGAATATGCCGCCGCCCGGGCGATCCGCCAGCCGGTGAGCGAAGGCGAGTGGATCATTGTCGAAGGCGTGGAATAGGCGCCTGCGGGCGCGTCGGACAGGATTATGACCATGAGTGATGACGTCCGCACCCTGGGGGCAAAGGGCCCGCGCCGCTCCGTCCTGTTCGTGCCGGGCTCCAACCCGCGCATGCTGGAAAAGGCGCGCACCCTGGCCAGCGATGTGGTGGTGCTGGACCTGGAGGATTCGGTGGCGCCGCAGGCCAAAGGCGCCGCCCGCGAGGCGGTTGCGGCCGCCGTTCGCGGCTTCGGCGGGCGCGAGGTGGTGGTGCGGATCAATGCCGCCGACACGCCCTGGCACGATACCGACATCTCCGCGATGCTGCGCGCCGCGCCCGATGCCCTGCTGCTGTCCAAACTGACCGATGCCGGGGAAATCCGCGCCACCCGCGCCCGCACCCATGGCATGCCGCTGTGGGCGATGATCGAGACGCCGGCGGCGGTGCTGAATGTCGCCGATATCGGCGCCAGCGGCGTGGTGTGCCTGACCGTCGGGACCAACGACCTGTTGAAGGCGATTCATGGCCGCGCCCTGCCCGACCAGCGCAATCTGTGGTTTGCGTTGAGCCAGACGGTGCTGGCGGCGCGGGCCAACGGACTGGCCGCCATTGACGGCGCCTATAACGGCATCGCCGACGATGCCGGTTTCGCCGAAAACTGCGTTCAGGGCCGCGCCTTCGGCTTCGACGGCAAGACCGTGATCCATCCCGCCCAGATCGAAACCTGCAACCGCCTCTTCGCACCCTCGGCCGAAGAGATCGCCGAGGCGCGGCGCATCATCGCCGCCTTCGCGCAGGAGCCTGGCAAGGGCGCCATCGCGATGGACGGCCGCATGGTGGAACGGCTGCATGCCGCGGAGGCCGAGCGCATCCTGGCGCTGGCCCGGACTTTGGGATTGGACTGATGCTGCTGACGCAGTATCGCGGGGCGGTCGAAAACAGCGAATTGCGCCCCGATTCCGCCCAGGAGAATGCCGTCCTGCGCCTGAACCGGCTGGCGCAGCAGCTTGGTGAAAAGCGCGGTTTTTCCCTGTTCGGCAAGCCGCAAGTTCCCAAAGGTCTTTATATCTGGGGCGATGTCGGGCGCGGCAAGTCCTTGCTGATGGACCTGTTCTTCGAGGCCGCCCCAGTGGCGAAAAAGCGCCGCGCCCATTTCAACAGCTTCATGGTGGATGTGCATGCCCGCATTCATGCCGAACGCCAGCGCACCGGCCATGCCGATCCCATTCCGGTGGTCGCGCGCGCCTTGGCCGAGGAGGCGCGGCTGCTGTGCTTTGACGAATTCCAGGTCACCGATGTCGCCAACGCCATGATCCTGGGGCGGCTGTTCGACCGGCTGTTCGCCGAGAATGTCACCGTCGTCGCCACCTCCAACACCCCGCCCGACCGGCTGTATGAGGGCGGGCTGAACCGCCAGCTGTTCCTGCCCTTCATCGCGGAAATCAAGAACCGGCTGGAGGTGGTGGAACTGAACGGCCCCACCGATTATCGCCTGCAGCGCCTGTCGGGGGTGAAGGTGTATCTGACGCCGCTGGGGCCGCAGGCCGATGCCGCGATGGACCTGGCCTGGGAACGCCTGACCGACACGAAAAAGGGAAAACCCTGCAGCCTGACGGTGCTGGGCCGCACATTGCCGGTGCCGCAGGCCGCCAACCATGTGGCGCGCTTCGATTTCGCGGATCTGTGCGACCGGCCGCTGGCGGCGGCGGATTACCTGACCATCGCGCGGGATTTCCACACCCTGCTGCTGGATCATATCCCGGTGATGACCGACAATATGCACAATGTGGCGCGGCGCTTCACCCTGCTGATTGACACCTTATATGACGAGGGGGTGAAGCTGGTCTGTTCCGCCGCCGCCCCGCCCGATGGGCTGTTCACCAGCGGCATCAATTCGGACGCTTTCCGCCGCACCGTGTCCCGGCTTGCCGAAATGCAGAGCGACGACTATCTCAAGCGCGGTCACGGCTTACACCAGCTTTCTCCCCCCGCGTCCGAAGGACTGGCGGGGGGGGATGTGGCGTAGCGGGGTTGCCCGCGGGGGGGCCAGGGGGGGGGAATAAAATGACTGACGTGTTATGGACCTGCGCTTTCGTCCTGGCGTGCATAGCCTTCTACCGCTATGCGCTGCCGGGGCCAGATGGGGAGAGCGGCGCGGAGGGGGAGA
>JAAVUU010000007.1 GCA_018449595.1 Rhizobiales bacterium dw_265
CCCCCGGATCGCCTATCCCAAACCCGACGGAACCCTGACCTTCGACCGGCTTTCCAGCGTCTTCCTGTCCAACACCAATCACGAGGAAGACCAGCCGGTGCATCTGGTGCTGGGCAATGCGGGGATTCCCATTGCGGTGAACCTGCCCGACTATGCGGAGCCGGCGCAGCGTTACTGTCCGGCGGGCGTCTATGAAGTGGTGGAGGAAAGTTCAGGCCCGCGCTTCCAGATCAATGCCCAGAACTGCGTGCATTGCAAAACCTGCGACATCAAAGACCCCGCGCAGAACATAACCTGGGTCACACCCGAAGGCGGCGGCGGACCCAATTATACCAATATGTAGCTAAGCTGACATTGGGTCCGGGCCGTCCCTTACGAAACTCCTCGCACGCTGCTGCTTTCTGGAATGCGCAAAGTCCCGCGCATAACCGGGATAAAGACGGCTCAAAATGGCTTCCATGTAGCCATTTGAAATAAAAGGGAGTTTCAGGTCCATGCAGATCTCAAGGCGGTCGATCCTCGGGTGCCCTGACATAAGGGGGATAAAAGCTGGTCCTGTACGGCAATCAGCCGGAAAATCAAAATACAGTGTCATGGCCCGTCGCCAGGCGTTAGCCGCGCCGGCGACTGTCCGGGCCATCCGGTTTCAGATGCGACAAAACCGGATGGCCCGCAAAAGCGGGCCATGACGGTTGTCGATCCGATGGCGATGGAGCCTGGACCCCGCTTATTTCGCGGCAGTCTTTCCACCCATCGGCCGGGCGCGCTGGCGCAGGTCCGTGAGGTCCTGGCGCTCCTTGCGCGCCAGCGAAAGCTGGGCGCGATAGCCCAGTTCGTATTGCGGGGCCGTCGGCATCTCCACACCGTACCAGGCGGCGGCGCGCAAGGTCAGGGTGGGATCGATCAGGTGCCCCCTGCCGATCGCGACCAGGTCGGCGCGGCCGGCGGCCAGGATGGTGTTGATCTGGTCCGCCGAACTGATCGAGCCCACCGCCATGGTCGCGATTCCGGCTTCGTTGCGGATCTTGTCGGAAAATGGCGTCTGGAACATCCGGCCATAGACCGGCTCGGCGTCATGGACGGTCTGGCCGGTCGAAACATCGATCAGGTCGCAGCCCAGCGCCGCGAAGGCGCGCGCGATTTCCACCGAATCCTCGGCGGTGATGCCGCCTTCCTTCCAGTCGGTGGCGGAGATGCGCACCGATATCGGTTTGCCGGCCGGCCAGACCGCCCGCAGCACCTTGAACACCTCAAGCGGGTAGCGCAGGCGGTTTTCCAGGCTGCCGCCATAGGCGTCGGCGCGGTGGTTGGTGAGCGGCGAGATGAAGGACGCCAGCAGATAGCCGTGTCCGCAATGCAGTTCCAGCATGTCGAAGCCGGCCCGGTCGGCGCGAACCGCCGCCTGGACGAAATCGACCTTGATCTGCTCCATCTCGGCCAGGGTCGCGGCGCGCGGCACCTGGCTGTGCGGGTAGTAGGGCACGGCGGAGGCCGCCACCAGGGGCCAGGCGCCGTCTTCCAGCGGCTGATCCATGCCTTCCCAGATCAGCTTGGTGGCGCCTTTGCGGCCGGCATGGCCAAGCTGCATGCATATCTTGGCCTGGGTATGGTGGTGCACGAATTCCACCACCCTCTTCCAGGCGGCTTCCTGTTCGCCGGTATAGATGCCGGCGCAGCCCTGGGTGATGCGGGCTTCCGGCGCAACGTCGGTCATCTCGGTGAAGATAAGGCCGGCCCCGCCCAGCGCGCGGGCACCCAGATGCACCAGATGCCAGTCGTCGGGCACGCCTTCATTGGCCGAATACATGCACATGGGCGACAGGACCACGCGATTGGCCAGCGTCATGTCCCGCAGCCGGAAAGGCTGGAACATCGGCGGCAAGGCCTCGCTGACGACGGGCAGTCCCGCCGCCCTCTGTTCCCGGGCGAAATTCTGGGTCACCAGACGGACGAACTCCGGGGCGCGCATCGCCAGATTGTCATAGGTGATCGATTTGGAGCGGGTCATCAGTCCGAAGGCGAACTTGACGGGATCATAGTCCCAGAAACGGGCGAGATGCTCGAACCAGACCAGCGAGACATTGGCGGCATGCTGGGTCTTTTCGACATCCTCCCGGCGGTCGCGCTCGAAGGACGATAGGGCGGCGGTCACGTCCTCGCCATGGGCGCGGAACGCCTCGAACAGCGCGATCGCATCCTCCATCGCCAGCTTGGTGCCGGCCCCGATGGAGAAATGGGCTGTCGATTTGGCGTCGCCCATCAGGACGATATTGTCCTTCACCCAGCGCGCATTGCGGATCATGGGGAAATTGCGCCACAGGGAGCGGTTGGTGATCAGCCGGTGCCCCGCCAGGTCTTCCGCGAAGACGGTTTCGAGATAGCGGGCGGACTGCGCCTCGTCCATCTTGTCGAGGCCGGCGCGCGCCCATGTCGCCGGATCGGTTTCGATCACCCAGGTCGAGCGGCCTTCTTCATACTGGTAGCAATGGGCGATGAAAATGCCCGCTTCCGTCTCGCGGAAGAAGAAGGTGAAGGCATCCAGCGGGCGGGTCGAGCCCAGCCACAGAAATTTGTTGGGGCGCAGGTCGATGCTGGGCTGGAAATGATCCGCATACAGCGTGCGTACCTGGCTGTTGATGCCGTCGGCCGCGACGATCAGGTCGCTGCCGGCAAGCTCCGACAGGTCGTCGACCGCGTGCTCGAAATGCATCGCCACCCCCAGGCTGTCCGCCCGCGCCTGCAATACCCTGAGCAGGGTCTGGCGGGAACAGCCGCAGAAGCCGTTGCCGCCAACCCGGATGGTCTCGTCCTTGAAGTGGATGGCGATATCGTCCCAATAGGCGAAATTGGCGAGAATCTCCGCATGGCTTTCCGGGTCGTAGCGCTTGAAGATGTCGAGCGTCTGGTCGGAAAAGACCACGCCGAAGCCGAAAGTATCGTCGGCCCGGTTGCGCTCATAGACATCGACCAGGCAGTCCGGGCGCAGCTTCTTCAGAAGGATCGAAAAATAAAGCCCGGCAGGGCCGCCGCCCAGAATGGAAACCTTCATGTCCGCCACCAACCTTGTGCAAATCCCGGCAGTTTTTTGCTGATTCCGCAATGCTTTCCGGAATATTTTAATCTTGAAATATCTCCCGTGGCGAGTCAAGTTCACGGTGCATATTTGGTGGGGTGAACGATGACGGGCGTGAAGGGGCTCAACGCTCTGGTGACGGGCGGGGGGCGCGGGATCGGCGCCGCCATAGCCGCGGCGCTTTCGCGGGCCGGCGCGCATGTAACGGTGCTGGGCCGCAGTGAGGCCAGCCTTGCCGCGCGCGTCGCCGCCGGGGACGCGAGTGCCTATTTTATAGCCGACATTTCGGATCGGGCGGCCTTCGCCGGCGTCATGAGGAGGATTGTGGCGGATCGGGGCATCGATATATTGGTCAACAATGCCGGCGCCGCACTGTCCGCCAGCTTCTTGAAGACCGACATGGCGCAATTCCAGTTCATGCTGGACATAAATCTGATGGGCCCAGTGATAGCTGCACAGGAGGTTCTGCCAGGCATGATCGACCGCGGGTTCGGCAGGATCGTCAATATCGCCTCGACCGCGTCGCTCAAGGGGTACTCCTATGTCAGCGCCTATGTCGCCGCCAAACATGCGCTGCTGGGCGTCACCCGCAGCATGGCGCTGGAAACCGCGCGCACGGGCGTGACCGTCAATGCCGTCTGTCCCGGCTTCACCGATACCGACCTGGTAAGCGCCAGCATCGAGACGATCGTCGCCCGGACGGGGCGCACGGCGGAACAGGCGCGGGCCGAACTGGCCAAATCCAATCCGATGGGACGGCTGGTTTCGCCGGTCGAGGTCGCCGATGCCGTCTGCTGGCTGGCCGGCCGCGAGACCGGGGCCGTGACCGGCACGGCGCTGCCGGTGGCGGGGGGAGAGCAATGAGCAATCCCTCGAATCTCGACTCCGAGACCAAGGTCCTGGAAGCGCCGCACGAACACAAGGACGAGCTGCGCCTGTGGCTGCGCCTGCTCACCTGCACGACGCTGATCGAGGGAGAAATCCGCAAGCGGCTGCTGGAGGAATTCGAGACCACCCTGCCCCGCTTCGACCTTTTTGCGCAATTGGAGCGGGCGCCCAACGGCATGACGCTGGGCGATCTTTCGCGCCGCATGATGGTGACGAACGGCAACGTCACCGGGCTGGTGGAGCGGCTGGTGGAATCCGGGCATATCGAGCGATTTTCCCTGCCCAACGACCGGCGCGTGCAGATCGTCAAACTGACCCCCAAGGGCAGGACCAGTTTCAACCGCATGGCCAAGGCCCATGAGAACTGGATCGCCGAACTGTTCGGGCAGCTTTCCCCCAAGGATGTGAAGGACCTGATCCGCACCCTGGGCAAGCTGAAGGAATCGATCAAATCTCCAGGCGCGGCGGCCGGCTCGTGAGACCCATCCCCCTGGCCCAATGGCGGCCGCAGCATTTCAAGCTCGCGCTGGACGGCAGGGTCGCCCATGTCATCCTGGCGCGCCCGGAAAAGAAGAACCCGCTGACCTTCGACAGCTATGCCGAACTGGTGTCGCTGTTCCGCGACGCCGCGGCGGACGACGATGTCAGGGCCTTCCTGCTGAGCGGCGAAGGCGGCAATTTCTGTTCCGGCGGCGATGTGTTCGAAATCATCGGGCCGCTGCTGGACCGCGACACCAAGGGCGTGCTGGATTTCACCCGCATGACCGGCGACCTGGTCAAGACGATGCGGGCCTGTCCCCAGCCCATCATCGCCGCCGTGGACGGCGTTTGCGCCGGCGCGGGCGCCATCATGGCCATGGCTTCCGACCTTCGCCTGGCCACGCCGGGCGCCAAGACCGCATTCCTGTTCAATCGCGTCGGCCTGGCGGGCTGCGACATGGGCGCCTGCGCGATGCTGCCCCGGATTGTCGGCCTGGGACGGGCCTCGGAATTGCTGTATCTGGGCCGCAGCATGTCGGGCGCGGAAGGCCTCGCCTGGGGCTTCCACAACCGTCTGTGCGAGCCCGAAGCGCTGATCGGCGCCGCCATGGCCCTGGCGCAGGAGATCGCCGCGGGGCCCGCCTTCGCCCACGGCATGACCAAGCGCATGTTGCAGGCCGAATGGGCGATGGGGCTGGAAGCCGCCATAGACGCCGAGGCGATCGCCCAGGCCCTGTGCATGAAGACCGCCGATTTCGGACGCGCCTTCCGGGCCTTCGCGGCGCGCGAAAAGCCCGTGTTCCAGGGAGATTGACGGATGAAGCCTTTCAACCCCGCCGAACCGGCAAAGACCGAAAACCGCAAGCGCGCGGTGCCGATCCATCCGCGCGAAATTCCCGACGAAGCCTGGTCGGTCTATCGCGACATCCGCTTTTCCGACTGCGACCCGGCCGGCATCGTCTATACCCCGCGCTTCATCGACATCGTCAATGGCACGATCGAGGAACTGTTCCTGAAGGAACTGCGCATCGACTATCACGCCATGATCCAGCGCGACCGGGTCGGGCTGGGCTATGCCAGCGTCGATACCGATTTCTTCCGTCCCGCGCTGATGGGCGACCGCGTCAGCCTGACGCCGCTCGTGGCGTCGGTCGGCCGCTCCTCCATCGTATGGAACGTCCATTGCGTGCGGGAGATAACCGAGATCATGCGCTGCCGCCTGGTCATGGTGACGACGTCGCTGGATACGCATCAGCCGATCAGCATTCCCGCATCCTTGAAAACCGCCCTTCTTTCGTACCAGGACAAATGCCGATGATTTCGCAGAAACAGACTCTCCGCACCACGCCGCCCCACCAGGTTCTGTTGCCGGAGGGTTGGCCGCGCCCCAAGGGCTATGCCAACGCCATCGTCGCGCGGGGCACGCCGGTCTATCTGGGCGGCCAGATCGGCTGGAACGAAAAAGGCGAATTTCCCGACGGCTTCGTCGGCCAGGTGCGCCAGGCGCTGCAGAACATCGCCCGCCTGCTGGCCGAAGCCGGCACCGACGCGTCCTCGCTGGTGCGGATGGTATGGTATGTCACCGACATGGCGGCCTATACCGGCAGCCTGCGGGAGATCGGCGTCGCCTACCGGGAGGCCTTTGGCTATTCCTTCCCCACCATGACGCTGGTGCAGGTGGTGGCGCTGGTCGAACCCAGGGCCATGGTGGAAATCGAAGCCACCGCCGTCATCGCCGAATAAAAAGTACGCCCGGCTTCCGGGGGAAAGCCGGGCGTCAGTCCGGGGACCGTTCTATTTCAGCGTGCCGTAAACCGTCCTGCTGCCCAGGACCGTGGCGAGAACCTTGATGTCCTTGATCTTGTCGGCCGGCACCTTGAGAATGTCGCCGGACAGCAGCACATAGTCGGCGAGCTTGCCCGCCTCGATGGAGCCTTTGTCCTTCTCCTCGAAGCTGGTGTAGGCGCCGTTGATCGTCACCGAGCGGATCGCCTGTTCGCGGGTGATGCCCTGATCGGGGCCCAGGCTGCCGCCCCACAGGGTCTTGCGGGTGACTTCGCCGTAAATTTCATAGATCGGCTCGGCATGATAGGAGATCGGTCCATCCGAACCGCCGGCCATGAAGATGCCGTTGGCCAGCCAATCGCGGTAACGCTCCGACATGTCGGCCATCGGCCGATGCCAGGCCGCGAGAATGAGCTTTCCCAGTTGGGCATTGTGCATGTATTCGGAATTCACGATCACGCCCAGATGGTTGACCTTGTCGTACATGTCGGGCCTGAGCAGGAAGGCGTGGTCGATCATCCAGCGGCGCCCGGCGATGGAGCGGCGCGCATTGGCGAATTCGAAGGCGGTCAGCGCCTCGTCTATCGCGGCGTCGCCGACCACATGCGGCCGCGGCCTGTAGCCGGCCTCGTCGATCGCCAGGATCACCTGGTTGAACTGATCCTGCTGCACCTTGACCAGCCCCTTATAACCGGGACGGTCGGGATAGTCCTCGCGCAACAGGGCGGTCAGTTCGGCGCCGTCGAGATTGAGTTCGCCGATCTCGTCGGCGCGCAGCATATGGTCGCCAACCTCGTGACCGGGCGGGCCCAGGGCGGCAAGCTGGGCCTTGACCGACGGGATCGGGTCTTCGGGATCGATGTCGAAGGCGAAATCGATGCGGTTCTTCAATTCCCCGTTCGCCAGCATCTTCCGGTAGACATTGAACTCGGCCACGCTGCCGGTGGGCTCGCCGATCGAGGTGAGCCCGTTCGAGATATTGACGTTCATCGAGGCGATGATGCCCTGCTTGACCTGCTCCGCGGTCAGTTTGGGCATGACCTTGGCGACCAGCCGCCCGGCATTGTCGAACAATTCCCCGGTCGGCTCGCCGGTGACGGCATCCTTGCGGATCTCGCCGCCTTCCGGATTGGGCGTGTCCCGGGTGATGCCGGCCAGCTTCATCGCCAGGCTGTTGACGATGCTGTAATGCGGCCCCGGAATGGTCACCGGATTGTCCGGCGCGACCTTGTCGAGGTCAAAACGGGTCGGCAGCCGCCCTTCCTTCAGGTCATATTCCCACCAGCCGCGCGTGCCCTGCACCCATTCCCCCGGCTTCAGCGTCGCGACCTTGGCCGTGATGGCTTTCTGGATGTCGGCGATGGAGTGGATATTGGTCAGGTCGACCGCCACCGACAGGCCGCGCGAATGTCCCATCTGGTGATTGTGGGTGTCGTTGAAGCCGGGCAGCACGGTCTGGCCATGCAGGTCTATCTTCCTGGTATGGGCATCGGCCAGCGCCAGCACATCCTGGTTGCGCCCCACTGCGGTGAAGCGCGATCCACCGATCGCCGCCGCCTGGGCCACCGAGAATTTGGCGTCCACGGTAACGATCCTGGCATTATAGATGATCGTATCGGGCGCCGCCTGGGCCGGGCCGGCCAGCGCCACGGTCGCCACGACCATGGCGCCGCCGCAATGCCGGAAGAATCGTTCGGTCAACATGCTCATCCCTCTTTTTGGAAAAGTCAGTAGGAAGGATCGCGATAGACTTCCTGGCCGCCGACATAGGTCGCCAGCGATTTCATGTCGCGCATCTTCTTCACCGGCACCGTCAGGAAGTCGTCGGTCAGGACCGCGAAATCCGCCAGCTTGCCCGGCTCGATCGAGCCGCGCGTCTTCTCCTCGCCGATCAGCTTGGCGAAATTGATGGTGACGAGCCGCAGCAGCAGCGGCCGCGAGGCGATCCTGAGATTGGCGCCATAGACGCCATCCGATATCGTGTCGCGGGTGGCATAGAAATAAAGTTCCCAGAACGGATTGAACGGAATGGTCGAGGAGTCCGTGCCGCCCGCCACCAGCAGACCGGCATCGAGATAAGTCTTGATCGGATCGACCTGGCTGGCGATATCCCAGCCCCAGTATCGCTTCAGCACCGGCGCCGCCAGATAAAGGTGATCCTGCGCCGAGACATAGATGTTGAGCTTCTTCAGGCGCGCGACCAGATCGGGGCGGGCGATGAAGGCATGCTCGACCGACCAGCGATGGCCGACAATCGACTTGTCGCGGTCGGCGGCCTCATAGGCGTCCAGGGTCTCCTCAAGCGCCGCGTCGCCCACCGCATGGGTGGTGACGCGCCAACCCTTGGCGTTGATCTCGCGCACCACCTCGGTGTCTTCCGCGGGCGTCATCACCGCCAGGCCGGAATAGGTGCCGCCCTTGCCATAGGGTTCCAGATAGGGCCTGGACAGATGGCCGCCCTCGAAGCCGCCATCGACATGCAGCTTGACGCCGCCGATGCGCACGAAATCGTCCCCCTCGTCCTGCGCGACATGCCACTGGTCGAGAAGCGCGTCGACCTGCTGGGCGTTGCGCAGTTCGAAACCGGGCAGATATATGGTGTAGCGCAAAGTCAGCAGGTGCTGCGCATCGGCCTGCTTCCACAGCTTGTAGGCCTGCAGCATGTCGCCCTTGTAGGCGCCGGGCACGCGGATCGCGGTGATGCCATAGGGATTGACGACCTTCTGGGTCCGCAGGATGTCGTCCATCGACAGCGGCTTGCGGGGCGGCAACTGGACCAGGTGGCGGGCATTGTCGATCAGCACGCCGGTCAGTTCGCCGGACGCGTCGTGGCTGATCTCGCCGCCGGACGGAGATGCCGTGTCCTTGCTGATGTTGTATTTGCGGAAGGCGGCGCTGTTCAGGATATAGGTGTGGCCGCCGCGAAGCAGCACGACGGGGTTGCGCGGAGACACCGTGTCAAGTTCGGCGGTGGTGGGCAGCCGCTGCTCCTTGAGTTGCGCCTCATGCCAGTCGGCGTTGGAGAACAGCAGGGCGCCCGGCTCGGCGGCCGCCGCGGCTTTGCCCACGACCGCCAGCAGATCCGCAATGCTGCGGGTATGGGACAGGTCCAGGCCCGGCCCGCCGCCTTCATTGTGCATATGGTCGTCCGTCAGGCCGGGACTGACGAAATGGCCCTTAAGGTCGATCACTTTGGTGTTGGGGCCAATGAAGGCCCTGATCTTGTCGTTGGCGCCGACAGCGACGAAGCGATCGCCGCTGACGGCGAAGGCCTGGACGACGCTATCCTTGTCGTCGGCCGTGAATATCTTGCCATTGAGATAGACCGCGCCGGCCGGGGCCGGTTTGGCGGCCCCGCTGGAGGCTTGCTGGGCCAGCACAAGCGCGGGCAGAAGCAGGGCCAAGGCGGCGGCAGTGCATTTCAGACTTTTCCTGGACATGTCATCTCACCCTTGTTGGAATTCAAAGCGCGTTCCTGCTCCGTTGCGAGGACGGCGCGCGCGATAACCACCTTCTGGACTTCCGAAGCGCCTTCGTAAATTCGCATGGCGCGAATTTCACGATACAATGTCTCCACCGCCGCGCCCGCCTGCACGCCGGCCGCGCCCCATATCTGCACCGCATCGTCTATGATGGTCTGCGCCGCCTCGGTCGCGAACAGCTTGGCCATGGCGGCTTCGCGCGTGATGCGCGCCTGGCCGGCGACATCCTTGGTCCAGGCGGCGCGATAGACCAGCAACGCCGCGGCGTCGATATTGGTCGCCATGTCCGCCAGCTTGGCCTGGGTCAGTTGCAGGTCGCCCAGCCTGCCGCCGAACATCGGGCGGTCCAGGGCGCGCGTCCGCGCCGCCTCAAAGGCGCGCCGGGCCAGTCCCAGCGCGGCCGCGCCGACACTGGGCCGAAAGACATCCAGCGTACCCAGCGCCACGCGCATGCCGCCGCCCCGCGCGCCGATCACCGCATCGGCCGGCACCAGGCAATCCTCGAACGCCAATGTCGCCATGGGGTGGGGCGCCACGATGTGCAGCCGCTCGACCACCCGCAAGCCCGGCGTCTCCGCGCGGATCGCGAAGGCCGTATGGCGCGCGCCGTCGCGGGCGAACACCACATACTGGTCGGCGATGCCGCCATTGGAGATCCAGGTCTTGGTTCCGTTCAGCAGGAAACCGGCCCCGGTTTCCACGGCCGTGGTCGTCATGGCGCCGACATCGGAGCCCGCTTCCGGCTCCGACAGCATGAAGCCGGCCAAGTGCGTGCCGGCGCGCGGCCCCTCCAGCCAGTCCCGGCGCTGCTGGGGCGTGCCGAACAGGCTGACCGAACAGGTACCCAATCCCTGCATGGCGAAGGCGAAGTCCGCCAGCGCGCCGTGATAGGCCAGGCACTCCCGTATCAGGCAGAGCGCGCGCAGGTCGAAGCTCTCGCCCGGCCGCGGCACGGCCTGGGCCAGCCAGCCCGACTGGCCCATCGCCGCCACCAGGGCACGGCAACTGGCGTCGACGTCATCGTGATCCACCAGCCCCGGCACATGCTGCGCCGCCCAGGCATCGACCGCGGCCGCCAGATCGCGGTGACGGGGCTCGAAGAAGGGCCAGTTCAGATATGTGTCGTCGCGCATGCGAGCCACCGGCGCCGTCAAGGTTCCTCCGGCGCTCAGTTCGAAACCCGCACGCCGATCTTGAAGTAACGTCCAATCGTGTCATAGAAGGCGGGATTCGTGCTGCTCTCGTTCACGAAGCCGGCCGCACCCGACGGCACGAAGGGCGGGTCCTTGTCGAACAGGTTGTCGACCCGGCCGTAAAGCTGGATCGGATAACCCTCGAGCTTGAAGTCATACGAGCCGCCGACGTCGAAATAGGCGATGTCGTTCACTTCGTTGTTGGCGATCGTGTTGGCGGCCCCGCTGCCGTCCGCCAGATTGTAGCCGTACACGCCGGCGCCGACATAACGCATGCGGACATTCACCGACCAGGGCTCGAAGTCATAGGTGAAGTCGATATTGCCGCGCCACTTCGGCGTGCCGTTGAGGCGGTTGAACTGGGATACCTGGCCGACGACATTCTGCACCACATTGCCCGGCAGCACGGTGGTCAGCTCGTTCACATAAGTCGCCAGGCCGTGCAGGCTGAAATTCCCGTCGAGGCCGTCGAGAATGTCGGAGGCCGCGATGGTGTAGGAGCTTTCGAAGTCGACGCCCGAGGTCTTCAGCCGGTTCAGGTTGAGCGGCTGGGTGGTGATGTAGTTGATCGTGCCGTTGCTGTTGAAGACCACCGACTGGCAATAGAGCGCATTGCCGGAATAGCAGCCCGAGGCCAGTGTCGGCGCGCCGATGCTGGCGATCACGCCGGCGATGCGGATGTTGTAATAGTCCACCGAAGCGGCGAAGCCCTCCAGCCAGGAAGGCTGGTAGACAAAACCGCCCGTCCAGGTTTCCGCCTTTTCGGGCTTGAGCAGGGGATTGCCGCTGGCGACGCCGCGGATCTGGACCGACTGGTTGAGGACCTTGTCGAATACCGGCGTATAGGAACTGCCGGTGCCGCCCACGAACAATTCGGACAGATTGGGCGCGCGCACGTCGTGCGAGCGCGTACCGCGGATGCGCAGGTCGTCGAAGGGCTGCCAGTTGAGGCCCGCCTTCCACGTGGTCGTACCGCCCGAGGTGGAATAGCTGGTCAGGCGCGCCGCGGCATTGACGTCGATGTTGCGGATCAGGGGGATCGCAGAATTGTCGCCGACGATGGGCAGCACCGTTTCCAGATAGCCTTCATAGACGTTGTAACCGCCCGCGAAGTTCTTCTGGTTGCCCAGCGCCCAGCCGCCGGTCGATCCGTCGGCATTGACCTGGGTCGAAACCGGGTCGGCAAGGCCGCGCCCGGCCTCGCGGCGATATTCCAGACCGGTCGCCACCGAAACCGGGCCGGCCCAGGTGGAGAAAGGCTCGCCGTTCAGGTCGATATCCGCCACGCTCTGCTCGGTGACCAGGTGGTAGGTGGCACTGCCGTTGACGAAGGAATTGGTCGTTTCCGAGCCGTCGCCGAAGATGTCGACCGGGATGCAGCCGTTGTTCGGGGAGGTGAGCGTGGAACGGCAGACGATGGAGCCGGTTCCCGGATTGACCACCGCGTCCACCGCCTGCTGGAAATTGGCCTGGTTGCGGTTGTTGGGCCCGAAGATCAGGTAATAGGTGTTCTTGCCATACTGGTAGTTGGCGTCCCACTTCCAGTTGCCCAGCAGGTTGAAGTCGCCGCGCAAGCCGCCGATGACACGATAGGTCTGGTCGGTGCTGTGCAGCTGGACCCGGCCGGTGTCGTCGTAATAGCGGCCGACCGTGACGCTGGCCAGCTTGTCGGCGGTCATCGCCGACGCCACCGATGCCGGCAGATAGGCATTGTCGCTCTTGATGACCACGCCGGTGTCGCGCGCCTCCTGCGACTCGCCGCCCGCGCCCACGCGGGCGGCCGACGCCTCCAGATAGGCCGTAAGGTCGGGCGTCAGGTCATATTCGATGTGCGACAGTCCGCTCAGCGAATTGAAAGGCTTGCCCAGATCGGAGTTCAGGGTGGGGTTGGGCCGGCCCTGCTCGCCCCCGATCATGCTGGAGCCGTAGACCGTGCCGAACTGGAAGTTATAGGGCGTGCCGCCGGGCCCGAAGGCGATGCCGTTCAGCGCCGTCGAGGTCGCACCGGCCGTCGTCTTCGCCGAAACGATCAGGCCGCCGTTCGAAATGGTCGAGGTGTGGACGTTCGGGGCAATGATGTAGTTGGGCTGCTTGTTGGTGGCATAGGCGGCGTTGGTGATCAGGCCGACATCCTTCTGCCCCCAGGGACGCGTGTCCTGGATGCCGATGCCCTCATTGTTGATATAGTCGATGCCCGCCATGTAGTGCAGCCGGCCACCCAGCCCGCTGCCGCCATAGGCCAGCGCGCCCTGTTGTTCCAGATCGTCCGAATATTTCGATTCGGCATACTGGAAGTTCGCCTTGAAGCCCTCGAAATGATTGTCGAGGATGAAGTTGACCACGCCGCTGACCGCATCGGAGCCATAGGCCGCGGAGGCGCCGCCGGTGACCACGTCGACGCGGCTGACCAGCAGGGTGGGAATCTGGTTGAGGTCCGCCGTGCCGTCGGCGGCGGCGGGAACAAAGCGCTTGCCGTTGACCAGGACCAGGGTGCGGGACGCGCCCAGGCCGCGCAGGTCGGCGGTGATCTGGCCGCCATTCAGCGAGCCGACGCCGGTGGTGGTGGGCGAATTGGTCTGGCGGAAGCTGGGCAGGTCGGCCAACACGTCGCCCAAGGTCGACGGCGCCTGCTGTTCCAGATCCTTGGTGCTGACCGAGGTCACCGGCGTCGGCGCCGAATAGCCTTCGCGCTGGACGCGGGTGGAGGTGACCGTCACGGCCTCCGTATTATCCGCCGTGCCCTGCGCCAGGGCAGGCTGGGCGCAGACAGCAATCACACTGACGGCGCAGAGCAGCCGCGCCTGACGACCTGACGAACCTCTTCCGGAAAACGATACTGCACGCATAGGAAACCCCCTTAAATTGACAGCAAACCAGTCCTATGCCGCTCTTTCCCTGCGTCCATCTCCTGCGTCATGGCCTCAACAAGCCGGTTGCAAAAGACGTGACGATATATTTTATGTTTCAAATATTGAGGCTTTAAGTTATCTGATGTCAAGCGAATGACAGTTCAGCCTTACGATAATTCGGCGAGAATTTTGCTGACTAAAATCAATGCGAAAAACACGCAGAAACCAGCGAGAATGCTGCTTAAAGGAGCAACCGCGCATGCGGCAGACCAAAGTACAGGCAGCGGCAACGGCCGGTGAGAACGCGGCCCCGCTCCGATACCGATTTTTCCGCCGGAACGTCTCTTTTACGCCACGCAATTCCTTCCTTCCCATAGAGAGTTCACCATGACGAACCACGCCACGCAGATCGACAGCAACGCCTTCGATTGGGCCGATCCGTTTCTCCTCGAAGGTCAACTCACCCCGGACGAACGCATGGTCCAGGATTCCGCCCGGGATTATTGCGCCGACCGGCTCCAGCCGCGTGTTCATGAAGGCTTCCGCAACGAAGTGTTCGATCGCGCGATCATGACCGAGATGGGCGAGATGGGCTTTCTCGGCCTGACCTTGCCGGAGGAACTGGGCGGGGGCGGCATGAACTACACCTGCTATGGCCTGGTGGCGCGCGAAGTGGAGCGGGTCGATTCCGGCTACCGCTCGGCGATGAGCGTGCAGAACTCGCTGGTGATGCACCCCATCTTCGCCTATGGCAGCGAGGCGCAGCAGCGCAAATACCTGCCCAAGCTGGCGACCGGCGAACTGGTCGGCTGCTTCGGCCTGACCGAGCCCGACTATGGCTCCGACCCCGGCGGCATGGTTACGCGCGCTGTTAAGGAGACCGGCGGCTATCGCCTCAATGGTGCCAAGACCTGGATCACCAACTCCCCCATCGCCGATGTGGCGGTGGTGTGGGCGAAGCTGGATGGCGTCATCCGGGGCTTCGTGGTCGAGCGGGACGCCAAAGGCTTTTCCACCCCCAAACTGGAAGGCAAGTTCTCCCTGCGCGCCTCCATCACCGGGCAGATCGTGCTGGAGGATGTGCTGGTCCCCGACACCGCGCTGCTGCCCAATGCCAAGGGCCTGTCGGGCCCGTTCGGCTGCCTCAACCGCGCCCGCTTCGGCATCGCCTGGGGCGCGATGGGCGCCGCGGAGGCCTGCTGGCACGCCGCCCGCCAATATACCCTGGACCGCAAACAGTTCGGCAAGCCGCTCGCCGCCACCCAGCTGATCCAGAAAAAGCTGGCCGACATGCAGACCGAGATCGCCCTGGGCCTGAACGGCGCCCTGCGGCTGGGGCGCATGATGGACGATGGCAGCGCCGCGCCGCCGCTGATCTCGCTGATGAAACGCAACAATTGCGGCAAGGCGCTGGCCATCGCGCGCGAGGCGCGCGACATGCATGGCGGCAACGGCATCTCGGATGAATATCCCGTCATCCGGCACATGCTGAACCTGGAGGCCGTCAATACCTATGAAGGCACCCACGACGTTCATGCCCTGATCCTGGGCCGCGCCCAGACGGGTCTGCAGGCCTTCCAGTAACGCCAGGACACATCATGAGCATCCATCCCCTCATCGCCCGCACCCAGGAGGGCGACATCGCCGTCCTGGCGCTGAATGCCCCGCCCGTGAACGCTTTGTCCCTGGCGGTGCGCGAGGAGCTGATCGCCGCTTTCGCCGCCGCCGACGCCGACGGCGCGGCGAAAGCCATCCTGCTGATCTGCGAAGGCCGCACTTTCATCGCCGGCGCCGACATTTCGGAATTCGGCAAGGTTCAGTCCGGCGCCACCTTCAAGGATGTGCAGGACGCGATGGACCGGGTGTCCAAACCCCTGGTCGCCGCCATTCACGGCACGGCGCTGGGCGGCGGGCTGGAAGTGGCGATGTGCGCGCATTACCGGGTCGCCGTCGCGTCCGCCAAATTCGGCATGCCGGAAGTCAATCTCGGCCTGGTGCCGGGCGCCGGGGGAACCCAGCGCCTGCCGCGCCTGGTGGGCGTGCCCAAGGCGCTGGACATGATCACGGGCGGCAAGCCGGTCGGCGCGGCAGAGGCTTTGGCGCTGGGGCTGGTGGACGCCATCGTGCCCGAAAACGACCTGAAGGGCGGCGCGCTCGATTTCGCGCGCAAGCTGCTGGCGGACGGACTAGGCGTGCGCCGCACCCGCGACCGGAACGACAAGCTGGCCGCTGCCGCCGAACTGTTCGATGCCGCCCGCAGCCGCGACTATAAGGGCTTCGATGCGCCGCTGGAGGCGATCCGCTGCATCGAAGCCGCCGCCACCCTGCCCTTCGACCAGGGCCTGGCGGTGGAGCGCCAGGTTTTCGAGGCGCGCAAGACATCGCCGCAATCGGCGGCGCTGCGCCATGTCTTTTTCGCCGAGCGCCAGGCCGCCAGGATACCGGGCCTGACCGATGCCCCCCTTCCCATCGCCAGTGTGGGGGTGATCGGCGCGGGCCTGATGGGCGGCGGCATCGCGATGAATTTCGCCAATGCCGGCATCCCGGTGACGCTGGTCGAGGTGACGCAGGAGGCGCTGGACCGCGGCCTGGCCGCCATCGCCAAGAATTACGAGGCCAGCGCGCGGCGCGGCCGCTTCACGCCGCAGGAGGTCGAAACGCGTCTGGCCCTGGTGCGCGGTGCGCTGGACATGGCGGCGCTGTCGCAATGCGACCTGGTGATCGAGGCGGTGTTCGAGCGCATGGACATCAAGAAGGACATCTTCACGCGGCTGGACGGGATCGCAAAGCCCGGCGCCATCCTGGCCTCCAACACCTCGCGCCTCGACCTGGACGAGATCGCCGCCGTCACGGCGCGGCCGGATCATGTCGTGGGACTGCATTTCTTCTCGCCGGCCAATGTCATGCGGCTGCTGGAAGTGGTGCGCGGCGCCCAGACCGCGCCCGCCGTCATCGCCACCGCGATGACGCTGGCAAAGAAGATCGGCAAGCTGGCCGTGCTGGTCGGGGTCGGACCCGGCTTTGTCGGCAACCGCATGCTGGCGCGGCGTTCGCAACAAGCCCAGGCGATGGTGCTGGAAGGCGCCATGCCGTGGGACGTGGACCGGGTATTGACGGGCTTCGGCTTTCCCATGGGGCCGTTCCAGATGGGTGACATGGTGGGCCTGGACATCTTCTGGAAGAAGGCGGAGTCCCGCGGCGAAACCCTGGTGGAGCGGCTTTGCGAGATGGACCGCCGGGGCCAGAAGACCGCCGCGGGCTATTACGACTATGACGCCCGGCGCAAGCCCAGCCCGTCAGCGGTGACGGAGACTCTCATCGCGGAAATGATGGCCGAAAAGGGTGTTTCGCCCCGCCCGGTTTGCGACCGGGAAATCCTGGAACGCAGCCTGTATCCGATGATCGACGAAGCCGCCCGCATCCTGGAGGAGGGCAAGGCGCAGCGCGCCTCCGATATCGATATGGTGTGGCTGAACGGCTATGGCTTTCCCGCCTGGCGCGGCGGCCCGCTCTATTATGCCGACCATATCGGGCTGGATGTGGTGGTGGCGGGCCTGCGCCGGTACGGCTTCACGCCCGCGCCATTGCTGGAAAAGCTGGCCGGCGCGGGCAAGGGCTTTGCCTCCCTGCCCGGCTGACCCGCCTATTTGTAGCCGGGGGCGCGGTAGACTTCCTCGCCGCCGACATAGGTGGCCAGCGCCTTCATGTTCTGGATCTTCTCGACCGGAACGGTCAGGAAATCGTCGGTCAGGACCGCGAAATCCGCCAGCTTGCCCGGCTCGATCGAGCCGCGATGGTCGTCCTCGCCGATCATCCTGGCGAAGTTGATCGTGTCCAGCCGCAGCAATTGGGTGCGCGAAACGATCTTCTGGTCGGCGCCATAGACACCGTCGGAAATCGTGTCGCGGCTGGCGAAGTGATACAGTTCCCAGAAGGGATTGAACGGGATCACCGGCGAATCCGTGCCGCCCGCCACCAGCAGCCCGGCATCGAGATAGGTTTTCACCGGCGTCACTTCGCTGGCCATGTCCCAGCCCCAGTATTTCTTGAGCACCGGGGCGGCGAGATACAGATGGTCCTGCGCCGAGACCATCAGGTTCAGCTTCTTCATGCGGTCCACCAGTTCGGGACGGACGATGAAGGCATGCTCGATCGCCCAGCGCTTGCCGGCGATGGGTTTGTCGGCGTCGGCCTTTTCATAGGCGGTCAGCACCTGATCGACCGCCGCGTCGCCCACCGCATGGGTGGTGGGGCGCCAGCCCTGGCGATTGATCTCCAGCACCACCGCGTCATAGGCCGCCGGCGGCGAAACGGTCAGGCCGGAATAGGTGCCGCCCTTGCCATAGGGTTCCTTGTAGGGACGGGAAATATGACCGCCCTCGAAGCCGCCATCGACGATCAGCTTGATGCCGCCGATGCGCACGAAATCGTCGCCCTCGTCCTGCTTCACGCCCCAGCCGGCGATGGCGTCATCGACCTGCTTGGCGGTGCGGAAACCGAAGCCCGGCATATAGACGGTATAGCGCAGCGTCAGGGTATGATTGGCATCGGCCTGGCGCCACAGCCGCAATGCTGCCAGCATGTCGCCTTTGTAAGAGCCCGGAATGCGCACCGCCGTCATGCCATAGGCATTCAGGGCCTTCTGGGTGGCGAGGATATCCGCCATCGTCAGCGGCTTTTCGTGCGGCAGCGGCACCAGCGCCTTGGCATTGTCGAAGATTTCGCCGGTCAGCTTGCCGTCGGGGCCGCGGCTGATCTGGCCGCCGGCGGGTACCGGCGTGTCCGGCGTGATGTTGAACTTCTTCAGCGCCGAATTGCTGAGAATGATGGAATGGCCGCCGCGCACCAGCACGACGGGGTTGTTCGGCGCCGCCAGGTCGAGTTCGGCGGCCGTGGGCAGGCGCTGTTCCTTGAGCTGGGCTTCATGCCAGTCCGAATTGGATACCAGCAGTGCTCCCGGCGGCGCGGCGGCGGCGGCGTTGCCGACGATGGTCAGAAGATCCTGCAGGCTGCGGGCATGCGACAGGTCGATGCCGGTGCCGCCGCCCTCATTGTGGAAATGGTCGTCGGTAATGCCGGGGCTGACGAAATGGCCCTTCAGGTCCACCACCCTTGTGCCCTTGCCGGCGTATTTGCGGACCTCGGCATTGCTGCCGGCGGCCACGAAACGGTTGCCCGATACCGCAAAGCCCTGAACCACCGCGTCATGGGCGTTGGCGGTATAGACCTTGCCGTTGATGTAAATCGCGTCCGCCGTGACGGCGGCCTGGGCGGACAGGGGAAGCGCGGCCGCAAGACAGAGGCCGGTTGCGATGGATTTCAGGCTCAAGATGGTCCCCTTGCGGCGAGTTGCTTTAGACTTAAAGTTTTTGCTTGTTGCCCGGTCCTGTCAAGTCCCCGCCGCGCCCGTCAAGTTGTCGCGCCGGCCGCCGGACGGCCCGTTGCGCCCGCCCGACGCCGCCACTAGTATCCAGGGCGGAAAGAGACGCGCGCGCGCGGAATTCCCACAGGTCGCGAGGTTCCATGAAGTCGATTTTCGTCCAGATCAAATGCGAACTGACAAAGGCGTTCGATGTCGCGGCGCATTTCGTCGACAATTTCCCCGAGACGGCCGAGGTTTATTCGACGTCCGGCACCTACGACATCATGGTGAAATTCGACCTGGACGACGAAAGAAGCATCGGCGAGTTCGTGACCAGGAAGGTGCAGAGCGTTCCCGGCATCCGGGAAACCTACACCATCGTCGCCTTCAAGATGCGCTGGAATCCCGCGAGCAAGCCCGATTACGAACCCAGGCCTGAAACCGTGGCCGGCAAGGCCGGTCGCTGAACGTACCCGCTTTCCCGGACGGCGAAACCGCATGCATAAAATGTCCTGCGGGCATGCGGGCGGTCTAGACGCCGGAAAAATACGATAAAGCGCGCCGGAACAATGCCCCACCCTCAAGGGCAAAATCGTCCAGGGCATCGAAGTGCGCCCGGCCCTCTAACTCCAGGACATCCGTCACGGCCGGCCAGTGTTTCGCGAGATCGTCCGATTGCCGGTGAAATTCCGCCGATTCGCGTTCGCCCACGGCCAGGACGGACGCCGCACCCACAATCGCCGTCTTGTCGTCGACGCTCAGCGCGGCCGCATCGGCGGCCGACAGGCCAAGCCATTCGTTCATCAGTGTCCTGGTAAGGGGCCGCAGATCGAAAATGCCGGAAATCGCATACATCGCTCCGAATGGCCGCCGTTCAAGTCCATGCTTCGTCCAGTCGGTTATTTGATAGAGTCCCGCCAGATAGCCGCCCGCGGAATGCCCCGCGACCATCACCCGCGCCTTCTCCCTGGAATCCAGAACGCGTGCAAACAGGAAGGGCAGCGCCCCGATAACCGACGCATTGATGTCCGCAAAACGGCTCTGCGGGCAGAGCGGATAGTCCAGGATCGCGACCGAGATGCCGTGCCTGACGAAATCCCTCGCGACCCAGTCGTGATCCTCCTTGGAGCAGGAGCGCCAGAAGCCGCCGTGGAAGAATATCATCACGCCTTTCGCATCCTCGGCCCGGAAGAAATCCAATCCTTCCTTGGCGTGGGGACCGTAGGCGAACGACACCGGCTGCCTGGTTTCGAGAAAGGCCTTCGACCGCGCCATCCATCCGCCTATCACCGCCGGAATGGACGTCTCCGGCGTCCGCGGATCGTATTGACGGTCGTGCCATCCCGGCGCGTTCGGATTCGTGTCTGTCATGGATGCCCAATCGAATGCAGCTACCGGCGAAAGACTTCCTCGCCCTGGAAATAGGTCGAAAGCACTTTGGCGTTCTTGAGATCCTCGTCCGGGCAGTTCAGCAGATCGGTGTCGTAAACCGCGAAATCGGCCAGCTTGCCCTCTTCAAGGCTGCCATATTGGTCGAGAAACCCAAGCGCCTCCGCGCCATCGCGGGTATAGACTTCCAGGGCCTGGCGACGCGTCGGGGCCTCTTCCTTCACCAGGACACCGGCCAGGGTGTCGCCGGTGGCGAAGGCGTAAAGCCCGACAAGCGGTTTTTCGGGATCGTACACCGCCGCCGGCGTATTGGACCCCGCCGAAACATGCAGGCCCTGCTTCATCCAGGATCTGGGTGTCATGCCCCACACATTGATGGCCTGCTCCAGTCCGGTCTTCGCGGTGGACTGGATGAGGCCGGTCCTGCGGACCTGCTCGAACATTTTCACCGATCGTTCCGCGGCGTAATAATTCAGCATCGGATTGGGATTGAGATTGAGGCCGAGCTTGCCCGCCCGCTCCATCTGGTCCAGGCGCCGCAGGCCGGTGGGATGCATCATTGGAAAATGCCGGTCGTAGATCGGGCGTTCCCTGTCAGCCTCTTCCAGCGCGGCAAGCGTCTCATCGACTTCCTGTTCGCCGCCCACCCCCGGAGTTACCGCCAGGCGCCATCCGCGCCGGTTGGCCTCCAGGATATGGCGCTTCCACGATGCCGCATCCGTCATCTTCCAGCCGTCGAGGCTGTAATCGACGGCCGCGCCGCCGACACTCAGCGACGCATCTCCCATGCTCCAGGGTTCGAAGAAGGAATCGTACAGCTCGGCATATTCCGCCTCGCTGCGCATGAACTTTTCGGGGATGACGATGAAAAGCTGCGTCCGCAGCTTCAACCGGCCGGCGCGGCGCGCGATCACATAGGCCGGCACTTCGGCGCGCGTCGTCGCCACATCGCGCGTGGCGGTCACGCCGCAGGCATGGAATATCTTCTGCTGCGCCTCGATGGCCGCCACGAATTCCTTTTCGCCCAGATTGACGAAATCGAATTCCTCGGGACGCAGACCCGCCGCCCTGCCCCAGCGGACCCGGGCCAGGTCGGCCGCGCCCCCCAGCAACTGCCCGGTCGGCCTGCCCTCGCTATCGCGCACGATGCGGCCGGCGGGGTCCGTCGGGTCGGGCGTATTCCCGCCGATGCCCGCCAGTTCGAGCGCCAGGGTGTTCGCGATGATCGGGCGCCCGCCCTGCATCAGATGGACCGGGTTGTCCGGCGCCGCCTTGTCCAGATCATGGCGATCCGGCCAGCGGCCTTCCTTGAGGCCGCCGCGATACATGCAGGACGTGGAAATCCATTCACCCGGCTTCCTGGTCGCGGCATCGGCACGAACGGCATCCAGGATATCCTCGATCGACCGCAGCGCCGTGATGTTGAGCTTGCCGCCCGACGGCAGCAGATCCAGCCCTGAATAAATGACGTGGCTGTATCCGTCGACCATGCCGGGCAGCACGCAACGGCCGTCCAGGTCGATGATCGCACCGGGGCCCGGCGCCAGGCCGTTCAGGTTGTCGGACGAAATCGCCAGGATGCGGCCATTGCGGATCGCCATCGACCTGGCGACGGAGAAACGGTCGTCGCAGGTCAGGATATTGCCGTTGATGAAAACAAGATCGGCCTTCATCATGGCAGGAACATCCCCAGGTCGTATGGCGAATGCGGCAGGCCCGAAGCGGGCCGCGCATAGACTGTCCTGCCCGCGACCAGGGTTCGCTGGACCTTGATGTCCAGCAATCTGTCGTCGGAGGTGGTGAGCGGATTGGCCGAGAGGATCACAATGTCGGCCAGCTTGCCCGGCTCCAGAGAACCGATCTTCGTCTCCGCCGACATGGCCCTGGCGGCATTGATCGTCCACATGCGAAGGGCCTCTTCGGCCGTCACGGCCTGATCCTCCAGCAGCGTGCCCGCAAGACTGGCCTGTGTCCGCGCGCAATACATGCCCAGCAGCGGATGTTCTATGTCGTACACCGTTGCCGGACAGTCGGTACCGCCGGTGACCAGCAGCCCGGCGTTGAACCAGTCGCGCATCCGCAAACCCCATTCCCGGCGCGCATGATCCATCGGCGTAAGGGCCGACGCCTTGGCGATGCCGACTTCCTGCAATGCTTCGTGCATCTTCCTGGAGCGTCCGGCGCCGAAATAGGAAAGCGGCGGATTGGGCCCGACGGAAAATCCCCATTGCCGCAACAGCGCGAGATGCTCCGGGCGCCCGGTCCCGATCCAGTGTTCGAACGAAAAACGGCGCCCCGCCAGGGGCCGTTCGGCGTCGGCCTCGACCAGCACATCCATCAGCCTGTCCCAGGCCTCCTGCTGGTACATGGCGGGCCCATGAATGGCCAATGTCCATCCCATCCGGTTGGCAGCCAGGATCAGTTGCCTGGCCTTTTGCGGCGAATGGGACCAGAAGCCGTCATTCTGCAGCACCAGCTTGAAGCCGCCGATGCGCCAGAAATCCGCCTCCTCCCCTTGCGCCGCTCCCGCATAGCTCGAAATCAGCGTCTCGGCCGCGTCGATATCGACATAGCGAATGGGAAGTCCGACGATCAGTTCGGTGCGAACCGTGGCCTTGCCGGTATCGTTGAGCCGCCTGTAGGAGGCGATTTCATCGCTCGACACCCCCATATCGCGGGTGGCGGTGATGCCCGCGCTGTTGAGATACTGCATCATGGCCTGAAGACCGGCATCGGCCTTGTCGGCATCGTAATAGATATAATCCCATTTCTTCATGGGCTGGCCCGTGGCCTCCCACCAGGCACGGCGCGCCATGTCACCGGCCCCGGCAATCAGATGGCCGGTCGGCTCTCCCTGCTCGTCCCTGACGATATGGCCCTCGGCGAACTCGATGCCGCTGGGATCCTGGGTCCGGGAGGTGATGCCCGCGATGCGCAAGGCATGGGAATTCGCGATGATGTTCTTGCCCGACTGGAAGACATAAACCGGGTTTTCGGGCGCGACTTCGTCGAGGTCGTGGCGGTTGGGGAAGCGGCCCTCGCGCAAGGCGCCGCGGAACATGCAGGATGTGGCGATCCAGGCGCCCGGACCCACGCGCTTCACCTCTTCGGCGATGATCTCCTTGATCGCTTCAATGGAGGTCGCCACGGAAATATTCACCTTGGCATGCGCTTCGGGCATATCCAGGCCGGCCAGGAACTGATGGGTGTGATTGTCGATCATGCCCGGCAAGGCCGTGGCGCCATCCAGATCGATCAGCTGGGTCGCGCCGGTCTTCAGCGCCATGATCTCGGCGTCGCTGCCGACCGCCAGTATTTTCCCGCCGGCAATGGCGATTGCCTCCGCGATCCGGAAATCCGCATCGACGGTCAACACCGTACCGCCGTGGATGATGATGTCAGCCTGCTGCTGCATAAGTCACCGCCACACATTGCTCGAACCCCGCCTGCAAGGCTGCGGCGTCCAGATCGCGTCCTATCAAAACCAGTTCGGCACCCCCGGCCGGCAGCAACGCAGCCTCCACCATCCTGGCGGATCGCCGGCGGCCCACGGCCTGTACCAGGGTCACGGCGTCGGAGCCGGAAAACCGGACAAAGCCCTTGATGCGGCAGATGCCGCGGGGAAGCCGGTCAAGCCAGCCATTGAACCGGTTCGTGCACAGCGCGGCCCCGGCTTTCAATGTCACGGAGCGAAAGCCGGTGTCGTGAACATGGCTCTGGCCGGATATGGGGCGTCGATAAGGCTGCGCGGGAAAGAATGCTTCCGGCGGAATTTCGGCCTCCGTCGTGCGGATACAGGCCGCCGCCGGGTTGAGCATCGCCAGCGCGCGCTCGATCCCGTCCGCCACGGCCGGCGTCACTAGGTCGCATTTGTTGATGACCAGGAGATCGGAGGTGACGATCTGTTGATAGGCCACCTGGGCGTTCTGCAGATTTTCATTGAACTGGTCGGCATCGATGAGACAGACGACGGATGCAATGAGGAGGGGCGCGCCGGCCCGCCTGCTTGCGTCCAGGAATGCGAGAACAGGCTCGGGGTCCGCCAGTCCGCTTGTCTCGATCACAATGCCCTTGATGGGGCGGTCCAGCGCGACAAGCGCCGCGATGGCGCGGCGGATATCCTGCGTGCCCACGCAGCAGATGCAGCCATTGGCGAGTTCGACAAGCGGGACATCGGCGGGAATAAGCCGGCCGTCCACGCCAAGCTCGCCGAACTCATTGACGATGACCGCGATCTGCCCACCGCTGGATTGCAGAAAGCGATTGAGCAGGGTGGTCTTGCCCGCGCCCAGAAAGCCCGTAATGATCGCCACCGGCAGGTCTTCGTCCTGCGCGCCGGCGGTGCTGCTCCGGGCTCCCTGGCTCATTGCACGGCCGCCGCGCTGGCTTGGTCCAGATGCAGCATGCCGTGCTCGTCACCCGACCAAACCGCGAATCCGGGATTGCCGTCGCGCGCGAAGGCGCCCCAGCGCGCCATGACCGCACGCGCCATCTGTTCCATCTCGGACCCGTCCGCGCCGGACAGGAAGGTTCCGCCGCGCCAGGCATCGAGATTGCCGAATGTGAAGGGCAGATCGATGCAGTGACAGGCCTTCAGGGCAGGATCGGGAGATTCCCAGTCGAACCGATAGACATGGGCGCGCCCGCCGTGCCGGACGACGGTGTCCGCGAACCGGATCGAAGGCGTGACGAAGGTCGCGTTGGAAACCAGCGTAAGATAGGCCTGCCGGGGATCGGCCGCGCTTTCGCCGACGGCCCGCGCCAGGTCATCGGCGGAGGGCCTTGGAAATATCCCAGCAGCTTTCGCCGCAAAGCCCTGCGCATCCGTGGGCACCTCAAGCGGAAACACCGCATAGAACAGATTGGCTTCGTCCTTGGCCCAGCCGACGAGAATCTCGATGCCGCGCGCCGCGGCATTGCGCGCCGCGATCTCGACGAAGTCCTGCTGGCTTCCCTCGGTGTAGGGATGGGTTTCGGCCGGCATCAGCGCGGGGCGCAGATCGCCTTCCTGCATCCGGCCGCCCTTCATCATCGCGGCCGCCTGGGCTTTCAGAATTTCGCTGACGGGCAGCGCACGCAAGGCGAGCAACAGATCATGCGTATCCGGTTCGAGCCTCAGTTCGCCAAGGAACAGCTTCGCCGTATTCAAGGCTTCGGCTTTCGTGAAAAAGGCAATGCCGGCCGGCGCGCTTTGAATGATCGCACGCTGGAAGAGGTCTTCCGTTCCGGCCACGGCCAACAAGGACATGATGGTATGGCCGCCGCCGGATTGCCCCATGACCGTGATGTTCGCGGGATCGCCGCCAAAGGCCTGGATTTCGTCCCGAACCCAGCGCAGCGCGAGTTCCTGATCGAGAAGCGCATAATTACCCTCCACGATACCCGGAATCGAAAGATAACCCAGGGCGCCCAGCCGATAATTGACACCCACCACGATAAGCCCCTGCTCCCGCGCCAGGCGCGCGCCATCGTACCAGGGAAAGGAGGCGGAGCCGGTCGCAAAACCGCCGCCATGCAGCCAGACGATGACGGGAAGCGGGCCCTTCGCATTCTCGGGCGCCCAGATGTTCAGGAAGAGACAGTCTTCATCGAAGGGCAGGTCTACCGTGCCCATCGTTGCAAAAACGCGGCTGGGCGTCTGCGGCGCGACGGGGCGATTCCGCGTGGCGGACAAGACGCCATCCCAGGCTTTCACGGGCACCGGCGGTGCAAAGCGCAAGCCGCCGACCGGCGGCTCGGCATACGGCACCCCCAGGAATTCCACAATGTCACCAGATGCTTGACCCTTTATTTTCCCGGTCGTAAGCGTAACAATATCAGGCATCTGAATATAGCTTTCTTCTTTTTCACCCGAGACACTATCGGAAGCGATTTGGTTTCTGGGGTTGCAAGATTGGAACGCTCCGTCGTAGTTTTTTGATATGATTGGGGCGCAGCGCATCACTAACGTCGCAACGATGCCTCGAATTTAACGGCGCGGGACAACACTTGCTGCGGCGAACGGATGACTTGGCGCTGCTATCCCTGGTCGTTGAAGCCGGCGGGCTCACGGCAGCCAGCAAAATCGCCGGCATCACCAAATCCAGCCTGAGCCGGCGCCTCGCGGATCTGGAGGAAAGCCTCGGCATCCGTCTCATCGAGCGGACGTCCCGGAGTTTTCGCGTCACCGATCTTGGCCTGCAGCTCTGCCGCCATGGCGCCACCATTCGTGCCGCGGGAGAAGCGGCGCTGGACCTTGTGCAAAGCACGCTTTCCGAGCCCAGCGGTCTGCTCAATATCGCCTGCCCCGTCATCATTTCGGAAATGATCGTGGGCGCGGCGGCGACAAAATTCGCGCTGAAATATCCCCGGGTGCAGGTCACGTTCGATTCGACGACCGGCCTGCCGAAAGATGCCCTGGATACCTATGACCTGCTGTTTCGTCCCTCGCCCACGATCCTGCCCGATTCCGAGATGATTGCCCGTCCCATGCTGGCGACACCCTATGAGCTGGTGGCGTCGCCGGCCTGGGTGAAAAGCGTCGGATCGATCACCGAGACGGCGCAGTTGAGCGGGCTTGACGGAATCGGATGGTGGGAAACCGGTCCCATGCCCAAATGGCGTCTGCACCATGAGAACGGCGAACAGTTCGAGATTCCCGTCCGCCAGCGCTTCCAGACCAACAATCTTGCCGTTGCGCGCCTGGGAGCCCTGGGCGGGCTGGGCATGGCGCGGTTGCCATTGCCCATGTGTTCGGCGGATATCGCGAACGGCCGCCTGATGCGGGTCATGGCCAGCGTATTCGCCGAAACCGTCAGCATCTATGTCGTCTATCCCAACCGCCGCTCCCTCACGCCGGCGGGCCGGATGTTTCTGGAGGAAGTCGAAATGGCCTTCAACGAATTCCAGTTGGGGCCTTTGCAGCAGTCCGTTTATCCGTTCCAGCTGACCGACCGGTTCTAAGCCTCAGGCGCCGGACCCGGCCTCATCGGCATAGAGCGTCGCATCCAGGGGCTTGCGATTGCTTTCCGGCATGATGATGTAACTCACCAGGCTGACGGCCCCGACCGCACAGACAATGGCCGCTATCGTGGCATAGCTGTGCCGGCCGACAAGCGTCGTGGCGAGGGCCGGAAAAGTCGAACTGGTCAGAACCAGCGCCACCGCATACGCCAGGCCAAACCCGGTGGCGCGCACCCGTGTCGAAAACACTTCGCACATTCCCGAAACCAGCGCCGGCGCCATGATGGCCAGCAGAATGTTACCCAGCAGGCAAACGACCGTCGCCGCCATCATTCCGTGCAGGCGCGGCAGCAGCCAGAAGGTGGGAAATGTCAGCAGGATGGCCCCGACCGCATAGACGATGAGCAGCGGCTTGCGCCCGATCCTGTCCGAAAGAATTGCCATGGGAATCATGGTGACAAGAAACGCGGCCACGCCGACCATGTTCAATTCCAGGGCATGGTTGCGCGGAATGTCCGTGGCAAGCGCGAGATAGGTGGGGAAATAGATCTGCCAGGCCAGGAAGCTGATGCTGGGCGACATCGCCATCGCCACCACCAGGATCGTCACGCGCCATTCCCGGGCCAGGAACTTCAGGATATGGCCATGTTCCTTCGCAGCCCGGAAAACCGGCGTCTCTTCCGCATTGAAGCGGAGATAGAGGCCTACAAGGCCCATGACGGCGCCCAAAATGAAGGGCAGCCGCCAGCCATAAGCGAACATGTCGCCTTGGGACAAATACTCGCCGAGCCCGGCGGAAATCGCCAGGGCGGACAGCGTGGCCAGGCCGGTGCTGAGTTGCTGAAACGATGCCAAAAGGGCCCGGCGGCGCGGCGGCGCGAATTCCAGCAGATAGGTGACGGCGCTGCCGCCCTCTCCGCCGGTACACAGGCCCTGCACCAGGCGCGCGATCAAAAGCGCGATCGGCGCGGCGATGCCGATGCGGTCATAGTCGGGACAGAGCCCTATGCACAGGCAGCTGAACGCCATGCCCAGCACCGAAAGACTCATGGCATTGCGGCGCCCCCTGCGATCGCTGTAGAGGCCGAACAGGAAGGCGCCCAGGGGACGAACGACAAATCCCAGCGCCAGCACCATGAAGGCCAGCAAAAGAGACACGACCGGATCGTGGGCCGGAAAATAGGACTTCGCGAAGATCGGCGCCATATAGGCATAGATCGTCCAGTCGAAAAACTCGACGAAATTCCCGATCGATCCAACGATCACCGGCCGCGCGGCGATGCCCGAAAACACGGATTGGCCGCCATGACGTGGCTGGTGTGGGTTCATTTTCGAATCGATCCGTCCAGCTTCCGCATTGCGAAGCCGCAATCCCGGGGCCGCAGCGGCCCGTCGTCCATTGCGGAGTTTCCCCCAGCCGCGCCCGGAAGGCCATACGCGATGACGGCCCTGGCGAGCGGAAAGCGGAACGCAGCATCCCGAAAACGGACCTGCCGGGGAGCGGCGATCACCTTCCCGCCGCCGGACCCGTGGCAAGGGCCTTGCCGCGCACCGACTGCATGAAAGGCAGCACATTGCGCGGATCCAGAAGCACTTCGCCGAAAACATGCGCGAACGCGCCGCGCGCCATCAGCAGCAGGCGCGCGCCGTGAAACCGCACGATGCTTTCGCCCTCCGCGAAGCAGAAGAACTGGTGTTCGCCGGTGGAGAAGAAAAAATGGAGCAGTTTCAGATCCGTGGCCGCGAGCACGATCTCGATATCGCGCTGCGCGATTTCCGGGTCCTTGCGGAGTTCGGAAAAATACCCCGGCGTGAAGGAGCCGTAGAGCATGTAGGTCATCATCGTGTTTCTCCTACCGGTCCTTCGCCATTCCATGGGCCATTCCCGGCGGCTTGTAGTTGGCAAGCGTCGGCCACTCGTTCGACCGCCGCATCGCGTCCTTCATCTCCTCCATGGAGAGAAGCCAGGTATGCTTGAATTCCAGGAACGCACCGCTGCCCCAGATCACGCTTTCCAGCGCGGTGGTTCCGATCATGTCCGGCTCCCAACTCATCGCGATGATGTCGCTGGTGCCGGTCGAATACCAATAGCCAAGCATTTTTCCGCCGCTGTCCCTGGAGCCTTCCTTGGATGCGGCCATGCGGTCTTCCGGCGTTTCCGCGATGCGCGCCAGGGTCTCTGCGGTCATCCGCGCACGCGACATATGATAGGGCATTCCGTCACTCCTTGAAGCATATCCATCCATCGACGCGGTTCATCCGTACACAGAAGGACGTGCGATCCGCACGCTGCGCCTCCCGATTTCTGGACGTCCCGGCGGCATAATGAACAAAAAAGGGGCACAGGGATTGTTGCAAAAACAGTACGAAGGATCGCGGCTTTATGCGCTTACGCCAAAGATGTCACGTGATAGCAATATTGGGTGCCTCGCAGGAGACAGCGCCTAAGCGCTAAGCAATCAGGTCTGCCCCCGCGCGCCACACAGGCTCAATCCTGAGCCAGCCCCGGGGAACCAACATGACGAATTCACGCACCACCGCCAGTCAATCCATTATGGCATGCCTGTTGCGGACTTCAATGCTGGTCCCGGTGCTGGGGATCGCACCCGTCATGATGCCCGCGGCCGCCCAGGCACAGACCGCCACCGAAGATGGCCCCCAACTGGAAACCGTGACGGTGACGGCCCGCAAGGTCGCCGAAGACATCCAGAGCACGCCTGTGGCCGTGACGGCCTTTTCGGGCGCCGAACTCGAACAGCGCAATTATCGCGACATTTCGGACCTTGCGATCGACACGCCCAATCTCGTCATCCAGCGCGCCGGCAAGACCGGCGCCAGCAACGACGCCGTCTTCATCCGCGGTCTCGGTCAGGCCGACAGCTCGCCGCTGGCGGACCCCGCCGTGGGCGTTTATGTCGATGGCGTCTATCTGGCGCGGAATGTCGGCAATATCGTCAAGCTCGGCGATATCCAGCAGATCGAAGTCCTGCGCGGCCCGCAAGGCACGCTGTTCGGCAAGAACACCATCGGCGGCGCCCTCAATATCACCCTCAACAGGCCGACGGATGAATACCAGTCCAGCGCCGAGGCGACGATCGGCTCCTACAACCAGTATATGGGCAAGGCGATGGTCAATGTTCCGTTGACTGACAATCTGTTCTTCCGCGCCTCGGCATTCGGCAATACCCAGGACGGCTATATCTCGCTGATCAATTATCCGGGCCGCACGCTGGGCGACGACCGCACGGGGCTGGGACGCGCCGAACTGCTGTGGCAGGCGAGGTCCGACCTGACCTTTTCGCTCGCCGCCGATGCGTCCGTCAGCAACAGCAACGGCAATCCGACGGTGCTGACCGCCGCCTATCCCAATGCGCTGGTGCCGTCGCTCTACAACGCCCAGTTCAGCGGCGATCCGGGTTGCACCACGGCCGCGGGCCAGGCCAGCAACCCGGCCTGCTTCGGCTCCGGCACGCTTCCCAAGAACATCTATGCCTCCCGCGAGGTGTTCTATGGCCGTCAGGGCCAGGTGGTGCCGCCGCGCTCCTCCGTCGCACAGGTCGGCGGCAGCTTTACCGGCGCCTGGGATATCGAGCCCGACCTGATATTGAAGTCGATCACCAGCTACCGCTATGAATCGGACGTCGAAGAGGAGAATCTGGGCTATTTCGATCACCTGCTGTTCCAGGGAACGCGCAATCCCAATATCTCCAAGCAGCTGAGCCAGGAATTCCAGCTCAACGGCAAGTCCTTCGACGACAGGCTGACCTGGGTGGCGGGCGCCTATTTCTTTAACGAAGGCATCAAGAGCGTCAACGATGCCCTGACGCCTCTCGCCGTCACCCTGCCCTTCAATTCCTATCCCATTTACTCGATCACCACCTTCAAGGGCGGTACGACCAACTGGGCCGGTTATGGCCAGGCCACCTATTCGCCGGTGGACTGGCTGCACGTCACCGGCGGCCTGCGCTGGACCGAGGAAAAGAAGACCATGGCCGGACTGGTCGTGCCTTCGACCCTGGCGCAACTCTATGGCCGCCTGGCGACCAGCAAGATGACGCCGCTGGGATCGGCCACCGCCGATTTCACCGACGACATCCACGGCTATGTCTCCTACTCCGAAGGTTATCGCAGCGGCGGCTTCCCGGCCCGTCTGGCGGGCAATATCACGGCCTTGCCGACATTCGGCCCGGAAGATATCCGCACCTATGAAGCCGGCGTGAAATCGGAATGGTTCGACCACCGGCTGCGCGCCAACCTGGCGGGCTTCGCCAGCCATTATTCCAACATCCAGGAGGCCGGCACCAACGTCGTTCTCAATCTGCCGACCACCATCAACGCCGGCACCGCCAACCTGGACGGTGTGGAGGCCGAACTGGAAGCCCTGGTCACCGACAAGCTCACGGTGAACGGTTCGGTATCCTGGCTGGAGGATAAATTCTCCTCCATCAATCCCACCGCCAACGATGGCGGCGTGCCGGTTACGCTGAATGACCGCCTGCCTTTTGCGCCCAAATGGAAGCTGGCCGCCGCCGCGACCTATACCCAGCCCTTCGAGGACGGTTCGGCGCTGATCGCCCAGCTCGACGGCAACTACACCACGCGGGTCATCTTCTCCATCGGCAACCAGTTCCACGCGCAACAGGGCGCGGTTGCCTTGCTGAACGCGAACCTGACCTATGAATTGCCCAACGGCAAAGTCGATCTGTCGGCCGGTGTACGCAATCTCACCGACAGGACCTATTTCACCAACGGCTTCGACGATTCCCGCGTCAATGGCGTCGCGACCAATTCACTGGCGCCGCCCCGGGAGGGCTTCGTCACGCTCCGCTGGCACCTCTGAACGACGGCAAGGCTCCGCGTGCGTATCACGCCGGCGATGGTGGGCTCGTCAGGACTCGAACTTGCGGCCTGACCGTCATGCATAGATCAGGTCGAAAGATGACGATGGCTTGAAGAAATTCAAAGACCTTCTGTCAATCGGGCTGTCCGCGCTGAAACCAGTCTATCAGGGCCTTGAGAGGCACTGGTAACTGGCCGCGCCCCGAATAATACAGGTAATAGCTGTGGACCGCCGGCGACCATTCGCGCAGCAGCGGCACCAGCCGGCCCTGCGCCAGATGGTCGGCGACGTGGGTTTCGACGGTATAGCCGATCCCGATGCCATCCAGCGTCGCCCGCACCGCAAGGTCCATGCTGTCGCAAATCAGCGGCCCGCTGACCGAGATTTCGAGCTTGGTCTTGCCGCGTTCGAAGGCCCAGTCCATCATCCGGCCGCTGTTGCGATAGCAGATGCAGGCATGGTCATGCAGGTCGCGCGGCGTGGCGGGCGCCTTGTGGCGCGACAGATAGCCGGGCGAAGCCACCGCAATCAGGCGCGAGGGCGCGCTGACGCGCTGAATCTGCATGTCGCGCGCCACCTTGTGGCCCACCCGGATGCCGGCGTCGAAACGCCCGCCGACAATGTCGCTTTCATTGTCGTCAACGGCGACATCCAGCACGATGGCGGGATGGGCGTCCAGGAACGGCTTCAGCACCGGCGCCAGCACGATCTGGGCGGCGATGCTGGAGACGTTGAGGCGCAGCGTGCCCGAGGGCGTACCGCGGAACTGGTCGAGATCGCCCACCGACGCCTCCAGCTCCATCAAAGCAGGCCGCGCCCGCGCCAGCAGCCGCACCCCGGCGTCGGTCAACGACACCTTGCGGGTGGTGCGGTTCAGCAGGCGCACCCCCAGCCGCTCCTCCAGTGACTTTATGATCTGGCTGATGGTGGAGGGCACCATGCTGAGATGGTCGGCGGCCCGGGCGAAATTCTGCCGTTCGGCGACCGCCACAAAAGCCCTGAGTTCCGCGAATTCCGAGGCGTGCATTATGTGTCACCATTGAATAATCTATTCGAATTATACGGCATTATTCCCGCCGCGCCAAACCGCTATACCGCGACGCGACAAACCCCGGATTCCGCGATTCATGTCGAATATTCCCCCTGCCCCCCAGTCAAGCAGCTGGATCGGGCGCAACCGCCGTGTCCTGCTGATCGGCGGTCCCGTCCTGCTGCTGCTGGCGGCCGTGGCTTTCTACATGCTGACGGGGCGTTATGTGTCCACCGACGACGCCTATGTCCAGGCGGCGCGTGTGGACATCAGCACCGAAGTCTCCGGCCGCATCGCCGAGATCGACGTGCGTGACAATCAGTTGGTCCGCAAGGGCCAGGTGCTGTTCCGCCTGGATACGCCGCGCTTCGCCATCGCCGTGGCGGATGCCCAGGCGCAACTGTCGGCCGCGCAGATCAAGGTGCCCGCGCTGAAAGCGGCGTGGCGCCAGCACCAAGCGGACGAAGCCGCCGCCGGCGCCACCCTGGCCTTCGCCAGCCGCGAATTCAATCGCCAGACCCGGCTTGAAGCCCAGGGCATTTCCTCGCGTGCCCAGCTCGATCAGGCCAAGACCAGCTTCCAGTCGGCACAGCAGCAACTGGCCGCCGCGCAGCAACAGACCGCCAGCGCCCTGGCCGACCTGGGCGGCGACGCCGACGCGCCCGCCGAACGCCTGCCCATCGTGCGCCAGGCGCAGGCGGCGCTGGACCATGCGCTGCTCGAACTGTCCTATACCACGGTCTATGCGCCGTCGGACGGCATCGTCGCCAAGGTCGAGCAGATCCAGGTCGGCGACCATGTCAACGCCGCCACGCCGCTGTTCGCGCTGATGTCGAACCACGACATCTGGGTGGAGGCGAATTTCAAGGAAACCGACCTCACCTATATGCGGCCCGGCCAGGATGCGACTTTCTCCATAGATGCTTATCCCGGACGGACCTTCACCGGGAAAGTCATCAGCACCAGCCCCGGCACCGGCTCCAGCTTCTCGCTGCTGCCGCCGGAAAATTCGTCCGGCAACTGGGTGAAGGTGGTGCAGCGCCTGCCGGTGCGCCTGTCGATCGACAACAAGGACGATGCGCCGCTGGCCGCCGGCATGAGCGTGGTGGCCGAGGTGGATACCCGCCACCGCCGTTGGGACTGACATGGCCGACGCGCCGGAGGAGAACGGATTCCAGCAGGCGGCACAGGTCGCCGGCGTCGGCGCGACCGAAGCGCCACCGCCGCCGGTGGCCGGCAAGCGCGTGCGCTATCACGGCCTGATCACCGCCTCGGTGATGATGGCCACCATCATGCAGGCGCTGGATTCCACCATCGCCAATGTCGCCCTGCCGCGCATGCAGGGCACACTGTCGGCGACCCAGGACCAGATGGGCTGGGTGCTGACCTCCTATATCGTCGCCGCCGCCGTCACCATTCCCCTGACCGGCTGGCTGGCGGGCGAGTTCGGCCGCCGCCGGGTGTTCCTGATCTCGATCTTCGTCTTCACCGTGGCGTCGGCGCTGTGCGGCCTGGCGGAATCCCTGCCCCAGATCGTGCTGTTCCGCTTCCTGCAGGGGGTGGGCGGCGCGGCGCTGGTGCCGCTGTCGCAGGCGGTGCTGTTCGACATCAACCCGCCCAAGGATTTCGGCCGCGCCATGTCGATCTGGGGCATCGGCGTGACCATGGGCCCGATCCTGGGGCCGGCGCTGGGCGGCTGGCTGACCGAGAATTATTCCTGGCGCTGGGTGTTCTACATCAACCTGCCGATCGGCATCCTGACCTTCATCGGGCTGTATTTCACCATGCCCGAGAACCGCAACGCCAAATCCTCGCGCTTCGACTTCCTGGGCTTCGCCACCCTCAGCATCGCCATCGCGGCCCTGCAGGTGATGCTGGACCGCGGCCAGTTGAAGGACTGGTTCTCCTCCGGCGAGATCATCCTGGAGTCGGCGGTGTCGGGCCTGGCCTTCTACCTTTTCCTGGTCCACACCTTTTCCTTCCCCAAGCCCTTCGTGAATCCGCACCTGTTCCAGGACCGCAATTTCGTCGCCTCCAACATCTTCATTTTCCTGGTCGGCGTGGTGCTGTTCGCCACCCTGGCGCTGCTGCCGCCCATGCTGCAGAACCAGATGAACTATCCGGTGGTGCTGACCGGCCTGGTGACGGCACCGCGCGGCATCGGCACCCTGATCGGCATGATGGTGGTGGGGCGCCTGGTGACGCGCTTCGATCCGCGCATCATCATGGCGGTGGGACTTTTGCTGACTGCCTATTCGCTGTGGCAGATGACGCAATTCTCGCTGCTGATGAACAGCTGGCCGGTCATCATCTCCGGCATAGCCCAGGGACTGGGGGTGGGATTGGTCTATGTGCCGCTGTCGACCGTGGCCTTCACCACCCTGCCCGGAACCCTGCGCAACGAAGGTACCGCCTTCTTCAACCTACTGCGCAATGTCGGCAGTTCCGTCGGCATTTCCGTGGTGGAATTCCTGCTCACCCAGAACACCCAGCGGCTGCATGCCGGCATGGTCGAACATGTCACGCCCTATAACGCCACCAGCAGCACCGCCCTGACATCGGCCCATCTCAGCACCGGATCGCTGCGCGGGCTGGAAGCGCTGAACGCCACCATCACCAACCAGGCGACGATGATCGCCTATATCGACGATTTCCAGCTGATGATGGTGCTGACGCTCGCCACCATTCCCTTCCTGTTCATTATCAAGAAAGTGCGGCCGGCCACCGGCAGCCATGTGGTGCTGGAATGAAACGCCTTGCCCTCCCCCTCCTGTCCGGTCTTCTGCTGTCGGGCTGCACCCTGGGGCCCGACTTCAAGACACCCGAGCCGCCCAAGGTTTCCACCTATGCGGCCAAGGGCGATGCGGTGGCACCGGGCGACCAGCGCGTGGCGCTGGGCAAGGCGATCGAAGGCAACTGGTGGGCCGGGTTCCGCGCGCCCGCGCTGGACGACACCATCCGCCAGGCGCTGGCCGGAAACCTGGACATCGACGAAGCGCGCAACCGCATGGCCGAGGCCGAGGAGCAGGTGAATGTCGCCGAAGGCGCGCTGCTGCCGCAGGTCTCGTTCGGCACGACGGCGGGTTACCAGAAATACGGCAAGTCCCTGTTCGGGCCGTTCAACGTCAGCATCCCGCCTTTCGCCTATTACACGGTGGGTCCGACCGCCACCTTTCCGCTGGACCTGTTCGGCGGCCAGCGCCGCACGGTCGAGGAACAGCAGGCGTTCCTGGAATACCAGCACCACGAACTGGACGCCGCCTATCAGTCGTTGACCGCCCATGTCGCGGTCGAGGCGCTGGCCCTGGCGGCGGCGCGCGCCGAGATCGATATCGTGCAGGCCATCATCGCCGAGGACCAGCGCAACGTCGATCTGGTGCAGCAGGCCATCACCGCCGGGTCGGGCACGCGCGTCCAGCTGGTCAGCGCCCAGAGCCAACTGGCGCAGGACCGCGCCCTGCTGCCGGACCTGCGCCAGAACGAAGCCGTGGCGCGCCATGCCCTGGCGATCCTGGCGGGCAAAGCGCCGGCGGAATGGAGCCCGCCCGACTTCGCGCTGACGGATTTCACCCTGCCCGAGGAATTGCCGGTCAGCCTGCCGTCCGAACTGGTGCATCGCCGCCCAGACATCCAGGCGGCGGAAGCGCAACTTCATGCCGCCAGCGCCGCCATCGGGGTCGCGACCGCCAACCTCTATCCCAACATCAGCCTGTCGGGCACCGCGACGCTGCAGGCGCTGACGCCGGGCGGATTGTTCAACAGCGTCAACAATGCCTGGAGCATCGCCGGCAACCTGACGCAGCCGATCTTCGACGGCGGCCGCCTCAGCGCCCAGAAGCGCGCGGCGGT
The DNA here is from genome assembly GCA_018449595.1 of Rhizobiales bacterium dw_265. Taxonomy (GTDB): domain Bacteria; phylum Pseudomonadota; class Alphaproteobacteria; order Micropepsales; family Micropepsaceae; genus Rhizomicrobium. The sequence goes on from JAAVUU010000007.1 coordinate 37,163, forward strand.
GGACAATTACCAGGCGCAATTGGCGAGCTATCGCCGGACCATCATCGGTGCCTTCGGCGATGTCGCCGACCGGCTGCAGGCGCTGGCCAACGATGCCGACCGGCTGAAGGCGCAACAGGCGGCGGCGGAGACGGCCGCCCAGTCGCTGGATCTGGCGCGCAAAAGCTATCAGGCCGGCAATTCCGGCATCCTGGATGTCATCGACGCCGAACGGCGCTATGCCCAGGCGGAACTTGGCCTGTCACGCGCCAAGACGCAGCGCCTGATGGACACCGCCGAACTCTATCTCGCCGTCGGCAACGGCACGATGGCGTCCGATCCGGCGCATTAGCAGATCGAGAATCCGGCGAATGACGGCGGCACGAAAATATGGTCCTGCGCGGCCCATGGTTCTGGCCTTTCGCAGGGAGCCTGCCGGACGTGGCGCTTATCAATATGGCGCCGGGCCTCACTATAAGCGCCTGAAAATAAAAGTGTTTCCCACGACGCGGGGTGGAGCAGCCCGGTAGCGCGTCAGGCTCATAATTGCCCGCCAGGCGCAAACGAAAGGCCCGGCCTTGCGGCCGGGCCTTTTGCTTTTCGCGGGACTTAATGCTGGACGTAGTTGTTGTTCAGGTCCTGGCTGTTGTTGATGATCTGTTCGCCGGTGTGGATCGCCTGATGACCCGCATCCTGGGCGGCATTGGCGAAATGTTCGCCGGTCTGGGCGGCCTGGTGGGCCACTTCCTCGGCCTGGCTGGTCATCTCGGACGCCTGCTGCTGCAGGTGCTCGATATGCTGGCTGGCGGCATCGCTGGCGCAGGCGATCACATTGTGGGTGATGCCCTGCAGGGTGCTGGCGAAGCGCATCTGCTGGCCGCTGTAATCGGCCATCAGGTCGCGCAGCCATTCCTGCTGCACGCCGATGATGCCGGTCAGGCCGGTGGTGTTGGACAGCTTGTCCAGCACCGCATTGTTGCGTTCCAGGCGCAGGTTGAAGAAGCGCTTGGCTTCGTCCTTGGCGAAGCTGGTGATTTCCTGAACCAGGGCGCGGTGGCTTTCGCCGGTCTGGGCCAGGGAATCGCTGAAGTGGGAGACGGCCTTGGCGGGGCCGGTTTCGGTGTTGAGGGTTTCGTCGGTCATGGAGGGCTCCTTCGGGGGTTGGGGGCAGTGAGAAAGCGGGCGTCGCGGCAAGGAGTTTCGCAACTGCGGAAAAACTTTTTGTGACGCGCGGATAGAGCCTGCAAGGCAGTTTTGCGACCGTCCGGTGCCGTTCGGATGCGCCTCGAAGCGCCCGTAATTCGGGGCTTTTTGGGCTATCTGCCTGTTTTCTGTGCGCCGCTTACTTTATTGCTGAATACCATTTGCGGGGGTGTAGGACCGCCGCTATAACCCCGGCCCGCGGGACGGGTTTTTTCTGAGTCTTCCGTTCCCGCCTTTGTCAGGGAGTGTGCATGGGAACCCAGGTCCCCGCCGACTATCACCCGTCGGAAAACGAGCCCTTCATGAATGAGCGCCAGCGGGAATATTTCCGCCGCAAGCTCAACGTCTGGAAAGACGAAATCCTGCGCGAAAGCCGCGAAACCATCCAGAACCTGCAGGCGGAAACCGTGCCGCATGCCGACCTGGCCGACCGCGCCTCGACCGAGGCGGAGCGCCAACTGGAACTTCGCACCCGCGACCGCCAGCGCAAGCTGATCGCCAAGATCGACGCGGCGCTGCGCCGGATCGAGGACGGCTCCTATGGTTTCTGCGAGGAAACCGGCGAGCCGATCTCGCTCAAGCGGCTGGATGCCCGCCCCATCGCCACGCTGTCCATCGAGGCGCAGGAGCGTCACGAACGGCGCGAAAAAGTGTATCGGGACGATTAGTTCGCGCGGTCATCGAAATTGAAAAGGCCCGGTGTTTCCACCGGGCCTTTTTGTTTCCCCCGCGCATATTCAGATCGCGCGCAATGCAAGTTGTATCCCGGATCGCCTTCGGCGTCCGGGATGACATCCCGACAGGGATGTCACCAGGGCATGATGATGTCGAACAGCTGGCTGCCATACCTGGGCTGCTGCACATCGCTCACCGTGCCCTGGCCGCCGTAGGTGACGCGGGCCTCGGCGATCTGCGCCAGTTGCACGGTGTTGTCCTGGGTGATGTCCTCGCGGCGCACGATGCCCGACAGGCGCATGTCGCGCAGTTCGTTGTTCACCCGCACCTGCTGATGGCCGTCAATCACCAGGTTGCCGTTGGGCAGCACCTGGGCGACCAGCGCCGCCAGGGTCATGTTGATGTTTTCCTGGCGCTGGATGGCGCCGCTGCCGACATTGGAGGTGTCGGAACCCATCTTCACCAGGCTGGTGGGGTCCATCACGCTGGGCAGCGCCTTTTCCAGGCCGAACAGGTTGGTCAGGTTGGCGTCGTCGCTGTTGGTGCGGGTGCGGGTGGTGGAGTTCTGCAGCTTGGCGGCGTCGGCGATCGTGACATCGACCGTGATAACGTCGCCGATATGCATGGCGCGCGGATCGTGGAAGAAACTCTGGGCGCCGGGCTGCCACAGCGAGTTGTCGATATGGGTGATGGGCGAAGGGCGCGGGATTTCGGCCACGATATTCTGGCCGGAGGGATTGCCCACCTTGTCCATCTTGGGCGCCTGGCCGATGGCGCTGATGCGGTCCACCGCCGAACAGGCCGCGAGCGAGGCCCCCATCATCAGGGCCGTGGCGAATTTCAGGACTTTGCGCATGGGCGTTTCCTATCGGCGGGCGATGGTGTTGGTGGGAGAGGAGATGACGGCGCCGGAGGCGCGCACGGTGCCGGGCGCGATCACGGTGGCCGCGATCATGCGGTAGGAGGTGGGGTTCTGGACGGTGACGGTGTCGCCGATGCCGCCTTCGCTCATGGCCCGGCCCATCGCCGACAGTTCCACGCCGGGAACGACGAACTGCATGGTCACCATCTGGCCCTTGGTGACCACGATGGGGCGGCGCACGTCGTCGCTGCGGAAGGGCTGGCCGGCGCTCAGCACCCGGCGGGCCTGCAGGCCCTTCACCTCTTCCATCTTGGTCGGCACGCCCGACATCAGGGCGGCGCCGTCCACGGTGGCGAAGGTGAGGTCGCTTTCGCTGATGGTGTCGCCGCGGGCGATATCGTGCGCCGGCACCACGATGCGCACCGTGTTGGCGAAGGCCGAGGACGCCGCCAGCAGCATGGCCGGCACCAGGACCAGAAGGGCGATCAGGAACAGGGTTTTGCTTTTGGCCTGATTCATCTTACGACCCCAACCGCGATGCGTCCTGCAGCATCTGATCTGCCGCGGAGATGACCTTGGAATTCATTTCATAGGCGCGCTGGGCGGTGATCAGCGCCGTGATGTCGTTCACCGAATTGACGTTGGAGGTTTCCAGGAAGCCCTGCTGGATGGTGCCATAGCCGGTGGAACCGGGCACGCCGGCCTGGGGACTGCCCGAACCAGGCGTCTCCAGATAGAGGTTGTTGCCGACGGCGTTGAGGCCGGCTTCGTTGGGAAAACGCGTCAGTTCCAGTTGGCCCACCGTCTGGGGCGTGGCGTTGCCGGCCACCGTGGCATTGACCTGGCCCTGGGCATTGATGGCCACCGACAAGGTGTTCTGCGGAATGGCGATGCCCGGCTGCACCACCAGCCCGTCCTGGGTCACCAGCTGGCCCTGCGGCGACAGCGAGAAGTTGCCCGAGCGGGTATAGGCGTCGGTGCCATCGGCCTGCTGGATGCGGAAGAAGCCCGAGCCCTGGATGGCGACGTCATAAGGATTGCTCGTGCTGGTCAAATCGCCCTGGGTGGTGATGCGGTAGACCGCGGCGGTGCGCACACCGGCGCCCAACTGGATGCCGTTGGGGGCATAGGTGCCCTGGTCGCTGGTCTGCGAACCGGGGGTCTGGACGTTCTGGTACAGCAGGTCGGTAAACTCCGCCCGCTGCTCCTTGAAGCCGGTGGTGTTCATGTTCGCCAGGTTGTTGGCGATGACTTCGACATTGGTCTGCTGGGCCTGCATACCGGTCGAGGCGATGGAAAGCGCGCGCATGTCGAAACTCCTTAAGACGGCGTGGAGCCAAGCTTGTCGATCGCCTGGCGCATCATGGTTTCCTGGGACTGGCTGAGATTCGAAGTCGCCTCATAGGCGCGCATCACCTCGATCATATGGCTGATTTCCACAACCGGCTGGACATTGGAGCCTTCCAGCGCCCGCTGCGTGACCGCGACGGTGGCGGGCGTGTTGGGGGTCTGGGTGGTGGAATAAAGGTTTGCGCCCTCCTTGGTCATGGCCGCGGGATCGTCAAAAGCAACCACCTTGAGCTTGCCGAGCTGGTTGCCGATGCCGTTGACGACGCTGGAAATCGAGCCGTCGCGGGCAATGTCGATATCGCCGTCATTGGGCGTGATGGTGATGGTGCCGCCGTCGCCCTGGACCTGATAGCCCTGGCTGGTCGCCAGATTGCCGTTGGCGTCCAGGCTGAAATGGCCATCGCGGGTATAGCGCATGCCTTGCGGCGTCTGGACCTGGAAGAAGCCCTGGCCGGCGATGGCAAGGTCATAGGTCGCGCCGGTCTGCGTGATTTCGCCCTGGCCGGTGTCGCGCATCACGCCGGCATCCTTCACAAAGCTGATGCTCTGCGGGCCCTTCTGCGTCTCGGAGGGACGCATCTGGGTGACATATTCCTCGAACTTGGCGGATTCGCGCTTGAAGCCGGGGGTGGAGACGTTGGCGAGATTGTTGGCGATCACATCCATCGCCCGGTAGGCGGCGAGCTGTTGCGAAAGACTAACGAGAAGTGAATTGTCCATGGCACCTATCCGGATCCGTTCTGGCCCGTCGCCAAAAGCCATTGCAGCCGCCATGCCAGCGCGAAAGGCCCGGTTTTACTGGCTTTCATGACGTCCGCTTCAGCATGACGGAAAAACTTGCCGGGTGATTTGGGCGCGGGCGGCAATTTCAACCCCTCCTTAACCACGTTTGCCTAGGGTGGCGCTGTCGGGAGCGTCGGCGAAGCCGGAGCGACCAGGGATAAACAGACGGAAGATGTCCATGGCGAAGAAAGAAGCCGCCCCCGAAGCCGAAGGCGACAAGCCCGAAGGCGGCGAGGCCGCACCGAAGAAGGGTCTTCTCAGCAAGAAGATGCTGATGATCCTGGTGCCGGCGCTGTTGCTGGTGGTGGTCGGCGGCGGCGCGGGCGCCTATTTCTTCCTGTTCAAGAAGAGCGACAAGGCCGCGCAGGCCCAGGCCGATGCGCCGCTCACCCCGCCCAAGGTCGCCTTCAGCGACATGCAGGACATACTGGTCAATATCCAGAGCAATGACGGCACCCCCGCCTATCTCAAGCTGGGCGTGTCGCTGGAACTGGATGACGACACCCAGAAGGCGGCGCTGACGCCGCTGCTGCCGCGCATCACCGACCAGTTCCAGGCCTATCTGCGCGAACTGCGGCTGGACGACCTCAAGGGCTCGGCCGGCGTGCTGCGCCTGAAGGAAGAACTGCTGCGCCGCGTCAATGTGGCGGCCGCGCCCTACAAGGTGCGCGACGTGCTGCTCAAGGAAATGATCGTCCAGTAATCCGCCCGTAATTCGATTGTAGAATAGATAGAGAGCGTTTCATGGCCGACGAGACTCCGACCGCCGACGAGATCGCGCCGAACGCCACGGCGACGTTTGAAACCGCGCCCCCGAGCGACGGCGGCGCCGCCGAGCGGGTGCTGAACCAGGACGAAATCGACTCCCTGCTGGGCTTCGACGTCAATGCCGAGCAGATGCAGGACAAGTCCGGCGTCCGCGCCATCATCAATTCGGCGCTGGTCAGCTATGAACGCCTGCCGATGCTGGAAATCGTCTTCGACCGCCTGGTGCGGCTGATGACCACCAGCCTGCGCAACTTCACCAGCGACAATGTCGAAGTCAGCCTGGATTCGATCACCTCGATCCGGTTCGGCGACTATCTCAATTCCATTCCCCTGCCCGCCATCCTGGCGGTGTTCCATGCCGAGGAGCTCGACAATTACGGGCTGTTCACGGTGGATTCCAACCTGATCTATTCCATCGTGGACGTGCTGTTGGGCGGGCGGCGCGGCTCATCCGCCATGCGCATCGAGGGGCGGCCCTACACCACCATCGAACGCACGCTGGTCCAGCGCATGATCGAAGTCATCATGGCCGACATGTGCTCGGCCTTCGAGCCGCTGGCGCCGGTCAATTTCAGCCTCGACCGGCTGGAAACCAATCCGCGTTTCGCCGCCATTGCGCGCCCCGCCAACGCCGCCATCCTGGTCAAGCTGCGCATCGACATGGAAGACCGCGGCGGCCGCACCGAACTGCTTTTGCCCTATGCCACCCTGGAGCCGATCCGCAAGCTGCTGCTGCAGCAGTTCATGGGCGAGAAGTTCGGCCGCGACTCCATCTGGGAAAGCCATCTGGCCACCGAACTCTGGTCCACCAAGGTGGATATCGAGGCCATTCTCGACGAACAGACCATGCCGCTGAACCAGGTGATGAACCTGGAAGTCGGCCAGACCATGATGCTGGGCGCCGGTCCCGACTCCAAGATCCAGCTGCGTTGCGGCGGCGTGCCGCTGCTGACCGGGCGGATGGGCCGGGTCGGCTCTTCCGTCGCGGTGCGGGTGGACGAAGCCATCGAACGCACGGACGCAAGCCGCGCTCTCTGATCACAGGCGAGAATTATCATGCACATTCCCACCGACCTGACCTTCTATTGCGAACTGGGCCTGGAAGTCCTGCTCGCCCTCACCCTGGGCTATTGCGTGGTGCTGGAACGCCGCCTGGCCGCCGTGCGCAAGGGCCAGGAAGGGTTGAAGACCACCATCGGCGAACTCAACATGGCGATCTCTGGCGCGGGCGCTTCCCTGCGGGCGCTGAAATCCGCCGCCGGCGAGGCCGCGCTGACCCTGGACGACCGCCTGAAGCGCGCACGCCTGCATATTGATGAACTCTCGGTCCTGACCGCCAGCGGCGAACGCATCGCCACCCGCATGGAAAGCGCCGCCAACACCCCGCGGGTCGCCCGCGAAATTCCCGACATGCCGCTGCCTTCCACCTCGATCCTCAGCCGCCTGGAAAGGTCCGTGCAATGAAGCAAGAACCCCTCCGGCCTTCGCTGGGCCGAGGCCCAGCTACGGCCACCTCCCCACATGCAAGCGCGCCTGGCGGCGCGCGCGTGGGGAGGAGGATATTCCGCCTATTGCCCACGGTCGTCGTGGCCGGCGCCGTGGTGCTGGTGCTGAACGCCACCGACCTGGTGCACAAAGCCTATGCCCAGGCGGGCGATCAGGTCGCCGCCTTGACCAGCGATCCCAAGCCGATCAATGCCGATTTCGCCGGCGATGACGACCAGGTCGCCAGCGCCAGCGAAGTGGACGTGCTGGGCAGCCTGGCCAAGCGCCGCAAGGAACTGGACGCCCGCGAACAGCAGATCAATGCCCAGGCCAACATGCTGGCCGCCGCCGAACAGCGTGTGGACGCCAAGATCGCCCAGCTCAAGGCGCTGCAGACCCAGATCGCGGGCCTCCTGACCCAGCGCGACGACACCCAGAAGGCGCAGATCGCCTCGCTGGTGAAGACCTATTCGACCATGAAGGCCAAGGACGCCGCGCGCATCTTCAACACCCTGCCCGACGAGGTGCTGGTGCCGGTGGCGCAGCAGATGAAGTCCGACGTGCTGTCGCTGATCCTGGCCAACATGAACGCCGACAATGCCAAGGCGCTGACCGTCAAGCTGGCCAACAAGCTGGCCCTGCCCCAGACCACCGACGCCCTGGCCCCCGCATCTGCCCCGGCGCCCCAGGCTGCCGCCCCGGCCCAGACCGCCGCCGCAGCGGCTCCGGCCGCCCCTGCGCCAGATAAGGCTGCGGCACCAAAAAGTTAACAGGCTTAACCATAGGTTAACGCGCCTCCCCGCATATAGAAGTCACGAAGGGGATCATGACTCGCACCGCTTTCCTTGCAGGCCGAATACTTGTTGGGGCCATGGCGCTTGGCGTCAGTCTTGATGCTGGGTTGGGGCCGGCATGGGCGGACAGCGTCACCGGCAGCGTCCAGAACGGCTATGGCCGGTTGAGCTTCAACCTGTCCGGCAGCGGCAAGGTCAGCGCCACCACCACCGGCGGCGTGCTGGCGATCGGCTTTACCGACAAGACCACTATCGACCCGGCGGCAATCGTCGCCGCCATGCCCAGGGCCCTGACCGGCGGCCATGCCGATGCCGACGGCAAGACCCTGCGCTTCACCCTGACCGCGCCGATGAAGCTGCATGTCAGCCAGATCGGCGGCCATGCGGTGGTGGACCTGGCAGCCAGCGATTTCAACGGCACAATGCCCGACCTGACGCCGCCCGCCAAGCCGGTGGTCAAGCCGCTGGATGTCGCCTCCCTGCCGCAGATCAAGCTGCGCACCGGGGCCTATGAGAAATTCACCCGCCTGGTATTCGACTGGCCCAAGGACGTGTCCTACCAGGTGTTCCCCGGCGCGGGAAAAATGACGGTCAAGTTCGCCGCCCCCATGCGGATGGATGTTTCGGCGCTGGCGCGTTTCGCGCCGCCCTGGGTGAAGAACGCCAGCTGGCGCATCGACGGCAATAGCACGGTGGTCGATTTCGACACCGATTCCGATTCCGGCTATCACGATTTCAAGGACGGGACCCATGTGGTGCTGGACGTGCTGGCGCCCAGGACCGACGGCACCGCCTATGTCCCGCCCGGCACCGCCAAGCCGCTTATCACCAAAATGACGGCCGCCGCGCCGCCCGCCAAGACACCGGCCGGGGTGACGCCGGCCCAGGCCCAGGCCATCGCACAGACTGCCCAGCAGCTTGCCGGCAAGAACAAGCCCGATCCCATCGCCAAGCCAGACGCAAAACCGGATACCAAAACCGCCGACGCCAAGCCCGCCGAGGTGGCAGCCGCTGCGCCCGACACCGGCGGCGCCGAAACCAAACGCACGCGGGGTGGCGTGCAGATCAATTTCAAGGGTGCGGGCTCGCTGCCCGCCGCGGTGTTCGTGCGTGGCCTGACCGCCTGGGTGGTGGTGGAGAACGGCCCCGCCTTCGATCCCGCCAGCCTGAAAAAATCGCTGGGCGATTTCGCCGCCGGTATCGATGCCGGCACCACCGGGGGGCTGGGCATCCTGCGCATCACCCTGAAAGCGCCCGCCGAAATCGGGGCGCGCAGCCTGGGGCCCAACCTGCAGGTGGATATCGCGGCAGATGTCGCGCCGCCGCCCACCACCATCAACTTCGCCCGCAACCAGACCGATCCCCGCCGCGCCTCGCTGTCCACCCTGCTGCCCGCCGCCGACCATGCCTTTCCCATTCAAGACCCGGCGGGCGGCGATACCTTGACCGTGATCCCCGGCGCACCCGGCAACGGCATCCCCGCAGAGCGCGTGTTCGCCGATTTCGCGGTGCTGCCCAGCGCCAGCGGGTTGGTCATCACGCCTTATGCCGACGACCTGGCGATCGCCGTCGCCACCTCGCGGGTGTCCATCGGCCGTCCGTCCGGTCTGGCCCTGACGCCGCCGCAGATGCCGGTGGCGCAAAGCCCTTCCGCGCTGGCGCACTTCGGCGACGGGCCTTCCTATCTGGATTTCGCCCATTGGGGCGAAGCCAGCGGCGGCAGCTTCCTGGCCACCGAGCGCCGCCTGACCCAGGCCGCCGCCAGGCAGCCGGCGCAACTGGCCGGCCCGGCGCGCATGACCCTGGCGCGTTTCTATCTTGCCAATGGTTTCGCCGCCGAGGCGCTGGGGCTGCTCAACCTGGTGCAGACCAGCGATCCGGCCCTGGCGGGCGATCCGCAGATGGTGACCATGCGCGCCGCCGCCGAATATATGATGGGCCGCTATCGCGACGCCCATAACGACCTGGGAAGTCCCGGCTTCGACGCCGACCGCCATGCCGCCCTGTGGCGCGGCTTGACCGAAGCGGCGATGGAAAACTGGAAAGACGCCCACACCCATCTGGACCAGGCCGGCCCGGTGATGCGCCGCTATGCGCCCACCTGGCAGACCGCCGCCATCCTGGCCGATACCGACGCCGCCATGGGACTGGGCCGCCTCGACCTGGCGGATGCGGCGCTGTCGCGGCTGCCCAAGACCCTTGATGCCAAACAGATTTTGATGGGCGAACTGGCGCAGGCGCGACTGATGGCGGCGGAAAGCCGCTACAGCGAGGCCGTCAGCCATTTCAACAGCGTCATCGCCGGCGGCAATGAGCAGCTGGCGGCAAAGGCGATCTATTACCAGACCGAGGCGGCGTTGAAGGCCGGCGCGATCACCCAGCCCCAGGCCATCGAGCAGTTGGAGAAGCTGCGCTTCCGCTGGCGCGGCGACGCGCTGGAACTGAAAACCTTGCGCAAGCTGGCGTCGCTGTATTTCGCCGCCGGCAAATGGCGCGACGGGCTGCGCACCCTGCGCATCGCCACCCAGAATTTCCAGGGCGACGACCAGGGCCGCATCGCCCAGGACGACATGCGCGGCGCCTTCGTCAACCTGTTCCTCAAGGGCGGCGCCGACAAGATGAAGCCGGTGGATTCGCTGGCGCTGTTCTATGACAATCTGGACCTCACCCCCATCGGGCCGGACGGCGACGAGATGATCCGGCGCATGTCCGACCGGCTGGTGCAGGTGGACCTGCTGGGGCCGGCGGCGAACCTCTTGGCCTATCAGGTGGACAAGCGGCTGGACGGCATCGCCAAGGCCCAGGTGGCGACGCGGCTGGCCGGCGTCTATCTGATGGATCACAAGCCCGACAAGGCGGTGGCCACCATCCGCGATTCCACCATCACCGGTCTTCCAGACGACGAGATGCACCGCCGCCTGATCCTGGAAGCGCGCGCCTTCGCGGCGCTGAAACAGTGGGACAATGCGCTGGACCTGATCGCGGTGGACCAGGGCGATGACACCAAGCGGCTGCGCGCCGACATCTATTGGGAATCGGGCAACTGGGCGATTGCAGGCCAGAAGGCCGAGGAGATGCTGGCCGGACGCGCCGCCGACGCAGCCCCCCTGACCGACAACGAACGCGCCGAGGTGATGCGCGCGGCGGTGGCTTATTCGCTGGCCAATGACGGGGCCAGCCTGGCGCGGCTGCGCGGCCAGTTCAGCGCCAAGATGAAACCGACGCCCGACGCCAATCTGTTTGCCGTGCTGTCGGCGGACCTGGATCAGCACGGCCTGGCCTTCCGCGACGCCGCCGCCAAGATCGCTTCGATCGATACCCTGGAGTCCTTCATGAAGGACTTCAACAAGCGGCGGGATGCGAAGAGTTAGGCATCACCCTTCTCCAGATCGTCATCGCCCGCTTTATGCGGGCGATCCATTTTTTCTTCCGGATACCAGTTCGCTGCCAGATCGTTCCAATCCGGATTGTCCGTACGGATCAAATTGACCTTCCAGGTGCGCGGCCACTTCTTGAGACGTTTCTCACGGTGGATTGCCGTATGTGCGTCCCCGCATTCTTCAGCATAAACGAGGAGGTTCAATCCATAACGGCTGGTGAATCCCTCCACCGATCCGGTCTTGTGTTGGAAAATACGAGCCATGAGATTGCTGGTGACGCCGATATACAGCGTGCCCCAAGGCTTGTTCGTTACGATATAAACGAAGAAATGCTTTTCCATGTTGAAGACCAACATAAGAAATTGGATCGCCCGCATGAAGCGGGCGATGACGTTTAGGTAAGATCGTTATCTTTCAGCCAACCCAAAGCCCGCGCCGCCAGCTTTTCCCAGCCCGGTTCGCCGATCAGCCAGTGGCCCATGCCTTTCAGTTCCTCCACCGTAGCGCGCTTGCCATAGCGCGCGGCGACACGCTCGACAGTGCCGGGCGCATTGACGCGGTCCTCGCTGCCGGTGAGGAACAGGATCGGGCAGTCCACCGCATCGGCGTCCACCTCGCTGGCGCGGTTCATGTCCATGCCCCAATGCATGATCTCGAACATGGCGCGGCCGGATTCCCGGCCGAACTGCTCATACACGGCTTCGCGCTCGGCGCGCGGCAGGCAGTTCAGCGACTGGCTGAAGGCGATGTCGCGGTTGGGTTCCAGCACCTGGTTCCAGAAGCCCGGCTGCAGCAGCATGGTCTGGGCGGCGGCGATTTCGGCGATGGTGGTGGGCGGCACGCCCCAGGGCGGCGACGAGGCGAACAGGATCAGCGCGCTGGCGCTGGTGCGCGCCGCCAGCATCTGTGCCAGCAACCCGCCCATGGAATGGCCGACCAGAATCGGCGGCACTTTCAGCGCCGCGACTTCTTCCTCCAGGTCGGAAATGTAATCGGCGAGCCCGGTGGTGCCCAGCGCCGATGGTGGCCGCGCGCCGTCATGGAAGCGCAAGGCGGGTACGGTGACGGCATAACCGGCGGCCTGGAATTTCGCTTTCAGTCCGTCCATCGCCCAGGGGCCGCAAAAGGCGCCATGGATCATCAGCACGGGCGGCCTGGCGCCGTCATCCTCGGTGTTTCTGGCGCCGTTGGGCGCGGGTTTTCTCATGCCAGCTTTTGGGCCGGGTTTTGGGCCAGGTTTTGAAAGGCGGCGATCACCGCCTTGTAGATCTCGCGCTTGAACGGCACGATCAGCGCCGGCAGGTCTTCCAGCGACACCCACTGGAAAGCCGAGAACTCCGGCTCATGCGCGGTCAGGTCGATATCGGCATCCTTGCCGGTGAAACGCAGGGCGAACCATTTCTGCCGCTGGCCTTTGTACTTGCCGTGAAACGCCACCCCGATCAGGTGTTCGGGCAGGTCATAGGTCACCCAATCGTCCATCTCGCCGATGATCTCGGCCCTGGCGGTGCCGACTTCTTCCTGCAATTCGCGCAGCACGGCTTGTTTCGGGGTCTCGCCCTTGTCGATGCCGCCCTGCGGCATCTGCCAGCCCTCGACGGTCTGGTCGATACGCTTGCCGACGAACACCTTGCCGTCCGCATTGAACAACATGATGCCGACACAGGGCCGGTAAGGAAGATCGGAAGACATGACGGTGTGTAGGGCTTTATTGTTTCTGGGCCGTGACTATGGCCGAGACGGGCACCAATACAAAGCCCCGTGATTGCAGGCTTTTCGCCCATGCGGCGATGCGCGCGATGCTGACAGGATAAAGAAAGGCGGAACCCACCGCGCTGCCGTTGGCGCGGGCCTGATTCTCAAGTTCCACCAGGCGGTGGTCGATCTCCAGCGCGGTCTGGATGGTGTCGATGGTTGTGCCCGATTGCGCCAGCGGCAGGCCGACCTGGCCCGCCACGGTGGGCGCCACCGACTGGGCGGCGCTGCCATTGTCGAAGAAATAGAGACCGCGACGCCCCAGATACGTCAGGCTGGGCGCCAGCGCCTCGGTATCCGACAGGAAACGCTGGCCCAGCAGGTTGGTGACGCCGGCATAGCCGGTGAAGCGGGACAGCGCCCAGGTGAGGCGCTGGATGTTGCTGTCTTCATCGGAGCCCGACCGCAAGGTGTGCGGGCCCGGATCGCTGTCGGGGAAATCGAACGGCTCCATGGGAATTTCCAGCAGCACTTCGTGGCCCTTGCCGCGCGCCTGCGACACCCATTCCCCGACATCGCCGGCATAAGGCGCGAAGCCCAGGGTGACGCCGGACGGCAGCGCCTCCAGCGCCGAGCGGGTGGCGCTGGCGGAAAGACCCAGCCCGCTCACCACAATGGCGATCTTGAATTTGCCGCTCGCCGCCGGCCCGGCATAGGCGGTCATGGGCTTGCGCCCGTCATCGGCGATGCGCGGCAGCGGGCCCTGAGCGGTGTTCTCGGTCAGGGCCGGATCGGCCACCAGTGCCTTGCCGGCATATAGGGGCTTGGTGATGGGGCCGGTGGCCGCGACATCGGGCGGCGCGGGCGCCGCGACCGGCCGGGCGATTTTCATGCCTGGCTGTTCGGGCAGGTCAAGCTGGACGTCGGCACGATGCGGCCGGCCCAGCAGGGTAATCGCCAGGGCCCCCGCCGCCATCAGGCAGAAGGTAAAGGCAGAGGCAAAGGCCAGCGCGCGGCCGGACTTGGACGCGCCCGAACTGGACATAAGAGTGCCTTCAGCGGATGCGGCGGCAGCAGCCATGCCTGAGTTTATGAATGGGCATGGTTACGCTGTGGTTAATAGGCGGCTCGGCCTGACCGGAATTACCTCAACTGTCATGGCCCGCAAAAGCGGGCCACCCAGGTGACGGCGGCATAGACCTACAAATTCGGTTCGATATTCAACTCGGAACCAGAATGCTTCACGCCCAACTGGGTGGCCCGTCGGTACGCTGCCGCTACCGACCCGGCAGGCCATGACAAATCTTAAACTACTGCGCCGTGGTCTTGTTGTCGTTGGCCGGCGCGGTCGCCGAGGCCACCGTCATCTTGCCGTGCAGCAGGTCCAGGGCATAGGAGAGCTGGAAGTCGTCATACTTCTTGCCGGGGGCCGGCTTGATCACCGGGGCATTGACCCGCTTGGCCGGGATCGGCTCGCCGCTCAGATGACCGCGCAGGTCGGCTTCCGAGGGGCGCGCCAGCTTGGGCACATTGGCTTCGTCGCCTTGCGCCACCTGGATGTCGGGAATGATGCCCTGGGCCTGGATGGAATGGCCCGATGGCGTGTAGTAGCGCGCCGTGGTCAGGCGCAGCGCGCCGCGATTCTCTCCCAGCGGGATGATGGTCTGCACCGAACCCTTGCCGAAGCTGGTCAGGCCGACAATGGTGGCGCGGCGGTGATCCTGCAGCGCACCCGACACGATCTCGGAGGCCGAGGCGGTGCCGGCATTGATTAGCACCACCACCGGCTTGCCGTCGGTGATGTCGCCGGCCTTGGCGTCATAGCGCTGGGTGTCTTCGGGATGGCGGCCACGGGTGGAAACGATCTCGCCCGAAGCCAGGAAGTCGTCCGACACCTGGATCGCCTGGTCCAGCAACCCGCCGGGATTGTTGCGCAGGTCCAGCACATAGCCCTTGATGCCGGGGCCGATCTGCTTTTTCAGATCCTTGACCGCATGTTCCAGGCCCTCGGCGGTCTGTTCGTTGAAGCCGGGCATGCGGATATAGCCGATATCGCCCTCGCGGCGGTAGGTGGCGGCATCCACCGACACCACCGCGCGCACCAGGGTGACGTCGAACGGCTTCTTTTCGCCTTCGCGCACGATGGAAAGGGTGATCTTGCTGCCGGAGGGGCCGCGCATCTTGTCTATGGCTTCGTTCAGCGGCAGCCCGGCGATAGAAGTGCCGTCAATGCCCACGATGCGGTCGCCCGACTTGATGCCGGCGCGCGACGCGGGCGTGCCGTCGATCGGCGAGATCACCTTGATGATGCCGTCTTCCTGGGTGACTTCGATGCCGACGCCGCCGAACTGGCCCTTGGTGGTGATCTGCATGTCGCCATACATCTTGGCATCCATGTAGCTGGAATGGGGGTCGAGATTGGACACCATGCCCTGGATGGCGGCATCAACCAGTTCGCTGTCCTTGACGGGGCGCACATAGTTGGCGCGCACCCGCTCGAAGGCATCGCTGAACAGGTCGAGCTGGCCATAGGCGCTCGCATCATTGGCGCCCTTGGCTTCGGGCAGCGCGACCAGCGCCGCCGCGAAACCGCCGACCAGGCCCATGCCAACCAATGCAAACTTCTTCATGTCCTGTTCGCCTTTCCGAAAGCGGGCTGGCCGAAAGCGGGCCGGAGATTCAATTTCAGCCAGGGTGCGGGTGACTGACCATGGCCGCCGTGACGTATTTCAAAATAAAGCCTGCCGTCGGGCTCCGAGGGCATGGTTCCAACCGGCTCACCCGCCAGCAGCTGATCGCTGGTCTTGACCGTAACACGGCCCAGTCCCGCCAGAACAGCATCGTAGCCAGTCGTTATCTCCAGGATCAAGACTTGACCGCTCTTATGGTAAGGGCCGGCGTAAAGAACCTTGCCGTCGGCAGGGGTAATCACCTGGGCGCCGGGGCGGGTGGCATAGGAAAGGCCCGGATTTTCCGGCATCGGGACCACAGTTCCCACCACCGGCTCCAGCAGCGAGTTCTTGGCCAGCCCGTCCAGGGAACCGCTGTTCTGGGCGGTTACGGTTACGACATCCTGCGCCGCCGGACCCTGCTGGCGCAGCGCCTTGACCCGGGCCAGCAGCGCCTGGAAATCGGCGGCCTGGCGGGCCACGGTATCCAGCTGGGTCTTCAAGGTTCCATAGCTTTGCGCCGCGCCCGCCGCCTCGCGTTCCTTCTGGTCCAGAAGCCTGTCCAGCTCGCCGCGCGCGATGTTCAGCCGGGCGGCGGTATCGGCAGCTTCGGCCTGTTGCTGTTCCAGCGCCAGCCGGGTGCGCTTCAGGGCGTCGATGCGCCGCGACAGGGAGGCCGCCTGGGCATAGACCGGCGGCAGGGAGGCGCCGATCAGCATGGCCCCCCGCGCCGCGCCCAGGGCATCGTCGGGATGCATGGCCAGCGCCGGCGGCATGTCATGCTGCAGCCGTTCCAGCACCGCCAGCAGCTTGGTCACCGCCACCCGGTCATTGGCGAAACCGGCGCTCAGCGCGGCGTCTTCCGCCGTCAGGCGCACGATCTGGGCATCGGCCTCGATCTTGCGCCGTTCCAGGTCTTCGATGCGGGCGGCGGTCTCGATCAGTTTCCTGCGCAGGCTCGCCGCCTGCGCCGCCAGCGAATCGCTTTTCTGCTTGGCTGAGGCCAGTTGCGGCACGCCCTGCTTCAGTTCCGAGGACAGGCTTTTCAATTGCTGGGCGCTGGAAGGCAGCCCGGCCAGCGCCTTGCCGGGCAAGGCGTGCGACAAATCCATCGGCTGTTCCGGTGCGGCGGCCTGCTGGATCGCCGGGCGCGGCGTGGGCGCGGCAGGCGCATCGACATGCCTGTGCTGCTCCGGCCTGTGCGCCGCCGTCTTGGCGACAAGCGGCACGGCGGCCAGCAGGCAGACAAGACAGGCCGCGCCGGTTCGCCTCACGCGCTTTTCACGATCAGGGAATGCCCGGTCATCACCGCGGGTTTTTCAATTCCCATCAATTCCAGCAGGGTGGGCGCGACATCGGCCAGGCGGCCATTGTCCAGCCTGATGCCCTTGGGCGCATGAAACACGATGATCGGCACATCCAAGGTGGTGTGGGCGGTGAAGGGTTCGCCCGTATCAGGGTCTTTCATCACCTCGACATTGCCGTGATCGGCGGTCAGCAGCATCAGGCCCCCGGCTTTCTCCAGCGCGCCGACAAGACGCCCCAGGCATTCGTCAATCGTGTCCACCGCCTTGACCGCCGCAGCCATCACCCCGGTATGGCCCACCATGTCGGGATTGGCATAGTTGCAGACGATCAGGTCATACGCGCCGCTCGCAATCGCCGCTTCCAGCTTTTCGGTCACCTGATAGGCGCTCATCTCCGGCTTGTGGTCATAGGTCGCCACTTTGGGGCTGGGCACCAGGATGCGGTCCTCGCCCTCGAACACCGCCTCGCGGCCGCCGTTCAGGAAGAAGGTGACATGAGCGTATTTCTCGGTCTCGGCGATGCGCAGTTGCTTGAGATGGTGTTCGGAAACCACTTCGCCCAGGGTCTGGCGCACATCTTCGGGCGGAAACACCGCGCCCATCAGTTTCTTCAGGTCCTCCGAATATTCCGTCAGCCCCGCCGCCGCGCCGAACGCCACGCTGCGGGCGCGCGCAAAGCCGTCAAAGCCCGCATCCAGCAAGGCGGCGGAAATCTCCCGCGCCCGGTCGGCGCGGAAATTGGCGAACAGCAGGCAATCGCCATCGGTCGCACCGGCATAATCGCCCAGCACACAGGGAACCACGAATTCGTCGGTGATATCCTGGGCATAGGAGGCTTCCAGCGCCGCCCGCCAATCGTCAAAGCGCGGGCCGGAAGCATCCACCAGCGCGGCCTGGCATTTTTCCACCCGGTCCCAGCGCTTGTCGCGGTCCATGGCGTAATAGCGGCCTGACAAAGTGGCCAGCCGCACCCCGGCCAGGCCATCAATGTCCTTCAGGAATTTTTCCAGAAACCCCGCCGCACTTTTGGGCGGGGTATCGCGGCCATCCAGGAAGCCATGCACGAACACCGGCACGCCCTGGGCGCTGATGATCTTCACCAGGGCCGCGATGTGATCCTGATGGGCATGCACGCCACCCGGCGACAGCAAACCCATTACATGCACGGCATGTAATGGGTTTGATTCTTTATCTGGTCGCTCCGGCTCTCGCCTCCGCTCCTGGCCCATCACATGCACGGCGCGCTTGGCCGTCTTGGCTTTATCTATCAGCGCCAGCAGCACCGGGCGGCGGGCCAGGGAACCATCCTCGATCGCCACGTCAATGCGCGGCAGATCCTGCGCCACCACCCGGCCGGAGCCGATATTCATGTGGCCGACCTCGGAATTGCCCATCTGCCCCTTGGGCAGGCCCACCGCGCTGCCCGAGGTCGCCAGCAGGGCATGGGGGCACTCCTTCAGCAGCTTGGTATAGTTGGGGGTGTTGGCGGCGGCGATGGCATTGCTGTCGGCGTGATTCTCCCGCCAGCCCCAGCCGTCAAGGATACACAACAAAGCAGGGCGCGGCGCAGCCATCAGAAGTTCCCGAAACGATTGAATCCAAAATAGAAAACCGCGACGACCCTGTCCATCGCTAACGGAATTTGGGTCCCGTGGTCCACACCACCACCGATTTGCGCGTGCCCGCCGTGCAGGCCGTGACCCGATGCACCACGAAGGCGGGAAAGGCGATCACGGCGCCGCGCGCCCGCGGCGCGGTTTCTATCTTGCGGGCGGCGAAGAATTGCAGGTCGCAGCCTTCATAGGCCGAGGGCTCGCTGAGCTGCAGGGTGAAGGACAGCTTGCGCCGGATCGCCAGCGGGCCCTGGTCCACATGCCAGTCGTAATGGCCGCCCTCGGCGCCATGATAGACAGTGTACTGGAAATTCTCGGAAAAGCCGTCCAGGTCGAAGCCATAGACCTGCTCGTTCATGGTGGCGGCAACGGACTGCATGCGGTCATAGAACCATGCAATCTCCGGCTCGCGCCGGATCCAGGCGGTCTGGGTGATGCGCACCGCGCTGTCTATCTTGCCCTCGATTTCCTTGTCATGCAGGGCGGCCTGGACCGCGGTCAGCCGGTCGCCATAACGCTCAAGCGCGTCCAACTCGGCCGGCGCGAAGGCATCGTCCCAGACGGCGAAGGCTACGGTATTGTCGTCCATCCCCGGATCGCTTTGATTTGCCCGAAATTAGGACTTGGCAGACGCGGCGTCCATGCGTTTGCGACTGCGGGGCATGCAGAGGCCGCACTGCATCGGCGCGGCCGGCGGTGTAAGGTGGTTCGAGGGATTCATGCAGCAGCGCACAATCTTCGGGCGGCACTATGCCCTGGCGGTGGTGGCCGTCATTTTCGTGGCGCTGCTGGCGGCGGCGGGCCTGCGCTCGACCCCCGGCGTCCTGATGGTGCCCTGGGGAACGGCCTTCGGCTGGTCGCGGGCCGGCATCAGCTTTGCCGCCGCCACCGGAATCTTCCTGTTCGGGCTGACCGGCCCCTTCGCGGCGGCGGCGATGCAGCGTTTCGGCATCCGCGCCACCATGATAGCGGCCCTGGCGCTGATGTGCCTGTCATCCCTGGCCAGCCTGTTCATGACTGAGGTCTGGCAACTGGTGCTGACTTGGGGTGTGGTGTCGGGCATCGGCTCGGGCTGCATCACCAATGTGCTGTCGGCCACCATCGTCAACCGCTGGTTTGTCACCAATCGCGGGCTGGTGATGGGACTTTTTGCAGCCTCCACCTCGACGGGCACCCTGGTCTTCATTCCCGCGCTGTCGGCCATTGCCGCTGCCGGCGGCTGGAAGCCGGTGGTGGAGTGTGTCGCCATCGCCATGGCGCTGCTGATTCCGGTGGTGTTCTTTTTCCTGCCGGAATGGCCCGGCGACATCGGGGAAAAGCCGTTCGGCGCGGACGCCGATCATCCCCCCGAAACGCGCGACCGGGCCAATCCGCTGAAAACGGCGTTCGGCGCGCTGGGGGAAGGCGCGCGGTCGCGTACCTTCTGGCTGCTGGCGGCAACCTTCTTTGTCTGCGGCTTCACCACCAACGGCCTGGTCGGCACCCATATGATCGCCCTGTGCCATGACCATGGGCTCGATGCCGTGGCGGCGGGCGGGCTGCTGGCCATCATGGGACTTTTCGACCTGGTGGGCACCACGGCGTCGGGCTGGCTGACCGACCGCATGGACCCCCGCAAACTGCTGTTCGCCTATTACGGGCTGCGCGGGTTGTCGCTGATCTACCTGCCCTTCGCCCATTTCACCTTTTTCGGCCTGTCGCTGTTCGCGGTGTTCTATGGGCTGGACTGGATCGCCACCGTGCCGCCGACCCTGGCCATCGCCAACCGCGCCTTCGGGGTGAAGAAGGCGCCCGTCCTGTTCGGCTGGATTTCCGCCAGCCACCAGATCGGGGCGGCGGCGGCGGCCTTTTTCGCCGGCGCCTCGCGCACCGCCACCGGCTCCTATCTGGACTCCTTCGTGGTCGCGGGCTTTGTCGCCGTCGTCGCCGCCTTCCTGGCGCTGATGATCGGCACGAAAAGCCCGGCCCAGGCATCGGCGGCAGTCTAGTCCCGGCAAGTCTTGCCGGGAGCGGAATTTCCACCGCCGAACACTGTTCAAGCCATTGATTTATATTGCGGAATTTCGTGCGCCGTCCGGCATGGAATTCGCAAGGCTGCACGCGATCATAGAGGCAGAAGCCCCGTATGCGCCGCGCACCCTATTGCTTTCGTATTGCCGCCCTTGTCATCGGAGCCGCCTTGGCGGCCTCCCCCGCCTTTGCCTTTTCGCGGGTCAAGGACCTGGTCGAGGTGCAGGGCATCCGCGACAATATGCTGGTCGGCTATGGCCTGGTGGTCGGCCTGAACGGCACCGGCGACTCGCTCAAAAACGCGCCTTTCACCCAGCAGAGCATCCAGACCCTGCTGGAGCGGCTGGGCACCAACACCCGCGGCCAGGTGATGCAGACCAAGGACGTCGCCGCCGTGATGGTGACCGCCAACCTGCCCGCCTTCGCCGCCCCCGGCTCGCGCATCGACGTGTCGGTGTCGGCCATGGGCGACGCCAAGAACCTGCAGGGCGGCACACTTCTCGTCACCACGCTCTTTGGCGCTGATGGCCAGATCTATGGCCTGGCCCAGGGCCCGGTGGCGACCGGCGGCTTCTCGGCCCAGGGCGATGCCGCCAGCGTGACGCGCGGCGTGCCCACGGCGGGCCGCATCTCCAACGGCGCCATCGTCGAAAAGGAAACCGGCTTCAAGCTGGCCAGCCTGAACATGGTGAAGCTGTCGCTGCACAATCCCGATCTCACCACCGCCACCCGCATCGCCAAGGCGGTCAATGCCTATCTGGGCGGCACCGGCGCGGAGGCCACCGACCCCTCCAATGTCCAGCTGTCGGTGCCCGCCAACTATCCCGGCGGCGTCATGGCGCTGCTGACCGATATCGAGCAGGTCAAGGTGGACCCCGACCAGCCCGCCAAGGTCATCATTGACGAGACCTCCGGCGTGATCGTGATGGGCGCGGATGTGCGCATCTCCACCGTGGCCATCGCCCAGGGCAACCTGACCATCAAGGTCACCGAGACGCCGCAGGTATCGCAGCCCTCGCCCTTCTCCCAGACCGGCACCACCACGACCGTGCCGCGCACCAACATCCAGGTGGACGACAGCAAGGGCAACAGGATGACCGTGATCCATGACGGCGTATCGCTGCAGCATGTGGTGGACGGGCTGAACGCGCTGGGCGTGGGCCCGCGCGACATCATCTCGATCCTGCAGGCGATCAAAGCGGCCGGCGCGTTGCAGGCCGATGTCGAGGTGATCGGCTGATGGACGCCTCGATCGCCTCCACCATGATGATGGCCCAGCAGTCGCCTCTGGCGGCGGCCCCGAAAGCCACGGCCGACGCCACCAAGGCCGACAAGGCCTCCAAGGAATATGAGAGCGTCTTCATCTCGCAATTCCTGGGCAGCATGTTCTCCGACATGCCCACCGACGGCATCACCGGCGGCGGCCAGGGCGAGGAAATGTTCCGCTCCCTTATGGTGAATGAATATGCCAAGGGCGTCGAGAGCCGCGGCGGCTTCGGCATCGCCGCCCATATGAAGGCCGAACTGCTCAAGCATCAGCAGGGGGCCGTGCAATGAGCACCATGAAAGTGGAAGCCATGAAAATGGAAGATGGGCCCCGCATCGAACGCCTGATTTCGTTGGCCGAGCGCATCATCGCGGCGCTGGAAAGCGATATCGCGGCGCTGAAGGAAGGCCGCACCGGGGCACTGATGACCGCCGATCCCGAAATCCAGAAACTGACCGTCATTTATGGCCGCGAGGCCCAGGGCTTCGACCCGCGCCTCGCCCAGGCGGCGCCGCCGTCGCTGCGCCAGCGCTTTTTCGCCATCACCGCGAAGTTCCGCGAGGTGCTGCAACTGCATGCCCGCATGATTACCCGGGTCAAGAATGCCAGCGAAGGCATTGTCCGCGCCATCGCCGCCGAGGTCGAGCGCGCCAATGCGCCGACGCGCACATACGGTCCACGGCCGGGTTACAAGCCTCCGTCTTCGGGGGCCATGGTGTTTAACCGCGTCGTTTGATTTTGCCCCCTCCGGCCTTCGCACCTCGCGGTGCTACGGCCACCTCCCCCGCTGGTCGCTTCGCTCGCGGGGGAGGCGCGCACATACGGTCCACGGCCGGGTTACAAGCCTCCGTCTTCGGGGGCCATGGTGTTTAACCGCGTCGTTTGAATAGCGATGCGCGTTTGCGCACCCGCATTCACGGCCCTCGATTTCCGCTGATTTAAGCCAGGCTGCCCAGCGCGCTGAGCAGGCTCGACGCGCTGCTGCTGCTGTTGCCGCCGCCCGCGAGGATGGACTGGATATTGGCCACCGCATTGTTGGGATCGGTGTTCATCAGCGACAAGGCCAGGCTGTAGTTCGACAGCTGCGCGGTGGTCGCCGCATTGGCGGTGCCGCTGGTGTTGCCCGGCCTGGCGGCCGAGGGCGGCGGCGTGTTGGTGGTCTGGTAGGTGCTCTGGACATTCGACAGCACCGTGAGCAGGGTCGAGCGCGCCATGTCGGCGCCGGTCTTGGTGGAGATGTCCAGCGGCCCGGTGATGCCGCCGGTCAGGCCCAGGCCGTAGGTGGGCGTGATCTTGGCGCCGCCGCTGCTGGTCGTGCTGGTGGTCGAGGTGCTGCCGGTGGCCGGCGCGGTCAGGACGCCGGCGGGAAGTCCCAGCCGCGCCAAAGCGTCGAAGTCGGTGGGCCCCGCCACCAGGTTGATGGTCTGGCCGGCATTGACGGTGAGGGTCATGTTCTCGCCGCTGCCGGTATAGTTCACCGCCGCTTTGCCGATCGAACCCAGCTGGGCGTTGATCTTGGTCACCAGCGAGTCATAGGTCTCGCCCTGGTCGATGGTGATGGTGGCGGTGCGCGCCGCCGTGCCCTGGATCGCGATCTGGAAGCTGTCGCCCGCGCGCAGGGTGGTCTGGTTGGTCAGGTCCACCGACTGGTTGAGCTGGATGGTGCCGCGCGGCAGGCCCAGCGCGTCCAGCACACTGGAGCCGTTGGGATCGATGGCGATGCCGGCGCCGGTGGAAACGCCATCGGCGCCGCCGAACTGCTTGGTCCATTTCACCGTGCCGTCGCTGTTGAGCGCGGTGGCGAAGGCGTTGTTGACATTCTGCACGCTGCGCTGGGCGCCGGCGAAGCTGCCGGTGGTGGTGCCGGACAGATAGACGGTGCCGTCCGGCCCCACGGTGATATCGCCGGCCGTGTCGGTGCCCGCGGTGCCGACATAGGTCGTGGTGTCGGCCGTGGCGCTGGCGCCATTGTCGGTCAGGGTGGCGACAAAGGCGTCGATGCCGCCGCTGGCCGCCGCCGCCACGCTGGCCTGGCCGCCGGCGGTGAGGTTGGCATTGCTGGTGGCGCCGCTGACATAGACCTTGCCGTTCGACACCGCCAATCCGCCGATGGAGCCGCCCGCCTGCAGCGCCCCCAGGTCCTGGGTCCAGACCGGTGCCGCGGTGATGTCGCCGTTGGCGTATTTGGCGACGATGGCATGGCCGTTCTGGATGGAGGAGACAAACAGGTTGCCGCTGGCGTCGGTGGCGGTGGCCGCGACGCCGTCGCTGCCGGAGGTGCCGAACTGGTTTTCCGCCAGAAGCTTGCCGCTGGAATCGTATTTGGCGAGGAAGGCGTCGCCATTGCCCTGGCTGGTCTGGCCGGCGCCGACCACGCCGCCGGAAACATTGCCGCCGATATAGATATTGCCGCTGGCGTCAACGCTGACGGTGTTGGACTGGTTGCTGGCCAGGGTCTGGATCTGCTTGATCCAGGTCTGGCTGCCGTCCGCGCCATAGCTCGCCACAAAGGAATCCGTGTTGCCGTTGGCGACCGAGGTGGTGGTGAGGTCGGCGTCGGACGCGCCAGTGACCACGACGCCGCCGGTGGCGGGGTCGAGCGCCAGGCCGTAGCCGTTGGCGCTGCCGCTGCTGCCCAGCAGATTCTGCCACACCACATTGCCGGCGGAATCATATTTGGTGAGATAGACGTCCTGGCTGCCCTGGTTGATCTGGCCGCTGCCGAAATCGCCCGTGGCGGTGCCGATGACATAGACATTGCCGCTGGAATCCACCGTGCTGGCCTGGGCGGTGGTGGTGCCCGTGGTGGCCTGCTGGTTGACGCTGAAGGTCGCGGTGGGCGAACCGTCCAGCCCCGACAGCTTGGTCAGGCGGCCGGTCTGGTCGGCGGCGGTGGTGGTGGTGGCGTTGGTCTCGCTGTTGGTGACGGTGTTGGTCTCGGTGTCGAGACCCGAACTGCCCACCAGATAGAGCGAGGGCGTCGAGGCGGCCGACAGCGACACCTGCTCGGTGCCGCCGGGCGTGATCTGCAGGCCATAGGTGGCCGTGGCGTCCGAGGTCGTGGTGCCGCCCTGCTGGGTCTTCTGGAAGCGGGTGGAAAAGCCCGCCGCCGACAGCTGGCTGTTGATATAGGTGACGATGTTGGTGAGATTCAGCGTGCCCTGCACCTGCGACAGGTCGATCGGCACATTGGTGGTGACGCCGCCCTTCTTGATGCCGATGGTGAAGCTGCTGGACGCCGACACGCCGGGCAGCGCATTGGCGAGATTGGAATTGGTCACCAGTTGCTTGGTGGCATAGGTGAAATTGCTGAAGGCGATATTGGCGGTCGAACTGGTCGTGTTCGACGGCTTGAGGGCCTGCAAGTTGAAATTGTTGAAGCTGGTGGAGGTCAGATACTGCTGCACCTGCGCCAGGCCGGACTGGAAGCGGGCGTTCAGGCCGGCCAGCTGGCCGCTGGTCTCTGTCGGGCTCTGCGCCATCTTGGCGAGATAGGCCAGGGTGTTGACCGCGCTGTAGATCGAGAAGAGCTTCTGGTTGTCCTGCTCCATCTTGCTGTCGCTGGTGGCGCCCGCGGCCAGCGGCACATTCGATGTGTCCAGGAAGTTGGTGGTGCCCAGAACCTTGGCGTCCTGCGCCGCATCGTTGGTGTTGGGCGTATTCCAGGGCGGATTGTCGGCGGCGGTCGCGCCCTGGGCCTGGGTCGCGGCCAGTTGCTGCTGCTGCATGTTGGCGGCGGCGATGGCCGACGGGCTGGCCGCCAGCTGGGACTGGTACAGCCCCAACAGCACAGACGAGTCGATTCCGCCGATACTGGACATGGGGCCAAGGCTCGCATCGTCAGCGTTAAAAGGGCGCTAACGGACTGACATGAACTGCAAGTTTTACAGAGCTTTAACGCGGCCCGGGGCAAGGTTCGCGCATGAGCGCTGCCTATCACACCGGCCTGAAACTGTCGTCCCAGGGACGCCATGTGGAGGCAATCGAACAATTCGAGCAGGCGCTGGCGATCCGCCCGGACGACGCCCACGTCTTGTTTGCCCTGGGCAATACGGCCCACCAGCTGGGCCTGACGGACGCAGCCGAACAATTCTATCGCCGGGTATTGGGTTTGGAGCCGGAACGGCTGGAAGCCATCATCAACCTGTCCAACCTGCTGCGCGCCGACGGGCAGTTCGACGCGGCCATCGCGCTGATGAAGCCGGCCCAGGCGCGCGCCCCCAAAAGCGCGGAACTGCACCTGACCATGGGCTCGGCCTGGCGGGAAAAGGGCGACGACCAGACCGCCATCGCCCATTACCAGGCGGCGCTGCTGGCGCGGCCGGACTATGCCCCGGCCCTGGTCAACCTGGCCGACATGCTGTGCGACGCCGGCAAACGCGACCAGGCCCGCATCCTGTACGACAAGGCCATCAAGGCCGATCCCAAGAATCCGCAGGCGCGGCTGAACCGGGCCATCCTGCATCTGCTGAACGGCGACTTGAAAGACGGCTGGCGCGACTATGCCGCGCGGGTGGACGTGCCCAACAAGGTCCCGGTCACGCAACTTCGTGCGGCGGCCTGGACCGGCGACAGCCTGAAAGGCAAGCGCCTGCTGGTGCGGGCCGAACAGGGCGTGGGCGACCAGATCCTGTTCGCCTCCATGATTCCCGACCTGGCCGAACGCGCCGCGCAAGAAGGCGGCAGCGTGATCCTGGAATGCGAGCCCCGGCTGGTATCGATGTTCGCCCGCTCCTTCCCCGGCGTGACGGTGAAGCCGGCCAATATCAAAAATATCGGCGGGGTGCCGGTCGCCGATTACGGCTGGTTGAAAAGTGTGGGCGGCGCCAATGCCGTCACCCTGATGGGCACCCTGCCGCGCCATCTGCGCAGCAACTGGGACAGCTTCCCCAAGCCGCATACCTTCCTGACGCCGGATGCCGATGAAGTGGCGCGCTGGAAGACGGTCTTTGGCGGCAACGGCAATCGCGGCGAAACCAAGATCGGCATCTGCTGGCGCAGCGGCAAGGCCGGCGGCCATCGCGCCATCCAGTATGCGCCGCTGGCGGCCTGGGGCACTTTCCTGCGCGATACCGACGCCACCTTTGTCAGCGTGCAGTATGACGCCACGCCGGACGAGATCGCCTTCCTGGAAGAGATCAGCGGCAAGACCATCATCGTGCCGCAGGGCATCGACCAGAAGAATGAACTGGACCGCGCCTGCGCCCTGCTGGCGGCGCTGGATGTGGCGATCAGCGCGCCGACCGCCGTATCCTGGCTGTCGGCCGGCGTGGGCACGCGCACGCTGAAGGTATTGTATGGCCTGAGCTGGACGGCGCTGGGCCGCGACTATGAACCCTTCGCGCCGTCCTGCCAGTGCGTCATGCCCAAGCAGTTCGGCGACTGGTCGAACGTGTTCGACCAGGTGAAGCGCTTTACAAGGCGTGCTTGAGAGGAAGGCGGGTGACCGCCAGCGCCGCTGACAGATCGGCGGCGATGCGGACGGCGCCCTGGCCGTCCATCAGCGACAGCGCCGCGTTGCGCATGTCGCGCCGCGCCAGCGGCTTGTTCAGCAGCCATTGCACGGTGCGGGCGATCTCGGCGTCGGACACCGTGGCGGCCTCGCCCAGCGAAATCCCCATCCCGGCATCGGCAAAGGCCGTTGCCGAGCGGGCATGTTCGGGGCTGATGCCCAGATAGATGGCGGGAATGCCCGACGCCGCCAGTTCATAGGCGGTGACGCCAAAGGCGCACAGCGCCACATCGGCGCCGGCATATTCGATGGACAGATCCTCCGCGCCTTCGACCGTCTCGTAATTCTTTTTCAGCGCCACCAGGCCGCGCGCGACGCTCGCCGCATCCTTCATGCCGGTACCCACGACAAAGCGGATGCGGAAGACCGAATCCAGCGGCGCCAGCGCCTTGGCCATGCGCAATGTCAGGCCATGGGGATCGCTGCCGCCCATCGCCACCAGCACGGTGGGGCGCCCCGCCGGACGATCGCCAGATCGGCCGGCCATTGAACCAACAGCAGGCGCGCGGCTGGGCGATACGGCATTGGGATTGAGGCCCAGCAGCGCCCATTCCCACCCCAATCGCGGCAAAGTGTGGGAGCCGGACCAGTCCAGCGCCACCGCGCCCGGCACCGGCGGATAATAGGCATAGTCGGCGGCCAGGCGGCGGTCATGGCCGTCGTCAATCACCGCCGTCACGGCGACGCCGCGCTTGAGTTTTTCCAGTTCGGCGCGGCCGGGACCGTCACGGCCATCCAGCAGCAGCAGGTCGGGGCTATTCGCATCGACAAGCGTTTGCAGATCGGATGCGCCCTGCAGCATCGCCACCGCGAAACCGGCGCGGCGAATCGGCAGGGCCGCGTCCTCGCTGCCATTGAGGGCAAACAGCGCCCCGATGCCTTCGCGGTCGCGCAGGCTCCGCGCCAGGGCCACCATGCGCTTGACATGGCCATAGCCATATTTTCCGCCGCCATCGCAGCGGATCAGGGCGAGGCCACCGGCAGGTCTTATCGGTTTCTGCTTCACATGGGCGTTAATGCGGCTCAGTTCCGGCTCCCGCTCCAGCAGCAGCAGCAGGTCGGCCAGCACCGCCTCGCCGGCGCGGGCATCGATGCGGGCATGCACCGCCTCGACAAAGGCCAGGTCGTCGGGGGTGTCGATGGTGAGGCGGCCGCCCTTTTTCGCCAGCGGCGGCCAGGGCGCCGCGCGCACGATCTTCACAAAACCGGGGTGCAGCTTGAAATAGCCGGTGACGTGTTCCTTCGCCGCCGGATCATGGGCGGCATCCATCATCAGCCGGTCCAGGGCGCGGCGGCTGAACGGGTCCACGCCCTCATGGGCGCATTCCGCCCCTTCTTCCATCAGGACATAGTCGCCGTCCTGCTCGATCAGGGTGGCGACCAGGTGATCCACGAAACCCGCATCAATGAAGGGGGCGTCGGACGACACCCGCACGATGATGTCGGCATCCAGCTTTTCGGCGGCGCGGGCATAGCGCGCCAGCACATCGTCTTCCGGGCCGCGCACCACCATGACGCCTTCGGCATTGCACCATTCCACGATGGCGGCGTCGGCGGGATTGACCGTGGTGGCGACCGCGATGTCTTCCACCAGCCGGCAGGCCTTGAGGCGATGCACGATGTGCCACAGCAGCGGCTTGCCGGCGATGGGCTTGAGCACCTTGCCGGGCAGGCGCGTGGAACCCATGCGCGCCTGGATCACGGCGACGACACGGATGTTCTCACGGGCATAGGCCTGGCGCATTAACCAAATCTAAAGCCGGTATGGCTAAGAAGGCGTTAACGGCGGCCTCAAGCAGCAAAGCGATAGGCCATCGAAAAAGTGGAACGCATGCCATGAGCCACGCCGCATCGCCTTCGGAATTCCTGCAGGACGGCAAGCATCACGGGCCGCGCATCACCCAAGCAAAAGGCCATGACGTGATCGAGTGTTTCGATTGCGGTTTCAGGCATGTGCTGCCCCTGCCCGAACCCGCCGCGCTGGAGCGCGAATACCGCGAAAATTATTACGCCGTGGAAAAACCCGACTTCATCGCCTTTGCCGGCGAGGACCAGCCCTGGTTCGAACTGTCCCAGAATGACCGGCTGGAACTGTTTGAAAAGCTGCTGCCCGCGTCGCGCAGGCGTTTGCTGGACATAGGCTGCGGCCCCGGCTTTTTCCTGGCCCAGGCGATCAAGCGCGGCTGGGAGGCCCATGGCGTCGAGCCGTCGCGCCAGGCCGCCGCCCATGCCAGTTCGCTGGGCGCCGCCATCACCGAGGGCTTTTTCAACGCGCAAAGTGCCGCCGCGCTGGGCAAGTTCGACGCCGTCAACCTGACCAATGTGCTGGAGCATGTGCCCGACCCCATCCAGATCCTGACCCGGGCCATCGGCCTTCTGGACAAGGGCGGCGTGCTGTGCGCCTGCGTGCCCAACGATTTCTCGCCCTTACAATTTGCAGCCCGCGCTGTTGCACAAACAGGCGACTGGTGGCTGGCGCCGCCGCATCACCTCAACTATTTCGATTTCGATGCGCTGGATGGGCTGCTGACGCGCCTGGGACTCAGCGTCACCGAGCGCACCACCAGCTTTCCCATGGAAGCCTTTGTGATGATGGGCGACAATTATATCGGCGACCCGGTGCTGGGGCGCGCCTGCCACAACAAGCGCAAGCGCTTCGATTTCGCCTTCGAGGCGGCGGGACTGAAAGAGACGCGGCGCGATTTCTACCGCGCTTTGGCCAAGCTGGGCATCGGGCGCGAAGCGGTGGTGATCGCGGTCAAACCGTGACCCGGCCATGAGCAAGACGCTCCTCATCATCTCGGGACAGCCGCAAGCCGCCGCCGTCGCCCAGCGCGCCAAGGCGATGGGCCATACCGTGGTGATTTCCGATGCCGATCCCCAGGCGCCGGGCTTTGCCTTCGCCGATTCCTGCCTGATCGCCGATGTCCAGGGCGCGCCGGAAACCGCCGCCGCGGCCGAACGATACAGCCGCAAGATCCGCCGCATCGACGGCGTGGTGCTGATGGCCGATGCGGCGCTGACCGCCGCCACGGTGACACAGCGGCTGCGCCTGCCGGGCCTTGCCCTGCATGTCGCCGAACTGGCCGCCGACCGGCTGGCGGTGCGGCGCAGCTTCCAGTCCGCCGGCGTGGCGACGCCCTGGTTCGCGGAAATCTCCACCCCGCAGGAATTGCAGCGCGCCATCATCGCGCGCGGCCGCGACCTGACGATCAAGCCGGTGGAAAATCGCGGCCCCGAAGGCGTGACCCGGCTGTCGGAGGTCGAGGATTTCGGCGCGGCCTTTCTTGCGGCCCGCGCCGCCTCGCCGGCCGAGCGGGTGATGGTGGAGCAAGGCAATGGCATGCCGGTCGCGGGCCTGATGCGGGCAGGAGAATGCCTGATGGAAGCCGATGATGGCACCCGCCTGGCGCTGGGCCGCGCCGCCTGCGCGCTGGGTATCAGCGATGGCCCGGTGACGGCCGAGGTGGTCGGCCCACAGATCGGCGATATGTCGCCGCGGCTGGCGCTGGATGGCGCGCTGCTGGACGCCGCCATCCGCCAGGCTTTGGGCGAGGGCTGAAATAGCGAAGGGTGCAAGCCCCCCGGCTTGCACCCTTCGCCTTTCCCACCAGTAAGGATTCCCTTCGCCCCGGGGCAGACGCCGCATTCTTACGGTCGTCCGGCAGCGGTTGACATGGGGCGGTACCTTCGCACCGCCCCTGCCGTGGCTTAACCTTGGAACAGAGACAGAATGGTCTGCGGCGCCTGATTGGCGATGGACAGAGCCTGAACGCCCAGCTGCTGCTTGACCTGCAGCGACTGCAACGAAGCGCTTTCCTGCGCCATGTTGGCGTCGACCAGGTTGCCGATGCCCTGGGTCAGGGTGTCGGACAGCTTCTGGGCGAAGGTCGCCTGGATCGAGAACTTCGCAGCGCCCGACGACAGCTTGGCAAGAGCCGAGTTGACGTTGGTCAGCGAGGCCTGGATCGTGGCGACCAGGGTCGAGGCCTTGGCCTGGGTCGAGATCGTGGCCGTGGACGTCAAGGTCACGATGGTCCCGGACAGGCTCATGTTCTGGGACGCCGTGGTGATGCGGCGGCTGCCGTCGGCGGACGCCAGGGCGGTGACCGAGTTGGTCGAGCCGTCCACCAGATTGAAGCCATTGAACACCGCGTTCTTCACGATCGTCGTGATCTGGTCACGCAGAGCGGTGAAGTTGGAGTTCAGCGCCTGACGGCTCGCGGTATCCAGCGAGGAGTCAGCCGCAGACAGGGCCTTGGTCTTGAGCTGAATGAGCAAATCCGAAATCGACTGGCCCGCCGACAGGGCGACGTCGATGGAGGAAGTGCCGTTGTTGATGGAGTTGATCACCGAGGTATAACCGGCGACCGCACCGCGCTGGTTCTGGGCGATCGCATAGACCGCGCCGTCATCGCGGGCATCGGCGACTTTCAGGCCGCTGTTGATGGCCGACTGGGTCTTGTCCAGCTGGCCCTGGGTGGCCGAAAGGTACTGCAGCGCGGTATTGGCCGCGTTGTTCGTGTTGACGCTAAAACCTGACATATTGGTCTCTCCGTTCTGGTATCGAGCATTGCTCTTGGGCGTTTTGCCCGCCTGACCCATTTCAAACAGCGTGCCGGAATAAATTCAGATTCGGTCAACCATCGTTTTTCCGCAGCCTCGGAAAATAACGCCCGGCGAGAATTACCGGGCGGCCGGGACGACCCGGCAGAAATTGCCGGACGGGGAAATTTTTGCCGGGCGCGGTCGGCAATTCCTTCCACTTTTCATAAAAAGGGCGCGTGAAATTTCCAGCGATTCCGCGGAAAAACCTGCTTCGCCACGGGACAGGCGGATGCTTAACAAGAATGAAGGGTAGCGCCCGGCGCTCCCCTTGCAACGTCCGCGCGCAAGCAAAAAGGGCGGGGCAAAAGCCCCGCCCTTCCCGATGCCTCCTTGAAGGAGCGTTGGTCTTAGCCGCTCTGGAACAGCGACAGGATGGTCTGCGGCGCCTGGTTGGCGATCGACAGAGCCTGCACGCCCAGCTGCTGCTTGACCTGCAGCGACTGCAACGAGGCGCTTTCCTGGGCCATGTTGGCGTCGACGAGATTGCCGATGCCCGCCGTCAAGGTATCCGACAGTTTCTGGGTGAAGCTCGCCTGGATCGAGAACTTCGCGGAACCGGACGACAGCTTGGCGAGGGCCGAGTTGACGTTGGTCAGCGAACTCTGGATCGTGTTGATCAAGGCCGAAGCCTTGGCCTGGGTGGAGATCGTGGACGTGGACGTGATCGTCACGATCGAACCCGACAGGCTCATGTTCTG
Organism: Rhizobiales bacterium dw_265; assembly: GCA_018449595.1. Lineage (GTDB taxonomy): Bacteria > Pseudomonadota > Alphaproteobacteria > Micropepsales > Micropepsaceae > Rhizomicrobium. The sequence goes on from JAAVUU010000007.1 coordinate 69,821, forward strand.
GGCCTGGGCCGTGATGCGGCGGGTGCCGTCCGCGGACGCCAGGGCCTGAACCTGATTGGTCGAACCGTCAACCAGATTGAAATTGTTGAAGACCGCGTTCTTGACGATCGTGGTAATCTGATCGCGCAGAGCCGTGAAGTTCGCGTTCAACGCCTGACGGCTCGCCGTATCGATGGACGGGTCAGCCGCAGCCAGCGCCTTGGTCTTCAACTGGATCAACAGGTCCGAAATCGACTGGCCCGCGGAAAGAGCGACGTCGATGGCGGACGAACCGTTATTCAGGCTGTTGATCACGGACTGATAACCGGCCACAGCGCCGCGCTGGTTCTGGGCGATGGCGTAGATGGCGCCATCATCCTTTGCATCCGCGACTTTGAGACCGCTGTTAATCGCCGACTGGGTCGCATCGAGCTGACCCTGGGTCTGGCTGAGATACTGCAGCGCGACTGCCGCGCCGTTGTTGGTGTTGACGCTGAAACCTGACATGGCATTCTCCGTTTACTGGTGGTGGACCACGCGTTCTGCGGGCCCTTGGGCAATGAACCCGCAGAGGCTTTTGCAACCGCTGTGCCATCCCGTTAACCCGATAAATAGTTGATTTTGCTGGATTAATTTCCTTAATGTGGCCGGGCGCATTAGGCATGAAGTTCCGACACGGAATATTTTGCCGATACCATCCTGCATTTGCCGGACTCGAGCCCGGCATTCCGCCGGGCGACCCTCAACACACACCAGCTTCCTTCCCCCGCGGGCGAAGCGACGCGCGGGGGAAGGTGTCGCAACGAGGGTGAGTAGCGACAGCGTACGAACGCGAAGCCGACCGAGCTGCGACGGATGGGGGTCAAACAAAAAAGCCGGCGCTAGGCACCGGCTTTTCCGATTCAGATACAGACCGTCGGTTAGCCGGCCTGCAAACCCTGCATGATATTGCGGTTGATCTCGATCAGCGGGTCCAGCGGCGCCTTTTCGCGCGTCACGCTGCGGGAGTATTTCGACACCCACAGGGAGAGCGAGATGATCTTGGCGCGCACGTCCTGGGTCAGGGTGTTGCGATCGTCCATGCAGTCGGCGGCCAGTGTCCGCCACAGCCGCCGGTTCCAGTCCAGCGCCTCGACCAGCGGGGTGCCGCTGGCGTTGGTTGCCTTGGCAGTCATCAGCGCGCCGGTAACCTGGCCGAACAGCCGGTATTCGGTGACGCGGGGGTCCTCGGTCGCGGCCTGCGCGGCCCTGTAGGCATTAAGGCTCATAGCTGAGACGCTCCTGTTCGAATTCGTAAAGCTTGCGGCAGGCGATCAGCGCCTTGTAATAAGAGCCCTGGGCGACATCGCGGCTGATGTCGACGCAAGCCCCCAGCACCGCCGGGGTCTTGAGCGCGCCCATGAACTCGGTCATGCGCAGGGCAAATTCATTGTAGGGCTCTTCGCTGGTCTCGCCGTCCAGATACATCATCATGATGGCGAGATAGATGCGCCGCGCCGGGGTATTGGCGTTTTCCGGCTGCATGATGTCCTTTTCGCGCAGCACACAGGCCTTGTTCTGGATCACCAGGCTGGTGCGCTTGTCGCCATTGGCCAGAACCGCGCCATTGAGCACGAATTTCTCGCCCGGCTTTAACGACAATTTCAGCGGCATGACGCCCCTTCCTTCTTGATCGGAAGCGACGATAGACCCGAGGCGTTAATAAAAGCCTGACGCTTTCGGCCTTTGTGTTTACCAAAGGTTAGGCATGGAAAGCCGCCCTGCCCGCGGCTTTCAGTCCAGCACGAAGACGAAGGGACGACCGCGCGATTTGGGCTTCCAGCCCGCCGCCATGGCGGCCCGGATATCGCTTTGCAGCCGGTGCGGATCGGGCATCGGCCGCTCCGTCTTGCCGCCGGGCATCTCCTGGAAGGGGTATTCCAGCACCAGTTCGCGGCGATTCTCGTCGGCGCGCTCCACCGACAGGCGCAGCCCCATATGCGCGCCCTTCGGGTCCCACATCTGTTCGCTTTTCAGGCTCCAGCGCAGCGGAAAACCCTCGACGGTCAGTTCACCGCCCAGTTCGCGCTTTTTCCGCCTGGTCACTGCTGCTGTTGCTGCTGCTGGTGATACAGCCGTTCCGGCATCGAGGGCGTCGGCGACGGCGTCGCCATGGGGCGCGCCACCTTGAGGAAATCCTCGTGCCGCACCGGCGCCTGGGTCGGCTCCAGCGACACCGCTATCGACAATTCGCTGTCCGCGCCGCCCTTATAGGTGCCGCGCGTCGGCGGCACATCGGCATAGTCGCGGCCCACCGCGGCGCGGATATGGCGCTCGCCCGCCATGATATTGTTGGTGGGATCGAACCCCACCCAGCCCAGCGACGGCAGATAGGCTTCCACCCAGGCATGGGTGGCGTCGGCGGCGGAGCGGTCGTGGCTGCCCTTGTGATAGAGATAGCCGGAGACATAGCGGGTGGGGATGCCCCATTCGCGCGCGACCGCCGTCATGATGTGGGCGAAGTCCTGGCAGACGCCCCGGCGCTGTTCCAGCGCCACCTCGATGGGCGAGTTCACCTCGGTGACGCCGCTTTCATAGTCGAAGGAATCGTAGATGCCGCGCTGCAGGGTGCGCAGCGCCGTCATGGGATCGCCCACCGGCTTTTCCAGATCCGCGATCTTCATGAAGGCTTCCAGTTCCTGGGAAGGCCGCGCGAATTTCGACGGCTCGATCATGTCGAAATGATCGTCGGTGAGGTTGAAACTGTTGTAGCGGCCCCATTCCAGCGGATCGAGCGTCTCGGGCCAGGCCGGCATGAAGCCGATCTCCACCGTGGCCTGGGCCTCGATGCGCAACTCTTCATGCTCGCGCAGAAGATTGAAGTGATAGACCGCGTTGCCCAGGTGATCGGTATAGGCATAAAGCTGGGCACGGGGATTGGTGGAAATCTGGAAGGAGCGCAGGGTCTGCGGCCCTTCCGAGCGCGGCTGCATGCGCAATTCCATCACCGACTCGCGCACCGGCGCGGAATAGCGGAAACGGGTGACATGGCGGATGGAATAGAACATCAGAGAACCGTCTCCGCGCCATAAGTGATGTACGACGCATACAGCGCTTTATGGATTTGTTCGCATTGCTTTGTGATGTCGGCGATGAAGCCGGCGACGCCGCCCGACATCAGTTCGTCCACCTGGCCGAAATCCACCGCCGATTTCAACCGGCCCGCCAGCCGTTCCACCGCCGCGCGCCGCGCCGGCGGCGCACCCGGCGCCACCCGCGCCAGCGCCTCGGACATGCGGTCCACCGAAAAGCAGATGGAATGGGGGAATTCGGAATCGAACAGCAGGAATTCGGCGATCTTCTGCGGCCGGATCGAGGCGGTATATTCCTTGGTGTAGGGCTCCCAGGCGCTGCAGAATTTCAGCAACACCAGCCAGTCGAAATATTTGGGACCGTTTTCGCTCTGGGCAGCGGTGAAATGCAGGTCCAGCAACCGGCCCAACTGCTGCACCCGCTCGATATGGCGGCCCAGTTCCAGGAAGTACCAGCCCTCACCATGGCTGAGGGTGGAATAGGTGACGCCTTCCAGGGCGTGCATTTCCTCCAGCGCCTCGCGGAACAGCCGCGCCGGGGTATGGACCCAGATGGAATCCATGGTCACCGGCGTCAGCCGCAGATACAGGCGGTTGAGATTTTCCCACACCTCGTTGGACAGTGCCTCGCGCACTTGCCGCGCATTGTCGCGCGCCAGTGCCAGGGAGGTGATGAGGGAGGAATCATTGTCGCGTTCGAAGGCCAGCCGCTTGGTGATGGCGAAGGCATCCAGATGCGAGGGGGCGGTCTTTTCCCCGGTCAGCGCCTCGATCACCCGCGCCCAACTGGCGGCGGCATCTTCGGGCGTCTGTTCCACCATGGATTCCAGCTTGACCGCGATCAGCCGCGCGGTGTGCTCGGCCCGCTCGATATAGCGGGCCATCCAGTAGAGGGAATCGGCGACGCGGCTTAACACGAAATGTCATGGCCCGCCGGAGAGCGGGCCACCCAGTTGGGCGTAGCGCTGTACCGGCTCAGAATGAAATATCGAGACCGCATTGCCGACACCGGAACGATGTCACCTGGGTGGCCCGCATTTGCGGGCCATGACAATGAGGAGTTTGAAACACCGCGCATCATTGCGACAGCACCCACGTATCTTTCGACCCGCCGCCTTGCGAGGAATTCACCACCAGGCTGCCGCGCTTCAGCGCCACGCGGGTCAGGGCGCCGGGCACCAGCTTGGTTTCCGCGCCATGCAGGATGAAGGGGCGCAGATCGACATGCCGCGCCTCGATGCCGTTGCCGACAAAGGTGGGGGCGGTGGAAAGCTGGATGGTGGGCTGGGCGATATAGTTTTCCGGGTCGGCCTTGATCTTCTCGGCGAAATCCTCGCGTTCCTTCTGCGAGGCGTGCGGGCCCACCAGCATGCCATAGCCGCCGGATTCGCCCACCGCCTTCACCACCAGCTTGTCGAGATTGGCCAGCACATGCTGCAGCGACTTCTCCTCGCGGCACAGGAAAGTCTCGACATTGTCCAGGATCGGCTCTTCGGCCAGGTAATAGCGGATCAGCCGCGGCACATAGGCATAGACCGCCTTGTCGTCGGCGACGCCGGTGCCCAGCGCATTGGCGATGATGACATTGCCGGCGCGATAGGCATTGAAAAGCCCCGGCACGCCCAGCGCGGAATCCTCGCGGAACACCAGCGGATCGATGAAATCGTCATCCACCCGGCGATAGATCACATCGATGCGCTTCAGGCCCGAGGTGGTGCGGGTATAGACGACATTGTCGTTGATCAGCAGGTCGCGGCCTTCCACCAGCTCCACGCCCATCTGGCGCGCCAGGAAGGCATGCTCGAAATAGGCGCTGTTGAAGACGCCCGGCGTCAAGATGGCGATGGAAACGTCTTCGTGAAAAGGCACCAGCGAACGCAGGGTCGCCAGCAGTTCCAGCGGATAATGCTCGATGGGGCGCACCCCCATGGAACGGAACACCGCCGGGAAGGCGCGGCGCACCACATCGCGGTTGGCCAGCATGTAGCTGACGCCCGAGGGCACCCGCAGATTGTCTTCCAGGACGACGAACTCGCCCCTTTCGTTGCGGATCAGGTCGCTGCCGCAGATATTGACATAGGCGCCATGGGGCACCGGCAAGCCGCGCATCTCGCGGCGGTAATGCTTGGAGCCATAGATCATCGAGCGCGGGATCACGCCGTCCTTCAGCACCCGCCCGTCGTTGTAGATATCGCGCAGGAACAGGTTCAGGGCATGGATGCGCTGGGTAAGCCCCGCTTCCAGCCGCGACCATTCCGGCGCGGTGATGACGCGCGGGATCAGATCGGTCGGGATGATCCGTTCGGTGGCGCGGTTGTCGCTATAGACGGTGAAGGTGATGCCCTGGTGCAGGAAGCTCTGTTCGCAGGCCTGCTGGCGGCGGTTCAATTCCTCCAGCGGCAGGGTGGCAAGCCGCGCATCTATCGCGGCATAGGGCGCTCGCGCCTGGCCCCCCGGGGTGAACATCTCGTCATAGGGCTTGCCCAGCGCATATTGGGCATAGGGCTCATCCTGGCCGGGACGCGAAGCACGGCCGGGCGCGGCGACGATATCGGGTCCGCCAAAGTCTTCGGTATTCGCGAAAGCTTCATGCTGCATGCGCGAAGTCTGCACACAGGGCGGGGGGTCCCGCAAGCACTGCTTTTGTTTTGGGATAATGCGTTTTGGCGGCGCCCGGTTGGCCTTTATCTTTTGGGATTGGAGCGGGCGGAAGCGCGGTCTGCCGACGCACTTCCGCCCACTCCTTCCAAGGCCAGTGGCTCGACGCCGGGGAAGGTCAAGCGGCTAGCCGGAACAGGGGCAGGTGGGCCTGCCCGCATGCAATTACAGGTTGTAACTCTTGCCAGTAAATGGCAAGTTAACGGCGGAATTATTTGCAGATTTCGAATTTATTCCACCAGCGCGAGCATGGCCGCCTGGTTGGGCCGGGCCGCCACCGCCACCCGCGAGAAGGCGATTTCCGCCAGCGCCGCCGCCGTGGCGGGGCTGATGCACAAGGCCGCCAGTCCGCCGGTCGGCAGGCCGTCCGCCAGCACGCCGAACACCCGCGCGCTGCGGGCCGAGAAAAACATCGCGGCATCCAGCGCGCCCCGGTTCAAGGCATCGCGCGCCGCATCGGGCAGCCGCGTCGCGGTCTCCATGTGATAGAGCGAACAGCGCCGGATCTTGAAGCCGCGCAGGCTGAGATTTTCCGCCAGCGTTCCCGGCGCTTCCCTGCCGCAGACATGCAGCAGCGCGCCCTTGCCCTGCGCCGCCCAGCGCGAGGCCGCCAGCGCCAGGTCCTTGGCATCGCCATCGGCGCTGCGCACGTCGTCAAAACCGGCCCTGTGCGCTTCTTCCGCGGTCTGCGGCCCCACCGCGAAGACCGAAAGATCGCGCCTGGGGCTGCGCCGCGCAAAGGCGCGCACGCCGTTGGCGCTGGTGGCCAGCAGCGCCTGCACGTCGTCCAGCACCGGCATGACATCGTCGTGGAAATGCGGCTCCAGCAACGGCGCCAGCAGGGCCTGGTGGCCCTTTTCGGCCAGCCTGGCGGCGATCTGCTCGCCATCTTCCTGGGGACGGGTAACTAAGACTCTCAATTGTCGCTCCGGCTGCCGCCTGCGCTCCGGCATGTCCCGATATCTTTGCCGCAGCGGCATTTGCGCGTAAAGCAGCGGCCCATGACACACAAGCCTTTGGGCAAGCCCCTCACCATCCTGGGCATCGAGACCAGCTGCGATGAAACCGCGGCGGCGGTCGTGCGCGGCGCCGCGCCGGGGCCCGGTATGATTTTGTCCAACATCGTGTTCAGCCAGGTGGAGGCGCATGCCCCCTATGGCGGCGTGGTGCCGGAGATCGCCAGCCGCGCCCATCTGGAAATCCTGGACGACATCATCGAACGCGCCCTGGCCGAGGCGAAGGTGGGTTTGGCGGAGGTGGACGGCATCGCCGCCACCGCCGGGCCCGGACTGATTGGGGGCGTGATGGTGGGATTGACCACGGCCAAGGCGTTGGCCCTGGCCGCCGGCAAGCCGCTGATCGCGGTCAACCACCTGATGGGCCATGCCCTGACGGCGCGGCTGACCCATGGGGTGGAATTTCCCTTTTTGCTGCTGCTGGTGTCGGGCGGGCATTGCCAGCTGGTGGGCGTGGGCGGGCCCCTGGAAAATGGAAAATGGGACTTCCGCCTCTATGGCTCCACCATTGACGATGCGGTGGGCGAGGCCTTCGACAAGACCGCCAAGATACTGGGCCTGCCCTATCCCGGCGGGCCCCAGGTGGAGCAGGCGGCGAAATCGGGGAATCCGCGCGCCTATGACCTGCCCAGGCCGCTGGTCAGCGGCCACAATGCCCGCAAGAGTGCCGATTTCTCATTTTCCGGCCTGAAAACGGCGCTGCGCCAGCTGGCGCAAGGCGGCGTGGACGTGGCGGACGCCAGCGCCTCGTTCCAGGCGGCGGTGATCGATATCCTGCGCGACCGCACCCGCATCGCGATGCAGATGTTCCGCGCCGATTTTCCGGGAGGAAATGTGCTGGTGGTGGCCGGTGGCGTGGCCGCCAATCAGGCGATCGGCGCGGCGCTGGAAAAGCTTTGCCGGGAAGAGGGCTTTGTCACCCGCATCCCGCCTCCCGGACTTTGCACCGACAATGCGGCGATGATCGCCTGGGCGGGAGTGGAACGGCTGTCTGCCGGCAGTGGCGACGACCTTTCGGTATCACCTAAGGCACGGTGGCCGCTGGCCACCATGCCTTGATCGCCGGTCATCAGATGGTGGCGGCCAGGGTGACGATGCCGAGCACGCCGACAAGGGCGATGGTGGCGGCATTGAACGCTTCGGTGATGAAGGCATTCACGGGGCTGGCCGGCTGGGAGATACGGAGGTTGGTCATGTGATGTTCCTTTTCAAAATTGATGGCGAGAGACTTGTATCGCAAGCTACCGTGTTACGCAAGGTATCTTGCAATATATTTTATCCCTTTTGGGGAACTCTCTGTTGCACCGCGATATAGGCCACCGAGCTGTGCATTTCAATGAATGAAAGCCATGCGTTTTGCGAATGCCATTGTGGCGAAATGAGGTATAAACCTTTGAAGTATATGATATCGAAATTAAATTGCGCGGGCCGCCTGATTACGACGCGGTTGCAGCATACCAGGGGCCGGAATCCATGAAAATCGCCACCTGGAACGTCAATTCGGTTCGATTCCGGGCCCAGCTGGTGACCCGTTTCCTGCGCGATGAGCAGCCGGACGTGCTGTGCCTGCAGGAGACCAAGGTGGAGAATGGGCTGTTTCCCGCCCTGCCCTTCCACAAGCTGGGCTACACCCATCAGGCGATCCACGGCCAGAAGGCCTATCACGGCGTGGCGGTGCTCTCGAAAATCCCTTTTCGCACCTCTGGCCGCGAAACCGGGGTTCAGGATTTCTGCCGCGAGGGCCATGCCCGCCATATGGGCGTGACCCTGGCGAACGGCGTGGAGTTGCACAATTTCTATGTTCCGGCGGGCGGCGATATTCCCGATCCCGTGCAGAACCCCAAGTTCGACCACAAGCTGCACTTCCTGGCGGAGATGGAGAAATTCTTCGCCCGGCGGAAGGCCAAAAGCGACCCGGTGATCCTGGTCGGCGACCTCAATGTCGCGCCGCTGGAAAATGACGTGTGGAACCACAAGCAGCTTCTGGGCATCGTCAGCCATACGCCGGTGGAAACCCGGCTGCTGGGCGAGGTCCAGGCGGCCTTCGACTGGACCGACACGACGCGCCACTTCGTGCCGCCGGAGGAGAAAATCTATTCCTGGTGGAGCTATCGCGCCGCCGACTGGGAAGCCAGCGACCGCGGCCGGCGGCTGGACCATGTCTGGGCCAGTCCCGGCCTGAAAGCCGCGCTCAGGTCGCAAAAGATCGTCAGGAAGATGCGCGGCTGGCAGAAGGCCAGCGACCATGTGCCGGTGGTGGTGGAGTTTGACTTATGAAGTGGTCGCGCGACCTAACGCTGACGGTCGCGCAGCCGCGCTGCGCGACCTGCTGGGCCGACGCTCCATGAAGATCGCCCTGCTGCGCCATGGCCCGACGGAATGGAACGCGCAAGGCCGCGTGCAGGGCCATACCGACATTCCCCTGAGTGAAGTGGGCATGGCGAAGATGGCGGGCCTGCGCCTGCCCGACACCATCGCCACCACAAGCGTGTTCGTCAGCCCGTTGGTCCGCGCCCGCCAGACCGCGCGCCTGCTGGGCCTGCCCGATGACCGCACCGACGCCCGGCTGATGGAACAGAATTGGGGCGCCTGGGAGGGCCTGACCCGCGAGGAGGTTTTCGCCCGCGACGGCGCGGATGCCTTCGTGAAAGCGGGCTCGGCGCATGGCGAGACCTTCCGCCCCGGCGGCGGGGAATCCACCGGCGAACTGCATGCCCGGGTGGCGGCGTTCCTGAAGGACGCGGCGCGCGAAGGCTTTTCCCACGACGTGGGGGACGCGGTCGTGGTGGCGCACCTGGGCGTGCTGCGCGCCGCCTATACGCTTGCGACCGGCTGGGACATGGCCACACCCATGCCCGCCGAACTGGATGTGTCGAAAATCCTGCTGCTGGAACTGGCGCGCGACGGCACGCCGTCGATCGCGGATTTAAATATCGATTTCGTTTCCACCTGAAAGCTGAATCCCGGCTCGCGCTTCGCGTTGCCGCGCAACGCTCGCCGGCCGGGATGACAGGTTATGTGGTCCAGAACGGCGTGACGCGCTCGAATTTCTCGTAGCGCTTCAGGGCCTGCTTGATGGCGCCGGGCACCTGCGCCCCGTACCAGCCCACCATGGCGCCGGCGGCGAAGCGCATGGCGCCGTCATCGTCCTTCTTCCTGGCCGTTTCGCGCACCACATCGCCCACCACCGAACGCACATTGGCGACATCGTTGAGGTCGCCCAGATGGTTCTGCAGGGCGCGCACCTTTTTCAGATAGGCCGACACTTCGCCCTTGGGATAGAGCGGCGCGAAGAATTCGGCGGTGTAGCGCAGCTTCTTCAGGGCGATGCGCAGCCGGTGCATGTCGCCTTCTTCCTCGGAGCGGGCGATCCTGCCGCGCTTCTTGACCCGCCGGGCCTGGCGATCCAGCATCCGCGCCGCCGTCCTGGGCAGGCGATGATCGCGGGTCAATGGCAGCTGCGACGCGGCCAGCGCCGCCACATCGTCCAGGAACAGTTCGAAATCGCCCGCCTGCACACAGGCCGCCGCCGCCGCCCAGGCCAGGTCGCGCGCCTCCTCGGCGCGGGCGCGCAAGGCCAAAAGACCATCGCCCACGCCGGAGCGCGGCTTGCCGGTCATCAGCTTTTCCACAAACACGTCCAGGTCGCGGGCCGGGGCCAGCCGGCCGGAGAGAATCTTGGCGCGGCCGCGCAGGTCTTCCAGCCATTCCTGGCCGAACTCCCGCCCAAAGGCGCCCAGCGCCACTTCCAGCCGCCGGAACGCCACCCGCAACTGGTGCAACCCTTCCACCGAGCGGCCCGTCCGCAAGGTGGCGGCATTGGCGGTGATCTGGGCCAGGCAATCCGACAGGGTGGCGCGGAAGGCTTCTTCCGGCCGCATGCGCCGGGCAACATAGGTGGGCGCAGGCTTGACCGGCTTGACCGGGCCAAGGGTGCGGCGGGTGAGGGAATGTACCGAAGCGCGGGGATCGTCCATCCGCGATCCTAGCGTCAATTTTTGCCGCGCTTCAATCGTGCCGGAGCGGAGGCGCGAGCCGGAGCGGCCAAAATCAAGGCGAACATGTGGATACCGCGTCAATCGTGCTCGGACACCGGGCGTGTTGGTAACCCGGCTTTTGCCAGCGCCGCCTTCGCCTGCGCGATGCTGACTTCGCCGAAATGGAAGATCGAGGCCGCCAGCACCGCGCTGGCATGGCCTTTTGTGACGCCGTCCACCAGATCCTGCGCGTTGCCGACGCCGCCGGACGCGATCACCGGCACGGACACGGCATCCGACACCGCACGGGTCAGCGCCAGGTCATAACCGGATTTCACCCCGTCACGGTCCATCGAGGTCAAAAGGATTTCGCCCGCGCCATAGGCGGTGAGCTTTTGGGCATGTTCCACCGCGTCGATGCCGGTGGCTTTGCGCCCGCCATGGGTGAAGATTTCATACTTGCCGTTGCCCACGCCCTTGGCGTCGATTGCGGCGACGATGCACTGGCTGCCGAATTTCTCCGCCGCCTCCTTGACGAATTCCGGGCGCGTGACGGCGGCGGTGTTGATCGAAACCTTGTCGGCGCCCGCCAGCAACAGGGCGCGAATATCTTCCAGGGTGCGCACGCCGCCGCCCACGGTCAGCGGCATGAAACAGACTTCCGCCGTGCGGCGCACCACATCCAGCAAGGTGCCGCGATTTTCGTGGGAGGCGGTGATGTCGAGGAAGCAAAGCTCATCGGCCCCGGCCTTGTCGTACAGGATCGCCTGCTCCACCGGATCGCCGGCATCGCGCAGGCCCTCGAAATTCACGCCCTTGACGACGCGGCCATCCTTCACATCCAGGCAGGGGATCACGCGGACTTTCAACATGAGAAGATAGGCAGCATTACATGCGCCCCTTCGCCATGGCGGCGATGTTCATCAAAGCGCGCCCGGTCACCGCCTCGGCGGGGACGGCGGTGGTGCGGGTCAGCGCTTCGGCTTCCAGCAGCATGTCCAGCGCCTCGCCCAGCCGGTCGCTGTTCCAGCGCTGGGCCTGGGCCTTGAACGATGTGGTGCGCGAAAAATGCACCGGCGGGCGCAGGCGCTTCATCACCTCGTCAATGCTGGAGCCACGGGCCGCGCTTTCGCGCGCCTGCAGCAGTTTCTGGAAATGGCCCATGGCGCTGCGGATCACCTGCGCCGGCTGGGTGTCGGATACCCAGAGGCGCTCCAGTTCGCGATCCAGCTTCGCCAGATCGCCCGCGCCCGCCGCGTCGCAGGCGGATTCGCTGCGCGCTTCCGCCTCGTCGCCCATCACCGCGCGCACATCTTCCAAAGTCACCTGTTTGTGGCCGTGCATATAGAGCAGCAGCTTCTCGATCTCGCGCCGTGTGACGCCGCGATCCGAGCCCAGCCGCGACACCGCGTCTTCCAGGGCATCGGGCGCGATCGAAAGTCCTTCGGCCCGCAGCGCATCACGCACCACATCGGCCAGGTCGCGCAGCGAGTCGGGATAGCACTGGATGGCGGCGGCGGTCTTGTGGCCGTCAAAGACCTTGCGCAAGACGCTGGTCTTGGCCAGGTCGCCCGCCTCGATCACGATCAACGAATCGCCCTTCGGATCGTCGAGAAAAGATTCAAACAATTCCGCCAGGTCGTTGCCCGCGCCGCGCACCCGCACGGTGCGCCGCCCGCCCATCATCGAAATCGCGGCGGCCTCGTCGGCCAGCCGCGCCGGATCGGCCTGCAACACGGCTTCGTTCAGGTCCACGGTGTTGAAGGGATCGGTCAGGTCCGGCGTCACCGTTTTCAGCAGCTTTTCGGCGCGTTCCTGCACCAGGCCGGCATCGGGGCCATAAACCAGCGCCATCACCAGCCCCTTGGGCGGGCTGACGACATACTTGTCGGCTTCGTGGCTCTTGACGATCATTTGTGCTGCCGGAACCAGACGCCCAGGTCCAGGCGGATGCGTTCGGCCATGTCCTGCGCCGCGCGCTTGGCGGAATCCTGCTGCGCCGACAAGGTGGCATAGGGCGACTGCACCACGTTATAGGCCGACAATTCGCTCTGGGTGCCGCTGGTCAGCACATTGCCTGCCGCGTCGGTCAAAGTGTATTTGGCGTTCAGGGTGTCGTTGTAGCGGGTGATGGTGGCGTCGTTCTGCAGCGCGATGCCCTGGCTGGCCTCGTTGATGGTGATCTTGAGGCGATATTTCTTGCCCGCCTCCCTGCCGTCGGACTGCAACAGCTCGATCAGGCTCTCGCGCATCTCATAGCCGTCACGCTCGGGGATGGGCTCGACAAAGATCTGGGCCATCTGCGGCGCGACCTGGCCGCCATACATGGGATGAAAACCGCAACCGGCCAGCAGCACACACAGCGCGGCGGCGGCGAGCTTTCCTCCCCGCGCGCGCGTAAGCGCGCTTAAAGCGGGGAGGTGGCCGTAGCAGCGCTTGCGATGCGAAGGCCGGAGGGGCGAAGTCATGCCACGATATTCACAATGCGGTTGGGCACAACGATCACCTTCTTGGGCGTCTTGCCCTCCAGGGCGCGGATCACGCCCTCCTGTTCCAGCGCCACGGTCTCGACGATTTTCGCGTCGGTGTCTTTGGCGATGCTGAATTCCGCGCGCCGCTTGCCGTTGACCTGGACCGCCAGCACGACCTGGTTGGAACTGGTCAGCGCCGGATCATGCCGGGGCCAGGGGCTTTGCACCACCAGCTTTTCATGGCCCAGCGCCCGCCAGCAGCTTTCCGCCAGATGCGGCATCATCGGCGCGGCCAGCAGCACCAGTGCCTCCAGCGCCTCGCGGCGGGCGGAGCCGTCGGCCTTGGCAGCGTCCGAGATGGCATTGGCGAGCGTGTAAAGCGCCGCCACGGCGCGGTTGAAGCGCAGGCCCGCAAGATCGTCGGTGACGGCGGCAATGGCCTTGTGGGTGGCGGCGCGCAGCGACTGCGATATTTCGTCATCGGCGCTGATTGGCAGCTTTAGGCGGTCTACCACTGGATGCTCAAGGCCTTCCGCCTCTGTCACCAGCCGCCAGACACGGTTGACGAAACGCCAGCAGCCCTCGACGCCGGATTCCGACCAGTCCACGTCGCGTTCCGGCGGGCTGTCCGACAGCATGAACCAGCGGATGGCGTCGGCGCCATAGGACTCGATCATCCGCATCGGCGGCACGACGTTCTTTTTCGACTTGGACATCTTCTCCGACGCGCCCACCGTGATTTCGGTGTCGCTGGCGGTGAGGAAGGCCTTGCCGTCGCGCTTCTCGATCTGGTCCGGCAGCAGATAGGCGCCATCGGGCCCGGTATAGGTTTCGTGGGTGACCATGCCCTGGGTGAACAGGCCGGCGAAGGGCTCGTCCAGTTTCACAAAGCCGGTCTCGTGCATGGCGCGGGTGAAGAAGCGCGAATAGAGCAGGTGCAGGATGGCGTGCTCGATGCCGCCGATATACTGGTCCACCGGCAGCCAGTAATTCACCGCGTCATGGTTGATCGGATCGGCCGCGAACGGATCGGTGAAGCGGGCGAAATACCAGGACGAATCCACGAAAGTGTCGAGGGTGTCAGTCTCGCGCCGCGCCGCGCCCCCGCAAGTGGGGCAGGTGACCTTGGTGAAAGTCGGGTGCGCGTCCAGCGGATTGCCATGCACCTGGAAATCCAGGTCCTGCGGCAGCTTCACCGGCAACTGGTCTTCCGGCACCGGCACCACGCCGCACGTCTCGCAATGGATCATGGGGATGGGACAGCCCCAGGCGCGCTGGCGCGAGGCCAGCCAGTCGCGCAGGCGGTAGTTCACCGTGCGCTCGCCGATGCCCGCCGCATCCAGCCGCCTTGTGACTTCGTCTTTCGCCGCGTCCACCGTGAAGCCGTCCAGGAAACGCGAATTGGCCAGGCGGCCGGGGCCGGTATAGGCCTCCTTGCCGATGGTGAAACTCTTGGGGTCTTCCCCTTCGGGCACCACCACCGGGGTTACGGCGAGATTATATTTGCGGGCGAAATCCAGGTCGCGCTGGTCGTGCGCCGGGCAGCCGAAGATGGCGCCGGTGCCGTACCCCATCAGCACGAAATTCGCCACCATCACCGGCAGCTTCCAGTCGGGATCGAAGGGATGCGCCGCCGTCAGGCCGGTGTCATAGCCCAGCTTCTCGGCCTTTTCGATTTCGGCCTCGGCGGTGCCGGTCTTGCGGCACTCCGCGATAAAAGCCTCCAGCTTGGCGTCGGTTTTCGCCAGTTCCTGGGTCAGCGGATGTTCGGGCGACAGCGCCACGAACGATGCACCGAACAGGGTGTCGGGCCGGGTGGTGAAGACATCCAGCTTTTCACTGTTTGACAAAGTGAACTGGAAGCGCAGGCCCTCGCTGCGCCCGATCCAGTTCTTCTGCATCAGCCGCACTTTTTCCGGCCAGCGCTCCAGTGTGTCCAGCGCCGCCAGCAGTTCTTCGGAAAAAGCGGTGATGCGGAAAAACCATTGCGACAGCTTGCGCCGCTCGACAATGGCGCCCGACCGCCAGCCGCGCCCGTCGATCACCTGCTCGTTGGCGAGCACGGTCATGTCCACCGGGTCCCAGTTGACATCGGCTTCGCTGCGATAGACCAGCCCGGCCTTGTAGAAAGCCAGGAACAGCTTCTGCTGCTGGGCGTAATATCCCGGATCGCAGGTGGCGAACTCGCGACTCCAGTCAATCGCCAGGCCCAGCGCTTTCAACTCGGCGCGCATGGCGTCGATGTTGGCATAGGTCCAGTCGCGCGGATTGACGCCGCCGTCGCGCGCCGCGTTTTCCGCCGGCAGGCCGAACGCATCCCAGCCCATCGGATGCAGCACCGCGAAGCCTTGCGCGCGCTTGAAGCGGGCGATGACGTCGCCCATGGTGTAGTTGCGCACATGCCCCATATGGATGCGCCCGCTGGGATAGGGGAACATCTCCAGCACATAGCATTTGGGCTGGCCCGCCGCCGCCTCAAGCGTCGGCGTCGCGAACAGCGCGCGCGCCTCCCATTCCTGCTGCCAGTGTTTTTCGGATTCCTTGGCGTTGTAACGCGCCATGCGCGTCACCTCAGCCGCTTTGGCCCAGGGTGGCGAGGCGCAGCTCGCGGGCGCGGGTCAGGATGGAATCTTCCAGCTTGTGCGCCGTGTCGGGGCTGGGCGTGGCGTCCTGCCAGACATTGCCGTTACGGGTCTGGCGGAACACCACCACCTTCAGGCCGTCGGCGCGCAGGGTGCGGTCCATGATGTAGACCGTCACCTTCAGCCGCTCGTCCGGGCTGGTGGGCGCGACATACCATTCCGAGATGATGACGCCGCCGAAGGGATCGGCCGAGGTCAGCGGCAGGAAGGACAGCGTGTCCAGCGAGGCATGCCAGAGATAGGAATTGACCCCCAGGGTCATGCGCGACGAGCCGCTGGCGATGCCGGTGCCGGTGTCCATGTCCTTGGAGCCGTCATTGGACGAGCCGCAGCCAGCCAAGGCGGGCGCCAGGACAAGCGCACAAAACAGGGCGGGCAGAACTCGCATGGGGCGTGTTTTCCTTGGGGGGCGCGCGAGGGCGCGCCACATCCAAGGGCTTATAGCGGCGGGGGGGCTGGCGTGCAACGGCGGCCGCTTGCGCGGACGCTGCCGGTTTGGCTTATTCTGGAAGGACTTAAGGGATTTCCCATTGCTGTCCTGTAAGAATTGGGCGGTATTGGCCGCGGGCCTGCTCGCCGCCGGACCAGTCTGTGCCGATACGCTGACGCTGCCGCCCTGGACCATGCCGGTTGGCGATGCGACCCTGCGGCTGGATGGCATGGCCGATGGCGCCCTGTTCGGGCCGTCCGACCGGGATGGCGCCCAGGTCAGCGGCGCGCTCAGGGCCATGCCGGAAATCCGGCGCGACTATGACAGTGGGCTTTCGCTGGGGGTTGGCGGGACATTTGCCGCCACCGATCCGCTGTCGCGCGGCCGTTATGACGGCGATGCGATCGAGCGGCTGGCGGGCACCGCCAGGACCGGGCTGGGCACAGTCGAGATCGGGCTGACCGATGGCGCGGGCTATGCCCTGGCGGTAACGGGCCCGAAAGTGGATACCGGCGTGTCGCTGGAAGACCCGCGCACAAGCTTTTTCCGCGATCCCAACACCGGCCACGCGGTCACCGACCTGTTCGCGCTGCGCACGGCGGTGGGCGCGTCCAGCAATTACGCCAAATTCGTCTATACCAGCCCGGAAGTGTTCGGCGTGCAGCTCGCGCTGTCCTTCACGCCCACCGAGGGCAAACAGTTGCCCTTTCTGCAGGCGGGACCGCATCTGCCGGGGCGGCAGGCCGATATCTGGGAGGCGGCGCTGCGTTATTCCGACGAAGTGGGACCTGTGACCCTGTCGGCCTATGGCGCGCTGGCGGAAGGCCGGGCCGAACACAAGCTGCCGGGCCAGGAAGGTGTCAGCGACCTGGGCGCGGGCCTGCGCGCCGACTATCCCCTGACCGAGGAAATCGGCGTGTCGCTGGGCGGTTCCTACCGCCAGAGCAACGCCTATGGCTTTGACATCAATCGCGCGTATCAGACAGGCACCACACGGGCGGCGCATATATCCGGCGGCGTGACTTACGATGCCTGGGCCGCCGGACTGGAATATGGCACCGGCGTCGGCGATGCAGTCGCCGTGTTGCCGCGCCTGGGACAGACCGGGCTGGAAGCCTCGCTGGGCTATACGCTGTCCAGCAGTGCGGCGGTCAGTGGCGGCTGGCAGCATCTGCGCTATGGCCGCGGCAGCGGCGTTTTCTACAACGGCTTGCCGCAGTTGAAGATGGACGCAGTTTATCTGCATCTCAATCTGAAGACCTCAGAGCAGTGACCCAATGGCGGCGATGCCGCTGAAAGCCGGTCCCAGCAATGCGGCATTGCGGGCGGCGACCCCGCCCAGGGCATAGACCGGAACGGGTGCATGATTGGCAATGAGGGCAGCACGCACTGGGGTCAGGGGCATTGCGTCTTTGTGGCTGGTGGTGGCGAAGACCGGCGACAGGAACACCGCATCAAGACCGCCCGCCTGCATCAGCGCGCGCAGCGAATGCGCCGAGGCGGTGATGATCCAGTCGGGGCGGCGCACCCGCCAGTGCGATGCCTCGCGCATGCGCCTTTCGGGCAGATGCAGCCCCGCGGCACCGACGGCCAAGGCCAGCGCGGGATCATCGGCGATCAGCAACGGCGCGATGCCGTGCAGGCTTTCCGCCACTCTGCGGCGTGCCCCGGCATCGCGGCCGCGCACCACCACCACACTGCCGCGCGGCAGGCGGCGTGCCGCGCCGGCCCAGTCGGCCTCGCGGTCATCGGTCATCAGGACCAATGGCATGTGCGGATTGAGCCTGTGCTGGTGATTGGATAGGTTCGCGGCCATGAGCATTTCCGAAAATCTGGCCGATATACTGGCGCGCATCGCCGCGGCGCGAAAGGCGGCAATCGCGCCCGCGCCGGAAACGAAACTGGTGGCGGTGTCCAAGACCGTTGCCGAAGCCGGCATCCGCGAGGCATTGGCGGCGGGCCAGCGTATTTTCGGCGAGAACCGCGTGCAGGAGGCGCAGGCGAAATTCCCGGCGCTGAAAAGCGAATTTCCCGACCTGGAATTGCACTTGATCGGGCCCCTGCAGACCAACAAGGTCAGGGAAGCCGTGGCGCTGTTTGACGTGATCCAGACCCTGGACCGGGAGAGGCTGGCCGACGCGCTGGCGGCGGAACGCGACAAGTCGAGCCGCTGTCCTCGCCTGTTCATCCAGGTCAATACCGGCGAGGAACCGCAAAAGGCGGGCGTGTTGCCGCGCGACGCCGCCGCGCTGATTGCCTATGCGCGGGAGAAAAACCTGCCGCTGGTTGGCCTGATGTGCATTCCCCCCGCCGGTGACGATGCCGCGCCGCATTTCGCGCTGTTGCTGAAGCTGGCGCGCGAACATGGGCTGGACAATCTCAGCATGGGGATGAGCGGCGACTTCGAACTGGCGGTGAAGTTCGGAGCGACCCATGTCCGCGTCGGCAGTGCGATCTTCGGATCAAGGCCACAGATCTGATTTTTCTGTCATGGCCCGGCGTCGCTACGCGCTGGACGCGCTAGCGACCGGAGCCATCCAGGGCAACAAACACCGGCTCCTCCGGTTCTGGATGGCCCACGTAAAGTGGGCCATGACATGTCGCGCTATTTCACGACCAGCCGATCGCCGGCCTGAAGCTGCGCCAGCGCGGCGCGGGCATCGCCCAGGGCCAGCGCCACGCAGCCCGCCGTGGGCGCGTAATCGGGCCGCGCCAGGTGCAGGAAGATAGCGCTGCCTTTGCCCCGCACCACCGGATCGTCATTATAGCCCAACACCGCCACCAGGTCGTAGAGAGGATCGAAGCGCCACATCTCCTCATGGCTGGCGACATAGGGCAGCTTCACCAGCCGGTTATAGTTGGGATCGTCCGGCGCATCGCACCAGCCGTCATCGGGCCGGATCGCCTGCAGCGGCAGGATGGTTTGCGGCTTTTCGATCCGGTCGGGCCGCCACAACAGCTTGCGGAAGGCCCAGCGGCCGACGGGCGTGATGCCGTCGCCCTCGCCGCGCTTGACGGCGATACCGCCCTTGCCCACGGCGCAGCGGCGCGCGCCCTGGCCCCAGTCCAGCCAGGTGGTGGCATCCGCATGGGCGGTGACGGTCAGGTCCATGCCACAGCTATAGCGTCAGTTGACGCTGGCGAACACCGGCTGCGGCGCGGCGGCCATGGATTGGCGATAGGCATAGAGGGCGCGGTTGGCCATGTCGCCGTTGATGCCCTTGGCGGCCAGAGCGCTGGCAAAGGCCCCGGCATCTGGTGTGTTGGCAGCCACAGCCTGCGCGGCGGACGGCAGGCCGGGAAGATCGGCGGACGGCAGCGAGGCATCGGCGGCAATGACGGCGGGCTGGACCTTGGCGCTGGCGACACCGACCGTGTCGTCGCCCTTCAGCCAGGCCAGCGCGGTGTCCTCGGGGCTCTTGCCGGTAATGGCTTCAAAGGCGACACCGGCGACCGATGCCGCCGCCCCCCACAGCCCGCCATACAGGGCATCGCCCGCGATCTTCTCCACCGTGCCGATATGTTCGCCGGTGATGGCGCGATAAATGGTTCCCACAACCGGCAGATGCTGCAGCGGGTTCACGATATCCAGGACGTGATGAAAGAAACTTTCGCCATCATCGCCGGTGCCCGGTTGCGGCACGGGCGCGCCATGGACACCGGCGGGGGCCGGCGAGAAGACCATGGCATGGTAGATGGGGCTGTAAACGCTCATCCCTGCAATCGTAGCAAGCAGCGCGCCAGATAAATTTTCCGCGCTATTGCTGGAATTTCATCCGGGTACGGCGCGGGATGACCGGCAAGATTTGCCGCCCGCCCACCGCAGGTCTAAGTTTCGCCACCCCAAACTGTTTGAACCCGTTGATGCCGACCCGAATCCTTTTGGCCGAAAGTGACGATGTGCTGCGCGCCAGCCTGGCCGAGCAGCTTCAGCATGAAGGCTTTGACGTGACCGCGGTGCGGCTGGCCGATGATGCCAGGTCCGCCGTCGGGGCGGCGCCATTCGCCTTTGCCATCATCGCGCATCCCCTGGCGCAGACCGATGGCGATATGCTGGCGGTGGCGTTGCGCGACCAGGGACTGTCCTGCCCCGTGCTGCTGCTGACCGAAGGGGAGGCCGCGACCCATCAGGAATCCCTGGCCAAGCCGTTCCGCTTTTCGGCGCTGCTGGCGCGGCTGCATGCGCTGTCCACCCATCACGGCACCGCCGAGGATGCCGTGGTGCGGATCGGCCCCTATACCTTCCATCCCAGCGCCAAGATGCTGCAGGCCGACGGCCGAAAGGTGCGGCTGACCGAGAAGGAAACCAATATCCTGAAGTTCCTGCATGCCAGCGCCGGCACCGTGCCGCGCGATATCCTGTTGCACGAGGTGTGGGGCTATGGCCCGGCGGTGGCCACCCACACCCTGGAAACCCATATCTACCGCCTGCGCAAGAAGATCGAGGAAGACCCCGGCAAGGCGCAGATTCTGCTCACCGAAGGTGGTGGCTACCGGCTGAGCGCCTGACCGAACACCGTTCACGAACTCCAGAGGCCCCCCTCTGCGCGAAGCGCCTCAGGAGCCGGAGGCGTTAATTTAAAAAAATCTTGTTTAACGCCCGTTAACCAGCGCGCTTCTAGAACTGCGGGATGGCGAAAAAGCCCACCCGCCCGCCCGCCGCACCGCCGCCCAAAACCGGCGGCCCGCGCACGCGCGGCGGCGCGCACGCGCCCAATCCCACCTCGCGTCCGGCCACGGCGCATGTCGAATCCGCCCCGCCGCGCCCCGCCAGGCGCAAATCCACCTGGCCCTATGTGCTGGCGATGCTGGGCGCCTGGGGCGTGATCTTCGGCGGGCTGTTCTTCTCGCATTTCCTGTCCGGCCTGCCCGATGTGCGCAACCTGATGATCAACGGGCCGTCGCAGGACATCACCATCCTGGACGATCGCGGCCGCCAGATCGCGCGGCGCGGGTTGACGCAGGGCCAGATGGTCAGGGTCGAGGATTTGCCGGATTACGTCTCCAACGCCTTCATCGCCATTGAAGACCGCCGCTTCCGCTCGCATCTGGGCATCGATCCCATCGGGCTTGCCCGGGCGGCGGTGCAGAACATGATGACCGGGCATGTGGTGCAGGGCGGCTCGACCCTGACCCAGCAGCTGGCCAAGAACCTGTTCCTCAGCCCCGACCGCAATTTCGAGCGCAAGGCGCAGGAAGCGATGCTGGCGCTGTATCTGGAGCGGCGCTATTCCAAGAACCAGATCCTCACCCTGTATCTCAACCGCGTTTACTTCGGCGCGGGGGTGTTCGGCATCGAGGCGGCGTCGGAGAAATTCTTCGGCAAGCATGCGTCCGAGCTTGGCCTGACCGAGGCGGCGATGATCGCCGGCAGCGTCAAGGCCCCGGCGCGCTACAATCCGCTGTCCGACATCGATGCGGGGCTTGCCCGCGCCCAGCTGGTGCTGAAGGCGATGCAGGAGGCCGGCTTCATTGATGCAAACACGCGGAGCCTGGCGGCGGCGACGCGGCCGCGCATCGTGCGCGCCAACGGCACGCCGGGCTCCGGCTGGTTCGCCGACTGGGTTCAGGCGCATCTGAGTGAACTTGTCGGCCCCGGCAGCGAGCCGATCATTGTCGAGACCAGCTTCGATCTTGAGACACAGGCTTTGGCGGAACGCGCCATCGCCAATGGCCTGGCGGCGGAAGGCGAAAAATACAATGCCAGCCAGGCCGCGCTGGTGGCGATGACCCCCGATGGCGCGGTGCGCGCCATGGTCGGCGGCCGCGCCTATGAGAATTCCGGTTTCAACCGCGCCACCGATGCCTCGCGCCAGCCGGGTTCTGCCTTCAAGCCCTTTGTCTATCTGACGGCGCTGGAACATGGCCACACGCCGGACGACACGGTGAATGACGGGCCGGTGGACATCCATGGCTGGAAACCGACCGACTTTGAAGGCCATTTCAAGGGCGAGATGCCGCTGATCCAGGCCTTTGCGGAATCCTCCAACTCGGTGGCGGCGCAACTGACCGCCGAAGTGGGCGCCAAGGAAGTCGCCCACACGGCGCACCGGCTGGGCATCGCCTCGCCGCTGGCGGAAGTGTCGTCGCTGGCGCTGGGCACCTCCGGCGTGACGCCGCTGGAACTGACCGGCGCCTATGCGCCTTTTGCCAATGGCGGCAGCGGGGTGCAACCCTTCGGCGTGCTGCGGATCAAGACCCGCTCCGGCAAGATTCTCTACGAGCACAAACCGCCCGCCACCGGCGCGGTGATGAGCGTCAACGACAATATCGCCATGACCCGGCTGATGAGCGAAGTCACCGCCACCGGCACCGGCAAGGCGGCGCGGCTGGACGGACGCCCGACCGCCGGCAAGACCGGCACTACCCAGGATTTTCACGACGCCTGGTTTGTCGGCTTCACCGCCGACCTGGTGTGCGGGGTGTGGATGGGCAATGACGACAACACGCCCATGGTGAAGGCGACCGGCGGCACCCTGCCGGCCCGCATCTTTCAAAGCTTCATGACCGATGCCGAACAGAACATGCCGGTGCGGCCGCTGACCGGCAGCACCCTGTTGGTGGCGGCGGAAACACCCGTTGCGACGGACCCAGTGGGCGCGCCGGTGACGCAGAACGAAAGCGAGCCCGCCAGGAAGCCGGACGCCTTCCAGAAACTGCTGAATGGATTGTTCGGCGGGACCTAAGCTTTGGATGCCGCGTAGCGCTGTATCTCGCGCCCGTTAATTTTCAGCCAGTCCTGCGGCCCGTCAAGGTCGGCGACCAGGGTCTTCACATGCGCCCAGAAGCGCGCGCTGTGGTTCATCTCGCGCAGGTGCGCCACTTCATGCGCCACGACATAATCCAGCACGAAATCCGGCGCCAGGATCAGCCGCCAGGAAAAGGACAGCGACCGCGCCGACGAACAGGAGCCCCAGCGGCTGGCGGTGTCGCGCACCGTGATCCGCGACGGCTTGACGCCCAGCCGGGCGGCATGATGCAGGGCGCGAATTTCGAAGGTCTTGCGCGCCTCGGCCTTGAGGAAGTCCAGCACCCGGCGCGGCGCATGCGCCTGGCGCCCACGCACCCAGATCACGCCATCCGCACACCAGACCGGCGCCGGCCCGGGACGGGGGGCGGAACGGATTTCATGGTCCGCGCCGCGAAATGGAATGACCGCGCCCGGCATCAGGTCCACCGCGCCCGGCGCCTTGGCCAGCTGGCGCACGATCCAGTCCTTCTCGCCGCGCGCGAATTCCAGCGCATGGGCCAGGCCGCGGCGCGTCGGCGCGGTGACGCTGACCTCGCCGGTGGCGGGATTGACCTTGACGATCATGCGCCGGGCGCGCGGATTGAGGCGCAACCGCACTTCCAGCATGCGGCCGTCGATCTTCAGCAATTCGTGGCGGATCGCGCCGTCTCGCTTTTTCACTTGTGCGGCTTTAGGATTGGGCGCCGCTTTAGACTTGGCGCCGAACAGGGATTTCAACATGTCACAACGTCCGCGATTTCATCTGGCGTTTCCGGTTCGTGACCTGGGCGAGGCGCGCGCCTTTTACGGCGAATTGCTCGGCTGTCCCGAAGGCCGCTCGAGCGAGGAATGGGTGGACTTCGATTTCTTCGGCCATCAGATCGTCGCCCATTTAAGCCGGGATGAGGCCGGACATAAAGCGCATAATCATGTCGATGGTGAGGCAGTTCCCGTGCGTCATTTCGGTGCGATCCTTTCGATGGACGCATGGCGGGAACTGGCGGCGCGCCTCACCGAACGCGATACCCGATTTATCATAGAGCCGGGCATCCGCTTCGCGGGCCTGCCGGGCGAACAGGCGACATTGTTCTTTCTCGATCCCTCCGGCAATGCGCTGGAGTTCAAGGCTTTCCATGATGACTCCGCGATCTTTGCGCGCTGAACGCACGGCGCAGTTCGTCGGCGCGGTGTCGCTGGCGCTGATACTGGGCGCTCTGGGCTTTCAGTATCTGATCCATCTGGTGCCGTGCGAGATGTGTCACTGGCAGCGCTGGCCGCTGATCGCCGCCGCCGTCATCGGCCTGATCGGCGTGCAGGTATTGCAGAAAAACGCGCGGCTTCTGGCGGCGCTGTGCGTGCTGCTGGCCGCCCTGTCGGGCGGCATCGCCCTCTATCAGACCGGCATGCAGCTGGGGATATTGCCGGGACCGGCCGCCTGCACCGTGGCGCATGCCTATGTGATGGGCTCCAACGCGCCGCCGCCGGAAGTCAGTTGCAATGTCGTGACCTGGAGCCTGTTCGGCCTGTCGCTGGCGGCCTATAATGCCATCTTCTCGCTAGGCACCGCCGTAATTGGCGCGTTCATGTTGGTACGCAAATGACACGCAAGCCCAAGCCCTCGGCACCCGGATCGCGCGCCGATATCGAATCCATGATCCGGGTGGATCATGCCGGCGAATATGGCGCGGTGCGCATCTATGAAGGCCAGCTTGCGGTGCTGAAACACCGCAAGGGCGCCGAACGCAGTGTTGCGATGATCGAGCACATGGCCGGGCAGGAACAGCAGCACCTCAAGGCGTTCGACCGGCTGGTGAATGAGCGCCGGGTGCGGCCCACAGCGCTGGAGCCGGTGTGGCGCATCGCCGGTTTCGCGCTGGGCGCGGCCACCGCGGCCCTGGGCGAGAAGGCGGCCTTTGCCTGTACCGCCGCCGTCGAGGAAGTGATTGACGAACATTATGGGACACAGATCGCGGCGCTGGACGCGGGCCAGGACCCGGCCTTGAAGGCGGCGGTGGAAGACTTCCGCGCCGACGAAGCCGCGCATCGCGACACCGCGATCGCGCAAGGCGCCGAGCAGGCGCCGGGTTACAAATTGCTGAGCGCGACCATCAAGGCGGGTTGCCGGATTGCGATCAAGCTGTCGGAGCGGATTTAGCCTTCCTGTCATTCCCGGCGAGAGCCGCGCGCATGCGCGGATCGAGGGAAGGGGACTCAGGCTTTCGGTACCTGGCAGATTTCGACAGCCTGGGTTCCCTTCCCCTCACGATGCTGGCGCATCGTTCGGCCGGGAATGACAGCAGCGCTTATGGCTCCAGCTCCGAATCCCAGTACAGATAGTCCGCCCAGCTTTCGTGCAGGTAATTCGGCGGAAACTTGCGGCCATGCTCGCGCAGCTCGATCACCGTCGGCTGGTGCGGCTTGATGCGCGGATGCATCTTGGCCTGGTTGGGCATGCGCCCGCCCTTGGTCAGGTTGCAGGGGCTGCAGGCGGTGACGATATTTTCCCAGGTGGTGCGGCCGCCACGCGAACGCGGTATGATATGGTCAAACGTCAGATCCTTGGGATCGCCGCAATACTGGCATTCGAACTCGTCGCGCAGGAAAACATTGAACCGGGTAAAGGCGGGGCGGCGCGCGGGGCGGATATAGGTCTTGAGCGACACCACCGAGGGCAGGCGCATCTCGAAGCGCGCCGAACGCACCACCCGGTCATATTCCTCCAGGATCGTCACCCGTTCCAGGAACACCGCCTTGATCGTGTCCTGCCACGACCACAGCGACAGCGGGTAATAGCTCAGGGGGCGGTGATCGGCATTCAGCACCAGCGCCGGGCAATGGGGGCTGGCCCCGCCGCGAAAGGCGGTGGTGGCGGCTGCTGCGGCTAACACGGAAGAAATCCTGTGAAGGCGATTCTCCTTGGCAGTCCGGTGTAAGTCCGTCCGATGGTAGAGGCAGGCTCTATCCTGCTCAAGAGTTTAGCCGATTCGTCATGACGGTTTGTAGACGCAGCGTATCGGGCCGGTGCTTTTCAACAAGCCGCGAAAGGCCAGGTTGAGGAATTGCCCCGCCAGGGCCAGCCCTTCGGGGTCAATGCCATGGCCCATGCCGGCGGCCAGGTGCCATTGCACCGCCGCCCCCGCCAGGCCCAGTTGGGCGGCGGCAAGGAACATGGCCTGGGGCGGGATGACCTGGTCGCTGTCGCCATGGGTCAAAAGGATCGGCGGGATATCTTCCTCAGGCGGGGGACCGGCGAGAAGTCCCGAAAAGCCCACAATGGCGGCGGGGCGGACCTTGCGCCGCGGGCCGACATGCAGCGACAACATGGTGCCCTGGCTGAAGCCTGCCAGCGCCAGATTCTCCGGCGGCAGGCCCAGCCGCGCCAGTTCGCCGTCCAGATAGTCGTCCAGCGCGGGGCCGGCGGCTTCCACGCCCTTGCGCATTTCATGCGGGTCAAGGCGCGAGATGGGAAACCACTGATAACCGGGGCCGCCGGGAACGCGGCTGGGCGCATTGGGCGCGGCAAAGGCGACCGTCGGCAACAGGCCCTGCCAGTGCTGCGCCAGGCCGATCAGGTCATTGCCGTCGGCGCCATAGCCATGCACCAGCACCACCAGATGGGTAGCGGGGCCTTTGACGGGAGCAAGCGTGGGGCCGGCCAATCTTGAACCTGAAAGTGCCATGCGAAGGTCTATGCGCTAAAATCGCGTCATGATTGTCACAAGGTTCGCACCCAGTCCAACCGGCCTGCTGCATCTGGGCCATGCCTATGCCGCCATCACCGCTTACGAGTGCGGCGACGACTTCCTGCTGAGGATCGAGGATATCGACAAGGGCCGTTCGCGCGACGGGTTCATCCAGGCGATCTTCTTCGACCTGAAATGGCTGGGCCTGAGCTGGGACGAACCGTCGCTGCGCCAGTCCAGCCGCATGACCGCCTATGCCGAGGCGCTGGCGAGCCTGAAGGCGCTGGGCCTGGTCTATCCCTGCTTCTGCACCCGCGCCGAGATCGCCGCCGAGGTGGCGCGGGCGGGAGAGGCGCAGCATGGGCCTGATGGGCCTCTGTACCCCGGCACCTGCAAGCTGTTGCCGAAGGAAGAGGGCTTGCGCCGGATGGCGCGTGAGAATTTCGCCCTGCGGCTGGATGTGACCAAAGCGGCGGCGTTGACCGGCCCGCTGCGCTTTCTGGAGCATGGCCATCGCCATCCGGTTGACCCGTTGCGGTTCGGCGACATCGTGATCGCGCGCAAGGACATGCCGACCTCCTATCATCTGGCCGTGGTGGTGGATGACGCCTTTCAACGCGTCACCCTGGTGACGCGCGGCGAAGACCTGTTGCCCGCCACGCATATCCAGCGGCTTTTGCAGGCCCTGCTGAAATTGCCGGAGCCGGCCTATGCCCATCACGCGCTTGTGCTGGATGCGCAGGGCCGGAAATTCTCCAAACGCGACGGGGCCGTGGCCTTGCAGGCGTTGCGCGAGGCGGGCGCCACACCGTCCGACATAAGAGCGAGAATCGGGCTGTGAAGGCGCGGCGCGAACAAAAGTGAAACGAAACCATGTCCAATTTTTTGGACAGGCAAGCCATGCTATGGCTGAACCATGACCGGACTGGACAGACTTTTCGCCACCATCGCCGCCCGCCGGGGCGGTGACCCCGCCCAATCCTACACCGCCAGGCTGCTGGCGGACGGGATCGAGACATGCGCCAAGAAATTCGGCGAGGAAGCGGTGGAGGTGGTGATCGCCGCCGTCCAGCGCGACAGAACCGAACTGGCCAAGGAATCGGCGGATGTTCTCTATCACCTGGCGGTGCTGTGGGCCGCTGGCGGGCTGACCCCGGACGATGTCTACAAGGTTCTGGAAAGCCGCGAAGGCCAGTCGGGCCTGGCTGAAAAAGCGGCCCGCCCGAAAACCTGAGCCGGTGCGACGAACGCACGTCGCGGAAGAACCGCGCCTAGTGTTTTTGATCTTCTTCTTCGGCCAGGCTCTTGACCAGGTCGAGGACGCGCTTGCGCACCTTCGTGTCCTTGATCTTCATGAAGGCCAGGCTGAGTTGCAGGCCCTCGCCGCTGGAAACGAATTCCATCACCGGCGGCGCGCCTTCCGGCTCGCTCATGCCGGGCTGGCCCGCCAGCTGCGTCGCCACGCCTTCGTAGAAGAAATCCACCGGCACATTGAGAATCCGCGAAACTTCGAACAGGCGGCCGGCGCCGATGCGATTGACGCCCTTCTCGTATTTCTGAACCTGTTGAAATGTAAGACCCAGAAGATCGCCCAAGCGCTCCTGACTCATGCCGATCAGCATGCGCCGGATGCGCACGCGATTGCCGACCTGGATATCGATGGGATTGGCTTGCTTCTTGGGCATGTCACTCAAATCATCTGGTGGGCCGGAACTTGCCCCATCTATCGTGCAACGCAAACAATTAATTTCAGCCCACGGAGGGAAGGCCTAGCGTCGCCCCAACACAAAGGCGCCGAACACTGCAGTAACCAAAAAAGCCAGAAAAACAAGGTCGCCAAACCGTGCATAGAGCGTGGCGGGCAAAGCGCCGGGAAGCGGGGAATCCACAACGCCCAACTTGTTCAATTCCAGCTTTGTCCGTACCCGGCCGTTCCCGTCGATCACGGCGCTGATGCCGGTATTGGCGGCGCGCGCGATGGGCAGGCCCTCCTCGATGGCGCGCACCCGGGCGATCAGGAAATGCTGGTGCGGCCCGGCCCAGGGGCCGAACCAGGAATCATCGGTGACGTTAACGAACCAGCCGGGGCGCGGTTCGGCGGGATCGGTGACGGCGTGCGGAAAGATCACCTCATAGCAGATTAAGGGCGTCATGGCGGGCGCGCCCGACAGCGCGATGACATGGGGATGATCGCCGGCGGCAAAGCCATCGCCCATCGTCAATTGGTTGACGCCAATCGCGCGCAACAGCTTCGCCAGGGGCAGATACTCCCCAAACGGCACCAGATGGAACTTGTCGTAGATGTCCGGCAGCGACAGATGGGGACCGAATACATAAAGGCTGTTGAAGGCGGCGATGCCGGTGGCGCCCACATCCACCCGCGCCGAGCCGGTCATCACGGTCTGGCCGCGCGCCGTGAAAAGCCCGATCTGGTCCAGCGCCCCGGGCGAGCGGGCGACGGCGAAGCCGGTAGCCGCTTCCGGCCAGATGATGTGCGTGGGCAAGCCGGGCTGAATACTGAGTTCAACCAGACGCCGCCAGTTGCGCAACATCAGGCCGCGAACATATTTTTCCGCTTGCGGGATATCGGGTTGTACCAGCCGCAGCCTTACACCCCCAATATCCTTAACGGGTGTGGCCGCGAGACGGTACACGCCGAAACTCCAGAGCGCGGCGAAAAGCAGCAGCAGTACCACCGGCGTTTTCCAACGCGCCGTGAACAGTTCCGCCAGTGACGCTCCGAACAGGATTGTCAGGAATGACAAGCCGTAAACACCCATCAGGCTGACCGACTGCAGCACCGCCAGGGACGCGCCCCAACCATAGCCTGGCAGGTTCCAGGGAAAGCCGGTCAGGATGTGGCCGCGCAGCCATTCGCACGCCGCCATCGTTACCGCGAAGACAAGAATGCGTGCCGCGCCCGGCTGCCAGAAATACACCGCCATGCCGCAAGCCAGCGCCCCGAACAGGCCGAGCCCCGCCGTCAGCCCCACCAGCGCGAACGGCATCTGCCAAAGGTGATTGCCGGGATCGACCAGGAAGGCGTAGCCGATCCAGTGCAGGCCAACCAGGAACTGGCCGAAGCTGAAGGCCCAGCCCGTGGCGGCGGCGGCGCGCACTGGCCCTGGGCCGGCATCGGCGCCATCCAGCAGCAGCACCAGCACGGCATAGCCCAGCAGCAAGGCAGGAAAGATATTCAAAGGCGCAAAGGCGGTGGCCGATATCGCACCGGCCGCGAAGGCCAGCAGCAACCGCCGCCAGCCGGCCAGGCCGCGCAGCCATTCGCCCGTCCGGGTCAGCGCCGTCATTTGGCCGCGTCAGCCAGCGGCGGCAGGATGATGCGCAACTTGCGCACCCGGCGCGGATCGGCCTCCAGCACCTGGAACTCCGCGCCATTGGGGTGAACGACGATCTCCCCGCGCTGCGGCACCCGCCCCAGCAGCGAGGTCACCAACCCGCCCAGGCTGTCTATGTCCTGTTCGCCATCGGCGACCAGCAGGTCGCGCCCGGTCTGTTCGCGGAAATCGTCGAGTTCCATGCGCGCATCGGCGATGAAGCCGTCGCCATCGGGCTTGATGACGGCGGGCGCCTCGTCATGCTCGTCGGCAATGTCGCCCACGATCTCCTCGATGATATCCTCGATCGAGACCAGCCCGTCGGTGCCGCCATATTCGTCGATCACCAGCGCCAGATGGGTGTGGCTGGCCTGCATCTTCAGCATCAGGTCCAGCGCCCGCATCGAGGGCGGCGCGAACAGGATGGGGCGGATCAGGGCCGTCATCTGGGCCTGGGGCGACAGGCAATAGGCACCGTCGGGTTCGGGCTCCAGCAGACCCAGCACATCCTTCACATGAATCAGGCCGGTGGGATCGTCCAGGGTTTCGGCAAAAACCGGCAGGCGGGAATGCTGGGCTTCGCGAAACACCTTCAGCAGGTCGGCCAGGCCGGTGCCCTGTTCCACCGCGATGATCTCGGCGCGCGGCACCATGACATCGGCCACCTTCAACTCGCCGAACCGCAGCAGGTTGCCCAGCATGATCCGTTCCTGCGCTTCCAGCGCGGGGGACTCGCGTTCGCTTTCCTCGATCACCTCTTCCAGGCTTTCGCGGATGGCGGCGGCATCGGCGTCCTGGCCGGTAAGTTTCTGCAGCAGGCGGCGGATGGGGTGGTCGCTCACTTTGCCCCCTCCGGCCTTCGCACGCCCCGCGCGCTTGCGCGCGAATAATTCAGGGGCGCTTCGCGCCCAGGCGTGCTACGGCCACCTCCCCCATGCAAGCGCGCTACCGCGCGCGCGGGGGAGGACGATACCGGCGCATAAGGATCGGCGATGCCCAGCCGCTTGAGGATCTTCACTTCCAGCGGCTCCATCACCCTGGCGTCGGCGTCGGTTTCGTGGTCATGGCCCGCCAGATGCAACACGCCATGCACCGTGAGGTGGACGGCATGATCGGCCAGTCGCTTGTCCGCCGCCAGGGCTTCCTTTTTGGTCACGCCATAGGCGATGGCGATGTCGCCCGCATATCCCGTTTCGCCGGCAGGAAAAGACAGGACGTTGGTCGGCTTGTTCTTGCCGCGGAAGTCACGGTTCAGCCGTTTCAGCCGTGCATCATCGGCCAGCAGCACAGTGAACCCGCCGCGCAGCTTCGCCGCCTTGCGTGCCGCTTCCGCCGCTTGTTCCAACCGTGCCGTCAGCCCGCGATGCCTGCGCCAGGCCGGGTCTTCGACCACCAGTTCGATCCCGCTCATGATCTGCCGTGCCTGTTATAGGCGGCAACGATGCGCGCGACGAGGGGATGGCGCACCACATCCTTTTCGGCAAAGCGCGCCACGCCGACGCCTTCGACGCCCTCCAGGAATGACAAAGCCTCATTCAGCCCTTCGGCCCGCCCGCCCGGCAGGTCGCTCTGGGTGGGATCGCCGGTGACGACCATGTGGCTGTCCTCGCCCAGCCGGGTCAGCGCCATCTTCATCTGGGCCGGTGTGGTGTTCTGGGCCTCGTCCAGGATGACAAAGGCGCGGGAAAGCGTGCGGCCGCGCATGAAGGCCAGCGGCGCCACCTCGATCACCCCCTGCTCGATCAGCCGCGCGGCCTGATCTCCCAGAACATCAAACAAGGCGTCGTAAAGCGGCCTGAGATAGGGGTCTATCTTCTCCTTCAGGTCGCCGGGCAGGAAGCCCAGCCGCTCGCCCGCCTCCAGCGCCGGGCGCGACAGGATCACCCGGTCCACCCGCTTTTGATGCAGCATATGGGCGGCGAAGGCCGCCGCCAGATAGGTCTTGCCGGTGCCGGCGGGGCCGATGCCGAACACCAGCGGGCATTCCTGCATCAGGTCCAGATAGGCGGATTGCGCCGGCGAGCGCGGCCGCACGGCGCGCGACGACGCGGTCTTGATCGCGCCCGGGGCGTTGATCCGGCCGGCGTCGGTGAAACGGATTTCCGCATCCACCTCGGCCAAAGTGACGCTTTCGCCCGCTTCCAGCCGCGTATAAAGCGCGCGCAGGATGGCGGCGGCGCGTTCGCGCGCGGCGCCCTCCACCGCCACCAGATTGCCGCGCATGTCGATCCCGACATTCAGCTTCTGTTCCAGGCGGGCGAAGTGTTTGGCATGCGGGCCGCTGAGCGCCGCCAGCAGGCGGTTGTCGGAAAATTCCAGGGTCGTGGCCGTGCGCCTGGCGTTCAAGCCAGCACTCCATGCAGGCTGTTGGCGGTGCGGCGGGTGACGCGCACATCCGCCACCTGGCCCACCAGTTCGCCGCGCGCCGTAACATGCACCGGCTGCAGATAGGGCGTGCGGCCCATGATCTGGCCGGCATCGCGCGCCGGCTTTTCGAACAGCACCGGCACGATCCTGCCGATCTGGGAATCGTCGAAGGCATATTGCTGGGCCAGAAGCAGCTTCTGCAGCACGTCCAGCCGCGCTGCTTTCACGTCTTCGGGAATCTGCTTGCGCAAGGTCGAAGCCGGTGTTCCGGGGCGTTTGGAATATTTGAAGGAGAAGGCGGTGGCATAGCCGATGTCACGCACCAGCCGCACCGTGGCGTCGAAATCGGCATCGCTTTCGCCGGGAAAGCCGACAATGAAATCCGAGGTCATGGCGATGTCGGGCCGCTGCTGCCGGATGCGGTCCACCAGGCGGCGATAATCGTCGGCCTTGTGCTGACGGTTCATCGCCTCCAGCACGGCATCCGAACCCGACTGCACCGGCAGATGCAGATAGGGCATCAGCTTGGGATTGTCCCGATGCGCCAGGATAAGATCGTCACCCATGTCGCGGGGATGGCTGGTGGTGTAGCGGATGCGGGCCACGCCTTCGATTTCGGCGATTGCCTCACACAGTTTCGCCAAAGACCAGCCGTCGCCGTCATAGGCGTTGACGTTCTGGCCCAGCAGCACGATCTCCCGCGCGCCTTTATCAGCCAGTTGGCGCGCTTCCGCCAGAATGGCCTGGGGCGGGCGGGACTGTTCCGAGCCGCGCGTGTAAGGCACCACACAGAAGGTGCAGAACTTGTCGCAGCCTTCCTGCACCGTCAGGAAGGCGCTGACGCCGCTGCTGCTGGGCGCGGGGATGGAATCGAATTTCTCCAGCGCCGGGAAATCGGTTTCCAGCGCAGCGCCAGACTGGCGCGCGGTGCGGGCGATCATCTCCGGCAGACGGTGATAGGATTGCGGCCCCACCACCAGGTCCACCGCCGGCTGGCGCGCCACGATCTCGGCGCCCTCGGCCTGGGCGACGCAGCCCGCCACCGCGATCAGCATGCCGGAGTTTTCACGCTTGAGCTGCTTCAAGCGGCCCAGTTCGGAATAGACCTTCTCGGCGGCCTTTTCGCGGATATGGCAGGTGTTGAGGATCACCAGGTCGGCGCCCTCGGGCACGTCGGTCGCGGCATAGCCCAGCGGCGCCAGCAGATCCGCCATCTTGGCGGAGTCGTAGGCGTTCATCTGGCAGCCGTAGGTCTTGACGAAAAGCTTCTTCATGCCAGGCCGGATTTATCAGGCGCGACCGGCGAGTGCCAGCGCTTGTCCCTGCCGCACCAGCGATTCCGCCCGTTTTGCCAGGCTTTTGCGGTCCATTTGGTCCAGGCTTAGGGGGGCATGGAACTGCACCACCACATCCAGCGGCCCCGCCAGCAGCGCCTCCCACAGATGCGGCACCATCTCCATGTCGCCATACCAGGCAAACAAAGGCCGGTTTTCCCGCCCCATCGGCAGGCCGTGCAGGCCGGTATAAGCCACCGAAACCGGCTGCACCTTGACATGCTGGCCGTTCGCCAGCCGGGCCTCGGCGGCGCCGAACAGCGCGCTCTTGAAGGGCAAGACCGTGTTGCCGTCATGGCTGGTGCCTTCAGGAAACAGCACCAGCGCATCGCCTTGCAGCAACCGTTCCTGGATGGCGTCGCGGACATCGCCGGTCCTGGCACGGCTGGCGCGTTCGACAAAGACGGTGCGCTGCAGCCGCGCCAGGGTGCCGAACAGCGGCCAGCGCGCGATCTCGGCCTTGGCGACAAAGGAGATGGGGGCCGCCGCCGAGAAGATGATGATGTCGGCCCAGCTGGTATGGTTGGCGACCATCAGCACGCCCTGGCCGGTCACCGGCTTGCCCACCAAGGTAAGGCGGACGCCGAAGATCCGCGCCACCCAGCGGTGATACCAGTGCGGGAAGCTGCGCGCGGCGGGGCTGCGCAGCTTTATCAGCAGCCACTGCACCGGCATCAGGGGCAGCGTGAAAAGCAGGAATGCCGCGATGATGGCGACCGCGCGAAGCCGTGGCATTACGACTTCATCTTATGACGTCGGGGGCTTGCGGTTCTTTGGAACGCCATAAAGTTCCAGCCGGTGGTCGATCAGTTCAAAGCCCAGCTCTTCCGCCACCCGGCGTTGCAGCTTTTCGATCTCCTCGTTGCGGAACTCGATCACGCTGCCGGTCGCCACATCTATCAGGTGATCGTGATGGGATTCCGGCACTTCCTCATAGCGCGAGCGGCCGTCGCGGAAGTCGTGGCGTTCCAGGATGCCGGCGTCCTCGAACAGCTTGACGGTGCGATAGACGGTGGCGATGGAGATATGCGGGTCAATCGCGCTGGCGCGGCGATAAAGCTCCTCCGCATCGGGATGGTCGGCGGCGTCCGATAGCACCCGCGCGATCACGCGGCGCTGGTCGGTCATGCGCAGGCCTTTGTCTACACAAAGCTTTTCGATACGGGTCACGGAAAATTCCCGGGAGCGGAAGGGCTGTCAGCCTAGGCGAATTTCGCGGGCAGCGAAAGCCTGAGCACCAGCGCATCCCCGCTCCCGGAATTACCGGAATCGGAGCCGTAATAGCCCTTGCGATCGCCGACCTTGGTGAAACCGAGCCCGGCGTACAAGGCCAGGGCGGCCGGATTTTCGGTCCCCACTTCCAGGAACATCGCATCCGAGCCTGCGTCCCGTGCCCTTTTTATGGCAGCCTGCAACAAGGCGCGCCCAAGTCCGCGGCCACGGGCCTCGGGGCGCACCGCCAAGGTGAGAATTTCCGCTTCGCCGCCCGCCGCGCGCGCCAGCACAAAGCCATCGCCATGGGCATAGGCAAAAGTGCCCGGCGTCACCAGCAGCGCGCTGATCGCGGCGGCATCCCAGGGGTCGGGAAAACAGACGGCATGCAGCGCCGCCAACTCATGGGTGCCCGCGACGGGATTGAAGGCTGAGATTTCAAACAGGCTCTTTTTTTCTGGTCGCACGGCCTACGCCTTCGCTTCACTGGGCTGGCCGATGCTCCTGCCCCCCGGCAGTTTGGCGTCGGGGGCCCGCAGATACAGCGGTCCCGGCGCTTCGCGCGTCGCCGGGCGCCGCGACGCCAGCCGCGCCACCCACAAGGCATCGGGCTGGCGGACGCTGGACAACGTGAAGCCCAGCGTCTCTTGCGCCGTTGCCGCGCCGGTGCCGGCCAGGGCGCAGGGGCCGAAGGCGCGGATGCGCGCGATGGCCTCCGCGAAAGCCGTCACCATCGGCTGCTGCACAATTTCGTCTCCGTCCCGCAGCAGAAGATAGGCTTCGTCGCGGCGCGCGTC
This sequence comes from Rhizobiales bacterium dw_265, assembly GCA_018449595.1. Classification (GTDB taxonomy): domain Bacteria; phylum Pseudomonadota; class Alphaproteobacteria; order Micropepsales; family Micropepsaceae; genus Rhizomicrobium. Next base: position 105,523 of record JAAVUU010000007.1, read on the forward strand.
ATGGATGACGGCGGCTTTGGACAATCCGGTTTCCTCCCGCGCGGCGGCGGCGATGGCCTCCAGGGTGGTGATGCCGGTCAGCGGAATTTTCAGCGCCAGACGAAGCCCGCGCATGAAGGCCAGCCCGACCCGCTGGCCGGTGAAAGTGCCCGGGCCGGTGGTGACGGCCAGGCGGTCCAGCGTAGAAAATTCCACCCCCGCCATGGCTTCTTGCACCATCGGGGCCAGCCGTTCGGCATGGCCCCGGTCCATGGCTTCAAAGATGTGGGCAACGACCCGCCCACCGTCGAGCAGCGCGACAGAGCATCCGCCCAGCGCGGTATCGACAGCCAGCAGGGTCACAGAATCTTGCAGGCTTCGTCGAAGCTGAGGCGCGGATTGCGCGGAAACACGCCCGCCGGATCGCCATAGCCGATGCTGCAGAGGAAGTTGGATTTGATGGCGGTGCCGGCGAAGAATTCCTGGTCCACGCCGGCATTGTCGAAGCCCGACATGGGGCCGCAGTCCAGCCCCAGTGCCCGCGCCGCGATGATGAAATACGCGCCCTGCAGGCTGGAGTTGCGCAAGCCCATGGTGTTCAGCAATTCGGTCTTGCCGGTCAGCCCGTCCTTCAGCTTGGGCTGGTGGGGAAACAGCCTGGGCAGGGTCTCGGGGAAATCCAGGTCATAGCCGATGATGGCGGTGGCGGGCGCCGCCGCCACCTTATCGACATTGCCGGGGCTGAGATGCGGCTTCAGCCGCGCCTTGGCTTCCGGCGTGGTGACAAAGTAGAGCCGCGCCGGGGTGGAATTGGCCGCCGTCGGCCCCCAGCGCATCAGGTCATAGATCGCCATCAGCATGGCGTTGCTGACCGGCTTGTCCTGCCACTTGTTCTGGGTGCGGGCGCTGCGGAACAGCGTGTCCAGGTCGGTGTCGCTGATGGCGTGATGCGGCTCGGACATGGTCAGACCGCCTCGACCGCGGTCACTTCGGGCACATAATGGCGCAGCATGTTCTCGATGCCGTTCTTGAGCGTCATGGTCGAGGACGGACAGCCGGCGCATGAACCCTGCAGGTGCAGCGAGACGATGCCGCTTTCGCCGTCGAAGCCCCGGAAGATGATGTCGCCGCCATCCTGCGCCACGGCGGGACGCACCCGCGTCTCGATCAGTTCCTTGATCTGGCCGACGATCTCGCTGTCGGCGTCGCTGAAATGCTCATCCGTTTCCTCCGCGCCGCCTTCCAGCAGCGGATGGCCGTGGGTGAAATGCTCCATCACCGCGCCCAGGATGGCGGGCTTGAGATGCTTCCAGTCGCCGTCGCGCTTGGTGACCGAAATGAAATCGCTGCCGAAGAACACCCGGCTGACTTCGGGAATGACGAACAGCGCCTTGGCCAGCGGTGAGCGCCCAGCCGAACCGGCGTCGGGGAAATCGGCCACCCCACCCTCGCCCATCACCTCGCGGCCGGGCAGGAATTTCAGGGTGGCGGGATTGGGGGTGGATTCGGTCTGGATGAACATGGCAATCGGCCCGGAAACGCTTCCTTTAAATGAACCCTGAGGCGGCGAGCATCAAGGCTTTGCGAGGATATACTTTTACCCGGATGATATTGACGGCTGTATTATACCCGGATAGATATCTGGCATGCTCTATGCGGCCTTCTCCGGTTTTGTCCGCCTCGCCTCCGGCTCCCTGCCCGAAGTCTATGCCGCCTGCCACGAACGGCCGGATGCGCTGATCTTCGACAGCCGAACCGGACGGATGGTGGATATTGACCCCCGCTTTCCGCCCCGCGACGACGCGCCCAAGCCCGGCCGCCCCAGGCTGGGCGTGACGGCGCGGGAGGTCACCCTGCTGCCGCGCCACTGGGACTGGCTGGCGACCCGGCCGGGCGGGGCGTCGGTGGCGCTGCGCAAGCTGGTGGAGGAAGCCAGCCGCAATCCCAAGGCCCGCCAGCGGCAGTTGCGCGATGCCGCCTATCGTTTTGCCACCGTCCTTGTGGGCGATGCGCCGGGCTATGAGGAGGCGATGCGGGCGCTCTATGCCGGCCAGGGCGAGGACTTCGCCGCCCATATCGAGGCCTGGCCGCCGGATGTGCGGGCGGAGCTTGAGAAAATGACCGCCGAAGCGTTTTAAAAGTCGGAGATGATGCCCTTCTTCTCCCAGTCGCCATAGCGCGTGGGTTCGGGGCCTTTGGGGCCGCCCAATTCCGGCGGCAATTCCAGCTTAACTTCCTTGGCGCGGCGCGCCTCGGCTTCGGCATTGGCGCGGGCGGCGGCCTCGGCGATGCGGGTAGCGACTGGGTTTTTGGTTTCTTGATCGGCCATGGATCGAGATTACATCTTCCGGGATGGAGAGAAAACGATGAATACCCTGCGTACCGGCATCCTGATGGCGCTGTTGACCGGCCTGTTCCTGGCGGTGGGCGCGGTGATCGGCGGCGGCACCGGCGTGATGATCGCCTTTGTCCTGGCGCTGGCGACCAACCTGTTCGCCTATTGGAATTCCGACAAGGTGCTGCTCTCGATGTACGGCGCGCGCCAAGTGGATGCGGTGAGCGAGCCCGGCCTGTATGGCCTGGTGCAAAGGCTGGCGGCGGAGGCGAAGCTGCCCATGCCCAAGGTCTATATCACCGAAAATCCGCAGCCCAATGCCTTCGCCACCGGGCGCGATCCCGATCATGCCGCGGTCTGTGTCACCACCGGGCTGCTGGCGCAGGTCAACCAGGAAGAACTGGCGGGCGTCCTGGCGCATGAACTGGGGCATGTGAAGCATCGCGATACCCTGACCATGACGATGGTGGCGGTGATGGCGGGGGCGATTTCCATGTTGGCCAATATGGCCTTCTTCATGGGCGGCGACCGCCGGAACAATCCGCTGGGGCTGGCGGGCATGCTGCTGGTGACCCTGCTGGCGCCGGTGGCGGCCATCCTGGTGCAGGCCGCAATCTCACGGTCGCGCGAGTTCGAGGCCGACCGCGCCGGGGCCGAAATCACCGGCCGGCCGCTGTGGCTGGCCTCGGCACTGGGCCAGATCGAGCGCAGCGCGCGCGGCATCGAAAATTATCCCGCCGACGCCAATCCGGCCACGGCGCACATGTTCATCGTCAATCCGTTGCATGGCGGCATCAGCGGGTTGTTCGCCACCCATCCCTCGACCGAGGAACGCATCGCCCGGCTGCGGGCGATGGCAGGGGCAAACGCTGCGCCAGTCCGCAAGGGGCCTTGGGGTTAAGCGTTCCTTCCTCTAAACACCCGGCATGACTGACACCGGACTTCCAGCCCGCAGGGCGGCGCTCGCCATCTTGTCCGGCGTGCTGCAGAAACGTCGCCCGCTGGACGCGCAGCTGGAACAGCTTGCGGGCCTTCAGCCCCGCGATGCCGGTTTTGCCCGCGCCCTGGCCAGCCAGACCCTGCGCCATCTGGGGGCGCTGGATGCGGTGTTGCGCAAATTCCTCGCCAAGCCGCTGGCGCCGCACAAGGCGGGCGTGACCAGCGAGATCCTGCTGCTGGGCGCCTGCGAATTGCTGATCCTGAAAGTCCCGGCCCATGCCGCGGTGGATGCGGCCAACACGCTGGCGGCGAAAGACGCCAAGGCGGTGCATTTCAAGCCGCTGATAAACGCGGTGCTGCGCAAGGTCGCGCGCGAAGGCGAGGCGGTGCTGTCGGGCCTGGACCGCGAGCGGCTGGCGACGCCCGACTGGCTGTGGACGCGCTGGAGCATGCACTATGGCGCGGCCACCGCGCGCCTGATCGCCCGCGCGCATCAGCAGGAAGCGCCCACGGACATTGTTCTGAAAGCGCCCGGCACGACGCATCCCCAGAGCACGGCGCTGTTCAGTATGGTGCGCCGGCTGACCGCGGAGGGCCGGATCGAGGACCTGTCCGGTTTCGCCAACGGCGGCTGGTGGGTGCAGGACGCCGCCGCCGCGCTGCCGGCAACCCTGCTGGGCGATGTCGCGGGCAGGACAGTGATCGACCTGTGCGCCGCGCCGGGCGGCAAGACGCTGCAGCTTGCGGCGGCGGGCGCGAAAGTGATCGCGGTGGAGATTGACGCGGCGCGCGCCGAACGTATTCGCGAAAACCTGGCGCGCACCAAGCTCGACGCCGAGATCGTCGTCGCCGACGCGCGGGACTTTCATGCCACCGCGCCATTCGTGCTGGTTGACGCGCCCTGCACCGCCACCGGCACCATCCGCCGCCATCCCGACCTGCCCTGGATCAAGGGCGCGGCCGATGTCACGGTATCGGCGGCGGCGGCTTACGAGATTCTGGAAGCGGGCGCGGCCCTGGTCGAGCCCGGCGGCATTCTGGTCTTCGCCGTCTGCTCGCTGGAGCGCGAGGAAGGCGAGGAACAGATCGCGGGCTTCCTGGCGACGCATCCCGAATTCGCGCGGATGCCGCTGACGGCGGAGGATGTGTTCGGCCACGAAGAATGGATCACGCCGGACGGCGACCTGCGCACCCTGCCGTTCCAGCTGGATGGCGGCATGGACGGTTTTTATGCGGCGCGGTTGAAAAGGCTCTAGCTTTTTCGTCATGGCCCGGCTTGTCCGGGCCATCCAGTTTCCTTCGTGAAACAAAACTGGATCGCCCGCATAAAGCGGGCGATGACGATGGTGAGGATCAAAGCCGCCCCAGCGCATAGGCGATGGTCAGGTATACCTTGCCGGTATCCGCCGACAGCAGCGTCGAGGTCAGCAGGCCGCCGCCATCGCCTTCCTTCGCCCGCGCCAGCAAGGTCTCGAATTCCGCCAGATAGGCATCGGCGGCGGCGTGAAAGCGCTTGTCGTCGCGATACAGCGTGGTGATGCGGTCCACCGCATCGCCGTCAATCGCATCCGCCAGCCGCCGCGCGAACACGGCGCGGTCGCCCGCCAGATAACGCTTCCAGTCCTCGTCGCCCGGCTGGGCCGTATCCAGCGCCGACAGGTCGATCGCCATGTCGGCCAGCGCCAGTTCCAGCGCCCCCAGGGTGGCGGCAGTGTCCAGATTGGATTTTTCGGCGCGCGGCAGGCGCTCGCCCTGTTCGGCGGCTTCCAACAGCGCCTTCATGTCCCAGCCCGCGCCGGCATCCTTGCGCCGGACCTCCGGCTTCCTGGCGGTCAGCTTGCGCGCCAGGCCCTTCAAGCCGTCGCTTTCCGGCGCGGCCTCCGGCTTCATCGGGCCGCCGGAGCCCGTGGCGGGATCGGGCGCGGTGACCTTCTGCGTCGAGCGCGCGTGCAGCGTTGACATGGTGCGGGCCGACAGATCGAGAATCTGCTCGGTCTCCGCCGCCATCATCTGGCGCACCCGCCGCGCCTCTTCCTGCGCCAGGCCGGGCAGGCGGATCAGGTGCTTTTCGACATCGCGGGTGGTTTCGGCCAGCAGGGACCGGATCTTGCCGGCCTCGGTGCTCATCTCGCCCGCAGTGCGCAGCAGCCGCTCGCATTCCGCCATCGCCTCGCCCACCAGCAGCCGCGCATCATGCTTGGCCTGGGCGGCGCTTTCACCAATCAGAGTCCGCGCGCCATCGCCCGCATCCTTCATCGCCGCCGACAGGCTGGCCAAGACGCCCGAGGCCGCCTCGCTGGTTTCCTTCAACCGCTCGGCCTCGCGGGCGAAAGCCCCGGTCAGTTGCGCGGCGCGGTTGGCGGCATTGGCCATGATGAGTTCCAGATGGCGTTCGGCATCGCCGGTCACGGTCTCGAACTTGCGCGCTTCCCCGCCCAGGGCCTCGATGGCGGCTTCCATGCCCGTGCGCTGCTGCGACAGCGCGCCTTCGAAAATCTCGCTTTCGTCCTTCAGCTTCTGCATCAGTTCCTGCATCTGGCTGCGATGCTTTTCCTGACGCGCCAGCACGAATTCGGCGCGGCCCATGGCGCTGTCGGCCACGTCTTCAATGCGCTTGGCCTGGACCTCCAGCGACTTGGCGGCTTCCAGCGGCGACTCGGCGGCGGCGGTGATGGCGGCGCGGAATCCGGCGGCCTGCACATCCAGCGACTGGGTCGCCATCTTCAAGGTGCCTTCGGCGGATTCCATCATCGCCCGCAGTTGCGCGGTGCGCCCCGCCACGGTTTCGCCGGCCCGGCTGGCGGCATCGCCCAGGCTGTCGCCCAGGCTTTCGATGCGGGCGTTTTCCTGGTTCAGGCGGGCGGCGATGGTTTCCCCGCGCACCTGGGCGCGCGCGCCGGCATCGTCCAGGGTGGCGATCTGCTTTTCCAGCACCGCTTCCAGGGTGCGCATGCGCTGGAAGGCGACATCAAGCCCGGTGTTCAACCCGTCCAGTTCGCGGCGCACGGCGCGGGCCAGCCGCGCGGCATTGTTGGCGGCGGTGTCGTCGGCGGCGAACAGTCTTTCACTCGCAACCAGAAGCGTGCGGGTGGCATCGGTCATGGCGGCGCTGCGGGCCAGCGATCCGGCGATGGCGAGAAACAGAAAGGGCGGCAGCAAAGTGCCCGCCGCGATCAGCGCCTTCAGCGCCAGCGGCGCGGCGACCAGCCCCTGCGGCCCCAGATAGCCCCAGGCAAAGGCGGCGCAGGTGCCCACCCAGAACAGCGACAGCACCCCCGCCGCGCCCAGCGCAACCGCGCCAAAGCGGCTGGGCCGCAGCCGGGGCACGGGCGCCGCCACGGGGACGGCCTGGGTATTCGCGACCGCCGGGGTTTCCCGCGGGACCGTCTGCCCGAATGTCCGCGCCATCTGTAAGTCCGTGAATCTGCCCGCCTTTTGCGATTTAAGCATGAAATGGGACAGTTTCACACCGGCAAAACAGCCAATTAACGTCGCTTTAGCCGTGCCGGGGCCAGAATGGAGGACTTTCGGAAAGAGCCTGCCATGTCCGATGCCCCCGTCGATCTCGCCCACCTCGCCCGCTACACCGGCGGCGACAAGACCCTGAATGCCGAAATCCTCAAGCTGTTCGACGGCCAGGTTTCCGACATGGTCGGCCAGTTGCTGGGCCTGCTGGAGGCTCGCGACGCGCGCAAATGGCGCGAAGTCACCCACACCATCAAGGGCGCGGCGCGCGGCATCGGCGCCTTCGCCATGGGCGACGCGGCCGCCGCCGCCGAGCCGGTCGACCCCGCCACCAGCCCCGACCGGGCGGTGCAGGTGATCGAAACGCTCAGGGTCGAAGGCGAGGCGGTGCAGCAGTTCATCGCCGCTTATCTGCGCGCGGCCTGAGCGGACAGCGACGTTCGCGCCTGTCCAACGCGTTTGGACGCGCCCATACGGCAAGCCGCTGATCGCGCCGGCAAAGCCGATTTCAATTTCGCTTCTTTTTTCAACCCCTCCCCCGTTATCTAACGGGGACAGGCCACGCCGCATCCTGTTCAAGCGCGCAGTTTTAGCATGCCATGCTTTTGTTGGCGTGTTGGATAGTAAGCAACTGAGATTCCTCTAAGCTGACCTCTCAACAAAGACTGGGGAGTCTCATGCGGACAGTGCTGCTTGCGGTCGCAGCCGCAATCTCGGTGCCGTTGTTAATATTGAATTGGATAGCCGCGTTCGGGGGCGGCATATGGCTTCTAGTTATTGGGCAATGGCGATTGGTCATAGAAGGCGTCGTCGCGATGATTGGCGCGGCGATCTTGCTTCCCATAGTTTTAATTGTTGCCAATTTTATTGCATCCCCCGCAGTTAGCTTAGGCAACAAGTCGCGTTGGTTAGTCTACCCGTTCCTGTTTTTGGGAGGACTTTTTACGTTCTACATTCTCGCGAACTGGTGCGTCTTAGTCTTCGATATGTTGGTGAACAGAGACCATGGTACGGTGTGGCCCTACGCGCTTTGGGCATATGCTGTGGCGACAACGCCGTGGACCTCGATGCTGCAACGAGACGTTCGCCGTAACCCGCGCTCTAGAGGGCTAATCTGGCTTTCGGCGTCGCAGTTGGGCGCCTTTGGCATTCTGATCTCAGTCTTTGTCGGAAATGGCTTCCAACCCGAAGGTGGAATGTCGCTATTTTTCACTCCGTTCGCGCTCCTTGGTATGTTGATGGGATACGTCGCATCAACTCAGCGAACGATTTAAGTATTAAGATGTCAGGACTTCCCGTCGAACGCCCCGAACTCATGGCGGATGGATTGTTCGATCAGGATGCGCCGCTCCGGTTCGGCGATCGCTGCTAATACCCGCCCAGTTCCTTCTTCATCACATAGGCGATGGAGGCGCGTTCGCCGAGATAGGAACGCCCGGCATCCATCTTGTAGAGGCCGCGCAGATAGGTGGCGTCAATGTCGGTGAGGCCTTCCGGCTGCGTGCCGGCGGCGCAGCCCGAGGCCAGCAGGTTGGTGATGGTCGGCACATCCCGGCAGACGTCATAGGTTTCGGCCTGCGACAGCGCGAGCATGGCGATATAGTCGGCCAGCGCACCGATCTCGCGGCCCGCGATCTTGCCCGTATCCACCACGATGATGGCGGTGGTGAATTCGCTTTTCAGCCCGTTGCCGATGGCGCGGTTGCCGCTCACCCGCAGGTTGGGGAGCCCGGCCAGGCCACCGAGCGCGCCCCCGTCCGCGCCATGCGTGCTCATCACGCCATAGCCAAGATCGCCGCTGGCCAGGTCGGCGGTGATGAAGCCGTCGAAATCTTCGGTCGCGGTCGAGTACCAGGCCTGGATGGGCAGGCGCATGGTGGCGATGCGCTCCGCCTGCGGCCGGTAATGAAAGCCCAGCAGCGAAGGGCGTTTGGCGCGGATGAAATCCAGCAGCGCCTGCGGCTGGGCCGTCGCCAGGACCAGCAGATCGGGGCGGCAGGGCTCGGCGGTGTCCAGCGGCGCGCCCGCCAGCATCGCGGCGCGGAGGATGCGCTGGGTCACGAACTGATTGAACTGGGGCGACAGGCCGATGGTCAGCGGGCAGATGCCGGTCTTCCAGCGCGCGATCTTGCCCAGCAAGGGCGTGGGCGCGGCATGGGTGACGATGAAATCATCCAGCGCCCTTTCCGGACGCTGCGCCGGCGCGGTCACGATCACGCTTTCGACGGTGGGGTCTTGCGGCGCCTGGGTCTGGGCCAGGGTCTGAGCAAGGGCCGCGGACGCCGCCAGAAGCGCGGCACTGGCAATAAGAGTGAGCTTCATGCCTCCTCCTACATTTGTGGTCGCCGGAAGGCTGCGCCCAATTCCGCTCAATTGTTTGTCGCCCCTATGAAGCGATATCAGGCCTTGTGGTCGAAGGCCTCGAACTCGTGGCGGATGGACTGTTCGATCAGGGTGCGCCACACCGGCTCGGCGATGGCGGGCGACAGCCCGGCGGCGCGGGCCCGGGCCAGCACCTTGGTCACCACATCCTCGACCCGGGCGGGATCGCGCACTTCATGGCGGCCGGTCTTCAGCACCGCCGCCCGCTCGATATAGCTCTGGCGCACCGCCAGCATCGCCACCAGCCGGGCATCCAGCGTGTCTATCGCCAGGCGCAGTTCGGCCATGGAAAGGCAGGAATCGGGCGGCTTCAGGGGGGCGTCGTCTTGCATCGCAGCACTGTTATAGGCGGGGCTTGTTGCACTGGCTATTTTTACATATAAGGGCGACGTTTTCCCAAGCATTACATAAAGTTAGGTGTGGAAATAGGCATGAGCGCCGCTATCGAGACAGATGTCGCCATCATCGGCGCCGGCCCCATCGGGCTTTTTGCGGTCTTTGAACTGGGCCTGCTCGACCTCAAATGCCACCTGATTGACATCCTGGACCGGGCGGGCGGGCAGTGCACCGAACTGTACCCGGAAAAGCCGATCTATGACATTCCCGGCCTGCCCATCGTCACCGGCCAGGAACTGGTCAACCGGCTGCTGGAGCAGGTCAAGCCCTTCAATCCGCAATTCCATTTCGGCGAGATGGCGACCAGGCTGGAGAAGCTGGAAGACGGCCGCTGGAAGCTGGCGACCGATGCCGGCACCGAGATCATCGCCGGCGTGGTGGTAATCGCGGCGGGCGCGGGCAGCTTCATGCCCAAGCGGCCCCCGGTGCCGGGCATCGAAGCCTTCGAGAATGCCGGCGACGGCGTCGGCGTGCATTACGCCGTGCGCAAGATGGAGACCTTTCGCGGCAAGAATATCCTGATCGCCGGCGGCGGCGACTCGGCGCTGGATTGGGTCATCAACCTCGCCCCGCTGGCCAAGAGCCTGACGCTGGTTCACCACCGCGACGGCTTCCGCGCCGCCGCCCACAGCGTCAACCAGATGCGCGAATTGGAAGCCGCCGGAAAGGTGAAATTCCATGTCGCCAGCGTCAAGGCGATCCATGGCGAGCCCGGCAAGATGACCGGCGTGACCCTGGCCGGTCATGACAAGAGCGAATGGCAGCAGGATGCCGACGCGTTCCTGCCCTTCTTCGGCCTGACCATTAAGCTGGGCCCCATCGCGGAATTCGGCATCAACCTGCACGAGAACCTGATCCCGGTGGACACGGCCCGCTTCGAAAGCCAGACCCCGGGCATTTTCGCCATCGGCGACATCAATACCTATGCCGGCAAGCTGAAGCTGATATTGTCGGGCTTCCATGAGGCGGCGCTGATGGCCCAGGCCGCCTTCCATGTCTGCCGCCCCAACGAGAAGCTGCGCTTCCAGTACACCACCTCGTCATCCAACCTGCAGAAGAAGCTGGGTGTTTCCTGATGAAGATCATCGCCACCGACCGCAACGGCAAGGTTCATGAACTGGAAGGCCGCGACGGCTGGAGTGTGATGGAAATCCTGCGCGACGGCGGGCTGGACATCGCGGCGGAATGCGGCGGGGCCTGCGCCTGCGCCACCTGCCATGTTTACGTCAATGACGGCTGGTTCGAGAAGCTGCCCGCGCCGTCCGAGGCCGAGATTGACATGCTGGACATGGCCCTGGCGGTCGAGCCCAATTCGCGTCTGTCCTGCCAGGTGATCTGCAGCGACGAAACCGACGGCATCAAAGTAACAGTTGCCCCCGAATAGCTGTCATTTTCCAATAATACTGCCGTCATAATCGCAACTTCGCGGCCTTGCCCGAACCCGCGCAAGGAAATTACCCTTTGCCGCTTTCGAAGGGGATTTTCCATGCTTGACCGCCGTTCGGCCCTGAAAACCGGGGCCGCCGCCCTTGCTGTTTCCGCGATGCCTGCCGCCGCCGCGCCCGGCGGTGCCCTGAACACCCTGTTCGACCAGTTCATGAAGGAAAGCCTGGACCTGTCGCCGGTGACCGTGACGGGGCTGGGTTTGGACAAGGGCGCGCGCTTCGCGCAGAAAAGCCTGATCGACGACACCTCGCTGGCCGGCATCGCCAAATTGAAGGATGTGCAGACCAGCCAGCTCAAGCGGCTGAAGGCGTTTCCCCGCGGCTCCGTCTCCGGCATGGACCAGCTGAATTACGATGTGGTGCTGTATGCGCTGCAGACGGGCGACGATGCGGCGCGGCGCTATAATTACGGCCCGGTCAGCGCCGGCCAGCCCTATATCCTCAGCCAGTTGAGCGGCAACGCCGTCAACACCCCGCCCTTCCTCGACACCCAGCACACCATAGAAACCAGGGCCGACGCCGAGGCCTATGTGGCGCGGCTGGGCGCCTTCGCCGCCGCGATGGACCAGGAGATCGAAGTCACCCGCCATGACATGGGCGAGGGCGTGATCGCGCCGGACTTCGCGCTGGCCAAGCTGCTGCTGCTGCAGACCAAGCTGCGCAGCCCCTCGCCGGAAAATTCGCCCCTGACCGAATCGGTCGTGCGCCGCACCAGGGACAAGAAGATCGCGGGCGACTGGGGCACGCAAGCGGCCAAGGTGGTCAAGGACAAGGTCTATCCGGCGCTGGACCGCCAGATCGCCCTGATCGGGGAGATGCAGAAAAAGGCCACCCATGACGCGGGCTGCTGGAAGCTGCCCAAGGGCGAACAGTATTACCGCGACTCGCTGGTCTATTGGGCCACCACCGAGATGTCGCCGGAAGAGATCAACAGGACCGGCATGGAGATCATCAAGGATCACACCGCCAGGATCGACGCCATCATGAAGGCGCAAGGCATGACCAGGGGCACGGTCGGCGAGCGGCTGGCGGCGATGTACAAGGACCCCAGGCAGCTTTACGCTAACACCGACGCCGCCAAGGAAAAGCTGATCGCCGACCTGAACGAAAAGGTGAAGGTGGTGCGTTCCAAGCTGCCCAAGCTGTTCGTCACCCTGCCCAAGGCCGATGTGGTGATCATGCGGGTGCCCAAGAATATCGAAGCCTCGCAGCCCGGCGGCTATTACAATCCTCCGTCGCTGGACGGCAAGCGCCCCGGCATCTACTGGATCAACCTGCGCGACACCGCCGAGGTGCCGCGCTGGGTGCTGCCGACGCTGACCTTCCATGAGGCCATTCCCGGCCATCACATGCAGATCTCCATCGCCAACGAGACCAGGCTGCCCCTGATCCGCAAGGTGCTGGGTTTCTCGGCCTATATCGAGGGCTGGGCGCTGTATGCCGAACAGGTGGCCGACGAGATCGGCATGTATGACAACGATCCCTTCGGCCGCATCGGCCAGCTGCATGATTCCATGTTCCGCGGCGTGCGCCTGGTGGTGGACTCAGGCATGCACGGCCTGAAATGGAGCCGCGAAAAGGCCCTGAAATTCTATATCGACACCCTGGGCAATCCCGAAACCGAGGCGGTGACTGAAATCGAACGCTATTGCGTATGGCCGGGCCAGGCCTGCAGCTACATGCTGGGCAAGCTGGAATTCCTCAAACAGCGCGAGCGGGCGAAGCAGGCGCTGGGCGCCAAATTCGACATCCGCAAATATCACGACACCATGCTGGTCAGCGGCGCGGTACCGCTGGCGCTGATGCCGGGCCTGGCCGACCGCTATATCGCCGGGGCCGGGACGCAGGCCCGTCAGCCCAGCGCCAGATAGCCCAGGAGGCCGATCAGCAGCCAAAAGCCGCCCAGAACGACGAAAATGAACGTGGGGCTGACGTCGTCCACAAGGACGAGGTCCTGGTCATGGGAAGAGACATCGGGCACGGCGTTCTCCCTTAAATTTTTTTTGTTTGTATCAAAGTATTGCGAGGGCGCCGCCCGCCGGCAAGCAATGTTTGTGTGTGCGGCACAGCAAAACATGCTGCGGTGCAAGGGGATGCGGGATGCCGGCGCGATGGACCTCGGCCACCGCAGATGACAAGCTGTCCATCGGGCTGACTTTCAGAAATCTCCTCCTGTGACCGTCGCGCACGTCTATACCGTTGCCTTCCAGGGCATTGATGCGCGCCGGAGCATCGGCCAGGCGAGCGCAGCGAAGCCGTCGGCCGTGCGACCATTGAAAAATACGAGCGGGCTTCGATGACGGTTGCCCATGTCTACACCGTCGCTTTTCAAGGGATCGAAGCCCGCGAAGTCGATGTGCAGGTGCATATCGGCGACGGCGGCAATGGCGTGATGACCATTGTCGGGCTGGCCGACAAGGCGGTGGCGGAAAGCCGCGAACGGGTGCGCTCCGCGCTGGCCTCCATCGGCCTGGCGCTGCCCTTCAAGCGCATCACCGTCAATCTCGCGCCTGCCGACCTGCCCAAGGAAGGCTCGCATTACGACCTGCCCATCGCGCTGGGGCTGCTGGCGGCGATGGGGGTGATCCCGGCCAGCGAGATGGCAGGCTATGTCGCGCTGGGCGAACTGTCGCTGGATGCGGCGGTGACGGCGGTGGCCGGTGTCCTGCCCGCGGCGCTGGCGGCGTCGGAGCAGAATCGCGGCCTGATCTGCCCCGCCGCCTGCGGCCCGGAAGCGGCCTTCGCGGGCGGCATCGAGATACTGGCGACGCCGTCGCTGATCGCGCTGGTCAATCACATGAAGGGCGCCAGCGTGCTGACGCCGCCGGTGCCGCGCCTTGTGGAGGCGGCGCGCGGCGTGCCCGACCTGCGCGACGTCAAGGGCCAGGAGACCGCCAAGCGGGCGCTGGAGATCGCCGCCGCCGGCGGCCACAACCTGTTGATGATCGGGCCGCCCGGGGCGGGCAAGTCCATGCTGGCGCAGCGGCTTCCCGGCCTGCTGCCGCCCCTGGATGCGCGCGAGGCGCTGGAGATTTCCATGATCCGCTCGCTGGCGGGCGAGTTGAACGGCGGCGCGATCTCGCGCACCCGGCCGTTCCGCAATCCGCATCATTCCGCCTCGATGGCGGCGCTGGTGGGCGGCGGGCTGAAGGTGAAGCCGGGCGAGGTGTCGCTGGCGCATCTGGGGGTGCTGTTCCTGGATGAACTGCCGGAGTTCCAGCGCGGGGTGCTGGACAGCCTGCGCCAGCCGATCGAGACCGGCGAGGCGGTGGTGGCGCGCGCCAATGCCCATCTGCGCTATCCGGCGCGCTTCCAGTTGATCGCGGCGATGAATCCCTGCCGCTGCGGCTATCTCAGCGACCCGGCGCAAGGCTGCGGCCGCGCGCCGAAATGCGCCAGCGATTACCAGTCGCGCATTTCCGGCCCCCTGTTCGACCGCATCGACATGCATGTCGAGGTCGCGGGCGTCACCGCCGCCGACCTGGCCTTGCCGCCCGCCGCCGAGGGCAATGCCGAAGTGGCCGGGCGGGTGGCGGCGGCGCGGCAGCGTCAGCGCGACCGCTTCGAAGGCCACGCCATCCGCACCAATGCCGAGGCCGAAGGCGAAGTACTGGACCGCATCGCCAAGCCCGATGCGGCGGGATCGAAACTGCTGACCGAGGCGGCGGAGCGCATGAAGCTGTCGGCGCGCGGCTATCACCGGGTGCTGAAAGTGGCGCGCACCATCGCCGACCTGGCCGGCACCGATGCGGTGGCGAAAGCCCATATCGCCGAGGCCCTGAGCTATCGCCGCCTCACCCATATCTAGGCGCTTGGCTTCCGCCCCGAACCGCCCTTAGGCTGGACCTTGGCGTGGGGCGCCAACGACGGACGAGCCTTTGACCATCGCGGTCAGACTTCCCTCCGATTCGACGCGGCGCCTGGGCAGCGCCGCGCTGGTGCTGTTGCTGCACTTGCTGCTGCTGCTGGGCTTGCTGCGCGCCGTCACCTTGCCCGCCGCCCCGCCACACGCCACGGCGCGGGAGATGTTCCTGCACTTCCTGCCACGGTTGAAATCCGCGCCGGCCCGGCAGGCCGCGCCGCCCGCACCGGCATCAACGCCCAGCCGCGTGATATCCGTGGCGCCACCGCCAGCCGCAGTCACACCACCCAGCCTGTCCGGCATCGGCCAAAACCTGTTCGGCTGCGCCCCGGAAAATCTTGGCAATCTTTCGCCCGAACAGCGCGCCCATTGCACAAACGGCCTGGCGCGGCCCGACGACAGCGCGATGATCGAACCGCCAAGCCATGTGAAAGACCCGCAGCGCAGCGCCGCCGAGATGGCGACCAAGAACCGGCCGGGCCGCATTCCCTGCACTTACATCACGGTGGACAAGGGTCAGGGCACCGCCGTGCCGGCTGTCAACCTGATCTGCCTGGGCAGCGGCCTGCTCAACGGCTTCGGCCCGCTGAACGGACTGGAGCACTAACGGAACCATTGTTCCGGTGTTGCCGTTGTCATCCCTTGATTGATGGGTCAGCTCCCCTCCGGGTCGCTGACCGGACATTGGAGAGGACGAGAATGAAACCGATCATGATTCTGGGCGTGGTTCTGATCCTGGCCGGCGTTGGCGGGCTGGTGTTCCGCAGCGTGCACTGGACCGAGACCAAGAATGTGGTGGATGCCGGGCCGATCCAGATCAATCACGAGGAAGATCACAGCGTCTGGATTCCCACCGCCGCCGGGATCATCGCCGTGGTGGCGGGCATCGGGCTGGTGTTCGCGGGGCGTGGCGCGACGGGCCGCTAGGCCCGGCAAATCCGTCCTGCGGACGGATTTGAGCGACACGCGCGCCGAGCTTGGGCGAGGCGCCGGAACGCAAGAACGCCTAGTTTCGCTGCAGCCGCGAAGGCGCTTGGGTTTGCGGCGCGCCGCACTTCCTGGCTATCATCTCCCCATAATTTCTCAGGGAGAAACACATGAAATCCGTCGCCAAGGCTTTTCTGGGTGCGGCCTTTGCCTTGGGCTGCGGCGCCACCGGCCATGCCCTGGCGCAGGGCGATCCCAAGGTCGGCACCACCGTCAACGATCCCATCGGGCCCAAGCCCGACCCCTCGCAGGTTCCCGTCGTCCTGCCCAAGGACATCAAATGCACCGGCCAGGAAGGCGTGCAGCAGATGTGCTACATCCATGGCGATCCGGCCAACCCTGGGCCCTATACCGTGATCTACAAATGGTGGCCCGGCCATTTTTCCAAGCCGCATTACCACAACAACGTGCGCTGGGCCTATGTGATCTCGGGCACCTGGTGGGTATCGACGAGCAAGGTCTATGACGAGCGCACCACCTATCCGGTGCATGCAGGCTCGGTGGCGACCGACAATCTCAAAGCTATCCACTGGGACGGCGCGCGCACCGGCGAAAAAGAGCCCGCCGTGCTGATCCTGTCGGGCACCGGGCCCAACACCACCCAGCAGGTGGACGAGAACGGCAAGGACAGCGGCCCGCCGCGCTGACGCCGCAAATCATGTTACAGTTGCACGATGCGCCGCCCGGCCTCTATCAGGGGTCCGGGCGGCGTGTTGTTGAGGGGCTTTGCCAATGCATGAAGACAAGCCGCCGCGGGGGCGGGGATTCCATCCGGTCTATCTTTTCCTGGCTGTTCCCTATGCCGCCTGGGTGTGGCCGCCCTTCTACAACCGGCTGACGCCCATACTGTGGGGCATTCCCTTTTTCTATTGGTGGCAGGTGTTCGGCATCTTCCTCACCGCCGCCTGCATCCTGCCGGTCTATCTGCATGAACAGGGCCGCGGCAAATGAGTGCCAGCCCTGTTACAATCGCCGTCTTTGCGGTGCTGTTCGTCGGCGTCGCCCTGCTGGGCTTTCTGGGATCGCGCTGGCGCGCCGGCGACCTGTCCCAGCTGCATGAATGGGGCCTGGGCGGGCGCAGCTTCGGCACCCTGGTCACCTGGTTTCTTTTGGGCGGCGATCTCTATACCGCCTATACCTTCATCGCCGTGCCGGCCCTGATGTTCGGCGCCGGCGCCGCCGGCTTTTTCGCCGTGCCCTATGCCGCGCTGATGTATCCCATCCTGTTCCTGGCATTTCCGCGGCTGTGGTCGGTGGCGCACAAACATGGCTACATCACCGCCGCCGATTTCGTGCGCGGCCGCTTCGGTCATCGCGGCCTGGCGCTGGCCATCGCCGTGACCGGGCTGGTCGCGGTGATGCCCTATATCGCGCTGCAGCTTGTGGGCATGCAGGTGGTGATCGCGGCGCTGGGGCTGGACTATGTCGTCGCCCTGCCGCTCCTGGGTCCTGTGTCGGTGCCGCTGCTGGCGGCCTTTGGCGTGCTGGCGGCCTTTACCTATACCTCGGGCCTGCGCGGCACCGCCCTGATCGCGGTGGTCAAGGATCTTCTGGTCTATGTCACCGTGCTGGCCGCGATCGTCATCATCCCGTCGGAACTGGGCGGTTATGACAAGGTGTTCGCCGCCATGCCGGCCAAGCAGTTGCTGCTGGCGCCGGCCCCGGCGGGCAACCTGGGCGCGGGCTTTGCCTATGTCACCCTGGCGCTGGGATCGTTGCTGGCGCTGTTTCTCTATCCCCATTCGGTGACAGGGCTGCTGTCCTCGTCCTCGCGCCATGTCATCCGGCGCAATGCCATGGTGCTGCCCGCCTATTCGGTGGCTTTGGCGCTGATCGCGCTCCTGGGCTACATGGCGGTGGCGGCGGGGGTGAAGGCGATGCCGGAATATGCCGCCGGCTTCAAAAGCTTCGGCAACAATTTCGCGGTGCCGGCGCTGTTCCTGCACATGTTCCCGGCCTGGTTCTCGGGCCTGGCCTTTGCCGCCATCGCCATCGGCGCGCTGATGCCGGCCTCGATCATGGCCATCGCCTGCGGCAACCTTTTCACCCGCAACATCTTCAAGGAGTATCTCGCGCCCGATTGCACGCCGCAGGCCGAGGCGCGCGTCGCCAAGCTGGTGGCGTTCGCCGCCAAGCTGGGGGCGCTGTTCTTTGTGCTGGAATTGCAGACGGCCTATGCCATCCAGCTGCAATTGCTGGGCGGCATCTGGATCTGCCAGACGGTGCCCGCCGTGCTGCTGGCGCTGTATGTACGGCTTGATCCGCGCGCGCTGCTGGCGGGATGGGCGGCGGGCGTGGGCCTGGGCACCTGGATGGTGGTGGAGCTGGGCTTCAAGAGCAGCACCTATCCGCTGCATCTCTTCGGGCTGACGGTGCCGTGCTATGCGGCGATCAGCGCGTTGGTCGCCAACCTGGCGGTCAGCTTTGCGCTGACCTGGGCCTTGCGCGCGGCGGGCAGCGTTTCGGCGCGCGATGAAACCGTGGCGGCGGATTATGTTTAGCCACCGCTAAACTGTCATGGCCCGCCGGAGAGCGGGCCACCCAGTTGGGTTGAGTGAAGTGGCTGCCGAACGGAATATCGATTCTTCTTCGATATTCTTGCGGTGTCATCTGGGTGGCCCGCTTTTGCGGGCCATGACAATGAGAGTGGGATCAGCCGAAGCGGCCGGTGATGTACTGTTCGGTGCGCTTGTTGTCCGGCGCGGTGAAGATCTTCTCGGTCGGGCCGTATTCGACCAGTTCGCCCAGATACATGAAGGCGGTATAGTCGCTCGACCGGCTGGCCTGCTGCATGTTGTGGGTCACGATCACGATGGTGTAATCGGCGGCCAGTTCCTCGATCAGTTCCTCGACCTTGGCGGTGGAGATCGGGTCCAGCGCCGAGCAGGGCTCGTCCATCAGGATCACTTCCGGCTTGGTCGCCACGCTGCGCGCGATGCACAGGCGCTGCTGCTGGCCGCCCGACAGCGACAACCCGTTGGCGCTCAGCTTGTCCTTGACCTCGCCCCACAGCGCGGCGCGGGTCAAAGCGTGTTCGACGCGGCCATCCATCTCGGACTTGGGGATGCGCTCATACAGTTTGATGCCGAAAGCGATGTTGTCATAGATGGACATGGGGAACGGCGTCGGCTTCTGGAACACCATGCCGACGCGGGCGCGCAGCAGGTTGAGATCCTTGGTCTTCAGCAGGTTCTCGCCGTCCATCACGATCTCGCCCTCGGCGCGCTGGGCCGGATAGAGTTCGAAGATGCGGTTGATGGCGCGCAGCAGCGTGGACTTGCCGCAGCCCGACGGGCCGATGAAGGCGGTGACCTTGCGCTCCATCAGGGGCAGGGTGATGTTCTTGAGCGACTTGTGGTCGCCATAGAAGAAGCTGAGATCCTTGATGTCGATCTTGACCTTCTCGGCGCCCGCGGCGGCACTGTGTTCCGGGGTCAGGTGAACGGCGGTATCCATGATCAGGTCCGTTTCTTTTCAAGCACGCGTGCGAGGATCGACAAGGTCAGCACCGTGGCGGTGACCAGCAGGGCGCCGGCCCAGGCCAGGGTGTGCCAGTCTTCATAAGGCGACAGGGCATATTGGGCGATGACCACCGGCAGGCTGGCGATGGGCGCGTTCATGTTGGTGCTGGGCTGGGTATTGCCCAGGGCGGTGAACAGCAGCGGCGCGGTTTCGCCGGAAATGCGCGCCACCGCCAGCAGCACGCCGGTCATGATGCCGGCCTGGGCCGCCTTCCAGGTCACCGACTTGATGACAAAGCTCTTGGGCGCGCCCAGGGCGCTGGCGGCTTCGCGCAGGCCGTTGGGCACCAGCAGCAGCATGTTCTCGGTGGTGCGGACCACCACGGGGACCACGATCACCGCCAGCGCGGCGGCACCGGCCCAGCCGGAGAAATGCCCCATCGGCACCACCACGATCTCATAGATGAACAGGCCGATGATGATCGAAGGCGCCGACAGCAGGATGTCGTTGACGAAGCGCACCACGAAAGCCAGCCGGCCGTGCCTGGCATATTCCGCCAGATAGGTGCCGGCGAACAGGCCGATGGGCGTGCCCACCACCACCGCCGCCACGCTCATCATGACGCTGCCGATGATGGCGTTGGAAAGGCCGCCCTTGGAGCCGGGCGGCGGCGTCGGCATGGTGAACAGATCGGGCGACAGGGACGAGATGCCGTCCTTGAGCAGCGCGAACAGGATGAAGCCCAGCCAGACCAGGCCGAACAGGGCGGTGCCCAGCGAGAAGGCGATGAAGAGATAGTTGGTGATGCGGCGGCGCAGATAGAGGGTCTGGTTCATTACTTGCCCTTCCCGGCTTCCATGCGGCGCAACATCATCTGCGCGCAGGCCAGCACGATGAAGGTGATGACGAAGAGCAGCAACCCGGCCTCGATCAGGGAGGCGGTGTAGAGCGGGGTGGTGGCTTCGCTGAACTCATTGGCGATGGTGGCCGAGATCGAGGTGCCCGGATCGAACAGCGAGGGGCTGATCTTGTGGGCGTTGCCGATCACGAAGGTGACCGCCATGGTTTCACCCAGGGCGCGGCCCAGGGCCAGCATGCAGCCGCCGACCACGCCGGTGGAGCAGAAGGGCAGGCAGACCCGCCACATCACTTCCCAGCTGGTGGAACCCAGGCCATAGGAGGCTTCCTTCAGGACGCTGGGCACGGTTTCCAGCACATCGCGGGTAATCGCCGAGATGAAGGGCAGGATCATGATGGACACGATCAGCCCGGCGGTGAAGACGCCGATGCCGAAGGGGGCGCCGCCGAACAGGGTGCTCAGCACCGGCACATTGGCCAGGCTGTCGATCACCGGGCCCTCGACATGCTCCTGGAACCAGGGCGCGAACACGAACAGGCCCCAGATGCCGTAGATGATGGAAGGAATGCCCGCCAGCAGCTCGACGGCGATGCCGATGGGACGGCGCAACGGCCGCGGGCAGAGGTCGGTCAGGAAGATGGCGATGCCGATGCCCACCGGCACGGCGATGACCATGGCGATGATGGAGGTGACCAGGGTGCCGTAGATCAGGCCCAGGGCGCCGAACTTGTCCTTGGTCGGCTTCCAGACCTCGGTCCAGATGAAGGAGAAGCCGAATTCCTTGAAGGACGGCCAGGCGCCGACGATCAGCGAGGCGATCACCCCGGCGAAGATCACCAGCACCGCGATGGCGGCGGCAAGCGCGATATAGCGGAAACGCGTGTCGCCAGCGCTGCCCCGGCGCGCGGTTTCGGCTCTGGCGGTGAGGGCAGACGGTTCGTTCAAGCTGATATCGGTCAAAAGGATGCCCCGCAGGAATGGGCGCAATTCACACTGGTCCCACGCCACGAACATCACAGTCCTGCAAAGCTTTTGTGACGGCGGCCGGGGGATTTGGCAAATTTCTTCCTATCCCATGGAAAGGAAAGAAATTTTTCAACATTAACCGGCGTTAACCCCTGGCCCGTGTCGGGGTTAAAACCACAGGTGGAACTTTAAAGGTTTCTGAAGGGACGGCGGGCCACACTCCGGCCGGGAAATATCAGGAAAAGGCGCACATTTCGGTGTTGGCGCGTATCATTCGCATCGTCTTCGGCACCGTGGCCGGCACCATGCTGGTTGCGGCGCTGGCCAATATCCTGCTGTTCGGCCGGCTGACCATCATCTCGCCCCTGAGTTTCGGCGCCCTGCTGGCGGTGGCGCTGGCCTTCCTGCTCAACAACCTGCTGTCGGCGCGCGAACGCGGCGAAATCCTGTCGCGCCAGACCGTGCAGCTGAAAACCATCGCCGGGCGCCTGGAAGCCTCGCTGAAGAACGCCGCCACCATCAATGCGCGGCTGAACCAGAGCGAGGCGCGCTATAAGGGCCTGGTGGATGCCCAGGGCGACGCCATCTTCCGCCGCGACGGCTCCAGCCGGCTCACCTATGGCAATGACGCCTTCTTCAAGCTGTTCGGCGTCAATCCGGCGCGCGCCCTGGGCTATCCCTTCGCGCCCGAGCCGCATCCCGAAAGCCGCGCGCCTTTGTTCGGCAGCTTCCTGGAGTCGGGACGCAACCGCGCCCGCTATGACCAGCATGTGCGAACCGCCGCCGGCTATCGCTGGATCGCCTGGGAGGATTTCGCGGTGCGCGATTCCCATGGCCGGCTGGTGGAAGTGCAGAGCGTCGGCCGCGACATCACCGACCGCAAGACGCTGGAAGAGGCGCTGACCGAAGCCCGCGACAGCGCCGAAGAGGCCAGCCGCGCCAAGTCCGGCTTCCTGGCCACCATGAGCCATGAGATCCGCACCCCCATGAACGGCGTGCTGGGCATGGGACGGCTTCTGCTGGAGACGGAACTGCGGCCCGAACAGCGCACTTATGCCCAGGCCATCACCCAGTCGGGCGAGGCGCTGCTGACCCTGATCGGCGATATCCTGGACTTCTCCAAGATCGAAGCCGGCATGCTGCACCTGGACGAGGATGAGGTGGACCTGCGCGCCATGCTGTCGGCGATCGGCGAACTTCTATGCCCGCGCGGCCATGCCAAGGGCGTGGAAATCACCGCCATCGTCGCCGCCGACGTGCCCCGGATCATCCGCGCCGATGAAGGCCGCCTGCGCCAGGTGCTCACCAACCTGATGGGCAATGCCGTCAAATTCACCGAAAAGGGCGGCGTCTGCGCCGAGATCAAGACCCAGATGAAGGACGGCC
This sequence comes from Rhizobiales bacterium dw_265, assembly GCA_018449595.1. GTDB lineage: Bacteria > Pseudomonadota > Alphaproteobacteria > Micropepsales > Micropepsaceae > Rhizomicrobium. The sequence continues at coordinate 127,986 of JAAVUU010000007.1, forward strand.
GCGCCTTCCTGCGCTTTGAAGTGCGCGATACCGGCGTCGGCGTGCCGCCGGAAAAGCGCAAGGAAATCTTCGAGGAATTCGTCCAGGCCGATTCCAGCCATGCCCGCAAGTTCGGCGGCACCGGACTCGGCCTGGCCATTTCCAAGCGGCTGGTGGACACCATGGGCGGCGAGATCGGCGTGGACGCCGCGGCCCCCATCGGCGGCGAAGGCGGCGGCTCCAGCTTCTGGTTCACTTTGCCCAGCCAGGTGGTCGAAGCCGGCGCAGCCGGCGCCCCGCTCAAGGGCCTGCGCGTGGCGGTGATGAGCCGCAACAAGGCGCTGCGCGAAGGCCTGTACCTGCAGATCGCGGCTTGCGGCGGCATTCCCGCCGATCCCAAGAGCCCGGCCGATGCCGTGCTGATCGACGCCGGCACCGCCAATGCGCCCGAACTGACGGTGCATCCCGATCCCGATGTTCCCGCGCTGGTGCTGCTGACACCCAATGCGCGCGGCAGCCTGGAGGAAATGCGCGCCATCGGTTTTGCCGGCTATCTGGTCAAGCCGGTGCGCCAATCCTCGCTGGCCGAGCGCCTGATCCTGTGCTGCGGCGCGCGGCGCGACGCGCCCGCAAAGATCGAGACGGCGGCGCAGGCTTCGGACGTGCCGCCGCTGGCGAGCGCGCCCAAAGCCCCGGCGCCCAGGCCAGTGGCCGCCGAGGCGCCCGACTTCGATCTTCCCGCCATTCCGGCGCCCTTCCTGGAAAGCCATCCCGCCGCCGCGCGCAGCAGAACCCCGGCGGTCCCCAAATCCGCCGATGAGGGTTTGCGCATCCTGCTGGCCGAGGACAATCCCATCAACATGATGCTGATCCGCGAACTGCTGCGCCGCCGCGGCCATACCGTGAAGGAAGTCACCACCGGCAATGACGCGGTGCAGGCCATGGCGGACGGAAGCTTCGACCTGCTGCTCACCGACATTCACATGCCGGGCATGGACGGCATCGAGGCGGCGCGCGCCATCCGCGCCGGCGAGGCCCGCACCGGCCGCGCCCGCACGCCGATCGTGGCGCTCACCGCCGACGCACTGGATGCGGGCAAGCGGCTGTGCCGGGAGGCCGGCATGGACGGCTTCCTCACCAAGCCGGTGGACCCGGCCGAGCTGGAGGAAATGTTCCTGATGCTGTTTCCCTCGGAAGAGCGTTCGCATATCGTCGCGGCATGACCGCGCGCCGTCGCTATCGATTCCGCGATTATCTGAGCCCGCGCGTGCTGACCATGCTGGCGCTGGGATTCTCCTCGGGCCTTCCCTTCCTGCTGGTGGGCAACACCTTCGGCTTCTGGCTGGCCGATGAAGGCACCTCCCTGACCGCCATCGGTTTCATCTCCTGGGTGGGGCTGGCCTATTCCCTGAAATTCCTCTGGTCGCCGCTGCTGGATCGCCTCGCGATTCCCGGCCTGGGACGGTTGGGGCACCGGCGCGGCTGGATGGCGGCGGCCCAGATCGTGGTGGCCGGCGGGCTGGTGGCGATGGCGCTCTGCGGCACCGCGCATGGCCTGGCGCTGCTGGGAGCGCTGGCGCTGGTGGTCGCCTTTGCCGCCGCCACCCAGGACATCGCCATTGACGCCTGGCGGATCGAGTCGGCCAGGGATGCCGACGAACTGGGTCTTCTCACCTCGGCCTATACCCTGGGCTTCCGCATCGCGTTGCTCTGCACCGATTCCCTGCTCCTGGTTTCGGCGCAGCATCTGGGCTGGCCGCTGTCCTACACCATCTGCGGCGTGCTGATGGGAATCGGGCTTGCCGCCAGCCTGCTTGCCGGCGAGCCCGCGCGCGCCGACGCCGTGCTGGACCGGCTGGCACTGGAAAAACCGCTTTGGTCGCCGCGCGGTTTCTTCGATGCGGTGGCCGGGCCTTTCATCGCCTTCTTCAAGGCCCATGGCGTGGCGGCGGTGACCATGCTGCTGGCGATCAGCCTTTACCGGCTGCCCGATTTCATGCGCGGGCCGGTGACCAATCCCTTCTATCACGAGATCGGCCTCAGCAAGGACGTGATCGGGGCGGTGCGCGGCACCCTGGGGCTGGCCGCGATCTTCCTGGGCGTGGCGGCGGGCGGGCTGTTGTCGCTGCGGCTGGGCTATATGCGCGCCCTGATCCTGGGCGGCATCCTGCAGGCGCTTGGGATCGCCGCCTTTGCCTTCCTGACCGCCACCGGCCCCCATGTCGGCATCTTTACCGCCGTGATGTGCTTTGACGACTTCGCCATTTCCGTGGCCGGGGTCACCCTGGTCGCCTATATGTCCAGCCTGACCAGCCTGGGCTATACCGCCACCCAATATGCCCTGCTCTCCTCGGCCTATGCCCTGGCGGGAAAATTCCTCAAGGGCTTTTCCGGGCTGGCGATCGACGGCCTCGGCGCCCATATCGGCCGGATGAACGCCTATGCCGCCTTTTTCGTGGGTTGCGGCGCCATCGGGGTTCCCTCCCTGATCCTGTTCGCCTTGCTGGCACGGCGGCGCCCCTTGGGCGTTGTTAACCCCGCGTAACATCACAATGTTCACCAAGGTCTTGGAATAGCCCCACTGTCTGGGGTAAAATTGTCAAACTGTCGCAAATGGGGTTTAAGCCCAGGCGATGTTGTAGGCCGCAGCTGAGTCGCCCCTCTTCTGGAAAAAGAAGACGCCTCGGCAGCGCGAAACAGGAAACGATCGTGGTCAACATCTACGAAGCCGGACCTTTCGAAGGGCGCCTGTTGCAGTGGCCCGTGATGGCCGTGTCCGGCGCGCTGGAAGTGCGCCTGGCCGAAACCGAACACGAAATCGAACAGGCCCAGCGCCTGCGTTATGCCGTCTTCTATGAGGAGATGGACGCCATCCCCTCGCCCGCCATGCGCGAGACCGGGCGCGATTTCGACAAGTATGACGATGTCTGCGACCACCTGCTGGTGGTGGACCGCGACACCCATGACGAAGACGGCCAGCCGCTGGTGGTGGGCACCTACCGGCTGACGCGCGAACAGGATGCGGCGCGCGTCGGCGGCTTCTACACCGCCAGCGAATACGACCTGCTGCCGATGATCAGCGGCCTCCCAAAGGGCACCAAATACCTGGAACTGGGCCGCAGCTGTGTGCTGAAAAGCTATCGCGCCCGCCCCGGCACCATGCAGCTGTTGTGGAAGGGCCTGATGGCCTATGTCGCGCGCTTCGACATCGACCTGATGTTCGGCTGCGCCTCGCTGCCCGGCATTGACGTGGACGAACTGGCGATGCCGCTGTCCTACCTGCATCATTTCCATCCCATGCCGGAGGATATCCGCGTCAAGGCGCGGCCCGAATTGTTCACCGACATGAACCGGCTGGCCGCCGACCAGATCGACCAGCGCGAGGCGCTGCGCACCCTGCCGCCGCTGCTCAAGGGCTATGTGCGGGCAGGCTGCCTGATCGGCGAGGGCGCGGTGGTGGACCGCCAGTTCAGCACCACAGATGTCTTCATCTATTTCCCGCTGACCGGCATGGACGCCCGCTATCGCAGCCGGTTTGGCTTAGCGAAATAACGCGTCGTTACGCCGTCCCCTTCGTCATCGCCCGCGCATGCGGGCGATCCATAACCCCGGTTGGTCTGGGCCGTTGAAAAACCGTATGGATGGCCCGCATAAAGCGGGCCATGACGGTTGAGAGATGGTCACGATTGCACTTCATCAAGCCAGATCGAACAGCAGCACTTCGCTCGGCGCTCTCGACCGCACCGCGATCTGGATCAGGTCGGTGATGGCGGCGGCGTCGCCGGCGCGCAGCGTCTCGTCGCCCACCGTCACTTCGCCCCTTGCCACCTGCAGCCAGGCCCGGCGGCCCTGCTCCAGGGGATGGATCGCCTCGACCCCGGCATCCAGCCTGGCGGCCCAGATTTCGGCGTCCTGCACCAGCCGCACTTCATTCTCGCGCGGCTGGGGCGCGGCGATGCGGGCGAAATGGTTGCGCACGGCGTCGGCATCGATCGCCTTCTGCTCATAGCCCGGCGCGATACCGCTTTTGCTGGGCATGATCCATATCTGCAGCAGGTGACAGGTCTCGGTGGCGCTGGCGTTGAATTCGGCATGGACGATGCCGGAGCCGGCGCTCATGCGCTGGATTTCACCCGGCCGGATGGTGCCGCCGCCGCCGGTGGAATCCTTGTGGGCGATGGCGCCGTCCAGGATGTAAGTAACGATCTCCATGTCGCGATGGGGATGGGGCGGAAAGCCCGCGCCGCCCGCGATCCAGTCCTCGTTGATGACGCGCAGGGCGCCGAAACTTTCAAACGCCGGGTCGCAATAGTCGCCAAAGGAAAAGCTGTGCCGCGATTCCAGCCAGTCGATCCTGTTATAGCCGCGTTCGTCGGACCTGCGTACCGTCATCATGGGCGCTTGCTTTCGATGGCGTCCCACACCAGGGCGGCGATGTCGGCGCCGCCGAAGCGTTTGACCTCATGGATGCCGGTGGGCGAGGTCACGTTGATCTCGGTCATATAGTCGCCGATCACGTCGATGCCGGTGAAGATCAGCCCGCGCTTCTTCAGTTCCGGCCCGATGGCTTCGCAGATCGCCTGTTCGCGCGGCGTCAGCGCGGTGGCCTCGGGGCGGCCCCCGACATGCATGTTGGAGCGCGCCTCGCCACTCGCGGGCACCCGATTTATGGCGCCTGCAAAGGCGCCATCGACAAGAATGATGCGCTTGTCGCCCTGGCGCACATCGGCCAGATAGCGTTGCACGATCACGGGTTCACGATAGAAGAGGGTGAACATCTCCATCAACGCACCGAAATTCTCGTCATCCGGCTTCACCCGGAACACGCCCGCGCCGCCGTTGCCGTAAAGCGGCTTGAGGATGATGTCCTTGTATTCCGCGCGGAAGGCGCGGATTTCGCGCATGTCGGATGTAATCAGGGTCGGCGGAATGAAGTCGGCGAATTCGGTGACGAACAGCTTTTCCGGCGCATTGCGCACCTGCGCCGGATCGTTCACCACCAGGGTCTTGGGATGGATGCGCTCCAGAATATGCGTGGCGGTGATATAGGCCATGTCGAAGGGCGGGTCCTGGCGCATCAGCACCACGTCCGCCGCCGACAGGTCGTAGACAAAGCCCTCGCCCAGCGCGAAATGATCGCCCTTCACGGCGCGCACATGCAGCGGCCTGACATGCGCCGTCACCTTGCCGTCGCGGAAGCTGAGATCGCGCGGGCCATAATAGAGCAGACCATGGCCGCGTGCCTGCGCTTCCAGTGCCAGCGCAAAAGTGGAATCGCCGTTGATGTCGATCTTCTCGATCGGGTCCATCTGGATCGCGACAGTCAAGGCCATGTCATGCTCTCTTTAAATCGGGCTTTAATCGGGACGCCACACATCGCGGTGATGCACGGGAAGCGCGTGCGGCGCGATGGCGACAATATCAAAACGCGCGCCCCGCCGCGCCAGGGCCGGGCGTTTGGCGAGGTATAAGGAGGCGGCGCGAGCAATGCGAGTCTGTTGGCCAGCGCCCACCGAGTCCGCCGCCGTCCGCGCCCGGTCCCGCGCCTTGACCTCGACAAAGCACACCGGCCCGAAGGGCGCGGCCGCCACCAGGTCAATCTCCCCGGCATGGGTCTTCAATCGCCTTGCCAGGATGCGATAGCCTTTCAGCCGCAGCCACAGCGCCGCCAGGCTTTCGCCGCGGTGGCCGCGCAATTGCGCCCGTTGACGGCTAGCCTTCATCTTTCAATTCCAGAGCACGGGCATAGATCGCCTTGCGCGAGCCATCGGTCAAAGCCGCCAGCATGTCGGCGGCGGCCTTGACCGGCATGAAGGGCAGCGCCGCCTTCAGCGCGGCATCCAGCCTGGCGGTGTCGGCTTCGGCCTCGCGCGGCGGGCCCACCAGAAGCGTGACTTCGCCCCTGGGCGCGCCCGCCGTCTCATAATGCGCCGCCAGCCCCGACAGCATCCCGCGCCGCACCTCTTCATGCAGCTTGGTCAGTTCGCGCGCCATCACCGCCGGCCGGTCGCCCAGAACTTGCGCCATCGCCGCCAGCGAGTCCGACAGCCGCTGGGCGGATTCAAAGAAGATCAAGGTGGCGCGCACGCCTTTCAATTCTTCCAGCACGGCGGCGCGCTCGCCCGCCCGCGACGGCAGGAAGCCCGCAAACAGGAAGCGGTCGGACGGCAGCCCGCTGAGGGTCAGTCCCGCCAGCACCGCCGAGGGGCCGGGAATCGCCACCACCGGCATGCCCGCGGCCACCACCTCGCGCACCAGCTTGTAGCCGGGGTCCGACACCAGCGGCGTGCCGGCATCCGACACCAGCACCACCGCCTCGCCCCGGTTCAGCCGGGCCAGCAGCCTGGGCCGCATCTGCGGCGCATTATGGTCATTGTAGGGAACCAGCGGCCGCGACACGCCATGGATCGCCAGCAGCTTGGAGGTGACGCGGGTATCCTCGGCGGCGATGACGTCGCAGGCCCGCAGCACATCCAGCGCCCGCAGCGAGATGTCGCGGGCATTGCCGATAGGGGTGGCGACCACATACAGGCCCGCCGCCAGATCGCCACTCTTTTGTGTTTCTTTGGCCTGAGATTTACCCGCAGCATCCAAAGGCTTAAGTTCGCGGCTCAAAGGGTGATCCGATGCGTCTTGTTCCTCGCTTTTGTGCCATTGCCGCGGCCGTGGCGATAGCCGCCTGTACCCCCAGGCCGCAAACAGCCCCCCCGGCCCCGCCCATGGCCGTCGTCCCCCAGGGCCCGGTGGCCGCCAATCCCCTGGATCGTGACCAGCCCAGCTATCTGCGCCTGCCCGGCATTGCGCCCGATGCGGTGCCGGTGCGGGTGGGGGTGATCCTGCCCTTTTCCAGCAGCAATCCCGGCACCAGGGCGCTGGCGGGCGCGATGATGAAGGCCGCCGAACTGGCGATGTTCGATTCCGGCAACCGCAACGTCATCCTGATGACGGCGGATGAGGGCAATGGCGGCCCTGCCGCGGCCAATGCTGCGCAGCAATTGCTGGCCCAGGGGGCCGAAGTCATCGTCGGGCCGCTGTTCGGGCCGTCGGTGTCGGCGGTCGCCCCCATCGCGCGCGACCGCGCCGTGCCGGTGCTGGCCTTTTCCACCGAGCGCAGCGTGGCGGGCAACGGCGCCTATCTGCTCAGTTTCCTGCCGCAGAGCGAGGTCCGCCGGGTGGTGCGCTATGCCGCCGCCAACGGCCATCGCCAGTTCGCTTTGCTGGCGCCCCAGACCGCCTATGGCGATGTGGCGCAGGACGCCTTCCGCGCCGCCGTCGCCTCGGTCGAGGGCAATATCGTGGATGTGGAGCGCTTCGCCCCCAATGCCGGGGCGGTGGCCGCCCCCTCCGCCGCCGTGGCCAAGAGCGGCGCCGATGCGGTGCTGATCGCCCAGGGCGGGGTGATGCTGCGGGCCATCGCGCCGACCCTGTCGCTGGACGGCATGAGCCGCGACAAGGTCAAGCTGCTGGGCACCGGCCTGTGGGACGACGATCCGGCGCTGGCGCGCGAGGCGGCGCTGGAAGGCAGCTGGTATGCCGCGCCCGCCCCCAATGCCGACGCCCAGTTCATCGCCAAGTATCGCGGCACCTTCGGCGTGGCCCCGCCGCAACTGGCGAGCCTGGCCTATGATGCGCTGTCGCTGGTGGCGCTGCTGGCGCAGGGCCAGCCCTATCACCGCTTCACCCAGGCGGCTCTGATGGACCCCAACGGCTTTGCCGGGGTGAACGGCATCTTCCGCTTTGACGCCGACAGCACCACGGAGCGCGGGCTGGCGATCCTGGAAATGACCCCCTCAGGCCCCGTGGTGGTCAGTCCGGCGCCGACGACGTTCATAGGGAAGAATTCTTAGCACCTCTGTCATTCCCGGCGAGCGTCACGCGATAGCGTGACGCGAGGGAAGGGAACCCAGGCATTCAACATTTGCGATATGTCTGGAGCCTGGGTTCCCTTCCCTCGCAACACATCTGCCGATGTGTTGCTCGCCGGGAATGACAATTAGTTCAATAGTTCTTCGATCACGCGGTTGAGCAGCAGGCGTCCGCTAGGCGTTGCCGTCAGCACATCGTCCTTCAGGGTGAGGAATCCCTGCTGCGCCAACGCGGCGATCTTCACGGCGTCGGGCTTGATGCCCCAGCGGCGTTCATACGCCGCCAGGTCGAGACCCTCGGCCAGGCGCAGGTTCATCAGCAGGTGTTCGCGCGCGGCGTCCGCGTTCGAGATCGCCGCCGTCTCCGAAAAACCATGGCCGTTTTTCATCACCGTGTCGTGCCAGCGTTCCGGCAACCGGATGGCGGCGGTGGCGATGCGCGCGCCCTGGATGCTCAGCCGTCCATGCGCGCCGGGGCCGGCCCCGGCATAGTCGCCATAGCGCCAATAGACCAGGTTGTGGCGGCTCTCCTGGCCGGGGCGGGCATGGTTGGAAATCTCGTAAGCCGGCAGGCCCGCCGCTTCGGTCAGTTCCTGCGTGGTTTCGTAAAGACCGGCGGCAAGATCATCGTCGGGAATCTGCAGCCGGCCATCCCGATGCAGCAGGGCATAGGGCGTCTGCGGCTCGATGGTCAGTTGATAAAGCGACAGATGATCGGTGCCGAAAGCCAGCGCCTGTTTCAACTCGTTGCGCCATTGCGCGTCGGTCTGATCCGGGCGGGCATAGATCAGGTCCAGCGAGACGCGATCAAACGTCGCCATCGCCAGTGCGAGCGCCGCCCTGGCTTCGGCGGCATCATGCAGACGGCCCAGCGCTTTCAGGTCGGCGTCGTTCAGCGCCTGCACCCCCAGCGAGACGCGGTTGACGCCGGCGGCGCGATAATCGGCAAAGCGCGCCGCATCGGCCGATGCGGGGTTTGCTTCCAGGGTGATTTCAGGATCGTTGGCCATCGGCCACAGCGCGGCGATCTTCTGCAGGATGCGGCCCACTGATTTTCCCGACATCAGGGACGGCGTGCCGCCACCGAAGAAGATGGTTTCGACCACGGGCCGCTGCGACTGGCTGTTCGCCACCCATTCCAGTTCGGCAACAATGCCGTCCACCCAGCCATCTTCGTCAATCGCGGTGCGGACATGGGAGTTGAAATCGCAATAGGGGCATTTGGCGGCGCAGAAGGGCCAGTGGACGTAGACGGCGAAGCTCACGGCCGTCCACCGCAGCAATAATTGTCATGGCCCGCAAAAGCGGGCCACCCAGATGACATCCCAAACAGCCGTCCCAGAATGTTCGATATTTCATTCTGAACCGCCGTGATTCGCTTCACCTGGGTGGCCCGCTCTCCGGCGGGCCATGACAGGGGGGCGGGACGGCAGCTACAGCGACTCATCAAAGATATGGCTGTGCAGCAGCTTCTCGAAGGCTTTGGCGCGATGGCTCATGGCGTGCTTCGCCGCCGGGTCCATTTCCGCGAAGGTCTGGTCCATGCCGTCGGCGATGAAGATCGGATCGTAACCAAAGCCATGATCGCCGCGCGGCGGGAAGGTCAGCGTGCCATGCACTTCGCCGACAAAGGTCTGGCTTTCGCCCGACGGCAGCGCGATGCAGAGCGCACAGACAAAATGTGCCTTGCTTGTGGTCAAGCCCTTGTGGCGCAGTTCGTCATGGATGCGGGTGATGGCGATGCGGAAATCCTTGGTCGGCCCCGCCCAGCGCGCCGAATGGATGCCGGGCGCGCCCTCCAGCGCCTCGACACACAGGCCGGAGTCATCCGACAGCGCCGCATGCTTGCTGGCGACGGCGGCGGCATGCGCCTTCAGTTCGGCATTGGCGGCGAAGCTGTCGCCGGTCTCGTCCGGTTCGGAAAGGCCCAGGTCGCCGGCACTGACCGGATGGATGCCATGCGGGCCCAGCAGCGCCCTGATCTCGCGCACCTTGCCCTGGTTGTGGGACGCCACCACCAGGGTCGCACCGCGCGGCAGCCGGATCGTCACGCCAGCACGCTTTTCTGCAATGCGATCAGTTCGCCCACGCCCTTGCGCGCCAGCTTGAGCAGCGCCAGGAATTCCTCTTCGCTGAACGGCGCACCTTCGGCGGTGCCCTGAATCTCCACCAGCCCGCCCGCGCCGGTGATGACGAAATTGGCGTCGGTCTCGGCGGTGGAGTCTTCGTCATAATCCAGGTCCAGCACCGGCACGCCCCTGGAGATGCCGCACGACACCGCCGCGACATGGTCCTTGAGGACCGGCTGGGTCACCATGCCGACCTTCTTCATGAAGGCGACGCATTGGGACAGCGCGACAAAGCCGCCGGTGATGGCGGCGGTGCGGGTGCCGCCATCGGCCTGCAGCACGTCGCAATCGATCACGATCTGGCGCTCGCCCAGGGCGGTCATATCGCACACCGCCCGCAGGCTGCGCCCGACCAGGCGCTGGATTTCCTGGGTGCGGCCCGACTGTTTGCCGGCCGCCGCCTCGCGCCGCATCCGGTCATGGGTGGAGCGGGGCAGCATGCCATATTCCGCCGTCACCCAGCCCTTGCCGGAGCCTTTCAGGAAGGGCGGCGCTTTTTCCTCCAGGCTGGCGGTGACCAGGACATGGGTATCGCCGAACTTGACCAGGCAGGAGCCCTCGGCATGGCGGGAAAAGCCTGGGGTCAGGCTGACGGCCCGCATCTGGTCGTTAGTCCTGTTGGAAGGGCGCATGGAGCCTCATATATGGGTCTGCTAGGTTGGGGCGTTACCTACAGCGCCCCATGCGAGATAAGCAAACGAAACCAGAAATTACAGGATTTCCAATAGCTTGAGCCTGGAACCGCGACCGCCTTTCGTCATGCCCCAGGGCCTGACCGACCGCCCGCGCGAGGTCTTCCGCCATCTGGTGGAGACTTTCCTGGCCTCGGGCGAGCCGGTGGGGTCGCGCACCCTGTCCCAGCGCCTGCCGCTTTCCCTGTCGCCGGCCTCCATCCGCAATGTGATGTCCGACCTGGAAGCCATGGGGCTTTTGTATGCCCCGCACACCTCCGCGGGCCGCGCCCCCACCGAAAAGGGCCTCCGGCTGTTCGTGGACGGGCTTCTTGAAATTGGAGAACTGGCCCCCGATGAAAGGATCGCCATCGAGGCGCGCATGTCGGGGTCGGGCCGGGGCATCGAGGATGTGCTGACCCAGGCCACCCAGTCGCTGTCCGGCCTGTCGCGCTGCGCCGGGTTGATGGTGACGACCAAGGCCGACAGCGCCTTCAAGCATGTCGAATTCGTCGCCGTCGCCCCCGGCAAGGCGCTGGTCATCATGGTCAGCGAGGACGGCCAGGTGGAAAACCGTGTGATCGACACCCCACCCGGCCTGCCGCCCTCGGCCCTGATCGAGGCCGGCAACTACCTGGGGGCGCGGCTGCGCGGCCGCACCCTGGACATCGCCCGCGCCGAGATCCTGGCCGACCTGGACGATGAAAAGCTGGAACTGGATACCCTGACCGCCCGGCTGGTGGCCGAGGGGCTGGCGACCCTGGCGGGCCCCGAAAAGGTGCTGATCGTGCGGGGCACCTCGCATTTGCTGGACGACGCCCGCGCCCAGGACGATATCGAGCGCATCCGCACGCTTTTCGACGACATTGAACGCAAAGCGGACCTGATCCGGCTGCTGGAACTGGCGCGGGAAGGCGACGGCGTGCGCATCTTCATCGGCTCGGAAAACCGGCTGTTCTCGCTGTCGGGTTCCTCGATCGTGGCCGCCCCCTATGCCAATGCCGCCGGAAAAATCGTGGGCGTGATCGGGGTTCTGGGCCCGACCCGGCTGAATTACGGCCGCATCATCCCCATGGTGGACCATACCGCCAAAGTTATTGGACGACTGCTCGCTTAAGGTTTAAGGACGCCCCCCATGAACGATACCCCCCCCACTGCCCCCGAAGAATTCATGCAACTGCCCGATTCCGAGAATCCCCATGCGGCGGAATTCGCCGTGCTGGAGGCCCTGAAGGCCGAGGTGGAATCGCTCAAGGACCAGCGCCTGCGCGCCCTGGCCGAAGTCGAGAATATCCGCCGCCGCGCCGACAAGGAAAAGGCCGACGCCAGCCAGTATGCGGTGACCAAATTCGCCCGCGACATGCTGGGCATTGCCGACAATTTCGCCCGCGCTTTGGCGGCGGTGCCCGCCGAAGTGCGCGGCACCGCCGATCTGGCGCTGAAGGCGGTGCTGGACGGGGTGGAAGCCACCGACCGCCAGTTGATCCAGACGCTTGAGCGTTATGGCGTCAAGGCGGTGGACACCGCCGACGGCAAGTTCGATCCCAACCTGCACCAAGCCATCGCGGAGGTGCCGGGCAATGGCAAGCCGGGCGGCAGCATCGTGGATGTGGTGCAGACCGGCTTCATGATCGGCGACCGGCTGCTGCGGCCCGCGATGGTGACGGTGGCCCGGAAAGAAACAAGCCAAGAAGCGACAAGCGTAGACACCAAAGTCTGAAGGGGGGCCGATGTCTGACCTGAAGATCGTCGTCACCGGCGCCTCCGGCCGCATGGGCCGCACGCTTATTCGCGAGATCGCGCAGGGCGCGGGGCTGGAGCTTTGCGGCGCGCTGGAGATGGAAGGCCATCCCAACCTGGGTCTCGACAGCGGCACCCTGGCGGGCATGCAGCCCAATGGCATCAAGCTGACCGCCGATCCCCTGACCTTGCTGGCGCATGCCCAGGCGGTGGTGGATTTCACCACCCCGATGGTCTCCACCATGCTGGCGGAACTGGCGGCGCAGGCCCGCATCGTCCATGTCATCGGCACCACCGGCTTTGACGACAAGGCGCAGGCCCGCATCAAGGCCGCCGCCCGCCATGCCGTGATCGTGAAGTCGGGCAATATGAGCCTGGGGGTGAACCTCTTGGCGGCGCTGGTGGAACGCGCCGCCAAGTCGCTGCCCGATTACGATATCGAGGTGCTGGAAATGCACCATCGCAACAAGGTGGATGCGCCCTCGGGCACCGCCTTGCTGCTGGGCGAGGCCGCGGCCAAGGGCCGGGGCATCGCGCTGGACAAGCATTGGGTCAAGTCGCGCGACGGCCACAATCTGGGCCCGCGCGCCGATCACAGCATCGGCTTCGCCTCCCTGCGCGGCGGCACGGTGGTCGGTGAGCATGAGGTGATTTTCGCCGGCATGGGCGAGCGCATCACCCTGTCGCACACCGCCGAGGACCGCACCATCTTCGCCCATGGCGCGCTGACCGCCGCCAAATGGGGCCATGGAAAAAAGCCGGGGCTGTACGCGATGAAGGATGTGCTGGGGCTTTGATGCCAGCTACCCTGTCATCCCCGGCGAGCATCGCATCGCCAGATGCGATGTGAGGGAGCGAATAGCGACAGCGTATGAGCACCCAGGCTTTCGAAATAAACACGGTGTTGACAGCCTGGGTCCCCTTCCCTCGCGCACCGCTGCGCGGCGCGCTCGCCGGGGATGACAGTAATGCCTAAGCCCTTCTCAAAGGCCGAAGTCGCAGACTTCTTCGCGCGGTTGAAGAAGATCGACCCGGAACCCAAGACCGAGCTTCACTACGTCAATCCCTATACCCTGCTGGTGGCGGTGGCGCTGTCGGCCCAGGCCACCGACAAGGGCGTCAACAAGGCGACCGCGCCGCTGTTCAAGACGGTGAAGACGCCGGAGCAGATGCTGGCGCTGGGCGAAGCGGGTTTGACCGAATACATCAAGACCATCGGGCTTTATCGCGGCAAGGCGAAGAATGTCATCGCGGCGGCGAGGATGCTGGTCGAAAAACATGGCGGCCAGGTGCCCAAGGATCGCGCCGCGCTGGAAGAACTGCCCGGCGTGGGGCGCAAGACCGCCAATGTGGTGCTGAATGTGGCGTTCGGCGAACCCACCATCGCGGTGGACACGCACATTTTCCGCGTCAGCAATCGCACGGGCCTGGCGCCGGGCAAGGATGTGCTGGCGGTGGAGTTGAAGCTGGAACAGGTGGTGCCGGACGCCTACAAGCTGCATGCCCATCACTGGCTGATCCTGCACGGCCGCTATACCTGCGTGGCGCGCAAGCCTTTGTGCCCGACCTGCGTCGAGCGCGACCTCTGCCGCTTCACGGACAAGACAAAAGAACTTACGGCGGAAAAGCCGCGTCTGAAGACGGCGTCACGCGCAAAGCGGTAAGACACGCCGAATCCGCCGCCGCATTCACGCCATGCGGCAAGGTCTCGACATGGCGCACTGCCAACGGCGCACCATAGAGGAAAAAGAAGGCCCGGCAGGCTTGCCCGTCATAGCGCCACATCTCGGTGGTGCCGTCATGGCGCACAAAAGCGGGACGGCCGAAAGCCGTCTGCAGCCCGGCCGAAGCCATGTCGAGATATTGGCTGGGCTCGCCGCGCGGCGGGGCGGCGGGAATGGCGGTGCCGGGCGCGGACGGCGGCGGCGGCGCCTTGGCGGCGCAGCCCGCCGCCAGCAGCGCGATCGTCAGGACGGAGAGGCGGCGGATCATGGCCGCCTTCTGCACCAGCGACTCGCAGTGGGCAAGCGAAATACTTGCGCGAACCTTCGCTCCTCTGGTAGCGAGGCGGCGCTTTCCTTCGAGGGTTACATGGCGCAGCAGCAATATGATGTCGTGGGTCTGGGCAATGCCATTGTGGACGTCATCGCCTCGGTGGACGACCGCTTCCTGTTGACCCACAAGATCGCCAAGGGCGGCATGACCCTGATCGACGAATTCCGCGCCAGGGAACTGCACAAGGCCCTGGCCGACCACAGCCAGGCGCTGTCCGCCCTGCATGAAATCGCCGGCGGCTCGGCCGCCAACACCCTGGCGGGCCTGGCCTCGCTGGGCGGCAACGGCCTGTATGTCGGCAAGGTGTTCGACGACCGGCTGGGCGAGGTCTTCGCCAGCTCCATGTCGGCCCAGGGCATCACCTTTACCAACCATCCCACCCGTGTCGGCTCCACCACCGCCAGCTGCCTTATTGCCGTCACGCCGGATGGACAGCGCAGCATGAGCACCTATCTGGGCGCCTGCCGCGAACTCGCCCCCGATGACGTGGACGAGGAACAGGTGGCGGCGGGACAGATCCTCTACATCGAGGGCTATCTGTGGGACGAGGACGCCGCCAAGCAGGCCTCGCGCAAGGCCATCGCGGCGGTCAAGGGCGCGGGCGGCAAGATCGCGCTGTCGCTGTCGGACAGCTTCTGCGTCGGGCGCTTCCGCGACGAGTTCCTGCATCTGCTGGAGCGCGATGTGAACATCCTGTTCGCCAATGAAGACGAAGCCAAGGCGCTGTTCGAGGAAGAGGAATTCGACGGCGTGATCGCCAAGGCCAAGGCCTGGGGCGGCATCGCCGCCATCACCCGCTCGGCCAAGGGCTGTGTGATCGTCGAGGAAACCACCAGCTATGAAATCGCCGCCGCCCATGTGGCGCAGTTGGTGGACACCACCGGCGCGGGCGACCAGTTCGCCGCCGGTTTTCTCTATGGCCTGACGCGCGGCAAGAGCCTGGCGGACTGCGGCCGGCTGGGGGCGCTGGCGGCGGCGGAAGTGATCGGCCATTACGGCGCGCGGCCGGAAGCGTCGCTGAAGGAATTGGCCGACAAGGCCGGGCTGCTTTGATGCCGAAAATTAAACTGCATGCGTTTGTTGCGCGCGGTAAAAATGCCGGAAAAATTTTGTTTCCGCATAAGTATGAAGACGGAAAATACGCCGTCTCTAAAACTCGCTACGAAAAAGATTATGAGCGCGTTACAGAAAGCCAGGTTTTACGCTGGCTAGAAAAAGGACACGCGCTTCGCATGTCTAATCCTAGCGAAGGTATATTTCAGCCGAGCCTCGTGAGGCCTAAATCAATCTTTCGCCCGGTAAAATTGCGTTAAAGAATTACTCACCAACAACATGAAGCACTACTTCGCGCCGGTGCGGCGCGTCGCGATGCTCGAAGACATGGATGCCCTGCCAGGTGCCCAGCGCCGGTCTGCCTTTGTGCAGCGGGATGGCGATGGAGGTTTGGGTCAGCGCCGAACGGATATGACTGGGCATGTCGTCGGGGCCTTCGGCGGTGTGGCGGAAGCGCGGGCCTGCCTGCGCCAGCCAGGCGAAGAAATCCTGCAAATCCTTCCGCACATCGGGATCGGCATTTTCCTGCACCAGCAGCGAGGCCGAGGTGTGGCGGATGAAACAGGTCAGCAGCCCATTTTCGATTCCCGCGCCGCGCAGGAAGGCCGTCACGTCATCGGTGAATTCATACAGGCCCGGCCCATCGGTCCTGACCGTGATGGTATGAAAAGCCTGCTTCACCGATTCTTCCTTAAGTAAACATAGAGCGCGCCGTCGCCGCCATGCCGGGCATGGGCTGGGCTGGTGCTGGCAATCAGCGCCGCCAGGCCCGGATCGTTCAGCCAGCGCGGCACCATCTGTTTCAGCACGCCATGCGGCGACATCATCCAGGGCGCGTTTTCATCGTTTTTGGGATTGCCCTTGCCGGTGACGATCAGCACCAGCCGGTGGCCGCGGCTGTGCGCGCCCGCCAGCCAGGCGAACAGGGTGCGGTGGGCGGCCTCTTGCGTAAGACCGTGCAGGTCAATGCGGGCGTCCGGCTCGATCTGGCCCTTGCGCAGCCGTTCCTGGGTGGCGCCATTGACGCCACTGCCGCCTGCCTCGATGCTTTTCTTTTTCGCGGCTTTCTTCGGCAGGACGACCTTGATCGGGCGCGCTTCCTTGAAGGTCTGCTCGAACAGCGCGCGTTCGTCATCGCTGGTGGTGCGCCGGCTCATGGATAGGTGCGGCCTTCGCCGATCCGTGCCGCCAGCATGTTGGGCAGCAGCAGATACAAAGCGCCCCCCGCCTTCATGGCGCCGGCGCGCGCCTCCGCCTCCGGGCCGAAGCCGAAGAAGATGTCGCCGCGCACCGGCCCGCGAATGGCGCCGCCGATATCCTGCGCCACCATCAGGCCATGCACCGGATCGGGGCCCTCGGCGGCGACATAGAAGGGCGCGCCCAGGGCATGCAGGCGCGGATCGACGGCAAGACTCGCCAGCGGCGTCAGGCTGGCGCCCGACGCGCCCGGACTGCCCAGCGCGGTATCGCCCAAGGGCGTCTCCCGGAAGAAGATGTAGCTCTTGTCGGTTTCCATCACCGCGCGGGCGCGATCCGGATGCGCCAGCAGCCAGGCGCGGATGGTCTGCAACGAGACATTCTCGCGCGCCAGTTGGTTCTGCTGGATCAGGGTGCGGCCGATGGCGGTGTAGGGCTGGCCATTCTCGCCGGCATAGGCGATGCGCGCCGAGCCGCCATCGGTGAACACCACCCGGCCCGAGCCCTGGATCTGCAGGAAGAAAAGCGCCACCGCATCGTCGGTATAGAACAGCACCGGCGCGGCGATGCCGCCCGCGTCAATCGCGGCGCGGTCGGCATAGGGCACCAGCGCATGGCCCGATACACGCCCGGAAATATGCTCGCCTTTCAGCCTGGGAAGGAACTGGCCCAGGTCGGCGCGCACCAGGTCGGGTGGCAGGCCAAGCACCGGCGTCTGGAAAACACCCTGGCGCACGCGGCTGCCGTCGATCTGCGGCTCGTAGTAGCCGGTGAACAGGGCTGTATCGCCCTGCACCGCATAAGGCGTGAAATTCTGTTCAAAGAACACGCGCGCATCGCCCCGCGCATTGGCGCAGACGCCGCGCCAGTCGGCGACGGTTCCGGCATAGCCTGCCCCGCCCATCGCCAGGGTGTCGGGCTTTGCCGCCAGCACGGCGCAACTGCGGGCGAAAGAGTCCAGCGCCGCCTGCGGCGCGTTCCATCCCGGCAGGCTGGGGAAGGTCACCCGCGTCAGCCGCAAGCCGGCCTGTTGTTGTACGGCGGGCGGCGGCGTGGGCGCGGTGCAACCGGCGGCGGCAAGCAGACAAAAGGCGGCAAATGCCTTTGCCTTCATTCCGGCAGGTCACCCGAGGTCGCCACCAGCTGCCAGTTGGGATCGCTGGAATCCAGGTTGCGCTCGAAGGTCCAGACATCCGTCACCGTGCCACTGGAAAATTCGGCGGTGAAGGCGATGGTGATTTCCGCCAGCCGCCCATTGAGCGCGGAATTGACGATGCGGGCGTCCTGCAGCTTGACGAAAGCGGCGGGCGGCGCGGTGCGCGCCGTGATCCCGGCCTCGAAGGCGGCATAGACGTCGGGCGACAGCAGCGGCCGCAAGGCATCGCGGTCGCCCCCGGCGAAGGCGGTGACGATCCGGCCATAGGCATCGCGCGCGCCCAGCAGGAATTTCGGCGTGTCGAAAGCGCGGTCGGCCAGCTGGATGTCCAGCAGCCCGTTCGAGGCCGGGGTGGCCGGGACGGCCTCGGGCGGCGGCGCGGCCGTCAGCGGCATGGGCTGGGGCTGGGCGGTCTCATTGCCGGTGCGGCGGCCCAGCACCGTATAGAGGCGAAAGCAGATCACCGCGGCGACCATGGCGGCGGCGACAAGGATGAGTGTCTGGGAATCCGGCATGGCAAACCTTTACGCGAACCCGTTGCCCCCTCGGCGGCGCGACCCTAGCTGCCACCGCCCGCCCTGAAAAGCGCTTTTGCTTGCCCCGCCGGCGCGTTCCATGGTAGCGCGCGGGCGCAAATTTCAGAAAGACCGACGATGAGCAGCGAAGGAACTCCGGCCAATACGGGCGCGATCCCCAATCTCCAGGTGGCGGCCCAGTATATCAAGGACCTGTCCTTCGAAAACCCCGGCGCCATGTCCAACCTGGTGGACCGGCCGCAGATCGAACTGTCGGTGGACCTCAACGCCAGCCGCCTGGCCGAACAGGATCTGTACGAGGTCGAACTCAAGATTCGCGTCAATGCCACCCATGAAGGCAGGGCGCTGTTCCTGCTGGAAGTCGCCTATGCCGGCATCTTCCGCCTGACCAATGTGCCCGACACCGCCACCCAGCAGGCCATTCTGCTGATCCAGGCGCCGCACATGCTGTTTCCCTTCGTGCGCCGCATCGTCTCCGATGTGGTGCGCGACGGCGGCATGCCGCCCCTGATGATCGAGCCGATCGATTTCATGGCGCTGTACCAGGCGCGCCTGGCCCAGGCGGCCGGCCAGCCCCAAGGCACCGCCTAGGAAATTTTCCAGAGCGTCTTGTCGCCCAATTCCTTGGCGACAAAGGCAGCGTGGGCGGCCTGTTCCGCTTCGGTGATGCGCGGCGGCAAGGCGTTGGGACGCTGGCGGGCGGTGGGCCGCGCCTGCGCGTTCTGGGCGGCGGCGATTTCCACCGGCGCCAGCATCAGGCCCTTCTGGCGGCCGCCGATCAGTTCCAGGTAGATTTCCGCCGTCAGCTGGGCGTCCAGCAGCGCGCCATGCTTGCTGCGGGCGCTGAGGTCCACGCCGAAGCGCTTGCACAATTCGTCCAGGCTGTAGCGCGCGCCGGGAATCTTGCGCTTGGCGATCTCGATGGTGTCCACGGTGCGGGCCAGCGGGATGGGCGGCTTGCCGATGCGCTTGAGTTCGGCATTGATGAACTTGATGTCGAAACTGGCATTGTGGATCACCAGCGGATCGTCGCCCAGGAATTCCAGGAATTCTTCCGCCACATGCGCGAACAGCGCCTTGTCGGCAAGGAATTCCGCCGACAGGCCATGCACCCGCTGGGACTCGATGGGCACATCGCGTTCGGGATTGAGATAGAATTGCAGCGTGCGGCCGGTGGGGAAATGATCCATCAGCTCGACGCAGCCGATTTCAACGATCCGATGACCATCGCCGGGTTCAAACCCGGTGGTTTCGGTGTCGAAAACAATTTCACGCATGCAATTTCACTTCTTTTTTTGCGGCTCTTGCTCTCGCAAACGCCGCGTGATGTCGGCCAGGATCATTTTCACCTGTTCGCGGGCGTGATCCAAGCCTTTATCCGTCATCACCAGATAGTGCGCCTGTGCGCGCTTTTCAGCATCGTGCATCTGCCGGGCCAGCAAGGCGTCGAATTTCGCTTCCGTCATGCCGGGGCGCGCCAGCACCCGGGCGCGCTGCACATCCGCCGGAGCGGTCGCCACCACCACCGCATCCACCGGCGCGCCGGTCTCCAGCAGCAGGGGAATATCCAGCAGCACGATACCGGCGCCGGTTTCGGCCAGAAAGGCGTCGCGGCGGTCGGCCACCAGCGGATGCATCAGCCCTTCCAGCCGCGCCAGCGCCCCGGGCTCAGCGGTGACCAGCCGTGACAGCGCGCTGCGATCCACCGCGCCATTCCTGGTCGAGCCGGGAAAGGCCGCCTCGATCATGGCGGCGGCCTCGCCGGCATAGAGCGCATGCACCGCGGCATCGCTGTCGAACACCGGCACGCCCTCGGCGGCGAACAGTTTCGCGGTCTGGCTTTTGCCCATGCCGATGGAGCCGGTCAGCCCGATGACAAAAGGCTTACCGCGCACCCAGCGCCTCAATCCGAGCCGCGCGCAGCGCCTCGATAAGCGCCGCGCGCAGGCCCGGCGTGACCTGGGGCCGGACGCCGAAGAACGCCTCGAAGGACGGCACCGCCTGGTGCATCAGCATCCCCAACCCATCAATGGTCCGGTGGCCGCGTGCCTGGGCGTCCTTCAGCAAATGGGTTTCCAAGGGGTTGTAAACAATGTCGCAGACCGCTGCGGCTTGCGGCAGCAGCGACAGGTCGAGGTCGAGCGGCGGATTGCCGCCCATGCCCGCGCTGGTGGAATTGACCAGCAGCGCCGCTTGGTCCGCCGCGCCCGGCCAGGCCTCCAGGGCGCCGACCATCAGCTTGGCCTTCACCTGCGAGGCCAGGCTGTCGGCAAGCGCCTTGGCCCGCTGCCGGTCGCGGTTGAGGATCACGATGGTCTCCGCGCCCAGCAGGGTCAGCGCCAGCACCGCGCCGCGCGCCGCGCCGCCCGCGCCCAGCAGGACCGCCGTCTTCCCCGCCAGGGCATGTGGGCCCAGCGCCTCTTCCAGCGAGGCCGACAGGCCATAAGTATCGGTGTTGAGGCCGAGCAGGCCAGCGTCCGCGAATACCAGCAGGTTGACCGCGCCGGCGATCCTGGCTTCCACATTCAGCCGGTGCGCCATGGCGAAGGCCGCTTCCTTGTGCGGCACGGTGACATTGACGCCACGAAAGCCAGCGCGGCGCGCGCCGTCGATCACCGCCGCGAAATCCTCGGTCCTGGCCGGCAGCGGCACCATCGCGCCGTCGATGCCATGTTCGTTCAGCCAATAGCCATGCAGTACCGGCGACAGGGAATGCGCCACAGGCCAGCCGATGATGCCCGCGAGTTTGGCCTTGCCGGTAATCATGACGCGAGCACGCTTTCTTTGCGCAATTGCGCCAGGACCGGCAGCAAAGGCAGCCCCAGCACGGAGAAATAATCTCCCTCCACCCTAGCGAAAAGCTGCGCCCCGCGCCCCTCGAAATGATAGCAGCCCACGCTGGACAGGATGGCTGTGCCTTCGGCGGCCAGATAGTCGTCCAGGAATTGCGGGCTCAAATCGCGCATCGTCATGTTGCAGGGGCTGGCATGCGCCCACAGCAGGGCCCCGTCGCGGGCCAGCGCCGCCGCCGACACCAGCAGGTGGGTCTTGCCCGACATGGCGGCCAGCAGGTTTCGCGCCGCATCCAGGGTGGCGCATTTGCCGAGCAGGCGGCCTTCCAGGTCGATCACGCTGTCGCCGCCCAGCACCGTCCGGCCGGGATGACGGCGCGAAACATGAAGCGCCTTTTGCCGCGCCAGTTCACTCGCCACCGTGGCGGCGTCGGCGCCATTCAAATCCGCCATCAGCCGGTCTTCGTCCAGGTCGGCGGGATCGGCGGCGAACGCCACCCCGGCGGCCGCCAGCAGTGCTTTGCGGCTGGCGCTTGCGGATGCGAGAATCAGCGTCATTCCCGGGGTTCCCTGCGTTCGTTCAGCAGGTTCATCACCGCCGCCGCCGTTTCCTCGATCGAGCGGCGCGACACGTCTATCATCGGCCAGCCCTGCCGCTCGAACAGCTGGCGGGTGGCCGCGACCTCGGCGCGCACCGCATCCAGGTCCACATAGTTGGTGTCGCGCTGCTCGCCCATGGTGCTCAGCCGGTTGCGCCGTACCTGGACCAGCCGGTCTGGCGACACCCACAGCCCGACGACCAGCGGCGTCCTGGCGTCCAGCAGCTGCTGCGGCGGCGGCATGCGCGGCACCAGCGGCACATTGGCGGCGCGCACTCCGCGAATGGCGAGATAGACACAGGTGGGCGTTTTGGAGGTGCGGCTGGCGCCGGTCAGGATCACCTCGGCCCCGTCGATGGAATCCAGCGACTGGCCGTCATCATGGGCGATGGTGAAGTTCAGCACCTCGATACGGTCGAGATAGCGGGCATCCACCTCATGCTGGCGCCCCACCTTGTGGGTCTCGGCCGCGCCCAGGAACTGGCGCAGCGCCATTACCGGACCCTCCAGGATATCGATCGCGCGCACCCGCAGATCGATACAACGCGCCAGCAGCTTTTCGCGCAGGGCGGTATTGGCAAGGGTAAAGAACACCAGCCCCGGCATGATGGCGATATGGTCCAGCGCGCGGCCAAGCTGGAACTCGCTGCGCACCAGGGCATAGGGGTGGATCATCACATCCACGTCCTCGAACTGGGCCAGCGCCGCGGTGGCCATGGCGTTCAGGGTTTCGCCGGTGGAATCCGAGACGAGATGAACATGAAATTTGTGATCCACAGGACTATCCAGAGTGAGCCGAACGACGGGGCATAAGGTGGGGGTTAACGGGGAAGGACACACAGCCTTGCGGCCGGGAAGCGGGAAATTGTGCAGGGCCGGTATGATTGTGGACCGCCAGGCCCGACGGCCAACATAGCATGGCGCCCGCCGGAGCCCGCCGCAAATTCCTGCAAGTGCTTGAACCCATGCGCACCTTCGCTTAAGCCAGTCAGAGCTTCCCCAGCCCGATCCACAACCCACAGGCCTTACATCATCTTCATCATCTTAGAATCTTAGGACTCTTGTTTTGATGTCTGATCGCAAACTTGTGCAGGTGCTGGAAGGGCGTGTCGAGAAGACGCCGCCTGTCTGGCTGATGCGCCAGGCTGGCCGCTACCTGCCGGAATATCGCGCCACCCGGGCCAAGGCGGGTTCCTTCTGGGGCCTGGCGCTGAACCCGCTGCTTGCGGCGGAGGTTACCCTGCAGCCAGTCCGCCGTTTCGGCTTTGATGCGGCAATCCTGTTCAGTGACATCCTGACGGTGCCTGAGGCGCTGGGCCAGAAGGTGACGTTCACGGAGGGCGAGGGTCCCAGCCTGACGCCTGTGACCTCCGCAGGCGGTTTCAACGGGGACCGGAATTCCTGGGCTGGCTATTTCGAGCCGGTCTATGAGGCGCTGCGGCTGACGCGGGCGGGCCTGGACAAGGACGGTTTTGCCGCCACCACCCTGCTGGGCTTTGCCGGAGCGCCCTGGACGCTGGCGACCTATCTGGCGGCGGGCAGGGGCGGTGACGAGCAGAAGGCGGCGAAGCTGTGGGCCTATCGCGATCCACAGGGCTTCGCCGGTCTTTTGGATATCCTGGGGGAATGCGTCGCCTTCCACCTGATCCGCCAGCTGGAGGCCGGGGCCGATGCGGTGCAGATCTTCGACAGCTGGGCCAGCGGATTGCCGGAGCGGTTGTTCAACGAGGTGGTGATACAACCGACCAGGAAGATCGTGGCCGCCGTGCGTGCCGCCCGGCCCGGCGCCAAGGTCATCGGCTTTCCCCGTGCCGCGACCCTGGCCGGTTATCAGGCCTATGTCGCGGCGACCGGCGTGGATGCGGTGTCTCTGGATACCGCCATGCCGATGCACTGGGCAGCCGGGAATCTGGATTGTGTGCCGCAGGGCAATCTCGATCCCATCGCCCTGGTCGCCGGTGGCGCGGCGCTGGACAAGGCGGTGGACGACATCCTGGAAGCCATGGCCGGCAAGCTGCACATCTTCAACCTGGGCCATGGCATCCTGCCGGAGACGCCGCTCGCCCATGTCGAGCAATTGTTAAAGCGTATCAGAAAATGATAAGTGGGCGCGGATGAAGCTGGCGGTTGTCCTGTTCAACCTGGGCGGGCCGGATTCCCCGGAAGCGGTCGAGCCCTTCCTGCGCAACCTGTTTTCCGATCCCGCCATCATCGCCCTGCCCTGGTTCCTGCGCCTGCCGCTGGCGCGGTTGATCGCCCGGCGGCGCGCGCCCATCGCGCGCGAAATCTATCATCACATCGGCGGCCGGTCGCCGATCTTCGAGGAAACGCGCAAGCAGGCCGACGCCCTGGCGGCGGCGCTGTCGCAGGACGGCGTGGAAGCCAGGGCCTTTGTCGCCATGCGCTGCTGGCATCCGTTCAGCGACGGTGCGGCGCGGGCGGTGAAGGCATTTGCACCCGACCGGATCGTGCTGCTGCCGCTTTATCCGCAATATTCCACCACCACATCGGCCTCGTCGCTGAAGGACTGGAAACGCGCCGCGAAAAAGGCGGGGCTGACAGCGCCGACCACGCAAGTCTGCTGTTATCCCGACGAGCCGGGCTTTATCGCCGCGGCAGTAGCGAAAATCCGCGCGACGGCCAGCGGCCGCGACACGGCTCTGCCCTATCGCCTGCTGCTGTCGGCCCATGGCCTGCCCAAGGCCACCATCAGAAAGGGCGATCCCTATCAATGGCAGGTCGAGCGGAGCGCCGCCGCCATCGTGGCGGCGCTGGACATGCCCGACCTGGAGCCGGTGGTCTGCTATCAGAGCCGGGTCGGGCCGATGCAATGGATCGGTCCCGCCACCGATGCCGAAATCCGCCGCGCCGGCGCCGACGGCAAGGGCGTTATCGTGGTCCCTATCGCCTTTGTCAGCGAACATTCCGAAACCCTGGTCGAGCTGGACATCGAGTATGGCAAGCTTGCGCGCGAGGCGGGGGTCGGGGATTATCGCCGCGTTCCCACCGTGGGCGCCGCGCCTGCTTTCATTGAGGGACTTGCCGGCCTTGTCCGCCAAGCACTCCAGCAGGAAGGTGGGGCCGATACAACAAACAGCGCAGGCCGGCGCATCTGTCCTGATACGTTCTGCCGCTGCGCGATGGGAGATGAATGATGGACGCGCTGCGCAACGAACTGGCCAATTATATTCCCTGGTTCCTGGCCTTCCACATCATCGCGGTGATCGCCTGGATGGCGGGCATGCTCTATCTGCCGCGCCTGTTCGTCTATCACACCGAAACCACACCGGGCAGCGCCGAAAGCGAGCGCTTCAAGCGCATGGAGACCAAGCTGCTCAAGGTCATCATGAACCCCGCCATGATCGCGGTGTGGGTCCTGGGGCCGCTGCTGGCCTGGCTGACCGGCGCCTATCTCGACCCCTGGCTGCATATCAAGTTCGTGCTGGTGATCGTGCTGTCGGGCATGCACGGGATGTTCGTGCGCAGCTGGCGCGATTTCCAGAACGACCGCAACACCCGTTCGGCCCGGTTCTTCCGTATCGTCAACGAAGTCCCGGCGCTGCTGATGGTGCTGATCGTGATCCTGGTCACGGTGCAGCCGTTCGGGCGCTAGCGTCCCTGAAACATTAATTGCAGGGCAGGAGCCAGGGCCCCGTTTGCAAGGCCTGCAAATCACGCTATAACGGCTGCGTCTTCTTGATCCGCGCGTACCTCAGGACGTTTTGGGGGAACGCGCACCGGGCATCCGGGCAAGGATCAAAACCACCTCTTCGATGATCGTATCCGGGGCTCGCCCCCCGTTCATCGGGACAATTCCCCCTTTCGTTCAGGATCGCCCTCATGACCGTTCAAGATGGCCTGCAAGTGATGAAGCTGCAGGAACTCAAGAATAAAAAACCCGCCGATCTGCTGGCTTTTGCCGAGGAGCTCGAAATCGAGAACGCCTCCTCGATGCGCAAGCAGGACATGCTGTTCGCCATCCTCAAGGAACTGGCCGAGCGCGATGTCGAGATCATGGGCCAGGGCGTGGTGGAAATCCTGCAGGACGGTTTCGGCTTCCTGCGCTCGCCGGAGTCCAACTATCTGGCGGGGCCTGACGACATCTATGTTTCTCCCAGCCAGATTCGCCGCTTCGGCCTGCGCACCGGCGACACCGCCGAAGGCCCGATCCGCGCCCCCAAGGAAGGCGAGCGCTATTTCGCCCTGCTCAAGGTCACGACCATCAATTTCGAAGACCCCGAGCAGATCAAGCACAAGGTCCATTTTGATAATCTGACGCCGCTTTACCCGACCAAGGCGCTGAAGATGGAACTGGACGATCCCACCATCAAGGACAAGACCGGCCGGGTGATCGACATCGTGGCGCCGCAGGGCATGGGCCAGCGCGCCCTGATTACGGCGCCGCCGCGCACCGGCAAGACGGTGATCCTGCAGAATATCGCCAAGGCCATCGCCGCCAATCATCCCGAAGCCTTCCTGATCGTGCTCTTGATCGACGAACGGCCGGAAGAAGTCACCGACATGCAGCGCACCGTGCGCGGCGAGGTGATTTCCTCGACCTTCGACGAACCGGCGACGCGCCATGTCCAGGTCGCGGAAATGGTGATCGAAAAGGCCAAGCGCCTGGTCGAACACAAGCGCGACGTCATCATCCTGCTGGATTCCATCACCCGGCTGGGCCGCGCCTACAATACGGTCGTTCCGTCTTCGGGCAAGGTCCTGACCGGCGGCGTGGACGCCAATGCGCTGCAGCGGCCCAAGCGCTTCTTCGGCGCGGCGCGCAATATCGAGGAAGGCGGCTCGCTGACCATCATCGCCACCGCCCTGATCGATACCGGCAGCCGCATGGACGAAGTGATCTTCGAAGAGTTCAAGGGCACCGGCAACAGCGAGTTGATCCTGGACCGCAAGGTCGCCGACAAGCGCGTCTTCCCCGCCATCGACATCATGCGTTCCGGCACCCGCAAGGACGAACTGCTGGTCGAGAAGGGCCAGCTGGCCAAGACCTATGTCCTGCGCCGCATCCTGTCGCCGATGGGCACGGTGGACGCCATCGAATTCCTGCTCGACAAGCTGAAATCGGCCAAGAACAACGCCGACTTCTTCGAAAGCATGAACACCTGATTTCTGCGCCCGCGCAGATCGGAAAGGCCGGACGCAAGTCCGACCTTTTTCATTGGTTGCGCCATGGCGGGCAAGGTCAGGCCAGCTTCAGGCCGCAGTGTTTGGCGAAGTGCCGGAAATCGGTATCGATCGCGATCAACGGCACGTCGTGATCGATGCACGACTGGGCAATAAGAACATCGCCGAGTTTCGCCTTGAAACCCTTTTGCAGCAAAAGTCGCCGCGTCAGGCCAGCGCGTTCCCAATAACCTTCCAGAACCGGCAGTAGCGGAAAGCCCAGGACTGCCGCGACCATTTCATCTGACGGGACCGGATCGCTCAACATCTCGGCCAGCGCCGCCGGCGGCAGGCAGATATCGTTGGCTGTCAGGACGGCCTGGACAAGTTCGACCTCCCGTCCCTGCTCGCCTGCGAAAAAGGAAACAAGGGCGCTCGAGTCGGCGGCAATCATTCGCCGTCGTATTTCATCTCTTGCCAGGTCATGGAGAATTTGACCTTGCCGCGCAGCTTCAGCGCTTCCTGCTGCGCCTGAATCGAGGCCAGCCGCTTCAGGCCCGCGGTCACGGTCTGGGTCACGCCCTCGCCGGTATAGGCCTGTGCCCTTTCCAGAACGGCTTCCGGCACCTGAACCGTGATCTTGCGCATCTCATTCATGCCAGCTTCCATACCAGCTTCGATGCTGGCATTCAAGCTGGTATTCAGAGAGCCAGGAAATCCGCGATTTTTGGGTCGGCTTGCAGCGTCTCCAGGTCTTCCGCCGTCGGCAGTTGCGGGCGGTCGCGTTCCACATTGACCATGCAGAGAAAGCCCATCGGCTCCTCGCCCCGGGTGCGGAACCTGTGCCAGGTCATGGGCGGGATGCGCACCAGGTCATGGGTCTTTACCGGCTTGACCTCGCCGCCCACCATCACATCGGCCTCGCCGCGCAGGATCATCACGCCATGGCTGTGCTGGTGACGCTCCAGGGTGGAATAGCCGCCCGGCGCGACCTCGAAATAGCGCAGTTCGCACCGCAGTTCGGGGTCGTGGAACAACACCTGCCGGGTGATCGACTTGAAGGGGGCGGAGCCTTCTTCCTTGTAGGGAAGATGCGGCACGCCATCCCAGCGGTAATTTTCCAGAAAGGCGCGGAAAATGTCCGACTGGGTTGCTTCCGGCTTGTCCATCATACGGCCTCGCTGCGGCGCATAACTTCGTCCTGAAACTTCGCCGCTTCCTCAGATATGCGCGCCCCGGCGCAAAGCAAGTCGCCGCCGATCAGCAGCATCACGTCTTTCCCATAGAATTGCAGCATTTCCGCGACGCGGGCCAGGGTCATGCCGCCGGCGGGAACCGGCACGGCGGCTTTCAGCCCGCCCGCCATTTGACCCCCCACTTTCCCCCAAGGCCGCAGCGCCGTGTCCGCCAGGGCGCGGCAGGTGGCGGGGGAATAGCCGAACCGCCCGCCATGATTGGCGAACACCACGGCATCGGCGCCCAGCAGCCGCAGCAGCTTGCCGAACAGGAAGGGCGGCGCGATCTGGCCGCTGCCGGCCATGGCGGGATGGGCCATGAAGGCGATATCCGGATTGTCCCGCACCAGCGCATGAAAGGTCGCCAGGCCGGCGATCATGGGCGCGATAAGCACCGCCTTCACCCCGGCGGCGCGGGCAATCCCGATTTGCCGCCGCATCTGTTCCAGGTGTCCGGACAGCGACGGCAAATAGATGGTCTTGCCGTTGGCCGCCATGGCTTCGGCAATGCGCGGCACCCGTTCCGCGAAAGGGCTGTAGTGCTGGTCGGCAAGGCCGTGATCGTCCTTGACGAAATCCAGCCCGCCCTTGGCCAGCCGCCCGGCCAGGAGCGCCAGCGTTTTGGCGTCGGAGCCCTGCGGTTTCAACGCCGAACAGGTCATGGCGCGGCCCTCGGCGCCCGCCATCTTGCGCAGGCCCGCAAGCCCGTGGCGCGGGCCGCCGAAGGCGTCCAGCACGGCCTGGGGGAATTGCGCATCCGCCAGCACGATGTCGGGATGCATGGAACTGTTGCCGAACAGCATGTTCAGCAGCTGCCCCGCCTCCAGCCCGGTGGTGGCGACGCTCAGCCCGATGCGCGCCTCGAACTCGCCATTGCCCAGGTCGGCGATGTTTTCGACCTTGCCGACGATATCGGCGAGAATGGCGGGATCGGTGACGGCGGCGACCGGCATCTCCACGCTCTGTTCGACCGCAATGCCGGTGGCGCGCGCCGCAACGGTATCGGCGGGTACGCGCAGGCGATAGACGGCGGTCAGGCGCTCCATTCAGGGCACCAGGACGGTCGCGCCGGTGGTCTTCCTGGCGGTCAGGTCGTCCTGGGCCTGGGCGGCATCCTTCAGGGCATAGCGCTGGTTGATGGCGATCTTCACCGCGCCGCTTTCAATCACCGCAAACAAATCGTCGGCGGTTTCCTGCAGCTCCGCCTGTGTGCGCACGAAGGAGGCGAGCGTCGGCCGCGTCACCAGCAGCGAGCCCTTGGCCGCCAGGATGGAGGGCGGGAAGGGATCGACCGGGCCGCTGGCATTGCCATAGGTCACCATGATGCCGCGCACCGCCAGGCAATCCAGACCGGCCAGGAAGGTGTCCTTGCCGATGGAGTCATAGACCACCGGGACGCCAACCCCGCCCGTGATCTCGCGCACCAGCTTTTCCCAGCCCGCCTCGCGGCTGTTCAGCACATGGTCGCAGCCATATTCCTTGGCCAGTGCCACCTTGGAGGGCGATGTGGTGGTGCCGATCACCGTCGCGCCCAGATGCTTGGCCCATTGGACGCCGATCTGGCCGACGCCGCCGGCGGCGGCATGGAAGACGATGGTCTCGCCCGTCTTCACGGGATGAATTCGCCGCAGCAGATATTGCGCCGTCATGCCCTTCAGCAGCGCGGCGGCGGCAACTTCGTCGCTCACCCCGGCAGGCAGCTTCACCAGCCGCTCGACCCCGACATTGGCGGCCTCGGCATAGGCGCCGATGACGCCCGAGGCATAGCCGACCCGCTCGCCGGGTTCGAAGCCGCTGACGCCGTCGCCCAACGCCTCGACCACACCGGCGGCTTCCGAGCCCAATCCAGAAGGCAACGGCAAGGGGTAAAGCCCCGTGCGATAATAGGTATCGATGAAATTGACGCCGATGGCGGTGTGGCGGACTCGGACCTGGCCGGGCGCGGGCGGCGGCAGGTCATGATCGACATAGCGCAGCACCTCGCTGCCGCCGGGCTTGTCGAAACGAATCGCTTTCATGCCAAAGTCCTTATGTCAGGTGCGCGCGGAAGAAGTCGTCGGTGCGGGCATTGGCCAGTTCGGCGGCGGCGGCATCGTAATTCTTGCCGCCCGGCCGCGCGAAGGCATGATCCTGGCCGTCATAGACGTGGCAGGTGACGTGGCTGTTGCCTTCCAGGGCCGCGAGGGTCTGGGCCAGCGCCTCCTTGGACGAAAAACTGTCCTCGCCGGCGATATGCAGCAGCAGCGGCTTCTGGACGCTGGCCGCTTCGTCCAGATATTTGGGGATACTCACGCCGTAATAGCCGACACTGGCATCGGCATCGGTGCGGGCGGCGGCCAGATAGGCCAGGAGGCCGCCCAGGCAATAGCCCACCGCGCCCACCTTGCCTGTGACCCCGGCGGTGACCCGCAGATGGTCGATGCTGGACTGGATGTCTTCGACGCCCTTGGCGATGTCGAAGCGCCCCATCAAGTCCAGCGCCTCTTTCCATTCCGCGTCGGTCTTGTCGCTCAACTGGATGCCCGGCTTGAGCCGCCAGAACAGGTCGGGCGCCAGGGCGAAAAAGCCCTGCCCGGCCAGCCGGTCGGCCAATTGCCGCATCACGTCATTGATTCCGAAGATTTCCTGGATGACGACAATGCCGGGGCCCTCGCCCGAGGCCGGCGCGGCCAGATAGCCGCCGAAATCGCCGTCCTTGCCGCTGATCGTTACACTCTGACCCATGGAACTCTCCGCTTGCTCTGGCTTCCTTCCCCCGCATGGCGAAGCCATTGGCGGGGGAAGGTGTCGCAACGAGGTGTCGGCGAAGCCGACCCGAGTTGCGACGGATGGGGGCAACAAAAAGAGTTAAGCAGACCTTTGTTGCGGTTGTTGCTGGCGCAGCTGCGGCGGCAGGGTCAGCGCCTGCGACAAAATCTGGGCGCTGGTCATGCCGTCGGAACAGCGGCCCATCTGCACGATATAAGCGGTGGGCTGGCCGCCCTCCATGCCGCGCCCCTTGGCGGGATGGTCGTCGGGCAGGGCATCGCCCGGCTCGATCTGCACCAGGATGCCGTTGGGCACCGGCTTGCTCCAATAGGCGCGCACCAGGTCGCGGGTGCGGGCGTTGTTCTTGTGGCCGACGATCAGGATAACCAGGCTGTTGAGCAGATATTCAAAGCCGCTCAGGAACGCGCCCGAGCCGTTCAGCATCCGGTTGGCCTCGGCGCCGAAGGTGACGGCCAGGGTCTGGGCGCGGGCCATGAAGGGGCGCTCGCCGGTGATCATCGCCAGCCGCGTCAGCACCGTCAGCATGGTGGCGTTGGCGCTGGGGGCGGGATTTTCGAACAGCATGCGCGGGCGGATGAACAGCGGCTCGGCGTCGTCGGCATAGAAGCAATAGCCGTTGATCTGGTTGTTCCAGAAGTGGCTGTTCAGCACCTCGGTCCAGGCCCGGGCGTGTTCGATGAAACGGTCCTCGCCGGTCACTTCCCACAATTGCAGGGCGGCGCGGGCCATGTCGGCATAGTCATCGGCAAAGCCGCTGACGCCCTTGACGCCGTCGGTGGCGAGATGGGCCAGGCGGTCGCCGTCGCCCAGGGTCTTGACGACATGATCGAAGGCGGATCTGGCGGCGGCGATCCAGTCCGGCCGCTCGAACACCATGCCGGCGCGGGCGATGGCCGCGATCGCCAACCCGTTCCAGTCGGCGGCCAGGCGGGTGTCCAGCAGCGGCGGGGTGCGCTTGCCGCGGGCGGTGCGCAGCATCTCGCGCTGCCGGGCCAGCAGCGCCTCGTCGGCCTCGGTGGCGGGCATGGGATTGCCCAGGCGGCGCGGCAGGTTCCGGCCGTCCATGTTGCCGTCGCGGCTGATGCCATAGACCTGCTTGAAGCGGGCCGAGAAGGTGCCGACCAGCGCGGCGTCGATTTCCGCCTCGCTCCACAGATAGTATTTGCCGTCCTCGTTCTGGTTGCCCGACGAGACGGTGGCGGCAAAGCCGTCGCCCGAGCGCATGTCGCGCAGCAGGAAATCGATGGTCTCGGTGACGCGCTGGCGGCACAGCTCGTTGCGGTTGAATTGCCAGGCCTGGGTGCAGAGGTCCAGCAGCAGGGCATTGTCGTAGAGCATCTTCTCGAACGCCGGCTGCATCCAGTTCTCGTCCAGGCTGTGGCGGAAGAAGCCGCCGCCGACATGGTCGTAGATGCCGCCGAACAGGATGCCGTCCAGGGTGGTGAAGATCAGCTGCGAGAACTGCACATTGCCGGTGCGCAGGAAGGCGTTCCACAACACGCCCAGCAGCATGGGATTGGGGAATTTCAGGTTGCCCTGCATGCCGCCGAAGAACATGTCGTAGCGTTGGCCGATGCGCACGGCCGCCAGGTCCAGGTTCATCTGCTCCTGGGTCTGGCTCATGTCGCGGTTGTAGAGATTTTCCAGCGCCGCCTTGACCTTGGCGGCGGTGTCGTCGGCCTGGGCGCGGTTGGTCTTCCAAAGCGCGGCGGTCTCGGTGACGACACGGCGGAAGCTGGTCTGGTCGGCACGGTCGGTGAGCGGCTGATAACCCGCCACCCAGAAGGGGGCGCCGTCGGGGGTGAGGAAGATGTTCAGCGGCCAGCCGCCGGGGTGGCCCATGACGCCGGCCGCGCCCTGGTAGAGCATGTCCAGGTCGGGGCGCTCGTCGCGGTCCACCAGCACCGGGATGAAGCTGTCCTGGATCAGCTGGGCGATCTCGGGATCGGAAAAGCTTTCCCGGTTCATCACCTGGCACCAGTGGCAGCCGGCATAACCCATCGACAGCAGGATCGGCTTGTCCTGCGCCTTGGCGTCGGCCAGCACCGACGCGCCCCAGGGCCGCCATGGCACGGGATTGTCCTTGTGGGCGAGGATGTAGGGGCTTTGGCTGTCGAGGCTCATATCCGATCCGTTCGTGCGGGTGCGGAAGGAATGCTTCCCGGCGGCCCGCTTCTGTGATGTTTTTGGCGTGGGGCTTACTTACCCCGAATTGTCAGGCCCCGAAAGGCCAAGCGAAAGGCGTCGTCATGAAGGTGAATATCGAGATGGACATGACCCCGGAAGAGGCCCGCGCCTTCATGGGCCTGCCCGACATCCGGCCGATGCAGAACAAGATGATGGAAGAGATGCAGGGCCGCATGAAAGCAGCGTTCGACGCCAACGATCCCGAAGGCATGATGAAGGCCTGGATGCCCCTGATGTATAGCGTGGGGGGCGGGGCCGACGCCTTTCAGAAATTCCAGAAACTGTTGTGGGACAGCGCCGCCATGATGGGTCAGAAGGCGGGCAAATAGCCTTGCCGGACAGTATTTTCGCGCTGGCCAGCGCCCCGGGTCGCGCCGGGGTGGCCGTGGTGCGGGCTTCGGGTCCGCAGGTCCGCGATGCGGTTGCGGCCCTGGCGGGCGATGTGCCCCCGCCGCGCCGGGCGGTGTTGCGGCGGCTGGTGTTCGCAGGTGCGGAACTGGACCGGGCGCTGCTGCTGTGGTTTCCCGCCCCCCGCAGTTTCACCGGCGAGGATGTGGCGGAATTTCATATCCATGGCGGCCGCGCCATCCGCGAGGCCCTGTTCGCCGCGCTGTTGTCGCTGGGCCTGCGTCCGGCCAGGCCGGGTGAGTTCAGCCGCCGCGCGGTGGAGAATGGCCGGCTGGACCTGACCCAGGCGGAGGCCATCGCCGACCTGGTGGAGGCCGAGACCCCGGCCCAGTTGCGCCAGGCGCTGCGCCAGCATGACGGCGCGCTGGCTGACTTATATGAGGGCTGGCGGGCGGCCCTGATCGTGGCGTTGGGGCGGGCCGAGGCGGCGATAGATTTCTCCGACGACGGGGTGGGGGATGCGGAATTTGCCGCTGCCCGGCTGGCGGCTGTGCATATTATCAAGCAGATACAAATACATATGGATGATTCGGGGCGTGGCGAGGCCCTGCGCGAGGGCCTGCGCTTGACCATCCTGGGGCCGCCCAATGCCGGCAAGTCGTCGCTGGTCAATGCCCTGGCGCGGCGCGACGTGGCCATTGTCTCCGACATTCCCGGCACCACCCGCGACGTGGTGGAGGCGCGGCTGAACCTGGGCGGCTATCTGCTGACCGTGGCCGATACCGCCGGGGTGCGCCGGACGCAGGATGCGATCGAGGCCGAGGGGGTGCGTCGCGCGCTGGCTCATGCGGCTGGAGGGATGACGCTTTTGCTGCTGGATGGGAGTGCAGCAAATCCCCGCGCCGGATTGCCCGCCGATCTGCCCCAGCCCGACCTGACGGTGTGGAACAAGTCCGATCTTGGGCGCGCGCGGGAGGGCATTTCCATCTCCTTGAAGACCGGCGAGGGGCTTTCCATGCTGCAGTTTTTGCTGCAGCAAAAGGTGCAGCAAAAACTGGAAGCCGGGGGTGATGCCCCTGCCCTCACCCGGCCGCGCCACCGCCATGCCCTGGCCGAGGCCCTGGCCGCGCTAGAACATGGCCTGGCCGCGCCGGCGGCGCATCCCGAATTGCTGGCGGAGGATCTGCGGCTGGCGGTGCGCGCCATCGGCCGCATCACCGGCCGGGTGGATGTGGAAGAGTTGCTGGACTTTGTGTTCCGGGATTTCTGTATCGGCAAGTGATAGGAATGGGGCGATGAAAAGCATTGGTTTTGCGGGTTTGTTTGTCCTTGCGGCGGCGGGTGCGGCGCAGGCCGATACCCAGACCGATGTGCTGACGGCGATGCTGCACTGTTCGGGCATGACCGATCGCGGCGCGCGGCTGGCCTGTTATGACGAAGCGGTGCTGCGCGCGCCGGGCGCACTGACCCGTCCGGCCTTTGCGCTGCCGCCGGCTGTGGCATCGGCCGCGCCACCAACCGCCCCGCCCCCGCGTCGCGGCAAGGGCTTCTTTGGCAGCATTTTCGGGCCCGATGATTCCAGCCGCCCGCCCCAAACCACAGTGGCCCAGTTCGGCAGCGAGAGCATCGCCAGCGGTGGCGCCAAGGCCTATCCGGGTCCGCTGGACAGCGACACGATTGACCAGATCACGGCTCGGCTGGTGAGCTATGACGTGCAGGGCGGCATCATGACCGTGACCCTGGACAACGGCCAGGTCTGGCGGCAGGTCAGCGGCGATCCCGTCGGGCATCTGGCGCGGCCCGCAGGCACCTACACCGTCACCATTGATCGCGGCGGCATGGCGGCGTCCTACACCATGACTCTCAGCCATTTCGGGCGCAGGCTGCAGGTGCGCCGCATCCGCTAGTTCCGCTTGTGGATAGAGATGGCGGCGCGTATTGAGCCGCCGATGAAGTACGATGTCATCGTCATCGGCGGAGGCCATGCGGGCTGCGAGGCGGCGGCGGCGTCCGCGCGCTTCGGCGCCCGCACGCTGCTGCTGACCCACAGGTTCGAGACCCTGGGCGAGATGTCCTGCAATCCCGCCATCGGCGGCGTCGGCAAGGGTCATCTGGTGCGCGAGATTGATGCGCTGGATGGGCTGATGGGCCGGGTGGCCGATGCCGCCGGCATCCAGTTTCGCATGCTCAACCGGCGCAAGGGCCCGGCGGTGCGCGGGCCCCGCGCCCAGGCGGATCGCGCCCTCTATCGCGCGGCGATGCAGAAGCTGCTGGTCGAAATTCCCAATCTCACAATCAAGGTCGCGAGCGCGGAAGACCTGATTTTAAAGGGTCAGGCGGTCGCCGGGGTGCGCTGCGCCGATGGTGGGGAGATACTGTGCGGCAAGGTGGTGCTGACCACCGGCACCTTCCTCAACGGCCTGATCCATATCGGCGAGACGCAGATTCCGGCCGGGCGGATGAAGATCGAGGAGGGCGTGGAAGCGCCCAGTATCGGCCTGTCCAACACGCTCTATGGCCTGGGCCTCAACATGGGGCGGCTGAAGACCGGCACCCCGCCACGGCTGGATGGCCGCACCATTGATTGGGGTGCGCTGGAAATGCAGCAGGGCGACGATCCGCCCACGCCTTTCTCGTTTCTCACCCGCGCCATCGCCACACCGCAGATCGCGTGCGGCATCACCCGCACCACGCTGGCGACCCATGCCATCATACGCGCCAACCTGCACCGGGCGCCGATGTATTCCGGCCAGATCGCCAGCACGGGGCCGCGCTATTGCCCCAGTATCGAAGACAAGGTCAGCCGCTTCGCCGACCGCGAGTCGCACCAGATTTTCCTGGAACCGGAAGGACTTAACGACAATCTGGTCTATCCCAACGGCATTTCCACCTCCCTGCCCCAGGATGTTCAGGTCGCGCTGCTGGCCACCATTCCGGGGCTGGAAAAAGCCGCCGTCCAGCGCCCCGGCTATGCCATTGAGTATGACTATGTCGATCCACGCGAATTGACCCCGGCGCTGGAGGTCAAGGCCGTGTCCGGTCTGTACCTGGCGGGCCAGATCAACGGCACCACCGGCTATGAGGAAGCCGCCGCCCAGGGCCTGATGGCGGGCTGGAATGCCGCCCGGGCGGCTGGCGGCGCGGCGCCGGTGATCCTGGACCGGGCGCAGGCCTATATCGGGGTGCTGATTGACGATCTGGTGACCAAGGGCGTGTCGGAGCCCTATCGCATGTTCACCAGCCGGGCGGAGTACCGGCTGACCCTGCGCTCCGACAATGCCGACCAGCGCCTGACCGGGCTGGGCCAGGCCAACGGCGTTGTCGCGTCTGACCGGGCCAAAATCTTCACCGAGAAGCTGGAACGCCTGAATGTTTCACGAAAAACATTGGGCGCGCTGTCGCTGACCCCAAACGAGGCCGCCAAACACGGCCTGGCGATCCGGCAGGACGGTGTCCGGCGCAGCGCCCTGGACCTTATCAGCCTGTCGGATTTCGCCGCCGTGGCACGGATCTGGTCAGAACTGGGTTCCCTGGAGCCGGAGATCATCGAGCAGTTGGAGATTGACGCCCAATATGCCGGGTATCTGGACCGGCAGGAGGCCGACATCATCGCCTTCCGCCGGGATGAAGGCCGCGCCCTGCCCTCCGGGCTGGATTATGGCGCGGTCATCGGCCTGTCCAACGAAGTCCGCCAGAAGCTGGAGGCGATCCGCCCCGCCACCCTGGGCCAGGCCTCCCGCATAGAAGGCGTCACCGCGGCTGCCCTGACCCTCGTTCTGGCCCATGTTAAGGGCCTGAAGAACCGTCATGCCATTCGGGCCTGAGGAGTTCGCCAGCAAGACCAATGTTTCACGAAAAACATTGGCCCAGCTGAAGGCCTATGCCGACATCCTGACCGACTGGAACAGCCGCCACAATCTGGTGGCCACAAGCACCCTTCCCGACCTGTGGGAGCGGCATTTCTGGGACTCCGCCCAGCTTGCCCCCCTGGTGCCGCCAGAAGCCCGCACCCTGGCCGATCTGGGGTCGGGGGCCGGCTTTCCGGGGCTGGTGCTGGCCGCCCTGCTGCCGGATGTTGCTGTGACCCTGCACGAGGCCACCGCCAAGAAATGCGCCTTCCTGCGCGCCGCCGCGAACCGCATGGGCATCTCCGTCACCATAGAGAATGCGCGGATGGAAGAACTGCCCCCACACCCTTATGACGTGGTGACCGCCAGGGCCTGCGCCCCCCTGCCCCGGCTGCTGGATTATGCCCATCGGTTCACAGGTCCGAACAGTGTTTGCCTGTTTCTGAAGGGTCAAAATGTAGGGTCAGAATTGACCGAAGCCCATAAATATTGGAAAATGCAGGTCTCTCAGGTTCCAAGCCAGACCGACCCTGGCGGTGCTATAGTGACCGTGAGAGAATTGGGTTCCCGCCATGTCGCCTCCCCCCAAACCGCGCATCCTGGTCGTCGCCAACCAAAAGGGCGGCGTCGGCAAGACCACGACGGCCATTAACCTGGGTACGGCGCTGGCCGCCATCGGCGAGCCGACCCTGGTGATCGATATCGACCCCCAGGGCAATGCCTCCACCGGGCTGGGCATCCACCGCCAGGACCGGGGCCTGACCACCTATGAAGTGCTGACCGGCGAGGCCAGGCTGGCCCAGGCCATCGTGCCCACCCGCATCCCCGGCCTCTCGCTGGTGCCGGCCACGGTGGACCTGTCGGGCGCCGAACTGGAACTGGCCGACATGGCGCGGCGCAATTTCATTTTGAAGGATGCGCTGGAGGAATATTCCGCACACGGAGGAAATGCCTTTTCCTATGTGCTGATCGACTGCCCCCCGTCCCTCACCCTGCTGACGCTCAACGCCATGGCGGCGGCCGATGCCGTGCTGGTGCCGCTGCAATGCGAGTTCTTCGCGCTGGAAGGCCTGTCGCAACTGCTGCAGACGATCGAACTCGTGAAGAACAAGCTGAACCCCACGCTGGAGATGCAGGGCATCGTGCTGACCATGTTCGACAAGCGCAACAAGCTGTCGGACCAGGTCGCCGCCGATGTGCGCGAAACCCTGGGCGAGAAAGTCTATGCCACCGTGATCCCCAGGAACGTGCGTATTTCCGAAGCGCCGTCGCATGGCGTGCCGGCGCTGGTCTATGACCTGCGCTGTCCCGGCAGCCAGGCTTACATAAAATTGGCGGGCGAATTGATACAACGTGAACGGCTGCGGGTCGCGGCATGACACCTCCGACAGCCAAAAAAGATGAAATAAGGCCGCGCGGGTTGGGCCGCGGGCTTTCGGCCCTGATCGGCGATGACGCCGCCGCGGTGAAGGGCGAGCCCGTCGCAAAAAAAGACACGCGCTCACTGCCCATCGCCTTTTTGCAGCCGGGCAAATACCAGCCGCGCAAGACCTTCGACGAGGAGCCGATGCAGAGCCTGGCCGCCTCGATCCGCGAGGTCGGCGTCCTGTCGCCGATCCTGGTCAGGCCGTTGGGACAGGACCGCTATGAGATCGTGGCGGGCGAACGGCGCTGGCGCGCGGCGCAACTCGCCAAGCTGCACGATGTGCCGGTGGTGGTGCGCGAGATGGCGGATCGCGAGGCGCTGGAAATCGCCATTGTCGAGAATGTCCAGCGGGCCGACCTCAACGCCATGGAAGAGGCCGCTGCCTATCAGGAACTGATCGAGAAATTCGGCCGCACCCAGGAGGAGGTGGCAAAGGAAGTCGGCAAAAGCCGGCCCCATGTCGCCAACACCATCCGGCTGCTGCGCCTGCCGGGCGCGGTGCAGGACATGGTGCGCGATGGCCGCCTGACGGCGAGCCATGCCCGCACCCTCTTGGGCGTGCCCGATCCGGAAGCCATGGCGCAGGAGTTGATCGCCCGCGACCTGACGGTGCGCGAAGCCGAACGCAAGTCCGACGCCAAAAAACGCCCCGGTGGAAAAGCCTATCGCGATCCCAACATCGCGGCGCTGGAATCCAGTGTTTCCAATACTTTGGGGCTCAAGACCCAGATTACCCACAGTGTGAGTAAAAAGGGGGATAAGGGCGAGGTGAAGATCGCCTATGCCAGCCTGGAGCAGCTGGACGAGATCGTGCGGCGCCTCACGCGGACCTAGCTTGTAAGGGCGAGGGCTTTAGCCACATCGATGCGGCCGTCATAAAGCGCCCGGCCCACCACCACGCCCTGGATGTTGGGCTCGTTGGCGGCCAGCAGATTGTCTATGTCGGCAATGGAGCCGACCCCGCCCGAGGCGATCACCGGAATGGTCAGGGCCCGGGCCAGGGCGGCGGTGGCGGCGACGTTGACGCCTTTCAACAGGCCGTCGCCGTCAATGTCGGTGAACAGGACGGCGGCGACCCCGGCATCCTCGAAGCGCCTGCCCAGGTCGGTAGGGGTGAGGTCGCTGACATCGGCCCAGCCCTGGGTGGCGATCCGGCCGCCCTTGGCGTCGGCGCCGACCACGATGCGGCCAGGGAATGCGCGCGCCGCGTCCTTCACAAACTGCGGATCGGTCAGGGCGGCGGTGCCCAGGATGACGCGGGTGATGCCCGCCGCCAGCCAGCCCTCGACGGCGGCCATGTCGCGGATGCCGCCGCCCAACTGGATCGGCAGGTCAATCGCGGCGCGGATGGATTTGATCGCTTCGGCATTGGCGGAGTGGCCGGCGAACGCGCCATTCAGGTCCACGCAGTGCAGCCACTGGAAGCCCTGCGCGGCGAAGTCGCGCGCCTGGGCGGCGGGATCGGTGTTGAACACAGTGGCGTCCGCCATCACGCCCTTTTTCAGGCGGACACAAACACCGTCTTTCAGGTCAATGGCGGGGAAGATAATCACTTTGTTTTCCTAGGGGCGCCACGCCAAGAAGTTTTCGAGCAGCTTGATGCCGGTGGCCTGGCTCTTTTCGGGATGGAATTGGGTGCCGGCGATATT
This sequence comes from Rhizobiales bacterium dw_265, assembly GCA_018449595.1. GTDB lineage: Bacteria > Pseudomonadota > Alphaproteobacteria > Micropepsales > Micropepsaceae > Rhizomicrobium. Next base: position 168,341 of record JAAVUU010000007.1, read on the forward strand.
CTCATTGCCCACCATGGCGGTCAGCGGCCCGCCATAATCGGTGGTGGCGATCAGGTCCTCCGGCAGTGCCGGTTTCAATTGAAAGCTATGCACGAAATAGGCATGGGCATCGGGCGCAATGCCTTCTAGCAGGGCATGGTCCCGTTCGACCTTCAACTGGTTCCAGCCCATGTGGGGAATCTTCAGGCTTTTGTCGTCGGGCGCGATCTTCACCACTTCGCCGGCGATCCAGCCCAAGCCGGCATGACGGCCGAACTCAACCCCCACCGTGGCCAGCAACTGCATGCCGACACAGATTCCCAGGAAGGGCGCGCCTTCCTTCAAGGCTTTTTCGCGCAGGGCTTCGACCATGCCGGGCACGGCGGCCAGGCCGCGCATGCAGTCGGCGAAAGCGCCGACGCCGGGCAGCACGATACGCTCGGCATCCCTGACCACCTGCGGATCGGCGGTGGTGAAGATGTCGGTTTTGCCGTTCGCGGCGCGGCTTAGCGCCTTGGCCGCGCTGGCAAGGTTTCCGGAACCGTAATCAATCAGGGCAACGCTCGGCATGGCGGGTCGTATAATGGCTTCGATTTGATTTGTCGAAACCGGCGGCCAGATCGAAGGCGAGGGCGCTGCAAAGCGCCAGCAGGGGCGGAATCGCCAGGTCAAGGGCGGTGCGGCCCCCTTGCGCGGGCAGCCCGAAAAACAGGATGCCGGCGGCCAGGGCGAAGCCGAGCCCGGTCAGCAGCGCCCAGACGCAAAGCCGTGCCGCCATCCGCCCGGCGGTCTGGATATAGCCGCCGCCATTCAGCGCCACGCGCAGGCCGCATTGCGCCGCCGCCAGGACCAGGCCGGCCAGGGCCAGATGGGCCATGGACCGCGCCAGCCATCCCTGCGGGTCCAGGCCCATTGTCGCCAGCATCGCGGCGACGGTGCCCGACCAGAGCAGCAGGGCGCGGCTTTCGACGGCGCCCAGTCCCTCCAGCAGCACCAGCGGCGCCAACAGCAGGGCCAGCCGGAAGGCGGAATAAAGATGCGGCTCGCTGCCCGGCCAGACGGCTTCGCTGCGCGCCAGGGTCAGCAAGGCGAGCGCCGCCCCCTGGGCCAGGCCGATGCCAAGGCGCGTCAGCAACAGGCCGGGGGCGCGGTTGATATTGGCGGGGACGGGTGGCTCGGCCGGGACTTCGGGCGCGGCTTCGGGGGCAGTCTGGATCGCCGGAAGCGATGCCTGCGGTTCGAAGTCCGCGACGGGTTGGGATTGCGGCGCGGCGGGCTTGGGCTCGACGCGCCAGTCATCGGTCCAGCCGATGTCATTGCCCGGCACAAAGCGCGGCGCGTCGCCGAAGGGCTGCTCCGGCGTCCAGTTCAGGGAGTCCACCCAGGCCGGGGTTTCCTCCTTCTTACGAAACGGAAAGCGCATCCGGTTTGGTTAGCGCGAGATGCGGCCGGGATCACGCGGTGTCAGGAGGCGTGGTTAACCGGGAACCTGACTCAGTTGTCGTCCACGCTCCATCGGTCAATCCGACAGGCGGAACCAAGGCAGCCGCAGTGCAACCGGCATGACGAGAAGCGCCCACATATTGTTGGCGCTTGATGCAAAAAGGGTGGCGACCAGCGCCAGCAGGCATGCGGCCGGCATCAGCCATGAGCGCCGCCGCTCCACCAGGATGGTGCGGCTGGAGACATGGTGCGCCAACAGGTCGGGTTTGAGAGCGGTGATGGTCAGCCAGGTCTTCATCATGGCTGCGAATAAAAGCACGCAGCAATAGATTGCCGACGGCACTGTCGAGGCAGTACTGCGCGACAGGAGCGCCGAGGCAAAGGGCAGGAAGGCGACCGCCAACAGCAGCAACAGATTGGGCCACAGCAGCCGCCGCTGAAAATGCGCCACAAAGGAAAACAGCCGATGATGGGTAATCCACAGCACCGCCACAACCAGGAAACTCAGCAGAAAAGCCATCGCATTGGGCACCAGCGACACAAGGGCATGGCGCCAGGCGGCATCGCTGGCGGTTCGCGGCAAGTCGGGGGCATGAATGTCCAGCACCAGAAGCGTGATGGCGATGGCGAAGACTGCATCGGAGAAGAACACCAACCGTTCCAATCTGTGACCGGGGTCGGCGGTGGCCATACTCAGTTATCGTCCATCTTGAGGGCGGCGATGAAGGCTTCCTGGGGGATTTCGACCTTGCCGAACTGGCGCATCTTCTTCTTGCCCTCTTTCTGCTTGTCGAGGAGCTTTCTTTTGCGCGTGGCGTCGCCGCCATAGCATTTCGCCGTCACGTCTTTTCTCAGGGCGCTCAGCGTTTCGCGGGCGATCACCTTGCCGCCGATCGCGGCCTGGATCGGGATCTTGAACATGTGGCGCGGGATCAGGTCTTTCAGCTTTTCGCACATGGCCCGGCCCCGGCCCTCGGCGCGCTGGCGGTTGACGATCATGGCCAGCGCATCCACCGGCTCGTCATTGACCAGGATGGACATCTTGACCAGGTCGCCTTCCTCGTATGACTCGATGTGATAGTCGAAGCTGGCATAGCCGCGCGACACGCTTTTCAGCCGGTCATAGAAGTCGAACACCACCTCGTTCAGCGGCAGCATATAGATCACCATGGCGCGGTTGCCGGCATAGGTGAGTTCAACCTGGCGGCCGCGCCGGTCCTCGCACAGCTTCAGCACGCTGCCCAGATAGTCGTCGGGCACCAGGATGGTCGCCTTGATCCAGGGCTCCTCGATATGGTCGATGTAGGTGACGTCCGGCATGTCGGCCGGATTGTGCAGTTCCTTCACATCGCCGTTGTTCATATAGAGCTTGTAGATCACGCTGGGCGCGGTGGTGATGAGGTCGAGATTGAATTCCCGCTCCAGCCGCTCGCGCACGATTTCCAGATGCAAGAGGCCCAGGAAGCCGCAGCGAAAACCGAAGCCCAACGCGGCGCTGGACTCGGTTTCATAGGTGAAGCTGGCGTCGTTGAGATGCAGCTTGCCCAGCGCCTCGCGCAGGTCTTCGAACAGCGCCGCATCCACCGGGAACAACCCGCAGAACACCACCTGCTGCGCCGACTTGAAGCCGGGCAGGGCATGGGCGGTGCCGCGCTTCTCATCTGTGATGGTGTCGCCGACCTTGGTATCGGCCACCTGTTTGATTTGCGCCGTGATATAGCCGACCTCGCCGGGGCCCAGGCGTTCGACGCCGACCTTCTTGGGCTTGAAGACGCCGATCTGTTCCACCTGATAGACGGCATCGGCCGCCATCATGCGGATTTTCTGGCCCTTCTTCAGTTCGCCGTCGATGATGCGCACCAGCACCACCACGCCCAGATAGGCGTCGTAATAGCTGTCGATCAGCAGCGCCTTCAGCGGCGCGTTCAACTCGCCCCTGGGCGGCGGCAGGCGCTTGACCACCGCTTCCAGCACCTGGTCGATGTTCAGCCCGGTCTTGGCGGAAATCGCCACCGCCTCGCTGGCGTCGATGCCGATTACGTCTTCGATCTGGCTCTTGACCCGCTCGGGCTCGGCGGCGGGCAGGTCGATCTTGTTGAGGACCGGCACGATCTCCAGCCCCGCATCGATGGCCTGGTAAACATTGGCGAGCGTCTGGGCCTCGACGCCCTGGCTGGCATCCACCACCAGCAGCGCGCCTTCGCAGGCGGCCAGGCAGCGGCTGACCTCATAGCCGAAGTCGACATGGCCCGGCGTGTCCATCAGGTTCAGGACATAGTCCTGGCCGTCGGCGGCGCGGTAATCCAGGCGCACGGTCTGGGCCTTGATGGTGATGCCGCGCTCGCGCTCGATATCCATGGAATCCAGGATCTGGTTGGTCATCTCGCGGGTGGAGACGGTGCCGGTGAACTGGATCAGCCGGTCGGCCAGGGTGGACTTGCCATGGTCGATATGGGCGACGATGGAGAAATTGCGGATTTTGGACAGGTCGGGCATTCGCGGGGGTCTAGCAGATGGAGGCCCCCCATTCCACAAGGTTTTCGGGCTATAACCCGGCCATGCTGCGCTACCTTTACCTGGATTATGGCGGGTTGCCCAAATACCGCCGGGAGCTGAAATACAGCCTGATTTCGCTGCGGGCCGAACTGCCGCAAGACGTGGGGATCGCGGTCTATACCGACGCGCCGCAGGTCTATGCCAACTGGCCGGTGACGGTGGTGGATATCGGGGGGCGCATCGCGGAATGGTCGCGGGCCGGGCTTTACCATCACCGCATCAAGCCGGCGGTGGTGCTGGATGCGCTGAGGCGGTTCGATGGCCCGGTCTGTTTCCTGGACAGCGACTCCCTTGTGCGGCCCGGTTTCCATGCCGAACTGGCGGCCAGGATGGCGCCGCAGGAGGTCTGGTCGGTGACCAAGACGGCGCTGGTGATGAACCGTTTTGAACTGATGAATCCGTTTCCGCCGCTGAAGGGCTTTCGCGCCACCCTGCCGCATCTGGGCGCCTATCGTTACGACACCCGGCAAAGCTGGATGTTCAATTCCGGGCTGATCGGGGCGTCGCCGCCGCATGTGCCGCTGCTGGAAGACGCGCTGGCGCTGATCGATGCGCTGATCGGACGGGCGCGCAAATTCCCCACCCTTGAGCAGTTCGCCCTCAGCGAGGCGGCGCGGCTGCGGCTGCTGCCGATTGCCGAGGTGCAGGAGACCTTCCTGCATTATTGGCAGGGGCGGCGGCGCATCTATATGGCGGGGCAGATCGAAAAATCGCTGTCGCCCGACTGGGACGACCTGACGCCGCCGAAACAATGGGCGAAAATGAATTACTGGGCGGTGCGCGCCTACAATTACTATTACGGCGTGGGCCATGCGTTGGGATTGCTGAAATGAAGAAAGATGCGAATGCCGTGAGTGAATTGTGGCCGGGGCAATCGGTGCCGCTGCTGAAGGCGCTGCATATCCTCACCCACAATGGCGGGCTGAACGCGGATTCGCGGCGCAAGCTGAAACAGGTGCAGCATCTGGCGCAATTGATAAAGCCCGCGATAGACGCCGCGCTGGCCGAAAAGCCCGAGCCGGTGCTGGCTGACCTGGGGGCGGGCAAATCCTATCTGGGCTTTATTCTCTATGACCTGTATTTCGCGCCGGCGCGGCGCGGGCGCGTCGCCAATGTGGAGGCGCGGCCCGCATTGGTTGAGACGGCGAAGAAGATTGCCGCCGAGAGCGGCTTTGACCGGATGGATTTTATCGAAGGTACGATTGCGGAATCGCAAGTTGGCGCGGTGGACATCGTCACGGCGCTGCATGCCTGCGACACCGCCACCGACGAGGCCATCCTGTTCGCGCTGAAGCATGAGGCGCGGTTTGTGGCGCTGGTGCCCTGCTGCCAGGCGGAAGTGGCGCGGCAATTGGAAGACGTGAAAGGGCCGCTGGACCAGATGTGGCGGCACGGCATCCAGCGCCGCGAATTCGGGGCGCAACTGACCAATGTGCTGCGCGGGCTCTACCTGGAAGCGCATGGCTACAAGGTGCGGGTGACCGAATTCACCGGCTTTGAGCATACCCAGAAGAACGAGATGATCTTCGCCGAACGCCACCAGCGCGCCAATCCGCGCGCCCGCGCCGAATATGAAAAGCTGGCGGCGCAGATCGGGGCAGCGCCGGCGCTGCTGGGATTCTGAGGGGGCATTCCATGCACCGCTTGCCGCTCTGTTGCCTGTTCCTGCTGATCGCCGGTCCTGCCCTGGCCAAGAGCCCCTGGGACGGACAATGGTTTCTGGTCCCGTCCAAAAGCCATGCGTCCGACCACAGTTTCACATTGCGGAAATTCGCGGACGGCATCTGGCGTTACGACGACGGTTCGTCGATTTATCTCTTCAAGACCGATGGCAAAGCCTGGCCCGAACCGCTTGAGCCGGATTTCACCATCGCGGCGCGCCAGCCCGATCCAAGAACACTCGATTTCACGGAGAGCGGCGCGGGCAAGCCGATACAGCGCTTTCACAAGGCCGTATCGGCCGATGGATCGCGTCTCGTTGGCACGCACACCGACATTTCATTGGACGGTACAGCACACAGCAATCCCACGACGGACTTGCGCGAGGGCCCGGGTGCCGGCCTGGAAGGGACATGGCGCGAATTGGGCGGGAAGTCAGCCTCTTCGCAAAGCCAGCCTGCGCCACCGGATTGGACGATCACCAGCACCCGCGACGGAGAAATGACTTGGAAATTGCTGGCGACGGGTGAAGTCCTGACCGGAAAGCTGGATGGCCGGGCGCGCCCGGATCATGGGCCGCAACAGCCGTCCGGCGCCAGCTTCTATTGGGAGCGGGTTTCCGACCGGCAGATCGAGTTCTATTACCTGGACAGCGGCCATCTGTCGGAACGCGCGACCGAACGGTTGTCCGAGGATGGAAAAACCTGGACCGACACGGTCTGGATACCGGCCTATCCCGATCAGAAGAGCATCCGGGTCTACCAACGGCGATGACCGGCGCGCGCCGCGCGTTGCATCAAGTCCGCAGTGTCGCGCCCAGCTTCAGCGCCGAAGCCATGATCTTCTGCGCCAGGGCCTCGATCTCGGCCTCGGTCAGGGTCGCGTCGCGCGGCTGGATGCGGATGGCGACGGCGACCGACTTCTTGCCCGCGGGTACGCCGGGGCCTTCGTAGACGTCGAACACGGTGACGCTTTCGATCAGGGCGCGGTCGGCCAGCTTCACGGCTTTCACCAGTTCGCCCGCCGCGACGCCCGCATCCACCACAAAGGCGAAGTCGCGTTCGATGGCCTGGTAGGGCGAAGGCGTGAACAGCGGCTTGGCCTTGCTGCCCGGCTTGGATTTCGCATCGGGGATGGCGTCGAGGAAGATTTCAAACCCGGCCATCGGAACTTTGAGGTCGAACGCCTCCAAAACCTTCGGATGCAGTTCGCCGAATTGCGCGATCACTTTCGGGCCCATGGCGATGGTGCCGCTGCGGCCGGGATGGTACCAGGGGGCCGCGCCTTGCGTGACCGGCGCCGACATCGGCGCGCCGGTGATGGCTTCCAGCGCCGCCAGCACATCGGCCTTCACCGCGAACAGGGTGGGTGGTTCGACGCTTTTCTGCCAGTGACGTTCCGGATGGCCGCTGCGGATGGCGGCGGCGATGGTCTTTTGCGCTTCGGGCATGCCGCTGTCGAAAGCCGCCCCGATCTCGAACAGTTGCAGGTTGGGAAAGCCGCGCGCGGCATTGCGCGCCGCCGCCGCCAGCAGCGACGGCAGGAGCGAAGGCCGCAGGGCGTCGAGGTCCGAGGCGATGGGATTGGACAATTGCCGCGCCGCGTCGCCGCCGCCGAACAAGGCCGCCTGGCCCTGGGCGATGAAGGAGAAGCTGACGCATTCATTGAAACCGCGCGATGCCAGCGCCCGGCGCGCGGTGCGGGTGCGGCGTTGCGCTTTCGACAGCACGGGCGCGGCCACGGCGCCGGGGCGCGGCAGCGCCACCGAGGGCACATCGGCCAGGCCGTGGATGCGGACCACTTCCTCCACCAGGTCGGCGGGACCGTCCACGTCATGACGCCAGGACGGCGGCACCACATGCAGGGCGCCATGGTCTTCGACCACAAAGCCGAGATTTTCCAGAATCTCGATGATCCGCTCGTGCGGCACGGCGATGCCGCCCAGCTTCTGGACAGCGTCGGGATCGAACAGGATCGGCTTGTGCGGCGGCGGCAATTCGCCCGCGATCACCACCTCGCCGGCTTCGCCGCCGCACCAGTCCAGGATCAGTTGCGTCGCCAGTTCCAGCCCCGGCAGCACGAATTGCGGGTCCACGCCGCGCTCGAAGCGATAACGGGCATCGCTGATGATGCCGTGTTTGCGGCCGGTGCGGGCGATCATCGCCGGATCGAAGAAGGCGGATTCCACGAACACATTCACCGTGTCGTCATAGCTGCCGCTGTCCTTGCCGCCCATGATGCCGGCGATGCCCAGCGCATGCGCGTCGTCGGCGATGACGATGGCGTTGCCGTCCAGGGTGTAGGTGACATCGTCCAGCGCCAGCACCTGTTCGCCGTCATGCGCCATGCGGGCGCGCAGGTTGCCCGACAGTCTGTCGGCGTCGAACACATGCAGCGGGCGGCCGCGATCCTGGCTGACCAGGTTGGTCGCATCGACCAGCGCCGAGATGGATTTCATGCCCACCGATTTCAGTCTGTCCTGCACCCATTTGGGCGCGGGGCCGTTCCTGACGCCACGGATCAGCCGCCCGGCGAAGATCGGGCAGGCGCGGCTGTTCTCCGGCGTGAAATCCAGGGCGATGGTCTTGGGCGAGGCAAACGTGCCCGCCACTGGCTGCACCTTCTCGGTCTTGAGCGTGCCAAGGCCCGACGCGGCCAGGTCGCGGGCGATGCCCCACACGCTCGCCGCATCGCCGCGATTGGGGGTGATCGAAACATCGAACAGCGGATCGTTGGCGAGAAGCCCGGCCTCGACCAGCGCCGCCACGGCCGGCGTGCCGACGGTGGCGCCCGGCGTCAGTTCGATGATGCCGTCATGGTCTTCGCCCAGCAGCAGTTCGCGCGCCGAACACATCATGCCGCGCGATTCCACGCCGCGGATGGTGCCCAGCTTCAAGGCCTCGCCGGTGGCCGGGATCACGGTGCCGGGGCGGGCCAGCACCACCTTGATGCCGGCGCGCGCATTGGGGGCGCCGCAGACGATCTGCAGATTGTCCTTGCCGGTCGAGACACTGCAGAGACGCAGCTTGTCGGCATTGGGATGCTTTTCGGCGGTGACGATCTCGCCGACGATGAAATCCTTCAGCCCCGCGCCTGGATCGGTGACGCTTTCCACTTCCAGGCCAATGGAAGTCAGGCGTTCGGCAATCGCCGCCACTGTCGCGTCGGTGTCGAGATGCTCTTTGAGCCAGCTTAATGTGAACTTCACCGGCTGAGCCCCCCATCCAGGGTGGGAATGTCCAGCGCGGCAAAGCCGTAATGCTTCAGCCAGCGCAGGTCGGATTCAAAGAAGCTGCGAATGTCGGGCATGCCGTATTTCAGCATCGCCATGCGGTCCAGGCCGAAGCCGAAAGCAAAGCCCTGGTACTTCGTGCTGTCTATGCCGCAATTCTCCAGAACCTTGCGATGGACCATGCCGCTGCCGCCCAGTTCCAGCCAGTCGTTGCCGCTTCCGAAGGTGATCTTGCCGGGCACGCTGCGGTCGCAGCGCATGTCCCATTCCAGCGAGGGTTCGGTGAAGGGAAAGAAGCTGGGGCGGGCGCGCAGTTCGATCTTGTCGATCTCGAAAAACGCCTTGCAGAACTGCTCCACCGTCCATTTCAGGTGGCCCAGGGTGATGCCTTGGTCAATCACCAGCGCCTCGACCTGGTGGAACATGGGCGAATGGGTGGCGTCGCTGTCCACGCGATAGGTGCGGCCCGGCGAGATGATGCGGATGGGCGGCTTCTGCTTGAGCATGGTGCGCACCTGCACCGGCGAGGTATGGGTGCGAAGAACGTGCGAAGATCCGTCCGCCTGTGGCGCAACGTAAAACGTGTCCTGCATCTGGCGCGCGGGATGGTCGGGCGGGATGTTCAGCTTGGTGAAGTTGTAGTCGTCATATTCCACATCCGGGCCTTCGGCGACGCCAAAGCCCAGGTCGGCGAAGATGGCGACGACTTCTTCCAGCACCTGACTGATGGGATGCACCGTGCCGCTGTTCTCAGGCCGCGCGGGCAGGGTGACGTCCATCGTCTCCGCCGCCAGCCGCGCCTCCAGCGCATGATCGGCCAACGCGGTCTTGCGCGCGGCGATCGCCGCCGTCACCGCATCCTTCAAGCCGTTGAACAGCGGGCCTTGGACCTTGCGCTCCTCGGGCGTGAGCTTGCCCATGGTCGCCAGCAAGGCACTGACCGAGCCCTTCTTGCCGAGCGTGGCGACGCGCACGGCTTCCAGCGCCGCCTCATCGGCGGCGCCGGCGATCTCTGCCATGATCTGCGATTGAAGGGCGGCGATATCGGTCATGAAAACCCCGAAGAGAAACTATCGCCGGAATACCCGGCGATCTGCTCCGATGGTTTCGTGCTTAGGCCTTAGACGCCTGATCCACCAGAGCCTTGAACGCGGCGGGCTCGTGGATGGCGAGGTCGGAGAGAACCTTGCGGTCCACCTCGATCCCGGCAACCGCCAGCCCGGCGATAAATCGGCTGTAGGTGAGGCCATGCTCGCGCACGGCGGCGTTGATGCGCTGGATCCAGAGGGCGCGGAAATTGCGCTTCTTTTCCTTGCGGCCGATATAATTGTGCTGCAGCGAACGGTCCACCGCGGCATTGGCCGTGGTGATGTTGTTCTTGCGGCGGCCACGCATGCCCTTGGCCTGTTTCAAGACCTTGTTGCGGCGGGCGCGGGAGGGAACGGAACGGGGAGAACGGGACATGGGCTTTAATCCTTAACCGTAGGGCATCCAGCGCTTGACGCGCCGGGTTTCGGAAGCGGAGGCGACGGAGGTACCGCGAAGTTCGCGGATCTGTTCGTTGCTGCGCTTGATCATGCCGTGACGTTTGCCCACCTGACCCTTTTTCACTTTTCCGGTCGCGGTGAATTTGAAGCGCTTTTTGGCGCCCGACTTGGTCTTCATCTTGGACATTTCGCTTTTCCTTGTATGCCCATGTGGGTCTGGATGAAGCCAGATCCGGGCGGTCGCATTAGGAGCCGCCACGGCATGTCCGGCCGGGCCACTCAAGAGGCGCGCGTTTAAAAGGAAAACCGGGGAAAATGCAACCCGCCAGCGCCTGGGTTTTCCGTCCTGGACGCTTTCGGAACCGAAAACAGGAACGCCTGGTTTCCCGGGACAGGCCCGCTCCCGGCGTAAGCTGGCCGATTTCCCATTTAAGACATTGTAAATGATGCATAATTTTATCAGGAGGGGCGCCGGCTGAACCGACGCCATTCTGCCGCTTTTGCCCTATAAGCAGGACATGAGCTGGCCGCGATGAAAGAGAAATTCCTGATGGTGTTGCGCCGGGCGTCCTTCTGGCTGTTCTGGCCGGGCGCGCTTTTGATCGTCTGGGGCGAACTTACCCCCCATCCGCCGGATGTGGACGCGCTGTTCGGCTGGGACAAGCTGGAGCATTTCACCGCCTATTTCGGCCTGGCCAGCATGGCGACCATGGTGATCGGGCTGCGGCGGGCTCTCATTTGGGCGCTTGGCGGCGTGATCCTGCTGGGCGGCGGCCTGGAAATCCTGCAGGGCTATACCGGGCGCGATCCCGACATCCATGATTTCATCGCCAACAGCATCGGCGCCCTGGCGGGGTTCGCCGTGGCGGTGCTTCTCCTGACCGTCCTGGGCGGACTTGTTGACCGCCGGCGCCCCCGCTAGTTTTCGGCTCTGTTCCAAAGGACATCCGCTTCATGCCCCTGTTCGATGAATTCAAGAAATTCGCCATGCGCGGCAATGTCGTGGACCTGGCGGTCGGTGTGATCATCGGCGCCTCCTTCACCGGCATCGTCACCTCCCTGGTCAATGACATCATCATGCCGCCGGTCGGCCTGGCGCTGGGCGGCGTGGACTTCTCCAATTTCTTCGTGGTTCTCAAGGGCGCGCCGGCCGAGACCCTGGCCGCCGCCAAGGCCGCCAAGGACGTCACCCTCAATTACGGCCTGTTCGTCAACGCCGTCATCAATTTCCTGATCGTGGCGTTCGTGCTGTTCATGGTGATCCGCCAGATGAACAAGCTGGTCGCGCCCAAGGCCGAGGAGCCCGCGCCCGCCGCGCCCCCGGAAGATATCCTGCTGCTGCGTGAGATCCGCGATTCGCTCAGGAAATGAAGCGGGCGGTTTTCCTGACCTTGCTTTTGGCGGCGCCTGGCTTTTTTGGGGGGGCTTTCGCCGACGCCGCTGACGATCCGGCGGCGGCGGCCAGCGGTTTCTATGCGGTCTATGGCGGCCAGCACGCCCAAGGCATTCCCGATGCCACCGGACGGCTGCGTTTCCAGGCGGTGTTGTCGCCGCGCCTCAACAAGGCGCTTGCCGATGCGGCTTCGGCCCAGGCGCAGCTGAGCGCCGCCATCAAGAAAAACCCCAAAAGCGCCATGCCGCCGATGCTGGAAGGCGACATATTCTCCTCCCTGTTCGAAGGCGCGACCAGTTGGAAAGTCGGCGCTTGCGTCCAGCAGGGTTCGGGCGCGCGTTGCCCGGTGGCGCTGACCCATGCCGCCACCCCGGGTGAAAGGGCGCAGAAGCCCGCCAACTGGAACGATACCCTGGTTCTGGTCGCCACGCCGCAGGGCTGGAAGGTGGACGATGTGATCTATGACGCCGGTTTCGCCCTTGGAAACACCGGCCGGCTGACCGATATGCTGTCCATGGTGATCGCCGCCAATCCTTAGGCTTTGGCCGTAACTTTCGATCGCATCCGGCGTATTAGGCAGGGAAAGGAAACCACAATGTCCGACATCGCTTCTTCCAATAAAGTGGGGCGCACCCTCACCCCCGAACAGCACCGCGTGCTGGTCGAGCATGGCACCGAGCGCCCCGGTTCCAGCCCCCTCAACCATGAAAAGCGCCCCGGCGAGTTCCAGTGCGCCGGCTGCGGCGCGGAGCTGTTCGACGCCCACACCAAGTTCGACAGCGGCACCGGCTGGCCCAGCTTCTGGGACACCAAGCCCGGCGCGGTGACGACCACCACCGACACCAGTCATGGCATGGTGCGCACCGAGTTCAACTGCGCCCGCTGCGGCGGCCATCTCGGCCACGTCTTCAATGATGGTCCCGGGCCGACCGGCCTGCGCTATTGCACCAACGGCTGCGCCCTGGATTTCAAGCCTGACGCCAAGTAAGGCCCAAGAGGGCATTGCCAAAGAAAAAGGCCGCGCCCCGCAGGGGACGCGGCCTTTGTGCTTTCGCGGGTCTTCAGGGCTCGAAGGTATCGCGGGAGCGGCCCGCCGCGGCGGCTTCGGCATCGCGCAGCGCGTCGCCTTCCGGGCCTTCCAGCGCCGCCTCGGCGGCCTTGGCAAGTTCCGGAATCTTGGCCTTGTTCTTCTTCACAAAGCTGGTCTCGGCCTTGTCGAAGGCCCGGGTGGCGGTATAGCTGCCTTCGCCCTCGTTCTGCGGCTTCTTGGCGGGCGCTTTCTTCTTCGCCAAAGCCTTCTTCGCAGGCACCTTCTTGGCGGCGGCCTTCACCGTCTTCTTTGTTTTCTTGGCCGGGGCCTTCTTGGCGGGGGCCTTCTTCGCCGGGGCCGTCTTTTTTGCCGACGCCTTCTTCTTCACGGTCTTCTTCTTCGCGGTTTTGGCGACCTTCTTCGTCGTCTTCTTTTTCTTCTTCTTTGCTGCCATGTCATTCACTCCTTTTTCAAGGTCGCCCCCGCTGGCGCGGATGCTCCATGGTTGATGTTGGTGCAAAAACTCTACGCGCCTTCGCGGCAATGCGCGAGAGTCAGTCTACGTCTCTTTGCGGGTTTCTTTGTCAGGCCGAAAGCGCCAGACGCTCCATCAGCCAGGACGCCGCCGGACCCGGCGGCATGTCGCTGCGATAGACGGTATGGAAGCGGTAGCTGATATCGCCCGGCGTCTCGATGTTCAGCGCCACCAGCCGTCCGCGCTTGAGGTCTTCATTCACCATCGGCTTGGGCATGTTGCCCCAGCCCAGTCCGGCAAGCAGCAGCGCATGCTTGGCGCCCAGATCGGCCAGCCGCCAGCTTTTCACCGACACCACGCCGAAGTCGCGATCCGCGGTCAGCGCGGAACGGTCGGTGAGGACAAGCTGGACATGATCGCGCGCCAGGGCGGCGCTGACCGTGCCCTGCATCATGGCAAGCGGATGGCCCGGCGCCGCCACCGGAATCAGTTTCACCGATCCCGCCGGGCCGCGGGTCAGAAGATCGCTCGCCAACTCCAGCGGGCCGCTGACGCCGAAGGCGGCCACGCCATCCATCACCGCCTGGGTCACCGCGCCCAAGGTCTCGACCCGCAGGCGCAGGGCGACGGTGGGATACTTCTTCTGGAATTCGTCCAGCGCCCGCACCAGCTTCCTGGCGGGCAGCATCACATCCACCACCAGCGAGACTTCCGCCTCCAGGCCCTGGGTCAGTCCGCGCGCCTTGGCCAGCAAGCCGTCCAGCGCAATGGCGAGTCCGCGCGAGTCCGACAGGATGGCGCGGCCGGCATCGGTCAGGGTCGGCCGGGCGGTGCCGGCGCGGGCAAACAGGGTGACTCCAAGCTGGCTTTCCAGGTTGGCGACGGCATAGCTGATGACCGAGGTGGCGCGGCCCAGCTTGCGGGCGGCGGCGGCAAAGCTGCCGGTCTCCACAATCGCCAGAAAGACGGCGATCTGGTCCAGAGTGGGGGCACGGGGTTCCACGACGCGCTCCATCTGTTCAGCTTTCTCGAACGGTCAGATCGAAATTATCCCAGTTTCCAGAACAATCCCAGTGCCCCATGTTCCGGGTTGCAGTTTTTCCTACGGAGTTTCCCCCATGGCCGATTCAAAGTCCGCCCCCAAAATCCTGATTGCCTTCTATTCCCGCTCCGGCACCGTCGAGGGCCTGGCCCGCGCCGTCGCCGAGGGCGCCGAGGCCGCCGGCGGCGAGGTGCGGTTGCGCCGCGCCCGCGAACTGGTCGGTCATGACGTGCTGAGCACCGTGCCGGGCTGGAAGGAAAGCGCGGAGGCGATGAACGCCCGCTATGCCGCCCCCACCGCCGAGGACGCCGAATGGGCCGATGCCATCATCTTCGGCACCCCCACCCGTTTCGGTTCGGTGTCGTCCGAACTCAAGGCCTATATCGATGGCCTGGGCGGCTTGTGGTTCCAGGGCAAGCTCAACGGCAAGGCCGGTTCGGTGTTCGCCGCCTCGTCCCAGCCGCATGGCGGCAGTGAAATCACCGCTCTGTCGCTCTATCCGGTGCTGGCGCATCTGGGCCTGATCATTGTGCCGACCGGCTATGCCGATGGCGCGATGTTCGCGGGCGCGGGTTCGCCCTATGGCGCGTCGGTGATCTCCGGCAATCCGCCGGCGGGTCCGACCGAGGCCGAACTCGCGGTCGCCCGCTTCCAGGGCAAGCGCGTGACGGACGTGGCGAAGAAACTGATCGTCGCCTGATCCTGCTCCATTGTCGTCCCGGACGGCGCGATAGCGCCGATCCGGGATGACAAGTGGGGAGAGGCCGGCAATATTCAGCCCATGGCCGAACTCTATCTTGAAGACTTCGCGGTGGGTCAGCGCTTCCTCAGCGCGACCCACCAGCTTGATGCCGGCCAGATCAAGGCCTTTGCCGCCCAGTTCGATCCCCAGCCCTTCCACCTGGACGAGGCGCTGGCGGAAAAGACCTTCTTCCACGGCCTGGCGGCCAGCGGCTGGCACACCGCCGCCATCACCATGTCGCTGCTGGTCAGGAGCGGCATGCCCATCGCGGGCGGGCTGATCGGCGCGGGCGGGGAACTGACCTGGCCGCGCCCGACACGGCCGGGCGACGTGCTGCAGGTGGAAAGCGAAATCCTGGCGGTGACGCCGTCGCGGTCGAAACCGGAGCGCGGCATGATTACGGTGCGCAGCATCACCCGCAACCAGAAGGGCGAAGCGGTGCAGGACATGACCACCAGAATGTTGGTGTGGAAGAAACCCTGACCGCCTCTGCTCTGTCATGGCCGGCCTCCGAGCCGGCCATCCATGTACAGCACTGGCGGGTGGATGGCCGGGTCAGGCCCGGCCATGACATATTGGGGGGAACGCTACAACGCCCTCGCCGTCCCACTCTCACCCGCATGGCGGATGCGGGAATCTTCCAGATCCAGTTCGCGCTCGATGCGGCGGCGCGCATTGTCGTCAATCTCGCCGCGATAATACAGGCTGGCGATGCTGGCGCGCTCGGCATCGACGAACTGCAGCTGCAGGGTGGTCGCGGCGTTGCTGGCTTCGCCGGTGATGATGTCTTCGCAGGCGGCGACGAAATAGGCGCGCCGGTCCTCGCTGCGCCGCCGCAGCGCCGCCGCGGCCGCCGGCGAGGCCACCGCGCCTTCCAGCGAATCCAGCCGCGCCAGCGCGGCGTCGATGCTGGCGACGCGGGCGACGATCTCGCGCCGCTTGGATTGCTCGGCCTCGCGCTGGCCGGGGCCGTCCAGCCCCAGCCAGCCGATCACCGACGGCAGGGCCAGGCCCTGGCCCACCAGGGTCACCAGGATCACCGCGAAGGTGACCAGCAGGATGGCGCCGCGATGGGGAAAGGGCGCGCCATTGGCCATGATCGGAATGGACAGCGCCGCCGCCAGCGACACCACGCCGCGAATGCCGGTGAAGGCGACCACGAAGGTGCCGCGCCAGGACGGCGCCGGATCGCGCCGCGCCAGGGCGGGCGACAGCAGGCGCGGCAGGTAGGTCGCGGGATACACCCACAGGAAGCGCACCGCGACGATGACAATACAGACCGCGGCGCAGGCCAGCGCCAGTTCCTCGCCCTGGGTCAGGTCCAGGCCCTCCGCCACGACGCGGGCCTGCAGCCCGGTCATCAGGAAGATCACGCCCTCGATCAGATAGATCACCATGTCCCAGACAAAGAAGCCCTGCAGCCGGGTGGCGGGCGAGATGAAGCGCGGCCCGTTCCAGCTGACATAAAGACCGCAGATCACCGTCGCCAGCACGCCAGACCCGCCCATGACCTCCGGCACCCAGAAGGCGGCGAAGGGCGTCAGCAGCGCGAACGCCATCTCGACGCGCGGATCGTTGGCCCAGCGCCGCAGGCTCAAGGTGCTCCAGCCGATGAACAGGCCCCAGGCGACCTCGCCGCTGACGATCAGCAGGAATTCTCCCACCGCGACCGGCAGGGAGAAGGCGCGCCCCATGGTCACCGCCTCGACCGCGAAGCTGAACAGGATCAGGGCGGTGGCGTCGTTCACCAGCCCTTCGCCTTCCAGGATGGTGAGGATGCGGCCCGGCAGGGCAAAGCGCCGGGCGATGGACATGGGCGCGACCGCATCGGGCGGCGATATCACCGCGCCCAGGACAAAGCCCACCGCCAGCGGCAGGCCGAACAGGTAATGCACCACCCCCGCCACCGCGACGGTGGTAAGGATCACCAGCCCCACCGCCAGCAGCAGGATGGCGCGCAGATTGTTGCGAAAGCCGCGCCAGCTCATGCCCACCCCGGCGCGGTACAGAAGCGGCGGCAGCAGCAGGGTCAGCACCAGGTCCGGGCGCAGTTCCAGCCGGGGCACGCCCGGCACGAAACCCAGCCCCAGGCCCAGCAGCACCAGGAAGATGGAAAAGGGAATGTGGGTGCGCCGGGCCCCCAGCGCGGCAAAGGCCGTCACCGCGACCAGGGCGAAACCGATGGGAAGAACGGGCAGCAGCATGGGGGGAGTTTGGGGGCTGGGCGTCTGGCAGGCAACGCGCTTGTTGCCTGGCGCCCACTCGCATCCTCGCCATCGCTCGGATGCTCCGTGGCACCTGATTTTCTAACGGGCGAAGCCCGTAAGAAAATCATGGTGCACTCGACAGGATTCGAACCTGTGACCTCTGCCTTCGGAGGGCAGCGCTCTATCCAGCTGAGCTACGAGTGCTTGTCGTCGGATGGGCGTCTATAAAGCAAAAAGGGCGCGCAACGCAAAGCGGACGCGCCCTTTATGACTTTTAAGCCTTCAGGCCCTCAGGACTGGGCCTGGTTTCCCGCCAGCATCGGCAGATGCTCGGCCAGATGGGCCAGGGCGCTGTTGGGGTCCATCCCCAGGGAAGAGGCGATTTCCTGGATATGTTCCGGGGTCAGCGCCGCCTTGAGCTGGTCCGCGCTGATCGGCAATCCCTGGCCGCCGCCGGTCCAGGACGACACCAGGTCGCCCAGGCCCGAAGACTGAAGCTGGCCCAGGACGCCGGACAGACCGCCCAGCGAAGACCCTTGCAGAACATTGTTCAGAACGCCCTGGGCGCTGCCTTCGGCGCCTTGCAGGACCGCGCCCTTCACGGCGCCGATCGCGTCATCCAGAAAACCCATCGCTCAACTCCTGTTTGTGTGAACCAGACCTACATCCAGGTCGCGACGCCCTTGTGACCGGAGCAGGTGCCGCTGCGGTGCTTGTAGGTCACGACCGTACCGTCCTTGCACTTGGCCGAGCCGGTCTCGGCGGGGGCCGCCATCTTCATGGAGGAGCCGCTCATTTTCATGGCGGGGGCGGGCGCGGCCATCTTCATTGCGGGGGCAGGGGCCGCAGCAGCGGGCTTGGCCTTCATGCAGGTGCCCATGTAATCGGTGTATTTGGTCTTCTTCTTGTCGGCGTCGGATACGGTCTTCCAGGACGCGGCGCAGCTCTTCATGCTGGACTGCTGGGCGGTGTCGGCGGCGAAGGCGCCCCCCAAGGCGGCAGTGCCCAGCAAGGTGACGGCGGCCAGGATGATGTGCGTGCGCATGAAGCAACCCCTTTTTGAACGCCCCCGAAGTATGCGGCGCCCGGCCCCCGATGCAAGCAGGACGGGTGGTTTTCACAAAAGATTCTTCGCCAAAGATTTTTCGCCGCTCAAAGCGCCGCAAGCAGCGCCGCGATATCGGCGGAGGCGGGTTCCTGCTTGAGGATGGCCTGCGGCAGCACCGGCTCCGGCGCGCCGCCGGTCAGGTCCACCACCGTCAGCCGCCGCACCCGGGACAGGTCTTCGGTCGCCACCGCCTGGAGCATGGCCGCCGGCCAGGCCGGGTCACGCGCCACCCCGGCGAAGGCGGCGGGATCACAGGCATGCACCAGAACCAGCCGCACCCCGGAAGGCGGCTGCAAACGCGCGGTCAGCAGCCGGGTCAGCCGGCGCGAGCCCGCCGCGTCATTGGCGATGACCAGCAGCGCTTTTTCCGCCAGGCGCGCGCCCAGCGCGGCGCTGTCCATGAACAGCAGGCCGCCGTCAGGGCCTTTCGCCGGATGCAGCCTGGCGATGGTATCGACATGGGCGGCCTCGCAGGCGGCGATGAAGGCGCGGCGGGCGGCGCGATAGCCGTTGCGTTCCGGGGACATGGCCCTACTTTACCATAAGGAGTTTAGCGCAATGACGGTTTTCGGCGCACTGCAAGAGTTGCGGGACCGCCCGCTGGGCGAGCAGGCATCGGCGCGCCAAGCCCGCAAGGGGTTCCGCCAGCGTATCGCCATCCTCCGCGACAATGCGCTGTTCGGGGAAGAGGTGGTGGAAGCCCGCGACCTGGGCCTGAAGGGCGAGAATTTCTATGCCAGTGCGCGCAACCCGCCCTATTGGCAGCGGGCCGAGGGCGCCACCGACAGCCTGTGGCTGCGCCGCACGGTGGCGCAGAAGCTGCTGCGCGTGAATGCGCGCGCGGCGGATGCGGGGCTGGAACTGTTCCTGTTCGACGCCTGGCGGCCGCGCCAGGTGCAGGCCTTCTTTCATGACGTGTGGATGCCGCGCGAATTGCAGCGCCGCGATCCCTCCCTGACCGGCGCGGCGCTGGTCGAGGAGGTCGAGCGTTACTGGTCCGCGCCGTCGCAGGATGCCGGTTCGCCCGCGCCGCACGCCACCGCCGCCGCCGTGGACCTGACCTTGCGCTGGCGGGATGGCGAGATGCTGTGGATGGGCTCGCTGTTCGACGATGTCACGGCGCTGGCCAATTGCGACCGTTTTGAAGATCTCGATCCGGGCAATTTCTCTTTTTCGGATCAGGAAGCGCGCGCCAACCGCCGCCTGCTGCACTGGCTGATGGTGGAGGAAGGCTTTGCCGGCCATCCCGACGAATGGTGGCACTTCTCGTGGGGCGACCAGCTGTGGGCGGCGCTGACCGGCGCGGCGACAGCGCATTATGGGTTGGCCGAAATCCCCCAGCCTTGATGTCATGGCCCATGTAAAGTGGGCCATGACGGTTGCGTTATTCCAATATTGGTCGAAAAGCCCCATCCCAATCGGGACCCGGCGGATGCTTTTCGTACCAGGCGATGCGCGTCAGGTGCAGGTCGTAAAGTTTCTGGCTGGCCCCCGACAGGCGGCGGCATTGCGCGATCAGTTCGCGCGCCATCTGCCATTGCTGCTTGCGGATGGCCTGGAAGATATGGTCGTGGAACACGGTCAGGGCGCGGAACTTGGGCGAGGCCCGCGACACCGGATTGCCGATGATGGCGTAAAGCGTGGTGGGCTTGGGGCCGATGGCGACGGTGTCTATTTCCAGGAAGGCAAAACCGCGCTCGGCCAGCCGCCGGGTTTCATCCGCCACCACCAAAGCGGGGCCATATTGCGGCGACAGCGCCTGGATGCGCTGGGCCAGGGTCACCGCATCGCCATTGACGCTGTAGCCCATGCGGCCATAGCCGCCGAAGCCGCCCGCGATCACCGTGCCGGTGGCGACGCCGACCCCGATCTCCACATGCGGGCCCTCGCGGTGTTCCTGCGCCAGTTCCTCGGTCACCCGCGCCGACATGATGGCCATGCCGTTGGCGGCCTCGCAGGCATGCAGGGCGTGGTCGGCATCGTCCAGCGGCGCATTCCAGAAGGCGGCGAAACCATCGGCGGTCAGCCGGTCGATGGTGCCGCCATGCGCCAGCGCCTGGTCGATCAGGGGCGTCAGCACCCGTTGCATCAGGCTGGTGAAGCCGGCCGCATCGTCCTTGTAGGCGTCCGCCACCGCCGTCAGGCCGCGCACGCCGCACACCAGATAGGAGATGGTGCGGCTCTCGCCTTCCATCTTCAAGAGGTGCGGGCGCCGGGCGATCTTCTCGATGGTGGCGCGCGGCAGCGAATCGGAGAAGGCCATGCGCAGCCCGGCATAGGCCATGCGCAGATCGTGGGCATAGGCGATGGCGGCGGCGGCAAAGGCCAGCACCAGGAACAGCGAGGGCGTCGCCGCATCCAGCAACAGGCCATGCGCGGCATAAAGGTACCAGGAGGCCAGCGCCATCCCGACCGCCCCCGCCATGGTCAGCGCCGCTGCCCAGCCCAGGCCAAAGCGCAGCAGCAGGATCATGGCGGCGCCCAGCAGCGCCAGCAGCAGCGCCTCGGCCGGCACCGCCCAGGACGGCCGCAGCAACACCGCGCCGGTGAGCAGGTTCTCCAGCCCCTCGCTCATCACGCTGGCGACACTGGCCGGCCCCAGCGGGGTCTTCACCACCGCGCCCGCAAGCCCCACCAGCACAATGGCGCCTTTCACCGGCACCGCGTCCAGCGCATCGGGATTGAGCATGCGCAGTGAGGTGTTGGACGCATAATGCAGCCACACCGTGCCGTCGCCCCGGGTGCGGACCAGGCCATAGGCGGTCTCCAGCGCTCCGATGCCGGTGCCGGTAAAGAAGGTCAGGGGATCATGCTCATTGCTGACCACCGTGATGTCGCCCTTATTGGTGGAAGATGGGCCGCCGGCCAGGCGCAGCGCCTCTGCCGCCAGGCCGGGCACCAGGGCCGGGCCGGAATGAAAGGCGATGGCCATGCGCCGCACCACGCCATCGCCATCCGGCGTCAGGTTCACCGCCGCCGATCCCGCCGCATTGCTTTCCAGCAGCGCCGGGCTGGCGGCGGCGGCGTCAAAGCGCGGCACCTTGCCGAAGGGATCGCTGGTGCCGCGATAGACAAAGCGGGCCTTGATGTGCGGCTCGCGCCCCGCCACCCCCAGCACGATGGGGGCGACGCCTTTGACGCTCTGCAGTTCGGCGGCCAGGTCGTGCGCCGGTTCCGGCAGCCTGGCCAAAGCGGCGCGGGCGGCATCGTCGCCCGGCGGCAGCTTGGCGGCCAGGCTTTGCGGCGACGGGCCCCCATCGACCGGGGCGGTGAAGACGACCAGCCGCGCGCCTTGCGCCGCCAGGGTGCGGGTGGCCTTGACTAGGCTGTCCTCGTCCATCGCCGGCAGTTCCAGCACCCGCACGGGCACCGGGCCGTCGGCAAAGGGCCGCGCCGCATGGCGCTGCCAGGCGTCGAACAGCCCGTTGCTCATGGCCCGTTCGATGCCGAACAGGTTGGCGCAAAGCACCAGCACGCCCAGCGCCAGCACCAGCGCGGGCGCCAGCCACAGGCTGAGCGGCCGGGTCCAGGTGATGGGAGCTTTGGCGGAATCCATGTCCGGCGCAGACTATTAGCGTTAACGCGCGCCGCCTAGCGGGCCCGTCATCCGCGGGAAAGCTGTCTTTTTTGGTCGCGCCGCCTAACGCTGGGATGCTTCGCATCCGCTGGGCGGTCGCTTCTTACCCGGCAGGCTTTGCCGCCGCGTCGCGGCCTAAGGTTTTGCTAACCCCGTTTTGCGCGGGTTTGCCGTGTGCGCGGCGGCCACATGGACGGGGCATCATTTTCGCTGTGCTTCTGCTGTCCTGCGTGTTTTGCGCGGGGCGGAAAAGGAGAGACCATGAGCATCAGTTCGGTTGGCAGTACGGCGTCGCTAAGCGCCCTCAGCCAGCTTTATGCCGCACAGCAGGCGCAGGCCGCGTCCGCCGTGTCGGTGGATTCCCTCGACACCGACGATTCGGATACGTCCGCATCGGCGGCATCCACCACCAGCAACAGCCTGACGGGTTCGACCACCGCCAGCCTGGAGAGCCAGACCCTGCAGGCCCTGATGAATCTTACGCAGCAGGACCCGACGGACCCTTCGACGCAAACCGCTTCGACGGACCAGACGGACCAGACGCAAAGTCAGGGCCAGACCCAGAAGGCGCATCGCCATCACCATCATGGTGGTGGCGGCATGGAGCCGCCGCCCGGCACCGACCCGTCTTCGGCGTCCACCGGAACGGCAACGACCACGGCCAGCGCCAGCGACCCCCTCGCCAGCGCCATCGCCGCCAGTGAAGACAGCGAAGACGCGACCGACACTTCGCTGGAATCGGCGTTGCTGGCAGCCTGACGGCCCGCTCGCGCAGAATGCGCGAGCCTCTTATTTTGAGGTGACGCGGATGGCGACCTGCGCCAGCAGGATTCTGGCGCCCTTGCGCTTCAGGGCGCGGTCGGTCACCCCCTGCAACCGCTCGGCGATCACCGCCACATCCGGCTGGGTGTCGGTGCGCACCACATTGGCGGTGAAGCTCATCAGGTTGCGGATATAGGCGTCGCGCAGTACCGGCATGGAGCGGTTGACATCGTCACGCAGCCTGTCGTCCGGCACATCCAGCCCCGCCCCGATCATCAGCATGCCCGCCGGGCGGTTGTCCGCCACGATGGTCGTGTAGATCGGGTCCATCTCGACGTAGCTCTGGGACTGGGTGGTTTTGTGCTCTGGCGCTTTCTGGTCTTTGGGGGCATCTTCCCCCGCGCGCGCCGGTAATGAAGCGGCCATGGTGGCGGCCAGCAGGGAAGCCAGCAAAAAAGGCAGCGAGATCGCGCGCATCGGGACACCAATCGGACGGGGGACAGTAAGCGCCCGATTGGTAAATCGAATTTTAACGGGAGCGGTTATGCGCGGACAAATCCTGACAGTCTTTGCCTTGGGCCCGGCCCTGGCGGGGGCCTTGCTGGCGGCTGGACCGGCCTTCGCCGCGGACCATCCGGGCCAGAAGTTCCAGATATCGCCTTCCAGCCTGCCCAAGCCCTATGCCACCCCGGCGACAGGCAACCAGTCCGACATCATCCCGCGCCCCGCCGGCGTGCTGCCGGAGGTGCCCAGGGGCTTTGCGGTTTCCCTCTTTGCCCAGAACCTGACCAATGCCCGCTGGATGGCGGTGGCGCCCAATGGCGATGTCTTCCTGGCCGAGCCGTCGCGCGACGGCGGCAAGATCACGGTGCTGCGCGACAGCAATGGCGACGGCAAGGCGGACAAGACCTTCACCTTTGCCGGCAGCGGCCTGGTCTATCCCCACGGCCTGGCCTTCCGGGACGGCTATCTCTATGTCGGCGACCTCAAGGGCATCTGGCGTTTCGCCTACAAGGACGGCCAGACGGCGGCGGCGGGCGCGCCGGAAAAAGTCACCAGCAAGGTGGACGACCTGCGGCCCAAGGGCGGCCATGTCACCCGTGATATCGCTTTCGGGCCGGACGGTTTGCTGTATCTGGCGTTCGGCTCGCGCGACAATATCTCCGACTTCAAACCGGGCGCGCAGGTGTTCAAGGTCAACGCCGACGGCAGCATGAGCGAGTTCGCCTCGGGCCTGCGCAATCCCGTGGGCATCGCCTTCGCCCCCGGCACCGGCACGCTGTATGTCGCCACCAACGAGCGCGATGGGCTGGGCGACGACCTGCCGCCGGATTATTTCACCAGCGTCAAGCCGGGCGGGTTTTATGGCTATCCTTACGCCTATACCGGCAAGAATCCCGATCCGGTGTGGGGCGCCAGGGACCCCGGCGGCAAGGTGGCGTCCACCATCACCCCCGATGTGCTGTTCCAGGCCCATTCCGCGCCGGTGGGGCTGGCCTTCTATACCGGCGCCAATTTCCCCGCCGAATACAAAGGCGACGCCTTTGTCTCGCTGCATGGCTCGTGGAATGCCGGCAATCCCACCGGCTACAAGGTGGTGCGGGTGCATTTCAGCGGCGGCAAGCCGGAGAACGCCTATGAGAATTTCGTGACGGGCTTCTGGAACGGAATGGGCGAAAGCGGCCAGCCGGCCAAGGTGTGGGGCCGTCCGGCGGGCCTGGCGGTGGCCAAGGACGGCAGCCTGCTGATCGCCGACGATGCCGCCAATGTGGTGTGGCGGGTGACATATACCGGCAAGTAGGCCCGGGAGCCGCTTGACGGCCCATCACCCCATCCCTAAAACCCCCGCCTTGCCCCATTGGGGCCGGTTCGGGGCTGTAGCTCAGTTGGGAGAGCGCCTCGTTCGCAATGAGGAGGCCAGCGGTTCGATTCCGCTCAGCTCCACCATTTTCTATATGCCGCAGGCAGATAGGAAATGGTGCCGAGCGCACCGCGCGACAGCGCAGTGAGGTGCGCGAGGCCCACGAACCGATTGTGTCTTTGATGGCGCCGAACCGAAGGTTCGCATTTCGTCTTTGCGGTTACGGCGCTCCCGGCTAAAAGGTCACCATGCTGAACCCCATCGCCGCCCTGCTGATCCAGGTCCTGGAAATCTACAAATGGATCGTGATCGCCGCGGTGATCGTGAGCTGGCTGACCGCCTTCAATGTCATCAACAGCCACAACAATTTCGTCCGCACCTGCCTGCGCATCCTGATCGCCATGACCGAGCCGGTGTTCCGCCAGGTCCGCCGCATCCTGCCGCCGATCAGCGGGTTGGACCTGTCGCCCATCGTGGTGTTCGTCATCATCTGGTTCCTGCAATACACCATCACCTGGGCTTCGTTCCGGTTCGGGATGTAGGCCATGGCGGCAACGGTCATTGACGGCAAGGCCAGCGCCGCCAGGCTGCGCGAGAAGATCGCCGCGGTGACCGCCGAATTGAAAGCCGCGCACGGCCTGCAGCCCGGCCTTGCCACCGTGCTGGTGGGCAACGATCCGGCCTCGGAAGTCTATGTCAGGAACAAGCGCAAGACCGCCGAAGCCATCGGCTTCAAGTCCATCCATGTCGAACTGCCCGCCGATGCCAGCCAGGCGGAATTGCTGGCGCAGGTAAAGGCGCTGTCGGCTGACGCCTCGGTGCATGGCATTCTGGTGCAGTTGCCCTTGCCCAAACATCTCGACGAGGCGGCGGTGCTGGACGCGCTGGACCCGGCCAAGGATGTGGATGCGCTGACGCCCACCAATGCCGGGCTGCTGCTGTCGGGCCGCGCCCATCTGGTGTCCTGCACGCCGGCGGGCGTGATGCTGCTGCTCAAGGAATATGTCGGCGACATCGCGGGCAAAGAGGCGTTGGTCATCGGCCGCTCGCTCCTGTTCGGCAAACCGGCGGCGCAACTGCTGCTGGCGGCCAATGCCACCGTCACCATGGCGCATTCCCGGTCGCGCGACCTGCCCGGGCTGGCGCGGCGGGCCGACATCCTGGTGGCCGCCATCGGCAAGCCGGAATTCGTCAAGGGCGACTGGATCAAGCCGGGTGCGACGGTGATTGACGTGGGTATCAACCGGGTGGACGCGGGCGACGGCAAATATAAGCTGGTCGGCGATGTGGATTATGCGGCGGCCAGGGAAGTCGCGGGCGCGATTACCCCGGTGCCCGGCGGCGTCGGCGCCATGACCATCATCTGCCTGATGCACAACACGCTGATCGCAGCCTGTGCCCAGAGCGGGTTGCCGCTGCCGACGGCGCTTTAGCCCCATGTGTCATGGCCCGCTCTGGCGGGCCATGACACATGGGGCGTTGTTAGATTTTCGCTTTCAAATCCTTCGCCAGATCGTCCGCCCGGATCGCCTCGTCATAGAAGGCGATCATCCTGCCGTCCGGTCCCATCAGGTAAATCACCGAGGAATGATCCATGCCGTAGCCGTGCTTGGGGTCAGCAGGATCGATCGGCTTTTTCACGGCATAGACGCGGTACTTTTTCTCGATATCCTTGATGGCCTCGGCGCTGCCGGTCAGGCCGATGAAATCGGGCCCGAACGCCTTCATATAATCGCCCAGCACCTTGGGCGTGTCGCGTTCCGGATCGATGGTGATGAAGACGGGCGTGATGCGCTTGCCGTCTGCGCCCAATTTGTCCAGTGCCTGTCCCATGATGGCCAATGTCGTGGGGCAGACATCGGGACAGAAGCTGTAACCGAAATAGACCAGCATGTAGCGGCCGCGAAAATCGCTGTCGCTGACGGTCTTGCCGCTCTGGTCGGTCAGGCGGAACGGCCCGCCGACATCGGCCTGGCCGGTGCTGACGACCTGGCCCAGGCGCGGCACCTGATTGCTTTCATACCACAGGATGCCGCCGGCCAGCGCCGCCACCAGCAGCAGATACGGGATCAGGGCTTGCTTGTTGCGCCACATGGGCAATGCTCTAATCCGTTCTGAACGCTCAGGAAAGTGAACAATTGGCGCGCAAGGAAATGGTGCGGGGATTTTCGCAGGGCATGGGCACGGGCGGCCGCGTGCGGCTGCGCACTTTGTCCAACCTGCGCTGGCTGGCCATTGCCGGCCAGTCGGCGGCGCTGTTCCTGGTCTATTTCGCGCTGGGCTATTCGCTGCCCATCCTGTATTGCGCCATCGCCATCGCGGTCAGCGCGGCGTTGAACTCGCTGCTGGCGGTGCGCTATCCGCCGGCCCATCGCCTGACCAATCGCGAGGCGACCTTCTATCTGGCCTTCGACGTGCTGCAACTGGCGGCGCTGCTGTACCTGACCGGCGGCATCGCCAATCCCTTTGCCCTGATGTTCGTGGCCCCGGTGGTGATCGCGGCGGCGACGCTCAATCTGGGCAATGTCCTGATCCTGGCCTTCATCGCCTTTGCCTCGGTGTCGCTGATCGCCATCGTCCACAAGCCGCTGCCCTGGCCCACCGGCGAGGCGCTGCTGCTGCCGCAGCTCTATCAGGCCGGCATCTGGACGGCGCTGGTGATCGGCATCGGCTTTACCTCGGTCTATGCCTGGCGCATCGCGTCGGAGTCGGCGCGCATGTCGGCGGGCCTGGCCGCCACCCAGCTGGCGTTGTCGCGTGAGCACCGGCTGGCGGCGCTGGGGGCGCTGGCGACGGCGGCGGCGCATGAACTGGGCACGCCGCTGGGCACTATCGCGGTGGTGGCGCGGGAGCTGGAGCGGGCGCTCGTTGCCGGCGGGAGGGCGGAAAATTCCGCCGAGGTCGAGGATGTGCGGCTGTTGCGCGCCCAGGCCGAACGCTGCCGCACCATCATCGCCCGCCTCGCCAATCCCGAGGAAGCGATGCTGGGCGCCACCGCCCGCCTGCCGCTGGGGGCGCTGCTGGACGATATTGCCGCGCCCCATCGCGGCGACGATCTGGAGATCCGCGTCACCATCACCCCGCCGATCTCCACCAGCGAGGGCGGCGATTATGCCGTGCCCCAGGTCTGGCGCGCGCCGGAACTGCTGCATGGGCTGGGCAATATCATCGAGAATGCCGCCGACTTCGCCACCACGCTGGTGGCGGTGACCGCCACCTGGGACGCGCAGTTCCTGTTTATCCGGGTCACCGATGACGGCCCCGGCTTTGCCCCGGAAATCTTCGACACCCTGGGCGAGCCCTATATTACCTCGCGCCCCGGCCATAACGCCCTGGGGGAGAGCGATATGGGCCCGGTCGGCGCCCTGGACCAGCATGAAGGCATGGGCCTGGGCTTCTTTATCGCCAAAATCCTGCTGGAGCAGACCGGCGGCGTGGTTAAGGCCGCCAATCCGCCGGGCGGCGGCGCGGAAGTCTCGATCCGCTGGCCGCGCGGGGTGATCGACGGCCCGCAGCCGCCCGCCCAAAGCGAGGCTCCGGGCTGATTTTCTCCTGAAATGCCAAGCCATTGCGCGCGGAAGCGTTTGACGCATCGCAAAAAGGGTACTAAAGCGCCCTCCTGATATGACTTCCGAAGACAAAACCCTCCTCCTCGTCGAAGATGACAGGCCGCTACGTGAGCGGCTGGCGCGTGCGTTGGAAACCCGCGGCTTCGCCGTGGTGCAGGCGGAATCGGTGGCCGAGGGCAAGGCCCACGCCAAGAATGCCCCGCCCGCCTATGCCGTGGTGGACCTCAAGCTGGATGACGGCAACGGGCTGGATGTGGTGGAAACCCTGCATGTCACCCGCCCCGAAAGCCGGGTGGTGGTGCTGACCGGCTTCGGCAATATCGCCACCGCCGTCGCGGCGGTGAAATACGGCGCCATCGACTATCTGCCCAAGCCCGCCGATGCCGACGATATCCTGGCGGCGCTGATGGCGGTGCCGGGTTCCAAGCCCAAGCCGCCGGAAAATCCCATGTCGGCGGATCGGGTGCGCTGGGAGCATATCCAGCGCGTCTATGAGTTGTGCGGCCACAATGTCAGCGAGACCGCCCGCCGCCTGAATATGCACCGGCGTACCCTGCAGCGGATTCTGGCCAAGCGCAGCCCGCGCTGATTTCTTGTCCTCGATGTCGTCCCCGGCGCGCGTAGCGACACGAGGGAAGGGGATGACAATCTATTTTCCTATTTCTTTTTCGCCGCCGGCTTCTTGGCCGGAGGCTTCGCCGCCACCTTCTTCGACCGCCGCTTGATCGGCGGCATGGCGGCCAGCTGGGCGGCGCGGCCGGTCAGGATGTCCTTCAGCGTTTTCGCCGTCAGCGCTGAAAGCCGGATCAGCACAAAAGGGAATTTGCGATAGTGGTCGGTGATGTAGAAAAGCCTGGGCTCGGCCTCCAGCATCATGTCGCGCATTTCCATGGAGCCGACCTGCAGGGTCACCGCCTCTTCCTTGTCATGCACCTTGGCCAGGAAGCGGTCATGGATGAAGACCGACGGCTTGTGGAACCAGGGCCGTTCGTCGGTGCCCGGTATCGCCAGCATGATCTTGCGGGCCTCAGTGCGGCTAAGAGGCATCGGGCAAGACCAGGTTTGGAGTTTGCGACACAGCGATATTTTCCAGGGTGCGTGACAGCCGCTCGGCGGCGGTGCGGGCAAAGGAAATGGTCACGGCCTTGCGGCGGCTGGCGTGCAGGGCCTGGGCTTGCGCCGCTTTCACGATGGCGCCGCCATAGCGATCCGCAACAATAAGTCCGGTCTGCGGCGGCACATGCTCGTCGGGGAAATCGGGCGGGATGGCGAAATAGAACAGGTCGCAATAGTCCAGATATTCGGGCCATTTGCCGTCGCCGCGAAGGTCGGCCAGCGCCACCTTGATCTCCACCCCCAGCATCTCGCCGCCGGGGCCGATGGCGGCGACATCGAGACGCCGCCCATTGGGCAAAGTGAATTCCAGGATCGGCGAATAACCCTCTGCCAGCAGCAGGCGCGATACGCCGCGCGCGACATCCAGGGCGGTGGAGGTGGAGATCATTCTGCGATTGGAACATTGCAAGAACAAAAATTCAATGCCGATCTTGTCATCCCCGGCGAACATCGCGCGCACCGTGCGTGATGTGAGGGAAGGGGACCCAGACTGTCTAAATTTGTTCGGTGTGGAGAGCCTGGGTCGTTCCTACGCTGTCGCTACGAACTCCCTCGCGCGCCGCTTCGCGCCGCGCTCGCCGGGGATGACACCGTTGCGTGTTTTAAAGCAGCCGTTCGTAAAAGCCGCCGAAGCTGCCGTCGCGTTCCACCAGATGGATTTCGCCGATCCAGTGGCGCGGCCGGCCGTTGCCATCGGGGTTGCTCATGGGCTCCGGGTTGAGCGGCGCGATGCGGGTGAGGTCTTTGGCGCCCGGAATCTGGGCGTGGGCGAATTCGCTGACGATATGGCCGGCGATCTTGCCGCCGAATGTCCAGCCGGCCGCTTGCGCCGATTTGACCGCGAAGTCGTACAGCGCCGCGCCGGTGATGTCGGGATTGGCGCGGAAGTGCTGCTGGACGATCTCGAACTGGCGCGGCAGTTCGGCCACCAGCGCATTCTTGCGCGCGTCGCCGCCCAGCGCATAGCTTTTGCCGATATCGGCTTCCCAGCCTTCGAACACCGGCCCCAGGTCAAGATAGACAATGTCGTCCGGCTCGATCATCCGCACCGGCGGATGGTCGCCGGCGGTGGTGATGGAGTTGGGGCCGCTGCGCACAATGCGGCGATGCCAATGCGTCTCGACGCCGAAATCCTTCAGCGCCAGTTCGCGGATTTCGTCTTCAATGTCGCGCTCGCTGACCCCGGCGCGCACCAGCCCGGCGGCTTCGATGGCTGCGAACATCCGCAGTGCCCGCGCCTCGGCGGCTTCCAGCGCCGCGCGGCGCTCCGCATCGGGGACGGGAAACAGAGATCTCATGATGCCTGCCATCTCTCAGGTGTCATGGCCCGCAACTGCGGGCCACCCAGGTGACACAAATACTATTGCTACAATCGAGGCGCACCAACTGGGTGGCCCGGATTCCCGGGCCATGACAATCAGGGCATGACGGAACGTGCCGAGCCCAGACCTACAGCGAACCCTTTGACGATGGCGACGCACCATCCAGCCGCTCATCGGGCGTGATCGCCTGACGCCCCGCGAGTGGATGCGAGCAAAACGAATAAAGCTTTGCGTCAGGCCACATCACAAGCTGCCCTTTGAAGATGCAATGCCGCCCTCTAGCCGCTCATCCGGTGCAATGGCCTGACGCAAAGCGCGGGCAAGGCCCTTGAAGCAGGTCTCGACGATATGGTGGCTGTTGTCGGCGTAGAGATTTTCGATGTGCAGGCACACCCCGGCATTCTGGGCGAAGGCCTGGAACCATTCCTTGAACAGTTCGGTGTCCATCTCGCCCAGTTTGGGCTTGGGTATCACGACCTTCCAGATCAGGTACGGCCGGTTGGAGATGTCCAGCGCCACCCGCGTCAGCGCCTCGTCCATCGGGATCAGGGCGGAACCGAAGCGCGTGATGCCGGAAAAATCGCCCAGCGCCTGCTTGACCGCGCTGCCGATGACGATGGCGGTGTCCTCGGTGGTGTGGTGGTAATCGACATGCAGGTCGCCGGTCGCCCGCACCTTCAGGTCGATCATGGAATGGCGCGAAAAGCTCTCCAGCATATGGTCCAGGAAGCCGATGCCGGTGTCGATGTCGCTCTCGCCCGTCCCGTCCAGGTCGAGGGAGACGGCGATCTCGGTCTCGCGGGTCTTGCGTTCGACGGTCGCGGTGCGCATGGGCTTTTCCTTGGTTTGCCGCTGTATAGCACGGGTTCCGGCGGGGGGAATCCGATACTACTGTAGAGCATATGTCATATTTGACATATGCGGTTGACCCCCCCGCCAAACCCTGTAAAGAGAAGCGCCCAGGAGCGTCGGCCCAGCGAAGCGTTAGGCCGCGCGACCGTCAATAAAGTTTCAAAGGATACCGGCATGGCGCGTTCCGACTATCTCTTCACCTCCGAAAGCGTTTCGGAAGGCCACCCGGACAAGGTCGCTGACCGCATCTCGGACGAGGTGGTGGACCTGTTCTTCCGCGAAGGCCCCAAGGAAGGCATGAGCCCCTGGGACATCCGCGCCGCCTGCGAGACCCTGTGCACCACCAACCGCGTCGTGATCGCGGGCGAGACCCGGGGCCCCAAGCGGGTCGGCGCCGGCGATGTCGAAGACGCTGCGCGCGCCGCGATCAAGGCCATCGGCTATGAGCAGGACGGCTTTCACTGGCGCAACGCCCAGGTCGAAGTGCTGCTGCACGCCCAGTCGGCCCATATCGCCCAGGGCGTCGACGCCAGCGGCAACAAGGATGAAGGCGCGGGCGACCAGGGCATCATGTTCGGCTATGCCTGCACCGAGACCCCGGCCCTGATGCCGGCGCCGCTGTATTACAGCCACAAGATCCTCAAGCTGCTGGCCGACGCCCGTCATTCGGGCAAGGAGCCGACCCTGCTGCCCGACGCCAAGTCGCAGGTCACCCTGCGCTATGCGAACGGCAAGCCGGTGGAAGCCACCCAGATCGTGCTGTCCACCCAGCACGCCCATGAATCCCAGACCTCGGCCGACATCCGCAAGATCGTCGAGCCTTATATTCGGGAGGCGCTCCCCGCCGAATGGATCAATGAGAAGACCGTCTGGCACATCAATCCCACCGGCAGCTTTGTGATCGGCGGCCCCGACGGCGACTGCGGTCTTACAGGGCGCAAGATCATCGTGGACACCTATGGCGGGGCAGCCCCCCATGGCGGCGGCGCCTTCTCGGGCAAGGACTCCACCAAGGTGGACCGTTCGGCCGCCTATGCCGCGCGCTACCTGGCCAAGAATGTCGTGGCCGCCGGCCTGGCCGACCGCTGCACCATCCAGCTGGCCTATGCCATCGGCGTGGCCGAGCCGCTGTCGGTCTATGTCGACACCCACGGCACCGGCAAGGTTGACGAAGCCAGGCTGGAACTGATCCTGCCCCAGGTGATGAACCTGAAGCCGCGCGGCATCCGCGAGCATCTGGACCTCAACAAGCCGATCTTCGCCCGCACTGCCGCCTATGGTCACTTTGGCCGCGAGCCCGACAGCGAGGGTGGCTTTTCGTGGGAGAAAACCGATCTGGCGGA
Organism: Rhizobiales bacterium dw_265; assembly: GCA_018449595.1. Lineage (GTDB taxonomy): Bacteria > Pseudomonadota > Alphaproteobacteria > Micropepsales > Micropepsaceae > Rhizomicrobium. The sequence continues at coordinate 201,096 of JAAVUU010000007.1, forward strand.
AAAGATCAAAGCGGCGCTGTAAGACTCATCGTTACGTTCGAATCTGACCTTTTTGTCCCACATGTGCATCAGGCCCGTGTGGGACAAAATTTTTGTGTTCAGCGGTCGTAGTGAAAGCGGCACTGGGCGATTTCCAGCGACTGGTCCGGCGCTGTGCCGGTGACGCGATAGACCAGCCGGTCCTGCAAGGTAATGCGGCGTGACCACCAGCCTTTCAGGTCGCCGCGTAGGGGCTCAGGTTTGCCGGTGCCGGTGAAGGGCGTGCGGGTACATTCTTGGATAAGGCCGTTAACGCGTGCCAGCGTTTCGGGCTCATTCTGCCAATGCAGATATTGCCCCCAGGCCCGCATCGAAAAGACGATCTTCACGGCGCGATCAGATCGTGCTCTTCACCTTTGCCGGCGTCCAACTCTGCAATCGACGCCATCAAATCCTCGGCATTGGCACGGGTGGACAGCAGGTGCGTAGTCTCCTCCGCTGCGTTCCAGTCGGCCAGCGACACCAGCACCACCGCCTCGCCATTCTTGCGCGACACCACCACCGGGGCGCGATCCCGCACCACCTTGTCCATCACGGATTTCAGCTTGGCCCGGGTCTCGGAAAAGTTCAGAACATCCATGGCAAGGCTCCAGCCAGTTGTACGAGTTGTTGTACATATAAGGGGTTTAGGTGTTCTTTCCAAGGTCCGCTGTCCCCCGCATGTCTGAGCCCCATCCCGACCGCAATCGCCGCAAGCTGTATGGCCGCCGCAAGGGGCCCAAGCTGTCCCAGCGCCAGGCGGGGCTGCGCCGAACGCTGTTGGGAGAACTGGCCTATGTGCCGGGCGGCGATCCGCTGGAGCAGTTTCCGAACACTGTTAAGGAAGTCTGGCTTGAGGTCGGTTTTGGCGCCGGGGAGCACCTCCACTGGCAGGCGGCGCATCATCCCCAGGTCGGCCTGATCGGCGCCGAGCCCTATGAGATGGGCATGGCCAAGCTGCTGACAAAGCTGGAAGAAAGTCCCCTGAACAGCGTTCGCCTCTATGAAGGCGATGGCCGGGAGATCATCGAAGCCCTGCCCGACGCCAGCCTGGGCCGCTTTTTTCTTCTGTTTCCCGATCCTTGGCCCAAGACCCGGCATCACAAACGCCGTTTCTTGCAGATGGAGATGCTCGATCAATTGGCCCGGGTGCTGAAGCCGGGCGCGGAACTCAGGTTCGCCACCGACGACAAGAGCTACCTGCCCTATGCCTTGGAGCGGCTGATGGCGCATCCAGAGTTCCACTGGCTGGCGCAAGGCCCGACGGACTGGCGCAGCCGCCCCGCCGACTGGCCGCCCACCCGCTATGAGACCAAGGCCATCAAGGGACCGCCCTGCTTTCTTCGCTTCGTCCGCCGCGATAGAACCCCCTGATGGAAAAGCCTCCCACCCATGACGAAGGCCCCGAAGAAAAAAGCGTGATTTTCGGCATGCATATCGGCGATCTGGGCATCATCCTGATCGCGGCGCTCTGCACCGTCACCGTGTTCCTGATCCTGTTCCAGGAATCGCCCTTCCAGAAGCTGGAAATCGCCCAGAAACGCCAGGCCATAGAGGCCAAAATCGCCGCCCATGATGCCGCGATCGCCAAGGTGGCGCGGGAGAAAAAGGCCCGCCAGGACGCCATAGACAAGGCGGTCGCCTCGGGCGAGGTCAGCATCGGAATCTTGCCCGGCGGCAAGCACTGACCCTTGTAATTTTGCGCTTTCGGGCGTAAGTAGCCGCCATCCCAAAAACAACAAGACATGTTGTGTGGCGTGCCCTCCGGCCGCCGCGGGCAAAAGGCTTTGCACTTGACTGTTACGGCTGTCACCGCCCTGGAACCGATCTTTGAACCCGTCATTGAACAGGCGGGGTTCAAGCTGGTGCGCCTGCGCATGATGGGCGGCAGCGCCCGCACCCTTCAGGTGATGGCCGAGCGTCCCGACGGCAGCATGGATGTGGAAGGCTGTGCGGCGCTGTCCCACGCGCTGCTGGATTTCATCGAGGCGCAAGACCCCATCGAGGGCGATTACGAGATCGAGGTTTCCTCGCCCGGCATCGACCGGCCGCTGACCCGCCCGATGGATTTCGCCCGCTGGGCCGGCCATGAGGCCAAGATCGAACTGAGCGCGCCCGTCGCGACCCCGGTGGGCGAGCGCAAGCGTTTTCGCGCCATCGTGCTGGGGATGGACGGCGCCGATGTCGTGATCCGCGATTCCAGCCTGGGCGTCGCCGACATCAAGTTTCCGTTTCGCAGCCTTCTCAATGCGAAGCTCGTGCTCACCGACAAGCTCATCAACGAAGATCTCAAGGCGCGCGCCGCGCGCGAGAGCGAAGGCGAGAGCCGGAGCGACCTTCAAAAATCCACCCAGGAGTAGACGTCATGGCCACCGCAATTTCCGCAAACCGCCTTGAACTGTTGCAGATCGCCGACGCCGTGGCGCGCGACAAGTCCATCGACAAGCAGGTGGTGCTGACCGCGATGGAAGAGGCGATGCAGCGCGCCGCCAAGGCCCATTACGGCACCGAGAACGACATCAAGGTGGATATCGATCCCAAGACCGGCGAGACCCATGTCTCGCGCTATCTGCATGTCGTGGAACTGGTCGAGAACGACAAGACCGAGATTTCGCTGGCCGATGCCCGCCGCCGCAATCCCGACGCCCAGATCGGCGACATCATCGCCGAGACCCTGCCGCCGGTGGATTTCAACCGCATCAATGCCCAGAACGCCAAGCAGGTGATCGTGCAGAAGGTGCGCGATGCCGAGCGCGAGCGCCAGTATGACGAATACAAGGACCGCATCGGTGAAGTGGTGCATGGCGTGGTCAAGCGTTCGGAATTCGGCTCGGTGGTGGTGGACCTGGGCAAGGCCGAGGGCGTGGTGCGCCGCGACGAGATGATCCCGCGCGAATCCTTCCGCGCCGGCGACCGTATCCGCGCCTACATCTACGACGTGCGCCGCGAGGCCCGCGGGCCGCAGATTTTCCTGTCGCGCAGCCATCCCCAGTTCATGGTCAGGCTCTTTGCGCAGGAAGTGCCGGAAATCTATGACGGCGTGATCGAAATCCGCGCCGTGGCCCGCGATCCGGGCAGCCGCGCCAAGATCGCCGTTATCTCCAAGGACAGCAGCATCGACCCGGTCGGCGCCTGCGTCGGCATGCGCGGCGTGCGCGTGCAGGCGGTGGTGCAGGAACTGCAGGGCGAGCGCATCGACATCATTCCGTGGAACGGCGAGGCGGCGACCTTCATCGTCAATGCCCTGGCCCCGGCCGAAGTCACCAAGGTGGTGCTGGACGAAGACACCCACCGGGTCGAGGTGGTGGTGCCCGACGAACAGTTGTCGCTGGGCATCGGGCGGCGCGGCCAGAATGTGCGCCTGGCGTCGCAACTGACCGGCTGGCAGATCGACATCCTGACGGAAGCCGAGGAATCCGAGCGCCGCCAGAAGGAATTCACCCAGCGCACCGCCTTGTTCATGGAAGCGCTGGACGTGGACGAAACCGTGGCCCAGCTGCTGGCGTCGGAAGGCTTCGCCACCATCGAGGATGTCGCCTATGTGGACCTGGGCGAACTGGCCCAGATCGAGGCCTTTGACGAGGAAACCGCGCAGGAACTGCAGAACCGCGCCATCGAGCATATCGAGGCCCGCAACAAGGAACTGGACGACAAGCGCCTGGCCCTGGGCGTCACCGATGACGTGCTGGACGTTGACGGCATCACCCCGGCCCTGGCGGTGGCGCTGGGCGAGCATGACATCAAGACCCTGGACGACCTGGCCGGCTGCGCCAGCGACGACCTGACCGGCTATTACGAGGCCACCAAGGACCCCGTCACCGGCAAAAGCGAGCGGGTGCGTATTCCCGGCGCGCTGGACGGCTTCAACCTCACCTCCGACGACGCCAATGCCATCGTCATGAAGGCGCGCATCAAGGCGGGCTGGATCGAGGCGGAGCCGGAAGTGGTGGAAGAGGAAGTGGTTGAAGGCGAGGAGACGACCGAAGCCTGATGACAGCGGTGGCGATCAAAATGGATGAGGAGGATTCGATGCACGACCGGGAACGTCGTGACATCGTCTCGGGCGAAGTGTTGCCCGAAAACCGCCTTATGCGTTTTGTCGCCGGTCCCGATGGCCAGGTGGTGCCGGACGTGGCCGCCAAGCTGCCGGGCCGGGGCCTGTGGGTCGAAGCCACCGCCAAGGCCGTCACCATCGCGGTGGAGAAGAAGCTTTTCTCCCGCGCCGCGAAGGCCCAGGTCAGTGCAACCGCCGATCTGGCGGAGCGCACGCAAAAAGCGCTGGTGACGCGGATGCTGGGCGATCTGGGGCTGGCGCGGCGCTCGGGCGCGCTGGTGCTGGGCTTCGACAATGTGCTGCGGGCGCTGCAAAGCGCCAAGCCGCCAAAGACGCTGATCGAGGCTTTTGACGGCGCCGCCGACGGCAAGCGCAAACTCTACGCCGCCGCGCACCGGCTGGAACTGGATGCGACGGTGATCGAATGCCTGACCAGCGCCGAATTGGGCTTGGCCTTGGGGCGCGAGAATGTGATACATGCCGCCGTCCAGCCGGGCGGTCTAGCCGAACGTTTGACCTTTGATGCGGAACGCCTTTCGGGCTTCCGCGTGATGCCCAACCGGGCCCGGAACGAAAGAGATTCATGAGCGATACTGACGAAACCAAGCGCCCGGCGAAAACGCTGTCGTTGAAGAAGACGGAAACCTCCACCGTCAAGCAGAGCTTCAGCCATGGCCGCACCAAGGCCGTGGTGGTGGAGAAAAAGCGTTCCGCCGCGCCGCCCGCGCCTGTCGTTGCCCCCAGGCCCGCCCCCAAGGTGGAAGCGCCCAAGGCCGCCGCGCCGGTTGTCGCCAGGGTGCCGGAAAAGCCCGCCGTGACCGCGCCGCGCGGCGTGGTGCTGCGCCAGCTTTCCGATGAGGAAAAGGCGCGCCGCGCCACCGCCCTGGCCGATGCCCGCGTCTCCGACAGCGAGGCCCGCCGGATCGCCGAGGCCGAAGCGCGCCGCCGCGCCCTGGAAGAAGAGCAGCTGAAGGTCGAGCGCCTGGCCGCCGAAAAGCGCAAGACCGAGGAGGAGGCCCGCAAGGCCGCCGACGAACTGGCCAAGCAGCGCGCCGAAGCCGAAGCCGCCCGCCGCGCCGAAGCGCCCAAGACCGGCGAAGTGGTTGCCGGCGAAGCGCCGCGCCGCCGCCTGGAAAACGAGGAAGAAGAAGAAAACACCGCCAAGAAAATCGGCGGCAAGCTGGTGCCGGCCAAGGCGCCCGCGCCCAAGAAGGTGGCCGAGGGCGAACGCCGCCGCGGCAAGCTGACCGTCACCAAGGCGCTGTCCGACGATGACGAGCGCGTGCGCTCGGTGGCCAGCTATCGCCGCCACCTGCAGCGCGTCAACAAGGGCCATCAGGTCCAGGCCGGCCCGGCCGGGCCGCGCGACATCGTGGTGCCGGAAACCATCACCGTGGCGGAACTCGCCAACCGCATGGCGCGCCGCACTGTGGATGTCATCAAGGTGCTGATGAAGAACGGCATGATGGCCACGCCCAATGACGTGATCGACGCCGACACCGCCGAACTGGTGGCCACCGAATACGGCCATGTGGTCAAGCGCGTTGCCGAAAGCGATGTGCTGGAAGGCCTGACCGGCGAGAAGGACGAGGACTCCCATCTGGTGCCGCGTCCGCCGGTGGTCACCATCATGGGCCATGTCGACCATGGCAAGACCTCGCTGCTGGATGCGCTGCGCAAGACCGATGTGGTCGCGGGCGAAGCCGGCGGCATCACCCAGCATATCGGCGCCTATCAGGTGCAGCTTGCCGGCGGACAGAAGATCACCTTCCTGGACACGCCCGGCCATGCCGCCTTCACCCAGATGCGGGCGCGCGGCGCCAAGGTCACCGATATCGTGGTGCTGGTGGTTGCCGCCGATGACGGCGTCATGCCCCAGACGGTCGAGGCCATCGCCCATGCCAAGGCGGCGGGCGTGCCGATAATCGTGGCGGTCAACAAGATCGACAAGGGCGACGCCAACCCGACCCGGGTGAAGACGGAATTGCTGCAGCACGAAGTCCAGGTCGAGGACATGGGCGGCGAAACCCAGGCGGTGGAAGTTTCCGCCACCAAGGGCATCAACCTCGACAAGCTGACCGACGCCATCCTGCTGCAGGCCGAACTGCTGGACCTCAAGGCCAATCCCGACCGCGCCGCCGAAGGCGCCGTCATCGAAGCCAAGCTGGACAAGGGCCGCGGCCCGGTCGCCACCGTGCTGGTGCAGCGCGGCACCCTGAAGATCGGCGACATCGTGGTCGCCGGCGCCGAATGGGGCCGGGTGCGCCTGCTTGCCAATGAGCGCGGCGAGACGGTGAAGGAAGCCGGTCCCTCCACGCCCATCGAAGTGCTGGGCCTTTCGGCGGCGCCGGAAGCCGGCGACGAGATGGTGGTGGTCGAGAATGAGGCGCGCGCCCGCGAAGTCGCGGAATACCGCGCCAGGAAGCGCCGCGAACAGCGCCAGGCCTCGTCGTCGCGCCAGACCCTCGACCAGTTGCTCAAGACCCGCGCGGTGGGCGAGAAGAAGCTGCTGCCGCTGGTGCTCAAGACCGACGTGCAGGGCTCGGCGGAAGCGATCGACGGCGCGCTGGCCAAGCTGGGCACCGACGAGGTCGGGGCGCAGATCCTGCAATCGGGTGTCGGCGGCATCACCGAAAGCGACGTGATCCTGGCCCATGCCAGTGGTGCTGCCGTAATTGGATTTAATGTGCGCGCCAACAACCAGGCGCGCGAGCGCGCCAAGCGCGACGGCGTGGAAATCCGCTATTACAACATCATCTACAATCTGGTGGATGACGTGAAGGCGGCGCTGTCGGGCATGCTGACGCCCGAGACGCGCGAGAAATTCCTGGGCAATGCCGAAATCCTGGAAGTCTTCACCATCACCAAGGTCGGCAAGGTGGCGGGCTGCAAGGTCACCGAAGGCGTGATGCGGCGCGGCAGCAAGGTGCGCCTGATCCGCGACAATGTCGTGATCCATGAAGGCGAGCTTTCGACCCTGAAGCGTTTCAAGGACGAAGTGAAAGAGGTCCAGGTCGGCCAGGAATGCGGCATGGCCTTCCTCAATTACCAGGACATGCAGAAGGGCGACGTCATCGAATGCTTCGATGTCGAAACCGTTCAGAGGGCGCTGTAACACCGTTTGTCATCCCCGGCGAGCGCCGCGCAATGCGCGGCGCGAGGGAAGGGGACCCAGGCTTTATAATTTGAGCCAGGTTTCGACAGCCTGGGTTCCCTTCCCCTCGCATCGCTGTCGCGACGCTCGGCCGGGAATGACAAGAGAGCATGATGTCCAACCGTCCGCCCCGATCTCCCCACCGACCGACCGGCCGCCGCACCGGGCGCAATGACGGTCCCTTGGGCCCGTCGCAGCGCCAGTTGCGCGTGGGCGAGGCGCTGCGCCATGCGCTGGCCGAAGTGCTGCGGGAAAACGACATCCGCGATCCCGAACTGGCGGGCGTGTCGGTGACCGTCACCCAGGTCAAGCCGTCGCCCGACATGCGCTATGCCACCGTCTATTGCGAGCCCCTGGGCGGGCAGAATGCCAAACAGATCGTGGCGGCGCTGAACCGGCACAAGGGATTTTTGCGCGGCGAAATGGGCCGGCTGCTGACCATGAAATTCACCCCCGACCTGCGCTTTGTCGAGGACGAGTCCTTTGCCGAGGCGCTGAAGATCGACACCATCCTGCGTTCGGAGCGCGTCAGCCGCGATATCGCCGCCGATGACGAAGACGGCGAAGAAGAATGATAGCAA
>JAAVUU010000008.1 GCA_018449595.1 Rhizobiales bacterium dw_265
TAACTGGGTGGGCGGGCGCTTCGCGGACCGCTCGGTGGACGGCACGCTGATCGTCTCGCTGTCGGGGCTCATTGGCCTGCTGCTGATTTTCGTGGTCGGCATGCGTTGGGAAGCCAGCGCCGCGCCGCTGATCTTCCTGTGGGGTGTCGCGAGTTTCGCCATCGTGCCGCCATTGCAAACACGCGTGATGGAGCGGGCTGGCGATGCGCCGAACCTCGCTTCGGCCGTGAATATCGGTGCCTTCAATTTTGGCAATGCGATCGGCGCGGCCGTGGGCGGCGGCGTGATAAGGGCGGGTCTGGGTTATCCGGCTGTGTCGGTAGCCGGCGCCGCGATGGCGGGCGCGGCCCTTGTCTTGCTGCTTCTGCTGCGCCGGCGTGGCGGGAAGCCGGCGGTGGAATCCTATGCGCTTGAAGAATGCGGTTAGGTGAAGTGCGGATGTTGCCATCCCGCGCCACCACCGGCCGCTTCATCGGCGCGCCGGGTAATAGCCGGGTGCGTCGGCCTTAGTCAGACCGAAACCATATACGGTTCAACTTTCTCCCTAACTGGTCAGAAGCGGTAAGAAGCAGAGCTAGAAAATCAACCAGCCAGCATACATGGGCATCATTACTGTAGAAATGTCCGGTCGAATAGGCACCATGGGCAACGCTATGGCGCACCTCTGGGCCGGCCCGACGCTGCTAGCAACACGGGTTACGAAGATCACTTTTCCTTGTGGCGAAAAGGGGACGTCGTCACAGCGGCAGCGCCAGGCTGCGTTGCGGCTTTACTGCGGTGACCAGATCCACATCGGCCATTACGCGCACCGTCTGCGGCGACGCCAGCGCCGCCTGCATGGAAGCCTCGTCGCGGAACACGCAGGGCGCGATGGCGATCAGCCCGCCGCCATCGTCCTGGGGGAAGAAGCCGCCAACGCGTTCCAGCCCATAGGGGCCCCAGCATTCGCGGACGAGCGGAAGATGAACGTTGATCCAATGCGCGCGGTCGAAAGACGTCTCGGCATTGCCGGCATAGGTCACATACATGATGATCATTGAGAGGGCTCTTATCCTTGGGATGAAATAAGGCTCATCGGTGGTTCCGATTCCCGGTTATCGGTGGCATCGCTTGGGAGCAATGCCGCCGATTGGCCGGATGGAATCACACCAACGTCACCGTGACGTCAATGTTGTTGCGGGTCGCGTTTGAGTAGGGGCAAGTCTTGTGCGCAGCTTCGATCACCGATTGCGCGATGTGACGGTCCACGCCCGGCAAGCCGATTGCGAGATCGGCGGCTAGACCATAGCCGCCATCCTTGCGCGGGCCGACGCCGACCGTTGCCTTGACCGAAACGTCCTGCGGCAACTCCACCTTCATCTGATGCCCTGCGAATTTCAGGGCGCTGAGAAAGCAGGCCGAATATCCCGCGGCAAAGAGCTGCTCGGGGTTGGTGCCCTCGCCGCCCGCGCCGCCCAATTCCTTGGGCGTCGAAAGCTGGGCCTGGATGTGGCCGTCTTCGGAACGGACGCGGCTGTCTCTGCCGCCGGTCGTGGTGGCGCTGGTGCGGTATTTAACATCAATTGACATGGGTGGTACTCCTTCGGATTGGCCGGTGCTGACCATCAGCAACGGTGGGGTTGAAAACAGCGATAGCGATCAGGCCGCCAGGTTGTTGGGAGGGGTTGTGCGACGATGGGCATTGCTGACGGTCAGCCAGATGGCGGACAGCAGGAAATAGAAAGCGCCGAATCCCGCATAGGGAGCGATGGCCGTGATGTCGGGCTCATGCGCACCGATGGCCACCGTGGCCATGAAGCCGCCTGCGAGCGCGGACTGCGCGCCGCTGAGGACCATCACCCACTGCGCACCATAGGTCTTCCAGCGGCGAATCGCGGTGGCGAGCTGGAGCAGACCGGCGAGAACCGCCCACACCGCAAAGACACCGATTACCGCGTTCATGCTGAAATTGAGCGCGATGGCGACGGCACCAACGGTGATGGCGCTGATGACGAGATTGAGGGTCTGTGTCGGATTGCGGTGCAAGCCGCCATTGCTTTCGGCGTCGAAGTAGTTCGCCGCAGCATCCCAGGCGGGATAGGCGAGGAGCAGAAGGCCCCCGATCTGGTGATTGCCCCTTGCGACAGTGACCGCACCCGCGATCCAGGCTGCCGATACGACGGCACGGGTCAGGTAGTAGTTTCTCAGCCAGCCCCCAGCCGACTTGGGCGAGGGAAGCTGGGTACCGAATTTGCCGGGACGCTGACCGGCGATAGAAAGTTGCATAGTCATTCTCCTGATTAAGACTACCTACTAGAAGGTAGTCATTTCGTACCTACTAGGAGGTAGGGTGGCTGTCAAGCCAATTTTGAGAGAAAACTGGGCTGGGGAAGCTGGAACCGGCGCTTGCAACGCCAACAGACCGCGACTATATCAACCTACTGGAAGGTAGGGGACCTATGAGTAGCACTGCGGAAAAGCTCGTTGCCGAGACCCGCCAGCTCATCATGAAGGGCGGCTATCACGGATTCAGTTACGCCGACCTGGCCGAGCGTTTTGGCATTCGTAAAGCGAGTATCCACCACCACTTCCCCTCCAAGGCGGGTTTGGTGGTCGCGGTCATTGAGCAGCAAAGAGCGGAAATCCAAAAGCATATTGCATCGCTTGAAAGCGGCACGCCCGTCGCCGTTGACCAGCTTCTCGCTTACATCAATTATTGGAAGCAATGCATCCAGGACGAGACGGCGCCCTTTTGCCTGGCCGGCGTGCTTGCCGCGGAACTACCTGGACTTCCGCCAGAGGTCGCGGTCGCGGTCCAGGGGCACTTCAATGATTTGCGCAAGTGGCTTGAGCACGTCCTGGCGCTCGGCGTTCAGCAGGGCACGATACGGCTGGAGAATTCGCCGGCTATCGCGGCCGAGTTTTTTCAGGCCGCGGTGTACGGCGCCATGTTGATGGCGCGGGCCTACAAGGATCCAAGCAAATTCGGGCTCGTGGTGGACGCGTTCTTTCGCCGCATGCGGGTGGACGCCGCGTAAATCGGAAGGCAGGGAGCGCCGCGGTTTTTGGCCGCTTCGAGCGGTAGCGACGGTCGCGAGGAGCATCGGGGTTGAATCCGCAGGGGGAGAGCCTACCTCTTGGCCACGGACGATCCCGACGGAACTGCATCCGCGACCTCGTTCGTTACCCTCGGAGCAATCATGACTTCCAAGATCTGGTTCATCACCGGCGTAAGCACCGGCCTGGGCAAGACCCTGGCCGACGCCGCATTAAGCTCTGGCGACATCGTGGTGGGAACACTTCGCAAACCGGATGAAGTCGCTGCATTCGACCAAGTGGTCGTAGTGAAGTCTCACGGCGTACTGCTGGATGTCACAATACCCAATTCCACCCAATTATATCCGATTCCTACTTCGCCTGTCGGGCATATGTATCGATAGGCGCGGACGGTCAAAGCCACAAACCGTTGGATCAGGCCAGCGATCGCATTGGGATGCGAGATCAGGGAGAGGCGGCTGGATTTCACCTCGATGGTTTTGGCGCCCGTCCGCTTGGCTATTAAGCTTCCAGGTCTGGATTGATCGCCCGGTCCTCTGTCGAGATCGCATAGAAGCTCGGCTTCCGCCGCCAGGCGGCGTGCGCCGCTTTACCTGGGATTTGCAACGGCACGTTTCGCGCGAAAATTGAGTGCGCTGGAGGAGGGGCTTGATACCTTTGGTCAAAGGCTGGCTGAGGCGATTCAAGCCTGCGTCGAGGGTTGAACTGCTTGGGATGAAACGAATGCCGTGTCGGCCGATGCGCCGCGGTCGCGCGTGGGGCGCATCTTTACAGCCAGGAAATCAACCAGTACGCGGATGCGGGCCGGCGTATTGGCGCCGGCCAGGAAGACGGCATGAATGGCTCCGTGTCGCGGGGATTGTAGTCCTCCAGGACGGGTACCAATTGCTTGGCGGCGATTTTACCGTCGATATGGAAATTACCGACGCGTCTGATGCCGATGCGCGCCAGTTGCATCAGCGTCTTGCCATTGTCGCAGTTATATTGCGATGACTGCGAGGATATAGTTGGGTGCCATATGCTATGTGCGTTTGCGCGCTAGCGGTGATGGACAATCCGACGCACGGGGTGATGACGATAATGCGGCGGCGGACGATGGTATCCGCGGCTGTGGCCATGACCGCCGACGCCGACGCCAATCCCGCCGACGTGGACACCGACAACCGCGGCATTTGCCGCGCCGGCGCTCAACAGGGTTACGGCGAATATGGAGGCGATCAAAGTTTTCATAGACCTGTCTTTCGTGGGCTGCGTCCGCGTCATGCCGCTACTCGGCTTGAATCGCGTCCTCGCTGGTTTGGGAACTCATGAATTCCTTGCAGGTTCCAAATCGGTACAATTTGAGACGTCCCGCCGCCGCATCATGCCCCGGTTGGGGGCGTCCGCAGGCGCGGGAAACATCCGTCTCCGATCCGTCGTCAAAATCCACTGGACTCCAGGGAAGAGAGTGATTGAATCGCGCTGCGAGTTGAACAGGAGGCGTCCTTGGACAACTACGAAATCCGCATCGTCAAGAAAGGCAAAGCTGGCCCGTTCTTCTATAGCGCGCCACAGGCCAGCGACCATGCCGCCGTGCGAAGGGCGCAAAGCCTTGCTGCCGACGGCGACCAGGTGGAGGTCTGGCGCGGCCTCGATTGCATCTTTACCACGACCGAAACGGCGATGTTGCCGCACTGAGCGCGATCCGCGAATCGGCATAATCTGGATTTGACGAAAGATGGGGGCCGTCATGAACATGCGGCTGGGCCGTCAGGCCCTTTCCAAGGCCGAACTGGAACGCAAGGTGCTGTCCTATCTGCGGATGCTGCCCGGCTCCCAGCATGTCGCGCGGGTGATGGTCGCCGGGCGCTCCCACAGTGCCCGGAACTGGGTGGTGGTGGAGATCGACCCGCCGTTGTCCACGGCGGCCGACGACGAGGCGCGCAATGCGCTGGCGACCTTGCAAGCGAGTTTCGACTGGCGGAGTGACCGGCGTCAGTTCAGCATTTTGCGGAAGGGCAGGGTTTCAAGGACATGCCCGTCATCGTCGGCAAGCTCTACCCGCCCGTTGCCGGCCCCACGTCCGGTCCGCAGCCGTGCCGCCGTTAAATCGCCCACGCTGGCGCGCAATTCGGCCTGCGCCGCATGGCGCGAAAGAGTCATACCTTCCTCATCCGGGACCGCAAAACCGTCGTCAAGAATGTGGAAGTAATAGCGTCCGTTACCCATTGATAGGGCGTATCACCCAGTGGGGCTGGCGTAAATCCGCCAAAGGCCCAACCTACTCATTCCCAGCATTGGCGACAGCGCCCGACAACAGCGAACGGCCAAGCGGCTGCGCAGATTCGGAGCGTTAACTAGCAGACTGTCAGCGCTTGGTTTTACCGCGCGGCAATTTGGTGACTGTGCCGCCAGATCGTTTGGCCGGCGCGCGCTGGCCGCCCAAGCTGCGCTTCAAGGCCTCCATCAGATCGACCACATTGGTTTGGTCCGCCGGCTCCTCGACGCGGGTGATCTTATGGCCGCGCTTCTTTTCTTCGATCAATACGCGCAGCGCATCCTCGTAGCGATCCGTGAACTCTTCAGGGTCGAACGGGCCTTCCTTCTGCTCGATGATCCGCCGGGCAATGTCGATCATCTGGCGATCGGGCTTGCCATGCGGGACGTCCTCTAGCGCGGCGGACGTGTTGACCACCTCATCGCGTGTGCGCAACGTGGTGGCGAGCAGGCCATTGTCGCGCGGCTCGATGGCCATCAGCCGTTCGCGCGTGTGCATCACCACCCGGCCCAGCGCGATCCGATTGGACTGCTGCATCGCCTGCTGGATCACGCAATAGGCTTCCGCTGAACCCTGGTCGAGCGGCGCCAGAACATACGGCGTGTCCCAATAGAGCCGGTCGATGGTATCGGCATCGACAAAGCGTTCGATCTCCAGCGTCTTGGTGGTCTCCAGCTTCACCGATTCAAAATCTTCACCGGTAAACAACACATAATTATTCTTTTCGACGGCATAGCCTTTGACCAGGCTGGAACGGTCTACCGGCCCGGTGTCGGGATCGGTGGTCACCATCTTGATGCGATTGCCGGTCTCCGGGTTGATGAGGTTGAAGGAAATGTCGCCGGCAACCGTGGTGGCCTTGTAAAGACCGACCGCGCAACTCACCAACGACAGCCGCAAATGTCCCTGCCAGGCCGGGCGCGAGGACAGCCCCGGCATAGGGAAGCTGCGGGACTTCGGCGTTGCGTCTTTTCGGCGGGGAGCGGCCATCAGATCACCCAGAATGTTATGTGGTTTGCCACTCAACTGCCTTAGTGGTGGGGAAGTTCCGTCTCATTGGAAACCCTTCGAAATCGATCCAAGCAGTAGTGGGTAGCTGTCCCACAACGCATATTAGCTGGGTTTGCAACTTCGGGCGTTCCGGACTGTTCTAACCGGATACAATTCAGGGAGCCGATGATGACGAGCGCGCTTGCGGAGCAGGTCAGCGAAGTTCCGCGCAAGTATGAAATGGGCCAGAAATCGACCGCCCGCCTGCTGAAAGATGTGGGCTTTCCCGAAAAGCGGCAGGCATTGTCGGTGGAGGACATGGAGCGCGCTTTGGCCGAAGATCCCGACCTTGCCGTCTTGTGGTTCAAGCGCGGCAACGACCAGCGGTTTGCGGGCGGCTGGGGCATCGAGTGCGAAGGCGAGGAATACCGCATCCAGAGCTATGACGGCGGTGGCGGCGTGATTGTGCATGATCGGCTACGAGCCTGTGCCGAATTTGTCGTGCGCTATGTGACGTTCATCGGGGATGTCCAGGCCCGCACCCGCTGAACCTGTCCTTGAGGGGAAAAGTATGGTAACCAACTGGTGGAAACTGTCATCGGACCTTGCGATGGCGAATCTCGAAGCGCAGCGGGTGATCGCGTTGCGTTTGGCGAAGCTGGCTAAGGGCGATGTTGCCGCGAAGCTGGAAGCCCGCCGCATGATCGTGGAGAAGATCGCCGCCTCCGCCGAAGCCAGCATGGCAATCGCGGCGGGCCGGACTCCCCAATCGGTCCTGCGCCGCCACCGCGCCATCATGCGCGCCAACGGAAAACGGCTAGCCAAGGTGCGGTAGCGGAAATAGCCATGCCCCGAAAACTCAAGACCTACGTCACCAATCTGGGGTTCTTTGAACTGGCGCTTGCCGCGCCCTCGATGAAGGCGGCGCTGGAAGCGTGGGGCATGGGCCACAATGCTTTCCACCAGGGCTTTGCCAAGGAGACAGACGATCCCAAGATCGTGGCGGCGACCATGGCGCAGCCGGGTGTGGTCTTGAAGCGTCCTGTGGGGACAAAAGGCCCTTTCACGGAAAACGCGGTGCTGCCCAAGGGACCTTGGACGTTGACCGTGCCGAAGGGGGCCCCGCCGAAGCCCTCACCAAAGCCGACCACGAAAGTTAAGGCGAAGCCGACCGCAGACGCGGACGGCGCACGCGACAAAGCCGCCATCCTGTCCTTTCAGAAGGCAAAGGAGCAGCGCGACCGAGAGCGAGCCCGGACGGAGGCCGCCGAAGCCGCTCGGCAGGACAAAGAGAAAAGCGGTATTGCTCGCGCCGTCGCCAAGGCGGAAGAAGCGTTGCACGCGGCGCAGGCACGCCATGAAGAAGCAATGAAAACCATCGAGAGCGAGCGCGAGAAGCTTGACCGCCGCGCGGCCGCGGAAAATCAGCGATGGAATGTGGAGCGAAAGAAACTGCAGGCGGCGGCGCTCCAAGCGGCAAAGCGATGACGGGCACGTCCTAGATCTAGGTCTGCCGCGTTCGCGTTTTCGGCCGGGTGGTCGGCTTGGTCAGACCCAACTCCTGTGCCACGCCTTGAAGCGCCGTGGGCGTGATCGCCTCGATCACATCATCCATCGTATCGGTGTCCGGTTCGGCGTCCTGCGGCCCCACGCCGGCGGCGCGGCAAGCATGTTCGATCAGTTGACGGGCGCAGCGGAGCGCCTGGGCACGGCGCTGGTTGGGACTTTCGCTGTCGCGCCACGGCACCGGAACCCGGATGCTCACCGCCGGGCTGTGGCCGGCGAGGGTATAGGTGATGGTTACGGTGGCCCAGATTATCGGCCCCTCGGTGCTTTCGACCGGCGCAGCGTCTAAGGCCGCATCCAGATCGACGACTTTGGCGGTGGAGGGTTTGAGGACCATAGGGCGAAAACGCGCCAGGGCGGGTGGGGTTCACGGTCTAGCGGGCAGGCCGCGCCCTGGATTTGGGCTTGGCGGGCGGGCGGCCCTTCGGAATGGCCAGTACAATCCAGGTGGGCGCGTGATCGCTGGTCTTTTCCCAGGACCGGACTTCGCGATCCACATTGGCGGCTTTGAGGTGTTTAGCCAAGGTTGGCGACAGCAGCAGATGGTCGATGCGCAGGCCCGCATCGCGGGCATAGGCATTCCGAAAATAATCCCAGAAGGTGTAAATCCGTTCGTCCGGATGGATCATCCGCAAGGCGTCGGTCCAGCCTTGCGCCAGCAGCTTGGCATAGGCTTTGCGCACCTCCGGGCGGAAGAGGGCGTCGTTGACCCAGCGTTCCGGCTTGTAAACATCAAGGTCGGTGGGCATCACATTATAGTCGCCCGCCAGGACGACAGGTTCGCCGCTTTTGAGAAGCGTTTTGGCATGACGCTGCAAACGTGCAAACCAGGCCAGCTTGTAATCAAACTTGGGGCCGGGCCAGGGATTGCCATTGGGCAGATACAGCCCGCCGACAATGAGACCTCCGACCTCGGCTTCGATATAGCGACTGTGCAGATGGTCCGGATCGCCGGGCAGTCCCCGGCGGCGCTCAACAGGCACAACGCCTTTGGCGAGAATGGCGACACCGTTCCATGCTTTCTGGCCGTGCCAGATCGCGCCGTAACCGGCCTTCTCAATTTCCTGACGTGGAAACCGCTCTTGCGGCGCCTTCAATTCTTGAAGACAGACAATGTCGGGGCTGGCCGCGCCCAGCCAGCGCAGCAGCACCGGCAGGCGGCCATTCACGCCGTTGACGTTGTAAGTGGCGATCTTCACGCGCTACCGCGCGGACCAGGCGAGATTGTATGACCCGTCCGACTGTTCGACACAGACCATCACATTGTGTCCATGTCCGTTGGCATGTTGCGCCTCGCGGATCGCCAGGTCGGTGGCCTCGCCGATATGGTGACAATGGCCCACCACGCGGCCGTCATCGTCCACCACATCCCAGCGGTCCAGCGCCTTGTTGTAATCGACATGAAAGGCGCGATCGGAGCATCCCTTGGCGCTATCGGAGGCCCCAGAGCGCCTTGGTGTCTTCTTTGTCGTTGTTGCCGTCGCCATCGGCCTCTCCTGGTTGGTCTCCCCGACACAACTATTGCCGAGTCAACGAGTTCCGCGAACAAGCAAACGAATCAGTGCCTTAGTATGTCCTTCAGGCGCGCGGCCGACGCGGCGCAGCATAGAGGTTGGAACGATTAGAGCAGGGCGGGCTTTCCATGGTGGCGACCGCTATCCAAGCCGAATCCGGCGATGGAGGCGAAGTCGCTCCACCGTATTTCCGTCTTCGGAGCGGCACCGGCCAAGCCGAAGACTCATCTACGCATCCTTGAAAGGAAATCAAATGGACAAAGATCGCATCGACGGCGCGGCCGATCAGGCCAAAGGCGCAGTGAAAGAAACCGCCGGCAAGGTTATCGGCGACACGAAGCTTCAGACCGAAGGCACGTTCGACAAGGCCAAGGGCCAGGTTGAGAGCACAGTCGGCGGCGCGAAGGACACTTTGCGCGGCAAGTAGGGCTACCAATAAAGCCCGGTGGCGAACCGCCGGGCTTTATTTGCCGCAGCACACCTTCAGGCGCCGAACGGACGGTTGGGTTCAATCGCGCCGATCACCATTAGGAGAATCCCGTGGACACCATTCTTATTGTTGTCGTTCTTGTTCTGCTTCTTGGCGGTGGCGGCTTTTGGGGCTTTAGCCGCTGGCGCTAGTCGCCGGAAGGTGCCAGTGCCGCTGCATCGGGGCCGTGCGACTAAGCTAGGGCTGATTCCCACCGGGCCTTCGATGGTGGCAGGGTTTATGCGCGTAGCGCAGGACTAGCCGATGGGATTGTTCGACAATCTGGAAACTAAAGCCGGCGAAATCGCCCAGACGACCGGGCTATCCGTGACGGACGTGCATGCAATCGCGAACACGTTTCAGGCCAATCTCACCAGCAGCGACGGTAATCCGGAAGAGGCGATTGAGGCGGCTGCCGCACAACACGGGGTTGATACAGCGACCGTACGGGAAATCATCGCTCGTGCGGGCGGTCTTGAAAGCGAGATCGGCGATATTGCAGAACATTCCGTCAAGCCGGGCGGCATCTAGCAACGTCCGCTACCCCGGATAACGACACGGTTGGCAATTCCAAGTATCAAAAAGGATCGTGAAATGACAAACGACGAAGTTCAGCCGTGGATCGGCAAGCCGGTGCGCGTGACATTGACGGATGCGAGCATTGTCGCCGGCACGCTTCACAGCGAGGATAGTCACGGTCATGGCCATAAGCATTACACCATTGTCTCAGATCCGATCAAAAAGGGCGACGACAAGGTAAAGGTGCTGATTCACGGCGCAAAATTAGTTACGGACATTGAAGATGCGTCGGGTGATCCGGCTGCTATGGAATAAGACGACGATGGTTTCTTGAAAGGCCGCGAAGCTGCGGCCTTTTTGAGGGGATCGTGCACAGAGCTCAGAGCACATGGAAAATGTGCGGCTCTAGCGCCTCAGACAGCCTGGCCGGCCTGTACCGTGTCGTTCGCTACCTCCACCACCGAAGGCTGGGTGTGGGTAATGGAAACGGCCGTTCCCGGATTCGCATCTGCAATCTTGATGACGCCGCGGAGTTGCGCCGCCAGAGCCTGAACGATGCTTGTTCCCAGTCCTGGTTTTGTGCTTGCGACATCCTTCGGCATTCCCACGCCATTATCGACCACCGACAGCGTCCAATTTGGACCTTGGGCGTAATAACCGACCTTGATCGTTCCGTTGCGGTCATTCGGGAAGGCATGTTTGAGGGCATTGATGACCAGTTCGGTGACAATCAAGCCAAGGCTCACCGATTCATCGGCGCTGGTAACGCTGCCGTCTATGTCGATGTCCAGGGAAAGCTTGGTGTGGTCGCGGATCATCGAGGCGCCAATGCTTTCGCAGAGAGCGGTGAAGTATGGCCGTAGCTCGACATCACCAATCGCCGAAGCGGCAAGCTGGTGCTGGAGAGAGGCAACCGACATTACGCGTTGATGCGCGTCATGGAGATGGCTACGGGCTTCCTCCGACTGCACCTTGCGGGCGCTCTGCATCAGAACGCTGGCAATGATTTGGAGGCTGTTGGCGACGCGGTGTTGGAGTTCCTGGAGAAGGACGGCCTTATCCCGTAACAAATCGTCCTTCAGCTTTTCGGCGATACGCGCATCGGTGACATCCATCACGGATAGCAACAAGAGAATGTTGCCTTCGTCGCCATGAGCAAGCTTTTGGGCGTTGAGGACCAGGCGGCGATCGGGTGTGCCCGGGCGGTGAAGGTCGAGTTCATAGCCCTCGACCTCAGCCTGACCGGCTGCAGTCGCCTTCAACAGGATGTTAAGTTGGGGCACATTCCATTCGCCGGCGCCGAGGTCGCGCAGCGCTTTATCGGGGACGGTGACAGGGTCGATCCCGAACGCACGGCAAAAGGACTTGCTGGCGCCAACCAGGGTGAGATCGCCATGAAGCAGAAGCAGGGGTGCCGTGGAGGAGGCGATGATGGCCAAAGCTAGATTAAGGGCAACGTCCGGATGCGAAACTTGAGGAGCCATGGCTGCCCCTTTCTGACCGCCGAAGGCTCGCGAAGCGAAAGCCGTACCCGGGGACATTAGGCAAGAAGTTACCCCGAAAGGGATATGAGGTCGTTAGTAAACGACCCTACCATAGTCTTGTTTGACATCGCTCAAATAGCGATATGGGGCCGGATTGGGGCCGAGCAACTCGTCCAGGGCCTGCAAGACGTGTTCTGACGCATAGGGCTTGCGAATAAACCGCCCGTTCACTGAAAATTCCGTTTCCGAGGGGGCGTTTAGCCCAGACGCCACAATCAGCTGAATCGGAGGCCAGCGGTCGCGGATCGCTCGCGCCAGCCGCAAACCGCACAACGTCCCCGGCATTTTGACGTCGGTGAAAACGACGCGAATGTCGTTTCTGGCCTCAAGGATTTGGATGGCGGTATCTGCATTCGCGGCCTCGACAACCGCGTAGCCGGCATCTTCCAGCATCTGGGTGGTGCCCATGCGGATAAGCGCTTCGTCTTCGACGACGAGGATGGTGATTTTTTCCAATGGTTCGTCCGTGCCCTGGGTCCGCGTTAAGTATCCCGGTGACCGGAAAATTAGGGTCGGCTACAGGTAACGCGCGGCGTGCCAAAATGGCTACATGTCCTCTTTTGGCGGTGTCCTCAGTGAAAATTCCGCATCTTGAGCTGCAGCCGGTCGGGACGGTCAGGGTCTCGCGGGTCCGGCACCATCTCGCCCCGGAAATTGTCTCCTCACCCTGTCGGGATGACGGCGCGGTGAGTCTCGCCAATAATGGCCACGCGATACGACCCGTTTCATCACGCTGCTCGACCTCAAACTCCGCACACTCTCCGGCCTTGGCCCGGATCAACTCGACCAGCCATCGTGGTCGTCCGACGCCGGGCACCGGCAGGGGCGAGGCGGGCAGGGCGCTCACCCACCAGCGGATGGTGCTGGCCGTGGGCTGCCCGAAGTTCGCCGCTTCCGCCGGTCTTCGCCAGCGGCGGATGGCGATGGCGATGGTGCCGCTGGTTTCGGCCGCGAGTTGGAGGCGGCGGGAGGGCGTCATCGCCAGCCGGGAGACCTCCCCGACCACCCCGGCCAGGCCGCCGGCGCAGACCTTCCTCCATGCAGGCCAGCACCTCCCTGTCCGAGCGGGTGTCAATGCAGAGCACCCGATCGGGGTGGAGGCCCGCCTGGGCCAGGGCCGGGGCGAACAGGTCCGGACTGACGCACCAGAGGATTTGCCCGTGGGTGCGCGCGAGGATTCCGGCCGCGAACAAGGCCGCCGCCGCCCCGTCCAGGGCGCCATTGCCGCCCCCGGCGACTTCATGGAGGGCGCCCAAAGCCAGGCCCGCCTGGAAGCCGGCCGTCGATTTCCGGCGCCCCGAATGGCAAAAATCCGCGCGAAACCCGCTCTCCGGCCTCGATCCGGCGGATTTTTTCACGCAGGGCGTCCATCTGGGCGGGGGCGATCGACATGGCGGGATTCAACTACTGGGCTGGCTTTCTGTTCCCCTTTCGTTCTAAGCCGCCCCGGAGTCAATTGGTCCGTCGCCGCGCGAGCCGGGAACCCCTTGGATTCCCTGAGTCGCGAAGGGAAATATTTTCGTGCCGGCTGGCCGGAAGCGGGATCGGTGCGGTTTCGGCGGTTGGGACGTTGCGTTCTGGTAATCCAGCCCGGACGCCCATGCCCCTGAAAGCCATTTTCTTCGACATCGACGGCACCCTGGTCGATTCCAACGAATTTCACGTCATGGCCTGGGACGAGGCGTTCCGGGATAACGGCCTGCAAACTTTACCGGCCCTGATACGCGGCCAGATTGGTAAGGGCGCCGACCAGCTCATCCCGTCGCTCTTTCCTGGCCTGGACGAAAATATCCGGCACACGATTGCCGACCGGCATGGCGAACTTTTCCGCTCCCGCTACCTGGACGGGGTCAAACCCTTCCCCAGCGCCACCGACCTGTTGGAGATGCTCCATGTGAAAGGCAAGCAGGTGATCCTCGCCTCTTCGGCCGACAAGGCGGAAGTCGATCACTATGTCCAACTTTTGAAGGTCGGCGCCATGCTGACCGGCACGGTATCCAAGGATGACGTCGCCCGCTCCAAGCCGGCCGGCGACATCTTTGCTGCCGCACTGGCCTTGGTGTTTCCGATGGCTGCGTCAGAAACCTTGGCCGTCGGCGACACGCCGTATGATGTCGAATCCGCCTTGCGCTCCGATATCAAAACCATCGCCGTGCGCTCGGGCGGCTTTTCCGGCGAGACTCTCGCGGAAGCCGGCGCACCTTATGTCTATGCCAGCGTGAAGGCGTTGTTCGACCAGTTCGAAACCTCGCCGCTGCAAGGCTGATGGCCAGTCCGTCCAAACGCTCCATCTATGCGTCGCTGGCGGGCGATCTGGCGGTCGCCGCCGTCAAGCTTGGCGCCTTCCTTGTCAGCGGAAGCACCTCGATGCTGGTGGAGGCGTTTCATTCCGTTATTGATAGCGTGAACGCGGGCCTGCTGCTGCTCGGTATGCGTCTCAGTGCCCGCAAACCGGATGCTCTGCATCCCTTCGGCTACGGGATGGATTCCTTCTTCTGGACCTTCGTGGTCGGAATGCTGATCTTCACCGCCGGCGGCGTTGCCTCGGTCTATGAGGGCGTCGAGAAGCTGCGCCATCCCCAGCCAATTGAGCATGTGCCCATGATCCTGGCTGTTCTGGCACTGTCCTTTGCGTTCGAGGCGTTTGCCTTTCTCATCAGTTGGCGGGAATCCGAACGCGGCCGCCCAGAACTCTCGCGTCGCCGAGATCGCCGCGTCTCCCTGGTGCAGTTCATTCATTTAAGTCCGCAGCCGGGCGTCTTCGAGGTGTTGGCGGAAGGCATTGCCTCCCTGTTGGGTCTGATCCTGGCCGCCATCGGCGTGATCGGCACTGCTGTCTTGGGATGGGCCTGGGCGGATGGCGCGGCCGCAGTCGCCATCGGCGTCCTGTTGATTGTGCTGGCCGGCGTCATCCTGGCCGAGAGCAAAAGCTTGCTGACCGGCGAGGGCGTATCGAAGGTGATTCTCGATGGCGTGCGCGATATTCTCAACGCGGACCCGCGCGTCTCCAAGATCGACGAGCTTTTGAGCATGTATCTAGGCCCGGACGAGATCTTGCTGGCGGCAACCCTGGCTTTCAAGGACGGCACCACGGCGCACCAGGTGAAAGAAGTCAGTGACCGGGCGATGGCAAAGTTGCGCGAGGTCGAACCGCGCATCACCAAACTCTTCCTGCGCGCGGACGGAGGCTGATATGTGCAACGATTATGCGCAGGAGATCGAGGCCGCCCGCGTCATTGCGGCGATGGAAGAGATGAAGAACATTCCGCCGTTTTTCCTATACCGGCGGACGCATCCCCAATGACGCCGCGCCCACGCAGCACATTAAGATTTGGGATAGCGGCCTGATCGTGCGCTTAAGAGAGGTACGGCTGGAAGGCGAAATGATGACGTGGGCCTGGCTACAGGGCAAAAAGCCCATCTTCAATTTTGTCTCCGAGAGACAGGACTTCTTCCAGACGGATCGCTGCCTGATCCTGGCGACGAGCTTCCATGAATATACCGCGCCGGAGGAGCGCAAGCCCAAAATCAAGCTTCAAGACCAACACCAGTTCAAGCTCAAAGGCGAGGAATGGTTCTGGATTGCCGGCATTGTGAAGGAAGACCTTTTCACCATGCTGACTGTTGCGCCCGGCCCAGACATCGCACTGTATCGCGACCGACAGATCGTTGTGCTGCCTCCAGAAGGGGGATGACGTGGCAGCAAAATCTTCAGCCACCCGAGCAACTCTTGCACGCGTTGCCGCGTGGTCGGCTCGAACATCGCTTGCTGCGAAAGAACGTAGTGACCCTGCAATGAGGTCGTTGACGCGCTAAAGCAGGGGCGCCCAGGCGACGGCATGAAGAAGAAGTGCCAGCGTGACCAAGGTGAGTCCTGAAACAACCAGGGTACGGCCGAACCAGCGACCGGGCACCGACACGATCAACGCAATCCCGCAGACGGTTAGCAGAAGCGCAATCCAGATGAGATTGTTGGCCAGCCCAAAACCTGCCAAATATCCTCTTTAAAACGCTCAGTTGCAGGGTCCACGCGCTTATCCATGAAACTGCGGCCACAATCAGGAAACTATCCAAGATGGCGCACGTTCCCCAGCCTAAGGCTTTGTTGCAGAGGCGATTTTGCGAAATATAGATTTCAGTTCCTGGCAGGGGGTTGTTGCGACCCTTTTGGGCCTCGCCCTGGTCACGCTGATCGGCGTGGGCATCCGCCTGCTGATGATGTTCACCATCCAAGGGCGGCGCGAGCGCATGAATCGCCAGATCAATGAAAGGCTGCGCACCTTGATCATGGCCTACAAGGTTCTGGGCGGCTCCTTCACGGGCAACCTGACCGTCAACCCGCACCACTTGCGCGAGTTGCGCCATCAAACGTCGGAGTCTGACGACAAGGATGCGGCCCAGGATATTGCGATGCCCGGGTCGGATCGGTCGCGCCGCATTCGGGACGCTGTGGAAGGCGCCCTCGCGGATATTGTGCTGCTTGGCACACCGGACCATGTGCGCCTCGCGCAACGCGCGATCTCCCAGCTCCTGGCTGGACAATCCGTCCATACCGATGAACTTGTGGTTTCGCTTCGGGCATTCATTCGCCATGCTCTCGACCTTGATCCGATCCCGGCAGAATTGGTGATTCCGATGCAGGGGCCGGCCCGCCTAATTGCGCCAGCGAAGGGTAAGGGCGAGCGTGGCAACGACGAAGGCGGAGGCGGCAAGGGTGGCGGGATGGGCATGGGAGGCGGAGGTGGAAATATTGGTGGCGGAACGCCTGCCCATGAGGACGCCGATACCCAGCACGAGTAGACGGGGACAAAGACAGGATGCGTGCCGCCATTAGCACCGTTACACAGGTCGTAGGCTGCATGGACGACGCTCAGGTGAGCGATTACGCCGCCCGCAACATCTGGCGCATCGCATCTATCAAGGTGCCTTCCGGATAAGGCTTCGAAAAGAAAACAGTACCCTCCGGCATCTGACCTTTTTCCGGAGCGCGATGCCCAGAAACCACGATGACCGCTATGGGCGGCCAGCGATGCCGCACTGCTACGGCCAGTTTCAAGCCGTTCATGGAGCCGAGCGGCATATCGATGTCGGTGAAGACGAGCCGGATGTCGGCTCGGCTCTCCAGCAGCACGAGGGCTTCGTCGGCGTTTGTTGCTTCTATCGCCTCAAATCCCGCGTCTTCGACGAGACCGACGGCCATCATCCGCAAGATTGGCTCATCCTCGACGACCAAGATGATAGCTTTAGGGGACGGGACGTTGGACATGGTATGACCTGATGGACGCCCTAAAGCAGCCTTAAAACTCTGGAATCATGTAATGATTACGCCGCTTTGTTGTTCCGTTTTCTGCCATTCTTTATTACCAGGTGCGAAACTGTACTAACGTGTCACTGCCTGACAATTAGCCAGCGGGATCCGTCTCGCGCTATTGTGACTGACCGAAGATAGCCCTGAGAATTCCTTGAATCAGCGATCGCCGCCCCATCAACCTGCCACGAGCGATGCCATCGAAGCCGCGGAGCGGCTGGCGGCCATTGTCGAATCCTCCGATGACGCCATCATCAGCAAGGACTTGAACGGGATTGTCCAAAGCTGGAATGGCGGCGCCGAGCGCACGTTCGGCTATTCGGCTGAGGAAATCGTTGGCAAGTCCATCACGCTAGTCATTCCACAAGAGTTGCAAGACCAGGAGCCCGAGATTCTGCGGCGGATTGCTGGCGGGGAGCGAGTGGATCGCTTCGAAACCACCCGACGGCGCAAGGATGGATCGCAATTCCATGTTTCATTGACGATATCACCCATCCGAAATCGTGAGGGAAAGATAGTCGGCGCATCGAAGATCGCCCGTGACATCAGCGATCTGCGACGCAGCCAGGAACGCCAGGACGTGCTACTCCGCGAAATGAATCATCGCGTTAAGAACCTGTTCGCCGTTGCCAGCGGCGTCGTCGCGCTAAGCGCGCGGTCGGCCTCCACGCCTGGAGAACTGGCCAGCGCCATCCAATCGCGTCTTGCGGCACTTTCGCGCGCCCACGAACTGATATTGCCATCAACGGCTGCTGGCATGTCCGGCTCGACTGTGAATCTCCCCGAGCTGGTTCGTACAGTTCTGTCACCCTACGACAGCGTCGACCGCTCTATATCCATCGAAGGGCCCGCTCTGGAATGTGGCGCCGTGGTGTCCACCTCATTTGCCCTTCTTTTGCACGAATTTGCGACCAATTCGGTGAAATACGGTGCGCTCTCCGATCCAGAAGGGCGCGTTACAGTCAAGTGGTTCCTAGACGACGACACACTGGATCTCACTTGGTTGGAAGAGCGTCCGAGCAGCGGCGTAGAGCCCAATCAAGCTTCCGGGTTCGGGACATTTCTGGTTGAGGCAACAGCGCGCAGCATGGCGGCAATGATCGATCGGACTTGGTCGCCGCAAGGACTCAAGATTGATATCAGGATTCCGCGCATCAAGCTTGGCGCCTAGCGCCGTTGCCGCAGAAGCGACCGCGAGGTCAGGCGGATTGAGATCAGAATCGGTATTTGGCGGTAACGAGATGTGGGAAATGTAGTTTAGGGTTCGAGGAAATGTTTATTGTCCAAACCTATGTGGCGCCCAGCGCAATCCATGGCAATGGGGTCTTTGTGGGTGAAGATTTGGGAGAAGGTCAGCCGATATGGCGGTTTGCGCCTGGCTTGGATCTCGTTGTGCCCTTCGATGTGATTGCCTCCTCTCCCAGGGCGTTCCAAGACTATATGGAGATGTATGCCTATGTTTCGCCGCTGGTAGGAGGCGGTATGGTGCTGTCCTGCGATCATGCCAAATTCATCAATCACTGCGATGATCCCAACACCGTGATCGACGGCCATACCACGTTGGCGCGCCGTCGTATCAGCAAAGGGGAAGAGATTACTTGTGACTATCGGATATGCGTTGCGGACTGGTCAGGACACTTTTAGTCGTTGAAATCCCCAGGCCAGAAACCCCACTCCTGCAGTAGCTTGCGGTCACGCATCAGAAAGCGCAATCCGATGTCGTTCCTGTAACGCAGGCCTGGCACAACAATATTCCCGCAACGCTGATAGCTGGCCGCCCGCGCCTGTTCGACTGTATCGCCAATTCCGGTGACGGCCATCAGTGAGCCCAGACCGCCGGTAGTCACCAGCCCAGATCCCGACTTCTCGACCTCCGATAATTGCAGATGCCGCCAATCATCCTCTGTCGGAATTTCGCGGAAAAGTATTGGCAGCCCCTTGGATTGTTCGGAATAATCTTCCGCGATGGGAAAGGGCGGCACGGTCAAGACCACGCCCACGGCGAAACCGGGCCGGGTGGGAAAATCCAACCGGTCCCGAGTGATGAGGCGGCGAAAAAGCACGTCCCAGCCTTCCAGATGCAGAACGGAGCAAATTGCGGCGCCCGGATAGCCGAAGCGACAGGTGAATTCCAATGGCCAAATGCCATCGCCATTTACGATGGTGTTGATGTTGATGTATCCGACATAACATCCCTCGCGGAGTTGCTCAGCCATTCTCGCCAAGGTTCTCTCAAACAGGTCTTCGCCGCCCCGATAGGTGAGCAGGGTGCCCATTTCGCCGGTCAGTTCTCCCAGGTCGCCGGGGAACAGGCGCTTATGCTCCCAGTCGATGACCACCGGCTCCAGAAACCTTTCTCCGTTAAAATAGGCCCCCACTCCCACTTCGACGCCGCTGACATGATCCATCAGGATAAAATCGGGAGAGCCCCCAGCCGTCCGTGTCTCCTTGTGATGGCGTAGCAGTGCGGCAATATCTTCCCCGCCATCCATATCTCCCACCACGCTACAGCTCGACGCGTGATCGGCGCCGTTCAATTTCAAGACATAGCGGCGCGGCCGGCGTGCGATGAAATCCATTGCCACATCAAAATCCCGGAATGCATGGGTTGGCGCGATGGTCATGCCCGCCTCGCGCATGCAGACCTGGCCGAAGCTGCGGTCATTCTCCATGCGGTCGCCAAAGGCGCTGCCGCCGATCACATGGAAACCATCCCGGCGCAATTCGTCTTGCAATTCGCCTTGGTCCGCACGTTCGAAAATAACGATTCCCTCTCCTTCGCGTACCCAGTCCAACTCGCGCTTCCAGTCTGCGGTTATGTGAATGAAGCCGCGCAGAATCCCGCGCCATTCCGGCTGTTCTATATAGGTGCGGACCTCATGACCTGCGCGCAGCAGAGCGAGGTACATGTCCCCTAGGCTGCCATCCTTGCCGACCCCCAGAAAGCGCATGATCAAGTACGCACTCGGCTTGCTAATGTGCTTAGGGTCAATGCACGGCTCCCCCGGTAAGCCCAAAGCGGTGGCGGTAGCGGTCGAAGCATTGCTTCCCACACCACAGCCGCAGCAGGGCCCCTTCTGCCAGTGCCAGAGCACGGCGGTTATCTTCGCGGACCAATGGCGCCAAGACTTCGGCATTCCAGGCGGCGGAATGCTTCACATCCAGAATCGCATGCAACGCGAAATAGTGGCTCTGCTTTTTAGGCACGCCAAGCCGGTTGAGGCCGCGGCTGACATAGGCGGCGCGCCCAGGCGCGGTCAATTCAATCACCCCCAGGGCGCCAACGGAATGGAAAGCAAAGGCGCGGTTGGTGGCAAGCGCCATCATCATATTCCCCAGCGCTAGGGCTTCCGGCACCGTGGTCTCGATGGCGGGCGTGATCTCGAAATGCGCGGCCAGTTCCTCCAGCATCGGGCCATGCATGCCCTTGGCCTCGCCGCGACCCATTTCGTCCCAGTAATTGCGCGCCATCTCCAGTTTGGCGCGCACTGGCATCTTGACTTGGGTCATGGCGACCAGATCGTCGAAACCGGCCTCGCCGGCCACCTCCTGGGCCAGGAACCAGCGCATCTGTTCGAGCGTCGCGTGTTCGGCCAGCCAGGGGAAAAGCGGGTCATTCTGTCCGGGACCGTTCAGCTGGAGCCGCTCGAACCATGCGATGAAGGAGTCAGCCTTCAGAGGGACGTCTTCCAACAGCGGCGCGATCGTCGTCCGTGCCAGGGTCAGAAATTGCCTCTCATAAGCCAATGCCTGCCGATGCGCGGCGCGCGTCTGCGGATCGGCCTCTTCGCCCAGTCCGGGTGCCAGGCGGTCGCGGTTGAAGCGGGTCAAGGCGCGCTGCGCCTCGTCTTCGCTTGTCGCCGTAGCGACACCGGCGGTCCGCTGGGTCTTGCTGGGAAGGGAGGCTGGAAGCATGGGCATCACCGTTTGAGGTCGGAACCTTTAACGTGCAACATGACGGTTGCGATCCGATCTGCCTGATCGTACGGCCACTTATCCAGTTCTTCGCCGAATACGTCGGGGTCGATTTCGTCATATCGGTATCCGACCGTACGCATTTCCAAGGCCGGCATCGCCGCTTCCAGGAATTTGTCCTGGCCCTCGACGATCGCGCTGCCGGTATAGAGCAGCAGATGTCCGTCGGGGCTCAGATGTGCCAAAGCCTGTTCCAAGATGCGGACAGACAGTGCGGCGCCCCACTCTCCACCACCGTGACGGTAAGCTCTCAAGGCTGGGTCGACCAGATAGGGAGGGTTAGCCACGATAAGGTCCGCCGGCCCCTCCCAGGCCGAGAGAATGTCGCTATGGCGCGGGAAGGCGACGGAAATGTCATTCAGGGCGGCGTTCGCGGCTGCAAACGTCAGGGCGCGCGAATTGATGTCCAGCAGCGCGATTTGGGCCAGGTGGGGAAAAAGCGCGGCGCAGAATAGGCCGCCACCCCCAGTCCCGGCCCCGATGTCTACGCATGAGCCGGGCCGAAATCCGGGCTCGCGGTCGCGAAAGGCCTGAATGGCATGCGCGAAGCGGTATGTGTCCGGGCCGAAGAAGACGGCATCGGCTTCCTGCGTGGGATAGCCCGAATGGGCCAACAGCAGCGGGCCTAGGCTGCTGAAGCGGATGACGGCGCGATAGCGCCCCACGGCCTCTGTTGCAAAAAGGTCTGGGTCGGCAAGAAAGTCGTGATACCGGGCAGGGAGTTGTTCGGCCGCAAAGGCCCTGTTCCAGCCGAAGACATCACGGAAGATATCCGCGCCGCACCGATTATGGGATAACACGCGCGCATGGCTCAACGGCGTTGGCGTGCAAAAGCAATAGCCGTCCTGTCTGAGGTGCCGCCCCAGGGCCACGAGAGAATCAGGTGTGAGGTGTTCCACACGGCTCGGTGACAATGGCTGCGGTGTAGAAATCTCCGGATTCGGATTTGGTTCCCGCCGCTTCTCCGGCCAAACCGCCATTGCTGCGCCGCACGCCTGCGCGCCCGGCGATAGGTCCAGCCGATGTGAAAACATTGCATCCCGTCGCAGCATCAACATAGCACCGCCATCTAGGCTCGGAGCCCGCGCCGGTGTTGTTTCTTATGTTGTATAGGTGTGCCATCAAGTCGTGTATAGTCCGCCGAAAGCGTGCAACGGTTGATTTACCGCATTCACGAGGGCCTTCGGGCCGAAGGTTTTGAGGTGCCGGCCGTTATCCGGATGCAGGGTCTTGAAGCAGCTTCCCGAGCATATTCCGACTTCGCGATTCTTTCAGGAAATCCTTGCAGGTGCGCCGGCTGATTCTATGACATTGGCCTGGCTGTTGGACAGCCTGCGTGAGCGCTCCTTCGGCATGATCATGCTTTTCCTGGGCGTGATCGCGATGGTTCCGGGCATTTGCGTCCTGGCGGGCGTCGTCCTGGCGATTCTCGGGTTTCAGATGGCGATGGCGCATGAGGCGCCGGTCCTGCCGGGGTTTATCGCCCGGCACCCCTTGCCCACCGGCCGGGTCGCGAAATTCATCGCGCGGACGCTGCCGGTTATAACGGCGCTTGAACGGGTCATTCGGCCGCGGTGGCATACACCGTTCGTCGCCACCAAGCGCCTTGTCGGCCTGATCGTGATGATGCTGGCCGCGACGCTTTTTATCCCGATTCCGCTGAGCAATGTGCTTCCCGGGGCTTTAACCATGCTGATTGCCCTGGCCTATCTCGAGAAAGATGGTGTTTTGCTCTGCGCCGCGTTGAGCGCATCTGTTGGATCGCTCGTTATAACCGTGGGGGCGAGCTGGGCCGGTATCGAAGGCCTGGGTTTTATGGTTCGCGGATGACAGCGCCGCGCCGGTGGGCTGCGATCGTTGTTCACCCCCTGCGCGCGAGCAGCAGCCAGAGTAATCCCCCGACAATCATCAGCAGCCCGAGGAGGGCCGCGAGCGGAATACCGAAATCGCCGGACCAAAGTCGAGCAATCGCGGTGCCAGGCCAAGCGCGAACGCCGCGACAACCAGGGTGACGGCGATGCGTGACGCCGCCCAACGGACGTCGCCGCCGATACGCTCAAGGCCTTTGACCTCGATATCGGCGGTGAGGCGGCCTTCCCGAAGGCGCGGTGCGAGCAGCCGCATCAGAGACGGCACCTCACTGGCCAGGCCGAGCAGGTCCAGGGCGGCGCCGCGCCCCTGGTCTAGCAGCGCTTTCGGCTGGAAACGGTCCTGCATCTCGCGTGCCACCAGGGGCGCCGCGACGCGCACCACGTCAAAATCGGGATCGAGATTGCGCATGACGCCATCGGCCGTCATCAGCGCTTTAAACAGCAGCGCCAGTTCGGCGGGCATCGCAAGCTGGTTGCGCCGCGCCAGCGCCATGAATTCCATCATGGTCTCGCCCAGGCGCAGATTGTCCTTGCCGTGGCGGGCCAGAAATCGGCCGCAATCGCCTTCCAGCCGGGGCAGGTCTATGTCGGCGGCCCCCGACCATTCCAGCATCACGAAGCCCAGGCTTTCTGCGTCGCTCTTTACGATGGCACCGATCAGGGCGAGGAATTGTCCCCGGCGGCGGCGCGAAAGATGTCCCACCTGGCCGAAATCGAGGAAGGCGATGGCGTTGCCGGGCAGGGCCCGCAAATTGCCGGGGTGGGGGTCTGCATGGAAGAAGCCATCGATTAGAGCCATGTGGAGGAAGGCGGCGGCGCCGCGGCGGGCCAGCAACGGACAATCCAGGCCGGCGTCGAGAAGCAACTGCCGGTCTGTGGGCGTCCGGCCGTCCATGAATTCCTGCACCAGCAGGCGCTCGCACGTCCATTGCGGATAGACGCGCGGAATGCGGATGTCCGGCATGTCCGCGAGATTGGCGGCAATAGTCTGGCTGTTGCGGCCTTCCCGGGCGAGGTCGAGTTCGTCGGTCATCGCCGCGCCCAGCTGCTCTAGGATTTCGCGGGGGCGGTAACGGACGGCGGCGGGCCATTCGTGTTCCACCAACGACGCCGCGTGAGACAGAAGGCGCACATCGGCCTCGATCTGCGGGCGCAGTCCCGCCCGGCGGATTTTGACCACCACCTCCTCGCCGCTTTTCAGTCGGGCGCGATGGACCTGGGCGACGGAGCCGGCCGCGATCGGCGTGGTGTCGAAGCGCGCGAATGCATCCTCCGGCGGACCGCCAAGATCTTCCTCGACCTGGGCGCGGATGGTTTCCCAGGGGGATGGCGCGACATGGCTTTGGAGCTTTTCCAGTTCCAAAGTCCATTCCGGCCCCAGCAGGTCGGCGCGGGTGGACAGAATCTGTCCGAGCTTGACGAAGGTCGGGCCCAGCGCCTCCAGCGCCAGGCGCAGGCGTTCCGGCGCGGGGCGCGCTTCGCTGCCGCCGGAGCGGCGGCCGGACGGCAACAGCCCAGCAAGACCGAGGCGTATGAGAAGGTCGTCCATGCCATAGCGCGTGACGACCGAAACGATCTCGGCCAGCCGCTTGCGGTCGCGCGCGGCAACCAGCGCCGTCTCCAGCATGCGCGCTCCTACGAGTTCACGCGCCGTCCGGCCGGTCCCAGAAGCGCAACTGTCGGCAGGCAGTAAGGAAATCCTTCGCGTCGGCGCGCTTTTCCAGCGGCACCAAGGCTTTGTCGGGCTTGGACGGCAAGCCGGCTTTGGCGAACAGCGACTTTGCGGCGGCGGTGAAGCCGATGAACTTGTAATGGGCATAGGCGTCGGCGACGAAATCGCGAGCCGGCGACAGCGCCAGAAGCGCCTTGGCGCCGTCCTCCGACGCCAGGATCGCGACCGCATCGAACAGCACCGATGGCCCGCCATCAATTTTGTGATGGGCCGGGATCAGCGTGCCGTTGGCCGCGGTGACGCCGCCGACCGCGGGCGCAATGCGTTCCACGGTCGCGCCCTCCTTCTTGGCTGCCTCTTCGAGTGCAACCAGCAACGCTTCGTCTATGCCGTCCGTGATCAGCACGCCTAGCTTGCGGCCCTTGAAGCTGCCCGGCGGATTCTTGAGAATGCTGAGCGCATCCGACGGCGCCAGCTTGGTGTTGGTCGCCAGGGCGGCATTCGCTGCCTTGGGTAGCTTCGACAGGCCAAGGCCCTTTGCGACCGCGTTCGCCAGATCGGGATGGATATTGACGAGGTGGGAGACCATGCGTTCGCGGATATCAGGGCGTTCGACCTTGCTCAACTCGAACACTAACGCGTCGGCGATATGCTTCTGCTCGATGGCGGTCTGGCTCACGAAGAATTGGCGCGCCTGGCTGTAATGGTCGGCGAAACTCTCGGCCCGCAGCCGTGCCTTCGGACCTTCCGCCTCTTCAGGGAGCGAGGTGACGCCGTGTTCGGGGGATTCCCGTGGGCCGCCTTTGGCGCCCCAGGAGTTTGGTTCGTAATTGGCGCGCCCTTTGGGATTGAGGAACGCCATATGGCCGTCCTGTTGGAAGTGATGGAACGGGCATTTGGGCGCATTGATCGGCAGTTGCGCGAAGTTGGGGCTCCCGAGCCGCTTCAACTGGGTGTCGAGATAGGAGAAATTACGGCCCTGCAGCAGCGGATCGTTGGAGAAATCGATGCCGGGCACGACATTCTGGGTCATGAAGGCGACCTGTTCAGTCTCGGCAAAGAAATTCTCCGGCAAACGGTTCAGAACCATCCGGCCGACGGGCGTGGCGGGCAGGATCTCCTCCGGAATCAGTTTGGTCGGATCAAGCACGTCGAAATCGAAACTGTCGGCGAATTTCTGGTCGAAGGTCTGCAGGCGCAGCTCCCATTCGGGGAAGTCGCCGCTCTGGATCGCGTTCCACAAATCGCGGCGATGAAAATCCGGATCGGCGCCGTTGATCTTCACCGCCTCGTTCCAGCACACCGACTGCATGCCGAGCTTGGGCTTCCAGTGGAATTTGACGAAGGTCGAACGACCCTTGGCATTGACCAGCCGGAAGGTATGGACGCCGAAGCCTTCCATGAACCGGAAGCCGCGCGGAATGGCGCGGTCCGACATCACCCACATGATCATGTGCATGGATTCGGGCATCAGGGAGATGAAGTCCCAGAAATTGTCGTGGGCGGACGCGGCCTGCGGAAAGTCCCGGTCTGGCTCCTGCTTCACCGAATGGATGAGGTCGGGAAACTTGATTGCATCCTGGATGAAGAAGACCGGGATATTGTTGCCGACCAGGTCCCAGTTGCCTTCCTTGGTGTAGAACTTCACCGCGAAGCCGCGCACGTCGCGCGCTAGGTCGGCCGAGCCCTTGTTGCCGGCCACTGTCGAGAAGCGCACGAACACGGGCGTCTTTTCGCCCGCGCGCTGGAAGATGTCCGCGCGGGTCAGGTCCGTGAGCGGCTTATAGGTCTCGAAGAAGCCATGAGCGCCATAGCCACGGGCATGGACGATGCGCTCGGGAATGCGCTCATGGTCGAAATGGAAAATCTTCTCACGAAAATGAAAATCTTCGATCAGAGCGGGACCGCGCGCGCCCTGGCGCAGCGTATTCTGGTCGTCCGAGACCGGCGTGCCTTGCTGCGTGGTGAGGATCTCCTGACCACCTTGGACAGTTTGATGGGTTTCGCCGCCCGCACCTTGGCGTTCGGCATAACGGCCTTCAAATGCAGCGCCTGACGATCGAACTTTAGTTTGCGGCTTGCCGGATTTCTTCGTGGCGCGCGTGCTTTTGGCAGATGACATGGAAAGCCCCTCCAGATGGTGGGGAGCATTAGCGATCGAGCCCAGCGCCGTGCCCGCCCAGGATTCTTGCTCGTATTAGGCACAGAACGTTCCGGTTGCGGGAAGGTTCCGGCGGCGCGCGATCATCCTGTCCGACGATTTGGGAACCCTATCCGAGAAATTAGCGGGCCCGTGCTGGTCATAAAGTTACAATGGCGGGCTGAGCGCTGGGACGGACGCCATGTTCCACAGCGATACAACCAAGCTAGCTCTTCGGACCTTGCGAACCGCATTGAGGTGCGGCGCGCGGCCTGGAACGAAATCGGCCTTCAGGCTCGTTTGATCATGCGCAAGATGACGATGAAGACTACCGCGCCGATAGTTGCCGTGATGATCGAGGCGATCAGCCCGCCGCTGATACCAATTCCCAGAACACCGGCCAACCAGCCGCCGATGAAAGCGCCGACGATGCCCACCACGATGTCACCGAGAAGGCCAAAACCGCCGCCTTTGACCAAGGTTCCCGCCAGCCAGCCGGCAACCGCTCCGATGATGAGCCATGCAATGACGCCATGTACGTCCATTCATCCCTCCAATGGTTCGCTCGGATATAATTCCCAAGTCGTTATGGTTGAGCGTAACTGCCGTTATGCCGACGCATCAAGCGTCAGACGTGAAGTTTTCTCGCTGCAACGCGGCGTGACATGTCACTGTCATGGATCCTTGAATCAAGCGCCTCTAAGGCCACACTCCAAGTATTGACGTCTGGCCTCTCATTCGAGATTGCGCGCTGCTCGCAGGGATTTGTAATAAGGATCGGTACTGACTTGTTGCCGAAGATGTTCCGCACGCAAAATAGCTTCTATGCGGCTCTGCCGCAGACCATAATGTTCCGCGAGTGCTCCCGGAGTCGTTCCGGCTCTAAAGCGGGATAATATTTCCCGGTCCCGGGCGGCGTTCTTTGATCCAATGGACATCGCGTGGGTGCTGCTACTTCGCGCCTGTGTTGTACCAGTCCGGTCAGCCTTGGATTAATGCAGGTGTTCCAAGACGCATGATCGATCTGGTTTTTTTGACGTGACTTACGCCTCCTATATCGTGTGAGGCACATGGCATCATATGCGTGGGCTTCCCCTTTTGGACAGGAGAACATCATGGATTGACGGCGCTGCCCCACCGCCCTGCTCGCTGATACATTTACATCAATGCGTGCTGATGCAATAGGTTCTTTTGCATCAGGCAGGGGCGGCCTAAATCTCTTTCATAATGCATTCGTGAAATCTCCAGCTGGAGTTTTTCGTATTCAAAAGGAGGGCCGGCACATGGATCGGTCCATCATGCGGCCTGCCGCGCTCCAAAGCGCCTATCGCGTTATCAATTTCATCGACGGCCAGAACCTATGGAGTAGGGCAGCCGTGGGTATCGACAATCCAAATATGCCAGCGGATGCTGCGATCTTCAGTCATACAATCGGGCACGCGGGCGTCGTGGTCGTGGACGACATTGCGGACGATCCCGGATTTGAGGGGTTAGCGGATTTCTTGAAAGAGCCTCTTCCAAAATCCTATGCGCGGTGCGCCCCATCCAGCAAGGCCATACCGATCGGCGTGACGGTCAGCGAGCCGGTGGCAAACAGTTTCAAACACGCCTCGGCCGGGATGACGGCCCCATCAACCTGTGCCACGATTACCAGGCATTGCCGAACCCGCGTCGAATGCGAAGCGGCGGCCAAAATGCTCTGCCGACATGGGCTTGCCGAACAGGTAGCCCTGACCTTCTTTGCATCCCTTTTTGCGCAGACGTGCAAGCTGTTCTTCGGTCTCAATACCCTCGGCGATAACTTCCAATCCGAAGCTACGGCCGAGGTAGAGGATCGCGCGAATGATGGCAGCATCGGCAGGCGAATCGCACATATTGCGAACGAAGGTCTGGTCCACTTTGAGGCGCGTCAGCGGATAGCGCTTGAGCATGCTGAGCGAGGCGTATCCCGTTCCATAGTCGTCGAAGGCGATGCCCACGCCTGCGGCATGGAGCTCGCGCAGCGGTCCGATCATTTCCTCGTCATGGCGTAGAATGATGTTCTCCGTGATTTCGAGTTCCAGGGCGCTGGCCGGCAGGTTGACCTCGGATAGGGCGCTGCGGACTTTCTTTGCAAGATCACCGGTACGGAATTGCGAGCCGAACAAGTTGACGCCCATGCGGAGAGGTCCAGAACCGTTCTTCAGCCACTCCGCCGTTTGCCGACAGGCGGCCTGGATGGCCCATTCGCCGATCTGTGCCGCCAAGGGGTTGTTCTCCAACGACGGCAGGAACGCGCCCGGCCCAATAATGCCCTTTTGTGGGTGCCGCCAACGCAGCAGGGATTCCGCTCCCACCAATGCGCCATCAGAAAGGCGCACCTGCGGCTGATAGAAGAGCTCAAACTCGCCATTCTCATAGGCGCGTCGCAATTCGCCCTGATAAGCGTGCTTGGCCAAAGCAGCGTTTCTCAGCGCGGGCGTAAAGAACCGCCGGCAATGGCGGCCTTCCGCCTTGGCCTGATAGAGGGCGAGGTCGGCGCCGGAGATCAATTCTTCCGAGCGCTTGCCATGCGCCGGGTAGATTGCGATGCCAATGCTGGCACCGATATTGACCGGCTGTCCATCGACCGTGAGCAGCTGGGAGACGCTGTCGATGGCGGCGTCGGCGACATCGGCGGCTCGGATGGGATCGCCAAGCCCCGGTATCAGGATGGCGAACTCATCGCCGCCCATGCGCGCCACGGTATCGGAGGGACGCACGCTCGCGAGCAGCCGTTCCGCCACATTCATGAGCACGGCGTCACCGGCCGAATGGCCAAGACTATCATTAACGTCCTTGAAGCCGTCGAGGTCGACCAGCATGACGGTGATGGTTTCCTCAGTTTCGAGGGCCTCGGCGATGCGACTTCGGAACAGTGCGCGGTTGGGCAGTTCGGTCAGCGGATCGAGGTGCGCCAGTTTGAACAGTCGCTGTTCGTTCGACTTCCGCTCGGTGATATCGCGTAGGATGGCGCCGAAGCTTGCCTTGCCGTCATCACGCCACATCGATGCGGAAAGCTCGACCGCCACCGTGGTGCCGTTCTTCCGCCGGATGTCGATTTCCGTTGTGCGGGCATCCGTTAGGGTCTCGTGAGTTGCCGCAATAGAATGGAGTCTATCTGTGACCTGCGGCGGGGCAACAAGATCGATTGGCCAACCGACAATTTCGTCACTGGGGTAGCCTGCCAGCTTTTCCGCCGCTTTGTTCCAGAAGGTGACGATGCCCTCGGCATCGACGCAGATGATGGCGTCCGGAGAAGTCGCGGCGATGTTCTCGAAGCGGCTCTGACTCGCGCGTCGCGCGATCTCCAGCCTGCGCAGTTCCAATTTATCGAGAACCAAGGCCGCAAGGTCGGAAAGATTGCGATGCTCGCTCTCGCCGAAATCGAGACGGGGTTTGCGGTCGATGATGCAGAGCGTTCCGATTTTCTCGCCCGAGGGAGAGCGAAGCGGCATGCCTGCGTAGAAGCGGATATGCGGTTCGCCGGTGACGAGGGGATTATCCCGGAAGCGGGAATCTTCCAAGGCATCGGGTACCACCATGATGCCGTCGCCCTTGATCGCGTGGGCGCAGAAGGAGACATCGCGGGAGGTTTCGCACACGTCGAGGCCCACGCGAGCGGCAAAGAGTTGCCGATGGGACTCGACCAAAGAGATAAGTGCAATTGGGACATCGAAGACGTTAGACGCCAGTTGCACCAGACGGTCGAAGCCGGGCTCGGCCAGCGCTTCTTGAATTCCATATTCCCTGAGGGCCGCCAGTCGGCGGGCTTCGTCAGGCGCAATTGTCAGGACCATGGCATCCTCGCCGTTTGCCGTACAACTTACGGTGGTCGGGTTAACCGCAAGTTAGGTGGTTAAAGTTCCTGAGTAGGTCGGAGAGATCGCCGAAGTTCCCGAGTTGGGTCTAACGGCGTAGTTTGACGCGTGGCCTGGATCCTTATTGGATTATCGGCAACCCACGCCGCTGGTCATGGCCACAATTTTCCCAAATCCACCCCTTGAAAGTCTGCCGGCCGATTTTAGCTCTTTTCCGCCAGGTGCTTGTGGCCTGGCGGGGCCTAACCGACCCCTCGTACCCGTGTTGCTCAAAAGGAGGATGTGGTTATGAGACACACGTTTGACATGACACCGTTCACCCGCTCAGGCATCGGCTTTGAGCGGTTGCTCCACCAGCTGGACGCCATCAGCCAGCCGGAACCGGACGACAACTATCCCCCCTACAATATCGAGAAGACCGGCGATGACCGCTACCGCGTTGCCTTGGCTGTGGCGGGGTTTGCGGAAAACGAACTCTCCATCACCGCCGAAGGCAATGTCCTGACCGTGTCGGGCAAGCGGACCGAAACCGACAAGTCTGACGGCATGCTTTACCGCGGCATCGCCACCCGCTCGTTTATCCGCCGCTTCAGTTTGGCGGAACATGTGGCGGTCAAGGACGCCCAGCTTTCCAATGGTCTTCTGACCATCGACCTGGAACGCCAGGTGCCGGAAGCCATGAAGCCGCGCCGGATTCCGATTGGGGGAGGCACCGCTTCCCTGTCGGACTCCAGGAAAGCCGCATAGGGCCAATCTGATTGTGCAGCGGGCGCTTCGGCGCCAGCTAGCGCCTGCTGCCTTCACCAAGGAGGTAGAAATGAAACTCGTGAGATCACGCCTGCTCCGCGGAGCGGCCGTCGCAGGTGTGTTTGCCGCCGTTGTCGTCGGCGCCACGCCGGCGTCTGCCTACGTCGCCTGCAACCCCCATGGCGACTGCTGGCATACCGACAGCCGCATTCACTTCCCGGGGGTGCGCCTGGCGTTCCATCCGGACAATTGGTGGGACCGGCACGTTCATGACCGCCATTTCCGGTGGCATGACGCCGATACGGGCCATGATTGGCATCATGGCTACTGGGTCGGCGGCCGCTGGCACGGGATCTGACCATGCTCAGGGACCAGCAATTACGATGTGGTGACGCGATTCTGCCCGTCGGCCATCTTGCAGCGATCATACAGGACTATGTTCATCCCCGGGAGATTCTGCGGGATGACCGGCTCGACCAGGAAGAAAAGCGCGCCATCCTGTGCTTCTGGGCGTCGGATGCCTGTGCGGTCGACTCCCGTCCCGGCTTTCGATGGCTGCCTGGAACGCCAGGCCCGATTCTTTTCGACCATGTGATCGCGGCGCTGCAGGCGCTCGATGGCGCAAGCGAGGGCCGCAAGAGCAGGCGGGCGGGCGCGAAGCAGGCAACACAGCCGATGTACGCCGGAGCCTGAGTTGCCGCAGCATGCACCTGCCACTGCAAATATGGTCGGCGTTTGTCACATTGCTGGCGACCATAGGCCCGGTTGAAACCGCGGCCGTGTTTGCCAGCCTGACGAGCGGGATTCATCGCGCGCACCGTATCAGTCTTGCGGTGCGCGCGACCCTGGTCGCAGGCGGACTGCTTTTGGCGTTCGCATTGGCGGGCAATCTTTTCCTCGTCCTCCTGCATGTGTCGTTGCCAGCCTTCCAGATCGCCGGCGGCTTGCTGTTGTTCCTGCAAGCCCTGACTCTGACCTTTTCCAAAGCCGGCCTGTCCTCCATCAGCGAGGGCGAGCAGCGCGAGGCCGAGCGGCCCGGTGATATTGCGGTCTTTCCGCTTGCTTTTCCTATCATCGCTGGCCCGGGCGCCCTGTCCGCTATCGTTTTGTTGATGGGCCGCACAGAAGGATTGGCAAACGGTGCAATAGTCATTGCGCTGCTTGCTCTCTGCCTGGGCCTGACTTTTGCTGCAATGCTGGGCGCAGACCGGCTGGTGGAACGGCTTGGAAAGACGGGCTCAGACGTTGTGGGCAGGATATCGGGCGTCTTGCTGGCGGCCTTGGCCGTCCAGTTTGTTCTGGACGGCCTGCGTGTCACTTTGACCTCAGCTTGAGGGCAGACCATTATCGTCGCAGCAGCTGCTGGTGCCGCAATAAAGCTCGGCCTGCACGGCCCTGGCGATATATCCATTGACGGCCGTGCGCCTCGCATTCGGATCAGAGGCAAAGCCCGAATCGTTGATGACATTATGCAAGCCGGCGAGATTGGCGGCGCTGAGATCGAAGGGCGCCCGGATCTCATTCTGCGCAAGATAGCGCTTATCGTTGTCGGTCAGGCCTGTTAAGTCTGGTTTCAAATAGCGAGCGTAATATTTGAATGCATCCCGCACGGAGGAAGCGGCGGGGCTGTCGTCGCGAAGTGCTTGTTGATACGCTCGCTCGCAGCCCCTTCCTTGCGGATAAAAGCTGCACCGGACGTAGAGGTTCATGTCATTGGTCTGGGCTCGTGCGTCTACAACGGGCACCGTCAAAAACACGGCAAGAGTAGGCAAGGCGTGGCACCAGAAATTCGGTCGCATGGTTTCTCCTTGAATGAGCTCCTTTCTTGACCGGCGATTGTCGGACGCATTTCAAATAGGGAAATACAACACAGCATCAAGGGGAGAAGACACAGGAACCTCAAGCGAGAATCTGCGTTCTTCGCGACGGAGGGTCATATTGCTAATGGAGGCTTTGATGAAGACGATCATGAAGGCCGCCGCCGGGGCGCTTCTGGCAGGCGGCATTGTTGCAGCTACCACCGCGTCGGCCAGTGCGGCTGTCCATGTCGGGATAGGGCTGTCTGGCCCGGTGGTCTACCCGGCGCCTTATTATGGTCCGCCGCCCTGCTACGCGTATGGGCCGTACGCCTGTCCTCGGCCCGTCTATTACGGTCCGGCCTATTACCGCTATTGGGGGGCAGGTTGGTATGGCTGGCACCCGGTTCGACATTTCCGGCGCTGGTAGCCCATTGTACGCGCGGACGCAGAGTGCGTCCGCGCGTCACTTCTCGGTGGCTTGCTTCATAAGCCTGGGCTTATCCCCAATGACTAACTGGCGGTTTACGTCCCGGGTCGGTGGGCGGAAATCTAAGTTCCATTTCTTACGGGAACCAATTATTTACTACGATAGAACAAGTCTGAACGCTGAGAGAACCATCCGCATTGCAGGCGGTTAGGATGTTATGGGACAGGCTATCAACGATATTTGTCACATGCTGGATCAGGCACAAGCATTTTGCGCCGATGCGCAGAAAACCAAGCTGACGCGGTATTCTACAAAGCTGCTGAAGGCCCAGCGGAATTGGACGCCCACGCCGAAAGCCTGTCAAAGCAAAGCGACATTGTATTCAATTAACTCCGGTGGAAGGCGCAGAACGCGCGAATGCGAAAGGGCGGTGGTGGTCTCCCTCCGCCCTTTTGATTCCTGATAGCATCAGGCCGTATTCGATTGTGCGTGTGCGCGCACCAGTCCCGGGCCCCAAGTGATGTCGCCGCGCGGCGCCTCATTACGCAGGCTGGCCGCAATCTCAACGCCGTTTTTCGTCAAGGCTTCTGCCAGGACTATCGCCGCCGCGGCCACGACGGCGCGCGGTCCCTTGGGCGCGATCCAATACAAGTGCGCATCGAGCAAAGTCCAATGACCGCTTTGGGCCCCGCCCAGCAGCGACAAAACCTGCAGTTCATCCGGCGTCATACCCGGGCAACCGGGATGACCGACGGCCAGTGTTCGGCGGCTCGATCGCTCCAGCACGCGCAGGAACGTAAAGTAGGCCTCGATCATCGCGTCCGCGCTTGGGCCACAACGCTTGCCAAATTCGCAAAGGTGCTGGACCGAAACGTTTCCTGAGGCCGCTTGGCGCCATGCCTCCAACAGAAAGCCGATGTCCCGCGATGCAAGGCTGCCCGAGGAAGAGGCGGCCTTCCTGGCGGGAGCGGTCATAGGATGTCCAATTAGTTGCGACTGCTTCTCAGGCTAGCACCACCCTCTTGCGAGTCAATCGCAATAACGGCCGACGCGTGCATCCCGGGAACAAACCACTATAAGCCACGTTGCCGGTATGGATTTCGAGGGAAATGATATGAGCATCTCCACCAGCGTCAAAAAAGCCACCCGCAAAGTCACCGAGGCGATCACCGGCGAAGAACCGCAGATCGATCTGCTGGACACCCTCAAGGAAGAGCATGAAGAGGTCTCCACACTGCTCAAGCAGATGGTGGAGAGTAAAAGCGGCGCCGAGCGCAAATCGCTCCTAAAGAAGATCAAGGCGAATTTGGTGCCGCATGTCCGAGCCGAAGAAAAGATCCTCTATGACGCCATCCTGAAGGTCAAGGACAAGCAAGCAAACCAGGACGGCGAAGAAGGCTATCTGGAACACGGCCTCGCCGACAAGATGCTGGCCACCCTGGGCAAGATCACCAACGCGATGTCGCCGGAGTTCGGCGCCGCCGCCAAGGTGCTCAAGGAGCTGGTCGAGCACCATGTCAAAGAAGAAGAGAGCGCGGTCTGGTCAGATGCCAAGGAGCATTTCTCGTCCGACGAACGCAAATTGATGAACCAGAAATATTTGCGCCTCAAGCCGACTATCAAGATTCCCTGACCCCCATGACATCCCCTTTGCTCAAGGCGCAGGACTTCCGCGCGCCGGCAATCCTGCTGTCCGGACCCGTCGACTACGACATGTACAACCGTTTCCGGGACCAGCTGAAACAGGCCCCCGAAGATGGCTTGATCGTGATCGAGCTTTCGACCTTGGGTGGCGATCCGGAGGTCGCTCGCATGATGGGCGAGGATGTGCGCTACCACAGCGATCTTTCACCCGGCCGGCATTTTGTGTTCCTGGGCAAAGCCGCGATCTATTCCGCGGGTACCACCTTTATGGCGTTCTTTGCGCGCGACAACCGCTATTTGACCCGCGGCACCCGTCTGATGGTGCATGAACGCAAACTCAACAAAGAATTGAAGATCGACGGACCGTTGACCAGTTGCGTCGCCACCGTCAAAGCGACCTTGCATGAAATCGAAGCGTCCATCGAAATCCAGAACGAAGGATTCGAGAATCTGATCCGTGGCTCGCAGGTGACGATGGACGACCTCCTGCAGAAAGCGCCTTACAATTGGTACATTGAGGCCCAGCAAGCCAAAAGTCTGGGGTTGGTCCGCGACGTTCTCTAGGCGGGTTGACGTGTTTGTTCGGCGTTGACTGGGGTCGGTTGGAAATTCCGCGTAAATGATTATATCCAGGACTATGCCTCATCGCGCCGCCGCCCATCCGTCGGGCAAAACTCATGATCTGTTCAAACCCCCGGATGTTTCCGCCCCAGCGGGGTTTCGCTACGCGCCGGAGCTGTTCTCGCCGGCGGATGAGAAGGCCTTTGCGGCGGCGTTCGCGCAATTGCCGTTCAAGCCGTTCGAGTTTCATGGCTATCAGGGCAATCGGCGCATTGTGTCCTATGGCTATCGCTACGATTATGTCGGACGCACTTTGCGCCCCTGCGACGTGATACCCGATTTTCTCGCGCCATTGCGTGAGATCGCCAGCCAGTTCAGCGCAATTCCGGTGGAACGGCTTGAGCAGGCGCTGGTCACCGAGTATGCCCCGGGCGCGGGGATTGGCTGGCACCGCGACAAGCCGATGTTCAACGATGTCGTGGCCTTATCGTTTCTGGCGCCATGCGTCCTGCGGCTGCGCCGCCAAAACGAAACTGGCTGGCAACGCCACGCGGTCGAGATTGCTCCCCGGTCCGGTTATATCCTGCAGGGGCCGGTGCGCAATGAATGGGAGCACAGTGTCGTGCCGATGGATGTGCTGCGCTATTCAGTGACCTTCCGGTCCTTTCGGCCGGACTATACCGGGTCGCGATAGAGACCAGCGCTACCGGCTCAATCCTTCGCCCGCTGGGACTTCTGTTCGCCGGCATGTTTTGCAACCTGTTCGTGCGTCCGGTGAACGAAAAACACTATATGACCGACCAGCAATTGGCACGGGAGCGCCTGCTGCAACATGAAGACCGCGTGACGGCCGACGCGGTCACCGCGGCGCGCGGCCGCTTTCGTGTGGTTGCACTATAGGCGATTGAAGCTTGAGCTTCCGCTTTATTGACAGTGCCCGTTGCGAGGATGAACTGCCCGGAACATTGCTTGCGTTTTGCGAGTTACTTCGTCGAGCGTCACGCCAGACGCCAGCTCCACCAGAGACAACCCGGTCTTTCCGCGTGCCATGCCATGGTGAACATCGTCAGATCGCAAATGATTATGCCGATGCACCGGGTGCGGCATAGTCA
The DNA here is from genome assembly GCA_018449595.1 of Rhizobiales bacterium dw_265. GTDB lineage: Bacteria > Pseudomonadota > Alphaproteobacteria > Micropepsales > Micropepsaceae > Rhizomicrobium. The sequence continues at coordinate 36,991 of JAAVUU010000008.1, forward strand.
GTACGATCATCCCCCGGACTAAAGCATCTTGGGGCTTTTAATCCCTCGAGATCCTAAACTGAAGCGAAAGCCCCATATCACATCTAAACGCATTTGGTGACGGAACCCGTAAAAGAGAGGGCTCATCAGTCATATATTTTTCTTTTGACTATAAGTCTTTGAAGCGATTTTTAAGGGAAATGGCGATTTCCCAAGCGTGCGACATTACAGCGAGTGAGGCGTTGAGCGAGCTCGACAAGCGTTTTCGCAAGCCTCTGTGCATTTATTTTCGTAGGCGTTTACCCGGACGACGCGAGGACTGGGAAGATCTGACTCAAGAGGTTTTCGTGCGACTGGCACGGCGGCCCGATCAGAATAACGGTGAAACTATCGAGGCTTACGTTTTCAAGATCGCCAGCACTGTCCTGGCCGATTGGCGCCGTAGTCGGTTTACTCGGCGATCGGACGCCCACGACAATCTCGATCATGTGGCAGAAAGTGTCACATTTCCTTCAAATTTAATTGAGGATCGAAGCCCTGAGCGCGTTCTAGCAGGTAAGGAAGCTTTGCAAAATCTCAAGAATGCGCTGGCAGAATTGGACGAACGCACACAGAACATTTTTCTGCTGTCCCGCATGGAGGGAATGCAGCAGCGGGACATCGCTTCGCGCCTTGGTGTCTCAGTCAGCACCGTAGAGAAGGACATCCTGAAAGCTTTAACTCATATCAGGAGGGCCTTCCCATGAACCCGGCAAAGCCAATCCTCGAAAACGGAGAGACAACAAAAGCCGCTGCCGCTTGGTGGATGCGACTGCAAGACGATGAAGCAGCTGGATTTTCCACGGAATTTCAAGAATGGATCTCAAACTCCGCAAACGAGCAGGAATTCCATGCCATCGAGCTTACGACAGAAACGCTTGGTGAGCTTGGCACAACTCCCGCAATCGCTGAAATGCGCCGTTCCGCACGCAACTGGCTCGCGAGGGAGGGGGCGCCCCGGGATGCAAGTTCCTGGGTCTCCCGGAAGTCAGCCCATGCCTTGGCTGCGGCGGTGCTGGTTTTGGCGGTCGCTGGCGGTGCCTTCTATCTCCGGTTCGTTGACCGGCCTCTTTCTTATGCGACGTCTGTGGGTCAGCGGCGCGCGGTCGCACTGCAAGATGGCTCTCATATCCTGCTGGATTCAAACAGCGAGGTGGACATTCGCTATTCGAGAACCGCGCGTGCAGTGGCGCTGACCAAGGGGCGAGCCCGGTTCGATGTCGCGCACGATAAGGCGCGGCCTTTTTCTGTCACCGCCGACAACAAGACTGTTGTCGCGGTCGGTACCTCGTTCGACGTAGAGTTACGCGGATCTAAAGTTTTGGTGACGTTGATTCAGGGCCGTGTCCTCGTCAACAACGCTGCAGGGTCGGCTCCGCCAAGCCGGGCGATCGGCACAGACGTCGCGCTGTCGGCGGGCCAGCAATTGGTCGCCTACATGGGGCGCCAGCCCGTCATCACGCCAGCCGATTTTGCTGTCACCCAGGCATGGGAAGTAGGTCATATTGTTTTCCGTGGCGAGCGTTTGGCCGATGCGGTCGAGCAGATCAACCGCTATACCGGCAGCCCTATCATAGTCGATCCGTCTGCTGCATCCTTTCGTGTCAGCGGCGTGTTTAGTACAGCCGACATGAAAGCTTTCATCAGCGCTGCGACAGAATTCTATCCGCTTGAAGCGGTGCCAGGCGCGAACGGCGCGGTTACGCTACGAAGAAGACCGTGAAGATTTCGTGACAGCTTACGGTTGCGGTGAGAGGCAACGTTTGAATCCTTCGGGGTGGCTATTCCAATTTCGGAATGGTTGATCCAATTAGAGGGGTTCAAGAAGACATGTTCCAAAACAGTGTTCCGATCACGCCGCTACCGTCCTTTGGCGTCCGCTGGTTTTGCGGGACTGATTGTTCTCGCGTTTGGCAATCCAGCAAACGCTGCAGACCAGACCTACAACTTTGACATTCCGGCAGAACCGTTAGGTCAGGCGCTCGTCGATTTCTCCAAGATATCGGCCCAGGAGATCTTCTTCTCGGAAGACGACGCGGCCGGAAAGTCCTCAACGGGATTGCACGGGAAATATGCAGCTGCGGACGCGCTTCAGGCGCTGCTCGCCCATACGGATCTGACCGTCGACGTGAATCCGGCGGGGGTTCTCCTTGTTCGTCCAAAGGACGACGAGAGATTAGGAAATTGTACGATGTGGAATTTTTCCCGAGACCATAGTCTTCTTCTAACCGGCGTCAGCGCCACGGCGCTTTCCTTGTGTTCTTCTCTTGCTTGGGCGCAGGACACCGAAACCGTGAACGTAACCGCCTCGCGTGTGATACGGCCGGGCTTCGAGTCGCCCACACCCACAACGGTTCTTTCGTCCGAGGACATCGCGCGGGCCGGCAATTCAAATCTGGTCGATACGCTGAACGACTTGCCCGCACTTACAGGCTCAGGTTCGCCGCAGCAATCGGCCGCGAGTGGCAATTATGCCGGGCAAGCGTTTATCTCCCTGCGTGGCCTGGGCGCGCAGCGTACCCTGTTCCTGGTGGACGGACAGCGGTTCACACCTACCAACTATTTCGGCGCCACAAGCGTCAACGTCATCCCACAGGCCGAGGTGCAGCGGGTCGAGGTAGTGACTGGCGGCGCTTCCGCCCAGTGGGGCTCCGATGCCGTTGCCGGTGTGGTGAACATCATTCTAAATCACGACCTGGAGGGCATCAAAGGCAGCATTCAGGGCGGTACTACCGATTATGGCGACTACCAGAATTACCGGATTTCGCTGGCAGCCGGACATACCTTCGCCGGCGGCAGAGCTCATATAGAAATTTCTGGTGAGGTTGCCGACAATAGCGGCGTCGGCCCCCTGTCGCGGGATTGGCTGAGGGCAGGCTATAGCACCATACCAAACCCCAATTCGCAGAAAACGGCAGCAGCGCCAGCCAATCTTATTGTTCCCAATGTCAGACTGTCCGCAGCTTCTTATGGCGGCGTGATTACCTCCGGACCCCTGAAAGGCATACAGTTCGGTCCTGGCGGCGTGCCAGAACCTTTCACCTACGGCACCAACGTCAGCGCTTCATACATGGTAGGGGGCGATGGTGTTCCCGTCGATGCTATGGCGAAGGTGTCGGCGCCGGTCAGCCGACAAGCCGGATACGCCCGCTTTTCCTACGACCTTACACCAAATGTTCAATTCTATGTTTCGGCAGATCTGGGTCATTCCCTGACCAAGGCGCCCTTGACGCTCGCGGCCAGTACCTACGACACCTACACGATCAAGAACGATAACGCATTTTTGCCTGCCTCCATCAAGGCGGCGATGGCTGCGGACAAGATCACCAGTTTCTCCATGGGGAGGTGGTCGTCGGACTATGCCATGAATATCATCCACTTCGATGTGGAGACGCTGCAGGTCTCCGGCGGTCTCAAGGGCAGCTTTGATGACGGTTGGACCTGGAATATCGATTACGGCTATGGCGGAACCAACAATCCGATCAAAACCTTCAATAATCGCAACAAGACGAATTATGCCCTGGCCGTCGATTCCGTCATCGATCCCAAGACCGGAGCGGCAGCATGTCGATCGACTCTGACCGCCCCGACCAACGGCTGCGTGCCACTCGATCCGTTCGGGCCGGGCTCTGTCTCTCAGTCGGCCATAAACTACATCAACGGAACGTCGTTAAAGACTTTTGACATGCGTCGGGCGACCGGTGCCGCCACCCTCAATGGCACACCTTTCTCGACGTGGGCCGGCCCAGTGTCTTTCGCGACGGGGTTCGAATATCGCCGTGATAGCGTCAATGTCGCGGCAGATCCTATATCTGCCGCAAGTGGCTGGAGCGTCAGCAGCCAGGTTCCTTTTGCTGGTGCGACCACGGTAATCGAGGGCTTTGGCGAATTCGTCGTGCCCTTGGCGACGAACGAATGGTGGGCCAAGGATGTCACCCTTGACTTGGCTGCGCGTGAAACCGGTTACAGCCTGACAGGCGTCATCACGACCTGGAAAGCAGGGGTGGATTATGCGATCACCGATGACATCCGGTTGCGCGCAAATCGTTCGCGCGATTATCGCCAACCCGATTTGAACTCGCTTTATCAGGGCGGTTCCTCGGCCAACAGCAAGATAACCGACAATTCCACGACACCGGCGACGGTGTACCCGTCCATCTATACGCCGGGAACCGGCAACCCCGACCTCAAGCCGGAGACCTCCGATACAACGACCGTGGGCTTTGTGGCGGCGCCGAATATCCTGCCGAACTTCGAACTGTCGGTCGATTATTGGGATATCCAGATGTCGAATGCGCTTGTCTCCGTCTCGGCACAGAATGTCGTCAATTACTGCAATGGATTCGGCCTTCTTTGCAATCTGATCACCCGCGATGCTTCGGGTGCGATCACGCAGGTCAAAACCACGCGCGGTAATGCCCAGTCCGCGCGCAGAAGTGGCGTCGATATCGAGTCCATATACAAAATTCCCGACGGTGAATTTGGCTGGAACGAGGGCATGGGCGATTTCACCCTGCATTACACCGGCACTTGGCTCGCCATCGACAGTTCGTCCTTGCCGGGTGCGCCGACGGTGCGCACGGCGAATGAAGTCGGTTCGCCGGCGACGGCCGGTTTGAGTTTCGGTGGCGGGCCGCGTTGGCGCTTCAACCTCGCTGCGATCTGGGATCGGGGCCCCTACGAAGTCAGCGTGACCGGGCGCTATGTTGGTGGCGGCGACCTTTTCTCTTCCGCCACAACGTCCGCAGACTACAATATTCTGAAGACCAGTAATCGCTTCTACACCGATACGAACTTTCAATACCGACTGCAGGAGGACAATCTTGGTTCTCCGGTATTTTTCATCGGTGTGCGGAATCTGTTCAACCTTGCTCCGCCCACCGATGGTGAAACCAGTCTTGGGGACGTGCCGACCGTCGTATCGTTGTATGACGCGATCGGCCGGCAATATATGTCGGGTGTACGCTTCCAGTTCTGACCGCGCGGATCTGGCAAATGGAAAACACGTATCTGAAATCATTCAATCGGCGTCGCATTTTGCGAGACGTTCCTTTCGCCGTCCGATGCGGGTGCAGAAGCCGGAGAAGCACGAGTGAATAACCGGCCTGTCAAAAGTCCGAAAGCTCATCGTATTGGGAAATACAGCATGAAAACGAAACTTCTTCAGCTTGTCTTGTTGGCTTTCGTAGCGATGTGTATCGGCGGTGCCAGAACGCAAGCCGGCGAGGCGGCACCGGAGGTCGGCAAGCCGTTTCCCGCCTGGTCCAAGGGCGAGCTGGACATCCATCACATCAATACCGGTCGCGGCGATGCCCAGTTCATGATTCTGCCGGATGGTACCACCCTGATGGAGGATGCCAGCGGCAAGACGGTGGAGGAGCCGCCTTTCTCGCTGCCCACCAAGCCCGATGCCTCGCGGCCGCCGGGCGAATGGGTGGCCCGCTATATCCAGCGCGTCCTGCCGAAGAGCGCTCGGAAGATCGACTATGCGGTGCTGTCGCATTTCCATGGCGACCATATGGGCACGATCGTCAAGGACTCGCCGTGGGCTCCCTCCGGCGCCTATCAACTGAGCGGTATCACCCTCATTCCAGAATTCGTCTCCATTGCCAGAATCGTCGACCGGGGCTGGCCGGATTACGATTATCCCGCACCGGTTACCAGCTTGACGGTTCGGAATTACCGAAAATTCCTGGATTGGCAGATCAGAAATCGCGGCCTGCAAGTCGAGCAGTTTCAGCCTGGCCACAATGACCAGTTCGCATTGCTGCATGACCCGAAATCTTATCCTACATTCGAAATCCGCAACCTGGCGGCAAACGGGGTCGTGTGGACCGGTTTCGGCTCGAGCGCCCACGGCATGGTCCCGCCGATCGCGAGTCTGTCGCGCGAGGATTACCCGATCGAGAACAATTTGAGCGTCGCTTTCCGCGTGTCGTACGGCAAGTTTGATTATTATTCCGGCGGGGATCTTTCGAGCAATGACGAGGAAACGGCATTCCGGCCGCCGCTGTGGAAGGATATCGAGGCGGCGGTATCCCAAGTCTGCGGCCCGGTCGATGTGATGAAGGCCGATCATCATGGTAGTTGGGATGCAAACGGGATTTCCCTGCTCGCTAATCTACGCCCGCGCGTGATCGTGGTGGATGCGCGCGCTCAAGGACACCCGGCAGTGAATACATACGAGCGTATGTCATCCAAGAAGATATGGCCAGGCGAGCGCGATATCTTCGTTACTAATGTCTCGCCAGCGACCGCCAAGACCACCTACGGCATAGAAAATGCAAAGAGCACGCAGGGGCATGTTGTTATTCGGGTGGCGCCGGGCGGAGGCAGTTATCGTGTCTTCGTGTTAGAGGACGACGATGAAGAGATGCGCGTCAAGGCTATCTTCGGGCCATATGAATCCAGATAATAGCGATAGGCGCTCCGGCCTCCATCACGAACAATATCAAATGAGCGCGGGACCATTGATGGCGTGCGATCGCCGAGGCCCTTTGAGTTTAGTCAAAACATTTCGCCTGTCGCGCGCGATATCATTGATAAAGCTTGTAGGCGACTGTCCCTGGACACCATCAGAACTTGCTTAACATGCTGCCCGGGCGCAAAGCGCTGCTTCGACAGACTGTGGCACGCAAATGGCGCTCGATGCAGCTTAAGTCATTGAAATTACATTGAAGCCGAATCGACGATATTGATGCCAATTGTTAGTGTTTCCGCCGTCTTCCTCTTTGGAGCACACCCGCTCATAACGGTCGCAGTTTCGAGTCTTGGCGGCGTCAGACTGCTTACTGCTCTACTTGGCGAAGGTATAGGGCTGGCCGTGTGGAAATCGCGCTACCTGTCACTCAATTGAGTCACCTCAAGGAGGTTGCCCCAGGGATCGGCGAAAAACGCGAGACGCAGGCCCAAGACAGGAACATCGTGGGGTTCGCTCACAATGTTTACACCACGTCGCTTCAATTCATCGATTGCGTCGTCGACGCTATTCACCCGCATGCCGAGGTGATGCCATCCAGAAAGATTATAGCTAGCGTGAAGATTGTCGTACGGCGGGCGGCTCGCGGCGCCGGGGCCCGCCATAATTTCAATGCTGAAGTTGTCGTCCGCGGCGGGAGAAAAGAAACCGAAGGTCAGCTGGCCGACCGACACAGTCTTAAGCAGCCTGAAGTCGAGTGTTTTGGTGTACCAAGCCGCCGCCTCTTCGAAATCCGGAACGCGGATGCCGGCATGATCAACTTTCCAAGATGCGAACGGACTTGAGGTGTTGGCCGGGAGAGCTGCGGTCGATTCTGGCATTTCTATTTTCTTTCGGAGCGTAGGACTGTTGTTTCTTAGCGACTTACGAAAGCCCCTTTGCTTTAATCCAGGAGCGAATGGCTTCAGTGAGGCCGTTTTTGCGCTCGAGCGGTAGCCAATGACCGGCCGGCTCGTCCGCTACGGATAGATCGGGACATGCGCGGCGCATCGGATCGCCAATGTGGCTGCTTTCGATATCGCAGAGTCCATCGAAATTGCCGTTCACGAACAAGACGGGCTGATGCAACACGCCGGTGTTGGGCGCGGCGTTGGCATAGGCGATGTTGGCGGGGTCGTTGAGATACCAGGCATTGCCGGCGCGAAAGCCGGCGGTGCGGAATGCATCAACCAGGGCGTCAAAATCGTCAGCCGGCCACAGCGCGGGATCTGGTGGTACAGATGGAGCGCGATGCGCTGAACCAAACCAACCTCCATTGCGGCTGACCAACGCAGATCGGTAGACCATCCCCTTCGATGCCGGGTTTCCCGACCGGTAGATCGCCGCGAGCGTCGCCGGAATATCTGCATTGAAGTCGCTGACGGTCTGCTCGAAGTTGGAGACGTAAAAGCGGCAATAATCCCATTGGCCGTCCGAATATTGGTCTGCGGGGTAAAGTCGGCGGTCAACCAGCGGCACCAGGTTCGCCAACGCAAAGCCATCGGGGAAATATGGAACCGAGACCAGCACGACACCGCGTGCGCGGGTTGAGTGGTGGGCGGCCAATGCCCCCGCCACGGGGCTTCCCAAATCGTGCCCAATCCAGATAGCCGGCCGCCCGCCCAGGTGGTCGTGAAGCTCGGTCATGTCGGCGACGATCTCGCTCACCGCATAGGCCGAAGCGTCGGCTGGGGCAGACGATCCGCCATAACCCCGCATGTCTGGCGCTACGCAATGCCAGCCCTCGGCCGCGAAAGCTTCCGCCTGAAAGCGCCATACCAGTCCGATCTCCGGCCAGCCATGGAGAAAGATCATCAACGGTCCATCGGCGGGGCCGGCTTCCCAATAATGTGTCGTGTGCCGGGATGTCTGGAATGTAAGTGCGCGGAGTGTCATCGAGGGTTAGCCCGGGTTCACGGTTCGCAGGAACTTCACGAGCTGGTCGCTGACCTCGGCCGACGCCTCATGTTGCACCCAGTGACCGACATTATCGAGTTCCAGACCTCCAACCAGGCCTGGGAGCCCAGAGCGCATTTGGTCAATCGTAAGCGGATAAAGCTCTCTCAGGCCGTCCGCTGTTCCCCAGATAAAAAAAGATGGTTGAAAGATTTTCGCGCCTTTGAAGGCAGCCGACAGGTCGAAATAGGGTTCGGCGGCGCGATAGTAATTCAGGCCACCGTGAAAGCCGGTGCGCTGGAATTCCGCGACATTATAATTGACGTAATCCGGTTCTGCCCATGACGGCAGCGGCCCGGGTGCAGGGCGATGCAGGCTTCTTGACGGATCTAAGGGACTCCAGCGCTTTTCTGCTTGAGCCGACGCCGAAGCCCAATACAGAATTCCTGGAATCGTCACTGCGGCATCGGCCCATATTTGATCGGCGTCCGGCCGGATTTGCTCGAACATGTAGAAATCGGCTTGATGTCCCGACTTCCGCATTTTTTCGAAGACGCTGACATCTCCGCGCGGAACATAGGGCACGCTTAGACAGAACACCGCCTTGAACCGATCGGGGCGCATCATCGCCGCATTCCAGGCGTGCGTTGCACCCCAGTCGTGACCTACCAGCACCGCACTGGGGATCTTCAGCGCATCCAACAGACCAACGAGATCGCCGGCGGTCTGCAGTGGTGTGTACAATTGTGCATTCGCTGGCGCTGAGCTGCGTCCATAGCCCCGCATATCCGGTGCAATTGCCCGATATCCCGCCGAGGCGACGGCTTTCATCTGCCGGCGCCACGTATACGAAGTGTCCGGAAAGCCGTGGCAGAAAAGAACGACAGGGCCGACCCCTAGCTCGGTTACGTGCAGCGAGATGCCATTCGTGGCGATTTCATAGGTCTTAATGCCGTCGCCGCCGCTAGCATCTTGCGCCATTGCCATTCGATCCTCCACCAGGCTTGCGACGGCCGCAGTGCCCGCTACAAGCACAGTGCGACGAGACAATTCGCATTTCGCTGCAGGGCGTTTCTCTTCGCTGCTCAAGCCTGGCTCTCACCGTGTTGCAATTTGCTAGCCGCTTCAATGTTGGCGCCCCGGCACCACCGTCGCTGGCTCAACCAGCCCGCCATGCGTATGCACTGGGGCTGACGTCATCACTTTAGAGCCGCCGGCGACGATGCCCCTTTAGGATCGCACCTACCAATCATCGGCATAATCCCTTAAAGTCAGGAGGCTCCCTTCCAATTTCCGGAAACAACGATGGATCGACTGGAATCTATGGCAATCCTCGTGATGGTCGCCGAAGCGGGCAGCCTGTCGGCCGCGGCCCGGCGCCTCGATATTCCCCTCACAACGGTCAGTCGGAAGATCGCGGAACTGGAACGCTCTCTGAAGGCGCGATTGCTGACGCGCTCGAGCCGCAGGATAACCCTGACGGATGCCGGAACATCCTACGTCGCCGCCTGCAAACGGATTTTGGAAGATGTGGGCGAGGCGGAACGCACTGCAGCGGGTGAATATAGGGTGCCGAAAGGCGAGCTAAACATTACAGCACCCATCGTTCTGGGTCGCTTGCATTTGGTCCCCGTCCTGTCTGATTTCCTTCAAGCCTACCCGGACATTACCGTCCGTTTGGTCCTCGTCGACCGATTGGTCAATCTGACTGAGGAAGCAATCGACATTGCCATGCGGCTTGGAGATTTAGCCGACAGCGCCCTCCTAGCCGCTCGGATTGGTACCGTCCATCGCGTCTTGGCTGCCAGCCCCAATTATCTCAAGATGCGGGGCACACCGAAGAAGCCAACCGATCTGGTCGATTATGACTGCATCGGGGTGCAGGGGTTTATAGGACCAGGTTTTTGGAGTGTGGGCGGCGATGTTCTCCTTCCAATTCGTTATCGACTTACGGTCAATTCGACAGACGCTGCCTGTGATGCGGCCAAAGCCGGACTTGGAATTGTCTCCGTCTTCTCTCACCATGTCACATCGGCCTTCCGGGACGGCGCGCTCGTACCCGTATTGACGGATTATGAACGGAGGACGGTTCCAGTGAGCCTCGTGCGCGCATCAGAAGATTATCTGCCGCTCAAATTGCGCACGTTCATGGATTTTGCGACGCCGCGACTGAAAGCTCGACTATCTGCCGCCCAAGATGAATTTCTGGCGACCCGAGTGAAAAGTTAGTCCCGCCGTCTGGACCACGCGCACGCGACGTGGTCATCATGACGGTGCCCACCGTCGCGGCGGTTAAGAAAAGTGCTCGTGAACGTGCGGGCTCGGGCAGCATCCGTTTGCGCAGTGCCTCCTCCATCAGACCGGCCATACGGGACGTCCCATCAGCAAGGGCCGCCGCGACCTCTGGCTCCCGCCGGACAATCTCGCCCGAATAGGCTGCCATGAAGCAGCCACTGGCGATGTCATCGACATGCCCTCTGCGCAGATAATGTTCGACATGCGCCAAAGCGTCGATGTCGTGTCCCCCGCGAAGACCGAGCCACTCTTCACGGCTATCTGCCAAGTCCTGCCGGCAGGCCTCCGCGGCAAGCGCGGGCATCCGGCGGGGGCAATGTTTATTCCGCGTCGCTCATGGCTCGCCTGCCAGAAATCATCTTGCTGCGCGCATCCGCTTCGAGGCCGAAGACGGCCATGTGGCGAGGACGTGCGCGACGATTGCGGCGAGCGTCGCCTTGGAAGCCCCGGCTTTTGCCTGGACAGCCATACCCTGGCTGACTGTCATTACGTAGCCTGCCAACATGGCGCAGTCGGCCGACGGTGGGAGGTCACCCTCTTGACGGGCGCGCTTGAGTCTGGCGCGCAAAGCGGCCTCGGTTGCATTTCGTCGGGCGATCAGCTCCTGGCGGATCGGCTCGGCTTCATCGGAACAGGCCACGGCCCCATTCACACCCAGGCACCCACGGCTCGAGCCGCCCAGAGTCTGAACCTTAACCGAGCCCTCAAGAATGCGGCGGATGACATCGTAGACCTTGGGCTCGCCGAGGGCATCGCTCATGAATGTCATGTATTTCGCGTCATATCGGTCGAGGGCCTTGCGAAAGAGCGCCTCCTTGTTTCCGAAGGCGGCATAGAGCCCCGGGCGCGCCACGCCGGTGACGCGCGTAAGGTCCTCGAACGAGGTTCCCTCATAGCCTTTTTGCCAGAACATCGTCAGTGCGGCGTCCAGCGCCTTGTCCAAGTCAAATTCCCGGTGCCGTCCCATTACAACCTCGTTTTAGTAATGGTCATTATAAAAAACTTGACGCTGAACGTCCAGACACCATATTCATCGAAACAATAACGATCAGTATTGAAACGGAGCCCTCGTGGGCAGCGGTACGGCGGCACAGGATCAGTCAGAACGAGGGGGGCCTGGGCGTATCACCGGCTCGGGTTGGCCAGGTGTCGCGTCAATCGCGGCTGGCACGTTTCTGCTCGTCACCACGGAATTCCTGCCTATCGGCCTTCTGTCGCCGCTTGCGGCGGGTCTTCACGTTTCCGAAGGCGTGGCGGGTCTTTCGGTTACGGCGCCGGGCTTCATAGCGGCGATCGCCGCCCCGGTACTGGCATTGCTGGCGGGAGATATCGATCGCCGGATCGTGGTGATTGCTCTGACCGTGTCGATTATTGTGTCGAACCTGATCGGAGCGATCGCCCCGAATTTTGCTGTGTTCCTGGCGGGGCGCCTTATCCTTGGTGTGGCGGTCGGCGGTCTGTGGACTTTCGCCATTGCGGTTGGACGGCGGCTCGTGCCGGAGAGTGCGGGCGCGCGGGCGACATCGATCATCTCGATCGGCATCTCGGCCGGCACCGTCTTCGGGATGCCGGTCGGTGCCGTGTTCGGCGGTCTGGTGGGATGGCGGTCGGTGTTTGCCGCGAACGTGGTGCTCGGTCTTGCGATCCTGCTGGTCCAGCTTCGCTTTTTGCCGAAAATCCGGGCGAACGCTGCGATCGGTGTGCGCCAGTTGCTCGACTTTGCAATGGTGCCGATGGCACGGATCGGCCTGATCGCAAGTGGCCTTATCGCCGGCGGTCACTTCGTTGCCTACACCTTCCTCGAACCTTTCCTGCGCAACACGCTTGCGTTGGGACAGATGGGGGTGGCCTTGGCGCTGGCCGGTTACGCGGTCACGGGCATTATCGGGTCTTTCCTGGGCGAGCGCCTGGCGATCCGTGACATCCGGCGCGCGTTCATCCTCTCGGCCGCTGTACTTGGTCTGTCAGTGCTTGCGGCGGTTGCAACCGCAGGCACGCCGGCCAGCGCCATCATTATGGTCATGGTCTGGGGAACGGCCTTCGGCGCATGGCCGGTCTGCGTCCAGATATGGATGTTCACGTCCTCGCCCAAACTATACGAAGCGGGTTCCGCGCTGTTGGTCAGCGCCTTCCAGATATCGCTGTCGGCGGGCGCCACGATTGGTGGTCTCCTCGTCGACTCCATGGGCGTCGGCGCGGCCTTCCTTGTCAGCGGTCTCGTATCGATTGCCGGCGCGGCATGTGCGATCGCTTCCCGCGGGTTGCTGGTCTCAACATGCCCTTTGAAGGCAACACTCGGAGAGACACCATGAAAATCGGGATCGTGGGTGCGGCCACCGTGGGCATGGCGCTTGCCACAAAATTCGCGGCAGCCGATCACGACGTTCTCATCGCGAACAGCCGGGGGCCACAAAGTCTGGCGGCGCCTCTGGCAGAAGCCCGCACCACGGCGAAAGCCGCCTCCGTTTCAGAGGCGCTTGCGTGCGATGTGGTGTTTCTTGCGGTGCCCTGGCTGAAGGTGTCCGAAGTGCTCAGACCGGATATGGCATGGGGCGGGCGTATCCTTGTCGATGCGACCAACATCTTTGTCAGCTATGCCCCGAATTTCCGCATCGACGATCTCAAGGGTGACTCCGGGAGCGAGGTTATCGCCAGACTGGCGCCGTCCGCCCGTGTGGTGAAGGCGTTTAATACACTGCCGTTCAAGGTGATATTCGCGCCGACACCAGCAGGCTTGAAGCGGGTTCTCTTCGTCGCCGGGGACGACGGCGAAGCTGTCTCAACCGTTTCAGCCCTCATCAAGGGACTTGGCCTCCATCCGGTCGCGCTCGGCCGGCTTGCGGAAGCCGGTCGCCAGATGGAGCTGGGCGGCCCGGTCAACTTGTTGGAACTCCTGACGCCAGCATCCAACCCAGCAACCGACTCGAACGATTAAAGGAACCACACCATGGCCAATCGCGCGGAAGCATCGAACCCGTCCCTTTCCGGTAAAGTCGCACTCGTCACCGGAGCCGCACGCGGCATTGGTGTCGAGATCAGCCGCGACCTCGCGGCGCTCGGCGCGCATGTCATCGTTGCCGCGCGAGATGGGCAGAAAGCAGAAGAGGTTGCAGCCAGGCTGCGCGAGGGCGGAGGCAAGGCATCTGCACTCAAGCTTGACGTCACGCGCGAGGAGGACCGGAAAGCCGCCTATGAAGCGATTGAGGCGGCGCACGGCAAGCTCGACATTCTGATCAATAATGCGGGCATCCTGCTCGACAGTCCCGACGGAGGCACGCCAGCGCCAAGGCAGCCCAGCCAAGCGTTGCCCAGTGTGTTGCGCGAGACCTTCGAGGTGAACTTCTTTGCGCCCATCTTTCTGACCCAGTTGCTGCTTCCGCTGCTCAAGCGGTCGGACGCGCCCCGCGTCGTCAATGTGGCGAGCATCCGCGGCTCGCTCGCGCATCTCTCCGATCCTGCTTCGCCGGTCTATCCGGTCCGCGCACTGGGTTATGACACATCCAAGGCGGCGTTGAACGCATTCACGATCCTGATCGCGGAGGAATTGCGCGGCACGCCGATCAAGATCAACGCGATCCATCCAGGTTGGGTCAGAACCGAGATGGGCGGCGGACAGGCCCCGGTCAGCGTCGAGGATGGCGCTCGCACGGCCGTCCAATATGCGACCCTCGGTGCGGACGGCCCCACCGGCGGTTTCTTCTTCCTTGACGAACGCCTGCCTTGGTAGGGCGTGGCGCCCCGGAAAACCTTTCCAGATCTATGACGGAGTTCACAATGAACAAGACCCTTTCAGGCAAAGTCGCGCTTATCACCGGAGGTTCGCGCGGTCTGGGCGCCGCGACCGCGGCGGCGCTTGCGGATCAGGGCGCCGACGTTGCGATCAGCTATGTCGCCTCGGCGGAAAAGGCGGCGGCGGTCATCGGAAGCCTGAAGGCAAAAGGCGTGCGGGCCGTCGCGATCCAGGCCGATCAGGGCGACCCTGCCGCATCCGGGCCGCTGATCCAGAAGGTGGTCGAGACGTTCGGCAAGCTCGACATCCTCGTCAACAACGCAGCCGTCGCCTGGCAGGGCAAGACCATCGACGATCCCGAAATCGACAATACGGCAATGGATCGGCAGTGGATGATCAATACCATGGGCGTGATCGCCAACATCCGCGCGGCCGCCAAGGTGCTGCCGGATGGTGGGCGGATCATTTCGGTCGGCTCGGGCCTGGGCACGCGGGTCGCGTTTCCCGGTACCACCGACTACGCGGCGAGCAAGGCGGCGATCGTCAGCTACAGCAAAGGCGCCGCACGCGATCTTGGCCGACGCAACATCACCGTCAACGTCGTGCAGGCGGGCATGATGGACACCGACATGGCGGCCGGCTCGAAGGGAAAGTTACCGCCGATCATCATGGAATCGCACGCGATCCATAGGTTCGCAGAACGCGATGAAGTCGCGGCTGCCATCGTTTTCCTGGCAGGGCCGCACGCCGGCTTCATCACCGGATCGGTCATCGACGTCAACGGCGGCTTCACCGCCTGATATTCCCACACACAATCACCCTAGGAGAGACAAACATGGCACAAGTTCTTGCGGGCAAAATCGCCCTGGTAACCGGAGGCTCCCGCGGCATCGGCGCCGCTATCGCCCTCGAACTCGCTTCGCAGGGGGCAACCGTGGCGCTGAGCTATTCGGCCAGCGAGGCCAAGGCAAATGAGGTCGTCGCGAAGATCGAGGCGGCCGGCGGCTCGGCTATCGCGCTGAAGGCCGATCAGGCGGTCGAGAGCGAGGTCATCGGGCTTGTCGCGGCCGTGGTCGCGCGGTTCGGCAAGCTCGACATCCTGGTCAACAATGCCGGCGTGTTCGAGGCGGGACCCATCCACGATACCCTTGATACCAGCCGCTTCGAGCGGCAGGTCCGGATCAATTATCAGGCGGTCGTCGCCGCCATCCGTGAGGCGTCGCGAGTTATGGGCGAGGGTGGCCGGATCATCACGCTGTCATCGGGCCTTGCGGCGCGGGTCAGCTGGCCCGGTATTGCCGACTATAGCGCCACCAAGCGCGCCATCGAGGGCTACACCAAGGGAGCCGCGCGCGACCTTGGCTCCAAGGGGATTACCGTCAATGCCATCGGGACCGGCTCGATCGACACCGACATGAACCCCTCAGACGGACCGCTGGCGGAATACCAGAAGGCGGCGACGGCGCTTGGCCGCTACGGCCGCCCCGAAGAGATTGCGTCCGTCGTCGCCTTCGTCGCAAGCCCTTCCGCGAGCTTCGTCACCGGCGCCATCATCCCCGTGGACGGCGGTTACAGCGCCTGATCGCCGCCAACCCGGTCCTCGACCATGGTGCCGGGGGGACGGGGTTATTGACATATCAGTCCATAACGCCTAATTGACCTGCATGGCGAGACCCCGTGAGTTCGACCGTGACGCCGCCCTGGACCAAGCCATGCAGGTGTTCTGGGCCAAGGGCTTTGCCGCCACTTCGACCGAGGATTTGGTCGAAGCTATGGGGATCGGCCGCCAGAGCCTCTACAACGCCTTTGGCGACAAGCAACAGCTCTACCGTGAGGCGCTAGCTGCCTATCAGCAGAACACGATGGCGGGCCACCTCGCGCGGTTGGGCGGCCCCACATCGCCTCTGACAGGGATACGCGATCTCCTCACCGGGCTCGTTGCCGGCAGCGACCGGGAGCGGAAGATGGGCTGCATGGGTGTGGGTTCGGTGGCGGAGTTCGGCACGACGGATCCTGAACTCTGCAGGCTGCGCACCAAGGCTGGCGCCCCTTTGCGGACGCGGCTGATTCAAAGGATGCGGGAAGGCCAAGTCAATGGGGAGATCGACCCTGCTCTCGATCCCGAAGAAGCCGCCGGCTTCATTCAGATGACCATGACCGGCATCCAGCTTGCCGCGCGCGGTGGCGCGGGAGCCGAAGACCTACGCCGAATGGCGCGCTTCGCTGCCAACCGTCTAAAGGCGCGTTAAAGAGGCGACAGGGCCCCAAAAATCCAAATGCCGTTCAATTATGGACTAATCATTCAACAATGGTGAAGGCAATGAGCAACGAGACAATACCGCAGCGGAAAGTCGCACTGGTGTTTGGGGGATCGCGCGGCATCGGTGCCGCCGCGGCGTCCCGCCTGGCGCGGGACGGTTTTGCCGTCGCCCTGACTTATGTTTCCAGACCCGACAAGGCGCAGGAGGTCGTGGCGGCAATTGAGGCGGCGGGCGGCGAGGGGCTGGCGATCCTGGCCGACAGCGCCGAGCCTGAAGCGATCCGTGCTGCCGTTGCCCAGACCGTGGAGCGGTTCGGGACGCTCGACGCCGTGGTGGTCAATGCGGGAATCATGCGCATGGGAACGGTCGATGTGTTTCCCTTGGAAGACCTCGACCGGATGCTCGACGTAAACGTTCGTGGCGTGTTTCTCGCCATCCAGGCCGCCGTGGCCCATATGCGCGACGGCGGGCGCGTGATCACCATCGGCAGCAACACGGCGGTGCGGTCGAGCTTCCCTGGCACCAGCGTCTATGCGCTGACCAAGGCGGCGGTGGCGACGATGGTAAAGGGCGTTGCGTTCGACCTGACGCCGCGCCGCATCACCGTGAACAATATTCAGCCCGGCCCCACTGAAACCGACATGACCGCCGGCGTGATGTCCCATCTGGAGGGCATGTTGCCGCTGGGCCGCATCGGGCAGCCTGCGGAGATCGCGGGCCTGGTGTCCTATCTGGCGGGTGCGGAATCCGGATACATGACCGGCGCGAGTCTTACCATCGATGGCGGTTTTGTGCTGTGACGAAGGCTTAGGTGGATTGCCCGGCCGCTTCCACGATCAGGCCCGCAATCGCCCCAGGATGCGATCAGGGAGAGATGGCTGAATTTCACTTCGATTTGCACGCGAAGCCGATCGGATCACCGGCCCGCCGTTTTGGTAGCAAGCAGGCCAAGGCACGGGCCGCCTTGAGGCTATGGGCATCGGATTCCGATCGACAGTGTGGCGCCGAACGGAAAACGAAGTGCCGATTAGAACGAATGCGGTTATAAGTTTTGGGACTTCATGCGCGATATCGCCGCTTTATTCCACGGCCGCAGGATCGTTTGACGCGTCTTCGATGTCGCTGATCAACGCAGCGCCGTGGACTAACACGCTTACCTTGTCATCGCCTTTTTGATGGGATATGATACCACGGTGTAATGCTTATGGCCGTGCCCGTGGCCATCCTCGCTAGGGAGAGGCCCGCGACAATGCTCGCGTCCGTCAAAGTAACGCATACCGCTTGCCGACCCACATCTGCACTTCGTCGTCTGTCATTGTCGATGTCCTTTCACAAGGGCGACCGGCAATATCCGGCGCCATGCCTTTCCCTAGAGCCCGTCACACCGCCCAGCCATGCCGAAAACCCCGTTACACCATGCCGATATTGGGACAGGCTTCTGCAGATCCAAGGTGACGGTTCATGATTCCGGAAACAAGACGGTAAGCGATCGAACGCCCTGGGCTCCGTGGATGAGAATTCCTTCGATATCGGCCGTCGCGGACGGGCCCGTGTGAAAGCTGGCATAGCGCTGCTGGTGAAACTCCGGCCGCTGATAGGCCTCCTTCATTGTGAGCATAATGTTCCAAGGCTCCAGGACAACCAGCAGATGCTGGGCAAGATAGGCGACGGCGTTCACCACCAGGGCCTGATCGATCAGAAGCACCGAGCCCGTCTCCGCCACGCCAAATGCCGCGCGCACGACCGCCACGTCGATATCGGCCAGGTCGCGGGGCCGGGTCTCAGCGGTCATGTCGCGGTTGCCCGCAATTTCCGGCACCAGCGATGCGATCACCTTGGCCTGTGGAAAAAGCGCGCCGACCGCATCCACGGCCTTGCCGATCCAGCTGCGCCCACCCATCCCCTCAAGGCTCTGGCGGAAAAACGCGACCCGGTCGCCGCTATCATCCAGCGGGAATATCGGCAATTCTGGCAACGGGTGCGGCCCCGCGGGACGGTTGGCGCGAACGGCCGAGAGGATGGTGTCGCGACTGCTCATGGCGCCTGTTTCCGTCCGCCGTCTGTTCTGTGATGCCACTGATGGAAGGTTTCCCTGGGCGGCGCCGGCATGTCGCGGCCGCGCGTCCAGCTATTCAGGGGATTGGCGACCAGGAAGGCCGGCAGCACTTTCAGGGCGCTGTCGGCGGCCGCGATGGCGGCGCGATAGAGGGCTGGATGAGCCAGGATCGCACCTGCCGCCTTCATCAGGCCCTGCTTCGCGGTCCCGATGTCGTGGCTCTTGGCCAGTACCTTGCGCCAGGCAAATATCTGCTCATGGATATTGATCTTGACCGGGCAGACATTGGTGCAGGAGCCGTTGAGGGTGGAGGCGAAAGGCAGCGTGGAATATCTGCGGCGGTCGAAGGTGGGGTCCAGGATCAGCCCGATCGGCCCGGAATAGGTCGCGCCATAGGAGAGCCCGCCCGAGCGCCGGTAGACGGGACAGGTGTTCATGCAGGCCCCGCAGCGGATGCATTTCAGGCTCTGCCAGAATTGCGGTTCGCCCAGCCGGGCGGAACGGCCATTGTCGACCAGTACGACATGCATCTCGCCGCCATGCCGGGGCCCGCGGAAATGGGAGGTATATTGTGTGATGGGCGAGCCCAGCGCCGAACGCGACAGAAGGCGGATGAACACGCCCAGATCGGCGATGCGCGGGATCAGTTTCTCGATGCCGATCGAGGCGATATGCAGCGGCGGCACATTGGCGGAAAGATCGGCATTGCCCTCGTTGGTACAGACGACGAAGGTGCCGGTTTCCGCGACCGCGAAATTGGCGCCGGTCATGCCGGCATCGGCCTCAAGGATCACGGGCCGGGTCTTTTCCCGCTGCTGCTCGGCAAGATAGTGAACGTCATCGTTGCCGGGATCGGTGCCCAGGGTCCTGGCGAACACCTCCGCCACGTCCGAGCGCAGCTTGTGCACGGCGGGCACCACAATATGGCTGGGCGCCTCGTCATCAAGCTGCTGGATGCGCTCTCCCAGATCGGTCTCGACCACTTCGATGCCGACACCGGCCAGATAATGGCGCAAGCCGGTCTCTTCGGTCAGCATGGATTTCGACTTGATCAGCCGCCTAGCGCCATGATCGGCCAGGATGCCATGCACGACGGTGTTGTGCTCCGCGCCATCCCGTGCCCAATGCACATGAATGCCGTTGGCGACCGCCTGGGCCTCGAACTGCTCGAGATATTCATCCAGATGGGCCAGCGTATGCTGCTTGACCGTAGACGCCAGATCGCGAAGCGCCTCCCATTCGGGGATTGCGTGCATCTGCCGGTCGCGCTTCTGGCGCAGATCCCAAAGACGCTCGTCATGCATCTTTTCATGCCGAGGTGCGTCTATGAAGCGTTGCGCGGCTTCGTCGTGATCCACCGGCCGGTGGCGGTGCAGCACCGCACCCCGCGGCTGGGGCTCCGGTGTCGGCGGGCGCAGCGGACGCGAGGTTGCTTCGCCATGGGTGAGGCGCCCGCCAAGGGAGTCGCGCGCGCCGCCGTCATCGCCGGCGCGCAGTTCCCGGTGCAAAAGCGCCGGCAGCCCGTCGCTGTCCAGGCGGGGGCCCTCGCTCATGCGCGGTCTCCATTCAGGATCTGGGCGATATGGCGGAACCTGAGCGGAAGGCCGAGCCGGTCGGCACATCCCTTCTGGTGCAGCATGCAGGAACTGTCCGCGGAAACGACATAGTCCGCGCCGGCCGCAGCATGGTCGCGCACCTTGTCCTGGCCCATCTTCACCGACACTGCCGGCTCGAACACGCTGAAGGCACCGCCAAAACCACAACACTCGTCCGGCCGCGCCTTCTCCACCAACGTCACGCCCTTCACCATGCGCAGCAGCGACAAGGGCTTGGAATAGGACGCTTCCCGCCGTTCCGACATGCTGCCATGAAAGATGCCGCGCAGCGCGTTGCAGTTGTTATGATAGCTGACCTTGTGTGAAAACTCCGCCCAGGGGAAACCGTCGACCTTCAGCACATCGTGGAGAAATTCGACAAGGTCGCAGGTCCGCTGGCGAACCTGCTGGACCGCTTCGGTCTGCTCCACCGCTGTCATGTGGCAGCGTATCTGATGAACGCAGCTGCCTGAGGGCACGACGATATGGTCGAAGCCCGTGAAGTTGCGCACGAACAGTTCCTCGGTGGCCTTTGCCTCGTCATGGCAGCCCGAATTGACCATCGGCTGCCCGCAACAGGTCTGGTCGAACGGATATTCCGGGTCGACGCCGAACCGGCGCAGCAGGTTCAGCGTGGCGATGCCGACTTCAGGTTCGAAGGCATCCATGTAGCAAGGTACGAACAGCGCCACACGCATCGTCACCCTTTCCACAATGCCGGCCACAGTGCCGAAGAAGCCATCCCAGGCTCAATCCAGCTTGTAGGATTTCGCGCCGGTACCCGCAAGGCGGCCACCGTCAACGATCAGATACTCGTCGCGTATCGGCGTGCCTTCGAACCAGTTCTGCAGCACCTCCAGCGTGCCCGCAGCATAGCGCGCCTGGGCCGAAAGCGAGGTGCCCGAGATATGCGGCGTCATGCCGTTATAGGGCATGGTCCGCCACGGATGGTCGGGGGGCGCGGGCTGGGGAAACCAGACATCGCCGGCATAGCCGGCGATGATGCCCGCCTTGACGGCGCGCACCAGCGCGTCGCGGTCAACCAGCTTGCCGCGCGCGGTATTGACCAGATAGGTGCCCCGCCGCATCTCGGCAAACAGCGCATCGTTGAAGAAATTCTCGGTCGAGGGATAGAGCGGCATCTGCAGGTTGATGATGTCCGCCGCCCGCACCAGCGAGACCGGATCGGGATGGTAGGTCAGCTCCAGCTCCTTTTCGACCTCAGCCGGCAGGCGGTGCGGATCGGTGTAATGCAGCTTCAGCCCGAAGGGCTTCAGGCGCCTCAGCACCGCAAGGCCAATGCGCCCGGCCGCGATAGTGCCGAAATCCATGCCCTCGACGTCATAGCTGCGCGAAATAGCATCGGCGATGTTCCAGCCGCCCTTGACCGCGATCTCATGCGACGGCAGATAATTGCGCACCAGCGACAGCACCATCATCACCACATGCTCGGCGACGCTGATGCTGTTGGAGCCCGTGACTTCCGCCACCGTGATGCCGGCCTTGGCGGCGGCTTCGAGATCGACATGGTCCGAGCCGATGCCGGCGGTGAGCGCCAACTTGAGCTTGGGCGCCTTGGCAATGCGCTCGGGCGTCAGATAGGCCGGCCAGAAAGGTTGGGAAATGACGATCTCCGCGTCGGGCAGATGGCGTTCCAGTTCCGAACCCGGGCCGTCCTTGTCGCTGGTCACGATCAATTCGTGGCCAAGGCCCTCAAGATAGGCGCGCAGGCCAAGTTCGCCGGACACGCAGCCCACCAACTCGCCCGGCTTGAAGCCCAGATCGTGCGGCGCAGGTGCGGTCTGCCCATTGGCATACCTGGTGATGCTGGGGATCGAGTCCCGGGCATAGCTGGGGGGATATCCGGTCTGCGGATCGGGATAGAGGACACAGACGATCTTGGCCATGATGATGACTCCTTTGTTGTTGCTACTGTTGTCATTCTCGCGAAGCCTGGGGACGTCACGCCCAGCCTTCGACGACGATTTTTCCCCGAGCCATTCCGGACTCGACGCGCGCATGGGCCAGGCGAAGCGTCGCGGCATTGATCGGTGAAAGGCGCTCGCCCACGGTGCTGACGATGCGGCCGGCATCGACCAGCCGCGTGACTTCTGTCAACAAGGCGTGCTGCTGTGCCATGTCGGCGGTCTGGTACATCGCCCGGCCGAACATATATTCCCAGTGCACGGAGATCATTTTGGATTTGAGGGAAACGATATCGAGCGAGCTGGGATCGTCGATAAGGGCGAGCCGGCCTTGCGGGGCGATCAGCTTGGCGATTTCCGGGAGATGTTCGTCGGTATGCGTCGTGGAGAAGACAAAGGCCGGCGCGTCGATGCCGAGTTTGGCGAATTCGTCGGCGAGCGGCAGGCGGAAGTCTATCACCTGATCGGCGCCGAGCGACCGCACCCGGTCGCCGCCCTCGGGCAGTGCGGCAGTGGTGACGACGACAAGATCGGTCAGCGCCCTGGCGAGCTGGATTGCCATCGCGCCAACCCCGCCGCTTCCGATAATAAGAATGGCATTTGCTCCGGGGACCGCGTGACGGATGTCCAGCCGGTCAAACAATGCCTCCCAGGCAGTGACCGAGGTCAGCGGCAACGCCGCCGCCTCGGCCCAATCAATCGAATCGGGCTTGGGACCGACGATGCGCTCGTCAACGACATGAAGCTCGGCGTTGGTGCCGGGCCGCGTGATATCCCCGGCATAGAACACCGGGTCGCCGGGTTTGAACAACGTCACATCCGGGCCGACAGCCTCGACGACACCGCAAGCGTCATAGCCAAGGATGCGGGCGGTTCCCGCGGGAGGGTTGACGCCGGCGCGGACCTTGGTGTCGACCGGATTGACCGAAACGGCTTTGATCCGAACGATAAGATCGCGGGGGCCCGCAACAGGGGCAGGCACGACCAGATCAACCAGCGCGTCGGATCGCTCGATAGCGCCCGCTGTATGATAACCAACAGCCTTCAAGTTTGCATTCCCGACAAACGCATACCGATAAAGATCACCTTGAGTACCGTCCGCGCGGCTTACTTTCCTGCGGACCTGCACACTGGCAAGCCGTTTTGCCTGCGTATTGAAGGGTGGTGTTAAAATTGGACGCTTGTTGCTCGTCTCCTCCCACCGTCCGGCGGGCGGGCTGCGGAGCGACGGCAGTAACGCGGCATTCCCTACACCAGCTTTGTTCGGGAAGTCCTCGAACAATCACTCCAAGGTGAGGGCACTGTGCGAGTGGTTCGGAGGCGATGAGGCCGACCGCACAGAACCTATTCGATCCGGGCAAGGAACGTAATTTCGGTGGTCTTGCAGCCTCTTATCCTTGGGGTTGTCCGAGATATGACAATGTTGTCACATTAGACTTCTTGGGAGGAAGGAGCCGTGTCCGCAGATATTCATCGAGGTATCCGCTATTCCGTGACTGAGCCCACGCGTGGCCGGTGGAAGTGGGAAATCCATCCTCCGCAATGCGTCAAGGGGCTGCGCCCGTTGAGCGGGGATTGAATGGCTCTCGCCATGACGCGGTGGAAGCCGCCAAGCGCCACATCGAGATTCAGAACCCACAGGTGACAGGCTAAATCTGGACACCGCCCGCAACTTCGATCCTTTGGGCGTTGACCCAGCCGAAGTCGTCGGATAGGAGCGCGGCGATCACCGGTCCGACGTCATCGGGCATGCCAACTCGACCGAGTGCCGTATGGTCGGCGACCATCTTGTTGACCTGGGGATTGTCGCGGACGATGCCGCCGCTGAAATCCGTGGCGATGGCGCCCGGCGCGACGACGTTGGCGGTAATCCGGCGCGGTCCCAACTCTACGGCCATATATCGGGTCAGTGATTCGACCGCCGCCTTGATCGGACCGTACCCCACGCGGTTGGCCATCGCGGCCCGAGCCAGGGCCGAGGAAATGTTCACAATGCGGCCGCCGTCATTCATCTGCGGCAGAAGTTTCTGCGTCAGAAACAGCACGCCTTTGAAATGGACGTTATAGAGTGCGTCCATCTGCGCTTCCGTTATCGTCTCAAGTCCTGCATTGGATGAAATGCCCGCATTGTTGACGAGATAATCGAAACGCTCGGCCTTCAATTCGGTCAGTGCATCCCGCACATGGCCCGCGAAGCCATCGAATGTGCCCACATTGCCCGTGTCGAGTTGCACGGCGATTGCGCGCGCACCTGCCTCCGCGGCGAGCGCCGCGACCTTATCGGCTTCTGCACGATTGGCGTTGTAGGTGAAAATTGAGCGCATTCCTCGCTTGGCCAGGGAGAGGACAGTGTTACACCCGATCCCCCGGCTGCCGCCGGTGACGATTGCGATTTTACCATTTGTCATGATTTGGCTTTCTGTTGGCGGCGGTGTCCGTGGACCAGCTCTTTATGATACCCGGAGACCGGCAAGCAGAATGCCGCAACTCGCCTGTTTCTTGCCTATTCCTACTCGGAGGGAATATCCTGACGAGGTTCGTCCTGAAGGGAACAACCGGATATGCCGGATCAATTGGCCGAAATACTGTTGCGCTATACCGATAGCCGGCTCGGAGAAGAGAGCCCTTTCAGAACGGCAATCGATGGATTGGTCATCCTCCGATCCGACCATCCGAAGCCGCCGACCCACATGATCTCCAGACCGGCGATGTGCATTGTGGCGCAGGGCGCCAAGTGGGCGATGTTTGGCGGCAATCGACTTGAGTACAGGGCAGGGCAGGCCCTCGTGGTCGGCGTTGAGACGCCTTCGATCGGTCGGGTCTTTGAAGCCAGTCCCGGCGAGCCTTGTCTGGTCCTGGCCTTCGAGTTGGATCTGGCGATCATGCGGAGTGTCGCGGAGGGACTCGACACCCCGCCAAGGATTAGCGGAGAACAAGGCCGCGGCGTGTTTGTGACCGACTTCCAGGGTCCGCTTGCCGATTGTGCCTTGCGCTTGGTCCGGCTGCTCGATACGCCAAAGGCGATCCCGACACTCTACCCTGTCATCATGCGCGAGATTTGCTATTGGCTTCTGACTGGCCCGCACGGCGGAGATGTGGCGAGAATGAGCCTTGCGAACAGCCCGTCGCAGCCGGTGATGCGGGCCATGCAGAGTTTGCGAAAGCGTTTCAGAGAGACGGTTCGGATCGAGGAATTAGCTGCGATCGCACAGATGAGCCCTTCTGCCTTCCATCGTCAATTTAAGACGCTAACTGCGCTGACCCCGCTCCAATATCAGAAGCATCTCCGATTGCTGGAGGCCCGCCGGCTGATGATTTCAAGCGCCGTCAATGTCGAGGCGGCGTCCTTCCGGGTCGGCTATGAAAGCCCGTCACAGTTCAGCCGCGAATATACCCGCATGTTCGGTACGCCGCCAAAACGTGATGCGAAGCAAATGCATACCATGCTTGGAAAAGGCCGGCCTCTAGCAGACGCGGGGTTGATGGCGGGTGATCGTCAACGGTCCGATCACCTTCAAAGCTGAACAACCACGCGCTTAGTGCAGCGAGCGAATATAGCCGATCACTCATCGGCTCTGCTTATGCTTCTTCTGCTTTGCCTGGAATTGCTCCATCCGCACGTTGAGACGGTCATTCGCAAAGCACCTCCATGACGCAGGAGAAAATACTATGGCGGGCTCCGTGCGAGCATTGCAAGTTTCCCAGGGCATGGGCTGCTTCATTCGATCTGTGGCGGAAAGATCGAACTCCAGATGCCATGCGGTTCACAAGGGGGCCAAAATGCTCCGGTAAAGAACTGAGTAGCGGAGAGAAAAATCTACCAAAAATAGATGGTGTGCTGATCCGGCGAACGCCGGCCTATCCTTGATAGATTGGGCTTTACAGGTGTATCACCAGGTGTTATATAGATGATGAGGCAGGTTGAGACTCCAGGCCGTCTTTTCAAGACCGCCTGGTTTTCCAAGGCGGCACGCAAAGCCCGGATTTCGGATGCCGAGCTTTGCGAGGCAATGGCCGAAGTGATGATGGGCCTGTGTGACGATCTTGGCGGTGGCGTTTTCAAGAAGCGCCTCAACAAGAACATGCACCGGAGTATCATTGCGGCGAAGGGTGCGAGGTATTGGGTTTACGCCTACCTGTTCGCCAAGAAGGACCGGGCAAATATCAGCCCGGACGAACTGGTTGAATTTCGGAAGCTCGCCACGCTCTACGCTGCAAAGACCGGAGCGGACATTCTGCAGGAGATCGAGGCGGGGGAACTGGTGGAGATATGAAATGACGACGAAGCGGAAGTTCAAGAGCGACGCCTTCGAGGCCATCCATAGCAACGTGTCCGGCATGTATCGCGCCGGCACGATTGACAAAGCGACGATGCGCGAGTTTGACGAAAGCTGCCTTGCGGTGCCGCCGGAAATTGAACCGGCGCAGATCAAGCGTCTGCGCGAAAAGAACCACGTCAGCCAGCCGGTGTTCGCACGTTACCTCAACACCAGCGAAAGCACCGTCAAGCAATGGGAGACGGGAGCTAAAAGACCTAGCGGCTTGGCTCTAAAACTTTTGGCTATTGTGCAAAAACATGGATTGCAGATTCTAGGTTAACGCCACGCTGACGACGCAGCGCAAGCTGGTGCCCTTGGACAGCGCGGACAGGTAAGCTGATGGCAAAAGGACCGGCGGGACGGTGATGGCCGAGACATTTGAACGGCAATTGGCGAGGGTGTCGGGGAGGGTACACCGGGTCTACATGAATGACCATCAGCATCGCATGGAAAACGGCCTATCTTATTATTGGAACAAGGCCGATGATCTGCGTAAGGGGGCGGAGATATTGATGGCCGCCGGCGGGTCGCGCGATTGTGGGGCAATGTTGGCCGGTATGGCGCTGGAAGTGCTGCTCAAGGGCATCGCGCGGGCACTCGACAACCCTCCCGCCAACGCTCACCACAGGTTGGCCGACTTGGCGGACCATGTGGGGATCGCGGTCAGCGATGACGAGCGGGTGCTGTTGCAGGCGATGAGCGAGCATATCTATTGGGCTGGCCGCTATCCCTCGCCCCGGGTCGCCGAAGACTGGAACAGAGTATGGGAGATTCAGGAAAAGCAGGGCAGAGGAGCAGGCAAACTCGCTGCCATGGATAACGCCAGCCGTATAGTGTCGATCGGTACCTTCCGGCAAATCTGGGCGAAGCTCGCAGCGTATTTCGACAAGGCACAGCAGTCGCGCTTCGAAAGCGCGGCATACACCTGGGACAGACTTGGAGGGTGAGACGGTCTTCTGAGATCTTCACCGAGATAAATGGAGATGGCGCAACCCGCGCGTGTCGAACAGTCTAGTAGCGGCGTGCTCGCGGTGAACCGGGACGGAAGGGCGGCTCTGGAAGGTGTATTTGCCTAGACAAACCAGAGAGCTCCGCCGCGACACCACGAGGCAAATTTCTGTTATGATTTCGGAAGCTTGGGTGCTGGCCGCGATTGGCGATGGCTCGGCTGCGAATAGGAAATGCGCCAGCGGTTTGCGATGTGGTCAAGCGAGACGTGTCCGATATCCCGCCAGACGCGGTTTGCACAGCGTCGGACGGCAAAAATCGCGCGAGCTGCGGCCGCCGGGGCGCTGATGCTATTCAGTTCCGCGCAGGCCGATGAGACGGGCTTGGCGGCACCGCAGCCCGGCCGGTTGCATCGTTATCATATCGCCCCGCAGCCTCTGAGTTCCGCCCTGGAGGCTTTTGCGACAGAGACGGGGGGACAGGTTCTCTATGACCGTCCGGCTGGCGGCGAGCCGGCATCACCGGGCGTTGACGGTTATTTGTCACGCGAAGATGCCTTGGCGGCCATTCTGCACGGGACAGGGTTGATGGCCCGCTTCAATAGTTCCAATGACATTGTGCTAGGACCTATTGCGCAGTCTGGCGTGAATGGGGTGACAACAGGACCGCCGCCCATAGGTATTCCGATGCTGACGTTGGATACGCTGGATGCTAGTTCGGCTGCATCGGGCGACGATGATTTGCTGCGGCAATCCTATATCCGCCTTATCCGAAACAGCGTGCGCCAGGCCCTCATGGCCGATCATCGTACCGCCACCGGCGACTACACCGTAATGCTCCAGCTTTGGATATCGCATGATGGCCATGTGCAACGTATCGCGTTGTTGACTCCCTCGGGCGACAAAGACCGAGATGAGGCCATCGCAGAAGTCCTTCATTCCCTGGTCATCAGTGCCGATCCACCGCCGGACATTTCACAGCCTGTGCGCATCGGAATACATAGCCGTCCTGCGGGCTGAGCCGCGCCATGCCGAATGGACGAGCATATGTGACATTGTGCGTTGGCGTTCCTTGATGCTTTGCCTTGCCTCTTTCCGTCCGCATCGATTAACAGTGTGATCGCGCTCAGGTCGTTACTTCCTCCCCGAACTGTAGCGAACACTTGCGCTCCGCCAATTTGGCGGAGCGCGTTTTATTGCGCATGCTGGCCTTAAGGCCTACCTGTCACAGCGCGTGTGCCACTGACGCAAAACCTTCACCAAAATCGGTGTCGTCTCCAGTTCCCTGGCTTTGTCTCTATCCCGAGCGGGTATGGGCGGATACGGCATTGGCGTGCCGGTTCGGCAAATCCTCAAAAAGCGGGACTGGGTGGGGCGAAAATCCTGCTTGGGCCGACATGGGTAATGGAATCTGTTCCGGGCGATGTACGGCGCAAGCGTCGGAGCAGTTCTCGGAGCGTGGTTGACGCTCGGCCTGTAGATGGCCGGATGCTGGGTGGCACAGTCGTGGTTTATGCTCCTTTTTCACGCAAAGCCCCCATGGTGGCTTCTGCATCGTCTTTTTATAATCTGGACCCGAAGCTGCGTGGCGAGGTGCCGGCCTCACGGACAACTGTGCGGGTATGGGCTATCGGCAGTGTGGCGGCAATTATTCTGGGCTGCGCCGGCTGGTCGACGGCGGATGCTCAATCACCGCCAGCTGGGGCAACAACCGCGGCTTCGTCGGCGGCCCAGCCGGAGCCTACCTTCGATATTCAAGCGATTGACGTTGCGGGCAATACACTGCTGGACGAGGCGGCGCTCGATGCTGCGATTTATCCCCATATCGGTCCTAAGCGGACGCGCGATGACGTGATTGCCGCGCAGAAGGATCTGCAGGAGGCCTACCGCGCCAAGGGGTATCAATCGGTCATCGTGGAAATTCCGCCGCAGACGGTGCGGGAAGGTGTCATCAAGCTTCATGTCGTCGAAGAATCGATTGGGCGCGTGCGTGTGGTCGGTTCGAAATACCATTCCCTGACGCGGGTGCGGCAAGCCATACCGGCGATTGCTGAAGGCAAGGTCACCAACTTTGGCGAGGCTGAAGCGCAGATCGCTGAATCCAATCGCCTGCCGGACCGTCAGGTGACACCCATCATCCGGGCGGGCGCGGTGCCCGGAACGCTGGACGTCGATCTACAGGTCAGTGATCAGGAGCCGGTACATGGCAGTGTCGAACTCAACAACGACAACAGCCCCTCGACCGATCCCCTGCGGCTGAATGTCAATTTGCGGTACGACAATCTCTGGCAGTTGGGGCACAGCATTTCGGCAACTTATGCCGTGGCGCCGCAGGATCGGGGCCAGTCCGAGGTCTATGCCGGCTCTTATATAGCGCCGATCTGGGATACGCCCATCACCCTGTTGCTCTATGGCTATAACTCCAACAGCGATTTCGCGACCCTCGGCGCGGTCGATGTCCTCGGCAAGGGGTTTGCGATCGGCGCCCGGGCGATCTATCAGCTGCCGTCCTTTGGCAGTTACACCCACAGCCTGTCGGCGGGGTTCGACTTCAAGCATTTCTTCGAGTTCATCCAGGTGACGGCCGGAGACTTCACCTGCGCCACGGGCACCTCGGATGCGAACACCAGCTGCGGCGCGGTCGACTATGTACCTTTCTATGGCTCCTATACCATCCGCAGGCAGGCCGAATCGACAAGCTCAGCGACTTTTGCCTTCACAGCCAATTTCCGTGGCATCGGCGCCAATGACGCCGGCTTTCAGACCAAGCGGGCCAACGCCCAGGCGAATTTCATTCACGCCAATATCGATCTGGAGCATATCCAGCCCTGGTGGTTCGGGTTTGAGACCGACAGCCGCATCTCGGGGCAAATCACCGACACGCCGCTGGTGTCGAGCGAACAAATCTCCGCCGGTGGCTCCAATTCCGTCCGCGGCTATCTCGAATCCGAGGCGGTTGGCGACGACGGCATCACCGGCACATTCGAGATTCGTAGCCCGGTCCTGCTCAAGGGGCTGGCCAATGTCCTGGACAATTGGCGTCTCTACACGTTCTTCGACGCCGGCAGACTCTGGGTTCTCAAGCCGCAGGCCGACCAGACCAAGCGGTTCTTACTCGATAGCACCGGGGTGGGTACGCGGTTCGATCTCACCCAGCATTTCCACGGCGATGTCGATGTCGCCTTTCCCTTGCGCGATGGCCCCACCCATCCGGAAGGCCGTCCCTATATCAATTTCAGTGTGAAAGCGGAGTTTTGACATGGCGCTCCTGACCAATCGTCCTTCAAGGTTTTGGGCCCGTCTTGCCAGTGGGCTTGCCGGCTTGGCATTGCTGATCCTCGGTGTGCCGGCCCATGCCGACGATTGGTGGCAGAAAGACTGGTCCTATCGCAAACAGATCACCATCGATACCTCCTCGAAGGGCGGCAATATCGCCCAGAGCATCGGCCGCGCGCCTCTGCTGATCCGCCTGCATACCGGCAACTTCAAATTCGACGATGCCAGTCCCAATGGCGCCGATCTTCGCTTCGTTACCGCCGACGGCAAGCCCTTGACCTATCATATCGAAAGCTTCGACCCGCTCCTGGGAGTCGCGACGATCTGGGTGGATGTCCCGTCATTCCCCACCAATGCGGCCACCACCGTGTGGATGTATTACGGCAACAAAGGCGCGACGGCGGCGGTCGATACACCCGGTACCTTCGATTCCAACTATGTCGCGGTCTATCACTTCGACACGGCGGCCGGCACGCCTCCGAAAGATAAGACTGCCTACGCCAACAATCCTCAGTCAGCGCCTGCATCGATTGACGATGGTTCGATCATCGGCAAGGGCGCCCGCTTTGCTGGCAATGGCGCGATGCTCATTCCGGCCAGCCAGTCTTTGGCCGTGCCGGCCGGCGGTCTCTTCACCTTCTCCGCCTGGGTGCATCCCGACGCGGCGCAGCCCAACATCGCGCTCTATGCCCGCCGTGACGGGACCAGCTCGCTAGTGATCGGCCTGAACCAGAACGTCCCGTTCGTAACGGCCGGTGGCCAGCAGATCACCGGGACGACGGCCTTGCCGCAAGGACAATGGAGCCATGTGGCTTTCGTCTCTGACGGTCATACCTTGACCCTTTACGTCAATGGCAAGACGACAGGTGCTACGAGTGGCTCGCTCCCTGCTTTGAACTCGCCCATCGCGGTCGGTGGAGATGTACCTGGGGGTAGCCTGGCTGGCTTCACGGGCGGCATGGACGAAGTCCGCTTCTCCAAGGTCGCGCGTTCGCCTGCGCTGATCGCCATGGATGCTTCCTCGCAGGGCCAGGATACCCATCTTGTGGTGTTCGGTGCCGACGAGAAGCAGGCGGGATTCAGTTTCGGTTATATCGGGGTCATCATCAAATCGGTGACGGTCGATGCCTGGGTGGTCATTACCATCCTTCTGCTGATGGCGATCACCTCCTGGTATGTGATGTGGACCAAAGCCAGCTATGTCAACCAGGTCGACAAAGCCAATGACCGGTTCTTGAAACTCTTCCGTTCGCACGGCGACGATCCGCTGGCGCTGACCCATCCGGAGCGTGCCGAAGCCAGTCGCGTGGCCAATTCGTCGATCTATCGGGTCTATCGTGCCGGTGCCGACGAAATCGAGCGCCGCGCCGCCCAGGATGGCCGCGTCGCGCTGAGCGCGGAGGCGATGCCGGTCATTCGTGCGGTGATGGACGCCAGCCTGACACGGGAAAATCAACACCTGGCCAGGTCGATGGTGCTGCTCACCATCTCGATCTCCGGTGGCCCATTTCTCGGCCTGCTGGGCACCGTGGTCGGCGTGATGATTACCTTTGCGGCGATCGCGGCGGCGGGCGATGTCAACGTCAACGCGATCGCGCCAGGTATTTCGGCGGCACTGCTGGCGACCGTCACCGGCCTGTTCGTCGCGATCCCGGCGCTGTTCGGTTACAACTATATCTTGACGCGCAACAAGGCGGTGTCGGCGAATATGATCGTGTTCGTCGATGAGTTCGTCACGCGGGTCTATGAGAACTATCGTGAGCATCGGCCGGTGCGCGCCTACCAGTCATGAGGACGCCGATGCCAAGGAAAAGACGGCACAGACGCCGCAGGACCCGCCTGGAGGCGCGCCTTCGAGACGCGGCTTTCATCCTGGCGGTGCTCGCGATCGAGATCGCCGGCTGTCTTCGGGCGGTTCGCCGTTCCGCGGAACCAACACCGCTCGCGCGGATTTAGGGAACGCCCTTCATGCAGGTCCAAGACGACGACAAGCCGTATGACGACATCAACATCACACCGATGCTCGATCTGGCGTATGTGCTGCTGATCATCTTCATCATCATGACGACGGCCTCGGTGCAGGGCATCAAGGTCGATCTGCCGAAGGCGAGCGCATCTACCAGCCTTGCCAAGCCCAAGACCAAGGCCATCACCGTCAACAACAATGGCGACATTTTCCTGGATGCCTATCCGGTGACGATGCCGCAGCTGGAAGACCAACTGCGCGCCGCCAAGGCCAGTGAGCCGGATTTTCCGGTGGTACTGAAAGGCGATTCCGCCGTGCAGTACCAGAAGGTGATGGACGTGCTCGACCTGTTGCGCCGCCTGGACCTGAACCAGGTCGGTCTGGTGACCGGCAAGCAAGAAAAGAGCTGAGGCGCGAGGTGGTGGATACCGGCGACAATTGGGAGAATGAGGGCCATTCGCGCTCCGCGCCCTATTTGCGTTTGGGCGGCTTTGCCGCCGTCTTGCTGCTGATCGGGACGGCGATATGGCTTCTGGCGTCCCAAACCACCGGCGAGCGCCGCGAGACGCCGGAAACCCCGGTGGTGATGCTGACCCCGCCGCCGCCCCCGCCACCACCACCCCAGGAAAAACCCCCGGAGCCCCTGAAACCCGTCGAAACGCCCACACCCACGCCCAACACGCCGCCCAAGCCGGCGGCTGCCCCCAGGGCGATGACCGAAGCAGGGCCGCCCCAGGCAGGTCAGGATGCTTTTGGCGTCCAAAGCGGCAATGGGGGCGGCATGGTGGTTGGCGGCGACATCAACGGCTCCGACAGCGCCTTTACCGAGGACAATTATCGTCGTTATCTTGCTTCGGCTCTGCAGCAGGCGGTCGAATCCGACGACAAGCTCAGCCATTTGATCTTCGTCACCCAGGTGCAGATCTGGATCGGATCGGATGGGGCGGTCAGCAAGGTCGTGATCGTCAAATCCAGTGGCGACGAAAAGATCGACCGCGATCTGGTGGCACAGTTGGAGTCGGTACACCATCTCGACCAGTCACCGCCGCCGGGGGTGAAGTTTCCGGCGCGGATTGCCCTGAGCGGACGCCGGATGTGAGTGCTGGCCAAGCCAAGAATGACACGAAAGCTTCACGAAGTTGCATGTCGCACCGTGAACCTGGCCATTGTCTCCCCTAGAGGCGGATTGAGCGACAGCGGCGGATGACATCGTCAATACGGTCCCTGCGTTCCGGAACATTTCCCGATCTTCCGGTCCCCACACGGCCATGACACCCAGCGTCGTTCAATCCGTCTCGATCCCACCAAATACGTTGCCGGAAACCCGTACCGCGACCTTCGGGATGGGCGGACTGAAGGCGATGCTGGCCGACGTTGTGGTCTCTCAAGCCTTTTCGGGCGGGTTCTATGTGCATCTCGGCCATCAACCGTGCGAGATAGGCAAGGGCTCTCTGCCTGCTTCTGTCGTCAGCTTTGGCGGGCTCAATGAAACCCAATATCTGCGACGCGGCTATTTCGAGATCGATCCCTTCGCGCGTCGCGCATCTCGAGCTTTTTTGCCGTCGCGCTGGATTTTGGCGGAGCTTGGAAAGCCGGATGCCGAAGGTCTACCTTTCTTGCGAGCCCTGGAAGCTTATGGCGCCGTAGCAGGCGTCATGGTGCCGATTCAAGACCATGCCGCAGGACCCGCATTCGTCAACTTCTATGGCCCGCAAACCGTGACGGAATGCGCGGCCCAGGACGGCCGGCTGATGTTGGCGGTCTGCCGCCTGCATGTTGCGGCGCGGCGCATTGCCCCCGTATCGTCGTCCGAAGTCGTCTTGACGGTCAGAGAAATCCAAATCCTGCGTTTGGCCGCGCAAGGGCGTACCGAGCCGGAGACAGCGCATTTGCTGGCGCTCAGCCGACGGGGCGTGCAATTCCATTTCGCCCGCGCCATGGCGAAGCTGGATGCGCCGAACAAGACCGCCGCCGTGGCGCGGGCGGTGAGCGCCGGGCTGATCCGAATATAAGGCGCGGAAGCGTCGTTCGAGACGCGGTTGGCATCCACCTGCATGGTCCCGGTGCAAGAATGGGGTTTGCCGTGCCGGTCTTGGCGCTGGCGGATGTGGCAACACCGCGGTCCCTGGACGTCAGAGCATATTGGCCAGTAGGCAAAAAAAGTTTCGCGCCTGTGCTTAAGCACAGTGACCGCCGCAAGGACTTGATCAAGATGGCGGACAACGCGCGTGTGCGCTTCTAACCCGGCACAGCCCGCCGGCCGAAAGGATGAATCGATATGTCCGGTCTCGATCAGGCGACCCTGAACACTCTGAATGGCGCTCAGTTCACATCGGGCGGCATCATGGTCAATCCCGGACTGGGTTCGGCGGGTATCAGTTATGCCGACGGGATCATAACACAAAATTCTCCGTCAAACACCGTAGGCTACCATATGGGGGCTGGATCGTATACTTATACGATACACGTCTTGAGCAGCCAATATGAAGCGCCGGGCGCAAGTGGGCCAGGGTCGATGGCCGTATTTGGTACGATCAATTTTTCGTATGAGGAATTTGGAGTTGACACGCCAGTTGGCGGGCTTGTGACATATGAGATCGTTGGATTTAATCAAGATCAACTATTGCTTTATGCGGCGCACCAGGACGGCAGCGGGCACTATATAGGTCCCGAAATAGGCAGTTTGGGGGCCAATTCGTTTATCTTCTTGGAATCTCCGTTCCCGGCTTTTCCGGACAGCTTCTATAACAATGTCAGCGCGGCCGCGAACGGCGGCGTCACCTATACGCCACCTTGCTTTGCCGAGGGCGTACGGGTGCGCACGTTGCGCGGCGAGGTGGCGGTGGAGGATCTGGTCGAAGGCGACGAAGTGGTTACGGCCTCCGGCGGCGTGCGTCCGGTGATCTGGATCGGCAGCCGCCGGGTGAAGGTCGCGGCCTATCCTCGGCCTGAGGAAGTCAATCCCGTACGCGTCCGCGCCGGCGCTTTCGGCGAAGGGGCGCCCGTCCGCGACCTGCGCTTGTCGCCCGGCCATGCCGTATATGTGGATGGGGTGCTGGTCCCCGTCAGCCGCCTGGTCAACGGCGCCAC
Source organism: Rhizobiales bacterium dw_265 (assembly GCA_018449595.1). GTDB lineage: Bacteria > Pseudomonadota > Alphaproteobacteria > Micropepsales > Micropepsaceae > Rhizomicrobium. Next base: position 72,822 of record JAAVUU010000008.1, read on the forward strand.
CATCGTCCAGGAAGCAGTGGATGCGGTGCGCTACTTCCATATCGAACTGGACGCCCACGATGTGTTGCTGGCCGAGGGGCTGGCCTGCGAAAGCTATCTCGATGACGGCAACCGCGAGGTGTTCGCCAATTCGCCCGAGCATGTCGCCTTGTATGGCCGCCTCGACCCGATCGACTGGGAGCAGGCCTGTGCCCCGGTGGTCAACGCCGGACCGCGGCTTGCCGCGATCCAGAGCGGCTTGCACGCTCGCGCCGAACAGATGGGCTGGGTTAAAACCGCCGAGTCCGCTCTGCAGTTGATGGCCGGTGGCACGATCATGGAGCCGCTGCGGACCGCAAACGGACGGATGTGGTTCATGATCCCAGCGGGTGAGATGAAGCTGCTCTCCAATGCCGGCAGGCCGAGCGAGCTGATCCCGGGCCATGGCGACAGCCGCCGCTTGGGCGTGGCCGTGAGCGAAGTGCGGGTGGACGGCGAAGCGCTGGACCTGAATGACGAAGCGTTCGGCGTCGGGTTCCACCCGATGGAGCGGGATGACCGTATGTCCTGGCGCTGGACCGACGGCGAGGCGAGCCTGACCTTGGCCGCTCCGGCCTTGATCGAGATCGTCGTGCCCATGGCCGCGCCAAGCTGGTCACGTCCCGCTGCCACCACGCTCCGCCTCGTCCACGCCGGCTGAAGCCGGGTTTCCCTCCTATCCTCTGTTCGATGCGTATGCATTTACCCCTTCCCCGCAAAGCGGGGGAGGGGGATTGGCGTCGTCGTCGGCTGATCCAGATGGCCTTTATCTGCGAACTGGCTGCGGTGGCTCCATCGGCTGTTCGGGAAAGATCCTGCCGACTGTGCTTAAGCACAGTGACAGTTCGGGCTGGTCCGCCAATGGTGATCCGCCCGCGCGTCTGGAGCGCGAGAGTTGGCGCGCAGCCGGGAAGAGCAACCGAATGTCCGACGTTCTTGAAGCCGAACGCCCCGCAATCCGATCGCCGGAGGCGAAGCCTTGTCCGTGCGGTTCAGGCCTGCGGGCGGAGCGTTGCTGCAGCCTGAACCTGGCCAACACGCCGCGCGTGGCGCTGGAAGGGCCTCTCGCCGAGCAGGTAACGCGGATGTCGCGCGCTGCCGCCGATGGCGAGCGCAAGCTAGCCGAGCACCTGGCGCTGGAGATCTTGGAGGTTGCGCCGGGCCAGCGGGCGGCCCTGGGGGTGCTCTACAACGTGTGCAAGGACGACGGTCGGTTGCCGGCGGCCGAGGCCTTGGCGCGCCGGTTGGCCGCGTTCTATCCCAACGACGCTATCTCCCAGATGGTCGCTGCTCAATTCTTCCTAGCCAAAAATGATTTTGCCCGGGCCATGCCCTTTGCCCGCATGCTGGTGCGCCTCGCGCCCGAGTCGGCGCCGGCCCACGCCCTCATGGGCCGCGTATTCAACGGCACCAACCACGCGAAGGCGGCGGAACACCACTTGCGGCGCGCCATGGTGCTGGGCGAGGCCGAAGACCTGGAAGCCGAAGAAGGCCTGGGCATTGCGCTACGCGGTCAGGGCCGATTTGAGGAGGCGCGCGCGATCTTCGCCAAGGTGCTGGAGCGGGGCGAGAACCTCAATGCGCTGCTGGCCTGGGCATCGCTGGAGGAGGCAGACCGCAAATTCGATGCGGCCGCAACCCTTCTCGACCGTGCGGCCGTCTTGGCACCCACTGGACCTCGGGTGGCGCTGGGACGCGCCAACCTGCACCGCCGCGCCAAATCCTATGAAAGGGCTCTGGAAGATCTGGAGGGGCTCGACACGCGTTTCCAAGAAGTTGGCTTCAGCGCAGCAGCATCGCTGCTCGAAAAGGGCCAGGTGCTCGACGCCCTGGGCCGCTATGACGAGGCATTCGAAGCCTTCGTCGGCTACAAGCGCAAGATGCGGGAACAGACCGGCCATGTCTACGCAGCCGATTACGCCCAGGACTTGGTCGCTCGCCTGAAGGACTTCTTTACGGAGGGGCGCAGCAAGCTGATGCCTCGAGCCGGGGTGCGCTCCGAGACGGCCCAGCCGATCTTCGTGGTCGGCTTTCCCCGCTCGGGTACCACTTTGGTGGAGCAGACATTGGCCTCGCATCCCGACATCTCCGCCGGCGATGAACTGCAGATCATCAGCGCCATGACCGAGCGGATGCAGCCGCTGCTGGGCAGTCCCGGCATCTATCCCATGGCGCTCAGTGAGCTCTGGCTGGGGGATCGCATGGGGTTGATTGACACCCTGCGCGACCACTACCTCAACGAAGCGGCGCGCGTGGGCGCGATCGTTCCGGGCAAGCGCTGGTTCACCGACAAGATGCCGCTGAACGAGACCCATCTCGGCTTAATCAGTTTGCTGTTTCCGCAGTCGCCGGTGATCCATTTGGTCCGGCACCCGCTGGACGTGGTGCTGTCGGTCTTCTCCAATGGGCTGACACACGGGTTCAACTGCGCATTGGACCTGGAGACGGCGGCGCGCCACTACGCCTTGATTGCCGACCTGATCAAGCATTACCTGACAGTAATGCCGATCAACTACAAGACGGTGCGTTACGAGGACTTGGTGGTGGATCAGGAGACGCAGGTGAGGGGCCTGCTCGACTTTATCGGCGCGCCGTTTGACGCGCACGTACTGAATTTCCACGAGAACGCACGCCCCGCACGCACCGCAAGCTATGCCCAGGTGACCGAGAAACTGTATGATCGTTCGCGCTATCGCTACCGCAACTATCGCCGCCAACTGGAGCCGGTCATTCCGATACTGGAGCCGGCCATCCGCGACCTCGGCTACATAATCGAAGATTGAATGCGTCGCCTTAGATGGCGACCAGTTAACGGCCGACACCGGCGGAGCGCCCGTTAGGGTCCTTGCATATCGCGGCATGTTCTCATGCCGCCTTGCGCCGAACGATATCCGCGCTGACAAGCCGATCGAGGGCCGGGCTGAAGTTTCGGCGCTGCCCCGTACCGCGAAGTCGCAGTTTCCACTCTATGGGTCAGAGACTCGTCGCGCGCGTCTTTGTGCTCCGACCAGGTCGCGATAATCCCACGCGCGCGATGAGGCCAGGGGTGATACCGGTGCGCGGAACAGATCGTCCAGGCTATCCTAACTTCCCGCGCTTCACCGCGTGCTGGGATCGCCGGCCATGCTATCCTGCCTGCGATAGGTGCGCGCTCTAGTGATCGGCCGGCTGCATCATACGCCCTCGGATAAGGACCCTGTCTAGTTACCAAAGCCCAGGACATCGACGGTTATGACGGAACGAGATGTATCTGGCGTTTGCGCGCCGGCAACGATGCTCTGTATGGCTCTGACAGCCGCACTGCTAGCGGCCGCGGCCTGGGGGGATACATTGGCAACCGCGTTGGTCGGAAGCCCGATAGCCGTGCCATTGCCGATATTGGTGAAATTGTTGGCGTTGGCGACGTGAAGCGCGGCAATATACAGGTTGCCCGAAAAGCGCACGCCGGCCGCGCCCGCATCGACGGTGCCGCGGGGGGCAACGAGGTATACTGCCGGCGCAGCCACGCCCGGCGCAGGCTCAAAGGCGGCAATGCCGGCGCCGGTAACGGAACTTGCCTGGTCAAGTTGGCTGAAGGCGTCTGCGTCGACGTTCACGACCACCGGAGGGAAGTTGGACGAGGTCTTGGGTCCCTCGCCGGCGTTCAGGTCGCCGTTGGAAGACCACATGATGATGTCGCCACCCTGTTCGGTGAACAGGCGGCTCTGGTTCAGCACGAAGTCACCGTCGGTGAAGGTCGAGATGCCGCCGCCGCGCAGGGTGAGGACACCTTCATAACCCGCCGGGATGCTGTCGATGGGTGTGATCACCGTTTTTCCTGCGTCGCTGCCACCAACGATTGATGCGCCGTTTGTATCCGGATTGCCGTAATACAGCAGCGGCGCGTCGGAGTAGCGGCGGGCCGCCTGCTGCGCCGTGGCGACGGTGGACCCCGCCAGCACCCGGCCGCCGGGACCCAGGATGTCGATATTTCCGCCGAACTGGGTCTCGATCGTGGCGAGACGAAGGTCTAGGTCGCCCGTATGGATCAGGGTATTGGCGCCGTTTGAGCCACCAGTCAGGTTATTGGCCGTATAGCCGAGCGAAGACGGGAACAGCAGGTTCACTGCCGTATAGCCGCGTTGGTAGTTATCGAGGGTCGGTCCCGGTACCGATGTCAGCGATAGTTCGCTGAAGTAGACCTGCAGCAGGAAGGGACGTTGCTGCAGCGGCGGCAGGGCGGCGAAGGCCTGATAGGCTTGATCGTAGCTCACCGCTGTGGTGCCGAACGCGGTGGCGAGAGCGGCGGGTTGCTGCGTCTGCATGTAAGCAATCAACTGCGGTGCATAGATCGGCTGGCTCTTGTCCGGCACGAAGATGTTATTTGAATTCAGTGTTTCGTTGAAAAGATAATCGGGAAGATTCGTGGTGTTGGTGGGGTCCAAGTAATAGTTCAATAGGGCGTTGAAATCTTGGCCTTTGGCTACACCAAACTCGAGATAAATGCTGGCGCTTTGAGGGGCGAGATTGGGGTTCCAGGTGTTGCCGACGGCCAACACACCGCCAGCAAAGCTCTCCTCGGCGCCACCCACGTTGATCGTCGCTGACGTCAGGAATGGGCCAAGATCGCGGCCAGCTTCCAGCATGAGCGAGCCTGGACCGCCGAGCACGAAGACGTTGCCCTGTACGACTGGTTCTTGCGTCGTTGATAATTTACCGGCGGAGTCGATTGCGTTTTCCAGCTGCGTCGTGGCGGTGATATCGCGGCCCGCGACAATGCGGGTGATGTCGCTGCTGTTCAGGTTCTGACCGAAGAAAGCCATGTTGACGATGTCGCGCCCGGCGCCGATGCGCGTCTGCTTGGGTGTAGACAGGACCACGTTCTCGATGTCGCCGCCGGCATAGATACGATTGGGGATGGGATCGTTCTGGTGCAGGTTGCGTGGGTCGTGCTGCGCCTGAAGTTGGGCGATGGTGGTGTTGGGCAGCACGACCGGAAAGAGGTCGCTCGAGCCAGGCTCGCTGTCCAGCATGGCGACGTTCACCGGTGTGATGTCGGCGCCTGCCGCGAGGGTGAGGGTGCCGCTGGTACTGGGATCGAGCAATACAGCATGCACGCTGATGTTGCTGTTCAGGTTCAAATCACCTCCCAACGCTACAGCCGTCAGGGATCCCGGCAGGACAGCGGTGGTTGTTTGTCCGCCCATGGGAAGCACGTCGCTGCCGACGTTGGCAAAGGTGACGGAGCCGTCGCCTACAATCGATACCCCGGCGTTGGCGGAATAGAAGTTTGAGGCGTAGGCGTCGCTGGTGATGTTGGAGTTGGTCGCGGTGCTGTTTTGCACCCCAAGGGCGGCGACGCCCTGGATTGTCACGTCGCCATGGGCGCTGAGGTCGACGGTCGCGTCCGCCAGGCGCAAGCGCAGGGTGTTGCCGGCTGTGGTGTTGCCGGGCAGGGAGCCGGCGGAACGTACGCCGCCGCCAACCGTGATCTTGCCGACGCCTGAGGCGACGTCCACCCGCCCGCCGAGCAGGTCGCCACCTGCGGAAATGGTCACGTTTCCACCACCGAAGGTGAGTTGGCCCTGGCTGATCTGCCCCGCCACGACACCTCCGGTGGCGGCACCCGTCGTCACGGAGGTGTCGGCCACGACCGTCAGGTCCGACACCTTGCCACCAGCCTTCACCGTCACGTCGCCGCCGCCCAGCGTGCCCGCGCCTTCGGTGAACAGCTGCGGATTGACCAGAATGTTTGTGCTGACGCCCGCGCCCGCGGCGCCGACGGTGCCGATACGCCAAGGCTGGTCGTACCAGCCGATGAAGACGCCACCGGCCCCGGTCGTGGACGGGCTCGCTGAGAGGCGTGTCTCGTTGTAAACGTCGCGCCGACTCAATACGTCGCCGCCTGCGACCAGGGATATGTTGCCGCCGCCGTTGGCGTAGACAGGATTGCTGACCAGCACACCGGTCAAGCCTTGCGACCCAGATGTCGGGGCCGAAACGCCATAGCCATAGTCGATCACACCGATGTTCTCGTCGAGTGTCTCGAAGGCGGAGGGGTCCAGTGTGATGGTGGTGCCGGTCGTGGTGTCCACTGCGGTTACCGCTTTGGGGATGACGAGGGCGCCGGCGGTGTAGATCGCCGCTCCACCTTGCTGGAGGCCCGCGCCGGGGGTGGTGGTGGCGCCGGTAGCGGGATCGAGATAGGTGGGCGAGGTGCAAGCGGGGGAGGCGCAGTTGCGCAGATCAATCTTCCCCGCCGCCGCCAGACTGATCGATCCCGTTCCGGAGCGTATTAGGGTCGACACTGTTGCTGTCTGGGACGCGCCGGAGGCCGGCGGGTTGTAGAAGGCCTTCAAGGTGGGCCACGCCGCCGCGACCTGCTGCAGGAAGCCGGCCTCCACCGACAGGGTTGTGGTGACGCCAGTCGACGTGAAGCCGAACTGGCCAGGATGCATGGGGAAATAGGTATTCGCGATCGACCTCAGGACCGCCTCCGCACCCGCTGGCGCAGAGGAGAAATCAAGCGACACGCGGGAGCTGCCGCTGTGACCGGCGGCGGCCTCCGCTGCCAGGAATTGATCCGCCGTGACGTCGCCAGTTTCTATCTGGAACATCAGCGTGTCGGTGAAACTTGCGTTCGACTGAACTTGATAGGTGTGTGTCCCTTGCACGGTCACGCCGCCCGCTGCACCGGCTTGAACACCCAAGGGATTTGACCCGCCCTGTGCGGCTCCGCCGGTGAGTTGGTAGGACCATGAATTCACCGCTCGCGATCCTGTCGCGGTCTGCACCAGCGGGAACATTTCTGCGCTGCCGATCGGATCGCCCGCGCCGTCCAGTCCCGAACCCAGGGCTCCAGGTGCATTGGCTGCGGCGTCATAGGGAATTAGCGCGACGGGAGCTGAGCCGGCGACAGTACCAGAGATATTAGAGAAGCCGGTGCTGACACTGGTGCTGATGGGCAGCACGCCGGTATAAGTTGTGTTGTCGAGCGAGCTCAGGAAGCGCGGGTCGGTCTGGTCGCCGAAAGTGAAGAAGCCGTCGGTGATGGAGCCGTCGATATTGAGCTGGCCACTGGCTTTGAGCGTCAGCACGCCAGGCTCACCCAGCACATTGCCCCCGACGCGATAAGTGAGGGTGGTGTAGTTGGCGAATATCGCCCCCTCTGAGCCAGGAACGACTGTGTATGCACCGGGAATTTCGGGGTCTGGGAGCATCAGACCCGCGGCCACGGCGCCGGCGACGTTTACTGTGCCCGCGCCGAGATTCCAGTTTGAGGCCAGCGTGATCCCACCATTGTAATCCAGCTCCACGCCCGGACGGGCATGGAAGTTGGCTTGCGAGGCCAGCCCGCCGAGGCCGGCGTAGCTGCCCGAGACGTTGAAATTCTGGATGAAGTCGACCAGCGTGCCCGGTGCATTGTCGGCGAGGAAGTTGGGCAAGCCGGTGGCGGTGGTGTCCAGGGTGGCGACGCCGTCCGCTACATTCACGCTCACGCCGCTGAACTGGCCGCCGCCCGCAATGGCGCCGAGGTCGTAGGCCTTGTAGCCTTCGAGCACAACGTCACCGGCGCCCTTGATCGCGCCAGCGAAGCTGACATTAACCGTCTCCGCATTGTCCGCGCCGATCACGGGCGCGCGCAGGGTCACCGTCCCACCCTGATCGGCAGCCACATAGTTGTAGGTGACGAGGCCATTCTCCTCGCCCTCGACGATGCGGGGGGCGGTGTCGGTAGCACTGACGTCGATCACGGCGCCGGAGGCGATGGTGAGTGCGCCGGCTCCCGCTGTTCCCAGTTCGACCTGGCCGCCTGTAGCTTGGCGGGTGTCGGTGGGCCCGTAGCCGCTGGCACGCGCGGCGATCAGGGCGGTGCTTTCCAGTGTTACGCCGCCGGCACCGAAGAGCCCGACATCGCCGCCGTTGATTCCGGAGACGTCGATAGTCCCGGCAATGTCCACCGCGCCACCGTTCGCTGTCAGGTTTACGTTGGCGGCGATGATGGTCTGGCCGCTGGTCAGCACCAGGTCGCCGGACCCGGTCTGCACGATCAGATCGCCGTTGAAGGCGCCCTTGGTCGCTGTCTGGAAGCCGGCGAGATCGAACGCTCCTGCTTCGTTCAGCGAGAAGTTGGCCCCACCCGTGGGTGCCGAGCCGTTCACGGTCCCGCCGAAAGCGACGCTTCCTTTGCCGGCATCCAAGATCAGGCTTCCCGCATCGCCAACGCCGCCGCCCACCGACAGGGTGGAGTTTGGAGCCAGGACGATATCGCCGTTCGACGCGGTCAAGGTGAGCAGTCCTCCCGGCGCGGTCACCGAGAAGGGATCCGCCGCGTCGCCGAAGCTTTTCGAGAATCCGGGGGTCTCCAGGACCGCGCCGGCACCGACGCTGATACCACTCGCCGAGGTTAGTGTCAGTGTGCCGGCCGTGGCGCGTACGTCCACGCCGGTGAAGGACAGGTCCTGGCCGGAAAGCGTCAGGGTGGCGCCGGGAATACCGGAGACGTCCGGGGCCGCAGCGCCGCTTGGATTGGAAAGGGTCAGGAATCCGGTGGTGGTGATCGCCAAGCTCGGCAACACCGTGGGAACGCCCACTATCGGCGATTCAGCCTGATCGCCCAGATAGGTGGTCTGGATCGACAGGGGCGCGGCGCCGACATCGAGCGCACCCTGGCCCTGGAAGAAGACCCCGCCCGGTGCCGTCAGGTTCACGCTCTGCCCTGCGCCATAGATGCGGAAAGTCCCGTCCCCGAAGGTAAGGCTCTGGGCGTTGAGGGCAAACTGGCCCGCGCCGCAAGCGAGCGCACCCTCATTGGTGCAGCCGCCAGCATCGGCGAAGCTGTTCTGCACCTTCACCGCTTGGGCGGAGATCGTCACGGTGCCGCTACCGCTTGTCGCCGCAAGGCCTGGCGTGTCGAGGTCCAGGTCGCCGAAGCTGTAGGAACCGTCCGCGAAGTTGATGGCGGCCTGCGAACGGAGCGTGAGCGTCTGGGTTTGGCTGAAGCTCGCCAGTAGGGAAGGCGTTATGATCAGTCCGTCGAGGCCCTGCGCGTCGGGGGCGAACGTGATGCGGGAAGCGTCCAGCGCGAGGTTGGTCGCGGTGAATTTGGCCGAAGACGACAGGTTGAAGTCGCCGCTGGAATCCAGCAGTACCGAGGCGCCATCGAAGTTGGCTGCGCCAATAGTGAGCACGCCCGGCTGGACGGCAGAGTTGACATTCTCACGCGTGACCAGCCGTTGTGGGCCGGCGGACACACGCAGCAACGCGCCCTGTCCGGTCATGCCCGCAGTGCCGCCGTCGATCACATAGTTGCCGGTCTGGCCGGTGGTGTCGGTCCCCGCCGAGGTGATGCTCGCGCCGTCCTTCACGATGATGGCGCTACTGGAGCCGTCCACCGCCAGCACGATGTCTGGGCCAGAGAGCGGATGGGCGGCATCGTTGGAGACGGTGATTTGCTTGGTGGTTACATTCAGCGAGGTGGAGCCGTCGGCGTTGTCGGTGCGCACGCCGCCTATCAGCAGGCTATCGGCGTTCAGTCCGGTGAGTTGGTTGGCGTCGAGCTGGACCACGCCAGGTGTTACAGGACCGAGCGCGGAGACAATCTGAATCGAGGAGGCTGCGATATCGGCCTCCGCGCCGCGTCCACCCCCAGCCGGCGTTGTCTCGAACGTGCCACTAAGATCGAGGGCGATCGCAGGATTGAGCACCAGCCGACCGGCGTCGATGGGCAGGCGCGGCGCGGCGACGCCCGCGGCGGCAGCCAGGGCGGCGAAGGTGGTGTTCGCCGAGGTCAAGGCGATATCCGAGTACGAATTGATCACCGCCCGGCTCTTGACGTCGAACAGGTGTGGCGTGGACTGGATGGTGCCGCCGAGGCCCCCGAATTCGCCGGTCACGGTCACCGTGCCGTCGGGTCGCGTCACGTTGGCGCCTACAGGGACGGTGACTGCAGAGGTATCTTCCACCACCTCCATACCCCCTGGCAGGACTGCGTACTGGGCCGGGAGCAGGGTGTACCAGCCCGCCGCCACGCCTTGGCCGCCGTTCAGATAGACCCTTTGCCCGACCGAACCCGGTGAATAGAGCGCGCTGTAATTGCTGGAATAGATCGGGTCATAGGCTGCGGCCGGTGCATTGGAGAGGCCGGGAACGATGGCATAGACTTGGCGATGATCGGGGTATTGGTAGCCGCTGTTGCTGCTGAAGGCGTCGGCGTTGAACTGGCTCAGCACGTCGCGCGAGCCGCCACTGCCGGGAATGAACTCGTAGGCGAACACATCGCCCCCGCCATTCAGGTCCACGGTGGCGCCGGAGGCTGTGGATACAGTCTGACCGGCGAGGGTGAGTATGCCGGCTGGCGGGGCGGTCAGCGCATCGGCGTTGGTCGGGCTGAAGAAATATTCCTTCTGGTCGGTGGTCGTCCCATAGGGGATGGACAGCCCGTCCGCCGATACCGAGGTCACGCTGCCGGCGCCGAGTTCGACGGAAGTCGTGGCCGGCGCGAAGACTGCGCCAGATCCGGTGGTGCTGACGAGCGGAGTGTTGGAGCCCAGGGTCAGGGACCCGAGGGGGGCACGCAGCACGCCGTCCTGCACGATATTCGCCGCCTGGATCGTCAGGTTGCTGCCGGCGGAGAAGGGCGTCGGCGGCGTGGGCGACATGGCGGCGATGGTTATGACCCCCGTCTTGGCTGTGGAGGTGATGTCGAAGCTGCTGCCGGTGGTGGCGTAGACCTGGGCGGCGGTAAGGTTGAGATTGCCGTTGACGGCTAGCTGCCCCATCAGGCTTGGCGGGGGCGCTATTCCCTCGAGCTGGAGAGGCGAGACGCCAATGAAGCGTATATCGCCCGAGGCGTTTAAGCTGACGTTGGCCACTGCTTGGTCGAAGCGCACCGCCCCGACGACGTCCAGGGCTTGGGCGTTGAACGTCACGTTGCCCGTGGCGGCCGTGGCGCTGTCGGCGCTGTAGGTCGGACTGCCCATGGCCTGGAGTGCGCCATCCAGCGAAATATAAGGCGCGTTGATCTGCAGCGAGCCCGCCACGCTGACGGTGGGGAAGAGGTTCTGGGCGTTGGCGATGGCGCCGGCGCTCGGATTCACGCCCAGATTGACGCTGCTCGTTGGGGTGCCCATCAGATAGAAGGCTTGGCCGAGAGTCAGGTCCACCGGGTCGTCGCCGGTGGTCAGGTCGCCTTGAACCACCAGCGTGCCGAATCCCGCCGTCTCGATCTGTTCCGCAGAGATCGTGTTGGCGGTTGGCGCGGTGGGATCGACGGCTGTGAGGATCAGGCTCATCGTGCTCAGCACGCCGCCGGCGGCCTCGGGCGCGCCGCCCTGCGCGTTGATCACCGCACCCGTAAGGGTGTCGCTCGCTCCGACGATCAGGGCGCCGCCGTTGCTCCACTGTGGCGCCTGCATATACTGGCCGCTGGACGTCAGCTGGTCGAAGACACCGGAAGCGCCTGACAGGTTGATCGTCGCGCCCGGATCGGCGACCAGGGACAGGCCGGTCTGCGCACCGAACGGATTGGGTGCCACAATGCCTTCGCCAAAGGCAATGTTGGTCTCGAACTGGGATACCGGAAACAGGACCGAGGCGCTGGCCGTGAAGTTGGCGGCGGCGGTTTGGATCGTCCCGCCGCCGACGACCATGCCGGTGACGATCTGACGGCCATGCGTGATGCCGGTGACGTAGGGATTGACAATCACTTCGCCGGACAGGTCGGTTACGCTGCCTGGGGCGAGTGCGATGCCTACGCCGGCGGGAAGGTCGCCAGTGAGATAGATGGCGTCGTTGGCAGCGATCTGGGAGTTGGATTGGCCCGGATTCACAACGGACTTGGCGTTCCCGCTGATGCTGCCATCGGCATTGAAGCTGAATATGTCCGAGAGATTCTGGCCAGTGAGCAAGGGGATGCTGACTGCGAGAGGGCTCCCGTTTTCGGTGACCACGATGGTGGTTCCGGCATAGGTGCTTGGCAGGGTTTCGGACTGGCTGAGCGTACCGCCCGGCAGGCGAATGGTTCCCTGGTTGTTGATCTGCGCGGCGGATAGCTCTGCTCCCGCCGCGCCCGTTACATTGCCGCCCGAAGCCACTTCGAATTCTATGAGGCCGCCGAAGTTCAGGCTGATAGGGCGTTGATCGAACGCATCGGGCTGGATGCTGGGCGCCACGATACTGGAGACCTGCCCGCCGCTTGCTAGGCGTCGCAGCGCAGCGATTTGGCCACCGCTCAAATGGTCGGAATAGCCGGTCTGGGTCAAGTTTAGGGTCTGTCCATTCTGGACAGTAAGTATCTGGGTCGCCAGAACGGCGTTGTAGCCGCCGAGTCCGTTGTCGAAGGTGTTGGGGAACAGGTCGGTGCCGTAGGAGGTAATATTGTACGCGCCGAATCCGGTCTTAGAGAAGAAGTCGAGGGGCAGATTGGTGCCATCCTTCGCGATACCATCGGCGAAGGCGATGGCAGGCGTCGTCAGGGTGAAGGTGCCGCCGCCGGCGAAGCCGTAGCCGCGGATTGCCCCATCGGCGATAGCCACTTGCGATGTGATGGCATCGGGGTTGATGGGCAGGGCGCCTTGCGGAATTCCATTTACTCGAAAACCAGGAATGAAGCCGGTGCCCTGGGAAATTCCCCCGACAGAGTTGGGAAGATTTAGTTCGAACGGAAAGTAGGCCGTATAGTCCGTAAGCGTGACGTCGCCGCCCTTGGCCGATAGGTTCAACATACCGCTGGGCGCGACGTAGCCGCCAGCCGACACGTTCAGCAGTGAGTTCGGCCCATCGATCAGGATGCTGCCACTGATGTCGGTGGTGCTGGTCGCTCCGGTTCCCGCGTTGGCCTGTGCGACCGTTCCAATGTCGCCTTGACCTGGTGTGGTGCTGGCGCCGAGCAGGTCTTCCCGCGGCGAGACGGTAATGTCGATGCTGCCGCCGTTGATATAGGCGGCGCCAATGAACGCCGCGCCACTCGCCCTGAAATCGTTGCTCCACAGACCGGCAGCGGAGAGTTGGCCGTTCACCACCACGTCGTAGTCTCCCGCCGCCTGGGGCGTCGGGTTGAAGAGCGAGCCGGCATCCGAATGGACGGTGGTCAGGCTAATCGTTCCGGAAGGCGCGGTGATGGAGCCGTTGATGGTGATGGTGCGACCGGTGACGGCGGAGAACACTCCGCCCGGCGCCAGCGTTAGGTCGGCACCTGAATCGATGCTGAGATCGCCCGAAGTGTAGAAAGCCAGCTGGCCAAGCCCCATGGCGTTCAGGGCGGGCGCCGACAGGACCAGTGTTCCCTGCTCGGCCGGGGTGAGGATCGAGTTGGGGGGCCGAACCGTGGGTGGTGTGGACAGCGCGCCCGCGCTGTCCACAGACGCTGTCGGTCCGAATGTCAGGTTGGCAGCGGTGTCCGGCGTCGGTCCGCCGATGATATTTATGTCGCCACCGGACAGGCCGCCGTTTCCGTTGGTTCCGGCGACCTCGATAATTGATAGCAGACCGCCAACCGGTAGCTGCGAGCCTACCGCCTGCACATGGCGCTGGTCGCCGAAGACCGTGGATGTTCCCGTTCCGATCTGGGCGTTCTTCGACTGGATGGGGCCAGGAAAGGCCTGGGCGTAGATTGTTCCCTCCAGGCTGGGTGCCGAACTCTTGATCGTGATCGAGCCCGCGTCGCCCCCCTGGTTATAGGCGGCTTCAAAATGGCCACCGGACAGCACAGGATTGGCGTAGGTATGGACGATCCCATATCGCGGCTGGACAGCGGCGAAGCCGCTATACACGCCAAGGTAGACTTGGTCGGGGCTGGCGTCGCCGATATCGACGATGGCCCCGCTGGCGTTGATCAACTGTGTGGTTTGTACCCAGCCGGCCTGGAAGGTGACCCAACCGCCGGTGACATCGATCACCGCGCCAGGCTTGATGATCACGTCCGGGACCGTCGTTCCTGCGGAGCCGCCTCCGATGGCGCCGATGACCACGTTGCCGCCCTTGGTCATTAACTGGGATGCGGTGACGCCCACTTGCTGGGCGAAAGCGGCGGCCGAGATATAGGGCGAGCCGACCCAAGCAACGCCGTTCGAATCGACGCCGGACAGGCGCGGATCCACGGTTATGGTAGCGCCGGCCAACACATCGCGCGAGGTGGGCTGGTCGTTCGTGTCATTGGCGGTCACGGGCTTGATGGTGACGGTCGAAGCGGCGATCGGGACGTTCTTCAAACCCGATGCGTCGATCACAGCCCCACTGTCGATGAAAACCCGTGAGGAGGATGCGGGGTTCGATACGAGCCCTGGTGCCGTACCGATGTTGATATCGGCGCTGGGGGCATAGATCAGGCTGCCCGCACCGATATCGATGCTCGCACCATCGGTGAGGGCGCCGGTGCCGGGGGCGACTTGGCCGATACTGATCTGCGACGGCTTGAAGTCGGCCAGGGAGTTGGGGTCCTGGGGAATGGTGCCGCTGTCGTCGGGTGTAATGGCGATGACACTGGTCGGCGCCAGCTCGATATTGGCGCCGCCAAGCTGGATGAAGCCGTTGCGTGAGACGCTGGTGGTGGCGGTGATCGTGCCCGCGTTGATGATCGTCCCAAACGCGGTCCCGGTGAGCGAGGCGTAGCCTTCAGACGACTGGATCAGGCCAGTGGCGGTGTTGTCGACATAGTCGGAAGTGAATGAAGCTGATGATGCCCGACCTTGATCGTTGGATTGCACCATAAGCCCGCGAATATCGGGATTGCTGCCGCCGTTCGAGGTGCCGTCCGAGGGCGTGAGGATCACTGTGCGACCGGATACGAGGCTGACCTGTCCTTGTGACGAGTTCAGCGCGCCGGAATTGGTCACCTGCGGCGCTGCCAGGATGATGAAGCCGCCTTGTCCACTGGTGATCTGCGCTCCGGCCTGAACAGTGATGGCACCTTCCAGTTGGGGATCGGCGATGCTGGTGGGCACGCTGGCGCCCGGATTGAGCGTGCTGATCACCTGCCCAGACAATGTCGCATCCGCTTGGGGAACCGACAGAAGGCCGTCGGTTAAGAAGATGTTGTCGCGATTAGCGATGCTGCTCGCAGTACCACCTTGGGGACCGCCACTGACCAACTGGCTCCCGACCTCCAGGCTGGAGGCGATCAGGGAGTTGGTATTGATCTGGGCGCCTGCGCCAAACAAGATGCCGTTCTGATTAATAACCAGTACCGTTCCTTGGGCTTTAACCGAGCCTAGGATCTGGCTCGGAGCCGGGGCCAAGTTGGGATTGCGCAAGCCGGTGGTTGGGTCGATCTGTCCAACAACCCGGTTCAACACAATCCAGTTGGTCTGTGCCACGCCGTTCTGGCTCTGATCGAAATTCAGGGTCGTGTGCGCGCCGACATTGAATGTCTGCCAATCCAACAATGCGCGCTGGGCGGTCTGCTGGACAGTGACGGTCACTGATCCATTGCTACCTGTCGTCTGGGTCGGGGCGTTCGCACCCTGCCAGGTGTTAAGCCCCGTGGGGTCATTGGCGGCAGCGACCGGATTTGCGACAGGCATCAGACCGCCAACACCTAAACCATCAGGAACGGAATTTGGCAGTGCCGCCGCCGCTTGGCGGGCAGCAGCCTGGGCTTGCTGCGCGATGGCAACCGATTGCTGCGCTCTGGATGCATTTTGCAACGCACGGGCCACAGCGGCGCCGGCGGTTGGGTTTGTGGAAAGGCCCGGCACGACGGGCACCGCGACGCTGGGGACGCCTGTTCCATTGACGGGGACGTGCGCTGCATTGCGCAAGGCCGCCAGTCCATTGGCGCGAACGATGGTCGGAGTCAGTATTGCGGCGCATGCCATAACGCTGACACCCAACAGAAGCCGGTGTCTGGCTAGTTTGACTGCGGAAGGGGAGGTCGTGCGCATGCTGCAGCCAAATGCCTAATTCTTGGGTTGCGCGGAACTATTGGCCGTTGCGGCGGGCTTTACCGTGGCGGACAACTGGCTGTCGTAGATTTTGTCGCCATAGTCCTGTTCGAGCTGTTCAAACTCGACACGGTCCAGACCCGTTATCGGCTCGCTTTTGCCCATGATGTCACCCACATCGACATCGTGATAAGCGACCAATAGCTCGCGGGCGATTTTCACGGCCTGCGCGTTCTTCGTCTGGCAGACGGTAAGCACGGCATCTTTGTCGACCGCTTCCTTGGCAAGGCGCTCTTTGTCAGAAACCAATGTCGCATTGACCTGCGTTAAGCGGGTGACTTCCTGCGCTAGAGCCCCCATCTGCTCTTTTTCCTTGCTGACGTCGGCGGCAGCGGGCGCCACCGAGGGATGCCGTTGGGCGGCATGTGCTGTAGCCTCCGCCGCAACGAGGCGACCCTTAAGGGCATCGCGTTCCTGCTCGGCGGCCGTCTTTTCCGCCTGGAGCGTGGTCTGATTGCTCTGAAGGTCACGCAATTGCGCGGTGACGCTGCTCAATTGGGCGCGCAGGCGGTCTTCCATGCTCTGGGCTTGCACGCCCGTAACACTCAGGACGACGAAGTAAGCGACCATCCAGCTGCGAATGCGCATCGTCAGAACCTCACATTGATGTCGAACTGACCCACATCGATCGATAAAGGAGGGCCATAGACTTCGTCCGCGCTGAACCAGCGGGCCTGCACATTCATGCCCTTCAAAAGGCCCAAGGTCGCAATCAGGTAATAGCCCTTGGCATTGGTGCCGCCGAGGTGGAAGTCCGCATCCGTATAAGCGTCCAGCAAGGCGTCCGGCGCGATATGCTTATAGCCGGCGGTGAAATTCCACTCGCCCCAGGCATAGGGTTCCATATCGCCATAAAGGCCCTGGAACATGAAGGCATTTGCGCCGCTGTGGAACGTGGGGCCGCCGGGCGTCGGAGCCGCACAGACGTCAGTGTCGGAACTGTCTGACGCGGAAATCACATTGGTGATCGGCAACCCGCTTTCGCCGTAACGACAGGCGTCGGCGTGATTATACGCAAGATTGCGCGCGTAATCGCCCGTCAACACGACATGCTTACCATCTTCGAAGTTGATGTCGAATTGGCTGGTCAAGTTGAGAATGTGATACGGAAACACCAATCCGGCGAATTGGGGCAGAGGGGATGCTCCTGGGAGCGCGGATGGATCTGGCGTGATATTGCGAATGAGAAAGAGCGTGTTGCCCTTCTGCATGAAGGCGGGCCGGCTCCAGTCCGTGGAGCATTCGGTGACTCCCGTATAAAGGGCGCAGGAGTCCGACAATTGACCCTGCTGGTTCTGGAATGAATAGTAGGCGACGCCGCCTTTCCAACTGTAGCGGTCCTGGGTCCATTGGGTCACCAGCTGGCCGCCGAACATCCACTTCATTTCGTTCGGGTTTTTGTCGGTGCTGTCGTTCGGGAAATTCACACTCTGCGAGTCGGTGAGGAAAGCACCGGCATTGACGGTGAATGTCAGATTGGGCAGTGCGTCCCAAGAGGTGGTTCCGGCGGCGCCATCGAAATTGAGATCGGTGTCATAGACAAGATCCGTCGAGAAAAATGGATTTGGCATCCGGCCTAGGCTCGCGCCAATCCAGGGCGCGGGTTGCGCGTGGACATAGGCGCGGTCTAGCCAAATGTCTTTTTTTGTCAGGCCGCCGCCAAGCAGTTGGGTGGTCGATACCGGTGTGTTGGTCGAGCCGCTTGCCAGGCGGATATCCGCAGACACCCATTGGGATACCTGCGCATCGACGTCCAACCGCGCCCGGATGGCAAATTGATTGTACCGGTTCTTGGTGTCGTTGGTGAAGGGAATGCCGGCGGGATTGGTATTGGGGTTTACGTCCACCGGGCCATTGGCATTGATGGCCCCATAATTGACGAGAAACGGATCGTTTGTCTTTGAGTAAAGATCCCATTCGTTGCGGAAGCGCACGTCGCCACTGATGGTGATGCGTTGTGTCCAGGCCGGGATTTGATTGGGCTGGGCCCAGTTCTCGTTTTTGGCCTGTTTGATCACCTTGGCTGCGACATCATCTCGGATCTGATCGCGGACGATCTGCGGCACATATTGAATGCGCGTGGCGTCGGGCGCGGGCGGCGGCGGGGCGGGGAGCGCTTGTGGCGGTGTCTGCGCGACCTGCCGTTGGGCTTCTGCGAGCAGTTGTTTGGCGGCATCCGGGGTGATGACGTGCTGCTTGACCAGGAGGTTGATGAGATTGACCGACAACGGGTCGGATGCCTGGGCCGATGCAGCCGTCGCGCTCAACAGTGCCGCCAGTGCCGTGCTTCCGACCAGCGCTGCACGCCGAGCTCCACGATGTCTCATCTCAAATCCCCAGTGAATGCCGAAGTGGCGCCGAACAAGCCACGCGGCGCCGCGTCGTGTCTGACTTAAAATTAAGGATCAACGCGTTGGTCCGCTGGCGTCGGGACGTTCTGCCGATCACAACTACACCCAGCCCTTAAACCGCGCGTTCGGCTTTCCGAGCCGAGCTCGATAAATGTCCGCACCGGCACAACCATTCCCATGCGGATGCGCGAGTTCGCACTTCCACCCGATGGTTCAATCAGACGAAAACCATCAACGCCCCGCCATCAGCCTATGACTGAATGGCGGAATATCTTCTCGAGCTATCGCTGAAACAAACTAGCCCCTGCGGCCAGCACGCGTTTCTGCATGTCCCCGTTCGCTTTGGAGACAAGGCGGTAGAACCCCGTGCGACACGGAAATTGATGAAGTTTTTACGTCACCGGTATCTGACGTGCGGTGGATAATCGTGCGAAGCCTTGGTGATCAGGGCAACGACTTGCAGGGAAGCAGAGGCAACATCGCGCGCATCACGGGTGTGACGATTGAGCCCGTCGTGGGCAGGCATTTAAGTCATGGTAAGGTCATGCGGCCGAGGGTATAAGCCTTGCATTCGATACCTTGCGCGCAACATTGAGCGATCTGTCGGCGCTAATCTCGGGGGCTGTCCTGTTCGAACCGGTCTCTATGCTTGCGGGGAGCTCCAGACGCAGCTTGCGCGCAGTCGGTGTGCTCGGGTCCTTGGCCGTGCATTTTGGTGTGTTGTCTTATTTCTTGCTGGCACCGCAGCCTCAAGCGCAGCCCGTGGACCGTAAGGGCAATGCGCAGTCCGGCGATCTCGTCATGGTCAGCGTGGCACCGCACGTGCAAGATGTGACGGGTAGTCACAATTCGCAGCATCTTTCACGGCCAACGGAACGTGATGCGTTTGGGTTGCGGCACACGCGCATTCATCATCTCGCCGCATTAATGCACACGCCGGGAGATCAAGCACCGGCCGATGATGTATCGGTACAAAATGGCTCAGGCGATGAAAGTGCGAAAGCTGCAGCACCGGCCGCGAGTGTATCTTTTACCGCGTTGGGATCTGATTATCAGCGTCGGCTGGAGGATCATATCGCACAATTTCAACAGAGGGGTCCTCAGGGACAGGTCGGTGTCGTCTATCTCCAAATCCTTCTCGATCGCGCGGGAGCTGTTCAGGGCATTTGGGTGACAAAAAGCTCCGGTTCGACGGCACTGGATGAGGAAGCTGTCGAAACTGTGCGCCGCGCTGCCCCCATGCTTCCGGTACCATCCGAATTGCCGGATCCCTTGATGATCAGCCTGCCACTACGTTGGAGCCTCGCACCTCTCTATGTTGAGCGGGCTCCATGAGCGAGGTTTCCTGGGATGACTTGCGCGGTCGCTTGTTGAACAGTTATGACGATTTTGTCCGCAAGTTGACGCGCCGCCTTGGCTCAGCGGAGTTGGCGCGGGAGGCGGTTCATGAAACCTATCTGCGTCTCCAGCGTCCCGGCGCGACCGAGCCGATTCAAAATCCCGAAGGATATCTTTTTCGTATTGCCATCAATATTGCTAAGAACCGCAGTGTCGTGGAACGGCGTTATTTGAATGCATCCGACACAGAGATGCTGATCGATATTCCAGAAGAAGCTCCGGATCCGGCCCGGGCAGCGGAGGCCCGTTCCCAAATGATCATTTTGCGCCGGGCTCTAGCCGAGTTGCCTGCCCGCCAGCAGGCGGTATTTGAAGCGTCTTGGGTCAATGGTGTGTCACATTCGGATTTGGCGCAGCTTCATAAGGTCGATATCCGCACGATTCAGCGCGATCTCGAGCAGGCCGCAAGGCATATTCGCCGTTTTTGGAAAGAAAATCGTCTCTCCTAGCGTCGCCTTTCTGCGCGCCATCTGTCTCTACAATACAATCTCAGGCGAATCGGTGGGATTCCTTGGAGCCGCCCGTGCAAGATATTTCAGATCGATGACTGGGCCGGACGACAGAGAGCCCTCGCTGGAGGCGATCGAGACAGAAAGTCTACAGTGGGTCACGCTGCTGCATTCTGGCGTTATGACGCCCGAGGCCGCCGAGGCATTCAAGCTTTGGCGGGCACAAAGCCACTTGCATGAAAAAGCATTCAGCGACGCCGTCCGGATGCGCCGGCACATTCGCGACGTCGCACTGGCCGATCGTGCCGCGCAAGCGAGCAATGGCGCGAAATCGTTTCCGAGGCGCGGATCGGAGTTTGGGGCGTCTCGCGGTTCGGACAGCCGGCCTGTCCGCAACATCGACCGCAGGTCCTTCTTCGGGGCAACTGCTGCCGCAGCCTCGGTTGCCATTGCCGTCGCGGATCCTGGTCACCTTTGGCCCTCTTGGCAGGAACTGACCGCCGACTATCGCACCGCCACGGGCGAGCGGCGTGCCCTCGTGGCAGGCAACGGTGTTTCTGTCGAGCTCAATACCCAGACGACGGCCGACCTCGATACCTCCAGTTCACAGCCCCATTTGACAGTGATTTCCGGGGAGGTGGCTATAAATGCGGCCCGCCCGCCGCACGCACCTTTTGCGGTAATTGCAGGTGCTGGGAAAGCATTGTTCGAGCAGGCAAATTTGAATATTCGTAAGACAGGAAGTGGCGTTTGCGTCACATGTGTCGATGGAGAAGCCACAGTTTTCCACCCGACCGGCCGCATCGTACTTACCAAAGGCTTGCAGGCGTCTTACGGAGACCAACACATGGAGGCGCCCGTTCATGTCGATCCGTCGGTGCCGACGGCCTGGAGACGGGGACTTCTCATTTTCCGTAACGAGCCGCTTCGGGATGTGATCGTTGAGCTCAATCGCTACCGGCAGGGCAAGATTGTGTTGATGAGCGATGCCCTGGCACAGCGGCCAGTCTATGGCGTGTTTGAAATTGCGCGCATCCAGGAGGCGGTTGATCAAATTCGGCGGCTGACCGGGGCGAGCGCGACGAATGTCGGTAGCCTGGTCCTCCTGACCTGAGGCTGACGTAAAAACTTCATGAATAATCCTGTCGCGCGCTTTGGGGCTGGCCTGTCTTTCTTGCGGGCTAGGCGAATTGGGATTCTGCCACGTTGCGGAACCTGAACGCTTAGGCGTTGCCGGAAGATCCCTCAGAAGAGGCGGACGCTGGATCGCTTGCCGATGATTGGGTGTGGTGCCCGTGGTGGGTGTTAAGGCCAGGCGGGCGAAGATGTCAGTTCGTCTTCGGGCTAAGAGTTAGGACGCGATTTCGTGATTGGCAACCGCGTCAACTTGCAATGTGGTGCGCGAGTTAAACGCGCAGAAACATGCGTCGGGCCCAATCCTGAGATGGCCCAAAATTTGGAAAGCGGGCACTTCTTTCGCCGACAGTCTTTTTTGCAGGCCCCCCCATTTGGATGGCTGCGCCCCGCCATTGCTGTGCGCGGCGGGAGCGGGGTGGTTGATGGGAGAAGAATTCAAATCCTTCTTGAGAAGATAACTCTGGCAAGGGTGGGTGGCGAATTTTGGCAACCGCCGGCTTGGCGGCACAAGCCTGCATCGAAGCGTATCGTGCTGCGGCCGGGCGGGACGTTTCAAGGCCTGCGCATGTTGGCTGAAGTCATGGCCCACCACAGCGCGGCCGAGATCGATATTTGTCTTCCGGATGCGCTTTGGGCCAAGTCGCTCCAGCAAACGTGCCTCCAATTGGGTGTCGGAATTTTGCCTCGGGCGGTTGACCCCTGGAGCTTGGCAGAGGCGGGGAGGGAGCTGCATGTTTGTGGCAGCGATCCGCTCGCTTTTATCGGCATGTTGCTGGGCTGTTCCGTCCACTGTCACACGCGCGGCAGGTTTGCGGGCTGGGGGCTCAGCCAAGATGACGTTTCGGTTTCCGCGCGTCCTGACCTGGGATTGCTTCCTCTCGCTAATGCTGCACTGTTCTCTCACATCGGATATCGCAATCCCTTTACCGGGAAAATCGCGTCTTGCGAGGAGATCATAGATATCCTGACGGACTGGCGCCGGAGCTGTAATGCCAACCGCGACATTGCCGGTTATGCCGGTGTCAATTGGTGGAAACGATCCAGTATTCAGGCTTTGCTGCACACCGGGGGGCGGGCGCCGCGGCGCGTTGTTGGTGTAGCTTCCGCGGAACGGGCTCTTATCGCCAACGACGAGCGGATCGCTGTCTGGCCCTCGCGGGCACCGCAGGCCCTGTTGCGTTCAACCGTGCCGATGGCTCAAATCGAGGATGGCTTTCTGCGGTCCTCAGGTCTTGGCAGCAACCTGACGCCACCTTGCTCGATCGTGGTCGATCGCCGGGGCGCTCACTATGATCCTTCCAGGCCAAGCGACCTGGAAGTGATCCTCGCTGAAACTGTCTTTGAAGAATCGTTGCTGGCCAGGGCGCGGCGCCTTATCCGAACCCTCGTTGCATCTGAGCTGAGCAAATATAACACCGGCGAGCATCATCTAGATTTGTCAAACCGTGATGGGCGCCGCATTGTCTTGGTCGCGGGGCAGGTCGAGGACGATGTCGCGCTGCGCCTTGCAGGGGCCGGCCTGACCAGCAATCTTCAGCTTTTGTGTCGGGTGCGCGCACTCGAGCCGAATTCCTTTATCATTTACAAGCCGCACCCGGATGTCTTGGCTGGCCATCGCCGCGGTCTCGTGGCTGTGAGAGACGCGAACGCCTATGCCGATCTCATCGTGCGTGATGTGGCGATGCCCACGCTGCTTAAGCTTGTGGATGCGGTGCATGTCATTAGCTCTCTGACTGGCTACGAGGCATTGTTGCGGCAATGCGAGGTGGTGGTTCATGGTCAACCCTTTTACGCGGGCTGGGGCCTCACCAAGGATCTCAATCCCGTGAGTCGCAGGACCCGTGTCCTGAGTTTGGAGCAATTGGTCGCCGGTAGTCTGATCCTTTATCCGCGTTACATGGACCCTGTGACCGGCCTGCCTTGCCCTGTGGAGATTCTGACCGAGCGCCTGGCGGCTGGCCGTAAGCGTCACGATCCCATCAATGCCGTTGCGCAGCAGGCACGCAGACTTCAAGGCCTATTGAGCGCGAAAATCGGCTTTCGACAAACGCGGGTGCCGCAGTGAGCGCACGGCAATTTCTATTCCTGCAGGGTCTTCCCGGAGACTTCTTCGCCGATCTGGCGCAAAGCTTGCAAAAGCAAGGGAACGGCATTCACCGGGTGAACTTTAACGGTGGCGACGTCGCCAACTGGCCCCTCTCTGGTGCAATCCACTATCATGGTCCCGCGCGCCATTGGCCGTCCTTTCTCGCGCGGCTGATCTCGTCCCGCGGCATCACCGATATCGTTCTGTTTGGTGATTGCCGTCCTTTGCACCGTGTCGCACGCGCTACCGCCGCCGGGCTGGGTGTGATCGTGCATGTCTTTGAGGAGGGCTATATCCGGCCCGATTGGATCACACTGGAATTGGGTGGCGTTAACGGTTTCTCGCCGTTGCCGAACGACCCCGACTGGTATCTGCGGGCCGCCAAATCTCTGCCAGGCGTTCCTGATCGCGTCGCATTGCCTTCAGCCATCGCACGGCGAGCACGGGCCAGTATTGCCTACTATGCCGCAGCGCTGTCGCTGGCCTGGGCCTTTCCCTTTTATCGCACCCATCGGCCCTGGAATCCGTTGCTTGAGGCGGGAGGCTGGTTGATGCGCTATTGCGGGCGCAAATCCGCCGCCATTCGCTCGGCCGCGGCCATGGCATGTCTCGGCAATAGTCCCTATTTCATCTTTCCGCTGCAGCTCAATTCCGATTACCAGTTGCGTGCCCATTCCGATTTCGATGGTATGCAACCCGCCCTTGCAGAGGTGATCGCGTCTTTTGCCCGCCATGCCCCGGCCGAAGCGAAGCTGGTGGTCAAGTCGCATCCCTTGGACAATGGCTTGGCTGACTGGAGGCGGCGCACCTTGAGCTACGCGGGGGCGCTGGGCGTGCAGGACAGGATTGTCTTCCTGGAAACGGGCGATATTGGCCTGTTGGTCCGCGGCGCCCTCGGGGTCATCACGATCAACAGCACCACGGGCACGCTGGCGCTGGAAGCAAGCGTTCCGGTAATTACTTTGGGTCGCTCCATTTATGATCTTCCGGGCCTTACCCACCAAGGAGCGTTGGCGCAGTTCTGGACTGCTCCGGAACGGCCGGATATCGGACTGTATTCCGCCTTCCGGCAGGTTCTGGTGCATCGCTGCCTACTGCACGGAGGATTTTACGATGCCTCGACCCGCCATGCCCTGATCGCGGCGGCATCCCGGCGGCTTTTGAGCGCTCGCCCTTTGACCCTGGTGCGTGCACGGTCGCGTATCGCGCCGTCGGCCTTGCTGGTGCCTGCGGAATGATGGGAATTCTGGTGAATCGCCGAGAGAATCTTTGGAGAGCACCGACGAAGGCGGTCGCATTCGACGACGCGGCCATGCTCGCCGTTAGAAATCCTTCGCCCGAAATCATTCTGGATGTGTCACGTCTGCTCTCGCGCGTTCTTCATTCCACCCCGACCGGCATCGACCGCGTGGAAATGGCCTATGCCCAAGGTCTGCCCAAACTCGTCGGCAAGCATCTGCGCTTTGCCGCGACCCATCCGCTGGGCTTCTACAGTTCATTATCTACTGACGCGGTCCAGGATTTTCTTGCGGAGATCGCCCAGCGTTGGCGGGAAGGGGGTGTTGACGAAACCCGTCGTGAGCGTTGGCGCCATATTTTGCGCATGGGGGCTCTGGCTTGCCGGCGCGCCGGGGTGGGCGCCGTCAGCGGCCGAACGACCTACCTCCATCTGTCGCCGCGTAGCTTGGAACGCGAGGGCCAGTATCAAAGGGTCTTGCGCAAGGAGCGCGCCCGCTTGGTGTGCTTCCTGCATGATTTGATTCCGCTTCAGTATCCGCATTTCGCACGGCCCAAGAGCGTGGCCTTGTTCGAACGTCGGCTGCAGACCATCTTGCGGCTAGCCGACGGGCTACTGGTGAACTCCCAAACGACAGCAATGGCGCTGAAACCGTATTTGAAGGGTTTGAGTCGTGACGTCCCAGTCCATATTGCGCCTTTGGGGGTCTCGCCCGTCAGCGTTCCGCCTGTGCTGCTACGGTCTGGTGAACCTTACTTCGTGGTAGTCAGCACTATCGAACCTCGCAAGAACCATCTTCTCCTGCTGCAAATTTGGCAACAGCTCTTTGCCGAGTTAGGCCCGGAGAAATGTCCCATACTTGTCCTCGTCGGGCGACGTGGCTGGGAGAACGAAAATGTCATCGCCGTCCTGGATCGGTGCGTCGCAATCAAACATGTGATTTGCGAATTCGGTCGGCTTTCCGACCAGGCCATGGCCCGCCTTCTGCGTGGGGCAACAGCCCTACTGTCACCATCGTTTGCCGAGGGTTATGGCCTTCCTGTCGCCGAGGCGCTGGCGATGGGTGTTCCGGTTATCGCGAGCGATATCCCGGCCCATCGTGAGGTTGGCCGCGATGTCCCCGACTACTTGGACCCTCTGGATGGGCCCGCTTGGCGGAGCATGATTCTGGAGTATTGCGAACCCGCGAGCCTCCGCGTCTTGGCACAGAAGGCACGGTTGGCCGGATGGGTAACGCCGAGTTGGGACAGCCATCTGCGCTCCGCCCTCACATTCGCCACCGATCTAAACCATCAAGGAAGCTTGTCGTGACCGAGACCGCACCGATCCCGTCATTGCCCCTGTTTTACGTTAAGCCCGAGCCGATCACCGCGGAACGCCATGGCGATTTGGCTTTGGAAATGGGGCAGGGTTATCGCTTTGCTGCCCATACCAACGCTGTGCCCATCATGGGATCGGAATTCGCTGAAGCGGGGCGCTTCTATCCGATTGTCTTTGCCGGTCAGGTGCCTCACCCAGTCGTGATGTTGGGTCTGGAACGGGACAATCTCTTTGTCGATAGCGTCGGCCATTGGTCTGATCGCCATTACATTCCCGCCTATGTCCGCCGCTATCCTTTCGTGTTCATCGAAACTGCGGCAAAGGATGGCTTTATTTTGGGGATTGATGCTGCCAGCGACCGATTGCGCAGGGCCTCCGCCAAACGCCTATCAGACGCAAGGCTGTTTCTGGACGCTAAGCCATCACCCCTGACCCAAGAGGCTTTGCGCTTCTCCAGCGCTTTGCAGAGCGAGCATGTTGCCGCGCGCGAATTTTCCGATGCGCTCGAGCAGCACGGTCTTTTGGTGCCACGACAAGCTGATGCATTGCTGCCGGGAGGACGGCATATTCTCCTTCCGGGCTTCAAGGTAGTGGATTTTCAGAGATTTCTCATGCTGTCTGACGAGACGGTACTTGCGTGGAATCGTAAAGGTTGGCTGCGCCTGATCTATCAGCATTTGGATTCTCAGATGCGCTGGAGCGATTTGCTGGGGCCGCAGGCGGTTCGTGAGACGCCCGACACTACCAATGATGCAACGCTTGAGTTGGAGACATCAAAGTGAACACGCGGCTCGTTGTTTGCACGGTTCTTGCTGTGGCCTCGGGCGCGGCCACAGCCATGGCCGTCACAAATTTTGGCGGTCCAACCCTGCCAGGGATCTGCGTTCTGGACCGTGCCACGGTACTTACCACATCAAAGGTAGGAATATTCGCGACCGGACGATTTAATCAATTGCGCCAATCGGCTCAAGCTGACGTCAATGCGCAACAGGAAAAAATCCTTGCCGACAACAAGGCACTTCTTGCCCAACAAAAGACGTTGCCGCCTGCGGTGTTCCAGCAAAAGCAACAAGTCGTGGTCAAGCGCGTCGCCGATCTGAGGGGTGAGGCTGCGCGGCGCACCCAATCCTTGGAAGCGATGCGGCAAGACGCGATCAACAAGATATCGCAACAGGCCCAGCCCGTTATCCTGTCTGTCTATCAATCCCGGCATTGTGGCCTGCTATTGAGCCGTGAAGCGGTTTTGGCCGGTAATCCGGGATTAGACGTCACCGGAGATGTGGTCAAAGGTCTAAACGCGAAGATTTCAGTCGTCGCCCTTGCTGAGCCGAAATCTACGAACCTTGCCGGCGGGAAGCACTGAGCATGGCCTCTGGATTTGCATTTCCTTCAGGGAGCGCGGGCCATCACAGTTCCGTGATCCTGCGGGGCTTGTCCAACCAGATGCATGTGGTGGGAGCGCTCATTCTGCGCGAACTCCATACGCGGTTCGGTCGCAATAATATCGGGTATCTCTGGATCATTGCGGAGCCCATGATGTTGGCGACCGCGGTGGCGGGTATTCATGTTGGCAGTCATTCGCGTTATGGCATGGATATCCAGCCAGTGCCGTTCACCCTCAATGGCTATTGCCTATTTATGATTTTTCGCTCGGTCATTGGCCGCTCGGAATCGACTTTGCAATCGAACCGACCTCTTCTCTATCACCGGCAGGTCACTATCTTCGACATGCTTCTTGCCCGGGCTTTGCTGGACGGCATTTCGATAGCCGCTACGATGGTGATCCTTTTCGCCGGAGCCTATGCCCTCGACCTGTCGGATCTGCCGGCCAAACCCCTGCTGCTCATGGCGGCGATTTTCTACATGACCTGGTTTTCCTTCGCCGTCTCCATGCTGGTTTGCTGGGGCACACAGGCCAGCCACATTTTTGAGCGCTTGCTTCATCCTATAACTTACTTGTTGATGCCGATTTCTGGTGGCTTCTACTTATTGAAATGGATACCAGAGCCGTACCGCGATTGGCTTTGGTATTTTCCGATGGTTCAAATCTTCGAATTGGGACGAACCGGTGTTTTCGCTAGCTTTGACAGCCCGTACTACGATCACATGTATATCGTTGGCTCGTGTCTAGTTTTGACTTGGCTCGGCATGATCAGTCTGCGAATTGCACGACGCCAAGTCCACCTGCACTGATTTAACCCGCGAGTATCCGATGCACGACGCCTTCGACCGCACCATCGACATAGGGATCGCCGCCCCGCATCGGCCGGCGCCGGGCTGGCTGATGAAACTAGTAGAAGTTTCCAAGAAGCACTGGTCGCTACTTGCAATCGTTATTGTTCCATCTGTCGTCTTGGCGGCCTGGCTTTTTCTCGTTACGGCCGATCAATATGAGTCAGATGCGGACTTTGTCGTAAAGTCCGCCAGCCAGATGAACGAAGGGGGCAGTTCGGGCGGCCTGGCGCAGCTCTTCGGCCTGGGAGGCGGGGTTACGGCTTCGCAGAGCGCTTCGTTCGATGTCGGCGACTATATGACATCACACGATGCCGTCGACACCTTGGCTCGTCATATTGACCTTATCAGCATGTTCAGGCGTCCGGAGGCGGACATCGTTTCAAGACTTTGGTCGGATCAGCCGGAGGCTGAAGATCTGCTCAAATTCTACCGCCAACATGTCGACGTGACATATAACCAGGATACGGCGATCACCAGTCTTAAGGTGCGCGCATTTCGGCCGGATGATGCGCATGTCATTGCCGAGACACTCCTCAAGCTGGGCGAGCAGCGGGTCAATGACGTTAACCAGCGCGCTTATCACAACGGCCTGGCGGTCGCGTCTCAACAATTGCATGAAGCAGAGGCGGCCCTTGCCGCTGCCCAGGGGGCAATGACCAGTCTACGGCAAAAAGGTGGCGATATCGATCCGGTGCATACCAGTGCGGCTCAGATCACCCTTGTCAGCACTTTGCGCATCGAGCTCGCCCAGGCCAAAGCAGAAATAGCGGCTATGCGGGGTACCGTTCAGCCCGATAGTCCCCAATTCGTCGCTCAACAGTCGAGAGTGCGGGCTTTGCAGTCCCAGGTCGACAGCGAGGCAGGCCGGCTGACCGGCAATGCCGATGCCCTTGCACCCGGATTGAGTTCCTTTGAAGAGCTGCGCTTTCGCCAGGACTTCGTTGCTAAACGCTATGAAGCTGCCGCAGGGGCCTTCGAGACGGCGCGCGCGCAACTCTTGAAACAGCAGCTATTCGTGATCCGAGTGGTCGAACCCAACCTGCCGCAGAAGTCACTTAATCCCAATCGGTTCATGATCTTGGCGACGGCTTTCTTTGGACTTCTGCTGGCCTACGGCATTGGGTGGCTCGTCGTCGCAGGCATCAAGGAACATACGGGTTAACGGGGGAACAGATGTTAGACTTTAAGTCACTAGCCCTCGGCCTCAAACTGTATAAGTCAGGCGGTATTCCCGTTTCTGCTGGCGTGCATCGCAGGCTGGTTGCCGCCAATCAGGCCCGCGACCGTCGTGACTGGCGGGTGGCCGCCGAAGGATATCAGGCGGCGCTGGATATCGACGATTCCCTTGCCCATATCTGGATCCAACTCGGTCACGCCCGAAAGGAACTCTCTGAATTCGAGGCGGCGGAAGCGGCATATCAGCGATCTGCGCGCCTGGCCCCGAACACTTCCGAGGCCCCGCTTCACCTCGGCCATCTGCGTAAGCTCATAGGCGATCTCAATGGCGCCAACCGCCTCTATATCCAGGCTGCCCGCTTGGACCCGGGCCATCCCGACGTCCTGGCGGAAGTGCAGGGCATGGATATCGGAGCCGCCGATTTCTCCGCACTTCTCGACACGGGTAGCGCGGAGATGTCATGGCCCGAGCCAGCGACCCTGGAGGGCGCCGCGGACGCGGCCCGAGCTGGCCTTGAAGGCGTGCGGGCTATTCTCGGCGATCGCTTGCGCGATCTGCCGCCGGATACGCGCGAGAAGCTTGCCAGCCTCGATAAGGTTCTGGAAGATATCGTGTCAGGTCGCGGGGAGGGCCAGCAGGCAGAACCGTCCGGACCGATCCTCATCTTCGACGTTTCAGATCTGATCTCCTATTTCCGCAACGCTCGCTTGCCGACGGGGATACAACGGGTGCAAATCGAGATCATCGTCAGCGCCATCGAAAATGGCCGCCGTCCCGTCAAGATCTGCAGCTTCGTTGACCAACGCGACAATTGGTTTGAGATCCCTCCAGCTGCGTTTCAACTGCTCAGCCAACTGAGTCTGAGTGCGGGCGATCGTCATGCCGCCGACTGGACGCTGATGCAGCGGCGTCTGCAGATCCTACTGAATACCCGGGAACCTTTTGTGTTTCCGCGAGGTGCCTTTCTGATCAATCTCGGTACTTCCTGGTGGCTGCAAAACTATTTTCTGTTTGTGAGGAAGGCAAAGGCGCAGTACGGCATTCGCTACGTGCCGTTCGTTCACGATCTCATTCCGATCAAAGCGCGTCAACATTGCACCAAGGAATTGACGCAAGATTTCATCTCCTGGGCGCTTGGTGCCTTCGATCACGCGGATTTCTTTCTGGCCAATTCCGAGGCGACAAAACGGGATCTTATGGATGTGGCAGCACATCTCGGTCACGACCTGTCGCCTGATCATGTTGGAGTTGTTCGACTTGATGCCGATTTTCGCAAGCAAACGGGCCATTCACCGGATCCAAAACTGTTGGAGCCGCTGGGATTGAGCCGGACACCTTATGTCTTGTTCGTTTCGACAATCGAATCCCGCAAGAATCATCGCTGCGCCTTCGAAGCCTGGACGAACTTGATCCGTAAGTACGGTACGGCCCATGTGCCAAAACTTGTCTGCGTCGGCAATCGCGGATGGCTTAACGACGCGGTTTATGCCGAACTGGAGTCCAATGAGCGGCTCGCTGGTAGCGTCATGATGTTGTCCGGATTGTCCGACGCGCAGCTAGCGGCTTTGTATCAGGGCTGTCTCTTTACACTCTATCCGAGCAGTTATGAGGGCTGGGGCCTGCCGGTTACCGAGTCACTCTGTTACGGCAAGATTCCGGTAGTGTCCGACGCGGCGTCGTTGCCCGAATCAGCTGGTCCATATGGTGTGTATTTCGAGAATGGCTCGGCAAGGGGGCTGACCGACGCTCTCGAGCGAATGCTCTTCGAGCCCCACTTCCGGAGGTCCAAGGAACGTGAAATCATCGAGTCCTTTCGGCCGCGGCCTTGGCGTGACCTTGGTGAGGAAATGGTTGCATACTGTGGCCGATGGGATGCAGCAGGTCGTCCCTCCTTCGATCCGCCGCAAGCGCAACTCGGCTCGTATCACGCGATCGTGCGTAATTTTGAGACGCGTGTCTGGCCCGGCATGCGCTCCGCGGAGATCTTCCGGTCCGGTAGCGGCTGGTGGGGTCCTGATAACTTTGGGTGTTGGACCAAATCCCAGGGGGGCGAACTTGAGATTGGGCTTCCGGATGGGCACGAGCCCCTCCGCATACATTTTCAACTTCATGGCCCGCCGGGGAAGGCGTGCAGCTTCACGCTCAAGATAGCTGGCGCCCGCCCGATGGGCGGCCTCCTTGAGCCGGGCGAATTCCGCTGGCTCACCGTCGATCTGCCGCCCGCGGATCATTCGCATCCGGTGCTGCGCGCGCGGCTGGACAGCGCGGATACGACCAATCTCGCTGAGGTTACCGGTACCAGCGACATACGCACGGTTGGGGTCGGCCTGGCGGGCTTTTTCATCAGTGCCGCAGAGGATGCGGCGAGCAGGCTTGCCTTCGTCGAGGCTGTGGCATTGCGAAATCTTTCCAGCGTCAGCTTCGGCCGCGAATCCCGGGTCGAGAGCCAGACGTCTAGGCGCGACGCCGCGTTTGCGCCGGCGCATCGCGGCTTGCGGGCGGTTCCAGACCCGGCTGCGCTATGATGGATGTCGTGGTTGTGACCTTCGCCGACCCGCATCGAGCCGATCTCTCGCGCGTCCTGAGTGAGGCATTGGAACATTGCGGCGCGGCCATCGTCCCGGCGCCTGTCGATTGGGGCGCCGGAAGTTCCCGGGATGTTTGGGAGCCGTTGGCGGGCCGACTCGGTGACGCTTCCGTAGTGCTGACCGCCGGTCTCGGATTGGGGGGCTTTGGCGCGCTCTCGTTCGCCCAGGCCTTCGGCGCGCAAGCGGTCCTGGCTTTGGCTCCCATGTTGGACTACGGGCGGCTGATTGCGCCGCAAGATGTCGATGACCTGGTACAGATCTTTGCCAATCCGACCGCGATGACGCCCAGTTTGTCGCTCCTCGCGAGCCCATCGTCAGCAGCGCTCGATATGGCTCTGGCGGAACGCCTCGTTCTACACGACGCGAGACTGACATTGAGCTATTCCAGCCTTCCTTTGGAGGCCCTTCCGGTCGCGCTGTACGAGTCGGGGCAGATCTCCGCATTTCTCGCAACGCAGGCTGCCGGTCCGCAAACTCATAGCTTTCTTGAGGTCAGCACGCAGTGGCTGGCTGCTTCCAACTATAAATTTGACCTTGAGGGCAGTAGGGGACCTGCCCAGGATGGCGCCTTGATGCTAACGGGACGGATTGTTCACCAGGGGGATCGCCCGCTGGAAGATTTCCTTTCTCTTCCGCGCAGGCTCGGCGCAAGGATTTACGGCTATCAAGGTCAATTGCTGCGAATGGTCCATGGCCACTCACTTCATGAAGATCGACAAGTCGACGGCGCCATGCGATTTTCCTTGCCCTTTTCTGGCTCCGATCTGGATGGCGCCGAAACAGTAATCTGCTCCGTTGTCTGCGGTGATGGGCTATGGCTGGATACAATGGGATTTGCCGCCGCGCGCTTCATGGTCGAAGCATACCCATCGCGGGCCAGGCCGGGGGCCGCGCATGAAGGCTGATCCTATTGCCGAGCGCTCAGACGTCATCGCATGCTATCGGCAGTTTCTCGGTCGCGAGCCGGAGAACGATCAGGTCGTGGACGAAGCACTTGGCGACGAGCCTGGCCTTTGGGCCCTCATCGAACGCTTTCAGAACTCGCCCGAGGCATTGCGACGCCAGGAAATGTTGAGCGCCGATAGAGTCAAACAGAACCAGAATTCGCGGGGGATCGAGACATTCGCCGACCCGGCAGCTTTCGCCAAACTGGTGGAACATGTCAGGACAGTGTGGTCGCGCTACGGCGATGAGGATGCCTACTATTCCGTGCTCACTCATCCAAACTTTCATTTGGACAGGATTACCGACCGCGAAATTGAGTCGTTTTATGAAACGGGCTTCGCTGCGGTCGCGGAAGTCGAGGCGCTATTCACCCGCAACGGGTTGGTGCTGCCTGCCGGCGGGACGGTATTCGAACTTGGATGCGGCCTGGCCCGCCTAGCCGAAGCCTTTCGCCGGCATTGCGCGCGATATGTCGGCATCGATATCAGCGCTGGACATCTGGCGCTTGCGCGTGAGCGGCTGAAAATCAGGGGCGTGGAAGGCATCACGCTAATGCTTTTGCATGACTTTATCCTGCATCCCGTCGCATTCGATGTGCTCTACTCCGTGATTGTGTTGCAGCATAATCCCCCTCCGATTATTGCGAATTTGCTTGATATTGCCTTGCGCCGACTCAAGCCAGGTGGTCTGGCTTACTTTCAGGTGCCCTGCTTTCTCTATGACTATAAATTCTCGGTCGAGTCTTACCTCAGGGGTGAAGGCCGTAAGGAGGAGATGGAGATTCATGCCGTCCCACAGCACGTCATTTTCGACCTGCTGCACAAGCATGGGTTGGTCCCCGTGGAAGTTACGCCGGACTCTCAAATTGGCGCGATCGGATTTTCATACTGCTTTGTTGCTCAAAAGTCCGAGCATGGACATGGCGGGGCCGGCGATCTCGTGGGCGCAGCGAAGTCCTTGTCTCCTTGGATTGCCTATGCGTCTGCCCCTCTGTAGAACTGCGACCGCTCATGGTTAGACGAAAGCACGTCCATACTGTCGACAAGAACGTCATCGAGGGCTATTTCGGCAGAAATATCAATTACTACAACAGCGTTGTCGTTATATTGAATGGCAGCGAATGGATTAATTATATTGCCGTTTCCAGCGCGGGAAAGCTGCATTCGAGAAACGAGGTCGTCGTCAATTATGTTCAGCGGTTGCTTTCCGACTATGAGGGTGCCGACCGGTTGCAACGAATGGGGACGTATTGTCGCTTCGTTTTTCAAGGCGACGATTGTCCAAAGGACTATCGAAGCGGCAGTTGGCAAATCCGACGAGGCTTCGAGAATGTCTGTCTCCTTCCGGATTTTTATTACGTTCAGAACAATGGTTATCAGAATTTCTACCCGGCGGATGTCCCGGATTGGGATGACCGTGAATCCAAATTCTTCTGGCGCGGATCGACAACTGGCGGATGGTCCCTCACAGCTAATTCCGTCACGGCCCTGATCCGCTATCGGCTTTGTGAGCTTGCCGGTCAAAGAGCGGGTTGGACGGATTTCGGCTTCTATCTTGTGACGCAGGCGGCCTCCGAGCAGAGCAAGGCGGAGATCGAAAATCTGCTGCGGGCCGGGGGAATGCTCAAGACCTATTGCCCGCTCTCCAGCTACGTTCAATACAAATTCTTCATTCAGATCGACGGAAACGGGAACTCCTGGGAGCTCATCCCAAAACTCCGTCTCGGCTCCTGCATGCTTTTGGTGGAGAGCGATTGGTTGCTTTGGCACCATAAGCTGTTACGGCCGTGGGAACACTATGTCCCGGTCGCCGCCGATCTTAGCAATCTAGTCGAGATGATGGATTGGTGTCTGGTGCACGATGAGGAAGCCGCTGAAATTGCTACCCGTGGCAGGGCCTTGGCCCTTTCCATAAACTTCGACACGGAAATGTCCGAGGCGGTCGAAGCACTCGCGGAGAGCGTGGAGGTGGTGTAACCGCTGCGCGCTCCGCTTACAGGGATTCCAACATTCTTCTTAATATATATTCGTCGAGCGGGTCGTGAAATCCAACAGGTCCCAAGTTCGATATGGGGCTCATCTCATAGATGGCGTGCCGACCTATATTTTTCACTGGCTGAAGGGAATGCTTTGAGGGAGAGCCGGTTCCCTCTTTCACAAAGACGGCCACAACTTCAAGCGACGACCGCAAATCGATGGCGTTGCAGAGCGCGGTGACGCTATCAATATCTTCTCGCTCTGCGCTGCATAGCGCAAATGCGAGATTGCGGGTATCGCTATTCAATACGGTTTTGAACCTGGCAACACAGCGTTCTAGATAGCCATATCCCTCCTCACTTAGAGGATTGTAATGATTGAACATATGGCTGATCGAAAAATTGTCCCGAAAAAATGCGTGATCGCAAAGTCCGATCCCAGGATCCGACCGCAGATCCCACGGAATCTCGCAATAGTATGATCGATCGAGAAGGGTTGAGAATTCGTCCTCAATGCAGAAGGACACCAAGCGGAGGGAGGAAAATATCCAATCGAACGGCCCCGAGAAGCGCTTTAGCCCCCATTTCTTCAAGAGGTACGACGTCGCGCAGTGCGACCCGATCGAAAGTACGGTGTCAATCGGAGTGCAATTGTACTGCTGCGTTCGAGTGTCGGCCGAAACGACTCTCAAGTGCCGACTTTCGGGAGAATTCGCAAAGGCGGAAAGCATGCCTAGCGCATCGTGAAAGTCCGGCCGCTCATTTAGCATATTGCTGTGATGCGAAACATCCTCAGGGCTGGGTGGGCGCCGCAGTACGCTTTCGTATAGCAATCTGATAAAATCTTCTCTGGCTTTGGGGGATACGCGGGAATCCTTCATTGGCGTTAAAAGCGTCAGTTCTGCGTCACAACCTTGGCCGTATAGAAGGGCTGGAAGAAGAGGTTGAGAATCTGAACCAGCTTGGTCGGAAGGTTGGCGCTGGCGTTGGCAATAAAGATGATGTCGCCGGTCTTCATTGGAAATCGCTGGGCCAGGAAGTAGCTGCTCGGGTTCATCAGGTCCAGGTGGTAGGCGATCGGCCGTTCCTCAGAAGTCCCGTCTGGCCTGGTCCCCCCCGCTTCGTAACGGAAAAGGAATACTGCGCTTGGGTCGGCTTGGCCATCGCTGGGCCCGCCAGCACGTGCGATAGCGGAGGCCAATGATAGGTCCGGGGTCGAGAAGGGGATTTCTGAGACCTTTCCGGTAGCACCGAACACCGAGTAGGTGCGCGGACGGGCCGTCAGCTCGATCCTGTCATTTGGCGACAGCAGGATATTGGACGGTGCGTCCGCACGGAGCTTGTCGAAGCGAATTTGCTGCGAATAGCCTGCCCGGGTCAGCCGCACCACCGTATCCTGTTCCGTGCCGAGCACGCCGCCCGCCTCGGCGACGGCGTCCAGCAGACGCTCACGTGCCAGGGTCAGAGCTATCTTGCCCGGGGTCTTCACGTTTCCCATTACGAAGACATTGTTGAAAATGTTGAGCCGGATCGTGACGATGACTTGTGGATCCTGCGATTTTCCCTTTAAGCCATCCCGGATCATTTGCCCCAGCTCGGCCGGTGTATGTCCGGAGGCCATCAACTTCCCGACATAGGGGATTATCACCGTTCCGTCGCGCTCGACGCCGATAAGCGGCAAATTCTCGCCGGCAGCCGAGGCCGGCGCGCTGGCGGCCGACATGCCGAGAGCGGCGCCCGCACTGCCGCCCGGTACCGAGAAAAGGGCACTGCCGACCTCGAAGATGCTGATTTGAAGGACGTCGCCGGGTCCAATACGGTCGACCGCGTCGATCGCACTCGGCTGGAAAGAGATCGTCTCTTCCGGTTCGGCCTGAAGATGACCCAGCACCGCGTTGTCTATCGGGACGATGTGAAATCCTATCGCATTGTCCGGTGACTGCTCTGTTTGTCTGATTTCCCGAGCCGTCGGACCGCTGTTGGGGAGCATGGCGCATCCCGAGAGCAGGGCCGTGGCCACTGCACCGAGGATCAAGATTGATAGAATGCGATAAGTCGATGTCGGGCGGGTCACGCCGAAGCCTCCGAATGTTGCAACCGCGGCTCCGGTCGAATGGCCCTCGCATCGGGGGCCGCCGACAAACTGCGGTATAAGTCATCAATTCGCGTGGCATACCGCTCTTGAGAGAACTCCTGCGCGCGCAAGCGTCCAGCCGCTGACAGGCGGGCCCGCAATGTGGGGTCTTCATCCATCTTAAGCAGGCCCGATCGGATATCCCCCACGTCATAGGGATCTATCAGGAGGGCCGCATCTCCGCGGGCAATCTCGCGCAAGGAACTGGTGTTGGAGGTCAGCACGGGTGTGCCCAGCGACATGGCCTCCAGGACGGGCAGGCCAAATCCCTCATAGATAGATGGAAATGTTACGGCTTTCGCCCCGCGCACAAGCAGCATCAGAAGGTCGCGCGGCAGGTAGCTGAATTGGCGAACCCTCCCGAGAGAGGAGAGGGTGCTGCCATGGGCGCCGCGTAACAGGCGTAACTCTTCATCCGACCGCCAACCCTGTGCGCCGACGATCACCAAGGGCGTCGCGATGTCCGAAGACACGTAAGCCTCGAGAAGACGACCGATATTCTTCTTCGGTTCCAGCGCTCCGAAATAGAGAAGATAACCATCCGCAGTGAGGTCAAAGAGCGACTTCAGGCGCGCAGCGAGTTGGTCCGCGTCTATGGAGAGCGCCGCTGTATCAGGAATGATGGCCTGGTAAGTGTTCGTGACCTGCTTGGGATCGACATTCGGAAAGAGTCGCAGGATATCCTCGCGCGAAGAGTTCGACACCGTCACGACGTGGTCGGCTCTCAGGCATTCCTGGATAAGCCGACGGTGAAACCGCTTGTCCTCGCTGCTGGTGTGCGGCAAGCGCAGCGGCACCAAATCATGAATGGTGTAGATGTTGCACGCATTGCGCAGCCGGATCGGCAGCGGGTAGGTCCAGTGCATAATTGCTGGCGGATTGGGCAGCTCGATCGGCAGGAATCGCTTAAACCGCTCAAAGTAGCGATTGCTGATGTTGAATAGGCTACCCAAATTGAACAAGCGATCATAGGCCGGGAGCCGATGCCTGAAAGACTCGGTGATCACATCGCCCGTTATTGGGATTTCGTGGGGCCGGCGCACACCAGGTGACATCAAGGCGCGCCGCAAGCTGCGTTTGAAGGATTTGGAGGGTGCAGCGGCCGACTCCTCGTTGAGAGTGCTGAAGAACATGACTTCGCGCAGTGCGGGGTTCACCGAGTTCGGAATGTTGAGGCCATAGATCAAGTCGATCGCGTACCCCAATGCTTGCGCGGTGTGGGAAAGCGTTTGGGCGTAAGTGGCGACGCCGGTGCCGCGTGGCATCGCGAGATTGAAGCCATCCAAGGCGATATGCGGCAATGATGACGCCTTCATCGCACGGGCGCCGGGGATCTGATCGCGCCCTGGTTGGACGGCGGACATCGCGCAAATAATTTTCGATTGGCAGATGTGTTGGAACGAGCGGCTATGGCATAGTGCCCGCGATAAATTCCTCCCTTGCGCCGTGCATGCAAGGCAATCTTGCGGGTACTTCCATGATCGAGTTCGAAAACGTCAACAAAGTCTATCATGGGCGACGGCTTCAGAAGCATGTGCTGCGTGATATCAATCTGCGCATCGCGCCTGGCGATGGTCTTGCGATTTTGGGAGCGAATGGCGCGGGAAAATCGACGTTGATGCGTCTGATTTCCGGAATTGAACAGGCAACGAGCGGCCGCATCCGCCGCGACATGTCCATCTCCTGGCCGATTGGATATACCAGTTGCTTTCAGTCCAGTCTCACAGGTGCGGACAATGCGCGCTTCATCGCCCGCGTGTACCGGCGCGATCCGAGTGCGTTGTTGGATTTCGTTCAGACATTCGCGGAGCTCGGCGAGTATTTCCACCAGCCGGTTCGCACCTATTCCGCCGGCATGCAGGCACGCCTGGCGTTCGGCATTTCGCTGGCCATCGATTTCGACTGCTATCTGGTCGACGAAGTGACGTCTGCGGGAGACGACCGCTTTCGCGAACGGTGTCAGGAAGCCCTGATGCATCGACGCCGCACGGGTACCTTGGTCATGATCTCGCACGACGCCCACACGCTGCGTACCTACTGCAGCACGGGGGCCGTTCTGTTTGACGGCCGCCTGACGTTTTACGAAGATCTCGATGCGGCCATTGCCGCTCATTCGCGGCAACAGCTGCAGGTCGCCTGAAACATTGCGGCTTATTTTCATCGACGCAAAACCAGCATGACGTCTTCATGTTGCGGTCGCGATAGGATCAGGGCCTTCGTGACCGGCTGAATCCCGTTTTGAAAGTCAATATACGATAGCGACATGCCCTTGGCGACGATGTCGTCGAGGAACGCGCCTGGATCGGTGTAGCGCACTGCGGCGAATTCCATGAAGATCGTGATCTTCTCAGTGCGGGCTAGTATCCCGTCCAGGCCATGCCAGATATCTTCTTCGGCGGTGTCGGCGTCGATCTTGATGAAATCGGGGATAGGAATCTCGTCGAAGGAGTCGAGCCTTCGTGTCGTTACGGCAACGGCAAACGCATTCGGGATTCCTGCTTGACGGACGATATGGGCGTTTTTGGGTTCGGATTTTGGAACCACCAGCAGGGCCTGCTGGCCATCTTCGCGGGATAGCGCGCATTCATAGACTTGCACGCGGTCCAGGAAGCCATTGAGCGCCACGGTATCGCGCAGACGTTTGGCAATGGGCGGATTGGGCTCGAACGCGAACACTTTACCGGATGGGCCGCACAACTCGGCCAACAGAACCGTAAAATAGCCGAGATTGGCGCCAACATCGATCACTGTCATGCCTGGACGGACCAGCTCGACCATGGCTTCGGTGACCCACATCTCCCAGTATCCATCCAGCATCAGGTGTGGGGAGTGGCCGTGATCGGCGGTATCGACGAACATCTTGAAGCGTCCCAGGACACGGCACAGCGCTGTACTGCCGCCCAAGTAGGCGGCCTGGCAGAGTGATCGGATGCGCGCATGGTTATCTGGACGCCTCTCGCGCCTCAGTTGGGCGAGGTCGAAAAGCTGGCCTGGCACCGCGGGGGGCACTGTCCGCTTGGGGCGGGTCAAACCGAACATGTCACGCCTTGAGATCCTAGCCAGCCCCATGCCTGCGACGTCGATTGCCGCATGGCTATCGTCTTGAGACAGTTGACCGATCAGGCCCGCGACAGCTAGTTCCGTGAAGTTTTTGCGTCATAGCAATGAGACGGACATCGTCCTGCCTCTTCGTCAATTGTCATAATTCCGTCAGTTGGGTTCCTCGGGGCGACCCTGCTGGATAAATGGCGTGGAAGCGCTAACTTCTCCGACACACGTCAGGCGAGGTGGGTAGCCTCATCACCCCGGATTACGACGATCAGGCGGAATACTCCCCTGGTGCGGTGGGGCGTCGGACGGTGAATTTTCCTCCTGGGCTGAGGCTTTAGCCTCCACGATCGCCAAGTCCAGGACATGAATCAGGAGCCGAAATCCTCGTCCCACGAGCAGCCCACGTAGCGAGCCCAGCAGATCGACCGCGTACTTCAAAATATCGCCGTCGCTGGCCTCTTTCGGCTGATACTCAGGCGGTGGCATGGCAATTGCCCGCGTCACCCTTGGGGGCAATAGCTTGTAGATTTGTGGCCCTGGGCCGGCTGGTTTGACGCGCCATTACAGCAGTGACATTGAACAGGCTTGTCAGGCGACATGCGTATCGACCGTTGCCCCAGTTTGATGCGGGTCTGCAACAGCAGAATTGGTGCAATGACGGACGGCCGACGTTCTTGGAGGCCGTGGCCTCCACGGGCGGCAACGCAGGCGAGAAACCCGTCATGGTGGGAGGAGCCGAGCTCATGCAGGCTCCTGCCGGGGGTGTTTCGGCGCTCCGGGCGGGGGGGGCCTGCCCATTACGGCAGATTTCCGCCCGTTGGCCGCGCTAGGAGGTGCCACGCGGCACGAAACGCAGCGTGATCGACGTGCGTGGCCGCAAGGTAATGCGGCTTACAGGCTCTGGCGGCCGTCCCGTTGGAGTCAGTCTAAACCGCCGGACAATCGCGGCCAGCACGAGTACGGCTTCCTGGGTGGCGAAGCCCTGGCCGACACAGATTCGCGGTCCTTTTCCGAAAGGCAGGTAGGCGTCTCGGATGGCGCTTGCCTGCGCGGGATCACCAAACCGATCTGGGTTGAACGTATCCGGCTGGGGCCAAACCCTGCGATGCCGCTGTAGGAGCCAGGGCGAAATTGTCACCATCGCGCCCTTGTGCACCGTCTTGTCGCGCAGACACTCGTCCCGGACGGTCTCGCGCGGCAGAAAGCTGACCGGGGGATATAGCCGCAAGGCTTCCCGGAACACATTGCGGGTCTGGGAGAACTGGCGCAGGGTGACGGCAGACAGTTGTCCGGCGGTAGAAATTTCTGCGTAGAGTACTTCCTGCAGATCGGGGCAGCGCGCCAAAAGATACAGCGCCCATGTCAGGGCTGAGGCTGATGTCTCATGGCCGGCCAGGAACAGCATGGCGACCTGGTTGCACAATTCCTCCAGCGCAAAGGGCTCATTCGTTTCCGGGGCCCGTGCCTTCAGCAGAGTACCAAGGATGTCGTCTTGGTCTTTTCCGTCTGCATGGTGCTCATGATATCGCGCAGCGATCAGAGGGACCAGGAGTGCGCGAATGGCAGCCGCAGCTTTGCGTTGCTGTCTTCCAAGGAACAATGGAGGTATGCCATAAATACGACAGGTGATGATTTTTTGCGTGGCATCCTGGTAGCGCATGAAATTATCGAAGATCGCTTGCGCATTTTTCTCGTCGAGCTGACGGGACAAAATCGTGCGAAATATGATGTCCGCCGTCACATGGGTCATAAGGCCATCGACCGACACCGGCTGGTTCAAGTCCATCGCGGTAATGCGATGGAGGAGCGCGTTGACCGCCGCCTCCATAGTGTCGAAGGAGCGTTCCAGCCGCGTATGCGCGAAAGCCGGGTCGATCATCGCCCGCTGCCGCTCCCAGGTAGGCCCATTTGAAGTGAAGATGTTCGAGCCCAGCAACGGGCATAAGATATCGTGTTGCAGATGGTGTTTGGGGAAATCGTTGCTGCGGCGTTCGGTGATTTCCTCGACCAGCGCCAGATCGTTCACGACGTATAGATCCAGTGCGCGGGTGCGAACATGGCCCATTTGCATGGAATAGCTTTTTTCGAACAGGGTGTGAATCCAGGAATCCCGGCCATAGATGAAGCGTCCCAGTGCCGACAATTTGGATTTGTGCGGCGTGGGGTAGGGCGGGACGAACTTCTCATCCTCACGCATGGGCATCACGCCGTATCGCGGCGATATGATGTTCCAATGGTTGTGGCGAAATCGTCAGGCCTGGATAATTCCAGGCGCCCAAACGGTCGCTGCATCGCAGATAGAGAAAGTGATAGTTGAACTGATCGCGCTTGAGACGCCTGTAAATGGCGGGCGCGTAGAGCAGGTGCAGCCGCGCCGAGGCGATGGTGAGATTGGGCGGCAAGGGCCCGTCCGGTGCAAACGGGCTGACAAGAGCAAAGCAGGCAGGATCGGCCTTGGCGCTGATATCGAGCCAGGAATTGGTGATGGTCTCCAGCCGTCGCAATGTTTGGCGCAGCGCCACGCCATCCCGGTGCAATGTCACGAACTGGGTCAACTGCCCCAATGTAAGCAGTTTTAGCGCCAGCGGCATCGCGCCGCCGAACCGTGTTCGCAAACGGTCTAACACCATAAGTAGGAGCGTTGCACCGTTGCTGTGACCGACCAGAAGTATCTCGTCATAATGACCAATA
This sequence comes from Rhizobiales bacterium dw_265, assembly GCA_018449595.1. GTDB lineage: Bacteria > Pseudomonadota > Alphaproteobacteria > Micropepsales > Micropepsaceae > Rhizomicrobium. Next base: position 115,534 of record JAAVUU010000008.1, read on the forward strand.
GAAAGAGACGCGGCGATCTGATGGGCGTAAAGATCGCAGCGTTCCTCCAGATCGACCCTGGTCCGCCCGCACAGTTCACGGTTGAAATTGAAGATGTGAAGCAACCACGCTGGTTGCCATCGGTGAAATAGAAAAAACAGCGACGTCACAAGCACCGGAAAAGCAAGTAGACCGAGCCATCCCAGAAACAAGATTAGCACCAATGTCGTCAGCAATGCGGCGGCAACTAAGGCCAACGGAAAATAGAAGGTTCGACCAACGACCGGAGCCAGCTTCATCGCCTCGCGATTGCGGGACGCAAAGATATAGGACAGGTATGTGCCCACCACATCGCGCAAGAAGCGGTCTTTGCGCTTATGCCACCGCGCACGCACCAAGTCGTCCCAACGTAAAAAGACATAGTCCGTCTGGCACCTCTCGGTCTCTATGCGCCAATCGGCGCGGTGACCGTCGACTGTTCGTGGCGATACGTGCGGCAGGGTGCTGCCGCTGAGGGCTGCATATTTTGCCAGCTCGCTTTGGCACAGTGCATGATAGAAGGCTGGGCCCCGTGGATCGAAGCCGCTGAGATAGAATATTTGACGGCGGAATTTCGTCATGGATATCTACGACGATGGAAACTGAGCGTGACTATTGCCTCTTTATCGATTGTCGCAAGTACAACCGCAACAGCTATTGCCGCAAGCATGACAATGCTTACGGGGTTTTCGGCGGCGGTCACGCGAAGGACCGGTTGGATGCGGACAGGCGTTTTTACAACGCCATGAAAGGCGAGGGCGATCCGGTAGCGCTCCCGTGTTTTGTTGCGTGCCGGGCCTTTGGCTGGTTCTTCTTCAACTATAGAAGCGGCAAGCCTTGGAAGGGGCAGCTCATCAAGCGGCTGTTTCGCCGCTATCGTCCTGCTTAGGAACGTTTTTTTACCATCATATAATCTTCATGACGCCTAAGGGCGCCTCCGATTGTCAGCTATGGGAGCTCATCAGCTCCGAAGCGGCGGCTGGCATGCGCACATTGCTGTGCGTGCTGCGTGCTTGTGCAATTTTGAGAGGGGAATCATGTCCGGTTGCTGGAAAAATATAGTTGGCGCTCTGCTCGTGATCGTTGTCGGTTCGACTGCCGCGTTCGGTGAGGATCTGACAGGTGCCGGCGGTACCGCGATTTTTCCGGTGCTGCAGATTTGGGCGCAAAAATATCAGCAGAAGACGGGCAACAAGGTGAACTACCAGGCGATCGGGTCTGGCGGCGGGATCAAGCAGATCGAGGCCAAAACCATCGACTTCGGAAATTCCGATAAGCCATTGATGCATGACGAGATTGCTAAGAATGGGCTGATTCAATTTCCGCAGGTGGTGATCTCGATTGTTCCGATCGTCAATTTACCGGGCATCAAAGCCGGCGACCTAGTTCTCGATGGTGAGGTGTTGGCGAAGATTTTCCTCGGCGAGGTCACCCGCTGGAATGATCCCGCCCTGACGAAGCTTAACCCCCGCATCAAGCTGCCAGACCTTGCGATCTTGACGGTTCATCGCTCGGACGGCTCGGGCACGACATTCAACTTTAGCAATTATTTGGGCAAGATAAGTCCGGAATGGCAAAGCAAGATCGGCGCCGATACAGCGGTGGAGTGGCCGAGCGGTATTGGCGGTAAGGGCAATGCTGGCGTCGCTGCCAGCGTGCAGCAGAGCACGGGGGCCATCGGCTATGTCGAATATGCCTATGCAAAACAGTCGAAACTGGCCTGGACCGACATGATCAATAGCGCCGGGCAGCGGGTAAAACCGACGATGGAGAGCTTTCAGGCCGCTGCGGGAAATGCCGATTTTTCCAAGGCGCAGGACTTCTATCTCATCCTCACCAATCAGCCCGGCGCCAAAAGCTGGCCGATCACGGCCGCGACCTACATGCTGCTGCGTGCCGACTACGACCCCGCCAAGAACAAGGCGATCCTCAAATTCCTGGATTACGCGCTGCATGACGGCGCTGCCGACGCCACCAGCCTCGACTACGTGCCGTTCCCGGTCACGGTCGTGGAGCAGATCGAAGCCTCCTGGGCCCATACCCTGAAAGTGACCCCGTAGCACGATGTCACTACATTATCTCGCGATGGCCTCACGGTTTCACAACTGGAGGGCCGCTCGCCGCGTCCTGGCGTTTCATCATTCTCAACCGGCGAATCTGACCCCGAACGTACAACCTCACGTTCCGGTCGCCGTACTTGGGCGGCGGTTTGCCTTCGCCGCCGCCCATTCTTATTTCCGGGCCGTGGCGACGGTTGCGAGGCCACGCGCGCGCGGCCTTCTTGTTGCTTTTGCTGTTCTGGTTGCTTTGAGCCTGATCTTCTCCAATGCGGGAATGGCGCAGACCGGCGGAACAGATCCCCTGTCGGCGTTGCGTTCGATGGGCGGCAGTTCCGGCGGCATTGGCAGCATTTTGAGTGGGGTTGGCGGCAACAGTGTCGACACCACCGCGAGCGGTCCCCAGAGCCAGACGTTGCAGCCGCAGTTCACGTCTCCGAGGCTCCAGCCGCCGTCGCGGCTGGAACAAATACTGTCGGGCCGCGCCGGAATCCGGCTGACCCAGTTCGGCTATGACCAGTTCGGCGTCGGCCGCCAGGTGCAGGTGCCCGAGACCGGCGCCGTCGCCGACGATTACATCCTGGGGCCGGGCGACCAGCTCACCATCACCCTCAGGGGCCAGGAAAACACCGACGTCCGTACCACCGTGGACCGAGACGGCCGGGTGGTGCTGCCGCGCATGGCGCCGATTGCCGCCACCGGCCGAACCTTTGGCACCTTCGTCAAAGATGTTGATCGCGCGGTTTCCAGCGCCTATGTCGCCACCAACGCGACAGTCTCGCTGGGGCGGGTCCGCCAGGTCAGCGTGCTGGTCTCAGGCGAAGTCATGATGCCTGGAGTCCGCCTGGTCACGGGTCTCTCATCCGTGATTGATGCCGTCCTGCTCTCCGGTGGCATCAAGAAGACCGGCTCGCTGCGTGATGTCCGCATCCTGCGCGGCGGCCGCGAGATCGCCATCGATCTCTACAGCGCGCTCAATGGCGCGGGCAACTCGGCCGCCACAAGGCTGGCCGATGGCGACCGCATCCTGGTCCCGCCACTGGGGGCCACCGCCGCCATCGCCGGCCTGGTGCGCCGGCCCGGCATCTACGAACTGCCGCCTCACGGCAAGAACATCTCCGCCCAGGCCCTGCTGGGTCTGGCGGGCGGGCAGGAAGTGCAGGGGCGCTACCGCTTCTCGCTGCAACGCATCGACAGCGACGGCCATCTCACCCTGGTCGCGCTCCAGAACCTCAATACCCCCGTCCACGACAGCGAGATCCTGCGCATCGAACTGAACGGCGACCGGGCGCAGGACCAGGCCACGCTGTCCGGCGCCACAGGACTCTCCGGCAATTACGCCGTAGCCCAGGGCTCAAAACTGTCCGACATCCTGCGCTCGCCCGGCGCCCTGGGGGCCAATCCCTACACCCTGTTCGGCCTGATCGTCCGCACCAACCCCCAGACCCTGCAGCGCTCGCTGTTGCCCTTCACCCCGGCCGCGGTGATGCGGGGGGCGGAGGACATCTCGCTGCAAAGCAACGATGTCGTGCGCCCGATCAGCCTGGGCGAGGCCGAACTGCTCTCCTACATCGTCAAGACCTATCTCGATAAGCTCAATTACGACCAGAACCGGGTGCGCAACCCGCTGGACACCACCCGCGCCGATGCCGCCGCCGCGATGCAGGCCGCCAGCGGCGGCGCCGCCGCCGCCGCGGCGGGGCAACTCGCCGGCAACAACTCGGTGTCGCCCAATAACCCCTTCGGCCTGCAGCCGGGCCAGCTTGAGTCTGACAACTTCAATCTGGACGACTTCAGCGGCGTGCCCACCGACCTGCAGCGCTCCGACATCGTCGCCCTCTTGAACGTGGCCGCGCCCGGCACTCCCTTCGCCGACCAGCGCGAAGCGGCCTACCAGCAAGCCCTGGCCACGGCGACCAGCGGTCCCAACGCCGCGTCCTCGCCCGCCCAAATGGCCCAGGCTCAGCAATCCGCCCTGGCGATGGCGCAAACCGGAGTGGTGGCAACCGACGCCATCAGCGGCGGCTACTCCGCCTATCCGATGGGGGCGGGTCAGTACCGCAACCAGGGTGGCCCCAACGAGATGTCCAGCCTGAACGGCTTTGGGGGCCTGAACAGCGGGCAGGGTGGTTCCATGACCAATGGCCCCGCCGTCCCGGCGTTTCCGAACCAACCACCCAATGCCAATTTTGAGGATCAGCCGTCCACCCCCGGCTCCTATGCCAGCAATCAGGAAGTCCACACCTTCGGCCAGCTTGTCCGCCAACTGGGCATCGATCCCCTGGTGCTGGTCAACTTCCTGATCGACTATCGGATCAAGCTGGACGGCGCCGTGCGCGGCCCGGGTACTTACTTTGTCGGCGGCAGCGCCACCCTCCAGGATGTGGTCGAGGCTGCCGGCGGCACCGTCAAATGGGCCGACGAGAGCGGTGTCGAACTCCTCAGCACCGCCACCGACACCGCCGCGGGCAGCTCGGAGTCGCAGGATCAAATCCTGCCCCTGCACAAAGGCACCCTGGCCAGCTACGTCGTGCGCCCCAGGGACTACTTCCACTTCAACAAGGTCTACAGCCAGACCGGCATCGGCTCCATCACGGTCCAGGGCGAAGTGCGTTTCCCCGGCAATTATCCCCTGGTGCGCGGCGAGCATCTGTCCGAGGTTCTCATGAAGGTCGGAGGCCTGACCCCCACCGCCTATCCCTCCGGCACCGTCTTCCTGCGCCGCTCCGCGGCCAAGGTGGAGCAGGACGGCTACAACCGCGCCGCCGACCAGATCCAGACCCAGTTGCTGGCCGGCATGGCGCGGGTCGGCAACGACAAGATCCCGGCCGAGACCTTCACCGCCATGCAGGCCTTCGTAACCCAGCTGCGAACCCAGAAGGCGCTCGGCCGCATCACGACGGTCGCCGACCCCAGCGTTCTTGCGGCCAATCCGGCGCTCGACCCGCTGCTGGAGGCCGGCGATGTGGTGTTCATCCCGCAGCGGCCCTCCACCGTGGCGGTCCTGGGTGAGGTCATGCAGCCGGGCAGCTATAGCTATCGGCCAGGCATGAGCGTGGCCGACTTCATCAAGGAAGCCGGCGGGGATGCCCAGTTCTCCGACGACGACATGATATTTGTGGTGGACCCGGACGGCCGGGCACACCGCATCGAGTCCTCCTGGTTCTCCTACGATGCGCCCAAGCTGCGTCCCGGCAGTTCCATCGTGGTGCCGCGCAACCTCACCCCCATCGACACCCGACAGATGATCCTGGACGTGACCGGGATCTTCAGCTCCCTCGCCGTGGCGCTCGCATCCCTCGCCGTCATCAGCAGCAACAATTGATAGTCACCAGACATGCGCATCACCATCACGCAGTCCCGCAGCCGCATCATGGATCTCATCCGGCGGGCGCAGGGCGGCGAGGAGATCGTGCTGACCTACAAGGGCGTGGCGGTGGCCCGCCTGGTCGCGATTACGGAGCCGGGGAGCAGCGGCAACACAGCCGATAAACATGGGCGAGATTGCCCGTAGCAGATCGCGGTGCCGCTAGGGGTGTGGCACCAGAATTGACGTCGTGAAGCGCGTTGCGAGTTGCTTATCGCAAAAAACAAAAATCGGGACGGAATGCGCCATAGGGCACTCGACATCGAAGCGCTTACCTATCTGACCATGGTGGCACAGGTCGGCAAGATCAGCCGCGCCGCCAAGATTATTGGCGTGGAAGCTGCCCGTGTCAGCCGCAAGATTTCGGCGGTCGAAAACGAACTGGGCGTGACCATCTTCGAGCGGGGTAATTTTGGCGCTCGCTCCACTGCGGCTGGGGAAGCGGTGCTGGTCCATGTGCGCCGGATGATGGCCGAACTCGAAGCCGTCAAGACCAGCGGCAAAACCGGCGGCACCGGCCAGACAGGACAGATCCGGCTGGGACTCCGGATGCCGCCTGTGGGCGAACCCATGAAGTCCCTCCTGCAAGCCTGGCGGAAACGCTTTCCGAAGGTGGAACTGGAGCTGCATGAGACCCGCGAGCGCGACATCGCGGTGGCGATGGAAGACCGCCGCCTGGACCTTGCCCTGATGACCAGGCACACGCTCTGGCCGCGGGCGGCCAGCGTGCCGGTCTACCGCGAACGGCTGTTGCTGGCGTTGCCGGAAGACCATCGGCTGCTACGGCGCCGGTCGATCAACTGGGGGATGCTGCGCTATGAGACCTTCCTGGTGCAAGGCTGGGAGGACAGTCAGACGGCGCGGGAGTTCTTCTCCTCCTTCCTGGGCAGCGGCGTGCGCTATCAGTCCCATGCCGCCAGCAAGCAGTCGGTGCTGGCCCTGGTGGCGGCGGGCTATGGCGCGACCCTTGTGACCAAAAGCCAGGCGGAGGTCGGGATTCCCGGCGTTGTGATCCGGCCGATCGCGGAGAAGAACGCTTGGGTCGCGGTGGATTTGGCCTGGGTGCCGGAGAATGAGGAGCCTGCGGTCGGCCGCTTCGTGGCTTTCATGCGCGACGAGGCGCTTTCACGAAAGCTTGTCTGACGGAACTTGCGCCTCGCCCTCACGCCGCAGCTTGGCAAAGCCGCGGTCGGTGGTGATGAAATGTTCGAGCATGGCTGGGATCAGCTTGTCGGGCGTGAGCGCGGGCCGTTTCGTCTCCCGGGCCAGGGTGGCGCCGTATTTCTCGATGTCGCGATAGAGCGGGGCCGGCAGCCGGATGGTGACACGCACCGGCTTGTCGGTTTCGATGGCGCCGAGTTTGAGCTTGGTCACCGTCTGGCTTCCTCCTGCTGATAGGGCGCCAGGATCAAGTCCTGGTCGACCGAGACGGTGACGGGCAGGCCGAAGCGCTCTGTCAGGGTAGGCTGAATATTGAGATTGCGCTCGACGATCTGCTCACCGGCCTGATTGATGCTCTGCGAGGCGCCTGAACGGATCGCTTGCGCCAGGTTGTTCTCCGTATCCGATGTTCCGGCTTCGGCGCCGACGCTGAGGACGGTGGAGAGGACAGCGGCTTTGAAGATGGAACCCCAATGCTCGTCCACGCCGTCTTCGAGGCCGGCATAGCCCTCGCCGTCGGCGCCTGGCAGGTGGCCGAGGCTGATCGAATTGCCGTTCGGGAAGATCAGCCGGGTCCAGATCATCTGCATCCGGGTCTGGCCGAATGAGACCTGGCTCGAATACTTGCCCTGGAGCATCGCGCCCTGGGGGATAAGGAGATAGCGCCCAGTGGGACTGTCATAGATGTTCTCGGTCACCTGGGCATGAACGTCGCCCGGCAGGTCCGACTTGATCCCGTTGGCGAGGGCGGCGTTGATGACCCATCCGGCCTGGATGATATAGGGCGAGGCCGGATGCTGGATGCGTGCCGGGCTTACGGTCTCGGTGTTGGGCGTGCTGTTGGCGAAGGCGATCTTCTGCGCCTGCATGTTCTCGGTGTCGGTGGGATCGCTCGACACCGGATTGACCGGGACAACTCCCGGTGCTGCGGTGGCAGGAGGCGGCGCTGGAGCCGTAGCGGCGGTGTTGGCGGCCGCAAAAAGATGGCTGGTCCGGGCGGCATCGCGCTCCTGGGCAAGGCGCTGCTGCTCGGGTGTCGCCGCCGCCGCGGCGGGCGGCGCGACGCCGGCTTTGAGCATGGGCTTGCCCAGATCGCCCGGCAGGGGTGGTCCCAGCTTGGGGGCGGCCTGCGCCAGTTGCGCATAATCCTTCGGGGCGCTGGCGAGCACGTCCGGAAGCGTGTCGCCCGCGACATGGACTTGGTCGGTTGCCGTCGACGGCTTATGGGGCCAGAGCGCAACCGCCAGGGCAAACGCGACGCCAGCGGATGCGATGGAAGCCAAGCCCACCAGCACCCGCCGGGACAGCCGGGTGACTGGCGGACGGGCGGGATGGAGGCGCATTTCCCGCGCCGGGGGCGCCGGGGGAATTGTCGAGTCCCGAGCCGGCGGTTCCTGTTGGGGGCCGGGTGTATCGGTGGGATCGCTCATTTCCTCTTCTCCGCGTCGGTGCGGACGATGCGAACGATCTGTTGCGGGTCGGTCCCCAGCCGCAGTTCTGCGGCGGCGAACAGATTGTCCACGATCATGAAGTTGCCGCTGACGCGGTAGCGCGGAATTTCGTCATTGCCCTGGCTGCCGATCACAATCAGCGGCGGCATCTCGCCCTGGGCGATGCCGGTGGGGAACTGGATGAAGACCTGCTTGCCATTGTCGAGCGCGCGCAGGGGTTTCCAGGGTGGATCGTCCCCCTGGATCGCGTAGCGATAGGATATCTTGGTAAGATCAATGTCCGTGACGATGGGCGTGACCTGTTCGGCCGCGCTGTTCTGGACGTGCAGCGCGATCAGCTCGTCCTGCGGATAGTTGAACGAGACCGAGGCCATGTAGGTCTTCTCCACGGCGCGCAATTCCAGATGATAGGTACGCCGGTCGGTGTTGATGACCAGGTTGGTCGTGAAGCCCGCCTGGGTGGGCTTGAGCAGGATGTGAATGCGCTTGGCGGCGCCGGTGCCGCTCTCGGTATTGCCGATGACCCAGCGCACGGTATCGCCTGCGGCGACGGGACCGGACCCGACAAGCTGTTCGCCGGGCTGAAGGGCCACATCCGTGACTTCGCCTGGGGCGGCATAGATTTGGTAGAGCGCGCCATCCGAGAAGGGATAGACCTGCACGGCGTTGAGGAAACCGGCACGGGTCGGTTGCAGCCGGGCGGCATGATTGGCCTGGGCGACCCGCGTTTGAGGGTTGGGCGCCTCCTTGGGGAGATCGGCCAGCGCCGGCAGGGGCTTGAGCTGGTCCAGCAGCGGCAGAAGCTTGGGCACCTCGACGACCTGGACCTGCTTGGGCGGCTCCGGCGTCATGAGGGCCGGTTTTGGGGTGTCGTCATAGTGAATCGCCGGCGGCTTCCAAGTGGAACAGCCGGCCAGCGAGGCCGACAGCAAGAGCGCCGCGGTAAGGGGAAGTTTGTGCATTAGCCTAGCTCCTTGGACCAATTGAAGGCGTGGACGTAAATGCCGAGCGGATTGGCGGTGATCGTCGGCTGATCGCTCGGCGCAGCGACGACGATGGTGAGAATGGCGCTCCAATGCTCGGTCGCGGCCAGGGCGCCGTCGACGAAGTGATGCTCGACCCATTCGATGCGGAAACTGTCATCGGAGGCGCGGATCACGCTCGACACATCGACCGCCACCTGCTCGTGCTGCCCCTTGGTGAAGGGATCGGCGTGCTGGACATAGTCGTTGAGCGCGAGCCGGCCCTTGTCGTCGGCGAATTTGTAGGCTTCGAGCCAGTTGCCCTGTTGCACGACGCGATCGGTGGGAATGGTGCGTACCCACTTGATGAAGTGCCACAGATACCAGGCGATCTGCGGGTCGGTCGGCCGATAGTCGGAGGTTGCCGGCGCGACGGCCCGGGCCTCGCCGAGCTTGTCGATCTCGACCACCCAAGGCTTGACGGTGCCGCGTTCCACTTGCCAGGTCAGCGCCGCGCCCAGGCCGGCGTTCACCGCGATCATCGCCATGAGCGCTAGCCAGCTATTGCGCGCAAGGACGTAGACGGAGCCAAAGCGGCCGTCCCATTCCTGGCGCGCGGCGCGATGGCGGGTCTCCGGCTGTGGCGTGTCGCCGTAACGGACAGTGGATCGCGAAAACATTTATTCTCCTTCCGACAGATTGATGGAATGGCCGCTGCCGCCCCGGTCCCCGGCGCGAACCGCAGTGGTGGCAGCCGTGACGCCCTGGCTCACGGCTTGATGGCGTTGCATCCGCTTGGCCCAGGCAGGCGCTGAACCGCTGGCGGCTCTGCTGCCCGGTCCTGCGCCAGGCCCTGGACGCTGGGTCGCAGCTTGGCCGCCCGCGGCGTAGCTCTGGCCGAGGCCGGACGCCGCACGGCGCAGGGGGCTGGAGGCAGCCGCCGCACCGGCCCTGGCGACACCCGCCAAACCGCCTGCACGGAAGGCTGCGCTGGCGCCGCCGGCTACACTGGCGCCGGCATGGGCGGCACCGGAGATCGCCGAACCTGCGGCGCGCAAGCCGCCGGCTGCGGCCGCGGCCCCCGCGGCGCCCAAGCCCGCAACGGCGAGGCCGGTGCCGATCGCAGCGCCCGCACCCAGTTGGGGGCCGCCGGCGATCAGGCCGTTGGCGATGCTGGGACCGAAGATGGACAGACCAAACAGCGACAGGGAGGCGAGGATCAGCGTCAGGGCATCGTTGATGGTCGGCGGGTTGTTAAAGCCGGCGGTGAACTGGCCGAAGATGTTGGAGCCGATCCCGACGATGACGGCGAGCATAAGAATCTTGATGCCGGACGACACCACATTGCCCAACACCTTCTCGGCAAGGAAGGCGGTGCGGCCGAAGAGGCCAAAAGGCACCAGCACAAAACCCGCCAGGGTGGTGAGCTTGAATTCGATCAGGGTGATGAAAAGCTGGATCGCCATCACGAAGAAGCTGAGGACGGTGATCAGCCAGGCGATGAACAGAATGGCGATCTGCACGAAGTTGGCGAAAAGGCCGGTGAAGCCCATCATCCCGGAGATGGCGGTGAGGATGGGTTTGCCGGCGTCGATGCCGATCTGGGCATAGTGGCCCGGCTGGAGGAGTTGGGCCTGGGTGAAGGTTCCGCCGCCCGCCTCTATCCCCAATCCCGCGAAGGAATTGAAGACGATCTGGGCGAGGGAATTGAAGTTCCCGATGATGAAGGCGAAGGTGCCTATATAAAGTGTCTTGCGGATCAGCCGGGCGATCACATCCTCGTCCGGGGCCATCGCCCAGAACAGGCCCGCCAGGGTGATGTCGATGGCGATGAGGACACCGGCCAGCCAATGGACATCGCCCTGGACCAGGCCGAAGCCGGAATCGATATACTGGGTGAAGACACCGAGAAAATTGTCGATGACGCCTGTGCCGTTCACGGATTTGCTCCGGTCGTGACGGCGCCGAGCGCAGAGCCCGGACGTGAACCGGCCGGGACATAGCCGGGGCCATAATCGAAGAAGCGGCGGCGGCTCTCCGCCCAGGCGGCCTGGCAGCGCGGATCGTCTTGCGCCTCGGCCGCCATCCGGCCGCAGCGTTGCAAGGTGCGGGCGAGGTCGTCCTTGGTGCCTGGCAGGATGATGCCGCCGGAGCGGTTGATCCCCGCCTCATGCAAGAGATGGGTGAGGGTGGCGGTGATACCGCCGCCGAGAAGGAGGTAGCCGGCCAGGAGGCCCACACAGCCCAAGGTGAGAAGGCAGCCGCGCATCAGTGGAACATCTGCGCGGAGCCGGGCTGATAGCCGGCGCCGTAGTTGAGGAAGTTGGTGGCCTGCGTCTGGGCCTGTTCCTCGTTGGCTATCGTGCGGGCGCTATCGAGACTCTGGGCACGGGCGATTGCCGCCATGACGGCGGTGAGGTCGGCAAGCTGCTTGGTCTGAAGCGCCGCAAGCTGATTGCCGGACTGCACCGCTTGCAGCGCGCCGCTGGCCGACTGGCTGCTGCCGACCAGGGCATTGATCTGGCTGCGGGTGCTGTCCAGGTTTTGGACCGCGCCGGCCTGGACGCGCATGGCGTCCTGGAAGGCGGCCAGCGCATTTTGCCATCGCGTCAGGGCATCGGCGCTCAGTTGGGCTTGCGGCGTGCCTGCCGGATAGGATGTGGGATAGTTCTGCGTGAAGGCCTGGTCGATCGTCGAGACGTCATAGGCGATGCGCTGGGCGCCGGTGAGGAGTTGCTCGGTCTGGGTGATCGATTGGTCGAGACTGGCCAGGGACGAGTAGGGCAGGCTCGCCAGATTGCGCGCCTGGTTGACCAGCGAGGTCGCTTGGTTCTCCAGGGACTGGATCTCATTGTTGACCTGCTGCAATTCGCGTTCGGCGGTGAGCAGGTTTTGCGCGTAGTTGGTGGGATCGAAGACGACGCCGCCGAAGCCGAACTGGGCCTCGGCCGGGAGGCTGGCGCAGGCGATGGCGAGGACGGCAACGCCGGCGGTGATGAGAAGGCGGATGCGGGATTTCATGGGGTAATTTCCGGGTTGGGGCGTTCGAGAAGGTCGGCCGCCCAATCGAGCCCCTTGCGGCGCAGCCAGGCCGCCGCGAAGCCTTCCGGATTGGTCCCAGAAAGTTCTTCGATGGCGGCCTGGTCGCTTTTGGAAGAAGCAGCGGCGAAGGCGAGCGCGACCTCGGAGAGATCGAGTTCAAAGAGCCGGTTGCCGCGGCGCGATTGGCAGTAATAATCACGCTTGGGCGTGGCCCGGCCCAGCATCTCGATCTGCCGCTCGTTGAGGCCGAAGGCGCGGTAGGTCTTGGCGATCTGCGGCTCCAGCGCGCGTTCGTTGGGCAGGAAGATGCGGGTGGGGCAGCTCTCGATGATGACGGGGGCAACCGGATGCTGGTCGAGATCGGCCAGGCTTTGTGCGGCGAAGATGACGCTGGCGTTCTTCTTGCGCAGCGTCTTCAGCCATTCGCGCAATTGCGCGGCAAAGCCCGGATCATCAAGCGCCAGCCAGCCTTCGTCGATAATGATAAGGGTGGGCCGTCCGTCGAGACGCGATCCGATCCGGTGAAACAAATAGGACAAGACAGCAGGGGCGGCAGAGGTGCCGTGAAGCCGTTCGGTCTCGAAGGCCAGGATGTCGGCTTCCCCCAGCCGCTCGCTTTCGGCATCGAGCAGCCGGCCCCAGGGACCGGCGACCGTATAGGGCCGCAGCGCTTGTTTGAGCGCGTTCGATTGCAGCAGGACGGACAGGCCGGTGAGGGTGCGCTCCGGCTGGGGCGCGGAGGCGAGCGAGGAAAGCGCGGACCATAGATGCTCCTTCAGGTCGGGGGTGACGGTGAGGCCTTCGCGGGCAAGAAGGGCCGCGATCCAATCGCTGGCCCAGGCGCGCTCGCCGGGATCGTCAATGCGCGCTAGGGGTTGGAGCGCGACGGGCTTGACGGCATCCTCGGCGAGCGCGCCGCCCAGGTCGTGCCACTCACCGCCCATGGCAAGCGCTGAGGCACGAACGGAGCCGCCAAAATCGAAGGCGAAGATGAGGGGATTGGTGTAGCGGCGGAATTGCAGCGCCATCGCCGCCAGCAGGACGCTCTTGCCCGCGCCGGTCGGGCCGATGATGAAGGTGTGGCCGACATCGCCGACGTGCAGCGAGAAGCGGAAGGGCGTCGAGCCCTCGGTGCGCGCAAAGAACAGGGGCGGCGCCCGGAAATGCTCGTCCACTTCCTGGCCAGCCCAGACCGCGGAGAAGGGCATCATGTGTGCGAGGTTGAGGCTCGACACCGGAGGCTGGCGGACATTGGCGTAAACGTGACCCGGCAGACTGCCGAGCCAGGCCTCGATGGCATTGAAGGTTTCGCGGATGCAGGTGAAATCCCGCCCCTGGATCACCTTCTCGGCCAGCCGCAGGCGGTCATCGGCGGTGCGCGGGTTTTCGTCCCAGACCGTGATGGTGGCCGTGACGTAAACCTGGGCGACCTGATCGGAGCCCAGCTCCTGGAGCGCCGCATCGGCATCGAGCGCCTTGTTGCCGGCGTCGGAGTCCATCAACGCCGATTGCTCGTTGGTCATCACCTCCTTGACGATCGCCATCACGGACTTGCGCTTGGCGAACCATTGCCGGCGGATGCGGGTCAGGACTTTGGTGGCGTCGGTCTTGTCGAGGCAGATGGCGCGGGTCGCCCAGCGATAGGGAAAGGCAAGCTGGTTGAGGTCATCGAGCAGACCGGGCCAAGTCTGCGACGGCAGGCCCAAGATGGTGAGGGTGCGCAGGTGGGCAGCACCCAGCCTTGGCTCAAGGCCGCCGGCCAGGTCTTCGTCCGGCAGGATGGCGTCGAGATACATCGGCACGTCGGGCACGCGCACGCGCTGCCGCTTGGTCGAGATGCAGGCGTGCAGGTAGGTGAGCGTCTCGGCATCGTCCAGCCATGCGGTTTCGGGCATGAAGCCCTCGATCAGGCCGAGTACCCGGTCGGTGCGGTCGATGAAGCCTTCGAGCACCGCCTTCCAGTCGGTCGTCTGGTGGCCGCGACCCTCATAGAGCCAGCTCTCGGCGCGCGCCGTGTCGTCGGCCGGCGGCAGCCACAGCAGGGTCAGGTAATACCGGCTCTCGAAATGCGCGCCTTCTTCCTCGAACTGCGCCCGGCGCTCGGCATCGAACAACTGCGAGACCGGATCGGGAAACAAGCTGTGGGGATAGCGATTGGTGGGCTGGCGCTGGGCCTCGACGAAGATCGCCCAGCCGCTGCCTAGCCGCCGGAGTGCATTGTTGAGACGGCCCGTGATGGCGACGAGTTCGGCCGGGGTGGCGCTGTCGAGGTCGGGGCCGCGGAAACGGGCCGTCCGCTGGAAGGAGCCGTCCTTGTTGAGGACGACCCCTTCCGCGACCAAGGCTGCCCAGGGCAGGTAATCGGCGAGGCGATGGGCTTTGCGGCTGTATTCGGCGAGGTGCATCATGGGATGGGCCTCACGCGACCAGGTGGGAGGGGTAGCGTAGGTGCCGGCGCACGACATCGACGAAGGCGGCATCGCGCCGGGCGGCCCACACCGCGCCCAGATGCAAGGCGATCCAGATCGCCGCGCCCACCAGCCAGAGGCGCAGACCCAGGCCGACAGCGGCGGCAAGGGTGCCGCTGAGGATCGCAACGGAGCGTGGGGCGCCGCCCAGCAGGATCGGCTCGCTCAGGGAGCGATGCACGGGCGCGTAATAGCCTTCGACGGTATCGGCTTCGCCCATCAGACCAGCGCCCCGCCGCCGAACGAGAAGAAGGTGAGGAAGAAGCTGGAGGCCGCGAAGGCGATGCTGAGACCGAAGCAGATCTGCACCAGCCGGCGCAGGCCGCCGCTGGTCTCGCCAAAGGCGAGCGCCAGGCCGGTCAGGATGATGACCATCACCGACATCACCTTGGCGACCGGCCCCTGGATCGAATCCAGAATTTGGTTGAGCGGTTGCTCCCAGGGCATGTTGGTGCCGGCGCCATAGGCCGGCGCCGTCAGCGCGGCGCAGACCAGAATGAGCGTCCCCGTATTGATCTGCTCGTAAAGCGCGCGCGCGCGGGCGCGCAAGGCATGACTGCGCATCAAATTTCTCCTGCGGGGGTGAGGACGTAATCGCCATTGGCATCGAGGCGATCGACGCGGGCGAGTTCGGCGAGGCGCCGAGATTTGCCGCGGCCTTCCAGCACGGCGATGATGTCGATGGTTTCGGCGATGAGGGCGCGCGGGACGGTTACGACGGCTTCCTGAACGAGCTGCTCCAGCCGGCGCAGCGCACCGATCGCGGTGCCGGCATGGAGCGTGCCGACACCGCCGGGATGGCCGGTGCCCCAGGCCTTGAGGAGATCGAGCGCTTCGGCGCCGCGCACCTCGCCGATGGGGATGCGGTCGGGGCGCAGGCGCAAAGACGAGCGCACCAGGTCGGACAAGGAGGCGGCGCCGTCCTTCGTGCGCAGGGCGACCAGGTTGGGCGCGGCGCATTGCAGTTCGCGGGTGTCTTCAATCAGCACCACGCGGTCGCCGGTCTTGGCCACTTCGGCCAGAAGCGCATTGACCAGCGTGGTCTTGCCCGTGGAGGTGCCCCCAGCGACGAGGATGTTCTTGCGCTCGCACACGGCGATGCGCAGGAGCATGGCCTGCGGCATCGTCATGATGCCCGCCAGGACATAGTCTTCGAGTGTGAACACGGCGACGGCGGGCCGGCGTATCGCAAAGCAGGGCGCCGTCACCACGGGCGGGAGCAGGCCCTCGAAGCGCTCGCCGCTCTCCGGCAACTCGGCGGAGACGCGCGGTGCGCCGGCATGGACTTCGACGCCGACATGGTGCGCGACCAGGCGGACGATACGTTCGGCGTCGGCCGGTGTGACGCGCGCGCCAGTATCTTCGAGTCCGCCCGACAAGCGGTCGATCCAGAGCCGTCCGTCGGGATTGAGCATCACCTCGACGATGCCCGGATCTTCGAGGAAGGCCGCGATGGCAGGGCCGAGAGCGGTGCGCAGCATACGCGCGCCGCGGAGGAAGGCTTCAGACCGGAAAGAGACGTTGTTCACTTGCGAACCCCAAAAAATCGACGCACAGCGCGTCTTCATCGGGGTCGAGTAGAAAGAGCGGGATTTGGTGGAACGCAACAAGCCTGATGCGGTGATCGGGCTCTAGCGTAGAAAGACAGGAGATCGGCGGAGTGTGCAGACAGGCGCCTTTCGCGGCGGACCCACCATGCGTCTCCTGCGCGTCAGCCCTGCAAGGCTTCCGATCCTTGAGGCCGGCGCGGTTGGATTAAGGTTGAGAGGATTTTGGGGCGGAGACTGCCATGCAGGTTGGTTTTGTCGGTCTGGGTGTCATGGGCATGCCGATGGCGCTCAATCTGGCGCGTGCCGGCACCCCGCTGACGGTGTGGAATCGCACGGTTGGCAAGACGAAGCCGCTTCGCGCCGCCGGCGCGCGGGTTGCGGCCGATCCCGCCGATCTGTTTGGCGAGTGCCGCATCGTATTTCTGATGCTGGAGAATGAGGCGGCGATCGATGCCGTTCTGGGGCGGGGGACCGGGGACTTCGCAAAGCGTGTTGCCGGCCATACCATCGTCTGTATGGGCACCAGTGCCCCAGGCTATTCCCGTAGCCTGGCCGCTGACATTGACCGCGCCGGTGGCGCCTATGTCGAGGCGCCTGTCTCGGGCTCGCGCGGCCCTGCCGAAACCGGGCAACTGGTCGGTATGCTGGCTGGCCCGTCGGAAGCGGTTGCGCAGGTGCAGCCGTTGCTCGCCCCCGTCTGCCGCCAGACCGTGATCTGCGGCGCGGTGCCCTCGGCGCTCTCCCTCAAACTCGCAGTCAATCTGTTTCTCATCACCATGGTCACCGGACTGACGGAGGCGGCACATTTCGCGGAGCGCACCGGCGTTGACATGAGACTATTTCGTGAGGTTCTGGACGTGGGACCGATGGCGAGCGCAGTGTCGCGCGCAAAGACAGTGAAGCTGGTCTCGCAGGATTTCACGGTCCAGGCCGCGATCTTCGATGTCCTGAAAAACAGTAGGCTTGTCTTTGATGTGGCACGCGCGGCCAACTTGGCGACACCGCTGCTCGACGCCTCCCATGCGCTCTACGGAGATGCCTTGGCGCTGGGACACGGCGATCAGGATATGGCTGCGGTGATCCGCGCGATCGAGGCCAGATCGGCTCGCAATTAGACCCGGCTGCAACAGGTCGGGTCACTCGGTCTTGGGGGAATTTCGGCCAGGCACTTCGCTGGTCAGCTCGTCCATGAGGCCGCGGCTGCGGGCAAGCCGGCGACCTAGCGCCTCGATGAAACCGTCATAGCGTTCGCGGCCCTTGGCCTGGGCGGCGGTCTGCGCGGTATCGGGCAGGGGTGGGGTGTGGGTCAGCCAGAAGCGGATGAACAGGGCGAGGGTTTCGTTGGCGATGGTGGCGTGGCGTTCCAGCCGCTCCATTTGCCGGTTGAGCCGGTCGAGCCTGCGGCCGAGGGCCGCCTCCAGCCGGTCGGAACTGTCCGGCGAGAGATAGAGGGTGAGCGCCATTTCAACCACGGAGCCGAGCGGCACCCGGCGTCGGGCGGCCAATTCGCTGGCTTCGCGCACCAAGTCTTCCGGCAAGCGGTAGGTCTGCTTGCTGCGCCTGGTCACGAGATACCCATATCGTCGCCAGGATCAAGCGCTGCCCGCCGGGCCATATCGCCGAACTGGCGTTGAACTGCGCGGCGGTTTTCATCGGATGGTGGGGTCGGCGGATCGAACTCGTCCACGGCCGATCTCGATGGCGGCACGATGTCTTCATGCGGCGGAAGCTCGGGCTCACGGCGTATGCCGGCATTGGCAGGATCGTCACTGGTTTGCGATCCCTGCGGCAACGCGGGTGCCGGCGAATTCGGGGCGGGGCTCGATGGCGCCGGCGGAGGCGCGATCATCCCGCTCCATCCCCCTCCCGGCGGTCCCGGCAGCGGGTTCGGCGCGGGCGTTGGATTCGTGCCGGGCCCGAGTGTTGGGGGCGGCAGTATGCGGGCGCGCAGTTGTTCGTCTTCGTAATAGCGCGCTTTCCTGGCACGGATTGGGGCCGTACCGGACACCATCACCAGTTCGTCGGCCGGCGGAAGCTGCATGACTTCACCAGGGGTCAGAAGCGGCCGTGAGGTTTCCTGGCGCGACACCATCAGATGCCCCAGCCAGGGACTAAGGCGGCTGCCGGCGTAATTCTTCATGGCGCGCATTTCGGTGGCGGTGCCGAGCGCATCGGAGACACGCTTGGCCGTGCGCTCATCGTTGGTGGCAAAGCTGATACGCACATGGCAATTGTCGAGAATGGAATTGTTCTGACCGTAAGCACTTTCGATCTGGTTGAGGGACTGGACGATGAGAAACGCTTTGATGCCGTAGCCCGCCATGAAGGCGAGTGCGCTCTCGAAGAAGTCCAGCCGCCCAAGCGCCCGGAACTCATCGAGCATCAGAAGCAGCCGGTGCTGGCGCGACTTCGGCTCCAGTTCTTCGGTTAGTCTGCGGCCGATCTGGTTGAGGACCAGCCGGATGAGGGGCTTGGTGCGGCTAATGTCGGAGGGTGGCACCACCAGGTAGAGTGTCGCCGGAAGCGGGCCCTCAACGAGATCCTTGATGCGCCAGGTGCAGCGGTCAGTGACTTTGGCGACTACCGGATCGCGATAGAGCCCAAGAAAGGACATAGCGGTGGACAGGACGCCCGAGCGTTCATTGTCCGACTTGTTGAGAAGTTCGCGGGCTGCGCTCGCGATCACGGGATGGACGCCGGTCTGGCCAAGGTGGGGCGTGGTCATCATCGCCCTTAGGGTGGTCTCGATCGGACGCTTGGGGTCGGAAAGGAAGTTAGCGACGCCGGACAGGGTTTTGTCTACCTCGGCGTAGAGAACGTGAAGTATGGCGCCCACCAGCAACGCGTGGCTGGTTTTTTCCCAATGATTGCGCTTTTCCAGCGCCCCTTCGGGATCGACCAGGACATCGGCGATGTTTTGCACGTCGCGCACTTCCCAGATTCCGCGGCGCACTTCCAGTAGAGGATTGTAGGCATCGCTGAGGACGTTGGTGGGATCGAACAGCAGGACGCGGCCGAATTTGGAACGCCAGCCGGCGGTGAGCGTCCAGTTCTCGCCCTTAATGTCGTGGACAATGGCCGAGCCCGGCCAGGTGAGAAGCGTGGGGACGACGAGGCCCACGCCCTTTCCGGATCGCGTTGGCGCGAAGCATAGAATGTGTTCTGGGCCGTCATGGCGCAGATATTCCCGATGCCAGCGCCCGAGTACGGCGCCATCGTCACCTAGTAGTCCGGCGTGGCGTATTTCGGGTGTGGTGGCCCAGCGGGCGGAGCCGTAGGTCGTGACCTTCTTGGTCTCCCGCGCGCACCACACCGAAAGGCTTACAGCGACGAGAAACGCGGCGATGCCGCCGGCGGCGGCGATGTATCCGCCCTGGACAAAAATGTCATGGGCGTAGGCGTCATAGCCGAACCACCACCAGAAGAAGTCCTGCGGCTGATAGACCGGCCAACCGAAGGCACGAAACCAAGGCGCTCCCAATTCCGGCTGAAAGGCGAGTTTCCAGGCCGTCCATTCGGTGGCCGCCCAGACGAACAGCAGCACGGTGCCGCAGACGGCGAAAAGCTGGCCCCAGAGGATTTTGGTCGCATTCATGGCGACCGATCATCAATAGGATGGAGAAATCCGGCGCAAGGCCAATTTGATGGTCGGAGCGACGCCGCGCACCGTAGCGCGCAAATAGGCGGCACGCTTGAGCCGCCCCCTTCGTCCGCGCACGAAACCTACGATGCGTGATGCTGGCGGGAAATTATTCTAACGGGTTTGGTTTGGTCCAGGATGTTCATCTGTCCCAAGATGGGAATGCCCCCATGTCACCGATCTGCAGCATGGCGATCTTACGATTGGGAGGCCATGGCGTTAAACGGCTGCGTTCTTCGGATGATCGAATCGCACTAATATCATGCGGATAGAATTGTGGGGCGGCCAATGAATATCCAGGTATCTCAACAATCGCTCTCTAAGGCCGAATTGGAGAAGATGTGCCTCTCCTATCTGAGAATGCAGCCGCACTCTCAGCACATTGAGCGCGTCGTGGTGGCGCCACGGCCGAATGCCAAGCGCAATTGGATGGTGCTTGAGATCGATCCGCCATTGCCGACCAGCGCCGACGACGAAGCGCGCAATGCGGTGGCGGAGTTGCAGGCACAGTTTCGTCTGGCGGATTGACAATCTTCTGCGGGCAGGCGGCAGGCGACGAATCGGTCTATCCTCCGGAAAACGTCCGGGGCCCCGTTCATGGCGAAGAAGCTCAGTAAACTGCTGGCACGCATCGAAGCGCTGGAACATGCCTTTGCCAAGTTGCTGTCGGCCAAGAAACCCGGCCGCAAGCCCAAAAAGACCAAGTCTTCCAAAACGGTATCGCGTAAGGCCGTAAAGGCCGCGAAGCCGACGAAAGCTGCGACGTCCAAAAAAATCGCTCGCAGAACTACGAAAAAGCGTCCGGCGAAGATCGCGAAGCAACCTGCCGTCAAGAAGGCACCGGTCGCTTCGGCGCTGACGACTCCCAAACCGGCGAAGAAAAAGGCGGCGCGGAAGAAGAAGGTGCGTATTCCGCCCCCGACCGTGGGGCAACTCGCGCCGAGCGGCGCGCCGGACTTCGTTTAGCCGCTGGATCAGGTCTAGGCTGCGAACTGCCGAGTAAGCCCGAAGGATGGGGCGTATGTCAGGCCGAGAGCGCCAAATCCAACTGCGGGGCGCCTTGGCCGCCATTGTCGAAGTTTGAGACCGACACGCCCACAAGCCGGATGCCCAGTTCGACCGGGAAAACGGAGCGGATCAGATCCATGCTGATCTGATGTAACAGCGCTTGGCTGTTCACCATTCCGCCCACGCTCCGGCTGCGGGTGGCCTGCCGGAAATCGGCATGTTTAATCTTCACAGTCACGGTGCGGCCATAGGCATTTGCCTTGAGGCACCACGCCCACACATCGTCGGCTTGTTCCAGTACCGCCTTTTCGATCGCGGTAGTATCGAACAGATCCTCCGAGAAGGTTGTTTCCGATCCCGACGATTTGCGTGGTCGGTCCGCGACCACCGGCCGATCATCCTCGCCGCGCGCGATAGCGTAGTACCAGGGCCCGGACTTGCCGAAGTGCTGCGATAAGAATTCCAGGGACCGTGTGCGCAAGTCCGCGCCGGCGTAAATTCCGAGATGGTTCATCTTCTCGGCCGTGACCGGCCCAACGCCATGAAACTTCCCCACTGGCAACGCTTCCACAAACGCTGCGCCCTTACCCGGCGGAATGACGAACTGGCCGTTGGGCTTGCGATGATCCGAGGCGAGCTTCGCCAGGAACTTGTTGTAGGAGATGCCCGCTGAGGCGGTCAGGCCCGTCTTCTCGAAAATGCGGGCGCGGATTTCCGCAGCGGTGGCCGCGGCAGTCGGAATGGCGCGCAGATTTTCCGTCACGTCCAGATAGGCTTCGTCGAGGGAGAGGGGTTCGATCAGCGGCGTGTAGTCCGCGAAGATCGCGTGAATCTCCTTAGAGACGGCACGGTAGACCTCGAAGCGCGGGGGCACGAACACCAGTTCCGGACATTTGCGCTGCGCGGTGGTGGAGGGCAGGGCACTGCGAACGCCGAACTTTCGCGCCTCATAGCTAGCCGCCGCGACGACACCGCGCTTGGCCGGATAGCCCACGGCGACCGGTCTTCCCCTCAGGGCTGGATCGTCGCGCTGTTCGACGGACGCATAAAAGGCGTCGAGGTCCACATGAACGATTTTGCGGATGTCGAATCCCATCCTCCCATCCCATAGCGCACAAAGAACAGAATGGGAACATTCCGCCCTGGAAATCAAGCGTCCGGGGGGCTATCGGCACAGGGATTCGGATGCCGGATTGAGGCGTTGTGCCGGCCCCTTGAAGGGTTTGGCGTGCGGAAACGCCGGAAATCGCGGAAATCCGCTCATTTTCAGATTCAGAGGGTCAGCCGGGAAGGGCGCGACGATCTAAGGGATCATCATCGGGTCTGGGTTATAGTGCCCGCATGACTCGCGAACATGCCCTTGCCACTTTGCGCCGCCTGCGCCTGCCCCTAGAGGCCCGAGGCATTGCCCATGCCGCCTTGGTCGGCTCAGTGGCTAGGGGGCAGGACCGGGATAACAGCGACGTGGATGTCGTGGTGACGCCAGCGTCGGGACGGCGGCTGGATCTCATTGATTTGGGAGGCGTGCAGACCTTGCTTGATGACGGGTTTGGCCGCGAGGTCGATCTGATCGTGGAACCGGTGAAGAAACCGGAATTGCGAAAGGCGCTTGCACAAGACCGGCTCGATGCCTTCTGAGCGTGTTCGTCAGTGCTTTGCCGACATCATCGCTGCGATTGATCTGATAAGGACTTGGACCGAACAGGCGGATCAGATCTAGCTGCGAACCGGCGGGTAGCGGGTCGGACATCGCTTCACTTGGGCAGATGCAGCAGCCGGAAGGCCCCCCGATCAGGGCTGACTCGACATTCCGACTAAAATAGCTATAATAATAGCCATAATTTAGAGGCCGATCATGACCGCCTATAGCGTCGCCGACGCCAAGAATACGTTGCCGAAACTGATCGACCGGGCGCTTGAGGGCGAAGAGGTAGTGATCACCCGCCATGGCAAGGCTGTCGTCGAACTGAAGCCGGCAGTAGTCGCGTCCGGCGCGCCTACTGCGACCTATGCCTGGCTTCGCAGCCGGCGCCGCGAACGTCTTGGTGTTGGCCTCACCTCGGTCCAAATTCTGGAACAGCTATACGAGACCAAAGAGCGTTGAGCGCCTATCTCGACGCCAGTGTGCTGTTACCGATCCTGGTCGAAGAACCGTCCAGCGCTGCGGTTGATGCGTTCATGCTCGCGGGCGACCAGGAACTCCTCGTCAGCGACTTTGCCGCTGCCGAAGTGGCATCGGCCTTGTCCCGCTTGGTGCGGACGAACCTTCTACAGGAACAGGATGCTGTCCAGCGATTGGCCGATTTTGACGTCTGGCGTGCGGCAACATCCTCGCCGGTGGATGTTCATGCCGCTGACGTCAGGCTGGCTAATGCCTATGTGCGCCGCTTCGATCTCATGCTGCGCGCGCCCGATGCGCTCCATCTGGCTATCGCCCGCCGTCTCGATGCGACCCTTGTCACACTGGATCACCGTATCGTCATCGCTGCTACTGAGCTGGGCGTGGCGGTCGCGGAGCCGAAGGCGGCATAGAGCGACGGAGAGAGACCGTTCGAGTTCAATTAAGAACAAAGCCCACCCCCATGCCGGCGCTCATGCCGCTCATTGCGCCATAGCTGGCCGACGCCTTCACGATGACGCTGTTGTCGGGCATGAAATATGAGCCTCCGGCTGCGATCCCCATCTCGCCGTGCGACGTACCGAATGACATCCCGGCCATGGATTTTCCCGGCTCCGGCGCCTGGGGGAGATTGGCGAGCGCTGCCGAGACGGCGGCGACGCTCCAGGTCTGGCGGGAGGCCTTGCCGAGCATCGAATTGGTGTAGGCGTCGGCCTGGCCGATTGCCGCCTCGACTTGGCCGACATTCGCCGCATCCGTGGGAGCCGACCCCGGCGCAACATTGGTGATCTGCCTTTCGGCGCCAGGGCTGCCGACGGATACCTCGCCCGCCGAACTGACAGTCTTGCCGGAGATGGGGTCTTTGTAGCTGCTCTGCCCGCCGCGCGACGCCACCGAACCGGCACCCAGGGCTACCGAATTATTCGCGGGTGCGGAACTGTTGCTGCCAATGGCGGTCGAATCGTTGCCCGTTGCGGTGGACCCGGACCCAACCGCGACGGAATTCGAGCCGTTCGAGGGCGAGGTGTTGTAGCCGTAACTGTTGAACAGAGTGACCAGAGAATTGGCCGTCATATTGGTGAAGGCTTCGGACAGGTTTATCGCCTGGGACACGGCATATTGGACCTGGCCGACATTGGCCGCGTCGGTCGGTGCCGATCCGGCGGCGACATTGGTAATCTGGCGCTCGGCGCCGGGGCTTCCCACGGACACTTCGCCCGCGGAACTGGTGACCGCCCCGGAGATCGGGTCCGCGTAGGTCTGTGCGCCGCGCGCGGCGGTGGAGCCTGCGCCGAGGGCCACCGAATTGTCCGCCGTAACATTGGCGTTGGCGCCAAGCGCCAAGCCGGCCGCCCCCTGCGCGATCGCGCCATAGCCACCGGCAAAGGAGCCGCCACCAAGGGCTTGCGCGGCCGATCCTATGGCAACGGCCCTCGTGCCTGTCGCGATCGTGCCTCCGCCAAGGGCCAGCGCCTCCAGGGCCGATGCTTGGGCCGGCGCAAGTCCCGAATTGGCGGCAAAGAACTGCGTGCGGGTATCGGTATAGACATTGGCAGCGCTCAAGGTCGTGGCGCCCATATTGTCGGTGTAGAGGTTCGCTGCGGTTAGGGTCGCGGCGCCGACATTGTTGGCGTAATTCGTGGCGAAACTATTGGCCGCCGTAAGCGTCGTCGTCCCAACATTGTCGGCATAGCTTTTGGCCGTCGTTAGCGCCGCTGCGGTCGACGTGTCGGTGTAAAGGTTTGCGGCACTGAGGGTCGAGGCACCCACCCCGTCCGCGTAGGTCTTGGCGGAAACCAAAGTGGCCGCGCTTGAAGTGTCGGTATAACTGTTGGCGGACGCCAAGGTTGCCGCCCCAACGCTGTCGGCATAGGTGTTGGCCGAAGTCAGGGTCGTCGCCCCGACGCCATCGGCATAGGTCTTGGCGGATAAAAGGGTCTCCGCGCTCGAAGTGTCGGTATAACTGTTGGCAGAGGCCAGGGTCGCGGCACCAACGCTATCGGCATAATTGGTGGCGTAAAGGTTGGCCGCGCTGAGGGTCGTCGCACCGACATTATCGGCATAGGTCTTGGCCGAGCTGAGGCTCGCGGCGACCGAGGTGTCGGTGTAGCTGTTCGCCGTTGAGAGCGTGGTGGCGCCGGCGCCGTTCGCCGCGTTGGTGGCAAAGGTCTCCGCGGCCGTCAGGGTGGAAGAACCGACACCATCGGCATAGGTCTTAGCCGTCGTCAAAGCTGCCGCGCTGGATGTGTCGGTGTACGCCTTGGCCCCGGCGAGCGTGGTGGCGCCGACACTGTCGGCATAACCGTTCGCCGATGAGAGCGTCGATGACCCGACGCCGCTGGCGTAAATCTGCGCGGCGGAAAGAGTCGCGGCGGAGGAATTATCGGTATAACTGTTGGCCGAACCGAGGGTTGATGACCCGATGCCCGCTGCATAAGTCTGCGCGGCGGAAAGGGTCGCGGCGGAGGAATTGTCGGTGTAGCTGTTGGCGGAACCGAGGGTGGAAGACCCGATGCCGGCGGCATAGGTCTGCGCCGAACTCAGGATGCCAGCGGTGGCGTTGTTGGTATATGTATTGGCCTGGCCCAGAATCCCGCTGACGGCATTGTCGGTATAAGCGTTGGCTTGGGAGTCGATGCCGCCGATGGCGCTTTGCAGCTGCCCGACGGTTGCGGCATCCGAAGACGCGACGCCGGGCGCAAGATCGATAATCCTGCGGGTCAGGCCAGTGCTGGCATTGCCGACCGAGACAACATTGCTCTGGCCGTCGTCGCTCGAAAGCGTACCCAGTACAACCGCGGAATTGCCGTTGCTGGTCGTGCCCCAACCCAGCGTTACGGAATCTATCCCGTTAACGGAGTCCTGCACCGTCTGCGCCGTCTGGTCTTGCTCACCAAAATCAACGGCGAATCCTCCCGCCGTGCCGATGTTTTGCGCGTGTGCCTGACCGATGATGGACAGAGCCAGGAATAGGACTAGCGAGGCTTGTAGAAGCGTGCCGCGCATGCGCAGCGCAATGAAGTTCTCGGACAAAATGGGTAAAGACATGGCTTTCTCCTGGGGCCCGCACGGGGCGTTGAGGGAGACGTTCGGAGGGGCTGTGGGGTACGACTGGTGGGCGAGCCGCTAAGGCGGCGGCCGTGCGGCCCGGTGGAGTTCGGTCGAAGGCGGACCCGATGCGCGTGCCATGCCGGTCACAGCCCCAACCCGCGCTTGCGGCCGAAGTCCCATTCGACCGACCCGCGCTGCATGACGCCGGCGACATGACGGCCCAGATGCTGCTCCAGCGCGGGCCGCCAGGGCACAAGCTGGAAGCCCAGGCCATCGTCGATCATGGCGAAGCGCCCGGAGGCGAGGGTGATACGGGTGCGATAGCTGCCCGCGACATGCTCGCCGTCACCGGACGGCTGATGGGCGAGGCCGGTCTGCACACTCAGCTTGGCTATGGTGGTATCGAGTTCGCGCTGCTTGAGCGTGGCCAGCAGGTCGCGCGCAAAGGCGATGCCTGGGCTCTGCCGCTCGGCCAGGCCGGCACCGATCAGGTGCTCTGTCCGCTGCGCCATGGCGGCCTGAACTTCTGCGCCGAAGGCGGCATTGCCCGTCACCGCCTGGCGGTCGAGCAGGCGCCGGTCCAGCCAGGTCGCGCCCTCCGCCGTAACCTGCGCTTCGATGCTGAGATCGGAGCGCACTGCGAGCGAGACTTGGGGTCGGCCCTTGGCGTCGTCATAGGTTCGTGTTTCGACAATGGCGCCCGGCGTCGCATCGCCGGTCATCTCGATATTGGCGAAGCGGATATGATGGGTGCGGCCATCGAGACCTTCGATGATCGCGTAAGCACTTCCGGCAAGCTCGTCGTGCAGGCCGCGTTCGCGGAATCGCCCCAGGACCGGCTCGGCCGGAGCGCCGCCGTGGAGGGCAAAGCCGGTGACGTCCGGCTCCCGGCCGCGGCCGCTCATCGCCCGGTGCATGGTCTTGATGATGTCGCCGCGGATGGAGAGATCGCGCAGCGTCTGTTCGAGATTGGGCTTGAGGGTCCAGCGTCCGGGCGCGATCTGCTCGGCCAGTCCCAGCCGCTCCAGTTTGCTCGCCCGGCCGACCAGGAGGAGCCTGGTTTCGTCGCTCGCCTCTGCTCCGGGTCTAAGGTCGGCAACACCGGCCCCGTCGTCGATTGCGTTGCGCAATCCACGGTCCAGGCTCGTCCAACGCTCCGCTTCGACTTCGGCCTGCAGGGCGGCGCGGATTTCCAGTTCGGATCGAAGGCCGAGTTCGCGGGTCACCAGATCGGCGGCGCGGCTGCGCAGGCCCCGGCTGATATAGTCCCGGCTGATGACCAGGTCGGTCTTGTCGTCGGCAACGCCGCGCACCAGGACATGGATGTGCGGGTTGTCGGTGTTCCAGTGATCGACCGCCACCCAGTCGAGTTTGGTGCCGAGATCCTTCTCCGCCTGCTTCATCAGTTCGCGGGTGAAGCCGTGGAGGTCCGCCATGCGCGGGGCGTCCTCTGGCGAGACGATGAAGCGGAAATGGTGCCGGTCTGCCTCGCAGCGTTCGGCGAAGGCTTTGCCGTCGGCGTTCTCGGAGCGTGCGTCGAACAGGGTGGCGTCCTGTCCGTCGCGGGTGACGCCCTCGCGCTTGAGATAGGCGATATGGGTGGCAAGCGGCGCCGCGCGAAAGCGGTTGCCGCTGTGGCGGACGACGCGCGCCTTGATGACGACACGCCGGGCGTTCGAGGTCGCCGCCAGCGAAAGGCGCCGACCGCGTCCGAAGGTGGAGCGGCTGGTGGCGCGGTTCCCACCGCCGAAACGCTTGCCGCTATGGCCGGCTTTCTTCGCAGCGCGCATCGCCTGGCCGACGAAACTCGTGTCGCGGATGCGTCCTGGCCGGACGCGCAGATCGTCGTCGCGGCGGTTCATGGCGATGCCGCCGCGGAAGGCTGCCAGCACCCTAAGATGTTGAAGCTGTGAACAAATTTGTGGAGGGCGGCAGCAGGGGTGCCGCGCTGCGCGAAAAAATTGCCAATCCAACCAACCACATGCGTCCCGAAAATCGGGACGCTTTTATCTAGCCATCGCTGGTCGGTGAATCTGGCGTGGAAGAACCCCGCGGAAACTCTGGAAATCCAGCGATGGAAGGGCCGGTGCAACATCATCGCGCGGACGCCGTGGCGAAAGCCGCAAACAGGCCGTCCGACAGCGGTGCCAGACGCGAAGCGATGGCGGGCTGACTGTCGGAGGAAGCGTGCCCGGAATCGGGAGTGGGAGTCGCCAGATCGACGGGGGCGAAGCCTACCGGCGACGCCGCGAACAGGCCGGAACGGCGCCAGTCCAGCGGAGCCGCCGCGGCGGCAAGCGCAGGATCGCGCCCAAGGTCCGGCAGGCGGGCCGCGAGTTTGCCGAGATAGGCCCGCGTCTCCGCCGCCAGCGGAACGCCCGCGGTCAGATAGGCCAGGTAGCGGCCGGGACCGGCATTGTATGCGGCGAGAAACCCGCCTGCACCGAAGCGGTCGTAAAGCTCGCGTAGATACGCCGTGCCGCCAAGAATGTTGGCGCGCGCGTCGAAGGGATCGTCGCCCAGGCTATAGCGCAGCCGCAGCCGTTCCCAGGTCTCGGGCATGATCTGCATCAGGCCGCGCGCGCCCTTGGGCGACACCGCGCGCGCATCGCCGCCGCTTTCGATCTGGATCACGGCGTGTATCCAGGACGCGGGGACCGCAAAGCGCGCCGACGCCTCGGCCACGGCCGCGTCGGCGGCGGAGCTTGCAGCGGTCGCCATCCGCGAAGCGGCATCAGGGCGCTGGGCGTCCGCCGGTGCGCTGCTTCCGGCCGCGAGGATGACGGCCAGCAGAAGCGCGCTGCACAGGCTCCGCGAAGGGGCCTCGATGCGCGGGTGCGCGTCGGCAGCGGCGATCCGATCTGCGGGGCAAGGGCGCGCGGCAGCCGGCATCAGCGGCTCCCGGTCTGAAAGAGCGGGACAGCGCGGGCGGTCAGCGCGGCGGCCGGCAGGACACCGAAATACCGTCCGTCGAAAGAGGCCGGGACGGCGGGATTGAGCAGGAACACCTGGCCGGGCTTGAGCGTGACGCAGCCGGACCAAGCCGGCAGCGGACGGCCGACATGGTCGCGGGTGAGTGCCGTGGCGGCGGGCTTACCGTCGATGGTGACGGTGAGCCCATGCCGGCAGACGGCCTGGCCGGGAAGCGCCGCGACATATTTGAGGAGCGGCACGCCCTTGGGCAGATAGCGGCGCCGGGACATGAAGTCCGCCAGCGTCGGCGGCGGCATCGCCGCCACCAGATCGCCGCGCGCCAAGGGCTGCACCGGCCGCAAGGCATAGAGCCCGGTGGGGGCGCTGGCGCTGGTGTTCCAGAGCAGATGGGGCGAGGGGTGGAGGAAGGCGGTGACGACGATCCACACCACCCAGAAATACGTCGTCATCACATACCCGAAGCGGCTCATGACAGCAGGCTCCGGCGCAGCGTCCAGGCCATATGGCGGAGGCGGCCATAGCGTCTGGGCTCCTGGCTGGCGGTGATGCGATTGTTGAGGTGGCCCCAATAGGCGGGCGAGACTTCGGCCGGATCGACGCCGTCGGCCTCGATGCGGTCGATCGCCTCCAGGACGCGCGAGACCTTCGCCCAACTGTGGATGCGCAGCAGGATCTCCGCACCGGGATGCACGAAAGGTACGCGCGTGCAAGGCGCGCCGTCTGCCACGGCGCGCAGAATGTCGATGCGCGAGACGATGGTGCCGAAATCGTTGGAAGCCCAGCGCACCACCGCGAAGATCGTGCCCGGAGCGAAGCCGACTTCGCTATGGCTGGGATCGACGATGCGGCCTTCGCTGCTGACTCCGAAGCGAATCCAGTGCTCGATCTTCTTCTCGACCCAGGTGAGTTCGACGGTGGTCAGGCCGGGCGACAAGCTGCCCTTGGGACGTTGATTGGTGAAGGTCATGCTGGGCGTCCTCGGCTCTGTCGGGGCGGCTGCGGGTATTGCGGACATGCGATGCTGCTGGGCGTGGGGGGATCAGCGGCCGCGCGGTCCTGGCTTGCCCAGATGCGCCGGCTTGACGGGCTTCTTGGCGCGGCTGCGCTGGCGCAGCGGCGCGGGACAGTTGTCGCGGCGCTTGGCCGGATAGACGATGTCGGTGCCGGGATCGGAGGTGGAATGGCGGATGCCGCGATCGGCCCAGGCGCGCAAATCCTCCGGCGCATAGACGATGCGGCCGCCAAGTTTGCGGTAGACCGGGCCGGTGCCGTAGGTGCGATGCTTTTCCAGCGTGCGGGCCGAGAGGCCCAGGAAGCGGGCGGCTTCCTGCGTGCGCAAATAGCGATCTATCGAGTCATTGCCAGCCATCGGGAAGCTCCGTGATCTTGTTCGCGCCGCGTCGTAGGGACGGCGGTTGCGGATCACGGTGGTCGAGGTGGCGGCTGCGGTTGAGGTCGATCTCAACGGGTGTTGAGATTTCGGGACCTCATCCGGCGCGGCGGCCGGCGGTAGGGCTGAAGCAGGAGTTCGAAATAGCCGCCCAGCATCAGCGCCTCGGCCGATTGGACGAGGCGCTTGATGGCTTCGCGCGCCTCATGAGAATTCCATTCGCGCGACAGGATGCGGGCGCGGGTCACAAGCTCGGCGATCTGGAAATAGGTCTGGCCTTCGCGCAGGCCGTCCAAGGCGCGTAGCGCCAGGGTTAATCGCCTGCGCCGGTATCGGGTCAGCCGGGCGGGATTCTTGCCAGGGTTGGAGTGGTGAAGGATGCGCCACAGCCGCATGGCGGCCCCGGCGCGGATCTCGAACAGGCGGTCGAAGGGCAGGAGGACGGCGGGCGGATCGGCGCCAGTGGCGTCGATCACGACGCGAAAGGTTTCGCCGTCGGCGTGGATCAGGCGCGGCCCGGACGGGCCCGCGAGAATGGCTTTGAGAGCGGGAATATCTGCGCGCTGGCGCGGTTCATCGACGTCGGGTGGGGCGGCGGTGAGGGCGGTGACAGTCGGCAAAGCACGGGCAGTCCAGACAACGTCCCCGGCCTTTGCCGTCTCGGAGATGCCATTGAAATCGTACCCCCCAGCGGAGCGCGAACAGCTCCGTTTCAGCCTGGGTCAGCGTTCGCCGCCGCGCGATACGCTTGAGGAAACGCAACTCCTTTACGAACTCGGGATTCCGGCGGAGGAATTCCCATGCAAACCCGTAGGCATCGAGGGATTGCATCCACTCATAGGCAGCAGGATCGCGCCAATTACCCCGACTCATGGGCCCCTCCCTTGGTCAAGAGCGGTGATTAACCCATGGGATGCACGCACAAGTCGTAAAGTCACGATCCGCGAAATCGCCGTGGAGCCATGCCGCCAGCGACATGAACGGGAGAGCCTAAAGCGGCGGGCCTTCGTGCTGGAGATCGTAGAGGCCGGTCTCGCGTATCCAGCGGGCGCGGGCCAAATGACTCTCCCAGGCGCGGCGGGCGCGGTCCTCGTCGTTGGCCGGGTCCAGGTGCAGGACGATCTTGGCGACTTCGCGCCAGTCCGCGCCCTGCTGCTCGGCGTCCAGCAGGCGGCTGTAGGTAATCAGGTGCTGGCGGTCGTATTTCGTCAGCACGGCGGAGGTGGGGGCGGCGTCGGCGACGGGCGGTTCAAGCGGGGGCGTGGTGGGCATCGCATACTCCGGCGCTGAACCCGGACCCTGTGGCAGCATTTCCATTTGAACGAATTGTGACAGAGGACCGTGACATTTTTTGCAGCGCGGTCTGTGCCCCGAGCCGAGATAATACCGTATTACAATTATCGCGTATTATAATACGCGGCAATAGAGGGGTCAGTTGATGTCCATCTGGCGGAATGGATATCCGCCAGGTTTTCGGTCTCAATATGCGTCAGCGTCGGCTCGCGGCTGGGTTGAGCCAGGAGCGGGTAGGCGAGCTGATGGGGGTCGACCGGGCCCATATCAGCAGCATGGAGCGTGGCCAGCAGAACGTCACCATCCTGATCGCCTGGCAGGCCGCCCAAGCACTGGGCTGCCGGACGGCCGATCTGTTCGATGAAAGCATGGCGGGTAGCGACGGCCCCGCAGCCGGTGTAAAGGCGCCGCGTCGTCCGCGGACCAAGGCGTAACGGCGCGCCTGACGGTCGGCAAAATTGGGGGAGACCGCGCATTTTTGAGGCCGCCCGAGCCGGCATGGTGCCGTGTTTGAGCACTAGGCGGGGCAGATAGTGTCCGGCCAAGCAAAAAGGGGGCTTGCGCCCCCTTTGTCTAGGCCTCGCCACGCGCCTGTCTCCAGGCGGCTTCCTGCATCGCCTCATGGCTGTCCCAGCCGAGACTAAAGCCATCGAACTTCATTCGCGTTGCCGCGATTAGCGCGGGTAGCTTGGTGCCAAGCGGCATCCAGCCCTCAGTCAGCCAGGGTGTCTCAGCCGCAGTGATGAGGAGCCTGGTCTTGGTGCGATACACGGCAAGGTTCTGGCTACCGACGCTGAAGTGGGCAATCGGCTTTGCGTGATCGATGATGCTCTCGTCGTCCGGCAGGTCGGACTTCGAGCGAACCAGCGAAATGAAGATTGAGAAGAGATTGAACATGGGTGAGATCTCCAAAAAGATGTCACTCGGAATTGAGCGACGTCGTCGCGCCGCCATGAGGTCCGCCCGGGTCAAGGCCTTCAGAGCGCAAGCGTGCCTTGACGCGATAAGGCGGGGAGCCCTCATGGTAAGCTTGGACGACGCGCGCTCCCTGTGACCGCGCCAGCGGTCACGCCGTATGCGCGACCCTCGCGCCCGCGACGCCGGTTCGGTCCGCAAGGAGGGCTGGTCAATCCCCTTGCCGTCGGGGCCGCGCTTCAGCGCGGCGGGATTGACTGGCCCGTGCCGAACCGGCGGCGCCCTTTCGCCGCTGTATGGTCAGATGGCGGTTCGGTCCCGCCGCCCTCATGAACTGTTGTTCGCCAGTGCCGTGAGCACATCCGCATGGCAGCCCTCCGGCGCACACCAGCATACAAGATCCTTGCCGTGCAGTTCGTGCAGAGCCGCCATCAAGGAGGGTTGCTGCACGATCCATGCACGATACTTCGCAATGACCTGCTCGCGCGTACCGTCCCGGCCGATCACAAATGGGTTGCCCCATTTGCTCGGCCGGCCGACATACACGCGATCCGCGGTGGCGTGCTTGCCCACGCGCTTGGCATTGAGAATCTCGCACATCAGCGGTCCTCCCCGCTGCTTGCGTCCAGTGCGCGATCAACTTCCTTTTCTAGCTCCGCCAGCTCGGCGAGCGCTGCCTTCAACTCGGCCGCAATTGCCTTTCGCTCCCGACGCGATAGGCAGTTTCCGAGTTCCTCATGCAATTGTTCAATGTGGTCGTGATGCGTAATCATCGTGATCTCCTTCTGTCTTAAGACAGGAGCGCTGCTTTCCTGCCGGTCGGGCCGGGTCAAGGGATCGCGGGCCTTGGCCCGCGACCGTTTGGCGATGGGGGCAACGATTTTTTCCGGCGCGGTGCGGTCTTGAAGGAATGATCGCCAGCGTCTCTTCGCCGGAAAAAATGGTGGGGCCCCGTCGTCCCTTGAGGCGGTTCGATCCGGCAGGGTAGAATGGGACTCCTGAAGAGGCCCTGACGACGATTATGGGCTCGACGCCCATCATCGTCGTTCTCTTCACCGGCGTTGACGCATCTCGGCGCAACGCCGTCCAGCGATGAACAGCCGTGCGATCTCGGAGCGGCGGCCGGTGAAAGACTTAGCGGCGAACGCCCTGGGCCGCCCCGCCGCGATGATGTTCCAGAAACGCCGCCTTGATCTTGGCGAAGAGACTAGGGGGGATGAAGCCATAGGCGTAACGGCCCGGCTGGCCAGGAATCGGCGCCAGGCCCTGGCTGGGCCATTCGTCGACATTGAAATCGGTGACGATCACCCAACTGGGGGCATCATCCATGCCTATGGCCTTTTTGACGGCGAGGGGGATCTCGATGCCGACGGCCCCTTGTGCCGGCGGGGTATGGGTGATGGGCAGAAGCACCACAAAACGTCCCTGCATGGCGTCGTCGCTGGCCACCACTAGGCAGGTCGGCCGGTCTTTGCCCTGTGTGCGGCCGACCGCATGTTCGCGCGACCAGAGGTAATCGAAGCGGATCACCAGGCCCGGCCTGGGTTCGGGGATCGGCACGCCGCAGCTATTTCAGCAGGGCGTCGAGCGCAGCGTGTTCGGGGTCCATTTCCGCCCGTTCGACGGCCTCGACGATGAAGGCGGGCGCGTCCAGGGTTCGGAAGCTGCGCTGGGCGGCGGCCTTGAGCCAGTCGTAGTGGGCCGCCGACATCAGGACCAGGTCGCGGCGGCCGTGGCGGGTGATCTCCACCGGCTCGCGCTGTGCCTGGTGCTGGAACTCGCCGAATTTGCGCTGGAATTCGAGGGCGGTTGTCTGGGCCATCGGTGCCTCGGAAATGGTTGTTCAGATTATCCGTATAATACGGATAAAGTCAACCGCTGCCCACCCGAGCGAGAATAGCAGAAAAAGAAGGCCCGGCGGCGGAAGCCGCCGGGCCTTCGCGGCGCCTGTAGAGTAGGCCCCTGGTTTGAAGGTGATCTCCCCAGTGGCCTCTCGTCAAACCGTGCTTGCGGTTTTCCCGCACACGGCTTTCCGACTGCCTTCTTCCGTCAACTTTATGGCGCCACAGGTCGAACATACCGGCTGGTCTCTTCTCCAGTAACCACCAAGCTGTTGAGCTTGAAGAGGTTGTGGTAATCGTAGAACCAGGACGGCGGGTGGTCCCTCCACCCCTTTGATCGCTTCTTGTGTTTCTTCCGCAGCATAATGCAGAGCGTCCAGATCGTGTAATTGGCGATGCTTTTGAAGTGCATTCTAGAGTTGCCGGTCTTGAAGTAGTGCCCCCATCCCCGCAGGATCGGATTGACCTTCTCCCGAATGAGGACGGGTAAATCCCAGTGCTGCCCTTCGCGGGCAACCTCTCGGACCTTCTTCTTGACCGACGCCATCGCCTTGGGCGTCGGGTAGTAATACGTCTTCAGGACGCCAGTTCGTTTCGAGGGTTGCACCGCGAAGCGATGTCCCAGGAAGTCGAATGGCTCTTGTCGAGCGTCTACTATCCGCGTTTTCTGCGCGTTCAGGGTGAGACCCAACCGATCCAAGACCTTTTGGGCCTCGGCTAGATAGGTCTCGGGCCGCTTTCCGCACAGAATCACGAAGTCGTCGGCATACCGTACGATGTGGGCATCGTGCGGTCGTTGGCCGAACGCCTGTCGCTCCCAATGTCGGTCCAGCCAATGAAGGTATAAGTTCGCCAGCAGGGGCGAGATGACCCCTCCTTGCGGCGTCCCGGTCGTTTCCTTCCGGAGCTGCATATCCTCCATGACCCCGGCTGTGAGCCAAAGCTCGATCAGTTTAACAATTGATCGGTCAATGACTCGTGACCGTACAGAGATCAGCAGTTTGTCGTGTGGTATTCGGTCGAAGTACGACTTGATATCCGCATCGACAACCAAGTGGCCTGATGGGCGCTCTTCCGGGGTCGGAAGCCGTACGAGAAGTCTTTGAAGTCGGCCTCGAACAGGGGTTCGATGACGATCTTCACTGCTGCCTGTACAGCACGATCTTCAATGACTGGAATGCCAAGCGGACGCTTCGATCCGTCGGCCTTCGGGATATAGACCCGTCGGACCGGCTGAGGCCGATAGCGCCGCGCACGAAGTTTCCCCTGTAGCTCGCTCAGGAACAGGTCTAGGCCGATCTCGCCTTCGATGTGATCGAAGGCGAGATGGTCGACGCCAGGAGCGCCGCCATTGGCCCGGACCTGCCTGTATGCGAGCGCCAGGATATCTTCTCGGCAAACCTTGTCATAAAGCACTCCGAACTTACGCGCCGGATTCGCCTTGGCTGCTCGGTATAGAGTCCGCTGTAGTACTCGCACCCTTTCTAACGGTGTGTTTTGAGCTTTCGCAATCACACAGTGCCTCTTACATCGATACTCATGGCAGAAGCAGAGGCCCTTCCCTCCGGTCAGGTTTTGTTGTCCTCACCATCATAAGTACTATGGCCTCCTCCGACTCCTTATCCCCACATCCCTCCGGATTTCGGTGGTTACCTTATACCTTCGGTTACGCGGTAGGTTATGTCGCGATGGGGTAAGGTCTCGTTCGTTCCGCTCAGTCCTATGCATGCATCCCATCCCCTATACCCCGAGTTCCAGTGCCGGCTTCACTTGGTTAGTTCATCCCCCGGCACTCACTGGTCTTCGCCCCCATTCTAAAGGCTCGACGGAACCACCCTACACCGTGCTCTCCCAGCATTACCGCACGGCTGAAATTTACGAGGCTTACGGAAGTTCACTTACGTTACGGGCTGCATGTTTGCGGGCACCCACGGTCTGGGTCGGGGGCCACCTTTGTCCGGCGTTGTTCCCGCGTTTCGGTCACCCTAGACGCGTACGCCATAGCTACACAGTCTACTAACCTCCTACTGTGGCAGGACTTTCACCTGCAAGGAACTGAGCAGCTTTTCGGCGGCATCCCCGAAGGGACACCGCCGAAAACCGAACCACTCAGAACGGGATCTCGTCGTCGATCTCCTCGCGCCCGGTCGCACCCTCTTGGGCGGGCTTGGCGCGGCTGAGGAAGTCGATGGTCTCGGCGATGATCTCGCAGCCGTAGCGCTTGACGTTGTCCTTGTCCGTCCACTCGGAATAGTGGATGCGGCCGCGGACCAGCACCTTCATGCCCTTCTCGCAATACTGCTCGACGGACTTGGCAAGGCCGTTGAAGCAGGTGATGCGGTGCCACTCGGTGTCCTGGACGCGCCGGCCCTGGTCATCCTTGACCGGCTTGCCGTCGTTGTAACGCGGACGCGAGGTGGCGAGGCTGAAATAGGTGATGTGGGTGCCGCCGTTGGTGTGGCGGCCTTCGGGGGTTTGGCCGATATGGCCGGCAAGAATGACGATGTTCTGCATATCAAGTCTCCGTTGCTTCAAACCGGGGGACAATCCCTCCGGCGAGACCCGGCCAAGTCCGTCGCGGGACGCGAGGCAACAGACGCACGACTCGCGTCTGCTTGCCCCCGAGGCCCGGAGTGGTGCGGGCAGGCGCGTTCACGCGCCAACACGGTCCGGTGCCCGAGGGGGTTGCCCGCGCCCCCCGAACGGACTTAGGGGATCGAACAGTCGGAGGGATCATTCCCCGTTTGAGCGCAGGCGGAACGAAGATTAGAACCGTCATTGCCGGCATCGGCGAGAACCTCCGAGGCAGGCACATCGATCCCAGCACGCGCACGTTTCAAGAGCGCCACGGCGTTCGTCGTACAAAGACAGGTAGTAGCGTGAAATCGGCGGGTTCGGTTCGCCGCGTGGTGCCGCGAGCCGTCAGGCCATGTCAGGCCGGACGTGTTCTTGCGGGAGGGTGGAGGTGTCTTCGGTGCCGACGATCCGCCGCCAGGACAAGACGCCGACATAGAGCGCGGCCGCGATCGCCGCGACCTGACGCCAATCCGCCGATGCGATGCTCATGGCTGCGACCTGAAGACCGGCGAGATAGGCGACGATTGCGCTCGGGGCCGCGAAGGCTAAGGCAACGATGCCGCGCAAGACGGGAGACCGGGTGTGCTTGAAAAGTTCGCGCCACGCGACATACACGCCGGTTGCTGCAAGGATGCCACCGCCGAGGGGCACGAAGAAGCCGGGCTGGTGGTGATAGAGGCCGAAGAATACCAGCAAGCCGACCCAGAAGGGCATGGCATAAACCGCTAGTTCACGGATCAAGAGCCACACCAGATAGAGAATGACGGTGCCACCAAGAAACAGACCGATTGCGAGCATGACATCCATGCCTTTCGTCGCGGGATTGCGATTTGGGAAGTATAGCCTGACGTGTCGGCAGACGGAATCCGTATAATGTTACGGCGCGCCATCAAGGCTGGGTGAGGGGATTGGCGGTGAGCGCGTGGCCATCGATGACCATGCCATGCAGCATGTGCCTGGGCCAAAGGATGCTGGGCCGTCGGCCAGGGCAGCGGCGGCCATCGGCAAACCGTAGAAGCCCAATCCGCGGCGGGCCGCTATCGACCCGCCGGGGAGATGCGGAAATGGGGCTTACGCCCCACCCCGCTTGAGCCGCAGGGGCGCGACGCCGTGGAGGCGATGTACCTCGCGCGCCAGGTGTTCCTGGATGCCGGTGCCATCGCAGATGATAGCGCCGCGGACCTTCTCGCGCAGGATCGCGTCGTTGCGCTTGAACGGTGCCGCGTTGCCGAAGCGCCGTTCGGGCTTGAAGGGGATCACCGCCACCTTGCGATTGGCGGCCCAGCCGGTGGCGATCACGTCGGCGCCGCGGGTATTGCCGGTGTGCAGCAGGACCATGTCCGGATACTTGACCTTCACCCGGTCCAGCGTGGTGAAGATCAGCCGGTGGTCGTCGAAGTCCAGCCCGCCGCTGAAGACGATCAGCGTGCCGGCCGGGATCAGCACGTTGGTCTCGGCCCGCTGCTTGGCCCGCACGAAATCCCGGCTGGCGACCATCGAGGCCGTCATGGTGCGATGGTTGACCATGGAGCCCGCGAAGGGCCGCCAGGCGGTGCCGATGATCTGCTCGTAGCGTTCGGCGGCGAGGTCTCGCATCTGCTCCATGCCGTCGCGGCGGTCGAGAAGCGCCTGGCCTTCGCAGATGAGGCGCTCGATCTCCACCGACCGGATCTCCGAGCCGTCCTGCATCTTCTGGGAGGCCCTCTGCGCATCCTCATTCTCGTCCAGCTTGCGCTGGACCCGGTCGATACCGCGGTGGAAGAGATTGACCGCGCCCCAGAGCAGGTCGGGAAGATCGGGGCCGAGGCGGGTGTCCTGGAGGGTGGCGGCGAGGCCGTCGAACATCTCGGCGATCGCGCCTTGCATCTCGGCGTCTTCGGGAAGCGGACGGGCATCTTCTTCGTCGTAGGCTGGCCGGTAGCCTGTGAGCGCCAGGGCCTCCATGGCGTCTGCGGTGGGGGAAGAGGTGTGTTCGGGTTCGTAATCGTCGTCGTGGCGGTTCGGCATGGGTGATCTCCTTCGATGGGGACCGCGCGACGCTCGCGCGGCCTTCACGGCGGTCGAAAGCCGGGGCCGGATCGGGTCCGCACCCTCGGTTACGCGAAAAACCCAACAAAAAGCGTGGCCGAGGGCGAGACGGTGATAGGCGCGGCTATTTTGCTTCGCGCTGCAAAGCGTCCCCGCATGACTCGCGGGGACGCGGCGGAAAATAGCCGCGCCCACCGTTGCGGAGCCGATCCGGTTCTGGCTCGATCCGACGCTCTCAGAAGGCCGTGCGTCCCGCGCGCTCTGTCCCCGAAGGACGATCACCGTCGAACCCCCGCGATGGGCGAACCCGCATCACCCCGTACCGGCCATCACCGGATCGTCGCGGAGCCAGGCGCGATGCTCCGGCCGGAGCTGCGGCCCTAGATGCGCGCGAAGACGATCGAGACCTAGGCGCACCAGATCGTCGTTGACGTCTCCGAAGCTGGACGACAGGACCTGCGTCTCGAACCCTTCCGACCTGCCGCGCGCGGTCAAGACCTCCACCGCCATATCGCCGGCCGGGTCCGTGTCGCGGGCGATGTAGAGGAGGCGCAGACTGGCCGGAAAGAGTAGGGCGGCGAGATGCCGGGCGGAGATCGCCGCGACCATCGGCAGGCTGGGAGCCACGCACCGCAGCGACAGCATGGTCTCGATGCCTTCGCCGGCCGCGAGCACGTCATCGGCGATGCCGAAGCGGATCGCATGGCCCAGGACATTGCCCATGGCGCGGCGCGGTGTCTCGACCGGGGCTTTGTCTTGGCCAGACGGATCGAGCCAGGTGCGGTGGACGGCCGTGAGCTTGCCGCCAAGGTCGGTCACGGCGGCGATGATGGCCGGGAAGGTGAGAAGCGACGCTTCCGGCTCCGGCCGATAGTAGCAGCGCGGATGGAAACGCAGCGGGTCGCTGGCGAGGAAGGTGGAGATGCGCCGCTGGCGCAGATAGGTTTCGCCGAGGCTTCCCAGGAACGGGCCGGACGCCGAATAGAGACGCCGTGCCGTATCGCTGCGGGACGAAGTTGGACGCCAGGCCCGGGCGGACGGCAGCGGAGAGGGCTCCGGTGCCGGCAAGCTGAGAAAATGGCGGGCCTCCTCCAGCACATCGCGCAGCCGGGTAAGGCCACGGGTGAGGGCGAGGAGGTCCAGCAGATCGCCATGTTCGCCGGTCGCCGTGTCGGCCCATTTGCCCTTGGCGCCCTTGCCGCGCTCCGGTCCCTTAAGGCGGACGAACAAGCTGCGGCCCGGATGATTGGCGACATCGCCCACCTGCCAATAACCGCCGTGGCGGCGGCCATTGGACAGGTAATGGCGGCACACCGCCTCGGCGTTTTGCGCCAGGCAGTGTGCGAGGTCGGACGCGGGAGACGCCATGATGGCCTCACGCGGCCCTGTCGGTAAGGCCGATCAGCGGATGACGCTCCAGAAGGCGGCCGAGAACCTCTGGACCCTGGACGCCCGCGGGCACAAACAGGCGGAGCTTCCAGGCGATGATCTCCGACATCAGGCCCATGGCTTTCAGCCGGTCGAGCATCGCGTCGCTGAAGCCGATCAGCTCGAAGCGGTGCTCGCCCATCACCCGCGCCCGGCGGATCACCTGTCCATCCTGCAAAGTGAGGATGGTCTTGCCATCCTGGAGCAACGCCCAGGCCTGCTCCGGCGTCAGGCTGGGCACATCGTCATTGGCGGCCGCGATCCAGGCGGCGCTGACACGGCGGCCGATGACCCGTTCGCCGTCATCGCTCTGTAAGCGATAGACCCGGCAATGCTCGTCCGGCAGCCGCTTCCAGATCGGCAGCAACAGGCCGGTGACGATGTGAATATCGGAGTCGGTGAACTCCGGAAGCTCGGACAATTCCTTCGTCCAAGCGTGGGCGAAGGTGGCCTGGTCGGTTTCCTCCCAGCGAGTTTCAGCGAGAGCGTCGAGACCGATGGCGACGGCGTCCATCGGGCGCACCAGCCGCACCCGGCGTTCCACGCTGCCGTCATCAAGCATCAGGCTGGGCGCGGTCACGCGGACACAGACACGGCCCGATTGCGCGTTGACCATGAACGCCGCCTTGGGCTCCTCGGCCTGCTCCAAGGCTTGCGCCAGGGTGAAGGGCTTGTTGCGGTCCCGGCGGCGGATGGTAAAGGCCTGGGTCTCGGCGCCGGTGCTGGGATGGGTATAGACCGTGCGACGCTCGGTAATGGTGAGGCTCTCGGCGGTGATGGTTTCCAGGCCCTGGTCATAGATGCCGGCCGCGATGGCGCCTTCGATTTTGCCGCGCAGCAGATCCTCGAAGGCGGTGAAGATCAGATTCTGCATCCGGATGGTGAGGGCCAGAAGGCGGTTGAGGAAGGTGGTGATGGGCGGCAAGTCCTCCTTCAGCGAGCCGTCCTGATCGGTGAGGTTGAGGCCGGTGGCCGCCTGGAAGGATTCCAGCGAGCAGCCCTCGATCTTGCCGCGATAGAGCAGGTAGTAGAACTGCCTGAGCGCGTCCCGCGCATATTGAGATTCCAGATTGTCGTCGGCGCGGAACAGGCCCTGGCCGCCGGTCTGGCGCTGGCCCTTGGTAATGGCGCCCAGCGTATCCAGGCGCCGGGCGATGGTGGAGAGGAAACGCTTCTCGGCTTTCACATTGGTGGCGATGGGCCGGAACAGGGGCGGCTGGGCCTGGTTGGTGCGATTGGAGCGTCCAAGGCCCTGGATGGCGGTGTCGGCCTTCCAGCCTGCCTCCAGCAGATAATGCACCCGCAGGCGCTGGTTCCTGGCCTTCAGGTCTGCGTGATAGGAGCGGCCAGTGCCGCCCGCGTCCGAAAAGATCAATATCTGCTTGCCATCATCCATAAAAGCCTGGGCCTCAATGAGATTGGCGGAAGGGGCTCGGTTCTCGACGCAGAGCCGTTCGCCCTTGCGCACGATGCGCCGCGAGCGACCCGTCACCTCCGCGACGGCCTCGGTGCCGAAACGGTGGATGATCTGGTCCAGGGCGCCCTGGACCGGAGGCAGCGCAGCCAGCTTCTCGATCATGCGGTCGCGCCGCGCGATGGCCTCGCGCGAGACGACCGGATTGCCGGCCTCGTCCATGACGGGCCGCGAACTCAGATGGCCTTCCTCATCGGTGAAGGGCTCGTAAAGCTGGGTGGGGAAGGAATTGGCGAGGTAGTCCAGCACATATTCGCGCGGGGTGATGTCCACCTGGACATCGTTCCATTCCTCGGTGGGAATCTGGGCCAAGCGGCGTTCCATCAACGCTTCGCCGGTCGAGACGATCTGGATCACTGGGGCATGGCCGAGTTCCAGGTCACGGATAACAGCCTTGATAAGCGTAGGCGTCTTCATCG
This sequence comes from Rhizobiales bacterium dw_265, assembly GCA_018449595.1. GTDB lineage: Bacteria > Pseudomonadota > Alphaproteobacteria > Micropepsales > Micropepsaceae > Rhizomicrobium. The sequence goes on from JAAVUU010000008.1 coordinate 157,727, forward strand.
CGGTGATGAGGTGGTTGAAGAACCGCTGCTTGGCGCTCTCGAAGGCCGAGCGTGCCGCCGCCTTAGCCTGGCTGTTCAGCGTGCCGGAGTCGCCGGTGATATTGGCGGCGCGCAGCGCCGCATCCAGATTGTTATGGATGATCTGAAAAGCGTCCGCATAGGAATCGTAGATGCGGACCTGCTCTGGAGACAGCCGATGCTCCAGCAGTTCATACTCGACGCCTTCGTAGGAGAGTGAGCGGGCGGCATAGAGGCCAAGGGCTTTGAGGTCGCGCGCCAGCACTTCCATGGCGGCGACGCCGCCGGCCTCGATGGCCTGGACGAACTCGGCGCGGTCGCCGAAGGGGAAGTCGGTGCCGCCCCACAGGCCCAGGCGCTGGCCATAGGCGAGATTGTGGACGGTGGTGGCGCCGGTTGCCGAGACATAGACGATGCGTGCGTTGGGCAGCGCGTGTTGCAGGCGCAAGCCCGCCCGGCCTTGCTGGGACGGGGCCTGGTCGCCGCGCTCGGAGGTCGAGCCGGCGGCATTGGCCATGGCATGGGATTCGTCAAACACGATCACGCCGTCAAAGTCTGCCCCCAACCAATCCACGATCTGCTGGACGCGGGAAGCCTTCTCCTCCTTGGCGTCGGACCGTAGCGTGGCATAGGTGGTGAATAGGACGCCCTGCTCCAGCTTGACCGGGGCGCCCTGGCGGAAACGCGATAGCGGCTGGACCAGGAGCCGCTCCTGGCCCATGGCCGACCAGTCGCGTTGGGCATCCTCGATCAACTTGTCGGATTTGGAGACCCACACCGCCTTGGTGCGGCCCTGGCACCAATTGTCGAGGACGATCCCGGCAACTTGGCGGCCTTTGCCCGCGCCGGTGCCATCGCCCAGCATCCAGCCACGGCGGAAACGCACCGCCCCCTCGGTGTCATCGGAGGCCGCCGAGACCTGGTCGTAGGTGGCGTCGACCGTCCAACTGCCCGCCAGAAACTCGCCATGGGCTTCGCCCGCATAGATCACGCTTTCGAGCTGGGCATCGGATAGAAGCCCGTTCTTCAGCACGGCTTCCGGCAGATGCGGCCGGTAGGATGGCCTGGGCGGCGCGACGGACGACATCGCCGCCGATTGCACCAAAGTGGTGGGGTGCGCCGCCGCGCCCGGAATGGAAATCGCCTGGAGGGTGTAATTCTCGTAGATGGTCTCGCTGAGGCGCGCTCCCAGGACCGGCTTCCAGTCGGCGGATTCATAAGTGAGAGGCGCTGCCACGACGCGCGGGGACAGCGCTGTCATACGGGACTTGGCCACGATGGCGGTGCGGATGCTGGGCCGCAGCACCTGGCCGCCGCCAGTCGAAGGTGGCGTGGCAATCGGCGGCCGGGGCGGGACGTAGCGGCCAACCCATTCCAGCAAGGCGGCGCAGTCCGGCGCGATGCCGGGGGAGGCCGGGAACCGCGAGGCATCCTCGGCGGGCACCCGGTCGATCACCAGCAGGCGGGTTTCGGTGCTGGTGCCGTGACGGGCATAGACCTTGCCGTCGATGGCGGCGGAGAACACCAGGCGGCCGTGTTCCTGCAAACGGGTGAAACCCTCGCGCCAAGCCAGACTTTCCGGATTGAGATTGGCGCCGACAATGGCGACCAGGCGGCCGCCCTCGGTAAGCCGCGCCAGCGCGGAGGAGATATGGCGCAGTGCCGCGTCCGCCACCTTGCCCTCGACATGGGCGGCGGCGGAGAAGGGCGGGTTCATCAGCACGACGCTGGGCTTGACCGACACATCCAGGAAATCATGGATGTGGGCGGCGTCATGCTGGGTTATGCGCGTATTGGGGAAGAGACCGCGCAGAAGGGCGGCGCGATGGTCGGAAAGCTCATTGAGCGCCAGCCCCGCGCGGGCAAGCTCGGTGTAGATCGCCAGCAAGCCCGTCCCGGCGGACGGCTCCAGTACAACATCGTCAGACCCGATGGCGGCGGCCGCCGCCGCGACAAAGCCCAGAGGCATCGGCGTCGAGAATTGCTGCATCGCCTGGCTCTCCTCGGAGCGGCGGGTATGGGTGGGGAAGAGACCGGCGATGCGTTCGAGCATCGCCAGTTCGGCGGCGGGTGCGCCGGCGCGCTTGCGAATGGCGGAGCCATAGCGGCGCAGAAAGAGGAGCTGCACCGCCTCGCACACGTCATAGGCGGTCTTCCAGTCCCAGGCGCCTTCGGCGTCGGAACCGCCGAAGGCCGTGGTCATCGCCTCGCGCAGAAGCTGGGTAGTGATGGGCTTGCTCTTCTGCAAGGGCGCGAGCAACTGCTCCGCTGCCTTGGAGACAGACGGAAAGATGTCGAACGCGGGCGCAACCGCGAGGGCTGCCGAAGAAATCGGAGGAGTCATGGGCGGAGGTCTCTGGGAGAGGCGGATTCGGGATGAGCCGGGGGGCGCTCTCTTCAACCCACCGGCTCAAACCCGTCCCGAACCTCTCTTCCTCTCTGGCGGCGATCGCTTACGCGGGGCCGGCGTCGTGTGAGGATTTCCAGGGTCTGTCCTCAGACATGGCACACCGCCTTGATCCGAAGCGCGAGTTCTGCGGGCTGGTGGAGCAGGTCGAGCGAGGCGAAATTGTTCGGGCCGCCGGTATAGTCTCGCCGGCCCTGGCAGGTTCGGATCAGGATGCCGATATTGCGTCCCATGGCCGACTGCGACACCTGCACATATATATGATCGCTGTGCAGGGTGATTTCGCCGGATACGGCAATGCCGGCCCGGTTGCATCGAAGGTCGAAGGTGCCGGGTGCCAGGCCAAGTGCCTTGGCCACCAGGCGGAGCTGCTTTCGGGCGAGGCGATGGAAGTGCTCCTTGCGCTCCTCGTCATACGAAACCGATCTGTCAAAATCGAAGTCGCGGCCGCTCACGGCCATTTGAAGGGCGCGGCTCATGCCAGGACTCCATTGTGCTGGCGCAACTTGGCCGCAAGCCAGGCTCGCGTATCCACGCGGGCAAGCGTCTTGCCCGTGCCGAGATCGAGGACCATCGCGCCGCCGCCCAGATATTCGGGCCGTAGCGACGAACAGGAGTTCATCCACTGGAAACCCCAGGCGCCCGTGAGCCCAAAAGCCTTCGCGCAGCGCAGCGCGAACAGCCCGGCGTGATCGGGGTTGCCGGTGATGCCGTGCCGAATCCACAGGGTGGCGTCGTCATCGGCATCGAGCGACACGACGAAGCCTGCGGGGATTCCCTCCCGGTCCAGCTCCTCGGCGAAGGCGCTCCACATGCTACAGGCGCGGGCAGCATTGAAGCGACTGCCCACATCCAAGATGCAAGCAAAATGGGTAATATAGTCGGCCATGTTGAAACTCCTGAGAGCGGGGAGGGACGAGCCGCCGCTGCTCTCAACGCGGCGCGACTCGATCCTTCCCGGCCGCCCTCTGGCTCTTGGGCCGTGGACAAAAAAAGGTCCGGCGCGGTGAGCGCCGGACCCTCGACCTTGCGATCTCAGCGCTTAAACATGCGAAGCGCCGCGCAGATTTATTCGATCATCCAAGCCGCGGCGAAACTCTCGCAAAATGAAATGACCCGGCACGGGAAACCAGTCCCAGCCGGGATATTCGGCGTCGGGATTGGCGCGGATGGCCCGCAAGGCGGCGGCCATCTTGCGGATGCTCACGGGCCGCCCTTCTGGAGTCCGGAAATAGCGGGGATAGGCCGCGCGGCCAGGGATGCGATCCATCTTCGTCATGGATAATCCTCTCCGTCCAATACCACGATGAGGGCCCGGACGATCTCGCCGAGGTCGCGCACGGCGGATTCGCACCGGCGGATGGCTTCGCAACGCGAGTTGCAGCCTTCCTCGGTGGAGAGCTCGATCATTAGGAAGCGGAACAGGCCGTCGCCGCAGGAGGCGAGGTCGGAACGGGCGATCTCCGTCATGGTCGTGAAATCACGGAAGTCGCCGCCGCAATAGGTGCGGGCGGCAACCTGGGCCCAAGGGGTGTTTTGCATTGTCAGTCTCCGAAGGAGCGCGGACGCTCCCTCTGAGCCTGCCGGTCCCCCCGAGGCCAGCCCTCTCGCTCTAGGTACCAGCGCCGCCGGATAGCCGCGCATGCGCCGCGGTGATGGCCCTGCTGGCTATGTGTTCTTCCAGGAAAGCCTGCATCTCGGCAAATGAGGCGCGTCCGATTGCGGCGCGGATCGCAGCCCGAATATCTTCGTCTGTCACGGTCTCGGATGCCTCACCCACCGTTGCGGCGCGGGCGTCTGACAAATGCCGGATGCGATCGCGGATCGTTGTGAAGCGCAGCTCGACCAGGACATCGGTTTCAATGCTGACTGGCACAGCCTTGGCGTCCCGCAGGAACTCATCCAGCAGGTCGAAGGTGGATTTCGAGCGGACACCATCAGCCGTGATAAGGAGGGCTTGTCCGCCCAGGCTGTCGGGACTCAACCGCGAGGATGTGAAAGCCGCGACGGATGTTACATATTTGAGTGTCGCGGAGCGCCGGACGATGTCCTGGAAAAGAACCGGCCACCCGACCGGCGAAAGGTCGATTTCGACACAGCCTCCTTCGTCTCCGGGTTCATTCCAAAGCGGCGCGACCAGGCGATAGGCTTCGCTGTCCAAGTCGGGCCTATCGGTGATGGCGGCGGCCAGTTCGGTTCGGTGGACCCTGGCGAAATCGGACGGACCTTCGTCGGAGTAGAAATACCAGCCGTCGCTGTCCTTCTCCGTCGAGAAAATATCGGAAAGCAGAAGCAATTCCAGCGCGGTTATATCCGATGCTGGAATGGTCTGCTGAATCACGGTGGGACAATGATCGCTAGACATGTTGGTCTCCAATGAAGTGAATCCGCGCCTGTTGGCCGGATTTCAGGTTGTGGTTGGCATCAGTCGAACTCGACCGCATCCGCTGCCTGGGGTTCATCGCGGATTAGAGGCGCTCCGTCTTCCGCGGAAAATTCAGCGGCTAGGCGGACGGCCCAGTCCTGCGCCGCGCATCGCGCGTCGCTGCTCGGTTCCCATTTTCGATCGACATAATTGCAGGCCGTTGCGATGTAAGATCGGAGCGCGGGACTGTCATGATATTCCTCCAGCGCCGACTCTATCGTGTCGTCCACACAGAGGGTCAGGAGCGAATACCACCCGCAGCGTCGCGGCACTCAACGATGACGTCTTGCGCATCGCCGGCGGTGAGTTGGTCCCTGGCATACCGCCAGGCCCGCCACCAGCGCGCGAGGCGTTCGCGGGTACGCCACGACAGTCGATCAAAAAGGTTGGAAGAAAGGTGCTGGCGGATGTCAGTCATGATCCGCCTTCTGCAGCCGCTTCTCGGCAACACGGATGGCCGCCGCGGCGATCTGGGTTTTCAAGGCGTTCTCGAAGAGGATGGCGGTGTCGCGGATCACCGATTGATCGGCTGCGGCCCGGATGTCGTCTTCCGAGACTTCGGCGGCATAGATGGAGGTGAGGGAGGGATCGGCAGCGATGAGCGCCGCGATACGGGCATAGATCGCAACTTCGCGGATTTCGAGACCGATCAGGGGAGGGGGCTGCTGGGAAAAGCTGCCATTCTGCATGGTGGGCTCCAAAAAAAAACGGAGCCCGGCGCGATGGCCGGGCTCCAGTTGAGGCTGCGGGGGATGGATCAGGCCGCTTCCGCGATCGGGTCTTCGGCGAGGAAGGCCGGCAGGGCTTGGTCCTCGGCTTCCTCGGCCGCGATGTCGGACGCATTGGCCAGACGAAGCGGTTCCGGCAGCCAGCCGGTGCCGTCCAGCAACCGCTCGGCTTCCTTCGCCATTTCGTCCTTCTTGAGATGATCGATCAGTTGGGCGGCATGTTCGCCCTTCGCCTCTCGAACGGCTTCCAGGATGCGGGCTTTGGTGACACGGCCGAGATAGGTTTCGACCGTGGGCCGCCAACCCACCGCCACCATGTCGAGACCGACAACGCTGGCCAGGTGATCGGCGGCCTCGAGGCGACGCTGGACGTAATAGGGGGTGGTGCTGCGGTCGAAATAGGCAGACACGCCCTGCGAAACGCAGAAGGCCAACAGTTCCAGGCGTCTGCCCATCGGCAGGGCCGCCAGGAAATCCCACAGTTGTTCGTGGGATTCTGGCATTTCCTTTTGGAAATGCTGTTCCTGTTCCTCCTGCGCCTGGGCGGACGGGGTGTCCGCCAGGCTCGCCGCCTGTACCGGCATGTGCACCGAACGCACACTGGCATCCAAGCAACCGCCGACCGTCCCCTTAAAGAAGATGTCGGTGGTCAGCTTGTGGAGCAGCAAGGTGAGCGCCGCGTCGGGGTTCTGAGCCACGGCGTCCTGCAGGGCCACGGTGCGATGCGAGGTGAGTTCGCTGATCAGGCGCTCCGGCAGCGGCTTGATCACATTGTCCTCGTCGCCTTCGGCATCGCCAGTACCGCCCACGGTGACCACCGCCTGCTGCGGCGTTGCGGATTGCACCTCCGTCTCCGGGGAGGCGGGATCTGTGTCTTCGGCCGGCATCTCGACCGACTGGATCTCGTCTTCCGGGCGGACAAAGCCCCGCTCGATCACCAGGCGGCCGTGGACATCGACACGGACGAAGGCGCCGGCGCGGGCCATTTCCGCAGGATCATAAGCGAACGGCCGGTCCGCGAAGTCGTCGATCGCTTCTTCGAGTTCGTCGTAGCGCCGGCTGGCTTCTTCGGGCCACTCATCCCCGCCGGAATACTTCTCCGTGAGGTCGTCCTGCTCGCGGCGCATGGCTTCGCGCTGCGCATATTCGGCCTCGGAGATGGGTATCTCCTTGCCGTGGATGCGGCGCAAACCATTGTTGTGGCCGACCGGGAAAGAAGAACTGACCTGGACCCACTTCCAACCTTCGGCGCCGACCTTCTCGCCGTCGGCCTTGAGCTGTTCGGTGAAGAGGCGGTCGAGAAGGGCGACATCCTCCACATAGCCCTCATCGGCTTCGTCGAAGAGGTCGCGGCGCACGGGGCCGCCAGCCGCGATGTACGCCTCCATTCCCAGATAGGCCACCCGCTTGTCGGTGGACGAGACGGTATCCTCGGTCAGCAGCGCCTTGATGTCGGACGGTTCGTCATCATAGATGCCATCGGCAATATCCTGCCATAGCTGCTCCTGCCGGGCATGATCGTCGCTGAGAGTGAAGGCCATCAGCGTTTCGAGGGTCATTTCGTTGGCGCCATAGGCTTCGAGCAGCTTGGGCGATACCGTCGCCATCTTGAGGCGCTGCTTGACGATCTGCGGGGTGGTGGTGAAACGGGCCGCGATGGTTTCGTGGCCAAGGCCCTTTTGGGAAAGTTCATAATAGGCGCGAAATTCGTCAAGGGGATGGAGGCCGGATCGAAACACATTTTCCGCCAGTGAATCTTCCTCGGCGGAGATCGGGTCGTTGGCGGCCTTGAGGTTACAGGGAACGCCACCATCCTTGGCGAAGCGCTTCTGCTTCACCAGAATGCTCAGCGCCAGGAAACGCCGGCCACCCGCGGGCACGTCATACATGCCGGTTTCTTCGCCAGCCTCGTTAACAAACGGGCGGACGTTGAGGTTCTGCAACAGGCCGCGGTGCGCGATGTCTGCTGCCAGGTCCTCGATCGAGGCACCGTTCTTGATCCGGCGGACATTGGCTTGCGACAGAACGAGCTTGTTGAAGGGGATCAGCTGGAAGTTGCCCAGTACGAGTTGAGGCTTTGCTTTCGCCATTTGGCGTTACTCCGTGACGGGCGGCCGGGAGCCACTCTCCCGACCTCCAACCCGTCATGGTTCCCTTCGCGTCTCTCTCCCTCTGTGCCTGGACACCGGGTCGCGCCCCTGCGGGCACCGATATGGCGCTGGGTTGCGGATCGCGGCACAGCCTGGCGATATGGCCCGCATAGATGCTTACGGCCTTCCAATAGGCCGCGGTCATTCTCTTATTGCGCCTCCATTCGATCTGGGCTTTGGCGGCCGCTTCGTGGCGCAGGTCCATGAGAACCGCCCGCAGCGCGCGGCGGGAATCGACGGGCAACTGCTGCAACAGCCGCGCTGCTGGGAGCCGTAGGAGCGGATTGTGAATTTCTTTGGTGTTTCGCATGGCGTGTCGGTGCGGGTGTTCAAACGCCGCACATCCCCTCGCACTCGTCGCCGAACAAATCGGATTGTCCGGCATCGGCCGCCGTGGTCAGGTCTACCTCGGCAAGGGGTATGGTGGTCCGGTGCAAGAACATCTCACCGCGCACCCCTCGGACCCCGGTGCGAAGTGCTGCATCGACGGTGACCGCATCTGACCATGCGGTGGGATCGCGATCTCGCATGTCCCGCCACATACTGTCGGAATGGTACGGGCAGCCGATGCAGCTGCTCTTGGGCGGGATAGGATATTCGTGGCGTTTAAGCCAGGCGATACAGTCCTGGCGCGTCATCCGTTTTTCGATCAAGGGCCAGCGATTGACCTGCCAGGATTCCCGGCTGGGCTTCATGCGGATCACCTCGTCCAACGAGATGCCGATCCATTGCTCTGCCATGGGATAGGGAGGCGACCGGCGGCGGGTGAGACCGGCCAGTTCGCGCACCTTGCGGCGGATGGGCACGATCTTGAACTCGGTCGTGCATTGGCGCCGGATCATCCCGACCTCGAAGTGGCCGCGCTTGACCGTCCGGGTGAAGGCAGGGATGGAGGCCCAGCGCTGGCCGCGGGCGGCCTTGAGGAGCCCTTCGCGCATATTGCCTGCCGAGACGATGTGGACCGGGAAGGGCAGGACATTGTGGGAGCGAAGCCAGGCGAGGTGTTCATAGACAGCGGCGGGCTCCCAGCCCGTGTCGGCGAAGATGGCGCAATCGGGCATGGGACCGATTACGCCATGGGCCGCCATCAGGGCGAGGGTCGTGGATTGCACGCCGGCGCCCAGGCTGAGAACGCGCAGCTTGATGGGAGGGTTGGGGGATGTGGGGCTGGCATGGCCTATATTCGAGTGGCAATCCTCGCCGGGTAACAGTTGCGCCATAACAAGCCTCCGCGGCGGGCGGCGGAGAGCCAATCTCTCCACCTCAAACCCGCCGCAGACGGCGTCACGACACTCTGACTCTCACGCCAAACGAGGTGTCAGGCGGCGCGGCGCTGCACCGGGACGCCGGCCTTCGCCTTGGAACTTGGCCGATGCGCACGCGCCGCGTGAACCTCGCAATAGGGTGAGCCCTCCTTGTGCGGCTGTCCGCAGAAATGGAAATCGGCCTTCATGGGATCTCCGATGGGCCAGCGGCACATTGGTTTGTCGATCGTCTGCATGGTGGCGAAGGAACCGTCTGCAAGCGGCAGGGGATCGACCTCAACGAGGACTACGGCTGTCTGAACAGACCGAGATGGACGCGGGGCGCGCGAGACACGCGGCCGAATTGTTTGCGAATTGTCGCCGCGACCGGCGAGGCCGAGCCGATGGACTTTTCCGATGACCGCGTTGCGGGTGACACCGCCAAGTGCGGCTGCAACCTGACTGGCTGATAGCCCCTCTTGCCAGAGGCATTTCAAATGTTCGACGCGATCGTCTGTCCAATTCAACGCGGTCATGGGAGGTCTCCGGGAAGCAGGTCGTCCAGAGCCAATCTCTGAAGCGCAAGCCTGCCGAACCGGATCGGCGCACCCTCTCGCTCTTGATCCATTTGCGGTTGTGATAGAGGCTGTGGCGTTGTGGAACGTGAGGGCGGGAATGACGAAGGGAACACCTGCTTCGATTGTGCCTGTCGATCCGGAGCATCTGCGCCAGACAATGATTCTCTTCGAAGACTGGTTTGCGTATACCGGACGGATTGAAGAGGAGGCGAACGAGCGTGAAATCGATGGCCCCGACCTTCACACGATGCTCGATAGTCTCGTCCAGAAATTCGCAATTGATGAGGGCGGGGCGGTCGCGCTCTTTAAGCGGGCGCTCGCGTTGATGGACTATTGCGGAGAGGCTCAACTGCCGGAAGCGCTATTCGACGATGGTTATCCAGGCCAGGTTCTATGTCGGGCAGCCGCGAAGGCAACTGTTTATGATGTGTCCGTCGAGAATACAGAGGAAATCGGTCACACCTTGGACCCAGATGAGATGCGTAGAGCACTCCCCAATCTTTGGAATTGAGGATGCGGCCGGGATAGGGCCGCCGTCGCTGGTGCTTCGGCGCAGCGCGCAGCTGGGTCGATAGGCTATCAAGACACGTCCGAATCCACGCACGAGCCCATGGTCAGGCTGTGATCGAATTGCGAGGGGCCATACACCGTTAGAGTGGCCGAATGGCAGACACGTCAAACTTGACGCCGGTCAGTTGTTCGGTTGCGGACCAAAGACGGTCTGCCAGCACGGTGTCGTTCGCCGCGGGGGTGATTTTCGCAGGTACAGGCGGCCCCTTTAGTTCCTGAAATCCGCCGGGTCCATAATAGCCTCCGGGCGTTGCCTCGGGCGACGCTGCGGCGAGCAACGTGGGCAAGGCCCCGCCCGCGGCGTCCTGCGACAATAGCGGCGAGAGGATCGCCATCATCAGTTTGAGGATGAAGCCGTTGGTGTTGGCCTGCAAGTTGGTGATGGCGTAGCCGGGATGGGCCGATGTGCTAATGATCGGCGATCTGGCGGCCGTCAAACGACGTTGCAGCGCGCGCGCGAAAATGAGATCGGCAAGCTTGGATTGCGCATACGCCCCCCACATCGGGCTGTAGCTGGCTTCCGACTGAAGGTTGTTGAAATCGATCTTGCCGAAATTGGCCGCGCTGCTGGCCACGGTCACCACCCTGGTCCCGGCCTGGGCCTTCAGATTGGGGAACAGCAGCGCGGTGAGGGCGAATGGCCCCAAATAATTGGTCGCAAACTGACGCTCATAGCCGTCGACCGTAAGTTCGCGTGTTGGAAGCGCCATCACGCCCGCATTGTTGATGTGCAGATCCAGGGATGCACCGGCAAAGCGCTCTGCGTAGAAACTTGCGAAAGCGCGAACGCTGGCGAGCGATGCCAGATCGAGGATCGCCGGCAACACTTTGGCGTCAGGTACCTGCTGCCTTATGCGGCGGACAGCGTCGTCCGCTTTGGCCTCGCTTCGCGCGGGCAGGATGACCTCCGCACCGCGCCGGGCAAGTTCCAGGGCGGCATGAAAACCGATGCCGGAATTGCCGCCCGTGATCACGACGCGGCGGCCGGCTTGTGAAGGAATTTGCGATGCGGTCCAGGGTGTCTTGCTCATGGACCCAGACTTGATGCGTGGGTATCCTTTTGCAAGAAGGCACCTGATACGCGTGTACGCACCTGGAGGTAACTAATGGACAAACCGGGATTTTTAGAGCGCTGCGACGTGCTTTGCGAGAGCCTCAGCGAGGAAGAAGACGCGCTTACCCGGGAGATCGTGGCCCGAGTGGCTGACAAATGGTCGCTTTGGACCCTCAGCGTACTTGCCGGCGCCAGCGGTCCCCTGCGGTTTTCGCGGGTGATGGATCAGGTTGAAGGCATCAGCCAGAAGTCGCTCACCAAAGCTTTGCGGCAGTTGGAACGGGACGGCCTGGTGACGCGCAAGATGTTTGCCGAAGTGCCGCCGCGCGTCGAATACGCCATCACGCCTATGGGCGTGGAGATGCTGGAACAGGTGGCGCCGCTCTGGACATGGGTCGCCAAGAGCGTGGGGCACTTCCAGACGGCACGAAGCCAGTTCGATTCCCGCGATTGATCAGTTGTGTGGCTATTGCTACCAGTCTCTAAATGGAATTTTGGAATTGGTGACCGGCGGAACTTTGTAATTTCTCGTGAGGCTGATCCTCTTGTTCATGAGAAGCATCGTTACTGAGGTTTGAGAAAGACGTTCATGGGGACACGGTCCAACGCAAACATCACTGATCAGCCCAGGACTCTCAAAATTCAGCGGGAAACGGGCGTAGGGCGTAACCATTGAGGGCCCCGGCCTAAAGGCAACGGTCGCATCTGTGATCTCCATTATCGGTGAAACCAGTCGCCATTCCTGTTCCTCGCGAAACGACTCGTCCTTGAAAAAGGCGCCAACTTCGCAAATCGCTCTTTCAACGTCCGCCGGCAGCAACTGGTCGTCGTTTAAATAATGATCCACGATCTCTTTGACGATCAAGGATTGCTCTGCTTCGTCATAAATGCAGGCTCCTAGGCGGAATTGTGTCTGATACGCGGAGGCGTAGAGATGACTTGGGTGAAAGCCGATCGAGTAGCGGCCCGCTTTCCCACCGTAAGCTCGCCACTGGCTAAGTAAATCTTGCACGCCACAAAAACAGGCAACAAATATATTTATGTGGGCAATACCGAATCCAATTTGTTGAAGCGGCGTGAGCCTGTCCTTGACCGCCGCAGAACTGGCGAATGCTATCCTGGGCTCCAGGTGAGTTTGCAGCAAATCAATCGCGAGTTGGAACTCTTTCGCGTCGTTCATGTATTGAACTTTTGTCGCCCATAGCTCACTCGACTCGATGATCCCAATCGCTCCAGCCTGGTCGGTATAGTGAAAAAGAGGATCAGAGCGCTGCTTCTTCAAGTGATCTTCGAAATGCGAAGAGCGAATTCTTGGGGGCGACTGCGAGACCGGGATTTTTCTTCCCAAATCAATGGCCATGTGGAAAATCCTACTTCGGTGCGGAAATGGGTTGCCTGACCGCGGCCCTGTTTTGCAGGGTATGATAGACGCACGCGCCATTTGAACCCAAGGTGGCCGCAATTCTCGGCAAACGGATGAGGAGGGAGTGCTAACGCTTCGGCGGTCCCATTGGGAGCGAAAGTTCAATCGAAGCGGACGGGCATCGGTCGGTGCAGGCTTTATCGCAGCAGATTGAGAAGCTTAAAGGTATTCAAGCCTGCAATTATGCGATTGGCGCCAAACGGCGCCCCAATTTCGTGGCGCCACGCGACTAAGTCGAATTCAGCGAGACGTCAGTTCTCAGCTAAAGATGTTACCACAGATAACATAATTTAGCTTGAGCCGCACGCTTGCTGAGTTTCCACTATGCAATCTAGCATCCTGAAAACTGGCTGCTTTGGGGGCGGACCATGACAATTGCGATCCGACGGTTCGGCGCGGCTCAATGGCCAGCCAAGATACTGGAGCCGGCGAAGGGAGCGGACGGCGATCCCCCGGTGCGAAACGCCGTGCGCGGCTTACCCTATTATTTGCCGAAGACCACGCTGCCTATCACGGTGACTGGCGCTTTCGTGGCGAACCCCAACCTCAAGACGACCGATCCCACGCCGGTCGAGTATCAGATCAGCGTGCAGTTCGGCACGCCTACCCAAGTCGCCGATCCGAGTAGCGTCTATCTTCTGGTCTATGATCTGGGAACATGGACCGATGATCAGACGACAATATCGGCGGGGCCGAACGGACTTTTGACCACGGCCAACGCCCAATCCACCGATCAATCCGGTAGCGCGATCGCGGCGGTCGCGTCGCTGGCCGCCACACTGTCGGGCGTGGGCGGATTGATTCCCCAAGCGAACTTCGTAAAGGGCGCAGGCGGTGGAAACCATGCCACGCCATTGAGCGACACAGATCGCCGCGCCAACTGCTTCAGTGAGCTTCAGGCATTTCAGTATGCCGGCCAGATCGATGCCAGCGCGATCGATGCCGACGTCAATCCGACTGGGGAGTTCCAGACACAATTGAAGTCCATCAATGACGCCGTCGCCGGCCAGATGCTGAAAACCGGAACCAAGCAAACCGGCAGCACGGTTCTTCTCAACGCTGAATTTGTCGCCTACACTCCGCCGGCATATAACGTGGGCCCTGTCCCGACAGACAATGCGGCGACGGACAAGAACGGCATTCTGTTCCGTCTGACCGTGCCTCATGATTTCGCGCTCATGCTGCAACCCGCCGGTCTCACCTTTACCGATCAGGGCGGCGCCCATCCTTGCATACCCGCGCAGCCGCAAATCCGCATCGCGGCAACGGCGGTGCCGGTGGCCGAAAGGAACCTGCTGTTCGCGGTCGATACCTCGCGCGCAGCGATGGTGACCAAGACCGTCAACGTCACCGTGACCGATGGCGTGCTCACCGGCGTGAGCGTGACCAAGCCCAGCGAAGGGCTGGCCATTGTAAAATTTCCCCTGACCGTGCTCAACGCGATCACCTCGGCGCTGTTGGGTAATCTCACCGGCCGGAGCACCGCCATCAACGACCAGAGCGGGATTTTGCAGGCACAGGTCAGCCTGCTCACCCAGGCTCAGGCGCTTCAAACCGCGAAGCAGAACGCCCAACAAAACCAGGCGCATTAGCGTATAATCCGCGCCGGGCGCGGGTCCGGCACAATAAGAATGTGGACAGGCGAGAAAACCGACCGATGGCGAGAGCGGGCCCGCCGGAATCC
>JAAVUU010000009.1 GCA_018449595.1 Rhizobiales bacterium dw_265
GCTGATGACGCTGGGCCTGGCCCGCGTTCCGCGCCGGACGCTTCTGGTGGGCCTGATGGGAATATTCACTCTCGGCAACCTCATGTCTGCCATCGCCGGCAGTTATGAGGCGCTGATGGCCGCACGCATCATCACCTCCCTGAACCACGGCGCCTTCTTCGGTGTCGGGTCAGTGGTGGCGGCCGGCGTCGTCCCGCCAGAGCGTCGCGCGGCCGCGGTGGCGGCCATGTTCTCCGGCCTCACCATCGCCACCATCGGCGGTGTGCCGCTGGCGGCCTGGATCGGGGAAGTACTGGGTTGGCGCGCGGCTTTCTGGGGCATCGCCGGCGTGGGCGTGATCGCCATGCTGTCGCTGCGTCTGGCCCTGCCGCCCCTGCGGGTCGAAGGCGCAGACATCGCGTCGGAACTGCGTGTCCTGCGGCGCGGATCTGTACTGGGGGCACTCGCGCTCACCGTGCTGGGCGCCAGCGCGATGTTCACCGTCTTTACCTATATCGTGCCGATCCTGAAGCTGCAGACGCATGCCTCCGCGGCCTTCGTTACCGCGATGCTGGTACTTTATGGCGTCGGACTTACGGTGGGTAATTGGGTGGGCGGCCGCTTCGCGGACCGCTCGGTCGACGGCACGCTGATCGTCTCGCTGTTGGGGCTCATCGGGCTGCTGCTGGTTTTCGTGATCGGCATGCGTTGGGAAGCCAGCGCGGCGCCGTTGATCTTCCTGTGGGGCGTGGCGAGTTTCGCCATCGTGCCGCCCTTGCAGACACGGGTGATGGAGCAGGCTGGCGATGCGCCGAACCTCGCTTCGGCCGTGAATATCGGCGCCTTCAATTTTGGTAACGCGATCGGTGCGGCCGTGGGCGGTGGCGTGATAAGGGCAGGCTTGGGCTATCCGGCCGTGTCGATGGCCGGCGCCGCGATGGCGGGCGCGGCCCTTGTCCTGCTGCTTCTGCTGCGGCGGCGCGGCGGGACGCCGGCAGTAGAAGCCTATGCGGTCGAAAAATGCGGTTAGTGAAATTCCGCGCCGTCATCCCAGCGCCGGCGCGTAGCAGGCAAAACTCTGGCCAGTCTTCCGACAATAATGTATAAGCTGTTGGGTACATGCATTGACGCACGAACGCCCGCCGAACGCACACTTTCAAAGCGATGGTATTTGGCTGGTACGAGTGTCGATGGTCAGAAATCGGTAAGTTCTTAAAAGTTCAAACGGCTGGATGATGCACACCTCTTCTGGCACCAGTCATAAATTATCAAATAAAATCAATAACTTAGCGGAAATAAGCGGGACTCGAACAAGAGCCCGCTGACGTTTGCCAGGGTCCGAAACCCGGCACCTCTCAACCAACGCCAGTAGCGAGCCCATCTAATCGGTTCACACTGCGCGATTCAGCTCGCAAATCGTGTTTTAAGAAGGCGTTTGATCCTTCTTATGCCGTTGTCGGACGCTCGTAGGCGCAATTTCTATCTTGAACATCGCAATTGAAACGGCCGAATTAATGCCCAAAGAGCACCGTGCCCAATCGCGCCGGCCCCAACCAAATGACACTCTCCCAGATCAACATCGGCTAAGTCGGGACCAGATGCGTCTTCTTGGGTAAAATTCCAAAGCGATAAATCGATCTCAGTATCAAGGTCGGCCTGTTGCAATTGTTCGCCGAAAATGGCGCGGAAGACATTTGCCGCAGCGAAGCACGCAGCGGCACCTGCGCCAATTGCATTGCTGGATTTGCCGGATCCCAAGGCACGTCTCGTTGAAAGCCGCGCCCGCCAGCCATCTGACCCAATGAAAATGACAGTGGCCGCTGTTTGCCCTACCAAACAATCAGGTTTGCTCGATACTGACTTTCGCAGATCCAGAAATGCTCGAAGATTAATTCACGCAGTGTAACTGTGCGGGCCTTATGGTCTTGGATGCTCTTATGCCGCCTTCGATGGCCGCCGCCTGGATTTCTGAGGGAGCGCCCGCGCCAGTATTTCATTGATGCGCGACTGCCAGCCATCGCCTGTCGCCTTGTAAGCGGCAACGATCTTCGGATCGAGCCTTAACGAAACCCGCTCCTTAGGACTTTCCACGTTCGGCCGACCGCGGCCCCGCTTCATGGCTGCGACTACTTCGGGCATGTCCGCTTTTAGTGACTTAGCAGCAGCAAAGTCGGCATCCGTCATTTCCGGAATGTCGTCATCAGGAATGATGCGTTTAGCGTGTCTACTTGCCATACCGTCTGACCTCTTTCGCATTCGCCTTGCGGAAGCTGATGATCCGCACCTTGGCGCCACGCCTACAGAAGGCGACTAGATGCAGCCGGCGCTTCCATAGAGCGAACGCCCAATATCTCGGCTCGGGGTAAGGAAGGCGGTTGTCTTCGATATAGGTCGCGTTGTCCCAATCGAGATGCCTGGCATCGGCAAAATCCAGACCGTGTTTCTGGACGTTGGCACGTCGCTTGTCCTCATCCCATTCCAATTCAAGCATTTTATGTAGGACGAAAAATAGCAGGTTTCAAGGTGAGATGCTAGCCGAATAACCCACAGAAAAATAGAACAAAAGCGAAACGATTTCTGGCGCGACAAACCAAAAGGCGCTACATATTGGGCTCATGTCTACCTTTCTGTCCAGGATTGGTAGGGCTTTCGTGAGCGGTTGACGCTGGCGCGGAAGCTATTTGGGTTACCAGGGCGCGCACACACAGCCCAAGCGCAAGACGTAAGCCTGAAGCGCGTGTGCCGGCCGCACTCTCAGCGGCCGTAAGTAGCAGGCGATCTGCCGCGTGAGAGACGCGACGGCAGAGCCTAAGGCGCGGCGCGCCATGCTGCCTGCGGGATGCCGCTTGGCATAGGCCATGACGTCATCAACGGTCCAAGTGTAGTAGCCTTCCGATCCTGTCTTGAATTAGTTGACGTCGCGCGCAGGATTGGATTTGACGTATTCTTCATGAGCTTCTAGGCCGTGGGTGAAAACTCTCCGGATTGCCTTAAGTCTGTTGTTGGCGCCTTCGGGTACGGCCATCTTGCGATCGCGCAAAATGCGTATCGCCTTCTTGGTCATATCGTCGATCATGCAATCGCCAAATTTGTATGGCGATTCCGGCTTGGTGGGCTCCTCAAATGTTGCCTCCAAAATTCTTCGCCTGACCGTCTGAAATTCCAGCGAGAGATGCAGGTAATCAGGGGAGGCGAAGTATTTACACGGAGAAGACTCGGAATCTACGCAGATCGCCGTGCGCCTCGCATCAACTCGGGACCATCTCGGACGGCGCCGCGTCGAGCGCGCGCTGTATCGCGAGAACCAGGTCCGCTTCCAGGAAAGGCTTCTGGATCGCGATAGCGCCCGGTCCCAGGGACAGGCTGTGCGCGGAATCGCCGCTCACGAAGATATGGGGGATGAAGCCCCACCGCAGTATCTCCGTGACGGCGGAGACCCCGCTTCCCTTGCGCAGATGCGCGTCAACGATCATCAAATCCGGCCGACAGCGCGCGGCGGCGGACACCGCCTCGGCTTCGGTGGCCACGCTGGCGCAGACATGATGGCCCATTCCCTCCAGCACCTCGGAAAACAGCATGGCTATTATGATTTCGTCTTCCATGACCAGAACACGCAGTCCGCGCACGTTTTCCTTATCCCCAAGCATCATGGCCCGCGTGTTTTCGATAGCGAATGGATGTCCGTCCGTTCCCGGACGAGGTGCCGTGCCGGAGACGCCCGGACCAGCAGGTCCAGATTAACGGGCGGGAGGGGTAGCGAAGCAGGCTCGGAAACTACTCATATCCCGCCGCTGCCTTGTGACGGGGCGCAAACCGCGTTCATAGCCACAGGGCCGGAACTGTGGTAGTTTGCCTGCGCTTCCGTCCAGGAAACGGTTCTGAAAGAACAATCCTCGAAATGTCGAAAAGCCGAGCGCCGCAGGCGAAGATGGCGCGTCCGCCACGCGCCGCGCCGGCGCGGGTGCCGTTGCGTGAGCCGGATGATTTTCCCGTCGTCGGGATCGGCGCCTCGGCCGGCGGGCTCGATGCCTGCCGCAAGCTGGTAGATGCGCTGCCCGCTGGCAACGGCATGGCGTTTATCCTTGTCCAGCACCTCGATCCGACCCATGAGAGCTTGATGGTGGACCTGCTGACCGGCCACGCGGCGATGACCGTGCGGCAGGCGGCGGATGGGATGCCGGTGGAGCGCGACCATCTCTATGTCATTCCACCGGGAACCTATCTGGCGATCCGGGGCGGCATCCTGCACCTTTCCCAACCTCTGGCGCGTCACGGCGCGCGCCTGCCATTCGATTTCCTGCTGCATTCGCTGGCGAAAGACCGGGGAGACCGGGCAATGGGCGTCGTTCTTTCCGGCACGGGCGCGGACGGCAGCCTTGGCATCCGGGCGATCAAGGAGAAAGGCGGCTTCGTCGTCGCGCAGGATCCCGGCGAAGCGGGTTATAACGGCATGCCGTTGAGCGCCATCGCCACCGGCGCCGTGGATCTTGTGCTTCCGGCGGCCGAGATTGCGGCGGCGCTTGTCGCCCATGGCCGGCGGGCTGCCCTGCCGGACAGCGACGCCGTACAGAAGCCGGTCCCCGATTGGCTGCCGCAGATCATCGCGCTTCTTCGCACCAAGACCGCCCACGACTTCACGCTTTACAAGCACGGCACGCTGCAACGCCGGATCGAGCGGCGCATGGCGATGACCGCGGCTGCGGCCGGCGACATGGACCGCTATCTCGAAATCCTGCGCAGCGACGCGGACGAACGCGATTTGCTGGCCAAGGATCTGCTCATCAACGTCACCAGCTTTTTCCGGGATACGAAGATATTCGACTCCCTGGCGGAAAAAGTGGTTTGTGACCTGGTCCGCAACCAGCCGCCGGAGCGGCCCCTGCGCATCTGGATCGCCGGTTGCAGCACCGGGGAGGAGACCTATTCGCTGGCGATGCTCTTCCAGGAACAGATCCAGGCGGCGGAGCGCAACATCAAGCTGCAGATATTCGCCTCCGATATCGATCCGGACGCCGTGACCGCCGCCCGCGAGGGCCTCTATCCCGCAACGATCGCGGCGGACGTATCGGCGCCGCGGCTGGCGCGGTTCTTCGTCCGGGAGGATGGCGGTTACAGGGTGGCGCCCGAACTGCGCGCCTGCGTGATATTCACGGTTCAGGATGTTCTGGCCGACCCGCCATTTTCGCGTATGGATATGGTTTCGTGCCGCAATCTTCTGATCTATCTCAATCCGGAAGCGCAGGCGAAGGCGATCTCGCTGTTTCATTTCGCGCTGCGCGAAAACGGCATTCTGCTTCTGGGCAGTTCGGAAACCATCGGGAATGCGGACGACCGCTTTGCCCTTGTCTCCAAGCCGGAACGAATCTATCGGCGCATCGGTCACAGCCGCCAGGGCGAATTCGGATTTCTGGCGAATGCCGGCAACGGCCCGCGCATTCCGGCCCGGCCGGAACCGGGCCAGGCGGTCTCCCGCCAGGCGGCCTTCGCCGATCTTTGCCGCAAGCTGGTCATGGAAGCCTATGCACCGGCGGCGGTTCTGATCAATCGCAAACACGAATGTCTTTATTCGCTAGGCCCGACGGATCGCTACCTGCATGTGGCGCCGGGGCATCCGAGCTACGACATTCTTGCCATGGTCGGGCAGGACCTGCGCATCAGGCTGCGGTCGGCGATCCAGCGGGCCGGCCAGGAGAATGCGCGCGTCACGGTTCCCGGCGGGTTTGCGCAAGGCGGGGCGACGGCGTTCCGCATAGCCGTGCAGCCGGTGCAGAATGATGGGGAGCCGCTTCTGCTGGTCTGTTTCCTGGACGAGCCGCAGACGCAATCGGCGCGGCGCAAGGTCAAAGCCGGGGACACGACGCGGGTTGAAGAGCTTGAGCGGGAACTGGACGCCACCAGGACGGAATTGCAGGGCGCGATCCGCAGCCTGGAGATTTCGGGCGAGGAACAGAAGGCCCTCAATGAGGAGGCGCTGTCCGTCAACGAGGAATACCAGTCCGCCAACGAGGAGTTGCTGACCTCGAAGGAGGAACTGCAGTCGCTCAACGAAGAACTGACCGCCCTCAACGGCCAGCTTCAGGAGACGCTGGAGCGGCAGCGCACGACCTCCGACGATCTTCAGAACATTCTGTACAGCACCGATGTCGCCACCCTATTCCTGGACACGAACCTCAATATCCGCTTCTTCACCCCGGCGACCAGGCTGCTGTTCAATGTGATCCCCGGCGATGTCGGCCGGCCGCTCGCCGATCTGCATTCCCTGTCCGCCGACAGCCTGCTGGCCGCCGATGCCAACACCGTGCTGCAAAACCGCAGCTTCATCGAACGGGAGATCGAGACGCAAAGCGGCGTCTGGTTCCTGCGCCGGATATTGCCCTATCGCACCCATGACGACAGCGTGGAAGGCGTGGTTATCACCTTTACCGATGTCACCGAGCGCAAGCGGATCGCCGGCGCGCTGGACGCCGCCAGGCAGGCGGCCGAACTGGCCAGCCGTGCGAAATCGCGCTTCCTGGCGGCGGCGAGCCACGATCTGCGCCAGCCGCTTCAGACGCTGGCCCTGCTTCAGGGGCTGCTATCGAAAAAGGTCGAGAGCGACGCCGCGCGCCAGCTGGTGGCGCGTTTCGGCGAGACGCTGACCGCCATGTCGGGCATGCTCAACACCTTGCTCGATATCAACCAGATCGAGGCGGGCGTGGTCCGGGCGGAGAAAACGGATTTCCCGGTCAACGATCTGTTCGATCAATTGCGGCAGGAATTTCATTATCACGCTCAGGCGCAGGGACTTGCGATGCGCGTCGTGCCATGCGGTCTGTGGATACACAGTGACCGCCGCCTGCTGGAGCAGATGCTGCGTAACCTTTTGTCGAACGCCTTGAAATATACCGAAAGCGGCAAGGTGCTGCTGGGATGCCGCCGGCACGGCGACATGCTGTGCATCGAGGTCGGCGATACGGGGGTCGGCATTCCCGAAGCGGAATATGCTGCGATCTTCGACGAATATCATCAGCTCGACAATGCCGCGCGCGAGCGCAGCCGCGGGCTTGGCCTGGGTCTGTCCATCGTGCAGCGGCTGGGCGTCCTGCTCGGCCATCGTGTGCGCGTTCATTCCCGTCCGGGCAAGGGCTCGATCTTCTCCGTCGAAGTCGCGCGCGCGTGGCGGGAGATGGCGTCGCCGCCGCAAGCCAAGCGGCCGGCGCCGGACGGCAGGCAGGATCATGATGGCGGCCCCGCCGGAACGGTCCTGATCGTCGAGGACGATCCGGAAGTGCGCGATCTGCTGGAACTTCTTCTCAAGGAGGAGGGCTATCGCACGATGATGGCGCGTGACGGCGCCGCGGCGCTGGACATGGCCGCGAAGGGGCGCGCCGAACCCGATCTGCTGCTGGCCGATTACAATTTGCCGGGCGGCATGAACGGACTTCAGCTTGGCGCGAAACTTCGGGAAAATCTTCATCGCGCGCTTCCGATCATTATCCTGACCGGCGACATCTCGACCGGCACCTTGCGAGACATCGCACGCGAGGGGTATGTGCAACTCAACAAGCCAGTGAAGCTGAAGGAACTGACCGAGACCATCCGGCATCTGCTGTCTGATGTCACGGGGCCGGCCCGTGTTCCGATCCCCGGCGGGAAGGCGGGGCCCGTCATCTTCGTCGTCGATGACGATCGCCAGTTGCGCGCGGCCATCCGTTCCGTGCTGGAAGACGATGGCCGCACCGTCGAGGACTATCCCAGCTGCGAAGCATTCCTGGGAGCTTGGCATCCGGGCCACGACGGATGCCTGCTGGTCGATGCCTACCTGCCCGGCATGAACGGGATCGAGCTGCTTCGTAAATTGCACGAAGCGGACCATCGGCTGCCGGCCATCATGATCACGGGCGACAGCGATGTGCATATGGCGGTGGAAGCCATGAAGGCCGGCGCTGTGGACTTCATCGAGAAGCCGATCAGCGATGGGGAGCTGCTTGCCAGCATCACGCGGGCGCTGGAGCAGTCGCGGGACGCGGACAAGCGGGCTGCCTGGCGCGAGGCCGCCGCCGGTCACATCGTCGATCTCACCGCACGGCAGCGCCAGGTCATGGAAATGGTGCTGGCCGGCCATCCCAGCAAGAATATCGCGGCCGATCTCGGCATCAGCCAGCGCACGGTGGAAAACCATCGCGCTTCGATCATGCGCAAGACCGGTGCGAAATCCCTTCCGGCCCTGGCGCGCCTCGCGCTCGCCGCGGCCTGGAGCGACGCCGATGGTCCGCCCGCGGCGGGTTCGTGAGGGCGGCGCGGCCTAGAATTCCATGGCCTTTATCAGCGCTGCGATCTTGAGGGTCGCGAAATTGGAAAAGGTATCGGAAATCGCATAGGGAAGAACGATCCGGTCATTGTGCCGCATCGCGCCGCAGGTATAGACGACGTTCGGAACATAGCCTTCGCGCTCGGAGGGCTGGGGATAGACCAGGGGCTCGCGCGAACGGCCCAGAACCCAGGAAGGATCGTTCTTGTCCAGCAGGACCGCACCTATGGAATAGCGGCGAACCGGGCCGACGCCGTGGGTCAGGAGCAGCCAGCCTTCATCCAGTTCGATCGGGGCGCCACAATTGCCGATCTGCACGAATTCCCAGGGAAATTGCGGCCGCAGCAGCAGTGTCCCGCCCTCCCAATGATAGAGGTCGTCCGAATAGATGAGATAGAGATTCTCGTTGTCCTGCCTGGCGATCATCGCGTATTTGCCGTTGATCTTGCGGGGAAACAGCGCCATGCCCTTGTTGCGCGCGGCAAGCCCGCCAAGGGGCGACAGCTTGAACGAGAGGAAATCGGTTGTCTCCAGAAGCTCGGAACGGATCGCGAATCCGCTATAGGCCGTATAGGTCGCCAGATATGTTTTGCGCCCCTGGTCTTCGAAGACGACGAAGCGGGCATCCTCGATGCCGTTCGACTGAACCGGCGTGACGGGAAAGATCACGCGCTCGCTGATATCCCCGTCTGCCCGGAACGCGACTTCGATATCGTCGCCATTGGGCCCCGGGGTCCGTTTCGTCACTTTCGGCACGGCGGCGAGGCGCGCGGTCGGATCGACGGTCACATGGCCGCCGGCGTTGACGGTTCCCGAGCGGAATGTGAGGGACGATACATGGCCTTCGCCGACGGCGCGCAGGCTGAGGATGAAACGAAGATCGCCTTTTGCCGTGGCGGACTGGTCGGGATGCGGGACGATGCTGGGATTGAAAAGCGCGGCGGCCTCGAACGAATATTCGTGCATGAAATAGGCGCCGATCAATTGCTTCTGGGCGGCGGTGAAGACGGTATGCACGGCAAATGCGTCTTCCATCTCCTCGGCACGGCTTTCGAACGCTTCCAGCAGGTTGCGGTGCCGGCCCTGGAAATTGTCGAGAATCTCGGCCAGTTGACGGGCGGCCATGTCCGGCGGCAGCGCCAGGACCCGGTCGACGATATGGTTGGCGCGCGTCTTGTCCGTCGGGTTGAGATCCCTGGGCTCAGTCGCCGGCTTGAAGGGCCGCACGATCACCCGCGTCGGATCGGGGCGCAGATGGAGAGCCTGACGGTTCAGAAAGGTGATTTGCGACAAGGTGTCCTCGGCTTATTGTTCGATTGCGGACGTCGGGGAGTGGCGTGCGCGGCGCCGCCGGCATCTTGAGATCCGTGGCCATCGCACGGGCGAATTTGCGGATATCCGCCAGGCCGAGAAGGTAGGACAGGATGGATTCGGCCCCCATGTTTCCGTTGACCCGGTCGGGGTGCAGGCCATCGCGGCAGCTTCCGGTCTCTGTGTCAACCAGCGGCAGCGAAAGGTCGTTGCCGCCCAGGAACCAGTCCAGCGCGCGGTCGGCCTCGACCTTCCATGCCATGTCGCCGTCCGCGTTCCAGGCCGCGCTGCAGGCCGCGATGGCGGCGGCGGTTTCCACCGGCTGCTGATCGAAAGGGCGCGGGCGGTTGCGCTTGTCGGCGAAACCTTCGGTTCCAACCGGCCGGAAAAGACCTTCCGGCGTGGTCTGCATCGTCATCAGCCAGCGCAAGGACCGCAAGCCCGCTGCCACATAGCGCGGCGTGGCGGTCGCCGTGCCTGTGACCAGCAGAGCCTGGGACAGGCGCGCATTGTCATAGGCGAGCCCATCCTCGAACCAGACCCAGTCGGGCGTCTCCACCGCGGCCATGAGTGCGAGCAATTTCTCGGCAAGGTGGCCGCGAAGCTGCCGCGCATCGCCGTCGCCCGGAACGGCGGCGCAATAGCCGTCCAGTCCCAGCAAGGTGAAGGCCCAGGCCCGCGGCGCGCTGAAGTCCCGCACGGCCTGCGACGCTTGCGCGAAAAGGCACGCCGCCCATTCCCGCCGCGAGGGGCTGGCATCGCTGCGGGCGCATTCGCCCAAGGCCCATAGCGCGCGGCCATGGCTGTCTTCGGAGCCGCACTCCTCCAGCCATTGGCGCGAAAAGCTCATGAAATTGCGGAACCGTCCGGCATCGGGATTCCAGGCATGCTGGATGAAACCCGCCAGGCGCGCCGTGAGCGTGTCCGGCAGATGCTGCTCGCCGCGGTCGCCAAGCGCGCAGGCCAGCAACAGCGCCCGGGCATTGTCGTCGGTGCAGTAACCGTGCGACCGATCCGGCACCGAATGAATCGCATGCTGGATGATGCCGGTGTCGTCGCACATGGACAGCAAATGGCCAAGCCGGATTTCCGGTTGCGGCCGCCGGCTGCGTACAGCCGGGACCGCGCGCGCGACCGAGCCGGGGCGGCGCGCCACGCCCTCCAGCACGGCGACATAGCGCTTCGCCGTTCGCGCCCAGGTCATGGGCCTGCTGCGGGCATAGGCGCGCTCGCGCAGCCGATGCCGTCCGATATCGTCGGTCAGCAGCAGCGTGATCTCCCGGCCGAGCGCGGCGGAGTCGCCGAAGGGGACCAGGATGCCGTATCCGTCCGCCAGCAATTCGCGCGCATGCCAATAAGGTGTCGAGACCACGGCCTTGCCAAGCCCGAAGCTGTAGGCCAGCGTGCCGGAGGTCATCTGCGCCTCGTTGAGATAAGGCGTGACGTAGACGTCGCACATGGCGATGAATTCCAGCAGCGTCGGGCGATCCACGAACTGGTTGAGGAACACGACATGGTCCTCGATTCCCAGCTGCCGCACGCGGGCGATCAGGCTCTCGCGATAGGCCTCTCCCTGGTCCCGCACCAGATTGGGATGGGTCGCGCCAAGGACGACATAGACGGCGTCGGGCCGGCGCGCCAGGATTGACGGCATGGCATCTATCATCACCTCGATGCCCTTGTTGGGCGAGAGCAGGCCGAAGGTGAGGATGACCGACCTGCCGCTGAAGCCCAGTCGGGCCTTCGCCGGATGGGGTTCGACAAAGGCGAAGTCGGGTATGCCATGCGGGATGATTTCGATCTTGTCCGCCGCGACGCGATAGACGCTTTGCAACAGGTCGCGGCCCTTTTCGGCCATGACCACCACTTTTGCGGAAGCTGTGGCGATGCGCGCAATGACATCATGCTGGGCCGGAGACGGGGCGGGCAGGACGGTGTGGAAGGTCGTCACCACGGGCATTTTGAGCCGCGCCAGCAGCGCCAGGACATGGCTTCCGGCCTCGCCGCCGAAAATCCCGAATTCGTGCTGCAGGGAAACGGCGTCCACCCGGCTATCGTTCAGGAACGAAGCGGCCCCGGTATAATCTTCGGCCGTGTCGTCCCGGATCTGGAACTGGACCGACGCGGGATAGTCATAGACATGGCCATGGTCGTTCATCGCCACGATGAAAGTTTCGATGTCCGGACGCTCGGCGGCGACTGCCTGCTGCAGATCGGTCGTGAAGGTGGCGATCCCGCACCGGCGGGGAAGCGAATTCCCGACGAATGCCAGGCGTTTCAATGATGTCAAATCGTGTCTTTCGGGGATATTGCGGACAGGTCTTGCGGCCGCGCCCGGCGCGCGGCAAGGGTCGGATAATACCTATGCCGGCGGCAGCATCGCGGGAACGTCCAGGCGCGCGACGCCGATCCGGTCGTCCGCCATGCCGTAATAGACATCGAAGCGATCCGGGGCGCCAAGATCGTCGCGGCGGTCGATGCCGGTGGGAAACACGACATCGTCCACAATCCCGTGGCGTTCCAGCGGTCCTTCGGGAACCAGCACCGGCTCGGGCGAACGAAAGAGAATCCGGTCGGGATGGTCTTTGGCCAGCACCATGACGCCCGCCGAATAGCGGAATTTGCTCCGTGCCGCGCCCGGCGGGGAAACCGCATGCACGCCGTGATAGAGCAGCAGCCAGCCGTGCCGGCACAGGATCGGTGGCGCGCCGCCGCCTATCTTCAGATGGTCCCATGCCGCCGCCGGGCAGGCCAGCCGGCGATGGGAGACGAATCCGCCCAGACCTTCCGCACGCGGATCGGCATAGGAAATCCAGATGCATTCCCGATCGGTGTCGGTCGTGGCGGCGGCGGGCCGGTGCACTTCCTCTTCCGGGCGTGTGCCGGGAAACAGCGGCCGATGCACCAGCGCGATGGCGGGCCGCCCCAGCGGATCGGGAACCAGGCCGGGAAACATGCTGGCGTCCTTGTCGTCGACGCCCTCGAAGGGCAGGTCGTGAAACGGGCGAAAACTTGCCAGGCCCAGCCGGCGCCACTGTAACAGATCGTCCGAGACGGCGAGCGCGATGCGCGGGCCGTGGCGCGACAAGGCGGTGTAGGTCATCACATATTGCCCGAGCGGCTCGACATAGGAAATGCGCGGGTCCTCGCAGCCGCCGCCGGTGGCGGTAAGCTCGTAATCGGCTTGCGGCTCCAGGGCGATGCCCATGCGCTCGATCTCCCGCGGATCGCCGGCGCTGTCGAACAGCACGCGCGCGATGCCGATGCGCGAATAGTTGCCGCGCGCCACAAGGCGGGGAAAGAGATAAAGCTGACCGTCCTTGGCGCGCATCGCCGCCGGATTGAGGACGCCCTCCATCTCCTGCGGATCGCCCTGGCGCGGCTCCATGATCATGCCGATCCGTTTCAACTGGAAATCCATTACCGGCCGCCTTCGTCCGCCAGGCAGGCCGTGATGGCTTCGATCACCCGCTTGGTTTCGTGCGGATCGCGCACCGCGATGGAAAGGACGCCCGCCTGCCTGGCCGGATAATCGTTTCCGCCCGGAAACAGCGCGTCGCCGACGAAGATCATCTCGGCGATGGCGATGTCCAGCGTCTGGCGCAGCTTGCCGATGCCATAGGCCTTGTCGATCCCCATCCGCGTGATGTCGATGGAAGTCGCGCCGCCCATCTGGATCGAAAAACCGGGAATCAGCGGATCAAGTATCGCCTTGATCTTTTTCCGCTTCTCGAAGTCGGGGTCCCATGCCGTTTTTTCCGCCAGCGGTGCCGCCTGTCCCAAAGCGGAAAGCGTGATCTGGCTGCCACGGTCTTCGATCAGGTCGCCCCAATGCCGTTCGGCCCGGAACCCGGAGCGGTCGAGGGCCTGGTTCAAGGCGCGCACGATCTCGGCGCGATCGCCCGCCGCGATGTCTTCGGAATAGAGAATTTCCCAGGTTCCAGAGAAGCGGTAAAAGCGCGTCCCGCAGGTGGGAAGCAGCGAAAGATTTTCCAGCCGGGCGCCGGCGGGGATATGCGCCGTGAGTTGGGTTTCGAACTGGGTCCAGGCGCCGCCGGAAATCACCGCAACCTTGACGATATCGAGCAGCCCGCCCAGCAGCGCCGCCATTTCCCCATCCAGGGGGGATTTGCTCGCCGCCAGCGTGCCGTCGAGGTCGAAGATGATGAGCTTCTTCACAGGTGCTCCGGCACGGCGATGGCCAGCAGCGTGACGGGATCTTCGGGCCGGAAGCGGCAGCGGCCGATCACGGCCGGCAGCAGCATCACGGTGCCTTTTTCCATCGCGAAGTCGCGGCCCGCCTGTTCGATGTGGCCGCCGCCGCCGATGCACACCAGGATATGTGGCACACCGGGGGCGCCGACGGGGAAGGGGGCCGCGCTTTCGATGCGCCATACCTGGAAATGCGAACAATCCAGCAGCCGCTCCCGCGTCGCGGATTCCAGGGCCTCGGCCACAGGCGCGGCCGGCCCGACCGCGCCTTGCGCGAAGTCGATGCAGGCCAATGCCTGCTCGACCTGCAGTGCGCGGGGATGCCCCGTGCGCGGGTCGGTATGGTCCCAGTCAAAAAGGCGAAAGGTGATATCGCTGTTTTCCTGGATCTCGAAGACGACCACGCCTTGGCCCAGCGCATGGACGGTACCGGCCTCGATCAGGATGGCCTGGCCGCGAACGGGCGTGAAACTGGCCAGGTATTCGTCCACCGACTGTTTCGAGAGTGCGCGCAAATCCGCAGGCGTCGTGCCGGGTTTCAGGCCTGCATAAACCCGGCTTTCCGCCGCCGCTTCGAGAACCACCCAGGCTTCCGTCTTGCCGGTGTCTCCCTTGGGGATCAGGTCCAGCGCGGCATCCGGGGGATGCACCTGCACCGAGAGCATGCCGGAAACATCGAGAAGCTTGAGCAGCAAGGGAAAGCGGGCGAAGCGGGGCGCAAGCCGGCCAAGGATCATGTCCGCCGACTGTTCCATCAGTTGGGAAATGGTCAGGCCCTTGAGCGGTCCTTCGGCGACGCGGCTGGGATATTCGTCGCGGTCACTGAGCAGCCAGGCCTCGCCGATGGGCCCGTCGCCGGGCAAGGGCGCGTCAAGCCAATCCGCCAGGCGCCGGCCGCCCCAAAGCCGGTATTGATAGATCGGCTCGAAACGCAACGGATAGAATGGCAGTGATGTCATGATCCTGCGATACTTGTTGACGGTCAGGCGTATCCCGCCGGGACGGCGACTCAACGTCCGCTGGCATTTCTTGCAGCTGCATGAATATATGCCAGCCGGTCGCCCTGCCGTAGGTTCGGGAACTACCTAGCCGGGTTGCTCATGAGCGTCTGGTTGCGGGATTGGGGCGAAACGCGGGTTTGTGCGTTTCTCAGGACAAGAGCGATGGCCCTTTTGGAGAAACCTGATGACCTTTTGGACGTGGCATACCGGCCAAGGCGACTTTCGCATCGAGCGGGTAGGGCCCAGCCGCATCGATCTTCTGTTCGGGAAGTCGGTCATCGGCAGCTATCCAACGCCGCAGGAAGCCGCCGACTGCTGCGGGGAAGGCCGTCACGCGCAGATATCCGAAGGCTTCAATGGCGGCTCGCTCGGTGTCTCGCGCGCTTTGACGGATTGGGTGCAGACACGCGCCAGCGACGTCGAACGACAGGATAATCACCTGGGTGTTCTGGCGGAATTGCGGCCGCTCTTGTGTCAAGCGGGTCGCCCGCAGGGTGAATCTGCCGCGCAACGGTAGCGCCAGACCGGGGAATCGCAGGCGCCGGGCCCGCCAGGACCGGGTCCACCCGGTAAATCGCCACAACCCGCCGATGCCGTGCGCCTTTGAGTAGTTTCCGAGTCTGCTGCCGTGGATCGGATACACTTAACGTCGTTCCGAGCTGGAATACGGAGAATGGGAATGAACATGCAAAATCCAGTTGCGCCGGACGCGCCCGTTCCTCTGCCGGCGGATTCCGCG
Source organism: Rhizobiales bacterium dw_265 (assembly GCA_018449595.1). Taxonomy (GTDB): domain Bacteria; phylum Pseudomonadota; class Alphaproteobacteria; order Micropepsales; family Micropepsaceae; genus Rhizomicrobium. Next base: position 15,533 of record JAAVUU010000009.1, read on the forward strand.
GCGCAATTTCGCCGGGATATCATCGCGCTTATCCCGCACCTGCGCGCCTTTTCCCGCGCCCTGTGCGGTGGGCGCGCCATCGCCGAAGACATGGCGCAGGAAGCCTTGGCAAAGGCGTGGCGCGCGCAGGATGCGTTCGATCCTGGAACGAATCTGAAAGCATGGCTTTTCACGATTCTGCGTCACGAACTCTATTCTCATTCACGGCGCGCCTGGCGCGAAATACACTGGGATCCAATCAAGGGCGAGCGCATCGCCGGGCCGGAAAACGGACAGGAATGGGCGTTGAAACTTTCCGATACCGTCCGGGCCTTGCAAGAATTGCCGGAACAGCAGCGCGAGGCCCTGATCCTGGTCGCTGCCAGCGGTCTTTCATACGATGACGCTGGCAAGGTTTGTGGCGCGCCCGCCGGCACGATGAAGAGCCGCGTTGCCCGTGGGCGTGCGGCGTTGCTGGAGGCCCTCGATGGCAGCCGGCCAACACGGGTTTCCTTCGCTGGGAAAGGCATTTGCGAAAGCATGCCGGCGAAGGCGCCGCCGCAGTCTGACGCATATGCCTCGGCTGCCTCGGCTTAAGCAGGCAATCGGTGCCGCGCAGGGCAATTTGGCAGACCATGCGATGCGAAAGATGAGGGCAGGGTGAGTTTCGTACGCGCTTTGTACATTCCGTCAATTGTCATCCCCGCTTTTCTCGGCATGTCGATCATCGGCTACGGGTATCTTCGCTCATCGGCTGACCCCTCTGTTGGACGCAGGCAGAATAACTCCTGGATAGCGCCGCGATTAGCGCTTCTGGATGCTCGGGTCTGGGTTTTGTGGTCTTCGCCGCCGCCGCCCGGAAAGGAGGAGGGGCGCGCGTCCCTCCGGGAAAGCCACTTGCCAGTCGGATGATAAGTTATTACATTTGTAATAACTTATGGGGGTGTTGATGGTCGAGCTGAAAGTCCGCAAGTTTGGCAACTCGCTGGGCGTCGTGCTGCCCAAGGAAGTCATCGCCCGGCTCAATACCAGGGATGGAGCGCCTCTCTATCTGAGCGAGGCTCCGGACGGGGGATATCGGCTGGTCCCTTACGACCCTACCTTTGAGACGAAGATGACGGCGGCCGAGAGCATTATCAGCCGCTATCCCAACACCCTCCATATTCTCGCGAAATGAAGGAGATCGCTTGGCTCGACGAGCGCGATGCCCTGGTTCTCCATGACAGGCTTCTGGCACTGCATGGTGGCGCGCCGGGCGTGCGGGACGCAGGATTGCTGGCCTCGGCGCTGGCCCGTCCGCAGCAATATTTTTCTTACACCGAAGATCCGAGCATTATCCACGGAGCGGCGCTTTATACGGCTGGCATTGTGTCCAACCATCCTTTCGTGGACGGCAACAAGCGCACGGGATTCGTTATCGGCGTGCTGTTTCTTGAATTGAACGGTTATGTCTTCGCAGCGAGCGAAGAGGCTGCCGCTCAGGCGGTGATCGCTCTTGCATCTGGCACGATGGACGAGTCGGCCTATGCGGCATTTCTCTCTGACAATTTGCGCTAATTCCCCTGCAATCGTCGCCATCGAGGATGGCGCGCCAGCATATAAATCATCGCCTTCGAAAGGTGGGACCATTTGCTAAAAAGCATAATGAAGTCATGGAACAAAAAAGGTCCCGCTTTCCTGTATAGCCGGCGCCACCGGAAACAAGAATGACCGGGGATTTTCAGGATCCTGACCGGGTTGTTTTTCGGTCATAGCTATCCAATCCCGATTTATCGATCACACAGAGAGGTCTGTGCCAACTCACGGAATTATAAAAAAGCTAAAGTGGCTGGTAACCAGCGCGGTGACGGGCCCAAAGCACTGCGGCTGTGACGCCCGCGAAAGTCCCAACCAGGGCGCCGGCAACGACATCACTAATAAAATGCCAGTCACCAACTACCAAGACTGCTGCCGCGATGATTATCGCCGTGGCAAGAGAAGCAAACAGCCACTTACTTTGTCCCATGAAAGTGCCGGTAAAACTTGCTGCCAGCGCCATATGCCCCGACGGGAAACTGGACATCAAGGATCCCTCAAAAAAATGGAACGCATGATGAGAGTCGCCATAAAAGTAGTCATAGGGAGAAGGAACGCCGAAGAACGGCTTCAAAACGACTTCGTTCAGGGCGAAAGTCGATAACGATGTTCCACACGCAATGACCGTGACTTTCGCGATCTGCGGGAGGCGACCTCGCAGTATTCGCTGCAGGACCAGAATGAACGCGACCAGGGACTCGCCGAACACCAGAATTGGAGATCCCAGGCGATGTCCCAAAGGCCCCAAATGCTGCATAAACTGCCTGCATAAAATAGCAGTCGGTACATCGAGCCAAAAAAAGCTCGCCGTGATGAAGCCTAGAGCAACCATTAAGCCAACCAAGGCGCAGCGCATCTTAATTTTATTCAACGTGTAAGGGCTATCGCCGGGCTCCAACATACTGGCGATAAGTCTCCCTCATGGCGTCGTCGAACGCCGTTTGTGCTTTCCAGCCCATGGTCGTCAAACGCGATATGTCCATGACTTTTCGCGGTGTGCCGTCAGGCTTGGTAGCATCAAAGGTGAAGCGGCCCTTCCACCCCGCGGCCTTACCAATACGTTCTGCCAATTCGCGGATGGTCATTTCCCTGCCGGTGCCGACGTTGACGTGATCGGCGCCCGAGTAAGTTTTCATCAAGAAAACCAGCGCATCTGCCAAATCGTCGACATACAGGAACTCGCGCATGGGCGTTCCGGTACCCCACAGCTCGATGCTGTCGCGTCCTTCACGGCTCGCTGCTTCGATTTTCATAATCAATGCCGCTACAACATGGCCTTGAGCCAAATCATAGCGATCGCCAGAGCCGAACAAATTGGTTGGCATAGCGGAAATGAAATCATCGCCATATTGTTTGCGATAGGCCTGGCATAATTTGATGCCGGCGATTTTCGCGACGGCGTACCATTCATTTGTAGGCTCTAGCGGGCCGGTGAGCAGCGCGTCCTCACGCATCGGTTGAGCCGCAAGTTTGGGGTAGATGCAAGACGAGCCGAGAAACAAAAGCTTCCCTACTTTGGCGCGGTGCGCTGCGTTTATGATGTTCGCTTCAATAATCAAGTTATCATAGAGAAATTCCGCTGGCCGAGTGTTATTGGCAAGGATGCCGCCCACCGTGGCAGCTGCGAGGAAGATGGCATCGGGCCGTGTTGCCGAGACCCAATCTTCTACAGGGGCCTGTCGCTGAAGATCTAGCGTCTGGCGATCAACAGTCACGATTTCGCAGTTTTCAGACCTCAGGCGACGCACAATGGCGCTGCCTGCCATCCCTTTATGGCCGGCCACCCAAACCTTTTTTCCTGCAAGGGAAAAAACCTCAGCCACTGTTGCGACCTTGTTTCATGATCAGAAGATCGCTCTCCATCATGTCACGTACGAGCTCGGGAAAGCTGGTCTCAGGCTTCCACCCAAATGCGCGATCGGCTTTGCTGGCATCTCCCTGCAGAAATTCCACCTCTGTGGGACGATAATAACGCGGATCGACTTTGACCAGAATGCGGCCCGTATTGCTGTCGATCCCCTGTTCGTCTTCCGCCTTACCCTTCCATTCAATTTTGATTCCGACGTGGGTGAAGCTCATTTCAACGAACTCCCGGACGGTGTGAGTTTCGCCGGTGGCAAGGACGTAGTCGTCTGCTTTGGGCTGCTGCAACATCATCCACATGCCTCGCACATAATCGCGCGCATGACCCCAATCGCGCACGGAGTCCATGTTTCCGAGATACAAAGTGTCCTGGGTTCCGTGGTGGATTGCGGAAACCGCGCGGGTGATTTTGCGGGTGACGAAGGTTTCGCCGCGGATCGGGCTTTCATGATTGAACAAGATGCCGTTGGAGGCATGGATACCGTAAGCTTCGCGGTAGTTCACCGTGATCCAATAGCCGTAGACCTTGGCCGCACCGTAAGGGGAGCGCGGATAGAAAGGCGTTGTCTCACGCTGCGGCTTCTCCTGTACAAGGCCGAACATCTCGGAGGTCGAGGCCTGATAAAACCGGGTCTTGCTTTCCAGCTTCAGGATGCGGATGGCTTCGAGCAAGCGCAGCGTACCAATAGCGTCCGCATTGGCGGTGTATTCCGGGGTCTCAAAACTGACCTGGACATGGCTTTGCGCGGCGAGGTTATAGATCTCGTCGGGCTGAGTTTCCTGGATGATCCGAATCAAATTCGTAGAATCCGTCAGGTCACCGTGGTGAAGAAAGAACTTCACTTTGGCACCCTCGTGCGGATCCTCATAAAGATGGTCGACGCGGCCGGTGTTGAACGATGACGAGCGCCTTTTCACGCCATGAACTGTATAGCCCTTAGCGAGCAGCAATTCGGCCAAGTACGCGCCGTCCTGTCCCGTGGCGCCCGTAATAAGCGCAGTCTTGGTCATGGGCTATCCTGTTATATGGGTCTGATTGTCGGCCGGCGCCTGAACGAGCTTGGCGAATTCTGCGCGAACGATCTGAAGGATCGAAAAGGTCACCATCGGGAACGTGGGAGGGGTGTGGAGTTGGCTTAACCAGTAATTAAGCATCTTTTCACGCTCCGCCCGCGCGTCAAATCGCCCGATGGCCCGCCGTACGGCTTCCTCGATGGCAGTCTGCCTGGTCAATTTCGCTTAACTGTCTTGCCCCGATTTTAAAAATACCGGGCTTTTTGTGCAACGCAACGGTTTCGCAAAACATGGGTTAATCCGCCTTACCCGGAGCCGGATATTTACCGGGCCTTAAGCGCCTGGGGTTCAAATCGGGAGTGACTTCAAGGCACCCGCCATGGCTGTTCCCCGCGAGACATATAATTTTGTTCCGCCGCCCCTTGAGATCGCCAGTCCCGAAGATCGGGCCGGCAAGTACACGATTGAGGAATTGCAGCGGATGATGGAGCCCCTTCTGGCTGCTGACGCCGGCGCGGGACTTCAAACCGAAGCAAAATGGCCGGCAGGCTACGGCTTTGGGGTGGGCGTTCTGATCAGCCTCGCGCTATGGGCTGCCATCGCAATGGGCGCAGCCCACCTCTAGCAGCATTCTAATGCGTTTGACTTGTCGGAATGTTCGCGTCGTAAGCCGCGAACAGCCGCGGAGCGGTTTCGATCGACACCCAGGCGCTGGCGCTTGCATCCTGACGCTCGAGCCAGCGATAGCCGGTTTTATCCCAGGACTCGATCTCATCCGTGAGATTATCGAGAACCAGGTCGCCCTTGTCGGTCACGACCGTCAAAACTGCGTGCCGTTCGTGCTGGGGCGTAATGACGACAGCCATGCGCAGCGCCGGCATGGGGAGGCCCGCCTGCAATAGCTGCTTTCGCTTGGTCAGCGCTATATCTTCACAATCGCCATAGCCGTCCGTTGGAATTGTCCAATATTCTGCGCGGCCATAGTGTTTCTGATCGTCCTCAGGCCATATCGTTTCGTTCACCAGACTGTTGGTGCGGGCGAGGGTTTGCCATGTGGAATCGTTCAAAGTCACGGATTTCGCCGCTCCTTCCGGAGCCGTGCACTGGTCGGAAAACCGCAGGCAAAAACTGAAAAAGCCTGCCGGGCTGGGAGCTGACGCTTCACCGCTGGGCATCGTCCTCGCCGAAGTCAGCGCCAGCGAATTGGTTTCCAGGGCAGGGGGAATTGGACCGATCGAACCAGTGGCAACATTAGCACACCCCGAAAGCAACAGCCCGACCGCAACTGACCCAAAGACCCCGAAAGTTCCGCGTGTCATCGTCAACCCCATCCATTGCGGGGTGACGTTAGGCAGGCGCGGCTTGCGGTCGCGTTAGGTCAAGCGATTGTTTTTTATGAGTATTTTCCGATAATTGAATTAAAATTGTAATCAACTCAGGGGCGCGTTCTATGCGAAGTGCTCGCCTGAGTGGAAATTCACCCATTTTTTGCTTAGCTATTGCGGTTGCGAAAAAGCGCCGACTAAATTCAAGCCATTGATGGGGAGTGGAAAATGGGCTGGTTAAGCCGGTGGTCGGCGTCGCCCTTCACGCCAAAAGTCGCGGCCGGCAAGCGTATTTATGCCGTGGGTGACATCCATGGCCGCAGGGATTTGCTGGATCGGCTCCTGATGCAGATCGAGCAGCATGCGCAAACATCCCCACACGCCGAAAACACCCTGATATTCCTTGGCGATTACGTCGATCGCGGGGCCGATTCCAAGGGTGTCGTGGACAGGTTGCTCGCGCTGGCGCTTCCGGATTGGAAATTGATTTTCCTTCGCGGCAATCACGATCAATCAGTCTTGGATTTTCTGGCCGATGCCAGTTTTTATCGCGCCTGGCGGACGTTCGGCGCTCCTGAGACCCTCTTGAGCTATGGCGTGATGCCGCCGCGTTTTGACAGGGACGCGGACTTCGAGACGGCACGGCGCGAATTGGCCGAACGTCTGCCGCATGGCCATCTCGGTTTCTACGAAAATCTTCAATATTCCTACATACAAGATGATTACATGTTCGTGCATGCGGGCATTCGTCCCGGCATTCCCGTGGACGAGCAACTCGCCCAGGACATGATGTGGATTCGCGACGAGTTCCTGTTTCACCGGCGGCCGCTTGAAAAAATGATCGTGCATGGCCATACGCCTTCCGATCGACCCGTCAAAAACGCCGTTCGAATCGGCATTGACACCGGTGCGCACGCCACGCATCGACTGACTGCCGCAATTCTCGAAGGAGAGAGTTGCAGTTTCCTGCAAACCGACAAGCAGCCCTTCAAGAAAAATCAGGCTGACGCGGTAAGCGCATAACCGAGTGAGATTATCGATGCTGAAAGAATTTCGAGCCATTTTGGGATGCGCAATTTTCTGCGCCATCGCAGCGTTAAGCGCCGCGCCCGGCACGGCGCAGGTCGCCCTGCCGGGGCCGAGCAGTGAAGCGCGCGCCCCGGCCGCGACTGCTCCGGCCTTTTCGCCGGCGACGGCGCCGCATATGTCGACGGACGCAGGCGCCCCGGCTCTGATCGCCGACGACAATTATCGCTTGGGCACGGGCGACAAGATGAAAGTCACCGTCTATGGCGAAGAGGATCTGAGCGGCGAGTTTTTGGTTGATGGCTCCGGTCAGGTTCAGTTTCCGCTGATTGGCCAGGTCAGCGCTGCAGGGATGACGGTGCATGAGTTCGTTACGGAACTCACGACCCAGCTGGGATCAAAGTACATCCGCGATCCCAAAGTCAGCGTCCAGATCGAGAATTATCGCCCATTCTATATCATGGGTGAGGTCAACAAGCCGGGCGAATATCCCTACGAAAACGGGCTTAATGTCCTGGGGGCAATTGCCGTGGCCGGCGGCTATACCTACCGAGCCAACAGCAACGATGTTTACATCAGACGCGCAGGCGGTGCCAAGGAAGAGGTCATGCCGGTAAATGGGGCAACCCGCATCTTTCCCGGGGACGTTGTTCGGGTGGCGGAACGCTTTTTCTGAGTATTTTCTGGGCACTATGCAAAAAAAAGCCTCCGAAGGCCCAAGTTTTTGCTTCTGTTATTAACTAGTCAGAAATCTTTTATGGGTGCTGAGGCTTTATTCGAACGCTCGCAATTGATTTATTTGATAGAAAATGGTGTGATACCGCATATGCGAAGTTGTATTGCGCGTTTTTAATGCGTGCGATATTCGCGAAGTGAGAAGGGGACTGGGGTAATGGAAAAATCGTTTGGCGCGCGCTTGCGCGGTGGTATTTCGGCCGCTTCCTTGACTGTTTTCTTTGCTGTGTCTGGTGTTTCGGGAAGCCTTGTAGCGCTTACGGTCCCCGCTGTGGCCGCCATTTCGCCAACGGATGCTACGTCAATCTCGAGCAGTCTGACCGCCGCGATCCAGGCTGCGAACGGTAATTCTCAGGTTATTCAGGCCGCTATTGCATCGGCAACACAGGCGGCGATTGCTCAATTCGGCGCTGATGCAGCCGCCTCGATCACTTCCGCAGTGATGGGTGCCGCAGAAGCTGCGGGCGTCTCTACGACTGACGTTGGGGCCGGACTGGCCCAGGCGGCGACGGCGGTCGCTGCGGCAAATCCGACCGCTGGGCAGGCTATCGCCAGTACGGTCGCAAACGAGGGTAAGGGCACCGAAGTCTCGTCTTTCCAGAGCACCTCGACTTCACTGGGCAATACGGCCTTGGCTTCGATCGCCGGAAGCGCTCCGTCGGCTACGGCCTCCACGAACTCTGGTGGTGGTTCAAGCGGCAATTCCGGTGGCGGAGCCACTGGCGGCGGCGGCGCCAGCAGCGGTGGCGGTGGTTGCCTCAATCCGTCTTGCACTACTCTGTAGCGGGCGGTTTTAGTTAATTTGATTTGGGGTGGGGATAATGAATTTTCCCAAGGGCGTACCTGCGCTTTTGTTGACGGTTGCTGCTTGGTGTTTTGCTCCCTGGGGACAGGCATTTGCGCAAGCTGAATCTCCGCCCGCCCCCACTTATGTCGGCATGACCTCTGAAGACGTCGGTGTCATGAACAGGGCCCGGCCGGAATACGACGCCAAAGGGCTTCCCTTAGGAGCTTTCCGTCTCTTTCCCACGATGGACATTACCGGTTCGTATGACGATAACGTCTTTAAGCAGACGAACGGTCTGGGCGATTTTTATGTCGTCGAGGCGCCAACCGCGCGCTTGCAGTCGCAATGGGGAAGGCATTTTGCCGAACTCTATGCCGGCTTAAACAACTACAACTATACCAAGTATTCCCAAGAAAACCTGACGGACTGGGATGTTGGCGGCGATGGTCGCCTCGATCTTTCTCGCGAGATGATTTTTTCTGGCGGCGGTTCCTACGCGAAGGCGCACGAAGCGCTGAACTCTCCCAACACAGTTGGGTTTCAAGAGTCGCCCAACCGCTATTATAAGTCGCATGGCGAGGTGAGTGGCACCTATCAGCCGAATCGTCTTGGATTTGGCGCCGGCGGCACCATCGATCACTATGATTGGGACGCCACTCCCAAGGTCGGCGGCGGTTTATTGTTCAATAACGACCGAGACGAAACCGAATACCAGGCTTATGCAAAGACTTTCTATGATTTTTCCCCTGGCTATACGGGCTTCCTGAAAGCGACGTATGATTCTCGTGCTTTCGACCAATTCTTGGATCGTACTGGGGTGCATCGCTCTTCGACGGGATATCATTTTGATGGCGGTGCGGACGTTCAGATCAGCCATCTCCTCAAGGGTGAATTTTTTGTCGGTTACCTGGAGCAGCACTTTGCCCAGAATGTCGTCGCGCCATTGCATAATATATCCGGCCTGGATTACGGCGCTGACCTGACTTGGTACACGACCCAGAAATTCACGATGCATCTGAATGCATCGCATAATATCTCGGACACCACGCTTGCCGGAACCTCCGCAAGCAATGATCAAACAGTCAGCGTCGGCGGCGACTACGAAGTTGCTTACAACTTGATCCTGCAGGGTTATGGCGCTTACACAAATAGCCATTTCTCGGGCACCACTCGAACAGACAGCTACCCGTCCGCCGGTATAAAATTACGCTATTTGGCCAACGAGTATCTGAGCGGCTATGTTGGTTACGACTATAGCAACCGCTCCTCGACAACTGCTGCCACGGATTTTAACGACAATCTGATCACGGTTGGGATAACCGGCCACCTTTAGGCTATAGCTATCGCGAAAGACGTGCAGCTATTTTGACTGCACACGTTTAAGATGCGCGGATGGCTAGTGTGGCTGTCTCGTGGGCGAGGGCTGTAAAGTGACTATTCAAAAGACCTTTCTGCCGGAAGATATTCTTCCTCCGAACCCTCCCGCCGATGGGCCGGTTGAAGACGTATCGTCGATCGGCCTCGCTGACTTTCTGCGCGTCGTTCGCGTTCGTCGAAAGCTTATTGCCGGCGTTGCGATTGTCGTTGTTGCGCTTACCACCGCCGTCGTCACGCAGATGACGCCGATATATTCGGCTAAAGCGCTTGTCATGCTCGATCAGCGCAAGAACAATGTCGAGGACGTCGGCTCCGTTCTTTCCGGCTTGGGGTCCGATAAGACGACCGTAGAAAATCAGGTTCAAATTCTCACATCGCTCGAGTTGGCGGGACGCGTGGTTGACAAACTGCATCTCGAGCGCGATCCCGAATTCAATTCCAAGATTGGTGGAATGGGAGCGTTTCTGAAGTACCTGAACCCGGTAACATGGTTCCGAGGCGCTGCTGCAATAACAGAAACCTCTGAAGGGCTTAGCGCTGAGCGAGCCGCGGTGATCCATAGTTTTCAAAAGAAGCTGACGGTTACACCCGTTGGTCTCTCCACGGCGATTTCGGTTTCCATGGAGTCGATCGAGGCTGACAAAGCCGCTCAGTTAGCGAATGCTGTTGCGGATGCCTATGTCGAAGATCAACTCGAAGCGAAATTTCAGGCGACCCAAAAAGCAACCCAATGGTTGTCAGGTAGAATTGGGGATCTCTCGAAGCAGGCTCAGGCCGCGGATTCTGCGGTCCAGCGCTACAAGGCCGAACACAACATCAACACCGCCGCGAACGGTGTTTCCGTGGTTCAGCAGCAGACTTCCGACGTAAGCGCACAGCTCGTTGTTGCCAAAGCAAATCTGGCCGAGAAGGAAGCCAATTATAATAGTTTGGTCGCGTTACAGCGCTCCGGAAAAGCGGCCAGCTCGATGCAGGTAATTTCCTCTCCGCTTATTGCGACATTGCGGGGACAAGAGTCCGATCTCAATCGTCAGCTTGCAGATCTTCAATCGAAATATTTGCCCAGCCATCCGAAAATTCTGGATATGCAAGCGCAGAAGGAAAATGTTGAAGCAAAGATCCGCGAGGAAGTTGAGCGGATCGTTGAATCTGTGCATAGCGATGTGATGGCAGCCTCTGCCCACGTGGCATCGCTCCAGGGCAGCCTGTCGCAAATGGAAGCGCAAGGCGCTGGCCAGAATCAATCGCAAGTTCAGTTGACAGCCCTGCAATCGGCCGCGACTTCGGCACGGTCGATGTACGAAGCTTTTCTTGGAAGGTTGAACCAGACACAGGGACAAGAGGGCATTCAAACGCCTGATGCTCGCGTGATTTCCTATGCAGAAATTCCGGTATCGCCTTCGTTTCCCAACAAGACACTTGCTTTCGGGGTCGCCATTCCGGCCGGTCTTCTTCTGGGATTCCTGATTGCTCTTTCTGTGGAACGTTTGGACTCCGGGTTTCGAACTTCCGCGCAGATCGAAGCCATGCTCGGGCTTCCGGTTGTTACCGTCATTCCCGAATCCGCGAGCGCCATAGCCGCAAATATAGCCGATCTTATAGTAGACAAACCAATGTCTTCTTTTTCGGAATCCATCCGAGGATTGCAACTCGGGTTAATGCTATCCAATGTGGATCATCCGGCGCAGGTCATTGTCGTGACTTCGTCGGTACCTGGCGAAGGCAAAACGACGGCAGCAATAGCGTTGGCGCGTATGGGCGCACACAGCGGGCTTAAAGTCGCGATTTTAGATGGTGACTTGCGCCGGCCCAACGTCCTCAAAACGCTGAATCTCACGGCTCACGAGAACGGGCTTATCGAAGCCGCCACCGGCAAAGCCCGCCTCGATGATTGTTTTGTCAAAGACAGCAAGACCGATGCCGTCATACTCCCGTGCCTGAAGACGCCGCCAAATCCCGCAGACATTTTGGGTTCGAATGCCTTTTCGAATCTGCTTGCAACGATGCGCAGTCAGTTCGATCTCGTAATTATCGATTCGGCGCCACTTCTGCCGGTCAACGATACCAAGATATTGGGCCGGCTCGCAGACGCCGTCGTATTCGTGGTTCGTTGGGAAAAGACGCCCCGCGCGGCAGCTGCCAACGCTATCAGAATGCTGCACGACGCAAGAGCGCCGGTTTCTTGCATTGCGCTTGCCAGGGCGGACACCGAACGGTTCCAGTATTATAGTTACGGCTATCAGAGCTATTACGGGTACAACGAGTACTATACGAACTGAAGATGGCCATGGGGCGCCTTCTTGGTCTGGTATTGTTGCTGATCCCCGCTGCATTTTTAGCCGTTGGTGGAGCATCGCGGGTCGCTGACGGTCGGGCGAGGGATGCCGCGCTGCCTGTACCATCTTCAATGATCGCTGGCATATTGCTGCCTGTGGGCGCCTATTCTGCAGCAGCGGAGGCGTTGGTCTATGCAGATGGCATGGACGGAGACGCTGCAATCACCCGTGCCGAAGCCCTTAGCCACGAGGGCGGTGTGCGCTCTGAAAGAATTCGCCTCTACCGTCAGGGCCTGACGCAAGCGCCTGCTCTGGTGAGAGGCTGGAGCCTTCTCGCGCTTGATGAGGCGACCATGAATTCCTCTGAAGCTGTTTTGGCGCTTGACCAAGCGTTGCTGTTGGCGCCTAACGATTTTTGGGTGGCGGGGATGCGTTCTCAAGGCGCTGCCATGTTGTGGGAGAAGTTGGATGCGGACACTCGCACTCTTGCGCTGGCGCAAGTGCGGCTGTTGTGGGATGAGCCGCTGCTAAGGCCCCAGCTCTACAAACTGCTGGGCGTTCCAGGCGGGCCGGCTCTGGTATCGGTTGCCTTCGCCGCACGACGCAGCGATCTGATTGAATTGAATCGCTGGGCGTCGGCCCAGGCCCGCGCGTTCGTATCTCCATGACAGATGCGATGACGAGCGATCACAGGTCCATAAGCGCGCGGACTTTCGAAAGTCTGCAATACCTGTCCGTGCTTGCCTATATTTTGTTGCTTATCTGGACGCCGTTCCCGCTGGGATCGGCGGTCAGCTGGGGTGCAGGCTTTTTTGAGATAGGGGTGGCGGCCTGCTGGATTCTCTGGGTGTTCGGTAATTATCAAAATCTCACTTTGGTTCTTCCGAATAGAGCATTTCTTTGGATTTTGGCGGCGCTATTTTCCAGCGCGCTGTTGTGGGGCTTTTTACAGGCTCTTCCCATTTGGCCTGCCGGCTGGAACCATCCGCTCTGGGCGATGACGCGGGATGTATTGCATCAAAATGTTCAGGGTACTATTTCGATAGATCCTTGGCGGACCAAAAGCGAGGTGCTGAAGCTAGCATCCTATTTTGCATGCGTATTATTGTCGTTTTCCATGGCGCGCAAACCTCGCTTTGCGTCCATGCTATTTTCCGCGGTCGTGATTATCAGTGCGCTATATGTGCTGTATGGCTACGGGCTTCTTTTTTTTGGTACGACTCAACCGCAAATTATTTATGCGATTCGGTTTCCCGTTCGATACGTCAGCGGGCCGTTTATGCTGCACAACAGCTTCGCAACCTATTGCGGGCTTGCGGCAACCGCGAGCATTGCCCGCCTGGTGGCCTGGGGCAGCGACGCAGTGATTGCAGATCGCGGTGCGCGCCGCCTTTTGTTATCGCTGCTGCAATTTCTTTTTGGGCGGGGCGTAATCTTTCTTTTCGCTGCGCTACTTTTAGTTTCTGGCGTTATCGCGTCAGCCTCGCGAGGGGGGGCAGCAGCTTTTCTGGGCGGCATATTGGTAATGGCCATTTTGGCCATCTTCCTGGCAAGGCGCTCTGCGGCACGAGGAGCATCCGTTGCAGCGATCGGTTTGACGCTGCTGCCAATCGCGGCGTTTCTCGTGTTCAATAGCGATGACCTTGCCGATCGGACCAATGACCTTTTGGATGCTGGGACGGCGGATAGCGTGCGCTTGGAACTCTGGGGTGCAGCACGAAGAATGATAGCGAGCGCGCCATGGCAGGGACTAGGATTGGGAACTTTCCAGGACAGTTACCCCCTCTATGCCAGTCGAGCGCTGCCGTTTGTGATGGACAAGGCCCACTGCGATTACCTGGAACTTCTTGCGGGGCTCGGCATCCCGGCAGCGGCTGCAATTTTTCTGGCTGTGGGAGGCTCTGGAATTTATTGCCTCATGGGGGCATTCCGGCGCCGTCGAAACCGTTACTACGCCCTGACCGCAGTGTGTGCTTCGGTCCTCGTCACAATCCATTCCGGGGTCGATTTCAGTCTCCAGATGCCGGCCGTGGCCCTCTCATACGCAACATTATTGGGGGGAGGCATAGCCCAGTCGCAGCGGACGTCAGCCGCCGTAACCAATTAAACCTATTGAGATAAACACGCGTCCGCCGTTCGAAATTTCGTTGTGCGGTGCGGCAAGTATGGCTAGCATCAATTGTCGGGCGTGTTGATGTACGGCGCGGCGGGGGCTGCATGGATATAGGCGGACGAGATAGCGGTAGACGTGAACGCGCTAGCGTGAAAACGCCGCCTGGGCACGTGATGGGTAACCCCATCTCGGACGTGCGATGGTACGTAGTGTGTACGCTGCCAAGATCAGAGAAGCGTGCGCTTTATCATCTTGAACGCCAAGGTTTTCGCTGTTTTTGCCCGATGCTGTCCAAGACAGTTCGTCATGCCAGGCAAAAGCAGATAGTCAAATCGGCCCTTTTTCAGAATTACGTCTTTGTACAGCTTGATGTCGGCAAAGCTCGCTGGCGCAGTATCAATGGTACATTTGGCGTCTCCCATCTAATCACTTGCGGCGACAAACCTCAGCCCGTTCCAAATCAGGTGATGGAAACACTTTTAAACTCCGTTGACGGAGATGGTGTGGTCTGCATTCGGCCGACGCTAAGTGTTGGACAACAGATTAAAGTTGTTGACGGACCTTTTGTCGATTTCTTTGGAACGCTTCAGCAGTTGGATGGGAGCGCGCGTGCGCGCGTTTTTCTGCAAATGCTGGGTCGTTCTGTGCCAGTCGCATTATCCATTGAGTTCTTGGCCGCCGCCTAAGATCTCGATCTCGAACATGTAGTATCGAGTGAGCGCCGCTCACCCGGTGTGCGGTAGCTTGGAAAATCCTGTGAAGCGTATTGTCATATACGGCATCAATTATGCGCCCGAACCAATCGGCGTCGGACGCTATTCAAGTGACATCGGTGATTATCTTGCGCGTCAGGGCGTACAAGTCGAGGTGATCACTGCAGTTCCGCATTACCCCGGATGGGCTGTGCGCGACAACTACCGCAACCGCTATTCCGTCGAACAGAAGAGCGGGGTACGTATTACGCGGTGCCCTCTGATTTTGCGATCTGACGTACGAGGATTCTGGCGCCTGGTCGCGCCGTTGTCATTCGCGATCACCTCAGCACCGGTTGCCCTTTGGCGCATCTTTCATACAAGGCCGGACGTGGTATTATGCATAGAGCCTACTATTCTTGCTGCGCCAGCCGCATTGCTGGGGGCAAAGTTCGTAGGCGCTAGATCCGTTTTGCATGTGCAAGACTTGGAGATTGATGCCGCGTTCGCTGTGAACCACTTGCGGGGCAATACTTTGCGCAGATGCGCCCTCTGGTTTGAAAAGATCATTCTGCGTGCTTTCGACCAAGTAATTACCATCTCCAACCGAATGGCTGAAAAGCTTGTGGCCAAAGGCCTCCCGGAAAGGAAGGTGGGGTTGGTGCGCAACTGGGTTGATCTTGAAAAGCTTCGCCCTCTTTCCGACGTATCACAGTTTCGCATGGAGCTTGGTTTCCCCGCGGGCAAGTTCATAGCCTTGTATGCGGGTAATATGGGCCCAAAACAGGCATTGCCGATTGTCATGGAGGCGGCAAAGCTTCTCGTGCATGAGCCGAACATCATGTTCGTCCTCGCGGGGGAGGGACCAGAGAAAAAGCGCCTGCGTGAGCAATTTGGCGATTTGCCCAACATTCGATTCTTGCCCATCCAGCCAGAAGAACGACTGTGCGAATTACTGAGCCTTGCAAGCATACATCTGCTGCCGCAAGACCGCGGGGCGGCAGATCTTGTTTTGCCATCCAAGCTCGGTGGCATGTTGGCGAGCGGGCGGCCGTGCGTTGTGATGGCAGACGCGGGGACGGAACTATACGAGTTCCTGTCCGGCAGTGCGGTTTTACTGCCTCCGGGGGACGCGGCTGCACTTGCCGCAGTTATTGCCACAATCTGTCACCGCACGGTGAATCCTCCCATCAATCTGCAGCGAGCGGAGGTATTCGACGCCCGCAACAACCTGGCGGTTTTCAAAGCCTTGTTGGGCGCAGCGCAGCCCAGCGGATAGCGATAAGAGCCCTTATCGCACAAAATAGAGGGAACGCAGATTGCACTTAAATCAGAAATTTAAAAAACTGTTGCACATACTGGCGGTTGGCTCCTATCGAAATGCGCTTTGGGCTTCTGGTTCAGCAGCGGCGGTTGAACACAGCGCTTTCCTTCGTCAACAAAGATTCGACGTGATTTTAGATGTCGGAGCAAATCGCGGTCAATTTTCTCTTGTTGCTCGGCATATCCAGCCGGATGCAAAGATATACGCATTCGAACCCCTTCCAACACCAGCTCTGACATATCAATCGATTTTCGAACATGACAATATGGTGAAGTTGTTCGATGTTGCAGTCATGCCCGCCCAAGATAAGCGTGTAATGAACATTTCTAGGCGGGACGATTCTTCCTCTCTCTTACCAATTACGGCCACTCAAACTATGCAGTTTCCGGGTACGGAAGCGGTATCTCAAATCGAAGTGCAATGCGCCCCTTTATCTCAATTGCTGCATAGTGAAGTCATAGCGGGGCGTATTTTGTTGAAGATTGACGTCCAAGGTGCTGAGCTAGAGGTGCTTAAATCTGCTCAATCGTTGTTATCGTCCGTTTCGATAATTTACGTCGAGCTTTCACTCGTACAGTTTTACGGAGGACAACCCTTAGC
This sequence comes from Rhizobiales bacterium dw_265, assembly GCA_018449595.1. Taxonomy (GTDB): domain Bacteria; phylum Pseudomonadota; class Alphaproteobacteria; order Micropepsales; family Micropepsaceae; genus Rhizomicrobium. The sequence continues at coordinate 32,219 of JAAVUU010000009.1, forward strand.
TGCGGAAGTAATACAATTCCTCGCTGAACAAGGTTTTCATATTGACGGCATATTCAATGCAACAGTGGACTATAAATTTCAAAAGCTTCTACAAGCTGATTTTAGCTTCATTCGCCGCTAAGCTGAGGCAGTTAAAGTGACTAATCAAAAGGGCGCAATAGCGTTTGTTTGGGAAAACTTTGGTCCGGGTCATGCAGATCGCGTAGAAGCGGTTGCAAATAGCTATTTGGGGCGCCGTAGCGTGATTGGCATCGAGCTCGCTGCGAAAAGCGATGTATATGAATGGCATAGCGAGAGCAGGCCCAACTTCGCGAAATTGACAATTTTTAGAAATGTTTCGCTGAGTAAAGTTGGCATCTTAACGCGCGCATGGAAGACGATCGGAGCGTGCTTGCATTCAAAAGCGACCGATATCTTTTTTTGCCACTACGAGCATCCTGCTACATTTCTTTCGGCAGTTATCCTAAGACTGCTCGGAAAGAATGTTTATATGATGAATGATTCCAAGTTTGATGACTACACCAGGTATCTTCATAGAGAGCTCGGAAAGTCGATACTGTATCTCCCGTATGTGGGTGGGATTGCTTCTGGTTCCAGGGCGCTGGATTACATTCGGTTTTTAGGAATCCCGAAGAATAAAATAGCCGGGAATTATAATTGTCTCTCGCTCGCGCGAATAAGAAATCTGGCGGGCACTCCGCCGGCGCCGGATGGGCTGCCATTCGAAGAGAGAGACTTTGTCATCGTCGCGCGCCTGGTGGAGAAAAAAAATCTTTTTATGGCGCTGGCTAGCTACGACTTGTACCGAGAGCGTTGCAAAAATCCTCGAAAACTTAAGATTTTTGGGTCAGGCCCACTAGAAAAAGCGTTGCGGGACTTTGTAGCAGAAAAGAATCTGCAGGAACTAGTTTATCTCGCCGGCTTCGTGCAAACCGCGGAAGTCTGCCAAGCGCTTGGCAGCGCGCTTGCGCTTCTGTTGCCAAGTACAGAAGAGCAGTTTGGAAACGTGGTAATTGAAGCTCAAGCACTCGGCCTTCCCGTAATTCTTTCAGATAACTGCGGCGCCCGCGACCAGTTAGTTAGATCCGGCGTCAATGGGTTTGTAATTGAACCGGACAACCCACAAGGGCTGGCGTTCTTTATGGATCTAATTGATAGAGATAAAGTGCTTTGGAGGCGCATGTGCGAGGCAGCAACTAAATATTCTGTAGCGGGGGATAGCTCTATCTTTTCCAACGCTATAACGAAAATTATTGAATCAGATCAGTGAAGGCGTCTCCTCGAGAGAAACTAATAATTGCTGCAGTGGCGTTGCCACCGCCTGTTCATGGCCAGTCTCTTGTAAATGCAGAGATCGTTTCTGAATTATGGTGCCGTCAATCAAAAGTTATCGTCGCAGATCTCTCGCCGAGCAGATCAAAGCGAAGCTTTAATTATCACTTCACGAGGTTTCTGCGGGTATACCGGGCGATCCTGATAGTTGCGTCTCACGGAACTCATAAACACAAGACTCTCTATACTGTTATGGAGGCCGGTCAGGGTGCGGTCTATTCGGCGGTTCTGGTGCTGCTTGCTCGGATCCTGCGCTATAAAATCATTGTCCATCATCATTCAAGCTCATATCTGCGGCTCAAAAGCGCCCTCCATAGGCTCGCGGTATGTTTTTCCGGCCCGCGATGTATTCATGTGGTCCTCGGCAATCAAATGCGTGAAGAGTTTTTGCGTGAATTTAACGTGCGGCCTCAATGTGTCGCCATCTCCAGCAATGCGACCTATTTTGCGGGTGCGCAGAGAACGAAATGTCAGCATCCCGGGGAAAAAGTCATACTTGGGCTCCTCAGCAACTTAAGTGCAGAAAAGGGGCTCGGAGAGGCGATAAAAATCGCCCTTCTTTGCGTTTCTCGTGGATTAGACATTTCGCTTTTGCTTGCCGGGCCAGTATCGGAAAAAGACGAATACTTAATACGAGACGCGAAAATACTTCTTGGGAACCGCCTAGAAATGGTCGGCCCAGTTCACAGCGCGGAAAAGTGGCGCTTCTTTGAGCGTATAAACGTTTTTTTGTTTCCATCGACTTACAAGAATGAAGCGCAGCCGCTTGTGTTACTCGAAGCGATGTCATGCGGCATTCCAATCGTCACAAGCGATAATGGGTACATACGTGAGCTAATCGATGACGCGGGCCTTGTGCTTCACATGAACGAAGACTTTTCGAAACAGGCGGTTGATTTTATTCAAAGTCTCGTTAGCAACCCTAGAAAATTTGTAGAATGCTCGAACAAGTCGATAGGTCGCTATCGCGCTCTCTTGGACCAAAGCAATGAGCAGAAGGCGTCCTTGATTAATTCAATAGTCCGTTAAGCTTGAGAAGCGGTAGATGCTCCCAATGACTTCTAATCGCAGGCCATTTGGTCTGATTGACGCTCTAAAACGCAAGAGTAAGAATCGCGAACTTGCTCCATTTTTAGTGTCATTGTTCGGGGCGGGATTTCTGTTTTCTGTCTCCTACCTTTTTGGAAGTCGAGCTGAGGAAGCACGGCTGTTATTAGGGTTTGCGTTGATCCCAAACCTCTATCTGCTAACAAAAAACGTGATCTCGCCGAAAGAGGGGACGCTTGGAATCATGGCAGTGCTATACTGCACTCAATTTCTTATCGTCCCAGGACTATTCCAAGCGGCGGTAGGTTATTTTCCATTTTACAACATGAGTTACTCCGATCACTCACTAATTGGAGCAGCATTCATCATTTTGCTATTTTCTTTATCTTTCACGCTGTTCTACGTATTTCCTTTCGCGAAAAGGCGAAAGTCAGAAGATACCGTTGAGGCGCTTAATTCAGGGCGCTTGTTATTTATATTTGGAGCATTCCTTGTACTCGGGTTGGCGATTTTTGCGCTCCTGCGGCCTGCGACCTTCCTGACTCGAATCGGCGATAACTCCTACGACGATCTGTCTCCAGCAACATTATTGGAAATGGCACTCGGTAGAGTTTCGGGATTTCAGGTTTTGGCGCTTAGCCTGATCTTGTTGATCAGAGCTAGAGCATTTGATGCGAAAGTTGTTTGCTGGTTGCTAGCGAGTGTCGGCGCAGCAATCTTTATGTTGCTCAATTTCCCTCTAAACGTAACCAGGTTTCTATTATTTGGCTGGTTGATTGCCCTCGGTTTTTTATGGGTCAATTCAAAAAAGGCTGCCGTAAAAGGAGTGTTTTGCTTACTACTGGTCGTAGGTACATGCTCGGTTTTTCCACTGATAAGCAATCTGTCGCGAGGTGGTCTTGATGCTGAGCTTCTGAACCCAGCGGCGTACCTAACTACCAGCGGCGATGTTGATGGCTTCCAATCAAGCGCGAATATCTTTGAAATGGTTGAGTCGAATGGCGCGGGCTTAGGAAAACATCTTCTTTCTGCGGTCCTGTTCTTTGTCCCTAGATCCGTTTGGCCAGATAAGTCGTTTCCTACAGGCGTCGAGGCGGCTAGGTTTCGCGGTTACAATTTCACCAATATTTCCGCACCTCTGCCAAGCGAGCTCTATTCAGATTTTGGACTTATTGGAGTTGTCATTGGTGCCGCATTTTTCGGTTTTGGATTTCAATGGGTCGAACATTGGTTGGAAGAAAGCAATAAAGGGGAGTTTGGGCCTAGGCGTCTTGTCGTGGGCACCATGGCTGGCTTCACCATAATATTGTTCCGCGGACCAATATTGGGAATTATTGGACCCGTGGCTGTGGCGATTGGCACTGCTGTCTTGGTATACCGTGTTATTAGCTATCGTAAGCGGATAAGAGGTAGACGGAGAATGTCACCGACAGCCCTAGTCGAGAGCAACGCAAGTCTCATGAAATCGAGAATTGGGCATGGTTGATTTCGATGTAAGAATCATCAGCATGAAAAAATCAGAGGCGCGTCGTGCAATCGCGTCTGAGAACTTTCGTGAAGTTCCGTATAGCTGGAAATTCTTTGATGCAATTTCTGGTCTATCAGAGGGTCTGATTTACGAGCCATGGTCAGCTAAAATTAAAAAAGGCCGTGAACTCAACGATGCAGATCTCGGATGTTACAGTAGCCATTACTTCTGCATTTTGGATTTTTTGGAGAATACAAAATGCGATTACAGACTGATACTGGAGGATGACGTTCTCCTGGATATACGGTTTTCCATTAATCGGGCGACCGAATTCATGCGCGAACTTAATATTTCTTATCTTAGGCTTTATTCGAGGCTGCTGCGCCCTGTGCGAATGATCGGGTCATTTGACCATAGAGTGCTGGTCAGATTTGAAGACCGCCCATTCGGTACCCAGGCGTATATAATTTCTCGAGAGGGTGCACGAAAGTTTTTGAGGCTGAGTAAGAATGTCTCGCAGCCGGTAGATCAAGAGATCGACGAGTATTGGAGGAATGGGCTTACCCCTTATGCACTATTTCCGTTCCCAGCCTTGGAGCTTCAGCTTGGTTCGACCATAAGCGTACGATTTCGTCCCGACCGGACCATAAGTCATCAGTTGAAGAGGAGTGTCCAAATATTCTCCGAATGGCTAATGAAACTATGCGCAAACGTGCGTCTACGGCGCACTGATGCTCGCTTACGGAGCCTGCTTTCTCGGAATAGAGCCTCATACAAATGCTAATCGATTTAAGCGAGGCGACTTTCCCACCCGACGACGAGTGCTACGATTTTGTTATCGTAGGTGCCGGCGCAGTGGGTATTTATCTTGCTGCGAAGTTATCTCGGCAAGGCTATAAGATAGCACTGTTAGAGTCCGGCGGTAAACGACCGGAAGGCAATTCTCAGGAATTGAACCAGGCAATTTGTGATGGCGTCCCTCACAGAGGGATCAGTGAAGGAAGAGCACGGCTGCTTGGAGGGACCACTTCTCTATGGGGAGGGCAGCTTACACCGTTTTATCCAATAGACATTGAGCGGCGCGACTGGGTTTTAGACGGCCAATGGCCTTTAACCTTTGACGAGATAGCGGAAGAATATAGTGAAGTTATCTCTACGCTCGGATTGCCTGCCATTTCAGATGTTAATTCAGTTCCGTGGGAAAGAATTGGAAGCCGCCGACCGGACTTATCCCCCAATTTCGATATTGTGCTGACGCGGTGGCTCCGCGAAACCAACTTCTCCGAATTATTTTCTGCAGATCTCGAGAAAGCGAGAAATCTAAAGGTTTACCTGCACTCGCAGGTATTGCGTGTAGAAACTCGTCCTGCCGACGAGGGCGCGCCATTCGTTGAAGCTCAGTCTCCCGCGGGTGTACGATTCAAATTCCGCTCAAAAAAGTTAGTCATCTCTTGCGGAACAATTGAATCTGTTCGCCTGATGTTGGCTTCTGCTCGATTAAACCCAGCATTGCCGTGGGCAGAAAATCATTGGGTCGGAAAAGCTTTCCAAGACCATCTGGATTATCGAGCAGCGCGGATAGTCCCTTTAGACAAGGAAGAATTTCATAAAGCGTTCGATAATATTTACACGGGCGGATTTAAATATAGCCCGAAGCTGCGCCTAAAAGAAGAAGTTCAGCGCAGCGAGCATCTGCTCAACATTGGTGCTTCGATAATCTTTGAGTCTTCGCTTGCAGAGCATCTGGATCACCTAAAAAGTTTTGCGAAGGCGCTACTACGTGGCGCGCGCCCAAAAGATCTTACTCAATTACCAAAGCACTTGGTTGCACTGTGGAAACTTTGGTTTCCGTTGATTCGTCGCTACGTAAAAGATCGTCGGGCCTTTAATGTCGCTGACCGGGGAATCTTTCTCAATCTGCATTGCGAACAGCGTCCTCTATCCGAGAGCCTTATCTCCTTGGATGAGTTTGAGCGCGATAGGTTTGGTACCCCTTTTGCTAGACTGACTTGGAAGGTTCACGGTTCCGAAGTTGCGACAATGAAAAGATTTTGTGAGTTATTGGATGAGGCATTGCAGAAGCGGCGGCTGGGAAAACTATTGATAACCCCAGAACTCGAGCGGAAAGACAAGTCTGTTCTGAATGGCTGTTCTGATACAAATCATCAATGCGGGGGATTGCGCATGTCGAATACGCTTGCGGAGGGGGTGGTTGATAGGAACCTCCGCGTGCATGGTACCGAGAATTTATATATCGCCGGTGCGAGCGTATTTCCGACGTCGAGTTTTGCTAATCCAACGTTCACCGCTCTAGCGCTGGCAAGTCGTTTAGTTAGACATATTTGCTCGGAAGAAAATGGAAAAAATTGATTTCGCAAATACCGGCTTTTTGACTTCTCGAGTTGGTTTTGGATGTGCGAGATTAATGCCGGGTGCGGGTCCCAATGCCGGATGCGCCTTAGTTGAATCAGCGCTTGCTCTGGGAATTCGACATTTTGATACCGCTCCGTCTTATGGCTTAGGCAAGAGTGAAGGCGTACTAGGTTCAGCGCTTCGCGGCAGGAGAAATCTGGTAACAATTGTGAGCAAGGTAGGTATCCCACGGCCGTCATCACCAAACCTAATGTCTCTCTCTCGTTCGCTTATTAAGCCACTTTCAGATCGAATCCCGCATCTTCGCAATGTGTTGCTCCGCGGGCTTCAGTTGGCGAGTCACAATTCGCCCCTCACGATCGGAGAGATCCGTAACTCAATTGCGGAAACCTTCAGAAGTCTGGATACAGACTATCTGGATGGAATCCTCTTGCACGAACCTCGTGAGCCTGCGTCAGAGGACGCAGAACTTTTACTGACTGATTTGGTAAATAGAAGGAGAGTAGGGGCGATCGGGGTAGGCACATCTCGAGTGGCGCGGGACGTCCCATTATTCGGGACAGTTATGCAAAGTGTTTGGTTTCCTGGATATTCAGAGCCTACCAACCGGTTTTCTATCATCCATGGCTTTTTTCGGGGTGGATTGTCAGCCTTGGAAAGAGCAGCTGAGCGAAACTTGAATCTTTCTAAGCTATCGCTTCAAGCCTGTTGCGATCTTGAAGACAAGCGAACCTGGCCCTCCTTATTGCTGACAGTCGCTTTGGCAAGAAACAAAAAATCTATTGTTTTAATCTCTTCCAAATCCGAAGAGCGACTCTGCCGGGCAGTAAATGGGATAGATTGGGGCGCGGTTCGTGGAGAATGCCCGCAGATGCTGGAAGTGATCGGCAATATCTTACATGAAAATTGGCTTTAGGAGATCAACCGATGATTCCTAGTCGATGGAATTCTCGTTTTCCGATGCTTGGAGCTATACGGCATTCAACTCCAGTTCGTAAGATTTGTGCTGCTCCGATGTATCCGGTTGATCGATTTAGGCAGGCAAAAAACGAGGGACGATTTGCGTTCGACTTGATCGGCAATATGGGTATGGGAGCAGCGCTCACTCACATAGTGAAATTGATCGCTTACTCGGAGGACAGTGGACAACTTCCCGTCGCAAAGGCGACTAGCGAGCTTTACTCCAATACTCGTGGCCATGACTGGCTTTCCGACTTCTTCCCGAGGTTAGATAAAGTAAATACCGATGATCTGCGGTTTCTTAAGGTCGCCAACGAGATGAGCTATGGAGGCTTTCCGGTAAGAGAGAGCCTTAGTCTATCAGAAGCCCACCTCTTGTTCACAAAGTACCACGGGGTAAGCAATTTGGTGCTTGACGTTGTCAATGATGTATTGAGTACAGAAGGGGTTGCCTCTTTTGAATACTCAATACATTTTCGTGGCACTGACAAATTTCGCGAAATTCCGTCAGCAGAGCCCGAAGATATTTTTCGTGCTATTGAAAATGCCGGACTGAATAGTTGCGATAAAGCATTTCTCGCGACTGATACCGCTCAATTTGAACGCCAGGTTCGAGAAAGATTTCCACGGACGCATTTCGTAAAATACGCGTTCGATATTGCGGATCAGGAAGGGCCAAGACACTTTTCAATCCTAGAGCCTAAGCTTAAGGCGCTAGAGGCTGCTGCTAATATACTTCTACTGTCTAGGAGCAGGCGCTGCTTCAGAACATCATCATACTTATCTGCCTGGAGCCGGATTTTAAATCCGGGGCTAGAAGTTAATACCTTCAATGCTGCTGCTAGAGAGAAACAAAAGTTTCCTGAGCGAGAAATAATCAACTCTGAATTGAGGTAGGGAATAAGTTGCACATGAAATGCCAGGACCCAACTAACGGCTGCATAGCTCCAGTTCAAGCGGGATATTGCGCCAACCGGAGGCATATCTTGACGTCATTCGTGTCGCTCTCTGGGCTTTTTTTTTCGTCTCGGGACGCATTCGGAAAAGCTTCACCCGATCTATTACCCCTTAAACCAAAGCGCTCTAGCCGCAATCCCAAAGTTTACGCTCACTGGTTCTTTTTTCCGTTGTCGCTGGATAACAAGGAAGCGTCCGATGATTATTACACAAAGAATTATTTATCCCCGAGTGGGGAAGGGGGAAAGTTCGCACAGGTTGGCGGATATATTCGGGAGCGCCCTCTAAAAGTATCGGTTCAACCGAAGGAGACTTGGTGGGAAGACAACATCCTTCGAGATATTCGAATGGCTATCGATTCTGGTATTGACGGCTTTCACATCGATATTCTGGATTTGCTGCCAAGTGATCACTCGTTAGCTCTTTATAGAAGTACGGCTGACGTTATTAGAAAGAACAATCTGCAATTTTCGCTAATTCCATGTATCGATTGTACAAGCAGCTTGTCGAGTGTAACAACCAATGAGATTGCTGACTTTCTCATTGAGGCGTGCGAACGGGACTGTATCGCAAAATCGTCAAAGGGATTTCCAATTGTAAGCGGCTTCTGTGTCGAGAAATGGGATTCTAAACGTTGGGAAGAGATTTTGAGGCGGGTGACGGAAAAAATTGGAGAGATCAGCTTCTTTCCCATTTTTTTGGACCTGAAAAAAGCCGACAATGGGCTATTAGCTAAGTCGGACATTGCCTCAATATGGTCCGGGGACATGCTAGCAGAAGTACCGGGGATGGCCTCCGCTGCTGAAGCTGTCAGAAAGCTCGGCGTAGAATGGTGTGAGCCAGTTTGGGCTCAAGACTTCCGCCCTAAGGACAAGTGGTATACGGAGGCACATAATAGTCTATTGTTTCGGAAAAACTGGGAACAGGCCATTTCTATCAATGCGACTGTTGTCTTGATATTGACTTGGAATGATTATTCCGAAGGATCCGAAATTCGCCCATCAACTGGAATCCAATCATCTTACGCCGATATATGTGCTTATTATTCGCGCTGGCTAAAGAGCGGATCTCCCCCCGAAATTAAGAGGGAGGCGATATACTACTTTCATAGAATACAAAAGGACACCGCAGAGTACGGTTCCGATCAAGGAGCGCGTATTACTCTGCGCGATGGCGAGAGCGTATCAAACGAGATCGAGCTAGTGAGTATTTTAAGCCGCCCGGGAACCATTTCAATTAGCACAAGCAGTGGAACTGTATCTCGCGCCGTGGGGGGGGGGGTGTCTGCCATGACAGTTCCTTTAGCTCCCGGGCGACCTACTTTTCGGTTGAAAAGGAATGGCGTGGTTCTGATCGAACTGCAGAGCGATTTTGTTATTCAAAGTGCTTCACCATTTCAGGACTTTCTCTATCGGGGAGGAGGGTCCGCACGGTGGCTTTAAGATTCGCAAAGTGTCAGTGGGTTGGCAGTAACAGATGAAAAAGATCGGCCATAATGCCGGATGGAGCTTTTTAGAATTTGTAATCCTGGGAATACTGCAATTCGCAACGTTTAGAATTGTAATTCAGACGTTGGGCATCAAAGAATTGGGTATTTGGGCCCTCCTAATCTCGGCTACCCAATTCGCTAAAGTATTCGACCCTGGTATCGCCGCAGGTGGTGCGAGAGCTCTTGCAACGAGCGACGATCCAAATGTGATTGGCGAGCTGATTTCTGCATCGCTATGGATTACTGTTCCGCTCTATCTAATCGTCCTGGCGCTTGGTTATTTTCCAGTTCGCTATCTTCTATCCTTTAGCGTAGAGGCAAGCGCACTATCGATGGCGCAAGCCTTTTTAGTTTATTCAATGGGCGCTTATTTTACGCAGGTGATTGCAGGCATCTTTGCCACATCCGTAAATGGACTGCATTTTGGCTACCGCAAGAGTCAAATAAATATCATGGGCGCGCTAGTTCAAGTGGGGCTAACGTGGGTTCTGGCGCCGCGCTTGGGCTTAGCTGGTCTTGGTCTGGCCCAGATCGCAAATAATGTCGTGACAGTTGGGTTGTTTCTCGCACTTCTTCGGTATGCTCTCAGATTGAACTTTAGAAATCTAGTGAGCTTTCGCCGAGAACGCGCTCGAAAAGTGTTGCATCTCGGCCTCGGGATTCAAGGGACATCCTTGATTTGGACAGCTTTCGAGATATCAGTCAGGCTTCTGATGTCTCACTTCGGCGGAGTGGCTCAGGTCGGATTTTATGAGATGGCATACCGTTTTGCGTCGCAGATTCGGTTACTCGCGGTCTATATAGGGCAATCCGTGTCTCCTACGTTGGCAAATCTGGCGGCTCGCAACTTGAGTTTGTTTAGAACTTTCTACCAAAATGTTTACTCTGTGTTCGCGTTGTGCGCGGCGGCAGCATTTCTTATTGGTACGGCGGCATCGCCGCTTATTTCATTCCTAATGCTGGGAAATGTGAATCATCTTTTCCTTTACTTCAGTTTTGTTGCCCTCATGGGCTCAGTCTTACACATGTGCATGATACCGTCTGAGCTTGCTGCAATTGCTTTTGGCGTGGTTCGAGGTAATTTAGCGGGCATGGCTGCAACGCTGTTTGCCCTTGTCCTATTGGGGCCACTGGCGGGTCATATTGCAGGCGGCCCTGGTGTCGCGGCAACAGTTCTCGTTTCAATTTGTATAGGTGTTACTACAACGATTTTTGCTAACTCGCGAATTTTGTTATGCGGCGTAATTCCGCGGTTCTCCCATGCTTTTGACTTGGCGAAGACAGTAAAAAATATTGGAGACGGTACGTTTTAGCTTCTTTTCTCCGAGAGGTAGATGACCTGCTTTCAGCAGATGTATCCTTTCGAAAGTCGCCTTTTTCTATCGAAGCATGGGAAGGGTGATGTGCCGCTGACCCGCTTGAGAAAAAGAGTGGGGATTGTCGAGCGACGCTGAGCTTGTCTTGGAGAGAGCCCCTTTCGTCTCGTCGCCATGGCGCAATTCGATTGAGCCAGAACGTTTTGAGTTTATTCGGTATTGATGTGCTTAGAAATTCAGAGGTTATCTTATCAGTCTTACCAGAATAGATTTAAGCATGATGTCAATTCCTAGAATAGCGTCGAGTAATTGCGGCAGGGATATTCAGGTGTTTCACACCTTGAATGGGATGAGGGGGATTGCCGCTCTCGCGGTCGTTACTCGACATGCGCCGGCATATTTTGGTTTTTCGCTGGCAAGTGATTATCTTGCCGTAGATGTTTTTTTTCGTTCTTAGTGGATTTGTTCTCGCTCACGCCTATGAGCATCGTTTTGCGCACGGCATGGGCGTGCGTACCTTTATGAAGTTACGCTTGCTACGCCTCATTCCTTTTTTCTGGCTTGGCATTGCGTTTAATATTGCTGGTGTTTGTGCTGGGTGGATTCTTGGCATGCATCTGAGTTGGACGCCGATATCGTTGGCATTGTGCACGGTCTTTAACAGTATTTTTTTTGCCCGCACCTGCACTGCATGGAACTGAACTATTTCCAATGAACGGTCCGGGATGGTCACTGTTCTTTGAGCTCTTTGTGAATGACGGTTATCGCTTAATAGGCATTCCGTTGCCGGAGCACTTCGATGAATGTCCGCAGGATGATTTGCACATCGAGACCTAGGCTACAGTGTGTGGCGTACCAGATGTCCATCTCGATCCGTCGATACATCAAATCAACATGTGCAGTTTCACCGCGTAGTCCGTTTACTTGCGCCCAACCCGTGATACCGGGCCTCACGTGCTGGCGCACTTCGTAGTCATCGATCAGAGAGGAATAGAGTCTGTCGTGTGCTATGGCGTGAGGGCGTGGCCCTACTATCGACATGTCACCTGACAATACGTTTATGAGCTGAGGCAGTTCATCGAGGCTGCTTTTTCGCAAGAGCCGACCTAGTCTTGTAATACGGCTATCCTGCTTTGAGGCCTGTGTTACGACCGCACCATCCTCCATAACCCTCATACTGCGGAACTTCAGTATGCGGAATGGTGTTCCCCGGTAGCCATTGCGAGTCTGCACGAAAAGCGCAGGTCCGGGGCTATCCAGCTTGATCGCGATCGCGATCAGCGCCATCAGCGGCAGGAATAGAAGCAGGCTAGATCCTGAAATGGTTATATCCAGAACGCGCTTCAGGGCCCGCTCTAACCGGGTCATCGGCGCCTTCTGCATTTCCAATACAGGATGCTGACCCACTGGTCTCACTGTGTATCGGAGCAGGGATGCGAGCTGAGCATCAGGAACCAAGAACACGGCACGTGGGAGAATATGTAGACGCTGCAGCAGTGCTTCAAGCGCCGAGGGCGAGAGTTGCCCTGGCAGTATGTAAACCTCCCCCGGCGCGGCTGTGCGTGCGATATCAAATATGCGTTGGGCTAGCTGACGAATCTGCCGAGGCCAGTCGCTGGTAGATATCTGGTCAACAAACTCATACACGTTCGCTTTTTCGCAGCCGAGTTGGCTCAATGCCATTTGAAGCGGCCGCGCGCGATCTTGAGATGGCGCGAAAATCAGTGGTTCCAATCCACGATAGGCGTTGGCGAAAGAAACATTTGCCAACCATCGCGGTACAAAGAAACGTGACAGGGAAACTGCGATTAGCCCCGCTCCGAAAAAACTGAAGATTGTGCCGCGGGAGAAAACGGCGCTGACTTTCATAGTGAAGGCCAGCACGAGCAAGATGATAAAGGTTATGCACCATGCGATGATGCCATTGCGGATGCGATTGAAACCAGAAGATCCATAGGCGGTGTATTTAGTGCCCCAAATTCGCAGAAAGCTGCAGAACAGGATTGCCGTGATGACGCCTGTTGCGAAGAAGTTTTCGGTATCGCCGTTGGCGTCATAGGCAATGAGATGAAATACCCGGCCGCTCGCTACACTCACGGCGATGATGAGGACGGCGTCTATAGCCAACGCAAATGCAGAAACGGCTTGTGCAGTCGATATCACCCTTTTGGGGCTCGACGCGGTCATATTGTCAGGCTGCACCCAGCTATGAAGAGACATGCCCCGCCGCTAACACATTGAATAGACGATAGAATATAGCAAAGAAACTATTTCGCAATTGCGAAAGCGCCATATCGCAACGCTTCTTTAATGATAGGCCAATGTATCCAGAAAGCGAAGGGATTGGCTCGAACGTGCTTAATGTGCAGGCACGTTCTTAGGAGAACGACAATGCGCTTGTGTCCGTATCCCGTGGAAGCCCAATATATTGGGAATCCGAATGCTTTTCAGACGAAGGGCGGCGTGTCGAGGCATGGTAACTGGGGATGTCGGCAGGCTTTTGAACACTTCGACCAGGGAGAGGTTTAGAAACTTCTGGACGGCACCATTGATGCCAAGTCCCCGGTTGGCTTAAGCGGTGACCAAACGCCTCAATCCATGACGCGAGGTCGCATGGCTGTTTTTTGGGGGGCTGGACAACCGATGCGCAACAGTCGCGCGTTTAAAGGCGGCGCCATCTTGCGCCGCTGCAACTTCGCCGACTACCGCTTTTCCGAAGATTTGGACTTTACCTTGATGCGGCCCGTCGGCTCCGCCGGCATTCCGCATGTGGGGACGGGTCGGGAAGCTGCAAAACATGATTGCCGTGATGACTCCTGTAGCGAAAAAAGCTTTCGATCCGGCCGCTTGCTACGCTCACGGCGATGATGCGCATTTTCACCGCCAATCTATCATCGAGCAGCTTACTGTATTCGTGCGCAAACTGGCGCGCCATATACGCGCCGGCCAACGGTGCTCGACACGAACTGCGCGGCGTCGAAAACAGCGGGCGGGGTACGCTTTTGAGTAGATATCCGCACCGACAAGTCCGCCGGTTGCTGGCGTTCCATCATGGTCGGCGGCGAGGGCAATAAAAAAATGTTTGGTGCCGCTACCGCACGGCCTTATAGAGCCGCCCCGCAAGACGCCGTCGTCCTCGCGTGCCGCTGGGCGTATTCGAAATAGATCCGGTAGTTCTTGGACCCGGGTTGGAATTTTCGGATGCCAATCCCGGTCTGGTCGTCCGGTGGCTGTTACCCACCGGTTCGATTTGGGCAGGGTAACACCGGGGTGACCCGGAAACGGCAACTCCGGACATCTCCAGGGTCGATATTTGGGGGCGATCGCCGTCCTAGGCAGCGGCGTTAACGATGTGGCGCCAGTCCGCACAACAAAACGGAATCGGGACATTGGACCAAGAATATGGGCGGCTGGGAAGAATGCCTCAGCCGCCCAAGTTTTATTCCGCCAGTTGGGTGTTATCTGGGTCCGATCTGGATGGGCTGGGTCCATGCGCCGTCATCGGCGGCATCCCAAATCGTGAACCGCACCCACTTCTTGCCACGGGCGTCGAACGGAATGGAAACTTTTCGGGTGCCCAGGGCCTGGGTGTCGGTCAGGCTGATGGTTTTGCGCCCCACCGTCTTGCCGTCACTCCAGACAACTTCCGCGAAATCCAGCGGATAGGTGTATTCCAGGTCGACGTTGAAGCTGGCCTTGGCGCCGGCACCTTCGATGCTCCAATTGTGGAACAGGATTTCGCCGGTCGTGCCGAAGAAATTGCCCGCGCGCATGCCTTCGGTGATGGGAGCCCAGCTTTCGTTATAGGCGGGCACATGATCCAGCTTGAGATAGTTGACCGCCATTTGCGGATAGGTCTCGTCTTCGGGCGATTTCATGTAGGTATCGCCTTCCGCGATCATGAATTTTGGCTTGGGCGCCCAGTTGCTCATCTCGTCCTCAAGCCCGAAGCAGCGAACCTGGCATAATTCCCTTTCCGACAAGTCGGTGGGAAGCGCCTCCCAGGATCCGCCGATGAAGCGGTCGCTCTGGAAGAAGTCCTTGTCCTTGTAAGTCTCCGGATAGCCTTCCGAACTCTTGGTTCGGGGATGGGCCACCCACATCACCCCACCCAGTTGGTTGACGAATTTGAACGCATCCGCCGCCGAGCCCAGATTGTAGACCTGCCCATAGACAGGATCGTTCTCCACATAGGGCTTGCCCGGCGCCAGCGCCTTGGGATGCGTGAAGTAGACCGGCTTGGGCAGCAGCAGATACCAATGGCCGCCATAATAGGAGTTCACTTCCTCGGCCGGCATCACCAGGAAGTCCTTGTCCGACAGCCGGGCGGATGCATCGAAATAGACCTTTTGTTCCTTCAGCCGCAGCGGACCCGGATCGGATTGGTGGGAATCGTCGTGGAAATCGCCCAGATAGAGCAGGTTGATGCCGAGCCCCTTGAGCGTGGGCACCCAGGTCGGCTGGTAGTCGAGGGTGCCGCGATCGCTCATCATCTCGTTCAGTTCCATGTGGTAATGACCGGAAAGAACCTTGAATCCGGGCACGGGCTTGAAAACATCGTTATGCGTATAGGCAAGGATCTTCTCGCGCGCGGCTTCCGGAGCGGCGGCACTGAGATAGTAATAGACGGACATGTGCTGCCTGGTGCCGGGCGGCGCGTTATAGAGCGCGAAATTGTCCGACTGTTCCCGCGCCACATTGGCGCGGCGGTTCCAAACTTCTTCCGAGAATCCCCATGGCTTGTAGCCTTCCCCATGCTCGGGCTGCATGGTCCCTAGCGAGAAGCTGCCATTGTTGTCCTTGCGGTAATAGACATAGCCCAGATTGACCTCGTTCTCGCGGGCAAAGAAGAATTGATGCGGAGTGGGAAAAATGCCGAGCGAGCCGGCTCCCGCGTCCAGTATCTCCAGCCGGTTGCGGGCGCGCAGGCCGACCGGCTCCCGGTTGGGCGAGCCGCCGAACAGTTCGTGTTGCCAATGCTGCGCCGTGTCGCGCCAGACCAGCTTGGTGTTGTCGCCAATGGCAAAGCCCTTGAGTCCGGCCTTGTAGACATAGGCGATCGAGGGCTCGCTGGTCTGGGCGATCGCCTCTTGCCGCAGCAGGTTGGAACCGCGATAGGCCGTGAAGGCAATCTCGCCGGAGAAAATGCCCAGCGAAAGGCCATTGAAGGTCAGCACGACGCGCGCGCCGTCGCTGGTCACCTTGCAGGCGCTGGTCTTGTAGGTGGATGTGCCCCGGATGATCTCGCTGGCATTGCGCGGCAGGAAATCGTTCCATCGCGGGTTGCCCGGCACCGCCAGGGGCGCGTCCCAGAAGGTCAGCCATTTGCGCCGCTCAATCTCCTGGGGGGTATCGAGATGAGCCGTTTTGAGGAAACTCATTTGCGCCGTGGAAATACGGCGCTTTCCGGTGGTGACCTGGAAATCCGGCGTCACGTTCCTGGCCAGTATCTCCCAGTCGCCGCCCGAGCGCCGGGCCGCCAATTGTTCCACGATCGGCTGGCCGTTCCTTATGGCGAAGTTGGCGCGCAGGGTTTGCCCGTCCTCACCCTGCCAGGTAAGCGATTCAGCATCTCCATCCGCGCTGGCGGCGATTCCATCGGTTGTGCGATAGCCGGTCATGTCGCAGGCGGCCTGGGCCGACGCCGGCAGCAGCGCCGCCGTCAGCCCGATCAGCGATATGACATTGCGCAAGACGGTATGGTTCATGGCATTTCCCTCTTTCGGCTGCAGCGGCGCCGATCATCTTCGTGGCGCGCTCACGCTTCCGGCGTGTGCGCTTGTGCCTTCACCGTGCCTCAGGATGGCGCGCGCGACAATGTCTATTGCTTCTCCCGCGGCTATAGAAATTTTCTATATCAGATGAAAAGCTTTTCCCTATTGCGCGCTGTGGCCGCCCACCGCACCTTCGTCCCATCGTCGGAAGAATACCGACACCGCGTGCAGATATGGCGCGGGAAAACGAAAGTCGTAACGGGCGTGTCGCAATGCGCCCGGCAACTGCGGGGAGGTCGCTTTGTCTATTGCATCCGGAAAATTCAGGTTTGTTCTGTTGTCGGCGGTAAGCGTATGGGCGCTCACCTCCGCTGCATTGGCGCAAGACGCGCAATCGGACGGCCAGAATGTCGAGACGGTGACGGTGACGGGTTCGCGCATCATTTCCGACATTACCCAGTCGCCGACCCCGCTGACGGTGGTGACGGCCGACCAGTTGCTGGCCAATACGCCGACCGACATTCCGGATGCGCTGAGCAAGCTGCCGGTCTTTTTCGGAAACCGCAGCCAGCGCAATGTCCAGAACGCATCCAGCAACGGCACCGGCAATGTGCTGAACCTGCGCAATTTCGGCACCAACCGCACCCTGGTGCTGCTCGATGGTCACCGGGTGGCGCCGTCGAATTCCGATGGAAGCGTCGATGTCGACACTCTGCCGCAGATGTTGATGAGCCGCGTGGATGTGGTGACCGGCGGCGCTTCGGCGATCTATGGCTCCGATGCGGTGTCGGGCGTGGTGAATTTCATACTCGACAAGAAATTCAGCGGTATAAAATACAACATCAATTCGGGCATCTCGACCTATGGCGACGGCGCGGAATATCAGGCGGGCGTCGCGTTCGGATCGGATTTCCTGGGCGGGCGGGCGCACTTCGAAGGCGCGCTGCGCTATTATCACCAGGACGGCGTGAAGAACACCGACCGTCCCTATGGCTATAACCAGAACACCTGGGGGCTGTCGGGCGACGGCTCGGCGGCGCGCCCTTTCACCAACACGCCCTATGCGCGCGAAACCATACGCGGCCTCAATGGCGTCATCGGCTGTGGCGCCACCTGTCCGGCCAATGGAATGACCTTCACCTCCGAAGGCATCATCGGCCCCTTCAATCCAGGCACGCCCACCGGCACGTCCGGTCTCAACAGCGGCGGCGATGGCGGCTACAACCAGGTGACTTCGTTTCAGGCATCGCTGCGAACCGCCGAGGCCTTCGGCCGGGTCAGCTATGACATCGACAAGGACACCAGCTTCTATGTACAGGGCAGCTATGCCGAGTCGGGCAACAGCGCCTTCTGGAGCCCGGTGAGCCTGTTCACCACCACCGGCCGGCCGAACCAGTTCTACACGAACAATGCTTATCTGCCGGCGGCGGCGCAGACGGCACTGGCGACCAACAACACCCAGGTCTGGACATCGAACGTCGCGGGCAACCCCGCCTATTTCGACGGCAACCCGGCTTATTTCAACAATCCGGGTTACCAGTTCAACAGTTTCGGCGGCGTTCCTGCCCGCCAGCTGGGCGCGGCCTACCGGTCCAATTCGCTGGACCGTAATCTGGGCCTCACCGCCGGCATCGACGGCACCATCTTCGGCCACTATGCCTGGGACATCTATTACACCCATGGCGAAAGCCGGCAGGAAGAAGTCAATCCCAACAACACCAACGACGCCAAGCTGATGGCGGCCATGGATGCGGTGAACGGGCCCAATGGCACCGTGGTCTGCCATGTCTCGCTGACCGCTTATGCGAATCTCTATCCGGGATGCGTGCCGCTGAACCTGTTCGGGCCCAATGGCCCGTCACTGCAGGGTTTCCAATATATCAGCCAGTTGACCTATTACACCCAGACCAACATCCTGGACGATCTGGGCGGCAGCGTTTCGGGAAGCCTCTTCTCGTTGCCGGCCGGCGACGTGAACGCGGCGCTTTCGGCGGAAATGCGCTGGTCGCAGTTCGCCGTGCAAAGCAATGCGGTACCCACGGCGAATGTGGATTGCACGGGCTTGCGCCTGTGCACCCCCGGCGCCACGCCGCTATGGACGCAGAACACCGCGGCCTCGGTCGATGCCAACAACAATGTGTATGAGTTCGCGCTGGAATTGGGCGTTCCGATTCTCAAGGACATTCCGCTGATCCAGGAACTGAGCGCCGATCTGGCCGGCCGCTATACCAACTACAGCACCTCCGGCGAAGCGGAAACCTGGAAGATCGGCCTGGACTATCATGTCAATGACAGTGTGCGCTTCCGCGGCACCGCCTCGGTCGATATTCGCGCGCCCAACCTCAACGATCTGTACCAGCCCTTGGCCATCTCCTCGAGCGGGTTCAACGACCTTTATACCCACACCAATTCCAGCGCGCCGCTGCACACCCAGGGCAATGCCGGCCTGGCGCCGGAAGTGGCGCATACCTACACGGCCGGCGTGGTGCTGACGCCGAGTTTCCTCCCGGATCTCACCATGTCGGTGGACTATTACAAGATATTGCTGGCCAACGCGATCACCTCCACCAGCTACTCCAGCACGGCCATCCAGAACATCTGCATCAATTCGGGCGGCACCTCGCCTTATTGCTCGCTGGCGGTGCGTCCGCTGCCGTTCAGCAACAATACCCCGGCCAACTACCCGACCTACATCATCTCCCAGAGCCTCAACAGCGCCAATGTCCGCACCGAGGGCCTGGATATCGAGATCGATTACGGGTTCGACGCGCATGACCTGCTCGATTGGGCGGACGGCGAAGTCAATCTGCGCAACATGCTGGCGCTGCAGCCTTACATCAACACGGTCGGATTCCCCGGCGCGCCGACATCCTACACGCCGATGCCCAAAGGGCGCATGACCACGCAGTTGAGCTACCAGATCGGCAATTGGGGGATCAATGTGCAGAACAACTGGCTCAGCGGTTTCTCCAAGTTGACCGCCGCCGGTCAGTACTATGCCGCGCCCCGTCTCAACTCTTTCGATACGCTGGACGTCACGTTGGACCGCCGTTTCCAGATGTCGGGCGTGGATACCGATTTCTACCTGTCGGTCCAGAATGTGGCCAACACCCAGCCGCCGCTCTATCCGACCAGTTCCACCAACCCGGGCCTCTACTATCCCGCATCGTCTTTCGAGAGCGCTTTGGGCCGCTACTTCACCATCGGCGTCAAAGGGAATCTCTGATCGATATCCCGGCCCGGCGTCCAGGTTGGAGGCGCCGGGTCTTTCACGCAGTTGCAGCACGGATTTCCGCGCTGCAGCACGGTTTCTGACAGCTAACTGACAGGTGATTATGCGTAGGCTGGCCCCAATCGCTTCGCGCACGGCGCGAAAGCAAAAAGGGGAAATGCCATGGATGTGCGCCAGATCCGCGACTTTGTCGCGGTCGTTCGTTGTTCCAGTTTCGCGGCGGCCAGCCGCGACCTGCACGTCTCCCAGCCGGGGCTGGGCTACCAAATCAAGCAGTTGGAGCAGGAATTGCAGGTGCGGTTGCTTCAGCGCCACGCCCGCGGCGTGTCGTTGACCGATGCGGGAATAACCTTCATGGACCACGCCCAGACTATCCTGGCCGCCATCAATGACGCCAAGCTGGCTATGGCGTCGCTCGCCAATGACGATCGCCAGGAAGTCTCGATCGGACTTTCGCCCTCCGCGGCGCCTGTGCTGGGGCCGCTGCTGCTGGGCGCGCAAGCGCGGCATAATCTCAAACTGCGGTTGCGCGAGGCATTTTCCGCCGAGTTGCATGACGCGGTGCTGCGCGGCACGCTGGATTTCGCCGTGGGTCTGCCGCCGCCGCCGCCGCTCAAGGCGCATTTCCTCTATCATGAGCCGCTCTACCTGATCGGGCCGACGGGGGAGGCTGCCGACATCGCATTGGCTGACGCCGTGCGCTTTCCGCTGGTGATGGGCTTGAAAGGGCACACACCGCGCCAGGCGCTGGAAGAGACAGCCGCCGCGCGCGGCCTCAAGGTGCATGTGACCCAGGAGGTGGAGATCGGGTCGCTGCGCCGCGCCCTGGTGATGCGCGAGAACGTCTATACCGTGGCTGCCTACAGCCTGTTCGCGGAGGAAATCGATAAAGGCCTTCTGGGTGCGCGGCGTATCATCGATCCGGAAATCGCGCACAAGGTCAACGCCATTCATGCGTCCGGCTTGCCCGCCGGGCTCGTCAACAAGCTGGTTCCGTTGGTGCGGGATGCGGTGGCTTTGGCCCCGCTGGGGCACAAGCGGGTGGACTTGGCGTGTGTCGCGGCGGAATAGGCGGTAGGCTGGCCGTATAAGCGGTGATACCAGGCAGGGAGAAAAGATCTGATATCGCGCTTCCTGGTGGTTCTCGCATTCTCATGGGCAAGCGTGCTATCCGCAAGCAGCCCCGGCCACGACCCGGCGGCCCATGGCGAAGTCGTGGATGCCGCCCGGCGCGAGGGGCGGCTGGCGATCTATAGTGTCATCCACGCAAATGCCGCGACCGACGATTTGCTGGGCGCTTTCCATCGCCTTTATCCCTTTATCCGGATCGTCAATTCCGACGACGATGCCTTGCGCACCTATCAGCGTTTCCGCCGCGAGGTGGATGCCGGACGGCCGAGCGCCGACTTCATCTGGAGTCCGGCGATGGACTTGCAGGAAAAACTCATCAATGACGGCTTCTCCCTTTCTTATGCGTCGCCGGAGATCGGCTCGCTGCCGGCCTGGGCGCATTGGCAGGAGCTGGGCTATGGCGTAACCCTGGAACCGATCGCAACGGTCTATAACAGCCGCTATCTCGGTGCCGCGGACATGCCCCGCACCCATGTCGGCTTGCGCGACATGCTGCGCAGCCAGGCCGGGCGCTTCCGTGGCCGGGTCGCGGTCTATGACCCCCAGGCCTCGGAAGTCGGGATGTTGCTGCTGTCGCAGGATGTGCGGGTGACGCGCGATTCCTGGAGCCTGTTCGACGCTCTGGGCGGCGTGGATGCACACCTGTTCAATACC
Source organism: Rhizobiales bacterium dw_265 (assembly GCA_018449595.1). Taxonomy (GTDB): domain Bacteria; phylum Pseudomonadota; class Alphaproteobacteria; order Micropepsales; family Micropepsaceae; genus Rhizomicrobium. Next base: position 53,892 of record JAAVUU010000009.1, read on the forward strand.
AGCCGCGACATGCTGGCCAGCATCGTGCGCGGCGACCAATGGATCGGCTATGACGTGATCGCCTCCTATGCCGAGGAATTGCGCAAGGCCCATCCCGAACTGGTGGTGATCTATCCGTCCGACTATGTGCTGGTGCTGTCACGGGTGGCCTTCATTCCCGCCACATCCAGCCATCCCAATGCCGCCAGGCTGTTCCTGGATTTTCTGCTTTCCCGCCAGGGACAGACGATTCTCAGGGCGCACGGCATGGGGCCGGTGCGTACCGACATCGCACCGCTGGAGAAGCTCCGCTTCAATCCCATCCGCACCCAGGCCATACGCATTGGCCCGGGCCTGCTGTCGGACCTTGACAGCCTGGTGCGGGCCCAGTTCCTGCGCCGTTGGCAGCAAGGCCGAGGGCCGGCGGGCTAGGCGGTGGCGACAGGCTGGAACTGCACCACGGCCTTCAGTCCCTTGCCGCCGGCGGGCGTTTGCAGCTGCACCGTGGCGCCCATGCGCCGGCCCAGCGCCTGTACGATCGAAAGCCCCAGTCCGCTGCCTTCGCCGTCGCCGGCATTGGGCAGCCGGTAGAACCGTTCGAAGACGCGCTCGCGATCCTTGACTGGCACACCCGGCCCGTCATCCTCGATCTCCACCCGCCCCGTCGGATCGGGAATGCGCACCAGGACATGGCCCCCGGCATCGCCATAGCGAATGGCATTGTCCAGCAGGTTGGCGATGATCTCGCCGGCGAAGATGGCGCTGCCGCCGACCTCGAGTTGCTGCACCGCGGATTCGAAGCTGATGTCCATCTTCTTGGCCAGGGCCCGCGTCGCGTAATTGCGCGCCGTGGCGGCGGTCGTTTCCACCAGGTCGAAGATCTGCGAGTCCTCTTCTCCGGCGGGCGGGTGTTCCGCCTTTGCCAGGGAGATGAGCTGCACGATCAGGTGCTGCAATGCCTTCACGGCATTGTGGATGTCGCCGATGGCGCCACTCATTTCGGTCGAGCCATCGGAGTGGCGGCTGAGAAGCTCGACATGGGTGCGCACCACCGCCAGCGGCGCGCGCAATTGATGGGATGCGTCGGAGGTGAAGCGGCGCAGCGTCTGGAAGGCCGTTTCCACATGGCTTAGAAGGGTGTTGAAGGCCGAGACGAAAGCCTGGGCTTCCTGCGGCACATGGGCAAGCGGCAGCGGCGCGAAGTCGATGTCGGGCTTGGTGCTGCGAAGCTGGATTTCCTTGCGCAGCGTGACCAGCGGGCGCAGGCCCCAGTCCACCGCGACGACGATCAGCCCGCCCACCACCAGCAGCAGGAATATCTCCCCGGAGGCCAGCGCCGCCAGCATGCGGTGCGCGACGGCCGTGCGGTTCTTCACCGTCTCCGCGACCTGCACGATAACCGGCGCATCCAGTTGCGGCACCAGCCGGGCATAGGTGGCGACGCGGATGGGAATGCCATGAAAGGCGGAATCGCGAAAGCGCACCTCGTTCAGCGGCGCGCTGGCCGCGGGCGGCGCCAGCTCGGGATAGCCGGTGATCACCTTTCCGCGATAGCTGATGCTGTAATAGACATTGTCGCGGTCGGCATTCTCCAGCATGCCCAGCGCGGAGGGCGGTAGATCCAGGGTCAAATAGCCGTTCTGCATCTCCAGCGTTTCGCTGATGGCCTGGAGGGAGCCGCTCAGCACCCGGTCGCCGGCGCGCTGCACCACCCGTTGCACCATCCAGGCGCCGGTCAGGCTCAGCGCCAGCAGGATCAGGCCCAGCGGCAGCAGCAGGATCAGCAACAGCCGTCGCTTTAACGACCGGGAACGAAGCCACAACATCATATCGCCCGCAGCAGATAGCCCAGGCCGCGCACGGTCACGATCTCTATGCCGCTCTGCTCCAGCTTGCGCCGCAGCCGCGCCACATAGACCTCCAGCGCGTTGGGAGCGACGGGCTCGTCATAGCCGAAGACTTCGGCGACCAGGCGCTGCTTGGACACCACGCTGCCGGCCTTGGTCATCAGCAGGCCCAGCACTGCGCGCTCGCGCGGGGTGATCTCCAGCAATGCCTGGCCCAGCCAGGTGGCGCCGCTGGCGCTGTCCAGCCGCAACTGCCCCAGTTGCAATTCCGGCTCAGGCTTGCCGTGGCTGCGCCGAATCAGCGCCCGCACCCGCGCCTCCAGTTCCTCGATGGCGAAAGGCTTGGAAAGATAGTCGTCCGCGCCCTGGTTCAGGCCGTTGACCCGGTCGGACGTGGCGTCGCGCGCCGTCAGGATCAGGATCGGAACCGTGATATGGGCCTGGCGGATCTGCTTGAGCACGGCAAGCCCGTCCATGTCCGGCAGGCCCAGGTCCAGGATCATGGCGCTGTAGGGTTCCAACCGGACGACGTTGATGGCATCCTGGCCGCGCGCGACGTGGTCCACCGCCAGCCCGTCGCTGCGGAAGACCTTCAGCATTCCCCGCGCCAGTGACGCGTCATCTTCAACAATCAGCAGCCGCATCCCGCCCGAGCCTAGCGGCGCCCGTCGCGCCGGGCCACACCTTTTGCATCGCAGCGCAGCTATAAAATTTCTCTATCGCTGACAAAATTCTTTTCCGTATTCCGGCGGTTGCGGGGGTTCGGCACTGTCGCTGCGACGCCGCGCTGCGGTCGGCGTCTGGAATTTCGGCATCTGGCGGGCGGTCTGGTTGAGTAACATGGTGAAGCAACGGCCGCTGTGGCGCGAACTCTATATCCAGGTCTTCGTCACCATCCTGGTCGGCATTCTTGTGGGGGCCTTGTGGCCCAAGCTCGGTGTCGCGCTGAAGCCGCTGGGGGACGGGTTCATCGCCTTGATCCGCATGATGATCGGGCCTGTGATCTTCTGTACCATAGTCCATGGCATCGGCGCGATGCACGATACGGCCAAGGTGGGCCGCATCGGGCTGAAGGCCATCGTCTGCTTTGAGGTGATCTCGACCTTCGCGCTGGTGCTGGGGCTTGCCGCCGCGCATCTCTTCCATCCCGGAACCGGGGTGGGCATGAAGGTGCAAGGCGCGGCCGCCGTGAGCGAATATGTCCACCGCGCCTCCCAGGACGGTCTTGCCGCCCATCTGCTGGCGATCATCCCGACCACCTTCGTGGATGCTTTCGTCAAGGGGGACCTGTTGCAGGTCTTGCTGGTCTCCATCCTCACCGGCGTGGCGCTGGGCCAGATGGGCGAGGCAGGTGCGCGCATGGCCCGCGGCGTGGACGACGTCGGCCGCATGTTCTTCCGTGTCATCGGCCTGATCGTTCATCTGGCCCCGTTGGGAGCATTCGGCGCCATGGCCTATACCATCGGGGCGTTCGGCGTGGGCGCGCTGGTCAATCTGGGCGCCCTGGTGGCTGTGTTCTACCTCACCAGCGCCTTCTTCGTGTTTGCGGTGCTGGGGCTGGTTGCCCGCCTGCTGGGCTTCTCAATTCTGGATTTCATCGCCTTTATCCGTGAGGAACTCCTGATCGTGATCGGCACGGCCTCGTCGGAGACGGTGCTGCCCAACCTGATGCGCAAACTGGAGATCCTGGGCGTGCCGGACACCGTGGTTGGGCTGGTGGTGCCGATGGGGTACAGTTTCAACCTGGACGGCACCAACATCTACATGACGCTGGGCATCCTGTTCCTGGCGCAAGCCACCAACACCCATCTCTCCTGGATGCAGGAGTTGCTCATCCTTGCCGTCGCCATGGCGACTTCCAAAGGCGCGGCGGGGGTGACGGGCGCGGGCTTCGTGACCCTGGCGGCCACCCTGGTGATCGTGCCGGGCATTCCGCTGGCCTCGTTGGGGCTGCTGCTGGGCGTGGACCGTTTCATGAGTCAGTGCCGCGCCGCCACGAATTTCATCAGCAACGGATTGATAACGGTGCTGGTGGCGCGCTGGGAGAAAGTCCTGGATATCCGCAAGCTGCGGGCCGCTTTCAAGGCGCCGCTACGGCCGGAAGCGGCGGTGTGACAGCGGCCGGACCATGGAATCGAACGCGGAGAGGATTGCCGCACATGCTTTACTGCAATTCTTCCGCCTGCGGCGGCAGCTTCCACTCGAAGATGCCGCCGCGACACCCGCAACCGGACAATCCCCCCTGGTTGTCCGGTTGCGGGCTTTTTTACGGTGCCGCGCGGCGATATTGGTGGCGGGCCGGTAACAAGCTCGCGCGAGAAACAAGAGGGATGCATGCATAAGGCGGCGATATTGGCGGGGCTTCTGGCGCTGGGCGCGGGCCTTGCCCAGGCGGCGGACAGTTGTTGCACCATTCCCTCGGGGGATTTCCCCAAGGTGGGCGGAAATTATGGCAACTGGAATTATTCTTCCCTGGGCCGGATCACCAAGGCCAATGTGAAGACGCTGGGCGGCGCCTGGCATGTGCATCTGGAGGGCGGCTCCAAGGCTTTCGAGCAGGAAGACAGCGTCATCGCCCAGGATGGCGTACTCTATGTCGAGACCGGCCAGGGCAATGTATTCGCGGTCGATGGCGCAAGCGGCCGGATCATCTGGGAATACAAGACCGATTTCGGGCCGCTGCTGCATCGCGGCGTGGCGCTGGGAGCGGGCCGTGTCTACGCGACATTCGCGCAGAATTATGTCGCCGCGCTCGACCAGAAGACCGGCAAGGCGATCTGGCAGAAGCAGATCGTGGACGATGGCGGGCCGGGGCGGGCGCAGGGCTCCTTCAAGTCGCCGGTGGTCTATTATGACGGCCTGATCTATTTCGGCAGCGCCGATGCCGGGCGCGGCGTGGCGCATGCGGTGGATGCGGCCACCGGCAATGTCGTCTGGCGTTTCTATGGCACGCCCGGCACCGGGGAGTTCGGCAACGACACTTGGGAAGGCGACAGTTGGAAGCGCGGCGGGGCTTCGCCATGGATGCATCCGGCGGTCGATCCCGAATTGGGCAGGGTCTATTGGACCTTCGGCAATGCCCGCAACGCCCAGAGCATGGCGGTGGACGGTTCCATGCGTGGCGGCCAGAACCTGTTCGCCAACTCCCTCGTGGCGCTCGACGCCAAGACCGGCAAGCGCATCTGGCATTTCCAGTCGGTGCATCACGACATCTGGGACATGGATGGGGTGATGGCGCCGGTGCTGGCCGACATTCCCGTGCGCGGCAAGGTCCGCAAGATCGTGATCTATGGCTCCAAGACCGGCATGTATTATGTGCTGGACCGCGCCACCGGCGAGCCGATCACCCCCATCGTCGAGACGCCGGTGCCGCAGCAGCCGCTGCAGAAGACCTGGCCCACCCAGCCCATCGCCCAGGGCGACGCGCTGTTGCCGCTCTGCGCCAATGACAAGGGCGGTCCCGAGCAGGTGCCGCCCAACTACCAGTACGGCTGCCTGTTCACGCCGCACCTGGATTTTCCGGTGGTGCAGGCGCCGGGCACCGGCGGCGGCATGGATTGGAGCGCCATCGCCTTCAATCCCCGCACCAGGCTGATCTATGTCGGCATCGAGATCGTCAATGTCGCCCATGTCCAGCACGACACCGGGCTGGGCGTCAGCGTTTCCACCGGCTTTCGCCCGCTGGGCGAACGGCGCAGCGGCAAGATCGTGGCCTTCGACCCGGCCACCCACAAGATCGCCTGGCAGCGCGACAATGTCTGGGGCCTGTCGCACGGCAACGGCATGCTGGCCACCGGCGGCGGCGTGATGTTCATCGGCCAGCAGGACGGCACCCTGCTGGCGCTGGATGAAAAGGACGGCAAGGAATTGTGGCGGTTCCAAACCGGCTCCGGGGTGCATTCCAGTCCCGCCACCTATCAAGCGAACGGCCAGCAATATGTCGCAGTTCTGGCGGGCGGGGCGCGCGTGCCCTACAATTCTCCGCAAGGCGACGACTTGTGGGGCTTCAAGCTGGGCGGCACGCTGCCGCCCGCGCCCACACCGCCGCCGCCTTCCATCCGTCAACCCATCGCCGCGGCGCCGGTGGAAGGCGCGGCGGTGAACAATACGGTGCAGATCGCCCGCCTGTGGGCCAACGACCAGATAGGCTCGGCGGAATCGAACCAGCAGAATGCCATGGCGCCGCAAAGCCTCAGCGTGCCTGTGGGCACCACCGTGACCTTCGCCAATCCGGCGGGCAACAGCCAGCCGCATTGCGTGACTCAGTTCTATGAGGGGCTGTTTGCCTCGCCGCCGATCAAGCCGGGGCAGTCCTTCACCTATACCTTCACCAAGCCCGGCGAATATTATTACAACGACTGTACCTCACCGCCGACCACGGGACGGGTGATCGTTTATGGCGGCCCGGCCCATCCCGCCCAACCGTTGGTGCCGTCCGGGTCGCCGCCCATCCCGGCTCCCGCGCCACCGGCCCAGGCGATGCCCGCCGCCGCCGCTCCGGTGCGCGCGTCGAGCGACCTGCCGCCCGGTCCCGATCGCGATTTTGTGCAGCAGACCTGTTCGCAATGCCATGACACGGCGCGCATCGCCGGTCAGCGCCATACCCGCACGGAATGGTCGGGGGTCATCGACCAAATGCGCTCCAACGGCCTGACCATCGACGCGGATCAGCGCCGGAGGATCGAGACGTATCTCGCCACCGCGCTGGGACAGTAAGGAGACCCGCATGAAAATTCCGCTCGCCGCCCTTCTGCTCGCCGTGGCGCTTCCCGCACTGGCGCAGACGGCCGCCGCGCCGTCCGCCGCACCCATGATCCTGTCCAGTGCCTCCTTCCAGGACGGCGGGGTGATCGACGACCGCTATTCCATGAAAAGTCCCGCGCCGGTGTCACCTGCCTTTTCCTGGCAGAACGCACCCGCCGCCACGGTCGGCTTCACCCTGATCCTGCATGATGTCGATAGCCTGCCGCGTCCGGGCTTTCCCGACAATCTGCATTGGCTGATTTTCAATCTGCCCGCCACGGCGACAGGCCTGGCCGAGGGCGTGCCCGCCCAGCCGCAATTGCCCGATGGCAGCATCCAGACCCTGAACGGCAGCCGCAAGACCGGCTATCTGCCGTTGGGCGCGCGCATCGTCTACCATCATTATGTCGCCGAACTTTTCGCGCTGGACACCAGGCTGCCGCTGGGGCCCGGCGCCACGCGCGCCGATGTCCTGGCGGCGATGGAGGGCCATGTCATCGCCAAGGCTGCCTATGAAGGCCGCTTCCACCGCTGAAAGCCCATGACGCGGGCGGAGGCGGGCACTATGGTTGCGCCCAGGAGCAGAATGTGAAGATTACCAAAGTCGAGACCTTCAAAGTCTGGGTGGACTGGTGCAACTGGCTCCTGGTGCGCGTTTCCACCGACGAGGGCCTGGCCGGCTGGGGCGAAGCATCCTTGCATGGCGCCATCGAAAGCGTGGAAACGGCCATCGCCGAATTCGCGCAGCATCTGATCGGCCGCGATCCGGCCGGGCCGCAGCGGCACTGGCATCGTCTCTACAATGCCTGGCGCTGGCGCGGCGGCGCGGTGTTCATGACCGCTCTGGCGGCGCTGGACATCGCGCTGTGGGACATCGAGGGCCAGCGGCTGGGTGTGCCGGTGCACCGGCTTCTGGGCGGAGCGCACCGCGATCGGCTCCAGGTCTATGCCAGCCACTGGATTCGCGGCACCGACACGCCGGAGCAAGCCCACGCCGCCGCCAAAGAGGCGGTGCGGCGCGGCTTTGCCGGCTTCAAATGCAGCCCCTTCACCCGCGAGGGTCTGCTGGAGAATGAAGCGGCCGCGATGCGCCGCGCCGTGGAGGTGGTGGCGGCGGCGCGCGACGGGGCCGGCGCCGATACCGAGATTTTCATCGAATGCAGCGAACTGCTTTCGCCCCGCCTGGCGGTATGGCTGGATGCGGCGCTGGCGCCCTATCGCCCGGGCTGGTTTGAGGAGCCGATTCCCTTCGAGAATGCCCGCGCCATGGCCCAGTTGCAGCGCGACATCAAGACCCCCATCGCGACCGGCGAGCGCCTGCTGTCGCGCTACGAATATCGTGAGCTTCTGGAAAGCGCGGGCTGCCGCATCATCCAGCCCGACCTGATGCATGCCGGCGGCCTGACGGAAGTCCGCCGCATCGCCGACATGGCGGATACCTATTATATCCCGGTGGCGCCCCACAATCCCGGCGGTCCCATCTGCACCATGGCGGCGATGCAACTGGCGGCGGCGATCCCGAACTTCCTGATCCTGGAACAGATGGAGCCGCAGCGTGGCGTGCGCGACCGGCTCAGCCTGCCGCCGGTCGCGTTCGAGGACGGGCACTTCCTGGTGCCCCAGACCCCGGGCCTGGGCATCGCTCCTGACATCGAAGCCCTGAAGGAATATCCCTTCCGGCGCCAGCCGCACAGCGAGCGGTGCGGCACGCTCTGGCGCTGATGGAGGCGGTCTATACACGCATTTTCTGGCGGCTGATGCCGGTGTTGATGCTGTGCTATATCCTCAATTATCTCGACCGCTCCAATATCGGCTTGGCCAAGCTCGCCTTCATGCAGGATTTGCGCATGCCGGAGACCGCCTATGGGCTGGCGGCCGGCGCCTTCTATCTGGGCTATGTCGTGCTGGGTGTGCCGGTGAATATCTGGCTGGGCAGGATCGGGGCGCGCCGCGGGCTGCTGCTCATTATGCTGAGCTGGGGCCTGCTTTCCGCTGCCCTGGCCTTCGTTACCGCGCCGGTCCATTTCTACGTCCTGCGCTTCCTGATCGGCGTGGCCGAGACGGGGTTCCTGCCCGCGGTGCTGCTTTATCTCGGCCGGTGGGTGCCCCAGAAGCGGCGGGCGCGCTTCAATGGATTGTTCCTGGCGGCCATCGCCATCGCCGGGCTGATAGGGGGCCCACTCGGCGGGATGATCCTGGCCCGGGGCGGTATCGGCGGATGGAAAGGCTGGCAGCTTCTGTTCCTGATCGAGGGATTGCCGGCCTGTGCGATGGGCCTGGTGGCGTTCTTCTGCCTTCAGGAACGGCCGCGCGACGCCGCCTGGCTGAGCGATCCGCAGAAGGCGCAGATCGAGCGCGACCTGGCCGAAACATCCACGGCGGCAAGGCCAAATCTCTCGCTGTGGGGCGCCATCCGGGACGTGCGCTTTCTCTCCCTGGTCGCCATCGCCGTGGCGGGCTCGATCGGCACATCGGCGATCGGCCTGTGGCTGCCCACCATCATTCGCGAGACTGGGGTGAACGATGTGCTGGCTGTGGGCTTGATGTCGACCATTCCCTATGGGGTGGCGGTTGGCGTGCAATATGTCAACGCGCGCCATTCCGATCGCAGCGGCGAGCGGCGCTGGCACGCGGCCGGATCGCTGATGGTCGCGGCGGCGGGATGGTGTGTCATTCCCTGGATGGCGCATGCGCCCTGGGCCTGCATCGCGGTAATGACCTTGGTGGCTTCCGCCACGTTTGCCTTCACCGGCCCCTTCTGGTCCATGCCAACAGTGTTGCTGTCGGGCACGGCGGCCGCGGGCGGCCTGGGCATCATCACGACCATGCTGGGGCTGGGTTCTTTCGTCAGTCCGGTGCTGGTCGGTTGGCTCAGCGACCGCACCCATTCCCTGGCGGCCGGGGAATATTATTATGCAGCGATACTGTTCTTGGGAGCATCCGCCCTCATCCTGGGAACACGGAAAGCGTAGGTTCTTGCGTTTGCGGGACTTCAGAGAGTTGCCTCCGGTTCGTGCGCTCCCCGGGCCCTAATTCCCGTCGCGGTGCGACGGCTTGTGGGACCTTTCGCTAGAAAGCATAATGAAATCATGGAACGAAAAAGGCCATGCTTCCTGTAGGCAATTGATCCGGATGGTTTTTCCCTGCTGGTCCCACTGGATTTCCAAGTGGGACCAGCACCGACCCTATTTCGTTCCTGCCTGCGCCTCTGCAATCGTCGCGTCGAAGTTGACCAGCTTCATGGCGTCAGCAGTCAACCGCCGCCCTTGCGCCACATTCGTTATCCAGGCGCCCGTCACGGAGATCAATCGGCCGGATGGAAACATCCGGCAATCGCGGTATCGAAAAGCGGCGGTGATGAGCTTGGGCCGGAAACCGTTGTATCCGCTTCCAGGGCATGGCCGGCTCTGTGCCCATCTATGCTCGGTCAACCTTCTGTGGCGTTTCGCGGACGATGGGATGGTGCCGCCCCACATGGATTATAAAGGATTCCAATACTTCCTGCAGTTTCCGTCGGGCCTTTTCATCGACCAGCTTCCCATCGCCGTTGAAGGCATCGCCCGAACGCGGCACCGCCACCATATAGGGAAAGACATGGACGCCCAGGGCCTCGAAGGGCACGCGGGTATGCCAAAGCCCGGCAATGCCTCCCGAACCGCTGGGAGAGGCGCCGACCAGCAGCAGGAACTTGCCTGTCAGCGGCATGGGCTTGAGCCGCGACAGCCAGTCGATCAAGGTCTTCAGCACGCTTGAGATGCCGCCATTATATTCCGGTGCGGCGATGACAAGGGCGTCAGCCGCGGCGATTTCCTTTCCCAGCGCCAGGATGGATGGCGGGATACCGCTGCTTTCCTCGATGTCGGCGTCATAGACCGGGAATGGATAATCCCGCAGGTCGAGAAAGCGCGCGGTGACGCCATGTTCATGGTGCAGGATGCCGGCCGCCTGATGGATCAGGTGCTTGCCGATGGAGTTGCGGCGCAGGGCGCCGGCAAAAGTCACGATCTTCAATGGCGTCTCCCGGATCAGCTGCGCGCCGCGACACGATCCAGGGTGTCCGTGCGGCGCGGCAGTTCCAGCACATTTCCCGCCTGTTCGCCGTCCAGCAGCACGATGTCGGCGGGGCGGACGGAAACCATGCGCTTCTCGCCGGCCGGCTCGGCCTGGACGCGCGCCCGTGCCGGGGCGCGCGCAACGATCTGCTGCGCGCCGCGCGCCAGCACATATTCGATGGTGTCGCCGAGAAAGGTGACTTCGCGCAGGTTCGCCGGCAGCGTGTTGGGAAGCGGATTTTCGCCATCCGCGAATTCGAAGACCTGCACGTTGGCGGCACGAAAGGCGACATCCACCGCCGTACCGATGGCCGGACGGGCGGCGGATTCGACCTGCAGGTCGCCGCCCCAGGCATCGGACTGAACGGTAACAAGACGGCCGCCGGCGCGCACCACCCGCCCGCGCAGGATGTTTTCATAGCCCAGGAAATCGGCGACGAAGCGGTTGGCGGGCCGTTCGAAGACTTCGCGCGGCGTGCCGTTCTGCTCGATGCGCCCCTTGTTCATCACCACCACCCGGTCGGCCATGGTCAGCGCCTCGACCTGGTCATGGGTGACATAGACCGTCGTCGTGTTCAGTTCGCGCTGAATTCTGCGCAACTGCTTGCGCAGCCGGTCGCGCCGCTGCGCATCCAGGTTGGAGAGCGGTTCGTCCAGCAGCAGCACGCGCGGCGAAGCCACCAGCGCGCGCGCCAGCGCAACCCGCTGCTGCTGTCCGCCGGACAGTTCGGCCGGACTGCGTTCCGCCAGTCCGTCAAGCCCGACCAGATCGAGAATGTCGATCGTCTTGCGGAAAATGGCCTCGCGGCCCAGGCGCCGCACGCGCAAGGGATAGGCGATGTTTTCAAACACATTCATATGCGGCCACAGCGCATAGCTCTGGAACACCAGGCCCAGGCCGCGCTTCTGCGTCGGCACGGAAATACCCGCTTCCACATCCTGCACCACATCCCCGCCGACAACGATGCGGCCGGCGGTGGGACGCTCCAACCCCGCGAGACAGCGCAGCACAGTCGTTTTGCCGCAGCCGCTCGGCCCCAGTATGACGACGAATTCCGCCTCTTTTATATGCAGGTCGAAATGCGGCAGGACGACATGGCCGCCGAAATCCTTGTGCAGTCTTTCGATTATCACCGAACTCATGAGGTTCCTCGCTGGGAATAATGTGAACGCGCCGCATGGACGATTTCTCTCAAGCAGAACTGCAGAGGCATATGAGAAGAACTCGCGACCATGCGGATGGAAAAGGTTTGCCGGTTTTCCACCAAATGTCTAGCATTTCGATAGAGAATTAGAGATAACCGGAATCCATGACCTGGCAAAGTGAACTTCGCGAAAAGGTGGAACGCGCCTTGCGTCTTTTGGGACCGGAACCCAAGCCCTGGGTGACGGCGCACGAAGACGTCGATGCGGATGTCCTCATCGTGGGCGGCGGGCAGGGCGGTCTTGCGAATGCTTTTGCCTTGCGCCGGCTGGGCGTCACCAATGTGCTGGTGATCGACAAGGCGCCGGACGAGGCTCGTTCCGGCGTGTGGCTGAACCGGGCGCGCATGGAAGTGCTGCGCACCCCGAAAACAGCGACCGGCCCGGAACTGGGCATTCCCGAACTCGGCTTTCAGGCCTGGCATGAAGCGCAGCATGGGGCCGAAGCCTTCAAGAGCTTCGATTTCATTTCGCGCGAAGCGTGGGGCCGCTATCTGCACTGGTTCCGCGACGTGCTCGGCATTCCGGTGCAATATGACACGCGGCTGCAAAGAATTGAGCCGCTGAAAAAGCATTTCCGCGTGCATCTGGAAGTGAATGGGCAGCCGCAATCGGCCGTGGTCCGGGAAATTCTTCTGGTCACCGGCATTGAAGGCTGCGGCGCGCCCAGCCGTCCCGCCATCGTCACCGGGAATCTGCCGGTTTCGCTTTATTCTCACACCGCGGACGCGATCGATTTCAGCCAGTTCGGCGGCAAGACCATCGCCATATTGGGCGCGGGGACATCCGCGTTCGACGCCGCCGCGGTGGCCGCGCCGTTCGCCAGGAATGTGCATCTCTTCACCCGCCGCAAGGAAATCCCCAATGGCGGGCCCGCAGGTCCGCGCGGCCATGCCGGCGCGCATGAGAATTTCCATCTCATCCCCGACGAATTGCGCTGGGAGCTGGCGGTGCAGATGGTGGAGGCGGGCGCGACGTTGCCGGCCAGCGCGCTGCAACGCGTGCTGCCGCTGGACAATGTGCACATCCATCTGGATTCGCCGTTTGAAGCAGTCCGGGCCGAAGACGGCAAGGTCAAGGTTACCATCCGTGACCGGGCGTGGAGCTTCGACCACCTCATTCTCGGCACCGGCTATGATTACGATCCCGGGCTGTCGGAGCCGCTGGCGCCGTTCGCCGATCGCATCGCGACCTGGGGCGATCGCTATCCCGCGCCCAAGGGCCGCGAGAATGCGGGGCTGGCGCGCTATCCCTATCTGGGCGAGGGCTATGAATTCCTGGAAAAGGTGCCGGGCACGGCGCCGTTCCTGCGCCATATCCATCTTTCCAGCAAGGCGGGCTCGACCAGCTTCGGCCGCCCCGTCGGCGACATTCCCAACCTGGCCAGCGGCGTGAAGGGCATTTCCACCGCCATCGTGCGCAATCTCTATTTCGCCGACTACCCGCTTTATTCCAAGCTGATCCTGGCGCGCGGCAAGCCGCCTTATACGCGCGAGCTGTATGAAAGCCGCCTCTGGCGCGAGCCTCACGAAGAGGCTGCCGAGTGAGCCAGCCGGGCAACATCCACAGCTTGCGCTGGAACGCGGCGCCGTTTGACGCCAGGCGCAGGCTTGCCGGCGTGGCCGGCGCCGCGCGCCGGGTCGCGCCCTGGCTGCCTCTGGCGCTGCTGGTGTTTCTGCTGCTGGTCTGGCCCCTGGTGAAGCTGACGATCGGCGCTTTTTCGACCGCGGCGCCGCTGGATGCTTCGGGACACTGGACGCTCGCCAATTTCGCGCAGATGTGGACGGAGATCAATGTCTCGCATGCGCTGGCCAATTCGCTGATCTATGCCGCAACGACGACCTTTCTTGCGGTGAGCATCGCGCTGGGCCTCTGCTTTCTTGCCCAGCGCACGGATGCGCCGTTGCGCCAACTGGTGACGCCGCTGATGCTGGTCTGCGCGGCGACCTCTGCCTTGTTCTACGCCATCGGTTACAGCCTGCTGGCCAACCGTTTCACCGGCGTGATCAATGTCCTGGTGGAAAACCTGTTCGGTGCGCCGGCGCTGTTCAATGTCGAAAGCTGGCCGGGCCTGATCTTCGTCGACTCCCTGCACGCGGCGGCCTTCCTCTATCTCTTCCTGGCCGGCCCCTTCGCCAATATGGACCGCTCGCTGGAGGAAGCCGCGCTGGCCGCCGGCGCCTCGCGGCTTCGCGCCTTCTTCACCATTACCCTGCAACTGCTGCGGCCAATCCTGTCCAGCGTGGTGCTGATGGGCGTCATCATCGGCTTGAAGTCCTTCAGCGTGCCGCTGATCCTGGGAACGCCCGCCGATCTTTCCTTCCTGACCGTGCGCATCCTGCGCACGCTGCAGCAATACGAGCCGCCGCAATATGGCGAGGCAAGCGCGCTGGCCGTGTCGCTGACGGTGTTCATCGGTCTTCTGCTCTATGCGCAGTATCGCCTGGTGGGCCGGCGCAGCTATGTCACGGTCAGCGGCAAGGCGCCCCGCCAGACCCGGTGGGAGTTGGGCGCCTGGCGCTGGCCGGCGGCGCTTTTCATCCTGGCCTATGCCCTTCTGGGCGTGGTCCTGCCGCTTGGCGCCATTGTTTTCTCGTCTTTCCTGCCGTTCCCCGGCGTCTATGACACGCTGAGCCTGGTGAACTATCGCGCCCTGTTCGCCAATCCCGACATCGACCAGATATTGCTCAACACGGCCTTCTGCGCCGTCGGCGCCGGTCTTGTCGGCGTGCTGCTGGCTTTCGCCATCGCCTATTTCACCAGCCGCGCGCGCCCCGGCGTCGCCGCGCTGCTGCGCGGCGCGACACAGTTGCAGCTGGCCATGCCGGGGCTGGTCGGTTCGCTGGCCTTGATCTGGGCGGTGACCTCCCTGCCGGTCGTGCGTCACATCTATGGAACGGTCTGGCTGCTGGTTCTGGCCTTTGTCGTGGTGGTGCTGCCGGTATCGGTCCAGATCGCGGGCAGCGCCGTGCGCCAGCTTTCGCGCGAACTGGAGGATGCCGCGCGGGTCAGCGGCGCCTCGGCGCTGCGCAGCACGCTGCAGATCACGATGCGCCTGCTGTTGCCCAGCCTGCTGTTCGCCTGGCTGCTGGCGATGATCGCGATCATGGGCGACCTGGACGCGCCGCTGTTGCTGAGTTCGGCCGGCACCCGCACCATGTCCGTCCACATCTACAAGCTGTTCGACGGCGTCGACCAGGCGCAGGCGGCGGCGCTGCTGAGCCTGCTGCTCGGCTTCATCCTGGTATCGGTGTCGGTATTCGGGGTGCTGCAAAGCCTCGCGC
This sequence comes from Rhizobiales bacterium dw_265, assembly GCA_018449595.1. GTDB lineage: Bacteria > Pseudomonadota > Alphaproteobacteria > Micropepsales > Micropepsaceae > Rhizomicrobium. Next base: position 69,000 of record JAAVUU010000009.1, read on the forward strand.
GCGGCCGGCGGCTTCGCGCTCTGCCTGTCAACGGAGCCTTTTCATGAAACGCCTGCTCATGCTGGCCGCCGCGGCGGCCCTGACCCTGACCTCGGCCTTGGCCACACCGGCCCGGGCGGATGTCTCGGCCGCGGACCTGGCCAGGAATCCCGGTCTCGCGGGCGTCTCGTTCGATGACCTGGCCTTTCTGGCCAGGCTGTACAATGCGGCCCTGAAATCGGGAAAGACCACGGTCAATGTCTATTCCGCCAATGCGCCGGTCGATCCCAACAACAATCTCGGCGTCGTCTTCCGCGCCTTCGAGAAAAGCTTTCCCGGCATCAAGGTGGTCGGCACCCGCATCGGCGGGGCGGAACTGTCCGCGCGCCTGGATGCGGAAATCGCCAGCGGCCATCGCCAAGGCGACATTGTCGGGTCGGCCGATGACTATATCCCGCGCGGGTTGATCGAGCCGTTCGATCCGCCGCTGGCGCGCAATGTGCCGAAGGAATGGCATTATCCGGGAAACTATTATACCGCCGCGGCGCTGAAGCAGTTCGGCCTCGTCTACAACACCCGCCTTGTCAAGCCGAACGAAGTCCCCAGGACGCTCGATGAGGTGTTGAGCCCGAAGTGGCGCGGCCGGGTGACCATCGGTCAGCCCACCGGCGTCGAGCCGATCGACAGCGTCTTTGCCGTCCTCTGGGACCAGAAGAAGATCGACCGCCCCACGCTGCAGAAGATCGCGGATTTCATTCCCCGCCGCGACCGCGCCCCCATGTCGTCGATCGCTTCCAGTTGGGTGGCGCAGGGCCGCTACGCCATCGCGCTCTGGGCGACCTCGTCGGTGGGACGGCAGCTGGCTTCGCGCGGCGCGCCGATCGCGCCGGCGCCGTTCCCCCGCACCGTCACCAACCCGACCGGGCATGCGCTGTTGAAGGGGGCGCCGTCGCCGGATGCGGCGAAGCTGCTGCTGGACTGGCTGTTCTCGCCCACGGCGCAGCGCCTGTATGGCAGCGCCGTCTACGAACAGGGCGCGGTGCCGGGCTCGCCGCCCGCCATCGGCATGCCGAAGATCGCGCCGGACGGGGCTTTCCAGAATCCGGTTCCCGGCTTCAGCGAGAAACGGCGGAAGATATACCAAGACGTCGTCCTGCCGATTTTCGGTTCGGCGACCTGAGAGGCACCATGGCACAGAAAAAGATCAAGCTGAATTTCCACGCCAACAGCGCGGGCACGCACGACCAGGCCTGGCGGCAGCCCTGGGCCGCGCGCGATGGCGAATTCGGCATCGGCTATTATCAGGAACTCGCGCGCATCGCCGAGCGTGGCCTGTTCGACGGCTTCTTCCTGGCCGATACCGTGGGGCTGTATGGCGGGCGCCGCCGCCAGCCGGTGTTCGATCCGCTTGTGATCCTGACCGCGCTCTCCACTGTTACCGAGCGCATCGGCCTGGTGGGCTCGGCCTCCACCACTTTCAGCGAGCCCTATAACGTGGCGCGGCAATATTCGACGCTGGACCATGTCAGCCGCGGCCGGGCCGGCTGGAACGTGGTGACCACCTACAATGAGAATGCCGCCGCCAATTTCGGCCTGGCCGCGCTGCCGGAGAAATCCACCCGCTATGCCCGGGCCGAGGAATTCGTCGATGTGGTGCGCAAGCTCTGGCAAAGCTGGGACTATGACTCGCTGCACCAGCCCAGCGGATTCAAGGACGGCCGCGCGCTGACCGCGCCAGCGCCGATCGACCATGCCGGCGCCTATTATAAAGTGGGCGGCCCGCTGCAGCTGCCGCGCACGCCGCAGGGTTCGCCGGTGATCTTCCAGGCGGGCGGTTCGCCCGAGGGCCGGGCGCTCGCGGCCCGCACCGCCGAAGGCGTCTTCGCCATGTCGCAGACCCTGGGGGAAGCGCAGGAGTTCTACGAGGACATCAAGGCGCGTACCCGCGGCTTTGGCCGGCGCGAGGAGGAGATCGTCATCCTGCCCGGCATCTATGTCTATATCGGCAGCACCGAAAAGGAAGTGGCGGAGATCCGCGAAAGCCTGTTCTCCGCCCTGACGCCTGAGCAGCATCACCAGGAACTGGCGTCGTCCCTGTTCGTCACCGTCGCCGAACTGCCGCTGGACAAGCCAATTCCCGATGAGATCCTTCGGCATGCGCTTGCCGTCTCCAAACGCAGCACCGTCAAGAGCGTGGTCGCCACCGCGCGCGAGGGCCGCCCGACCGTCGCAGAAATCCTGGCGCAGCGTCCGCTGCCGCAGGGTCACCGCGTTCTGGTCGATCTGCCGGAACGCATCGCCGACAATATGGAGGAATGGTTCACCGGCCGCGCCGCCGACGGCTTCAACATCGGCAACCTGACGCCGCCCAAGCTGGCGGAGTTCGTCGATACCGTGGTTCCCATCCTGCAGAAGCGCGGCCTTTACCGCACCGAATACCAGGGCGAAACCCTGCGCTCGCATTACCGCGAAGACTTCGAACCCATCCGCCAGCAAAAAAGCCGCGCCGAAAACCTTCTGGAAGGAGCCGTCTGATGACCATTACGCCTTTGCAGGGAAATTCCGTCGATGTCTGGTACACCGTCTGCCCGGTGCCGTCCGCCATCGCCATTGCCGCCGGCCGTGGTGAGTTGCAGCGCGCCTTTGAAGGCACCGGCGTAAACCTGCGCACCGTGCGCACCCATGCCGACCGCAAGGTGCGCGAGGCCCATTACGACCAGACCCAGCCCAACCTGTTCCGCGAAGGCGGCAATGTGCCGCCGCTGTGGGCCCGCTCGCAGGGGCGCAATCTTCGCCTGCTGGGCCTGACGCAGTTGGAACGGTCTTCGCTGGTGGTGGCGCTGCCGGAGTCCGGCATTCGCACGCCCGCCGACCTCAAGGGCAAGCGTCTTGGCATCATCAAGCGGCCCAACGACCAGATCGACCATGCACGGGCGCACACGCTGCGCACCTATCTGACCGCGCTGGCGGCGGGCGGCGTGGCCCGCGAGGAGGTCGCATTTGTCGACATCCTGGTGGAGAAGGCCCAGGTCGAGGCCAGGCCCGAAGACGGCGTGCTGTCCAGTTCGGCTTTCAGCGTCACCAAGCTGCGTTCGGTGGATGGCCTTTTCGTCAAGGCGCTGTTCCAGGGCCATGTCGATGCCATTGTGGTTTCCGGCGGGCGCAGCAGCCTTCTGGCGCTGCTGGGCGGCCAGATCGTGTTCGATACCGCGGCCGCCGCCGATCCGCGCGACCGCTCGATCCCGGTCCTGTTCACCGTGCGCGGCGAACTGCTGGAAACCAATCCCGATATCGTGACCGCCTATGTGGCGGAAAATATTCGCAGCGCCCGCTGGGCCAAGGCCAATCCGGCCGAAGCGGCCCGCTATATCGCCCGCGATACCGGCGTGACCGAGGAAGACGTGGCGCTGGGTTATGGTCCGGGCCTGGCCGCGCGGCTTGAGCCGTCACTGGCGCCGGACCTGGTGGCCGCGGTCGAGCATCAGAAGAATTTCCTGCTGCGCGAGGGCTTCCTGGCGGCCGATTTCCCGGTCGCCGAGTTCATCGCCCCCGAACCGCTGGCCGCCGCGCGCAGGCTGGTGGATGCCGAAGACGCGCAACGCGCCGCCTGATTCCCCAACCGAAAGGACAAGCCCATGTCAGTTTCACAGTTCCAGAAAGAAAAGCCGGTCGATGTCTGGTACACCGTCTGCCCTGTGCCGTCGGCCATCAGCATCGCCGTGGGCAAGGGTGACCTGCAGCAGGCCTTCGCCGATTCCGGCGTCAACCTGCAGTCGGTGCGCACCCATGCCGATCGCAAGATTCGCGAGGCCCATTACGACCAGAGCCAGTCCAATCTTTTCCGCGAAGGCGGCAATATTCCCCCGCTCTGGTCGCGCTCGGTCGGCAAGGACCTGAAGGTGATCGGCCTGACCTGGGTCGATCATTATTCCGCGATCGTTTCGCTGCCCGACTCCGGCATTCGCAACGCCGGCGACCTGAAAGGCAAGCGGCTGGGCATCATCAAGCGCCCGAACGACCAGATCGACCATGCCCGCGCCACCCAGCTCAAGGCCTATCTGACGGCGCTCAAGCATGGCGGCGTGCGCCGCGAGGATGCCAGGTTCGTCGATATCGTCATCGAGCAGCCGCAGGTGGCGCTGCAGCCGGACGGAAGCCAGCTTTCCAGTTCGGCTTTCAGCGTCTCCAAGCTGCGGGGTGTGGACGGCTTCTTCCTGCGCGCCCTGCTGCAGGGCCATGTCGACGCCATCCATGTCGGCGCCTCGCGCGTGGGCCTCCAGGCGCTGCTCGACGGCCATGTGGTGTTCGATGCCGGCAATCCGGCGCTCGATCCGCTGGACCGGGTGAGCAACTCCACCCCCACCGCCTTCACGGTCAAGACCGAACTGCTGGAGAGCAATCCGGACGTGGTCGCCGCCTATGTCGCCCAGAACATCCGCACGGCGCGCTGGGCCAAGGCCAATCCGGCCGAAGCCGCGCGCTATATCGCCCGCGACACCGCCACCACCGAAGAGGAAGTCCTGCTGGGTTATTCGTCCCATGTCGCCGAGCAGCTGGAGCCGTCGCTTGACGACCGGCTGGTGGGCTATCTCGAGCATCAGAAGAACTTCCTGCTGGCCGAAGGCTTCCTCAAGCAGGATTTCGCCATCGCGGACTTCATCGCCCGCGAGCCGCTGATCGCCGCGCGCAAGCTGGTGGATGCACAAACCGCGGAGCGTGCCGCCTGACGACGTGACGGGCGGCCCGTATGCGATACAGGCCGCCCGCTTTTTCGCCGTAATTCCTATTAATCCGATAGTCAAAATAGAGAAAGAACGTAAGTGCCATGAGTGGGATCAGTACCCTTGCAGTGCGGCGGCCGACCCTCAGTATCCTGAAGGCCGCCCTTCTGAGCTTTGTCGCCTTTCCGGCCCTGGCGCAGGAGCAGGGCGCGGTCCAGGTGGCGCAAAATGCAGCGCCCGCGGCCAGCGAAGTCACGACCGTCGAGACCGTGACGGTCACCGCCCGCTACAAGAAGGAAGACGCCAGCCAGGTGCCGATCGCCATTTCGGTCGTCTCGGGCGACCAGTTGACCACCGACCATATCTTCAATCTCAGCCAGGTCACCGCGCTGGTGCCGTCGCTGCAGATTCAGGGCATCAATCCGCGCAACCAGACGGTTTCGATCCGCGGCCTGGGCGCCAATCCGGGCCTGACCACGGAAGGCTTCGAACCGGGCGTGGGCATCTATGTCGACAATGTTTATTACGCCCGTCCCGCCAGCGTGCTGTTCGACCAGTTCGACCTCAGCCAGGTCGAAACGCTGCGCGGCCCGCAGGGCACCCTGTTCGGCAAGAACACCACCGCCGGCGCCCTGAACGTGACCACGCGCACGCCCTCCTTCGACTGGGGCGCCCAGGGCGAGGTCAATTACGGCAATTACAACTTCAAACAGGTCGACGGCAGCGTCACCGGCCCGATTACCGACACCCTGGCCTTCCGCTTGACGCTGGGCGACACGACCCGCGACGATACGATCAAAACGACCAACCCGAATGTGCGTGACACCGGCCTGCACGACCAGTCGGCGCGGCTGCAATTCCTCTATGAACCGACCGACGACCTCAGCTTCCGCCTGATCAGCGACTACAATCACCAGAATTTCTCCGGCCCGCATCAGGTGGTGGCCGGCGTGCTGCCGAGGACGCTGGCCAATGGCTCGACCACCAAGAATTTCTTCGACCATTCCGCCGATGCCGGCTACACGCCGGCCCCCGGCATCGCCACCAGCGGCATCACCGGGCGGCTGTCGGACATCAACCAGCAGAATTACTGGAACCAGGACACGCACGGGGTTTCGCTCCAGGGCGATTGGCGCCTGCCGGCGGATTCCTGGCTGGCGGGCAACAGCCTGACTTCGATCACCGCGTGGCGCGAGTTCGAACTCTTTCCCAGCTATGACAGCGACTATAGCGGCGTGGACTACTACCAGGCGCTCTATGTCCACATCAAACAGAGCCAGTTCAGCCAGGAACTGCGGCTCAGTTCCGAAGGGTCCCGCGCGATCGACTACACCGCCGGGCTTTATGTCTTCCTGCAGAAGTCGCCGGTGGACAGCCATTCGATCTACGGCACCCAGGCCTCGCAGTTCAACTATGGTCCCGCCACGTCGCCCCTGGTGCTGCAGGGCCTGGACAACCACTCCGCCTTCGGCGCCTGGGACGGCAGTTACTCCGGCTTCGGCCAGGCGACCTGGCATGTCACCGACCAGCTGAGTTTCGTGGGCGGCTTGCGCTATACCTATGAAGACAAGTACGGCAGCAACCTGACGACGCCGGGCGGCACCTATGCGCCGATTTCCGCGCTGCCGGCGGCGCAGCAGGCCACCGCGATCACCCGCCGCGCCACCGTCGCGCCGAGCTATAACTACGACGCCCGCTGGGCCGGCGGCGCCATTTCGGGCAGCGGCAGCCTGGATTATCAGGTGACGGAAGATATCCTGACCTACGCCACCTATTCGCGCGGCTTCCAGAGCGCGGGGCTCAACCTGGCCGGCGTTCCCAGCACCACGCCCAAGGTGGTCGATCCGGAGTATGTCAATTCCTACGAAGTCGGCACCAAGACCAAGCTGCTGGGCGACCGTCTGACGGCGAATGCCGACCTGTTCTGGACCGATGTGGAGAATTACCAGGCCACGATCTATGACTCGAGCCTGGGCGGGCGCACCTATATCGCCAATGCCGGCAGCGTGCGGTCGCGCGGTTTCGAGTTCGACCTGCAGGCGGTGCCGCTGGAAGGGCTGAGCGTGACGCTTGCCGGCATTTATGACGATGCCGTCTATACTTCGCTCTCCAGCACGACCTGCCCCTATCTTTATTCCTTTAACAAGAGCTGCAACATCACCGGCCAGCCCCTGGCCGGCGTCTCGAAATGGGCGGGTTCGGCCAGCGCCGAATATGCCCACCAGGTCGTCGGCGGCCTGGAAGCCTATGTCGGGGGCGATTTCAGCACCCGATCCAGCTTCTACAGCCAGCTGAACGACGACATCTATTCCAAGGTCGCCGGTTATGGCGTGCTGGACCTGCATGTCGGCGTCCGGCGGGAGGATGGGAGGTGGGACCTGTCCTTCTGGACCCGCAACGCCCTCAACCAGGCCTATGCCAATTCCTACACGCCATCGAGTTCCATGGGCTATATCACCGCGTCCCTGGGCGATCCCCGTCTCTTTGGCGTCAGCCTGCGCGGAAAATTCTAGGAGGACATGATGAGCTATTCGCTTTCCGAATTTGTCACGGACGTCAACGAAAGCCTGACCCGCGATTCCGGGCCGGCCGGGCGCGAGCAGGTGCGCGCGAATCTGGAACGGCTGCTGGCCGAACCGGACTTCATCGCGCATATCCGCGGCCTGGATATCGCCGAAGGGGTCAAGGTGCTGCACAAGGAGAAGGGCCTGGGTTATCTGATCCTGGCGCACGCCACGCGCGAAGGGGCGGGCCGCCATGCGCCGCACAATCACGGCGCGTCCTGGGCGATCTATGGCCAGGTGACCAACCATACCGACATGACGGAATGGGAGCGGGTCAATGCCGGCGGCGACAAGGCCGAGCTGAAAGTGGCGCGCGCCTATCGGCTGACGCCCGGCCAGGCGGGCATCTATCAGAACGGCGCCATCCATTCGGTGGAGAACGAGCCCGGCACCCGGATCATCCGCATCACCGGCGTGGATCTCGATACCATCGAGCGCGAGCGTTTCGACCCGGCGACGGGGCAGGTATCCAAGCTGGTCAAGACGGCATAACGCGGGTGGCTGGCCGCGGGGGGCAAGCCGGCGGCCAGTCGAAAGTCAGGCTCCGCGCGCCAGCTTGCGAACCGCCCGCTTGGGCGGGTGGGCGAGGGCGTTGCGCAGCAGGGCCACCAGGTCCGCGCCCGGCGTTTCGCGGATGCTGTTGTGGTGCAGCCCGTAATGGACATCGCTCAACTTGGGCAAGGTCCCGTCTGCGAGCACGGTGGCGTCAAGCTGCAGAAAGGCGGCCGGGCGGGCGGTAACGCCCAGGCCGCCTTTCACGGCGGCGATCAGGCCAGCGAAGTTGGTGGCCTCGACGGCGATGCGGTATTTGCGGCCGGCGCGTTCGAGTGCGTGCAGGGCATTGGCGCGGAAGACGCAAGGCTCCGGCAGCAGGACCAGCGGCAGTTCGTCCTGCCCGGTCAGTTCGGCATCCCCGATCCAGCGGACGGGGACGCAGGTCAGGGCGGCGGCATCGGGCTGCTGCGATGGCGACAATATGATATCGGTCTGGTCGCCGCCGATCGGCGCGCCACCTATGCGGATTGCCAGGCGCACCTGCGGGTGACGGCGCCGGAATTCCCGCAACACGCCGGGCAAGGCCGCTTCCGCCACATCCGGCGGCATGCTGACGCGGATCGGCTCCTCCAGCGGCGTCAGATTCATGGCGGCGATGGCGCGGTCGTTAAGCGCGAGCATCTCGCGGGCATACTCCAGCAGTTCCAGCCCCGCCGGCGTGATCGCCAGCCGTTTGTTCATTTCGCGCCGAAAGAGGGGGCGCTGGACGATTTCCTCCAGCCGGCGGATTTGCAGGCTGAGGGCCGATTGGGTGAGAAAGATGCGTTCGGTGGCGCGCTGAATCGAGCCCTTTTCCACAACGGCGACGAAGCTTCGCAGCAACTCGATGGACAGGCTGGCCATAATCTACCTTGCCGAGCAAACCGTCTGGTTATACTATATTAACCCGATAGACTTATCAGGTTATTCTCCCGCCCGCAATCCTCCTTTTCAAGGCCGCGCGAGACGCCGATAAGCGGTCTGCCGGCGATGATCCCTGTCAGGGAGTCTTGCCGCCGCCAGTCACCTTGCGCAGCGAAGCCTCGATCTGCCCGCCGCAATAGGCCTCGCCATAATCCCGGCGCGCTTTGGCGGCGAGCCTGGCCAGTTGCGGCAGGCCGGCGACCCGGCGTGTCAACCCGGCCGTCATCGGCGCGGTCTCGTCAAGAATTGCGCCTATCTCGGGGAAGCGATCCGCCATCGTCGACCACAAAGTGGCTGTCACGACGTCGGCGATGCCCGGCGTGCCGCCGCCCAGGAGGAAGCCGCCATCCGGCTTCAAGTCGTGGCGGCGCCCGGTCTCTTCCCAAAACGACATCCACTTCCTCAGGCGCGGAACAAACGCCTCCCATTTCTTTTTCGTCCACATCTCGCGGCCGCCGTCCAGGGTGATCTCGTCGATCACGTCATTGGCGTCGTTGACGATCTTGATGGTCAGCGCGCGCAGGGCGGGGGTGGCCGGCAGGAGGTTCAGCGTCTCTCCCAGATACAGGATTATGGCCGGCATCTGGGCGATGGCGAAGTCTGCTTTCTTGTCGATCAGCAATGGCGGCCCCATGAACGGTACCGGCATCTTCTTCACGGACCCTTCCATCAGCCCTGAGATCGCGTCATCGCCGCCCTCGGTCCAGGTCTTGCCCGCGAAGGCAAGGACCGCGCGCACGAACTGGCCGCGAAACGGTACGGACCAGTAATAGAGTTTGTAGTCGGTCATGTGTGGCTCCAGGGCGTCCGCGAACGGGCTCCGACCTTAACGCAGATGATGGCAAAGGTCATTTGAATATGCCGCACGGCGGCTGACGCGTTGGACTTAACGGCAGTCAAGCAGCGCCATGAAACCGAAGTCCATATGATGCTGCATGTGACAATGAAACAGGCTGGGGCCCGGCTGGTCGGCCAGGAAGTCCACCGTCATTTCCTGGAAGCCGCCGATCATCACCACGTCTTTTCGCACGCCTGCCGTCGGGCGGCCCGCGATGCTGGAAATCTCGAAGGTGTGGCGGTGCAGGTGAACCGGGTGCGCGTCATCGGTCGCATTGCGCATGCGCAGCCGGTAGCGCTTGCCGAGCGACAGGTTGAACAGCGGCTTCATACGGTCCATCGAGAACACGACGCCGTTGACCGAGAACTCATCAAAGCCGTTGCGTGCGCCCGGGTTGGCACCGAAGGTCATGGTGATGGTTTCGTCGGGCGGGGGATTGCCGCTGTGCTGGGCGCCGAAAAGGCGATAGTCCCAGCGCGACTCCGCAGGCTTGGTCCACGCGGGTTTCCCGCCGGACTTCGCATATTCCACCACGATGCCGGCGCCATGATTGCGCGCATCGTCGTCCAGGTCGCCCAGCACCCATTTGCCGGGATTGCGCATTTCGACGATCGCGCTGACGCGCTCCGCCGGACCCAGCCAGAGCACGGGCACGGTCGCCGGGCGCGGCACGGGATTGCCGTCGAGCGCCGTCACCTTGAAGGCATGGCCCGGGAGCGCCAGGCTGCGGATCTCGGTGGCGCTGGCGTTGAGGACATGGAGCAGGACGCGCTGGCCCGCCTTCACCGAAATCGGCGGCCCTTCGCCCAGCATGCGGCCATTGACCGAACAGAACTGGTAGCTCACATCGTAAGCCTGCGGCAGGCCGCGCCTGGTCGAGGCGTCCAGCGCCTTGAGCGCGGCGTCGCGCAGCGCCGGGACAATGGGGGCCGGAGCCAGCATGTCATCGGGCATTTCCATCCGCGTGAAGGACGGGCCGAATTCCTTGAGCGTAATAAACACTTCGCGGTCGTAAGCGCCGGGGTTCTGCCTGGGCTCGATGAAGACCAGCCCGGCCTGTCCGCTGTAACTGCCGGCGGTCAGGTCGGTACCGGCGGTGAGATGGGAGTGATAGAAGCGGAATCCCGAGGGACCGGGCGTGAATGTCACCCGCCGGGTGCTGTGCGGCGGGATATAGGGCGTGCCTTCTTCCGCCGCGCCGTCGACGGCGGCGGGCAAGGTCTGGCCGTGCCAATGCAGTTGTTCCAGCGTGTCGCTGTTGTTGCGAATCTCGACGGTGACCGGCTTGCCCTCCTGCAATCGCAGCAGCGGGCCGGGAAACTGGTTGTTGTAGAGCTTGGTCGAGACCGCCGTCTCGGACCCCAGCGCCAGCAGCCCGGCGCCGATTTCGATGGTATGGTCCGCCTTGCCTGGGCGCGCGCCGCCGGGCGTCATGCCCGCCATTGGCGCGGCCGCGGCGGAGGGCGGAAGCGGGGCTGCGCCGATCATCGCGGCTCCGGATTGCAGAATTCGGCGTCGGTCCAAAAGCATCCTGTTGCCTCTCGTTACTTTGTGCTGGCGCGCCGCGCGCCCGGTTTGTGCCCGCGCGTTGCGCGAACGGGCGCGCCGGCTTCGCCCCTTGCGGACGCCGGCGCGCGCGCCTTGACGCAATGAAGGCGCACGACGGCTTCGCCATGACGGGTCAAAATCACATCCTCACCATCCTGGACGCGCCGAATGAGATCGCCGAGACAGCCTCGCGCCCTGGTGATGCAGATATACATGAAATGTCCTTGTCCCAGTGTTCGCGGCGGCTACTGCAGCCTTGCCAGACCGGGATTGATGCGCAGTTGGTGCGCGGGAAGAAGCGGTACAATGGCCGGGCGCGGCGGAATGACAAGGCCGGCCAGTCCAAGTCCCCGCGCCAGGCCCTCGGCCGGAGACAATGCGGCCCGGCAGGCCGCGGCGGGCAGCCAGCTTTGCAGAACGGCCCCGGCTTCTTCATGGCGGCGGTGCTGCAGGAGGCTGACGATCTGAAGCAGCCGGCCTTCGTCATAGCCTAGTTGCGGGCAGGCGGGGCAGCGCACGTCCAAAGGCCGGCGTGTCGCCAGTATGATGATGTGCAGGAAGCTCTCGAACATGGTGGCGGTCCATAAGGGCAGGTTGCCCGTTCTCAGTCCTTCCCGCCAATCGGGGTGGTCGTCACCCGGCTCGCGCCAGGGCAGGGCGAACAGCCGCAGCGTCACGGCCAGCAGGATTTCCGGGGTCGTCAGGTCCGAAAGCAGCGTCTGAGGCCCGTAAATCGGCTGCGGATGTGACATGACCAGGTTCCAGAATTTGCGCTGGCTCAGATTAATTGCCTTGCGATTGCAAATCAATCGCAGATATTATCACCGAGCGGTTGATTTTCGGAGACGGTCACATGGGATATGCGGCGCCCCTGATCGGCGGTGAGGTTCCGGGCTTCGGGTACGCCGAGCACCTGCTGGTGTGGTCTTGGCGGCGCCTTGCGACGGGCCGCTGCTGTCCCTTGATGATGGACGAATTCGCTGCCGCCTGCGGCGAGGACGGCCCGGAGGTCTTTGCCACCTTCTGCATCTTCCTCAAGGCGCTGGGGGTGGCCGGCCGCAGGAAATTCGCCATCGGTGCGCCCGGTTGCCTCGCTGTTACCGCCGATGAGCGGCAGGTGCTGACGCTGCTGGCCGCGGCCCAGGCACGAGCGCCGGCGCTGCTGGAAGCGCATTTGCGCTGGATCGCCATTCCGGAGCGGCGTCATATCCTGGAAATCGCCACCGGGGCCCTGGCGCGCGCGCTTTGCGAAAGCGAACTGTGCATCGCGCTGCCCGCGCACGACATGCCGGGCCTGTGCGAACGCCCGCGCGCGGTCGCGTGATGGAGGGATCGGTCACGGTCCCCGAACGCGCGGTGGAAGGCGGCGCCCGCCAATTCGCCATCGCACGCTTGCGCATGCCCAAGCGCGCCCGCAATGCGCTGCTGCGTGCCGGCATCGTGACGCTGGAGGACGCGCGCGAATGGTCGGATCGGGCTCTTCTGTCCCTGCCGCACATCGGCCTGGCCTCGGTCGCCTCGCTTCGTGCCCAGATCGACGGCATATTGGGAGGCGAATAGGCTTGCGGCACATCATGCGGGGAAATTCCATGCCTTGGCGCTTTGCGGTCATCGTTGCCGGCATCTTCCTGGCGGCAGGATTTGCGCAACCGCTGCCGGCTGCCGAGGCGCAGGGCTCCGACCCGAATCCTTTCCGTGTGGTGCAGGATTCGGCGTTGGAGGCGATGGCATTCGCCAGGCTTCTGATGCCGGACGCGCAAGCCGCCGCGATCCGGGATTTCAAGATCACCCGCCCCTTCGCTGCCGTGCGCCAGCTTCGGATCATCATGGCCAGGGACGAACTCCACAAATCTCTGCGCGTGACTTGTCGGTCGCAAGGTCCCGCGGAGTGGTGCGAAAAGGGCGAGGGCCAACTGCCACGCGGTATACTGGTCCAGAACCTCTTTCTGATAACCATGGCCAAAGACAAGTGGACTATCACCTTTGGTGCCCGCCCGCTGTGGGTCGCAACTTTTTCGGCGAGCGAACACGAGCCGTCCGGTCTGACACTGGACGCGCTGCCTTTTCCGCCGCCCTACTAGGGCGGCGCGCGGTATGCGCCGCGAATGTGTGCCGCCGGCAATATCTCAAAGCCAGCGATACACCGCCTGAAGGCCGACCACATTGACGCTGGACTCCGTGGTGCCGGCCAGGGCGCCGCGAAGCGCGTTGCCGGCCTGGCCCGGCGACTGCGCGATGGTCCTCTGGTCGTTGAAAAGATGGGACAGGGTCAGTTTCAGGTCGAGCGCTTTCGAAGCGCGGTATGTCGCGCCGGCGGAAATCCAGTAGCGATCCGCATCCGGGATGCGGGGGCCCTCGGTGCTGTCCGGTATCGGCGAGCCGTCATAGGCAAAGCCGCACTTCAGGCTCCAATCCTCGCTTGCGGCATATTCCGCGCCGATGGCGGCCATCCAGGCGTCATGCCATTGCGAATTGGTCAGATCGCCGGGCTGCGCCGGATTGGCCGCGACGACATTCAGATTGTTGAAGGCCGACCAGCCGGTCCAGTCCACCTCCAGCAGGGCGGTCCAGCGGTCGTCGATCGCTTTGCGGACGCCCGCTTCGACCAGGTCGGGCGTCGTCAGCTTGGCGCGCTCCGTGGTATCGGCAAAGATGCCCGTCGCGCCCCGGATGGCCGCGCCCAGACCGGCGCCATCGGTCATGAAAGTCCAGGGGCCCTTCAGCGTGTGATGAACCGCCGAGCGGTAAGAGGCGCCGAGGGTCCAGCCGTCGTCCAGTTCGGCGCGGGCGCCCAGTTCAAAGCCATAGGCCCAGCTGTGCGAATTGACGCGCGCAAAACCGTCCATGCCGCCCGGTGTGCTGCCCGGAATGCCGGACACCAGGCCGATGGTTCCGATATCGACGGCGCTTGTCAGGGTGCCCTTTGCATACTGGGCCTGGAAGGCACCGGCTATCGAAATGCCCGGCGCGATGTCATAGGCGAGGGCAGGCGCGATATCGACCGCCAGAAGCTTGGTATCGAGGCCATAGTAACGCCCCGCATAGCTGGCGGGATAATCCGTGCTCAGGCCCCAAGGCACCGAGACGGAAAGACCGGCCGACCAGCGGTCGGACAGGCGCTGGCGCAAGGCAAGGTCGGGAATGACGGCATCGCGTATGAACCCCTTGGGCGCGGCGCTGCCGCCGGCCGGGGTTCCGGCGGCGGTCAGCGCGGCGCCATAACTGGCGGAGGAGTTGGGAAGGATGGCGACCGCGCTGAGCGAAGCGTCGCCGCCCTGGGCGGCGGCGGCCGCGGCCGGATTGTAGACCAGATAGCTCGCGTCGGTTCCCGTCGCCGCCGCGCCGGCATAGGCCGACGCCATCGCATCGGCGCTTTGCTCGCGCACGGCATAACCGGCGGCCAGCGCCGGCACCGCCGACACGGCAAGCATGGACGTCAGGACAATAAGACTGCGGCGCATGGGGCCCCTTTTTCGAATATCACCTGGCAAAGCGGCGTGACTGGCCCATCCCCCAAGCCCCTACAATGCCGGCCACAAGGCAAAGATTCTGTTAACGCTGTGCGCTGCCCCTTTGTTTACAAAGTCCCGCTACATTCCCGACCAGGACCGGGGGGTGTTGTCCGGATCGGCCATGAGCGAAGACAATTCCATAGTCATGAAAGATGAGCTGGCTTTCAGCCGGTTGTGGCTGCGCTTTCGCAACCGGGAGACGGAGCGGGACTTCGCCGGCCGGACGATGGCCGATTCGATGGTCTTCATCCGCATTTACCTGCTCGCCGGCACCGCGCTTTACGGCCTGTTCGGCCTGCTGGACCTGCGCGTCGGCGGGTCCGCCCTCTACACGCTGTTTTTCATCCGCTACGCCGTGGTATGTCCCCTTTTGCTGGCGGTTTTCGCGCTCACCTTCACCGGCCTGTTCCAACGCTTCGGCCATATCGCCCTTGCCTCGACGATGGTGGCGTCGGGCTTCGGCATCGTGGCCATGACGGCGGTGATGCCGGCGCCCTTCAACGGCACCTATTATGCCGGCCTGATCATGGTGGTGATCTATTGCGGCAGCTTCATCCGGGTGGATTTCCTCGCCACGGTCGGCATGTCCACGCTGCTGGTCACGGCCTATGACTTGACCGCGGCGTTCATCAACCCGATTCCATCGGTCTATTTCGCCAGCAACAACTTCTTCCTGCTGATGTCCACGGCCGTCGGGCTGCTTTCCAGCTATATTCAGGAAACCCAGACGCGCAAAGGCTATATCGCGCAGCGCGTCATCGAGGCCAAGAACGAGACGGCGAACCTGCTGCTGGTCGAGGCCAACGAGGCAAGCCGTTCCAAAAGCGAATTCCTGGCGAACATGAGCCACGAGCTGCGCACGCCGCTCAACGCCATCATCGGCTTTTCCGACCTGATGGACAAAATGACCTTCGGCCCCCTCGGCAATGCCCGTTACGCCGAATATGTCAAACACATCGGCACCAGCGGCAATCACCTGCTGGCGATCATCAACGACATCCTCGACCTGGCGAAGGCCGAAGCCAACAAGCTGGTGATGGCCGAGCGCGCCGCCGATCTGGTCGCGCTCGCCCGGGACAGCGTGCAACTGTGCCAGCCCAAGGCGGCGGAACGGGGCGTTTCGCTATCGATGGAAAGCTTCGCCGGCGTCGTCGAAGTCCGCATGGACACCAAACTGATGCTCCAGCTTCTTCTGAACCTGGTCTCCAATGCGATAAAATTCAGCCACGAAGGCGGCAAGGTCACGATCTCCATCGCCTTTACGCCGGGCGACGGCCTGCTGGTGGCGGTTCGCGATACCGGCATAGGCATCGCCGAAAAAGACATCGCGCGGGTCCTGCGCCCGTTCGAACAGGTCGAAACCTCCTATACACGGGCAAACGGCGGCACCGGCCTTGGCCTTCCCCTGGCCGTCAAGCTGGCCGAACTGCATGGCGGCACCCTGACGATCGACAGCGAGCAGGACGCCGGCACGACCGTCACGATCCGTCTTCCGCCGCAGCGCCTGGTTTCGGCTTCTCAAGCCGCCGTCGATTCCAGGCAAAGGCTCGCCGTTTAAAATCAGGGCTTGCGGATGAACAGCAGGCGCACCCGGCCCGTGCGCTCGGTCTCGGTCCAGTATTCCGCCGCGCCCAGATTTTCCGCCCAGCCCCGCATCTCGGCATCATTGCGATACAGCAGCGTCCAGTCGGCGATGAACTCCATCGGCCACAGGTTGCTCAGCGGCGTCTCGTTCATGTTGCCGATGATCAGAAGGCCGCCCGGCAGCAAGGCGTCATACAGCTTGCGCACCAGCATCCGCGAGCGCCGGTCGCTCAGATAGTCCAGCAGTCCGACGGAATAGATCATGTCCTGCGGTTGCACATCGTGCAGGCCGCCGTTCGTCCGCAGAATATCGGTAAAGGAGATGTTCATGCACTGGATGCGGCCGGCGCCCCCGAGTTTCAGGATGTGCGGATAGGCGCGGTCGTAGGCGAAACCCAGGGCCTGGGTTTCCTGGTCGACCAGGGTGAACTCCACGCGGCCGGCGCGGGCGTTCGGCCCCGACAGGAATGTCTCGATCTCGCGGGCCGGGCCGCTGCCCAGACTCAGTATCCGCGCCGGCCGGTCCTGGCCCCTGGCGCGGATAACCTCGGCGATATGGGAGCGCACCACCTCCATGCGGGTCTGGATGCATTCGGCGACATGCAGGCCGAGGCGATGAACCAGCCTGGGGTAGACGCCATCGCCGACATTGTCGTCGTCATACACCTGGTTCATGATCCGGAAGTCGCCCGGATAGCCCAGCGGCTTGGCGAAACTTCTGTCCCATATCGCGCCCGCGCGCATTTCCGGCGTCAGCACCAGTTCGGTGAATTCTTTTGTCGCTTCGCGCCGCTCCCGGTCGTCCATGACGGTGCGCACGATCTCATTGCCGCGAAACCATATCGCGTTCCACTGCTCAAGCAGCCGCGCCTCGCAGGCTTCATAGGCGCCCTGTTCGTCGAAGCTGTGGGCGAACTGGTCCGCCAGGCCGATATTGTTGTCCAGAAGCGTGCGATAGGAACGCAGCAGCCCCAGGACATCGGAGCAGAACGCCCGGTATTCGGTCGGCACCAGCGCATTGCGGTCTGTCGCGAGGAAGTGGCTGTTGTTGGCGATCTGCGCCTGGACATTGCGGCTGAGAAGCCGGTCGAAATCCACATAGCCATCCTCGAAACTGAACGCCAGCTTCGAGCCGAAGACCGTGCTTTCAGAACGGCGGACCTTGGCCTTGCCTTCAAAGATGGAAAGACCGGCCTGCTGGAAGGTCACGGGCACGACCTCGCCGACCTCGAGATCCACATCCACCGCCTGCTTGGCGACGACCGCTATCCCGGTGAGGCTGATGTCATGCAGCTGATAGTTGCTGGTCTTGATGCGCACACGCGGCGCGTGGTTGGGAAACAGTTTTCGGGCGTCGTAGCGCGTGGGGCGAAACCAGATCTCGCGGCCACTGGACCCTTTAAGTTCTTCATAGGCAAGCATATCGGCACCTTGGAATGAGTTGTGCGTATGCCTTCCCGAAGTCCACCCTTTGCCGGAAACCGGCGCATTACCCAACGGCGAACGATGGCAGTGCCTCGCGCGCTCAAGTCCTTAACAAAAGGTAAATGCCCAGAAAAAATGGTTAACGTCAAGCTGTGTACGGAACAATCTCCGGCTTGGTGGGAAAATCAGCGTCCGGTTGCAAGCACGGCGCGACGTCGCCGGGAACGCGCGTTCGCTAGACTCAGACCGCGGATGAGTGGTGGGCGGGCCGCGCTGTCAGATACTGGTCGAAGGCCGCGCAAACCGCGCGCACGGCGGGACGCCATTGCGGATCGATTTCGACCTCGCCGCCTTCCAGCACGACAATACCCTCGCCTTCGAGGTGGCGCAGCGCGGGCCATGCGTCGGAAAAGCTGGCGCGCGTGACGCCGTAACGGGCGGCGACTCGATCCAGGTTGACGCGCATGTCGCACATCAGGCGTTCGATCGCTTCGCGGCGCATCCGGTCGGTGTCCGTCACTTCCACGCCGCGTCCGGTCGGCAGCCGCCCGGCCTGGATCGCGGCGCGCCAGGCAGGCACGGCGGAGATGTTCTGAACATAACCCTGCGGCAGCGAGCCGATGGCGGAGGCGCCGAAGCCCAGCAGCGTGGGCGCGTCGTCGGTGGTGTAGCCCTGGAAGTTGCGATGCAGGGCGCGTCTGCCGGCCGCCCGGGCCAGCTTGTCCTGCGGGCGGGCAAAGTGATCCAGCCCGATCGCGACATAGCCTTGACTGCACAGGTAATTGCGGGCGAATTCGGCCATGCGGAAGCGCGCCTCAAGCCCGGGCAGGGCCGCGGCGGAAATCAGCGCCTGGTGCTTCTTGAATTGCGGCACATGGGCGTAACCGAAAACCGACAGCCGATCCGGCGCCAGGCGGACGGCGAAGGCAAGGGTCTGTTCCCAGCTCTGGAATGTCTGTTCTGGAAGGCCGTAAACCAGGTCCAGGTTGAGGCTGTCGATGCCGGCTTGACGCAAAAGACGCACGGCCTGGCGGGTTTCGTCATCGGTCTGTATCCGGTTGATGGCTTTTTGAACCCGCGGGTCGCAATCCTGAACCCCGATGCTGGCGCGCGTCACGCCGATGGCGCGGAATGCATTGACCCTGGCGCTGTCCAGCCCGCGCGGATCGAGTTCGACGCCGAACTCGGCATCGGGCAGGACATCGAAATGCGCGCGGATGACGCATCCCAGCCGGTCGATGTCCCCGGCCGACAGCATGGTCGGCGAGCCGCCGCCGAAATGGATATGACTGACGCGATGGCGCGCCTTCATCGCGCCTGCGCCGAGCGCGATCTCCTGGCGCAGCAGTCGGCAATAGTCCCGCACCGGGCCGTAGCTGTTCACCACGCTGGTATGGCAGGCGCAGAA
This sequence comes from Rhizobiales bacterium dw_265, assembly GCA_018449595.1. Lineage (GTDB taxonomy): Bacteria > Pseudomonadota > Alphaproteobacteria > Micropepsales > Micropepsaceae > Rhizomicrobium. The sequence continues at coordinate 88,037 of JAAVUU010000009.1, forward strand.
CCAGCACAGGGTATCGCAGAAAGGAATATGGAAATAGAGCGACAGCGGTTCACCCTGGGGCAGCGCCGCCAGCCATCGCCGGTAAACCGAGTCATTTACGCCGGCATGAAAATGCGGCGCGGTGGGATAACTGGTGTAGCGCGGCACATTGGCTGAAAATATCGTTTCGATCTTCGACATGCGGGAACCCCAGCGTATGCACCCAGCAGGGCAGCGCGCGATTGCCCCCGCCTTGATCGCGCGCAACCGGCGAATGCGACAATCTGGCGGCAACCGGAATTGCGCCGGATCAAATCGCCCGGTGGCGCAAGTGCCTAGCAATGGCCTCGTAGAGAAAGCGGGGTACCATGATCCTCAAACCTGTATTTGCATCTGTCCTGTTGCTGTCGGCCGGCCTGCCGGCCCTGGCCGATGATCTTCCGTCGCCTGCCGGTCACTTCCAGGTCCGCCTGCGCGGCCTGGGCGTCCTGCCCGATCCGTCCGCCGACATCACCGTTTCCGGCGCCGCGATCGGCGGCAAGACCAGCATCACCGATTCCTTCACGCCCGAAGCGGACCTGACCTATTTCATCACCGACCATATCGGGGTCGAGGCCATCGCGGCGGTGACCAAGCATACCGTCAGCAACAGCGTGGCGGGGCGCGTCGCCAGCGTATCGCTGCTGCCGCCGACGGTGACCGTGCAGTATCACTTCGATCCGACGGGCCCCATTCGTCCCTATGTGGGCGCGGGCCTCAACTACACCTTCTTCTACCAGGTGGACAACGCGCTGCCCAACACCGACTTCAAGAACAATTTCGGTTATGCGCTGCAGGCCGGCGCCGATGTGCCGGTCGGTGACGGACCTTACTTCCTGAATTTCGACGTCAAGAAAATCTTCCTGCATACCCGCATCACCGCGGCGGCGGGCGCGGTGCGCGCGTCGGCCGATCTCGATCCCTGGCTGGTCGGCGGCGGCGTCGGGATGCGGTTCTGACGGGCAGGGAGAGGTGCTGTGCTGCGCCCTGATCGCACTGCTGGCGCCGCTGGGCTATTCGCTGGCCTGGCGGCGCGGCGCGCCTGGAACGGCGGATTGCTGCCGGCCTGGCGTGTGGCGGTTCGTCGTCCTGGGATCGGCGGCGGCGGCGCTGTTGCTGGTGACGCTGGCTTTGGCGCTGCCGCAGGGCCGCTCGGTGGCGCTGAAGGCCGCCTGGCCCATCTGCACCATGTTCGGATTGCAGAGACTTGATCCGGCGCAAGGCGGCGCGCCGCGTCATCTGGAAAATGGCATCAGATAGGGGACTCACATGCAGAAAACTCAGGACATGCGGCAGGCGCTGCCGCCGGTAGGCTGGCTGGCCTACTGCCGCCAGGTGCGGACTGCGCAGGACTCTGAAACCCGGGCGAATGAAGCGGAGGCAAAAGCCAATCATGCAAACGCAAACTGAGGCGGGCTGGCGGCTGGATCTCTTCCTGCTGCCGTTGATCGTGTTCCTGGGCTTCTGCGCCGGCCTCTCGGAGGCCGCGCTTTCGCCGGACCCCGCCATGGCGATCCAGGGCTGGACCTTCGCCGCCTGCATGGCCTTCATCGGCTGCTGGTATCTGTGGATGTATTCCAGCCGCCAGCCGGCGGACGAACGCGGTCCCTATACCGACGGCGTCATCAAGGCGGGCGTGGTCGCCGCCGTCTTCTGGGGCATCGCCGGCATGCTGGTCGGCCTCATCATTGCCCTGCAGCTTTGTTTCCCCCATATCTTCTATGTCCCGGACTGGGCCTGGAGCAGCTTCGGCAGGCTGAGGCCGCTGCACACCTCGGCGGTGATTTTCGCCTTTGGCGGCAATGTCCTGATCGCGACCTCCTTCTATGTCGTGCAGCGCACCTGCAAGGCGCGGCTGTGGGGCGGATCGCTGCCCTGGTTCGTCTTCTGGGGCTACAACACCTTCATCATTCTCGCCGGCACCGGCTATCTGCTGGGCATCACCCAGGCGCGCGAATATGCCGAACCGGAATGGTATGCCGATATCTGGCTCACCATCGTCTGGGTCAGCTATCTGCTGACCTTCCTGGGCGCGATCTGGAAGCGCAAGGAGCCGCATATCTATGTCGCCAACTGGTTCTATCTGGCGTTCATCGTCACCATCGCGATCCTGCATATCGTCAACAATCTCGCGATGCCTGTCTCCCTGCTGGACAGCAAGAGCTATTCGCTGTTCTCCGGCGTGCAGGATGCGCTGATCCAGTGGTGGTACGGCCATAACGCGGTCGGCTTCTTCCTGACCGCGGGCTTCCTGGGCATCGTCTATTATTTCATCCCCAAGCGGGCGGAGCGGCCGGTCTATTCCTACCGGCTTTCCATCATCCATTTCTGGAGCCTGATCTTCATCTATATCTGGGCCGGCCCGCATCACCTGCTCTACACCGCGCTGCCGGAATGGGTGCAGACCCTGGGCATGACCTTCTCGATCATCCTGTGGATGCCGAGCTGGGGCGGCATGATAAACGGGCTGATGACGCTGTCGGGCGCATGGGACAAGCTGCGCACCGATCCGGTGCTGCGGATGATGATCGTCTCGCTGGCCTTTTACGGCATGGCCACCTTCGAAGGCCCCGCCATGTCGATCAAGACCGTCAACGCGCTGTCGCACTATACCAACTGGACCATCGGCCATGTCCATTCCGGCGCGCTGGGCTGGGTCGGCTATGTCAGCTTCGGGGCGCTCTATTGCCTGGGGCCGTGGCTGTGGAAGAAGAAGCTCTATTCCAACGCCCTGGTGGAATGGCACTTCTGGATATCCACCCTGGGCATCGTGCTCTACATCACCTCCATGTGGGTCGCCGGCATCATGCAGGGCCTGATGTGGCGCGCCTATAACGACTTCGGCTTCCTGGAATACTCCTTCGTCGAAGTCGTGCAGGCGATGCATCCCTACTACATCATCCGCGCGATCGGCGGCGCGCTGTATCTCGCGGGAGCGCTGATCATGGCTTACAATCTGTGGAGGACGGCGCGCGACGGCGAGCCGGTGCCCGCCGCCTTGCCCCATCCGGTCTCCAACATTCTTGCCGGGGAGGCCGCGTGATGCACGACTGGCTGGAACGCAATTCGATCCTTCTTCTGATCGGCATCCTGGTGGTCGTCGCCATCGGCGGCGCGGTGGAGATCGCGCCCTTGTTCTGGGTCAACGGCACGGTCGAGCATGTCAACGGCATGCGGCCCTATACGCCGCTGGAACTGGAGGGCCGCAACATCTATGTCCGCGAGGGCTGCTACCTCTGCCATAGCCAGCAGATCCGCACCCTGCGCGACGAGGTGGAACGCTATGGCCATTACAGCTTGGCGGCGGAGAGCGAATACGACCATCCCTTCCAGTGGGGCTCGGAACGCACCGGCCCGGACCTGGCGCGCGTGGGTGGAAAATATTCGGACGAGTGGCACCGCGCCCACCTGACCGATCCCCGTTCGGTGGTGCCGGAATCCATCATGCCGCCTTACAAGATGCTGGGCAGCACGGCGCTGGACTATCGCAATATCCAGAAGCTGCTGCAGGCGAACCGGCGGGTCGGCGTTCCCTATAGCGACGACCAGATCGCGCACGCCAAGGACGATCTGGAAGCGCAGGCGAACCCGGACAGCGACGGCCTGGAGGCCTTCCAGAAGCGCTATCCCAAGGCCCAGGCGCGCAATTTCGGCGGCGACCCGTCGCGGGTCACCGAACTCGATGCCGTGATCGCCTACTTGCAGATGCTGGGCACGCTGGTGGACTTCAAGACCTACAAGGCCCAGGCCCCCGAGAACCGGAGATAGCAGATGGAAACATGGGCTTACGAGGATGTGCTGGCCTTCGCGCAAAGCTGGGGCGCCGTCTATTTCACCGTGATGTTCGCCGTGGTGCTGGTCTACGCCTTCTGGCCGCGCAACCAGAAGGGCTTCGAGCGCGCCAAGCGTATCCCGCTGGATGACGAGGATTTCTGATGTCGGAGAAAAAGGAAATTGACGATCTGTCGGGCACCGAGACCACGGGCCATGAGTGGGACGGCATCAAGGAACTGAACACGCCCTTGCCGCGCTGGTGGATCACCATCTTCTATGCCTGCATCGTCTGGGCCATCGGCTACTGGATCGTGATGCCGGCCTGGCCGACGTTGAATGGCTATACCCATGGTCTTTTCAACCATTCCCAGCGCGATGACGTCACCGCGAAAGTCGCCGCCCTGCAGTTCGCGCGCGCCGACCGCGAGAAGGAACTGGCGCATGCCAGCCTGACGCAGATCCAGTCCAACCCGGACCTGCTGCAGTTCGCCCAGGCCGAGGGCAAGGCGGCGTTCGGTGACAATTGTGCGCCATGCCACGGTTCCGGCGGGCAGGGCGCCCATGGCTATCCCAACCTGAACGACGATGTCTGGCTGTGGGGCGGCAAGTTGTCCGACATCCAGCATACCATCACGGTGGGCGTGCGTTCGACCGCGCCGGATACCCGCAGTTCGCAGATGCCGGCTTTCGGGCGCGACGCCATCCTCAAGCCCGAACAGGTGGACGACCTGACGGAATATGTCGTGCATCTGTCGGGCCGCGCCGCCGACGCCGGGGCGATCAGGCGTGCCGCGCCGCTGTTCGCCGACAATTGCGCCGCCTGTCATGGTCCCCAAGGCAAGGGCAATCGCCAATATGGCGCGCCCAACCTCACCGACAATGAATGGCTCTATGGTCCCACCCGGGACGATATCCACGACCAGATATGGAACGGCCATGGCGGCGTGATGCCGACCTGGGGTGGACGGCTGTCGCCGGAAACCATCAAGTCGCTGGCCGTCTATGTTCACGGCCTGGGCGGAGGCGAATAGGAGATGGACTTGCCGGCCCGCATCGCGCCCGCGCAGCACGACGCCACCATGTCGGCGGAGGGCGTGGAACAGTCGCAGGCCCGCGCCACCAACGCCGCGCACAATCGCAAGCTCTACAAGGCGCGGGTGCCGATCTATCCCAAGGAGCAGGACGGGCTCTATCGCGCCATCAAATGGGGGATGATGGCCTTCACCCTCAGCATCTATTACCTGACGCCCTGGATTCGCTGGGATCGCGGTCCCGGCGCGCCGCATCAGGCGGTGCTGGTGGATATGGCGCATGAGCGGCTCTATTTCTTCTTCATCGAGATCTGGCCGCAGGAAGTCTATTACCTGACGGGGCTTCTGATCCTGGCGGCGGTTTCGCTGTTCCTGATCAATGCGCTGTTCGGGCGGCTGTGGTGCGGCTATTCCTGTCCCCAGACGGTGTGGACCGACCTGTTTATCTGGATCGAGACCAAGATCGAAGGCGATCGCGGCGCGCGCATCCGGCTCGCCGCCGCGCCCTGGACCCTGGACAAGATCGTCAAGCGTGTCTCCAAGCATGCGGCCTGGCTGGTGTTCGCCATCGCCACCGGCGGCGCCTGGGTCTTCTACTTTCACGACGCGCCGACCCTGTTTCACCAGCTTGTGACCGGCACGGCCGATTTCGGCGACTATGCCTTCATCGCGGGCCTGGCCTTCACCACCTATGGCCTGGGCGGGCTGATGCGCGAGCAGGTCTGCACCTATATGTGCCCCTGGCCGCGCATCCAGGCGGCGATGACCGACAATGAGGCGCTTTCGGTGGTCTATCGGCGCGACCGGGGCGAACCGCGCGGCGCCCACCGCAAAGGCCAGTCCTGGGAAGGGCGCGGCGCCTGCATCGACTGTCATCAATGCGTCGCGGCCTGTCCCATGGGCATCGACATCCGCGACGGCGCGCAGCTGGAGTGCATCAATTGCGCCTTGTGCATAGATGCCTGCGACGATGTCATGGTCAAGATCGGCCAGCCCCAGGGACTGATCGCCTTCGACACCGAGGCCAATATCCAGCGCCGCATGACGGGCGGGCCGATGCGCTTCCGCTTCATCCGGCCGCGCACCATCCTGTATGGGGCGGTGCTGGCCGCCGTCGCCCTGGTGATGCTGTTCAGTTTCACCACCCGGCGCACCGTTGACCTGGATGTGCTGCGCGACCGCAATCCCGATTTCGTCACCCTGGCCAATGGCGATGTGCGCAACGGCTATACCCTGAAGGTCATGAACCGGGTCGGCCAGGCGCGCACGCTGTCGCTGAACATCGCCGGGCTTTCCCTGCGCGAGGTCAATATCATCGGCATGGGCAAGGTGGCATTGCCCGTGGCGCTTCAGGTTCCTTCCGACAAGTTGCGCACCCTGCGGGCGCTGGTGACGGTGGACAAAGCGCACCTGGCGCAAGGCCCGCAAGCCGTCACCTTCGCGCTGAGCGATCCGGTGCGCAATGAAAGCCGCACGGTGGATACCGTATTTGTTTCGGGAGGCCCCAAATGAACACTGCTACACCGCAAAAAGCCACGCATGTCCTGACCGGCCGCGGTGTGCTGCTGTGGTTCGTCGGCTTTTTCGGCATCATCTTCGCCACCAACGCCTATTTCATCACCGTGGCGGTCAAGACCTTCCGGGGCGAGGACGAGCAACTGCCCTATCTGCAGGGCGTGGAATACAACGACACCCTGGCGCACCGCGCGTTGCAACGGAAGCTGGGCTGGCAGGCCATGGTTTCGGTGACGCGCCGGAGCGATGGCGCGGTGCGGGTCAATGTCCAGTTGCGCCAGCCGGACGGCAAGGCGCCGGCCACCGAACACTTCTCCGGCGAATTGCGTCATCCCTCCGACGAAAACCGCGACCAGCCCCTGCATCTTGTCTCCGACGGCAACGGCGCCTATCACGCCGACCTGCCCAAGGTGTCGCCCGGCGGCTGGGATGTGGTGCTGAAATCCGGCAAGGGCGATGCGCCGTTCGAAGCGGTGCGGCGGATTATCCTGAAATGACGCTGCTGCTGCGTCCCGCTGAAACCGCCGATGACCTGACGCGGTATGTCCATGGCGAGGCCGGGTCGCGGTCCTTCGAGGTGGCGGTGAACGGCGCGCGTTGCGCCGGCTGCATCGCCAAGATCGAAGCCGGGGTTCGCGGCATCGCCGGGGTGCGCGAGGCGCGCCTCAACCTGTCCACGGGCAAGCTCAGGGTCGGCTGGGAAGGCGCTGCCGTTGCGCCCCAGGCGGTGCTGCGGCGGGTGCGCGACCTGGGCTATGGCGCCCAGCCTTTCGATGCCGAAGCCACCCTGGACGCCGACGCGGCGCAGGGGCGGTTGTTGCTGCGTTGCCTGGCGCTGGCGGCGTTCGGCACCGTTTTCACGGTCGGCCTGACCGATGCCCTGTGGTACGGCGGCGACGACATGAGCGCCGCAGTGCGCGCCACCTTCTATTGGCTGGCCGCCGCCATCGCCATTCCGGTAACGCTGTATGCGGGCCAGCCCTTCTTCCGCTCGGCCTGGTCCAGCCTGGCGCGCCGCCGCACCAACATGGATGTGCCGATCAGCGCCGCGCTGCTGCTGTCGCTGGGCCTGAGCCTCTATCAGACCCTGCTGCGGGGCCAGGACATCTATTTCGATGCGGCGGTCATGCTGGTCCTGCTGCTGCTGGTGGGGCGCTATCTGGATTTCCGGCTGCGCAACCGGGCGCGCGGCGCCGCGCGGCATCTGCTGGCCATGCAGTCGCTGCTGGCGCGCCGCATCAAGCCGGATGGCGACAGCGAGACAGTCAGCGCCCGCGACCTGGTTCCCGGCGACCGTGTGATATTGGCCAGCGGCGAACGCGCGCCGGTGAACGGCCTCCTGGAAAGCCAGGCCACCGAAGTGGACAATTCGCTGGTCACCGGCGAAAGCGCCGCCGTGCCGGTCTTGCCGGGCGCGCCGCTGCAGGCGGGCGCCATCATCACCGGCCCCGCCGCGGTCCTGCGCGTCACCGCGCGGGTCGAAGACTCCCTGGTGGCGGACCTGGCGCGGCTGCTGGAAGCGGGGCAGCAGACCCGCAGCCGTTACGTCAAGCTGGCCGACCGTGTCGCGCGCGCCTATGTGCCGCTGGTTACCGTCCTGGCGCTGTCGGTGCTGGCCGGCTGGCTGGTTGTGGGGGCGCCGCTGGCGACGGCCGCCACCCATGCCATCGCGGTGCTGATCATCACCTGTCCCTGCGCGCTGGGGCTGGCGGTGCCGGCGGTGCAGGTGGTGGCGACGGGGCGGCTTTTCCGCGATGGCGTTTTCGTCAAGTCCGGCGATGCGCTGGAGCGGCTGGCCGAAATCGACCTGGCGGTGTTCGACAAGACCGGCACCCTGACGACCGATGTTCCCGTGCTGGCGAACGCGGTGCCGCCCGCCGTGCTGGAGGATGCGGCCAGGCTGGCGCGGGCCAGCCGTCATCCCCTGGCGCGCGCCGTTGCGGTCGCGGCGGGGGCAGGCCCTGTCGCCCAAGATGCGCGCGAAACGCCGGGCGAAGGTATCGAGGGTCTGCTGGAAGGCGAGGTCTGCCGGCTGGGCAATGCCGCGTGGTGCGGCGCGCCCAGGGACGGCAGCGCGCGATTGTGGTTCCGGCGCGGCGATCATACCCCGGTCGGTTTCGAGTTCCAGGAAACCATCCGTCCCGAGGCGCGCAAGCTGATCGCGGCGCTGTCCATGCGCCATATCGCGGTGGAAATGCTGACCGGCGACCGTGGCGGCCCCGCCGCCCGTGTCGCCCGCGAGGCCGGCATCGCCAACTGGTGCGCCGGGGTGGGCCCGCGGGAGAAGGCGGCGCATCTCGAACAATTGCGCGCCCAGGGCAGGCGGGTGCTGATGGTCGGTGACGGCATCAACGACGCCGCCGCCATGGCGCTGGCGCATGTCTCCATCGCGCCGGGCTCCGCCACCGACATCAGCCAGCTGGCCTCCGACATGGTGATAAGGGGCGACACTCTGATGCCGGTGGTGGAGGCGCTGGATGTCTCACGCCGGGCGCGGCGGCTGGTGCTGCAGAATTTCGCTTTGGCGGCGCTTTATAATGTGACCGCGATTCCGCTGGCGGCATCCGGGCTGGTGACGCCCCTGATCGCCGCCGCCACCATGGCGGGCTCATCGCTGCTGGTCACCCTGAACGCCCTGCGTCTCTCGTGGCGGAGGGCCGCATGACGGGCATCGCTTTGGTCATCGCATCGGCCCTGCTGGTGGGACTGGGCGCCTTGGTGGTGCTGTTCTGGGCCCTGTCCAGCGGCCAGTATGACGACCTGGACGGCGACGCCGAACGCATCCTGATAGATGACGATTCCTGACGGGTTTTCCGGCTTGATTTGAATCATTCCCTCCGATGCGGGAAGATTTATCCTGCAACCGTCCAGAATGGATCGCGCGATGACCGGAAGTCTTGACGAGCGGGAAAGAGGATATGAGGCCAAATGGGCCCATGACCAGGAACTGCATTTTCGGGTTTTGTCGCGCCGTGATTATCTGGTTGGCGTGTGGGCCGCGGGCGTACTGGGACTGACGGGGCCGGCGGTAGAGGAATATGCCAGGCGGGTGGTGCAGGCCGGCATGGCCTCGGCGGGCAAGGACCCGGTCTATGAGATGATCCGCAAGGACTTCGGCGTCCAGGCGGAGGCGGACAACAAGATTCATGACAAGATGCTGGAGCTGTTTCATCGGGCGAGCGACGAGATAACGGGCCAGCCGTCCTGACCGTATCGGCGCGATGACCGGAAGCGGCCCGATGCCTGAAAAACCCGTCATCGGCCGCAAGATCGTTCTTCCGCCCGAAGCGACTGTGGCCCAGGCTTTCGATATCATCGCGTGTAACTGCTTCGAGCACCTGACGGCCAATCAGGGTGCCGTTGGCCGGGGCGACCGGGAAGGCATTCACCGGATGCGGGTAGGATTGCGCCGGTTGCGGGCGGCCATATCGCTGTTCGCGGACCTGGTGCGGGGGCCTGACACCGAGGCGGTGAAAGCGGATTTGAAATGGCTGACCGGACGGTTGGCCGTGGCGCGGGATCTGGATGTTCTTGTGCGCGGCCTGCGGCTGCGCAAGACCACGCCCCCGGATGTCGCGCGCCTGAGAGCATGTCTGGAGGCGCGGCGCAGGTGCGCATTCGCGGCGGCTGCGGCGGCCGTCAATGGCCGGCGATACCGCGGCATGGTGTTGCGGATCGCGGCATGGCTTGCCGCCGGCAGATGGCGGCACAGTCCGGCGCGAGGCGCGGGAACGCGCCCCGTCAAGGCGTTCGCGCGGGACGCCCTGCATCGCCGGACCCGGAAAATCATCCGAAGGGCCGGGATGCTGGACTTTCTCGATGCGCGCGAACGCCACAGGCTGCGGATCGCGGCCAAAAAGCTTCGCTATGCGACCGAGTTTTTTGAAAGCCTGTATGATGGCCGGGAATACAGGAAGTTCCAGGAATGCCTGAAGGCGCTGCAGGATGGCCTGGGCGGCCTCCATGACAGTGTCGTGCAGGAAAAGCTTATCGCCAGACATATGCCCGCGCGCGAGAAGGGCGCCACGGCGGGTATGGCCCAATTGATGGAACGGCGGCGCGTGCAGGACAGGCAGTGCCTGGCGCAAAGCAAAAAAGCCGCTGTGCGGCTTTCCGGGGCCCGGCATTTCTGGCGGTGAATTACCTGGTGGATTACTGGAGCCCCTGTTTCATACTCAGGATGTAAGCGGATACCTGGCGAATTTCGTCCGGGTTGAGCGCGTAGTTGGGCATTCGTCCATGGGGGGCGGCCAGAAAGGCCGCGAGCGATGCCATGGTCGTCTCGTCCTGATGGGCAATCCATGGGAAGCCGGGCACGAAGTCCGTCCGGATGACGGGGCTATGGGTGTCCACCACATGGCAGCCGATGCACAAGCCATGTGCAATCGCGTCGCCTTTCACGACGTCATCCGCAACCTGTGCCCCGGCCTGCAAGCCCGAGCAGATCAAAAGCGCCGCGGCTGTCAGTGTCAGGTGCGGGTATTTCAGCACGTGCAAGCGGCGCTCCTGTCGAAACGGGTCAAATACCCTTTGCGAATATGTCAGCGCGTGAAGATCCAGGACACCAGAAGCAACAGGCAACTCACCGCCGCCAGGGCGATGGCGATCGTGGGGAAATCCATGGGCAAAAGGGCGATCAGCCCGTGTAGCATGACATCACCGTTTGTTCATGGTTATATTTTCATGTTTCGCCGCAGTGGGGTTTGATCCCGCGCAAACAGTCTCCAGCCGCGCGAAATGGAACCGGCGCGGCTGCTTGACGTTTGCTGCGTGACTTTGATTGATATCAAGGCCGGATGCCCCCGTCCGGGCTTGAATGCATTAGTGTTTTCGTAGGCCTTGGCCATGCAACTTCCAGTCGGGACTATCGTCTCCGTGCGCGGTGCGGTCGTCGATGTGCGCTTCGACGGCGAACTGCCCGCGATCGATACGGCGCTGATTGTCGCCTGGGACCGGCCCGAGCCGCTGGTGCTGGAAGTTCACAGTCACCTCGACACCAAAAATGTGCGCGCCGTGGCGCTGCAGGCGACCGCGGGGCTCAAGCGGGACACCGCCGTCCATGCCACCGGCGCGGCGATCATGGTCCCGGTGGGCGAGGCGGTGCTGGGCCGCCTTCTCGACGTGATGGGCAATGTCTGCGATCGCGGCCCCGCCTTGCCGCCGGATACGCCGCTGCGCGGCATTCACGCCGCGCCGCCCGCGCTGGAAGACGAGACCGGGGTGGCCCGGATGTTCGAAACCGGCATCAAGGTGATCGACCTGCTGGCACCGTTGCCCCAGGGCGGCAAGGCGGCGATGTTCGGCGGCGCCGGCGTTGGCAAGACCGTGCTGGTGATGGAACTGATCCACGCCATGGCCGAGAAGTATCGCGGCATTTCCGTCTTCGCCGGCGTGGGCGAGCGGTCCCGCGAAGGCCATGAACTGCTGACCGACATGCGCGATTCCGGCGTGCTGGGGCATACCGTGCTGGTCTACGGCCAGATGAACGAACCGCCCGGCGCGCGCTGGCGGGTGCCGCTGACCGCGCTGACCATCTCCGAATATTTCCGCGACGCCAAACATCAGGATGTCCTGCTGCTGATGGACAATGTGTTCCGTTTCGTGCAGGCGGGCAGCGAGATATCCAGCCTGCTCGGCCGCTTGCCGTCGCGGGTGGGCTATCAGCCGACCCTGGCCAGCGAAGTGGCGGCGCTGGAGGAACGCATCGCCTCGGTTGCCGGCGCCGCGATCACGGCGATCCAGGCCGTCTATGTGCCCGCCGACGACTTCACCGATCCCGCCGTGACAGCCATCTCGGCCCATATGGACAGCATGATCATGCTGTCCCGCGACCTGGCGGCGCAGGGCTTCTATCCCGCCATCGATCCGCTGGCTTCCTCCTCGGTGCTGCTGGACCCGCTCGTCGTGGGGGACGAACATTATCGCCTGGCCGAACGCAGCCGCGAGGCGCTGGCGCGGTTCAAGGACCTGGAAGACATCATCGCGCTGCTGGGCGTGGAGGAACTGGGCGCCGAGGACCGCCTGCTGGTCAAGCGGGCGCGGCGGTTGCAGCGGTTCCTCAGCCAGCCTTTCGCGGTGACCGAAGCCTTTACCGGCACGCCGGGCCGCAGCGTCAGCCGCGCCGACACCCTGGCCGGTTGCCGCGCCATCCTGGACGGCGAGACCGACGACTGGGCGGAAAGTTCGCTCTACATGGTCGGTACCCTGGCGGAAGCGCGGGCCAAGGAACAGGCCGCGGCGAAGGCGGCGGCATGAAACTCTCCATCGTCACGCCGCTGTCCGTCGCCGTCGAGGAGGAGGGCGTTCTGGCCCTGCGCGCCGAAGACGCCAGCGGCAGCTTCGGCGTGCTGCCCGGACATGCCGATTTCCTCACCAGCCTGGCGATCTCGGTGGTGGACTGGAAGCGCGCCGACGGCAGCCGGTATTATTGCGCCGTGCGGCGCGGGCTGTTGTCGGTGCGCGGCGGCGGCGAGATCGCCATCGCCACCCGCGAGGCGGTTCCCGGCGACGACCTGCTCAATCTCCATGATGTGGTGCTGGACCGTTTTCGCGCCAACCTGGAAAGCGAGCGGGCGGAGCATGTCAGCAGCACGCGATTGCAACTGGCCGCCATCCGCCAGATCATGCGCCGGTTGCGCCCCGACGGGCACGACGGGATATTCGCATGACGGCGCCCGAATCCGATCCGCTGGCGCGGAGCGTCCAGCTCAGGACCGAACGTCATCGCCGCTGGCTGCGTGACGGCGATCCGACGGTGGCGCGCCGCCTGGCCCAGATCGGCGTGCTGGGCTGGATCGTGGTGACGCCTATGCTGCTGGGCATGTTCCTGGGGCGCTGGCTGGACCGGCTGTCCGGCTCCGGCATCTTCTGGACGGCGCCGCTGCTGCTGCTGGGCCTCGGCCTGGGCTGCTGGTCGGCCTGGCGATGGATGGACAGCGCATGATCCCCGCTTTCGACCACCTGCCGTTGTGGGCCAAGCTGTTCGATCTGCTGCTCCACCTTGCCCTGGGTTTCGGCGTCGGCCGGGTCTATTTCGATGGCGTATGGCGAACCGCGCAATTGTTCGCCAGCCGTCCGGCGGCGGCGATCGGCTGGACCTTGCTGCGGTTCGGGCTGCTCGCCGGTGTTTTGACCGTCACCGCCCTTGAAGGCGCGCTGCCGCTGTTATGCGCCGCGCTCGGCATCGTCCTGGCGCGGCCGGGCGCGATGCGGAGGGCGCAATGAAGTCGCCGCTGGCCTCCACCGCCTTGTTTCATCTCGGCCCCGTGCCGGTCACCGAGGCCGTGGCCGTCACCTGGGCGATCATGGCGCTGCTGGCCGCAGGGGCGTGGCTGGCGACGCGGCGTCTTTCGCTCCAGCCCTCCCGGCTGCAGGCCTGTCTGGAACTGATCGTGGAAACGGTCGATAGCCAGATTCGCGATACCATGCAGGCCGAGCCGCCGCCCTATCGCGCCTTCATCGGCACATTGTTCGCTTTCATCTTCGTCGCCAACTGGTCGTCGCTAGTGCCGGGCGTCGAGCCGCCCACCGCCCATCTGGAAACCGACGCCGCGCTGGCGCTGCTGGTCTTCATCGCCGTGATCTGGTTCGGCATCCGGGCGGGCGGCGTCGGCGGTTACCTGGCGACCTTCGCCTCGCCCAGCCCGCTGATGATCCCGCTCAATTTCATCGAGAGCCTGACGCGCACCTTCTCGCTGCTGGTGCGGCTGTTCGGCAATGTGATGAGCGGGGTGTTCGTCATCGGCATCGTGCTGTCGCTGGCGGGGCTCTTGGTGCCGATCCCGCTGATGGCGCTCGACCTGCTCACCGGCGCGGTGCAGGCCTATATTTTCGCCGTGCTGGCGATGGTGTTCATCGCGGGCGCGCTGGGCGAGGCAAAATCCAACAAGAGGACTCCGACATGAACTGGCTTTCCTTCGCGAGCATCATCGCGGCCGCGGTCGCGGTGTCATTCGGGGCGATAGGCCCGGCCCTGGCCGAGGGACGGGCGGTCGCCGCCGCCATGGACGCCATCGCCCGGCAGCCCGAGGCGGCGGGCACCATCTCGCGCACGCTGTTCGTCGGCCTCGCCATGATCGAGACCATGGCGATCTATTGCCTGGTGATCGCGCTCTTGCTGCTGTTCGCCAATCCGCTGCTCAAATGACCATCGACTGGTGGACCCTTGGGCTTCAGACCGTCAATGTCGCGGTCCTGGTCTGGCTGCTGGCGCGGTTTTTCTGGCGTCCGGTATCGGCCATGATCGCCGAGCGCCAGGTCGCGGCCGGAAAGGAACTCGCCGAGGCCGCCGCCAGGCAGGCCGAGGCCGAAAAGGCTTTGGCGGACATCGCCGCGACACGCGCCGGCCTTGCCAAGGAACGCGAGGCGCTGCTGGTCGCGGCCGCCGCCGAAGCGGACAAGGAGCGCGCGGCGCGGCTGGAAAAGGCGACGCGGGAGATCGCGGCCCTGCACGACGCCGCCAAGGCCGCCGTGACAAAAGAACGGGAAGCGGCCCTGGCAAGCTGGCGCGGCCATGCCGCCACCCTGGCGGTCGAGATCGCGGCCCGGCTGCTGAAACGCCTGGACGGCGCGGCGGTGCGCAAGGCTTTTCTGGATGAGTTGCTGCATGAGATCGGCGGCCTGACACAGGCGCAGCGCGGTGACCTGGCCGGCGGTGCGCTGGAACTGGTCAGCGCCGTTCCCCTTACGGACGCGGAGCAGGCGCAATGCCGTGCCGGATTGGCGCAAGCCCTGGGACCGGATCTGCAACTCGCTTTCACGGTGGACGCGGCGCAGATCGCGGGTTTCGTCCTGCGCGGTCCCAGGCTGGCCGTCAGCGACAGTTGGCGCGGCGATCTGGACCGCATCCTGGCGGAGCTTGGCGATGACGCCTGATGCCGATGCCTGGCTGGCGCGCGCCCGCGAAAAGCTGGCCGGGGCATCCCTGGGTCCGCGCTCCGAGCAGATGGGGCGGGTCGAGCAGTCCGGCGACGGCATCGCGCTGGTGTCGGGCCTGCCGGATGCGCGGCTGGACGAGTTGCTGCGCTTCGAACGCGGCCAGTTCGGTTTCGCCCAGACGCTGGATGCGGATCGGATCGGGTGTGTGCTGCTCGACGATGCGGATGGCGTGGAATCCGGCGACAAGGTGTTCGGCACCGGCGATGTCGTGCGCGTGCCGGTGGGCCCAGGATTGTTGGGCCGCGTGATCGACCCGCTGGGCCGGCCGCTGGACGGCAAGGGGCCGGTCGTTGCCGAAAGCACCGCCCCGGTCGAAAGCCCGGCCCCGGCGATCATCGACCGCGACCTGGTCACCCAGCCGGTGCAGACCGGCCTGGCCGTCATCGACACGCTGTTCGCGCTGGGGCGCGGCCAGCGCGAACTCATCATCGGCGACCGCGCCATCGGCAAGACTGCCATCGCGCTCGACACCATCATCAGCCAGAAGACCGGCGACATGGTCTGTGTCTATGTCGCGGTCGGCCAGAAAAGCGCCAGCACCGCGCGGGTGATCGAGGCGATCCGCCAGTATGGCGCGCCGGAACGCAGCATCGTGATCGTGGCGGGCTCGGCCACCTCGCCCGGATTGCAATGGATCGCGCCCTTCGCGGCCTTCACCATGGCGGAGTATTTCCGCGACCGGGGCGGCCATGCGCTGGTGGTGATCGACGATCTCACCAAACACGCCGCCTGCCACCGCGAGATCGCGCTGCTGACCCGCCAGTCGCCGGGGCGGGAGGCCTATCCCGGCGACATCTTCCATGTCCATGCCCGGCTGCTGGAACGCGCCGCCAAGCTGTCGAAGGAAAAGGGCGGCGGCTCGCTGACGGCCCTGCCCATCGCCGAGACGGATGCGGGCAACCTCAGCGCCTATATTCCCACCAACCTGATCTCGATCACCGATGGCCAGATCGTGCTGGACAGCAAGCTGTTCTACGAGGGCCAGAAGCCGGCGGTGGATGTCGGCGTCAGCGTCAGCCGGGTCGGCGGCAAGACCCAGGCGCGCGCCCTGCGCGAGGTGGCGGCGACCTTGCGGCTGGATTACGCGCAATTTCTGGAACTTGAGACCTTCACCCGCTTCGGCGGCATGCCGGATGCGCGGGTCAAGCGCCAGTTGACCCGCGGCGCCCGCATCCGCGCACTTATTGCGCAACCGCGGCTTTCGCCTCTGAGCCTGGGCGAGGAGGTCGCGCTGGTGATGGCGGTGCAGGAGGGGTTGCTGGACGCGCTGCCGGTGGAAACGCTCGCGACCGTGCGGGCGCGGCTGCTCGCCACCCTGGAGGCCGAAGCCGGCGGGGCGCTGCGCCAGCTTGCCGCGACCGGCGCGCTCGATGATGCGGGGCGGGCGCAACTGCATGCTGCGGTGGCTGGCCTGATCGCGGACATCCATCCATGAGCGAACGGCTTTCCCAGGTCGCCGCCCGCATCCGGGGGATACGCGAGTTGGGCGCGGTGGTGAATGCCATGCGCGGCATCGCCGGGGCTCGCGCCCGCCAGGCGCGCGAGGCCCTGCGCGCCGTCGAACTGTATGCCGCGTCGCTGTCCGGTGCGATCGGCCAGGCCCTGGCCTTGTTGCCGCCCGACGGCGTCGTTGCCCCCGTGCGCGGCCGCGCCCTGATCCTGTTCATGGCCGAACAGGGCTTTGCCGGTGCCTTTAATGAGCGGCTGCTGGAGGCTCTCCCGCCTGCGTCCGATGGCGTCGAGCTTTTTGTCGTCGGCACGCGCGGCGCGTCGCTGGCGCAGGAGCGCGGCATCCGGCCCGTCTGGAGCGGGGCGATGCCGGCCCATCCCGATTCCATTCCCCGGCTGGCCGACCGGATCGCCACCCAATTGTATGCCCGCATCGCCTCGGGCGCCATCGGCCGGCTGGATGCGCTGTTCGCTCGCACCGCGACCGACATCGAAAGGCGGCATCTGTTTCCCCTCGATCCCAAGTCCTTCGCCGCCGCCCCGTCCCGCAACGCGCCCCTGCTCGACCTGCCGCCCGCCGCGCTGTTGGCCGACCTGACCGCCGACTATATCCATGCCCAGCTTTGCGACGCCGCCCTGCATGCCTTCGCCGCCGAGAATGACGCGCGCATGGCGGCGATGGCGGCGGCGCATCGCGAGATCGGCCGCCAGCTTGCGCAGCTGGAGATGACCCAGCGCATCGTCCGCCAGGACGAGATCACCGCCGAAATCATCGAACTGGCGGCGGGCGAGGCGGCACAGGGTTGATCGTCTCCCATATCAAGGTATCGTTGTGCGATCTGGCATGTGGAAAAGCGCGATGAAACGATTTCTGCTCGCGGCGCTTTTGCTGCCGCTCGCGGGCTGCGGCCAGAAGCCGGACGATGCCTGGCTGGGGTATGGCGAGGGCGACACCGCCTTCATCGCCGCGCCGCAGCCCGGCTGGGTGCGGGAGATGAAGGTCGAGCGCGGCACGGCGGTCCATCGCGGCGATCTTCTTTTCGTGCTGGACCCGGACGCGCAACAGGCCAGCCGCGACACGGCGCAAGGGGCGCTGGTCCAGGCCCGGGCGTCGCTGGCGCAGGAACAGTCCAACCTGGCCTATACCCGCACCCAACTGACTCGCCAGCAGGCCCTGGCCAGGGCGGGGGCGGGCACGCCGACCCAGCTTGACGAGGCCCTGACCAACTATCAGCAATCGGGTGCGCGCATCGCCGAGCTTCGCGCCGAGATCGCCCAGATGACGGCCTCGCTGGGCGGCGCCGCCTACAGCCTGTCGCAGCGCCGCATCGTCGCCGATACCCAGGGACCCGTGCAGGACATCTATTTCCGCCCCGGCGAATATGTTCCGGCCGCGACGCCGGTGGTCTCGGTGTTGCCGCCCGCCAATGTCTATGTCCGCTTCTTTGTGCCGGAAACCCAGTTGGCGCGGGTGCATCTGGGCCAGAAGGTCAGTGTCGCCTGCGACGGCTGCAAGGCGATGACCGCGACCGTCACCTTCATCGCCCAGCAGGAAGAGTTCACGCCGCCCGTCATCTTCAGCATCGGCAACCGCGAAAAGCTGGTCTACAAGCTGGAGGCGCGCGCGCCGGGCGGGCTGGCGGTTCATCCCGGCCAGCCGGTCGATGTGCGGCCGCTGTGACCCTCGCCATCGATGTGAAGGGGCTGACCAAGCGGTTCGGCCGCAAGACCGCGGTGGACCATATCGACATCGCCGTGCCCCAGGGCGAGGTGTGGGGATTTCTCGGCCCCAACGGTTCGGGCAAGACCACGACCATCCGCATGCTGTGCGGCCTGCTCAGCGCCGACGACGGCACGGGCACCTGCCTGGGCCTGGATTTCCGCACCCAGGCCGAAGCGATCAAGCTGCAGGTCGGCTACATGACCCAGAAATTCAGCTTCTGGGAAGACCTGTCGATCCGGGAGAATCTGGAATTCGTCGCCCGGCTCTATGGCCTGCCGGATCGCCGCCGCAAGGTGGACGAGACCCTGGCGCGGCTGGGACTGACCGACCGCCAGCGCCAGCTTGCCGGCCATCTGTCGGGCGGCTGGAAACAGCGCATGGCGCTGGCCGCCTGCACCCTGCACGATCCACGCCTGCTGCTGCTGGACGAGCCCACCGCCGGTGTCGATCCCAAGGCGCGGCGCGATTTCTGGGAGGAGATTCACGCCCTCAGCGAAGCGGGTCTCACCGTGCTGGTCTCGACCCATTACATGGACGAGGCCGAACGTTGCGACCGTATTGTCTATATCCTGGGCGGCAGGCTGGTGGCGCGCGGCTCGGTGGCGGAGGTGATCGGCCAGTCCGGCCTGATTACCTTTGAAATACAGGGTGCGGATGTGCGCCACCTGGCCAAGGCGCTGCAGGGCCAGCCCGGCGTGGATTATGCCGGCTTCTTCGGCGCGGCGCTGCATGTCAGCGGCCGCGACCGGGCCGGACTGGAAAGCGCCATGGCGCCGTATCGCGGCCGGCCCGGCCTTGCCGTCCACGAGACGGTGCCCAGCCTGGAGGATGTCTTCATCCACCTGCAGGAAAAAGCGCCGTGAACATGCTGCGCCGCATCGGCGCCATCCTGGTCAAGGAATTCCTCCAGATGCGCCGCGACCGGCTCACCCTGGGCATGATCGTGGGCGTGCCGCTGATGCAGCTTTGCCTGTTCGGCTTCGCCATCAACCTCAATCCCCACGACCTGCCGGCCGCCATCGCGATCGACGATCCCGGTCCCTTCGCCCGTTCCATCGTCGCCGCGCTGGAGAATACCAGCTATTTCCAGATCATCGACGAAACCAACAGTCCCACGGCGGCGCGCAGGCTGCTGCAGGAGGGCAGGGTCATCTTCGTGGTCGAGATACCGGAAAATTTCAGCCGCGACATCGTGCGCGGGGCGCGGCCGGATCTGCTGATCGAGGCCGACGCCACCGATCCCGCCGCCGGGTCCTATGCCCTGTCGGCCTTCAACATGCTCGCCGCCACCGCGCTGCGCGACGACCTGGTGGGGCCGCTGGCGGCGCGGGCCCAGGGGCCGCCGCCGTTCAACACCGTGTCGCACCTGCTGTACAATCCGGAATCCATCACCCAGTACAACATCATTCCGGGCCTGCTGGCGGTGATCCTCACCATGACCATGGTGCTGATGACCTGCCTGGCCCTGACCCGCGAGCGCGAGCGCGGCACCTATGAGAATCTGCTGGCCATGCCGGCCTCGCCGCTGGAGATCATGGTGGGCAAGATCGTGCCCAATATCGCCATCGGCGCGGTGCAGAGCGCGATCATCCTGCTGATGGCGCGCTATGTCTTCCATATCCCGATGATCGGCTCGCTGCCGCTGCTGGGGGGCGCGCTGGCGATCTATATCGTCGCCAACCTGGCGGTGGGCTATACCTTTTCGACTGTCGCCCAGAACCAGCTGCAGGCGATGCAGATGACCCTGTTCTTCATCCTGCCCGCCATCCTCTTGTCGGGCTTCGCCTTTCCCTTCATGGGAATGCCGGCCTGGGCGCGCTGGATCGGCGAGGTGATGCCGGCGACGCATTTCCTGCGCATCGTGCGGGGCATCCTGCTCAAGGGCAACGGCCCGGCGGAGATCTGGCCCGATATCTGGCCCCTGGGCCTGTTCACCCTGGCCGCCGGCAGCCTGGCGCTGGCGCGCTTCCGCCGCACCCTGGATTGATCTTGGGGAATTGGGGCCTGTCCTCAATAGAAATCAAAAATAAAGCTGTCATGGCCCGCGACTGCGGGCCACCCAGGTGACGCAGACTCCCATGCTGGCATCTTATGCGCACCAACTGGGTGGCCCGTTCGCACGCTGCCGCTACGAACCCGGCGGGCCATGACAAATTGTTGATTTGGTTGTCGGCAACTGAGTCCAGACCCTGGTCCGTCACTCCAGATGCGCGCCGCCATCCACCGGGATCACCGTGCCGGTAATCCGCCGCGCCGCATCGCTGACCAGGAACGCGGCCAGGTTGCCGACATCGGCGACCTCGACCAGGTGATGCTCGGGCGCCCGGGCGGCGGCGGCTTCCATCATCTGGTCGAATTGGTCGATGCCGCTGGCGGCGCGGGTGCGGATCGGGCCCGGCGAGATGGCATGGGCGCGGATGCCCTTGGGGCCCAGCTCGGCGGCGACATAGCGCATGCTGCTTTCCAGCGCCGCCTTCACCGGCCCCATCAGATTGTAATGCTCCACCACCCGTTCCGAGCCGTAGAAGGTGACCGCCAGCAGGCAACCGCCATCCGCCATCAGCGGTTCGGCCAGCCGCGCCATCTGGATGAAGGAATGGCAGGAGATGTTCATCGCCACGTCGAAGCCGGCCATCGAACAGTCGGTGACGCGGCCGTGCAGGTCGTCGCGCGGCGCGAAGGCGATGGAATGGAGCAGGAAATCCAGCCCGCCCCACTGGCTTTTGATGCGCTCGAACACCGCTTCCAGCGCCCCCGGCTCGGCAACGTCCAGCGGCAGCAAGATCTCGCAGCCCAGGGGATCGGTGACGGCGCGAACGAAAGGCTCGGCCTTGGCGTTGAGATAGGTGGCCGCCAGCCGCGCGCCGCAGCGGGCAAAGGCTTCGGCGCATCCCGCTGCGATGCTGTGGTCGTTGGCGATGCCGATCACCAGCCCACGCTTGCCGGTGAGATCGACCAGCGGGGCGTCACCGGCCATCGCCGTCTCCCGGCAGGACGGCGTCAAGGGTATGGCGCGCGATCATGAGTTCCTCATTGGTGGGAATGACGTGGATAGCGAGGCGGCTTTTCGCCGTGCTGATGCAAAAATCGCCGCGCAGGTTGGCGGCTTCGTCCAGTTCCGCCCCCAGCCAGCCCAGCCGGTCGGCCACCATGCCGCGGATGACGGGGGCGTGTTCGCCGATCCCGGCGGTGAAGACCAGCCCGTCCAGCCCGTCCAGCGACGCGGTCAGCGCGCCGATCTCGCGGACGATGCGGAAGACGAACAGGTCGACGGCATCGCGCGCCTGCGGGGCCTGGCTGTCCAGCAGGGCGCGCATGTCGCTGCTGACGCCCGACACGCCCAGGAGGCCGGACTGGTTGTAGAGCAGTTTCTCCACCGCTTCGGGCGTCATGCCATGCTGCTGCTGCAGATAGAGGATGACGCCGGGATCGATGGCGCCGCAGCGCGTGCCCATCACCAGCCCGTCCAGGGCGGTGAAGCCCATGGTGGTATCGACGCTGCGGCCGTCCCGCATGGCGCAGAGGCTGGCGCCATTGCCGAGGTGCGCCGCGATCACCCGGCCCTTGGCCAGGTCCGGCGCGAGCTCGCGCAGCCGCCCGGCGATATATTCGTAGGACAGGCCGTGAAAGCCGTAGCGCCGCACGCCTTCGGCTTCATAGATGCGGGGCAAGGCGAAGCGGGTGGCCACCGCCGCCATGCCGTGATGAAAGGCGGTGTCGAAACAGGCGATCTGGGGCAGGCTCGGGCGCGCGCGCGCGATGGCGCGCATCGGCGCAATATTGTGCGGCTCGTGCAGCGGCGCCAGCGGGATCAGTCTGTCGAGGGCGGCGATCAGTTCGGCGGTGACAAGCTGCGGCTTGTCATGATCGGGCCCGCCATGCACCACCCGATGGCCGACCGCGACCAGCCGGTCGCCGCCCAGATGCGACTCGGCGAAAGCCGCTATGTCCCCGATCGCCGCGTCATGGTCCGGGCCCGGCGCGGGCCAGCGGCGCTCGGACAGCACCGCGCCGTCCGCGCCCCTGGCGATGAAATGCGGCGAGGTGCCGATGCCCTCGACCTGGCCGTCCGAGACCAGTTGCAGCGACCGGCCCGGCCCGATCTCGAACAGGGAAAATTTGATGCTCGACGATCCGGCATTCAGGGTCAGGATGGCGTCGGCCATGCGTCAGGCCGTCTTTGCCGCGGCGCGCGCGATCAGGACCGCCACCGCGCAGGAGGCAATGCGGGTGCGCTCGACATCGGCCCGGCTGGTCAGGATGATCGGCACCCGCGCGCCCAGTACGATGCCGGCGGCATCGGCCCCGGCCAGGAAGGAAAGCTGCTTGGCCAGCATGTTGCCGGCCTCCAGGTCGGGCACGACCAGGATATCGGCCTGTCCCGCCACCGGGGACACGATGCCCTTTTCCGCCGCCGCCGCCAGGCTGATGGCATTGTCGAAGGCCAGCGGCCCGTCCAGCAGGGCACCCGTGATCTGGCCACGGTCGGCCATCTTGCACAGGGCTGCCGCATCGAGGGTCGATTGCATCTTGGGATTGACCGTCTCCACCGCCGACAGCAGCGCCACCTTGGGCTTTTCGACGCCCATCACATGGGCGAAATCTATCGCGTTCTGGATGATGTCGCGCTTGTCTTCCAGATTGGGGCAGATATTGACCGCCGCATCGGTGACGAACAGCGGGCGGGGATAGGCGGGGACGTCGAACAGATAGACATGGCTGAGACGCCGCCCGGTGCGCAGGCCCGCCTCGGGCGCCAGCACGGCATGCAGCAATTCGTCGGTGTGCAGCGAGCCTTTCATCAGGATGGCCGCTTCGCCGTGCGTCACCAGCGCCACGGCTGCTGCTGCCGCCGCTTCGCTGTGCGGCGCGTCCACCAGCCGGTAGGGGGAGATGTCCGCCTTGGCGGCCTCGGCGGCGGCAAGGATTTTGGCGCGCGGCCCGACCAGGATCGGAGTGATCAGGCCGGCCCTGGCGGCTTCCACCGCCGCGCCGATGGCGGTGGCGTCGCAGGGATGGGCAATGGCGGTGACGATGGGCGTCTGTCCCGCCGTGCGCGCCAGCAGGGCGCGGAAATGCAGATGGCGGCCAAGCTGGACATCGGGCAATTCCGTCCGCAGCAGGCGGACCTTGTCGCGCGGCGCGCGCACATGCGCCGTTCCGCCGATGACCAGTTCGCCGTCCTGGTTGGTGCAGCGGCAATCCAGCACCAGATTGCCCTTGTCGGCTTTTTTCTCCGTCACCGTCAGGGTGGCGGTGATCCGGTCGCCGATGCTGACCGGATGCAGGAAGCGCAGGTCCTGGCCCAGATAGATGGTGCCGGGTCCGGGCAGCTTGGTGCCCAGCACCGCCGAGATCAGTCCGGCCTCCAATATGCCCTGGGCGACGATCTTGTGGAACATGTCGGTGGCGGCATAGACCGGATCGAGATGGGCCGGATTGACGTCGCCGGAGATCACCGCGAACAGTTCGATGTCCTCCTGCGAAACCGTCCGCGACAGGCTGGCGCTGTCGCCGACCGCGATCTCGTCGAAGGTGCGGTTCTCCAAAGTCTCAGGCGGGGACATGGGTGTTCCTTCAGGTTTCGCGGACATAGGTGCCGGGGGCATCGCAGAGCGGCGCGTATTGGGTCGAGCCAATCGGCGGCGGAGCGACCGGCTCGCCCGAATAACCCGCGAGCCAGTCGGCATAGACCGGCCACCAGGAGCCGTCCTTCTGTTCGGCCGCCTCCGCCCAGCGGTCGGGGGCGAGATAGGGCGCACCCGCCGCGCGATGGGCGAGGCGGAAGTGCCGCCTGGGATGGCCCGGTTCGCTGACGATGCCGGCATTGTGGCCGCCCGAGGTCAGAACGAAGGTGATGTCGCCCTCGTTGAGCAGGTGAATCTTGTAGACTGAGCGCCAGGGCGCGACGTGGTCGGTCTCGGTGCTGACGCCGAAGATGGGCACGGCGATTTCCGGGATGGCGATGGGTTCGCCCGCGACAGCGTAGCGGCCCTCCGCCAGGTCGTTGTGCAGGAACATGCGGTGCAGATATTCGGAATGCATGCGGAACGGCATGCGCGTCGCATCGGCATTCCAGGCCATCAGGTCGTTGGGGACATCGCGCTCGCCCATCAGATAGGTCTTGATCAGGCGCGACCAGACCAGGTCGTTGGAGCGCAGCATCTGGAAGGCCCCGGCCATCTGGCTGGAATCCAGATAGCCCTGTTTCCACATCACATCGTCGAGCAGCGCAAGCTGGCTCTCGTCGGTGAACAGCTGCAGTTCGCCGGCTTCGGTGAAATCGGTCTGGGCGGCCAGCATCGTCACCGTGGCCAGGCGTTTGTCGCCGTCGCGCGCCATCGCCGCCGCCGCGATGGACAGCAGCGTTCCGCCCAGGCAATAGCCGCAGCCGTGAATCTTGTGCTGGCCGGTGATCGCCTCGATCGCATCCAGGGCCGCCATGACCCCAAGCTTGCGATAGTCGTCGAGCGCGATGTCGCGCAGTTCCACGCCGGGATTGCGCCAAGAGACGCAGAAGACGGTGAAGCCCTGGGACACCAGGTAATTGATGAAGGAATTGTGCGGCGACAGGTCGAGAATATAATATTTCATGATCCAGGCGGGCACGACCAGGATGGGCTCGGGCCGCACTTTCTCCGTTGTCGGCGTGTACTGGATCAGTTCCATCAATTCGTTGCGCAGCACCACCTTGCCGGGGGTCACCGCCAGGTTTTCGCCGACCTTGTATTGCGTGCTTTTGTCCAACACCTCGCCATGCGCCATGCTTTGCATGTCTTCCATGAAATTGCGCAAGCCGTCGGCGAAATTCTGTCCCTTCTGCGCCTGGGCGGCGCGCAGCACTTCCGGGTTGGTCCAGGGGAAGTTGGAGGGCGAGAATATGTCCAGCATCTGCCGCGCCCCGAAGGCCACGACATCGGCATGCGACTTGGAGACGCCCGGTTCGCAGACGGTGGCGGCCCGCCACCAGTCCTCGCCCAGCAGAAAGGCCTGGGAGATCAGGTTGAAGGGCGGCTGCGACCACGCATCGTCGCGGAAGCGGCGGTCCTGCGGCCCCGGCGCGATCCACTGCCTGGGATCGGCCAGGCGGCTCCATTGCTGGACGGCCATTTTCGCGAGATCGAGGCGGTGCGCCGGCGCGTTGGCCAGGTGAAGCGCCCAGTCCATATAGGCCATCAGCAGCGATGCCGGCGAGAGCGAGCCAGTATAACGCGCCTCGGCCGCATGGAGATAACGGTCCAGCATCTCCGGGGAGCAGCCGGGCGGCGCCGGGTTGTTCTCCGCTGCCTGGGTTACAATATGTTCAGCCGTCATGATGACCCTCGTGTGACATCGATGCCGTCAATCATGGCGGCATGTAACCCTAGCAGTTTTCGATGCGTCTGCCTTGCGTCCGATCAACCGCGTCTCTTTAAATACAGTCCTGGCTGTTGATCCGGATCAATGGCGGATAACCGCTTCGGCGCGACAATCGTTCCATCCGATGATGGATCTTGAAAGGAAACGCCATGGCTGCTGCACCCAAAGTTGAGAAGTCCGCGACGCCCGCAATCGAGAGCAAGGCCGCCGACGCCCTGAAATTCTTCAATGGCCTGGCCGAAGTGCCGCAACTGAACACCAAGATGTTGACACGCGCCAACGAGATCGTGACCGAGGCTGCGAAGGCGATCTGGGCCAGCGAAGTCGAACTTCTGCGGCTCGAAGCCGAGGAAAGCGCCAAGCTGATCTCCTTCTCCAGGCCCGGCAGCGAGCCCGCCAGCACCATCGCCGACACCTATGCACACTGGCATGACGGCACCGAGAAGATACTGGCCCAGATGCGCGGCGTATCCGACCAGATGCGCAAATGCGGATGGGAGCTGTTCGAACTCTATTCCGAGAACATCAAGTCCGCCGGCAAGGCCGCCAGACCCGACTGATCCGGGCCGCGGGTTTGAATGCAATCATCATGCGAGGATAAAATGACACGGACTGCGCTTATTACCGGCGGCGTCTCGGGCATCGGGGCCGCGACGGCCAAGCTGCTCAAGGCATCGGGCTACAATGTCGTCGCCAACTTCTTCGGCAACGACGCCGATGCCGATGCGTTCCATGGCGAAACCGGCATTCCCGTGCGGGGCTGGGACGTATCGAATTTCGACGCCACCCAGAAGGCGGTGGCGGCGGTGGAAAAGGATTTCGGCGCCGTCGATATCCTGGTCAACAATGCCGGCATTACCCAGGACTGCACCCTGCACAAGATGAGCTATGCGCAGTGGCACAGTGTCATCGATGTCGACCTGACCGGCTGCTTCAATATGTGCCGGGCCGTGATCAATGGCATGCGCGACCGGCGTTTCGGGCGAATCGTGAACGTCAGTTCCATCAATGCGCTTTCCGGTCAGTTCGGCCAGACCAACTATGCTGCGGCCAAGGCCGGCGTCATCGGCTTCACCAAATCGCTGGCGCAGGAAAGCGCGTCGCGCGGCATCACGGTCAATGCCATCGCGCCCGGCTATACCGATACCGGCATGGTGCGCGCCGTGCCGGCCAAGGTTCTGGAAGGCATCACGGCGGCGGTTCCGGTCGGACGGCTGGCGGAGCCCGAGGAAATCGCGCGCGGGGTGCTGTTCCTGGTCGAGGATCACGCCGCCTTCATCACCGGCGCGACGCTGTCCATCAATGGTGGAAAATACATGGCTTGAACGGCGGCGGCGCGTCGGGCGCCGCCTTCGTCACGCCTGGGTGCCGGCGACGGGCTTGTCGAAATGGATGACGGTCTGGTCGCCGCGCGACCGGGCCGTTTCCACAAGGCGGTTCGTCGCCTGCACCGCGGCGGCGCGGCTGTCGAAGCGTTCAATCGGAACACCCTCGCAGGATACGACCCAGGCGCGGGCGAATTTCGACAGGCGATAATGTAAAAGAGACATGGCAGGCACTCCCGGTCAAGCGTCAGGGTCCGACAGGCCCGGACGATCCAACTGATGGCCAAGCCAGGTCACCTGGGGAGGCTTGCGGCCGACGGTGGGCGGCAGGGTTTTGGGATGGCCGACGATGATCGGCGCCACGGCCAGGTTGCTTTCCGAAAGATTCAGAAGGCCGCGGGCTTCCGGCGTGTTCAGCCAGTCCTGTGCGAAGCCGATCCAGCAACTGCCCAGTTTCAGGTCGGTGGCGATCAGCATCAAATTCTGCGCCGCAAGGGCGCAATCTTCCTTGACCCATTGCGTTGTCGCCGGGGCCGAAACGATCACCAGCGCGGGGGCATGATAGAAAAGGTGAAAGCTCGGGTCCGCGAAAATGTCGCGGAAATGGCCGGCGCGGGGACGCAGCGAGACGCTCTGCAACAGCCATGCCTTGGCGCGGCCGGAAATCTCGTCCAGCACCGCGGCGTCGGTGACGATCGTGAAGTGCCAGGGCTGCTCGTTCATGGCGCTGGGCGCCCAGCCGGCCGCGGAGACGAGCTGGTAAAGCATCCCTTCGGATACCGGCTCCGATGTGAAATCGCGGACGGCCCGGCGGCTGTGAATGGCCTGAAGGACATTCATTGTCTTAGCGGCTTTTTCGGCGGGCCTGCAGATAGGTGCCGGCGTAAGTGACGGCGCCCATGCCCACCGCGCCGGCCATGGCATAATACAGATCGGCGTCGCCGGTATAGGCATAGACGACGGCGAAGGCCAGCAGGGCGGCGGACACGCCCAGGATTTCTTCTTCTCTCAGCCAGCTGCGGCGGCGCGGCTTGCGGTCATGAAACGCATGATGCTGGACGTTCATTTCCGGCTCCGCTTTGTTGCGCGAGATTCCATCCACGACGCCCAGCCAAGGGTGCCGGCGAAAAGTCCCAGCGAACAGATGATCAGAGCGAGAAAGGTGACTTCGGTTGTTGACATGATGATCTCCTGACAAGGAAAAATTCGCATGCGGTTGGGGAAAAGGGCGTCCCCAGCCGCAAGGCCGGGGACGCAATCGGCGGCCCGGGAGGGGGGATCAGGCCACCAAATCTTCAAGGGCGTCGGTGTTCAGCATCCGCACCTGCCGGGCATTGGGAAGGGCGATCACGCCATCCCGCTCGAACTGGGACAGGCTGCGGGAAACGGATTCAATCGTCAGGCCCAGGTAATCGGCGATGTCCTGGCGGGTCATGGCGAGATGAACCACGCCCTTTTCCATGGAATGCTGAGCCCAGCCCAGCAGGAAGGACGCAACTTTCTCGGCGGCGCCGCGGCGGCCCAGCACCAGGCAATGGCCTTGCGCCTGCGCCAGGTTCTTCATGGCATACTGGAAAAGCTGATGCGCGACGGCCTGATCCTTCTTTGCCAGCGTCTCGATATGGCCGCGGCGATAGGAAACCAGGCTGCAGTCGCTGACCGCTTCCGCCGACAGCGTGCGTTCTTCACCCAGTTCGAAGCCGAACACCTCGCCCTCGACGTGAAAGGCTTCGATCTGGCGCCGGCCGTCGCTCAGGAAGCGGCAGACCCGCACCACGCCCGAGATCACTTTGTAGAACAGGTGGGTGTCGTCGCCTTCCGCGAAGATTTCGCGGCCTTCGCCCACATGGACGACAGTGCCGGTCATCTGCAGCGGCTCGCGGTCCAAATCCGCCATCCAGGCGGTCCTGGCCTTGAGGGCTGTTGCGGAGGTTGCGATTTCCATCTGTGCCGGCATTGCTGTCCCCTGTGCGGTTTACCCAGTCTTTGTAGCGGGGCCGGCCCAGGGCAGATATTCGGTTTGCTCCTAAGTATATGTACGTAATCAGGGGCTGATGATGACCTTCAGGGCGCCGGTCCTGGCCGCCTGGCCGAATGTGTCATAGGCGTCCAGTATCCGGTCCAGCGGGAAACGGTGCGTCACGAGCGCCGCCGGCGCGAGAGTTCCGGCGATGACCGCCTTCAGCAGCATGGGGGTCGAGACGGTGTCCACCAGCCGGGTGGTGATGGAGATATTCCGGGACCACAGATTTTCCAGGTGCAGGTCGGCCTTGCAGCCATGCACGCCGACATTGGCGATGGTGCCGCCCGGCGCCACCAGGGTCTGGCAGAGTTCAAACGTCTCCGGCAGGCCGACGGCTTCCACCACCGTGTCGGCGCCGATGAAATCCGTCAGTTCCATGACGCGCGCGGTTGCATCTTCCTTGCCGCTGTTGATGACATGGGTGGCGCCGAAGCGCCTGGCCACCTCCAGCCGGTTGTCGTCCAGGTCGATCACGATCAGCTTGGCCGGCGAGAAAAACTGCGCCGTCAGCAGCGTCGCCAGGCCGATGGGGCCGGCGCCGACAATCGCCACATTCAGGCCCGGCGTCTCCAGCTTGCCGTTCAGCACGCCGCACTCATAGCCGGTGGGCATGATGTCGCTCAGCATCGCCAGCGCCTCTTCGTCCACGCCCTGCGGCAGGTGATGCAGGCTGGTATCGGCGTGGGGAATACGCACATATTCCGCCTGGGTGCCGTCGATGGTGTTGCCCAGGATCCAGCCGCCGTTGCTGCAATGGGAATACATGCCGCGCCGGCAATAATCGCATTTGCCGCAGGCCGAAATGCAGGAGATCAGCACCCGCTGGCCCGGCACGAAGCCGGTGCAGCCGGGGCCGACGCTGTCCACCACCCCGACCCCTTCATGTCCCAGGATGCGTCCGGGGGTGCAGGTCGGGACATCGCCCTTGAGGATATGCAGGTCGGTGCCGCAGATGGTTGTCTTTGTTATCTTGACGATGGCATCGCCGGGAGCCTGGATTTCCGGTTTTGGGCGCTGTTCGAGCGCCTTGAAGCCGGGACCGCGATAGACAAGGGCTTTCATGGGGACACTGCCTGCAATTTCGCGGTCAGGATGGCGGCCCGGCCGGCCGGCGCCTTGACACCGATCAAGCGTTCTTCAATCGCTCTGGCGGTTCTGTCGCGGCGTGATAGAAGTTTGCGGCAATGACGGTCATACCTGAAATTCCCGTGTCGCCGGCTGCCGTCCTGGAAGCCGCCGGCGCCGGCACCTGGCACTGGCGGCTGGCGGAGCGCCGGATTTATCTGTCGCCCCAGGCGATGGCGTTGCTTGCCGCGCCGCGGCCCGAGCTTTCGCAGGCAGAATTTCTCGCCTTGATCCACCCCGGCGACCGCGGCGCCCTGGAGCGGTCGCTGGAGACGCACCTCTACGCCAAGGATTTGCACGACCTGGATTTCCGCACCGCCGCCGGGGCGCAGTGGCTGCGCATGCGCGGCCGGGCGATGCCGGCAACGGGGGGCGCGGACGGCATCCTGCTGGATGTGGGCCGCCGCCGCATGGAACAGCTTACCAATTCCCGCCTTGCCGCCATCGTTGCCTCATCCGACGACGCCATCATCGGAAAATCGATGGACGGCCTGGTGACGGACTGGAATCGCGCCGCCCAGTCGATCTTCGGCTATATCGCCGAAGAGATGATCGGGCGTCCCATCGCGCTGCTCCTGCCGCCCGGGCAGGAAATGGAGGAGGAGGAGATTCTGGCGCGGCTGCGCGACGGCCAGAAGGTAGATCATTTCGAAACCCGCAGGCGGTGCAAGAACGGGACGATTATCGACGTGTCCGTCACGATTTCTCCCGTTTACGACGGCGAGGGCGTGCTGATCGGCGCGTCCAAGGTGGCGCGCAACATCACGGCGGCAAAAAGCGCGCAGATGGCGCTGCAGGAACGCGAGGCCCATCTGCAGTCGGTGCTCGATACCGTGCCCGACGCCATGGTGGTGATCGACATTCGCGGCATCATGCAATCCTTCAGCGCCACGGCGGAAAAGCTGTTCGGGTTCCGGGCGCACGAGGTGGTGGGCAAGAATGTCAGCATGCTGATGCCGGCGCCCTACAGCGCCCAGCATGACGGCTTCCTGGCGCGCTACATGGCCACGGGCGAGCGCCATATCATCGGCATCGGGCGTCTGGTGGTGGGGCGGCGCAAGGACGGCTCGACCTTTCCCATGGAACTCGCGGTCGGCGAGATGCGTTCCGGCGACCGGCGTTTTTTCACCGGCTTTGTCCGCGATCTGACCGAGCGGCAGCAGACCCAGCAGCGGCTGCAGGATTTGCAGGCCGAGCTGATCTTCATGTCCCGCTTCACCGCCCTGGGCGAAATGGCCTCGACCCTGGCCCATGAACTCAACCAGCCGCTGACCGCGGCGACCAGCTACCTCAACGGCGCGCGGCGGCTGCTGGACGGCGGCAAGCCGGAGGATATCCGCACGGCGCGCGATGCGATCGACAGCGCGGCCGAGCAGGCGTTGCGGGCCGGCCAGATCATCAAGCGGCTGCGCGAATTCGTGGCGCGGGGCGAGAGCGACCACCAGGTGGAGGACCTGCGCAAGCTGATCGAGGAAGCCAGCGCCCTGGCCCTGGTCGGCGTGGGCGAAACCGGGGTGCATGTTTCCTTCGCCTTTGACGAAATCGCGGATCAGGTCCTGGTGGACAAGGTTCAGATTCAACAGGTTCTCCTCAACCTGATCCGCAACGCCATCGAAGCGATGCAGGAGGTCGCGCACCGGGAATTGCGGGTTTCCACCCGGCTGGTGGATGGCGACACGGTCGAGGTCGCGGTGGCCGACACCGGGCCGGGCCTGACGCCGGAGGTCGCCGCCAGGCTCTTCCAGCCCTTTGTCACCACCAAGCGCCATGGCATGGGCGTGGGTCTTTCCATCTCGCGCACGATTGTCGAGGCCCATGGCGGCAAGCTCTGGGCCCAGGCCAATCCCGGCGGCGGCACGGTCTTCCGCCTCACCCTCAAAAGCATCGCCCCAGGGGAACTGAGCCATGTCTAGCGCCGTCGTGCATCTGATCGACGATGACGAGGACGTCCGCCGCGCGCTCGCCTTTCTTCTAAGCACCGCCGGCTTCGCGGCCAGGGTCTATGGCTCGGCGTCTCTTTTCCTGGAGGGCTATGACGGCGCCGGCGACGGCTGCATTGTCAGCGATGTCCGCATGCCGGGCATGGATGGTCTGCAGTTGCTGAAAACCCTGAAGGCAAAAGGCGTGACGGTGCCGGTCATCGTCATGACGGGACATGCCGATGTGGCCCTGGCGGTCGAGGCCATGAAGGCGGGCGCGGCGGACTTCATCGAAAAGCCTTTCTCCGACGATGTCCTGCTGGCCGCGATCCAGGCCGCGTTCGCCGGCCGCAAAAACGCCCCGGCCGCCGATGCCGGCAAGGTGCGCGACCGGCTGGCGGCGCTTACGCCGCGGGAAAAGGAAGTTCTGGAAGGTCTTCTGGCCGGTCATCCCAACAAGACCATTGCCTATGACCTGGGGCTCAGTCCCCGCACGGTGGAGGTTCACCGCGCCAACCTGATGACCAAGATGGGCGCCGGCAGCCTGTCGGAACTGGTCCGGTTGACGCTCCAGGTGCAGTAGGCGGTTGCGCCGGATCAAAGCGGCGGCCGGTTTCCCGTGGCAACTTGACTGCTCGTCCTTGGTTTGTGCCGATTCAAGAGGCTCATCATTTTGGCAAACAAGAAAAAACGCGTACTCGTCGTGGACGATGACCAGGCTGTCCTGGATTCCCTGAAATTCGCCCTCGAATTGCAGGATCTGAAGGTTCAGACCTATGCCAGCGGTTCGCATCTCCTGGATGACGGCAATCTCGCCGACGCCGATTGCCTGGTGCTGGATGTCAGGATGCCGGAGATGGACGGTTTCGCGGTGATCGCGGCGCTGGCGGCGCGGGAGATTTCCGTTCCGGTCATCATGATCACCGCACCCCTGACCCAGGGGCTTCGCCGCCAGGCCAGAGCGGCGAAGGTGTTCAGCCTGCTGGAGAAGCCTTTGACCGGCGATGTCCTGGCCAATGACATCCAGCGGGCGATGGTCTGATCCGTATCGCGGATTTGCGCGAGGTCAAGTCGCCGCCGCCGGGAATGATCGACAATCGATGCGATGATCTTGCCCCTTTGCGGGTTCAGGGAGGATGTCGTGAGTTACAAGACATTGCTGGTGCATCTGGAATTGAACGGCGACAATGACGGCGTGCTCAAGATCGCCGGCGAACTGGCGGCGCGCTTCCAGGCCCGGGTGATCGGCATCGCGGCGGCCCAGCCGATCCGGATACTTTATGACGAAGGCTGGACCTCGGGCGAGGTAATCAATCGCGACCGCGAAGATCTCAACCGGGATCTGGCGGCCTGCGAGGCGCAGTTCCGGGGCGCCTTGCAGGGTAGCACGCAGGATATCGCGTGGCGTTCGGCCATCACATTCGCGCCCCTGGCCGACTATATCGCCGAGCAGGCGTGCGGCGCCGACCTGATCGTCACAGGCAAGGAGATCGGCGGCTCCCTGCTCGACGACAACCGGCGCGTCCATATGGGCGACCTGGTGATGCAGGCCGGCCGGCCCATCCTGCTGGTGCCGCGGGGTATCTCCACCCTGCCGATGCGGCATGCCTTCGTGGCCTGGAAGGAATCCCGTGAATCGCGCCGCGCCGTGATGGACGCCCTGCCGCTGCTGGAAGTCGCCGGGGAAGTCGGCGTGCTGGAAATCACCTCGCAGCAGGACTGCCCCTATGCCCTGGCGCGGGTCCAGGATGTGGCCATGTGGTTGCAGCAGCACAAGATATCCGCCGCGCCGCTGGTGGTCTCCGCCAAGGGCAACGAGGTCGGGTGCCTGCATGCCGAACTGCTCAACCGCAAATGCGACCTGCTGGTGGCGGGGGCCTATGGCCACAACCGTCTCGGCGAGTGGATTTTCGGCGGCGTGACCCAGGATCTTCTGCTGTCCCCCGATTTCTGCGTCCTGATTTCGCATTAGGCTGTAGACTGTGCCCATGCAGGCGATGGTATTGCGGCGCCCCGGCGCGCCGCTGGAATGGCGCGAATTGCCCGACCGGCATCCGGGAACCGGTGAAATCCGCATTCGCGTCACCGCCTGCGGGGTTTGCCGCACCGATTTGCATGTGGTGGATGGCGAATTGTCCCAGCCGGCTCTGCCCCTGATCCCCGGCCATGAGATTGTCGGACGCATCGATGCGCTGGGCGAGGGCGTGACGCATCTGCAACTGGGGCAGCGCGTCGGCATTCCCTGGCTGGGATACACCTGTGGCATCTGTCCTTATTGCGTGGCTGGACGTGAAAACCTGTGCGATCGGCCGCTGTTCACCGGCTATACCCGCGACGGCGGTTTCGCCACCGCCGCCATCGTCGATGCACGCTATGCCTTCGCCCTGGGCGAGGAGGGGGACGATGCCGCCCTGGCGCCGCTGTTGTGCGCGGGGCTGATCGGCTGGCGTTCGCTGGTGATGGCCGGGGAAGGAAAGACGCTGGGGCTGTATGGCTTCGGCGCCGCGGCCCATATCATCACCCAGGTCGCGCTGTCGCAGGGCCGTCGCGTCTTTGCCTTCACCAAGTCCGGCGATGCCGCAACCCAGGCCTTTGCGCGCGGCCTGGGCGTGGAATGGGCCGGGGGTTCGGATGAAAAGCCGCCGCAATTGCTGGATGCCGCCATCCTTTATGCCCCGGATGGCAGGCTGGTGCCGCTGGCCCTGGCGGCAGTGCGCAAGGGCGCGCGCGTTGTCTGCGCCGGCATCCATATGAGCCCGATTCCGTCTTTCGATTATGATCTGCTGTGGGAGGAGCGCCAACTCGTCTCGGTGGCCAACCTGACGCGCAAGGATGGCGCGGATTTTCTTGCCTTGGCGCAACGCATTGGCGTCAAGACGCACATCAATATCTATAAACTGGCCGACGCCAACCGCGCCCTCGACGACTTGCGGGCCGGGCGTTTCGAGGGTGCCGCCGTGCTGGTGCCGCCTAGATGATATGACCGATCACGTCGCCGGGCTCGATCACATTGTCGATCCGGCATTCGATATGCAGGCAACCCGCGCAAGGCGCGACAAGGGTATGGAGCGCCGATTCAATCCGCACCACCGCCACCGGATCGCCGACCCCGACCTGGCCGCCATCGGCTATGATCCATTTCTCCAGGATGCCTTCCGGCATCATCATGGAAGCCCACAATTCGGCCGGAACCTGGATGAGAGTTCTGATCTGGCTCATGCGATCCTGCCGAAATGTCGGGTGACGGTATCTTGCACGTCTTTCAGCCGGGCTTCCACGAAGGGCGCGCTGGCGCCGGGGATGACGTTGCCGGCATGGACATGGTCCAGCAGGGTCAGGCCGCAAAGCGTGGCGAAATAAGTGTCGAACAGGGTATGCACCGCGCCGAGCGCGCCGGTCTGCTCGACCCAGGCGTTGGGCGC
Source organism: Rhizobiales bacterium dw_265 (assembly GCA_018449595.1). Lineage (GTDB taxonomy): Bacteria > Pseudomonadota > Alphaproteobacteria > Micropepsales > Micropepsaceae > Rhizomicrobium. Next base: position 123,657 of record JAAVUU010000009.1, read on the forward strand.
GCCGCTGGAACTGAAACTGATCAACTTGCGGCCCGTCAGCAGGGGATTGTAGCTGCGGCCCTCGGCGCCATAGGCAAAGCCGAAGCCGAACACCCGCTCCAGATAGCCTTTCAGCATGGCCGGCGGCGAATTCAGCCAGAAGGGATAGAAGAAAGCAAAGACATCGCAATCCGCCAGCAGGCTGCGTTCGGCCGCGACATCGGCGGCTGGCGCGAAGCTTTCCGCAAAAGGCAATTCGCCGGATTTGAGGCAGGGATCGAAGCCGATGCGATAGAGATCGCGGGTCACGGTCGTGTGCCCCAGCGCGGCGCAGGCCTGCGCATAGGCACCGGCGACGGAAGCCGTGAAGCTCTGGTCCCTCGGGTGGGCGATGATAAGGGCGTGTTTCATGACCTGCTCCCACGCTCATGCTGATGCCGGTGCGGCGGGTCCGCCTTGCGGCGGATCAAGGCAGGCTGATGAAATCGGCCGGGAAATTCAGGCTATTCCCCTGCTTGATCGGGCGCAAGGTGGACGCTGGGCATGACGGTTTATGCTTCGCCATGCTGCAAAACCTTGCCGTGGGTTCAAGTCTGGTCGCGCTTTCCGTGCTCATTCACACCGCCGGACTCGTTCTGATTGCCGCCGCGACACCGCCGGTTGCGCGCCGGCTGGGCTTTAACAACCACGATGTCGGCCGTACCCTGGTGATGACCGGCACGGTGCTCGGCATTTTTTGTGTCCTGACGATTGAAGTCTGGAGCTGGGCGGTCGCCTATGCGGCGCTGGGCGTCGCGGCGGATTTCACCGGCTCCCTTTATCTTTCGACCGCGATGTTTTCGACTATCGGCAACAACCAGGTTCCTGTAAATTCGGCATGGCGTTTGCTGACGGTGCTGGAAGGCGTTGCCGGTTTCCTGCTGATAGGCTGGTCGACCGCCTATCTTGTGCGCGCGGCGACGCGGCATGGCCCTTTTCGTGGCGAGCATTTCTGATGACGGCAAGAAGCGCGAGGCGGCGGTGACGGACGTGATCTATACCTGTCCGATGCATCCCCAGATACGCCAGAACGGCCCGGGCCAGTGTCCGATCTGCGGCATGACGCTGGAGCCGCTGGTCGTGACGGCACAGGACGCCCCGGACGCCGAACTGCAGGACATGACCCGCCGCTTCTGGGTGGGTTTGGCACTGGCGGTCCCCGTGCTTGTCCTGGAGATGGGCGGTCACATTCCGGCATTGGGCCTGCATCATCTGGTATCGCCCAGGACATCGGGCTGGATTCAGTTCGTCCTTTCCACGCCCGTCGTCTTGTGGGCGGGCTGGCCCTTCTTCCAGCGCGGCTGGGCCTCGGTGGTGAACCGCAGCCTGAACATGTTCAGTCTGATCGCGCTGGGGACGGGAACGGCTTACCTCTACAGCCTGGTGGCGACGCTGGCACCCGGCCTGTTCCCTGCGGATTTGCAGGACATGGGCACGGTGCCGGTCTATTTCGAATCCGCCGCCGTCATCACCGTGCTGGTCCTGCTGGGCCAGGTGCTGGAGCTTCGCGCCCGCGCCCAGACCGGCGGCGCCATCCGCGCCCTGCTCAACCTGGCGCCCAAGACGGCGCGGCGGATAAAGCAGGACGGCACGGATGAAGACATCGCGCTGGAACTGGTGCAGGTGGGCGACCGGCTGCGTATCCGTCCCGGCGACAGCATTCCGGTAGACGGCGAAGTGCTGGAGGGCAAAAGCGCCGTGGACGAAGCCATGGTCACCGGCGAGTCCCTGCCCAATACGAAAGAGGCCGGCAGCAAGCTGATCGGCGGCACCCTGAATGGCACCGGGTCACTTGTCATGCGCGCCGACAAGGTGGGCGCGGGCACCATGCTGTCGCGCATCGTCGCCATGGTCAGCGAAGCGCAGCGCAGCCGGGCGCCCATCCAAAGGCTGGCCGATACCATTGCCGGATATTTCGTTCCCGCCGTGCTGGCGGTTGCCGTCCTGGCCTTTGCCGCCTGGTCCATCTGGGGGCCGCCGCCGGCGCTGTCCTATGCCCTGATCGCCGCCGTTTCGGTGGTGATCATCGCCTGTCCCTGCGCCCTGGGCCTTGCCACGCCGATGTCCATCGGCGTCGGCGTGGGCAAGGGCGCCGGCATGGGCGTGCTGATCAAGTCGGCGGACGCGCTGGAGCGCATGGAGAAGGTCAATACCCTGGTGGTGGACAAGACCGGCACCCTGACCGAGGGCCGGCCCAGGGTCACCGGCATCGTCGCGGTGAATGGCTTCCAGGAGGCTGAAATCCTGGCGCTGGCCGCCAGTCTCGAACGCTCCAGCGAACATCCGCTGGCGGCGGCGATCCTGGCGGCGGCGAAAGCGGCGAACGCAGCAGTGCAGGAGCCGGAGGAATTCGCCTCCCTGACGGGCAAGGGCATTACCGGCAAGGTCGGCGGCCGATCCGTGGCCCTGGGCAGCGCCAAGCTGATGGCGGAGCTTTCGGCCCCGACCGGCGAGGCCGAAAGCCAGGCCGACCGGCTGCGCGGCGACGGCGCGACCGTGTTGTTCATGGCCGTGGACGGCAAGCTGGCGGGCGTGATCGCCATCGCCGATGCCGTGAAATCCTCGACCCGCGCCGCCCTCGACGCGCTTCGCAAGGACGGTATCCGCATCGTCATGCTCACGGGCGACAACAAGGCGACGGCGCTGGCGATCGCGAAGACGCTGGCGATCCAGGATGTGGAAGCCGATGTGCTGCCCGAAGACAAGAACCGCATCGTCAAGAAACTGAGGGCGGAGGGGCGCATTGTCGCCATGGCGGGCGATGGCGTCAACGATGCCCCCGCCTTGGCGCAGGCCGATATCGGGATCGCCATGGGCACCGGAACCGAAGTCGCCATCCAGAGCGCCGGCATTACCCTGGTGAAGGGCGACCTGACCGGCATCGTGCGCGCCAGGGCGCTCAGCCGCGCCACCATGCGCAATATCCGGCAGAACCTGGCCTTCGCCTTCGTCTACAATATCCTCGGCATTCCGATTGCCGCAGGCGCGCTCTATCCCGTCTTCGGGGTGCTGCTGGACCCGATGGTCGCTGCCCTGGCCATGTCCCTCAGTTCGGTGTCCGTCATCGCCAACGCGCTGCGGCTGCGCAGCCTGTCCCTCCCGGCCTGACGGGCTACATATTGGTATAATTGGGTCCGCCGCCGCCTTCGGGTGTGACCCAGGTTATGTTCTGCGCGGGGTCTTTGATGTCGCAGGTTTTGCAATGCACGCAGTTCTGAGCATTGATCTGGAAGCGCGGGCCTGAACTCTCCTCCACCACTTCATAGACGCCCGCCGGACAGTAACGCTGCGCCGGCTCCGCATATTCGGGCAGGTTCACCGCAATGGGAATCCCCGCCTTGCCCAGCACCAGATGCACCGGCTGGTCTTCCTCGTGATTGGTGCTGGACAGGAAGACGCTGGAAAGCCGGTCGAAGGTCAGGGTTCCGTCGGGTTTGGGATAGGCGATCCGGGGA